>CAWKMZ010000011.1:0-459796 GCA_963850865.1 uncultured Acidobacteriaceae bacterium
CGGGTGGAGGCCAGACCTATACTGGAGTGACGACCAACAAAAATACGCTTGGCGTCATCACATTCGTCATTTTGCTGGGGGCGATTTGGAGCTTTTTCCACCTGTTCCGGGCCAAACGCAGTCTCAACCGAACCCGGCAGCTAATAGCCCGCGGCGTCCTGGTCGTAATTGGTATTGCTGTCCTCTACGAGGCTCGCTCACAGACGAGTAACGCCTGTGCTATGCTCGGCGCTTTCCTGATCCTGGTTACAAGTTTGACCTACTTCCGGCGACGGCCTGGAAGAGTTCATGTATTGGTTTTGGCGATTCTGGCTGCAGGCTGCATCACCATGCTTTCCGGCGGCGAAGCGACGGTTGCGGGCGCATTCGGCAAGGATTCAAATCTCAGCGATCGTACGGCAATCTGGGCGGCTGTGATTCCAATCTGTCCGAATCCGGTCATTGGCGCGGGATTTGAGAGCTTCTGGAACGGATACGGAAAATTCGTTACGAAAGGTCTTTCAAAATACGAGATTGGACTTAACGAAGCACATGATGGATACATTGAGGTGTACCTCAATCTTGGATGGGTTGGTGTGGGTTTGATTGCGATGCTTCTATTTACGGGCTATCGGCGAGCTTGGGCGGCCTTTCGCATCAACTCTGAGGTTGGCGGTCTCTATGCTGGCCTATGTTGCCACTTTAGCGATCTACAACGTCACTGAGGCCGGCTTCAGAATCTTGATGCCGACCTGGATCTTTTTCCTTCTTGTCTTTGTTGGCTCGCGAAGGATCGCCTCCAGTATGAGCAATGGAGAGACAAAGATTGCCGGCGACTCGGTTAATCGGAGAATCAAACCCTCGACCGATCAGGAGCTCGCCTCGGTCAGTTGAAAATAGCAGTTAAAGCTCTATGCTTCCAGCGAAGCCTCTCGACCGATGACTGCAGATGTTCCGATCTTCCTGGGACGTTCAATAGTGAATTCAATCGTCAGAGTGTCCCCAAAGAGCATTCACAACGGGCACAACTGAATTACCAAGTCGAGATTTCCATGTCAACCGGCAATTGCGAAATCTCGGATCACCGCCAGGGTCCCGATCTCCGGGGTGACTGGATCGCGTTCGCACCCTCATATACACGGCTATGTAGGCCTACAGTCTGAAAACCAAAATGAAGACTCCGGTTCAACGTTCTTGAAGCCCCCAATGACTTCCATCAGCGGCTTTTCGCGCACCGGGACAATCTGCGGCCGACGGTCGAACTTTACTCGAGAGCGGCGCGAATAACCTGAATGCACTGCGGCTCGCGCTCGCTGCCTTGGTCATGTTCTCGCACAGTTTCGCTTTGTCCTATGGATCTGAGGATAGTGAGCCGTTAAAAGAGGCTAACGAGGGGGCAGGAAACGTGCGGTACGATTGCGGTGAACCTATTTTTTCTTATCAGCGGCGTTCTTATCACGGCGAGCTGGTTTCGGTCGAAGTCGATGAGTGACTTTCTTCTGCGGCGAGTGCTTCGAATTTACCCTGGCTTTGTGGTCGCTCACCTTTTCAGCGGTACTCACATGGGTTTTGTGTCCCGGGTTTTGGCCAAATACTGGGAACGTCCTGAAATGGGCCCGCGACTTTTTAACCGATGCCGCATTCCTTGGCATGAAAAGTTTGGAATGGCCCGGAACTTTCGCGCGGAATCCGTGGGCCGGCTATGCGAATGGTTCACTGTGGACGATTCCGGAAGAGTTTAAGTGCTACATTCTTGTGGCTGTCATTGGACTTTTCTGTCTATTTAAGCGGCGCGTGCTGATTTTAGTGTCGGCCGGGGCGGTAGTGGCCCTTTTCGCGAGGGGACTGCTGCGCACCCCAGTCTCCTGGGGACATTTGCAGGTGAACCATGGCGAGCATTTGGTGAGCCGTTTTTATTCTTACTTTCTCGCAGGAATGCTTATCTGGCTCTTTCGCGACAAGATTAGATTTTCCCCAGGTCTTGCCGTGGTCAGCCTTGCGGGGCTCTTGGTTGCCGCACGATTCACACCGGCATTCTCGCTTCTGTTTCTACCCGCTGGGAGCTACTTAGCCTTGTATATGGGGCTCAGCAAACCCTGGCGCTTTACGAGATGGACCCAAAAGACCGACATCTCTTATGGCGTGTACCTTTATGCGTGGCCGGTCCAGCAGTTTGTTGCTATGCATCCGGGCTTGCGGTCAGCTATCGTGAACCTTCTCGTCTCAGTTCCCGCCACCGCGATCCTGGCCTGGCTCAGCTGGCATTTTGTAGAACACAAATGTTTGAGGATGAAGTCTGTGCAACTTGTCGATTACGATCCGGCGATATCACACTCGTGAGGATTATTTTAAATGGCGCGGAGGCTCTAGAGCGATTCAATGTGTTTGCGGCTGTAGGGGTGGGAAACCGCAGCGGGTGAAAATGGAAGAAGGGCTGGTATACACAGGCGCCACACTAACGGGCGAGAAGAAGCACAGGCCGCGTAGTGGACGCGAGGCCAACCAGCGGTCATCTGCTCCCTAAGCACTTTTTGCGAGCAGGTCACACAGAAGGTGTTCTACGGCTCTTTCTGATTTGGCGCGCCTTAACCCGGAGATTCAGAGTGCCCACGTTTCATGCCCTACGAATAATGTCCGAAGTCTCCCCACTCCTACCGATGGCACAGCAATAAGGTGCTAAATGGAATTCGTGCTTAAGAGGATCTTCAGAGAAATAAGATATGGATCGATTGCGGATCTTGCTGCTGGCGCCCGATGCCAATCCAGAGTCAATCAGCGTAAATCTCGTGAGCTATCGCCACGCTGAAGCCCTGGCCAGGCTTCACGAAGTGACGTTGGTGGGTCGATCATGGCACGAGGGCGCGCTCCGGAGAGCGGAGGCGGAGGCACCCTTTCATGCCATTGAAACGATCGCGATCCCGTGGCTTGATCGCATTTTCTGGTGGAGTGTTCGTCGGATCTTCAAGAATAATTTTCACAATCGCGCTCTGACTATTTTCACATACCCCTTTTCGATTGCTTTTGAATGGTGCGCATGGCGGAGCATGCGAACTCAGGTCGCTGCAGGGGAATTCGACGTGGTCTTGCGCCTTTCGCCAGTGATCACGGTCATACCCAGCGTTTTTCCGTTCTTTCTGCGAAACTACTCTACACCATTCATTATTGGGCCGGTCAATGGCGGATTGCCCTGGCCGAAGGGTTTCAGCCAGGCTGATAACCAACGGTCATGGATTGACCGCCTGAGGAATCTGTACAGATTTCTGCCGTTTGCTCGATCTACCTATCACAGAGCGGCAGCAATCATAGCGGGTTCATCACAGACTTATGCAGAATTTGCGCGTTATAGCCACAAGCTCTTCTTTGTCCCGGAAAATGGCCTCAGTTCCTCCCTTTGCTTAGGTGGGGCTGACCGTCCGGAAAACGAGAGTAAGCTTAGGTTAATATTCGCTGGCAACCTGGTTCCTTATAAAGCGTGTGATCTTGCTCTGCGTGCCGCGGCTCCTCTTTTGCGAAAGGACTTGGCCTGTTTTACCGTGCTGGGCGATGGTCCCGAGCGGCGTCGCCTCGAGCAACTCGCCAAGTCTCTTGGAGTCGAGAAAGCTGTCACTTTCTCCGGGATGGTTTCTCATATAGAAGCCATGAAGGACCTGCGGTCGGCGGACGTGCTGGTGTTTCCGTCAGTTCGCGAATTCGGTGGGGGGGTGGTGTTCGAAGCTCTCGCGGCCGGTGCTGTACCTATCGTGGTGGATTTTGGTGGGCCGGGAGACATCATTCGACCGGACTTTGGCTTCAAGGTGTCCCTCACAAACGAAGAAGACGTCGTATCACAAGTGGAAAGGGTTCTGGGCCTGCTTGCGCAAGATCGGACACTCCTCAACCGATTGCGACAGCGAGGCATGGACTATGCAAGGGAATCTTTAACCTGGGAGGCGAAAGCGTGGACCGTTACGCAAGTCCTGAATTGGGTTGTGCGAAGGGCCCCGAAGCCTGACCTTCCGCCGCCGAAAGTGTTAGCAGTCGTTACTGGCTCTTCATCGTAAGCTGTCATCCGGCTAGGCATTCCGCATCTGAGCGGATAAACGCTGATTGGAGATCGTCAAATGTACATCGTAGATCGAGCACTGAGGTTTGCTCGCGGATTTGCTATGAGCTACGGCCCAACGGGCATAAAGAAGCGGCTGTGGGATGAAGAATTCTCCGGGACTAAGTGGAATTTCATCGATAATACGGCCGGTGATTGCGTCTACCCGTATCTCGAGAAATACGCAAACAACGGGATCATTCTGGATCTTGGCTGCGGTCCCGGCAATACCGCGAACGAGTTGGATGCGAGTGTCTATCAGAGTTATATCGGTATTGATATTTCCGAAGCTGCTCTCGCAAAGGCAATGAAGCGCACTCAGGAGAACGGACGGGCCGAGAAAAACTCCTTCGTTAACTCCGACTTTCTGAGCTACGGCCCTACGCAAGAATTTGACGTAATCCTATTTCGCGAGTCAATGTACCATGTTCCTTACGGGCAAGTCCTGCCCATCCTGAGGAAGTTCTCCAAACACCTCAAAAACACTGGTGTCTTTATTGTCCGCCTATACGCCGGAGATCATCGGCCAGGTGTGATCAAGACGCGGGTGACTAAGAAGATGGATTTGATGAAGCGCGAGTTTGACATTGTGGAGTCAAAGCAGTTCGATTCGGCAGCCTTGCCAAACGTCTTGGTGTTCCGGCCGCGAACGCGCAAGTAAATGTCTCGGCGCTTCTAAGGCATCCAGTGTGGCTCCCTGCTTCACCGGCACTTCGATCATAAACCTTGAATGACTGGCAACTAGCTAACTGCGGAAAGGAACGCGCTGTGAGAGTCAGCGTATTTGGACTTGGTTACGTCGGAACAGTCTCTGCAGGATGCCTCGCGCGCGACGGCCACGAAGTGATTGGCGTGGATCCTGTGAGCGCCAAGGTTGACCTGATCAACGCCGGCCAATCGCCCATTATCGAGGCGGAGATTGACAGGATTATCTGCACAACCGTCAAGTCAGGGAATCTTCGTGCAACCAGCGATCAGGACCAGGCTATTCGCGAATCGGAACTTTCATTTGTTTGCGTCGGCACGCCGAGCCAGATCAACGGAAATCTGGACTTGACCTACATGAGACGCGTTTGCGAATTGATTGGCGACGCCCTTAAGAATAAACCGACCCGGCACACGGTGGTCATCCGCAGCACCATTCTGCCGGGTACCATGCACAAGATGGTGATACCGGTTCTCGAGGAACATTCAGGGAAGAAGGCCGGTGTCGACTTCGGCCTCTGCAATAACCCTGAATTCCTGCGCGAGGGGACCGCAGTGAAAGACTACGATGCCCCTCCCAAGACGGTGATCGGCGAACTGGATCTGGAGAGCGGTGATTTACTGGCCCAGGTCTACGCGAAATTGAAAGCGCCCCTGGTTCGCACCGACATAGAGACTGCTGAGATGGTTAAGTACGTCGATAACAGCTGGCATGCGCTCAAAATCGGCTTTGCAAACGAAATCGGGAATCTTTGCAAATCCCTGGATATCGATGCGCACAACGTCATGGAGATTTTCTGTAAAGACCAGAAGCTCAACATTTCGACCGCCTATCTGCTACCGGGCTTCGCGTTTGGCGGGTCGTGCTTGCCGAAGGATCTTCGCGCATTGTCGTATCAGGCAAAGAGCCGCGATCTGCAACTGCCGATTCTGGCTTCTATTCTGCCCAGTAACGAACTGCAAATTGCGCGCGGGTTGCAGATGATTATGGAGTCCGGGCAGAAGCGCGTAGGCATTCTGGGATTCAGCTTTAAGGCCGGGACCGACGATCTCCGCGAGAGCCCGATGATCGAAGTGATTGAGCGATTGATCGGGAAGGGCTATGACCTGCGCATCTTTGATAGAAATGTCAACCTGGCAAGACTTGTGGGCGCAAACAAGGACTTCATTCTCAACCGGATTCCGCACATTTCCAGGCTGATGGTCGACGGTATTGACGCGGTATTGGAGCATGCTGAAACGGTGGTGATCGGGAACAAGGATCGGGAGTTTCAGAGCGTTCCAGAGCGCCTGCGCGAGGGCCAGCGCATTGTGGATTTGGTCAGGATTCGAGATTCCAGGAGTGAAAATGGCAAGTACGACGGCATCTGTTGGTGAAAACACGATTGCGCGGGGAGTAAGTCAGGCTTCAAGGGACGAGATTCGCGCATCCATTGACCGGCTCGCGCATTGGTTGGAAAAGAACGACTATCGCGGCTACGATACCTTCGACGGACTGAATGCGAAGTATCTCCGCCCGCTGACTTTCGAGACTAAACTGCTGCGCACGGTATTGCAGCAAGGCGTGCGCCGCTTCCCCCTGAATCTCCGGCCCCTGCTGGCCATACCGCGCAAACGCTCGACCAAAGGCATGGCGTTTCTGGGCAGGGGCTTCATGCGTCTTGAGGAAGCGACGGGCGATGAAGCATGGGGAGCGAAGGCCAGGGACGCTTTTGCGTGGCTGGTTGAGAACGAATCAAAAGGCTACTCCGGCGCCTGCTGGGGCAATCACTTCGACTACCAGTCGCGAAGTTTTTATCTGGCGAAAGGCGTGCCGACCATCGTATGGACGTCGCTGATTGGACATGCCTTCATCGACGCTTACGATCATTTCCGTGATCCGAGCTATCTGAAGGTTGCGACGAGCGCCTGCGAGCACATCGTTCGCGACCTCGATCGAGCACCCGAGGGTGACGACGCCCTTTGCCTCAGCTATATTCCCGGGGGCATGAATCCGGTGCACAATTCGAACACTCTCGGCGCCAGCTTTCTTGCTCGTACGTATGCGCGCACGGGGAACGAGGCCTACAAGGAGTTGGCGGAAAAAGCGATGCGCTATACCGCCAACCATCAGAGAGAGGACGGTTCCTGGTACTACGGTGAGCCATCCAACTTGCACTGGGTTGATAACTTCCACACGGCGTATGTGCTGGACTGTTTCAAGTACTACCAGCGGGCAACGAATGACGATCAGTTTGAAGAGAAACTGAACGCGGGATATCAATACTGGAAGAAGACATTCTTTCTTCAGGATGGAACTCCCCGGTATTACGACCGAAAGACACTGCCCATCGATATCCAGTGCTCTTCGCAGGCCATCGACACGCTGGTGCTTTTTTCCGATGCCGACCCCGAGGCTCTCGACCTGGCGCTTCTCGTAGCCCGATGGACGATCAAGAATATGCAGGATAAGACAGGCTATTTCTACTATCGCCGGTATTCCGGATGGGTGGTGAATAAGACTCCCACGCTGCATTGGGGACAAGCGACGATGTTCTCCGCGCTCGCGGCGCTCTTGAGCAGGCTCGGCGACCGATGAGGTATTTGTGAACAGGAAAGTCCTCATTATTGTCGAGAATGCCCCGGTTCCCTTTGACCCGCGCGTGTGGAAGGAAGCACTCGCGCTTCGCGAATCGAACTACGATGTCGTGGTATTGTGCCCCAAAGATAAAGGATACGAACGCGGCTACGAATGCCGCGAGGGCATTCATATTTACAGGCACGCGTCTCCCGCAGGGGGCAGCGGCGCAATCGGATACATCTGGGAGTACGGATGGGCCCTGTTCTGGGAGTTTCTCTACACATCGTGGATCTACGTGCGCCATGGGTTCGACGTCATCCAGGGATGTAACCCGCCCGATGACATTTTTCTTGTTGCCTGGCCGTTCAAGTTGCTGGGGGTGAAGTTCATCTTCGATCATCACGACGTGAATCCGGAGTTATACCTGGCGAAATACGAGAAGACAGGCCTGCTTTATCGTGTGCTGGTATGGCTCGAAAAGATGACCTTCCGTTCATGCGAAGTAGTGATGTCGACCAACGACAGTTACAAGGAGATTGCGCTGGCGCGCGGCCATAAGTCGCCGGAGGATGTATTTGTCGTTCGTAACGGGCCTGACCTGAAGACCTTTCAACTGGTGCCTCAGAATCCTGCCCTCAAGTACGGCAAGCGCTATCTTGTCGGGTATGTCGGCGCGATGGGCGAGCAAGAGGGCCTGGATATTCTGGTCAATGTTGCCGAACACATCAGGAGCCTGGGGCGCCGGGACGTGCACTTTACCTGCGTGGGCGGAGGGCCGGCACTTGCGGGACTGCGGAAGATGGTCAGGGAAATGGATCTCGGCGAGATGATGAATTTTACCGGGAGGATTCCTGACGCGGAGCTACTGGAAATTTTGTCGACAGCGGATGTGTGCGTGAATCCCGACAAGCCGTGCCAGATGAACGACATGTCGACGATGATCAAGATCATGGAATACATGGCGCTCGGGAAGCCGATTGTCCAATTCGATCTTCGGGAAGGAAGGATCAGCGCCGAAGATGCATCCTTATATAGCGATAATGAGGACCGCGTAGCCGACTTCGCGCGCAACATTCTCTGGCTGCTCGACCACCCTGAGGAGCGGCGGAGTATGGGCGAGTTCGGGCGCAGGCGGGTCGAGGAGCAGCTGGCTTGGGAGCACTCCGTGCCCAATTTCCTCGCTGCCTATGAAAGGGCCTTCAACAAAAAGCGCGGCAAGCGGGCGCTCGAGACCGATGTTGCGAGTTCATGAACAGGTGCGGCCCCGGGCCGGACTGTGTATTTTTGGGTAACCGCTTTCGCTCAGCGAGCACAATTTACACTCAAGGCGCCCGGTCTTGTAATTATTAAACCTTTAGAATAGAGCGGCTGCCGTTTGGAAGGTCGATTGCTTGAAGCCAAGACAAGAATCCATTTCTGCCGCGTTGTGTCCCGGATCTTTTGTGTTGACACGGGATCAGGCTGCAAGATGGCCGCGCTTTACGTAACTTTGGTCACACATTTCATGTTACTTATGGTGAAGAATATTGTTACGAGCTGGTCATGTCTTGCTAGAATCGCCTCACGATCCTTCGATTGCAGATCTAACGCGAGGAATTGCTCGATGAAGACCTATCGTCATTTTTTGTCCACTCTTGTTTGGACAACGCTTCTGCTTCCAGCCGTATCGAGTGCGCAATTTCCCTGGACCGGCATCATCGCTCCGGCGCGGGCTACCTCAAACTGGTCCAGCGCAGGCTTGGCAAACAACGGCGGAGCGATCGACATTCCTCCCGATGCTTCATGGACGCAGTGCGGATCGACAATCGCAGCCTACGGCTCCAGCGGCTCCTACGCCTCTGCATCGACGATCCAAAGCGCGATCAATGCGTGTGGTACGGATCAGTACGTACTTCTTGGGCCGGGGACCTTCTACATATCGCCCAACATAACTCTCAAGAGCAACATGGAACTGCGCGGAACTGGCGCGAACCAAACCTTTCTCTATTTCAACTCTAGTATCGCAAGTCCTGGCTGTAACGGTCCCTGGGGGGGCGTGTGCATTACGGGTAGCAACACTTACGCTGGCAATTGCACCTACAACAGTCTCACCCCATGGAACTGCTTCCCGGGTACCACACCTGGATTTGGCTATTCCAATTCAAATACGGCGAACTGGACTGCGGGATACGCGCAGGGCGCGATGACAATCACTCTCAGTAATGTCGCGGGGATCGTTCCAAATCTCACACCGATCGTCCTCGACCAATGCGACACCGGATTGACCGGAAGTTTGGGCGTGGAGGGTTGCTACGGTGGCACGGCGGGTGCAATCACGGCGGCGACAATCGACGCCGGGGGAAGCGGATACAGTGTTGGAGATACGGGGACGATCATCTGTACGCCGAATTGGGGAGATTGTTTTGGCGCGGACAATGCCACCTACCAAGTGACGGCGGTAAGCGGCGGAGCGGTGACGGCTTTCACCATCTCCAACCCAGGAAACGCATACGACGTCACAACGGTGTCAACTGGCCAGAATCCTGCTCCAACCGCTGCTACGACGGGGGACGGAAGCGGCCTGACGCTGAACATCACCGGTGTCTCGGGTTACGACAACGGAGCCTTTTTCGTTTGCTCAATCACCGCGATCTGTGAAGATGAGGGACCCTCGAATACCGCTCGTCCCGCCCGCTCGCAGCAGGAAGTGGTCATTGCCACGGCGATCACGGGCAGTGGACCCTACACCCTAACACTCAGTCACCCTCTGATGCACCCTGATTGGGCATCGGGTCAATCGCCGCAAGCATGGTGGGGAACTTCCACCATCACAAACGCCGGGGTCGAAAATCTGTGGATGACGCCCGCAGGCGGCATCGCATCGTCGTGCGTGGTCATCAACACAGCCTACAACGTCTGGGTCCAGGGCGTGGCCTGCTCGACGGCCAATTTCTTTCACGTAGATGCTTACATTGCCTCGAACATCCTGATCCGCGACAGCTATTTTTATTGGACCCGTTATGCAGGGACAACCAGCTACGGAGCCGGGTCGGCTGGGCAGATCGCCGCGGAACTTATTGAGAACAACATTGTTCAGGGCGTTGTCGATCCGTTCTCGATTAGCGGTGGATGCACGGGATGCGTCATCGCCTACAATTTCGCAGTCAACAACTATGATAACTCCACTGCAAATCTCTTTCCTTCAAATACCATGCACACTGCGGGAACCGATTACATTCTTGAGGAAGGCAACATCGGGGCGGCCATGAACCTTGATACGATTCATGGCGCTCATTTGGCGAACACTTTTTTCCGCAATTACTTTACTGGTTACGAGTCGAACAATGGCACGCTGCCAACGCAGCAGACCATCCCGATGGTCAATGGAGCTTTGTCGCGGTACAACAACTTCCTTGGCAATGTTCTGGGCACTCCAGGGTTTCACACCACTTATCAATGCAATCCAACCTCGGCTACTCTCGTAAAGTGCCCGCTCACCAACTGGGCATACATCTGGGATTTGGGCTGGTCGCATGCACCCTCTCTTTTCGACTACAACAACATTCCCGGTGAACCGAACGACGTTCCTACGATCGGCACGATCTATCGATACGGCAACTACGATGTTGTGAATAACTCAGTGCAATGGAACAGCTCAGAAGTGCCGACCAGCGACCCGAATTTTCCCAATCCCATACCGGGCAGTAATACGTTTCCACCTTCCTTCTACAATAGTGTGGCTGCTGCGCACTCCAGCTGCGGGACGGGTCTGCCGTTCTGGAGAAATCCCTCGACTGGAACCTGCCCGCCGTACCCAAGTATCGGGCCGGACGTGTCGAACGGCGATATTGGGATGTGTACAAGCGGTACCTACCAATGGGCGCGGGCGCTTTCGAGCAGCCAGTGCGCAGGCGGGTCGTTCCAGGCAGGACCAGGGACCGATGGCGGTTATGGAAACTCCAACCCTGCCATGCGCTGCTATCTGAATCAGATGAGTGGGCCACCGGACGGGACTGGCAGCATGCTAACGTTCAATCCTGCGAGTTGTTACGCGCCGGATAGCTCAGGACCTGCCATACAACCTTCGCCGGCAAACGGCGTGAGTGGGTCTTACTCGATCATCCTGTAACTGTCGTGATTCCGCCGGGCACAACAATCTTGGATTGCCGATGCCGCGGAGATTCAAATTCCCCCCGTTGAACCCACTCGCGAACACTCCACCGGAACCACGCTGAAGAATCTCTCGCTCCATCCCCTCCAACTTCTCAATTCCCTATGATCGGCTCAAAGACCATATCCGTCGGACGCAGGCTTCTTTCGGGATCGATGCTCCGGGTGGTGAACCTGGCGGCTTCGGCCATAGCGTCCTTCCTTTTGATGCCGTTTATCGTGCATCACCTGGGTGATCGCGTCTATGGATTCTGGTCGCTGGCGACGGCCTTCGTCGGGTATTACAATCTGCTCGATCTGGGGCTTTCGAGCGCCATTTCGCAATACATGTGCATTGCGATTGGGCAGAAGAACCACAACGAGTGCCGCGTTGTTTTCAACACCGCACTGCGGCTGCAACTGTTGATCGGTGGCGCCGCGCTCGTGGCCACCGCCGGGCTGGTGGCGATCACGCCGCTATTCTGTCATCACGCCGCGGACGTACCGGTTTTCCGGGGCGTAATCGCGCTCCTGGGGATCAACGCCGCCATAGGATTTCCGGCCCGGGTGTTCTGGGCTGCGCTGGATGCCGAACTGCGCTTCGACATCCAGTCCTGGCTTGCAAACCTCGGGCTGGTGCTGCGAACGGGACTTGTGGTCGCAGCGATTCTGGCCGGCGGAGGCCTGCTGGCGCTGGCGTGGACGACGCTGCTCGCCACTGTCCCGCTCACGGCGCTGCAGATTTGGTTTGCCATGCGCGAAGCCGATTGGGTGCGCCTCGACAGCAGCTTTGTGATGGTGGAGCGAATCAAGAGCTTTTTTTCCTACAGCGTGTACAGCTTCCTGGCCTATATTGCTGACGTAGTGAGGTTCCAGCTGGACCCGCTGATCATCGCCTCCATGATCGGCCTTGCGGCGGTGACTCACTATAAAGTTGCGGGTATCCTGGCTCAGTATTACTTGCAGATCGTGTTTGCCTCAGTGGGAATGATGTTGCCCGTGTTCAGTCGGCTGCACGGGGCAGGAAATCGCTCGCGCCTGGATGAGCTTTTCTTCTTCGGGACCAAACTTTCCTGCTGCTTGTCGGTCTTTATCTGTTGCGGACTAATCGCATGGGGACGGCCATTTATCATTCGCTGGATTGGTCCGGCATATTTGGATGGCTACAAGCCGCTGGTAGTGTTGGCGCTGGCGGTGCTGGTGGACGTGAGCCAGCGCTCTTCGGCCGACCTGCTCTTTGCGACCTTCAACCAGAAGTTTTATGCATGGATCAACGGCGCCGAAGCTCTGGTGAATTTGGGTTTCAGTCTGGCGCTTGCCCGGCCCTATGGGATCCTAGGCGTGGCGATGGGCACATTAATCGGCGCGTTTACGATCCGGGTGGTGCTGCAACCTTGGTGGGTGTGCAAGGTAAGCGGACTCAACTACGGCGCGTATATGCGGTTCGCGGCCAGCGCATTTGCGCGCTGCGCCTGCCTTGCTGCGTTGGCCGTCGCCGTATCGTGGTGGGGGCTAAAGCCAAACTATTTATGGTTGATTTCTTCAGCTGTCTTTGCGACGGTGGCCTACGCTGCTGGGTCATGGTTCGCCGTTTTCAACCCCGTCGAGCGCCAGTGGTTCATCGCGGCCCTGCGCTCGGGACGAGAAAAAGAGCAAGGCGAGTTGGCCGCCGCCAACGGCGCGGCTCGGCCATGAGGGGGAAGGGTTGAAAGTCACGGCTCTTATTCCGACGTACAACCGCCTCGCGCAGATATCGCGGGCGATCGACAGTGTGCTCGCCCAAACATATCCCGTATCTGAAGTTATCGTCGTGGACGATGGCTCGACCGACGGCACTGCAGATTTTGTTGAGCAGAAATACGGATGGCGAGTTCGTCTCTTCAGGCAGCCGAATTCCGGTGTTTCGGCGGCGCGGAATCATGGCATTAGGGAAGCGCGCGGTGAATGGATAGCATTTCTCGACAGCGACGACTGGTGGCATCCGGAGAAGATCGAGAAACAGTTTGCGGCAATCGGGTCATATGGCGGCGCGCCGGGTGTGTGTTTTACCAACAATGTTTACGGCGGGCACCCGGAGATGACCTTTTCGCGGTTTGACGAAGTGGGCTTTGGGAATGCGCCGGCGATCGGCATGCTCGATGACACAGCAGCGCTCATCCTGGAGGGCCGGGAGCCGTTCTTCACATCGAGTTTCCTGATCCAGCGAAACCTATTGCTCAAGGTTGGCGGATTCGATCAGAGTCTTGCCATTCGCGAAGACACAGATATATTTTTCCGCCTTTGTTTCAAGACACCGTTCAGCTTTGTGGGCGAACCGCTTACTGAGATCGACCGGACTCCTCCCGCTCCCTGGGTTTGTGCAAAATGTACAGCACGCGAGACGACACGGTCTTTGACTGCTCGGACAGAATATTCTTTAAATGGCTGGCGATGCCGGAGGTCAAAGGAACGCGGTATGAAGCCACCGTCCGCGAACTATTGCGGGAGGTGTTCTACGCTTCGGCCGAATGCAAGATCCACGACATGCGAATGAAGTCGGCGTTGCGCGATATTGGACGTTTGAAAGTGATGGGCGAGGGAGTTGGCTTGATAATGGCCAAACTTCTGGCTCGGAAAATGCGGAAGATGAAGCGCAATTGGGGGCGGCTGTTCAGTTCGGATCGCACCGAGCACCGCGGAACGAGTCTCGGTGTCGCTGAGTAGAACGTTAGATGGACGGTAAATGGAGACCCAGGAATCCCAACTCATTCAGGATGTTCTGCCCGAAACGGAATGCTGGCGGCCGTTGGCTCCGCTCGATGCTGCGTTATTGACTGGCGGCGTCGACAGGCCGTACGCATTTGGCCTCGCCATGGCGCTGGCGGCGAGAGAGGTACACCTCGACGTGATTGGGAGCGATGTGGTGGACAGTCCGGAAATGCATACCACGCCGAATCTAAAGTTTTTCAACCTCTGGCCGGTCAAGTCAGCAAAGAAGACTTTGTTCGCGAAATTATTGCGAATTCTAAGTCACTATGGGTCACTCATCCGCTATGCTGCGGTGGCCCGACCCCGCGCATTTCACATTTTATGGAACAGCAAGGTTCAGTGGTTTGATCGGACACTGCTCATGCTTTACTACAAGACCCTCGGCAAAAGGGTCGCACTAACCGCGCACAATGTGAACCAGGCGAAGAGGGACTCACGGGACACATGGTTCAATCGACTGACTTTGAGAATTCAGTACCGGCTTGCCGATCATATATTTGTTCACACCAAAAAGATGAAGAACGAGCTTCTGGAGGACTTCGGAGTCGCCGATCAATCGGTCACTGTGATTCGTCATCCGGTCAACAATGCGTTTCCGGATACGGAGCTTACACCGTCTGAAGCGAAGCGCCGCCTTGGCCTCGCAGATACAGACAAGACAATTCTCTGTTTCGGCCGGATCAAGCCTTACAAGGGTATCGAATACCTTCTGACTGCATTCCAGCAACTGGCGCCGAAAGATCGTCAATACCGGTTGATCATTGCAGGAGAGGTTCAGAAGGGTAACGAGAAATACATGGAATCGTTGGTGCAAGCGATTTCCGGCGAGTTGGATAAGGGACAAATTATCATAGAAACGCAATTCATTCCGGATGAAGATACTGAAGTCTATCTCAAGGCCGCGGATGTGCTGGCGCTGCCATATAAGGACATTTTTCAAAGCGGCGTGCTGTTCCTGGGCTATAGCTTCGGCTTACCCGTGATTGTGACGGACGTTGGCTCGTTTCGCGAAGAGGTCGTCGAAGGAGACACGGGGTTTATTTGCAAGCCCGGTGATCCCGAAGACCTGGCCAAAACGATCGAGACATATTTTGCAAGCGATCTCTACAGAAATCTGGGGACTAATCGCAAGAAAATCAAAGACTATGCCGACATTCACCATTCATGGGGCGGGGTCGCTGACCTGACGCGCAAAGCTTATGAGGGAATGCTGGGGATTGCTACCTTATGAGAACTCATCCATCGACTTTCGTTCTCCGCTATAACCAAAAGGCGCGGTGGCTGGTAAGATCCTGCTGGCCCCCGTTCATGCTCGTGACGGCTAACCTCATGGAAAACGAAACATATCGGTCTTCGAATCGTTCGGCGACCAACCAACGTTTCATAGAGTTCACAATTCCGGAACAGCGGATATCGTGAAGAGATAGGCAAATGATCACAACCAGCACCCCCCTTCGCATTTCCTTCTTTGGCGGCGGAACAGATTATCCCGTGTGGTACCGCGAGCACGGCGGATCTGTCCTTTCAACTACGATCGACAAATACTGCTATATCTCCTGCCGCTGGCTGCCGCCGTTCTTTGAGTACCACAGCCGTATTTCCTACACAAAAGTTGAAAATGTCAGCAGTAACCGCGAGATTCAACACCCCTCGGTCCGTGCCTGTTTGGAGTTTCTCGGAATCAACGAGGGAATCGAGATACATCACATTGCGGATCTGCCTGCGAGAACGGGATTGGGCACCAGCTCCGCATTTACCGTGGGACTGCTGCTCGGCCTCTACGCTCTCAGGAACCAGATGCGCGACAAGCATACGATTGCGGCAGAAGCCATACAAGTCGAGCAAGACCTGCTTCACGAAGCGGTCGGCGCGCAGGACCAGGTCAGCGCCGCGTATGGGGGCCTCAACCGCATCAGCTTCAACGTCGACGGTTCAATCGACGTAAAGCGCGTTCTGACTTCCAGAGCGCGGATTTCGGAACTTGAACAGAACCTGGCGCTCTACTTCACGGGATTTTCTCGAATCGCATCGGAGATCGCGCAGGAGCAGCTTAAGGTAACGCCGCACAAGAAGAAGGAACTCGACGCGATGTTCCAACTGGTGGGCGAAGCGGAAGACATTCTGGTGAACACCAACCGGCCGCTCGATGACTTTGGCCGCTTGATGCATGAGAGCTGGCAAATAAAGAGAACACTCACTCAGAAAATATCGAACTCAAATATCGATGAGATCTATGAAGCCGGACTTAACGCCGGAGCTCTCGGCGGCAAGCTGCTGGGCGCCGGAGGTGGTGGATTCATGTTGTTCTATGTGCCGCCGGAAAAACGTGAGGCCCTCAGGCTTCGGCTCAAGAAGCTGCTGTGCGTTCCCTTCGCTTTCTCAACCAAAGGAAGCGAAGTGGTGGTCTACGAGCCCGAGGTAATGTACGATCAGGCGCTGGCCGCGGAACGCAGATTCGTGTATGGCGACGCCCCGCAACTTCTGAAGCAGGTCTGACAGTTTGGCAGGCTACGCAGAGAACGGCAATCCGAGCTTGATTGCGCATTCCATTCTGGGGCGCGGAACGAGATTCACGCAATGTTGAAGACCGGCAGTTTAGCGAGGGGCCTAGTGCAAGCCCACAAAGAAATGCCCGCAAAAGAAGTAAAAGAGATGGAATGAGCGAATTGCTGTGAGCGAGTTACTGATCGAGGCGGGTCGAACCGAGCGGCAATATTGGCGCGACATCTGGCGCTACCGGGAGCTGTTCTATTTTCTCGCCTGGCGCGATATGCTGGTGCGCTACAAGCAGACCCTGGTTGGAGTGGCCTGGTCGCTGATCCGGCCTATCCTGACCATGCTGGTGCTGACGGTGGTCTTCGGAAAGCTGGGCAAGATGCCGTCAGGCGGAGCGCCGTATCCTCTTTTGGTTCTTTGTGGCATGTTGCCCTGGCAGTTTTTTTCTGCAGCGCTGGCTGAATGCGGCAATAGCCTCGTATCCAACTCCAACCTGATTTCGAAGGTCTACTTTCCGCGCATCGTCGTTCCGGTGAGCAGCATCATTTCGAGCTTTGTGGACTTTCTGATCTCCGCGGGCTTTCTCGTAGTCCTTATGTTCTGGTACCGGTACGCCCCACCGGCGACCGTTATCTTCCTGGTGTTTTTTGTCCTGCTCATGCTTGGGGCGTCTCTCGGAGTCGGTTTGTGGGTCGCCGCGCTCATGGTCAAGTATCGCGATTTCCGCTTTATTGTGCCGTTTGTAGTTCAGTTTGGACTGTACATATCGCCGGTCGGCTTTCAGAGCAGCGTCGTTCCCGCGCGGTTTCGCCTTCTCTATTCTGTCAATCCGATGGTCGGGATTATTGACGGCTTTCGATGGTGTTTGCTGGGCAGCCGGGACAGCATTTATTGGCCCGGCTTTGTACTCGCAGTAGTTGATGTTGTTGTGATGGTCGCTTCGGGCATCTGGTACTTCAGAAAGACCGAGCAAACCTTTGCAGACGTGATTTGAACGAGAGCGAACGGGCCGCTGAAAACATTTTTATGCCAGATTGCGCAATCGCGATTGAAAACATCGGAAAACGATACACTATTGGGCATCTGCGCGCCAGCGACGACGGACTGCGGCATAAGATTGAAAACGCGATTCGCTCTCCCTTAGCGTGGCTCAAATCGCCGCGACGGAAAAATCCGAAGACCGAGGACTTCTGGGCACTGAGAAATATTTCCTTTCAAATTCAAAAAGGAGATGTAATTGGGATCATCGGCCGCAACGGCGCAGGGAAGAGCACTCTCCTAAAGCTTCTAAGCCGCATCACTGTTCCAACCGAGGGAAGGATTCGCATTGATGGGCGATGTGCGAGCCTCCTCGAAGTTGGCACCGGCTTTCATCAGGAGCTTACCGGACGGGAAAACATTTTTCTGAACGGCGCTATCCTCGGTATGACCCGCGACGAGATCGTAAGCAAATTCGACGAGATCGTGGAGTTCTCGGAAATCTCCGAGTTTCTCGACACGCCGGTAAAGCGGTACTCCTCAGGCATGTATGTGCGGCTGGCTTTCGCGGTTGCCGCGCATCTTGAGCCGGAGATTCTCATCGTGGATGAAGTGCTTGCAGTCGGCGACGCCGCCTTCCAGAAAAAATGCTTGGGAAAGATGGGCAGCTTTGCCCGGAGCGGGAGGACAGTTATCTTTGTCAGCCACAATGTGGAAGCGGTGAGAAGCTTGTGCCAGAGAGCGGTCTGGTTGAAAGACGGGCGCCTTCATCAGGACGGAAAGACTGAGGAAATCGTCGAGGCGTATTTCAACAGCATCTCCGATGCAGTCTCATTTTCGACCACAAACGCGGATTACGGACTGACAATTCAAAAAGTTACACTGAGGAACGCGAGCGGCGAAGAAAGCGGCCAGTTTCATCCCGGCGATGATCTGATCGTAGAGATATCGTTTGACGCGGAAAAGCGCATCGAAAGGCCGATTTTCGCCCTCGGCGTGCTCGGAATCGGCGGCTCCTGTTTCACTTCCAATATGCTGCTGGACGGACACAGGCCCCATTACCTCGAAGGTGCGGGAACCGTAACATGCACTTTCAAGTCAATTCCTCTGCTGCCGCAAAGCTACACCGTGAACATGAGAATTCAGGCGGCGGGGATAAAGGAAATCATCGTGCCCTATCAGGAGGTGGCGCGTTTCAGTGTGGTGGGAGATTTGGGTGAATACGGTTATAGAGGGGAGTATGCGGCGTGGGCGCTCCGCTCGACCCCCGTGGTCGTCCCCTACGAATGGCGTTTGCCAGACGGCACTACTGCGGCCGTTGCATTGAGCCGTCGTTCGAATTGATTGTTGATGCCTAACATCGTTGAAACCTCGCCAGCGCCGATCACGCAAGCAATGGGAACACCGGCCAGATTGAAGGTGTTTTTCGTAGCCGATAATCGCACTGGCTTGAATTGGGGCCGCGGCGCGAGCATCGCTCTTGGGCAACTTCTATCGGGCTCGTTCGACATCGTTGGGCGCGTGACCTGCGACCTTTTCGACCTCTCTATAGCGGAGGCCGGCTACGTAGGCACGCTGTTTCCGTCAAGATGCTACCGGCATTTTCGATACTTACTGGCGAGGAAGTCGCGGCGGCCATTCTCCTGGTACATGAAATTAGAGCGGCTCTTCGGAGCCAGGGATTTTATTGCCGAAGATCCAGCGCAAAGCATCGACAACCTGATCGCCCACAAGGAAAAGCACCCGGAACTCGACCGGATCTACGGCCAGGCGGCAAAGGCCGATTGCATGGTGCTCGACGGCGATGGCGACATCATTTTTTCAACTCCGCCGCGCCGCACGACACTCTTTTTGCTGGCGATGATTGAACTGGGCCTTCGCCTCAATAAGCCCGTCTTCCTCGTGAATTCGATGATTTCAGATTGCCCGCTGACCGGAAGGAATGAAAAGACGCTCGCAGCGGCAAGGCGATTATTTGCGCGGTGCACGGTTGTAACGTTGCGTGACCCTGAGTCGCTGGAATACGTTCAGAAGGAGATGCCGGAGGCTCGGTCGAGCCTAATTCCCGATTCGCTTTTTGCGTGGTACTCGTATTACGAAAATGAAAGCTCCCATCCGCCGCTGAATGGAGATTTTATTCTGTCTTATCCCGAGAGCGAAGACTTTTGGGGCAAGCTTGATTTTTCGGAACCCTATATATGTGTAGGTGGAGGAGCTCTGGCAAGCAGCGAGCCTAACCGGTCCGTCGAATGCTATGGGCGGCTCGTGGACGGGATTCGCCAGCTTGGATACCGCGTTTACCTGACCGAGAATGATTCGCCGGACAGGTTCTTGCGGCAGGTGGCCCTCGAAAAGGGAATTGGCATCGTTCCGGTTAATACGCCGATTCTCGAGTGCGGCGCGGTCTTAGCGCATGCCCGGCTGTTCATCGCTGGGCGATATCATCCTTCGATCTTTGCTTCACTTGGCGGCACGCCCTGCATTTTTCTCGCGTCGCATGCGCACAAAATGAGCAGCCTGTCCCGCGTGCTCGAATACCAGGTTCCTCTAGAATTCAATGCTTTTCCGGGCGACTCTGACGTTGAGCAGATTGTCGCAACCGCGAAAAAATATCTCAGTGAAGGCGAATCATTGCGCGCCCGTATCAGAAAGGTCGCCAGGAATCGATGCGACGAAGCTCTGACGCTCCCGGCCCTTTTGAAACGGCACATGAACGGCTGAGAGGCTTGCGCGGCCTTCGAAACGAAATAACCATGGATGCGATCGTTGTTATCGGCGGCGGCGGCCACGCGAAAGTGGTAATCGGCATTCTTCGAAAGCTGAAGGCCCATCACATTCTCGGTTATACGGATCTGAAGGACAACGGCTCCATTCTGGGAGTTTCATTTCTCGGATCTGACGACGAGCTGGATAAACTGGCGCTCAAGCGAAACGGGCTGAATACAGCGCTCGCTGTAGGGCAGGTTGGGTTGGGAAAGCGCCGTTGCGAGATTTGGGAGCGCCACCAATTGCTTCACCTGTCGTTTCCCGTGATTGTCTCGCCGGGAGCAATTGTGAACGAGGGCGTTTCCGGCGGAGAAGCCGCGGTGGTGATGGACGGCGCGGTGATCAACGCCGGAGCTTCGCTGGGGAGAGGCGCAATCGTGAATACGAACAGTACCGTTGAGCACGACGTGGTCCTCGAGGACTGGGTTCATGTAGCCACGGGAGCTACAGTATGCGGAGGAGTCACGGTGGGGCGCTTCTCAATGATCGGCGCGGGAGCTACGGTGATTGAAGGTTTGAAGATTGCGCCGGAGTGCATCGTCGGAGCCGGGACCACCGTCGTGCGTGATCTGACTGAGCCCGGCGTATATGTGGGTAGCCCGGCGCGCCGGATTCGGTAAACTCCAATGCCCCACGTCTTCATCATTGCCGAGGCAGGTGTAAATCATAATGGCTCGCTTGAACTTGCCATGAAACTGATCGACGCGGCCAAGGCGAGCGGCGCTGATGCGGTCAAGTTTCAAACCTTCCGCGCAGACCGGCTCGCGGCGCGTTCCGCACCGAAAGCGCATTATCAGGAGCGCACCACGGAGGAGGCCGAGTCGCAATTCGCCATGCTGGAACGGCTGCAGTTGGATGCTGACGCTCACCATCGCCTGATCGAGCATTGCCGGGAGGCTGGAATCCAGTTCCTGTCCAGCCCGTTCGACCAGGGCAGCGCCGACTTGCTTGCATCGATGGACATACCCGTTTACAAAGTGCCGTCGGGTGAAATCACTAACCTGCCTTTCCTTGAGCACCTCGCTCGGAAGAACCGGCCCATGATTCTCTCCACTGGGATGTCGACGCTCGAAGAAGTTGAAGAAGCGGTTCGTACCATCCGCGCTGCGGGAGTGACAGAGTTGACGCTTTTGCATTGCGTGACAGAGTACCCAGCTCCTTATGCGGAGATCAACCTTCGCGCCATGCAGACGCTCAAGTCGGCCTTTAACCTGCCCGTGGGATATTCGGATCACACTCCTGGCATCGAGATTGCGATAGCGGCGGTGGCCATGGGAGCGGTAGTTATTGAAAAACATTTCACACTTGACCGTTCGCTTCCCGGTCCGGACCACGCAGCTTCGCTTGAGCCGGCAGAGCTCAAACAGATGGTGGCCGCCATCCGGCATGTAGAGTCGGCGCTCGGATCTGGCGTCAAGGCCCCGGCTCCATGTGAACTTCCAAATATGCCGATCGCTCGCAAAAGTATCGTAGCTGCCCGCTCATTGCCCGCCGGTCACCGGCTTGAGAGCGCGGATCTGGACATCAAGCGGCCGGGGAGCGGCCTGGCACCAAAACTTTTGCCGGAGTTGATCGGGCGCATTCTCCGATCCGGAATCCAGAAAGACGAAATCATCGGATGGGATCATCTGGCATAAGCGGAAAACCCGCGCCCCGTCACTGATATCGCCGGTGGTGATGAATGTTCAACCCTCCGGTGCGTGCGAAGATTGATTAACGTGAGTCGACGTAAGATCTGTGTCGTAACCACAAGCCGGGCTGAATTCGGGCTGCTTCGCGGACTTCTCAGCAGCATCCAAACCGACTCGGCCCTTAGGCTCCAGGTTATCGTGTCCGGAATGCACCTGGCGCCGCAATTTGGGCTGACGGTGCGGGAGATTGAATCTGAAGGCGTGAAGATCGATCGCAAGATTGATCTTCGTCTCACCGGTGGCTCCGGCGTAGCCAATGCGAAGTCGGTCGCCCTGGGCGTCGCGGCATTCGCCGATGCCTTGAATGATTTGCAGCCGGAAATGATTGTCCTGCTCGGGGACCGGTTCGAACTTCTGGCTCCAGCGATCGCCGCATTGATGCTTCAGATTCCGATCGCGCACATACACGGAGGCGAACTTAGTGAGGGCGCCATTGACGATTCAATTCGCCATGCCATCACAAAGATGGCTTCGCTTCACTTCGCCGCCACGGAAGCCTACAGGCGGCGAATTGTTCGAATGGGAGAATCTTCCGATCGTGTTTTCAATTTTGGAGCGCCAGGGCTCGACCAGATTCATGATTCCGCTCTTATGAGCAGGACGCAGCTTGAAAAGGAGATTGGGCTCTCATTTAAAGAGCCTGTCGCACTTGTCACCTTTCATCCCGCAACCCGCACCAAGGGCAGCGCCAGCGTCCAGGTCCACAGTTTGGTGGCTGCCATTCGGGCGAGCGGGCTTAAGGCGGTCTTCACGATGGCCAACGCAGATGCAGAGGGAGCGGCCATTAATGCGTATCTGCAGTCGGTTTGCACAGCCGCGCCCCATCGGTTCAAGTGGTTCCCGCATCTCGGGCATCGGCGCTATCTCAGTTCGCTCAAGCACTCTGCGGTGATGGTCGGCAACTCCTCAAGCGGACTCACTGAGGCGCCTTCCTTCCGGTTGCCCGTGGTCAATATAGGTGATCGGCAGCGCGGCCGCGTCCGGGCCGCGAATGTTATCGATGTTCCTTGTACGCGCGATGCGATTCTAAAAGGTATCAAGCGGGCAGCTTCCGCGCGCTTTCGATCTTCACTGCGCGGCATGCGTAATCCCTACGATCGCTTTCACGATGGGCGAGCCAGCGAGCGAATCAAGAACGTTTTGAGGGACACGGATTTCGGCGGCGATTTCCTAAAAAAACGTTTCTATGATTTCAAATAGCGCTGGGAGATTCCGCACCACATGAATCGGGATATCTCTGGAACTCTCGAGAAAATACTCATGAATGAAGATGTGAAACCATTTCTCGTGCCTCAGACGCACACCATCCGGCAGGCGATGGAGCAGTTGGAAAAGACCGAAGAAAAGATTCTTTTCGTGGTCGAAGGCGACTTCCGGCTGATCGGCTCGCTGACCGACGGCGATATTCGACGCTGGATCCTGGCCGACGGAGATTTAAAGGCGGAAGTGCTCCGCGTCTGTAACTGTCATCCTTATGTGGCCGAAGAGGGCTTCGCGATTGATCAGATCCGTGCCGACACGCTCGGCGGCAATCTCGGATGCGTTCCCGTCGTAAATAAGTCGCGCGAGATAGTTCGGCTGGTGTTCTGGAAGGAACTCTTTCAAGGCCAGGTAGCAATCAAGCCCAGGGCGCGCCTTAGTCTGCCGGTCGTGATCATGGCAGGAGGCAGAGGAACGCGGATGGCGCCGTTCACCAATGTTCTGCCCAAGCCGCTCATCCCTATTGGCGACCGCACGGTTATCGAGATTATTATTGACCAGTTTCTGCGCTACGGCATCGATCAGTTTCATCTTTCCATCAACTACAAATCCAAAATTCTGAAATCGTTCTTTGAAGAGCTCGCGCCGCCCTACTCGGTTGGCTACATCGAGGAGAATCAGCCTCTCGGTACCGCGGGAGGGCTCCGCGCACTTTATTCGGCTACCACGGAGCAATTGATTGTCACTAATTGCGACATCGTGATCCAGGCGGATATCGCGGAGTTAGTGGCCTTTCATGCGGATAACAGATACGATCTGACCCTGGTGGCGTCGCTTAAGGAATACAACATTCCCTATGGGGTGTGCGAGCTCGAAAAAGGGGGCAGTCTCGCTCGAATTTCCGAGAAGCCACAATACAGCTTCCTGGTGAACACCGGCATGTATGTGGTCCGTCGCGACCGGCTGGATTTGATTCCAGAAGGAACCCGGTGCGACATGACCGACTTCATTGAGCTGATCAAGGGCGCGGGCGGCCGCATCGGCGTTTTCCCGATCGGTGAAAATGCCTGGGTCGATACCGGGGAGTGGACCGAATACCGCAAGGCCCTTGACAGCCTTGACCGGCTCGGCGCGCGAAACTTAGGCGAATGAGTAACTCGACGTCAGGCCACGCATGCTGAACGGAAAGCGAGTGATCGCCGTCATTCCCGCGCGGGGCGGAAGCAAATCGGTACCGGGAAAAAACGTCCGGCCGCTTGGCGGAAAGCCCTTGCTGGCCTGGTCGATTGATGTAGCCAAGCAAGTGAGCGAGATCGATCGCATCCTCGTATCTACCGACGATGCCGAGATCGGCGAGGTCGGCCGTCGCCACGGCGCAGAGGTTTATCCGCGCCCCGCGCATCTGGCCACTGACGAGGCACTCGTCATCGATGCACTCAAGGATCTCATCGAAACTCTCAAGGCGAAGGGCGAGATACCGGAGTGGATCGTCCTGCTTGAGGCGACCTGTCCCTTGCGCACTGCGGACGATGTGCGCCAGTGCTTGAGGCTTGTGACGCAGGGCGGTTACGATTCTGTCGCTACCTTCAAGGATGCGGAATTGAATCCGCACCGCGCTTGGAAGCTGAATGAAGGCGTGCCGGAGGTATTTATCCCGGGTGCGATTCCCTGGCTGCCGCGCCAGAAATTGCCCAAAGCGTATCAGTTGAACGGAGCGGTTTACGTCTTCCGCGCAGCAATGCTTGAAAATGAATCTGAGTCGCTGTTACTGGGAAAGCTGGGCGCGGTACTTATGCCACGCGAACGTTCCCAAGATATAGATGACAGTCTCGATTTTGAGATTGTGGAAGCTCTACTCCAGAAAGAGAAATCATGAGCAAGACTTTGCAACAGCTATTTTCTTTAAAGGGCAAGACGGCTGTAATCACCGGCGGCGCGGGCTATCTGGGCACTGCCATTAGTGAGACGCTCGCCGAGTTGGGCGCCAATCTGGTTCTGGCCAGCCGCGACAAGGCGAAATGCCGAAAGAAGTGCGATGAGATCAAAGAGCTGACCGGCGGTTCAGTAAAAGCAATGGCATTCGAACTCGACGTTCTCAACCGGGATGCTCCGGCGAAGTTCTTTGCTCAGGTGCATGAGCAATTCGACGCCATTGACATCCTGGTGAATAATGCGTGGTCGGGCAATAAGAACTCCTGGGACTCCATTAGCAATGAGGACTGGGAGCATGATATCGACATGAGCCTGAACTCGGTTTTCCGGCTTACCAAGGCGGCTTTTCCGGATCTCAAGGCCACGCGCGGAGTCGTTCTCAACATTGCCTCGATGTACGGCCACATCGGCCCCGATTACCGCATCTACGACGGCAAGGAGTTCGCGAATCCGCCAAGCTATGGAGCTGCCAAAGCCGGCGTTATTCAGTTCACTAAGTACCTGGCGAGTTTTCTGTCGCCTTACAGCATCCGCGTGAATGCGCTGAGTCCCGGCGCCTTTCCGCATCCCGCGACCCAGAAGCATGAAGTATTCATGGAAAAGCTCGGCTCCAAGAATCCAATGAACCGCATTGGCCAGCCCGACGAGCTCAAGGGCGCTGTTGCGCTGCTTTGTTCCGACGCCGGTAGTTACATCACCGGACAGAATCTTTGCGTCGATGGCGGATGGGCAATATGGTGAAATCCTTTGGGATCATTGGACTGAGCGAAGGGAACGGGCATCCGTTCTCTTACGGATCGATCATCAACGGTTACTCTCCGGAAGGCCTGGCGGCATCCGGATGGCCGGGCATTTATGACTACGTTCGGCGCCGCCACGCTTCGGAATTCGGGCTGGAGGGCTGGAGGATCACTCACGCCTGGACCCAGGATCCTGACTCGACCAGGCGGCTGTGCGCCGCTTGCCGCATTCCTCACGGCGCAGGCGACTACCGCGAGTTTATGGGCAACGTAGACGCTGTGATCATTGCCCGCGATGATTATGAAACTCACTTCGAGATGGCTCTGCCTTTTCTTGAAGCGGGCCTGCCGGTATTTATTGACAAGCCTCTCAGCCTCGATCTCGCCCAGTTGCGCATCTTCAAGCCGTATCTCGAAAAAGGTCAGCTGATGTCGTGCTCGGGCATGCGCTACTCCCGCGAGTTGGATGAGCCGCGCGCCGGCCTTGCGGCGTACGGCCGTCTAAACTTGATTCGCGGCGCGATTGTCCTGTCATGGGAGAAGTATGGCGTCCATTTACTTGAGGCCGTTCTGGCAATCACTCCAGCGCATCCTGTTTCAGTGCGCATGCTTCCTGCCGAGCACGCTTCGGCGGTTGTGCTCCTGGATGATGGCGTGTTGCTTCAGATCGATGCGTTGGGAGAATCCGCGCGCACATTTCACGTGGAGATTTTCGGGACTGAGCGCAACGGGACGTTCGATATCACCGATAACTTTTCTATGTTTCGCCGCATGCTGTGGCAATTCGCCGAGTCCATTCGCACCGCTCGGCCAGCGATCCCACCGGAAAGGACGCTTGAAATTATGCGTACGTTGATCGCAGGCCGCATAGCCCGTAATGAAAACAGAGAGGTATTTCTCAATGAACTCCCACTATAAAAGCCTCTTTGATCTGACGGGGAAGACGGCTATCGTTACTGGCGCGGTGGGCATACTCGGCCAGCACTTTTGCCGCGGTCTCGCTGAATTCGGAGCGCATGTAGCGGTCGTTGACCTCGACTTGGATCGATGCGCCGGGTTCGCCTCGGATCTCGAGGGCGACTATGGAAGGCCGGCCATCGGAGTCGCCTGCGATGTGTCCGATCAGGCCTCGGTGGCCGGCATGGTCGATCAAGTGGTCAACCGCTTCGGCTCGATCGATATTCTCCACAACAATGCCGCATCGAAGTCGGCTGACCTGGATGCGTTCTTCGCCAGCACTGAAGACTATTCGCTGAAGGAGTGGCGGAGAATTATGTCGGTGAACGTAGACGGCATGTTCCTGGTCGCCCAGGCCGTCGGAGGGCAAATGCAAAAGCAGGGAACCGGCGGCAGCATCATCCAGACGGCGTCGATCTACGGTCTATTCTCCTCGGACAAGCGCATCTACGAGGGGTCTTTTTACATGGGTCGCCAGATCAGCAACCCTGCTGTTTATTCAACATCGAAGGCCGCCGTGGTCGGATTGACCCGCTACCTTGCCGCTAACTGGGCTGACGCCGGAATTCGGGTGAACGCTCTGGTGCCGGCAGGAGTGGAGAGCGGGCAAAACGACACTTTCAAGACGCGCTACTCTGCACGCGTTCCTCTGGCTCGGATGGCGCAGCCCGAAGAAATGGTCGGCGCGCTGGTATATCTCGCCTCCACCGCTTCTAGTTACGTGACAGGTCACTGCCTCGTTGTCGACGGCGGGCTAAGCGTCTGGTGACGAGTTGAGCACGGCAAGCGTGACTCAAAGGCAGAGCCTTCTTGAGTAAGGCAGTGGCAACACGCCACTTATTAGCGGGCGATTTAACTCCGAGGAAGTTCCAGAGGATTCAACCGAACGTGCGCCGGGATTCCCCGGAGGGTGCGAGTTCGGGACGAATCCGTGAATTGGATGGCTGGCGCGCGGCAAGCGTGATTCTTGTCATGGCGCACCATATTTTGGGCTCCCAGCACCCGCATTTGACTTCGGGTTCTGCAGCCCTCACCCACCTTGTCCTATACTTCGGCCAACTGGGAGTAAAGATCTTCATTGTGATTAGCGGTTTTGTAATTTCTCGGCTCCTGATTGCCGAGGAAGCGCGTCAAGGGTCTGTTTCACTAAGAGGATTTTATTTCAGAAGAATCTTCCGAATTCTTCCGCCATTCCATATTTACCTTGGGACGTTATCGTTATTGATTGCCTTCGGGCTTATTCGTGAGTCCTGGCGGGCGATTCTTGAAAGCGGATTATTCCTATTTAACCTCAGTGTTACGCCCCATAGCTGGTTTGTCGGTCGCACATGGACCCTCGCTGTTGAAGAGCAGTTCTATCTTCTCTTCCCAACGGTCTGGACCGTGATATGGAGATCATGGAGGCCGGGCGCCGCCATGATCGCCTTCGTCCTGACCGCGGCGTGGAATCTATCGAACGTCCTCACAAATTGGGACCCACTTACTTTAGGGACCACGCGGACGAGATTCGCCCGCATCTGCTGCGGCGTGTTGATGGCAATGAAGGAAAAGCGTGCGCCCGCTTGCAAAGATCACTCTGGCGCTGACCGTTGCCTTCGTTGCGATCATGGTCCTAATCAAGTCGGTCCTTCCAGACGGCTGGCAGGAAGCAATCCATGAGTCACTTATAATCCCGCCGGCAATTTGTCATGTGCTTTGTTTCAGCCTGGAGGGCGGGCCATGGCTTCGAGTCCAATTGTCCAGCAAGCCCACGAAGGCCTTGGGCCTCATATCTCAAGGAATTTATCTTTGGCAACAGCTCTCCACCGCGCCGACATCGTATTGGTCTGCGACTGGGGAGCATATGTATTCCTCCCCTGCCGGCCAGATCATTCTTTTGCTCTTTCCATTGCTCTGCTTGATCGCACCCTCATCAGAGTTCCTGCATGACAAGCCTGCGATACGTCATGCCAAGCGCTGGTCAAGGCGGCCCAGGGAGTGCTCGGCATTTGTAAATGTGTGCGATTGACCTTAGGCCCATGCGCACCGGAACGACTCCGAGGGCACCCGTAGCCATCGTCGGTGCGTCCGGCACACTAGCTTGGTAGCTTAGGCGTAACCATCCCGCGAAAACTGAGTCTCCACGATGACAACCACTAAGTTGCAAGTTAATCAATCGACGACGCCGCAAGGGACAGGGTGGCCTTACTCCTTCTGGGCGGCAACGCTCGGTCCATTCCTGGAACGGCACTTTGGAGTCCTATGCCTCTCTCTCATCGGAATTGCGTGCGCACGGATCATATCCACTTATAATTCACTTAGCCTAACTACGGACGAGCCAGACGACTTTACCTCGGGGCTTGAATATCTGACGAGGCATACATACACCTACAATATTGCGCACCCCCCGTTATCGCGTTTGGTGCAGGCACTCGGTCCGTACGTCGCCGGTGCGAGACTACCGAATCTTCCCATCGCCGCTTTGCACCCCCTCGATTTGATCGCTCTGACCGGTCATCCAGAACGTACCATTGCCCTGATGCGGCTGGGTAACTTGCCTTTTTACATTCTGGCCTGTCTCGCTGTCTGCGGCCTGGCCTGGCATGCATTTGGAAAGCCGATCGCTCTACTGGCGACGGGCTTTTATACGTTGATGCCGGCGCCGCTCGCCGATGGCGGGCTAGCGACTACTGATCTCGCACTGGCCGCTACTGTGGGCGCGGCAATATTCGCCGCGATCCTGTGGGCGCAAAACCCGACGTGGCTCAGGGCTTTGCTTATGGCCATGTTTACCGCGCTCGCGTGCCTTTCAAAGTTCACCGCATTGGGTTACATCCCGGGTTGCCTGGGCCTGGCGCTGGTGTTTTATTTAGCCGTTGAGAGGCCGGGATGGGGCAAATTTTGGGGCCTCGTGACGCAGCGCGCATTGACCTTTGTATCTGCAGCGGTGACCGCGATTCTGTTGGTTTGGGCCGGCTATGGGTTCACCGTCGGCAAATTCGTTACGCATCGGTCAGGCAAGGTGTTTGTTCTGCCCGCTCCCGGGCTTTTCGCCGGGCTACAAGCCTCGCTCGCGCACAACATCGGGGGACATGGTTCTTACCTGCTCGGACATTTTGGTTGGGGGGGCTGGTGGTATTACTTCCCTGTTGCTCTGGCGGTAAAGACTCCGATTGTGATTCTGTTGTTATCTGCAGTGGGGATGTTTGTGTGTTTGAGGGATCGTCTGCGACCCTTTTACTTACTGCCGATTGCTCTCATACTGGGTATCTTTCTGCCTGCCCTCCGGAGTCACATCGACATAGGAATTCGCCATATTGAACCAATATGGATTGGCTTTTCCATCATCTCGGCGCTCGGATTTCGGCAATTGCTGCAATGGACGCGCACCGGACTCGCGTCTATGTTCTCTGGCGGCGCCATGCTTGCATGGCTGGTGCTATCTGTCGCTTATCATCACCCCGACTATCTGGACTATTTCAACGGCATCGCAGGTAGTAAGCCCGAACAGATCCTGGTGGACTCCAATTATGACTGGGGGCAAGACTTGAGGTTACTTGCCGGGCGCCTGCGCGAACAAGGCGTCCAGACGGTATCACTCGCAATAACCGAGGACGCGGGGTATGGCCCTCAAACACACTATGCGTATTTGGAGGCTTGGTACGGGCTCCCGCACGCGCAACAGGTAAACACCTGTGTTCCGGCGCCTGGCTGGAATGTAGTGAGCACGACGGTTGAAAAGTCTTTGAGCTATTGGCCTGGGGCAAGATACTATCGGGGCCCAGGGACGCCGGCCGAGTGGTACGAAAAGGTTGACCCAACCGAGCGCCTAGGTCCGCTGCTTCTCTTCAATATTCCACAGGACTCGAAACTTAGGTCCGATAATTGCAATGTGACTGCCGTTCATTGATGCGCGAATGGACGGCAATGACACTCTCGCGGTCTCGAATGACGAATGTCGCACATAGAAACCGAAACTTATCCTTTGACAACGAATAAATACGCGCGCCGCACTTCTCTGGTGATCATATAAACACTCGTCTTGTTTATGGTCCGGAGAGCTCGAGAAATATGACGTCAGCCGAGTCCGACATCAAACCTGGTCTACACGTCGGGCGACGGATCTACACCGTCATGGCTCTCGTGTTCCTGCCGTGGATAGCGGTGGTGCTTTTTACGGCTGGGGCCGTGGTTGCGCTCAACTTCCTCGCCTACGCGATCATTGTATTCACCGCGGGTTATGGGGTCGCCTTTGTTGCGCTGCCCGCACCTGCGCGCAGCCAGGTCTTCTTCCTTGCTCCCGCTATCGGGATCCTGGCTATCTCGGCTCTAACCGCGTTTTGGGTCAGGCTGGGCGATCCGCTTATTTGGGCGACGGTGTTTTGGTTGACGCTGTCGCTGGTGGGAGTCGTTGGACTCTGGAAAGATCGTATTCTCTGGGCAGCAAAGACCGTTTCCTATGGCGTAACGCTGGCTGTATTTTCCTTGTTGATCAGCATGATTTACTTCCTCCCTTCGGCATCGAAGGACGCCGTCCAGCGACACGACGGAAGCTATAGCTGGATGTTTAGGGATACGCAATATTCCCACGCGATCGCTGCGAGCATCAAGGTGGGAGGCGGTCCGCCAAAGTCTCCCGGGACAGTCACCGCGGAACTTCTCTACCACTTTGGACCCTATGCACCGGCCGCCGCCATTTCCAAGTTCGATGGGCTCGACCTTGGGGATGCATTTGCCCGCGTGACTCGTGGCGCGTCAATTTGGGCACTCTTGCTTTCATGTTTTTGCCTTGGCACGCTCCTCTCAATCAGAGCTACCGGTAGAGAATTCGGTGGAATCATGTCCGTCGCCGGACTTTTCTTCTACGGCTCGCTCCTGACTCTCTTCACGCCCGAGTGGGACAGCTCCGGCCATATGATCCGTCCCATCCTTTTCACGATCCCAGGGGTGGAAGTGTCCAGCTTTGGGGGGCCCTTCGGCTATCTATTGGCGGGCCATTCATTGGTTCACGGCCTTGTGGCCATCACGGGGATTATGGGTCTGTGCCTGATTGGACGCGAGCGGGAATCGACACTCGCCTGGAGGGGCGCGATATTGATGGCGCTACCGGCACTCGCAGTTCCCGTAAACTCGGTGGCCGCTCTGTACTGTCTCGGCGTCGTGGGCATTCTCTTGTTTTGGGGACGTGTCACGACGATGCGGTCGTGGCCGCTGATCTTTTTGATGTTCTGCCTGTTTTTCGCGGCCTGGGAAACAATGGGTTACACTCACGCGCCGGATGCGGAGCAGGCGACGATCAACCATCATGTGGCGTGGCAATGGTGGCCGCTCGCGGTTTGGTTCCTGGTTGGTCTCGGATTTAGAATCTTGGGTTTTGCTTGGATCTCGCGGTCCTGGAAGGATCCTGTTTCCGCAACGGTGCTTGCGAGCGTTGTGGGCTTGCTCGCGTTTTCTGTTCTCCTCCAGCTGAGCGACGGCAACGAGCGTTACGGGATAAATTTCCTGCAATGCATCTTCAGCATATTCGCCTTTTCCAGGGTGACTTCGGGATTTTTGCGCAGCGTAGGACGCTCCAAATTAATCATGGAGTGGCTCCGGGCAGCGAAGGTGGGGTTGACGATCGTGACTGCTGCCGGCGTTTTGATTGTATGCACCGCCTTTCTTACTCATCACAAGACAGGAACAGCAATGATGGGGCTCAAGTTACTCCTGGCCATTTTGTTGCTTTCGCTACTGGTCGTAGCTTCCGTGCTTATGAATCGAAGCCCTCGCTTTCGCGCAGTCGGTTCCGCGACTCTCGGCGTCGTGCTGATGATGGGCTTCTTGGCTTGGATTCCTGATCTGCTCAGACACGGGATGGGGGAGGTTAAAACAGACATCACCTACTCGCCTAATGAGGTTCAGGGACTGCGGCGCCTGGGCAAGTTGATGGCGCCAGACGAGCGATTTGCTACGAACAGGCACGCCTTGGACCCGATAGATCTTCAGCATCCTGTCGAACGCTCCTACGGCTACTCTGCGCTGTCAGAACGCTCTGTACTCCTTGAGGGATACATGTTTCGAGGCGATACATCGCTTCCGTGGTTTGGAGCGTTGCTGCACGACAACGATATGCTCTTCACCACCACCGACCCGGAAACTGTGCGCGAAATCGCTCAAAAATGGCGGGTCCAATGGCTCGTTGCCCGTCCCGGCACTGACATTTCACTGCCCAGACCGCTGCCTGCGTGGCTGGCTGAACAGCAGGATACCGGTAGCCTCAAAATCTACCGGATTGACAACTCCGTTTCTCAATAAATAAGAGATCTATCCGCCGCGGCAGATTCAATCGTTACCCGGCCTAGAAACAAAATAAATTCATGAAAACCTCCCCCCTTTTGGACCCGTCGAGTGGACGGCTGCTCCCGTTGGCCTCGCTACGCTTTTTCGCAGTTGCCTACGTGGTGTTATTTCACTGGATGCTTATGGTGCCGATCAGGCCGCGCAGCGGATTTCTGTTTCGACTTCTCCCATTAGGCTCAATCAGCATCAGTTTCTTCTATCTTTTTTCCGGCTATATTCTCGCGTGGGTCTATTTGCGGCGTCATGAGAAGATCGACAAGCGGAGATTCTATGTCGCCCGTTTCGCTCGTGTTTACCCTGTCTTTCTGGTCACGCTTTTGGCCGATGTTCCGTGGTATTACCTTTCGCACAATTCCCAGCTTGGCCTGCATGAAGGGCTCATAAAAACGGCAGCGAAATTTATTGGATGCTTGTTCATGTTGCAAGCCTGGGCGCCGCGCTTCTGGGGGATGGACTTTCCCAATTGGTCTCTTTCTGTCGAGACGTTATGTTATTTACTTTTTCCTTTTGTAGGAGTTCTGTTGTGGCGGCTTCGCGGAATGTGGATTTACATTACGATGATCCTGGTTTATGTCCTCGGCCAATCCGCTCTCGTTTATGCCGCGATTTTCTCAACAGCCCATCAGCTGAACACCGAAGAGCTACTCTACTGTCCCCCGCTCCATGTCTCCACTTTCCTCGTGGGAATCCTGTTAGCTCGTCTGCAGGTATCCTCGATAGATAAATCTGGCGAAATTCCGGTTCGGCCAGCGAAGATATACGTTGCATTGGCAGCATCCGTAGCGACATATCTGGCCATCGGCGAGTTTATTCCGGGCGCATATTTCACCCAATATGCAAACAGAGCAATCCTGACAGACGGACTTCTGGCTCCCGTTTTCTGCGTGGTCATCTGGGGGCTCTCGAGCGGTAGCACGATTCCGTCGCGGCTGCTCAGTGCCAAGTGGCTTGTGATCTCCGGAGAGTTCGGCTACGGGCTCTATCTTATCCACTTTCCGGTACTGAACGCCGCGGCTCCGGCCATCGGTAACTTGCTGCACGGAACAGCGCACGCAAGATTTGGCGCCATCTATCTCACTTCCTTCTTTGCGTATTTCGCCCTGTGTACACTTCTGAGCATCGCGAGCTACTTTTGGATCGAGGCTCCGGCACGTAAGTGGATCAAGCGAACGCTGACCTCGCCCCCCCGTCAGGCATCGGAAGCCGCCTTCAAGCCACATTATGCGGGAGGAGCGGGGCTTCTCGTCGAGAACCATTCTCAATGGAGCGGCTCACCTGCGCGGCGCGGGATTGACCATTCTTAGCTGGCGAACACTTCCATAGTACTGAATTTAGAAAGTCACCTCATGAATGTCTCAGACCCCTCGCACGAGCAAAACGCAGATTCCCCGGCTAGCGCCGCAATTCGTCAATTTGTGCAGGCATATTGGCTCAGATTACTGATCATTTCGGCAATTGTACTGGTCCCCTGTTATTGGCACCATCATATTGAAGCCGGCGACCTCGCAAGTCATGTGTACAACGCATGGCTCGTGCAACTTATCAAAGACGGCCAAATGCCGGGTTTGTGGCTCGCCAAGCGCTGGAACAATGTTTTTTTTGATTATTCTCTTTCGGGGCTGGGAAAAATCCTCGGCTGGGTGGCCGCAGAAAAAATCGCCACCAGCGGAGCGGTGCTGATTTTCTTCTGGGGCGCTTTCGCCCTGGCATCGGCGATTTCACGTTCTCTGCCCTGGTTCATTTTGCCCTGCGTGGCCATTTTTACGTACGGCTGGACATTTGAGATGGGCTTCATGAATTGCTATATCTCATTCGGCCTGGCGTTTTTCGCTTTGGCAATTCTTGTGCGGGGCCGGGGTTGGCAACGCGGATTTGCTGTTGTCCTCATGCCTTTCATTTGGTTCGCGCACCCGCTTGGCGCGGTGGTGCTGGGCGCCGCCGGCTCTTACGCTCTGCTCGTCGAACGGATATCTCGACGCCTTCGTTTGTACCTGGTTGCCTCCGCGATTCTCCTGCTCGCGGGAATTCATGTCGCCATTTATGTTCATTTTCCTTCGAACGGTGTCACATGGGGCAGCATACCGAACTATACCCATGACGGATTTGATCAGCTGATGCTTTTTGGGCCCAGATACTTACTACCTTCGCGATTGCTTCGGATTTTCATCTGCGCCTGTCTTCTGCTTGATCTGGTGCGCCGGCGTCATACACTCCGCCGGCGGTCATCTTATTGGTTGTCGGTCGAGTTGTACGTCATCATACTGTCCGCTATTGTTCTTCTTCCGACCGACATCGATTCGCGACAGCTCCACCGGATGGGTTTCGTTTCGATTGGATTTCTTAACGAAAGGCTGACCTCGATACTGGCAGTTCTTGTTTGTTGCATGCTGGGTGCAATGAAGCCGCAGAAGTGGCAACTGTTCGGCCTTTCCGCCGTTGCAGTTGTTTTCTTTGCTTGCTTATTCAGAGATACCGGCTCAATCAATCGCATGGAAGATCAGTTGGACAGCCTGGTGCACAATCTGCCCCCCGGGCAACGAGTTGTCGGTACGATTGAGACATTCGCCTCTACTAACGTGGGCGGGGCCCATATCATCGATCGCGCGTGTATCGACCATTGCTTTAGTTACGATAACTACGAACCCAAGGTCGCGCAATTTCGTGTCCGGGCCAATTTCGACAACCGCTTTGTCATGACGAACAGGCCGACCGTTTCGGATGGTCCGTTCGATGACTATATCGTTCAGTCGCGCGACCTGCCGCTCCTCCAGATCGACCCTTGTAGCTTGGGCGCGGCCACGTTATGCGTTCGCGCGCTTGCCGCGGGAGATAAGACCGCTGTGGGGTCTAAACTCGATCGTTCTTGGGTGGGACGATATGGTCAGACGGCGCTTCTTATTGATCTCTTTCTCGCATTGTTCCTGGCAATGTGCGTGTTCGTTGGCCAACTTATCTTCACTGGCCGCCAGCAACGGGCAGAATACTAGAGGTCCCGGCGGGTAAGGAATGCCTCCGCGTTTGCCAGATGAGGAAATGGGAATGAATGTTTTGTTGCGCACTGAACGGCGCACCATGGTTGTCATGCCTCTCGTGCTGTTGCCGTGGCTGGCAGTGGTGCTCTTTACTGCTGGAGGAGTGGCCGCCCTTAACTTTCTCGCCTATGCAATCGTAGTATTTGCCGCAGGCTGCGGCCTCATGAGTGCGGCGTTGCCAGCTTTTTCCCGGGCTCAGGCCATTTGTCTGGCTCCGGCAGCCGGCATCCTGGCGATTTCGGCTTTAACAGCGTTTTGGGTAAGGCTGGGCCATCCACTGATTTGGGCCACGGCTTTTTGGCTCGGGATGGCAGTCGCCGGAGCCTTGGGACTCTGGACCGATCGCGCCATCTGGACAACAAGCACCGTTCCCTATGGTTATGCGCTCACTCTGCTTTCCGCGCTGATCTGCGTTCTTTTCTTTCTTCCCGGCGCTTCAAAGGACGCGGTCATGAGGCACGACGGGGGTTTCAACTGGATGTACGCGGATACGCAGTTTTTCCATGCGATGGCCGCGTGCATCAAGGAAGCGAGCCCGCCGACGGTGCCCGGAACGGCGACCGCCGAACTCTACTACCATTTCGGGCCCTACGCCCCCGCAGCCGCCATCTCCCGGCTTGATTCACTCAGTCTCGGCGATGCATATGCCCGGGTGACTCGCGCGGCATCGCTCTGGGCCCTGGTTCTTTCTTGCTTCGGGCTCGGCACTCTGCTCTCACTCAAGGCAACGGGCGAAAAATTTGGCGGGATCATGTCCGTAGCCGGGCTCTTTTTTTACGGCTCGATCCTATCCCTTTTCAATAACGAACTGAATAGTTCGAGTTATGTGACGGGCGCCATTCTTTTTAGAATTCCCGGCGTTGAAGTGCTCGCTCAAGGTGGGCCATTCAGTCATTTGATCCTCGGTCATTCGGTGCTTCATGGCCTGGTTGCGATTACGGCCATTATGGGACTTTGCCTTCTTCAGAGGGAGCACGAAGCTGCCGTCACCGCGCCGAGCCTGACCCTGGTGGCCCTGCCGGCTTTCGCGGTCGCCATCAATTCGGTGGCGGCACTGTACTGTCTCGGAGTGGTCGGCATTCTGCTGTTTTGGGATCGCCTCAGGGTGGCGCGTTCGTGGCCGCTGATCGGGCTCATGTTCGGCATGTTTTTCGGGGCTTGGAAGATCATGGGCTACAGCCACGCCGGAGATGTGGCCGTATCGACCATCAATCACAATCCAGGCAGTTACTGGTGGGCGGTTGCAGTCTGGTTCACGGTGGGGTTGGGAATCAGGATACTTGGCTTTCAATGGATTTCAAAGCCGTTCAAAGATCCTATGTCTGCCTTGGTGCTAGTGAGCGTGATTGGCCTGATGTTGTTTTGGCTTTTGATGCAACTGGAAGGCAACGAGCGCTACGGCGTTTACTATCTTCAAGCCCTCTTCAGCATATTTGCGTTTTCGCGCCTGACCCCGGGATGGTGGCGACGCGCGGAGCGTTCTAAATGGATAATGGAGTGGCTCAGGATGGCGAAAATCGGGATGGTTTGTCTCGCCGCTTGCGGGCTTCTGGTCTATGCCGTCGCCTTCCTCACTCATCGTCACACAGGGATTACATCTTTTCCGTTCAAGATGCTGCTCTGTCTGTTTTTCATCCTGCTTCTCATCGGCATCTCGGCCGTGATGAAGCGCCATGGCCGTTTTTCAAGCGCCGCGTCGGCTGTTCTCATGGGCGTCCTCATGGTTGGCTTTCTGGCCTGGATCACGCCTTGGCTCAATTTTGGAATGGGGCGAATGAAGATGGACGTCACTCTTTCGCCCGGCGAAGTTACCGGCTTGTATCGTCTCCGCGATCTTGCGGCGCCGGACGAGCGATTTGCAACCAACAAGCATCTGGTGGACACGACGGCAACCGAGCCTGAGCGATCGTACTCCTACGACGCCCTATCCGAGCGCCCCGTGTTACTTGAGGGGTATGCGTACCATGATGTCCAGGTACTGCCCTGGTTCAAACCGCTGCTTCACGACAACGACACGCTATTCAGTACGACAGATCCTGAAACTCTGCGCCGCATTGCCGAAGCTTGGCATGTCCGGTGGCTTGTAGCTCGACCCGGTACCGACATCGCCTTGCCAAGGCCATTACCGTCATGGCTCGTTCAACAGCAGGACACCGGAAGCCTGCGGATTTACGAGATTGACTGACTGGGTTCTCTTCAATGAACAGAGGGTCGCGATCTCAACGTGGCTGCATGGTCGCAGCCTGAAGCTCACTTTGTTTTCGGTCAAGTCGACACATTGGCGAACCGAATTCTCTAAAGTCGCGCGATGAAAATGGACACCTCTAATCTTCTCAAGACCGATGGCCGGGTGAGGGAACTGGACGGCTGGCGCGCCATCAGTGTCTCGCTCGTTCTTCTGGCGCATTGTTTCCTCCAGCATCCCGGCTTCATCACGCGCTTCCCGGCCGTCGGGACCCATATTGCATGGTTCGGCGGACTCGGTGTGAGGACATTCTTCGTGATCAGCGGATTCGTTATTTTCCGGCTATTGATCTTAGAAGAAGCGCGTTATGGTTCGGTTTCGCTCAAGGCATTCTATATAAGAAGAGCCTGTCGCATCCTTCCACCGTTCTATTTCTATCTCGCGCTCGTGTCGTTATTGCTCTTCTTTGGACTTATCAACGAGCATTGGGACGAGATTCCGCGCGCCGCAGCGTTCGTGACCGATTTTCGCCTATGGCGTCCAGGCTGGTTCGATGCTCATTCCTGGAGCTTGTCGGTCGAGGAGCAGTTCTACGTAATCTTCCCAGCCATATGGGTGCTGGCGCCCAAGCCCTTAAAAGGGCCGGTCTTTGTTGGCGTTTTTCTGGCGTGCACAGCGTGGAATTTCTCCGCCTGCTTTGCGGCATCGGAAACAATAACATCCACTACCGTGCGCGGAGGCTTCGTTTGCATATCGTGCGGCGCATTGATGGCCATCCATGAAATGCGGCTCCGCGCCATTGCCGCGCGCATTCCAGGATTCGCTGCGGTGCTGGTCGCGCTGATCTTGTTCTCGCATGCGGCAGGCAGTGAAAGTTGGCAGGAGATAGCATACGAGAGCCTGATTTTGCCGCCGTTTATCGGTCTTTTATTGCTGTTTAACATGGAGCGCGGACGCTGGCTCCGGGCATTTCTATTGAGCAAGCCCGCGCAGGCAGTGGGCATTACATCGTACGGAATCTATTTGTGGCAACAGATGTTCACGAGGAGACGGTTTGAATTCTCCGGCGCTCATGAGATTACGTCGCTGATGTATCCGCTTCTGTTCCTGGTCGTTCCACTCTCGTATTTCGTGATAGAAAAGCCGGCAATCCGCCTGGGAAAATCGCTCTCGCAGCGAGCCAGAAGCAGCACCATCTCCTCGACCCCATTGCTTGAGGAACCAGCGTCACCTTCGTAAGTAAGCCTCCTCGCGCCTCATTGAGGTTAGAGTTCGCGGGCCAAACTTAGCACGCGAATATGCTTTCAATACGCGACAATGCTCTCCGGAGAGTCGCAGTCGTCCTTACTGGATCGAGTACCTCGCGTGGAATTGCCAGGACTCAAATTCAAGAAAGTCACAGCTCTCTTCAGTCGCTCAAAATATGACTCGAACCATCACCATCGTGATGTATCACTACGTGCGTGATCTGGCTCGCTCGAGATTCCCCGCGATAAAGGGGCTTTCGCTCGAACGCTTCCGCAGGCAGCTTGATCACATCGAGGCGCACTACACGCCTGTCACCGTGCAGGACCTGATGGAAGCGTTGCCTCCCGGTCGCCAGTCTTTGCCGTCGAACGCCATCTTGCTGACCTTTGACGATGGTTACAGCGACCACTTCCAAAACGTATTCCCCTTGCTGGACGCTCGAGGAATTCAAGGCTGCTTCTTCCCCACAGTGCGGGCAGTTCTTGAGCACAAAGTTCTGGACGTCAATAAGATTCAGTTTGTGCTGGCGTCGGTGCCGGACGCCGGCGTTCTCCTGGAGCAAGTCTTCTCGTCTCTCGATGAGTTCAGGTCAGAATATGCGCTCCGCGCAAAAGAGGACTATCTTCTGTCATTCACCGAGCAGCACCGGTATGATCCCCGCGAAGTGACCGCGGTCAAGCGCCTGCTTCAGCGCGAGCTCCCGGAAGCGGTTCGAAACGAGATCGTCAATCGGTTATTCGCCCAACATGTGACCTGCGACGAAGAGGCTTTTGCCTCCGAGTTGTATATGTCAGTGGACCAAATCGCATGCATGCGGCGCAATGGAATGCACATCGGCGGACATGGCCGCACGCACGCGTGGCTCAATCACCTTCCGGCGGAGATGCAGGCTGCGGAGGTTGACGGTTCCATCAAGTTCCTGGAAACGCTGGGCGTCGGAAAAACCAATTGGACCATGTGTTATCCCTACGGCGGATTCAACGAGTCGCTGCTTCAGATCCTGCGGGAACGCGAATGTCCGTTGGGGTTTACCGCAGACGCTCGCATTGCGGATCTGGACGCCGATGACCGATTGACCCTGCCGCGTTTGGATACCAACGATTTGCCCAGCTAGGCCGCCTATGAAAAGCATGATGGAAATCCTGCGGCAGCTCACGCCGCTCAATCGGGCGGTGTGCTCGCCTGGTTACGACCGCGCGGTCGACTATCTTCGCGACGTGCTCCCATTTCGCGTCATCTCCGTGCCGGCTTCGCACGATCACAACGGCTGGCTGATTCCTCCTTCATGGGACGTTGAGGAAGCGCGAATCGTAAAGGACGGCCGCACGATCTACGATGGGCTAGCCCATCCGCTGGGGGTCATCGCCCTCTCGAAGGGCTTTTCCGGAATCGTCGATCTCGATGAACTCCGGCGTCATCTTTACTTCGATCATCGCGACGATGACTCCATTCCATACCACTACCGGCAGCAATTCCGCGCCTGGAGCAGGGATTGGGGATTCTGCGTTCCCAAGCGAATCTTCGATGCGCTCCCTCCTGGCGATTATGAGATCGTGATCCGCACCGTTGAAGCTCCCGGCGAGTTGAAGATCCTGGAGTATGCGCATCAGGGATCTCTCGGCTTTACGATCGCCCTGGGCGGCAATCTGGACCACGCCGGCGTAGCGAACGATGGCCTTGCGGGCTGCGTTGTGGGCATGGAAGTGATGCGCCGCCTGCGCGACCGTAAAACAAGATTTACTTATTCGCTGGTTCTCTCGCCGGGAATTATTGGTTCCGAGTTCTACCTCGCCGGGCTGAGCAAATCTGAACGCAGCCAGATTTTGGAAGGCATTTTTCTGGAGATGCTTGGATCTGCCACGTTGCTGGCAGTACAGGACTCTCGCCGTGGCGACGTCAGCGTTGAGCATGCTCTGAAGGCAAGCCTCGACCAACTGCAATTGCCCTATCGCACCGGTCCGTTTGAAAGCATCATTGTGAACGACGAGTATGTCTGGGAGAATTATGGGATCCCGATGCTGTCATTCTCCCGGTTTCCCTACCCTGAATATCACTCCAGCCGCGACAGCATGGAAATCATTCGGGAATCTTCGCTGAATGAGGCCGTCGATGCTCTCATTGGAGCAGTTGACCGGCTGGAATCGTCTCCTGTGATCCTAAAAAGATTTGAGGGCAACGTTTGCCTGTCAAATCCGCAATACGATCTGTACATCGACTACGGCCAGATCGCTCTCGGCGATACTTTGGTCGATCAGCAACGCCGAATGCGGTCCTTGATGGACCTGGTGCCTGCGCTCGACAGACCGACCAGCGTGAAGGCACTGGCCGATCATGTCGGCTTGCCGGAGAAAGAGACTCTGGAGTATTTGAAACGATGGGCGGCCAAAGGCTTGATCGACATTCTTTGAGCGGGAATTCAGGCTGCTGAACATGCATTAGACTTAGAAAAAGCCGCTTCAATTCTGAATCCGTTGTCGTTCTGACAAAGCCGGCGCGGATTCTTGAGAGCAACGGGACTCTTCAAGAAATAACGGTATCCCCTAAACCGAAAGTTGAGCGAACAAATCGAAATGAACATTCTTGTTACTGGCGGCGCGGGATATATTGGGTCGACTCTGGTGCCGATATTACTCGGAAACGGGCATCGAGTGCGGGCGATCGACTGCCTTCTGCATGGTGGCGATCCGTTACTGGGTTTCTGGTCCAACCCCGATTTTGAATTCGTGCGCGGAGATTTATGCGACGGGGCTCAGTTACGGGCGGCCGTCGACGGGATGGATGCGGTTGTGCATCTTGCGGCCATCGTGGGCGATCCCGCGGCTTCTCGCCAGCCCGATTTGGCGCGAGCGGTTAATCTTCAGGCCTCAGTTGAACTGATTGAAGCCAGCCGGCGCGCCGGCGTGAAGCGCTTTATTTTTGCCTCGACGTGCAGCAACTACGGAAAGATGAAAGATTCGAGCGCCTACGTAGACGAAGAATCGGAATTGAGCCCGGTGTCGCTGTATGCCGAAACCAAGGTGGCCGTCGAAAAAGCGCTGTTAGCCAGCGGCCGCGATGACGGATGGTGCCCGACCCCATTGCGGTTCGCTACGGTTTTCGGCGTGTCGCAGCGTATGCGCTTCGACCTCACGGTGAATGAGTTCACAATGGAATTGCTCACCAGGAAATATCTTAAGGTGTACGGTGAGCAATTCTGGCGCCCATACGTGCATGTACGGGATGCGGCTCGAGCCATTCAGCTCGTCCTTGATTCGGCGGCGGAGAAAGTAGCCGGGAACGTATTCAATGTGGGTGCTACCGACCAGAATTTCCAGAAGCAGCAACTTGTAGAAATGATCCGGCCCTATGTGCCCGATGCTGTTGTCGAATTCGTGCACAAGATGGAGGATCCTCGCGACTACCGCGTGTCATTCGCGCGCATTACAGACCAACTGGGCTTCAGGATCACGCGCACGGTTGCGCAGGGCATTGAAGAAGTGGCGCACCTCGTTCGCAGTGGCGTCATCGTCAACTTCGGCGACGGGAGATACCGCAATTGAGTTCGAAAGAAGAATTGGTCCCGGAAACTTCGCCGGACGATGAGCTTATTCCATTGATTGTCCCTGAAATTCGCGGGAATGAGTGGAGCTACGTCAAGGAATGCCTGGACACGAACTGGGTTTCCTCTGTCGGCAGCTATGTGGACCGATTCGAAAAGATGGCGGCAGAGCGGGCCGGCACAAAGTATGCCGTTGCAACGGTCAATGGAACTGCGGCGCTGCATATCTCGCTGATTCTGGCAGGCGTTGAGAGAGACGACGAAGTACTTGTTTCGACGCTCACCTTTATTGCTCCGGTCAATGCGATCCGCTATGTCGGCGCGTGGCCGGTCTTCATCGATGCGGAACCCGACTATTGGCAGATGGATCCTGCCGCGGTTGTCGATTTTATCGAAAACAACTGCCAGTGGGACGGGCATGTATTGCGCAATCGCCAGACCGGGCGCCGTGTAAAGGCCATCCTGCCGGTGCACATCCTTGGCCATCCGGTTAACCTGGATCCGATTCTTGCCGTCGCGGAAAAATACGCGTTGCCAGTGATTGAAGACGCCACCGAGGGTTTGGGCGCACTGTACCGGGGGAGCCGCCTGGGAGGTATCGGTAAAATCGGCTGCTTCAGCTTTAACGGAAACAAGATCATCACCACTGGCGGCGGAGGGATGATCGTTACCGACGATCCCGAGTGGGCTTCGCGCGCCAAGTACCTTACGACGCAGGCAAAAGACGATCCCATCGAATATGTGCACAATGCCGTGGGCTACAATTACCGCCTGACAAACTTGCTGGCGGCCATGGGGTGCGCGCAGATGGAACAGCTCGACACATTTGTCGATTGCAAGCGAAAGATCGCAAAACGTTATCGCGAGTCGCTGGCTTCTGTTCCCGGATTGAGCTTGCCCAAAGAGGCGGACTGGGCGTTCAGCACTTTTTGGATGTACACGGTGTTGATCGATGAAAGAGAATCGCGCATCGGCTCGCGTGAGCTTCTTCGCGCGTTGGCCGGCATGAATATTCAAACCCGGCCTCTTTGGCAACCTATTCATCGGTCGCGGGCGTATTGTGCTTCGAACGGCGCTTCTTGCCCCAACGCCGATGCGCTCTACAGCCGCGCCATCAGCTTGCCGTGTTCGGTCGGACTCGCGCCCAAGGCTCAGGATCGCGTGATCGATGCTGTCGGCTCTCTTCTCGGCAGTCCTGGCTTGCGGTCAATGGTGCTTTGACCCACATGGATCTCGATGGTTTGATTCATTCGCCTGCAAGCCACCTTGCCGAATTTTCGCAAAAGCAGGTGCTCCTTTACCGCCATGATCCCCGCTTTCAGGACTATTTTGAGGCGCTTCAACTGGACCAGCTCACCAGCCCGCGAGCAAAATCCGTTGACGTGCGCGCTTCCAACCCGCTCCTCTCCTGGACGATTCGAAGCGCCTATAAGCTGAGTCGAGTTGGCTCGCGGCGCAAATTGAAGGCGGACGTACTTGTTTGTCCCAATCCCGACCTCCGCCGAAAAACCGAGGCGAGTCTTTTCGTTCGAATCCTGCTGGGTATTGCGCGAACCGATGCGAAAATCATCTGTCTGCTTCCCGCCGATTCTAAGTGCAGGAACGAATTGACCACTCAACTTGAAGCTGAAGGGCGCAGCGGGCAAGTCGAGTTCGTCGATCCGGTTTCTCCCTTGAATCCGATCGAGGGGCGTCTGCGCGCCAAGCTCGCCTGGGAGCGTTCGTGCTCCGCTTTTCGGGAAGCGGTCCAAATTCTTGAACCGCACGGGCTGAGCCCGGGCCTGGAAGTCGACGCTGGTTTCCATCGGCTCGCCAATTACGTGGAAGCATGGGAGCGCCTGGCTCCCTTTGTTGAATTCGATGCCGTCGTCGCTCGTTGTCATTGGCACGCGCTCTGCAGTCCTGTATGCCACACGGCCCGGCAGCGAGGCAAACCGGTGATCGCGTTTCAACAGGGGGTGATTGGCCACACCCTTGACGTTCCCGTCACTGCCTCCAAATATGTCGCGTTCGGAGAGCCCTCGGCGCGTTTTCTGGAGCAGATGAACCGGCGATTCTTTCAGGCGGTTGGGATGCCGGAGGCGCCTGTCGAATATGTAAATGGCGGAAGCCTTATTGATGAGGTCATCGATTTGCCTGACCAATTCGACCGCCAGACACTGCTACTCGTTGATGTTCCTGTCGTTGCTGGGGACTTCTACGGCGTTCAGAGCCAGTGCGATGCCCTGCTGGAATTGGCTGAGCGGCTGTTGACTTCCGATGCTCCACTTAAGCGCGTGATTGTCCGGCCTCATCCCTACTGGAACAATCTTGATCTGGATGCCTGCCAGCGGCTCGCGCGCCAGCATCCAGGCCGCTGCGATCTTTCACACCCTTCCTGGAGTCTTGAAGATGATCTCCGCCGCTCGTCCGTCGTGGCCGGCATATTCAGCGGAGTTCTCGCCGCTGCTTCCGCCTGCGGGCTGCCGGCTATCTTCCTCGAAACGGAGAATGGCTACACGTCCGGCGAATTTGCATGCTTTTCTCCCCAGCAAACTCTGCTTCCTGAAGCCGCATTTCGCTGGATCGTCGAGCTCCTAACCGATAGGCATGCCTTTGCAAAGGCGCGGATGGAGGTGCTCGAAAACGCGCGCGAATACTTCGCCAACCGGGCAAGCATCGAAACCAGCGCCGCATTCTTCGCGCGTCTTCTTCAACCGAAGACTGCGGGAAATCAGTCTTGCGGAAATTTGAAATGAGAATAGCGTTCATCAGCACAATGCAAGAGGCGCAATGGGGCGGAAGCGAGGAGCTTTGGAGCCAAACCGCCAGTCGACTCAGGCAGCAAGGACACGAAGTGCTGGCGTCAGTACCGCACAGGTCGCGCCTGTCAGAGAGGGTCACGGCCCTGGAGCGGCAGGGGATCCTGCTCAGAACCCACCCTTCCGATCAGTCTGCGCGTGCTCTGAGAATCTGGCACAGGCTCTCGCAGGAAAGCCGCAAGTGCTATGAGCGACTGAAGCGCTTTCATCCCGACCTGGCCGTCATTTCTCAAGGGTTCAATGCGGGTGGACTCGAGTGGGCCGAGGTCTTTCGCGAGGCGGCAGTTCCCTATGTAATGATCGTCCATTGTAATTGTGAGCATTGGTGGTTCCAGGATAAGTTCGATCAGGCAGTGGCGAGTTACACCGCTGCACGCAAAGTTTTCTGCGTCTCTCACAAGAATCTCGATCTGCTCCGTCTCCAGATCAGCCAGCCGCTGCCCAACGCCGAGGTGATCCGCAATCCATTCAATGTTTCGCCCGACAGCGCCTTGGCGTGGCCGGATGACTCGGTAACCAGGCGGATGGCTTGCGTGGCGCGACTTTTTTTGGCGGCCAAGGGACAGGATTTGTTGCTGCAAACCCTTGCGCGCAGTGAATGGCGGGACCGTCCCGTTGAGCTGAACTTATATGGCACCGGCATTGACGAGAAAGCCCTGCGCCGCATGGCCGAATCATTCAATTTGAAAAGCGTGCATTTTCGCGGATACGTTAACGACGTTGCAGCTATCTGGAAGCACAACCATTTGCTTGTTCTGCCTTCGCGCTTTGAGGGCCTGCCGCTGGCATTGGTCGAGGCGATGTGGTGCAGTCGCCCCGCAGTGGTAACCGATATCGGGGGCAACGCGGAGCTATGCATTGAAGGCCAAACGGGCTTTGTGGCGCCCTATCCCTCGGTGGAGTCTCTCTCCCAGGCCTTGGAGCGGGCATGGGAGCGGCGCGGGAATTGGGCACAAATGGGCCAGACGGCGAGGGCGGCTGTTGAAAACGCAGTACCGAAGGACGCAGTGGGTGTGTTCTGTGACCAGTTGCGCGCCTGCGTTGCCGCAACGACTGGCGCCGTACCCCCCACACAATAAAGGGGTTCCTGACGCTCTCTGGTACTTCGTGGAATTGTCACTTTGGCTGGGATTCGGCCTCAATTGTCCTCGACAATCGCTGACAGATTTCGATAGACTCCCTCTACACGAATTCCGTTTTCACAAGTTTGTCTCCCGAAAAGAACAGGCAGCCCCAGCTACGTCGGGGAGACCAATTATGCCGGACGCTGAATCCTCTGCCCGGATTAAGCGGCGATATATTGCTTCTTGATCTCTTGAGCCTCGCTTTACTGCGATGTTTTTCCTTTTTCAACTTCCAAACATCCAGTCGGATCGAAAAGAATCCACGTTCCCGGGGTTGCAGGTCATACGATGCACAGCTTGCTAAATCAATACTTCCGTTGCCCTGAACGGTTCGATCGCATCGTGTGGCGCGATACGCCTGATGCGCCCGGCGGATACTTCCGCTTCGGTGCAGACGCGACTTGTTTCGGAAACTACCGAGCGCAGCAGCCCACTCCGGCTCCCGCCGAAAACCTGCATGACGCGCTCGATGAGGTTGTCATCGGCGCGGGCAGGGCATGCTTGCCGTTCAATCCGTCGCAGGTGGTTGAAAACCTTCGTCATGAAGCCTATGTCGGCGAGTGGCGCTCAGGGCACCTGTTGGCTCTGTCTCGACTTTATTACTTCATGCGGCCGTTGTTGCCCGTCGCCGTGCGCCGGCATTTGCAGAAGCTGCACCTTCGGGACTGGCAGACGTTTACCTTCCCTTCCTGGCCGGTAGATTGCTCGGTGGATAGCCTGATGGAACGGCTTATGCTCCTGTCTCTGCGCGCCGGAGATAAGGATCGCATTCCGCTCATTTGGTTTTGGCCGCACGGCAGCTCCAGCTGCGCCGTGATGACGCACGATGTTGAAACGCAGGCCGGCTATGACTACTGTCGAGACTTGATGGATATCGACGACTCCTTCGGGATCAAGGCCTCCTTTCAAATCGTCCCGGAAGAGCGTTATCGGGCTCGCCCAGAGTTTCTTGAGGACATTCGCGCGCGCGGATTCGAAGTTTGTGTCCACGATCTCAACCACGATGGCCACCTCTATAAGGACCGTGAACAGTTTCTCCGCAGGGCGAACAAAATCAATGCATATGGAAGGGAATTCGGCGCCAAAGGTTTCCGCGCCGCGGTGCTCTATCGCAAGCAGGTGTGGTATGACGCACTGAAATTCTCGTTTGACATGTCCGTCCCCAACGTGGCGCATCTCGATCCCCAGCGAGGCGGATGTTGCACGGTAATGCCATATTTCTTTGACAACGGAATCCTTGAAATCCCGGTGACCACGGTGCAGGATTACACGCTGCACAACATTCTGCGCGACTATTCGATCTCCCTCTGGAAACAGCAGGCAAAGAGCATCATAGAAAAGCATGGCTGCATGAGCTTCATTGTCCATCCTGACTATGTAATGCATCCTCGCGAGCTCGGTGTCTACAAGGAGTTGCTCAATCATCTTGACCAGCTGCGCCGGGAATGCGGTGTCTGGGTCGTCACGCCGGGTGAGGTGAACCGATGGTGGCGTCAAAGGGCGGCAATGGAATTGGTCGAAACAGACCAGGGCTGGCGCATCGAGGGTGAGGGCAGTGAGCGAGCCTTGATCGCATATGCCAGCGAGGAAGATGGGCGGATCGTTTATTCACTTAAAAAGTCGCCGCGCTCAGAACCACTTGTTGTGAGCGGCACGACGCAAGCGACCGCGTAGACCGCTGGTTCCGGTGTCATTCACACACACCCCCGAGCTCAACGATTCAGCATCCGCACCCCGGACGATGGACAATCGTTCGCTGCGGCTCATGTAGAGGAAAGCAAGCCATGAATGCAAGTTCCGCCGATTGCCAGATCACGGTATTAGGCGCAGGGCCCTACGGCCTGTCCGCGACTGCGTATCTGCGCGCCGCAGGCAAAGAAGTCCGCGTATTTGGCCAACCCATGTCATTTTGGCAGGATCAGATGCCGAAGGGAATGTGCCTGCGATCCAACTGGGGCGCATCGCACATTGCCGATCCTGAAAAGAAGCTAACACTCGATGTCTTTTGCAGGCAAAACAGTCTTCAATTTCCCAAACCCATCCCGATCGACGGCTTCGTCGCTTACGGCCAGTGGTTTCAGGGGGCCGCTGTCCCTGAGCTTGACCCGCGGAGTATCCGGCTCATAGAGCCGGAAAACAACAGATTCAGAATCACGCTCGCGGACGGCGAAAACTTTCGCTCCGAACGCGTTGTCGTGGCCGCCGGAATCCATCCCTTCCAGGTTCGCCCTTCCGAATTCGATCGAATTCCCCCCGCTTTGTCTTCGCATTCCAGTGAGCATAACGATCTCGCAAAGTTCAGCGGAAAATCCGTTGTTGTGATTGGATCAGGGCAAAGCGCCCTGGAATCGGCCGCGTTGTTGATAGAGGCCGGTGCAGAAGTCGAAGTGATTTGCCGTCGTGACAGTCTCCGGTGGGTCGGTCTGCACCCCCGCCTCCACCATCTTGGGCTGGTGTCGAAGATGCTCTATTCCTCGCGCGACGTTGGTCCGGCCGGGATCAGCCGCCTGGTCGCGGCGCCGCATGTTTTCAAGAGATTTCCGCGCTGGTTTCAGGAGCGAGCGGCCTACCGCGCCATTCGTCCCGCTGTTGCAGGATGGCTGGAATACCGAATTGCCGGGGTTCCTATAAGTTTTGGCCGGCGCGTAGTCATGGCGGAAGTTTCAGGCGACCGGCTTCGCTTAAAACTGAATGACGGAACTGAGCGGCTCGTCGACCACGCACTGCTCGCGACAGGATATCGCGTCGATATCGCGCGCTACGGATTCCTTGCGGTCTCCCTGGTGAAAAATCTGAAAACCGTCAATGGCTACCCGATCCTGAAGCGCGGCCTGGAAACGTCCGTCCCGGGTCTGCATATCCTGGGCAAGCCGGCAGCATATAGCTTCGGGCCCATCGTCGGATTCGTTTCGGGAACCGAATTCGCCTCAACAGAATTGGTTCGCGCCGTTCGAGCGGCCGGCAGCAATGGACACTAAAAGCGTTAGCGGCTTGAGTGTTGAGCTGAGCGAAATCGAACAAACTCGCAAAGAGGTTGGGCAGGGCCCGGCTCCCGGAGCGGTCGTTATTGGCGGCGATTACCAGGGCCTGGGAATTCTCCGCAGTCTTGGGCGGCGAGGCGTGCCAGTATGCGTTGTCGACGACGAGCACTCGATCTCTCGCTACTCGAAATACTGCACCCACTTCGTCAAGGTTGCTCGCCTGAGAGAGGAACGGGCCATCGTCGATAGTCTCATGGGCGTTGCCGATCGCCTGGGACTGTCCGGATGGGTCCTCTATCCAACCCGAGAAGAGCTGGTGGCCGCTATTTCACGCCATCGCGATCGGCTGAGTCAATCGTTTCGCGTGCCTACTCCGGCGTGGAGCAGCGTTCAGTGGGCGTGGGACAAACGCAATACTTACCAGCTTGCGCGGGAGCTCGGGATTCCAACACCGCGCTGTCTCTATCCAGAGAGTTTAGACGCTCTCGATGAACTTAAAAGCATTGATCCGCCATTCGCGATCAAGCCGGCGATTAAGGAACACTTTTTTTATGCTACAAAAGCCAAGGCTTGGCGGGCCGACACGCGCGATCAGTTACGTTCTCTTTTCCTGAAGGCATCCGCGCTGGTCCAGCCCGGAGAGATCATGATTCAGGAACTGATTCCGGGTGGAGGGACCCAGCAATTTGGGTACAGCGCTTTCTTCCGGGACGGTGAAGCAGTCGGAAGCATGGTTGCGCGCCGCCGCCGTCAGCACCCTCTCCAGTTTGGCAGAGCCAGCACCTATGTTGAAACTGTCGAGGTTCCCTCTCTGGAGGATTACTCCCTTCGATTTCTCAGGGCCGCAAATTACTACGGACTCGTAGAGCTTGAATACAAACTTGATCCTCGTGACGGCCAATTCAAACTGCTGGACGTTAATGCTCGTACCTGGGGATACCATTCGCTTGGCCCGGCGGCGGGCGTCGATTTTAGCTACATGCTTTATGCGGATCAGCTTGGCCTGCCGGTTCCACACTGCCGGGCAGAGCCGGGCGTTGGGTGGATGCGCATGGCAACGGATCTACCTGCAGCGGCAGCAGCTATGTTGAGCGGAGACACCGATATCATCTCCTACTTTCGCTCACTTAGAAACACCAAAGTTGAGGCTGTCTTCAGCCGTGAGGACCCATTGCCGGCATTCGTAGAAATTCTTCTGATGCCCTATCTGGCGGTCAAGAAAGGGTTCTAACTTCCAGCGCCTGTTCGTGAGTGCACCCCATCATGCAGTTCTAACACCGCGACGCAAGGCATGAGGCTGCAGTCTGTTGACTGCAGCCTTTTTTATTGCCTTCAGTCGTCTTTGGAATTTTGTTCAGGCGCCACCTACGGAATCGTCACGGTGGCAACGTTGGAGGGGCTACTGGTCGCGCCGGATGCGTCCACACTCTCCACGATGTAGTCGTAGGTCTGTCCAGCCTGTACGTTGGTGTCCACGTATGCATCCTGTGTGATGGCGACGCCATTCAACAACAGATAAGAAGTACCGCCGATCTGTGCGCGATAGACGTTATAACCCGCTACCGGATCGGGAGAGCTCGCGGGCGCATCCCAGCTCAAATTGACTTCTACCAATTCGCCCGTTCCGCTCAAGCTAACCACCGCCTCGCCGCCTGTAAGAGAAGTGCTTACGATGATCAACTGCCCCGTCGATGCTCCCGCAGCAGTGGGATCGAAAGTGACGTCGATCGTTGCCGACTGACCATCCGTCAAAGTGAGCGGGAATGTGGCCCCCGAGATCGAGAAGCCGGCTCCCTGCACTGTCGCTGCAGTGACGGCAAACGGCACTGGTCCTGAAGCCGTCACTGCCACGGACTGCGTCACCGCCGTGTTCACCGGCACATTGCCAAATGCCACGCTTGTAGCATTGATGTTAAGTCCTGCGGCGGCAACATTTAATTGCAGTGGATACTCTTCCGAAACCCCACCCGCACTGGCCGTCAGTATTGCCGTCTGAGCCGTGCTCACAGAAGATATCGTTGCTGAATAGGCCGCGCTGGTCGCGCCTCCCGGCACCGTCACCGTCGCCGGAACTACGACTGCAGGATCGTTACTCGCGAGGTTAACCGGAGTCCCGCCGCTTGGCGCAGCCGCGGCCAGCGTTACCATGCAGCTATCCACTCCCGCCCCTGTCATTGATGCCGTGTCGCAACTCAACGAACTTAGATTCGTCGTGTTTGATGCAGGCGCTGATGTGCCCGTCCCGCTCAGCCCGACCACAACCGTTCCATCATTCGCGGCATTGCTTGAGATTGTCAGTTCGCCGGTCGCCGCTCCCATTGCGGCGGGTGAGAAATTCACGCTCATGCTCAACGTGCCGCCGGCGGCCACCGTGATGGGCAGGGCGCCCGCGCCGCTGACAGTAAACGACTGTCCCGCCAGACTCACCTGCGAAACCTGAACTGCTGCCGAGCCCTGATTCACGAGGGAAACGCTCGTGCTTGTCGTCGTTCCTAGCGGGACGCTCCCAAAACTGACGCTGTTTGGAGAGACCTGCAGAGATCCTGTGCTTGCGTTCGCGCCAATGATCTGCCCGCCTAAGCAACCACTCAGCAAAAATGGCGCGCAGGAAGAGAACAAAATAAGAACGCACGAAAGGAAAACCGAACGGCCGCGGCCGCGGCTTGCAACGCACACTAGCGGGCTGATTCCGCGACGACTCTGCCGTGGCCTAGCAGCCCAGGATGCCCGCGTCGTAGCGATTGCATCATCCAACGCTACGCAAGAAAAAATGTCGCGCAACAGAATCACTCGAGAAAACCTTTATTGCTCGTATTTTTTTGTCCGCAGCCCTGTATCCGCTCGTGACTTTTCGTTCCTTCTATCCTGGCCAGCGTACTCATTTGGCGCTAGCGGCTAAGAATCATCAGTGCCGCAGGTCACTACGCTCTTGTGTATCTGCAGTCTTATTCAAGCGATTGAATCCCTGTGGAACTCGCTCGTCATTTATTGCATTTTGGGTAAGTGAAAATCTTCACGTCCCGGTTACCGTCGTCAAGGACGAATCCAAGCCTGCCGCGTGGGGAACACGGCGGAGCAATTGGAACTTGTGCTTCACGCCCTCTGGAATTTACGACCAATGTCTTGCTTCGAGCGCGCGATGCGAGTCACTTAAACCATTCCTGACAGCATCCTCGCAGACTTGAGTTACAAATCGGGATGTAATTGCGGACGAATTCCTGAAGATTACTTCCGCATGGCTGTGGAAAAACCCAAAAATTATTCATCAATGCCCAGGGAATCGCCCACTCCTGGTGCCGGCCTTTAAAATGCAGGAATTGCCTGTGATCACGAGCGGCTCTATCGCCTGGCAACCTTCGCCAGGACACACGCGGCTCGATGAAACGGGCCATTCCTTGCTGTGAAACCTTAGCCGGCGAACGAAGCAGATAGAGCCTGAATTCCATTCGCCGGACTGGATTCCTATTTGGATTGAACGCTTCTTGCTGGCAATCCCGGGGCCAAAGCGGCCGCGCCGGCTGTGGATTTCTCCATACCCTTCATAGAACTGATGTTCCGGTCAATTAATCTGGAATCTTTTTGGATTGGCTCACGCAGTTAGCCGTCTCGGCGCATGTAACTTATTCATAGCTGCGCACAAATTTCCCTGTGGAAAATCTGGATTCGTGCGGGCCTAAGACGACTCAAACTTTACGGCAGCGCCACTGCGGCCATGTTCGACGGTGCGCTGGTGACGCCGGAAGCGTCAACGCTCTCAACGATGTAATCGTAGGTTTGCCCAGCCTGGACGCCGGTATCGGAGTATGCCAGTTGGCTGTTGTTCACTGACGACACGAGCTGATACGAAGTGCTGCCGCTCGGCGCGCGATAGACGTTATAACCTGCGACGGGATCCGGAGAACTGCTGGGTGCATTCCAGGTTAGATTGACTTGAACCGACTCCCCTGTGCCGCTCAAACCAATCGTGGCTGTCGGGTTCGTCGATGAATTGCTGGTGATGGTCAGCGTGCCGCTCACAGGCCCTAGCAAGGCTGCCGTCGGATTGAACTCCACGCTGAGGGTTGCGGTCTGAGTGGGATTCAATGTCAGCGGGAAGGTCGCGCCCGAGACGGAGAACCCCGTACCGCTCACGCTGGCTGCGCTCACGGTTACGGGCGCAGTTCCTGTTGAGGATAGAATCACGGACTGGGTTGCGGGTGAACTCACGAAGACATCGCCAAAGGAGATGCTGGTTGCGTTGATGCTCAGCGTTGGTACGCCCGTCCCGAGCTGCAGGGCAAAGGTCTTTGCCACGCTGCCCGCGCTGGCAGTTAACGTCGCGGTCTGAGCCGTGCTCACCGACGAAACCGTAGCCGTAAAGCTGCCGGTCGTGGATCCGGCAGCAACGGTTACGCTCGCCGGCACAGTGACCGCTGAGCTATTGCTCGCCAGGCTCACGGCGAATCCGCCCGTGGCCGCGGCCGCGTTCAAAGTTACCGTGCAACTGTCCGTTCCTGCCGCAGTCATTGACCCGCTTGTGCAGCTCAACGCGCTCAGCACTGGCACGCCGTTGCCGCTCAGGCTGATCACCGTCGATGTCCCGCTGGATGAGTTGCTGGTCAGTGTTAACGAGCCTGAAATCGCCCCCGCCACGGTCGGATCCAACTGCACCGTTAATGTGGCAGTCTGATTCGGGTTCAATGTCAGCGGGAAGGTAACTCCCGACACCGAGAACCCGCTTCCGGTCACCGTTGCCGCGGTGATCGTCACCGCCGCTGTTCCGGTCGATGACAGGGTCAAGGTTTGCGTCGCAGCCGTGTTCACGTTGACGCTGCCGAACCCGATGCTTCCAGCGCTCACGCCAAGTGTCGCTGTACCCGACCCCAGTTGCAACGCGAAGGTCTTGGCTGTACTGCCCGCAGCTGGCGGTCAAAGTGGCAGTCTGTCCGGTGCTCACTGCCGATACGGTTGCCGTAAAGCTGCCCGTCGAGGCTGAGGCAGCAACGGTTACGCTGGCAGGCACGGTGACGGCTGAATTGTTGCTGGCCAGGCTCACGGCAAATCCGCCTGTGGTTGCGGCCGTATTCAACGTTACGGTGCAGCTATCCGTTCCTGCTCCCGTCATCGTGCCGCTGGTGCAGCTCAAAGCGCTCAATACCGGAACGCCCGTACCGCTCAAGCTGATCAGGGTCGATGTTCCGCTCGCCGAGTTGCTGGTCAGCGTCAGTTGCCCCGTGGCCGCTCCTGCCGTGCCTGGATCGAATTGGACAGTCAGCGTAGCCGTCTGATTCGGGTTCAACGTCAGCGGGAAGGTAACTCCTGAAACGGTAAAGCCCGTTCCGGCAACGGTGGCTGCGCTGACGGTCACCGCCGAGCTGCCAGTAGACGTTAAAGTCAGGGTCTGCGTGGAGGCGGTTTTCACATTCACGTTGCCAAATGACAGACTAGATGAACTCACGGCGAGCGAGATTGAAGCCGCTTCTAACTGCACGCCGGCGGAGGCGGAGACGCCCGTTGCGCTGGCCGAAACTGTTACGGCTTGCGCCACGTTTACGGCGGAGACAGTCGCAGAAAAACTCCCGCTCGTAGCGCCGGCCGCCAGTGCCATCGAGGCAGGCACCGTGAAGGCCGAATTGCTGCTGCTCAGGCTGATATTCAACCCGCCGCTTGGCACAGCCGAACTTGTTGCCACCGTGCAGTTGTCAGTACCCGCGCCCGTAATCGTTGTGTTGGTGCAGCTCAGCTTGGCCAATCTTGGCACGCCTCTTCCCTGCAGCCCGATCCTCTTCAAGGATGCGTCGGATGAGTTGCTCGTTATGTCGAACTCGCCGGTTGTCGACCCCGTCGCGGTCGGATCGAACTGCAAAGTGAGTGTCGCGGTCTGATTGGGATTCAGGGTCAGGGGGAACGTGGCCCCGGAAGCGGCAAACCCGGTTCCAGTCATGGATGCGGCGCTGACCGTCACCGCGGAGCCGCCGGTTGAAGACAGAACCACAGTCTCCGACGCCGGAACCTGCGTAATCACATCGCCGAAGTTGATGCTTGTTGTACTCAGGCTCAGAAAGGCTGACGTGGAAGTAAGCTGCAGCGTCAGGCTCTGGGCGGCGCCTCCCGCGCTGGCGGTCAGCATCGCCGCCTGTGGCGAATTCACCGGTGAAACGTTGGCGATAAAGTTCGCGCTTGTTGCGCCCGCGGCCACGGTTACCGAGCTTGGAACATTCACCAACGAATTGTTGCTGGAGAGAGCGACCACGAAACCGCCGCTGGCCGCTGCTGCGTTCAAGGTCGCCGTGCAGTTGTCTGTTCCCGATCCCGTAAATGAGAGGCTGGCGCAAGTGAGTCCACTCAATACCGGCACTCCCGTGCCGCTCAGGCCGACGACGGTCGACGTGCCGCCTGCTGAATTGCTGGTCACTGAGACTTGGCCGCTCGCCGTCCCCGCCAGTGTCGGGTCAAATTGCACGCTGAGCGATACGGTTTGGCCCGGCGTCAGTGTTACCGGCAGGCCCCCGCCCGAAATTGTAAAATTCGCGCCCGTAATCGACGCCGCGCTTACTGTCACCGCGACGGTTCCGATCGAGGAAAGCACCAGCGATTCCGTTACCGTCGAATGAACCGCCACGTTGCCGAAAGTCAGGCTTGCGGCGTTCACTCCCAATACGGCTGTCGCTGCGTTCAGTTCAACCGCGAAGGTCTGCGCCACTCCGCCCGCGTTGGCAGTCAACGTCGCGGCCTGCGCTGATGGAACTGCGGAAGCCTGCGCGGTAAACTCTGCGCTGCTCGCGCCCGCTGCCACCGTAACTGAGGCAGGAACCACCACCGCGCTATCGTTGCTGGTCAGGCTAACCGCCAGGCCGCCGCTCGCCGCGGCCGCATTCAGGGTCACCGTGCAGTCGTCCGCCTGCGATCCCAGAATCGAGCCGTTCACGCAATTGAGCCCTGTAAGCACCGGCACTCCCATGCCGCTCAGCGCGACTGAGGCCGAGTTTCCATTCGATGCGTTGCTGGCAATCGTCAGCTCGCCGCTTGCCGATCCTGAGGCTGTGGGGTCGAACTGGATGGTAATCGTCGTGCTGGCTTTGGCGCCGATGGTTATCGGCATACTTCCGCCGCCACTCACCGAGAACGGCTGCCCCGCCAGACTCAGTGCCGAGATCTCAACCGCCGCCGATCCCGTGTTCGAAAGGGTGATGACGCTGCTCACGGTTTTGCCGACGGCCACCTGGCCAAAGTTGACCGTGCCCGTCGAGATCGAGAGCGTCCCAGCCGACAAGCTCTTTGTGGCGAACGACCCTGAACATCCGCTCAGCGCGAGGCCGCAAGTAAAAGTCAGCAGCCCAATCAAACTCAATTTCAAGTGGCGCATACTCCCTCCGAACGGGCGCAAAGTCTTCATCGGCGCGCGTGCGAAACTTATCGCCAAGGCATACAAAAGTAATCATTGATAATTACTAATGTGGCCAAGTATATCCATAGATGTGGGTACGTTTGAACGTTACCATACGGTACTTTTGGGGAGTTTAGTGCTGTTGCGGTAATACCGCCTTTGTGTTAGTCAGGCGGTTCGGGCGCACGAATCCGCGAGATCAGGCTTAGCCCAGCAGGTATTGTTTTGTGGTAAGTTGTTCAAAATAATGGAAATAAAGCCGCCTGAGCTCGGCTTGTTCCGCGGACGGGTCGACCCACCGGTCTCAGCTCTGACCGGTTGAATGTGCCGTGACTGGCGCCACAGCGATCGTTTTAGGGAAATCCAGGCCCTGCTGTCCGCTTTTGGTTCTACAGAACGGCTTTTGCAATCGCGGCTAATTGCATGAATGACGTGCCTTCATAGATCGTTCCAATTTTCGCGTCCCGGTAGAGCTTTTCCACCGGCGACTCCTTCACGAATCCAGCCCCTCCCAGAACCTCCACGGCAAGGCTCGCCACGCGCTCAGCTACGCGCGATGCAAAGTACTTGCACATCGCCGCTTCCTTTCGGAAATCCTGGCCCCCGTCCTTCAATCGCGCCGCGTTGTAGACCATCAGCCGCGCGGCCTCGATGTTCGTCGCCATCTCTGCCAGTTGAAACTGCATCGCCTGGAACTCCGCGAGCGCTTTCCCAAACTGCTTGCGCTCTTTCGCGTGCTTCACGGCGTGCCCCCACGCGCCCTCGGCCAGCCCGAGCATCTGCGCCCCGATCCCGATTCGTCCGCCGTTCAACGTCTCCATCGCGATCTTGTAGCCGTTGCCCGCTTCACCCAGCACTTGCCCGGCGGGAATCGCGCATTCCTCAAGAATCAGCTCGCAGGTGCTCGATGCGCGGATTCCCAGCTTGTCTTCTTTCCTGCCGACAGAAAACCCCGGCGTTCCTTCTTCCACCAGAAACGCCGTAATCCCCTTGTAGCCTGCGCTTGCATCCACCGTTGCAAAAACAATAAACAGTCCCGCTTCCCTGGCGTTCGAGATCCAGAGCTTGCGCCCGCTCAACACATATTCGCTGCCCCGCCTCCCTGCGCGCGTCTGTAACGCAAACGCGTCTGACCCCGAGCCCGCCTCGCTCAGCGCGTATGCGCCCACTGTGTCCGCCGCCAGCCGCGGCAGATATTTCTTCTTCTGTTCCGGCGTGCCCCAATGCAGAATCGCGCTCGCCGCCAGGGTATTCTGCACATCCACAACCAGCCCCACCGCCGGATCGACCGCCGAAAGCATCTCCACCGCCAGCACGGAGTCGAAGAACGATCCCGCGCTCCCGCCAAACTCCTCAGGAATTTCGATCCCCATCAATCCGAGCTCGAACAGCTTGCGCAACAGGCCGCCATCCAGATGCTGCTCTTCGTCCATGCGGCGCACCAGGGGCGAAACCTCTTCCAGTGCAAACTGCTGCACGGTCTCGCGGAAAAGCGTCTCTTCCTCGCTCAATTGCGTAAGTGATGATGCTGGATTCATCGCCGCACTCCTTCGAAGATCCGCTACCCATAACCACGGATGCACTTTGAATGATATGCTGCGCTCGGGGCCGGCTCGGCCCCCTTATTCAATGGAGATCGCGAATCACATCTTCCTCGTAACCGGCGGCGCATCCGGGCTGGGTGCGGCCACGGCGCGGATGCTCGTCGCTGAAGGCGCATCTGTCGTCATTGCCGACACCAATCGCGCAGCCGGCGAAGCCCTGGCCGCCGAACTGGGCGCGGCCGCACGCTTCGCGCTCACTGACGTTACCAGCGAGCAAGATGCACAGGCTGCCGTCGATCTTGCGCTCAGCGCCTTTGGTCACCTGCACGCGCTCGTCAACTGCGCCGGAGTGGCGCCTTCCGAGCGTGTCGTTGGCCGCGAAGGTCCGCATCGCCTCGACACCTTCGCAAAAACCATCAACATCAATCTCGTCGGCGCATTCAACATGATTCGTCTCGCCGCCTCGGCCATCTCAAAGGAAACGCCCGGCCCCGATGGCGAGCGCGGCGTCATCGTCAACTCCGCCTCCATCGCCGCTTACGATGGCCAGATTGGCCAGGCCGCCTACGCAGCATCAAAGGGCGGCGTTGTCGCTCTCACGCTGCCGATCGCCCGCGAACTGGCGCGCTTCGGTATTCGCGTTGTCACCATCGCGCCCGGAGTCTTCGCAACGCCTATGGTTGCCGGCTTCGCGCCCGAGGTGCAGGAAGCGCTCGGCAAAAGCATTCCGTTTCCCGCTCGCCTTGGCCAACCCGCGGAGTTCGCCGCGCTCGTGAAACACATCTGCGAGAACACCATGCTCAACGGTGAAACCATCCGCCTCGACGGCGCACTGCGCATGGCCCCGCGCTAACGAAGGAGCTCGAATGCCTGTATCCGATCCCGTCGTCATTGTCGGCTCCGCGCGCACGCCCATCGGCGCATTCCAGGGCGATCTCAAGGACCTCACAGCTCCGCAGCTCGGCGCCGCCGCCATCCGAGCCGCTCTCGATCGAAGTGGAATCGATCGGACGGGAACTGTCCGCGCCGGAATTCCGCCCAATGAAACCGATGTCGCCTCCGTCGACGAAGTCCTTTTCGGCTGTGTGCTCACCGCGGGCCTCGGCCAGGCTCCCGCCCGCCAGGCTGCTCTCGGCGCAGGATTGCCCGCCTCCACCGGCGCAGTCACCATCAACAAGATGTGCGGCTCCGGCATGAAGGCCGTCATGCTCGCGCACGACCTGATCCTCGCCGGCAGCGCCAAGATCATCGTCGCCGGCGGCATGGAGAGCATGAGCAACGCTCCTTATCTCCTCGACCGTGCCCGCTCCGGTTATCGCATGGGCCATGGCCGCATCCTCGATCACATGTTTCTCGACGGACTCGAAGACGCCTACGACAAAGGCCGCCTCATGGGCACCTTCGCTGAAGACTGTGCCCAGAGTTACGAATTCTCTCGCCAAGAACAGGACGAGTTCGCGCTCGCATCTCTCACCCGCGCGCAAAAGGCCATCGCAGACGGCAGCTTCTCCGCTGAAATTGTTCCCTTAACCGTCACCGCCGGCAAGACCGCCGGGGCCGCCAAAATCAACCTGGTTGTTAGCCACGACGAGCTCCCGCTCAAAGCCACTCCCGAAAAAATTCCCCACCTCAAGCCGGCTTTTCGCGAAGGCGGCACAGTCACTGCGGCCAATTCCAGCGCTATCTCCGACGGAGCCGCCGCGCTCGTCCTCATGCGCCGTTCTGAAGCTGACCGTCTTGGCCTCAAGCCGCTTGCCGCGATCGCCGCCCACTCCACCTACGCCAATACGCCCGCGCTTTTTCCGACGGCGCCTATCGGCGCTGTCCGCGAGATCCTCGAACGCACCGGCTGGTCACTTGCGGAAATCGACTTGTTCGAAATCAATGAGGCCTTCGCCGTCGTGGCCATGGCCGCGATGCGCGATCTCGGTCTTCCCCACGAGAAAGTCAACGTCCACGGCGGCGCCTGTGCACTCGGCCATCCCATCGGCGCATCCGGCGCGCGCATCATCGTCACGCTGCTTGCGGCTCTCGCGCAACGCAATCTCCGCCGCGGCGTTGCCGCGCTCTGCATCGGCGGCGGCGAGGCAACAGCCGTCGCAATCGAGCGGTTTTCCTAATTTTGTTTGATTGGAATCCGCGCTTCGAACGAGCGCGGCCAAAAGCGGCTGCGTTTCACTTGCTCAATCTTTCACATCTTCACTGCCGGGCGCTCTACGCCCCCGCCAGCGCAGCCACACCCATCCCGCCATTCGCTTCCGGCTCGGCCTCCGCGGGTGCGTGCGCTTCCACCGGCACATGTGCCAGCTCCCACGCCGAGCGATCCTTCAACAATCGCGCCACAAATGCGGTGTGCATCGCGTGTCCCGCTCGTACGGCCACCACGTGCCCCTCGATCCTTCGTCCCGCCAGCGCCAGATCGCCAATCAGGTCCAGCACTTTGTGCCGCACGTATTCATCCGGGAAGCGCAGTGGCCCATTCTCCGGTCCATTCGCGCCCAGGATGATCGCGTTCTCCGGCCCTGCGCCGCGAATCAGTCCCATGTCGCGCAGCTTGCTCTCGTCCGCTTTGTACCCAAACGTTCGTGCCGGAGCAATCTCGCTCCCATACGTCTCCGTCGCCAGATCGACGTTTGCCTTCTGCTGCCCAATCGGCTCCGGAAAGTCGATGGTGTACGAGATGCGATAGCCCTGCCCCGGATACACGCCAATGAACTTTTCGCCGTCGCGCACCTCAACCGGGTGCAGCACGCGCAGCGTCTCGCGCTTACGCCGCTGTTCGCGCATACCCACGCTCTCAATAGCTTCCACGTACGGCAATGCGCTCCCGTCCAGAATCGGCAGCTCCAGGTTGTCCAGCTCCACAATCACGTTGTCCACGCCCATCCCGATGCACGCCGAAAGCAAATGTTCGGTCGTCGAGATCAGAACGCTCTGCCGCATCAAGCTGGTTGCGTAGCTCACCTTGGCTACGTTCCGGCCGTTTGCCGGGATCTCAAAGTTGTCCAGGTCCGTGCGCCTGAAAACGATCCCCGAGCCAGCCGGGGCGGGCAGCAGTCGCATGGTCACAGGCGCGCCCGAATGCAGCCCCACACCCGCGAATTCAAGCGGCGATGCGATCGTCTGTTCCTGGTGTGCCGGGTGACCCAAATTGCCTCTCTGCCCTAAAAGCCTTTGCCGTCATTAGAATAGACGGCATCCCCAAATCGCGTTGTGTGGCATTTTTGCCACACCATGGGCCAAATTGTCCTCTGGAACCTCTCCAATAACTCCTGCGGCAATGGGCCTTAAGTGTCGTAGAATCAGAGCGTATCTGCAGTTCGATTCGAGAAAAATCGCCCATGTCGTCGCCGTCCAGCTCGAAGATTCCCATGCGCGCTCTGCTCGCCGGTGCCCGCCGCAAGCAGCCGAGCCTGCATCGCGCTGATCCGACAGTTGGTTTCCTCCGAGTCCCCCTCCGACTCGAAACCAGCCGTCGACGCCTGCCTCGCCCTTGCCGCTGCTCACGCGCGAGCCCTCGGCGCACGCGTCAAAATCCACCGCAATTCGAACTACGGCAATGCCCTCGAAGCCCGCTTCGGCCCGCACAACTCAACTTCAAAGCCTATCCTCCTCCTCGGTCACCTCGACACAGTTTGGCCGCTCGGCACGCTTCAATCCATGCCCTGCCGGATCAGTCGTGGCCGCCTTTGGGGCCCCGGTACCCTCGACATGAAGGCCGGTGTCGCTATGGCGTTCACCGCCCTCGAGCTGCTCACTGAAGCGGGCCTGCTTGAGCGAGAAATCGTGCTCCTTCTCAACGGCGACGAGGAGATTGGCAGCTCGGCCTCCCGCCCCGTCACCGAAAAAATCGCCAAGACCTGCTCCGCCGTCTACGTCCTCGAGCCGGCACAAGGCCTGGCCTACAAAACGGCCCGCAAGGGAATTGGCAATTGGCGCGTCGACGTCGCGGGCGTTGCCGCTCACGCCGGAGTCGACTTTGAAAAAGGCGCGAACGCCATCCGCGAACTCGCCCGCGTCATCGAGAAGGTCAGCGGCTGGACCGATCTCAAGCGGGGCCTCACCGTCAGCGTGGGCGTCACCGGCGGCGGCACAAAGTCGAATGTCATTCCCGCTCACGCCTGGGCCGAGGTTGACGCCCGCTTTGCGCGTAGCGCCGACGGCCCGCGCATCGAACGAAAATTCGCGGCCCTCAAAGCCCACGACCCGCGTTGCACTCTCACCGTCACTGGTGGCATCAACCGTCCGCCCATGGAGCGCAGCCGCGGAACCGTTCGCCTCTTCCGCCAGGCCCAGGCGCTGGCCCGCGAACTCGGCTTCTCGCTCAGTGAAGCCTCCACCGGCGGCGGCTCCGACGGCAACTTCACCGCCGCTCTCGGAATCCCCACGCTCGACGGCATGGGCGCCGTCGGCGAAGGCGCGCATGCGCGCCACGAGTCCGTTCTGCTCGAGCATCTCGCTCCGCGCACCGCGCTTCTGGCCGCAATGTTGATTGCGCAATATTGATGAATTGCTGAGCGCATCGCACGCGCCGGGCCTGATAAACTCGCCATTGGAATTGAGCCGGAGACATCTCTCACCATGAATCGCTTTATCCTTTTCCTGTCCTTCGCGGCCTTCACTGCTGCCGCAACCGCCCAAACTGCGCCTGCAAAGCCCGCAACCGCCGCCAAGCCTGCTTCGTCTACCGCCAAACCGGCCGCCACAGCCTCCCCTGCGTCCGCGCCCGAACCGCAGCCCTGGATCAAGCTCCCCCCCGGCGTTCCCAGGGTCGTGCATCTCCCGGTCAAGATGCCCTTCGCGCTCCGCTATGAGGACGTCAAGGTAGGCACAGGCGCTCTGGGCGAAACCGGCAAGCTCTGGCACCTCAAGTACACCGGGTGGCGTGCGGCCGACGGAGTCAAGTTCGACTCGTGGGATATGCACTCGCAGCCGGACATGGGGCCGGACGGCAAGCCCGTAATGGGTCCCGATGGAAAGCCCAAGATGAAGGACCCGGAGCCCATCGCAATTCCGCAGGGCGTAGGCCGCGTCATTCCCGGCTTCGACTACGGACTCGAAGGCATGAAGATCGGCGGCAAACGCCGCATCTTCATCCCCTGGCAAATGGCCTACGGCACCCACGCCATTGCCGACCGCCCCGAGCGGCCCGGCAGTCCCGCCAGTCCCGGTATTCCTGCGAAGTCAGACCTCATCTTCGACGTGGAATTGGTTGACGTGACCGACATGCCCGCGCCTCCGCATCCCATGATGCCGCCGAATCGGCCCATGCCCATGCAGCCGCATCCCGGCGCCGGTGCTCAGCCCAACGGCGCCCCTGCGGCCCTGCGACGCCTCCCGCATCTCAGGCCGCTCCCGCGCCATCCGCTCAGCCCGCGCCGAGCACTGGCGCGCCTGCTCAACCGGCGGCACCTGCGCAGACCACGGCGCCTCCTCCACCTTCAGGAGTCCAGGCGCAGCCGCAGCCGAAGTAACGCTTCTCTTTGGCCATTCCAGCTCTCCGTCCTCGTGCGACGGGGAGCTGGTTTTGCGTTGGAGCCCGTGATCTGGAGCGAAGAGAAACTGGATTTGTTTTCGAGCCTGCGAAGCGGGCGACCAGACGCTGGCCCCAGTCGTCAGCCTTTATGCGCCGAATTCTTCAAGAATTCTCTTCGTGGCGCTCCTCGATTTCGATAGAATTCGCGCACGAACGATTCTTTCCGCGATCCGTCTTTTCCCCGCTTCTGTCTGTTTCAATTTTCGTTAGCCGGCGTTTTTCCCGGCTGAAAGCAGGATTGCCTTGTCCACGAGCGCTTTCAAATTCGCCAACCCGAAATTCACCGCCGACAACTTCGTCACCTATAGCGCGACCGAGATCAACGCCGACAAGTCTGTCCCAACGTCAGATGAGATCCAGATTCTCGAGCCAATCCCCAAGCCCCGCATCAATCCGCCCATCCTGTCGCTGGCCAGCGTGCTCTCTCAGGCCACCGTTAACGCCATCGCCGGCTCGGGCCAGCTCGTTATCCATTGCGTGGGCGATACGGGCGGCATCGAGCGCGCGGAGCCGCAGCTCGCCGTTGCTGACGCCCTCACCGCCGACGTTGAAGGCAAGACCTGGGCCAGCGGACAGCCGGCCTTCTTCTATCACCTCGGCGACATCGTCTACTTCTTTGGTCTCGAAACCTACTATCCCGAGCAGTTTTACGAGCCCTATCGCAACTACCCCGCTCCCATCTTTGCCATTCCCGGCAACCACGATGGCTTTATGTTCAAAGGCGAGCCGGCCGGCTACTCGTGCGAGGCTTTCGTCGATAATTTCTGCACCGCGAGTCCCACGCAGGGCGCACCCGGCTTCGATCGCACCACCATGACGCAACCCGGCGTCTACTTTACCCTCGATGCGCCTTTTGTCCGCATCATCGGCCTCTACTCGAACGCCGGAGAAACTGCCGGCTCGCTCGGCAACTCGACCATCGGCACGGATCAGCTCACTTTCCTCACCAGCGAACTCAAGCGCTATGCAAGCGATCGCAAGTCCGACACGAAGAACAAGAATCCCCAGGCGCTCGTCATCGCCGTCCATCATCCGCCGTTCACCGGCAGCAGCCAGCACATGCCCAGCGCGGCCATGTTGAAAGCAATCGACACATGCTGCACGCAGGCCGGCCAGTGGCCAGACATGGTGCTCTCCGGCCACGCGCATCTTTACGAGCGCTACACCCGCATCATGAAAAGCAATGGCCGCCAGATTCCCTACATCGTCGCAGGCAACGGCGGCTACTACGATCTCTCTGGACTGAAAAAGAACAAGCAGGGGCAGAAGCCGGTCGCAGGCAAGCAGTCAGAATCCGATGGGGCGGGGAACACCATCACCCTCGATAGCTATAGCGACACTCAGTTCGGATTCCTGCGCATCACTTTCAATGCTTCGTCCATCGCCGTCGAATCCCTCGCCGTCAACACCACCACGCGCCCCGATACCACTGTGCCGCCCGCGACCAGCAGCATTGATTCATTCACCCTCAGTCTCGCCGGCCACACGGTCTCGACAGGAGTTTCTTCGAAGCCTTCGACGAAAGGCTCTTCGACTTTCTCGAGCAAGGGTTCTTCGAAAGCTTCGACGAAGAGTTCGTCGGCTAGTCGAGCTTCGGGTGCAGCTTCTGGAACCCGGTCGTCTGCTGATAAGCGTGCGAAAAAGCCGCCAGCTTCGCATCCTGGTAAAGCGCACCGAGGAAAGTGATCGACACCGGCGTTCCCGGTCCGCCAATGTTGTCGTGATTCCCGTCGTCGACCGGCGGCGGCGCTGGCGCGTCAGCTCCGCGCAGGCCATTGGGCATAATCATCGCGGGATTGCCCGTCAAGTTTGTCGCAATCAACTGCTGGTCGGTCGAGGGCGTCACGATGATGTCCACCTTCTCAAACAGTTTCGCGAACAGGCGCACGCCGAGCGTTCGCGCGCGGTTGGCCTGGATGTACTCGACCGCCGGATAAAACCGCGCGACGCGGAAATCATTGGGCCAATCCTCTGGGCCCTGCTCCGTCAGGAGCTTGTCGCGCCCGCTCATCGTCAGATCGTCAAACGCCGCAGCGGCCTCGGCAGTCAGCAGCGGAACCATCGCGTCCCACGGCAGCTTCGGCAACTCCACGGGAATAAGGCTCACGCCCATCTTGGTCAGTGCGTCCAGCGCCGCCTGCTCGTATTTCTTGTCGTAAGTCCGCCGTGCGTAGTCGTCCTGAGCGGCCGCATTCGCGTCCTCGCGCTTCTTTTGGTCTTCGGGCGATTCGCCAGGCGCGGCGTCCTTCAGTTGCAGCGGCGGCAACGGATCAAACTCGCCCTTGAAGTATCCAACGCGCAGCGCGCGCCAATCGAAATCCGGATTCCAGTGGAAGTCGATGCTGGCCCCCGCCGACAGGTCCTTGCCGTCGGGCCCATGGATCACGTCCAGCACCAGCGCGCAATCTTCCACGGAGCGGCAAATCGGCCCCAGCTTGTCCATCGTCCAGCTCAGCGCCATGGCCCCGGTTCGCGGCACCATGCCGAAGCTCGGCCTTAACCCCGAGCAGCCGCATCGCGTCGACGGCGACGAGATCGACCCCAGCGTCTCCGACCCGAGTGCGAATCCCACGCACCCCGCGGCCACTGCGCTCGCCGAGCCCGCCGACGACCCGCTCGAGCCAAGCGCCGGATTCCACGGATTCCGCGTACGCCCGCCAAACCACTTATCGCCCATGGCCAGCGCGCCCAATGAGAACTTGGCCACCAGCACCGCTCCCGCAGCATCCAGCCGTTCGACCACCGTCGCATCTTCCTTAAAGGTCTGCTGCTCGAACCCGCCCGCGCCCCACGTCGTCGGGTAGCCCTTCACCGCCAGCAAATCTTTCGCGCCCCACGGAATCCCGTGCAGCGGCCCGCGATAAAGCCCAGCCTCCAGATCATCGTCCGCCGCTTTCGCCTGCGCCATCGCCCGGTCCTCCAGCAGCGTGATCACGAAATGGAACTCCGGGTCATAGCGTTTCAGGCGATTGATATACATCTGCGTCAGCGCGACGCAACTGATCTTGCGATGAAAAATCAGGTTGGCGAGCTCGAGAATCGAGGCAAACGCCAAGTCGTTGAGGTTTGCGGGAGCTCGCGGCGCGCCTGATTCTGCGTCATCGTAAACCAGTTGCGGCGTGGTGCCTTGAAACACAACACTGCTCTCCGCCGGCTTGGCTGCCGGCGCCGGATGAAACACAAACGCCGGTGGCACATCGTTCGCGATATTCAACGCGCGAATCTGCGCGTACGCATCGCGCTGATCGTTCAGCCCGTCGAGCATCATCTTCTTCTGCGCGTCGGTGAAGGGCCCTACGCCCGCCAGCTCCGCGGCACGGTCAATCATCTCCGGCGCGATTCTTGGCAGCGCCGGCACATTCGCCGCGCCGCCTGCGTTCGAGCTCGCCGCGCCACTCGCTCCGGGAGCGGCAGAACTCGGCGCCGCCTCCTGCGCCTGGGCGGCCAGTGTGTACAGGATCCCCGGCAGCAGCGGTGATGCAATCCCCGCACTGGTGCACGCGTTCAAAAAGGCTCGACGATTGATCGTCATGCGCGACAAGTCCTTTCGATCAGCAGAAAGCCAGGGCGTTGGACCGGCACAAAGAAGGTCATCATGCGACGGATAGTACATGGCGCGGCCATGGCCAACCAAACGCCCCCCATTTCGAAAAAAACGAAAGTCACGAATTTTGTTCTTGACATATTCCCATATAAGCATGTATTGTTCTTCACATGGCCAGGGCTGCAACCACCTCCGACGCCTTCAACGCGATTGCCGAGCCGCGACGCAGGCAAATCCTCCTATACTTGGCGCACGATGAGCACGAGGTGGGCCAGATCGTTGCGGCCATCGGCCTTGACCAGCCATCGGTCTCCAAGCACCTCGGCGTTTTGCGCAGCGTCAACCTGGTGCGCGTCCGCCGCAACGGCCGCCACCGTCTCTATCGCACCAATGCCGCGGCCATCCGCCCGCTGCATGAGTTCGCTGAAACCTTCGAACGTTACTGGCAGCACAATTTGAACCGCGTAAAAGAGCGCGCCGAGCGTTCCCAAACCGAGATCGACCGCGGCGGCAACCCATCGCAATCAACGGTTCCAAAGCCCTGAGGGCCCGCAGTCCATGACCCAAATTCCAAACTTTCCCACGGAGGATGTATGACCACAATGACTGTTCCCGATCTCGAATCTCTCAGCTTCAAAATCGAACAGGAGATTCGTGTGCGCGCCTCGCTCGAAGTCACGTTCTCGGCGCTTCTCGATCAGCTCGCTTCCGGTTTTGAAAAGGACGACGGCACTTCGATGCCCTTCAAGCTTGAGGCGTGGCCCGGCGGCCGCTGGTTCCGCGACCTCGGTGACAACAACGGCCACTGCTGGGCCACGGTGCAGGCCATCAAGCGCCCCGCGCTGCTCGAGTTCAGCGGCCCGCTGATGATGTCTTTCCCTGTCGCCAACAATGTGCAATATCGCTTGACCGAAGAAAACGGCGAAACGCTCATCAAGTTTCATCACACCGGCTTCGGAAACGTTCCCGAGGACTTCAAGAAGGGAATGCGAGGCGGCTGGGCAAAAATCAACGAGACCGTCCGTCAGCGCGCCGAGAAGTCCAAGGCGTAAAAAGCTGGCATCGCTCCTGCGAAAGCGAGGTGCACCATCCTAAAGATCGCCGCTTCCTGGCGAACTTTAGGGTGGGACCGCACCGCAGTCACTTCAGCACGAAAAAGCTGAAAGCCGATGGCAGAAAGCCAACGGCTATCGAAGCGAGGTTCGTATGTGTCCAGTATGCGTAGCCACAACGGCAGCCCTCATCGCCGGAAGCACGGCCGGCACGGGCGGAATCGCGGCCTTCTTCGCGAGACTTTTCCGTCGCGGAAGATGACCGGAAAAACAGCTCACTCAAACTCAATTCGCATCAAAGGAGGGTCGCCATGGCAACCATCGCGACAGAAATCAAGAGCTCTAAAGTCGTAGCGCACGACGAGTGGATCGCCGCGCGCAGGGAGTTTCTCAAGAAGGAAAAGGAATTCACGCGCCAGCGCGATGAGATCAGCCGCCTGCGCCGCGCCCTGCCCTGGGAAAAGGTCGAGAAGAACTACGAGTTCGCGGGCCCAGCCGGCAATGTCTCGCTCTCCGATCTCTTCGGAGGCCGCAGCCAGCTCGTCATCTATCACTTCATGCTCGGCCCGGGATGGAAAGAAGGCTGCCCCAGCTGCTCCTATATCTCGGACCATTTCGACGGCATGACCATTCACCTCGCGAATCGCAACGTCACGCTCGCAGCAGTTTCGCGCGCCCCAATCGCCGAGATTGAAGCATTCAAGCAAGCGCATGGGCTGGAAGTTTCGCTGGGTTTCCTCGAACGCCAGCGATTTCAACTTTGACTATCAGGTTTCGATCACGCCCGAGGAAGTCGGCAAGAAGCAGGTCTACTACAACTACGAGATGATGCAGTTTCCCGCCGAGGAGCGCCCCGGACTGAGCGTCTTCGCGAAAGACGAGAGCGGAGCGATCTTCCACACCTACTCCAGCTACGCTCGCGGCCTCGACATTCTGGTCGGCGCTTACAACTTCCTTGATCTGGTGCCAAAGGGCCGCGACGAAGCAGGCCTCAAGCACTCCATGGCCTGGGTTCGCCATCACGACAAATACGGCGAAGGCTATTTTGTCGATCCCAGCCAGCCCTACATCCAGCCGGAAGTCGTCAAGCCGAAAGCAAGCGGATCCTGCTGTCACGAATGAGGCGGAGAAGACGTCGTCGCGCATGAGTCCATGACGCCGGCGATCAAATGAGCCGCACCGATTCGCCAGAAACGCAAAAAAGGAGAGAAGCGATGAAGGATCAGAATCTCAACCATTCGTTTACAGTCGACCAAACTCCGGAGGAAGTCTTCGCTGCCATCAACGATGTTCGCGGCTGGTGGTCGGGAGAAATTGAAGGCGCCACCGACGAACTCGGCGCCGAATTTTCCTACCGCTACAAAGACCTCCACTTCAGCAAACAGAAGATCGCCGAGCTCGTCCCCGGCAAGAAGGTCGTTTGGCTTGTCCTGGACAGCTACTTGTCATTCGTTGATGACAAAACCGAGTGGAATGGCACGAAGGTTGTTTTCGAAATCTCCAAAAAGGGCAACAAGACCGAAGTCCGCTTCACTCACGTCGGCTTGGCGCCTCAAGTCGAATGTTTCAAGGCCTGTTCAGACGCATGGGGTTTTTATGTCACAGGTAGTCTCCGGAACCTGATCGCCACAGGAAAGGGAGAGCCCAACAAGAAGGAAAAGAAAGAGCGCGAAGCAGTCATGCAATAACCTGCGCCACTCTTCTGGCTCTTCCGTTGAACGAGACGCCGCCAGGCAAAGTGCTATTCTTGGCTCATCGTTCGGATGACTGCCTCTTCAGAAAATCAAGCCACGCGAGCCGCCACATCAAGAATCTCGCGGTATGGGCGGCCCGCAGGATACGCCCGCAATCCTGCTTGTCGGCGGGTTGGGGACTCGATTGCGTTCGGTGGTCCCATCCGCGCCCAAACCACTTGCTTCGGTCGGCAATAAGTCGTTTCTTGAGCTGTTGACTCGCCAGCTCAAGCATCAGGGCATCCGCCGCGTCATCCTCTGCACTGGTTATCTTGCCGATCAGGTTGAAACTGAATTCGGAGACGGCCGCGCTCTGGATCTTGAAATCACTTACTCAAAAGAGCTTGAGCCCCTGGGCACCGCGGGCGCCGTCAAGCTCGCCCAGTCCCACCTGGGTGGTGCTTCCGAATTTCTGGTGATGAACGGCGATTCCTTCCTCGAGATCAACTTGGCGTCCCTCATTCAATTTCATCGTGATCGTCACGCGCTCGTGAGCATGGCGGTCGTTCGTGTCGAAGATTCAAGCCGCTACGGAACCGTTCAGGTCGACAGCGACCAAAAGGTGATAGGGTTCGTTGAGAAGGCCGGCAGTAACGGTCCCGGATTGGTAAACGCGGGCGTCTATGTTTTTTCACCCGAAGTTTTTCAATCCATCCCCCAAGGCCGCTCGAGCCTGGAGAAGGATGTGTTTCCCCGTCTCCTCGGCAACGGCGTTTATGCGCTGGAGCACAGCGGAATGTTTATCGACATCGGGACCCCGGAAGATTATGCGAGAGCACAAGAGCTTTGCGGTCGCCTATATGACGCGGCATTATCCTGACAATATTCGATCGTGAAGCCGGTAAAGGTGTGAATGTCCCATGACAGAAAAGAATGATTTCTCCGAGCGCGTCATCGAGTCCATCAAGGAATCCATCAGCGCCAAGGAGCGCCTGCTGGCCAGCGCGGAAACGATCGCGACCATAGCGCGCGTCAGTGAAGTGATGATTGAATCTCTCCGCGCCGGCCACAAGCTGCTCTTGTTTGGCAATGGAGGCAGCGCCGCCGATTCGCAGCACATCGCCGCCGAATTCGTCGGCCGCTTTGCCTTCGACCGGCCCGCCTTGCCGGCACTGGCTCTCTCTGTCAACACTTCGGCCCTCACTGCCATCGGGAATGACTACGGATTCGACCAGGTTTTTTCGCGCCAGATTGAGGCTCTTGGGGCTAAGGGCGATGTGGCCATCGGCATCTCCACCAGCGGCAACTCTCCCAACGTCCTTCAGGGATTGATCGCTGCGCGCAAACTTGGTTTGCATACGGTTGCTTTCACCGGCGGCAGCGGCGGCAAGATGATGGGCGCCGCGGATTACTCAATCTGCGCGCCCTCCAAGGAAACTCCCCGCATTCAGGAGTGCCACATCCTGATCGGCCATGTGATCTCACTGCTCGTGGAGCAAGAAATCTTTCATGAACAGAGCCGCGTTTCTCGATCGTGATGGCGTAATCAACGTCAAAGCGCCTGAAGGCCAGTACGTCACTCGATGGGAGGACGTACGCTTTCTGCCCGGTGTCGCCGCTGCGATTACAAAGCTGAATGAATCCGGCTTTCGCGTGATCGTCATCAGCAATCAGCGCTGCGTCGCAAAAGGGCTCGTCACCTCCGCCGAAGTGGAAGCACTCCACCAAAGGATTTCAAGAGAGCTGGCCGATCTTGGAGCCATCATCGACGCCGTGTATTTCTGCCCGCATGACACCAAGCCGGCGTGCGATTGCCGCAAGCCCGCTCCAGGCATGCTGCTGCAAGCAGCCAAAGATCACCAGATCGATCTCGGCGCTTCATGGATGATTGGCGATTCGCTTGCCGATGTGGCTGCCGGCAAAAATGCCGGATGCAAAACTGTCTTGATTGGCCGGCGCGAAAGCTCCGCCGCGAGCCCTCCCGATTTGCTTGCCGAATCTCTGCCCGATGCTACCGAAAAGATTTTCTCAAACAGCATGTCATCCTGAGCGGCGTCGCTCGTCGCGGCGAACGACCGAGTCGAAGGACCTGTATTTGTTTTTCATCGATCACTCACCTCAAAGATGGGTGCCCCATCCTTGGCGCGCCCTTGTTTCTGTGCCAGGGGTGGGATAGCACGAACCCGGTCCGGCACCTGTCCCCAGGGCTTTCCCTTTTGGATTGTCATCCCGAACGTAGCGAGGGATCTGCGGTTGCTTTTCGCGGGCCGCGCTGTCGCGCGACCCCATTCGCGCCTGAAACCCTCGCGCCGTAGGCGTTCGCCGCGGCGAATTAGCGCCGCGCGAACGGAGGGAGCAGGGGCCTTCAGGCCCCTGAATCAGCACAAAAACAATCTGGCCTTCAGGCCCGGAATCGTTGCTTGCCTACTTCGCCACTTCTCCCAGCAGCGCCTCGGCCCTATGCAGCGCGTCGCGGCGTTTCTGCTTTTCGCTCTCAATGTCCGCCGGAGCCCACGTCGATCCGCCAATCCGCCGCGACGTATCACTGAGCCGCTGCTCGAACTCCTTGTCGAGCTGCGTCACGTCTGCGTTCGCCTTCGCCACCTGCTCGTGGAAATTCTTCAGCGCACCATCGATCCGCTCGGGGTAATAGCTGATCAGGTCGCCGGTCTGCAATGCATCCCTAAGCGCAATTGAAGGTCCCGCTACCGGCCCAGTCTGTTGCAGCGCATCTTCGGCGCCGTGCAGCCGCGTCATTGCCCCCGCAAAACCATCGAGTTCATCACGCTGGGCAGCTCGGCCGCTTGTGCGCTTCACCTCCACAACAACTTTCGCGTTCACGCTGCCGCTCGGCACCGGGATCACCGTCGTCAGCGTATTTCCCTCAAACGTCCACCCGCCCGGTTCACCCGGCTTTGCGAATCCCACTGCTTTTCCATTCACCGTCACGCTCGCCGGCGGCCAATCCGCCGGCAACCGAACTTCGTAGCCGCGCGTCTTCAGCATTCCCGGATATCCCGCCTCCACCGGCCCAATCTCCACGCGCAGCGTATCGCCATTCTCCGCCGCCTTGATCGGCGTGCGCGCGAAAACGCCTTTCTGATATTCCACTGACACGCCCGAATCCTCATACACCGAGTAGCTCGAGCTCTGGCCCGGCGCAAGCGGCCACACGTTCACAATCAGCGGATCGACGGGTTTCTCGCCGGTGTGCAGCATCGCCGGCTGCATCGGCACAATTGCCCCCGCTCGCACGTAAACCGGAATCTGATCGATCGTAAAGCTCCGCCCCACTGTCGTCGGCCCCGCAAAATGTTTTCCTGTCGGTTGCTCGATCCACTCGCCTTTCGGCAGCCACACTTGCTCAGTCGCCAGGCCCGAAATCTTGTCCGCGGGCACGGTCACGGGGCTCACGATCATCTGATCGCCAAACAGGTATTCGTTCTTGCTTGTGTAGGCCGCATCTTCTTCCGGCCAGTCGTAATAGAGCGGCCTGAAAAACGCAACGCCTGTGTCGTACGTCCGCCGCGCCTCCGTGTAGAGGTACGGCTGCATCGCTTCGCGCAGTTGGTAAGCCGACCGCATCACGGCCGAGTACGGTTCGGGATACGCCCAGATCCTCCGCTCCGAGTCAGGGTTCTTCGTCGTGTGCGTCCGCAAAATCGGGCTGAAGATGCCGAACTGAATCCACCGCGTGTACAGCTCCGGATCGACCGCGCCCGGCATATGACCGCCGATATCGTGGCTCCAATACGCATAGCCCACGTTGGCCGCCGTCGCCGTGAACCATGGCTGGAACGCGAGCGAGTCCCACACCGAGATGGTGTCGCCCGAAAACCCAATTTGGTAGCGGTGATTCCCCAGCCCGCCCCAGCGATGAAACAGCAGCGGCCGTTTGCCCTCGCGCTGCTGATCAGTAAAGTGGACGTAGTTCAGCCACCACGTTGGATTCACTCCCGGCAGATCCGTCGTCGACTGCTGTTGCCAGTCGAGCCACCAGAAATCCACGCCTTGCTTCTCCAGCGGATGCAGCACCAGGTTCAGGTAATTCGTCGCCCACCTCTTGTCGGTCGGGTCGAAGGGAATATATTTCTTTGTCGCCGGATCAATTCCCAACGCGCGCGCCATCGCCGGATACGCTTGCTCCCACGGCTGAATCCCCGACGCCGGGTGCAAATTCATCGTCGCCTTCAGCCCATCTTCGTGCAGCTTTTTCAGGAACGCATCCGGATCGGGAAACAGCACCTTGTTCCACGTGTATCCCGTCCACCCCAGCTTTTGCCCCGACTGATCCGTTTCTCCCATCGCCATCAACTGCTCGTCGCTGATGTGCCAGTCCATGTCGATCACCAGCACGTCCAGCGGCGTGTCATTCTGCCGGAAGTCGCGCACCAGCTCGTCGAATTGCTCGTCGGAATACGCCCAGTACCGCGACCACCACACTCCGAACGCAAACCGCGGCGGCAGCGGAATCCGTCCCGCCACGCGCACAAAATCTCCCAGCGCCTGTTTGTAGTCGTGTCCATAGCCGAAGAAGTACCAGTCGCTGTACGAACCCGGCTTTTCATCCGCCGGTCGCTCCATCACCCACGGCCACTCGCTGTTTTCTCCATTCAGAGAATCGAAAGTCCGCCGAATCGAACAGCGGCCGCGTCGAGTCGTCCACCAGCACCCATCCCGCTCTCGACACCAGCCCTGGCCCGATGGGCTCTTCGGTCTTCGATCCCCGCGCCGTGTCCAGCGTGCGTGTGGTGCCCTGCAAATTTTCGGAATCAGGGTCGCCCGGGTGCCAAACCACTGGCTTGCCGTCAAGATCGAAATCAATCGAAAGGTCCTCCGGCGTAAAGTGGCCGTCACCTGCCGGGTCGTACGTCAGCGTCATTGAATCCGTCTTGATCGTCCTGAATCGCGCGCTGCCTTCCGCCTCGGTCCCGACCTCAAACTTCGGCACCGGCAGCTTTCGATTGATGAAGACAAACGACGCGTGATCCTCGAATTTCCCATCCGCCGACCACTCCATCCGAATCAACTGCGGCGTCAGCACTGTGAACCGCGCGTTCCCGATCGTCACCATCGCCTTGGGGTCCGCGACCGGATCGTCTACTGGCAGAACCCTTCGCTCGCTCGCCTTCGCCGCCGCCGCCGCGCCGGCCGGCCCCTGCGCCGCCTGTGCCAGTGCCAACGACGCGTCGCCGCATCCGATCACCAGAATCGCAATCGCAATCCATCCCCAAGACACACGCACGGTAGCCCCCATTCCTTCTCCATCGGGAAGGGTACCACCGCCGCATCAGCACCCGGCAACTTGGGCCGCCCAACTCCGCAACGTGTAACGCCGGCGTCCTCGCCGCCTGTCGTGCGTGAGCCTGCCCTGATTGAAGTCGAAGGGTCCGCGCCCGCACTTGACCGCTATCATGAACTGAAGCGCAAGCATCATGCCCCCCTCCATCTTCATCTCGGCAGGCGAAGCCAGCGGCGAGCACTATGGCGCCTTGCTGGCTTCCGCGCTCTCCCGCATATCTGGTCCAAAGGGTGAAGCCGCGGAGCGGTGGGGAATGGGTGGCCCGCGTATGGCAGCCGCCGGCGTCGAACTCATCGTCCGCGCCGAAGACATGGCCGTCATGGGCCTCACTGAAGTGGTCCTGCATCTGCCCCGCATCTACCGCGAGTTCCGCAAGCTCAAACGCGCTATCCGCGCCCATCCCCCCACCGTCGCCATCCTCATCGATTTCCCTGAAATCAACTTCCGTCTCGCTCGCGAGTTCCATCGCCTCGGCGTCCCCGTCATTTACTTTGTCAGTCCGCAGCTCTGGGCCTGGAAGCACCATCGCATCCGCCTCGTCCGCGAGTACGTCCGCCGCATGCTGGTCATCTTTCCCTTTGAGGAGCCGTATTACCGCGCCCGCGGCGTCGATGCCGAGTTCGTCGGCCATCCCCTCGCCGATCTGCCCCAGCCCTCCATCACCCGCGAGCAGTTTGCCGCCGACAACAACCTCGACCCCGCCCACACCTGGATCGGCCTCCTCCCCGGCAGCCGCCTTCCTGAGATTCTCAAGAACCTCGGGGGCATGCTCGCCGCCGCAGCCCTCCTCGACGGCCAATACGAATACTTCATTCCCCTCGCGCCCACACTCACTCAGCCACAGATCGAGACCATTCGCCGGCAACTCTCCACCAGCACAACGTCCGCCAAGTCACTCCGCTTCACTTTTGTCCATGACGCCCGCGCCGCCCTCCTCCACGCCCGAGCCTCTATCGTCGCCAGTGGCACCGCAACCGTCGAGGCCGCACTCATCGGCAATCCTTTTGTCGTCGTCTACCGCGTCTCGCCGCTCACGTATGCTATCGCCAGGCGGATGGTCAAAGTCCCTCACGTGGCCATGGCCAATCTCATCGCCGGCAAGCGCGTGGTTCCAGAGCTCATCCAACACGACTTCACCGCCGCAAATATCGTCCAACAGCTTAGGCCCCTGCTACCCGACGGCCCGGCTCGGGAGTCCATGAGAATGGAGCTTGGGGCAATTCGGAGGGCGCTGCAGGCGCATGCAGGCAACCAGCCGGGACAATCCGCTATCGAGCGGGTAGCCGCCATCATCGTTCAAGAGGTCGAAGCAGTTTCTCAGCCACCCGCGCATGCGGTCACTCCTTTAGGCCAAACAGAGACACACAAGGATCTAACCACCCCGTGAAGAGCACCAGAATCATGAGCGATCGAATGAAGAGATTCCAGAAAGTTTTGCGTTTCCCGGCCAGCCGCTTCATCGGCCGGATCACTCCCGCCCTGCTGTCCGCCGCCCTCGCCGCCGCCCTTCCCGCTGCCGCCCAGATCGCCCGCCCGGCCCTCAACATTACTGGCTACGTGATCGACGCCGAGCTTGACACCGCGACGCACCACCTCACCGCTACGGCCCAGGTCAGCTTTACCGCTCCCGCCAACCTCGACGTCGTCACCTTCGGCTTCCATCCTGCGCTCAAGGTCACCAAAATCACTGACGACGCCGGCAAGCTCCTCGAAGCCGAACGCACCGCCGACGGCTCCATCCGCGTCACCACCAACACGCCTTTCGCTGACGGCCAAACCGCCCGTTGGACCTTCGTTTATGACGGCATCATCACCGGCAACGAAGACGGTCCGGTCGAGGGGCTCAAGCTCGCCGCCATTCAGGAGCCCATCAGCTACCTGCTCTATCCGGCCCGCTGGTTTCCCATGACCGGCTTTATGACTGACCGCTTCACTGCCGAACTGCACATCCGCGTGCCTCAGGGCGTTCGCGTCTTTTCGAGCGGCTCCACGGGTTCGGCAAAATCCGTCAGCCTCGCCAACGGCAAGCCCGGTGACGAGTACGATTTCAGTTGGACCAAGCCCGGATTCCCCGGAACGGTCATCGCCGGCCGCTATCTCCCCGCAGTCTCAGTCGGCGCAGGCAACGTCAAGGTCTACGTCACCATCGCCCACCAGGCCACGGCCAACCAGTTCGCGCAAACGGCCACCAGCGAATACAACTACTTCACCAACACCTTTGGCCTTCCGCCCACGCCGCGCATCAACATCATCGAGCTGCCAGACGATACCTTGCCCGCCGTCTACGCGCCTGAGATCGCAGCCATCATGGGCTCCCGCACCGGCGACAAATCGGGCATTCGCCTGCTCGCCAACACCATCGCTCACCAGTGGTGGGGGTTGGAAATCAGCCCCAAAACCCTCGACGACTCCTGGATCACCAACGGCATGTCCCGCTACGCCGAGCTGATGTATCTCGAAGACCAGAGCGGCGAATCCGCCCTCAAGGCCGCCATGCAAGACGTATCGGCGGGCGCCTTGGCCTATGACACCATTCCCCTCTCCAGCGTCGGCCATCTCGATCCCTTCACGCCCCAGTTCCAGTCCATGACCCTTGAAAAGGGCGCCATGATCTTCCATATGCTCCGCTGGGAAGTCGGCGACAAGGCCTTCCAGGCCATCCTTCAGGGCGCGCTCAGCCAGTATGCCGGCGGTTCCATCCGCACGCAGGACTTCGAGAAGGTTGCCGAGGAGCAGAGCCAGCAGCAGTTGTTGCCATTCTTCTCCCAGTGGATTGACGGCACCGGCGCGCCGACCTTCACCAACAAGTACGCCGTCTACCGCCTGGGCAACAACAAGGGCTTCCGCACCATCGGCGAAATCAACCAGGATCTTGACCTCTTTCGCATGCCGGTCGATCTGCGCATTGAAACCGACGGCAAGACCGTGAACCAGAAAGTCGAGGTGGTGGGCAACGATACCCAGTACATCGTCGATACCTTCGGCCGCCCGCGTCGCATCAGCATCGATCCCAATGACTGGGTCCTCAAATCCGGCCCCGACCTTCAGGTCCGCATCTCCATCCTGAAAGGCCAGCAACTGGTGGCTCAGAACGACCTTCTCGGCGCCATTAACGAATACAAGAAGGCGCTCGAGGCCAACCCCCTCAGTTCGCTCGCCAGCTATCGCATTGGCGAAGTGCTCTTCACCCAGTGCAATTATCAGGCCAGCGTCAACGCCTTCCGCGATGCCCTGCACGGCGACGACACGCCTCCCTGGACCGAGGTATGGAGCCACATCGCCATCGGCAAAATCTTCGACCTCACCGGCCAGCGCGACCGAGCCGTCGGCGAGTACCGCCTCGCCGTCCAGACCAACGACAACACCCAGGGAGCGGTCAACGAAGCCCGCCAGTACCTGCAAAAGCCCTTCGCCCAGCCCGAAGGCGTGTGCATGCACTGAGCCAGGATTTCCATTCCTGATCGTCCGGCGTTGAACGGTCATCCTGAGCGGAGCCGGCCGCTATTGCGGACGGCGCAGTCGAAGGACCTGCATTTCGTTTTTCGCCGCAGCCGTCACAAGAAACAGGGTGCCCCACCCTCGCTGGGCCTTTGTTTTTCCGGCTAGGGTGGGAACGTACGAACACCCATTAACCTCAAGCGTGTCATCCCGCGAATCGCGGCACCGGCGAGTCGCGAGATCTACGGCTGTTTTTCGCGCGGGTGCCCCAGGTCCCGATTCTGGGACCTGGGATACCTCGAACCTCAACCTCCCACTGTCATTCCGAGCGAGTCCTGCCTCGGCGGGACGAGTCGAGGGATCTGCGGTTGCTTCTCGGGTCGAGCAATCGCTCGATCGCATCCCCGCCTCAAACACCGCGCCGTAGGCGCAGTGGTCGCTAACCCCACCCTTCAGGGCGGGGAATCCATACCCAAAATCTTCCGGAGTCCCGTAGGGACGGTGCGCAGACCCGCAAAAAAATCGGGCCCCTAAAGGCCCGGATGCTTTTCACGAATCACGACCCACGAATCACGGCTTCTTCTGCTGCTTTCCCAGCGAAAGGACCTCTAAATCTACCTTCGCCAGGCCGGACTGGGTCATTCCCAGCTTCTTCGCCGCGCCATAGGAAAGGTCGATAATGCGCCCCTCCTCCACCAGGTCGCCGCGGTCCGTGATCTTGACCACAACCGACCGGTGGTTATGCACGTTCACTACCCGAACAATTGACCCGAAGGGAAGCGACGGGTGGCAAGCCGTCATGGCGTACATGTCATAGGTTTCGCCGCTTGCCGTTTTTCGTCCGTTAAAGACTCCGCCGTACCAGGAGGCCACTCCACGGATCCTGTCTTTCCAGTTCAGTGCGGCGGGGGTTGGGGCGGTCTGCGGCGGTTCCTGGTCAGCGAGCGATACCGGTGTGGCAATCTTTGCTGGGGAAGCCGCAGGCGCGGTGAGGGCTGGTCTGGGAAGACTCGCATCCGCTTGCACGGTGCGCGCTGAATACAACACCACCAGCGCCACCATTGCAACGGCGGAGACACCAGCCACGAGGCAAAGCCACAGGGGTGCCTTTCGTCCTAAGTTGCGTGTTTTCCTTTTCATAACCATCTGCCAATTTTACTAGACCGGCACTGGTTCCATGGAGATGTTGTCAACAACGATAACGCGGTTTTTGTTGAAAAATCGCGGCCCGGCCTCCCTCGGCGCCGCAAGTTTCTTATTACGTTTGGGTTACAAACTGCACCATAAATAGTGCAAGTTTTCCTATTTTGGGCATCGATTTCTGTGCAAAATTGCGTGTCAATAGGCAACTTGGCATCATGAATGCTCATCGATGATCGATCTCATTGATAGCAAAGGTATTACACAAGAAATCCGGACGTAAAATTTCTTTTTGAAGTTTGCCGATCATTTCACCGATTTTGCTAGCTTGGTATTAGGGTCTGTCGAATGCCTTCCTTTCCAAAGGGCGGCTTTCGTCAGGCCCTTTGCCGTTTCTGGCATCGAGAGGTGATCCATGGAATTAAGCGCAGAAGGTTTTGAACTGATCAAGAAGTCTGAAGGGTTCCGCGATCACATCTATCGTGACGTCGCCGGCTTTCCCACCATCGGCTATGGGCACCTTCTTAAACCCGATGAGGCCTTTCCCAATGGCGTCACCGAATCGCAGGCGGCCTCGATTCTTGCGGCAGATGTTCAGCAGGCGGAACAAGCCGTCTCCCGGTTGGTGAAGGTCGCGCTTACGCAGGGCCAGTTCGACGCTCTGGTCGACTTCTGCTTCAACCTCGGCGCGGGGCGTCTAGCGGGCTCAACCCTTCTACGTGACCTCAATGCCGGCCATCATGACGCCGCAGCCCAGCAGTTGCTCTCGTGGGACCACGCAGCGGGTGTCGTCAACGCAGGACTCAAAGCCCGGCGCGAAGCTGAGCTGAAACTTTGGTTAGGTGCGAGCGGCGGAGAGCAGATGGCTGCGGCTTGAATCACCCCCCACCCCCTCTATACGGACTGTGAAACTGTGGAACTGTGGACCGCGCAGAATCAGTCACTTACGGCCACAGCCTCACAGTCTCACAGTTCCATCTCGGTCATTTCGCCGCTCTTCTCGATCACTTCCAGCCGCTCTTCGGCCTTCAGGTAGCCTTTGCGGCGGAACCAGTCTTCCATCGCGACTCGCAGCCGATCCAGCGGAACGCGGTGTCCAATCTCCAGGATTCCGTCGCCCGCCGGAAAGGTATCGTCAAAAACCGCGTCGTTGGTGAAGTTCCGCATGGCAAAGTTGTCGATCTGCCCGATCGGGCAGGCGTGGCGCTCACCCGCTGCGTCGATTCGGTTCACAGTCATGCGCCGCGCAAACATGGATCTACTCTAAAACCTTGAAGCCACCTTTCATCGGAACTTGCCGCGGGCAACTTGCAGAACAGCCGGTAGCATCGATAGTGTGAATGCGCCGAATCTTCTGGGGAGGAAGACCGAATGAAGCTTCTTTTGAATTGGCTGCTCAGCGCCCTTGCGCTGCTGATTGTTTCCCATTTTGTGCCCGGATTTCACGTCAACGGCCTGCTTCCGGCGCTGATCGCCGCTGTCGTCATCGGGCTGCTGAACGCCACAGTGGGCCTGCTCCTCAAGATCGTCACGTTTCCCTTGAGCATTCTGACACTGGGAATCTTCCTGCTCGTCATCAACGGCATTATGATTCTGCTGGCCTCGGCCGTTGTCCCAGGCTTTCACGTCTCCGGTTTCGGCCCGGCCTTCTGGGGCGCGGTGGTGCTGGCCCTTCTGGGCATGCTGATTCGAGCGGTCGTCAAGGATTCGTAGCCGAGAGCGGGGAAGCGTCTAGCGGGGCGCGCCGGCAGCGGTCTCGTCCGGCTGGCTCGCTCCGCCGCTTGCCGGCTTCTGATTCGCAACCGGCTTCTTCGACGTTCTGGGCTGTGCGGGGCCGGCCGTTGGGCTCACTTTGACGGGCGCCTTCGGTCCGGGCAGGGTCAGCGGGGTTCGAATCGCGCCGGCTCCAGTGAAACCACCGGCCGACGGCATCCGCGCAGGCATCACGATCACTTTGGCCGGCAGATTCTGTTCCACACGCGTGTAAACGCCCCAGCCTCCGCCGGCGACCACAAAAACAATGGCCGCGGCAGCCGCCGAGCGCATCCAGCCACTCTCGGGGCGCAGCGTTCTCGGCCAGGCCAGAACCTGTCCGCGGCGTGGTGCCGCCCCCTTTGCCGTACTGACCGCCGTCTGCACGCGCTCTGCCAGCCCCTCAGGCGCAGGCAGGCTGGCGATCAGCCGCAAAGTCACTTCCGCCGGGCTTGAAGCGGATCCAATAGCAGTTGGTTCGTGAGGGTTCGAATTCATCGCAAACTCCTCTCCCCCGAATTTCTCGCGTGGTCGAGCAGGCCGGCCATCAGGTTCCGCGCCCTGAACAGGCGGGAACGGACGCTGGACTCGGAGATCCCCAGCACCGATGCGATCTCCACGCTGCTCAGCTCTTCAAAGGCTGAAAGCATCAGCACCTCCCGCTCTTTAGCCGGCAGTTGGTCAACGCAGCCCAGAACGTGAGCATGGTGCTGCGCCGCCGCCGCCAGTTCCTCGGCAGAGAGCCCCGTGGAAGGCAGCACCCTCGCCAACTCGGCAACGTCATCGGTCTCAGGCCGTGTCTTGGCGCGGCGTTTGCGATCCAGCACGATATTCCAGACGATGCGAATCAGCCACACACGGTGATCGCGCACTTCGCCCAGCGAATCGCGATGGCGCAGGACACGCACAAACGCCTCCTGCACGGCATCTTCTGCGTCTGCTTGATTGCGAAGTACGGAATAGGCTACGCGGTAGAGCGCGCTGCTGTACTGGTCAACCATGGCCGCAAGCGCATGGTCTTCCGCGCGCCGGCGGGCTTCGTCATTCATGGCGCTCGTGGGATTCTCCATCCACTCTGCGGCAATGCCGGCAATGCCTGCGACAATGGCCTGGCTGGTGCTCATCACTCACCAGACGCAGAACGGGAAGAAAATGCTCAGGTTCGCTCAAAGCCTGCCCCTCGACCTGCAAACGGCAGCTTAAGTCCCAGCCGGATCGCGCCCTGCCAGCCTACTTGGCGGCCAGCTTTTCTGACGCAATTGACCCCGCCGCGCCGTCTTTGTCGGCGTCCTTCACCTTGGCCCACAGTACGCGAGCCATCTCCGGCTTGCCCTCGGCCACATAGAGATCGGCCAGGTCGAGCTCGGCCACGCTTGCTGAAACCGTGGCTGAAGGCTTGTTTATGATCTCGTTGTACAGTCCGATCGCGTCGTTATCGCGGGAGGTCTGCCGGTAGAGGCCAGCCAAAGCCAGCTTGGCCAGGTTGCCCGTATTGCCATCCCACGCGCCGGCTGCCGCCTTGAGATCGGTCTCGGCGTTGCTGTTCTGCCCCAGGTCTTCATACGTAACGCCCGCGAAATACCGGGCTTTCGCCGCTTCGGGCAGCCAACTGTAGTCCTGAGCGATCGCTACGAACTCGCGATTGGCTTCCTTGGCCCGCGCGGCAGCGGTCGTGTAGGCGTCGGCTTCAGGTGGAGCGCCGGGAACGGCCAGCGGCGTGGTGTACACATCGAGGGCTGCGCCCAGTGCGGCGTCGGCGGCCTTTGAACGAATATTCCAGAAAATCAGTCCGCCGATCACCGCCACCAGAACGACTCCGATGACGATGCCCCAGCGCACCGCGGCGGCTTGGTGCTCGCCGACCCAACTGGCGCTGCTTGCGGCAGCTTGTGCAAATTTGTCCTTTTTCAGGGCGTGACGCGTTCGAGTATCCACGAGGTCTTTCTTGTCCTTTGCCGGTATCCGTGCAGGCAGGTCTGAACAGAAGAAAATGGTGCCACTGCAACCGGTCTAGTGTATCAGCGCGGTTCCGGCACAGTCCACCAAGGCGCGGATGCGGCAGAAGCGCGCTTTGCTTGCAAAGGATGCCCTCGGCTTGCCGCAGGACAGCTGGAACGGTACGCTAAAGGCATGTACGAGGACTTCCACGTCGCCGATCGCTGGACCGGCGAAGACCTACACTGCCGCTGGAAGGGCACGATTGTCGCCATCGCCACCCGCCACGCCGATGCCGTAGACATCCGCTTCGACGTCAACGGCCGCCCCATGTGGATCGCGTTGCCCTGCACCGCATGGGTTGAGCAGAAGAAACGCACCGGCAAGGTCATCACCGACCAACTGGCGGCCCAGGTTGCCGGGCGCTATTTGAAGCGACTCGTCGAAGAAGGCTACGACTCACGACGCGAGGTCTACACCATGACCGTGGCTGAAGTGCTCGATCACCTGGATGCCGTCGTGGCAGAGGCGAAGACACTGGGCGGGATGCCCACGCTACAGCCCGGACCGCAACTTATTTGATCAATCAGTCTGTCGATGCGTCTAATATTCGTACGCATTCCCATCGGCTTCTCATGACTCGAAGCGCCTTCATTCTCCTTCTTGCGTCCACGGTTTTCTTCGCCGCCCCGATTGCGGACCTCGCGCAAACCCCCGCTCCCAACGCGCCGCTCCCCAATGCCAACGAGCTGCTCCAGCGGGCCCTCGCCAACGAGCGCAAGCAGGCGACCGAGCGCGAGAAATACGACTGCCGCATCACCGACCACACCATCGAAACCGACGGCAAAGGCAACACCAAGAAAGACACTTTGGTTGTTTCGGATCTTTTCTTTGTCAACGGCATTCCCGTCGAGCGCACGCTCCAGAAAGACGGAAAGGATCTTTCGGCCGATGATCAGCACAAGCAGGACGATCACGTGATGAAAGAGACGCTCAAATACTCGAACCAGGCCAATGCACAGAAGGAAGAAGACAAGGATAACCAGGAACTTGAAGATTTTATGCAAGCCATGATGCTGGCCAACGGCCACAGAGGTGTTGTTGACGGACGCAGCGTGCTCTTCTACGACATCGTGCCCAATCCGAAATTTGACGCGAAGAACATCAATCAGCATCTGGCCCAGGTGATGCAGGGCAAGGTCTCCATTGAGGAGCAGACCGGCGAATTGATCGATATCAACGTAACGTCGGTTGCGGATTTGAAGATCGGCGGCGGGCTGGTGGCGAATGTCCACAAAGGTCTGTGGCTGCACATTCACAATCAGCCGCGTCCTGACGGCGTCTGGCTCACTGATCTGGCTGAAGGCTCAGGCGATGCGCGCGCCGCGCTATTTTTGCACCCGTATTTTCGTTTCAAAGAGACGGCCGACAGTTGCCATCTCTATTCGGCCACGGCCAGTCAGGTCGGCCCGGTGCAGGTAGTTAAGCAGCCGCAGGTGAACAAATAGCCATCGGCTGGCGCGCCACGCTAGCTTTCCGCCGGAGCAGCAACTACATCGCCGCGCCGCAGCACACGGCTAAGAATCACATAGAGCACAGGAATAAAGACCAGATTCAAAACGGTAGAGAGCAGCATGCCGCCCACAATCGTCGTTCCCACTGAGCGGCGGCCCAGCGCGCCGGCTCCTGTGGCAAATACCAGCGGAAGGACGCCCATGATGAATGCGAACGACGTCATCAGGATCGGCCGCAGGCGCAGCTCGCCGGCTTCGATCGCGGCTTCGGCGATGGTCCGTCCCTTGCGCCGCAACTGTTCGGCGAACTCCACAATCAAAATCGAGTTCTTCGCCGAAAGGCCGATGAGCATCACCAGGCCGATCTGGCAATAAACGTCGTTGGAGAGCCCGCGCAGCATGATAAGTCCCAGCGCGCCAAGCACCGCCATCGGAACCGCCAGCAAAATGATGAATGGCAGCGCAAAGCTCTCGTATTGCGCCGATAGCGTGAGATAAACAACCAGAATGCCCAGCGCGAAGATCACCAGAGCCTTGCCGCTGGATTCGATTTCGTCGAGCGTGATTCCCGTCCACTCGTAATTCATGCCGTGCATCATGTTCGCTGTGGCCAGTTTCTGCATGCTATCGAGCGCCTGTCCGGAACTCACGCCGGGAGCAGCCGAGCCGTCGATCTCCACTGCGCGAAACAGATCGTAGTGCGAAATCACAGGTGGTCCCGCGCTCGCGGCAACCGTAACCAGGTTGTCGAGCGGAACCATCTCGCCGGCGTCGGAGCGAACGTAGTAGCTGTGCAGGTCGCTGGCCTTCATGCGGAAAGGCTGGTCAGCCTCCACGTAGACGCGATAGGTGCGGTTGTTGTAGTCGAAATCGTTCACGTATTCCGAACCCATGAAGACGTTGAGCGTGGTCGCGATCTGGGTGATCGAGACTCCCATTGTCTTGGCCTTCTCGCGATCAATCGTCACCAGTTCCTGAGGATCGTTGGCAGAGAAGGTCGTGAACAAGTCCGTCAGATCCTTTTGCGCCGAGCCCGCATTCACAATCTGGTGCGCCACGCGGTCCAGGTCGCTCAATGTGTTGCCGCCCTGGTCCTGCAGCATGAACTGGAATCCGCCGAAGGCGCCTACACCTGAGACCGCCGGCGGCTCGATTGCGGCCACCAGGCCGCCATTGGGCGCGAACATCAGCATTTGCAGTTTGGGCGCAATATCCTTAATCACGTCCGCCGTAGAGTAGGTCTTTTCGGCGTGCTCGTCGATGGTGTTGGTGTTCACAAACATCATGCCCGCATTGGACGCGCTGCCAGCAAAGCTGAAGCCCAAAATCGAAAACAGCCCCCCCACGTGGGGATTCTGCGCGATGATGGCCGCGCCCTCGTCAGCAAGAGCGGTCGTGTAGGCAAGCGAGGATCCCGGAGGAGCCTGCACAATCACCATGAAGTAGCCCTGGTCTTCCTGCGGGATAAAGCCTGTCGGAACCGTCCGGTAGATCCACACCGTGGCCGCCATTCCGACGAAAAAGACCAGCAGAAGCACATAGCGCAATTGCAGCGCGACATGAATGACGCGCGCATATGTGCTGCCGAGCCAACTAACGAAGGCATCCGCGCCATGAATAAATGCGGCAAACGCCCGAGAGACTGGCTTGATGTGCAGGAAATCCAGTTGGCGGGGACGCGCCTCTTCGCCTCTCAGGAAAAGTGCCGACAACGCCGGCGAAAGCGTAAGCGCATTGAACGCCGAGATAGCGATGGAGAACGCGATAGTCAGCGAGAACTGCCGGTAAAGAATTCCAGTAGCGCCGGGAAAGAATGAAACAGGCACGAAGACAGCGATCAGCACCAGCGAAGTCGCGATCACCGCGCTGGTCACCTCGCGCATGGCGCGCGAAGTGGCCTCGTGCGCATCCGAATGCTCCATATGAATGTGCCGCTGCACATTCTCGATGACCACAATCGCATCGTCAACCACCAGGCCTGTGGCCAGCGTGATGCCGAAAAGCGTGAGCGAATTGATTGAGAAATCGAAAATCCGAATAAACGCGAAAGTCCCGATGAGCGAGACCGGAATCGTGACCGCGGGAATAATCGTCGCGCGCCAATCGAGCAGGAACAAAAAGATGACCGCGATGACGATGACGATGGCCGCGGCCAAAGTGATCAGCACTTCGTGAATCGATTGGCCCACCGCCGTCGTGGAGTCAAACGCGACCGCATACTCGAGGCCGGGCGGGAAGTTCTTCGAGAGTTGTTCCAGAGCAGCTTTGGCCTTCTTGTCGACGTCGAGCGAGTTCGCGTTCGACAGTTGCTCCACGCCGAGACCCATCGCGTCGTGGCCTGCAAACTTCAGTGCGGTGCTGTAACCTTCGGCGCCGATCACCGCGCGGCCCACGTCCTTCAGTTGCACCAGGCCGTTAGGCGAATTCTTGACAATGATATTGTCGAACTCTTCCGGGCTGGTAAGCCGGCCCACGACGCGCACGGGAATCTGGTAGGACTGCTTCGAATCGGCTGGCGGCTGTCCCAGCTGTCCGGCAGGAACCTCGACATTCTGCTCTTGAAGTGCGCTCACGACATCGCTTGCGGTCAGGCCGCGGGCAGCCAGCCGCACCGGATCGAGCCACACGCGCATGGCGTACTTGCGCGCGCTGAAGTTCTCCACGTCGCCCACGCCGGGCACTCGCTTGAGAGCGTCGACGACGTAGACATCCAGGTAGTTGGAGATATATTCGTCTGTATAGCGCCCGTCGCGCGTGAAGAATCCCGCGCCGAAGACGAAATTGTAGTTGGATTTGTCGACCGTGATGCCCGTTGAAACCACCTCGCCGGGCAGGCGGCCTTCCACACTGGCCACGCGATTCTGCACGTCTACGGCCGCAATGTCCAGGTCGTATCCGGTTTGAAAGGTGATGCTGATCTGGCACACGCCGCTGTTCGTGCTTGACGAGCTTAGGTAGCGCATCCCCTGCACGCCGTTGATTGACTCTTCCAGCGGAATCGTGACGGCCTTTTCAACGGTCTCCGCGTCGGCGCCTACAAACACCGCGGTTACTGACACCACCGGCGGCGCCAGGTTCGGATACATCTCTACCGGAAGATTGGGAATACAGATGGCTCCCGCGAGAATGATCAGCAGGGCGCAAACCGTGGCGAAGACCGGGCGACGAATAAAAAAGTCAACAAACACTTGTGAGCCCTCTTTCCTACGAGACTGTCGCGGGCTGCCGGTGTTTACTGTTCCTTACCCGAGCCCCGTGATGCCATCTTTGGTGAGGATGATAGGCCACCGCGCGGGGCGCGCCGCTGTTCTCCGCGGGCGCTCCTTCCGCCTTGCTTTGGGGTCCAGTCCCTTTTCCCGGCGCGGGCGGTCCTTGCGGCGGCAAGGGCATTACGGGCATGCCATCCACCAGAAACTGTATCCCCGAAACGATCACCTGGTCGCCTGAGTTGAGCCCTGAAACAATGGAGTAGCTGTTCCCCACGGCGTCGCCGAGCACAACCGATGTCCGGTGTGCCATGGCCATTCCATTTTGCTGTTTCACCACGAAAACAAAGCTCTCTTCGCCCTGCCGCGTCACCGCCAGCACCGGAACCACGGCCATGGGTTTGGTGCTCCAGATAACGTCGGCCTTCACCAATTGTGCATTGCGAAGCATACCCGCCTGCGCATCAACCGGCGCCTTCACCAGGATTCCCTGCAGCGTGCTGTCCACTTCAGGCGAAACAAAATCGATCCGCGTCTTCTCCAGCAGCTTGCCGTTGTTGTCCATCAGGTTTACACCCAGCCCTTCACGCACTTCGGTGGCGCGCTCGGTGGGTATGTAGATATACGCCTCGAGATGGCTGTTCTCATCGACCGTCGTCAGGACAGTGGCCGGCGATTGATTCGGAGAAACGTAGTCCCCGATGTGGACCGGAATATCGCCCACCACACCGCTGAAAGGCGCGCGGATCGTGTAGTAGCTCAGCAACTGTTCCCCGGCTTTGCGCGCTTCCACTGCCGATTGATAATCCGCTTTGGCGTTCTGAAATGCCTGCTGCGCCTGCTCGTACGCGTCGCGGCTGGTGACCCCGGCCTCAAATAACTTTTGCTGCCGCGCCTCCTCGACGGTGTCGTAATCGTCCATCGCCTTCTTCTGCCGTTCGGTTGCCCGCAGGGAGTCCACGGTTGCCCGCTGTTGCCGGTCATCGATCGCCATCAGCAACTGCCCGTCTTTCACCTGGTCGCCGGAGTGAACGGCGATCTCTGTCAATTGACCGCTTACCTGGGGCAACACGCTGGTTGACCGGCGTGACTTGATGGTGGCCACATACTCGCTGCTCTGCGCCACTGGCGCCATGGCCACTGTAACCGTCTGCACCGGCAAGGCCTGCATTTGCGGCCCACCGGCTCCCGGTGCAGGCTTTTTCTGGCAGCCTGTAGCCGCCAGTCCCGCCAGGACCACCCAACTGATCGCATAAATGCGCTGGAATCTGCTCTGGGTCACTCGATTCTTCCTCTGGCTGCAAGGCCCCCGCACGGTGAAATGAGATTGGGACGGGCAGGCCGGTGTGCAGGCTTGTAGTGCGTCTCTGCGATGCTTTGTTGCCGTGATCGCTTGATTGATCTGATACGCGGATGCGGGTAATCGATACAAAAAAACTGCGCAAGACTTAGACGCGGGACGCGCGCAAATGCTGGAATCTTCATCGAGGATAGCGCACCGGGCGGCTCCGCGGCGGTGACGCTCATGGTTCCGGCCTGTAGCTGCTTCCGTCTGCCGTTCCCCGGCCCGCTCCGTCCGCTATTTTCTCTGCCTTCGGCTCCCTTTGAGGGGTCATTTCGTCGGCATCCGCCTTCAGGCATGGGCCCGGCCTGGAGCGTTCAGTTGCCCGCTTCCTTTCTTTGACACGCCATCATCAAGTTGATAGCCTTTCAGTTAAGGGCACCCGCGGCCAATCTCACCTTTGCGCATTGCTCTCCCAATCGTCCCCGTCGTCTAGCCCGGCCTAGGACACCGCCCTTTCACGGCGATAACACGGGTTCAAATCCCGTCGGGGACGCCAAATAATCACTTCAACAGATGTACTTCCATCGCAATCGCCGAGTTTGACGCCATTCGTCGGACTTGCGCTCAAAATCGGCTGCGAACCGCGCCCTCAGATCGCCTGAAACGATAGTCTTGTACCAGAGAAAACGGGGCGGCTCAGCCCGCGCTGGTATGAGGAAGCAGATATGAACCTCGCGGTTGTATGGAAAATGCTGGCGGTTGGAACCTGGTCAGCGGTTTTGATTCTACTGATGCCGGCGGCCGCGCCCGCGCAGGGAACGCCCGGCGCAAACGCGCCGGCGACGGCTGTTTTGCATGCGACCGTCACGATCACCGGAGGCTTGTCGTTCACGGGTTCCTATGACGCTCGCCAGACCGCCGCAACGTGTGCCGACCTGGCCAAAAACGGAACAGGCACGCCCGGTGTATCGGAAGTTCTGACGTTCTATGTGCCGGTGCCGCCGTTAAACCCCGATGGCAGTCCCGGTCCGGTTGGCGGTGGCCACAACTTCGCGACCGATGCCGCGGCCTGGCCTTATAACGGCCCAGGCACATACACGGGCTCGGCCTTGAACGCCACGCAGATGAGCGTGGACACCCTGCCGGGTGATCAGGAGACCCATTTCTTTGCGTTTCCAACTGGTGTGGGGACTCTGGTCGTGAAGCCTGACGCTTCGGGCTCGTTCCAGTTCCAGGGTTTGCAGGATCCTGGCAGTGTCACCATCTCCGGTCAGGTCACCTGGACCTGCTCGTAGGCAAGCCGGTTCAAACGAACGAAATCCGCGTCCCGGTCAATTATTTGTTCAGCGAGAAGACGACGCTGATCGCCGTTTCGACTTCGACCGGTTGGTTGCTGAGCTTGTATGGCTTGTAGCGCCAGGTCCGCACGGCTTCGAGCGCGGCCTGCTGCAACATGGGCGAGCCGCTCACAACCTTCAGATCCTTAATCGTTCCGCTCTTGGAAATCGTTGCGTGCAGCACAACAGTGCCTGAAACGCCGGCCGCTTTCGCAATGCTCGGGTAAACGGGCTGCGTCTGCTGAACCAGCATTCCCGCTGCAACGCCGGATGAAATGGCAAGCGGCTTGGACGGAACAACCTTAACCGCAGGCTGTATGCGCCCATTCAGCACGCTGTCACTTGCGCTCGCGCCGCCCAGGCCATCCGCGCCGCCCGAGCCAAAGCTCACCGGGGGTGGTGCATTCTCTGCTTGCTTGCCGGCACCCTGCGGAATCACGGTCGGCGCTGTCAGTTGATCGTCCATCATTTTCGTCTGCTGCTTCGTCAGCCCCGGCGCTGGCTTCACGCCGTTTGGCCCGTTTGTCACCGGAGCGGCAGTTGCCGGTTGCTTTTCGTTCGTTGCCGCGGGCTGGGTCTGAGTTGCAGGCGCACCCCCCGGCGGATTCGAGATGTCCGTCTCCGGCTGGGTATCGGTTACTTGCGAAGGCGCCTGTTCAGCCGGTTTCGCCGCCGGCTTTGCTCCATGATGCGAAAGCGTGAACATCAGGGCGCCCAGAAGCAGAACAGAGGCGGCGCCTACAGGAGCAATGATCATCCACTTGTTCTTGGCTGACTTTGGCTTTTCGGCAGCTTCGCCGTTTGTCTCTGAAAACACTTGGAAAAGAGCCCGGTCATCCGCGCTTTGCGAGCTGCCCGTGATTTCCGGCGAGTGAAGTTTTCCATTGACCGCGGCGGGCTTTTGCGGGTCCGGCGGCCCCGCAATATCTTTCGTCGACCGGCTCGCCTCCGGCTTGTAGGATGCGTGGCCGTTCGAGCCATTCGACCCATTCGCCGGCTTGGTCGTCAACTCCTGCAGCTTCGCTGGGAACGGTGCGGGCGGGACTGGAGTGGAAACACGCGGCTTTTCGACGACGGGGGCCAGGCTTGTTTCGCGGTCGGCAGATTGCTTCGCCGGATTTGGACTCTTGCCAAAGGAATGGGCGGCTTCCCAGGCTTCCCATTCGCTCAGATCCGCGGGCTTGGGCGTAGGAGTCGTTTCAGTATCCCACTCTACGAAGTGTTTTTGTTGAGAAACAATGACGGGTGCGGACGGGGCCGCATTCGATGCGCGCGGCTTTTCTACCGGCGGCGTCACCGTGGAACCACCGTCATTGGATTGCCCCTGCGGGCCTTTGCTCTCGCCAAATGAATGAGTCGCTTCCCATGCCTCCCATTCGCCAGGCTTGATCGGCGATGGCTCTGCGGAGGTCTCGCTATCCCACTCACCGAAGTCGTCGGGAAGCGTATCCGGTAGCAGCGGTGTTAGTTCTTCTGGAGATGCCATTGACCGTCCTCACCTTTCTCGTAGACAGCACCTTTATAGGTGCGTGTTTCTCGCGGCCTTGTCTCGGCGGCAATGTGCTCATGCGGCCGATCTGCCGGTGTCGATTCAACGGGGGCAAAATCGGTCATTGGGATGGCCCGCGGCGCCGGAACCTCGGCAGCTGGGCTCGGCTGTGAAGAGGCGTAGGGAGACCCTTCTACCTCAAGCTCGACCGTGGCTTGCGCCTTCGCGTATTTGTCAGCCTCCGACGGAGTGAAGAATGCGGAGAGGGTGTACCTGCCCGGCGCCAGAACGTGACCGGCTGATGGCGTGTAGACAAATGTTCCGGGGACTGATGCCGCGGCGTTCAATTGAGCGGCGCTCAGCGCAGTGCCATACGAAATCGCCGCAGGAGCTGGCCAGTTGATGAGCGCCGGCAACTTCTCGGTAACCGTGAGCGAAACGGTCGCGCTCACCGTTGCGTAGTTCAACGTGTCCGCCGGCGTAAAGATTGCAGAGAGCTCATGCACTCCGGGCGTAAGCTTTTCACCCGCCGCAGGCGTGTACGCAAAAGACCCCGGCACCGGCGCTAATGCGTTGAGTTGAGCGGCGCTGAGGGCAACGTCGTGAGCGATCGGATCCGGGTTCGGCCATCGAACGGCAGGCGTTGCCTTGGTCACCCTGAGCGAGACCACGCTTTGCGATATGGAGTAGCCCAAAGTATCCGCTGGGGTGAAAACCACCGTGAGTTCATGCTCTCCCGCGGCAAGCACCGCGCCCAGGTCAGGCTTGTACTCGAACGATCCCGGAACCGAAGCTCGCGCACAAAGTTGCGCGATGCTGAGCTGCGTGCCGTAGATAATAGGAGCCGGCGCCAGCCAATGAATGGCTGATTTTGCCTTGGCGACAGAAATCGACACTGTGGCCCGTGCCGCGGAATAGTTCGCGGTGTCAGCGGGGGTGAAGGTGACGGAGAGTGCGTGTATCCCCGGTGGAAGCATCTCGCCGGCGGCCGGCGAATATTCGAACTTGCCGGGTACCTGCGCAGAAGCATTCAGATGCGTTCCGTCTAATGCTGTGCCGTAGACAATCTTGGCAGGCGTTGGCCAGGAGATGGCTGGCGTTCCTTTGGTCACAACAATCGTCACGGACGCTTGCTGCGGAGCGTGGCCACTGGAATCTGCCGGAGTGAACGTAACCCACAGCGAGTGCGTGCCGACCGGCAGTACATAGCCGGGGCCCGGCGTGTACACCAGCGTTCCCTCAGCCGACGCGGTGGCGTTAAGTTGCGCAAACGTGAGCCTGTTGCCGTAGGTAATAGGCTCCGGTGTCGGCCACTTGATGGTCGAGGCCGAGGGCGCCTCGGTCGAAGGCAGAACCGTCTGGATCGTTGGCTCATAAAGTACGGAACCCGCACGGGCAAAATCCATATTGGGACCTCCGGGATCGATATCCCTGTGCCTTTCCTGTGGAATCGGAAGTCCGCTAATTGAGCTGGCCATCTCCAGGCTGACGCGCGAAGTGCGCGTTTCCGCTAGCCCGCCGTCGCCGTGCTGGAGCGCGCGCGCGGCATCCTGGTCGTCGGGGATCTTCCAGCGCACCGGCCTTCCCAGTGCCTTGGTGATGATGTCTTCGTTTGCCGGTTCCAGAAAGCGCGACTCGAATCGGTTGATCACGATTTCCAGATTTTCGCTTCCTTCCGCGAAGAACTGTGAGATGAGGCGATTTGAATTCCGTAGTTCGGAGATTCCGGTTTGGGTGACCAGATAAATCGTCGACGCATCTTCGAACAGAACCTTGGCTGCTACATCGATCCTCGATCCCACATCGACGATCACATAATCGAACTCTTGCCTCGCGATTGCGATCAGCTTATCGATCGCGTCCTTTGAAACCTCAATATCCGGAACCTTTGTGGGAGCCGCCAGCACGAATACCCCGGACCGGTGCTTGACCAGCAGGTTGTGAAGGAGACTCGTGTCCAAACGGTCACTGTTCCTCAGAGCGTCCTCGGTCGAGTATCCCGCCGAGATTCCCAGGCAAAGCGCGCAGTCGCCAATGGGAAGAGCCAGGTCGATGAGCAGGATGCGGTGCTCGGGCCTCTGAGCCAGGGCGATCGCCACATTGCACGCGACGGTCGTGACCCCCGATCCACCCTTGGACCCGAGAAAAACATGTAAACCGCCATGGACTTTCTTTCCCTGGGGCCTCTCTGTTCCACCGGCTCTCTCGTCGATACCAGCTGTGATTCGAGCCAGTGCCTGGGCCACTACACCTCGCTCCAAAGGCAGCAGAAGGTATTCACGTGTTCCCGCCCGCATCAACCGGATTGCGAGTTTAGGGTCGTTCCTCTCTGAAAAGACCATGATGGCCGCTGGTTCAGTTGCGCCTGTTTGCTCCACAAGTTCCAGCACCAGATCCGGGTCGCTGTCCAGGTCAAGAACGACGACGTCGAACGACATCAACAATCTGCGCAAATGCTCTGGCTCCGGCGGATAGGAGTTGAACTCCCTGATCACGGTCCTGCGCGTATCGGCAAAGGCCCTGGCAGCCGATGTGCGGGTTCTTTGGTCGGGGCCTATCAACGCAACCGATAAGGGCGGAGGCGCAGCGGCGTCGGCCTGTTTCCAATCGAACAGCCGCGTTGCGACAGTTTGGCCCACGGTTTGAGGAGCTTTTTGTGATGAAATGCTCATGGAGACACCAGCGGTCTTTCCGTTCAAATCTCAAGTTCGACAGTTTTTCCGGGAGCTGAACTCGCAGGTTTCTTCCGCCATCAACGGGCAAAAATCGCGCGCCTACGGGGAAGATTTCTCAATGCGAGCATCAACTTACGACTGGCTGCCAAACAAGTCGTTGTTGGACGATGGTAACCATTTTTGAGTCACAAAAGGACCCTGGATGCCCATAAATAGTCATTACGAAAGTGTTGGATGGGTGCCACAGGCGGGTTATTTGGCCAGACAAGCTGCGAGGGACTCGGGCAGAATCCGATCAGGCGTTGCCCAACGTTCAGGCGCCGCCCAGAATCGCGTCGATGCGGGCCAGGTCCTTGTCTGTGAAGGCCAGGACGGAGAGTGCAGCGACGTTCTGCTCAATCTGTTCCACGCGGCTGGCGCCGATCAGTGCCGAGGTGATGCGCCCATCTCGGAGTACCCACGCCAGAGCCATCTGCGCCAGCGATTGCCCGCGCTCTCGCGCCAGTTCGTTCAAAGCTCTGATCTTGGCCAGCTTGGCTTCGTCAATGTCGCGCTTTTTCAAAAAGCCGTGCGGCTTTGATGCGCGCGCATCAGCGGGATTCGCTGGGGAGATTCCAGGCCGGCTTCACCATGCCGATGGTAGCGGCCGGACAGCACAAGTTCCTTGCCGTGGAGCTGAAGCCGCAAAAGGAGCTTTGGGTCCTCCCTCCGCATATTCTCGTGACCACTGCCGTCTTGATCTACGTGCAGGAACTGCATGCAGGCGATGGCGCGAAAGCCGAATGCAAATCAGGGCTGCTCCCATTTGATCAATACACAATTCGTGCATCCGTTGGTAATCTGCTCAAGCAAATTCCGTAAAGATCGGTGCCGATGAAGTTCGCGATCCAATTACAATAAAAACCACGTTAGATCGGAAGTCCGCGACGGCGCTTGCTGTTCTACCCCAACCGAAAACAATCTGAACCGCATAAATAGCCATCAAGCATAATCGGTTTCATATTCTGAGTTATGTCTACCGCGACCAAGATTACTGTTGTCGATTCCGGCCGGCTTCAATCGATGATTGACCAACGCCGCGCCTTACAGGAGAGTCACGCCGCAACAGATCCGGTCGGATTTCTGACGCTGACTGCCCAAATCGCGGGTCTGCTTTTCTTGTTTTACATCTATCACCTTGAATCCTTCCCGTTTCTCGAGATGACGGCCGTCGTGTGCGCCGCGTTTCTCGTTCACTACTGGGTTCCATTTCGCTTCAAGGAAATATTCTGGGTCGCAGTCTCAATCGCCGGCTCATTTGTTTTGTTGGACCCCAAAGTAGCAGCGATCGTTCTTGGAGCGGGGCTCGCGATCTTCCTCATCTTTCGCATTCCAATTAAGCTGCGCTGGCGGCTCGCTTTCATCTCGGTTGCTTTCGCCGCTCTCATCTATGGATGTGTCACGAAACGCTTTGGCATACCACAACCGTTCTATGCGGTCTTCGGCGGGATCTTCATGTTCCGGATCGTCATTTACGCCTACGATCTGGGACATACCGAGGAGTCTCCCTCGCTCCTCCCGTACCTTAGCTATTTCTTCATCCTGCCAAACTATTTGTTCACGCTCTTCCCGGTAATCGACTTTCAAACAATGCGCACCACTATTATCGGCGGAACATTCACGACATCGCCCAGCAAGGAATTCACTGGATCGTGCGCGGCGGCGTGCAGTTAATGCTCTACAGAGTGGTAGTTGTATCTGGAGCGATCCATACCTCCCTGATCGCGTGACGAGCTTGCCGAAATTGATCACCGCGATGATCTTGACTTATTTGCTATACCTGAATGTCTCGGGTAAGTTTCACATCGTCGTCGGCATGTTGCACTTGTTCGGATACGATCTTCCCGAAACCAACCGGCGCTATCTTCTCGCCAGCGGCTTTTTGGATTACTGGCGCAGGATTAACATTTACTGGAAAGATTTCATGGTGAAGATCGTTTACATGCCGGTGTACTTCAAGTTTCGCAAACGGGGAGATCTTCGCGCACAGATATTAGGCAGTGCAGCTGTATTTGTGGTCTCATGGGCCGCGCATTCGTACCAGTCACTTTGGCTCGCGGGAAGACTTTCCTTCAGTTGGACGGATACTATTTTTTGGACCATCCTCGGCGCATTGGTGGTCGCCAATGTGATCTACGAAGCGCAACACAAGCGCCCGCGAACTTCTCCCGGTTGGCGGCATCGTGCTTTTCTCGCAATGCGAATAGTAGGCACGTTCGCTACAATCACATTTCTGTGGTCCTTGTGGTCGTCTCCGACCCTATCTTCCTGGATCTACCTGATGACGAGATGGACCCAGGGGGCCGCACAATGACCAGGATGGAAAAGAGCGTCTTTCGCTGGCGTCAGGCCCTGCTCCCAGTAATCACGATCATCGTGCTCGTGATACTCAAAGGCCTGTCGACCCCTATGTACGCGACTGCAACAGGACGTTTTCCGGCGATGATGATCGAGGTCATGGCGAGTCGGACCCTTCTCATCTTCCGGGCACCGGCGGGGTATTATGAGGATCTCAACAGGGCAAGCCGGCCTGACTGGGGAAGGATCGGAGGCGCCAAGTATTTGCCCGATGCCTTTCGCATTAGGCGATTCAGGCCGAACCTGACCACCGTGGCAGATTCACCCAGAATAATCTCACCAACTAACAGGTTTGGATATACCGGTCCCGATTGGCAGCTCATCAAGCCACCGGGCACGCGTCGAATAGCGGTTTTTGGCGATTCAATCACTCAGGGCCTTGGCCTGAGTTCGGACCAGACTTTCGTCAGTCTGCTTGCCAGTCGACTCAATGCGGATCGCGTGCCCAACCAGCAACACTTTGAATTCCTCAATTTTGCGGTTCCGTCATATCAATTCCCAGTGACAATGGACGTTGCGCTCCAGGATGCTCCTCAATTTCAACCGGACGTTTATGTCCTCATGCTGACGGAACTGTCCGTTTATCGGTCCTGGGACAATCATTTGGTGTATTTGACTCAGACCGGAGTCGATCCAAAATATGACTTCGTGCGAAAAATCATCAGCGAGTCAAACGCGAGACAAACCGACGACGTGACCACGTTGAATGCGAAATTCGCGCCCTACCGAATGTCGATGATTAGACAGAACATTTTGAAAATGAAAGATAACGCCGAACAACATCACGCCCAGTTTCTGGTCGTTCTGGTGCCCGGAGTCGAGGATGCCGATATATCCAGGCAGCGATTTGCCGGAATTCCCGAATTGTTGTCGTCAATGAATATTACATATATCGATCTCTCCGATACATTTACAGGAATGTTGGACAGACAATCTATTCGCCTGAGTCGGGTCGACACCCATCCCAACCCGCGGGGCGACGAGATGATTTACGAAGCTCTTTACGACAAGCTGCGCGCGAATCCGGAGGCCTGGTCTAAACTGGTTGGGCCAACTGTCAGAAATGACGCTCAAATCGCGCGCCGAAAATGATTCTGGGTCATACCGATGGGCCGTGGGAACGCGCCTGTGATGGCGCCCCGGGGACACTTCTCAACATCAAGTTGGGGCACTCAGGCGTTTAGGAATTGTGGCAAGAAGTTTTTCGTGGCAAACGAGGTGGACTAGCAGAATGAGCGATAAGAGCGTAATGAAAGAGGAACTTCGGACATATATCTTGTCGGCTTTCCTTCCCGGCGATTCGCCCGAAAATCTGAAGGATGATACGCCGCTGCGGACGAGTGGGCTGATGGATTCGATGGGGTTGCTGCGCCTGGTTGGTTTTGTCGAAAGCCAGTACGGAATCGAAATCAAAGCTCACGATACCAGCATAGAGAACTTCGACACAATCGATGCTATCACTGATTTGATCGAGAGAAAGATTGCCGGCGAAACTGATTCATAGCTCAGGACGCCGTTGATTTCGTGCCTATCTTCGAACAGTGCTCAAGATGATACAAACGCTGCGAACGGCAGTATGTGGCGAAAGACTAGGCGCAAAGGCTGTCAGCACCTTCGGACGAATCGCTCGATGTTGCATACACTCACGAGTGAACCAGAATCGAAAAACATTTCCCACGTGTCGACGATACGATTCAAATACTAAGGACTTGGCGACGTGTTGAATCAGGTGTTTGAAGAGACGTGTCGATCGGCTGGTCAGCGGACAGCGCTGGTGTTTGGGAATGAGCGCCACACATATGAGCAACTGGAAGAACAGGTGGCTCACTCTGCAGCTGCCCTCAAGCGGCACGGAGTCAGCGGCGACAAGGGCGTAGCGTTGATCTTGAAAAACTGCCCATTGTTTATTACCGCTTACCTTGCGGCATCGCGTCTTGGCGTACCCGCATTCCTGCTGGATCCCGGATCGACGCAAAGTGAGTTACATAGGATATTTTCCGAGGCAAGCATAGCGATCGCGATCTGTGAGCCAAGCCAACAACTTACTTTGGAACGAGTCAGAGATGAAACCCACCAGCACTTTGTAATTGTGATCCGGAACTCGGGCTTTGTGAGCGCGCCTGATCCGTCGAGCGAACCGCCCGCGACGCAACGATACGACAGCGAAACTGCGATCGTTCAGTACACATCGGGCACTACCGGGATTCCGAAATGCATCGTTAGGTCTCATCGGAATCTTTTTTGTGAGGCCAGGAACTTCAATGAAACGACCCGAATCTCCGCGGAGGACCGCATCCTCTGCACCATTCCGCTCTATCACTCCCACGGCTTTGGCAATGCGCTCCTGGGGGCCCTTTATGCCGGGGCAACACTGGTGTTGATGGAAGAGTTTAACCGCTCGGAAGTGGCGGAGATCGTGGAACGCGAAAAGATTACGGTTTTTCCCGCGGTGCCGCTGATGTTTGAGTTGCTTTCTCAGCGAAGGCTGGGCGCGCACCAGCGCGAGAACTCTCTTCGTCTTGTATTTTCCGCCGGCGCTCCGCTTTCGGCCAAGGTGGCAAGCGACTTCAAGGATGCTTTCGGAGTCTACGTCCGTCAACTGTACGGTGCGACGGAACTGGGGGCTGCAACAATCAACATGGATACCGTACCACTGGAGACTCTGGAATCTGTGGGCCCGCCGCTACGGAATACTCAGATCCTCATCCTTCAGGAAAGCGGGGAATCAGCTCCGGAGGGTGAAAGTGGCGAAATTGCGATTCAGAGCGCCGCCCTGACACTTGGTTATCTGGGTCAGCCGGAATTGACCCATCAGCGGTTTCGGCAGGGATGGTTCTGCCCAGGAGATTTTGGAAGAAAAGACGGTCGTGGATTTCTTTACCTCGAAGGTCGCACGGACTGGCTGATCATGCCGTCAGGGAAGAAGGTTGACCTTTTCGAGGTCGAACATGTGATCAGCGCGTTTGCCAAGGTGCAAGAGGTGGCGGTTGTCGGGATTAGGGATTCTCGTGGCGAATGGACGCTGAAGGCAGTCGTCGTTACGCGCGAAGCCTGTCGCGCGCAGGAGATCGTTGATTACTGCCGGGAAAGAATGTCCGACTTCAAGATTCCGCGAAGAGTGGAGTTTGTAAGTGAGCTCCCCCGCAATAAAATGGGAAAAGTACTGCGCAAGCTTTTGGTGGGTTGAATATCCAAATGCACTGGCGCGGGCAAATTGGGAGTCCCCTTGTGGCTCTCAACGGCTCGTATGGTCCATCATGTTATTGACAATGCATTTGGAGTAGGAGGAGCATGTCAGCTCTCGATGTCCTTAACAGTCTTGCCAAGATTAGTGCGAGTGGCCTTGGTCCCACTCAGCGAGTGCTCTTGGTGACCGATGGAACGCTAACAGAAATTCTGGAAGCTTCATTCCTTGAGCGTATCCAGTTGATCAAGGTTGCGCAATGCGTAGTACCTGCGAATCACGGGCACTCTTACTTGACGCCGAAAAATGGTGAGCCTGTTATGGAGCGCAAGATCCTCCTGCGCGGCTCTGAATCCGGAAGGAACTACGTCTACGCGGAATCGCTCATCGCGGTCGACCGGCTAGATTCGGCATTGTGCGGTGAACTTCTGAACTCTGAAATTCCCTTGGGTCGACTTTGGCTTGAGCACAAGCTGGAGACATTCAAGGAAATGAATGAGGTCGAATACCGGAAGTCAGGAGAACTTTCTGCATACTTCGATGGCGACAGTGCCTCATTATTGATCGAGCGCCGATATAGAGTCTGGTCTGGGAAAAAGGTGGTGATGGTAGTCACCGAATTCATTCCTGCATTTTATGATTACCGCCCCTCCTCGATGAGGAGGTGAGGCAACCTCCCTCCGGGTGACGATTTCGGATTGCGGGGTCTGAAGCAACCTGCTCCTCGCAGCCAATCTGTGTCATGCACTGCCCAGAATCGCGTCGATGCGGGCCAGGTCCTTGTCTGTGAAGGCCAGGACGGAGAGTGCAGCGACGTTCTGCTCAATCTGTTCCACGCGGCTGGCGCCGATTAGTGCCGAGGTGATGCGCCCATCTCGGAGCACCCACGCCAGAGCCATCTGCGCCAGCGATTGCCCGCGCTCTCGCGCCAGTTCGTTCAAAGCTCTGATCTTGGCCAGCTTGGCTTCGTCAATGTCGCGCTTTTTCAAAAAGCCGTGCGGCTTTGATGCGCGCGCATCAGCGGGAATGCCGCTCAAATAGCGGTCTGTGAGCAGTCCTTGCGCCAGCGGACAGAACGCAATGCCGCCTACGCCTTCTCTGCCCAGCACATCGAGCAGTCCGCGTTCCGGCGTCCTCTCGAACATCGAGTATTTCGGCTGATGAATCAGACACGGAGTCCCGAGTTCGCGCAAGATTGAAATGGCAGCCGCGGCTTGCTCCGGGTTGTAGTTGGAGATGCCGGCGTAGAGCGCTCTGCCCGAGCGCACCGCCTGATCGAGCGCCGCCATCGTTTCTTCCAGCGGAGTCTCGGGATCGGGGCGATGTGAGTAAAAAATGTCAACGTACTCCAGGCCCATTCGCTTCAGGCTCTGGTCGAGGCTCGCCAGCAGATACTTCCTCGATCCCCACTCGCCATACGGTCCAGGCCACATGAGGTACCCGGCCTTGGTGCTGACGATCAATTCATCGCGATGGGGTTTGAGATCCAGGCGCAGAATCTCGCCGAAGTTGCTTTCGGCGCTGCCCGGCGGAGGGCCGTAATTGTTGGCCAGGTCGAAGTGCGTGATGCCCAGGTCGAAGGCCCGCCGCACCATGGCGCGCGAGTTTTCGAATTCATCGACGCCGCCGAAGTTGTGCCACAACCCCAAAGAAATGGCGGGCAGCCGAATGCCGCTGCGTCCGCACCGGCGATATTGCATCGTGTCGTAGCGCTTTTCGTTGGCTAGATACAAGGTAGTTCCTCCGCGCCTGAAGCAGGGACCAGGCGCTGAATCGCTCTCTCTAGCTTATAACCGCCGTTATCGAAACTTCCTTCCGGCCGTCCTTTGGAGGAGGCACGATGTTGCCTTCGATCGGTGCGCCGTCGACGTTTAGCGCGACTGTGTTCCCCGCGCCCTTTCGCTCGACTGCGATCTTATAAGTGACTCCGCGAAAGATGCGCGTTGCGGCGAATCCAGGCCAGTTGGCCGGAATCACCGGAGCAATCTCAAGCCCGTCATAGGTAGGCCGCACGCCCAGAATCCACTGCGAAATGGCGTAATAATTCCACGCCGCGGTTCCCGTAAGCCACGAGTTCTTGGCCTCGCCGAATGTCGGCGCGTCCTTGCCGGCAATCATCTGCGCATACACATAAGGCTCGCACCGATGCACTTCGCTGATCTCTTCACGCGCCGAGGGATTGATGCGCAGGTAGTAATCGTAGGCCTCATCGGCATGACCCAGCCGCGTCTCGGCAATCATCACCCATGGATTCACGTGGCAAAACACGCCCGCGTTCTCCTTGTAGCCCGGCGGATACGATGAAATCTCGCCGAGGTGGAGATAGTAGCGAGTGTAGGCCGGCTGATGCACCACCAGCCCGTGCTTGGTCGCCAGGTGTTCGCGCACCGATGCCAGAGATTTTTGCGCTCTGCCGTCATCGAGTCCAATGCCCGCCAGCACGCAGAATCCGTTGGACTCGATAAAGATTTTGCCTTCCTCGCACTCCTTCGATCCGACTTTTTCTCCAAAGCTGTCGTACGCGCGCAGAAACCACTCGCCGTCCCAACCGTGCTCCTTCACCGCTTTTTCCATTCGGTCGGCCGCGGTCAGAAAACACGATGCGTTATCCGGCTTACCGTGACGGGTTGCAATCGCGGCGAGCTCATGCGAAGCGTGTACGAAGAGCCCGGCAATAAACACCGACTCCGCCACTTTGCCATCCTTATTCGTCGTGGTCTGGAATGAATTGCCCGGCGTGTCTGAAAAACAGTTCAGATTGAGGCAGTCGTTCCAGTCCGCGCGACCGATCAGCGGCAAGCCATGTTGCCCTAGCCGCTCCAGCGTATAGCGGAAGCTGCGATGCAAATGTTCGTAGAGCGGTTCCTCGGTGCCCGGCTTGTTGTCGTAGGGCGCCAGTTCATCCAGGATGCTCCAGTCGCCGGTCTCCTTCAGATAGGCGGCCACGCCAAGAATGAGCCAATGCGGATCGTCGTTGAATCCGCTGCCGATGTCGTTGTTGCCGCGCTTCGTCAGTGGCTGGTACTGGTGATAAGCTCCGCCGCTCTCGAGCTGCGTCGAGGCCAGATCGAGGATCCGCTCACGTGCGCGTGCCGGAACCATGTGCACAAATCCCAGCAGGTCCTGGTTCGAGTCGCGGAAACCCAGGCCTCGCCCAATGCCCGACTCGAACGACGAAGCCGAGCGCGACAAATTGAATGTGGCCATGCACTGGTACGCGTTCCAGATGTTCACCATGCGATCCGTGTGCACATCGGGCGTGTTCACCTGGAAGATGCCGAGAAGCCTATCCCAGTGCGCGCGCAGTCGATCGAAAGCTTGATCGGCCTCTCTCACTCCGAGATACCGCGCAATCGCCGGCTTCGCCAGCTCTTTGTTGATGGTCTGCGAACCGGGAGGATCGAACTTTTTGTCTCTTCGGATTCTCCTGGTAACCGAGCACGAAAACAATCTGCCGCGATTCTCCGGCATCGAGATCAAGCGTTACCTGATGCGCACCGATTGGCGCCCAACCGTGTGCGATCGAGTTCGTCAGTTGCCCGCCGGCCACGGCCGCGGGGTTGTCCCAGCCGCGGTAGGGCCCCAGAAACGCGTCGCGCGCCGTATCGAAGCCTGTAGTCGGCTCGGAGCATGCGAAGAACGCAAAATGATTGCGGCGTTCGCGGTACTCCGTCTTGTGATAGATGACCCCGTCGAGCACCTCTACTTCGCCGATGTTGTAGTTCCGCTGGAAGTTCGTGGCATCGTCCTGCGCGTCCCATAGGCAGAATTCCACGCTGGCAAAAGTCGAGATCCGCGCACGCGTTGTGCGGCGATTGGTCACCGTCAGTTGCCAGATCTCCAGGTTCTCGTCGAGCGGCACGAAGTACCGTGTATGGGCTTCGATGCCCGCAAAAGTTGAGCCAATCGTCGTGTAACCCATGCCGTGGCGGCACGAGTAGTCCTCCGCGGCATGCCGCGTCGGCTGCCAGCTTGGCGACCAGAACTGCCCAGACGCTTCGTCGCGCAGGTAAATGTAACGTCCCCCGCAATCCCAAGGCGCGTTGTTGTACCGGTAGCGTGTCAGCCGCCGCAAGCGCGCGTCGCGATAGAACGAATATCCTCCCGCGGTGTTGGAGATGATCCCGAAATATTCCTGGCAGCCGAGATAATTGATCCACGGCAACGGTGTATCCGGCCGCGTGATGACATACTCGCGGTTTTGGTCGTCGAAGTGTCCGAACTTCATGATTGCTTCCTATTCTAATCCGTGTTGAAAGCAAAGCAGTAAGTCACAATGACCCGCTGAAACGTTTTTGCAGGGGGCATCCTCTACAATTGAAAACGAAGCGCGATTATAGCCGAATCGACAGAAGAGCAACAAGACCGCTGTTCGTCGCGCTGCCGTTTGCGGGAGGAATTCGTTGCCGGGGCGCATAAGGATGTGAGAGACTGATCCGTCTTTCCATCCGAACCTGGCGGCTGAAGCGAATGAAAGATACGGCGCTTTCTTTGACCCGAAACCGGCGAAGCCCTCGTACTCTCCGCTTCCGTTCATTACCACTCTGTTTTGCAGGACTGGTTTTTTGCCCCGCGCTGCTCCTATATGCGGGCGAGAATCCAACCCTCGCCATCAAGTTGGACCAGGTGGGCTACCTTTCCGGTGGCCCCAAGATTGCCCTGGTGAGCAGTCCGGCCAAGTCGTTCGAAATTAGGCGCGCCAGCGATGGAAAGCTGGCTCTTCGCGGCCTCCTTGGGCCGTCGGCTACCGATCCCCTTTCAGGCGACGCCGTACAGAAAGCGGACTTCTCCCGGTTGCGGCGCGCCGGAACCTATTACATCCAGGTTCCGGGGGTAGGGAAGAGCTGGAACTTCTCCGTGGACAGCAATGTATTTGCGCACACCTGGTACCTGGCCATGCGCGGCTTTTATGGCCAGCGCTGCGGCGTTGCGGTCGATCTTGGACCGGAATTTCCCGGCTATTCCCATCCGGCCTGTCACCTGCGCGGCGAGTTTCATCCCAGCTCAGGCAAATCCGGACCGCGAGACAACATTGGCGGCTGGCACGATGCCGGCGATTATGGCCGTTACATGGTCAACTCCGGCGTGACTACGGGGACGCTGCTCTGGGCCTGGGAGATATACGGACTCCGGCTAAAGCCAGTTCAACTTAAAATTCCTGAGACCGGCAACGGCACTCCCGACTTCCTCAACGAAGTCCGCTGGAACCTGGAATGGATGCTTAAAATGCAGGACGCCGATGGCGGTGCCTGGCATAAGCAGACCAGCACTCATTTCCCAGGCTTCATCGCTCCCGACAAAGACACTCTGCCCAGCGAGGTCATCGGGACCGGCTCGGCGCCTTACAAAAGCACCTGCGCTACTGCCGATCTGGCCGCGGTGGCAGCGATTGCCGCGCGCGTCTACAAGCCGTACGATCCTCAGTTTGCTACTCGCGCCCTCGACGCCGCGCGCCGCGCATGGCAATGGACCGAACAGTATCCGAATGTGGCCTTCCGCAATCCGCCGGGCATAACCACCGGCGAATACGGCGACTCGGACTGTTCCGACGAGCGGCTCTGGGCGGCCGCCGAGCTTTGGCGCACCACGGGCGAGCGAGCCTATCACCAGTTCTTCCTCGACAACTATGCCGCGTATCTTTCCAGCCTCGATTCGCCGCCCTCGGAGAACTGGAGCAAGATGGGTCCAATGGCGCTGCGCACCTACGCTCTTTCCCGGCGCAAAGACGCCGACGCCAGGGCGCTCGCGGCCATTCGTAGTCGAATGCTGACGGCGGCCCGCGCCATCGTGGAAAGCACCGCGGCCAATCCCTACCATGTCAGTCTCAAGCCGGCGGATTTTGTCTGGGGCTCGAACGGAATTGCCGCGCAGTATGGAGTGGACCTGATGATCGCCAATGTGATCGCTCCCAATCCTGAATTTGTGAATACCGCGCGCGACGATTTGCATTATCTGCTCGGCCGGAACACCTTTTCTCTTTCGTGGGTCACGCAGGTTGGCCAGAACTCGGTCCTGCATCCGCATCACCGGCCCAGCGGCTCGGGCGAACAACCGGGGCCATGGCCGGGCCTGCTGTCAGGCGGGCCGAATGCCGGGCGTCAGGATCCTGTTTTGGCAGCATTGCCGAAGGATCTGCCGCCGGAAAAAGTCTACGCCGACCAAACTGCTTCATATGCCAGCAACGAGATCGCAATAAACTGGCAGGCCAACCTGGTTTTCCTGCTGGCCGGGCAATTGCATTAACAGATTTCAACCCCGCATTCCGCCGGCCGCAATCGCCAACATCCGGCCGGAAATCGGGAAATCGATCGACGAGTGAATTCGAGGGTTCGATGCATCTGCATGCGTTAGATGTCGGCATCATTCTGGCGTACATAGTCTGTACGGTTCTGGTGGGTTACTACGTGTCGCACCAGGGCTCGCGCGACATGAAAGCGTACTTCCTCGGCGGTAACAAGATGCCGTGGTATGTGCTGGGCCTCTCCAACGCTTCGGGCATGTTCGACATCAGCGGCACCATGCTGCTCGTCTATTGGATGTTCGTCTACGGCCTGAAAAGCGTGTGGATCCCCTGGCTGTGGCCAACCTTCAATCAGGTCTTCCTCATGGTCTACCTGTCTGCGTGGTTGCGCCGCTCGCGGGTCATGACCGGCGCGGAGTGGATCAAAACGCGATTCGGCACCGGCCCCGGCGCGCAGTTATCGCACCTGATTGTGGTCCTCTATGCATTTATCAGCATCATCGGGTTCTTCAGCTACGGTTTCAAGGGCATCGGCAAATTCGCCGCCACATTTCTTCCCTGGCATCTGTCCCCGAATCAGTACGCACTGATCCTGATTGTGATCACCGCAATCTACGTCATCAAAGGCGGCATGGTCAGCGTGGTCATCACGGAGGTCGTGCAGTTTTTCATCCTCGCCATCGCTTCCTTTGCCGTGGGCATTATCGCCATGATGAAGGTGGCTCCCGGCGCGCTGCATAAGTTGGTGCCCGCGGGCTGGGACAGCGTGTTCTTCGGCTGGCACTTAAATCTCGATTGGTCGACTCTGCTCCCCGCTGCCACGGCCAAGATTGCCGATGACAAGTATGAGCTGTTTGGCTTCTTCGTCATGATGCTGTTGTTTAAGGGCGTGCTGATCTCCGCCGCGGGCCCTGCGCCCAATTACGACATGCAACGCATCCTCTCCGCGAAGAACCCGCGCGAAGCGTCCTTAATGAGCGCCTGGGTCAACGTCGTCCTCACCCCGCCTCGCTACTTTCTCGTTATTGGACTCACCGTGCTGGCCGCGGCCTTCTTCGGCCCCGACCTCCGCGCCATGGGACCGAAACTCGACTTCGAACTGGTGCTGCCGATGGCGCTGGGCAGGTTTGTCCCCGTCGGTCTGCTCGGCTTTTTGATCGCCGGCCTGCTCGCCGCTTTCATGGCAAACTTTGCCGCCACTGTAAATGCCGCGCCACCCTACTTCGTCAACGACATCTACAAGCGCTACATCCGTCCCGACGCGTCGCCGCGCACCTACGTCCGCCTCAGCTATCTCAGTTCTCTCGCTGTTGTGGTCATCGGCGTCCTGATCGGGTGGAACGTCCAATCGGTGAACTCCGTTGTGCTGTGGATCGTATCTGGTTTATGGGGCGGCTACACCGCTTCAAACGTTCTAAAATGGTACTGGTGGCGTTTTAACGGTTTCGGCTACTTTTGGGGCATGTTGGCGGGAATTGCCTCCTCCGTGGGGTGTGCAATCGATGCCAACACAGGCAAGTGGCTTGAAAACAGCTCTCTCGTCCACTATCTACTGCAGAGGTATGCCATCAATTTGGATGTCGCCATCGTCTTTCCTCTGGTGCTTGCACTGTCGTTGATCGGATGCTTCGCCGGAACCCTGCTGACCAAGCCGGAAGACGACGAAGTTCTGAAGGATTTCTATCGGCGGGTGCGGCCGTGGGGACTCTGGGGCCCCATCTATCGCAAGGTTCTCGCCGAGGACCCGGGTTTCAAGCGCAACACCGATTTCATGCGCGACATGTTCAACGTCGCGGTCGGCATCGTCTGGCAGATTTCGCTGGTCGTGCTTCCTATGTATGTCGTCATCTGGGAGCTCAAGCGCGCAGCCCTCACCCTGCTTGTCGTCCTGGTCACGTCGGCAATCCTCAAATTCACTTGGTACGATCATCTAGAGAGCCGCGAGGTTGAGACGGATAAAGCCGCCGCTTCCCCGGGTGCCTCTGCTTAAAGCCCCGCGGATTTTTTGGAAGACTAGATAGATGGCAAGAAAGACTAGAACGAGCCGCGAGCCAAAGCCTGGGCAGCCCGTCAGCCTGCGCATCCTTGGCGAGTATCTCGACCTGTCGCCGGCAACCATCTCGCTCGTGCTGAATGACGCACCCGGTGTGCGCGCCATTCCCCAGGAGACGCGGGACCGGGTGAAGGCGGCCGCCGAAAAATTCGACTACCGGCCCAGCTTCTACGCGCGCTCGCTTCGCAAGCGGCAAACCTTCTCCATCGGTGTCTTAGTCCCGGAGCTGAGCGACAGTTATTCCGCGCAGGTGCTCACCGGTGTAGAGGAATCACTGATCGAGGAAGGTTACTTCTACCTCACGGCCAGTCATCGCCGCAAGCCCGACTTGATTGAAGAGTATCCGCGCATGCTCATGGAGCGGTCGGTCGAGGGTTTCATCCTGATCGATACGGTTCTTCAGCACCCTTTCAAAATTCCCGCGGTCGCGGTCGCCGGGCACCGCGAAATTCCCGGAATCACCAACGTGGTGCTCGACCAGCGCCGGGCAGCGGAACTCACATTGCGCCATCTCTACGAGCTCGGTCATCGCAAAATCGCTTTCATGCGCGGCGGCAGTCACAGCTCCGATGCCGACGAGCGCTGGGAATGTTTGAAAACCGTCGCCCGCGAACTTGAGATCGTTGTTCGCCCGGAGCTGACCGTTGACCTAAAGCTCAAGGTCTCCACGCCGGAACTGGGGTACGGGCCGGCGTGCGAGTTGTTGCAACGCAAGGTCGAATTCACTGCGATTGTCTGTTACGACGACCCGGCAGCCATTGGCGCCATCCGCGCGCTGCGCGACAACGGGCTGCGCGTTCCTGACGACATTTCCGTGGTCGGCTTCGACGACATCCAAAGCGCGGCCTTCCACAACCCCAGCCTCACCACGATCCGTCAGCCTCTTCACAAAATGGGCACGATCGCTGCACGGTTGCTCTTGCAACGAGTCCACGGTCAGGATTCTGTTCCGCACATGCTCTCGGTTCTGCCTGAACTGGTGATTCGCGAATCCACCAGCCCGCCGCGCGACAAAACCAAAGGTTCGAAGCGCAGCACATAGCGAATAGCGCTGGATACCGGGGCAGGGAACAGCATCAGTTGACGGCCAGCGTCTGAGGGATTAGGTTCCAGCCGCGCAGGCCGATCTCCGGCTTCTCTTCGCCGGCTGGAAACTTCACATTCACCGTGCGCTCCTCGCCCGGCAAAAGCGAGATGTAGTTGTCGTTGTAATACGCAGGCAGGATGCGCTGCCCCGTCGCGGCGTCCTCAAGCGTAAGTTTGATCATCAGTGCCGCCGCCGAGCCCGTATTCTTCACGTGCACCGTCACCCCGCGCTCGCCACTTGATGTTGCGGGCATGGCCGAAGCCGTTAGCGTTGCAGCCGCAAGCGAATTCAGCTCACGGTAGCTTGCTTCGTCCGCGGCCCACCAATAAAAGTTGTCGCTCACCGGCGCACCGGCTCGCATCGCTAACTTCGAGCCGTACGAAGATCGTGTGCCCCGCAGCCAACATTGCCAAGTCGGGTTTCGCCACCGGCTGTGCGATCATCTGCAGCGGCCTGCACCTGGTTCGTCTGATCGCTCAAAATCTTGCCGTCCAGGCTCTCCACAAGCGTGCGCACTTTAAAGGACCGCGCCGCGCCCAGGTTGATCAGATCCACGGATCCATCGGTCAGATTGAGCTGCGCATGGATCGGTTCGCATGCCTTCTCGGTCCCGTAAAAGCTCGACTGCGTGTCGTAGTCCCAACTCAGGAAGTTCCACTCCATGCTCGGCCACGACGGCTGCGTCATCCAGATCATGCGCGCTGAGTTCGGCTGCCACAAATGCGCGGCAAATCCCTCGAAGATCGCGCGATGGGCCGCGTAGTCCAACATCTGCGCCTTACGCTCGAAGTCTTCCAGGCTGGCTGGCGCGCCAAACTCGGTCTCCATGGTCGCGATGTACGGCTGCACGGCTCCGTTTCCGCTCTGGTGCCAGTCGTGATAAGCCCACGTGTCGCTGATCGGCCACCGGTCCGGCTCCGGGATAAACGACTTCAGGCTCTCCAGCGTCGGCACACTGGGAATGCCAAGCTCCACGCTGAAGCCGCGGTTGATCCGGTAATACGTTTCAAGCGGCTGCAACTGATACGGCCCGGAGTTGCGCAGATTCACCTGGTTCGAGCTGCCCGTGTAGTAGCGGGTATGGTCGAGTGTGCGCACCAGTTGTGCCAGCCCCTCGTTGATCGTCGGCTGCGGCACGCCTTCGCTCCGCCCGCACCACACCACAATCGACGGATGATGCCGATAGCGCAGGATCGTGTCGCGCGCATTCTTAAGGAACAGCGCGGGATCTTCGGCTTCCAGGTTGTACGACTCTGTCGATTCCCAGAAGTCGTTCCACACCATCAACCCATACTTGTCGGCCAGCGCATAAAAGCTCTCCTCAGTGTTTTGGCCCATCCAGTTGCGGATCATGTTCACATGCGCGTCGCGATGCAGGCGGAAATACGGCTCCAGGCGTTCCGTGCTCACGCGCTTCAGCATGTCGTCCATGCCCCAGTTGCCGCCGCGCGCGGCAATGCGAACGCCGTTTACTTTGATCACCAGGTCCGTTCCCGGCCATCCACCATCAACCGGCCGGATTGACGGCGATCCTTCAGCTCCCGGCTCCAGCGTCTGCACCCAACTGTGCAGCATCCAGTCCGGCAGCGTTTGTCCCGGCAGCACTTGATTCGGCGTCCAGTCGAAAATCTGCCGGATGCCCTGGTGCGTCCCGTCCACCAGCGGCACCGCGTCGTCGTGCGTGCGGCTTGGCAGCACCTCCTCGCGCTTCAAGTGCCCCGATGCGTCAAAGAGCGAGAGCTCGTAGCTCACTTCCCTCATTCCAAATTCAATTTGTCTCTTCTCGCTCGTCTTCGCTCCCGCGGCAAATGACACATTCAGTGTGTGCAGCGCTGGATCGCCGTAGCCATTCGGCCACCACAGCCGCGGATTTTGAACCTTCAGCTGCGCAAACTCCGTAGGCTCGAGTCGAACGACTGTCTCCCCAGGGTCAAGGCGCACTTGCTTTGTCACCTTCACATCGTCGAAAGTAGCTGTCAGCTCGCCGTCCGTCGCTGCGCTGCCCCCATTCGTCAGCGGCACTTCAATCTCCACGTCAGCCTCGCTGCGGTCGGGCTTGGGCAGCGTCGTAATCACGTTCGGATCGCCGATCTCAACTGGCCCACTCGCCGTCAGCGTCACATCCTGCCAGATGCCCGTGTCGCGGTCGCGAATGCCGGGAATCCAATCCCATCCCTCTGCGGCGGCAAACGTCGGTCCGTCCAGCAATTCCATTCCGCCGTTTTCGCCCGGACCGCCCTTCAATGACTGCTCGTTCGGAATCCCTGGATGCGGCGGCGGAGAAACCCGCACCGCCAGCGCATTCTCGCCCTCGGCTGCGACGTCCGTGACGTCGAATGTCCCGCGCAAAAAAGCGCCTGTAAATCCGCCGAGCTTTTTCCCGTTCATCCACACTTCAGCGGCGTAATTCACGCCTTCAAAGGTGAGCTTGAGCCTGCGCCCTCGCGTCGCGGCTGGCGTCTTGAACTCCACGCGGTACCAATAGTCCTGGTGAGCCAGGCTTTCGGGAATGGCAAGATTGTTCAGCCCGTAATCGGGATCTGGATAAATGCCACGGTCGATCATCGTCGTCAGCACGGTGCCCGGCACCGTGGCTACCATCCAGCCCTTGTCGGCAAAACCGGCCTTGGAAATCTCATCGCCGGTTGCCGTCACTTCCGGCGCCGCCTTCAGTTTCCAACCGCCTTTGAGCGTCCACGGATTCTCGCCCTTCAACTCGCAATGCAAGTCCGCCGCGGTCAGCTTTTTCTCCACCGGCTTTTGTATTCCGCCCTTGCCATGCGGCATCGTCGACGGATCCTGCGGCTGGCTGTATCCGGCCTGCGAGCGCGTCTGCACCGGCCAGTGTTGCGACGCCTCCTCATACGTCGGCTCACTGAAGTCCGGCGGCGCATCGGCCATCGCCTTCACTTGTTCGGCCGTCAGACGCCGCGCGAAAAATCTTCAGCCCCGCGATCTTGCCGCCGAAATGGCCGTTTGCGACATTGGCCAACGCAGGCGGCGCCATCTCCAGAATCGCCGCGATGCTGCCTTGCGCGAGCGCGCTTGTCGCCACCTCGCGGCCATCGGCATAGAGCACTACATGCTCGCCATCGCTCGCCGCGGCGGCAAAGTGCCACTTTCCCGAGTCCAGCGCCTGATCGCCGGTCACAAATCCCGCCGAGCTTTGCGCCTTCCCCAGCCACAGGCCGAGCCGGTTGTCCTTCATTCCGATGAATCGCGCATCCTCAGCGGCTGGATCGCCCATTCCGGCAAGCAGCGTTGTCCCTTGCGGCGGCTCCTCCGCCTCGAACCAGAAAGCGAGCGTCCACTCAGCGTGCCCCGCCAATACCGGATCTTGTACGGCCGGCTGCCCTTGTCCCTGCCCATCCATTGCCACGGCCCAAACACCGTCAAGCGAAGTCGAAGGAGACAGCGTCTTGTTCAACCCTGGACCATCGGCCAGAAAAACCGCATTGAACGGGCCGTAAGCCGCTGCGGGTGGCGCCGTTGCTTGCGCATGCATTGCCGCGGGCGCTGCAGCAACCACGGCAATCAGAAATCCGATAATCGCGCGAACAAAAAGCCGAAAGCAGGCGTCAGACTCGAATGAAGAGTGTTTAGACATGGCAAACCATCCTACAAAACCAGCGAATTGAAGTGCAAAGGCCGCGGCTTCCATGATTCGCTCCTATCCTCCACACCCGCGTTGCCGATCGTCCAGGACTAAACCCATCGACCAAAAGGCGGATCAACCCTTCACGTCAGCCGTCGTACACTGGATACGACTGGCTTTCCCATGAAGAAACTCGCTATCGGCCTTTATCTTCTCGTCACCGCAGCCTTGCTTGCCTGGGCCTACAATCAGGCCATTTACGTCGCTCCCAATGACGCCGCGCAAGGCGAGATGTTCCGCATCATTTATTACCATGTGCCGTCGGCGTCGGTCGCGTTCCTGTTCTTCGCCATCAGTCTCATCGGCTCCATCGGCTACCTGTCTACGCGCCACAGCCACCCCGGCCGTGCGCAAATGTTCGATGCTTGGGCACTGGCCGGCGCCGAAGTCGGCGTCGTCTTCTGCACCGTCGTGCTCGTCACCGGCCCACTTTGGGGCAGGCGCGCATGGGGCATGTGGTGGACGTGGGACGCTCGCCTGACCACCACGCTGGTTCTTTGGTTGATCTATGTCAGCTACCTGCTCTTGCGCCGCTTCGCCGCCGGGCCCCAGATGCAGACTCTGGCCGCCGTGCTGGGAATCTTCGGAGCGCTCGACGTCCCCATCGTTTATATGTCGAACCGCTGGTGGCGCACGCAGCACCCTGCGCCCGTCTTTGGCGGCGACCAGAATTCAGGAATGGACCCGACGATGGTCGGCGCGCTTCTCTGGAACATGCTCGCCTGGTTCCTTTGGGGCGTGCTCATTCTGGCCCTCCGCTACCGTGTTGAGCGGAAGCAGCAGAAGATCGCCGCGGATGAAGCCGAGCAAGCGTTAAATTGGTAATCGTGGCAGGGCCCCGCGGAGAGGAGTGGTGAGCGCAATGAAGAAACTTGGCACCGCATTGATCGTTGCCGTCCCCATCGTTCTTTTCGGTTGGGCCGGCTGGCTCGTCTTCGCCGCGCCGGCGGAGCCGCCGTTCGACTGGCGGCTTCACATGTCCCAGGCCGACCACGATGCGATCGTGGCCACGCTCAACCATCTCTATACGCGAGCCGCATACACAATCACGTGGGCTATCCAGCTCGGCTACGCGGCATGGCTCTTTGTTAAGTGGCAGTCGCACAAATCGGAAACCGACGCCATAGAAAACCGCACAGCTCGACCGCAGCGATTCTTCGATGGTCATCCTGAGCGAGCTTTGGTGCGCCTTGTGCGCCAAAGCGAGTCGAAGGACCTGCATTTCGGAATCCTGACGGATGCTGGGTGCCCCAGGTCTCGATTTTGAGACCTGAGATACCACGGTTCTTCATCGTCACTGTCCAACCCCTCTGAATCGCTCCCCGTGTCACACTCCGTTGTGCCCCCCATCACGGGTCATCGTGAATTCCATTCCGCTCTGCGCCCTCCCATGCCTTTCGTTACTCTCCAAGAGGCCACGCCCACTACCACTTCCGCGTATCAGGCCAACTTTTCGTGCTATTTCAAGATTCCTCTCACACCGCCGATGATCAAGAGGTAGATCGGTTGCACAACGGTTGTTTGGCATCGGTTTGAGCCTTGGACTCTCGCGTTGCGGCGTCTCTTTTTCATAGAGCCAAGCACGCCAAACAGGCTTTCGCCTGCCGAGTATCCTGGACCGCCAAGCGCCGAATGGGGACCTAAATTATGCATGACTTCTTGATTGCTCTCGCCTTTATCGGTATGGTCATTGCTCCTGCCATCGTGGCCGCCAACTGCTCAACAGAAATCACCGACGAATCCAAGTCAAAATAATCACCGCCGCTTTCGCTCCAGAAGTTCCTAACCCGGATCTGCGTTGTTAAAACTACTGTCGTTTCTGCGTTCTTATAAACTCTCCCGGATCTGCGTTGTTATTCCCTCTGCTCACCTGTCACGAAGCTCTTTCAGTTCCACCCAACCGCTAGGTAGTTCACCTTTTTCTGTCCCCTGCCTGCTGTTTTCTATTCCCTGTTCCCTAATCACTGGTCCCTGCCCTTCGAACATTGCCCTTCGCCCTCTCACCCGGTAGACTGATGAGTCGAGGGCAGCTCATGTTAGTCGTCATGAAAGCGCAGGCTACGCCGGAAGAGATTCAGGCAGTCTGCGACCACATTGTGCAGTTGGGTTTCCGGCCCCATCCACTGCCCGGCGCCCAGCGTACCGCCATCGGCATCACAGGCAATCAGGGCGAAGTCAACCGCGGCAACCTCGAGTCACTCTCCGGCGTTGCTGAAGTCATTCGCGTCTCCAAAGCCTACAAACTTGCCAGCCGCGACGTGAAAGAAGAAGACACGATAGTTCGCTTCTCCGGCACCAACGCCACCATCGGCGGCCGCGATCTGGCCGTCATTGCCGGCCCCTGCTCCATTGAAACTCGAGACCAGGCCTTTGCCATCGCTGCCGAGATCGCCGCATCCGGAGCGCAGTTCTTCCGCGGCGGCGCTTACAAGCCGCGCACCTCGCCGTACGCATTTCAGGGCCTCGGCCTTGAAGCCTTGAAAATCATGTCCGAGATCCGCGAAAAGTTCGGGCTGCGCATCGTCACCGAGGCGCTCGACTCCGAGACTCTTGAACTCGTCGCCGAGTGGGCCGACGTAATCCAGATCGGCGCGCGCAACATGCAGAACTTCTCGCTCCTCAAGAAGGCCGGCAAGCTGCGCAAGCCCGTTCTCATCAAGCGCGGCTTGAGCGCCACTCTCGAAGAATTCTTAATGGCCGCCGAGTATGTGATGAGCGAGGGCAACTACCAGGTCATTCTTTGCGAGCGCGGGGTGCGCACGTTTACTGACCACACGCGCAACACGCTTGACCTCAGCATCGTTCCCGCGCTGCACCACCTGAGCCACCTGCCCATCCTCGTCGATCCCAGCCACGGAACCGGCCGCCGCGACAGCGTCCTGCCCATGGCCAGAGCCGCCGTGGCCGCGGGAGCCGACGGCGTCATGGTCGAGGTGCACAACCATCCTGAAGCCGCTCTCTCTGACGGGCCGCAGTCTGTTTATCCAGAACAGTTCGCCACCATGATGAGCGAAATCGAAAAAATCGCCGCGGTTGTCGGTCGCAATCTCAACCGCGCCGTCTCCGTTTCCGCCGCCGTTGAAGCGAAGTAGCAACCAATCAAAATGGCCTGTCACCCTGAGCGGAGCGAAACGAAGTCGATCAAAATGGCCTGTCATCCTGAGCGGAGGTCGCCTCGGCGACCGAAGTCGAAGGAACTGCGGTTGCTTTTCGTCGCAATCTTCTTCGCAGTGCTCGCCCTCGGCCTCACCGGTTGCCGCACCCATGACTTTCCCCAATACCCCGCCAACTACCGCGAGTATGTCTACGTAACCAACGGAGGCAGCGACACCGTCACGGTGCTCGACGTGGTCAACGTCCGCGTGGATCGCGAGCTGCCCGTGGGCCACAATCCGGTCGCTATCGCCGCCAGCCCCACGCATAACGAAATCTACGTCGTGAACTCGGGCGCGGCGGGAGCCAACGGATCGGTCTCAGTCATCGACGCGGAACACAACGCGGTTATCGCCACCATCCCCGTGCACCGCCAACCGGTGTCCATCGATCTGAATTCGGCCGGGACACTCGCCTACGTCGCCAACTCCGGCTCCAATTCAATTTCTGTTATCGACCTCGATGCTCGCAGAGAACTTGCGCAGATTCCCGCCGGCGTCCAGCCTGTCGCGGCGCGCCTCGCGCCCGACGGTAAGTCTCTCGTTGTGGCAAACCAGGGCGCAAACTCGGTGACCATCATCGACGCATCAACCAACAAGCCACGAGCTGCGTTCTCGGGATGCCCGGGAGCGTCAGAGGTGGTCATTGTTCCTGATTCCTCAAAGGCCTTCGTGCCCTGCTCGACCGGCCATCAAGTGATGGTCGTCGCTTTGGCGCAGCCGGACGCACACCCCGCCCAACCCGATCGCCTTGAAACGCTGATGGACGTTGGTCGCGCGCCCGTCGATCTGGCGCTGAAACCAGACGGAGGCGAGATCTTCGTCTCTAACTCGCTTTCCGACTCCGTCTCCGAGATCTACAACACCACCGACGAGGTGGGAGACACCTACATGATCGGCAACAATCCGGTCCGCGGCATTGTCTCGCGCGACAACTCCTTGCTTTACGTAGCCAACCTGCACTCACAGGAGCTCACCGTCTATTCCATTGACGACGGCAAGCGCATCGGCTCCGTCTCGGTTGGCGACAGCCCCTCGGCGATGGCATTTTCTGCCGCCGGACATTTGCTGTTTGTCGCCGATCAACGCTCCGGCGACGTGGCCGTGGTGCGCACGTCAACGCAATCGCTTTTCACTCTGCTTCCGGCCGGCCGCGATCCGAATGCCATCGTCGACAAAGCCTTCAACGTGCAGTGAGTGCCTTCGAACCCATTAGCCTTGGTCGCGCTGCGGCCTTGTGCCCATTACGGGAACGAGGTATACTCGGAGGGTGCGAATCATTGCCCGCAGCACGTTGACTCGGTTTGTGAAGAATATGGCCGGGCAGCGAGAGCAGCGCGCCGTGAAAACCGCACTCGATGCCTGGTTTCACGAAGTCGATAAGGCGGATTGGACGAATTCCGCTGACGTAAAGAAGAGCTATGCGAATGCAAGCGTCGTAGGCTCGGATCGAGTCGTCTTCAACATCAAGGGCAACGACTACCGGCTGATTACAGCGGTCAATTACAGGCGCAAGATTGTATTCATCAAGTGGCTCGGGACGCACGCCGCTTATGACAAAGTGGACGCGAGGACGGTACGATATGAGGATTAAGCCAATCAGGAACGAAGAAGACCACGCCGAGGCTCTATCCCAGATCGAGCGGCTCTGGGGCGCCGATGACGGGACGCCAGAAAGCGACCGTCTTGAGATTCTGGTGACGCTGGTCGAAGCCTATGAGCGCACGAACTTCCCGATTGACATGCCCAATCCCCTCGAGGCAATTAGGTTTCGCTTGGAGCAGCAAGGGGAAGACGTGAAAGCGCTTGTGGGCGTGATTGGGAGCCGCACTCGAGTGTACGAAGTGCTACGCGGCGATCGTTCACTCACGCTACCGATGATTCGGCGGCTGCACAAACATCTTCGGATCCCTGCCGAAGTTCTAATACGAACCGGCAACGAAAAGCGGGGCAGAGCTGCCTGAGGTCTTTCACTTGACCTGAAAAAATTGGTCCTTACTGCGTCTCACTCGCTCCCGCGGCGGGCACACTCGTTGCCGCAGTCCACTCCGGTCCCACCAGAACTCCGTCATCGAGCGAAGCGGCTACAAGCCGATCGCCGGCTGCGCGAATCAGCGCAATGTCATAGCCCGTCTGCCACCAATTCCACGTCATCGTCTTCGGATCAATCGCATACACCTGGTCGCTCGTGCGCGAGCTGACCAGAATCCTCTTCGACTCCGCGTCGTAACTCAGATCGTCCACGTCGTGAAACGGAAGGCGATGAAGCCACATCCACGACTTGCCCAGATCGCGGCTCAAATAAACTCCCTCGCGCGCGCCTAGCCACAGCGTGCCGTCGGGCGAGAATACCACGCGATGAATACGCGTGAGCATCGTCGGCAACCCCATTGGCCACCAGCTTTTTCCCGCGTCGCGTGAAATCACAACACCGTCAGCGCGAGCCGAAACTATCGTCTCCCCGTGAACCGTTACAGAAAGATAATCGCCCTCGCCCATCACCGGGCCTCCCTGCCAGCACGCGCCCTGGTCGTGGCTGGTCACCACGCCGTATCCTGTCGCCGCCGCCCACACGTCTCCTGAAACGTCCAGCGCATTCACCGTGCTTTCGAGCTCAATCACCGGCGCCTGCACCTGCTTTTCGATGTTGACTTTCGTGTGCATGTGCGTCTGCGTGATCGTCTTCGTCACGGTGTTTGCGATCGCGTTCAGCGGCACCCAAGTGAGGGTGGTCGCGGCGCCCGACCCATCGGTCGCCGCAGCAGTCGGCGCCAAAGCACCTTTGTCCTTGCCCGCCGCCGGCGGATCGCCGGCGGCCTCCAGCACAAAAACTCCGTGCGACGTTCCAGCCACCACCCGCCCATCTTTTGTTTCGGCAAGCGCGAACACGTCGCGGCCGTCGAGCCCCGAGCCTAGCTGCTCCCAGTGTGCTCCGCCGTCGCTCGAGCGAAACACGCCGCCATATTTCTTGTCGTTCACCACGCCCGCGTAAAGCACCTCGGGATTGTTGAGGTCCACCAGAACCGCCGCCACCTTCCGCTCGCTGATGCCCTGATTCGACGCAGCAAACGTCGCACCCGCATCGTCGCTTGCGAGCACGCCGCCGCGATCCGTGGCCAGCAGCACGCGATTTGAATCACCGGGATCGACATAGACCGCGTTCACCACCACGTCCGCGTCGGTCATGCGATCGAAGGTTTTGCCGGCATTGACGGTTTTGTACAAGCCTTCCGTCGTTCCCGCGTACACCACATCGCGCTTCTCGGGGTCCTGCATCAGGCTTCGAGTTCTTCTGGCTTCAGATGGAATGCCCTGGATCTTGTGGAACAGAACTCCCGCGTTTTCGCTTTTGTAGATTCCGCTGCACGCGCTCAGGTAGACAGTGTGCGGGTGCTCCGGGTCGACGATGATCGAAAACACATCCGAATCCACAATCAGTCCCTGCTTGATGTTGTGCCAGGTCTTGCCGCCGTCTGCCGTCTTCCAGGGCAGGTGCCAGGTCCCGGCGTACACCGTGTCAGCGTCTCCAGGATCAACCGCCAGCGACGCAATCTCATGAATCTCATGGCTACCCGGCGGGCTGATCTCCGCCCATGTCGCTCCGTCGTCGCTCGAGCGAAAGACTCCCTGCAATGTTCCGGCATACAAAATTTTCGGATCGGAAGGCGCCTGCGCAAGAGCGTGTACCGGCTGGCCCTTCAATGGCGCCGGCTCGCTCCAGGTGCGGCCGCTGTCGTGGCTGATCCACAATCCGCCGTCGGTGGAGTTGTTCCACGCGCCTACATAAATCGTTGCCGGGTCCGCGGAATCCACCACAATGCTGTCGAGCACGAATCCGTCGTCGCTGCCCAGCTTCGCCAGACGATGCCAGCTCGCGCCTTCATCCAAGGTTTCGTAGAGCCAGCTATTTGTCGTGCCCAGCAACAGATGCTTCGGCTGACCAGGGTACGACGCAAGAGCACGTGCATCGCCGCCTGCCGGGCCCACGACCGTCCACGCGTTTTCCGCCCGCAGGCAGACCGCTCCGAGCATCAAGGCAATCAGGAGAAGAATCTGCGCCCCAACCCCAGTTCGGCGCCCATGATTTCGAACACACTGCAAACGGCTCATTCAGACTTGAAGCTCCGCATTCATCTCTTTCCAGAATAGACAATTTGGGTCCCCAAAAGCGAAGAGGCCGACCGGTAGGTTCACCGGTCAGCCTCAAAGACACTTGGAACGAAGGAATGCTGAGTTAAGATTCCGCGGCCTTCTCGTTCTGGAAGAAGAGCTCGCGGATCCCTAACTTGCAGCGCGGCCTGCTCGGCCTACTGCGCCGCCTTCTTCGTGTGACGCTCCGCCAGCGGCTTGCGTGCCTGCGGCTTCACGGCCGTCTCGTCCACCGGCATCGTGCCCTGCACGTCAGTCGTGAACGTCGCGCCGGCCGGCACAAGGTAGTTCTCTTCCGTCTGCCCGTCGGTCATGCCCGTGGCTACGCTGATCCGCGAAGCATCGATCCCCTGCTCCGTCACCAGGTAGTCCTTGGCATTCACCGCGCGCTGCGCGGCGGCGTCCTCCACCTTGGCATGCTTGTGCTTGGCGGCGTACTTCTCTTGCTTGTCTGTCAGCGCCTTCTCCTTGGCATCCGACTCGCCCACCAATACCGCCTTGGCATCAGCCTGCTGCTTCAGATCCAGAGCCACCTGATCCAGGCAGGCCTTGGCTTCGTTGTCCACGCGCAACGGGCGCCGGGGGTCGCTCGAGAAGCTGGTTGAGCACAGAGCCTGGGTCTTCGGCGCCGGAGGCGGCGGTGGCGGAGCCAGAATGGTGATCGTCGTATTCGCGGACGCCATCTGGTTCTTGTCGTCCGATACGCCGCACGTAATTCCCACTGCGCCCGTCGGCGCGCCGGCCGAGGAGTACTCCGCGGTGGTTCCGGTGCCCGTCACCGTACCCGCCGTGGCCGTGTAGTTATAGGTCAGCGGGCGGTTCTGCGGGCTCACGCCCACTGCCGTAACCGTCGCCGAGTCACCCGGCTTGATCGTTGTCGGGTTGGCCGAGCAGCTTACCGTCGGCGGCTCAAATTGCTTGACCGCGTATTCGGCGGAGCAATCGGCAGTCTGGCCGGGCTTCAGCCCTTCCTTGCCCTTCTTGCCTTCCTTCACTTCAGCCTTCGCGGTGTAGGAACCCGGAGCCAGAGAAGCCGTATTGACGCTGGCTGACGTGCCGTTGCCTGTTACCCCATCCCCGCTCCAGCTGTAAAGGACGTTGTTTTTCTTGTTCGGGTCCACCGAACCGGCCGTAGCCGTTACCGTCAGCGGATCGCCCGGATAAACCGTCGGTGCGCTGGCGTTGCACGATAACGTGATCGGCGGAGCCTTCTTACATCCCATCGGCAAAAGGGCCAAAACCGCCACGCCGAGAACCGGCAAAACAGACTTCAGAATTCTTGAGTTCATGCTTTTACGCTCCACATTTTTCGTTGATGCATCGTTGAAAAAACGGTTTGAAAAACGAATTCTGCCCCCTCATCCCTGGGGCTCATTCGGCATTGAGAGTCTTAAGCAGACTCCGGGGTTCGCGCTGTATCTTCTCTTGTAGAAGCGAGATCGCGTAAATCAGTTGCTCGGGGCGCGGTGGGCAACCTGGTACATAGACATCGACGGGAACCACCTGATTCACGCCCTGAAGCAGCGCGTAGTTATTGAACACACCACCCGAGGTCGCACACGCGCCCATCGAAATAACCCACTTAGGTTCAGGCATTTGATCGTAGAGGCGGCGCAGCACGGGAGCCATCTTCTGCGACACGCGTCCCGCCACAATCATCAGGTCCGATTGTCTTGGAGACGGCCTGAAGACCTCGGCGCCGAAGCGCGCAATATCGAACCGCGCCGCGCCCATCGACATCATCTCAATGGCGCAGCAGGCCAGGCCAAAGGTCATCGGCCAAACCGAGTTCTTCCGAACCCAGTTCACCGCAAAATCCAGCGAGGTGAGAAAGACTCCCTCCGGCTCTTCATAGCCGTAGCTGACCTCACTCACTTTCATCCGGTTTTTCGCACTGCTGTCGAGCGCGCCAAAGAGATAGCGGTCGCGCTCTATGGTAGCCGCCATGGTTCTACTATAACTCCGCTCTCCGCAAGCAGGAATGGTCAGAATTGCTCTCGTTCGACTCCCTATGTCACTCTTGTGCTTGGGCTAGGGCGTTGGAATGTATCGGACGCGATAGAGCGAGCCGTGATTCTCCATCAATGGAGTGTCCCTCTTTCTTGAGCGGCGAGAAACTCTAACGCGCCGTCGCTTCCGAATCGAAGTGAATCCGGAATGAACAACGCTGTACTCCGCTCCAGCCTTGCCGTCCAAAAACACGACCCACGTCCCGCCTCCCCACGGGTAATCGAGGCTCATCCCCTGGTGCGGCTGCACCACATAGGCCACATGCTTGCTGTCAGCGCTGAAGGTCCAGTTTCCGATGGCGACGCCCCTCGCGCCGATCTGCCCGTCGACGACAAAGACCCAATCCTGCATCTTTCCCAGTTCCGCTCTCTCCGCCGCAAACGCCACCCGCTTACCATCGGGGCTGAGGCTTGGGTTAAACAGTTTGTCGTACCCGTCTGTACTCTCCCGGCCGTCTGCGACTATCTTCCATGGCCCTTCTTTCATTGAGCAGCAGGTCTTCGCCGAATAAGCCACTTCACCGTTCGGGCCGATCGCTGGAGAGCCCACGCCGATCTTCATCGCGCCCGGTCCCTCTTTGCCGTCCTCGACCACAACCCAACCTCCGCGAGTCCACGCCACGTACGCAAAATGCTTGCTGTCCGCGCTGAATGCTACTGGAAAGACGTACTGATTTCCGATGGGCCCAAAAGTATTGGTTCCCAATTGGTCATAAGCACCATCAAGCTGGCCGTCCATCTTCGACCAGATCGCCGGGATGAGATCAGCCGACCCGATTGGATGGTCTCCGATAACCGCATCGGTTGGGAGGGCCGCGTACGCCACACCCGCCTGACCGTCCACGACCACCGACCATTCCTTGTCATGGCGCGCCACATAAACCACTCGCTTGCTGTCAGGGCTGAACACGGGCCCCCAAACTGCGTCGCACGGCGGTCCGGGAACGCCATCCACAACTGCTGCCCACTTCTTGTCGGTCCTGGCTGCATACGCCACGCGGCTGCTGTCCGGGCTGAAGATCAAGTTCGTCACCTGGTCGTAGTGCGCGCCCGCCACACCATCCACCACCGCCCACGAAGCGAAGTGCTTCCGGTCGCCATTCCCGGCTGAAAAAGCAACGCGCTTTCCGTCGGGACTGAATAGCAGAGCGGGACTGAATAGCAGATTCGCGTCCGCGCATCCTTCACACTCCGGGCGTGCCTGCCAGTCCACAACGAGCCAGGACCGCTTGCCTTGCGAGGCAAGATACGCTACATGTTTGCCGTCAGCGCTGATCGCCAGGCTTTCCACGTCGGTCTTTTCTTCCACCGGGTTTGGGCGACCGTCGACGAAGATGCACACCTTTGACCCAGCCGGCTGGCAGCCGGCACCGCGATCGAAATAGGCCACATGGCGTCCGTCGGCACTCACCGTTATCAGCCCTTCTGTCATTCCCGCCATCGGCGTATACCAGTGAAATGGTCCCAGCAGCGTCTCTTCCGCCTTGAACCCGTTCGCCGGCTCAGCGGCCGTTTGAGCAAATCCGCCCGCCACCAGAGTGGTCATGGCCATCGACAAGGCGGCAGTCCACCTCACCGCTTTCGGAAAACACTGAATCGATTGGGAAAGCATCGCCAGAAATCTTATCTCATTGCCTCTTTAGCCGGATAGACGCTTTTCGTTCACCTTGAATGTGCCGCCTTCGGTATTCCCCTGTTTCATGTGCCCGGAAATCGTTCCCAGGCTTCGAAACTGAACTCACTGCATGACAAACCAATAAGAAAACCACCGAAACTTGCGTTATTTCGCCGTCTTTACGAAAATGATACGAAAGTCTCATAGTGATCTTTCGTTATGATTCTGCCCGGCGGCGTCTCTTGCCGGTTCGCAGAAGCTTGGGCTTGCTCCGTGGGCTTGACCTTTCATCGCCCTGTTGTTCCGCACCAAAGTCCTTCTCTGCGCCTCGTGCTCGAGAATTTGAACCGGAAGACCTCATGCCCTTTCGCTCCTTTCCTCTCGTTTTTTGATGCTGCTGTTCCTCTTCCTGCTCCTGGGCCATGTCGCAATGGCTGTGGCCCCGGACATCTCCAACCCTCATGCTCCGGCCACGCAGGCCCAAATTACCGCACTTCAGCAGGCAGTCCAGAGCGCTCAATCCGCCGGAGATAACGCTTGGATGCTCACCTCGGCTGCCCTCGTGCTGCTCATGACCGGCCCCGGACTGGCGCTCTTTTATGGCGGCCTCGTGCGCCGCAAAAACATCCTCAGCACCCTGATGCAGAGCTTCGCCATGATGGGCCTGGTCACGGTTCTCTGGGCGATTGTCGGCTACTCGCTGGCCTTTGGCCACGGCAACATGTTTATTGGAGGCTTTGAGCACGCCTTCCTGCGCGGCGTCTCTCTCAGTCCGAACACCGACTACGCCGCCACCATTCCCGAGCAGACCTACATGATCTACCAGCTCATGTTCGCCATCATCACGCCGGCCCTCATCACCGGCGCGTTCGCTGAGCGTATGAAGTTCAGCTCGATGGCCCTGTTTCTCTCGCTCTGGTCGCTCCTTGTTTATTGCCCAATGGCGCACATGGTCTGGGGCGTCGGCGGCCTGCTCAACGCGACTGGCGGCCACATTCCCTCGCTCGACTTCGCCGGCGGAACGGTTGTCCACATCACCAGCGGCGTCTCGGCGCTGGTTTGCGCGCTCTATCTCGGCAAGCGTCTCGGCTACCCGCAAACGGCCATGCCCCCGCACTCGCTTGTGCTCAGCTTCATCGGCGCCTGTCTGCTGTGGGTCGGCTGGTTCGGCTTCAACGCCGGCAGCGCCTTGGGCGCAGGCCCGCTCGCCACCAGCGCCTTCGTCAATACCCACTTCGCCACGGCCACCGCCGCCATCGGCTGGACCATCTTTGAGTGGTTTCACAATGGCAAGCCCACCGCGCTGGGCGCAATCTCCGGCGCGGTCGCCGGCCTGGTCGCCATCACGCCCGCTTCCGGCTTCGTGCAACCCATGTCCGCGCTTCTCATCGGCCTTGCAGCCGGTTTCTTCTGCTCGTTCATGGTTTTTCAGGTCAAGTCCCGCTTCGGCTACGACGATTCTCTTGACGCATTTGGCGTTCACGGCGCCGGCGGCACTCTCGGCGCCATCCTCACTGGCATCTTTGCGGCGAACGTCATCAACCCAATCTTCGGCGCTGGAGTGCCAACGGGCGCCATCGACGGCCATTGGAGCCAGATTCTGAATCAGTTGGCGGGCGTGGGCGTTGCGTGGGGCATCTCCATCGTGGGCACGCTCGTTCTTCTCTTTGTCGTCGACAAGGCCATGGGCCTGCGCGTCACTCCCGAGCACGAGATGGCCGGGCTCGATCTTTCCCAGCACGGCGAAGAAGGGTACGATTTCAATACCTGATGGGTTTCCTGCCCGGTTCCGCCGGCAGTTCCCTGAGCATTTTTCTTCCGGCGTAGGCGGCAAACTTACCGCCTCGCCTGTTACGCTATCGAACGAGGCATTTTTTGTATGCTCAAGATTGAAGCTGTTCTGCAACCCTCAAAACTGGATGCCGTGAAGGATGCCCTGCTTGAAGCGGGCATTGAAGGCATGACCATTCTCGAAGCCCGCGGCCACGGCCGCCAGAAGGGCCATACCGAGTTTTATCGCGGACGCGAATATACCGTCGATCTTCTGCCCAAGGTGAAGATCGAGCTGGTGATCCACGACGACTTGAAGGAAAAAGCGATTCAGGCGATTATCGGCGCCGCTCGCACCGGCCGCATCGGCGACGGCAAAATCTTCGTCAGCCGGCTCGATGAAGCCATCCGCATCCGCAACGACGAACGCGGCGAAAACGCGCTCTAGCGCGCCGGAAACCGGGCCGCGATTCAGCCGCGCGCCCGCTTTGCGGCTTTGCGGAACTCCGCATACCGCGGCAGGATTCCAAGCGTCTCCAGGTTTTCCCGATCGTGCTTGCCGATCTCCGCCCCCGTTGTATCCAGCGGATGAGCCTCCAGCTCCTCGTCCAGCAGGTCGGCCAGATAGACGGCGACCGTGCAATCGAATCCGGAATGCGGGATGCGGCTGGGACGATGGTGGTGTGCGATCGCCTCCACGGCTAGGTTCGGCAGGCCCCACAATCCCAACAGGTAAGCGCCGATCTCCGCGTGCGATGTCCCCAGAAGTTCTTCCTCCGCCTCAAACACCTTGCATCCGCGTTCTGCGGCCAGCGTCCGCGCGTCGCAAAACGCATCGGGCATTGTGCCGGCCAGCACCAGGCTGCCCACGTCGTGCAGCAGCGCGGCCACAACGGTCGCGTCCCGGTTCTTCGGCTCCAGCGGAAGCGCCGCGGCAATCGCAGCTGCTCGATGGGCATGTCGCTGGATCGCCTCGCACTCCGACAGCGGAATCCGCTGATGCGGCATAAACACCCTGAAAGCTTCTGACGCCAGCGCCAGGTTCTTAATGGTTTCCATTCCCAGGTATTCCACCGCCCCCTGGAGCGTCGTCACTCTCTGCGCCAGCCCGAAAAACGCGCTGTTCACCAGTTGCAGCACCTTGGCCGACATGCCCACGTCCTGCTCGATGATCTCTGCCACCTTGTCCACGGATGCACCCGGATCCCGCACCGCCTGCGTCAGCGATGTGTAGGTGATCGACAGCGAAGGTAGCTGTCCAATGGCCCCGACAACACTGCGAAGTTCCGGCGCGTAGAGCAAATCTTGCAGCGCGCAGAGCCGCTCAATGACCGCCTGCAACTCTGAGGCGCTGCAGGGCTTGGCCAGAAACCGGTGCGCAACCGAGACTGCCCGGGTCGCCAGTTCCGGCTCGGAGTATCCGCTCAGAATCACCCGCGCGCTGCTCGGATAGCGATCGCGAATGTGGCCCAGCAAAGTTGAGCCATCCATGTCCGGCATCCGCATATCCGAGATCACCACGTCGAATGGCTTCTGCTCGCAGGCCTTCAGCGCGGCTTCTCCGCCCAGCGCAAACTCCATCTCCCAGCGTTTCCGCGTCCCGTACATCATCCGCTGCAATCCATCCAGGACGCGGCTTTCATCGTCCACAAACAGGATGCGCTTCATGCCGCCACCGCCGTCATCGGAAGGGCTTTGCCGTCATAGGGAAGGCGGACGATAAATGTCGTTCCCGTCCCCTCCTCGGTTTCAAATTGAAGGCTTCCGCCGTGTTTATCCACCACCACCGAGCGCGCTATGGCCAGCCCCTGTCCGGTTCCTTTGCCCACCTCCTTGGTGGTAAAGAACGGATCGAAAACCCTCGTCCGCACCTCTTCCGGAATTCCCGTACCCGTATCCTTGATGCGGATCTCGGCCCACTCCACGCATCGGTGCGTTTCGATCGTGATGATTCCCCTTTGCCGTCCTCCCTGTCGCGCCGCGTCTCCAATCGCATGAGCGGCATTCACAATCAGGTTCAGAACCACCTGATTGATCTCGCCCGTGTGGCAAGGCACCGGCGGCAGCGAAGAATCGAATTGGGTCTCCATGTCGGCGACATATTTCCATTCGTTTCGCGCCACGGTAATTGTTGCGGCGATCGCCCGGTTCAGGTCCATCGGGGCTTTTTCCCTCGTGTCCGGATGAGAAAATTCCTTCATCGCGTTCACCAGCGCGGACACCCGGTCCACGCCTTCTAGGGTCTGATCGATGGCCTTGGGAATCTCTCCGAGCAGATAGGCCGGATCGATTTCGTCCGCCGCCACCCGCCTCCTCCGGCTCCGTGCGCGGAAACCTTTCTCTTCCGGCCGGGGATAATCGTCGCTCATAACTCAGCAGCAGGCTCTTCAGATCCTCGAATGCATCCTTCAGAAAGCGCACATTGTCCCCGATATACTGCGTCGGCGTATTGATCTCGTGCGCGATCCCGGCCGCAAGCTGGCCCACCGATTCCAGCTTCTGCGCCTGCAGCAGTTGCTCGCGCAGCGCCTTGCGCTCGGTCACGTCCTCGCACATGCCTTCATAGCGCACCACCACTCCGTTCTCGCGAATCGCCCCGCGCGCTCATGGAAAGCCAGATCTGGCTTCCGTCCTTGCGGATAGAACTCGCATCTCGAAAATTCGTAACCGAGCCGTTCGCTTTCCATGCTTGCGTTTGAATTCATCGCGGCGATTGGGGTCCACATAGCATTGGCGGGCGATATCGGACGATGCTGTGGAGCGCCTCCTCCGGACCGAGTCCATAACCCAGAACTGGAGGACATCGGATGAATTCATGCTGATGCAAACGGCCCTTCGGCTGTGCGACTGATAAATCCCGACTAATGGCGTTGTCGAAGATGCCCGCGATACTTCTGCTCCGCCTCCCGCAAGTCGTTCTCCATCTTCTTGCGCGCGGTGATGTCTCGGCCAACCCCGGCGATGCCGATCACTTCGCCCGTGTCGTCCCGCAAGGGGACCTTCGTCGTCAGAATTTGTATCTCGTTGCCCGCGCTGTCGAGCATCATCTCCTCGCGGTTGTAGAGCGGTTGCCCCGTGCGCATCACGTCCTGCTCGTCTTCGAAGAAGTCGCTGGCATTCTCGCGCGGGAAAAAATCGAAGTCCGTGTTGCCCAGCAGCTTCTCCGGCGAATCTGCTCCGGCCGCATGCGCCGAATGGGCGTTGGCCACGATGAATCGGCTATCGGCGTCCTTCACGTACATGAAGTCCGGCACGTTGTCGATCAGCGCGCGAAGCATGTTGCGCTCTCTCTCTTGCATCGAATGAATCTGCTGCTGGATCTCGCCTTCCCGCCTTTGTATCGTGGCCTGGATCAGCGAACGGATCCCGAAGAACAACGCCGCAATCACCCCCACGAACACGAATGCCTGCAGGATTCCCTCAACCGTCAGCAGCCTGTCGATCAAGGTCAGCTCGTTCCTGAAGTCGCCTGCCAGGTCGTTCTGCAACGTCTCCAACGCCGCTTCGGCGGCTTTATTCTCCCGCGACAGGTCCGCCATCTCCCGTTGGCTTGGCGGAGTTCCGCCCGTCCCCGCGCCCGCCGCGCAATCGATCTTCGATCGCGCCTGCAGGCTGGTCACGCGGCTCCGCAGAGACAGAATCTCTTCCTGCCGGGAAGGATTGAATGTCATGAACTTCGCGGCCCGGTCCAGCGATGCCGTTACCGTGGCCGCCTCTGCCCCGCCACTGGCCAGCGAAGCCTTGTCCTGCATCACAAATGCGTCGCTGTAATCGTGGGTCATTTTCTCGAATGCAGTGCCCGCTCGCTGACTGTCCAGCGCCGCCGGAAAGACACTCTGCGAAGCAAGGCCGATATCTCTTCGCACGGAGTACGCCGTCCACTGCATGCTTGCCAGAATTCCCACCGCCCCCAGCACAACCACGGCAAGGCTGAACTTCATCGTCGTCGAAAACTTGATCTCGGAGGATGGGAGAATCGATGGCATCGCATATTCCTCTTCGCCGCTGCTGCCGGATGGTTCCCCCGCAGATCGCGGCTCCTGCCGTTGGCTCCGTCCAGGCTGACTGGTGAGCGGAATACCAAACTTGCACAACCGGTGTATTGCGGCTTCCGGCTTGGTCTTTCATCGGCACAATGCGCCATTTAGGTGAATTCCCACCCGATCCCATCGAGCGCCATCTCCTTCCGGCATCAGAATTCCCTGATCGATTCTGAGTTTCCGGCCGATAAGCTGATCGAGCCTCCGCATCCGTTTGTCGCCGCTGAGCACACCGCCCCAGTGTGAACGGCTGGCATCTCCGGGCTGAACTGGCCGTTGAAGCGCAGGTCAGAAACGCGCGGGGCATGCGGCGCCACATTGAGGTTCAGGGAGGAGCGATGGCCGACAAAATTCTCTTCGTAGACGATGAGCCCCTCGTCCTTGACGCCTTCAGAAGAATGTTGCGCGATCGGTTCGTAACCTATACCGCCGACAGCGGCGAAAAAGGATTGATCGAGGCCAGGGAGAATGGCCCTTTCGCCGTCGTCATCTCCGACATGCGCATGCCGGGCATGAACGGCGCACAGTTCCTGGCCCAGATTCGCAAAATCGCGCCGGACACGGTACGAATGTTGCTCACCGGCTTCACCGACCTCGACGCCGCCATCGCCGCCGTCAACGAAGGCAATATCTTCCGCTTTCTCTCCAAGCCTTGCAGCAAGGAGGATCTGCTCAACGCCATTCGCCTTGGCCTCGCCCTCCATCACTCCACCCTCGTCGAAAAGGAGCTGGTGAAAAAAGCCCATGCCCTTGAGCACCCTCCCGTCGAGCGCGTGCCCTCGGAAATCTGCGAATGGGATAACCGCCAGGGGCCTACCGGCCTGCCGGGTCCGTCGCAAGCCAGGGAACTTCTTGGTCCGATCTTCGGGGGCGACCACCAGTGTTACGTCGCTCTGCTCAAGCTCACCGTGCTTCAGACCCTTGAGGAGCGCTATGGCGAGGAAGCCGCTGCCGACTATCTCATCAACGCTGCCCACTTCCTTGTGCAGTCCCTCCGCTCCGAGGACCTGCTCTTCCACTGGGGCCGCTACGTCCTTATGGCCGTAGTTCGGCGAACCGTTTCTCCGGCTGCCGTTCGCATGGAGTTTGCCCGCCTGACCTCCGCCGGCAGTGACCATGTGATGGAAATCAATGGCAGGAGCACCGTGATAGCCACAACCATCGACTTCGATGTCAAGACCGTCTCGCAGTTCGCTACTCTCGGCGACCTGCTCGCCGCCTTCGATCCGGAACTCAGCGGAAGGGCCGAAGCCAAAGTCGAAGCTGATCGCTAGAGCCTCTTCAATTGCAGGAAGTGACAGCCCTCCCAGTTGGCGAATTATCCTAAAGAAGAAAGCAGAGCGGACTGGTTCCAGCTCTTCCGCCCATTCCCTTCTTTCAAGGAGCTGCCCTCTTGCATCGGCGATTCGTCTTCATCGTGCTCACCGCGCTCCTCGTGCTCATCCAGCCCTTGATCCTTTTCGCGCAGGATACGCGCACCGTCATCGAGCCGCTCTTCCCGCAGCTTTGCACCACGGTCGACGCGCAGCTTGCTACGGATGGCCATTCGCTCGCCGCCGCCGACGAGCAAAAGCTCGACACCGCGCGGATTCAACGAGCAATCGATAAGTGCGGCCGCGGGCGGGCTGTCATGCTCCGCGTCGACGAGACCGATAACGCATTCTTGAGTGGCCCTCTGGTTTTGAGACCCGATGTCACGCTCATCGTCGGTCCGGGCGTCACGCTTTTTGCCTCGCGCGATCCGGCCGTCTTCGCTGTTTCACCCGGAAGTTGCGGCATCGTCAGCCACAGTCCCGGCTTGAGCGGATGCAGGCCCCTCATTTCGGTCGACCACGCGCCCAACTCCGGCGTCATGGGCGACGGCGTCATCGACGGCCGCGGCGGAGAAAAAATGCTCGGGTCCCAATACTCGTGGTGGGATCTGGCCGAGCAGGCACGCGCTGGCGGCGGCCAGCAGGTTCCTCGCCTCATCGTCGCCACGGACTCGAACAACTTCACGCTCTACCGCATCACGCTCAGGAACTCGCCCAACTTCCACGTCGTTTATAACGGCGGCGACGGCTTCACAGCTTGGGGCCTCAAGATTGACACGCCGCAGCGCCTCGCCCGGAACACCGATGGAGTCGATCCCGGTGACGGCGCCAGGAACGTCACCATCACCCACAGCTACATTCGTGCGGGCGACGATAACGTAGCCATCAAAGGCGGCCCGGGCGGCGCAACCAACATCACCATCAGCCATGACCATTTCTACTGGGGCCACGGCATGTCCATCGGAAGCGAGACCAACGGTGGCGTCAGCAAGATCCGTGTCTTCGATCTCTCGCTCGATGGTCCTGACAACGGCATCCGCATCAAGTCCAACGGCTCACGCGGCGGCCTCACTCAGGACGTGGTTTACGACGACGTCTGCATCCGCAACTCGCCCAATCCCATCACGCTCGACACTGCCTACTCAGCCAACGGCCCGCTTCAGGGCGATTCGCCGCCCACCATGCGCGACATTACGCTGCACAATGTCCGCGTCTCAGGCGGCGGCAAGTTCACCTTCAACGGCTACGATCAGACCCATCGCATCGCCGCCACGCTCGACGGCGTGCAAATTACCGACGATGCAAAGTACACCTACGAAGTGAATCACGCGGACCTTACGCTGGGCACCGATCCGACCAACCTCGACCTGCCGGCAGGCCCCGACCTGGTGAAGGATGATTCAACCGTCACCGGCAAACCCGTCGAAGGCAATCCACTATCCTGCGCAGGCAAGTTCGTGACCTTCCCGCAATAGCCCTCATATACCGCGGGCGTCCTCGCCCGCACATTGGGTGCCCCAGGTCCCTCGTCCGCCGTGGCGGAGGGACCTGGGATAGCACGAACGCTAAACCGCCAACTTGCGAACCCGCCAACAGAAAAGGCTCCGCCCTGGAGCCTTTTCGCCAACTTGCCAATCCGCTAACTTGCTGACCCGCCCCCTGACCCCTGTTTCACCTCACCGGCACGCGCACCACAATCTTGTACCCCGTCCGCACCACCATCCGCGAGAACGATTCGTCGCTCGCATTGCTGAGCGAGACGTAGCCGCCATTCAGCGCCGTCACGTCGCCATGCATCTTCGCGTTGGTATCGGCGGGCACACTGAAACTTACGCGCACATCGGGACGCCCGTCCCCATCAAGATCGATCTCGTCATTCACTCTTGATGGCAGCGCATCCGCCGGCTCAAAAATAATCTGCACAAAAGGTTCGGTTCGCTCGAACATCCGGGGCCGAACCGGTTGGTAGACCTCGATCCGGTAACCACTTCGCTGGATCGTCCGCGCAATCGTGCCGCCGCTGTACGTTGCGTCGATGTGCAGCCCCGCGTGCGCCACCACGTTGCTGAATCCCATGATCAGCACAAACGGAACACAAACGGCCACGAGCAGCGTAAGGCCCGCGCCCGTGTAAGCCAGAATCGAAAGTATGCGCGTGCGCATGCGGTCCTCCTTCACTTACCCGGCAGCCAATGAATCATGGTGGCTACCGAATTTGCCAGAACGCTGCCGCCAAACATCGTAGCCATCGCCCACGCGCCATACAAAAACAGCAGCCGTGCGCGTTCGGGTTTCACCGCAACCGGCGTCCCTTTCAGGTGCCATACTGCGGCGTCTTTCTTGCAAACGTCAACGCAGGCGCCGCACCTCATGCAGTTCAGCAGCGTCTTTCCCTCGGCGATCGACTCTTTTGAAAGCGCCACCGTCGGGCAACTCGTCTGGCAAAGTGTGCAGTCCACGCACTTTGTCCGGTCGAATCGGATTTCGAAGAGATTGATTTTGTTTGAGAGCGATTGAAAAGCGCCAAACGGGCAGAAGAACCCGCACTGCGTCCGCTTCTTCGTCAGGTATGGGAGCACCACCACCAGCCCCAGGAACAGCGCCACAAAAACCCCCATCTGGATGGCCGTCTCCACATTGCGCACCGCGGGGAATTCTGTTACGGCCTTGAACGGGCACAGCCACATGCAATAGACCGGCTCAAAGATCGCCGCTGAAACCAGCACCACAAAAACCAGAATCGCCCACGGAATGAGCCGCAGAATATGCGAGAATTTCGCAATCGATCGGTGCAGCCTGCGCCGCTTGCCGAACGCCGCGAATCCCTCTTCAATACCGCCGAAGAAGCATGCGTAACTGCACCACGCCTTGCCCAGCACCAGCGTCATTGCGAACCAGACTCCGATCATGATGGCAATCGAGTGCGGATTGCTCGCCGTGGGCAGAATCGATCCCGGAAAGATAATCGTCCGCGCAAACGCCGCCGGCAAAATCAGTGACGGCGTCACCATGAAGCAGAACGGCGTATCCCCCGAGACCATGCGGCTGATCGGAATGCTCATCGTGCCGCGCTCTGCGATCAGCGCGGCGATGAACCCGAACGGAAACAGAAAGCCAAGCGCGACAAAAAAGATTCTCCGCCAGCGATAGGTCTCGCCTGTCCGCATCATCATGAAGAAAAGGCCGGTCATGAAGACGATTACCAGCAGCGCGCCGATATGCTCGTCGCGGCCCGCCTTCTGGAATGCCGGCGTGAACATCAGCAGCGACCACAGCGCCATCGGCAACGTCAGCAGAATCGAACGGCCGATACTGCGAAAACCTGTCGGGCCGCGAAACGACCTCCGGCCGCCGAAGAGAAGAGGCCCCAGGAGACGAGAATTGACTAGCCATAAAACGTCCTCTCAATAAGGATCGAGACTCCAGAGAATCCATACCAGCAAGCCAGCATCACCGCGACGATGCGGGCTACGGTGACCACCGCCGGCGTGCGCTGAACAAAGCCCATGGAAAGAAACGGCAGAAACCACACCGCCGTGCCAAGGAAGAAGCGACAAAGAAAATCAGCGCTGCCGACAGATGCTCAAGCTGCGCCGCGCGCACTCCGGCCACAAGAAACGGCGGGCAAAGATTGATTCCCGTCAGGAATCCGAGCGCCAGCGCGCCCGACATCATGGGTCGCGGCGTCTCGCCGATCTCTACCAATCGGCTTGTGGACTTTGCAGCGCCGCATCTCCGGTGTGGCCAGCCCACCGCGTAAACCACCAGTCCAACGGCAAGCAGCAGCTCGATCCCGCCCATCAGCCACGTGCGTCCAATCCATGCATGCGGAATGGCCGATCCCACCATCCAAACCGCTGCCGCGAACACCATGTACCCGGCCAGTCGCGCCGCCAAAAACAATCCCAGCTGCCGGCTGTGCCACCACACTCCCCGCGGCTGAACCATCATCCACGGCACCACCACCGGCCCGCAGGTCGCCAGGCAAACCGGCCCCGTCGCGAGTCCCAGCACAAGCGCCTCCCCGGCGCTGGCCGAAAGAGAGAGTGCCGCCATCGTGCCTGAAGTCTAGGTCTGTGCGCGAGATACCCTTCGTGACAGTGGTCACGCCCGCGTGTGCCAAGAATCGACGGTAGAGAACGCCCGCTCCGCGCTTCATCCGCCGCCAACGGCGCCTCAAAATTGCGTGTGTTCACACCGCTGCCAATCCAGTGCGAAAAGGGCTAAAAGCTAATGGCTAAAGGCTGATAGCTGAATCGCAATCCCACCAAATCCCCCGCTCCCCGCATTTATCGCTTATTCTTGTAACAATTCCTTCTTGCTTCGGCAGGCCACGCAAAAATTTCTATGAACCCAGTCGTTTTAGCAGTCGACGATCTTCGGGAGCAGTATCTCAAGGAGATGGCGCTTGTCCGCCAGACCTGTGAGCGCACCGGCGACGGCACCGCCGCCATCCGACGCCGCTCGGCCGTCGTCGACCGTATCCTCATTGAAATGTGGCGTCGCGCCTTTGCCGGCCTGCCTCCGCAGAACACCGCTCTGCTGGCCCTGGGCGGCTACGGGCGCAAAGATCTCTTCCCTTACTCCGACGTCGACGTCCTCTTCGCCTTCGCCGATGACAAAACTGAAGAGCAATCCCGCGAAGCAGTTCGCGCCATCATTCAGGGCATGTGGGACATCGGCCTGCGCGCCAGCCCCAACTCGCGCACCGTCAAGGAATCCGGCCGCTTCGACCCCGACAATCTCGAATTCACTCTCGCCACGCTCGATCGCCGCTTCCTCGCCGGCCAGTTTCCTCTCTACCAGCAACTCCACCAGGTCACTTTTCCCGGCCTCGTCCTCAGCGAGTGGAACTCCATCGCGCAAAAGCTCGGCGAAATCGCCCGCTCCCGCCACGCCAAGTATGGCAACACCATCTTCCATCTCGAGCCCAACCTGAAAGATTGTCCCGGCGGCCTGCGCGACTACTCGCTCGCCGTCTGGTTCGCCATTCTCTTTCATCTCAAGGCCACCAAAGAGTGGCCCCGCCAGCGCGGCGGCGTCTTCCAAAGCGCGCGCGGCGACGCCGAAGCCGCCTTTGACTTCCTCGCCGCGGCCCGATGTTTCCTCCACTTCCGCCACGGCCGCGACGACAACACGCTCGACTGGCAATCGCAGGACGAAGCCGCCGCCCGCTCCATCGGCCTTGAAACCCGCGGCACTGCCGACCCCAGCTACTGGATGCGCACCTACTACCGGCACGCCCGCGTCATCTATCGCCGCGCCGCGCTCCTCATGGAGCACCTGCCCGCCCCGGTCAGCTTTTATCGCCAGTTCCGCCGCCGCCGCTCGCCCATCGCCGGCACTGACTTCCTTCTCGATCAGGGCCGCATCGACATCCAGCCTGGCGCGCAATTTAATGACACTGCGGCCATCCTGCGCATCTTCTCGCTCATGGCCACGCACGGCTACACGCTCTCGCAGGCCGCTGAAGATCGCATTACCGACGCGCTTCCCGTCCTCGCCATCTCCATCCCCGAGGGCCCCTACCTCTGGAACGCTTTGCGCGAAGTCCTTCTCGGCCCCCATGCCGCACACGCGCTCCGCACCATGCACGCGCTCGGCGTTCTCGAGATGCTCATTCCCGAGTTCCACGGCATTGATGCGCTCGTCATTCGCGACAGCTATCACCGCTACACCGTCGATGAGCACACCTTCCTGGTCATCGACAATGTTCACTCCCTGCGCACGCCCGCCAACGAGCACGAGCAGCGCCTCGCGCAACTGCTCCCCGAAATCGATCGCCTCGACCTCTTCTTCCTCGCCCTGCTCCTCCACGACACTGGCAAGGGCCGCCGCAGCGGCGAGCACGCGCAGCAAAGCGTCGAGCTGGCCGACAGCTTCCTCGCCCGCCTCGACTTCGACGCCGAGGAGCGCGACGCCGTTCTCAAGCTCATCCGCCTGCATCTCGATATGTCGCAGGCCATGCGCCGCGACATCTTCGACCTCGACAACGTGCGCGGCTTCGCCGACAAAATCGGCAGCCCGCAGCTTCTCAAAATGCTCACGCTGATGACCTTTGCTGACATCAAGGCCGTCAACCCCGACGCGCTAACCCCATGGAAGGCCGAGAACCTTTGGCAGTTCTACATGTCCACGTCAAACTTCATGGATCGTTCGGTCGACGAGGCGCGCTATCACGCCGCCATCGATCCCACCCTGCTCAACCGCATCCGCTCCATGGTTCCCCCTCCGCAGCACGACGATCTCAAGCAGTTTCTCGAGGGTCTCCCGCAGCGCTATCTGCAAACCCGCCTGCCCGAGCAGATTCGCAATCACTTCCTCATGGCGCTCAATCTCGATAAGGACAACGTTCAGCTCGATCTGCGCCCCAGCCGCCAGCTCTACGACCTCACCGTCATCACCCGCGATCGAACCCGGCTCTTCGCCGATATGGCCGGAGTCCTCGCCGCATGGGGCATGAACATCGTCCGCGCCGGCGCCTACTCCAACGATGCCGGCGTCATCGTCGATAGTTTCCAATTCACTGACATCTTCCGCACCCTCGAGCTCAACCCCACCGAGAAAGATCGCTTTCTCGCGAACGTTCACGATGTCGTCGCGCAAAAAGCCTCCGTCGAGCAGTTGCTCGCGGCGCGCAGCCATCTCAACAACCCCGGCAACTACAAGCTCGACGTGCTCACCAAGCTCGAGTTCGACTCCGAGTCCTCTTCGCACTCAACGCTGTTGCAGGTCGTCGCGCAGGATATGCCCGGCCTTCTCCGCCAGATCGCTCTCACCTTCGGCGCGCATCAGTGCAACATCAAGGTCGCGCTCATTGATACTGAAGGCGAAACCGCCATCGACGTCTTCTACCTCACCAGCCACGACGAAAAGCTCTCGCCCGAAGCCCAGCTCTCCCTCGCCAAAGACCTCACCACCGCCCTCGACACCATGCGCTCCCCGGCCTAAATCCATGTACCCTGCAAGGAGGGATATGTGCTGTAGACAACTTTCCTTGGGGGTTCAATGAACAAACGGAGAGTGGGTTTGGCGATTTTCCTGTTTCTATTGGGCGTGTTCGCGCTTCTGAATATTTTGGACAACCCGCGCCTCAAGCAGATACACGGGTCTGACTGTGTCCGGCTTGTCGCATCCGGTTTCTGCTTCGGAACTGGTTTCGGGGTACTGATCGGAGCAAGACGAAGGTTTTCGGCGGATTAGGGGTATCGAACCCAAGTTCACCCATCTTCAATACTGGAGTGTCATCCTGAAACTCCACGCGCAGCGAGGAGTTTTTGGGTGGGATCGCACGAACCCGAATCAACAAGCTTTGTATCAGGGCACGACTTCAGTCGTGCCGCACCGCCCGCCCGCAAACCACGGCCGCCAAATGTAACGACCACAAAGCCCGGACGAATCACCGCTCCCCGGACACCCGCATTCAAGACTCCATCCCACAAGCCAACCTTTAGGTACTTCTCCTGATAAGAATGCCCCCGCCTCTGTCGAAGCGGGGGCGCGGATTCAGCCGCAGTCACCGGCTATCAAGGATTATGCGTATTGTTGTCCTGCGCCTGCTTCGGCGGCAGGTTGCAGATTCTCTGCGCGCTGCAACCATACCTACATTCGGATGGGCAACTGTAGCCGGTGTTGGGGTTGCCCGTGGGCGTGGTGGTTGTGGTCGAGCTGGAAGTTGTGGGGCAAGTTCCGTCGGCGTTAAGCGCCAACTTCGCGCTGCAAACGCAAGGGGTCGCGGCATTAAAAAGATTCTCGCCATAGATGGTAGCGCTGAGAACTTGAGTGCCGGGGCAGGCTGAAGGCGTCGGCGGCGGCGCAGGAGCGGAAGAGGGCGCGGGGGCGACCGCAGACGCATTGCCTTCGGCGATGCGCCAGGTCTCATAAAAGTAATAAGCGCCGGCGTTCATGTTTTTGACGACCGTGCAACCGCCGCTCATGGATGCTACGTCCTGGAGAAAGTCGGGGAGCAAGCCATAGTGCGCCACGCCGACGCTGTTGTAGTTCCATGAGGCGTTGCCCTCGCGGCTGATTGCGAGCAAGGGGACGGCTGAGCAGCCGGACATGGTTCCGGAGCCGTATTGAACGTTGGAGCCGGGACGAGGAGGCATGGCGAATTCCATGCCGTTCATGTCTGTCCCGAAGCCGGCGCCGGTAGGCTGCCCCATAGCCTGGACCACCTTTTGATAGGAAGCGAGCCATTGATCCGCAGTGAGCTGCGCGCTGCCGACGCCGGCCATGCCGTGCAGCTTGCCGATCTCCGCATAGTTGGCAGCGGTGAGGGCCCTTTCGCTGGATTTCGCTGAGCCGCCGCTGCTGCGGACGCCGTTGTGTCCGCTGTTGAGGGGATATGGATACGGCTTGTGCGCCTCGGCGAGCGAAATGGTCATATTGGCCGCTGCTTCAGACATGTGATCGATATCGATCAGCATGTGATTGTTCATCATTTCCTGGATCGCCTGCTGCCCGGCCGCGGTGAGACCCATGGTGTTTACATTGCCCTGCTGGCCGTTGTTGCACGGGAATGCGGGCGGAATTCCCGGAGTGTTGGTGCCGAGTTTGACGAAGGCGCCGGCAGTGATCAAGGCGGACGGCGGAGTGTATGCGTAGGTGATGCCGTCACTCGGAGTCGCGCAGCCGAGGGGATAGCCCGACCCGCCTTCTTCATACTCGTTGGCGACGTTGAAGAGGTCGACATACGTGGCCGATCCGCCGATGGGATTGTCAACGAGATGGATAGGGAAGATGTAACGGACACCCTCGCCGTAGAGCCGGTCAACCTCAGCTGAGATGGTATTTCCCGATTGGTTTCCCTCCAGGTCGCCAATGTTATCGAGCTCCACGCCGAGGACGACGGCAAGTTTATTTTGCGCAATGATGGTCGGGATATCGCTGGAGTTGAACGCGATCTGCATAAAGTCGGAGTGGCGGTTGACGAAGGACTTAATCTCGTTGATCTGCAGGTCGCCGGAGGCTTTGTCGTCATCGGGCCCGTCGCCGGGGCCGCTGGTCATATCGGCAAGCAATTTGGAGTTGACTGCAAGCGCAACCAGGACGCGCTGGCCGCCCAGGAAGGAGCGCTTAATCCATGTGTAATACATCTTCTGATTGACGAGATCGTTCCATGCCGGCCATGTGGGAAAGTTGGGATATCCGGAGGAAGGATAGGTAAGCGGATTCCATACCTGGGCGTTCAGCTCGCTTTCGAGAATGCCCGTGACGGTAGTGCGCAGACTGTCTCCGCAGGGGTTGGTGCCCAGGGTGAGACCGCCGGGGCCGCGCACCGACATCTCATCACTGAGCGCATCGTTCTCGCTCTGGACCCGATTTCTAGGGCAAGGGGATCCTGGCGCAACGACGCCAAGAACATTTGCCGGTGTTCCGAGAACAAACAGTGAACCGTTGTTATCGACGGACCCATAGATGAGTTTTCCGCCGAAACCGAGATTCGACAGCGGATGCGAATGCAAATCGACCCAACCCGTGAACCCCGGAGTCACCGTGAATCCTGAAATGGCTCGGCTGGTCCCATAGGGCGTTTCGACCTGGAAGGAATAAGCGCCTGGCGAAGCGTATTCCGGCAGGGCGAAGCCGATGGAGGTGTTGGACCAGGAGGTAGTGGTCGTTATATAGACGTCCGGCACTCCCGATCCGACAAGGTGAATGAAGCTTGAGCCCTGGGTCTGGCCGAACGTGTTGCCGGTGAGGGTGACGGTTTGTCCAGATGACGCAGACGAAGGCCCATAGGTTGTGATCGACGGCGCACCGCCCACAACCACATTCGTAGGCCCGGCGCCGATCATCTTGGAAATATTCTCGCCGGGACCCAACTGGGGCACCGGCTCGGTGATCTGTTTGCAGTTCACTTCAAGTCCGTAAGCTCCGAGCGGCAGGTTTTCAGGAATGGCGATGCGCGCCTGGAGCGGCGGAACACTGTTGCTCACGATCGATTTCACGTTGCCCTGTCCGTAAGGAACTAACGTCAGGACGCATCCCGTTGGCGATCCATACGTTCCTGAGGTCAGTTCCAAAGTCACAATCAATGTCTGACCCGGCGCAACGGGATTTGGGCTTGCGCTCGTAATGGAAACACTTTGTGCAGCGAGCGAAGTGGCCCCAATTACACCCATAATGGCCCAGAAGCCGATGACAATACCCGAGTGGAACTTCAAATCTTTCCCTTTCATGAGTCCCTCCGTTCCAAATTGGCAGAATGATGCCTGAACAAGAAAATGCTCGATGGAAACATTTGAGAGTTGGAAGAATTTGCTCGGCCCGCATCGACCAGCAACAGCGTTTTTTTACTGGGAATTCCGGGGAAGCAGCAAGGTCTGGGATGCCAAAGTGTGGCTCAAGACGGCCGGGAAGTCAAGTTAATTGAGGAAGGTCCAGGCGCTTGCAGGAAGAGGTGACGAAGGAAGCCGATTGCGTTGACTCAAAGACAGGTCAGGTCTCGAGAAGAATTCAATCTGGCCGCTTCCGAAAAAGCCAGGTTGGACCAAATGCCGCACAACATCCACCCGCGTCCAGTCAGTCCATTCGGACGATAGTTGGGAAGGGGTGACTTGCCGTTCACTTGATAGGTTATGGGAAACGCCGATATCGCGACCGACCCGATCTTCCCAGCCGCAAAGACCGCGGCCGTTCCACCATCATCCCGTCACTGGCTCCGCCGCCCCGCAGCACCGTGTCAACCCCGTTTACGGCCCAATTCCTCCCAACTCATTGAAAACACTCCGCAAATATTTTTTTGAAGTTTGCCGATTATTTCTCCGATTTCGCTACCCTAGTACCAGAGAACAAAAACAGGGCGTTTCTTCTCGTCGAGAGCTGGCGAGCGGCCTCGCAGCTGTTTTTTGGGCATGGCTCGCAAACCAGGCCTCTTGGCTAACCCCGCTGAATGAGGTATCGCGGGTATGAACGAGGTATGGGAAGAGGTATGGGGCGTCCCGTAAACCCTTTGGTTTCAAATATGGAGGTATGCCATACCGGGGGGAGGGGGCGGGGATATACCAAAAGGTAAACAGCGCTGGTCGGGTGACCCAAATGCCTCGCGGGCTTTGAACGGGACAGGTCCTCGTCAGCGCGGGTGGAGATCTCGCACCTGAGGCCTGGAACAGCAAAAAAGCGCGGCAAGACTTTTCCCGCCGGATGTACTTTAGGAACCGATATATGCTTTGGACAAATTTCCCCGGAGGGTTTAAATGAACAGACGGAGAGCGGGTGTGGCAGTTCTTTTGTTTCTATTTGGGACGTTCGCGCTCATGAATATTTTGAGCACGCCGCGCCTCAAGCTGATACACGGGTCTGACTGTGTCCGGCTTGTTGCCTCCGGCTTCTGCTTCGGAGTTGGTTTCGGGGTCCTGATTGGAGGAGGTCGCAGGTTTTCGGGCGATTAGCGGCAATGATATCGCCAACTCTATCCATGCAGTTTGCCAGAGCCTTCGCGCGGCTGGTAATGTGCCCCGCTAGCCCCGCTCACTCCGCCGGCTTATGCACCAGGTACTCGTCCACCAGCACGCTCACCAGCACGGCCGTCGGAATCGCGACCATCGCTCCGGCAATGCCGCCCAGTGCCGAGCCCATCAGCAGCGCGACGAAGATCGCCAGCGCCGGCAGTTGAACGCGGCTCCTCATGATGCGCGGCGTCAGAAAGTAGTTTTCAATCTGCAGGTAGATCACGAAGAAGATGGCCACACCCAGCACGCGTCCCCAACTGTCGATGGCCGCCACCAGCATCGCCACCAGGAGCGAAACGGCCGCGCCCAGAACAGGAATCAGGTTGAGCAGGCCGGTCAGGACGCCCAGCACGTAGGCGTAGCGCACGCCCAGCGAAAGGTAAACGATGGTGCTCGCTGTGCCCAGAATCAGCATCAGGCTCAGTTGGCCCAGCAGCCACTTCTCCATGCGGACGGCTGCTCGCCTCAGCGTCGCGTCAAGCCTGTGCTGCTGCGTCGTTGGCACGAACGAAAGAAACCAGCGGTATGCGCCGTCGCCCTCCAGAATGAAGTAGAGCGTGAGCACGAAGCCGGCGATCACCTCGGCCAGCGCTCCCGCCCACGCCTTGAACGAAACCAGAAGGTACGCCGCCCCCCCGCTCAGCCCGCGCTGGATCCATGCGATCACGTCGTCCGCGTCAATCCGATCGGCGTAGGGAACCGCTTTGATCTTGCCCAGAATCCCAGGCAGCCGTGCAGGCAATTCGGCAGTGAGCGACTGCAAATCGTTGATGACCGGCGGCAATGCAAAAAATCCGAACAGCGCGAACGCGCCCGCCACAACCAGCAGCAGGATCAGGATGGCCATCGATCCGTGGAACGGCTTCCAGCGGCCGATCCGAATCCGCGACGTAGCTTGCACGATGGGCGACAGCACCACCGCAAACAACGCGGAAATATAGAGCAGCGCCAGCATGCCGCGCATCAGCCACGCCACGTCGAGAGCCAGCGCCACGGCGAAGAAGAACACGATGTGTCCGCGAACGCTTTGCTTGTTCTGTGCGGCCTGCTTCGTCTCCGCGGATTGATTCATGCTTTCCGATCCTTACACATCGGTTGAATGCGCAGCGACCACGATACACGACTCACGACTTCACGACTCACGATTCACGACCCACGACCTCTATTCACTGCCCACTGATAATCCCGCCGACGATTCCGCCCAGCAATCCCGCGCCCGTCGCTTGCTGTGCAGCTTCGGGATGCGGCAGGTACTCGTAGATCTGCATCGCCAGCCGCGAAATGGGCAGCGTTTGCAGCCAGATCGTTCCCGGACCCACCATCCGCGCCAGAAAGATTCCGTCGCCACCGAAGATCATGTTCTTGATTCCCGGAACCGTCGTGATCTGGAATCCAACCGAGGTTTGGAATGCGCCTACGTGGCCCGGATGCACAAACAGGATCTCGCCCGGCGCAAGGTCCTTCTGGATCAGCTCGCCCGACAGCTCGATCCACGCCGTGCCCAAGCCGCCAATCTTCTGCAGCATGAATCCGCTGCCTCCGAAGATGCCCGCCCCGAGCGACTGCTGGAATCCGACGCTAATCGTCACCTGCGGCGTCGCGCACAGGAATCCGTGCCTGATGCACCATGTACTCCGGCCCTTGTCCAAGCTGCACCGGAACGATATGCCCCGGCACTCTCGTCGCAAAGGAGACGGAGCCCTGGTACTGCATGGCGCGATACTCGGTCATGAAGAGGCTACCGCCGCCAGCCACGCGCTTGATCACGCCGAAAATCCCGCCACCCCCGCCCGCCTGCGTGTGCGTCATCATCTGGATGGACGCGGTCATCCACGAGAGCTCGCCGCTCTCTGAGAACACACTCTCGTTGGGGTCGAGCAGCACTTCGAGCACCGGCATGGTGGTGCCCAGAATCCTGGTTTGCATAAGGAGTCCCTCCTGTTAGTGACCAGTGTAATGGCCGCAGCGCATCCGCCATCGGAAAGTTTGCGAATGCGTCAGAGGCTTACTGCTCGCCGCGATGCGCGATCACATAATCCTTGATGCGGTCGTAGACGTCGCTGGGAAGCACCCCATGCTCCACCAGGTCCTGCTTGCTGCGGTAGGGCCGGAACCGAACAATCCGCCCAGCCCAGCTCTTCGTCATTCCGGGAACCTTGAGTAATTCCTCCACGCTGGCGTGATTAATGTCCACGCGCGCTTCGGGCGGCGGAATTGATTTTGCGCTGGGCGCGGATTGCGCGGCGACCGCCTCCGGGTGAACGAGGGCGGACGACCCGATAAAGGCTATGGAAATGACGAGCGCAGCAACGGCTGGCGCGATGAACCGTTTTCGTGCTTGCACGAGTTCATTCTCGGCTTCCAACTCATTCCCGGCAAGTTGGGGAAGCCTGGGACTTGGAACGCATATTGCCTCGTAGAGCGGCTGACCTGTAACAATATCTCCATGGCAACTTCCCCTGCCGCGTCCCCCTCGGGCGGCTCGCCGGGCGCACGCCTTCTCGACAAGACCAGGCTTGCGCTGTTCATCACGCTGCTCGCACTGCTCACCGTGTGTGTCGTGTCGTTGTGGACGACACGCGGCGCAATGGACATTCTGCGCGCCAAGGGTGAAGTATCGAATCCAACCGGCGAACCGTCACTTGTGGATTTGCATCCATGGCAGACCGCACAGGCTCTGGCGCCGCTGGCAGTTTCTTCCGAGGAGAACGGCTACGCGCGCGAGGCAGAACGCCTGGCTGACCATGAAGTGGATCAAGCCTTCGCCTCAGCTCTGCGCCAGGCGCGCCTGGCAACGCAGCGCCGCACGCTCACGGGAGATGCTCTGGCCCTCTCGCAAAAAGTTACACAGCTCGAACAGCTCGCGAAGCAGGACCAGTCACTCGTCGATGGCTTGACGGCCGGGGCGAAGCCCGGCGCACCGGACAGCTCGGCAAGCGACGACCTCGAAATGGCCAAGGCGCAACTCGGGCTCGACACCGACGAGCTTTCTGACGCCCAACGCGAGTTCGAGCGCGCATCGGGCGATCATAGCGAGGAGATACAGAGTGAGCTGACAGCGCACGAAGAGTCGATGCGGAATTATGACAGCCAAGCCCAGAACGGCGGGCAAGTTGCGGTCCTTTCTGCCAAAGAGCATCACACTTTGGCGGCGCGGATCGGGGCATGGTTTAGCCAGCGCAATCGGGAAGGATTGATTGAGCAAGCACAGGAGGAGGCGCAGAACGATGTGCGCAGCCTGACCGCTGAACATAACGCTCTTGAGGCCCAGGCCAATACTGCCGCCACAGCGACGGCTGCGCCGGATCGAGCCTCTCAGCTGGCCCATCTCAAAAATCGCAGCATTGAGCGCCAGATCCTGAGTATCGACGACGACCGAATCCAGACCGAACAGCAACTCGCAACCGTCTACGCCAAGTGGGCCACCCAGGTGACGCTCCAGCACCAGATCGTGCTGCACCTCATTCTGCAATCTCTGGTGCTCATTTTTTTCATCCTGATGGGAATGCTCCTAAGCGACGCGCTGGTGCGACGATTGATGGCCCGGCCCGCTATCGAGCGCAGGCAGATGGGTACCTTGCGCAGCATCCTTGGGCTCAGCATTCAGGTTCTGGGCTTTGTGCTCATCCTGCTTGTTATTTTCGGCTCGCCAAAAGAGACGCCGACCATTCTCGGCCTTGCCACCGCCGCCCTCACGATCGCGCTACAGGACTATATCCTTGCGTTTCTGGGCTGGTTCGTTCTCGTGGGCAAGAACGGCATTCATGTTGGCGATTGGGTAGAAATCAACGGGGTCGGCGGCGAGGTAACCGAAATCGGATTGATGACCACGACCTTGCTCGAAACCGGCGGGCTCGCCGATCAGGGACTTCCGACCGGTCGCCGCATCTCTTTTATGAACGGTTTCGCGATCCGCGGGCAATATTTCAACTTCTCGACCGCGGGCCAATGGATGTGGGACGAAATCACTGTGAGTTTGCCTGAGTCCGCTGACATTCATTCGGCCATGGAGAAGGTTGAGAAAGCGGCGGCCGAAGAAACACGCGAAAACGCGCATTTGGCCGAAGAGGAATGGAAGCATGGGCCGCGCGGCGCCGGCCTCAGCCGGTTCACCGCCGCGCCTGTCGTCACCGTCAGGCCGTCAGGTTCTGGCAACGACCTGCACATCCGGTATATCGCATCTGCATCGGCGCGGTTTGACCTTCGCAATCGCCTGTATCAACACGTGGTGGAACTGCTTCAGGAGCAAAATACCGCCGCGAAGTAGCATCGGCGCGGAATGCGAAGCGGTTTGTCGCGGTAAAGGCAAGCGGCCTATGCGTTAGATCGGGTATACGCATTGGCGAGGATTCTCCTTTCCAGTGTTCCCGCATGAGGGTTTACAAACTATTTGACACCATACCGGCTTTCCCCGTACCTTTGAAGACAGATGCAGAGCTTCCGCCATCACGGCCACCACCATCATCATGGGACATCCATGCCGGCGGACTGCCATGGCCTGAGCTAATCGGCCAGAGAGATCGAAGAGAAATACCCAAGCCCGCCGGCGAATGACGCTGGTGGGTTTTTTCGTGTTTGGACCCAGAGAATCTAAACCAAAGGATGAGACCGTGGAACAGATTGATTTCGAAAAGATGGATGGCCTCGTGCCGGGGATCGTGCAGGATGCGCGCTCGGGCGAAGTGCTGATGCTGGGCTTTTTGAATCCCACCAGCTACGCCAAAACGCAGGAGACGGGCTTCGTCACTTTCTGGAGCCGCACCCGCCAGAAGCTGTGGATGAAGGGCGAAACCAGCGGCAACCGCCTGCGCGTGATTTCGGCTTCGACCGACTGCGACAATGACACGCTGCTGTTTCGCGTTGAAGTGGAAGGCGACGGCCTGGTCTGCCACGAAGGCACGGTGAGTTGCTTTACGAGGCCCATCGCGATCGGCGCGGAGGTGACCCGTGGCTAGCAAGCTTCGACTTGGAATTCCCAAAGGCAGCCTGCAGGATGCGACCATCGCCCTCTTCAAGCGCGCAGGGTGGAACATCTACGCCGACGGCCGTTCCTACTTTCCTTCCATCGACGACGTCGACATCGAGTGCATGCTCATTCGCGCGCAGGAGATGGCGCGCTACGTCGATCATGGCGTGCTCGATGCCGGACTCACCGGCATCGATTGGGTAGTTGAGAGCGGCCTCGACGTCGCCAGCGTGACCACGCTGACCTATGCCAAGCAAAGCCGGCGCAAGGTCCGCTGGGTGCTCGCCGTTCCTGAAGCCAGCGGCTTCGAGAAGGCCGAGGATCTCGAAGGAAAGATCATCGCTACGGAACTCGTCGAAGTGACCAAGCGCTACTTTGCAGCAAAAGGCGTGAAGGTAAAGGTGGAGTTCAGTTGGGGCGCAACCGAAGTCAAGCCTCCCATGCTGGCCGACGCCATCGTTGAAGTGACGGAGACGGGCAGCTCGCTCAAGGCAAACCACCTCAAGATCATTGACACGGTGATGGAAAGCGAGACCCACCTGATCGCCAGCAAGGCCGCGCTGGCCGATCCCGCCAAGCGGCAGAAGATCGATCAGATCGCGCTCATGCTGCGCGGCGCCATTGATGCGCAGGCCCAGATCGGGCTGATGCTTAACGTGAAGCGCGGCGACCTCGATGCTGTGCTGGCCGTGCTGCCGGCGTTGAATTCGCCCACCATTTCGCAGTTGAGCGATTCGGAGTGGGTCGCGGTCAATACCATTCTCGAAGAGCGCGTGGCACGCGACGTCATTCCGCGGCTCAAGGCAGCGCGCGCAGCGGGAATCGTCGAGTATCCGCTGAACAAAGTGGTGCTGTAGCGTTTGTAGCGGCGGCCTCTGGCCGGCTGTCGTGCGGGCGTCCACGCCCGCACAGGGATGCACAGGAGTAGTAAGGGCGAACGATGAAGCTGATCCGGACCACAGGACGAAACGCGCGAGAGGCAGCAAAGACGCTCGCGGCTCTCGAACAGCGCGGCGGCGCGGCGCTCGACGCTGTGCTGCCCGCGGTCCGGCGCATCGTCGCCGACGTTCGCAAGCGCGGCGATCGCGCGTTGCTCGCCTACGCGAGGAAGTTCGATGGTCTTGCCGGCCCGGCGGCGCTCCGCGTGACGCAGGACGAAATGGCATCAGCCTGGAAGGCTCTCGATCCCGCCCTGCATGACGCGATCGTCATAGCCGCAAAGCAGATCCGCAATTTTGCCGAACGGCAAATGCCACAATCATGGACCCAATCAAATTCTGCCGGCCTGACGACGGGCCAGCTTGTGCGCCCACTCGCTTCTGTCGGCTGCTATGTTCCAAGTGGCCGTCATCCACTGCCTTCCACGCTGCTGATGACCGCGATTCCCGCGCAGGTCGCAGGAGTGAAGCGCATCGTTGTCGTTTCGCCTAAACCAGCGCCTGAAACTCTCGCCGCTGCGCACTTGCTCGGAATCAACGAGTTCTATCGCCTCGGCGGCGCGCACGCCGTGGCAGCTCTCGCCTACGGGACTGCGAGCCTTCCGCGCGTGGACAAAATCGTGGGCCCCGGAAACCTCTACGTGACCGCCGCCAAACGCCTTGTCGCATTTGACTGCGCCATCGACATGCTCGCTGGACCGACAGAGATTGTCGTCACCAGCGAGCGCGGCAACCCAGCCGATATTGCCAGCGACCTTGTTGCGCAGGCCGAGCACGATCCTGAAGCGCTGGCGATCTTCGTCACCACCCGCGAGGATCTGGCCAAATCCGTCCTCGTCGAAACAAAGCTGCGCAGCCGAAGCAATCCCATTGCTCGCGACGCTCTCAAGCGAAACGGCCTGGTGATTGTTGCCAGCTCTGTCGTCGAGGCGCGCGCAATCACCAACCGTCTTGCACCGGAACACTTGACCGTCGATGCGGCCAGCGATCTCAAGTGGGTCGAGAATGCAGGATCCGTTTTTGTCGGCCGCTGGTCCGCGCAGCCCATGGGCGACTACATCTCCGGCCCGAATCACACGCTCCCGACCGGCGGCATGGCTCGGGTCCGCGGTGGACTGAGCGTAAACGACTTCGTCAAGCTCATCACCGTCCAGCATTATTCAGCGCAAGGAGTCGCGAAGTTAGGACCGAAGGCTGCGCTGCTGGCCGAAGCTGAAGGGCTCGCAGGTCATGCAGAAGCGATTCGAACGCGCATCGGAAGGAGGCTCCGTGGCTGAATCAACGACAACAGCAACTCCCGCTCCGCGCACACGCGTGCAGCAGATGAAGGAGTACCACCCTCCGCTCGGCAGCCGCGAGGCGATGCGGCTCGACTTTAATGAGAACACTCTTGAATGCTCGCCGCGCGTGCGCGAAACGCTGGCGCAGATCTCGGCCGGCGCGCTCACCCGCTATCCCGAGCGTGAGCCGGTCGAGGCCATCGTGGCCGCGCATCTTGGATTACGCGCGGAGCAGGTGGCGCTCACCAACGGCGTGGACGAAGCGATTCACGTGCTCTTCGAGACCTTCCTCGAAACAGGCGACGAACTCCTGTTGCCTGTTCCCACATACACGATGTATGAGGTCTACGCTTCCGCAACAGACGCACTTGTCGTTGCAGTGCAAGCTGCCGACAATCTTAAATTCCCCTTTGAGCGCTTGATGACTGCGATCACGCCGCAAACCAAAGTGATTGCGATCGCCAATCCCAACAGCCCTTCGGGCTCGGTGGCCACGCGCGAGCAATTGCTTTCGCTCGCCGCTCGCGCGCCGCAAGCCGTCGTCTTGGTCGACGAAGCTTACTTTCATTTCTTCGGCGAGACGGTGATGGACCTCGTGGGATCGTTGCCCAATCTGGTCGTCGCGCGGACTTTTTCGAAGGCCTACGGCCTCGCAGGATTGCGTCTGGGACTGCTTGCCGGGCCTGCCGATCTCATGCGCTGGGTGCGCCGCGTGCTCTCGCCCTACAGTGTGAACTCGCTGGCGCTGGCCTGCCTGCCGCCCGCGCTCGAAGACAAAGCCTACCTCGATTGGTACGTTGGCGAAGTCCTCGCGGCGCGTACGGAATTCGAGTCGGCACTTGATGCTGCGAAAGTCCGTCGCTGGTCAAGCCAAGCGAATTTTGTGTTGGTTGAAGTTGGCGCGCAACACGCCGAGTTTGTGCGGCTGATGCACGACGCAGGCGTTCTGGTCCGCGACCGATCGAGCGATCCCGGCTGCGACGGCCGCGTGCGCATTACCATCGGAACGCGCGCGCAGATGAGGCAGGCCGTGATGGCATTAAATAACGCGATGGCCACGCTGCGGACGGAAAGCAGGAAGCGATGAGAGAGAAGATCAAATCTCAAAAGTCGGGTGCCCCTGGTCCCTCGCATTCGGGGACCGGGGAACGTGCCAACGCAAAAAAGCGTTCGGCAACCGTTGTGCGCAACACCAACGAGACACGCATCGAGATCGAGCTGACCATCGAGGGACAGGGCCAATACAAAGTCTCCACCGGCATTCGTTTCTTCGATCACATGCTGGAGCTCTTCACGCGCCATGGCGCATTCGACCTCGACCTCGTTTGCAAGGGCGATCTCGATGTCGATCAGCACCACACTGTTGAAGACGTTGGCATCGCACTCGGCGAGGCTTTTGACCGCGCATTGGGAGACAAGCGCGGCATACTGCGCGCCGGCTACTTCATCATGCCGATGGATGAAACGCTCGCCATCGCAGCTGTCGATCTGAGCGGCCGCGCAGCGTTCGCGGTCGACACCAAAGTCCGCACGCGCCTGGTCGGCGATCTGCAGACCGAGCTGGTGACTGACTTTTTTGAGGGCTTCGCGCGCGGCGCGCGGGCCAATGTTCATGTGAAGACCATGTATGGCCGCTCGAACCATCACAAGATCGAGGCCATCTTCAAGGCCTTCGCCCGTGCGTTGCGCGTAGCATGCTCACGCGACAAGCAGCTCGGCAAAATGCTGCCGTCGACAAAGGGTCTTCTCTGATGCGCGTCACAGTCATCGACTACAAAGCCGGCAACCTGACCTCCGTGCTCAAGACGTTGCGGCATCTGGGCGCTGAGACGGCCGTCACCGACGGCGATCTGTCGCTGGTCGAGTCGGCCGAACGCATCGTACTACCCGGCGTCGGCCACTTTGCAGCCACGGAGCGCCTCGACAAAACCGGCCTGACCGGCGCAATTCGCGCGGCCATCGCGCGCGGCGTGCCGTTTCTCGGAATTTGCGTCGGCATGCAGTGGCTTTATGCAGGATCGACCGAAGCGCCGCATCAGCCAGGTCTCGGGCATTTCTCGGATTCATGCACACGCTTTGCCGAAAGCCAGGAGAAAGTTCCCCATGTCGGCTGGAACTCCCTCGAAGTTCGCGCTGGCTCCAAGTTGCTCGCCGGTGTCGAGCCCGGTGAGTTCGTCTACTTCACGCACTCATTCAAGGGCCCTGTCACAAACGATACCGCCGCTGTCACGCACTACATTGAGCCTTTCGCCGCAGCCGTCGAGCGCGGCAACGTGATGGGCGTGCAGTTTCACCCGGAGAAGTCGGGCGACACCGGCCTGAAAATCCTGCGCAATTTTCTTGCGTGGCAACCGAAGGGCGCCTCATGCTGACCAAGCGCATCATCGCCTGTCTCGACGTGCACGCCGGCCGCGTGGTCAAGGGCGTGCAGTTTGTCGACCTCGTCGATGCTGGCGATCCGGCGACGCAGGCTGCGCGTCATGCGCGCGAAGGCGCGGACGAAATCGTTCTGCTCGATATCACTGCGACGCACGAGGGCCGCCAGACGCTGCTCGATACAGTGCGCCGCACAGCGCGCGAGCTGTTCGTTCCCTTTTGTGTCGGCGGTGGCATCAAATCGGCGCGCGATGCCGAACAGGTCTTCGAGGCGGGCGCCGACAAAGTGAGCATCAACTCCGCCGCCTTGGCTGATCCCACACTCATCAGCGCCATCGGCGCGAGTTTTGGCGCGCAGGCCGTCGTCGTCGCCATTGACGCGCGTCGCGATCCCCAGGCTGCTGACCCCGTGCGCGATGCGCAAGTCTACGTGCAAGGTGGCCGCCGCCCCATTGGCCGCACGGTCGTCGAGTGGGCACGCGAAGCCGAGCAGCGTGGCGCCGGCGAAATCTTGCTCACCTCAATGGACTCCGACGGAACGCGCGCAGGCTTTGACTGCGAGCTGACAGCGGCAGTGAGCGAAGCAGTCAGCATTCCCGTCATCGCTTCCGGCGGGGCCGGAACCGTGGCTCACTTTGCGGATGTTTTCGCGCGTGGCAAAGCCGATGCCGCACTCGCGGCCAGCATCTTTCATTTCGGTGTATCCACTTCACGCTCGCTCAAAGAGGAACTCGCGCGAGCGGGTGTTCCGGTGAGGCTGCCATGCTGATCCCTTCAATCGATCTGATGGGAGGCCGCATTGTCCAGCTTGTGCAGGGCGAAAAACTGCGCCTGGCCTTCGACGATTTTGAATATTGGATACAGAAGTTCTCCAAATTCCCGTTGGTCCAGTTGATCGACTTGGACGCGGCAATGCGCCAGGGCGACAACTCCGCGCTGGTGGAGCAGATCGCCAAGCGGCTGCCGGTGCAGGCCGGCGGCGGCATTCACTCCATCGACCGCGCCCGTCAGGTCCTCGACGCCGGCGCAAAGCGCGTCATCATCGGTTCGGCACTCTTCAAGGCCGAGGGCTCCGTAAACGCAACCTTCGCCGCCGAGCTCGCGATCGCAATCGGCGCCGACCGAATCGTCGCCGGCATCGACACCAAGAATGGCCGCATTGCGGTCAAGGGCTGGAAGGCGCAGGTCGCGTTAACGCCCGACGACGCAATTCCGCAGCTCGAGCCCCACGTCGCGGCATTTCTCTACACGCACGTGGATACGGAAGGAACCCTGCAGGGCTTCCCGCTCGAGATCGCCGCGCGTCTGCGCGAACTGACGCAACGCCAACTCATCGTGGCCGGGGGAATTCGCAGCCAGCAAGAAGTTGACGCCCTCGATGCAATCGGCGCCGACGCAGTCGTCGGCATGGCCGTCTACACAGACCTGCTGGCCGTTTAGACGCCGCCGTCTGCCCCGCTTTTCGTACCGAAACATTCAACACAAAAAGCAGCCTCGTCCCCAACTCACTTCACACCGAATCCACAACCTTCTTCGAATCGCCCACAGCGCTGCTGGTTTCAACGCGGGTCGCGCGCAGCAGCCGCGCAATCTGCTTTAGGTGCAGTTGCACGGCGTAGGCACGCAGAATCTCCGCCTGCTGAAACGCGACGCCGGTATGGCGAACCTCATCCATGCGTGCTTCAAGGTCGGCAATGTCCTGCTCCAGATTGATTCCCTCCGCCGGCACACTGAAGCTCCACTTGTGAATGCAACTGCCCAAGTAATTAAATCCCGTTCGAATGTCGGCCGCCAGGTGCGAAAGAGCGGGCTCCAGTTGCTGGGCAAACCGGTCCTCGTGGCTGTCTTTCACCGCAATCTCGAGTGCGATGAGCGCATCGTAAAGCGAGCGCCCAAACTGCGAGAGCATGCTGAGGCCCTCGCGCCATCCGGGGCCGCTCGGCTCGTTGCGCGCAGCTTCAAGCAGTTGGCTGTTACCGCGCAGCAAAACCAGCGCATCGTCGCGCAGTTCTGACAGATCCTGCGAGGGCGCGCCGCGAAAGCCCTCAAGGATCGCCTCGAAGAAGCTGCCGAGCAAGAGAAACTCCTGCGCCAGCCCGTCACGCAGCCACAGCCGCGCGCGGTCAGGGAAAACAAGCGTGGTCACCGCGAGCGCAACCACGATGCCCAGCAGCACTTCGCCCACGCGATCGAGCGCCAGCTCCCAGCGCGGGCCGGATTTGGGAACCAGCATGATGATGGTGATGGTCACGGCGGCCAGGCGCGAACTGTTGCGCAGGCTGAGCAGGCCGCAGACGATGATCGCCAGCAGCACTGCGAGAATGTAATTCCATGGCGGTGCGCCAAAAACCGAACAGCCGAAGCCGAATGCCGCGCCCAGAAACGTGCCAAGCAGCCGATCGCGCGACGCAGTCACCGTTGCGCCAACGTTCGATTGCAAAACGATGATGGCGCTGATCGAGCCCCAGTAGCCGTCGTGCAGGCCGAAGCGCAAAGCTAGCCACCAGCAAAGCGCTGCCGCCAGCGCCGTCTTTGCCGCGTCAATCAAAATGCGGCGCCGCTCGAAGCTCAGCAGTCCCTGCTCTCCGCCATCCACGCGTAACTTCGCTGAGAGCTGGTGCTGCGACCACGTTTTTTTCGCTTTCAGGCGCATCGATGCAATCCGAGAATAAGCCTTGTTGCTCTTTCAGGATAGTTTGCGGCGCACAGCTGTGCACGGATTCGCGTCAACAGTCTCGCGACGCGGTCCGTCGATCGTCAACGAACAATTTCGTCCCGCACAAGGCGGCATCAACGCTGCGATAGGATGGAATCGAGGAGCGTGCGCCGGTCGCGCGCAAGGAATTGCATGTTGCGAGTCGGATACCCAGCCACTCTACCCGCTGAGCTGTTTCGCGATTTCCCCGAGGGGATCGAGCTGATCCCCGTGTCGGACAAGATGGACCACGATGTCGAAATCGATGTCTGGATCCCCGATCCCTATTCGACCAAGGCGATCCGCGCCTGGCCCCGGTTGCGTGGCGTCAAGCTGGTGCTGGCCATGATGGCTGGAACAGAGTGGATTCCCGGGACAGTAGGCCCGCACGTAACCATTTGCAACGCGCACGGCGCGCACAATATTTCCACTGCCGAGTGGACAATCTCTGCAATCCTGACCATGTTGAAGTACTTTCCGCTGTATCTCGACATTCAACGATCGGGCATCTGGAAGCGGCGATTCGAGGCCAGCGCGCACTACGCTAAAATCACCGGCGACACGCACACCGTCTATCCGCCGGTGCTGCAAGAAGAGCTGACCGGCAAGACAGTGTTGCTCGTGGGCTATGGCGCGATCGGCAAGGAGATCGAGCGCATGCTGCAACCGTTTGCCGTCAAAATCGTTCGCGTGGCGCGGAGCGCACGGGCCGAACCGGAGGTCCACGCAGTAAGTGAGTTGGATAACTTGCTGCCGCATGCCGATGTCGTGATCCTGATCCTTCCCGCAACAGCCGAGTCGCGCGGGCTGATCGGCGAGCGGCAGCTCGGGTTGCTTCACCAGGGAGCGCTCCTGGTGAATGCCGCGCGCGGGCCGATCGTAGATACGGATGCGCTCGTCGATGCGCTCAACTCCGGGCGCATTCGCGCCGCGCTCGACGTCACCGAGCCGGAGCCGCTGCCTGAAGGCCATCCTCTTTGGCATTGCCCCAACCTGTTGCTCACCCCGCACATCGGCGGATCGTCTCCTCAGTTCGCTCCGCGCGCACTGCGCGTCGCTGCCGATGAGCTGCGGCGCTATATGAACGACGAGCCGCTCAGGAACGTGGTGCAAGCGGCAATCTAGCGCCGTCCGCCGCGCGGCGCCAATTGCGCAGGCCAAGCACGGCCAGAGGCACAAAGGCTGCGTAAAGCAGCGCCGTTGCCCACAAGTCTTTATAGATATACTCGCCGACGTAGATTGCATCGACGAGAATCCATAGCCACCAGTTAGCGATGTGCTTGCGCGCCTGCCACCATGTAGCCACCAGGCTGTAGCTCATCAGCATCGCGTCCAGGTACGGCAGCGCGGCGTGCAGTCGCTTGGCCAGTGTCCCCAGCGCGAAGCTTCCCGCCACGCCGAGAACGAGCGCAATCACCAAGCTCGTCTGCGGCAGTGCGACAACCCGCACTTCGCCTTCATCGCGAACGCCGCGCCACCAGTGCCACCAGCCGTAGAAAGTGAAGACCACGAAGAAGACTTGCAACAACGCGTCGGAAAACAGCCCGGCACGGAAGAAAACCACCATGTAAATGAAAATCGAAACCAACGTGATGGGCCAGCAGATAAGCAGACGCCTCGTGGTGAGCCAGATTCCAAGGGCAGCCGTAACAACTCCCGCAAGTTCCAGGCCGTGTGCGCTCAGGTAGGCACTGGCAGCGGTCGCGAAGGCGCCGACAAAGTTCGCGTTCATGGCCGCGCCGCTTTCTTTTCTTCTCGTGCCACGCGGGGCAAGTCTTTGCGTTCGGCCCGGCGGCGTAGCGCGTCGAGCAACTTGTGGCCGGGCGCGCTCGCGAACCAATGAGCGTGGCCCACGAGCCATCCGTCGTAAGCCATCTTCGCTTTCTCCTCCGAGTGCAGAACACCGAGAAAGTAATCGGCCTCGGAGAGCGCGAATTCGGCGTGGCAAAGCGCGGTCATCGGTGCGAGTGCGGCAGACTCTTCTCTTGAGAGCGGGCTGATGGATTCGTAACCGTCGAGCAGTGCTCCAAGATGATCGAGGTGAATGGGCACATCATCTGGGTGCGCAGGATCGTTGACCAGCGCGAGCCATTCAACAATGTTGCGCTCAATGGCGTGGGCGATATCGTGCACGGCGTTGGTGCGGTCGGCCAGTCCGAAATCGATGACGGCCGTGGCGTACGCATCGCGATCGGCTTCTGGCCCAGCGTCGCTCCAAAAGAGATTGGAGGCGTGCAAGTCATTGTGCGTCCAGAGCGGGCCAAGCGCAGGCAGATGCGGCCGAAGCTCGGCGTGAAAGGGCGTGAGAAGTTCGAGAGCTTGCCCCGCGCTTGCATGGACGGCTTTGTTCGCGGCGAGCGAGGAACGAGCCGCGAGGTATCCCGCCATTGCGGCGGCTGGATCATCCGCCGCAAAAATCGTGAAGCTCGCCACAAGTGGTCTGGGCTTGCGGCGCGGCGCATTGAAATTTTGCGCGGCGCGATGCAGCAGCGCGAGCACCGTGCCTGCGGAGTACGCGTGTGCGGCACTGCGCATGGGCGTCCAGGAGAGGGCGTCTTCGTAAAGGTCGATGCCCTGCGGAATCTCGTGGACCTCGTAGGTCCACTCGCCTGCCTCGATGGCCGTTTCGCCGGCCGCGGAAGCGATGACACGCGGGACCAGCGCGACATGGGTGCGAAGATGAGCGAGGAAACGATGCTCCTCGAGGAGGCCTTCGCGATCGCGCACCGCACGGTGGTGGCGTTTGATAAAGACGCGCTGACCGTGTCCGTGTTCGGTCCGCGTGGCCACTACACTGGCCGCGGAAAACGGGCGCGGGCTGAGAGAGAGAATGTGCGTAGGCTCGCCGAGCTGAGGGAACTGGGCAAGAAGCAGGCGCAACTCATCGAGCGTGAGCGGTCGCCAGTCTGGCTCAACCAAAGAGCCGTCCATGCCGTGGGATTTGGGTGCCGAAGTCATCGATCCATGAATGCCGCGAGCCTTTAGCGCCTGGCCATTCGCTTTCTGCCTCATTCAGCTTGTCGTTGCAGCACTCACTTCATATGCCGCAACCCAGGCTAAAGGCTAAAAGCTAACAGCTAACAGCCTAGAACGTATAGTGCGCATCGAGCCGCACCGTCGGCGGCGCGCCAAGCCAGACAAACGTGTCGCCATAACTGGCGCCTGTGTCGGACCAGTAGCGCTTGTTCGCGATGTTATCGGCATAAATGTGGATCGCCACATGACCCTGCTCACCGCCCGGCGTGTAGCGCGCGCCCAGATTGAAAAGGTTGTAGCTGGGAACGCTCACTTGGTCGTCGCGCGTGGCTTCTTTACGCGAGGTGTAACTCCATCCGGGCATCAGATGCAGATTGTGCAAGTGGGGCACCGTGAGATCGGCAAACACGTTGGTGTGCAGGTGCGGCACGTTGATCACCTGCTTATTGTCGAAGCCGGGCGTGCCAGTGCCACTGGAGACGGCTTTCATAGCCGCGGCGGAGCCGTTAAGACGGAGCCAGTTGGCGGCTTTGCCTTCGGCGTTCAGCTCGATGCCGTTGTGCGTTTCGCGTCCTTGCGAGACGAAGACGAGGCCGCCCGCGCCATCGCTCTCTGGATAGAAGAACGGCGCGCGCATGTGAAACAGCGCCGTCGTCAGCAGAATGCGTTGGCCCGGCTCGTACTTCGCGCCGACCTCCGCCTGGCGTGAGAAGAACGGCGCGAGAAACTGGCTTGCGTTATCAACCCAGAAAGGCGCTTCAGGACCGAGAGACAGCATCACTCCATAATTCGAGTAGAGAGTGAGGTTCTTCGCGGGGTTATAGGCTGCGGCGAATTGCGGCAGCCACACCGGCTTGTCGTGCGGCTCCGGCGCGCAAGCGTTCGGAAGGGTCACGGTCGCTGGATCCAGCTCCGTTGGATCGCTGCACGTTGCGTACGCGGAGTAGTTGTGGTCGCGCAGCGAATCGTACCGCGCGCTCGCGACGAGCTGAACGTGCGCCGGAAGATGGATCCGGTCCTGAACTACTCCAGACGATTGGCGGCTGTCTTGCCACAGCCGGCGTGGGCCGGCGGATTGGAGCGTGCTCTCAAGCGAATTCGGATCGCCCGGCGCGGGCAACGTAGCGATTGTCTCGTAAATGTTCTCCGAGCCGACGTAGGTGTAGACAGCCCCATCCTGCACAACGCCGTCCGCTGAATAGGGATCTGCCGCGCTGTAAAAGCCGGGCTGATGCACAGTCCGCAGAAAGAGAACGCCACCGGCTGTCACGTCCTGCGCGACGGCGCCCGTATGAATGTGACCCGTGACCATCGCCTCGGCCTCTCCGTCGATGCGCAGCTCGTTGGGATTTCGGTAATCGTAGACGTCGTAGGTTCCATCGGGAGCGAAGAACCAATACGGCGCCGAGCCGTTGTTGCACTCCGTCTCGTAGTAACAGCCGTACACGTAAAGCACGTTGTCCTGGATCAGCGAGTGACTCAGGCTTGCGGCGACGAACCCAACCCACGAAGGCGAAAACGTGTGGTCGATGCGCGCGTTCGTGTTGAATGTGTCATAGGTATCGGGGAGCCCCCAGGACTGATCTCCGAGCATCGTCGTCCGGTAGATGCGATTGATGTCGGGCAATACAGTTCCGCCCAGCAATTGATAGCCGCTGCCGTCGCGCTCCGACTTGTGCTGGTACTCAAAGTCGCCCTTGAGGATCGTGGCCGAGTTCAGCCTCCAGTCAGCCGCGCCCGCTCCCACAGCACGCCAGCCATTCGTGTCATTCATATAGGGAACGATTCTTTCGCCGGCGAGATTCACGCGCGCGCCCACTTGTTTGCGGCTGCCGAACAAATGTCCGAGATCAAGCGCGCCATATGCCGTGCCGCGATGATCCGTGGCGAAATCGACCGCCTGGATGTCTGCCGGGCGCTTGGTTACAAAATCGATCAGGCCTCCCGCCGAGGCCACTCCGCTCTCCACTGCGGCAATCCCCTCGAGGATTTCGACAGACTCCTTATTCTCGAGCGGCACATCCTGCTCGCCGGCAATGGTCATGCCGTTGACCTCGAGTCCCGTCGCCAGATCGAGAGGAAAACCGCGGATCTGGTAGTCGCCGTAATAGCCCACGGGCACGTAATCGTCGCCGACGGAGGCATCGTTTTGAATCACGTCAGACAGCAGCCGCGACACCTGGTCGTTGAGCAAATCGCGCGTGATAACCGAAGCCGAGATCGGAGCATCCTTGAGCTCCCCGCCGTCCAGCGTGCCAACAGTAACGGCCTGTGGCAGATAGTTGTCTTCCACTTCGCCGTGAACGATGACGGTAGTTGTGACGCGCGCAGGCTTCTGCTGAGCGGAGTTGGCATTCTGTGCATCGGTTCCGGAAATCGGAGCGGGGCTTTGCGCATTTATCTGCGGCCCCGAAGAAGAACCAGCCTGCGCGTAAAGAGGCAGACCCGCGCACGCAATCAAAAAGAAAGTGGCCTCGAGCGCGCAATGCGCGCGTCGGAAAAGCGATGAAATTTTGCGGGAGTTCATTGCGGCTGCCTTCATGGGGACCCTTCGTTTCAGTGTTCACATGAAACAAAGGAACTCGCGCCGCAAAGTGAGGAAAACGCCGCTCGGTTGGAGAAAACTTCCCACGCCGGTATTATCCGGATCGGGTTCGAGGGTATTTCTCAGCCCCACAAATCGTGGAGCACCCCTGTTTCAATAACTTGATTGAAACATCCTGCACGCGCGCTTGGCAAATCCGCGAACAGTCGGTGAATGCGAAATGCGGCCCTCAAGAAAGATTGCCGCGCGGAAGGTTTATCTGCGCGCTGCCTTCGCGGGCAAGCGAAGAAGCTCCTCGCCGGCGTTCGCCAAGCCCAGCCTGCCCGTCGATGCCACAGCCAGGCCGGCGATTGACGAGCCAGACAGAACCTGCAACATCGCCTGCTGCGCCCTCTCCCAAACCGGATGCGCCGGGCAGCGCGCTTTTCTCGGGCACGACCGGCCGTGCATCAGGCACACGTTCAGGCAAATCGCGCCGTCGATCGCTTCAATCACCTCGCGCATGGAGGCCCGGCGGCCGCGCGGCGTGATGAGGAATCCGCCCGATTGGCCGCGTTGCGACGTAATGAATTCGCCGCGCGCCAGGCTCTGTAGCACCTTCGAAAGGAAGCTCTCCGGAGCGCCCGTCGCCCGCGCCAGCGAGGGCAGCGACACGCGCGCATCGGCCGGCAGCGTGGCCAACTGAACCATCACTCGCACCGCATAATCGGCGGCGCGCGTCAGTTGCATCGAAGAGTTGGCTCGTTTCATCGCGTAGTCCTGCCGAACCGGCCACTCGCCGATTCAAAAGCCTCAACAGGTGGCGCCCTCCAAATCAGGAAGAACCACTGCGGTCAAATCGGCAGCGTAGATGAAACCGTCACACGCCGATGTGCTTTCCATCACAGACCCCTGTTCGCGGCGGATCTTAAATTAGCTTCTTCCAATTCAATTTGGAGAAAAATGGTCCAAAATGTGCCTCGTCCGCTCCGCCCCCCTCCGACTCGCCCGATTCGTTTTGGAAAACTCAGAGCGGGCTCGCACATTTGCCCATGAATGTTTCGCTGAAGCACCGAGCATGAGAGGAAAAGTGAAAGGAACGATCAGAGCCTTATGAATCCCTATCCCGCAGTGGACCCAATTCCTTTGCCGGCTCCGGTGTGGCTGCTCAAGCTGCTGCATATCGTCACGCTGTCGCTGCATTTTGTGGCCGTGGAAATGCTCCTCGGCGGGCTGCTGCTGGCCGTCCTGCTCAGCCTCTTCGGCAAGTCGGCACACTCGTACGTCACCGCGCGAGCGCTGGCGCGGCGCCTGACGGTGGTCATGACCTTCGTGATCAATCTGGGCGTGCCGCCGCTCTTCTTCGCGCAGGTGCTCTATGGGCGCGCGCTCTACACCAGCAGCGTGCTCATCGGCGTCTACTGGATCGCGCTCATCCCCACGCTGATGCTGGTCTACTGGCTGCTTTACAAGTTCTCCGCGCGGCTTGAGGCGGGAAAGTCCGCCTGGTGGATAGGCCTCAGCGCGTGGCTGCTCGCCGGCGGCGTGGCGCGCATGCTGTCGACCAATATGACTCTGATGCTGCGGCCCGAGGCGTGGCGCGCAATGTATTCGGCGTCGGCCATGGGCGCATATCTGCCCACCGGCGATCCCACTCTCGAACCGCGCTGGCTGCTCATGATGGCCGGCGGGCTGGTGATCGGCGGTTTGTGGCTGGTTTACCTCGCCGGCCGCAGCACATTTACCGCCGAAGAAAAGAAGTATGTGGCGGGCCTGGGCGGCAAAGTCGCCGCGGGATTCGGGCTGGTCTACCTCGCCGCGGGACTTTGGGCCGCGAACGTGCAGCCTGATGCGGTGAAGGCGGGGCTCGCCGGTCACGCTCTGTATCCGGCCTACAAGTTTGCCGGGTTCGCCGGCTATGGATGGATCGCACTGGTCGTGGTGGCAATTATGGTTGGCGCGATCGCCGGTTTCGGCAAAATCAGCGCCGGATGGCTCTCCTGGGCCGGAGTCCTTACCGCAGTTCTGCTCGAGATCATGCTCACCATCTATCGCGACGGCGTGCGCGACGTAACGTTGTTCAGCAAGGGCTACGACGTGTGGGACCGGGTCGTCGTCACCAATTGGAGCGTGGTGGGCTTGTTCCTCGTGCTCTTTGTCGCTGGCCTCGGAGTCGTCGGTTGGCTGGTATCGGTCGTGGCGCGTGCGCAGAAAACCATGGAGGGCGCGGCTAGCTTATGAGCAATCCAGCGATTTCACCCAACATCATCCCGGAACACCTCGAGAACGGCGAAGTGAAAACGCGGCGCGCGTTTCTGGCGGCGGCGGGTGCGGCGGGCGTTTGCTATGCCGCAGCGTTGGCCTACCCCGTCTACCGCTATCTGGCTTCGCCCAGCGAGATGGCGCTCAGTGCCTCGGCCGTCACTGAAGTCACGCTCAAAGACGCGCAGAAGCTTCCCGCAGGCTCGGTGCTGATGTTCAAGTTCGGCCCTTCCCCCGCAATGTTGATCCATCACGAGAACGGGCAATGGGTCGCGCTCACCGCTGTCTGCACGCATCTGGGCTGCACGGTGCAATATGAGCCGCAGGCCGACCGCATCCATTGTGCCTGCCACGGCGGCGTCTACAACCCTTACACCGGCGCCAATGTGAGCGGACCTCCGCCCAAGCCGCTCAAGCTCTTCAAGGTTGCTGTCAACGATACAGGCGTCGAAGTTTCTCGAGCCTGACCTGCGAGGCAACCCACGCAATTCGAATCAGAATCCACGAACTGCGAACTGCGAACTGCGAACTAAGAACTAAGAACTACGAACTACGAACTGCGAACTCTGACTATGACGACCAAATCAATCGCGACAAACGTTTACGGATGGATGGACGAGCGGCTGGGAATCTCCGAGCTGGCCGCCTTCGCGCGCAAGAAGACGGTCCCGGTGCACGCGCAATCCTTCTGGTATTACTGGGGCGGCATTACGCTGTTCCTCTTCATGCTCCAGTGCTTCACCGGAGTGCTGCTGCTGGTGTATTACCGGCCGGGCGTCGAGGCGTTTGAATCCGTCCGGCAGATCACGTTCGTCATGAACTTCGGCTGGCTCATCCGCTCAGCGCACGCGTGGGCCGCCAACCTCATGATGTTCTCGATTCTGGTGCACATGTTCTCGGTCTTCTTCATGAAGGCCTACCGCAAGCCGCGCGAATTCGGCTGGCTTTCGGGGATGGCGCTGCTTGCCGTCGCCGCGTGCTTCGGCTTCTCCGGTTACCTGCTGCCCATGGACGAGCTCAGCTACTTCGCCACCAAGGTCGGCCTTGAGATTCCGGTTGCCATTCCGTGGATCGGTCCGGCCATCGCCAACATGCTGCGCGGCGGCCCGGACGTCACCGAATTCACGGTGCAGCGTTTCTTCGCGCTTCACGTCGTGGTCCTTCCCGCGTTGTTTATTCCGCTGCTCGGATTCCACCTGTGGCTGGTCCAGCGCCATGGCAACGCCGTTCCTGAAAGTGAAGAAGCCAAGCCTGCCGCCGAGCGCAAGTCCATGCCGTTCATGCCCAACTTCCTGCGCAAAGACATTGCCATGTGGATCATCTCGCTCAATGTGCTGGCGCTTTTGGCTTCAGTCTTTCCCTGGCCGTTGGGCAAGGCATACGACTCGCTCGCTCCCGCGCCCATGGGGATTCATCCCGAGTGGTACTTCATGAGCCCGTTCGAAATGCTCAAGCTGCTCGGCTCCGTGCTGCCCGGTGAAGCAGGCGAGATCGCGGGACTGCTTTTGTTCTCACTGGGCATCGCGCTCTGGGTCTTGATTCCTTTCTATGACACGAGCAAGGAATCGGGCCGTCGCGCGCGGATGGCGCACTATTTTGGATTGCTCGCGGTCTTTGCGCTGCTGGCAACCACGGTCATTGGCTACTGGGCAGTGCGGTAAAGCAGCTTTTAGCCATTAGCTCTTAGCTCCATTGTGCTGAATGCATTGTCGAGTCAGAGCGCGGGCTAAGAGCTAAAAGCTAAAGGCTAAGAGCTTGGAGCAGACATGAACTATCCATTCTGGGACATTCCGTATCTCGGGTCGGGCTGGGTGATCGGCATCATCGCCATCTTCCACGTCATGATTTCGCAGTTTGCCGTTGGCGGCGGCCTCTACCTGCCGCTGGCCGAACGCAAGGCACTGCGCGAAGGACGCGCCGACTGGCTCGCCGAGCTTGTCGGCTACTCGAAGTTCTTTCTCATCCTGACCGGCGTGTTCGGCACCATCTCCGGCGTGGGCATATGGTTTGCCATCGGCCTCACGAATCCTGAAGCCACCAGCACGCTCATCCACAACTTCGTCTTCGGCTGGGCCATCGAGTGGGTCTTCTTCATGGTCGAGCTCATCACCGCCGCCGTCTACTACTACACCTGGAACAAAATTGACGCGAAGCTGCATCTCGTTGTCGGCTGGGTCTACGCCGGCGCTTCGGTGTGCACGCTCATCATCATCAACGGCATTCTCACCTTCATGCTCACGCCGGGCGACACCTGGATTGGCGTGGCCGGTACCGGACACGAGGCCAGCAAGTTCTGGAACGCGTTCTTCAATCCCACCTACTGGCCAAGCCTGCTCTTGCGCGTCTGCGTGTGCGCGTCGCTCGCCGGCATCTGGGCGCTCATCAGCGCCAGCCGCATTGATGGCCACGAGCAGCCGGCGCTCAAATCCTCGCTCGTCAAGTGGAGCGTCAAGTGGCTGGTGCCGTCGTTCGTGGCCATGCCGTTCCTGTTCATCTGGTACCTCTTCATGGTGCCCCAGACGCAACGCGCCCTGCTCACGCTGGGCATTGACACCATGGGCACCGGCACATTTTCAATCGTTACGCGCATGGCGCTCCTGATCGTCATGACCTCTGCGACTATCATCGGCGTTGCGTATTACCTCGCCTACCGAAATCCCGCCGATTTCAATCCCTCGCACGCTGTGGCCATCCTGCTGCTGGCGCTGGTGGCCACCGGCGCAGGCGAGTACTCGCGCGAGATGCTGCGCAAGCCGTACGTCATCGGCCGCTGGATGTACTCGAATGGCGTGCGCGTGCCCTACGCCATCAAGATCGATCAAAACGGTTATCTGGCGCACTCCAACTGGGTGTGGAACGGAGCCGACACAAGCTACTCGCGCGGCGAAGCCATCTTCCGCGGTGAGTGCGGCGCATGCCACACGCTCAACGGCTACCGGCCGCTGGCAAAATTGCTCGCCGGCCGCGACCGCGCCAACATCGAGAGCTTCATCACCATGCTGCACGAATACAAGCCCGACTCGCCCTATCACCACTTCATGCCGCCGATGGTCGGCACCCAGCAGGACGTGGACGACCTGGCTAACTTTCTGAACGCGCAGGTGAATTCGCCGGCCGCGAACAGCCAGAAGCCATTGCAGACGGCGGCAAAATAGGGTCAGCTTTAAGGCTTGGCCTTTTCTCCCTGGGTCTCATTCCTTGAGCAGGCGCTCGACCTGGCGCATGTCGCCGACGCGGACGGCGTTGCTGACGGATTCAAGATATTTGGCGCCGGCAACCAATTCGTCGGGTGTTTCGTCATCGTCTGAATCTTCATTCCCATCATCTTCTTTGTCATCGTCTGAATCACCGCCGGAATCTCCAGATTCTTCCTCGTCGTCGTCTTCATCCACTTCTTCATCTTCCTCGTCGTCGACTTCATCCTCGTCTTCATCTTCCTCATCGGGATCGGGGGCGAGATCCTCTCCGTCGCTTGACTTGGAGACGGCCTGGACGGTCCCCCAGGGGATGGAATTCGGGTAGTGATCGACGCTTTGCAGGGAAAGCTGAAGGCCGTAGAGGAGGAGGGAGGCGCGTGGGCGATCGATGGTCTTGTTGACGACGGCTCGCAGGATCTGGGTCAGGGTGACCTGAATGGCGCATCGGTCTTCGAGGAGCGGGATTTCGACGAGGTCGGCCGGTTTGCCCGCCGGAGGTTTCCGCCGACTGTGAAAATAACAGAGATCGCTCCCATGGAGGGCATAACCGTGGCATTGAAACCCGCTTGTCATGATGTGCCGACATTTCCGTTTCATACGATCTCTCCTTTGTGCTCGCCAACTTTACCTTTTTGGCACCCCTGCCCCCTCTCCCCGGCATGCCATACCTCCATATTTGATGGCAAAGGAGTTACGGGACGGCCCATACCTTCGGCCATACCCTGGCCATGCGGTATGGCTCGCGAAGCGTGGATCGTGTCCGGTGGCCGCCGCTGCGCCGGATTTCCGGACGCAGAGACGCGCATGCGGCGGAGAATCTCCGCCGAAAAGAAGGCGTGGTTGAACGCTTATACGAGAAGTATGCGCTTAAAGGGGGAAATTATCGGCAAACTTGGGGGAATCAGAGAAGAGAGATAAGAGACTAGAGAAAAGGGACTTAAGAGAGGTGGAGAGATTTATTTTGGGTGAAGGGGCTTGACAGCGGTGGAGACCGGGGCGGGAGGGTGGGCTGAGAGGAGTTCACTCGCCCACCGCGCATGCGCCCCAAGTGGGCGAGAATCAAGAGGGCTGGAGGCGCCGTGGGGTTTGCACGCGCCGGCGCGGTCCGCTATAAGTAACAGCGAACCAGGAACACCGTAATTTCGGAGCAGCGGTTTTGCGTGTTCGGCGCTCCCAAAATTGAAAAGGGAAAAGGAAAAGCCATCATGAATCGCAGAGAACTGTTTGCGGCGCTGGCCGCTACTGCCGTCGCCGGCGAGGCGCTCGCTTTTGGGCAAAATACCCCCGGCACAACACCTGCCGCCGCGCCCTCCGCCGACGCCACGCCGTCCACACCCGTCATGGGGTCGAAGGTCTGGGACTGGAACGCGATGGTCGCGAAACCGAACGCCACCGGATCGGTACGGTCGGTGTGCTCGGCGCCGACGGCGACGCTCGAGAACCTGGAGATTCACATTACGACGCTGAACCCGGGGCTCTCGTCGCATCGGCCACACAAGCACCCGAACGAGGAGCTGATCATTGTGCGGACCGGGACGGTGGAAACGCTCTCGAACGGCGAGTGGATCCGCGTGGGACCGGGCAGCGTGATCTTCAACGGCTCAAACCAGGTGCATTGCTTCAGGAACGTGGGAACGGAGCCGGCGGTTTATCACGTGGTGAACTTCAAGACGGCGGCGACGCCGCCGGGGAAGACGGAGTTTGTGGGGGGATAAAGCGGGGACCGACCAGATCCAGCGCTGTCCCCGGTCCCCAGATGCGAGGGACCGGGGGCACCCACTTGCTGTGCTGGGCGAAGATCGAAAAATGCAACCGCAGATCCTTCGACTCCGCCCGCTTACTGCGGGCTCCGCTCAGGATGACACGGCTTTGGAAGAGCCGATGCCTGGGGGCTCCGCTCGGGATGACACTTCAGTGGGCGACGGGCGGCTTCGGCTGCGTGATCGGCTCTCCCGCGAGCAAGAGCTTTACGCGGTAGACGCTGCTCGAGGCGCAAATGTAGAGCGTCTTGTGATCCGCTCCGCCCCAGCCCACGTTGGCTACGCGCTCGGGGATGAGAAGCGTGGCGAGATGCTTGCCTTCGGGCGACAGAATCACCACGCCGCCGGGACCGGCGCTATAGATGTTTCCCTCGACATCAACCTTCATGCCGTCGGGACCGCCGGGAAGCGGATCGGAAGTCGCGTCATAGAGAAGCGTGGGATCGGCGAGCGTGCCATCGGGCAGCACGCGGTAGCGCATCCAGATTTTTTTCGGCTCGGTCGAGTCGACGTACAGATACTTCTCGCCGGGCGAGAAAGCAATTCCGTTCGGCCGCGGCAAGTCGGAGATGAGAAGCTGCAGGTCGCCACGCGCAGGCGGCGCGCCGGCCTTTTGATCGGCGGCGCCCGGAATGCGATAGACGCCGTTGACCTGGAGATCTTTCTCAGGATCTGAATCGTTCTGCTTGCGCAACCCGTAGGGCGGATCGGTGAAGTAAAGCGAGCCGTCCGAGCGATACACGAGATCGTTCGGGCTGTTCAGGCGCAGGCCCTGGTAGCGATCGGCGAGGACGGTCTGGACGGCTTCAGGGTTCAGCGATTCAAAGCGGAAGACGTCGCGCTGGGCGTGGCCGGCAACGGTGAGGCGGCCGAGCGCGTCGAGCGTCATTCCATTGGAACCGGGCTCGTGGCCACCATACGGAGCGGAGCCTTTGTAGCCGCTGGGCTGCAAGGAAGATGCTGACGCCTTTGCCGGGCGTCCAGCGGCGGATGGAGTTGGAAGGAATCTCTGCAAAGAAGAGGCTGTTGTTGACCCAAACGGGGCCCTCGACCCAGGTGAACCCGGTGGCGATGCGCTCGAGCTTTGCGTGGGCGGGTACGATGCGGCTGCTCGCGGGATCGGTGCGGTCAACCTGAAGCGGCGTGATGGCCGGCGCAGTTGCCGCGGCCGATTGCGCCGAGGCGCTGCCGGCGGCGATAAGCAGGCAGAGAAGCGCGAGGATTGCAGGCGCGATGTGGCCGAGCAGGTGAGTGCGGAGAGTTTTCATGCGGTCATTCCTAATCAGAGCCAGAAGTGAAGAGAGTTGGATGCAGCCGATCGTTTGGAAGCGCGTTGCGGGGGCGGGAGCATCCAGCCCATTCATCTTTCGCTTGAGGGGGCGGGCGTGTCAAGGCGGAAAGCCCCTGCCAAAAGCAGGCTTGAGCGCATAGAATACGAGTTGTCATGAGCAAGAAAGAGCACAAATCGTTTGAGGTGGCGTGCCCGGATTGCGGGGCAATGCTGAAGATCGACGCGGAGACCGGAGTGCTGGTCAGCCACACTTCAGCCCCGCGTAAGCGCATGTTCGAGGACCTGGAGACGGCGGCCAAGGCCATGCGCGAGCACGGAGAGCGCACGGAGTCCATCTTCAGGCAGAGTGTGGACGCCGAGAAGAATAAGGAAGACTTGCTGGAGAAGAAGTTTGCCGAGGCCATGCGCAAGGCCAAGGACGCTCCGGAAGGCAAGCCGTTCCGCGAGATCGACCTGGACTAAAGCAGCGATGATCGCTGCACGATGCTTTTTCCAGAGAGAAATGCGAGTCAAGTCGCCGAGCTGCTGGTTTTAGAGCGATACTTCAAAAAGGCAATTGAGTTTAGAGATTGAAACCGCGGGCGAACGTCAGGAGGGGTCATGGTAGTTGTGCCGCTAACGCAGGGAACGAGAGAGCCGGCTGGTGAGAAGTGCGGCGAAGAGACAGACTCCACAAACTGGATTCGGTATGCAGCGGCCGCAACCCTTGCCGCAAGCGGCGTGCTGCTGGTGACCGGCCAGCGCAAGATCGGCCTGGTGACTGCCCTCTCCGGCGCTACCCTGGTGCTGATCGATCAGCAGGATGTGGTGCGCAAGTGCTGGGACAGGCTTCCGGAGTTTCTTGAAGATCTGCAGGGACTGCTGGGCAAGGCGCAGACCGCCGTCGAGGATCTCTCAAGCCAGAGCGAAAAGCTGCGCAAGGTTTTGAGCCAGTAGCGGCGGTCTCGGTGGTCTGTTTCGGTGCCGGCAATTAATCGTGCTCGGCGAATGCCTTTTTAACGTCTGGGTAGTAGACCAGACAGCAGAACACCAGCAAATCCAAAAGGAAGACGGCAACAAGTGTTTGTCGATTCCATTCGTTCATCCAGATGCTTTTCCCGAAGAGAAAACCGTTGAACGAAAGGCCGCCGTTAAACCAGCAAAGCAAGATCATGACGACCAGGTTCTTGCGCGCCCAGCTCTGCAGCTTCCACAATCCCAGACCGAAGACAATGTACACGATTACCATCAGCGGCAGAACCAGGATTGATGGGTCTGCCGTGATCTGCTGAGCAAGTGGATCGTCGCCTGATTGTCCCGAAGCGGCCCACGAGACGTGGGCCTGCCATGCTCTGCAAAAGATGAGGGCTAGAAACCCGGCTTTGAAGAACTGGAAAAGGGCGACGAGGGTGACGGGGACCGGCCGGTTCGACCGCGGAGGGATTGAGTCCTCGGGTACTCCCGCGTTAGATGTTGATTTGAGCCCGATACCCCGCATATGACCGGTGCTCCTTTTATCGCGCAGAGGTGATCGGATGCGGTGTTGAAGAGTCCTCAGTTTTTGCGTTCGACAAGGTAGCGTGCGACGGCCTTGAGGCCAGAGGCGCGGCTGCCATACGGCTCGAGCGCGGCGAAGGCTTCATCGACGAGCTGTGTGGCGTCGCGCAGGCTCTGTTCAACGCCGTACACGGCAGGCCACGTGGCTTTCTCAGTTGCTGCGTCTTTGCCTGCGGTCTTGCCGAGCTGCGCCGAGTCGACGGTCATATCGAGCACATCATCGACAATCTGGAAGGCGAGGCCGGCCTTGCGGCCGAAGCGGTCGAGGCGCGCTACGTCGTCGGGAGTGGCTCCTGCATAAACGCCGCCGGCAACCACGCTGACGCGAATGAGAGCGCCGGTTTTTGCGCGATGGATGGCTTCGACGAGCTCGGGCGTGGGTTTAAGGTGTTCGCTTTCGATGTCGAGGACCTGGCCGCCGATCATGCCGTCCACGGTGCCGACAGCGTTGGCGACGAGGCCGACAATCTGGATGGCGGCGGCGGGCGGACATTCAAGGCCTGCGAGTACTTCGAAGGCGCGGGTCTGGAGCGCGTCGCCGGCGAGGATGGCGATGGCTTCGCCGAAGACGACGTGGCAGGTAGGCTTGCCGCGGCGCAGTTCGTCGTTGTCGAGTGCGGGCAGATCGTCGTGGATGAGCGAGTAGGTGTGGAGCATCTCCAGGGCCGCGCCGAGGTTTTCTATTCCCTTTGGAAGAACGCCTGCTATGGCCATCGAAGCCTGCATGGCGAGCACCGGCCGCAGGCGCTTGCCGCCGGCGAAGACGGAGTGGCGCATGGCGCCGTGGATGGAAACAGGCACCGTGTCCGCGGAGGGGATCAGGACTTCGAGCGCCTGGTCGGTAAGATCTGCGCCTTCCTGAATCAGCGATTTGACGTCGGCCGGCATTGCAATCATGTTAGACGAAAACGGCGCTGGCGGAGCTCATATCGCGAGAGGGCGATGAGCAACATCGCGCTGAGGACGGTGAACCAGCGTCCGGCAACATCGCCGGGAGACGTGGTCCAGTCGACGGTGAGATCGATGGGGCCTTGCGGGACGGGCACGGCGATAAGGCCGTCGTTGCGATCTACGACCGCTGAGGCACTGTCACTGGTGAGGACCTGCCCGTTGAGACGGATAGACCATGCGGGATACCGCTCGAGATGGAGCACCAGGTAGCCGGCGTGGGGGATCGTAGCGGTGATGCGACGGTGCTCGGGATTGAGCTGAGCGCCTCCGGACGATTTGGGATGGCCTTCGGCCCAGGTGAACGCGGCCTGGCACGTGTTTTGATCGGGCGCCCACGCGGGATTCGCGTCGGGATCGTCAGGATCGGGCTTACCGAAGACAATGTTGGGGTCGGTCACAAGGCAGGCATCGGGAAATCCGGTTGGGACAGTGCTGATATCGCCGTTGGGCGGCTCGTACTCGTACATGCCTTCAAAGCCCGCTCCGGCTCGGTAGCCAACCAGCATGGATGCGACCGTATCTTCGGGATAGCAAACCTGGAAGAATGCTGTTCCGGCGTAGATGGTTGCGCCGACGAAGAGCGCGGCGAAGATGGCAAGAATTGCGCCGCGGGCAATGCGGGCGTCGCGGCGTCGCCGGCCAGACGGCGGCCACAATAAAGATCGCCATGGGCGCTTCGACGGCTTCAAGAGTGCGCCACGGGTATTGCAAGAAAGGCATTTGAGGCAGCGTGTGCCAGACCGGCCGCGAGATGGGAAACAGAAGAAACAGACACGACGACGGGAATGGCGGCGAGCGGAATTATTTCTGGTTTTGGAAAAGAGCGGCGGAGATAGCAGACGATGGCCGCGACGAGAGCGACGGCGATCATGGAAACAGCAATCCACGAGACCTGGTGCAGGACCACGTCGTGCAATGCTAAGACCGGATTGGCGTGGTGCGAGAAGAGCCAATTGTTCTCGAAGTTGAAGCCAGGATCTTCGGTGGCCTGGTTGATGTCGACCCAATGGCGCTGGAGGGTTGCGGGCACCCAGTAAATGGCGGCGAGACCGAGGCCGAGCACGGTTGCGACGGCTGCGCGAAGCAACGGCGCCCAGGATTTATTGACGACGGCCCAGAGAAGCGCGATGCCCACGAGCAAGTAGCCGGCGATCACGCCGAGAGGGAGATTCGAGAGCCATGCGCCCGCGAGAGCAAGCGCGAGCGGCGACGGTTGAGCCGTCAAACGAACGACGAACAAGCGATGCGGAGGGAAAACGATCCCGCAGAACGAACAGAAGGATGAGCGGAAGCCAGAATCCGCCGGCGAATTCAGGGAAGGCACAACGCTCGTAGCCGGTGAAGAGCGTGAAGCCAGAGAAAATTGCGACGCATCCGGCGAGAGTGGCGGGGGCGTCGTCGAGAGCTTCAAGCGCGAGGGCACGCGTAGCCAGGCCGGTTGCGGCAAAGATGATGAAAGTGAGCGCGATGGGCGCGAGATTCCAGGAGAGGATAGCGCCAAGCGCTGCGCCCAGCATCCATGTGAGCGGCGGATAGAAGACGAAACGTGGCTCGCCTGCGCCGTAGTTCGCGCTGGGCGTCCAGTGGGGATAAAGAATGCCGTGACGCCACGCGTTGAGGCAGTCGAACCACGAGACGAGATGAACATTAAAGTCGTGTCCGCAGGAGCTGCCGCGAATGAACTGCGGAACCATGGCGATAGCGGCGGCGAAGACGATGACGGCGGGGCCGAGGAGGTTCCCCGGTCCCCAAACGCGAGGGATCTCCACCCCACGGACGAGGACCTGTCCGTGGGGACCCCGAACCGGGGGCACCCGCAGTTTTGTCTCGGCCGGCCCTGATCCCTGATCCCTGTTCCCTGTCCCCTGTCTTTCTCATGGCAGCAGCCGCAGTGTGTGCGTGGTCTGTGCCGCGACCGCGGCGGGAGTAAAGGGCAGCGCGAAGGTGGTTCCGTTGTACCAGTCGTTCCACTGGTCGCGGAAATAAGGGCTGAGCGGATTGCTGCTCTCGCCGAGAACAATATTTTCAGTCGAGCCGTCGATGTTGCTCCAATCCATGGTGAAGCGCTGCGAGGGGCCGAAATCGCGGCCGACCTGTTTGATGGTGGTGCCGTCGCCGCTTTGCGGCTGAGGCCCGGTTCCCGCGATGCGGCCGATGACTGGGAGAAGGAAGGCGAGTGGGTGCTCGATGTCGACGACGTGCCAGCGTCCGTATGCCCAGTGCGAAACGTCGAGCGGCGCTCTTCCCTCGCTCATTCCCTTGCGAACCGCGGCGGTGAGCAGCGCGTTCCAGTCTTTGTAGGCAGGCGGTAGCCACCCCGGCTTGGCGTTCATCACGATTTCTTCTTCAGCAAACGCGGACTCGCCCCAGTGATAGTCGCCGGCAAGCTTGCCGAGCTTGGGCTCGAGAATCATCGGCCAGAGCACGGCGCGAGTCTGGGTAACGATCGATGCGGCGGCGGAGTCGGTGGTGAGGCGCCCATCCCAACTGCGCATCAGGTCCGCGGCCTGGCGCATCCGCTCGTCGCCGTTGCCTTCAGGCCCCGGAGTGTGATCGATTGCGTAGGCGAAGCGGTGGCCCATCTCCTGATCGACCTCGCTGTAGATGTCGGTCTGCACGGCGAGCATGTCGGCAGGCGTGAGATGGTCGCGGCCATCGAGCGATTTGTAGATTCGCTCGATGCGATAGGGATCGCCCCACTCGCCGGTGAGTGGGTACGGTGATTTGTCGGTGGTGACGCGGGCGTTGGCTGTGGCCAGAAACCCCGAAGGCGGGTCGACGGCGCTGGGCATCGCGTCGAGGGAGATGTAACCCTGCCACTCATGCGCTTGGTCGCGAATCGGCGCATCGGCGATTCCAGCGGGCCGCAGCGGAATGCGCCCGATGGCCTGGTAAGCGATGTGGCCCTGATCGTCTGCGTAGACGAGGTTCTGCGTGGGCCAGCACCACTCGGCGAGCGCGGCGGAGAACTCAGTCCAATTCGAGGCCGTGTTCATTTCGTAAATCGGCAGCGTGCTGAGCGTGGGATCGTAGAGGGTCCACTTGAGAGCGGTTGGTGGATCGCTGGCGCCGAGAAGCGGATTGAGCAGCGGGCCGTGGGCAGTGGATTGAACATTCAGAACCACGTCTTTGCCGCCGCGAACGTGAATGATCTCTCGATCGACGGCGAGCGGATGCCATGCGGCGTCGAGACCCTCGTAGTTGCCTTTGCCGTCGAGTTTTTCGATGTACAGATCCTGCACGTCGCCGTAGAGCGCGGTAAATCCCCAGGCAACATGCTCGTTGTGGCCGGCAATGACGAGCGGGAAACCGGGGAGCGTGACACCCGCCGCGTGAAAACCGGGGGCATTGAGATCGGCCATGTACCAGGTGTCGGGCTCGCGGAGGGTCAGGTGCATATCGTTCGAGAGGAGCGGCTTGCCGCTGGCCGTGTGCGCGCCGGCGATCACCCAGTTGTTTGAGCCTGGTGCGCAGCCGTCGCAATCGGGCCGGCCGAGGAGGGCGAGGAGAGCGGGCGTGCCGACGGGCGCGGCCTCAGGGGCTAAAGCCCTCTGTGATTTTTCGTCTATTGCGGCACGGCTAAAGCCGTGCCCTGATACAAAGCCCCGGAAATTGGCTCGTGCTTTCCCACCCATTCCGCGATAAAACCGCGGAATGGATGGGGCACCCAGCACGTGAGAGTTGTCAAAGTCGATGTGTGCGGGCGAGGACGCCCGCACGACAGCCGGCGGGGACGCCGGCGGTACAGAAGGCACGGCGAGGGATTCGGTGTTTTCGTCATCGTTATCGTCGTCGCTGTTCTTCGAGGGCGGCGGCAGCGGCTGAGGCTCACTCAGGTCGACGCGGATACCGGTGGGCGGACGATCGCGCCAGGAGCCGACGGGGTAAAGATCGGCTTCAAGAGTGGGGTTCTGGAGTTTGGCGGCCACGCGGGCGCGTGAAAGCTTGGTGGCAATGTGCGTGTCGAGAGTCTGCACCATCGATAGACCCACACTGATCGAGTCCGCGCCAGTCCACGCCTGCGGGCGGTAATGGAGCAGCCGGAATTCGACGGGGAGAGTGTTCGACTGCTCGCACTGCGCGATGAATAGATTGACGCCGCGGGCATAGTCATCGAGCCGGCGGCGATCGGCCGCGGATAAATTGCTGTAGACGCGCAAAGCTGTGAGGCGAATCTGAAGGACACGCTCCGTTTGGTCGTGCTCGATGAGCGCGCGGCCCATGACTTCAGCGAGCTCGCCGTTGGAGCTGCGGCGCGAGGCGTCCATCTGCCACAGGCGATCCTGCGCGGTCACGTAGCCCTGCGCGACGAAGAGATCGTCCTGGGTAGCGGCTTCGATGTGCGGCACGCCGTGGGCGTCGCGGCGAACGGTCACGGGCGCGGAGAGGCCGGCCAGGTGCACATCGCCATCGAGCTGCGGCAGCGCGGTTTTGGCAGCGGAGCGAAGCCAAAGCACCGCGGCCAGCGGGGCCAGCGCGAGCAGCACCAGCAATCCGCAGCCGGACCAAAGGAGAATGCGCGGCCAGCGGCGCTTGCGGCGCGGGTGCACCGGCGCGGGCGGCGACAGAAAGGAACTTGCTGGAGGTGAGTCGGGCATCGATTCGAACACTGGCCAGCTTCAGGATACGACGACTCATGTGCCGCTGAATCGGATTGTGTGAGGCGTTTTGTGGAGCTACGGCTCGACCGTTCAACCTCCCGGTTCCGATGAGGCAGCGAATGGTCCGTATTTGTTGCGTGCATTGAAAGCAAGCAGGAAAAGCAACAAAAGAAGAATCGCCGCGACGACGAGCAAGCTGCCTTCGGGACCGTCGCCGCCGCCACTCCAGAGAGGATTGCCGGCGGGAGTGGCGGAGAGCAGGTGGCCCTGGCCTTGCTGGCCGCTGTCGGCCGTGCCGTAAAAGAAGGTTTCAGCCCAGTCCCATGCCGCGTGGCAGCCGATGGCCCACCAGGCGGAGCCGGTGACGAAGACACTTACGCAAAAGATGAAGCCGATGGCGGCGGCGGCGAAGACGCCGATCCAGGTCTCGCCGCCGTTGGATGTGTGATAGAAGCCGAAGAACGTGGACGTCACCCATGCAGCCTGCCAGAATGCGCTCCGCGCCCCGTACCTTCGGTGGAGTATGAGGCAGGGGAAGAAACCGAGTGCGGCAGCCAGGTAGACGCCATATGCGCCATTGCGCCCGGTGTCGAAGGCCAGGTAACAACAGAGGCCGATCTGGGCGGCGAGAGCCCACCAGAAATTGATGCCACGGGTGAGCGTGGAGAGCGCGTAACAGCGAAACAGCCCTTCTTCAACCGAGGCCACGATGAGAAAAGCGGCGATCCACAGTGCGCCGAGGCGAATTGCCGCCGTGGCGGGCAGTGCTGAGGGCGCGAGACGCAGCCAGCCGCCCCAGGCCAGGCCGCCAACGAGCAATGAGAGCGCGACAAAGCCGGCGGCCAGTCCGAAGAAGAAATGCCACACGCGGCGCGGACCAGCCAGGTTGTAGCTGAGGATTCGTCGATCCTCGATGAGGATCATGACGAGGGCGGCGGCGACAAGCGAGAGAAACGGGACGAGTTCTGCGATCAGAACAGCGCCCGCTGAATCGGCCGGCGTGTCGTGAATCAGTCCGGCCGCGAAAAAGAGCGTTCCCACGACTTCGCGGAAAAGGTAGTACAGCCCAGCGAAGAGCAGGAGGGACCAGCCGACGCGCAAACCATGCGGACCGACGAAGACCCAGTCAAAATCGCGTTTGTGGGGCGGAGCAGGTTGCGGCGTGCGGAGAACGACTTCGGCGGAGCCGGGCCGCTGCTCTTTCACTGCGGGCTGCAACTCCGGCTCCATCGAGACTCCTTGACCCGCGCAGTAATCCACCTGCTGCGCCGGGTGGTGCAGAAAGGTACCCTACAGCATAACGAGTTTTGGGGGATTGCGGCGGTTCAATCGAGAGTCAGCGCGAGGGAGCTTCGTGGGCGCGCGCTCCACCCCTTCCGTCCGCCGCGGCGAACGGAAAGGGTGGGAGCGGCTGGCACTCTTGCCGGGTGGGACGACTACTTCTCCGAAGGCTGACCGGCGACCTGGAGGTAGTTATCTACGCTGAAGACTCCGGGAACGGAATTGGCGCGGATTCCTGCCGTGTCCTTGTCGCCTCGCGAGTCGACCACGCCGTACAGCTCCACATGGCCATTCTGCACCGAGATGCGAATGGGTTTTTCAGGATCGATGGCGTAGCGGTTCAGCGACGGGTATCCGTAAACGGCGCGCGCCACTGCAAGCCGGATCTGCCAATCCATCGGCGAGACGGGATCGACGGCGATATCGTCGATCAGATCCTTCACACCGGGCGTTGTTGCGGCGACGGCCAGGGCGGAGTCGCGGTTGGGATAGTCGTGAGAGTGACCGCTCAACGTAACCACGCCATTCTGAACGCTGATGCCAATGGCGTCGAACTCATTCCCATAGCCAATGCTGACGCTGGAGATCCTGTCGACCAGAGTCTTTTGCAACTGGGCATCGGGAACATCGCGTCCGGACACCTGAATGTCGTTGCGGACCGCGGAGACGCCTTTCACCTTGTGAGCAATTTTGTCGGCATCGGCCTTGTACTCATATTCGCCGACCGTGCCGGATAGAGTCGCGACGCCATTCGCGTCGACATTGACCTGCACATCCTTGAACTGCGATTTATTGAGCTTGGCGCGCACCGCGCTGGTGGCATCCTGGTCGGCCGCGCGCGAGAGCTGGGGAGCGACCAGGACGGCACCAAAAAGAGCCGCGGCAAAGAGCAATGAGTTACGACGATTGATCGTTACAGACATAGGGAAGTCCTCCATCGTCAGGATTTGCGTGTCCCGGGCCGGCGCCTGACGTTCGGCCGGCAATTCACGAGTCTGCCGGTCTGTTTAGACACAGATAGGGTGCGATTGGTTGCGCGATTCAAGCGAGAAATCGGGCAGCAAAGGGGTTAGCGGTAGCGCCGAGTGGCTTTGACGACCATCGAGAAAACGCCGGATTCATCGCGGGCCACAACGAGGGAGACGTGGTGGTTGATGGCGACTTCAGCCTGGAGCAACTGCTGGCTGGTGGTGTTCACGTCAGTTGCGTAAGTGAGGGTGACGTTGCGGCCCAACTGCTCCTCGACTGTGACGCGCGAGGTGGAGTTGCCGAATGCGCCAAGGTAATTGGGATCGATTTTCACGGAGCCGGCGCCGAAGAGCTTCTGGATGCGGCTTGAGACGGTCGCGTTGAGTGCGCCGCCGAGAATCGCATCGGTGGTGGGATTGCTGATGGCCTGCTCCTGCTGCTGCGTGTAAAGGCGCTGCTGGTTGGCGGTGTGGCCGAGCGCGAGCAGCGCGACCACGTCCGCTTCAGGCAGGGGAGGGTCGCTGCGGTAGCTGACGCTGAGTTTCTGCGGCGATCCATGAAGACCGAGGGAGATGTCGTAGTCCTCAACGTGCGCCGTTGCGCTTAAGTCAATGATGGGCTCGATGCGGACTGGATTGGTGAAGGTGATGTCACCGCGCTCAAGTTCGTAGCGGGTTCCGGCGATGAGAGCACTGCCCTCAGTGATGGAGACTGCGCCGAGGAGCGACGGCGACGCCATGGTGCCGCGCAGGTGGAGATTCACGTCGCCGGCCAGCTTGGCAAATGCGTTCTGAAAGTTCAACTGCGGCGAAGAGGAGATATGCACGTCGAGCCGCACGTGGTTCGATGGAGCATTGGGCGGCGCGATGGATTGGACCGAGGAGTTGGCCTGGACCGCGAGGGCGGCGAGGTCGAGATCGGGGCTGACGGCAAAACGCGTAATGAGCACATCGCCGCTGAGCAGGAGATTCGATTGCGGGCCCTGGAGCTGCAACCTCAGGTCGGCAAGCGAGCTTACGCCGGATGGGTAGCGGATGTGAACGCTTTTTCCTGTGACGGTCAGGTCGGCGAAGATGCCGTGCTGGTAGGCGAGGTAGCCGGTCACATTGAGTTGGCCGCCGCCGGTCATGGCGGTGAGGGATTTCACTTCGAGCCGGTTCTGATTGAACTCCAGCGTGCCGCGTAACTGGCTGAGGCCGTTGGGCAGATCCTCCAGTGAAAGTGATCCGTCCTGGAATTCGACCGTGCCCTGAAGACCGGGATTCCGCACTGGGCCGTGGGCTGACAACTGGAAAGTGGTGACGCCGCTCGCGGTGAGATCGGGATCGAGCGTTTCAGCGAGCTTGAGATTGATGGAGCCGCTGGCGTCAAGATCGAGCTGCTGCGAGCCCTCAAGCGACAGGCTTCCGTCTGCACGAAGGTCGGTGTTGTCGCCGGTTACGTGGAGCGGATCAAGGTGGACGCGGCCATCGGCCAGCGTGGCGTGGACGCCGCCGTCGCTTTGGAGATGGACGCCGGCGACGGTGACCACCAATTGACGAAGCTGGGCGTCGCCGCGCAGTTGCTTGAGATCGGCGAGCGGTCCGTCGATCGTGACGGTTCCGGCGAGCGAGGAGTCGGCGGTGAACGCCTCAACGTGCGCCATGCGAAGGAGAGCGCCGACGTTGAATTGGGAAAACTCGACGCGAGCCTGCGTTGCGTAGCCGCTCCGTAATTCCGTCTGGCCTTTCAGGTGCAGGTCAGCTCCCTGCAATTGCGTGGTTGCGTCGTAGGCCAGCTGATGGCCGGTTGTGTGCGCCGAAACTTCGAAGGCGCCAAAACGTTGCCCGCCCAATGCCAGCGAGTCAACGGTGGCACGGGCATTCAGCCGCGGATCGTCCAACGAGCCGGAGCCGGCGATGTCGATCGAGAGCTTGCCTGCCACTTCATAACTGTGCCGGTCGACCCACGCGATGCGAGCCATGTCGATTGCTGAGCCGTGGGCATCTACATCGAAGGTTCTCGCGTCGAAGTCGTAGTTTCCCGACGCCGAGATGAGTCCGCCGGCATCGGTGGCGCGCACCGAGACGACTTTGAGCCGATGATCGGCCAGCGCAGCCTGAACGCGAAGTTGCGTAACCGGCTCGCCGTACACGACGCCGCTATCCATCTCCAACGAGCCTGAAGCTGCCGGCTTGCGGAGAGGCCCGCTGGCCGTGAATTGCGCATCGAAATTGCCGGTGACCGGCAGGCTCTCGGAAAAAAACGGCTGCAAGTCCGCGATGTCGATGTGGGCGGCGTCCACGCGCACATTAAGAACGGAATCGCCATCGTACGTTGGTTGTGAAGGGCCTGCGAAGTGACGACGGGGCGTTGATGGAGAACCAGCTCCAAGAGAGGCGTCGAGCGTTCCGCTCAACGCAATCCTGGAATTCCCGCGGAGCAACTGAGCGCGCTGAATAGAGATCTGGGAAGGCGAATAGCTGCCTTCAGCATCAACTGAATCCAGATGGAGTGGGCGAGGCTGGGTGGAATCGCCGGCTACGGACGGCATTTCGACGGCCAGTTGCGTGGCCTTGAGCGTGCCTGCGATGTGCGGCTTCATCAGGGAGCCGGTCCAGGAGCCGCGAAAATCGGCTTGTCCCAGAAGGGACACAGGCAGAGCCGCCGTTCCTCTCTTGCCGTTGCGCTCCAATCCAAGGCTGCGCAGAACGGAGTCGAACTCCGACAAATCGCGGGAGTGGAGCGCGACCGTCAGGACCGATGCGCTCGTGACGGGGTAAGCACCGAGCGAGCCTCTCGCAGTGAAATCGCTCGCGGGTAGATGCAACTCCAGATTGCGCAAGTCGACGCCGCCGTTGCGCTGCGTATAGGTGGCATCGAGGGCTCCGGTCGCGGGCACTTCCCCGGCGGGCGGTTTCTGCGATGGGCTCAGAGCAAGAGTTGAGGAGACGGCGATCGTGCGCACATCCCCGTTCGACCATGTGGCAATTGCCGAGCCATCGACGCCGGCAGCGAAACCAAGCCGGCGATATTGCGGCGGGCAGACGATATTAAGAATCGTATCGAGCGAAACGCCTTTGAAGTTGGCTATGACCTTGCCGTTCATCGGGATGGAAATTAACGCGGGGTGGACGAGCACGTTGCGTGCGCGGCGCGATTCTTCGGAGTCAGGAGCGGTGGTGGACGCCGTGATCTGCGCAGGGACGAATCTTGTTCCGGGAAGCCAGGGCTGGAGCGCGACGGATCCTTCGACCTGGCCGCCCTGGCTAAGGCGAGCAACGATCTGGGTGATGAGCAGCTTTCCGCGATCGGCATCGATATGCGCATCGAGGTTTACTCCCGTGGCGTTCATGTTCGCGCCAAGGTAAGAGCCACCGTCTACGTGGACGGTGCCGGCAATTTGAAATGCGGGCACAACGCCGCCCGCGGTGAGATGGAGACGAGCGATGCCGTCAGGCGAGTCGGCGTAGCCGGTAACGGGATCGAGGAGCCGCATGTCGAGATCGCCATCGATTTTCGCCTGCCAGCGAGGATGGGTGAAGTCATCCAGCGATCCCGTGACTTGAAGCACGCGATCCTGCTCCCCGAGGCTGTGTGCCGTGAGTTGAAAGCTGCGCAATGAGGCGCGATTGCGCTGGAGGTCAAGAGTGAGTTGGAACTTTCCATGCACCGGCGGAGCCTGCTTGCGCGGCAACTGGCGAGCGAGAACGAGATCTTCGGCGGCGGCATTCACGCGATAGCTCTCAGGCGCGCCGAACGACCAGGGCACATAAATCATCTGCAGCGACAAATCGCTGGCTTTGAAGTCCAGCGGTAGATAGCGATTCCGAGCGTCGAAGGCTGCGGCGCGATCGTCGAAGTCGAGCATTCCATGTTCCACGACGATTTGGCCGGCGCGCAGATCGAAGAGCGTTTGCAGGGCAGACTTGCCGCGCTGCTGGGGCCTGCGCGGGCGCGGCTGGTTGGTCGAGCCATCGCGGTACACGATGAAGTGCAGTTGCGGCCGGTCGATCTCAAGGTTGCGCAGCGAGATATGCGGAGTGAACAAGCCGAAGATGCTCACCCGGACGCGCAGACGGTCGATCTGGGCGTAAGGCGCTTCGCCGGGATCCTCCGTGCCATGGATGACGACTCCGCCGGCTTCAGCCTCGAGAGCGAGAAGCCGCCAATGAAAAGACGCAATCTCAGTGCGGCCGCCGGTGACATTCTCAATTTGTGCGATGAGGCGCTCGCGAACCAGATTCTCAAACGCAGCGGAGCTGGCAATGAAATAGGCGGCAACCGACGCGAGGACGAGCAAGACCGCGGCTGTTGCGAGCGAAAGCGGCAGGTGACGAAGGAAGAAGCGGCGCAAACGACTATGCTTGCCGCGCGGGGGAGGCTCGGGCGGAGGCGGCTGATCCGGGGAGATTGAAGTGGGGGGGCGATCGATCATTCTCGCTCACCTGGGCTCGCACCTGAGTTCGCAACTGGATTCGCGGCCGGGTTTTCATTCTCGGCCGCGGCGGATTCGAGCGAGGGATCGAGGACTTCAACATCTCCCTGTTCGCGCAGGTTCGTAAGCCATGCGTCGAAGAGCACATTCACTTGCTTCTCGAGCAGGATCTCCTGAATGCGCGGGGCTACCTGATCCAGCGGCGGGGCAGTTTCGCCGGGAGCGTACTGCGGGAGCAGAATGTCGTGATAGTAGCTCTCGATTTGCTGTGGCGAGATCTGGATTCCCTGGCGAAAACGCTGCTCGATGAAGCTCAAAATCTCAAGCCGGTAGCGAAGATAGGATTCGACGCGCTCCGGCGCGAGCTCGTGCGCGGCAAGAAATGCCGTCCAGCCGGCGTCGGTGGCGCAGTTTTGGCGGACGCAGGCGGGGAGCTGCTTGCGAATCTGTTCGAGGCGAGCGTTGACCTCATCCTGCGAGGGCGCGATGGCCTGCATGTCCTGTTCGCGAATCTGCTGCTCAATGAGGGCGCGGCTGATGAGCTGCTCAAGCGCCCCCTGCCGCGTGAGCGTGCCCTCGCCTACGAGGTTGGGATCGAGAACCGAGAGGCGAATTTCATCGTCGATCTCGCTGGCCAGGATGGCGTGCTTGTTCACGACGGCGACCACGCGGTCAAGGACAACGGGAGCAGCCGAGTTTGGCTGCTGGGCGGGGGCGCATGCGAGAACAGACAAGAATAATGCCAGGGCGAGGGGTTTCGCCGCTCCGAACTTCGAAAAAGCAACTGCAGGTCCTTCGGCTGCGCGCGGCGCGAGGACGCGCCGCGCTTCGCTCAGGATGACCGCAAATATGCGGAAGCTTCGAACGCGGATTGGGGCGCGCATACGCATCAGAAAGCCTGCCCAAGACTGAAGAAAAAGTTGATGTGCGGCGACTGGCCAAGATACGGATCTGAAGCGAAACCTGGGATCGGGCTGCCCGGAGCAGTGGGGATAGAGTAGTTGATGTTGACCGGGTAGATGGGTGGATTCAGGTTATAGCTTACGTCGAAGCGAATGGGTCCAACCGGCGTGTGATAGCGCAAGCCCAGTCCCAAAGCGTGCGAGAAGTCATTGAAGCTGCATGGCCCCTGTTGACCGGTCGATGTATACGGGTCAGGGGCGGTCGGGACGTATCCGGCGGGATAGCCGCTGGGGTTTGTTACGACTGCGCTCCTGCACGCGCTGCTATCGGGCTGGCGAACGCGCAGAAAGCTAGCCCAGGCATCGCCCGCGTTGGTGAAGACATTGCCCATGTCATGGAAGACAACAAAGCTCACCGTGTTGCCCAGAAAGGGAAGCGTAGGCGGAGGCAGGCGCAGCTCGGTGCTGTTGGTGAGCGCGCCGGCTCCGCCGATCTGGAAACCGGTCTCGGGATCGCGCGGTCCGGCGGCGTTCTGCGAGAATCCGCGCAGGGAAACGGCGCCGCCCGCATAGAGGCGCTCGGGAAGCGGGATGATCCCGTTGGAGCCGCTGCCGAAGGCGCGAATCTGTCCATAGCGCGTGTTGCGGGCCAGCACGAAGCGGCCCTTGTCAAAGCTGTAGTAGCTCGAGTTGGATGTTTCGATGCGGTTGAACTCGGCCTCCGCGCCAAAGAATCGGTCGGAGAAAAACTCCTGAAAGCTCAAGTAGGTGCCACGGCGGGCGTCCATGGGCACGTCGCGGGTGTCGCGAATCCAGGTGAATGCCGGGCCGCCGACGCGCGTTGCAGTTGACAGTTGAGAGATTTCGCCGGGATAGACCTGCAAGCTGCTGGCGGCCACTTTCACGCGGCGGAAATCAATCTCGTAGATGAACGTGTTGGCGCGGGAGAGCCACGAGCCGGGGTGGTTGAAGTTCTGAGTGAAGCGGAAGGCTCCTTCGAGGCGCGAGGCAACGTAGGTTGAAACGTCAAGGCTGTTGGCGTAGCCGCCGGAAAAGGTGAAGGCGAAGTTGGGATTGCCTTCGAGATGCGGAACCTGGTAGAGCAGGCCGAGGCTTTGCTCAAGCAAGCCGTAAGTGCCGCGCAGCGAAACGGATTGCTCGCGGCCGAAAAGATCATTGCGGGTGAGGTCGATGAGGACGCGGGGGCTGACGCCGGTTTTGCCGTTGGGATTGCACGCGACGCCGCCTGCTGCGGCGCCGGCGCAGTTGTTCTGCGGCTGGCCGGTTTGGGCCTCGAATCCAACGCCGTAGGTGAACGTCCAGCGCCGCGCTTCAACGGCCTGTAGCAGAATCGTCTTTTGCGTGGCTGCGCCGTCGGGGTTTTCGACGGCAGCGTTTACCTCGTTGAAGAGAGCGAAATCATAGAGATTGCGCTGCGTGTCGGTGAGCGCGGTTTGATTCAGCGGATCGCCGGCATGAAGAGTGATGGCGCGGGCTACGGTTTGCGGGCGCGTGAATTTAAGGCCGGTCAAGAAGACGTCGCGGACAAAGATCTGCTCGCCCTCATCGACCTGGAAGACGACATCGACTTTGTTGGAATCGGCGGGCTCCGGCTGCTGGGTGACGGTCACTGCCGCCTGATCGAAGCCGCGGCTGTAGTATGCGGTGACGATGGCGTCGTGATCGCCGGCCAGGCTGCGCGGCGACAGCATCTGGCCCGGTGTGGTGTTGATGAGCGCGGTGAGCGTGGCCGTGGCGATGTGGCTGTTGCCGGCAATGGCCAGCGTGCCCACGCGCAACTGTGGACCTTCAACGATGTGGTAGGTCACCGCGAGCGGGGCGGTTTGCGCGATGCCGGACTTTGTGGCGCCGGGCGGCGGATTGTCGGTGACGACCGTCTCCGGCGTGCTGGTTTCGGGCGTTACTTTCACTTGAGAGAAGCCATTGCTCTGATAGATGCCCTGGAGCGCGTTGACATCGGCCAGGACCAGCGCCTGGCTGTAAACTCCATGGCGGTCCAGAACGCCCGCGGCGTGGACATTGAGCAAGTCCATCAGCGTGGCCGAATCAAAGTAATGATTGCCTTCGATGGAGACCTTCTCCACGCGGCGTCGCGGGCCAAGCCGGACAGAGAAAAGAATGTCGACGAGATTGGTGCTCGGCGATTGGGATTGATGATCGACCTTAGCGTCAAAGTAACCAAGGCGCTGAAAATAGTCGCGCAGGCGGCGATTGCCTTCGTTGAGCAGGTCCTCGTCCACGCTGCCCTCTTCAAAGATGGGGACGAGATGCTTGATGCGATCCGCTTCAATGGAAGCGCCCTGGACTTCGACCTTGACTACGGGGCCGCGATTGGCGGTAAAGCGATAGTCGACAGACTTGGTCGCGGTGTTGTATTGCGCGGACTCGAGCTTGACGTCGGCTTCAAGCCGGCCCTGCTTCTGGAACTCGCGGAGTACGCCATCGAGGGCGTGATTGACGGTATCGTGGTCGACATGAGCGCCAATGCGCAGTCCTGCGTGGCGGCAGAATGTATCGAGGCTCATGCCGGAGTCGCCTGTGACCGTTACCGTGCCCACGCGCGCCCGTATTCCAGAGACCACGCGAAAAGCGACGTCGGCGAGCTGTTGATCGGGGTGGGGCGTTATGGCCTGCGTGATCGCCGCACCGAAATAACCGTTCTGCTCGAGCGCGGTGCGCATTTGATCCACGGCGCGTAGCATCTTGGCCTGCGTCAGGCGGGTTCCGGCTTCGAGTTGCGAGGCGCGCTGGAGCTGTGTGTTCATGGTCGCCCCGACGGCGCCGTCGACGCTTACCGTGCCGATGAAAGTGCGCGGGGTTCCGACGAAGATCAACGCCACGCCGCCGGCCTGGCGCGCAGCTTCCACTTCGACGGTGTCATAGAGTCCGCTTGCGTAGAGCTGCCGAAGGCTCCTTTTGATGTTCTCGGCAGAGAGCGGAGCTCCTTCCATCTGGGCGAGGTGGCCGGCGAGCGGGGCGACGCGGTCCGCGGAGACACCTTCAAAAGAGATGCGCACGACGGTCGAGCCCTCAAGGGCCAGGACAGGATCGGTCTCGGAGTTGGAGGAATTCGGAAGAATTGCAGTCGTGAAGCGGCTCTTGCCGGAATCGCCGAGCGGAGCCTGGCACGAGCCTGAAGATGGTGTGCAGGCAAGTAAAAACAGAAGAAACCCGATTAAAGCAATAGCAAGTCGATCGACGGGGACGCCGCGCACCGCCCGCAGCCGGGGGCCAGATGGAGCGCCGCATCTTTTCGCTTGCTTTGTTTCAGAGACCATAGATGAAAGAGTGCATGGAACCGTAGCATCCCAGCGCAGAGCGGGAGCGGCCCAACACGCGCTCTCGATGGGCGTCGGCTTGCAGAGTACATCGACCCTGTTGTTTTTAATGCGAACTCAGCCAACCTAAGTTGCCTAACCTTATACTAACGATCAAGGAAGCTGCGGCAAAACCAGTGTGTGCCTGCGTCATCTTTCTACTAACGGGCAGCCGGGGCCATAACGCCAAAGCGAAACGCCTGGTGGTAAGGACACCGATTTACCACGCCGGTTGCGTTCGGGGGTATGCAACTGGCCGGAAATCCCACGCAAGTTGGGAAGCCGGAACGAGAGTTTCAACATTTGGGTTCGGCCGATGCGAGCTTTTGCCATCTCGCACTGCGATTCGATTCAAGTACGATCGTTAAGGAAGTGCATGCCCAATTCTTCTTCCCCCACGCAGGCACGCAGCGGCGCCAAGCCGAATGGCGGCCCGGAGCAAGGACGCACGGCTTCGAAACCAGCGAATCCGGCGGAGGCCGAAGTTCTAACCCGCGCTCAGGCGGGCGATCACGAAGCCTTTGCGCAACTGTATTCCCTCCATAAGCGCCGCATCTACTCGCTTTGCCTGCGCATGGTTGGCAATGTGGCAGAGGCTGAGGACCTGACCCAGGAGGCGTTTTTGCAGTTGCATCGCAAGATCGCCACTTTCCGGGGCGATTCGGCATTTTCCACTTGGATGCACCGCCTGGCCGTCAACGTGGTCCTGATGCAGTTGCGCAAGAAGGGGCTGGCACTGATCTCGCTGGATGAGGCCATGGATCCGGCGCCGGATGAGGGGCCAAGCCGGAGTTTTGGCGCGCCCGACCTGGCGCTGAGCGGAGCCATTGACCGGCTGGCGCTGGAGCGGGCAGTGGCCGATCTGCCGACAGGGTATCGGCTGATTTTTATTCTTCACGACGTGGAGGGTTTTGAGCATAATGAGATTGCTTCGATGCTGGACTGCTCGATCGGCAACAGCAAGTCGCAATTGCACAAGGCGCGACTGAAGCTGCGCGATGCGCTGCGCAGCCAGGAACGCCCGGAGGAGCAGCCATGACGGGCGATCCCGGCAAAATGAGCTGCGCGGAGTTTCAGGCGCAACTGTCTGAGCTGATTGGCTCCGGGGAGGACGTGAATTCCCATCCTCATTTGGAGAGCTGCGACCGGTGCCGCGCCTTGCTGGCCGAGCTGGAGACGATTGCCGAAGCAGCCCGCCAATTATTTCCCAGCGTCGAGCCCCCGGACGAGGTTTGGCAACAGATCGAGTCGGCCATCAAACGGGAAGGGAAATAGGGCGGGCCCTGAACGGCTGCCCGCCGCCGGAACCGCGTTCGCGGCCCGGTTTTGCTCACATTCCGTTGTATTCCGCCGATAGACCCCACGAACGGCCGGGCGCAGCCTGCTTCGGCTGCTTGTAACCCTTAGAAATCTCAAGGCGGAAGGCCTTCGGAACCAGGCGTCTGCGTGCAGAGACACCCCATCGTTGGCTCCGAGGCTTTCGGGTACGAATGGGAGCGCCCTGGAACCGGGTTGCGGGCGGGCACGTAAAACAGGTCACGCGATGCCCCTGGCAGACAGCCTGAAAGGCGGAAGTTGCAACTTTTGCTGGTTATGAGCTATCTAATGAAGGAAAGTTGATACGAGGACACTCAATGCCAAACGAGCCAGCCATCCCTGAAAATGAAGCTACTGCCCCGAAGGCCACGGGAACCCGGAGAATTCCGGTGCTGCCGGTGCGCGACACGGTGCTTTTTCCCCACGCGGTGCTGCCACTTACGGTGGGCCGCGAAAGTTCCATCCAACTGATTGAGTCGCTGGGCGAGGAACGCGCCATTGTGGTGACGGCGCAACTGGACCCGCGGCTGGACTCTCCCAAGCCGGCCGACCTGCACACAGTGGGAACGTTGGCGACCGTGCACAAAATTGTGCGCATGCCCAACCAGAGCCGCTTTGTGTTTACCGAGGGCGTTAGCCGGGTGCGGCTGGTGGGATTCGTCCAGTCGGAGCCGTACATGGTGGCGGAAGTGGAGACTCTGGAGGAGCTGGCGCCGGCAAGTTCGCCGGAGTTTGAGGCACTGGTGCGGAATGTGGTGGGACAGTTCCAGCAGATCGTCACCGAGTCGCCCACTCTGTCAGACGAGTTGAGGACGATCGCCGCGAACATCGACGAACCGGCAAAGCTGGTGGATTTTGTGGCATCTTCGCTGCCCTTCCTGACCACCGACGACAAGCAGCAGTTGCTGGAGACGCCGGCCATCGCGGATCGGCTGGAGCAGTTGAACAAGCTGCTGGCCAAGGAGATCGAGGTGCAGCAGTTGCGCACCAAGATCCAGACTGAAGTCCAGGACCAGGTGCAGCAGTCGCAGCGCGACTACTACCTGCGCGAACAGTTGAAGGCCATCCAGAAGGAGCTGGGCGATCAGGACGAAGGACAGCGCGACATCGAGGAACTGCGGCAGAAGATTGAAGCCGCCGGCATGCCCGAGGATGTGAAGAAAGAAGCGCTGAAGGAACTGGGACGGCTGCAGCGCATGTCGCCCATGGCCGCGGACTACGGGCTCACGCGCAACTACATCGAGTGGCTTGCAGTGCTGCCGTGGACCAAGAGTTCCGGATCGAAGATCGATATCGGCAAGGCCAAGGAGATCCTCGACGAGGACCACTATGAGCTGAAAAAGGTGAAGGACAGAATTCTGGACTACCTCAGCGTGCTCGAGCTGAAGCCAGACATGAAGGGGCCGATTTTGTGCTTCGTCGGGCCGCCGGGAGTGGGTAAAACCAGCCTCGGCCGTTCGATTGCGCGCGCGCTCGGACGCAAATTCCAGCGCATCTCGCTGGGCGGCATGCACGATGAGGCGGAGATTCGCGGCCATCGCAGAACGTACATCGGCGCGCTGCCCGGACAGATCATTCAGAGCATTCGCCGGGCGGAAACGAACGATCCGGTGATCATGCTGGATGAAGTGGACAAGCTGGGAAGGGACTTCCGCGGCGATCCGGCATCGGCGCTGCTGGAGACACTGGACCCCGCGCAGAACAATACGTTCCGGGACAACTACCTGGACGTGCCGTTCGATCTGTCGAAGGTGCTGTTCATCTGCACGGCGAACATGCTGGACACGGTGCCTCCGCCGCTGATCGACCGTATGGAGATCATTCCGCTGCAAGGCTACAGCGAGGAGGAGAAGGTTCACATCGCCAACCAGTACCTGATTCCGCGGCAGATCAAGGAGAACGGAATCACGGCGGAGCAGATCGAGTTTCCGGAAGATGCTGTGAGGGCCATTATCCGCCATTACACGCGCGAAGCCGGCGTGCGCAAACTGGAGCAGACCATCGGAACCGTGTGCAGAAAGCAGGCGCGGCGCGTGGTGGAAGGCCACACGGAGAAGCTAGTCGTGACCAGGGAGACGCTGAAGGAGTTCCTTGGCGGCATTCAGGTTCGCGTGGAGACCGAGGTAGCAGAACGCGTGAAGCGGCCCGGCGTGGCTGTTGGGCTGGCGTGGACACCGGCCGGAGGCGACATCCTGTTCATCGAAGCCAACAAAATGAAAGGCAAGGGCGGCTTTACAATGACCGGGCAGATCGGCGAGGTGATGCAGGAGTCCATGCAGGCCGCGCTGACCTGGGTGCGCTCGAACGCTTCGCGGCTGGGGCTGGCTGAGGACTTTACCAAGGGTATGGACCTGCACATTCACGTGCCCGCAGGCGCTATTCCCAAGGATGGACCTTCGGCGGGCGTGACCATGGCAACGGTGCTGGCATCGCTTCTGACGGATACGCCCGTGCGGCCGCTGACAGCCATGACCGGCGAGATCACGCTGAGCGGCAATGTGCTGCCGGTGGGCGGGATCAAGGAGAAGTTTCTGGCGGCGCGCAGGGCTGGGGTGCAAAACATCATCCTGCCAGCGGAAAATCGCCAGAACGTGGAAGAGGATCTGACACCAGAGATGATGGAAGGCGTGACGGTGCACTACGCCAGCGACATCGAGGATGTGCTGGCGGTGGCGCTGCCGCTACTGGCAGCCCAACCGCACGTGCGGCCCGCCGCAACGAGGCGGGCCGCGAGCGCGGCGGGTGCCGCTGCATAAGCGGTTCTTGTCTTTGTGCGAGCAGGCCGCCGGTTTCGGCGGCCTTTCTTTTTTGGGGAACCCTCCGGGCTCATCCCGCTTCGCATCTTAGCGTTGAATTCCTCAGCCTCATCTGCGAAGACCGTGTTGTCTGACTTGCCATCGACTCAGCCCCTGATTTCGAGCGGCTGCGTCTAAGCTGTAGAGCGGTATTCTTTCTCTAACCATGCGTGTGCGCGTACTTGCCTTTGGCATTTTGAAGGAGTGGCTGGGGCCCGATGCGGCCGAGGTCGAGCTGCCGGAGGGCGCGACGGTGGGGTCGTTGCTTGAGCATCTGCGCGCCCGGTTGCCGGAACGCGCGCCGAAAGAGGCGCTCATCGGCATTGCAGTCGGTGTAAATGCCGAATATGCCCAGGCCGCGCACATTCTGCATGACGGCGATGAAGTGGGGCTGCTGCCGCCGGTGTCCGGCGGGAGTGCTGCGGGTCCAGCGAATGCTTTGGACGAGAGCAAGGAAGAACGAGGAGTGGCCGTCGCGTTGACGCGCCACGCGATCGATGCAGACAGAATTGTTGCAGCGGCCAAGAGTGGCGAGGACGGAGCAGTGGTGGTGTTTGATGGAATTGTTCGCAACCATTCGCGCGGTCGCCGGACGCTGCACCTGGACTACGAAGCCTATGAAGAGATGGCCGTCAAACAGATGCGGGAGCTGGGCAGCAAAGCGCGTGAGCGATTCGGCGTGCGCCAGGTGACCATGGTTCACCGCCTGGGGCGGCTGGAGATCGGTGAGACGAGCGTGTTGATCGTGGTCGCCAGCGCGCATCGCTCGGCAGCTTTTGAGGCTTGCCGCTGGCTGATCGACATCGTCAAGCAGACCGTGCCCGTCTGGAAAAAAGAAACGTTTGTCGACGGCGTGGTGTGGGCGCCGGGCGAGCCGTTTCCCGAAGGACTTGTAGTGGACACCGCGGAGGCGCCGCATGAGGGCTAGCTTGAGTGCTCTTCGCGGCGCGTGGCCGGTGGCCGGATTCTCCGCGATGATGGCGCTCGCCCCCGTGGCGATGACAGGGCAGCAGGCCACGTTCCACGTTGATGTGAAGCTGGTAAACATCTTCGTCAACGTGACCGACAAGAACGGGGCGATCGTCGGTGGGCTGGATAAAAGCGATTTTGAGGTGTTCGAGGATGACCGGCCCCAGCAGATCGCGCTCTTCGAACGGAAAACGAATGTCCCTCTGAATCTAACGCTGGCCGTCGACACGTCCGGGAGCGTGCGCAAAGATCTGGACGAAGAAGCGAACGCGGCGCGGCACTTCGCTCACGATATTCTGCAATCGAAAGATCAGATGAGCGTGCTCCAGTTTGCCACGGATGTGACCGAACTGACCGGGTTCACCAACAATCTTTCGCAAATCGATCACGCCGTCGGTGGACTTCGTTCCGATTTTGCGACGGCGCTCTACGACGCCGTCGTTCTCGGTTCCGAGGGCCTGGGCAAGCGGGAAGGGCGTAAAGTGCTGGTGCTGGTCTCGGATGGAGACGACACGGCCAAGTCCTCGACCTATGCGCAGGCGCTTGAGGCTGCGCTGCGCAACGAGGTGATGATCTATTCGCTGATTGACGTGCCGATTGAGGCCAGCGCCGGACGCGACACGGGCGGCGAACACGCGCTGATTACACTTTCAGAAGAGACGGGCGGAAAGTACTTTTACGTAGGCGAGGGCGGGCTCGACAAGGCCTTTGCCAAAGTGAGCGAAGATCTGCGCACGCAGTACTTAATTGGCTACTATCCGAAGAATCAAGAGCCCGGGAAGAACTTTCATCGAGTGGTGGTGACGGTTCCGCGCGCGGCGGCGGATGAATTCAACGTGCGCAACAAGAGCGGCTACTATGCGGATGCGCATCCGCGCGAGAACTAGAGCCATGTCGAAGTGAGGTAACTTAACGACATGAAGTATCGGTCTATTCTGGGCTTGCTTACGATCCTGCTGGCTTTCACACTGCCTGGCTTTGCCAAAACTCAGCAAGGCAAGATCCGCGTCCTTATTGTTGACGGCTTCAGCAACCACGACTGGCAACAGACCACGCTGCTACTGCGCGGCATTCTCGAGGCTGCCGGTGAATTCACCGTAAACGTCAGCACTGCGCCTCAGGAGACCGGCTCCACGGCATGGCAAGCATGGCGGCCGCGTTTTGCGGACTACGATGTGGTGATTCAAACCTGCAACGACAATGGCGCCAACGGTCTTTTGCTTGGATTGAAGCAAAAACCACAATGGCCTGCTGCGGTAAAGCAGGATTTTGCGGATTACGTTCGAAAAGGTGGAGGCGTTTATATCTACCATGCCGCGGAAAATGCCTTTGTCGGTTGGAAAGAATACGAAGAAATGGTGGGATTGAGTTGGCGCGAGGCGGATTATGGCACCGCGATTCGCGTCAGCGACGACGGAAAGATTGTGCGGATTCCGGCAGGCGTGGGCCGCGGAACCGGACACGGGCAGCGCTCCGATGTCCTGGTGAAGCGCCTGGGCGACGACCCGATTCATACCGGCATGCCGGGGGCGTGGCTCTCGCCCGACATGGAGGTTTACTACTACGCGCGCGGCCCAGCCAAACGGCTGCATGTGCTGGCCTATGCGCGGGATTCCGATCCCAAGTTGGGTTGGTTGTGGCCAGTGGAGTGGACAACTACCTTTGGAAAAGGGCGCGTCTACATTTCGACCTACGGCCATGTGTGGCCGGGAGATGTGCAGCCGCCGTCACTTCGCGATGCGGCTGTACAAACGATTATTCCAAGGGCGCTGGAATGGCTGGCACGGAGGCCAGTGACATTCCCGGTGCCGGCTGATTTCCCAGGCACTTCGGCAGTTTCGGTCCGCGACCGGATTCCGCAGGCAAATTGAGAGAAGTTGCCGGCGAGTTGACGCTCCTGAGGGAAAAGCTGTGGGGATCGGGGGCTGGGATGCGCAAGAACGGATGACCGCATCTAAAATGATGCTATGACTTCCCCATTGTCGTCGCGCCGCCGCTCCAAGACGCCTCCGCCGGGCGAAACCGGCCAGGAAGGGCTTTACCTGCGCTCGTTGAGCGATCGCCAAGTGATCGTGAACATCAAGTTGAGGGATGGCGAGACGGTGCGCGGGTGGATCGAGTACTTTGACGATTCCATGCTTCGGCTTACGCGCGAGGGCCAGCCCAATCTGTTTATTTACAAAAACCAAATCCGCACCATCAGCGAAGTGGGCCGGCGGCGAGTGACGCGCTATGAACATGCCGACGGACATGGAGCGGACGGGCATGGACCCCACGAGGCCGGGCTGTGACGGGCGCAACAGAGCCGGCAATTGCGCAGAACCTCAAATATGTTCCCAAGGCTGCCGAGATTGCGCGCGAGGCCGGTGCTCGGCTGCGCGAATTTTATGCGCAGGGCGTAGAGACCGAGTACAAAGGCGACGTAGACATTGTGACCGTGGCCGACCGCACGGTGGAGAAACTGATTCGCGCGCGGCTCGGCGAGGCCTTTCCGGATCACGGTGTTTACGGCGAGGAAGGTACGCGGGAGCGGATGGATGGCGAGTTTCGCTGGTACGTTGACCCGCTCGATGGGACCACAAACTTCGCCCACGGATTTCCGCAGTTTTGCGTGTCGATGGGACTGGAACACCGGGCTGCGGGCTTGAAAGCCGGGGAAGATGGAACGCTCGTGGCCGGAGTCATCTACGATCCGCTGCGCGATGAGCTGTTCACAGCCGAACGCGGGCAGGGCGCGCGGTTGAATGGGAAAACAGTGAGGGTTTCGCGCACACGGGAGCTGGCCGAGGCGCTCTTGGCGACTGGCTTTCCGAGCCGGAAGCGACACGCGAGCCCCAACATTCACTTCTACCAGGAGTTCACGTTGCGCTCACACGGGGTGCGGCGCGCAGGGTCGGCTGCGCTGGATCTGGCTTACGTGGCATGCGGCCGCATGGACGCCTTCTGGGAGTTCAATCTGAATCCATGGGATACAGCAGCCGGAATCCTGCTGATTGAAGAGGCCGGCGGCAAGGTGACGGACTTCGCGGGCGGACGGTTCCAACTGAAGAGCGAAGAGATTCTGGCGACGAACGGGCTGATTCACGAGGAGCTGCTCGGGCTCTTCGGCGACATGTTTGCAGGGCGCAATCTTGCGCCGATTCCCACGCCGGAAGAGTTTGCAAGAAACAGGGAAAAAGGGAACAAGGAAACAAGGGACCGAGAAAGCAAGCCCTGAGCATCCACAAACTCCGTGCCGTCTGGTGACCGATCTCTTGCGTGCTGCTTAGGCCGAATCGTTGAGGCATCAACTCTTGATCGCGAGCGGATCGGGCATTTTTGTTCCCCTGTTCCCCCGGTCCCATGGTCCCTGCTTTTTAGTCCCTTCCCGCATGGCAAAACGCGGGCAAAACAGTGGAAGTCAGGCCGCGGGGCCGTATGCTACTATCAGCGTCGTAAAGATCAGAGCGGATCGCGAGCGCGACGCCGCGGGAATCCCCGGAGAGAGCAGAGATGGCATACATCATTGCAGAACCCTGTATCGGCACCAAGGACACCGCCTGTGTGGACGCCTGTCCCGTCGATTGCATCCACCCCAAGAAAGATGAAGCCGGTCATGCCGAAGCCGATCAGCTATTCATCGACCCGGTCGAGTGCATCGACTGTGGCGCGTGCGTGCCGGTTTGCCCGGTGTCGGCCATCTTTGCGCAGGACGACCTGCCGGAGAAGTGGGCCCACTTTACCGAGAAGAACGCGGCGCATTACGGGCGGTAAACGGCTAAGCATCACCCGGCAATAGAGGCTTTAGAGAACGCGCATCCCGGCCGCCGGGATGCGCGTTTGTGTCTGGGTTGACGATGCAAAAGACTAGGCGATCAGTTCCATGCCGGCATCACGCGCCGCGATTTGGTCAAAGGTCACCGTCTTGCTGCAACCCGCGGCCCGCGCCGAGGCGGCAATGAGGCAATCGGCAAAATCGGCTTTGGAAAAGCGAAATCGCCGGACCGCCTCCGCCAGCACTTCGGCCTGCTCTACAGCCACGGCGTCCAGCGCGAGCAGCCGGTCGAGTGTTGTCGCAATCCCCATTCGTTGAGCGCGATTCTTGCTCTTCAGTACCCAGACGAACTCGAGAACCGCCGCGAGCGTTACCCATCCCGGTTCAACTTCACTGAGTGATTTCATCATCCGTCGCGCTTTTGGGCTCTGAACTGGATCGTCGTCGAGAAAGTAACGGAGCAAGAGATTCGTATCTAACCCGATCACGCGGCTTCTCCGTCTGAGACAGGCGCTGCGCTGCTTTTCGTTGCGTCATCGAGTTCCGCCGCATAGGCCGCCAGCAACTCATTCATCTCCTCATCCGATTTCGGAGCATCAAATCCTGCCAGGCATCCGGCTAGATCCATAATCGATCCAACTTTCCGCACTACGAAGTCGCCGTTCTCGCCCTTAAAGAAGACGATCTTCTCGCCAGGACTCAATCTCATCGCGTCCCTTACTTCCACAGGAATGGTAATTTGACCTTTCGATGTGACTTTTGCCCTATACATGAGAGATTCCTTCCCTTGACGGACTGCGCCTTACTTATCTGCCTGGACTCCTTACATTCTAGCATAATTCCGAAACCTCTCGGCCGCAAGTGCGATGATGGAATCGCATGAGCGTGCTCACCTCAGAGGCGGTGGTTCTGCGCACCTGGCCAGTGCACGAGTCCGACCTGTTGGTGAGCTTTTTTACGCGCGATTACGGCCGGCTGAAGGGCATGGCCAAGGCAGCGCTCAAGAGCCGCAAGCGGTTTGGCGGGGCGCTGGAGCCGATGACGGTGGCGCGGGCCTGGTTTGCCGAGCGGCCGAGGCAAGAATTAGTGAGGCTCGACCAGTTGGAGATTCTGCGATCGCCATTGTCGACGCCTGTGGACCAGGCACGCATGGCGGTGCTGAGCTTTTATGCCGAGGTGATTGACGAGGCGCTGCCCGAGCGCGATCCGCAGGCGACGGTCTTCCGGCTGCTGGCCAGTGTGCTGGAGCAGACGAGCGCTGTGAAGTCAGAGACCGTGCAGCCCCAATCCGTCGGGGCCCAATTCTCAGGGCCGCAGTTCTCCGGGCCTTGGATGGCGCTGACGTATTTCTCCTTGTGGATGACGCGGCTGATGGGATTGCTGCCGGACATTGCGCACTGCATGGTGTGCGGAGACACGCTGGGCTCGGGAGAAGTGCGCTTCAACGCGTATGCGGATGGGCTGTTTTGCGGGCTGCATGCGAATGGATCAGGGAGCGGGCTGAGCGCCGATAGCTGGCAACTGGCGCAACGGATGTTGCGCGCGCCGGCTGCGAATTTTGCCAGCGAGGCGTGGCCTCGGAAGCGGGGGCAGGATCTGCGGCGTTTCACGCTGCAGACGCTGGAGCGGCATCTGGAGCGGAAGCTGAAGACGGCGGAGGCGATCGCAAGGCTGGGCGGGTGAGAAACGGCGGGCGAGTCTGGGCTTGATCGGTGTGGATGCAGTGTGTATTCTCGAGTCAGCTTCCGGGAGCAAGATCGATGGACAGCCGCGAAATCATCAAGAGGTTGAGGGACGCTGGATGGTTCGAGGTTGCGCACGAGGGAAGCCACAAGCAGTTCAAACACGCGACGAAGCCAGGCCGGGTGACGGTTCCGTTCCCGCGCAAGGATGTGCCAATTGGGACACTTCGCTCGATCGAAAAGCAAGCGGGTTTGAAGCTCGGCAAGTAAGGGGGCACATGGAATATATCGCATATCTTCACAAGGACAAGAAGTCGGACTACGGTGTTAGCTTTCCCGATTTTCCCGGTTGCATCGCGGCGGGATCGTCGCTCGAAGAAGCGCGTCGAATGGCCGCCGAAGCCCTCTCCCTCCACATTGCCGGGATGAGACAGGACGGGGAGCGCACGCCCAGGCCGTCAACTCTCGACGATCTCCGCAACGATCCCGCGATGAAGGGGGCAGTCGCATTCCTTGTGGAGGCAAATGAACCGGAGAGGACGGTCCGCATCAACATTACCGCGCGCGAGAACCAGTTATCGGAAATCGATGGGCGCGCTCGTGCCGCGCGGCTATCGCGGTCTGCGTACATGGTTCATAGCTCGCTGGGGAAGAAGAAGGCAGGTGTGGTGCGCCTGCAGGCGACAGATCGCAAGGTTCGCGGGCGGGAATGACGGCCTTAGGTCGCGCGAGCAGCCGCATGAACGGCTGGCGCGAGTTGGTGTTCGCGCCACTGCCCTATATTGCCATTTATAGAGTCAGTGATGAAGTGATTGAGATCGCGAGAGTCTTCCACGGCGCGCAGGACTGGCCTTAGGCGCATAGAGGTGCCAGCGAGGCTCGGCGGGTGAAAGGTTGAATTGAGTCGAACGCGCCGCAGACTCCGGGCACCTGTCTCCAAAGTAACTGGAAGAATCATCAGCTTACCGGCTCGACTTATTCCGGCTGATAAAATCAACCCTTAGTCCCGATGAGAGAGAGCTGCCAGTGTCCGTTGCCCAGCCCGAAGCGCGCGTAAAACCCACATCGCTGACCTTTCAGGAGCTTTTGTTCCGTCTGCAGGCATTCTGGGCGGAGCGCGGATGCGTGCTCCAGCAGCCCTACGACGTGGAAGTGGGAGCGGGGACGATGTGCCCGGAGACGTTTTTGCGCGTGCTGGGGCCGAAACCCTACAAGGTGGGCTACGCGCAGCCTTCGCGGCGGCCTGCCGACGGGCGCTACGGAGAGAATCCCAACCGGCTGTTCAAGCACACACAGTTCCAGCTGATCCTGAAGCCGCCACCGGTGAATGTGCAGGAGCTGTATCTCGAATCGCTTGAGGCGATGGGGATCGACCTGAAGCACCACGACCTGAAGTTCGAAGAGGACAACTGGGAGTGGCCGGCGGGAGGCGCGTGGGGCGTGGGCTGGCAGGTGATGCTGGATGGCCTCGAAATCACGCAGTTCACGTATTTCCAGCAGTGCGGGGGCATGGATCTGGACCCGATTTGCGCGGAGCTCACGTACGGCATGGAGCGCATTGCGGCTTTCCTGCAAGATGTCGATTCGATTTACGACATTGTGTGGGCGCGCGATCCCGGTACGGGGGCGGTGGTGACCTACGGCGATGTGCGGCTGGCCGAGGAGCTGCAGTTTTCGGTGTACAACTTCGAGATGGCTGACGTGGCCCGGCTTTGGGAGCACTTCAACTCGTATGAGGCCGAGGCGCAGGCGCTGCTTGAAAAGGCGAATGCCGTCTTGACAGACGAACATGCCGGCCTTGAGGACAAGAAAAGATTTCCATTGCTCGCGACATATGAGCTGGCGCTGAAGTGCTCGAATCTGTTCAACCTGCTGGACGCGCGGGGCGCGATCAGCGTGACGGAGCGCGTAGGCGTGATCGGAAGGATTCGCGCGCTGGCAGTGGGCGTGGCGAAGGCGTGGGCATTGCAGCAGGAAGCGGGTCAGCAAGTCAGCGAGTCGGCAAGTCAGCAAGTCAGCCGGTCGCTTCTTCTGCGAACTAAGAACTGTGAACTGAGAACGAACGTATGGCGGATTTTTTACTCGAGATCGGGCTCGAAGAGGTTCCGGCGCGGATGATTGCCGCGGCCGAGGCCGAGCTGGGCAAGCGCGTGGGCGAACTGCTGAAGCGCGAGCGGCTGGTGGCCGAGAACGCGAAGGTCACGACCTTCTCCACGCCGCGGCGGCTGGCGGTGCTTGCGGAAGGCGTCGAGGCCAAGCAAGCCGATAACGAAAAAGTTGTCATGGGCCCGTCGTGGATGATTGCCTTCAAAGACGGCACGCCGACGGCGGCGGCCGAGGCCTTTGCGAAAAAGGCAGGCATTTCCGTTGCGGAAATAAAGAAAATTGAGACGTCGAAGGGCGAGTACGTCGGCGCGACGGTGAAGCTCATCGGGCGGACGGCGGCGGAGATTCTTGCAGCCGAGCTGCCGAAAGAAGTGCTGGGGCTTTACTGGGCCAAAAACATGTACTGGCGTGCGGCGAAGCCGGAGCGGTTTGTGCGGCCGGTGCGCTGGGTCGTGGCGATGCTGGACGCGGATGTCGTTCCGCTTGAGATTGCAGGAATTGCGGCGGGCAATGCGAGCCGCGGGCATCGGGTGCTGCACGGGCACTCCGTGCTTCTACCTTTGGCCAAGAGCTACGTTGAATCGTTACGCGCGGCGTTTGTTGTGGTCGATGTAGCCGAACGCCGCCAGACGATCCGCAAGGCGCTCGATGCTGAGACCCGAAAAGTTGAGGGCGCTCGCTGGCGCGAGGACGAAGCGCTGGTTGAGACGGTGACGCACCTGACCGAATGGCCTTCGGTGATCCTGGGCGAATTTGAGCGCGCGTATCTTGACTTGCCGGAAGAGGTTCTGGTGACGGTGATGCGCGATCACCAGAAATACTTCGCGGTGGAAGATGCGCAGGGCAAATTAGCGCCGCACTTTCTGGCTGTGCTGAACACACAGGCGGACGAAGAAGGAGCGGCGATCATCCGGCACGGCAATGCGCGCGTGCTGCGGGCGCGGTTCAAGGATGCGCGATTCTTCTGGGACATGGACCAGAAGACGCCGCTGGCCCAGCGCATGGAGAGCTTGAAGAACGTGACCTTCCAGAAGGAGCTGGGCAGCTACTACTGGAAGACGGAACAGAACCTGGCAGTAGCGAATGCGCTGGCCACGATTGTGAAGGGTGCTGACGCGCCGCTCGACGAAGCCGCGCTGTTCAAGGCGATCGAACTGGCAAAGACCGATCTCACTACCGAACTCGTCAAGGAATTCACTGAGCTGCAAGGTGTAATTGGCGGCCTTTACGCGCGGGCACAAGGCATCGGAGATAAAACAGCGCAAGCTGTCTACGACCAGTACACTCCGGCTTCGATTGAAGATCCGATTCCTGTTTCTGTTGAAGGGCAACTGCTTGGCATCGCCGACCGCGTGCAGACGATCGTGGCCATGTTCGGGATTGGCAATGCGCCGACGGGATCGAAAGACCCGTTTGCGCTGCGGCGGGCCGCGAACTCGGTCGTGAAGATCCTGGCTGAGTCGGAGTTGCCGCTGACGCTGAGCGATGTAATTAACGCGTCGGGTGTGAGCGACGCCGGCAAAGCGCAGGTCGGCGAATTTTTCCGCGAGCGGCTGCAGTTCTATTTAAAAGACGTGCGCGGGTTTACGTACGACGTGGTCAACGCAGTGCTGGCGACGGGCGCGGACGATGTGCGCGACGCGATCGCGCGCGCGGAGGCGCTCACTTCGGTACGCGGCTCGGCGGATTTCGCCGCCGTTTCGGCCGCATGCAAACGCATCAAGAACATCCTGAAGCAGGCAGAGGAAAAGGGTTTTCGCCCCGACGAGCAGAAGATCGGCAAGCTCGCCGGCAAGCTTCCCCTCGAAGGGATTGACCTGTGGGACAAGTCGAAAGAGATTGCGCCGCAAATTGCCAGGCTCCGCGAGCAGCGGAATTATCGTGAGGCGCTGGTGTTGATTGCGACGCTGCGGCCGACAATCGACCAATTCTTCGACAAGGTGATGGTGCTCGACGCCGACGAGGCCATTCGTGGCGCAAACCTTGGGCTGATCGCTGAAGTTGTGCGCAATTTTTCCACCATTGCTGATTTCAGCGAGATTGTGACGGGGTAGGGAATCAAGTTTTTAGTTCTCAGCCCTCAGCCCTCAGCCCTCAGCCCTCAGCCCCTAGCCCCAGCCCTACTGGCCGTCCAGAAACGCACGCACCACCTGGCCTGCCTTCTCCGAATCGTTCCCGAACGAGATGTGTCCGTAGTCTGAATCGAAGACGAAGACCTTGGCGCCGATGGCCTTGGCAAAGTCCTCTGCCGGCAGTGGATTGACCATATGGTCCTGCGCGGCCACCAACACCAGAACGCGGGCCTTGACGCGGCTTTCCGCATCGTCCATTGATCCGCTGTGAGCGACGTCATGATGGATCATCGCTTCCAGCTGATAGAGCCAGTCGTTGGCGTCGAAGGGAAGGATCCCCTTGGAGTAATAGGCGGAGTAATCGGCAGCAAACTTCTCGGGTGGGTGCGCGCGCGCATAATTCGCCGGAGTGGTGAGGTGCATGTCATGCAGCGCTTCAACCGCTCCGAGGGGTGGCCGCTGCGTATAGTGGCCATTTTGCCAGGCCGGATCGGAACGCAGTGCATCCTCCTCTGCGTGCCACAGAAGCAGATCGTAGCCAGTAAGGCGCGGCGTCCCAACGATGGGAATCGCCACATCCATAAAGCCGGGAAAATCCACCATCCATTCGAACGTTTGCATGCCGCCCATGGAGATGCCCATGACCGCGTGCAGATGCTTGAGACCGAGCGTCTCCGTGGCGAGGCGGTATTCGGCGTTGACCATGTCACGCGTGCCGAAGGCGGGGAACATGACGCCGGGCTGAGCGGTGGAATTCGACGGCGACGAGGAAACGCCATCACCGAATGCATCGACCGCGATGACAAAGTACTTCGCTGGATCGACAAGTTCGTTCGCCGCGACAAAGCCGGCCAGGCTTTGGCTGGTGCCGGAAAAATAGGAAGGGAAAATCACGGCATTGGAGCGATCGGCGTTGAGCTTACCAAATGTGCGGTAGCCCAGCTTGCAGCCGGTGATCTGCTGCCCATTCTCCAGCTTGCAGGCTCCCAGATCGGCGAACTGCTGCTGACCGTCTGACGCGGGCGGTTGCGCCCTGCCGGCCATGAGGACCGCGAAGGAGGCTAGTAGCGCAAGGAGGAACCGGAAGGTATGTTTTCGCATGACAAAAAGTCTACATCGCGGAAGGCCGAGGGCCCCAAGCGCCCCGGAAGACGCTCGCAGCACGTCTAAAATCAATACAGATGGCAGATACGCTTTATTTGAGCCTGTGGTACCCGAACCTGCGCCTGGAGGCGCTCCCCGACAAGCTGACTGCGGTGCTGGGCGCGTTTGCTTCGCATGGGGGCGAGGCGAAGGTGTATTCAGCCACGGTTTGGCCGGTGAGTTGGAACGAGACGCCGGTGTTTGAGCGGATCTATGGGCGGATGGCTGGCTTGATTGAGCCGGGCCAGGCGCCGGGTGCCGAGCCTCGCCAGGCCGTGGAAGAGGCGACGGAGCTGCTGCATGAGGACTACGCCTACGAATTCCAGATTGGGTGGAATTTGTGGGAACTGGAGACGGGAGGCGCCGGGCCTCAAATCACGGCTATCGCAACGGACTCCGATCGAGACGACGGCAAGTCAGCAAAGCTTGACGCGCGGTGGGCGCGAGGTCCTAAGCTGGTGCGCGTGACCGGGTACGGGCCGCTGTTTGACGAAGGTGCCTACGAGCAGGATGGTCACATCCGGATCGACTTTGGCAGCGATGCGCCGTTCCTTGAAGAGGATGTCGACTTGAGTGAGGTCGGCGCGAGACACATTGCAGAGAATGTGCGCCAACTGGTGGAGCTGACGGCGGGAGTGGAGAAGGCATCGGGCGCGACGGCGCGCCTGCTGTGGAGCGAGCTGGGCGAGAGCCTGGCAAAACGGCTCGCGGCGCGACTCGGAATGGAAAACTAGGCGTGCGCTTCACGATCGAGCGAATCCGGACGCTGGTGCTGGTGGCGGCGGTGCTGTTGCTGGCCACGCTGGCCGTGTTCCTGGTGAGAGCCAAATTGAAAAACGTGCTGAACCGGCACGATTTGCCGCATCGCCTGGACAAAGACATTGTGCAGGAGGCTAACGGGTACACCTACGTTCACGCGTTTGGGGCGCACTCCCAGTACAGGATTCATGCGTCGCGCGAAGTGGAAATGAAGAATGACTTCGTCGAGCTGCACGACGTGCAGATCGACCTTTACGGAGAAGACGGAAAAGAAATCGACCGGATCTCCGGCGACACTTTCGAGTACGACCAGAAGACAGGCAAGGCCATGGCGCAAGGGCCGGTGGAGATGCTGCTGACGCGGCCTTCGGCGAGCACCGAAGCGGCCATGGAGACAGCGAGCAAGACGAAAGGCCATGTGATTGCCGAGGTTGGCGCGGCGACAGGCTCGGCTGGGCAGATTGACGTGAGGACCAGCGGAGTGACCTTCGACCGGAACTCCGGGCTGGTGACGACAACGCAGCAGGTCGATTTCTCCAGCGCGCAGGGCAGCGGGAGCGCGACGGGCGCGAGCTACGACTCGCAGAGCGGGCACCTGACGCTTGAACAGGCCGTGGAGATGACGACGCAGCGCGGCGCGGGTGAAGTGCAGATTCACGCGCAGCACGCGGAGCTGGACCGCGGCGCTCAGACGTGCGTCCTGATGCAAGCTGACGCGGGGTACAACGGCGGTCAAGCGAATGCGGCTGAAGCAAAGATTCTGTTTCGCCCGGATGGGTCAGCGGAGCGCCTGGACGCGAAAGGTGGATTTACGGTTGCGACCGTAAACGGCGGCCACCTGGCGGCGCCGATTGCATGGATGGATTTTGACGAGCACAACGAGCCGCGCCATGGACACATGGAAGGCGGCGTAACCATGGATTCGGCGAAGGGGGAGCGAACGATGCACGGGACGTCGCCCTCGGCGGAGCTCGAGTTTGGCGCGAAGGGCGAGTTGAAGACCGCGCACCTGGAGCGCGGCGTGGAGATGAAAAGCGAAGAGATGAGCGAGCAGAGTGCGAAGCAGGGTGCGCTGCGCGTGAGCCGGACGTGGCGTTCGCCTGTGGCGGATATTGACTTTCGTGTGGCAAAGGGTACGGGCCGGGGACACGCAGAAAAAGGACAGTTGGAAGTGGAGTCGATGCGCGGTTCGGGTGGCGTGACGATCACAAGCGAGAGCCATCGCGGCAATGCGGCGCCGACGCCATCGACGATGACCGCCGACGTGGTGACGGGAACCTTCGGAGCGGGTTCCGTACTGCGCGCGGTAAATGGGGTGGGACACGCGACGATCGACGAGACAACGGCAGCCGGGGCACGCCAGACTGCGACAGGTGACCGGCTGGAGGCGGAGTTTGCGGAAGACGGGTACCAGGGGACCACGGGACCAAGGGACCGGGACGTCTCCACGGGCAGCAAGGGAGCGAGGCAGCAAGGGAGCGAGGGAGCCGTTGACGGGAGCGGGGCGTTAGAGGCAGACGGGCTGCGGACGGCCGAGCTGGACGGGGATGTCGTGCTGATTGAGCAGCCTGCCCAGAAGCAGGGCGCGCAGCCCCAACCGCCGCTTCGCGCGACGGCCGGCAAAGCGGTCTACGAGGGGAAGGGCGAGTGGCTACATTTGACGATGACTCCGCGCGTGCAAGACGGTGGTATGGAGTTGACGGCGGAACGCGTGGATGTGTCGCGGCAGTCGGCGGATGCCTGGGCGCGTGGCGACGTGAAGGCGACATGGGCCAATTCGAGTGAGCAAGGTGGAGTGACACCTGGCGGCCCTGCAAAGGGCGGAATGGCGCTGGGTGGAAAGGGTCCGGCGCATGTGGTCGCAACGGAGGCGCAACTGAATCAGTTGACGGGCGAGGCGACCTTCCGGGGACATGCGCGCCTGTGGCAGGAGACGAATTTCGTAAGCGGGCCGGTGATTGTGCTGAACCAGCACCTGCAGACGCTTGTGGCGCGCAGCAGCGATCCGGCAGAGCCGGTGCGAGTGGTGATGCTGAGTGCAAGCGCGCCTGGTGCGCGCATGGACGCCGCGCAGAATCCGAGTGCAGGCGTAGATTCGAGCCACTCATCCACAGCCGCCTCAGTGATTCGCGTGCGCGGAGGGGATCTCAGGTATTCCGATGCGGAGCGCAGGGCGGTGATGCGCGGAGGCACGCTGGGCGCGGTGGTTGCTGAGACCGGCACGGCGACGTCTTCGTCCGATGCGGTGGAGCTGGTTCTGATGCCCGCGGGAAATCACGACGGAAGCGGCAGCACGCAACTGCAAAGCGGCGGCACGCAAGCGCAGGTCGATCGCATGAAGGCAACGGGACACGTGGTGCTGACGATGCAGGGCCGGCACGGGACGGGAGAGCAACTTGTGTACACAGGCGCGACCGGAGAATATGTGCTCACCGGCAGCGCCGGCGCGCCGCCGGAACTGAGCGATCCGGAGCGCGGAACGGTGACGGGAGAGGCTTTGATTTTCGATAGCCGCGATGATAGGGTCAGAATCGAAGGCGGCGGCCGCGAAACCGAAACGAAAACGACCGCTCCTGAAGCGCACGGGAAATAGGCGCCAACGCGCCAGCGAGACGCATGCAAACATTGATTGCCGAGGGGATCGGTAAGAGTTACAAGCGGAGGCAGGTTGTACGGGACGTTAACCTGCGAATCTCCCGGGGCGAAGTGGTGGGTTTGCTGGGGCCGAATGGCGCCGGCAAGACAACCAGCTTTTACATGATCGTAGGACTGGTGCAGCCCGAGAGCGGGCGCGTGCTGGTGGACGAGACCGACATTACGCGGGTGCCGATGTACCTGCGCGCGCGGAACTTCGGCATCAGCTATCTTCCCCAGGAGCCTTCGGTTTTTCGCAAGTTGACCGCTGAGGAGAATATCCTGGCGGTGCTGGAAGCGCAGCCTTTGGGTAATCGCGAACGGCGTGCGCGCGCAGAGAAGCTGATCAACCAGTTGAATCTGGGGCACATCCGCAGCACGCGCGGGTATGCGCTATCCGGCGGCGAGCGGCGGCGGGTGGAGATCGCCCGGGCGCTGTGCATCCAGCCGAGTTTCATTCTGCTCGACGAGCCGTTCAGCGGAATCGATCCCATTGCCGTGCTGGAGCTGCAAAAGATCATCTTCGACCTGAAAGCCAGCGGGATCGGCGTGCTGGTAACGGACCATAATGTGCGCGAAACCCTGAGCGTTACCGACCGGGCGTACATTATTGCCGAGGGGAGGATCTTCCGCACCGGAACCCCGCGCGAGTTGGGCAACGACGTTGAGGTGCGGCGGATTTACCTGGGCGAGGGATTCTCGCTCAACTAAGACAGTTTTGCAGTTGTGGCGGGAGGCAGGACCCGCGACACCACTCCCGAGCGCTGGACGCTCGGCGTAAAGCAGGCATATTCTGAGGGTTCCACGGCGTATGAGGAGCGTCGCGGCATTGTTTTCTTCTAAGGATTCCAAGATGGGCCAAACGCCAATTCGGGCCGATGACGCGAATTGGTGATTCGATTTGGAGCAGTTTCTGGATTAACCTTTATCACGCACGATTACACTCGCATTGAGCCAAAACGGGAAGAAACGCATTGATGGCGCTACTGCAACCAAAACTGAGTTTGAAGGTGGCCCAACGTCAGGTGCTGACGCCGGGCCTGATGCAGATGGTGAGCGTACTTGCGTTGAACAAGCTCGAGCTCAAGGAGATGATCGATGCCGAGATGGTGGAAAATCCGGTCCTTGAAGAGATTGACGAAACAGTTCCGATGCTGGATGAGGTTGCAGGCCGCGAGGAGCGGCTGGAGCGGCCCGCTGAGGAAGCGGCCGCGCCAGCTAAGAAGGACGTCTTCGACGAGATCGATTTTGGCTCGTACTTCCAGGAGTATCTCGACCCCGGCTATCGCACACAGCCGGAGTACGAAGACAGCGAGAAGCCCTCGTTTGAAAACTTTCTCTCCCAGCCTACAACTTTGTCCGATCACCTGGCGTGGCAACTGGGAGCTTTGAGCCTGGACCCTAAGCTGCTTGAGGCAGCAGAGTTTGTGGTTGGCAACCTGGATGAGGATGGTTATCTGGCGGCGGGCGAAGAGGAGCTCGCCGCTGCCTTTTGCGGCATCGCTGCCGATGTGGTGGCGAACAACGGCCATGCGGCAGAGCTGGCCGCGGCGCTCGATCTGATCCATCGGGCGCTCGATCTTGTGCGGCATCTGGATCCGGCGGGAGTCGGGGCCAGCGATCTGCGGCAGTGTCTGGCGCTTCAGATCGCGGCGCAGCAGCAAGAGTTTGACCATTTATACGGCAGCGGGACAGAGCAGGCAGACCAGGAGCCGGTAGCCGACCCGCATGGGAGCTTCCGCGCCGAAGCCGAGGCCAAGATCGATGAGCGGCGGCGGGCGATGGAGGTAGCCGAGCTGATTGTGGAACGCCACTTGCCTCTGTTGCAGAAGCGCGATGTCAAGGACCTGGCGCGAGCGGCACAAGTAACCGCGGAAGAGGCGCACGCAGCGGTGGAGTTTATCCGCACGCTCGATCCGCGGCCGGGGCGGATGTATAACCGTGACCAGGCGCGGCTGATCGAGCCGGACGTGTATTTTGTAAAGCGTGGCGGCGAGTGGGTTGTGAGCATGAACGAAGAGGATCTGCCCAGCCTGCGTTTGAGCCAGCGCTACAGGCGCATGCTGGTCTCGGCCGACACCGACAAGGAAGTGAAAGAGTACGTGAAGGAGCGGTTCCGCTCGGCGCTGCAACTGATGCGGAACATCGCGCAGAGGAAGAGCACGATTTTGCGGACGTGCGAAGTGATTGTGCGGCGGCAGCAGGAGTTCTTCGACAAGGGAGTCGAGGGGCTGCGTCCGATGATGATTAAGGAAGTGGCCGAGGAGATTGGTGTCCACCCCTCTACTGTGAGCCGTGCCGTGGCCAACAAATATGCGCACACGCCGCAGGGCGTGCTGGAGCTGCGGTTCTTCTTCTCGGAAGGCGCGAACGGACCGGAGGGCGCCGACACCCCGCTGCTGGTTCTGAAGCGCAAGGTGCGCAAGTTCATTGAAGACGAGGATGCGCGGCATCCACTGACCGACGACCAACTCGCCGCGATGCTGCAGTCGCAGGGGATTCAACTGACGCGTCGGACGGTGGCGAAGTACCGCGAGGACATGAACATTCCGTCGACGCACCAGAGGCGGAAGCGGGTCTAAGGGCGAGCTTCTCGCCGCCCCAAATCTCTGAAAACGATTCGACTCAGCGATCGCGCGTTCCGCCAACCGCTACCGGCAATCCTTAAAACATAAGTTCTGGCTGAAGAACGGCAGAACGTGGTTCTGGAAGCGGTCGGCCACTGCGCTGGTGTGCGTGCCATGGAAGATCTCGAAGGTGTTGGCGACATCGTAGCTATCGAGAATGTCATGGAGCTTTACGGTGTCGAATCGCAACCCATCCTGATCGCCAACGTCGATTCCGATGGCTTTGTATTGGCGCAGGTTGCCGATGTACTGATCGATAAAAGCGAGAGGCGCGTTGGCAGTGATTTTCGCCACGATTTCCGGCTGCGGGACGCCGTCCTTGGTTGGCAGGTCGAAATACATCGGCGGGTTCTTCGGATCGGGAGCCCACGCCGCCGCGTCCGCATACTGGGCGGCGCCGAAGCCGGGCGATTGTGCCGCCAGATCAGCCGGAGACTTGGCCGCCGCGACTTTTTTCTCGCTGGCGATCGCACGATCCTTCGCCTGGTCGGCGGGGCCTGGTCCGCCGCCGGTCATCGGCGACATGCAGCAGGGGCTCATGATGTAGATGCTGCCGAAGATTCCAGGGTCTTTCATGGAGATGCGCGAGACGCCGTAGCCGCCCATGGAATGGCCGGCGAGGCCGCGGCTCGCGGGTACAGGAATCGTGCGGTAGTGCGCGTCAACATAGGCGACAAGATCGTGCGCGATGAAATGCTCAAAGTCGCCGGTGGTGGCGGAGCTGGAGTACATTGACCCGCCGTAGATGGACTTCGAGTCCGGCAGGACCACGATCATTTCGTGCGCTCCAAGCGCAAACGCGCCTTCGATGGTTTGCGGCACATGAATTTCGTGCGTCCACTGCTCGGCGCCAATAAAGAATCCGTGAAGCGCGTAAACCACGGGGTAGCGGCGAGACTTGCTCGCAGCGTAACTCGGCGGCAGGAAAACAAACACATCGCGATCGACGGCTTCGCCTTCGAGGTTGCCTTCAAGCGACCTGGCGTGAACCTTGATGTGCTCCACCTGGACGGGCTTCGCGCCGGGAACGACCGGCGGCACTTCGGTGGCGACCTGCGCCAAAGCGGGCAAGGAGAATACAAAGGCCAGCGTGAAAGCGATAGTCGGCATGCCAAACGTCTTGGGTGTTTTCATTGCGGCTCCGTTGAATCTGTCGGGGTTGAGATGAGTGCCATGTGCTTCGGCCTTGTCTGTAGGCACGGAAGAACTGCGGCAAGGAGCGAACCATTGAAAAATCGTTTACCAGAGTACCACCTGGTTGCACAGCGACGGGAGCCGACGACAGACAGCTGGTTTCACATCGCTTCGGGGCTTTCAATGCCGAGGAGGGCGAGCGCGGCGACAAGCTCGCGCAGGGCGGTTGCGGCAGTGGCGAGGAGGAATGTTTTGCGTGCGGGGTCTTCTTCCGTGAGGATATGGTGGCGATGGTAGAAGTTGGCGAACTCCTGCGCGAGCTGGAAGGCGTGCTTGGCCAGATAGGCGGGCTCCGATGTGCCGATACATTGCTCCAAAACCTGCGAAAAACGGCCGGCGCGCAGCCATAATGACCAGATGTCCTCGTTTTCGTCGCCGCTCAAGAATTGTGCCACGCGGCCTTTGTCGGCCTTCGCCAACTCCGCGAACCGCGCTAACTCCGCTTCCGGCGTCGTGTTGCCCTTGCGGAAAATGTTGCGGATGCGGACGACAGCATACTGAATGTAGGGCCCGGTTTCTCCCTCGAAGCTGAGCGCGTCTTTGAAATCGAAAGCGATGACCGAATTGCGCGTGACCTTGAGCATGAAGTAGCGCAAGGCGCCGATGGCAATCTGCTCGGCGATCTTCTGGCGCACGGCTGCATCGGGCGAGGTCTGCCGCGCGTCCACTTCAGCGCGCGTGGCGGCGATGAGCTTGTCGATGAGGTCGTCGGCCTTCACGCCGAAGCCCTTGCGGCCGCTGACCTCGATATAGGACTTTTTCTGGTCCTCTTCTGAAATGTCGTAGCCGAGCTCGACGGCGCATCGCGGCGTGAGGGCGACCATCTCGTAACTGAAGTGCGTATAGTGATCGGCCTGATCGGTGTAGCCCATGCCGCGCAGGGCTTGGATCACATTGGCCTGAGGGTCTGATTGCCGCGCATCGATCACGTTGTAGATGGCCGTTGCGCCGCCGAAGTGCGGGTGGTCGGGCTCACCGGATTCGGCGGAGATCCAACACTCATGGCCGGGGCACTCGTGATCGGGATACGTGAAGAAGCGCTTGTAGCCGAAGTCCTTGCCGAGCAAGCCGAACTTCCAAAGGTGGTAGGCGATGTCCTTGCCGACGTAGGTGACGGTGCCGTTCGAGCGGACAATGACTTTAGCATCTTCGTCGGTGACTTCGGTCGTATCGGCTCCGGGGCGCGTCATTACCCAGCAGCCTTTGTTCTTGCCTTCGTTCTCGAAGTAGAGGACGCCAGACTGCTTCAGCTTTTCGAAGGCGGCTTCCCAGAATTTCAAGTGCAAGATCTCACTCTCGCGCGGGAGGAAATCGTATTCGATGCCGAGGCGGAGCATGGTCTCAAGATGGCGGCGAAGGACGGCGGTGGAGATGAGGTCGGCAATTTCCGCAGTGTCGTTCCCGCCGCGCTCGATGAGGTGCAGCGTATCGAGGCGCAATTGCTTGCGTGCGGCTTGATCTTCGAGCGTCCCCTCGGAATACCACTGGGACGTGTGGGCGTAGAGATCCCAGCAGTAGTAGTCAATGCGCCGGCCGCTCTGCGCGAGCTCGGCGAGGAGCGCGCGAACCTCGGCGACAGTTTTCTTTTCGAGATGCAGAAAGCCTACAACGACGTCGGCAACCTGGACGCCGGTGTTGTCAATGTAGTTCTGCACGTCCACTTTGTATCCGGCGGCACGGAGGAGACGGACAAATGTGTCGCCGAGGATCGCGTTGCGGAGATGACCGATGTGCGCGGCCTTGTTGGGATTGATGCTGGTGTGCTCAACGAGCGCGTGCCCACGCTCGAGCGGCGGATTGCCATCCGCCGGGAGGACCAGCCGCGCGGCAGAAGCGCGATCGAGATACGCATTGATATACCCAGCGCCGGCCACCTCGAATTTTGCGAAGCCGGGAAGCGGTCCGAGTGCGGCGACGATTTCCTGGGCGATGATCTTCGGAGCTTTGCGCAGTTTGCGCGCCAGCTCGAACGCAATCGGCGTGGCGATCTCGCCCATACGCAGCTCGGGCGGAGTCTCGATAGGGATCGAGCCAATCTCCAGATCGTATTTTTCTTTGAGGATGGCGCGAAGACGATCGGAGAGCCGCTTTTCAAGTTCGAGAACCACGCGATGAGCCTCAGCGAAATGCTTGATTTTCCTTGTGATTTTAGCATCCGCAGCGAGGCGGCCACTCAAAGAGCTGCACGCGAAGCTCAATGAGCGGGTGGCGGCCCGTTCAAGCGCGATGCCTTAAGATGGAGAGTGAATGCCGATCGTGCTGCGTTTGTTTCTGTACGCGAACGGAATGCGCTCTTCATGACCGAAACAGCATCAAATCCAAACCGCTTTTACTTGACCACGCCGATTTACTACGTGAACGCGCGGCCGCATCTGGGCCATGCGTACTCCACGATCGTGTGCGACGCGATTGCGCGGCGCAAGCGCGCGCTGGGCATCGAGACATGGTTTTTGACGGGCACCGACGAGCACGGGCAGAAGATCGAGCGCAGCGCCAAGGCTGCGGGGTGCACGCCGGAAGAGTTCGCCACGAAAGTTTCGGGCGAGTTTCGCGGATTGTGGGATCGGCTGGGGCTGACGTACGACGACTTTATTCGGACCACGGAGCCGCGTCACATCCGCGGTGTGCAACACCTCTTCGCGACGCTGCGCGACAAGGGATACATCTATAAAGGCTCGTACACGGGGCAGTATTGCGTCTTCGACGAAGCGTATGTGGACGGGCCGCCGGGGACACCTTGCCCCGATTGCGGCCGCCTGACTGAAACCGTAAGCGAAGAAAATTATTTCTTCAAGCTGTCGGCGTTCGAGCGGAAGCTGCTGGAGTTTTACGAGGCGAATCCAGGATTCATGGGGCCGGAATCCACGCGCCGCGAAGTCATCAGCTTTGTGCGCAGCGGGCTCAAGGATCTCTCCGTGAGCCGCACGAGTTTTTCGTGGGGCATTCCTGTTCCGGGCGACGAAAAGCACGTGGTATACGTGTGGCTTGACGCTTTGGCGAATTACATTACCGCTCTCGGATATGGCTCGGATGACGACCAGAAGTTCAAAAAGTTCTGGCCGGCGGACATTCATTTGATCGGAAAAGAGATCAGCCGGTTCCATTGCGTGTACTGGCCGGCGTTTTTAATGGCGGCGGGGATTCCGACGCCGCGCTCGGTGCGGGCGAATGGCTGGCTCCTGTTCGACCAGGGCAAGATGTCCAAGTCGCGGGGAAACATTGTGCGCGCCGAGACGGTTCATGAAGTGCTGGGCGCCGATGCGCTTCGGTACTTCCTGCTCCGCGAAATTCCTTTCGGGCAGGATGGAAATTTTTCTTTTGACGCGCTCGTTCAGCGGTACAACGGCGACCTGGCCAACGGTTACGGAAACCTGGTGAGCCGCGTGGTGAACATGGTGCACAAATACTTCGGCGGAGTTTTGCCGGAGGCCGGCGCGGAGACGCCGGCGGAAACTGCGCTGCGCGCGAACGCTGGAGCGGCGATTGCGGCGTTTGGTCCTTCGTTTGATGAACTGAGTTTTTCTGAAGCGCTCAAGAGCCTGTGGCTTCTGGTAGCGGAGACGGACGGTTACTTGACGGCGAACGCGCCGTGGAAGAAGCCGCCGGAGCGCTCGGACGCGGAGCACGCGATGTTGCAGGCAAGAGTGCTGGCGACGGCGGCGGAGGCGATTCGCGTGATTACTGCGCTGGCGTATCCGATCGTGCCGGACGCGGCATCCAAAGTGTGGGAGCAGCTTGGGCAGGGCAAGTTGGCCGACGCGGCGAAGCAAGGATTTTTGAAGGACCTTGCGTGGGGCGGATTGAAGGCGGGAACGAAATTTGGCAAGCCTTCGCCGCTGTTTCCGCGCGCAGAAAAGGAAGCGATTGAACGTATGCAGAGTCTTGAAGACGAGAACGGCCGGACGGCAGTGGGAGCGGCGAGTGGCGGAAGTGTGGCGGATGAAGCGAAGGTGCCGGTTGCGGCGCAGAAACAGGAGCCGGTTGTGACGCCCGTGAAGACATCTGCGCCTAAGGCGCCCGCGATTGCGGCGACACCAGCAGCGCCGGCGGCAGCGAGGGTTGAATCGCCGGCAGTTCCGGTTGCGGCTGCGCCTGCTGTGCCGCAGGCAGCAGCGGAGGCCGCGGCACAAGCATCGCAGCACATCACGATCGACGACTTTGCCAAGGTGGAGCTGCGTGTCGCGCAGATCCTGGTGGCCGAGCGCGTGCCCAAGGCGGACAAGCTGTTGCGTCTCGAGGTCGATCTTGGCACCGAGAAGCGGCAGATTCTGGCCGGGATCGCGGAATACTACGAGCCGGAGAAGCTCATTGGGCGCAAGATCGTGATCGTCGCGAATCTGGCTCCGAGAAAGATGCGCGGCCTGGAGTCGAACGGAATGCTGCTGGCCGCTTCGCTTGAGGGCGGAGCGCCGGTACTGGCGGGGTTCCTTGAGGATGTGCCGCTGGGCGCGCGGCTGAAATAAGGGCGATGAGTTGATAATTCCGGAGGCGTCTCCCAAAGTTCAGATTCGCTGACATCGAGTCAGCCGAATCTTGATCTGGTCCGTCCCGCGTTCTCCATGCGTGATCGGTCCGTCTAGCGCGTATTTCGGCGTTCGGTCTACAAAGCTGTCAAGGCTCGGGAACCCCGGCTGCCTCACAATCGGCCTTCTCTGTTTCTTTCCACTGGCTGTATTTGGCTTCGTCTTTTGCTTGAAGGTAAGCTGCTGCCACGATTCCGGCCTGAACACATCGATCCATGGCACTACCGTTTCGTGCTGCAATGTTGTACTGGTCGACTGCATCAGTTGCGACCTTGTTCTCGACACCCCCACCAAAGAAGTAATACAAAATAAACAAGAGAACACCGATCGAGATCACGGCTCCGATGATTGATTTAGGCTTGGCTTGTGGCGAGACGGGCTGCTGAGGAGCAGTCGGGACAACAGTTGGATCGGTCATTTAGCCAAAGAGCGTAGCACACGTTGCCCGTGGTCGGCAGTGATCCAATCCGGCTCTCCGTCAATGGCAAGAAAAACGATCGGAAATTTGCACCCGTGACCGGTCTGTTTCGCGCTTATTTCTATTTTGGATTTGGTGCGGAAGGCGGGACTTGAACCCGCAAGCCTTTTGGGCGCCAGCTCCTAAGGCTGGTGTGTTTGCCATTTCACCACTTCCGCGCGGTGCGGCACAGGTCGGGCCTGGCCATCTCAAGTCTAGAGTGAAAACGACGCAGGTTGCAATGCGGCGACCGCCCAAGCCTACAACGCGGCCCAGCTCCGCTAACTCCGCTAGCTCCGCCGTTTTGCGCCCCGCGTAAAACTCCCGCTCTTGCCGCCGGATTTGGATTCGAGGCGAATGTCGCGAATGACGATGGCTTTGTCGAGCGCCTTGGTCATGTCGTAGACCGTGAGCGCAGCAACGGCTGCAGCGGTGAGGGCTTCCATTTCGACGCCAGTCGGGCCAGTTGTGGCTGCGGAAGAGGTGATCTGCACGCCGCCCGCGACAATTGCGGCCTGAACTTCAACGTGGGTGAGCGCGAGCGGATGGCACATGGGGATGAGATCGGCGGTGCGCTTGGCGGCCTGAATGCCGGCGAAGCGCGCGACCTCAAGCGGATTGCCTTTGGGGTTGGCAGGCAGGGCGGCGAGCACGGCAGCGGAAAGCTCGACGAATGCCGATGCGGTTGCAGTGCGGCGCGTGGGCTGCTTGGAGCTGACGTCGACCATGGAAGCCTGGCCGGACGAGTCGAAGTGCGAGAGGCGCGACGTCTTTCGGTTCGAGGGACGAGAAGGCTTGGGCATGAGATTCCTCAGGGAAGCAGAATGCGGACAGTCGAATCTGTACGAAGGCGATCGGCGTCTTCGGGTACGACAAGGAAACAGTTGGCGCGCGCCATAGCAGCGAGATCGCCCGAGCCTTGCCAGGCAACGAGCGCGACCTCAGGGATGGGGCCCGCAAAAGTGCAGGCAGCTGGCAGAAAGCGGGTGAGGCCCGTCTTCGTTTTAACGTCTTCGGCAAGACGCGCGAGGGCGAAGCGGAGACCGGGCTCTTTTCTCCCGGCGAGTGCGGCCACAACGGGCGCGGCGAAGAGCAGACACGTGACAGCGGAGGAGACGGGATTGCCCGGCAGGCCGAAGCACTTCGTGCTGTTCCGGCTTTGGTTGGATCCCGTGGAACGGCGGGGAATCTCCGCGAAAACCAGCGGCTTGCCCGGCTGGATGCGGACGCCTGTGAAATGAAATCGTGCTCCGGCGCGGATCAGGGCCGGCTCGACCAGATCGAATTTGCCGGCGGACACGCCACCTGTAATGAGGAGAAGATCCGCGGCAGCCGCGCGCACGAGCGCTGCATCGAGTGATTTGGCAGTGTCGCGCGCGATGGGCAGGATCCATGGATCGCCGCCGGCTGCTGACACCATTGCGGCCAGCATGGCGCTGCTCGAGTTGCGAATCTGGCTAGGCCCGGGCGTGGAACCGATGGGCACGAGTTCGTCGCCGGTAGAGAGGATAGCCACGCGCGGCTTCGAGAAGACGTCGAGCGAAGTGCAACCACAGGACGCAGCGAGCGCAATCTGCGCAGCGGCGATCAGGGTGCCGGCGGGCAGAAGTCTGTGCCCTTTGTGCGCCTGCGCGCCGCGGGCAACGACGTTCTCGCCTTTGCGAATCTTGCGCGATGACTAGAAGACGAATGGCACGGGCGGACGGAGAGCCAACCTCCTCGACGTGCTCGAGCATAACCACGGCGTCAGCACCTGCGGGAACGGGCGCGCCGGTCATGATCTCCCACGCCGAACCACGCGGAAGAGAACCGGACGGAGATTGCCCCGCTCGGGTTGAGCCAACGACGGCGAGGGGACGATGCGTGGAGATCTCAGAAGCGCGGCAGGCGAAGCCGTCGCGAGTGGAACGCGCAAAGGACGGCTGGTCAGCGTCGGCTCGGAGCGGCTCAGCGAGCACGCGGCCGAGAGCCTGATTGAGATGCACGCACTCAACATCGGGACGAATACGCGCGATCTTCGCTGCATAGGCAGCGACCAGCGCGGCAGCCTCGTCATAACTGGGCAATCCGGCGCTGGATACTTTGGAGCTGCGGTGCACTCGGCTCATGTGCGGGAACTCATGGAATGGATTGTAGAGGGTCCGAGATGTGTCGCGTCATTTCTCCGGGGGCTGGACCGGAAGCAGGGGGACTGGGAGCGTTTGTCTCTTCGCCGGCACTTTTTAGAATTGTGGTGGCTTCGCCGGCATGCGGGCCGGCGGGATCGAGCTGAAGATACTTGCGAAGAGCATCGGCGCACCCAGGCGGCAGAACAAGCTTGTTGGTTTCAGAGTCGGGGTGTGCGTCCTCGGCAAGCCCCGCAGCCTTGATGTAGTAGAGAATCGCCTGGTTCGGATCAGCTTGGATGGCTTTATCGGCGGCGTCGATCTGCGCGGAAAAGTTTCGCGCCTGATAAAAGACCACGGCCTGGTTGCGAAGGTACGTCGCGGCGTTCGACGGATCGGCCTTTGCGGCGGCGTCAAACGCGGCGTTTGCTTCGTCGACCATGAGAGTGCGGGCATACACTTCGCCCAAACCGGCTTCCGCGGCGCCCACGACCTCTGGCCGGGGCGGATCGGCTTTCAGCGCGAGGTCAAGAGCCTTTTTGAAATTGTCTTCCGCGTCAAAGTAATCTTTGAGGCCGGTTTGCGCTCGTCCTAAATCAACCCACAATCGGGGCTCGGCTGGATCGGAACCTGCATCTTTCATCATCAGGGTTTCGATTTCCGACAGCTTGGCACTTTCGATTTGTGCGGCTGTTGCCTCGGCGCCCGTATCGCCCCCCGCCGCGCCCACGTTCCGGGCCGCAGTCGCGCGCGCATTCTCCGCAGCCTGGAAATCGAGATCCACAATTCGCAGGTCGGCATCGATGGAAGCTGCCTCGCGGCTGGCTGCGGAGGCCGACGTGGCGTTCGCCTCTCTCAACGCCTGCAATTGCAGTTGCTGGTCCGGCGAGAGCCTGGCGACGAATTCCTGCCGCGTCATATCGATGTCCTGGGCTGTATCCTCGCCGGCGATCACCTGGACCCCGCTGATGTAGTCGACAATTTTGCCTGCGGGCGTGTCGGGCGCGCGGTAGACGAGCGTGTAGTCTCCCGGAGGCGCCTGCCCAGAAAAATTGCCCGAAGAAGAAACGGGGAAGTTGGAACTCAAAGTCACGCCGCCGTCGACAGAGAGGCTGACTGTGCCGTCCTTCTGAGGTACGCCGGCGGGATTGATCACGCGACCGTGAATTGTGCCCGTGTCCGGGGCTGGCTGCGCCGGCAACGCCACGACGCCCGCGAATAGCAGGCCAGCCAGGGACGAGAGGCCCCATACAGAAACCCGCAAACGGAGCGCAGAACGCATGCAATGGATTGTAGTGGGCGCCGCGGAGACACAAAAGGCGCCCGCGGTGCGGACGCCTCTTGAGGCTACGTTGAACGAGGCTTAATTAGTGGGACTTGGGCGCCTTGTAGGAGGAGCTGACTTTTTCTCCCGCCTGCTGCAGGATGCCGGCAACCTCATTGGCATACGGGCCGTCGGGCGCCAGGTCAAGGTACTTTTGATAGGCCGCCACGCAGTCGGGAGGCAGAACGATGCGGTTGGTCTTGGGATCGATGGTGGCGTTCGCGATCAAACCCTGACCCTTGATGTAGTACAGGATGGGCTGGTTGGGGTCGATCTTGATGGCCTCATCGGCCGCAGCCGCCTCGGCTGCATTGTTGTTGAGCTGATAAAAGATGACCGCCTCGTTCCTCAGGAACAGGGGAGCGTTTGGGGGATCGGCCTTGGCGGCAGCATCAAAGGCCGCATTAGCTTCAGGAACCTTGCCCGATCGCGCGTAGACTTCGCCGAGACCCTCGTTGGCTGCACCGATCACAGGCATGCGCGGCTTCTTTGATGCGGCTTCGAGGTCAAGCGCCTTTTTATACGACGTAATGGCATCGTCGTAATTTTTCAGTCCGGCCTGCGCGTACGCGAGATTGTTCCAGAGCAAAGCCTCGTCCGGCTTCGCTGCCGTGTCTTTCGTCATCAAACTCTGGATGTCGGTGAATTTGGCGGTCTTGATTTCCTCGACCTTGGCGGCGATGTCCGCTTTGGAGGCGCTCGCGCCGAGGGCCTGGGTCGCAGTTGCGACCGCGGAATCGATGTCCTTTTTGTCCTGGTTAACCGCTTTCAGGTCGGCATTGAGACTGCTAATCAAAGCGTTAGCCTTGAGGGCCTCGGCGTTTTGCTTCTTTAGGTCATCGAGCTGCTTCTTTTGCTCGGGCGTCATCTTGTCAATGTATTCCTGCCGCGACATATCGTCGTCCTGCTCGATGTCCTCTCCGGCGACAATCTTGACAGCACGGATGGAGTCGACCATCTGGCCCGCCGGGGTATCGGGCGCGCGATAGACCAGCGTGTACGTTTCCGGCTTTGCTTCGCCGGAATAGGCGCCGGTTGAATCGACCGGGAACGTGAAGACCAACGTGTGTCCGCCATCGAGGGAGAGGCTGACCGTGCCGCCGCCCTGGGGTTGCCCCGTGGGATTAATGACGTGGCCGTGAATCTTGCCCATTTTGTCGGCGGGTGGTGTCTGCGACTGAGCAGCCGGGAGAGCCAATACGAGCAGGCCCGCCGCAGCGGTAAAGCCCAGCCAGCGTGAGAGAGTGCGTTTCATGTCATCTCCTTGAGAGTAGCGGGAAGTGTGCTGCCCGCTGTCACTTAAAAATTCGAATTTCAATTACCCAGCGGCGAACAAACGTGCGAAACCGCGGCTTTTGTCTGTGCTTTGCAGATCCAGCATTTTCAAAGATGCTAAACCGCTGGGAAGCTCAGGCTCCAGTCCAAACGCCGCCTTGCCTGCTGAAAAAACAAGCACAAAAGCGCAGGTCAATGCCGGCAGGGCATATTTCCAGCAAAACCAACGTTAAATCCAACCCAGCACCCCGCACAAGGGGATTGCGCCGGACCGTCCCACTACTGCCAAAGACGAGTCCGCCGCAAATTTCGCCCAGGGTGGTCAGGGTCCAGGGTCATTGGTTCCGCAAAGACTCCATTTGACGCCTTTGCAGAACAACCATAGCTATGGTAGAGCGGCCGGCGCGACGCCGCGTGTGGCGCGGATCACACACTAGAATCCAGATATGGGGACTTCAATTCGCAAGGCCACCGCAGGGGATGCGGCGCAGATTCTGGAGTTTATTCGGGCATTGGCAGCCTTTGAGCGCGCGCCGGACGCGGTCGTAGCCACCGAGGAGGGCCTGATCCGGGACGGCTTTGGTCCGCATCCATTTTTCCAGTGCCTGATCGCCGACTACGACGGCGAACCGGCCGGATTCGCCCTCTATTTCTTCAATTATTCAACTTGGGTAGGCCGTCCCGGCATCTACGTCGAAGACCTGTTTGTGCTGCCGGAGTTCCGGCGTCGCGGCATCGGAAGGGAACTGTTGAAGCAAGTGGCGGCCATTGCAGTTGAAAACGGCTGCCAGCGCCTGCAGTGGCAGGTTCTGGACTGGAACACGCCGGCGATCGACTTCTATCGCACAATCGGCGGAGAGTTCATGGATGAATGGCGCACGGTACGGCTGAACGGCGAAGCGCTCGAGAGACTTGCGGGAATTGACCGGCTGGCCACCCGCGGTGGGGCAGACGGCGCTTGCGCGCCATAAGGCCAGTGAATTCCGCCTTCATTCCGATGCGCGGCTACGGATGCTTGGCCGGAAACGGCCACGCCGAGGACAAAATGACGAAGATACGCGTAATCGGAGGAGGCCTGGCCGGCCCAGAGGCTGCGCTGACGGCGGCGCGCCTGGGCTGCGAGGTGGATCTGTATGAGATGCGCGCCATGGTGGACGAAAAGCCTCGCTTGACGCCAGCGCACCAGACCACGGATTTCGGTGAGCTGGTTTGCTCGAATTCGTTGAAGAGTGAGTCGGTCAACACCGCGCCGTGGCTTCTCAAACAAGAGATGCGGCGCGCCGGCTCGGCGCTTTTGAAAATTGCCGATGAGACGGCGGTTCCGGCAGGTCACGCGCTGGCGGTCGATCGCGTGCAGTTTTCACGGAGGATTTCAGAGGCCATCGCGGCAGAGCCGAAGATACGCGTGATCCGCGAAGAAGTGACTCACCTCTGCACGGACTTCGTCCAAGACCAGAACGGTGCGAAGCACTGCACGATCGTCGCGACCGGGCCGCTGACTTCGGATGCGTTGAGTCGCGATATTGAGCGGCTGACCGGCGCGGGGCACCTGGCGTTTTACGATTCGATTTCGCCGATCGTCGATGCCGAATCGATCGAGATGAGCCGGGTTTACTTTGCTGCGCGGTGGGACAAGGGAACGGCGGATTACATCAACTGCCCGATGGATCGCGCCGAGTACGACCGGTTCCTGGATGCGCTGCTTGAGGCCGAGGCGGCCGAGGAAAAGGAGTGGGAGAAGCTCGATTACTTTGAGAGTTGCCTGCCGATTGAGGTGCTGGCGCGGCGCGGGCGCGACACGCTGCGCTTTGGTCCCATGAAGCCCGTGGGCCTGCGCGATCCGCGGACGGGCAAGACGCCGTGGGCGGTGGTGCAATTGCGCAAGGAAAATCTGCGCGCTGACAGCTACAACCTGGTCGGTTTCCAGAACCATCTGAAGTTTGGCGAGCAGGCGCGCGTGCTGCGGCTGATTCCGGGGCTGGAGAATGCACGCTTCCTGCGCTACGGCCAGATTCACCGCAACACGTATATCTGCGCGCCCGCGCTGCTCGACGAGACTCTCGTCCTGAAGGGGGATACCCGCGAGCGCATCATGTTTGCGGGCCAGATTTGCGGCGTGGAAGGGTACACCGAGTCGATTGCTTCAGGCATGCTGGCCGGGATTTACGCGGCCGCTCTATCGCGGGGCGAGGAACCCACGCCCGTGCCGCGCGCGACGGCTCTCGGATCGCTCATTCACTACATTACGCACGCCGATGCGAAGAGCTTTCAGCCGGCCAATATCACCTTCGATCTGCTCGAGCCCCTCGACGAGGAGACGCGGCGGCGGGTCCGAGACAAGAAGGAGAGGCACCGGATGGTATGTGAGCGGGCGCTCGCGGCGTTTGATGGTTGGCAGGCGGCTCAAGGAACTTCGCGCATAACAAATGCGTAACTCTGTGGTACGCTGGGCCCTCCCCGAAAGGAATGCTATGCAGCCGATCTCCGCTGTCGATTCTGTTGCGCCCGCCATTGAACGCACCAAGGAATTTCTTTTCAGGCCGTTCAAATGGAGCACCTATCTGAAACTTGGGCTGGTGGCGATCCTTACGGAAGGGCTGGGGAGCAATTTCCACTCTTCGTCGCCGCACGTGGATCATGGCGGCGGGCACGGCGGAATGGGGGCAACTCCGCACTTCCCGCCGTTTCACATCACGCCGCAATGGATCGCAATCGGCGTGGCGGCTGGGCTGCTGGCGATGATTCTGTCGATCGTTATTTTCTACCTGATCACACGGCTGCGATTCGCGTTCTTCCATTCCCTTACTCGCAACGTCAAGGAGATCGCGCCGGGCTGGCGGCTCTATCGAGAGCAGGCCTCGCGATTTTTCTGGCTGAACATCGTTGTTGGAATCTGCTTCATGGTGGTCCTCGTGCTGGTGGCGATTCCGTTCGCGGCCGGATTCTGGCGGCTCTTCCAGGCGCACCAGCAAGGCGGACCCTTCGATTTTGGCCTGCTCCTGGGTCTTATTCTGCCCCTCATTCCGATCATGATTCTGCTGGGGGTTGCTGCATTCCTGAGCGAACTGATTCTGCGCGACTGGATGTTGCCGCACATCGCGCTCGATGACGCAACAGCGGGCGAGGCCTGGCGGCAAGTGCTCGCGCGCATCAAGGCCGAGAAGAGGCAGTTCATTGTTTACGCAATCTTGCGCGTGATTCTGCCTACGATTGCGTCAATCGCTGTGATTTTTGTGCTCGCAATTCCGGGCCTGCTGCTGGCAGGAACGATTGCGGCCATGGAGTGGGGAATCCATTCGGCGTTCACTGGCTCGTCGGGAACCTCCTGGCTGGTCGGTATCGCTCTCGAGGTCTTCTTCGGCCTGGTTGCATTTGGTTTCGCGCTGCTCGCGAGCATCTGCATCGGAGGGCCTTTGAGCACCGGCGTCCGGGAGTATGCGCTGATCTTCTATGGCGGCAGGTACAAGGCGCTCGGAGACATCTTGTATCCCTCGCAGGCAATCGCCCGCGGCCCGAGCGGAGCAGTCTGAGCGGCCGATCAAGAAACAGAGACGGGAACATTTCCGCATCCTTCAGTGTCGAACAGTAGAGGTGGTGCGCACACGGCGAGGGCGTTGCGTGAGCGTGTACCCTGAAGGTAAGGCGGGCAACGCGGAGTCGCGGGGCGCGCCGGGGGAGCGGGGATTCCGATTGATGGGTAAGGTGGCGATTCTGGCGGGGTGCGCAGTGCTCGGCTGCGGCGCGGTTTTTGCGGTGGCGCAGGGCGAGCAGCCTACCGCGGCAGAGAAGAAATCTGCGACAACAATCGTTCTGCCGCCCTCGCCGAAGACGCTCCTTCCCGATGATTTTGACGGATGGGAAACGGCAGAACCATCGAAGGTCGTCACCGACCCGGCGCAGATTGATCCGGCGAACGCGGCGGCCCTGAAGGAATACGGATTCAACGCCGCCGTGCTTGCGAACTACAAGCGCGAAGGTGACACGCTGAGCATGCGCGCGCTGCGCTTTGACGACGCGAGCGGGGCCTACGGCGCATATACCTACTACCGCCAAAATGGCTGGCCCAGGGAAGACATTGGAACGGGAGCTGCGTCAGACAACAACCGTGTTCTGTTCTGGCAGGGGATCTGCGTCGTGGACGCGACATTCTCGCGCATCGGGCCGATGACGGCGGGAGAGTTGCGCGAGATCGCTCACCGGTTGCCGGTGCCAACGGGAAATCGCGGCATGATTCCTCCCATCCTGGCGAACGTGCCGCAGGAAAAGCTGGACGGCCAGACGACTCACTACGCCGAAGGGCCGGCCGGCTACGCCGGATCGGGAGGCGTGTTGCCGGCGTCGCTCGTGGACTTCGACAAGGGCGCTGAAGCGGTCACGGCGAATTACTCGCTCGTCTCGGGCCCGGCAACGCTGACCATCATCGACTACCCCACGCCGCAGATTGCTGAGGCGCAGGAAGCGGCCATTCGCGCTTATCTCAAAGCCGGCAGCCAGGCACAGCCGCCGTGGCCGAAGCCATTGACTGATTCCGACCAGACATCGCTGGAGGTGCGTCATAGCGGGCCCCTGGTGGTCCTGGTGAGCGGCGACGCGGTGCCTGACGATAGCCACAGGCTCCTGGAGTCCGTGCACTATGAGGCCAGCCTGACAGCGGTGCCTGAGCCTGTGGAATCGGATGTGGAAAAGACCAGCAAGCTGCTGCTTGGCATTGCCGTGCTGACGGTTATCGGGGCGGCAGCGGCAATCGTACTGGGAGGGTTCCTGGGCGGCGGCAGAGCTCTCTACCGCATGGCACGGGGCAGGCCGATCTCGTCGGTCTATGACGAGGAGTTCATTCATCTCGATTTGGCGGAGAAATGGGACGAAAGAATCGAAGTGATCGAGGTCATTGAGAGACCGCATCCGAAAGGTTAACGCCGCGCGATGCCTGTGGAAAAATGGACTCAAACCCGAAGAAACACGGTGAATTCACGGGAAATGCCAAAGGTTTTGAGGCGAAGAGTCGGCGAATAGATTAGGCCTTATGAATGCCAGGTTTCATTGTTAAAGCGTTGAAATATAAATACTTATTTTCACAAACATTTTCTCTTGACACCGCGTTCCCCCGCTCCTAGTATGCAGCCAGAAAGTTCTAATGGCTTTGGCTCCGTTGGAACTATTCTCCCTGAGGAGAGAGCTGCCCTGTTGCCGGGCGGCTCTTTCCGTTTATTGGACCCCTAATCGGCCTTGGGACCTTCTTAGGGGGCTGGATCGGTCCACTCGTGGCCGCATTCCTCACATTTCCATGAATTGACTGGATCGACACCTTCAAGAACCGGGTCCGGAGTGCCGCAATTCGGGCACGAAGGCGGTGTGAAATCGGGAACTTTCGCCTGAGCCTCTGCGACGATCTCGGGTGGAATCGGACGATCAGCAATCGCGCGTGCCTGATCGAGTTGATCGGCAGCGACGAGGACGCGCGGATTGCGGCGACCAAATTCGCGCGACTGCTGAACCCAGCTTTCGATTCCGGCATTCTGCAAGGCTGCAGAGAGTTCCTGCGCTTGTTCGTGGGTATCGCAGCCGCAGAGAACGGTCTTCCAGGTGTAGTCGCGCGGGCCCTGGTCGTCGGCGTCATCTGGCGCGTCGGGAACGAGCTCGGGCGTGCGGCCAAAGTAACCTGCGTAGAAACCTGGATATTCGGGGCCAGGCTCTGGTTCAATGCGGCCGGCGGCCGGCGCTGATGGCGTACTCAATTGCGGCGCGTTCGTCGCCACAGTGGGCTCCGGCGCTTGCGCATCGCCCAATCCGCGGCTTCGCATCTCGCTGCGCAAAGCCTGCTGAGCGGTCTCGGTGAGGTCGGCGAAATCGGCCGCGAGCTCACGCAACCCGTCATCGTCCATTTCGCGATAGTGCTCGGTGAGTCTCCGCCACTCAAGCGTTGGGTCGGCTTGCATGGTCAGCATTGTAGCGCTAATCCGGCACCGCGGCCGCGCTGAGTGCGGCTTTACCTCGATGCGGCGCAACGATACAATCGAAAGGCAGGACAACGAGAAAAGCAGGCCGACGTAGCTCAGTTGGTAGAGCAGCTGATTCGTAATCAGCAGGTCGTCAGTTCAAGTCTGACCGTCGGCTCCAGATTCAAAAAGACGACAATAGAAGTTGCCGGCATGGCCCTCGAGAGAGAGGCCATTTTTATTGGGGGCAATTCCGGTCAGCGTTTCCGTCTCAACATCAGGACATTCACGTCTTTGACTCCCTGCTCAATCACGCGTCCTGCACTGGCGTGGACTTGCCCGGATCAGGCGTGCCGCCTTGCGTGCGGAAAGCTGCCACGCCACAACCGACGAGCGCGGCTTTGTCCTTGAGCTCCGAGACGCGTAACTGGGTCGTGGATTCGCCGATCTCGGTTCGCACTGCCGGCAAGAAAAGATTGGCAGATCGGGCAATTCCGCCGCCCAATACAATTACGTCGGCGTGAAACCCGGCGAGGAGCGTGCGAATAACAGCCCCAAGATGCTGGCCGAATTCGGTAAAGGCCTGTTGCGCGGCCGGATCGGAATCGGCGGCGGCAGCAAGGTCGACTACTTCGCGCTTCTTACCGGTGCGGCGCTCGTAGTTTCCCACGATGGCTCGCGACGAGATAAAGTCCTCGACAATCCCCCCCTGGTAGGGCAGATTCCAGATTTCGCCGCTGCTTGGCACGCCAGGCCCTTCGGTCACGAGATCGCCGTTGACCGCAAACGCTGAACCGATTCCTGTTCCCAGGGTGAGTCCAACGGCTCGGCTGAAGCCGCGCGCCGCTCCGGCGCCAATTTCGCCCAGCAGATACGCGTCGGCGTCGTTGAGAAAGCGTACATGTGCGGGCTCGAAGCCAAATCCTTCGGCTAGCCCCTGGCGCAGGTCGATTCCATAGAGATAGGGCAGTTTATGGCGCATAAGGCTCACGCCAGCCTGAAGATCGAACGGGCCGGGCACCGCAAGCATCGCCCCGATGACCCCTTCGTGGCCGATGCGGGCTTTCATTCCCAGGTTAATGAGGAGATCAATGAAAGCGCCGGAAGTAGACACGGACGCGTGAGGCGCACTGGCGACGGAGCCGAGGCTGAAGTCCGCTGCACAACAGACCGCGGCAGCAACGTGGCTGCCGCCGACATCGAACGCAAGAACACGGCTATCAAGGAAGTCGGACACCGCAGGCACCGCAAACCTCGGCCGATGAGGGGTCCCCAAACGGATGAGATTGTTTCCGTTTGTATCACAACCTGCGTTATCAGGCGCGAAATTTTTCAGGAACAATTTGTACTGTGGCGCGGAAAATCGGCACTGATTCGATAAGCCGCAAGTGTAAACATCATTTCTTGTCAGCCACCGCGCCGCTGCTACGATGAACGAAAGCATTCTCGATTCATTTATTGCCGTTCTTGGGTCGCGCTGGGTGGCTTCTTCTTTGGGGAAGGGCCATTTTGCCTGGAGCTTTCCGCAAGGATCGGAATCGAAAATACTGTAGCTATCACCGCGATGCGCGATCACCTGGCCACAATCATCGACGATTTTCGCCGCCTTGACGGCGAGATTGCCGTTGTGCGGTATCAGGGGAATCGCCGGCGAGTGACGACGTATGGCGAACTGGCACGGCTTGCTGGCCGTTTTGCTGCGCTACTCGAAAAGCGAGGCATCACTGAAGGCGACCGCGTTCTTATCTGGGGAGAAAACAGCGCCGAATGGCTCGCGCACCCTGCACGGTTGCGTACTGCGCGGCGTACTGGCCGTGCCACTCGACGCATTTGGGACCGCTGAATTTGCGGCGCGCGTGGCGGCGGACGCGAAACCGAAGCTGGTTATCGGCAACGCGGTGCTTCTGGCCAAACTGGCTGCGGCCCGTGGCGATCCCAAGCTTCCTTCGCTCGCATTTGAAGATTGGCAAAGCGAGGTCCCGGCCGAGGAGTTGGGCGCCATCTCCGGCCTGTCGAACCAGACCCCGCTGCAAATCTTGTTCACTTCCGGAACAACCGGCGATCCCAAAGGAATTGTTCTTACCCACGGCAACGTGCTGGCCAGCATGGTTCCAATCGAAGAGGGCGCCAAACCGTACATGCGGTACGAGCAGCTGGTTCATCCGCTGCGCATTCTGCATACGCTGCCGCTGAGCCACGTCTTTGGCCAGGCCCTGGGCATTTGGGTTCCACCGCTTCTTCGGGCCGAAGTACATTTCGAGAGCAGGCTGGCAGCGCCGCGGCTCATCGAGCAGATCCACGACGAGCGCATTTCAGTGCTTGCGGCGGTGCCGCGGGTTCTGGCGGTGCTCAAGGCGCATCTTGAAGCGACGCACGACGGCCTCGCCGAACGCGTAGCGGAGTCGCTCAAGAAGCCCGCCGGCTGGCATCGCTGGTGGCGCTTCCGCAAGGTGCATCGCGAATTCGGGCTGAAGTTCCTGGTCTTCGTTTGCGGCGGCGGCACGCTGCCGGGCCCGCTTGAGCAGTTCTGGAACGCACTCGGGTTCGTGCTCGTGCAGGGTTACGGCATGACCGAGACAACGGCCATGATCACGCTGAATCATCCTTTTCACGTGGCCGAGGGAACGATCGGCAAGCCGGTCGCGGGGACCGAGGTCAAGCTCGGGCCCGACGGTGAAGTGCTCGTGCGGGGTGCGGTCATCTCCGCCGCCACATGGGAAGGCGGTGCGATGCGCCCGCGCGAGGACGAGTGGCTGGCAACGGGGGACATCGCCGAACGGACGGAAAGTGGCGAGCTTAAATTCCTGGGCCGGAAGAGCGAAGTGATTGTCACTGCGGCGGGGTTAAACATTCACCCGGAAGACATTGAAGCGGCGATCGAGGAGCAGCCCGATGTTGCGGCGTGTGCCGTTGTCGCTATGGACACTCCCACAGGACCGGAGCCCTGCGCGGTCCTGGCTTGCCGCGGTTCGGGAAATTGCGCGCTGGCGGCGATCGAGCGCGCGAATGCCACGCTGCCGGAGTTCCAGCGCATTACGCGCTGGGTGCTGTGGCCGGAGCCGGATCTTCCGCGGACGTCAACTGGAAAAGTAAAGCGCAAGCCGGTTGCCGCGTGGCTCGCGCGCATCCAGACGGCAGCCGCGACACCATCCAGCGGCAGGGCGGCAACGAACGGAGACCATGCATTTGGGCCATCGTCGGACTGGTTGCTGGCGCTGATTGCGCAGATTACCGGAGAAGCACATCCGGGCGTCGGCGACGAGCTGCGGCTCACCGAGGATCTGCATCTTGACAGTCTGGGGCGCGTGCAGCTGGCCTCGGCGATCGAGGAACGGCTGGGAATTGTTTCGGGTACAAGCCTTCTGGAAGAGGTGCAGACGCTGGGAGAGCTGCGGAAGGTTGTGGCTGGCGGGACAGCGGAAACAGAGGCGCCTCGAGGGTTTATCGCGCCGGCTGAGGCGGCTTCACTGGATGGGCGGCAGCGGGATGATCTGCAGGGCGAACCCGTTACAGCGCGGGAGGCGGCCCAGGATGCGGGCGAAGCGCAACAACCATCAACAACTGCGCCGCCGATAGAGTTGCCGCGACGGCATTTTCTCTATCCCGAGTGGCCGTGGTGGAAACCGTTCCAGTGGATTCGCGCGGCGTTTGTTGAGGCGGTGCTGCGCCCGATGACTTGGCTGCTGGTCGCGCCGCGGGTCGCGGGTCCGGAAAAGCCGCTCCCAGGGGGACCGCTGCTCATCGTGGCCAACCACGTCACGTCGTATGACGGAGTCTTCATCGCGTACGCCCTTCCTGCGCCATATCGCAGGCGCATGGCCGTGGCGATGCTGGGCGAGATGCTCGATGACTTCCGGCATTGGAGAAATCCATGGAAGCCGGGAGAGAAAGGCTTTTATATCTTTGGGCCGCCTGCGTATTGGCTGGTAACGGCGCTATTCAATGTGTTCCCGCTGCCCCACCAGCGCGATTTCCAGCGGAGCTTTGCCCACGCCGGCAAGGCTCTGGACCACGGCTACAACGTACTGGTCTTCCCCGAAGGAACGCTCTCGCCCGATGGCAAGATGGCGCGATTCCGGACGGGCATTGGATTGCTGGCGAAGCAGAGCTATGTTTCCGTGCTGCCTGTAGCCATGCGCGGACTGGGTGAGCTGAAAACGCACCAGCGCCACTGGTTCCGGTCGGGGTCGGTCGAAATCCATGTGGGCGAGGCTATTTCCTTTGGCCCTGAAGAGACCGAGGCGGCGATCACCGCGCGTCTGCACGACGAGGTCGAGCGGTTGCTGGGAAATGCCGGGAGCAGAGAAGCAAGTTAGCAAGTTTGCGCAGCCCCAACTGATTCGCAAAACCCGGCCCACAGAACGAGATTGTGCCCTTCTGCGTAGCTGGGTTGGGGGTCACCGTGGAGAAACAAGTGAGCTTCGCGCAAGGCGAAGGAGTGGTGTGGCCTGAAGACAAGCAAGGTCCGGCATGGGCGAACGCAGCATTGCTTGTTGTTTGGTTGGCCGCTGGAGCGGTCGCCTTCTTGCCGTTTGCATTCGACACATCGCCGTGGGATGCGGTCACGCTGCGAGTTCCCGGCAACCAAGGCAACTGGTGGCACTTTCTTGCCGGCGCGCCAGCCTTTCTGGCCTTTCCGATGATCTGGCTGCGGCTGCGCGCGCTTTTTTCCCCTCGGCCTTCGACGGCGGCAGGAAGACGCGCGATCTGGATCGTGGTTGGCCTGTCGGTCTGCGGGACGACGCTGGTTGAGCGCCCTTCCTGCTGCACCTGGCCGGAACCAGCGATTGGCAGCGTTTCGCGGTGCTCGGACTTGGCTTTGGCGTGATGATCGCGAGCGGCGTTCTGCTGCTCCTACGCCGGCAGCGGATTGCGCCCACGCGGGCCTGCATCCTTGGGTTGGATACGGCCTATCTCGCCAACATGCTGTTAATCCTGGTTGTCTACGCCGGAGCGCCGGGAAGTTTCTGGACACGATCAGGCTGGTTTGTTGCGATGGTGATCGTGTGGCCAATAGTGATTGAGATGGTCTGTATCTTTGCCGGGATATTTCAGACTTCTATCGGCGGCTAGAGATTCGGAGGTTGCTCCCGGGGGCGGGTGTACACGGGAGGTCGTGATGCATTAGCCTCTAATTCTTCCCTTTGGAGAACGCGAGGACGCCTTGACGATGAAGGAATCAACTGAACCAGAGCTCGAGCCATTGCTGGAAATGGCGCGGAAGGCCGCGGGGAATTCTTATTCGCCGTATTCGGAGTTTCGTGTGGGGGCGGCGCTGCGACTGACAAACGGCGAAACGGTGACGGGGACGAATGTAGAAAACGTGAGTTATGGTTTGACGATTTGCGCGGAGCGCGCAGCGGTGGCGCGGGCGGTCTCTCAATTCGGCCCGAAGATTCGCATTACTGCCGCAGCGATTGTGAACCTCAATGGAAAGGCCAGCCCTCCGTGCGGCGCGTGCAGGCAGGTGCTGGCGGAGTTTATCGATCCCGCCGCGCCGGTGATTTTTCCGGTCGCCGGACGGAACGCGCACCATGGCCTTCAGCGAGCTCCTGCCGTTGGGGTCGGAGTTGAAACTGAAGTAGGGCAGTGAACCTATGATGCAGCACAACAGCAATTCGGCCGAGGCTTCCGCTCTTTCACCACTGCACATGATTGACATCATCCGCAGGAAGCGCGACGGCGGGGAGCTGGATGCGCGCGAGATTGAGTATGTAGCGGCGGGCGCGGCGAATGGGTCGATTCCCGAGGCCGAGCTGGCGGCCTGGCTGATGGCTTCGTGGATCAGAGGGCTTTCGCTCAATGAGACGCGGGCGCTGACGTTGGCTATGCGCGACTCGGGCGTTAAGTTTTCGCCAACAGGGCTGGGCAGGAAGACAGTCGACAAGCATTCCTCGGGCGGCGTGGGCGACAAGACCAGTTTTCTGGTGGCTCCGCTGGCGGCGGCGTGTGGTGTGGCCGTGCCGATGATCAGCGGCCGCGCGCTGGGGCACACGGGCGGGACGCTCGACAAGCTCGAAGCGATTCCCGGCTATCGGACGGCGTTGACGCTGGCCGAGTTCGAAGCGGTGATCAAGAAATGCGGCGCGTCGATCATCGGGCAGACCGACCAACTGGCGCCAGCCGATCGCAAACTCTACGCGCTCCGTGACCGGACAGCCACAGTAGAAAATCCGGGGTTGATCTGCGCGTCGATCTTAAGCAAGAAACTGGCGGCGGGGCTGGACGGGCTGGTTCTCGACGTGAAGACAGGCTCGGGGGCGTTCCTGCGCAAGATGGAGGACACAGAGTTTCTGGCGGCTCTGATGGTGGCGACTGCCGAGGCCGCGGGGACGGAGACGGTGGCGCTATTGACCGACATGGGCCAGCCGCTGGGGCGCGCCGCGGGCAACTGGATTGAGCTTGTGGAGTGCGTAGAACTGCTTCGCGGCGAGCGGCCAGCGTGGAGTGAAGACTTGCGCGAGCTGTCGCTGACTCTGGCCGGATGGATGATTCATCTGGGCGGGAAAGCGGAGTCGGCGAAGACCGGCTACACGCTTGCCGCAGCTGCGCTGGATGACGGTGCGGCACTCGCGGCGTTTATGAAGATGGTCGACGCGCAGGGCGGCGATGTGAGCATCTTTGACGACATGAGCGCTTTTCATAAACCGGGAGCGACGCAAGTGGTGGAGGCGTGGGAGAGCGGGTGCGTCGCGGAGATGGATACGACGGCGCTGGGCTGGGCTGTGCAGAGGACCGGCGCGGGGCGTGAGAAGGCGGGAGAGCCGGTCGATCCGCATGCGGGGATTTTGTTTCATGCGCGGCGCGGGGCGAAGGTCGAAAAAGGAGAGCCTGTCGCAACGGTGTACGCGACGAAGCCGGAGATGCTGGCTGAGCCGGTGGAGATTCTGAAGCGGGCGATCGTATTTTCCAAAACTCCGCCGCACGCAGTGCCGCTCGTGGGGCAGGTGTTCACGAAAGAAAATGCGGAGGCGCATCTCGCTTCGATCTCGCGTCAGTAGCTTTGCGAATGCTGATTGCTCAGGTCAGGCCGGGAACGTCTTCTCTTCAATGAGCGGCGGGTTCTGGTCGAAGTCGCTCGAGCGAATCCAGCGAGGGCGCACGACGAAGTAAGCGATTCCGGGCCAGCTCATGCGCGAAGGGCCGTCGGGCCAGGCGGCGAAATACGCCTGCTGGTAGCGGCGAAGCTCGTCGCCTTTAGGTTCCATGGCGATCCCTTCGAACTGAACGGTCTGCTCTGACTCCCAACCACCGACGACAAACGAGCATGAGGGCCGGGCAATGAGATTGGAGTACTTTCGCGAAGACTTCACGGTGTCGAAAACGATCTCGAGCTCAGGAGTTGTGGCGATGCCGACGAGCGCCGATTGAGGGGTTCCGGCACTTGAAGTGCTGGACACGATTCCGTAGCGAAAGCGAGCCATCAACGAGTAGAGAGCGGCGTTGTCCATGTGAACCTCCCGAAATTCCCGCGGTGGGGCCGATTTTCGCGTTTCCTCCGTCCACAGGATGATTTAAGGTTATCCAAAGTCCTTCGATTTAAAGGCGAGGAGATTCGCATTGGGTCGATTTACAGGCGTGCTGGGAATTCTGGCGGTGCTCGCGGCCGCATGGCTTTTCTCGACGGACCGCAGGCGCATCCGTTGGCGCACGATTCTGTGGGGGCTCGGGTTGCAGATCACATTTGCCTTTCTGGTGCTGCGCTTTGGCCTCGGGCAGATTGTAATGAACTGGGCGGGCGGCGTAGTGACGAACATGCTGTCCGCGACGTTCGCGGGAACGCAGGTGTTGTTCGGGCAGCTTGGGCTGCCGAACTCCGGTGCGTTCGGCAATTTGCTGGGAGCGAACAAGGGCGCCATCTTTGCATTCCAGGTTCTGCCGACGATCATCTTTATCTCGGCGTTCTTCGCGGTGCTCTATCACATTGGATTGATGCAGATCATCATTCGCGGTATGGCGTGGATCATGCTGAAGACGATGCGCATCTCCGGCGCGGAAAGCATGAACGTGGCGGCCAGCATCTTCATGGGGCAGACGGAGGCACCGCTGACGATCCGGCCGTTTTTGTCGAAGGCCACGCGCAGCGAACTGATGACGATCATGACCAGCGGCATGGCGCACGTCTCGGGCGGCATCATGGCCATGTATATCTCTCAGGGTGTCGAAGCGCGGCATCTGCTGTCGGCGGTGATCATGACTTCGCCGGGAACGATTCTGATGGCCAAAATGCTGGTGCCGGAAACGGAAGTGCCGGCGACCGAGGGTAAGGTCATTATTCCCAAGGACGAGATGCATGCCGACGAGAATTTGATTGGCGCCATTGCGCGCGGGACGATCGACGGAGCCAAGCTGGCCTTGAATGTGGGCATCATGCTGGTGAGCTTTCTGGCGCTGGTGGCGCTGCTTGACATGATGCTGAGCTGGTTCCATGGAATGCCGTACACGCACTGGATCCCTGCGAGCCTGGGGCAGATTCTGGGATTTGTTGGCGCGCCGGTGGCTTGGCTGATTGGCGTGCCGTGGCGCGATTGCCCGGCAATCGGCAACCTGCTGGGAACGCGCATGGCATTGAATGAGGTGGTCGCCTACATCGCGCTGGGCGCACAGAAGGCGACGCTTTTACCACGCTCATTCACCATTGCCACGTTCGCTCTGTGCGGGTTCGCCAACCTGGGGTCGATCGGGATGCAGATCGGCGGCATTGGCGCGCTGGTTCCTGAGCGGCGCAATGACCTGGCGCGGCTGGGCGTGCGCGCGATGCTGGCAGGAACGATGGCCAACCTGATCTCAGCGTCAATTGCGGGGATTTTTCTGGGGTAGGAAGTTGACACTTCGCAAATTGCGAAGTACGATTGAAAAGTGCACATCGTCACGATCAAACGCCTGCAGGACGCCGGCGAAAAGTATCGTGAGGCCGCCCGGGAGATCGGTGCATGGGCCAAGATCGTCAAAACGGCACGATGGCGGAGTTTTGAGGAACTGAGGCAGGCATTTCCCGATGCCGACAACGTCGACGGCTTTGTGGTTTTCAATATACGACACAACCGATATCGTCTCGTTGCCGCCGTGCACTATGCGAAGGTGATTGACAGGCGGTTGACGATGGGGCATGTCTACATCGGATCGTTCATGACGCACAAGGAGTACGACCGGTGGTGCGATTTGACGCCGAAGCGGAGGGCGGAATGGCTACAGTTTTAGCAAACCCGGCGAGGATGATTGAACGCGGTGCTCCGCACTTAATTGAGTCCGAGGATCAGCTTGCCGCGTATACGAAGGCTCTTTACCGGCTGACTGCCGAGCCGCACCCGACGCGCGCCCAGGTGAAGGCGATCGAACTATTGACGCTTCTGATCGAGCGCTATGAGGAAGAGCGCTATTCGTTTCCCAACGCATCGCCTGCCGATGTGCTGCGATTTTTGATCGACCGGCATGGGTTAAAGCAACGCGATCTGGCCCGGGAGTTGGGAGGGGAAAGCGTGGTTTCAGAGATCCTGTCGGGCAAGCGCAAGCTGAACGCGACGCATATCGAGCATCTCAGCCGGCGATTCCGCGTTTCGCCCGCGGTGTTTTTCGCGATCTGATCTCGGCATCGATTGCGGGAATTTTTCTGGGTTGATGTGGGAGAAACTCGTTGGCCGAGCTGGTCTAGTCCTCAGAAAGAGCAACCGCGGATCCTTCGCTTCGCTCAGGATGACAATTCAAATGTTTGGTCTGCCGCTCCAGCGTCAGGTGCCCCAGGGTTTCACGAGCCAAACCGCGCCAGACTTCGCAGCTTCGCCTTCGCCGCTTCTTCTTCGCGATTGCGCGGCGGCGCCTGCGTCTCAAGCTGGCTAAGCAGCCGCATCGAGGCCGCCGCGATCTCATCGACCGCGGCATTAAAAGCTTCCTCGTTGGCCTTCGACGGCTTATTGAAGCCGCTCACTTTGCGCACATACTGCAGCGACGACGCACGCACCTCCTCGTCGGTGACAGGAGGATCGAAGTTGAAGAGCATTTTGATGTTGCGGCACATGCGGTTCTATCCCGGATAGGCGCCGGTGATGTAGCCTTCGAGCGCCTGGATGGCGTGTTCCTGGCCGGAGATGACCCACTTGACCAGGTCGCCGATGGAGACGATGCCGACAACTGTGTCGCCCTCCAGCACCGGCAGGTGGCGGATGCGGTGATCGGTCATGAGGGTCATGCACTCGTCGACGGTATGCAGGGGGGTGACCGAGCGGACGGGGCTGCTCATGATCTCCAGCACCTGTGTCTCGCGAGCGTGGTGACCCAGCAGGATGCCTTTACGCGCGTAGTCGCGCTCAGAGAGGATGCCGAGCAAGCGCGGGCCGGACATGACCATTAGCGCGCCAATGTCGTATGTGGACATGAGCGAAAGAGCTTCGTGCACCGATTGCTCGGGGGCGATGGACAGGACCTTGACTGAGCCTTTGTGTTTGAGGATCGCTCCAATGGTGTCGGTGATGCGCATCGGGACCTCCTTCTGCTTTTGGCGGCCGCGCAGCGAAAACTGCCTAAGCGCGCGGCGGCATACTCGCCGGGGAAGAGCAGTATAACCCGGACCACACACAACTGTCGTACCGATCCTTCCACAGCCACGATGTGATGGGGGTCACTAGCCTTTGGTCGCAGATCGGGCCGCGGCGGAAGGGCCTGCGTCAGTTGGTGGCAGCGGCGCGCAGGCGGCGGAGACGATAGACGATGGTGAGGAGGGTAACGGTTCCGCAGGTGAGAAAACTGACGCCGAGGCCGATGATGAGGGAGTTGTCGTGCTCGTAGAAGCCGTGGACGACTCCGATCACCTGCAAAACGCAGAAGCCGCCAAAGGTGATGAGCGAAACGCCCTCGTCGCTTTTCTTCCGCCAGACGGCGAGCGCCTGGGGCACGAAAAGGGCCGCATTGCCCAACAGGGCCAGCCCAAAGACATAGGTAACAATTTCCCTCATTCCCGCCCCCTCATTCATTTCCGATCAGGCCTCCGCGCCCGGAGGCGCACTTGTCGATGATCTCAGACGGGGGCGGAAGGGAACGGGCAAAAGAGAAGGCCGGCGGAAGTCGCCGGCCCTGCTGTTGGGTCACATCCTGGGGCGTGGCCGCTAAAAGTGCAGCTTGGCGCCGAACTGGATCTGGCGCGAGGTGTTGGAGGTTGCGGTGATGACGCCCGCGGTGGGTGACAACTGCGTCGCCGAAGAGTAGACCACCTCATTCGGCGTGATGAAGTTGGTGTGGTTAAGAATGTTGAAGAATTCGGCACGGAACTGCAGGTTGAGCCTCTCGGTGATGTGGGTGTCTTTCACCGCGGAGAAATCCAGCTCCTTGAGCCCAGGTCCGACAAGCGAGTCGCGCCCCACATTGCCGTAGGTTCCGTAGGTGGTGGTGCCCACAGTGACCGTTGGGGGGATGAAGGCGTTGGGGTTGAACCACTCGCCGACCGTGTGCGGATAGAGGTTGCCGGTGAAGTTCGGGTTCCAACTGGGACGGATCGGATTGCGCGAGTCACCGTTGCCGGGAGGGTTATAACCGAGCTGAGGCGAGAAAGGGAAGCCGGTCTGGATGGCGACGATGGCGCTGGCGGTCCAGCCGCCGACGAAGTAGCTCGCCGGGCCTGAAGAGCTGTTCAGGAAGTGGCGGCCGGGCCCAAAGGGAAGATCGTAGCTGCCGTTGATTGAAGATGACTCGCGCACGTCGGTCGCCGCCGGACCCCAGTCAACTTTCGGATTGAGCGGGAAGGAAACAAATGCGGGAGTGTTTCCGCTGACACTGGTGTTCCACGCCGAGCCGTCGTCCAGATTTTTTGACCAGGTGTAGTTGCCGCGGAGCTGAAATCCGTTTGCATAGCTGTGCCGGGCGTCTACCTCGAGCGCGTTATAAAGGCCCGTGCCCTGCGAGACCCACGAAGTGGAATTGGCAAGATTCGGATTCACGTCGGTCGTCGAAGGGTAGTAGACCTGGCCCGTTGATGCGTAGGCCGGCGTGGGCTCGTTCATATCTTCAGAGAGGATCTGGTGATAGGCATGAAATCCGACGTAGCCGACTGTGAGCGAAGTGTTTGGCGCAATCTCCTGCTCGACGCGCAAGCTCCACGTGATCACGGCCGGCGTAGAGATATCGGGCTGCACATTGCTCGGCGAAACCTTGGCCGTGGGCGGCGGCGGAACACCGGCCGTGAAGTTGAGACTCGAAACGGCGATGGACTTGATGGACTCCGCTGTATTGAAGGGCGCGGTCTGATCGAACCGGTAGTCGAGCGTGTCAAGCAGGCCGTGGTAAAGGCCGATGCCCCCACGGACGGCGGTTTTGCCGTCACCCCGCACGTCCCAGGCAAAGCCCAGGCGCGGGTTGGGCAGGAACTTCGCGCGGTTGGTCGAGAGCGCGGAGCTGCCAACCACAGGCGTAGTTTGCAGGACGCCGTTGACGATCTGATAGTTCGAGGCGCGACCCTGCGATTCGTTCCATCCGCTGGTGGATTCAGAACGGAAGCCGGCGCGCAGCTCGAAGCGCGGAGTGACCTTGATGGTGTCTTCAAAGAAGCCTGCGCCCTCGAACGAGCGCCAACCGAGCGCGGTGGGTGCGGGAACCAGGGTGAAGGTTGCCACAGTGCCTTTCAGGAACGTCTGCTCCGTGCTGAAGGAGGCCTGGCCGTACTGGTCCTGCGCGAGCAGATCGTTGGCCTGCACGCGCTGCAACCATCCACCGGCCTCGATCTGCTGGCGGCCTTTCGACCAATAGATGTGATCGTCTTCAGTAAAGAGATTGCGCGCGGTGCGGTTGTTGCTGCCCACGTTAGCGCCCGCGCCGGTGATGGAGGAAGCGCCGTTTGAGGCAGTACTGCCGCTGATGACGATGGCTCCAACCGGATCTCCTGAGACCCATCCCGGCACGCCGGTCACAGGCACCAGTCCGGTAAAGAAGTAGCTGCCTCGTGAGTAGCCGAAGCGCGCGGTGTTGAGCAGCGAAGGCGAAATGACATGCTGCTCCTGAATGCTCGCCACCTGCTCACGCAAGCTCTCGTTGATGTAGCTCAGGGGATTGGCCGAGGGCGAAGTCGCGGAGCTCGCATCAATGGTGTAGACGCCGAACAGCAGATCCTTGCTGCCGAGATTGTCATCGAAGCGCGTGGTGCCGAAGTCCTCGTTGATGTGTTGCGGCGGATGGCTGAACGCTTCCGCAATGCCGCTGGGTTTGCCGTTGGAGAGAAGCTCGGGTCCGTTCTCAACGGGCCAGAGGTTCAGCAGCGGGGCCACGGCCGAGTTCACGCCCACATTGGCCAGCCCTGACGTGGGGCACGGGTTCGGCGCCGGCGTGACCTGGGCGCAGGGCAGGTAGCCCAGTCGCGCCTCATTGTCAGGAACCAGCGTGACGTCGCTCAGGCCCCAGGCCTGACGGAATCCCTCATAGTTGCCGAAGAGGAAGAGCTTGTCTTTACGGATGGGGCCGCCGAGTGTTCCGCCAAACTGGTTGCGCTGAAATTCAGGAATGGTCGCCTGGTCAAAAAAGTTGCGGGCGTCGAGCGCACTGTTGCGGATGAATTCGAATGCCGTGCCATGCAGTTCGTTGGTTCCCGAGGTGGTGACGATCGAGACTTGCGCTCCGTCGCGCTTTCCGTAGCTGGCGCCATAGGTGTCGGAGACGACGTTGAACTCGCGCACCGCATCGACGCCAAGCAGTTGGCCGCTGGTTCCACCGGGGGTGACGTTGATGAGCGAGGCTCCTGTGTACTCGATTCCGTTGAGGAGGAAGAGATTGTCTTGCGGCCGGCGGCCGCCGACTGAAAACATGTTGCCCACCGAGGAGTTTGAGGTGCCGATGCTGCCCGAACGCTCGCCCGTATAGTTCACGGTGGCGGGATTAAGGGTCAGCAACTGATCGAAGCTGCGTCCATTCAGAGGCAGTTCTTTGACCTGGCGCTCGTCGACGAGGCCCGCGGTTTGCTGCGAAGTCGTGTTCACAACGGGATCTCCCGCGTTGACGACGACCGTTTCGCGAACCGCGCTTACGCCCAGCGTGATGTCCACCTGCACGCTCTGCCCGATAACCAGCACGATGCCGGTCCGCGCCTCCGGCTGAAAGCCGTCGTGCGTGGCAGAAATGGTGTAGTGACCGACCGGCACGCTGGGAGCTGCGTAGCGGCCATCAGAGCCGGTTACGAGCGTACGAGTGGCGCCGGTGTCGGTTTGGCGGACGGTGACGGTGGCGCCTGCCAATGCGGCCCCAGTGGAGTCGTGAATGGTGCCGCCAACGTTGCCTCCGACAATCTGTGCACCTGCAAGCGCTGCACCAAGGGCAACCACAAAGAATAGAACAAAAAGAACCCGATAGAGCTTTTGCTGAATGGTCATCTGCGTCTCCTGAAGGTTTGGCCATGCCTGCTTATGCTGGCTCTGGGAAGTGAGCGCGCTCCGGGGAAATGTCCAGGAACGGTCCGAGTGCGCTTCAAATGAAGATTGAAAAGGGGGATTCTAGCGGCTACAACAACAGCAACGGCAGCGACAGCCGCCTGCCTGCGGGGAGGCAGGTACGGGGCGCCGTGTTTGGAGAAGAAATGTCATGGTTCCGTCAAAGAGTTCTGATTTGGGGTGTGATTTGAATTCACCGGCATAAAACACGAAAGCCGCGCCAGCAACTGTGCTGTCACGCGGCCCTGAGGTGAATCGGCTGAGTCTGAAATCCGCTCAACAACAAGGCCGGTGTGACGTTGAACAACACGCCCGACACGCCGACTTGGTGAGCATCAAACTCATGAGTCTAAACATACCGAATCGCCGGATTAAGGTCAAGTGCGAAGAAACCATTGGGTCTATGCGGTCTACTGCTCGATCCTGCGTGGGCGGCCAAGGAAACGCGCGCCAAGCGCGCCGCCGGCAACGGAAAAGCCCAGGACGATGACCACCAGTACGGCGGTATAAAACAGCATCAGGCCGGCACGGCCTTCCGATGAAAGCATCAGCGCCTTGATATTCGCTATAGCCTGTGCGTCGACTGAGCCCGCGGAAACCAGTTGCTGCATGCCTTGATTCACGGCCGTCTGCCAGAGATCGTCGATGGCAGTGCCCTGATGCAGCCAGAAGCGCATGGCGTAGAGCGAAATCGCGGTCGTGAAGGCCGCGGTCCATCCGCCGAGAATGCCGGTAACCAGGCCGATGCGCGCACCGGCTCCAATGGTGACCCAGGCGGGACGGCGGCCACGCATGTAGAGGGCAACTGTCCATGCGCCGGCGCCAGCCATCAGCGGCAATCCCAGAATCCCTGCGGGAGAGTACATGGAGCAGATTGCGCCGGCGGGAACAGCCAGCATCAGAGCCAGGCGCAGAGCAGCCTTCCAGTCGACCGAGCCCGCATCGCGAACCGGCTCGCCTGCGCGCTCGGGTTGGCCCGGCACGGCCGATCCGTCCGCCGTGTAGACAAGCTGGGGCAGACCGCAGAAGGGGCAAAAGCAATCCTCCGGCTGGACGGTCTGATGGCAGCGGCTGCAGGTCAACTCCATATCAAAAGCCTATCGCATCGGGTTAGAGGGGGAGTTAAGAATTGAAAGAGCGAAAGAAGAAGTGAAAGAGAAAGCTAGCGGGGCTGCGGGTTCGGACGCGGCTCGCCGAGCTTCTGCGCGACAATGGCCTCGGCCGCGGCGAGCGCTTGCTCGAGCGACATGTTCGTGGAGTCGAGAATGACAGCGTCGGACGCGGGCTTGAGCGGTGAGTCCTTGCGATTGCGATCGCGCTCGTCGCGGGCACGCAGGTCGCGGAGGATTTCTTCAGGCGGCGGCGCGGCCGTGGCGCCCTTCTGGCCGATCTGCTCATAGCGGCGCTGGCCGCGTACTTCAGGCGCTGCGTCCAAAAAGATTTTGACTTCCGCATGGGGGAAAACGACAGTGCCGATGTCGCGGCCTTCCATGACCACTCCGCCGCGTGCCCCGACCTGTTGTTGCAGGCGGACCATCCAGGAGCGCACCGCGGGAAACACACTCACGCGCGAAGCAGCTTCAGTGACCAGCGGATTGCGGATCAAGCCGGTGACGTCTTCGCCGTCGAGGAGAACCAGATTCTCTTCCTCGCCCGGCTCGAGACGGATTTCAGTTTCGTGGGCAAGCTCTTCAAGAGCCTTGGCATCATCCACCGGGACTGCCGAGCGCAGAGCCTTGAGGGCGAAGGCGCGATACATCGCGCCGGTCTCAAGATTGAGCAGGCCAAAGTGACGCGCCAGGTGACGGGCGATGGTACTTTTCCCGGCGCCGGCTGGTCCGTCGATCGCGACAATGATCTTCGGGGCACTGTGAGGAGCAGCAGTGCGCTTTTCTTCCCCGTTCATCCGCGCTTCTTCGATCGCCGATTGGAGGAAGCGGTGAAGCCATAGCGCGAGCGGTTGCCTGCCTTTGTGGAGGCCGTTAGCGCCGGCTTGCGGCCGCTGCGTGCATCAGTCCGCGTACCTTTGCGGGAGGCATCAGCGCGCCGGACGGACTTGGCCGCGGGCTTTCCATTGGTAGAGTGGCCGTTGCGCAACGTTCTCGACGTGGAAGTCTTTGCCTTACGCAAGCCGTTGGCGCCATTGTCCGTGCGGGAGTGGCCGTTCGAATGAATGCCGTTCCCGTTGGACGAGCTCTTGACGGCGCGGCGCTTGCCGTTTGCCGCTGCGCTCTTCGTCCAGCGCGAAACCTGTCCGTGACGCGAGCTGCCATTGGCGCGCGGTGAAGCGCTACGCGCATCGCGGCTGGGTCGGCGGGCGATGCGGCCGGCGGCGGACTTCTGCGCCGGTTTGCGATCGCGAGCATGCGCTGGCTGATGACTAAAGCGCGGCCGTGAAGCGGATGCCGTTTCTCTGGGCTGTGCCGAGGGCTCGATGACCGGCTCAGCAGGCTTGGGTGGCGGTAGAGGAGCCGATGCAAACTGTGGCGCAGGCCTGGACGCGACTGGAATGCGAACCGCTTCCTCATGCTCATAGGAACGCAGGAAGTGCGACGAAGCGGGCATCGACGAGCTCGCGTACATCGTGGGAGCTGCGGCAAACTCGGGCAGCGTTCCAGCGACATAAAAGTGTGGAGCGTGGCCGAGCGCGAGCGAATGTACCTGGCGCGTGGCGACCAATCCGCGGAGCACTTCACGCACCTTGCTGCGTGCGGTGAGTGGAGCAAGGAACATCTCCACCTCTTCCATACTGGCTGCAATCACGGCCTGCAGATAGATGGAAGCGAGAACTGAGATTGCGGTGACTTGAGACGTAGACGCGCCTTCGGCGATGGCCTTCTGGTAGCGGGTACGCAGAAGCTGCCACTGCGGCGTTTTGTTTGGCGCCGAGATCACGGGAATGATGCGCAATTGCTGCCAGAGCTCGGTGATGGCGCGCAGAACAGCGGACTCCGAAACCTCGCGGCCAAGCGCATGCTTCAGTTGCGGGATGGTGGCGTCGCCGGCTTCAAGATGTTTGTAGGCCTGGACAGCAAGCTGCGAGACCTGGCGCGATCCAGTCAACTGGGGGCTGCGCCGCCAGTCGCGATCGCCGCGGAGCGCGTAGACGTAGGGCAGAACCCATGCCGCGACCACGAAATCTGGCTGCTCACCCGGCTGGCCGAGCAGATTGAGCCGGACGGCCACGCTCTCAGATTCGAGACGAACCAGCAGATCCTCAGCGGTGGCAACGAGTTTTACTCCGGGAGACGGTGTGTGCTCGCCGGCTACGGCTTCAACGAAGGTAGGGGCAGTGAACGAGGCGAACTGCCGCCGCGGAAGAAAGAGACACAATCCTGTCTCCTCCAGCCAGGTGCGGGTCTCATCCAGAGTCAACTGCCCGCGTCCGTTCAGGCGCATCCTTTCGGCGCGCGATGCTTCCAACTGTTCTGCTGTCAAAGAAAACCTCGCTTCCAGGTTTGCCGATCACGGCCAAAATCCCGCGCCCCTGAGAGCGCGTCCCGCCACCTTCCAAGCGCCGAGGAGTCTCTACCGGACCCTAAATTCGGTGGAAGGCCCGCTGGATTTCCTTCCAAGAGTACAGAAGTGCGATTGGACGTCCATGCGGGCAACTGGTTGGGTGACTGGTCTTTGCAAGCTCTAACAATAACCATTCTATACGTTTTGGATCAAGATGTGTATTGACCTTGATGGCAGAATGGCAGGCGATGGAGGCGGCGATACGCGAGCGGAGGATGGTAAGTGCTTCATTTTCAGTTGGTTCACCTGAATCAGCAGAGGACTGATCGATGACTTCGGCTAAAGTACGCTCAAGCTCGGCGCCGTCCAGGCCAACCGGTGCTGCTTTAACCGCAAGTGTTTGAGGGCCAAAGGGTTCCACTTCAAAACCGTTCACTTCAAGCTCCTCAGCGATGCGGGCGAAGACAACCATCTGTTCCGGCTTCAATTCCACAAGCATCGGCATCAGCAATCGCTGGCGCTGGACGCGTTCCACCTGGCGCTCACGCAGGATCTTCTCAAAAAGCACCCTCTCATGTGCAACATGCTGGTCGATGATCCAGAGGCCATCGTCGCCTGCGGCCAAAATGAAGGAATCGCGCAATTGGCCAAGCGGCCTGAGTGAGCCGAGATGGTTGAGGGAATTGGCAGCCTGCTCGGCTTCAACCAGAGCCGTTGCCACCGTCGGACTGCTTCCGTAAGCTGTTGCTCCATTGAGGTTTGGGCTGCAATCCCCGGCGCTTTGTGCCGAGGCCGGAGCCAGGAGCGCGTCTGCTGCCGCGCCCCATGCCTGAAGATCGAGATTGGGAACGGTCCGATCTTCGGGAAGGCCTCCAACCCCGAACGGAAGCGAGCCGGGAATGGGTGACGGAACGCGGGGCGTGAGTTGGAAAGCTACGGCATCAGCGGGTTTGGCGGGATCGGAGTCCGGAACTCCGGGCAGTGGCGATGCTGCCTGGGGCATCAGCGACGGGCTGGCTGTGGGCTGCGACCCGATTGCGGCAATGAACTCGGCTGCGGGCCGCGCGTGGATGAGCGACGTGCGCAGGCTGTCGCGGACAAAGTCGTGGACATGACTTTGCTGTCGAAAACGTACCTCGGTCTTGGCTGGGTGAACGTTGACATCCACTTCTTCAGGCGGCATTTCAAGGAACAAAAGAACCACCGGGAAGCTGGTGGGCGGAATCACGTTGCGATAGGCCTCTGTGATCGCATGCAGCAGAAGCCGGTCGCGGATGAGGCGCTTGTTGATGAAGATGTAAATGGAATTGCGGTTGAGCTTTTGCAGCTCAGGCTTGGAGTAGAAGCCGGTGAGCCGCAGAGAGCCGGGCTGGCGCGGGGGCTGATCGGGATCTCTCCTCCACGGTGGCGGCTCGGGAAGGCCGGCACGCTCTAATTGAGTTTCCGCGGTGACAGGAAGCAGTTGGCTGAGCGTTTCCTTGCCAAAAATCTGGTAGATGCGCTCGGCGGTGCGCGTGGCGGGAAGCGCGGAGAGGATGGTGTGGCTGGCGGAGAGCAATTCGAACTGCTTCTCAGGATGCGCCAGCGCGTAATGCGTGACCAGCGCGGTGACGTGCGCGAGCTCAGTGGATTCGGCACGTAGGAATTTGCGCCGCGCGGGAGTATTGAAGAAGAGATCGGCGACAGCGATCGTGGTACCGCGAGGCAAAGCCGCATCTTCCACGCGGTGAATTTTGCCGCCGGCAATCTCGATGCGCGTGCCTGCTGCTTCGTCGCCGGTTGCCGTCTCGAGCGTGACGCGCGCAACAGAGGCGATGGAAGGAAGCGCCTCGCCGCGAAAGCCAAGGGTCGCAATCGACAGCAGATCGTCCGCGGTGTGGAGTTTGGAAGTTGCATGGCGCTCGAAGGCCAGGAGAGCGTCGTCGCGGTTCATCCCCTGGCCGTCGTCGGAGATGCGGATCAGCTTTCGCCCGCCGCCTTCCACTTCCACTCGGATGCGCATGGCGCCGGCGTCCAGCGCGTTCTCAAGGAGTTCCTTGACCACGGAGGCGGGTCGGTCCACCACCTCGCCGGCGGCGATCTGGTTGGCAACCTGATCTGGAAGGATGCGGATCTGGCCCATAAGACCTCAGAGTAACGCAAGCTGATGGACCAGATCGGGCGTGAATTACCACGGAGAATCGTGCAAAATCCGCACCTATTGCTGTTTCTTGGGATGTGCGGCGGCAGGCTTGGTCTTGGGTGAATTGACTGACGCCAAGGACGCCGACGAAGGCTGTGTCGTCGCCGGCCCCTCAAGCAACGTGGCCTTGCGGATGACTGCCTCAGGTGACGTGGTGGTGAAGCCGGGGTTGTTGGTCAGCTGTGCGTCGTACCATTGCGGGGGCAAATACCACCGCGAGTCGCCGGAGGCAGACAGATAGTCGTAGATGAGCGGCATATCGGCCGGCAATCCACCGTGATCGCGCTCGTGAAGGACGACATACGATTTGAGCTCGCTCGAAATCTGATCGTGGTTGGAGGGGTCTTCCGCCTCCATCAAAGCCACCGCATACTCCAGATGAGCCGAAGGAATGGCGCCGCGGTCGGCGTCCAGACGCAACGCGGTGGTCAGATGGTTCAGAGCATCCTGCCGCTCATCGGCAGTGCGCGCGGTGAGCCGTTCGAGCTTGGCCAGATAGAAGTTCGCGTATGGATCGTCGGGCCGATCAGTCACCGCGCCTTGCAGGTTCCGTTTGGCGACGGCGAATAAATCGTAGTCCATGGCCAGAATCCCGTTATCGCGCTTGACGGAGGAGATCGCGGGCCCAAAATCGGGTGAATTCGGACTGAATCCCTTGCCCTTGGTCCGCAGCTCAATCTCCGCCTTCAACTCTCCGTTAAAGAGCGAATCCAGGTGCGCCTGGCGCTCCTTGATGCGCGGCGCGCTGCCCATGAAACCGAGTCCCATGCGCGAGTCCGCTGTTACAACCTGATTGAGCGATCCAAAGAGCCGAGCGACTTCGCGCGGATCATAGCCCTCTTCGAGCATCAGGTTCACCGCCATATCGTCGGCATCGTCCTCTTCCTTTGAGGCCCAGAGAACCGGCTCGAGTTGCGGATGAATGAAGTAGTGGCCAACCTCCATCCCCGTGGCCAGGCCTGCGCTGCCGCCGAGCAGTCCACCGAGCCGAAGCGGGATCATGGCGCCGCCCAACCCGGCTCCCATGACCAGGGAGCCCACGTCGGTGATCATTTTTTCCTTGTCGGCCTTCTCCTTGGCCAACTCCTCCGCCACATGCTTGTCGCGAATGCGCAGGTAAGCCTGTCTCAACTCAACATGGGCGATTTCATGCGCCAGGACGTAGGACAATTCCGATTCGCTGTCGAGCATGGAAACCAACCCCGTGGAAAGGTAGATGGTTCCCGTTGAAAGGGTGAGTGCCTTGGGAATGGGATCGTAGAGGACGCGGAACGTATATACGTTGTTGGAGTTCTTGGGAACGAGCCTTTGCCCAATGTGGTTGACGTAGCTTTGCACAACCGGATTGGCGTAGAGCCGCTGGCGGTCAAACGAGTCGCCGGAAGCGGCGTCCTGTGACAATCCCATGTTCTCTGTCAGGTTGATGCCATAAGCCAGCTGCATATCGTTTCGGCGCAGCGTATCCCATTCCTGCTGAATGGAGTCCTGGATCTCGGGCATCTGCTCGATCCGGGCGATCTTGTCCTTATCGACGTTGCTGATGTCGTTGGGGTCCTGCCCCTTTTTCTGCTTCCCATTCAGCAAATTACCTATCCCACCATTCTGGGCTGAGCACAATGGCGCAGTGACTCCGCGGAGAAGCAGAGCACAAAAGGCTATAACGAGAAGTCTTTTCATAAGACTCTCCTTTTATATGAATGCGGCGCGCCAATCTGGCCGCAGACCGTTGCTGGCTGGGGGGAAGGCCCGGTATTCCCCGAGTATAGGCCCGAATTTCGTGCCGAGTCAACGACGCGGGATGGCACAAATCGCCGCGAATAGAGCGGAGTTTGCGCAGGATCAAAACCAGAAACGAAACGCAATCGGCCATCAGGGATCAGGTGCGTCGCGGACCACGGATACCACATGCAGGGACTCCAGCCCGAAGTGTGATCGAAGGCACACGCCGTTCGCGGAATGCACGCGACAATGTTTAAGTAAGGCCGGGGAGCTATGGGCATCGCCGGCCGGGAGAAGCAAACCATGAGCGACCTTGCCACATTGGCTGAAGCTGTTGCCGTTGACCCGCTTGTCGGCCATCCGCCGGACTACCACGTCTTTCACAAGTTCATTGAGCGCTGCAAGAATCTCCCGGCCATCACGACCGCCGTGGTTTGGCCCATGAGCGACGTGGCGTTGCGCGGAGCGGTCGAAGCTGCGGCCGCGGGCCTCATCGAACCCACGCTTATCGGACCGGAAAAAGCGATGAAGGCGCTGGCGGCGAAGATTGGGACCGACATCAGTGCATTTCCTCTCGTGGATGCCGAAACCGAATCCAGGTCCGCGGAGATCGCGGTGGCCATGTGCCGCGCAGGCAATGCGCTGGCGCTGATGAAAGGCAGCCTGCATACCGATGAGCTGCTGAAGCCGGCCATGCAGCGCGATACCGGGTTGCGCACGGCGCGGCGCATCTCGCACGTGTTCATTATGGATACGCCGGCCTACGCGCGGACGCTGCTCATCACCGACGCGGCCATCAACATTACGCCGGAGCTCGAGGACAAGATTCACATTGTGCAGAACGCCATTGACCTGGCGCATGCGCTTGGTATCCCTGAGCCCAAGGTCGCGCTGCTCTCGGCAGTGGAGACGGTGAACCCGAAGATCCAGTCCACGCTCGATGCCGCGGCACTGTGCAAAATGGCCGATCGCGGCCAGATTGTCGGCGGCATCCTCGACGGGCCGCTGGCTTTCGATACTGCGGTGAGCGCCAAGGCGGCGCAGATCAAGAAGCTGGTTTCGCCAGTCACGGGCCAGGCCGACATTCTTGTTGTTCCGGATCTCGAGAGCGGCAATATGCTCGCCAAGCAGCTCGAATATCTGGGCGGAGCGCAACTGGCCGGCATCGTGCTGGGCGCGCGCGTGCCAACAATTCTCACCAGCCGCGCGGACTCCGCGGAAACTCGGCTTGTGAGCTGCGCCGTTGCCGTGCTGCTGCACTATGCGGCGCATCCGGCGCTGAAGGTGTAGGGATTCGTTCTTATGAAAAAGCCGTAAACTCAAGCGGGCGCCATCGCGATGATGGCGCCCGTTTTGCTTCTGTGAAATTCTCTCGAACTTTTCGACCCCTGCGCAGGTTTTTCACAGAACCCGCGGCATGTTTGTGGCATCAAAAGAACTACGCGAGATACGAAACGGATCCCCATCGGACTTCGCTTATCCGACCCCCAAGCCACGCTCGCTAAAAGGAGATCAGATGCCAACCCACGCAACGCAGTCGAATAAGGCAGCCAAGACCAGCAATCCGGATGACTTCACGCCGGAGCAGGTGAAGGAGTTGACGGATGCGCTCAATGCGCTTCTGGCCGATGTTTTTGCCCTCTACATTAAGACGAAGAATTTTCATTGGCACATGAGCGGCCCGCATTTTCGCGATTATCACTTGCTGCTCGACGAGCAGGCTGATCAGATCTTCGCTATCTCCGATGCGATGGCCGAGCGCGTCCGCAAGATTGGCGGTCAGACGATTCGCTCCATCGGGCAGATTGCGCGGTTGCAGCGCATTAAGGACAACGACTACGAGTTTGTCCCGGCGCACGGCATGCTGGAGGAGCTGCAGTCTGATAACCGATCGCTGGTGAAGAGCCTCCGCGAAGCGCACCAGGTGGCATCCGATGCCAACGACTACGCGACGAGCAGCTTGATCGAAGTCTGGATCGACGAAGCCGAGCGTCGGGCATGGTTCCTGTTTGAAGCGACGCGGTAACCGGCGGTTGCGGAGACTTGAGGGGCTGGGGTAAGGTTGGCGCATCGGGCTAACCTGGCGAAATAGCAAGGAGACTCCTCAAGCCAATGGACGCTGTCATTGCATCTCCGATTGCTGCCGCTGCGGGCGGCAGCTTCCTCATCGAGTCACGCACGCCCGATGAAATCTTCACTCCTGAAGACCTGAGCGAGGAACAGCGGCAGATCGCGGCGACAGCAGAGCTGTTCGCGCGCGAGGAAATCTTGCCGCACGCGGCTGCGATCGAGGCCAAAGAGCCGGGCGCACTCACCGCGGTGTTGCGCAAGATTGCGGAGCTGGGGTTCGCCGCGCTCGATATCCCCGAGGAGTTCGGCGGCTTGGGCATGGACAAGGTGAGCTCGACGCTCATCACCGACCACATCTCCGTGCTGGCCAGCTTTTCGACGGCGTTTGGCGCGCACATAGGCATAGCGACGCTGCCGCTGGTCTGGTACGGGACCGAAGAACAGAAGCAACGCTACCTGCCGAAACTTGCGACATGCGAGTGGATCGGCGCATACGGATTGTCCGAAGCCAGTTCGGGCTCGGACGCCATGAATATCCGCACGCGGGCCGTGCTCTCGTCCGATGGGGCGCACTACATTCTGAACGGCGAGAAGCAGTGGCTGACCAACTGCGGCATCGCGGACCTGTACACGGTCTTCGCCAAGATTGATGGAGAGAAGTTCTCAGCGTTCCTGATCGAGCGCGCGACGCCGGGCCTCACCGTGGGAGCGGAAGAACACAAGCTGGGGATTCATGGATCGTCGACCTGCCCGCTGGTGTTGCAGGATTGCAAAATCCCGGCGGGGAACCTGCTGGGCGAGGCCGGCAAAGGCCATCACATCGCGTTCAATGTGCTCAACGTGGGCCGCTTCAAATTGGGAGTTGCATGCATTGGCGGCGCGCGCCACGCGCTGGCACAGATGATTCGCTACGCCAAGGAGCGCAAGGCGTTCGGCAAGCCGATCGCCGAGTTCGGACTGATTCAGCGGAAGATTTCCTCGGCGGCAGCACAGCTCTACGCGGCGGAGAGCATGGCTTACCGATTGGCGGGGCTGATCGATGCCCGGCTGGACACGGCGAGGCTCGACTCGGCACGGGCGGAACAGACCGGCGGACCTTCGGGTCAGAGCATCGATGTTCCGCGCAAAATTGAAGAGTACGCCGTCGAGTGCTCAATTTTGAAGGTCTACGGCTCCGAGATGCTCACACTGGTGGCGGACGAGTTGATTGCCACGATGGGCGGGTATGGGTACGTCCAGGAATATCCGGCGGAGCGCACATACCGCGATGCTCGGATCAACCGCATCTTTGAGGGAACGAACGAGATCAACCGGCTGATCATTACGGGATGGATGATGAAACGCGCGATGAACGGAAAGCTGCCTCTTCTTGGGGCGATCAAGCGCGTGATGGACGAGGTGATGGAGCCGCCCGCGTTCGGCGGCGACAGCGATGCAGGCCAGCCGCTGGCGCACGAGACTGCGGTTCTGGCAGCAGTAAAGAAGATGGCGCTGTTTGCGGCGGGAGTGGCCAGCCAGCGATTCATGGCGGCGCTTGAAGAGCAACAGGAGATCATGGCCGACCTGGCCGACATGATCAGCCAGGTCTTCGCGCTCGAGTCGGCGCTGGTGCGCGCACAGAAGATCGCAAGCGCGGGCCGCGGCTCGGCAGAGGTTGCGGTGGCGATGACAGGACTGCTGGCCGAAGAATCAATGGCGCTGGCTGAGCAGGCGGCGCGGCGTGTCTTGGCTGCGAGCAGCGAAGGCGACGCCCTAGCCACACAGTTGGCGATTCTGCGGCGCCTGGCGCGATCGACGCCGTCCGATGTGGTCACGTTGAGCCGCGGCGTGGCTCGCAGGTGCATCGAGCTGGAACGCTATCCTTTTTGAAAGACGAGCTTCCGGTTCTTATGCAGCCCGCGCCGAGTGATTCAAAGACAATTCGTGTATTGCTGGCCGAGGCGGAAAGCTCGCTGGCGGAGGGGCCGCACGCCGAGCGCGCGCGTCGCGATGCGGAGGCGCTGCTCCTTCATGCGATCAGTGCCGATGTGCCAAGCGCAAATCTGGCCTGGTTGATCGCGCACGACAACGGAACTCTGCCGGCGCATGCGAGCACGGATTTTCACGCGCGGTTGGAACGCCGCCGCGCCGGAGAGCCCATTCAATACATCACGGGCGAAGCTGAGTTCTACGGGCTGAGTTTCAAAGTCAATCGCGAAGTGCTGATTCCGCGTCCTGAAACCGAGCACCTGGTGGAGAAGGTTATTGAGCTGGCGCGCGGGTTCGAGCGGCACCGCATCGCCGACATTGGCACCGGGTCGGGAGCCATTGCGGTGGCGCTGGCGAGCCATTTGCCGGATGCGCGGATTGATGCAACCGATCAATCCGCCGCCGCTCTCAACGTCGCACGAGCCAATGCGACGAGTAATGGAGTCGCGGAGAGAGTGTGCTTCTACGAAGGTGATTTGCTGGCGCCTTAGCGGGCAAGCTCTTCGATCTGATCGTCTCCAATCCGCCCTACGTGGCGGAGGCCGACCGCGATTCGCTTGCAGTGGAGGTGCGCGAGTACGAGCCCGCGCAGGCGCTGTTTGCCGGCGTTGATGGTCTCGAGATCTATCGGCGCCTGATTCCGGCAGCGTTTGACGCGCTGTTTCACGACCGCTATCTGGCGCTGGAGATTGGTTTCGGCCAGGAGGCCGCCGTTCGTGCTTTGCTCGCCGCCGCTGAATTTACAGGGATTGAGTTTACGAAAGATTTGCAGGGAATCCCGCGCGTGGTAGTGGCGCGCCGCCCGTAAATCCGGAAGCGCCGAGCGTTCAGGAGTCGCGGCCGGTCTTGTTCAGCTCCTTATAGAAGCCAAGGTCTTTCGCCAGCAGGCTCTTGGTGATGTAGAGGATCTGGCCGTAATGCATGCCGAAGTGTTCAACGACATGGTAGACAGCATCGAGGCCCTGCGTGTGATAGCCCTGAATCTCGATGGGAGCGAACAATTCGTCCACAGTGAGGCGTTCGAGGACTTTGCAGGCTTCTTCGAGCGTGGCGCCGAGGCGGGCAAGCAAGTCCGCGGCTGAGAGCCCGTCGTGCGCTGCGAACTCTGCCGGACGATCGCGCTGGTCCTCACCCTTATTGAACGACGTAACCAGCCACTGGCGCACATTGCCGTTGAGATGCAGCAGGAGATTACCGATACTGTTTGAGGCATGGTTGGGCCGCCACCACACTTGCTCGGTGGTGAGAGGCGCGACTGATTCCCTGAGCCGCGGCAAATACTGCTCGAGAAGCTGTTTCCGCGAGGACTCGAGAAAGAGCCGAGCGAGTTGGTTGTCGTTTGAATTCATGAGTGAAGCGCCTCCAATGCGGGCGCTTTAATTCCACGCACTGCCGGCTAGATCAGTTCGTACCCAGCGAACCAGTAGCCGATCTCGAATGCCGCCGTTTCTGGCGCGTCGGAGCCGTGAATGGCGTTTTCTCCCAGAGAGCGGGCAAACTTCTTGCGAATCGTCCCCTCTTCGGCATTCGCGGGATTGGTAGCGCCCATCAGCTTGCGCAGATCCGCAATTGCATTCTCTTTCTCAAGAACCATAAGGAAGAGCGGGCCAGAAGACATGAAGTCCGTGAGGCCTGAGAAGAACGGCTTTTCGCGGTGAACGGCATAAAAGCCCTCGGCCTCTCGTTTGGTGATGAACTCCTTCTTGATGGCAACGATGCGGAAGCCACCCTTGTCAATTTCAGTGAGGATTGCGCCGGCAAGTCCATCGGCGACCGCGTCCGGCTTGATGATGCTGAAGGTTCTCTCGAGCACTCGTGAATGGCTCCTTCGCAGTGATTTCTCTCTTATTCCATTGTAACGGAAGGGCTTTCGACGCAGCGCGCGGGGCCAGGAGCGGGCCGATTCAAATCGCAAATTCGGCGCAGTGGACGAACTGTTTTCTCTTGCAGTGTGTGCGGACGAGACAATTTATCCCCCAAAAGTGGTACTCCAAACACCCTTTTTACCGCAGACAAACAATTTGGATTCTGCTACAAGTAGTGGTGTACAGAGAAACGTTCAGGGCTCGGACAGTAGAGCACCAAGTGCCGAAAGACTGAATTTGGGGATCATTGATGGCATTGCTCGTACTCCAAATTGCTGCCGTGGTTGCGATCGCTTTGATTCTTGTGAAGTGGCGCACGAGCGTGCAGCGCCGTAACGCGCAAACATGGGATACGTTGCTTGGCCGCCTTCGCCCTGAGTGGAGCGCGCGCGAGTTGAGCGATCACTTCCTGTGGCAGGAAGGCCTGAGCGCCACCCCTGAAGATGCCTGGCACCGCATGGAAGGTCCCAAAGGCCTGTGGGTGATCTACCAGAATGCGCGAGTCATGCAGGAGATGGCGGACTTCGCGGCCAAGCATTGCGATTCCGTAGATCGTCTGCTCATCGAGACCTTGCACAGCGACGCAATGCAGATTCGAGTTTGCGTATTGGCTGCCTTAGGACAATATGCGTTTCGGCACGCTAGCGAGGGTGTTCGCGTAAATGCCTTCCGCGCCGCATCCATCTACACCGGCATGGCGGCCCGCATGACGCAGTTGCTGCAAGAACACGCAGCCGTCATGGTTCCGGACTTTGTCGCCGCGATGTAACCCGGATTCCTCCTTCGAATAAGAAAACCCCGGCTTCGGCCGGGGTTTTCGTTTATGTACGCGCAAGGTGGCGCAGGCTCACTGTTGCATCGTGCCAAGAAACGCAACAATCTTTGCGTATTCCTCCTCGGTCAAACGGAAGGTGAGCGCGGCAGCCGTCTCTTCCACCTGCTTTTGGCTGCGCCCGCCGACAATCGCTCCTGTAATGGCGGGGTTGTGCAGCACCCAGGCCACTGCCACCACCCCAGGAGTCACGCCGTGTCCGCTGCCAATCTCGCGCAGCAACTCGACCAGACGCATGTTCTGGCTCAGTCGCGGCTCGTTGAATTCCTTGTTGTTGCGCCGCCAGTCGTCGGGGGCAAGGCTTGCCGCGCGCTCGGCGGTCATCTTGCCGGTCAGCATGCCTGAGAGCATGGGCGAATAATTGATGACGCCGATGCCGTTGGCCTGCGTGAAGGGGAGAATCTCAGCCTCGATAGCGCGGCGCAGCATGGAGTAAGGCGGCTGCAGGCTGGTGATGGGCGCGATCTTCATGGCGCGTTTCATCTGGTCGACAGAGAAGTTGGAGACGCCAATCCAGCGAACCTTGCCTTCTTCCTGCAAACGCGCCAGAGTCTCCCATCCCTCTTCGACCTCGTCATCGGGCTTGGGCCAGTGAATCTGGTAAAGGTCGATCGTGTCGACCTGCAGACGCTTGAGCGAACCCTCAACCTCTTCTGCGATCGAAGACCGTTTGAGCGAGTTGTAGACGGAGCGATCGGCGTGCCAGGGCAGCGAGCACTTGGTAAAGACGTAGGGCTTGCGCGAAAGCGATTTGATTGCACGCCCGACCATTTCTTCCGAGTGGCCGAGCCCGTAAACGGCCGCCGTATCAATCCAGTTGACGCCCAGATCGACCGCGCGATGGATGGCGGCGATGGAGTCCGCGTCGTCCTGGGGACCCCAGGCGTTTGACCAGTCGCCGCCGCCGATGGCCCAGGTGCCCAGGCCGATGGGGGTGAGTTCAAGATCGGAGTTGCCGAGAGTGCGCAGGGAAAGCGAAGCAGTTTGTGTCATGTCTAAAGCGTAGATGCATCGAGCGGCCTGGGCGCTGCGGAAAAAAACTGCAAACTGTTCAAAATTGCACAGATTTCATTCCGCCAGCATTTTACCGTGGGGCGCAGTGCACTCCCCAGAGCGGCGGCAGCGCTGCCGGATCAACCGGCCTTTCTCCTTGAGGGCCGCACACCCTTTTTCGCTGCCGCCGTACTGCTTTCACTCTGCCGGTCAAAAGGCCAATTCCCCAAAGCACTGCGTCCAACGCGGCCATCGCGGAACTGTTCCCGCTCAAACTCTCGTTGTGCAGGGCTGCGCCTGAGATTCGACGAATTATTTTTTTGGCTTGGCCGCCAGCGCTAATTCGATTGTTGAAGTACTCTTTCCGCGTTGCACCGTGACTTTGAACTGATCGCCAATTTTTCCGAAAAGCATTTCGTTGGCGGCTTTTCCGGCGCTGGCGGAAAGGGGCTGGCCCTCGATGGCGACAATTTCGTCACCCGGCCGTACATCCTCCTTGGAAGCGGGAGAACCTGGCTCCACTGTTGTGATGAGTGCGCAAGTCTTATTGGCAAGGTCGATCTGGAATCCTGTCGTGCCCAGTTCGGAAGCCTTGATGAAGCCAAACGGCTTGAAATGCCCGTAGCAGAATTCGAGCGCGGCAGGGGCAGCCGGGCCGGCGCCGATGCAGGGGGCGAACTGGTTTCGCCAGTTGATCATGTCTTTGACTGAGATCATAAAACCGGAAGTCGTCGGTCCCGCGGGCGCATTTTGCGCTGCACGCACCAGACTTACGTCCACATCGGAATTGCCGCGCATCAACTTCAGGTGCAAGGTGCCGCCCCGTTGCCCGAAAATGCCTTCGGCCGCCATCATGCCAGGCGTGGGCTGGACCGGCTTGCCGTTAACGGCCGTAATCGTATCTCCCATTTTGAAGCCTGCACTGGCAGCCGGCGATTGAGGATCAATCGCTGTGATGGCGCCGTCAGTGTCGCCCTTGGTACTGATCGTGAGACCTGAGTATCCGAGCTGGCTGTTCAGAATAAAACCGGCCTGTTCAAAAAGAGTGACGCACTTCTTGACCACGGGAGCCGCGATGGGACCGATCCCGGTACACGGCGCGGTTGCGCCATCCGGATTCACGAGTTCGGTTACGATTTGCGCGATGCCCTGTGACGCTGCGCAGGCCAAGACCATCGCAGCCAGAAAACTACCGACAATACGAGCCAAGGAAACCTCCAGATTGCGTTTGAAGCCAGGGAAAGGGCGGAATCTGCCTTGGGGGGGACGGCTTGGGGAATACCCTCTGCCTCCTGCATGGTACTCGATTCATGCAGGACGCGGAGCGTCGGAGTGGGAGCGGGAATGAAAGGTTCGAAGTTAGTTCAGGAACATTGTGCGGTACAGCGTGTCGCGCTGGACGGGCTTGAAGCCGGCATCGCGGATAATGCGGCGAAGCTCTTCTTCCGTGGTGCAGTTCGAGGTGCCTGCAGCGCGGACAACATTTTCTTCAAGCATCACCGAGCCTACGTCGTTGCCGCCGAAATGCAGGCCCAGCTCAAGCACCTTTAATCCCTGCGTGACCCAACTGGCCTGCACGTTCTCAATGTTGTCGAGATAAAGCCGTGCGATGGCGAGCACTTTTAAATATTCGACAGAGGTGGCTTCGTCCCAGCCGCGGCCGCCGAGCGCCGTGTTCTTCGGCTGGAAGCTCCAGGGGATGAAGGCCGTGAATCCGCCGGTCTCTTCTTGCAGGCGGCGCACCGATTTCAAAATGATTAATGCGCTGGTCAAAATTCTCGCCAACGCCAAACATCATGGTCGCAGTGGTGCGCATGCCTAATTGATGTGCCGTGCGGTGAACGCTGACCCAATCTTCGGTGTCGCATTTTAGGCGCGCAATGCGATGGCGGACCTCGTCGTCGAGAATCTCTGCGCCGCCGCCGGGAATCGAGTCGAGGCCGGCGTCGCGCAGGCGAGCGATGGTCGTGCGCAAATCGAGATTCGAGTACTCCGCGATTGCGAGCACCTCTGAAGCTGAAAGACAATGCAGCCAGATTGCAGGGAAGCGCTCTTTGATGCCGCGGAAGAGGCGCTCGAACCAGTCGATCTTCAGATCGGGATGGATGCCGCCCTGCATCAGCACGCCCGTGCCGCCCATCTCGAGAGTCTCGGCGATTTTCTCGTAGATCTTCTCGAAGTCGAGAATGTAGCCGTCGTCGGAGTTAGGGTGGGGCTTGCCGTTGATGGGCAGCGGACGGTAGAAGGCGCAGAAGGTGCAGTACTCGGTGCAGTAGTTGGTGTAGTTGATATTGCGATCGATGATGTAGGTGACCACGCCCTCGGGATGCAATCGGCGGCGCACAGCGTCGGCCTCGAATCCCAGTCCGATCAGGTCAGGGGATTGAAAGTAATCGAGTGCCTGCTGGCGCGAGATCGGCATGGCTTCAATTCTACAGAGATCAGAGAACAGAGACCAGAACACAGAGGCCCCGGCGCTGGAGAGGAACTTCACTTGCCCCTGAACAGGAAAATTCCTCGAGTCAGTAATGCGCGGCCCTGCGTGCGCGCCAGATTGGAAGCGGTGGAGATGCCGCTGAACAGAATGAAGAAATCGAGGAACGCCCTCACGAAACCTTTTTTATTCTCGGCTGCCATTGCTGAAGAGCCCTTTTGCTCAACCATCCATCTTTGAGATGCGAAACCGAGCCGGCAGTCGCAGGAATCCGCGTCGCCATCCGAATTATGACGCGTACCGCCTTTGATGCCAGATCCACGCCGTGCGGATGATCTCGTCGAGCGTGGTGTAGCGCGGGTTCCAACCCAGTTCGCGGATGGCTTTTTGAGAGCCGGCAACAAGCACGGCGGGATCACCGGGACGCCGTGGATGAAGCTCGGCCGGGATCGGATGGCCGGTGACGCGGCGCGCGGACTCGATCACCTCACGCACGCTGAAGCCTTGACCGTTCCCAAGGTTGTAGATGAGCGGACCCTGATTTTCGGCCTGGGAGTCGAGTGCGGAAAGCGCCAGCAGGTGCGCTTCGGCCAGATCGGATACGTGAATGTAGTCGCGAACGCACGTGCCGTCCGAGGTGGGGTAGTCGTCGCCGAAGATGCGGATCGAGGAGCGCCGCCCCAGCGCGACGTCGAGGACCAGCGGGATCAGGTGGCTCTCGGGCTCGTGGGCCTCGCCGCGGGTGATGCCTGCGGGGCCCTCGTGCGCGCCAGCCACGTTAAAGTAGCGCAACGATGCGTAACGCAGGCCGTGAATGCGATTGAACCAAGAGAGCATTTGTTCCACGAGTAATTTCGACTGGCCGTAGGGATTCGATGGCTGGAGGCGCGCATCCTCCTGAATCGGAACGGATTCCGGCTCACCATAGACGGCTGCGGTGGAGGAAAAAACCAGCCGTTTGGGACCGCAGGCGAGAACCGCCTCAAGCAGGGACAGGGTCGACGCGGTGTTGTTGCGGAAGTAGATTTCGGGCCGTACCATCGATTCGCCCGCCTCAATGAGCGCGGCGAAGTGCAGCACGGCGTCGAAAGGCTCGTTCTGTTTCCGTGCGGAGGTAAAAATGTCCTCGATGGCTCGGCGATCGGCCAATTCGCCCTCGATAAATTCAACTCCCGAGGGAAGCAGATCGCGCCGGCTGTGGCTTAAATTATCGAAAACGAGGGCTTTATGGCCCCTCTCAACGAACAGGCTCGCAATGGTGCCGCCGATGTATCCCGCCCCGCCAGTAACAAAGATCTTCACAAAAAAGCTACCTCTCCGCTACAGAATGGTTTAAGTTGAGTCTATAAGAATTGTATGATCGTGCGGACATCCGAGCCGCATGGCCTGATTATCCCGCCTGGGCAGCACACAGAGCCGGGAACTTGTACATAGCGCCTTGGGAGTACGAGGGACGAGAGCCGCACATGTGCTCCCAATCTGGCGTTCACGCAACGCATCTTCAGTCGCGAGCCTCGCGGCCGATTCCTTTTTGAAGTGCCTTGGATCTTGAAGGAAAGGAACGGAGTAAGCGTGGTCAGCCGGCCGGGTCCGGGTGAGTATTCAGGCAGATTCCCCCGTGCCCTTGGTACCTTCACATACACAATTTGGGTGATCTGTGAGTAACTAACCCGTCCGTATAATGGTAATGGTTTCATTCCAACTTTCCCTCAAGGAATCCGGACTTGGAAGCGATGGAAGGGATAGGCGGAGCCATCGGGATGACGGGAAGCTAGATGGCGCTGCGCGGCCCATCGTTTTTTAGCCGCCAGCCCCACCAGACTCTCAAATCCCTGTTCGGAGCATCAAACCGAGTTGGCGAACGATTGGACGATGGTACGAGTTGAAAGAACGCAGCAGTCAAGTTCGATCCGGGGTTTGCGTTCCCCGATTTTGCAATACTTCCCAAAGCAGCCTTCGAGCGTGAGGGCGGCTGCAAGCGAGGTTTAGAGAAATGGCGACGTCGTATACCCCTGGACCAGGCACATTCGTCGGTTTGCTTCCCGAGCCCGAGACCCGTCCGCTTGCCTTTTTGATGAGCGGCGGCATCAACGTAGCGATCGCCGTGACAGCCATCGTAATCGGCATGACGGCGCAACACGTGCTCCAGCAGCACTACGAGATGACGGAGCTTGTCGTCCCGAATACGCCGCCCCCGCCTGCGGTGAAGATCAGGCAACCACCGCCGCAGGAACTGCCGCCCCCGCCGGAACCGCCCAAGGTGGAGTTACAGCCGCGGCAAATCGAGATGCCAAAGCCCAAGCCGGAACCGAAGCCGATCCAGATGGAAGCCAAGGTAAATCTGCCGGTGATGCCGCCCAAGCCGCAGACGGTGATTATGCAACCGCAGCCCAAGGCCGCGCTCACGGCCGCAATGCCTGCGCAGAACAACATGGTTAGAGCCTTCCACCGCGCCCGTCCATCTTGGCGAAACTTTTGGCGCGACTCCCAATCCCAATGCCACCCGTCCGGCCACGGTGGCCGCGATTGGCAATCCTTACGGCGGCATGAACGGCCCGGCTGTGGCGCCGCATGGAGTGGTAGGGTCAACCGGCCTCGGCAATGGAACCAAGTATGGCTCCAGCGCTGGCAACCTCGGCAAAGTAGCCTCGGCGGGCATTCCCGGAGCCTCAGGCACTGGCCCGGCGAATTACGGCAAGGTCGGCTCGGCAGGAATCCCGGGCATGACGCAGGTAGCCGCACCCAGGATGAACACGCAGGTGATTCATTCAACCGCGGTGGAAGTCCTGTCCAAGCCCCCGGTGCAATACACGAGCGAAGCGCGGCAGATGCGCGTCGAAGGTGATGTGGTGCTGAGCGTGACCTTCCTGGCCAACGGGCAGGTGGTTGTGCACGGCGTGCTTCAGGGTCTCGGCCACGGGCTTGATCAGGAAGCTATGCGTGTCGCGCAGCAAATCCGATTCCGCCCCGCGACCAATGACGGCCAGCCGGTGGACGTAACGACCAAGATTACCATTACGTTCCAATTGGCATAGATCCGGGCCGCAATTGGCGTAGCCTTACCTTGGTAAGGATAAAAATGGACAAAACTCAGCCGCTGCGCCCGGTAAGGCTCGAGAGGCCGGGAACAAAGCCGCAAAGAGATCAATAGGAGTCACAAATGAAGTTTCGGAAGATCCCCCTAACCTTCCTGATTCTGATGTTGGGCGCCGTATGTGCGCACGCCAAGAAGGAGCCAAAGTACGAACAGGCGCGCCAGCTCACGCCCGAACAGGCTGCACTGGTACAAAAGGCCATCGCGCAGGAAAAGGTGCTCATCAAGAACATCCAGTTGCGCACCCCGCTGGTGGAAACCTACATTCAGGACACGCGTCCCGACGTCAAGCTATACGAAGTGCCCACCGACGACCAGTACATGCTCAGCCGTGTGGACTTCAGCAAGGGATTTTTCGATAAAACCTACGAGCCGAAGGCGGAGGCCCATCACGGATTCTTCAAGGGATCCTTATCCGCGATGACGGGGCTCAGCAAGGCTCTGGGCCTTGAGAAGTTTACCTACAATCCCAACGGGTTCATGGAAATGATGTTCATCGACCCAAACGGATTCGACCAGCAGCATTATGTGTTCAGTTTTGTGCGCCGCGAGTTTCTGGGGACGGTGCGCACCTGGGTCTACGATGTGCATCCCAAGGCTGACGTCAAAGGCATCGGCCGGTTCTACGGTCGCATCTGGGTCGAGGATCAAGACGGCAACGTCGTGCGCTTCAACGGAACCTATACCGGACCCACTACCGAGGACGCCTCAAAGTACTTCTTCCACTTCGACAGTTGGCGCATGAATGTGCAGCCCGGGATCTGGCTGCCGGTGGCCGTCTATGTCGAAGAGACGCAGCGCACCGAGGCCGAAAAATCAGTGGGCCTGAAGGCGCAGACGCACTTCTGGGGCTACTCTCTCAAGCTGCCCACCCGGGAGAGCGAGAATGTGAGCGTGAAGGTCGACGAGGCCGTGGACAAGAGCGACGACTCGCAGGATGTGGGCCCGCTTCAGGCTTCGCGCATGTGGATCACCCAGGCCGAGAACAACGTCATCGACCGCTTGGTGGAAGCGGGCCTGGTTGCGCCGCTCAATTCGGGCGGCTATGAGAACAAGGTTCTCGACCAGATTGTGATCAACCTGGTGGTGCCCAACAATCTGGCCTTCACCGACCAGATTCACACCCGCGTGCTGCTAACCGATACCGTCGAAGCGACAACCGTGGGCAATACGATCCTGCTGAGCAAGGGCCTGATCGACTCGCTGCCCAGCGAGGAAGCGATCGCCTCCGTGGTAGCCATGGAACTGGCGCACATCGCCATGGGACACCACATCGACACCCGCTACGCGTTCAACGACCGGCTGCTTTTCCCCGACACAGCCACATTCCAGAAGATCGATATGAACCACACCGATGTGGACAACGAATCCGCGTCGAAAAAGGGGATGGAGTATCTCGAAAACTCCATGTACAAGGACCGGCTGCCAAACGCGGGTCTCTACTACGAGCAGTTGGCGGATCGGGCCAAGGTGCTGAAGGCGCTGAATACGCCGATGCTGGGCGACTCGCTGATGAAGCCCGATGGCACGCCGTGGATGGCCGCGCTGGAGCACGACGCTCCCAAGCTGAACTGGGACGATCTGGCGCAGACTCCCGCATTGCCGTTGGGAAGCTGGCTCAAGACCGATCCCTGGGACGACTCGGTACACATGCTGAGCGCCAAGCGCTACGCGCCGATGAACGCTCGCGACAAGATGCCGTTCGAGGTAACGCCGATCTTCTTCAAGCTTCAGCACTATGAAGAGGCCAGCGTGGAGCCGGCCGCGGCTCCGCCAGTTGTTGCCGCGCCTGGCGCACAGCCCGCGAACGATCAACCGGCCGCAGCGCCCGATAATGCTCAACCCGCTCCGCCCGCACAAACCGGCAGTAGTTCAGCAGCCGCGCCCGACCAGCAAACTGCTGCCGGCAGCGCGCCCCAGGCCCAGCAACCGGCGGCGCAAAATCCGCAGCCGTAAGCTGAATTGAGTCCCGCCGAAACCGCGTGCGATGCGCCGATTTCAGCGGCGCGTCAAACCGGTTCGGAGAATCAGTCCGGGCTGTGTTGTTTGTTCGATCGAAGAATCACAGGAAGTGGATGAACGCTGTGTTTATGAAGAGATTGACCCTGGCGTTTTTGTTCATCGTGCTCTCGTTCGCCGTCGTTTCCGCGCGGGCCCAAGTGGTCCCCGCGGCTACGTCGAGCGGCTTTCACCTTTCCGCCGGCGCGCTGGGTTCGATGGCTCAGCCTGACTATGCCGGGGAGGGAATCGCGCAGACCAGCCCCAACCGGCTCTATGGCACCGGCGCTTACGTGGACCTCCATTTCAGCCGCTGGGTGCAGTTGGAAGGCGAAAGCCACTGGATGCGATTCAACACTTATAAGGGAATCACTGAGGATACCTACCTGGTGGGTCCGCGCATTCCCATTATCACGTTTCACCGCGTAACGCCGTATGGCAAGTTTCTCGTTGGCCTGGGCACCGGAAGTTTCCTCTCCGGTGATACGTTCGTGCTCGCTTACGGAGGTGGCGCGGACGTCCGGCTCACGCACCGGTTAACGCTGCGTGCAATCGACTTTGAGTATCAGCAGTGGCGCGTGACCCCCACGCTCTACCCCTACGGCGGCAGCGTCGGCATCAGCTACAAAATCTTCTAAAAGCAGTTCTTAGTTCGCAGTTCAGAGCTCATTTCGTGCGTCTCGGTCTGCGAACTGTGAACTGTGAACTGCGAACTAAGAACTAAGAACTTTGAACTGCCTTTACGGCTCGATGTGCAGCGGCGTCGCCTTGGCCGTGGGCATCGGAACATGCAGGATTCCCGCCACGGTTGGCGCAATCTGCCGCATATCCACCAAACCCAAATCGCGATGGTGCGCGACCCCGGCGCCTACCGCAAAAAATGACGAGCGCATCTCGGGATCTTCTGGCGAGAATCCGTGCGAACCGCGATGGCCCGGAACCGCTGTGACCAGGCTGCCGGTGAGTCCGCTCCCGGTGTAGTAGCCGGGTTTTAGAACTACGAGAAATGCCGCATCGGGAAAACTGCCGCGCTTTTTGATCGCATCGCGATCGAGGACCTCCGCGATTCCGTTCGCGGGATCGGCTGCCAGGCCATCGAGCATCGTCTTCACCTGCTCTTGCGTCGCTCGATCGTTGGGATCGTGAAGCATGATCGCGGCCATGCCTCCGGCCATCCACGGCTCGGCCTTCCATGAGTTGACCGCCGGAGATTTGGTGGCCGGATTCACCGAACCCTGAATCAGGCCAGCCTGAATGAATGGAACGACCAGGTTGACGTAATGCGAAATGTCCTCAAACCCATGGTCGGAGACGATGACCAGCACGGCGTTGGGGCTGTTGGCGAACAACTGGTGCGCTAAACGCGCCACCATGCCGTCGAGCGCTTCGAGATCGGCGCAGGCCTCCGGGCTGAACGGCCCATGCGCGTGCTGCGTATCGTCGAGCGAACTCAAATGCAGCGTCATGAAGGCAGGCTTGAATTGCCGCAGAATTTCGAGAGTGTAACGGGTCTTCACTTCGTCGCCGGCGATCGAAGTGTCGTTGCCGCTCATGTACGGGCCGGCCGAGGGCTTGAGTTGCTGGATGAGAGTGTCCGGGCGTGAGAGCGCGGAGATCAGAAGCTGGTCGTCGGGATTGTACGAGCTCGATGCATCGGGGCCGCGCCAGTACTCGGGAATCAGGTAGTCGACATCGGTGGCGCCGACACTCACCGGCCAGCCAATGCTCGCCGTGCGCAAACCGGCGTGGTGCGCAACCTGCCAGAGCGTGGGTACGCGAATCTGCGGAGCATACCAGTTCCACGCGCCGCCAAATACTCTGTTCAGGATCGAAGATCTGATTGTTATCGATGCCGTGCTCGGCCGGCCAGACGCCTGTGATCAGTGTGGTGTGGCTGGGATAGGTGACAGTGGGCCAGATGCCGACAACGCCGTCGGCATACGTTCCTTTGTCCAGCAGCGTGCGCAAGTAGGGCAGCTTCATCCCATGCGCGTCGGCCTGCGTAATGTACTCGGGCTTGAGGCCATCGATCGAGATCATCAGGACGGGCGCGGCGTGGCCCACCAGCGCGGAAACGATCAGAACAAGCGGCAAAACCAAAAAACGGTGGACAAAACGTAAACGACGGCGTTCATGCGGAGTGCTCCTCTAGACATTTTGATGGGAAGCGACGAAGCCGTCCGCACTCTCAAGTTAAATTCGCAAGCGAGCGGCGATGAAGCGTGCGGGGGAAGTATACAGCGAACAGTGCACAGTAAACAGTGGACATATGTCGAAGCGAGCGAACGAAAGGTTAAACCTGGCGGGATGCTTTTCGGACAGCAAAAGAGCCGCTCTCGCGAGCGGCCCTTCTGTGAACTGCGAAGTATGAGGGAGGTCCGCAATCTGAGTGCGAAGTTCCCAATTCCCGGCTTCGATTCGCTGCCATGGTGAGCTCGGCGCTCGCCGACCACGCCCACGCAGCAAGAAAAAGGACCGCTCTCGCGAGCGGCCCTTCTGGAACGGAACTGTGAACTGCCTTTATGCCGGCGAAGGCGAGCCTTCGGGTAAGCCGCCGCCAGTGCCAGTTCCGCGGCCTTCGGGTTTGAGAACCTGCTGCGGGGTGCCGTCAGAATCGCCCCCTCCGGCCAGCGATGACCGCAGCGCGGGCAGAGTCTTGCCCTCGAGTAACAGCTTCAGCTCCTCGGCGTCGATCGTCTCGCGCTCCAACAGCGCGGCGGCAATGCGGTGCATTGCGTCCGCGTTGGTTTCAACCAGGTTATGCGCAGCCTGGTAGGCTTCGTCGATCAGGCGGCGGACTTCGAGGTCAATCTGGCGCGCGGTTTCTTCGCTAAAGTCGCGGTGCTGCGCAATCTCGCGGCCCAGGAAGATCTGCTCTTCCTTTTTGCCGAAAGTGAGTGGCCCCAGGCGGCTCATGCCGTACTCGCAGACCATGGCGCGCGCCAGTTCCGTGGCACGCTCAATGTCGTTGCCTGCGCCGGTTGACATCTGGTTGAGGAAGATCTCCTCGGCGACGCGGCCGCCGTAGAGCATGGCCAGCCGCGTCTCCAGATATTCGCGGGTGTAGTTATGCCGGTCGTCGGGCAAATGAACCGTGACGCCCAACGCCATGCCGCGTGGAATGATCGTGACCTTGTGCACCGGGTCGGAGTGATCGCGCTTGAGCGAAACCAGCGCGTGGCCGGCCTCGTGATACGCGGTCACACGCTTCTCCTCGTCGCTCAGGATCATCGACTTGCGCTCGGCGCCCATCAGCACCTTGTCCTTGGCCAGCTCAAAGTCGTACATCGTCACTTGCTTGCGGTTAAGGCGCGCCGCATTCAGCGCGGCCTCGTTCACCATGTTGGCAAGGTCGGCGCCACTGAAGCCGGGCGTTCCGCGCGCGAGTACGTTCAAATTCGTGTCATCCGACACGGGAACTTTCTTGACGTGAACCTTGAGAACTTCCTCGCGCCCGCGAATGTCGGGCAGGCCCACCACCACGCGCCGGTCAAAGCGGCCCGGCCGCAGCAGAGCAGGATCGAGCACGTCGGGGCGGTTGGTGGCAGCCACCAGGATCACTCCGTCGTTCGATTCAAAACCATCCATCTCCACGAGCAACTGGTTCAGCGTCTGCTCGCGTTCGTCGTGACCGCCGCCCAATCCTGCGCCGCGATGGCGGCCCACGGCGTCGATCTCGTCGATGAAGATGATGCAGGGCGCGTTCTTCTTGCCCTGCTCAAACAGGTCGCGCACGCGGCTTGCACCCACGCCGACAAACATCTCAACGAAGTCGGAGCCCGAAATAGAGAAGAACGGAACGTTGGCCTCGCCCGCCACTGCACGCGCCAGAAGCGTCTTGCCGGTTCCCGGAGGCCCGACAAGAAGCACGCCCTTGGGAATGCGCCCGCCCAGCTTTTGAAACTTCTGCGGTTCGCGCAGGTATTCGATGATTTCCTTCAGCTCTTCCTTGGCCTCATCCACGCCGGCCACGTCTTTGAACGTGACTTTCTTCTGCTGCATGGAGAGCAGTCGCGCGCGGCTCTTGCCGAACGACAGCGCTTTGTTGCCGCCCGACTGCATCTGCCGCAGCATGAAGAACCACACGGCAATCAGCAGCACGAACGGGCCCGCATTGATGAGCAGGGGAATCAGGACGTTGTTCTGCGGCTCCTTGATGGAGAAGTTCACCTTGGAGGCGATCATGGCCTTCAAAAGGTCTTCGTAGTTGCTGGGCAGAGTGGTGTGGAACTCGTCTTTGGGCGAGACCTTCAAGTGGCCCTTCAGCTCGTCGCCCTGAATGGCGGCGTCAAGCACCTGGTTGTTGACCACCTTGTCATACAGGTCGGAGTAAGCGTACTCCGGCTCCTTGCCCATGTTCGTGCTTCTCTCTACCACGCCCCACAAAAGGACGAGGCAGATGAGGATGAAGAGCCAAAACATGATGGTTTTAACGCTCGAGTTCACCAACGTCTCCTTTTCGCGGTTGAGGAGAAAGGCCCACCGCGACCCCCACTTTCAAACCCTGGCCAAAGGCCACAATTCCTTAGACGCCCCGGCGTCCGGTAAAGTGGCAAAAATCACGCTCCCGCTCTCAGAGACACGCAAGCCGTGCCGCCTGAGAAGCAGTAAACAGATTGTACTCCCGGGGCGGCGAATGTTGCAGGGCCGACCATAGTACGAAAGAGGCAGGATATTGAGCGTTAACGGTGTTACGCGGTGGATGACGCGGGCGTTTCGGAGCTCCCGGTGTTTGGGGATTCTGCCGAAATGAGCAACTCCGGATCAGGCTCCAGTTCCACACCGCGCATCCAGACGATTGCGCCGTCAATCTCCAGCACCGGCCAGAGCGCGCGATCGGTCCCCGTAACTCGCATGCGTTCCAAGACTTCCTTTACCTTGCGAAGACCGGCGGAATAGCGGAGCCTGACGCGGTCGCCGGGCTTCCAGTTGCGCAAAGTGGCTGTCTTTGCCGGCGAGCCGGATCGGCCATTCGGAAGTCCGCTCGAAGTCGAGGAGCCGCGAGCCTCGATGCGCAGCCGCAGCCCGAAAGCGGGCGCATCGATTTCACCGGGAATTGGCGTCTCATAGGCTGGCGGGGCTCCCGGCTTTCCGCTTTCTGAAGTGAGGCCGTGACTGATTGACAGCCGCAGCTCGCGGGCTGTCCTCTCCGCGCGCAAGCCGTGCGGCAAAGCAAGCCTCTGGCCCGCCCGGCCGCCGAGCGCAAGCGTCCGCACGGTTTCGGTCGCGGAAAAATCGAGCGCCGCGCCGAATTTGTCCGCCGCGTAGCGGATAAGCCGCCTTTGCAGCGCGGGAGCGAGCGCCGCCAGCCGGCTCACCTCGATCGCCAGCCCGGAATCGAGGCCTGAGCCGGCAGCGCGCCCGCCGCCGCGCACCGGACGCCCCGGCAGCAGGTACTGCGGCGCCAGCCGGGCCAGCTCCGCCTGCCACCATGCTTCCTCGTCGAGTGCCAAAGCCGCCATCTGTGCCATGTGCTCGCGCAGCCGCGGATTCCAGCCTTCGAGCAGGGGCAGAAGCTCGTGCCGGATGCGATTGCGGGTGAACGTCAAGTCTTTATTCGACGAATCCTCGCGCCAATCCTGGCCAAGCTCGCGCAGGTAAGCTTCGATTTCAGCGTGCGTCGTAGCCAGCAGCGGCCTTAGGATCGGGCCCGCTCCCGCGGTTTCAACTCTTGGAGCAATTCCAGCCAGGCCCTGAGTCCACGCTCCGCGGAGAAATTTGGCCAGAACCGTTTCGGCCTGGTCGTCGAGCGTGTGCGCGGTTGCGACTGCATCCACTTCGCCCGAGGCCATAAGCTGCTGGAACCACGCGTACCGCAGTCGCCGCGCCGCCTCTTCGATCGTCTCGGCCGCCTTGCCAGACTTGGGATCGGCCGCGGCTTCGGCTCCAGTGTTGACGCATGCTTCGTGAAAGGGCAGGCGCAACTTCGCAGCGAGAGCGCGGCAGAATTCCAGGTCTCCGTCGGCTTCCGCTCCCCGCAAACCGTGGTGCAGATGAGCGGCATGAAGAACAAGCCCCAGCTCCCCGCTGCGTGCCGCCAGAATCCTCAAGAGCGCCACCGAATCCGCACCGCCCGATAGCGCCACGGCGAGCCGCATGCCGGGCTTGAGCAGGGCAGTGTCAAGCAGAGGCGTCGATGAAGGAAGTGAACGCACGAAAGGATGATAGCGCGAGGCGCCGCCACAGGTTTTCAGTCTCTCGATTCGCAGTCTTGATTCAAACTGCAATGAGGTCCGTTGCCAAACCAGCAACTTCCGAATAGGCGGTGATCCAACCGGAATACCAACACTATCTTTAGCAGGCGCAGTGGCACGGCTTAACACTATGATGAAGAACGATGAAGGCTTCTCCCGCTGCGATAGCTCGTACGTGCGCGATCTGCCTAGCCTGCGCGTGCTGCATGTTCCACATTTCCTGCAAGACAAGCACCAGAAGCGATTCGGGCAAAAGCTCGGTGAGCGGAATTGCGGTCGTCGCTCGCGCGAATCCCAATGAACCGTTCGCCATTTCTCCCGATGGATCGTTTCTGGCTCACACCCCCTCGGGAATCATCCAGGGAGAGCGAGTCTACGAGAGCATCTTTGATGTTGAGGATGTCAAGAAAGCGAGGCTCGTCGCGGCCATCAGACTCGCCGAACAGCCGAATACCGGTTTCCAGTTCAACCACATTGAATTCTGCGACCACGGGAGATATCTCCTTGCAATTGGCCCAGCGGCGACTATCTATCCGGGTCCAGATCGATCATCGACGGCTCAAGACCTGATCTCAGCGGAGTCGGAAGACTTTGTCAAAATTCTTGACATGAAGGACAACACATTGCATGCAGATATATCTCTCAGTACTGCAGAGCATTCCTTCCCTGCGGAGGTCCTTGCCCGCTACAAGCAAATCAATCCGGAATGGCACCAGGAGAAAGAGGGGCACGGCGAGGTTGAGTTTGCTGCTTGCGCGGCCAATGCGCCGACTGCAGCGGTCGTCATCAACTACGGCAACGAGATGAGCACGGTCAAGATATTGGATCTGGAGAAGGGAGTCGAAGTGCAGGGGTTCGGCGGCATACCGGTCCAAGCAAATGTCTTAGGGGTTGCGATTTCTCCTCAAGGGTCAAATCTCGCTTTGTACCGTATGAGGGACGTGTCTGACGCAGCTGGTGAGGGCTCCGCTGACCACTGCCTCACGATTGTCGATTTGCAAGCCAAGAAAATAAAAGAGACGATCCTGATGAAAAGCGATGACGCCTTTGATGCATCAATTGCATATGCTGGGGAATCGACCGTTGCGGTTGAGCTTATTTCTTATGAATATCCCAGCTACGATCCTTCAGACTCGCACCTCGATCCAAGGTTCCTAGGCCACCACCGGGCATCTGTGCATTTCTTCGATGCTGGCTCGGGTTCCGAGTTACATGTCATTTCCGACCCAAGTGCTGACGACTTCGGTCTCAGAGGGATTTCGTCGGATGGGCGCATCATGCTCGCTTATTCGGGAAAATCACGCATCTGCAAATCCTGCAATCGCGGAACGGGCGAGCAGGAGATCACAGACGTGCGTTTTACCTTGTGGAATCCGCAAACCGGACAACGAATCGCCGAAACGCCCGAATTGAAGGTTGTTCACCATACCTGCCCATGGTCTCTCCATGACTGGCTCTGGGACGTCCACTGCGTTGAAAGCGACGAAGCGCCGATACTCAAATTGAGCCAGGATGGAAGTACAGTGGCTGCGTCTTGGGCCTCCGGGGGCGAACCGATTGAGGTATACAGCTTCCCGATGCATTAGCGAGTGTTCTATCCATAAGTTCCGGCCGGTTGGTCGCCAATCCGGAAATTACTCTCCGCATGGCATTAGCTCTGACCGGCGAATGCCCGCCACGCGCCTTTATACTGTCTCGATATGGAAATCCGCACCGCTGAAACAACCGACGCCGCCCTTATCTCCGCGCATCGCCGGGCTATGTTCGCAGAGATCCACCCTCTGGGCGATGCCCTCCTGGATTCGCTCGAGCGCCGCTCCGTCGAGTGGACCGAGCGCATGATCCGTGGAGGCAAATACTACGGGTGGATCGCAACCGACGCGGGCAGGCCTGTGGCGTCAGCTGGCCTCTTGATTCTCGACTGGCCGCCGCATCCATTCGATCCGGAAGGCGAGCTGCGCGGCTATCTGCTCAACATCTACGTCGAGCCGGAATACAGAAAGCGTGGACTGGCGCATCAGCTCGTTGAGCGGTCGATGGCCGAGGCGCGCCGGCGCGGAATCCGCGTGGTCACGCTGCACAGCTCGCAGGCCGGCCGGCCGATTTATGAGCGTTTCGGTTTTCACGCAACCAACGAGATGATGCACACTGAGCCCGCAAAAAACTGAGACTTGGCGCGGTGCTATACTCCACGAGTTATGCAAGTCTTTGCCATTGTTCCAGCTGCGGGATTAGGCACGCGAATGGCCGGCCCGCAGCCCAAGCAGTTTCTGGCGCTCGACGGCGTTCCCATCCTTATCCATTCGCTGCGCGCTTTTGCCGCGGCGCCTCGCGTCACGGCGATATACGTGGCCGTGCGCAAGGCAGAAATGGAGCGCGTGGAAGCGCAGGTGGCTGAATACGGATTCGGGGCCCAGGTGCATGTGGTCGAGGGCGGCGAAAAACGGCAGGAATCTGTGGCTAACGCGCTCGAAGCCCTCCCCGCCGAGCCCGAAGATGTTGTGCTGGTTCACGATGCGGTGCGGCCTGCTGATCGACGCAGCCACCATCGAGCGCACCATCGACGCTGTGGCCGAGTTCGGTGCGGCCATCGTGGGGATGCCGGCCACTGACACCATCAAGCAGGTGGAGCGAACCGCCCACGGAGCGCTGGTCACGGCGACCATTCCGCGTGAGTTTGTGGTGCAGGCGCAGACGCCGCAGGGCTTCCGTTACGGGCTGCTCCGGCGCGCCTTTGCCGAGGCCAATGCCGACGGCTTTGTTGGCACTGACGAGGCTTCGCTCGCCGAGCGCGCAGGAATTCCGGTGGCCGTGGTGCCCGGTTCTCAGGTTAATCTGAAGATTACGCAGCCGGGCGACCTTGCGCTGGCCGAGTTCTACCTGCGGCAGCGAGCGCACTGAAAACGGCCGGAAAAAATCCAGCATCACTTGTTTCACTTTTTCACTCATTCACTTTCGGCGGGGCATTGCGGCAATGATGGACACACGCATCGGATTTGGCTACGACTCGCACGAATTCAAGTCCGGCGTGCCCCTGCGCCTCGGCGGAATGACGATCGACCATCCCCAGGGCCTGGCCGGTCACTCCGACGGCGACGTGCTGCTCCACGCCATCACCGATGCGCTGCTGGGCTCTGTGGCTGCGGGCGATATCGGCAGCTTTTTTCCGCCCGGCGATCCGCGCTGGAAAGACGCCGACTCCGCCATCTTTCTCAATCTGGCTCTTGAAGAGTTGCAGCACGCGGGATACTGCATCGTGAACATCGACACGACGCTGGTGCTCGCCGCTCCCAAAATTTCGCCTATTGCTGCGGAAATGAGCTCCCGGGTCGCCGATCTTCTCGGCGTCAGCATCGATCAGGTAAGCATCAAGGCCAAAACTCCAGAGGGCCTGAACCTCGATCACGTGGCCCAATGCCATGCCGTGGCGCTCGTCGAGCGCGTGCAGGAGCCGGAAGAGCTCAAAAGAATGAGCGAAGTGGTCGAGAGCCAGCGCCAGCTTGAAGATGTGGTTGAAGATTTGCTGAGCTCCGTGCACGGCGTGCCTAAAAAGCGGACGATTACGCCCGTCTACGACACCGAAGACATCACGTAGCCGCCCTCGGGCCGCTTGCGAGAACGCCTGTTCCGCCTGAAGGCCAGCGCCCTCGCTCAAACCCTGGACGTCTCCGATTTTTATTGAAGATTCATGGCTTTAGCGGTACCTTGGCTGCGAACCCAATTCCACATTGGAGTGTTGTCCATGAATGAGCTGGCAGTATTTCTGCAAGACCAACCCGATTTGGCCGCGGCGCAGCATGCGCTCATGGTGATGATTCCGATCCTCATGCTCGTCGGAATTGTCTTTCTGGCCATCATCATTATTCCTTTCTGGTTCATCTGCAAGAAGGCGGGTTTCTCGCCCTGGCTTTCGTTCCTGAACGTTATCCCGATGGGCAATCTGATTCTGGTCTACGTGCTGGCTTTTGCTCAGTGGAAGGTCGTGCCCGCGCCGCCGATGGCGTATCCGCCGCCCTACCCGCCCCAGCCGCCTTACCCGCAACCGCCGCTGCCGCCACAGCAGTGAGACCCTGAACAGCCTGGCCGGGGAGCCTTGCGATAGCATCGTGAGTAGAAAGTAATCGTCACGATGCCTGATCCAATCTCCTCCGGCGCGGCCGCTCCGCGCGTTCGATTCGCGCCCTCACCCACCGGCTTTCTGCACGTGGGCAGCGCGCGCACCTTTATCTTCAATTGGCTCTACGCCCGCCACAACCACGGGACGATGGTTTTGCGCCTCGACGACACTGACGTTGAGCGCAACACCGATGCCAGCGTCCAGTCCATCTTCGAAGGGCTGCGTTGGCTGGGGCTCGACTGGGACGAGGAATACAAGCAATCCGAGCGGCTCGATCTTCACCGGGCCGCAGCGCTTCAGATCCAGGAGAAAAACCTCGCGTACCGCGACTTCACGCCGGCGCACGCAACAGATGAAGATCATTCCTCTTCGCAGGGCGCGTGGCTCTTCAACCCCGGAATGCGCGAGTTGTCCCGTGAAGAGTCTGACCGTCGCGCCGCATCGGGCGAGCCGTTCGCGCTGCGCTATCGCGTGCCCCGCGGTGAAGGCCGGATGCTGCACTTCACGGATGCCGTCTACGGCGAACAGTCCAAGCCGGCCGACGAGGTCGAAGATTTCGCGCTTCTCCGCTCTGACGGCATGCCCACGTATCACCTCGCCTCGTGCTTCGACGATGCCGATCTCCGCATCAGCCACATCATCCGCGGCCAGGATCACTTGAGCAATACTTTCAAGCACCTTCTCATTTTTGAGGTTCTCGGCGGCACGCCGCCGCAATTCGCGCATCTCCCCTTGCTCGTTGCACCCGATGGCGCCAAACTCTCCAAGCGCAAGCATGGCCCTGTCGTCAGCGTCACCACCTACCGCGATGCGGGCTTTTTGCCCCAGGCTTTCGTCAACTTTCTTTGCCTGCTGGGCTGGTCGCCGAAAAATGATCGCGAATTTCTGTCCTTGAATGAGATTCGTGATCTGTTCACTCTCGAAGGCGTCAACCGCGCTAACGCGGTCATCAACTTCACCGATGACGACCCATTCGATGCCAAGGCAGTCTGGCTCAACGCCGAGCACATCCGCGCATTGCCCGTAGAGGAACTCAGTCGCGACCTGGAGCCGTTTTTCAACCAGGCAGGATTCAATCCAAAACCTGGAAGGCTGGAAGCCGTCGACGCCGCTCATTCGCGAGCGCATCAAGCTGCTGCGCGACGCGGTGCCGGCGGCTGATTTTTTCTTCCTCGACAAACTTCCACCCTACGACCCGGCGGAGCTCATTCCTCTCAAGAAGGGGGAATCGACAGGCGATCCCGCACTGGCTCGCCGCGTTCTCGAAACCACGCTGGAAGTTTTACCTTCAACCACCTTCGATCACGATTCGCTCGACAAAGCGCTGCGCGAGGCCGCCGCTTCGCTAGGCCTCAAGGCCGGGCCGATGTTCCAGCCCATCCGCGTTGCTGTCTGCGGACGCAAGAATGCGCCGCCGCTCTTTGAAACCATGGTCGTTCTCGGCCGCGATATTTGCCTCGAGCGCATTCGCGAGGCCGTAGGAAACCTTCAATCGCTCGCTTAAGCACGTACTATCAGGAACTGAAGTTATGACCGACGCAAATCCAGCCATGAGCCAATCGGATCCGGAAAGCCAACCGCTCCGCCACTCCTGCATCGCCTGCTCACTCGAATTTTCAGCAGTCCGCGGCGCGGCGACGGAGCGAATCAAGCGCCTCTCGTTCGGCCTGTTGGGCGACTTTAAGGCGATTGGCGGCGGCTCAGCGACCAGATTGCTGAGGACGTGCGCACCAAGAAATATGGCGACGCGATCGTACAGACTCGCTTTCCGCCCGAGCCCAACGGCTACCTCCACATCGGCCACGCTAAGGCCATCTGCATTGATTTTGGTCTCGCCGATGAGTTCGCGGGAAAAACCAACCTGCGCTTTGACGACACGAATCCTGAAAAAGAGGAGCAGGAGTACGTCGACTCGATCATGGCGGACGTGCGCTGGCTGGGCTTCGACTGGGACAAGCTCTGCTATGCGTCAGATTATTTTGGCCAGCTCTACGAGTGGGCGTTGCAGCTCGTCAAGGCCGGCAAGGCTTACGTCGATGACCTCACAGCCGACGAGATTCGCCAGCATCGCGGCACGCTCACGGAACCGGGCAAGGACAGCCCTTACCGCAACCGGACAAAAGAGGAAAACCTAAACCTCTTCATTCGTATGAAGGAAGGCGAATTCCCCGACGGAAGCCGCGTGCTCCGCGCCAAGATCGACATGGCCTCGCCCAACCTGAACATGCGCGATCCGGTGATGTACCGCATCCTCCACGCCACGCACCACCGCACCGGCGACGAGTGGTGCATCTATCCCATGTACGACTTCGCGCACGGCCAGTCGGACTCGATCGAGCACGTCACGCACTCCATGTGCACGCTCGAGTTCACCGACCACCAGCCGCTTTATCGCTGGTTCATCGAGCAGCTTGGCATCTTTCCGTCGCAGCAAATTGAATTCGACCGGCTCAACCTGACCTATACGATGCTCAGCAAACGCAAACTGCTGCAGCTCGTGCAGGAGAATCACGTGAACGGGTGGGACGATCCGCGCATGCCCACGCTCTCCGGCCTGCGCCGCCGCGGCTTTACGCCTGAGGCCATTCGCGCATTCTGTGCCGCCATCGGCGCCTCGCGGACCAACGGCTCGACAGATGTCGAAATGCTTGAGCACTTCCAGCGTGACGACCTGAACCACCGCGCCAGCCGCGCCATGGCCGTGCTGCACCCGCTCAAGCTCGTCATCGACAACTACCCGGAGGGCAAAGAGGAATTTGTGGACGTGGCCAACAACCCTGAAGACCCATCGGCCGGTACGCGCCAGGTGCCATTCTCGCGCGAGCTCTATATTGAGCACGACGATTTCCGCGAAGTTCCTCCGCCCAAGTACTATCGCCTCTCGCCCGGCAAAGAAGTTCGCCTGCGCAACGCCTACTTCGTGACCGCGCAGCGCGTCGTGAAAGACGCAGCGGGCAACGTGACCGAGGTGCATTGCACCTATGATCCGGCGAGCCGCGGCGGAAACTCGCCCGACGGCCGCAAGGTGAAGTCCACTATGCACTGGGTCTCGGCTGCGCACGCCATCTCCGCCGAGATCCGCCTCTACGACAAGCTGTTCTCCAAGCCCGATCCATTCGATTTTCCCGAGGGCGGTGACATCTTCGACAATCTCAACCCCGGTTCTCTCGAAGTTCTAACAGGCGCGAAGCTTGAGCCTTCGCTTGCAAGCGCCAAGCTCGAAGACCGCTTCCAATTCGAGCGTGTCGGCTACTTCTGTCTCGATCCGGACTCGTCCGAAACCAGGAAAATATTCAACCGGACGCTGGCGCTCAAGGATTCCTGGGCCAAAATCGAGAAGAAGGCGGGCGCGTAAGCTGCTCGCTGGCTTGCGGCCGCCGTCTTGCCGTAGAGTTGTTCCGTTCACAAGGGAGACCTCCATCGTGCCACGGAACATCAGAATTGCTCTACGAACTGCGGCAGCAAGCGCGCTGGCGGTTGGGTTTATCGGAACAGGCCTCGCATTCGCGCAAACGTCCGCCACTTCGCTCGGCATCTTCGAGAGCCAGTCCGACGTCGGCAGCGTCGTGCCGCCGGGTACCGCGACTTTCGATGCCGCAACGGGCGTCTATACCCTTCGCTCGGCCGGCGCAAATCTCTGGGTCAACGTCGACGCATTCCATTTCGTCTGGAAGAAAGTTTCCGGCGACGTGTCTTTGACGGCCGACGTGAAGCTGACTGAGGCCGGTCCGACTGCGAGCCCTCATCGCAAGGCGCTGCTCATGTTCCGGCAGACGCTCGATCCGGACTCGCTCTATGCGGACGCGGCAATTCACGGAAACGGCGAAACGGCCCTCCAATACCGGCGCAACAAGGGCGACACCACGCAGGACATCGCCTTCAACATCGGCGCGCCCGAGCGCCTGCGCCTTGAAAAACGCGGCGACACCATCACGCTTTTCCTGAGCGCGCACGGCGAGCCGCTGCACCAGGTGGGCGCGTCCATCAAGCTGCACTTCGACGGCGATTTCTACGCCGGCCTCGGAGTCTGCGCGCATAACCCGGTCGCGATCGAGCAAGCCACCTTCGCGCATGTGGATTTGCAACCGCTGATGGCCTCGGCAACGCCCGCGCCCACGGTGCTCTACAGCACTCTTCAGACCATCGCCATCGACAACAACGCGCGCATGGACTTCGTGATCCAGACCGGCATGGGACAAATGGAAGCGCCGAACTGGAGCCGCGATGGAAAGACCCTGATCTTCGACCGTGCGGGCAAGTTGTGGACCGTGCCGGCCGCGGAAGGCGACGGCTCGATCGCCGAGGCCACGCAGCTCGACATCGGCGACGCCAGCGACTGCACCGGCAGCCACGGCCTCTCGCCGGACGGCAAGTCGCTCGCGATGACCTGCACCACGCCGGACCATCCCGGCCGACGCGTCTATATTGTGCCTGCAACAGGCGGAGCGCCGCGCATGGTCACCGAGAATCCCAATTCCTACTTCCATAGCTGGTCGCCGGATGGGAAGACGATTTTGTTTACGCGCCCCAGCAACGGCACGCTGAACATCTTTGCCATTTCGCCAGACGGCGGAGCAGAGACCGCGCTGACCACGGGCACCGGCGTGAGCGACGACCCGGATTTTTCGGCCGATGGCAAGTGGATCTATTTCAATTCCGACCGCGCTGGCGGAATGCAAATCTGGCGCATGCATCCCGACGGCAGCCAGCCCGAGCAGGTGACCTTCGACGAGAAGCACAACTGGACGCCGCATCCCTCGCCCGACGGAAAATCGATTCTGATCCTCTCCTACGACAAGGACGTGGCCGGGCACGCGGCCAATAAGGATGTGACCTTGCGCATCATCAACGTCGCCGACGGGAAGATTCGCGATCTGGTCGAGATTGTGGGCGGATCGGGTAGCGACAACGTGCCCAACTGGGCTCCCGACGGCCAGCACTTTGCCTTCGTGAGCTACCAGTTCTTGCCCGCCGACGACAACGGCTCGACGCAATGAGCCGTTAAGAAAACGACCGAGCTGGGAGTCAACGGCAACCGGGATCGTGCCGCATTGCTCGTAGCCAAACCCGACAACGGCTTCCAGTTCGAGGGTGTTGGCTACTTCTGCCTCGACCATGACTCCACGCCCGAGAAGCTCGTCTTCCACCGCACCTCTGCTCAAGACTCCTGGGCTAAGATCGAATAGAGGTCCTGTGCGTAATTGAGCATGCTAAGGTCCCACAGATCCCGCCTCTGGAGCCTGGGAGTTAGAACGGCTCCGGACAAGTCCGCCGGCAAAAATTCGATGATGTCTTCCAGATCGAAAATCGTCACCCTGCTCTTACTCGCGATCTATGTGCTGGTGATGTTCGCCACAAACGGCATGTTCACCATCTTGGACGACGAATCGGGGATCGTAACCATTGCCGGTCACCCCGTGATCTCCACCATCAAGCTCTTCTTATTTGGCCCGGGTCAGCACCAGCATCCGCCGTTTTCTGACGTGCTCTTACACGCATGGCTTATCGCTACGGAATTTTCTTTCAGCCTGCTGCGCGTCTTTGCCAACTTGTTTTATGCGGTATCGATCCTCTTGGTAGCCATGTCCGCCCGCGAAATTGGCGGACGCCGGTCGTATTGGGTCACATTCGTTCTTGGACTTCTTTGGCCCTTCGCCTTTCAGTATGGGCGAATCACGGGCTGGTACTGCGTCTTTCTGTTTTTCCTGTCGCTCGGAACCTGGATTTATCTTCGCCTCGTCCGGGGCAGCGGCAATAATGCGGCCTGGTTCGCATTTGCGCTCACTGCCATCCTCGCAATTTGGACGAATTATTTCGCCATTGCAGTCCTACTGATTCTTTTTGCCGACCTGCTCCTGTTCCATCGCTGGTTCGCCGCGCAAAATGCGTGGCGACTGGCAGCGTGCGGGATCGCGGTCGCCATCAGCGCTCTGCCTCTCTTGCCGGCAGCACTGCTCAGTCTGCCGGCGATGCCGCTCCGGCCCGCAGAGCCTTTTCAGATCAGGAACTTGGTCGCGGTCGCCGGCTATCCCATCTTCGCGCTCTTTGGCTCGGCTGCTATCGCGCCGTGGTATTGGCCTTTGAGTCTGCCCATCGCTCTTTGCGCGATCTTACTCCTCATCACAGTGTGGTTCAGCCCTGGACGAAGATGGCTCTTTTATTCATTTGTCCTGACTATCCTCCTCACGCTGAGCGGACAAATGAATATCAAGCGCATCCTTTTTCTGCTTGGCTGGCTCTTCGTGGCTTTTGGCCTGGCGGCCGCTTCTTCCTCTGTGCGCGTCTCCCGCTGTGCTGCAACAGCTCTCGCGGTTCTCGTTATTCTCGGCTGGGTCGGCATCTTTTCCGGCAAGCATTACGCTACCACAAACCTCTTGGAGCCATGGCGCCAGGTTGCGTCCGGCGTCGCCCACGACATGAGGCAGAACAATCCTGCTGTCGTCAGCAACAATGAGCCCTTCTTCTTTTATTTGAATTATGATCTCGGCCTCCAAGCCAGCACTGCGCAGGCGTCCGGTGTCAACCTTGGCCCTGAGGTCTACGCCGCGCAGGGCTACAGGGTATTTGGGGCAAACGAAACGTCCTTGCCATCCGACTTACTCCGCGGCAACGTCATCCTGGTCACCGGTCCCGGGTTGAGCCCCGATATCGAGGCGATGTCGGAACTGAGCGGTCGAGCACAACGGCATTGTCGCATCACGCGAACATTCCAAGCGGCCCCGGATCCTGCTCTTGCAATCAAAAAGGCGTTCGTTCCGTATGCGGATACGCTGCGCTTTCGCGTTAACGTGGTCTGCTATCAATGTCCCGACAGCCAAACGCGTTAAGTTCCGTTGGCAGTAAGTAGGCGGCAACTAGGATCGTGCGCCGCACCGCTCGCCGCCGAACCACCTGAAAGCGATAGCTGAATCTTCACTTCCCGATCACATCGATCGGCACGTTGATGGTCTTGGGCGGCATGCATTCATTCTGGTCACAGGCCTGGTAGTGCAGCTTGGCCTGCACAAGATGATTGCCCGGGGTCGCCACAATCCGCGCCTCAATATCGAAATCGCCGGTGTACACGCTCAGCTTGGTCGAGGGATCGAAGGCCAGCGAGATGATCTTCCCGGGCGGATAAGTGGCCGTTCCAAGCCGCACGCCCATGCCGTCGGGAATCGAGAAATGCGTCGCAATCAGGAACTCGTCACTGGGCGTATGCGAGTTGATGTGCAGCCCCTGCGCCACGCGGAAATGAAGCGTGACCGGGGTCGGCTTGCCTGCGGGAACGCTCACCTGTTCGGGAAAGAGGTACTGCACCGCCTCTGTCTTGAGCACTGAGCTGTTCCGCGGCGAATTGGAAACGAACTGGCCGCGGGCTCCCGCTGCACCAAGCCCAATCGCCAGGAGAGCCACCGCGCAAATTGTCTGCTTCATCTCAAGCACAGATTAGAATCTCCATCCGAGCGAAGGTCGCGCCAACTTGCTAACTCGCCGGCTTGCTAATTTTCAAGCGCCTTCTTGATGTTGCCTTCGATTTCGCTTTCTGACGTCAGCCCCACGGTCGCAATGACCACTTTACCGCTGCGGTCCACAAAGAACGACGCAGGCAGATCGTCGAGCCCGCCGTATTCCTGGCTGATGCTGTCGCCGTCGAGCAACACCGGGTACGAAATCTTCTCCTCGCCGACAAACTTGCCCGCCGCGGCCTGAGCCTTGGTCCATCCGGCCTTATCGCCTGGCTGCAGGTCATCGCCCTCCGTGTCCACGCCCAGCACCTCAAAGCCCTGTGCCGCATACTTGTTCGCGCAGATCCACGATCCAGGGCGTCTCCACCTTGCACGGGCCGCACCACGTGGCCCAGAAGTTGATCATCACGGCTTTACCCTTGTAGCTCGCAAGTGAAACCTTGCTGCCGCTCAGGTTTTCGAGCGCGAAGGCAGGCGCGGGCTTGCCATCGAGTGGCGAAACAAAGTTCATCGCATCCCCGCCCGGAGCAGGTACAAGTTCGCCTTGACCGGCGTGGGCCAGCAGTTTTTCAGCGGCCTGCTTGCGATATTCCCAGTTGGCCCAGCCCGCCCAGGCAAAGACGGCCAGAATAAAAAGAACGGCGATGAGAACAATCGTGTTTCGGCGCAACGGAATCGACCTCGTAGTTCTATTGTACGAGCGGAGGAACAGGGGATTCCGGGTCGCTGCCGTTGCTGTTAGCATGAATAGCCAATGAGCCCCACCGGGAAAGACGAGCCGTTCCAGCCCGCATCGCTGGTGCGCACCGAGGCCGCCGCGCTTGAGGCCCTTGCCGCGCGCCTCGACGGGCCAATGGCCGAGTCCTTTTGGCGGGCTGTCGACATGATCGTCCGCTGCGGCGAGCAAAACGGCCGCGTGGTCGTCACCGGCATGGGCAAAAGCGGCATCATCGCCCAGAAGATCGCCGCAACGCTCAGCTCCACAGGCTCGCCCGCGCTGTTTCTGCATCCGGCTGAGGCCGTACACGGCGACCTGGGCGTGCTCATGGCGGGCGACGTGGTCATCGCGCTCTCGGCGTCCGGAGAGACCGAAGAAATTCTGCGCCTGTTGGCCACAGTCAAGCGCAAAGGCGACGCGCTCGTGAGCTTTTGCTGCAATCTGCACTCGACTCTCGCCGCCGCAAGCGACGTGGCGCTCGATTGCTCGGTAGAGCGCGAGGCCTGCGGTCTGAATCTTGCGCCGACGGCATCGACAACAGCCATGCTGGCGCTGGGCGATGCGCTGGCAGTCGCGGTCAGCCTGCGCAAGGGTTTTCGTGCCGAAGATTTTGCCGAGCTGCATCCCGGCGGCAAGCTGGGAAAACAACTCGCCAAGGTTCGCGACCTGATGCATGCCGGCCAGGACGTTCCCACGGTCTCGCCATCGACGCCAATGGCCGACGTGATCTTCGAAATGTCGTCAAAGAAGCTAGGGATGACCACGGTGCAGGAAACCGGCCAGCTCCGCGGCGTGATCTCGGATGGCGATTTGCGGCGTCTGCTTGAGCGCGAAGGCGGCGCGGCCCTGGGCAAAACGGCCGGCGAGGCGATGAACGCGCATCCGCGCACGATTGCAGCAGAGGAATTAGCGGCCCGGGCGCTCGCGATCCTTGAAGAGCGCAAAATTACTTCGCTCGTCGTCGTCGATGCCGCGCAGAAGGTCGAAGGCGTAGTCCATCTGCACGATCTGTGGGGCGTGGAGCTGATCTGAGTTCGCGAGACGAGGCGAATGTCACCGATACTGCGGCGCCAGCAGCGCAATCAGTTCCAAATCGCGGTCCAGAATGACGGATTTGTCGGGGCTGGCAGCGTCGTAGTGCACCTGCACGTGTTTGTCCTTGACCTGGCGCACGAATTCATCGGCCTCTTCCTCGCGGCGAAATCGGTGGACATGCTTTCCTGAACGGTACTCGCCCACGTAAAAGGTGTAGGTGAGTTCGACCCAGTAGCGCAGCCCCTGCTTATGAACCTTCCCGCTTTGGATCGTCCCGTCGGTCGCGGGCCAACCTGCCATCGCCTTGTTCTGCCGCCATTTCTGGTAGAGCTTCCGCACGCCGAACGCCGCCAGCGCGCCCGGAATGATTCCGATCCCTTTGAGGAGCTTGACCAGAACAAACGCGATCTCTCCCCATGGGATGTGGTGCCAATTCATGCCTGAAAGTATGCCACACGGTCGCAATGTACCGATGTGAGCCCTCACAGCCGTCTTTTGAGCTTACCCACACGCAAAACATTTAGAATGAAAGCTGCATTCATTTGCCTTGCGTTCGTCCCCCCGAACGAGAAAGTGCGACAAACCTTTCTATGCACCGTTGGTCAAAGCTTTTTATTCCCACACTGCGCGAGGCTCCGGCAGACGCCGAAGTGGCCAGCCACAAGTTCCTTCTCCGCGCCGGCTACATCCGCCAGCTCGGAGCCGGAATCTATAACTACCTCTTCATGGGCCAGCGCTCGCTGAACAAGATCATCGCCATTGTCCGCGACGAGATGGACCAGATTGCGCAGGAGTTCTACCTGCCGGGGATTGTGCCACGCGAGCCGTGGGAGGAGAGCGGCCGCTGGACGACCATGGGCGAAAACATGTTCCGCCTGAAAGACCGCAAGGGCGCCGACCTGTGCCTGGGTATGACGCACGAAGAGATCATGACCACGATCGCGCGCGGCGAATTGCGCAGCTACAAGCAGTTGCCTCAGATCTGGTACCAGATTCAAACCAAGTTCCGCGACGAGCCGCGGCCCAAAGCCGGCCTGCTGCGCGTGCGCCAGTTCATCATGAAGGATAGCTACTCCTTTGACATCAACAAGGCCGGCCTTGACCGCAGCTTCGATCTGCACGACCGGGTTTATCGCGTCATCTTTACTCGGTGCGGCCTCAAGTTCGTCGCTGTCGAGGCCGATTCGGGCGCCATGGGCGGCTCGCAGTCGCAGGAGTTCATGGTCTACACCGACGCCGGCGAGGACCTGATCGCAAGCTGCCCCGTTTGCGGCTATGCCGCGAACTTGGAAAAAGCAACCTCGCGGCTCGAGCCCGTCCTCGAAATGGCTCCCGCCGGCGGTGGATCGCCGGAGCTGGTGCACACGCCCGGATGCGGCGCGATCGCCGATGTGGCCGCGTTCTTCAAGATTTCGCCGGCCTCCGACATCAAGTGTGTCGCGTATATGGCGTCTATCTCCGGCGAATGGAAGCCGGCAGTCGCGTTCCTTAGGGGAGACCACCAGGTCAACGAAACAAAGTTGATAGCGGTTCTCTTCGCCTCCGAGCTGAGGCCGATGCAGGCTGAAGAGCTCGAAGCTGTCTTTCACGCACCCGCCGGTTTTCTCGGCCCCATTGGCCTTGATCCGGCAAACAGAGAAAAGTATAAGGATGCGCTGGCCCGGGATGTTCTCGAAGCCGAACATGGCGATGCCTCGAGAAAGCATCGTCTGGATTTTCTTCGCGTCGAAGTCGAAGAGCGATCGCCCATGGTTATCCTCGATCATGCCCTTGAAGGTCGCAGGAATATGGTCTGTGGAGCGAACAAGCTCGACTTCCACCTGTGCAACGTAACGCCGGGCCGCGATTTTACCTGGACGCTCACCGCCGACATCCGCAGCGTGAACGAGGGCGAGGGTTGTCCGACCGATGAATGCGGGGGCAAGCTCGTTGTCGGCAAAGCGGTCGAAGTGGGTCACATCTTCAAGCTCGGCTACAAGTACTCTGAGTCGATGGGCGCGCGCGTTCTGGACGAGAACGGGAAAGAAGTGACGCCCATCATGGGCAGCTACGGCATCGGTATCGAGCGCATTCTTACGGCAGCCATCGAGCAATCGAATGATGCCAACGGTTTTTGGTTGCCGTCGACGATCGCGCCGTTCACGGTTGTGGTCACCGTTACGAATGTGGGCGATTTTTCGCTGCGCGCTACCGGAGAAAAGCTGGCTGTTGAGTTGGATGCTGCTGGATTGGATGTGCTGCTCGATGATCGGGACGAGCGCGCCGGCGTCAAGTTCAAGGATGCTGACCTCGTTGGTATTCCTTATCGCATCAACGTTGGCAAAAAGGCCGCGTCGGGCCAGGTGGAACTGGTAACGCGCTCGACGAGCACCAGCGTCGATGTAGCGTTGGGCGAGGTTGTTGCTCTGGTCAAGAAGCGCGTCGAGGAAGAAAAGCTGCTGGCAACGAGCATCTAGCTGTCTCAAGGAGCGGTAATGGCACTAAGAGTCCGAATCCCGAACTCGAAGTCGGGACATCCTCTCAGGTCGCGGATTCTGCTGGGGCTGCTCGTAGTCGTTCTTGCCGTGGCAGCGGCCGGTGCTTCGGTCTTTGCCTATTTTTACATCAAGTATGAGGGCATTGTTGATGCGCGGCTGAAGCAGCCAATCTTCGCCAGCACAGCCCAGATTTATGCCGCGCCCCGCGAGGTGCGGCCGGGGCAAAAGCTCACCGTTCGCTGGATCGCCAATGAGCTGCACGATGCCGGCTACACGAGTGACGGCGCACCGCAGGCTTCGCAGTTGGGAACCTACAGCGAGGGCGTGCAACAAATCACGGTGCAGCCCGGCCCGCAGTCTTATCACGCGCCCGACAGCGCCACCATCCACGTGAGCGGCGGCACAGTGAATTCAATCACTGACGCGCATGGCCAGCAGCTTTCCAGCTACGAGCTCGAGCCGCTGCTGATCACCGGATTGAGCGAGGGCTCGGAGCGAACCAAGCGCCGCCTCCTTACCTATGACGAGATTCCGCCGAATCTCGTTCACGCCGTCATCGCCATTGAAGACCGCCGCTTTTTCGAGCACGGCGGCATCGACTATTGGCGGATCCTCGGCGCGATGCGCAATGACATCTTCCACCTTCATCGCTACGAGGAGGGCGCGTCCACTCTTACTCAACAGCTTGCGCGCGGATTTTTTCTCACGCCCGAGCGCACCTATTCGCGCAAGTTGCGCGAGGCAATCATCAGCATCATCCTCGAGCACCGCTTCGACAAGCAGCAGATCTTCGCCATGTACGCGAATGAGATCAACCTCGGGCAAATTGGCAGTTTTTCGGTTGACGGCTTTGGTGAAGCATCGCAAGCCTACTTTGGCAAGGACGTGAGCCAGCTCGACCTGTCGGAGTGCGCCATGCTCGCGGGGATCATTCAAAGCCCCAGCCGCCTGAATCCCTTCCACCATCCCGAGCGCGTCATTGAGCGCCGCAATCTTGTGCTTGACTCGATGGTCGAAACTGGCGTGATCACCAAGGATGAAGCTGAGGCGGCCAAGTCCGAACCGCTTCATTTGGTGTCTTCGAGCGTGGACGAAAGCGAGGCGCCCTACTTCGTCGACCTGGTGCACGACCAGTTGACGCAGAGGCTCGGCGATCGCGATTTCAACCGGGAAGGGCTGCGCATCTACACTTCGCTCGATCCCGACTTGCAAAAGCTCGCAACGCAGGCCGTCAACTCCACAATCCATGTCGTCGACGAGCAAATTGACGCCGTCCATGCGCGCGACAAGAAGCTCGGCAAGCCTTTCGTCTATCCGCAAGTGGCGCTCATCGCCCTCGATCCTCATACCGGTCAAGTGCTGGCGTTGGTGGGTGGGCGCAGCTACGGCACGTCGCAGGTGAACCACGCCGTGGCGCACCGGCCCACGGGATCGATCTTCAAACCGTTCGTCTATGCGGCCGCGTTCCAAACCGCGGTTGAGGGCACCATGCTGCCCGGCCAAACCAAACTTTTTTCGCCAGTGACCTTGCTCGACGACGCGCAGCAAACCTATGGCGCAGGCACCGATTACGAGTACACGCCGCACAACTTCCAAAGCGAGTTTTACGGAGAGATGACCGCCCGCTTGGCCCTGATGCGCTCGGACAACAACGCGACCATCGGTCTGGCGAGCCTGGTCGGCTTCGATCAAGTCGCCGCACTGGCGCGCAACGCCGGAATCAAGAGCGCGCAAGGTACGCCTTCCATGGCGATCGGTTCGTACGACGCTACGCCGCTTGACATGGCCGGCGCGTACACCATCTTCTCCAACGGCGGCGTGCATATCGATCCGTGGATGCTGGCCAGCGTACGCACGCCCACCGGCGACATCGTTGAAGACTACACGCCGACAACGCGGCAAGTGCTCGATCCGCGCGCCGCCTTCCTCACTACCTACATGATGGAAGCCGTTCTCGGAGGCAACGGGAGCGATCCCTGCACCGTTGGAGGGCGAGATTACTGCGGAACCGGCGCAGGCGTCCGCAACATGGGATTCACTTCTCCAGCCGCGGGCAAAACCGGCACCAGCCACGACGCGTGGTTTGCCGGCTTCACTTCAAACCTGCTGTGCATCGTGTGGGTGGGCAACGACGATTACACCGAGCTTGACCCCGAAAACCGCGGCCGCATCCAGGGCGCGCGCGTCGCCGCTCCCATTTGGGCTGAATTCATGAAGCAGGCGGTGCAGTTGCCGGAGTACTCCGACACCAACGAATTCACGCCGCCCGATGGCGTCCAGATTCAGACCATTGACAAGGCCACCAACCTGCTGGCCGACGCTTCCTGCCCCGACGATTTCTCCGCGGCGTTTCTCGATGGCACCGCGCCTACCGATACCTGCGACCACAAAAATGGCATGAACGGCGACGACCACCGCAATATCTTTCAGAAGATCTTTGGAATCGGCAAGCCGAACAACTAACGCGAGCGCTTGAGCTTTGCAGCAACACGGCGCGGCCGCTGCTTTTCTGAGACGGAGCGGATCACGAGTGTACCCGCCCCTTTTCCGGCAAAGGCGACTTGCCGTAGGCGACCGCCGATTGAATCAGCGCATCCACGTCGGGCTTGCTCAAATCGCGCGCACTTTCGAGCTGAAGGAATCGGTTCTGACTTCCGCTTCCCTTCAGGATTCCTTTGGGATCAGGCAGCTTTGCGCCCCAGTAAAATGCGATGCGAACGCCGTGCGCGTCCGCGACCAGTGAAATAAAGCTATCGGAAGGCCGCAATGTCGGGCTGTAGCCGATCACGAAGAAGTTGTAATTGTCATAGACGAGTTCATTCGCCGCCGGCAATCGCTTGCGGAGAGCTTCGCGCACAGCGCGGATTGATGCCGCCATCTCCGGCGTGAACTTGTCGATAAATCCCGCCAGCTCGGTTTCGGCATTTTGGCGGTGATCGGGTGCATCCTTCTTCATTACGCCTCCTTCTTTGAGGGCCCAATATTCTCTTCAGCCGTCGACGTCCGATCCATCCGGCATAGGCTGGCAGAGCGGGCACCAGAAAGTCACTCGCGCATCCTCGCCTTGAATGCGGCGGCGAATCGGCTCTCCGCAGCGGCGGCATGGCTCACCTGCGCGGCCATAGACCCACAGGCTGGCGCTTGGATCGGATGCGTGCGTAGTGCGCCGCTGCTGCCCGCGAAAAGTCACGATCAGGTCGCCGGAGTCCTCAAGCACGTTGGCCTTGAGCAGCTTTTGCGCGGTGGCGATAGTTGCCGTGGCTTCATCGCGCGTCAGGGTCCCCACGGCGCGGAATGGATGCATTCCCTGGACGAAGCAGATCTCCGACTTGAAGACGTTGCCGATACCCGCGAGCACAGCTTGATCGAGCAGCGCGTCGGCGAGAGCTTCGTGCGAACGGGCAAGCAGGCGCGCCAGACGCGGCTGCGGAATCGAACTCCTCGCTGAGCAGATCGTTTTCCGGGCGGGCAACGTGCAGATCGCGAGCCAGCGATTGTTTCGTGTGCATGCGCGCCACCGGCACGCGAAAGCCGACAGCCTGGTACTCGCTGTTCTCGATCACGATGCGCATGTTGACTCGCGGCGCCTGCCAGCGTTCGCCATGCCGGTAAATGTGCCAGCGCCCGTTCATCAGCAGGTGCGAGGTAAGAATGCCTCCGCCGGAAAAATGAATGAGTAGCCATTTACCGCGTGCCTCAACTTGATCAACCGTCTGGCCCACGAACGGCGTGTCGTCGTTGAATCGCGTCAGGAGCGGGAATGTCGACCGGAAGCCGATAATCGGCTTGCCCACGAGCGCGCGGCCGATATTACGCGCGGTCCGAAAGATCGTGTCGCCTTCAGGCATACGCTATTGAACCTCGGGCCGATGCGATTCGCCGTGTCCAATCGCCAGCGGAATGCGCCGCAGATGCATCCCCAGCGGCCCCGGATGAAAGCCCGCATCCATCAGGAAGCGTGCCATGGGGTGCGCGGCGACCGGTTGGCCATTGATCGTGGTGATCAGCGCGCCGTCGTGATTGCTTGCACGCATGCGATCCTGGCCGCGCGCAGCAGAGAAAATGCGCCAGCCCCGCCGCAACCTGCGCGCGCTCCGGCTCCTCGGCGGGCAAAAAGACCAGCAGATTCGGGTTGCCGCGCTTGAGCCACGCCACAAGCTCGCCGTTGCGCAGAATCACTTCAGCGTACGCAGCGCGCGTGAGGATGCGCGGAGCCGATTCAGAGTCTTCGTCCGCGACCGGCAGATCGGGCCAGCGCAATACCGAGCCGTAGGGATTAGCCGGATCGGTCGCAGCCAACTGCACGAACTCTGGCTTCTCGGCCGGCGGCTCGGTGCGCAATTGGCGCAGCAGGTCAACAGCCGCTGGCAGCGCAAACTGCGTGGCGCCCAATCCGCCCACAAAGTAGCCGCGTCGAATCCGTCCGCTTTCTTCGAGCACCTTCAGTACGTCATACACCGCGCTGAATCCCCCCGGCACATTCTCCGCCGCAACCTGCTCCCGCATCAACACTCCGTATCGGTTGAGCAATTGCAGCGCCAATGCGTGGCTGCGCTCCGTCGTCGCACGGCGCAGATCTTCGGCGCTTTGCCCCGTCGGACGAAGTGGCAACACGGACCATCGCCCTTGCGCAGTGGGCGGCACAGTGCGTCGGGACCGAAAGACAACTCCCGTTTGATAGCGCCGCGGCGTACGCGCGCTCTCGGGCCGGGCGATGTACGCGCGCAGAGCGTGCAGTGAGTCGTTGGTAATCAGCCCGCGCCAAACCAGGCTCCAAAGCGCTTCAATGGTTTCGCCGGGATATCCGCTCCCCGCCGCGTCATGCAATGAATCGAAGAAGCTCGCGCCAGTCGACTCGAGCGTCGCCAGCAGCTTTTCTTCGCGTTCGGTCAAGGAATCCACGAGCGGACGCTGCTGCGCCAGCAGCGGCAGCTTGTCGGCAAGAAACAGCGCAATGCGCCCGTCGCGCTCGCCGATCGGCTCCACGCCTGCCCATGCCACCTCACCGGCGGCGATCAGCGTGTCGAGTCCCGCGGATGTGAAGTCTGCGATGCGTCCAGGCAGAATCGATGTCTCAAGCAGCGAAGCAGGCAGCGGCGCGCCTTGCAGGCTCTCAATCGCGTCGAGCAGGGCGTCCAGGTGCGCGGTCCCTGTGCGTCGTGGTGCCAGCACACCCTGCCAGTGTGTGAGAAAGCGCGCCAGCGTATGCTGCTCCACTGGCTCCACTTCGCGGCGCAGCTTGGCCAGCGACTTGCGGCGAATCTGCCGCAGAATTTCGGCGTCGCACCACTCGCGATGCAGACCGCCGGGACGGAAACCGCCCTCGAGCACGCGGCCCTCGTGTGCAAGCTGCCGCAGCGCGGCCTCCACAGCCTCTGTATCCAGCGCAAATCTTTCCGCAGCCTCGCGCAACGTGAACGGCCCGTGCGTGCGCGCATAACGGCGTACAAGTTCGAGCACCGGATGCGCCACTGGCTCGAGCAGTGCGGCCGCCAGACCTGGCGGGAGCGGAATGCCAAGTCCATCGCGATAGCGCGCCGCGTCTTCAGCGGCAATCAATCGCTTTTCGCCGGCGACGCGCAATTCGAGCAAGCGTCGCGAACGAACCAGCCGGTCGATATTCGCCAGGAGATCCGCCGAAACCACGCGTCGGCCCATCTCTTCGCGCGAAAGATCGCCCAGGCGCAGGCACAAATCGTGGATTCCGTCGGCCGAACGCGCGCGATAATTCTCCGCAAGGCATTGCGCGGCCTCTTCCACTGCGGCAATCGCATCGGCGTCGAGCAGTTCGCGCAGATCAGCCTCGCCGAGCAGCTCGCGCAACTGATCCTGATCGATTGTCAGCGCCTGCGCGCGTCGCTCGGCCAGTGGCGCGTCGCCCTCATACACAAAGTTGGCCACGTAGCTGAAGAGCAGGGAAGCGGCAAAGGGCGATGGCTTGCGCGTCTCCACCACATGTACGCGGAGCTTCCGCTGTTCGATTTCGCGCAGGATCTCAACCAGCGCAGGCATGTCGAAAACATCGCGCAGGCACTCGCGATAGGCCTCGAGCAGCAGCGGGAACTGCGGGTAACGCGAGGCCACGCTGAGCAGATCGTAGGAGCGCTTGCGAAGCTGCCAAAGCGGCGAGCGCTGATCGGCGCGGCGGCGCGGCAACAGCAGTGCGCGGCCCGCGGCCTCGCGAAAACGCCCGGCAAACAGCGCCGTCGATCCCAACTGGCGCAGCACAAGCTGCATCGCTTCGGCCGATTCAACCAGAATCCAATCGGAATCCGGCGGCTCGTCGGTGTCAGGAAAGCGCAGCACGAATCCGTCATCGCCCCACAGCGTTTCCACTTCCGGCCCGCCGGCGGCGCGGATGCGCGCAGCCACTGCCATGGCCCAGGGAATGTGAATGCGGCTTCCGAAAGGCGTCAACACGCACACGCGCCAATCCCCCAACTCGTCGCGGACACGCTCCACCACAATCGTCCGGTCGTCAGGAACCTGCCCCGTCGCTTCAGCCTGGTCGGCAAGAAAGCGCAGCAGGTTTTCGGCGGCGCCGGGATCGAGATCGTGCTCGTTGACGAGGCGCGTCAACGCGGCGCCTTGCGGCAACGCGCGCAGCTCGCGGACCATGGCGCCGATGCGCCGGCCGAATTCGAGCGGCCGTCCCGGACCGTCACCCTTCCAGAACGGCATCTTGCCAGGCTCTCCGGGAGCAGGAGTCACCAGTACGCGGTCATGCGTAATGTCGGTGATGCGCCACGTAGACGCGCCCAGGATGAACGTCTCATTCGGATGCGACTCGAAGACCATCTCTTCGTCGAGCTCGCCCACACGCACCGATTTGCCCTCGGTGAACGCGAGAAAGACGCCATAGAGCCCGCGATCCGGAATCGTTCCGGCGTTCAAAATCGCAAGCCGTGCGGCACCGTCGCGAGCCGTGACCACATTGCGCACGCGATCCCATGTGAGCCGAGGGCGCAGCTCGCCAAACTCGTCTGAGGGGTAGCGGCCGCTGAGCAGATCGAGCACTCCGTCGAAGGCTGCGCGCGAAAGCGAGCCAAACGGCGCCGCGCCGCGAATGAGATCGAATAGAAAATCGACTGAAACTTCCGGTTTCGGGGCTTCTGCATTTTGAGTTTCGGACGAATCAAAGCGGTCAAACTTCAGATCGGCAGTTAGGTTCCTTCCCCGATGAGAGCCTTTCCGCGCTTTTGTTGGACGCGCATCCTTCGGCGGTCGCGCGGATGCCACAATGGCCACCAACTGTTGGCACAGCACATCCAGGGGGTTGCGCGGAAAGCGAGTCGACTCGATGTGCCCGTCGTGCATGGCGCGCGTGACTGCGGCGCAAGCCACCAGGTCCGCCCGATATTTGGGAAAGAGAATTCCTTCGCTCACCGCATCCACGTGGTGGCCGGCGCGGCCAATGCGCTGCATGCCGCTGGCCACCGAAGGCGGCGACTCGATCTGCACGACGAGATCGACCGCGCCCATGTCGATGCCCAGCTCCAGTGTCGAAGTTGCGCACAGCGCCTTGATCTGTCCGGCCTTGAGCTGTTCTTCAATCACCGAGCGCTGCGCCGCGGCCAGCGAGCCATGATGCGCGCGCGCAATCGGTTCTCCGGCCAAATCGTTCAGCGCTCCTGCAAGCCGCTCGGCGGTCTGGCGCGAGTTGACAAAGAGAATGGTCGAGTTGCGTTCGCGAACGATTTCAAGCAAACGCGGGTGAATCGCATTCCAGATGGAGACGCGCCGAGGCGTCTGCGAAGCCGGCCCCGATGGAATCTCTTCCATCTCGCCCAGCCGCGCCATGTCCTCCACCGGAACCTCGATGCGCAGCTTAAGCTGCTTGCGCGCGGCTGCGTTCACGATGGTTACGGGCCGATAGCGCAATGGCGTGGATGAATTGGCCGAGTCTCCCAACTCAGCTTTGTCATCCTGAGCGGAAATCGCGGCAGCGATGGGAGTCGAAAGCCTGCGCTGAGCGGAGTCCGCTTCAGCGGACGAAGTCGAATGGGGATATCCGCTTCCACTTAAGTCGCTTGGCAAATCCGCAGCGCTCCCCGCCGAAGCCGGAGTCTTAGGCTCGCCACTCGTCGACTTCTCCCCACCGCTCTGTTTTGCTCCCTCGCTGTCTTGCTCCCTTGCTCCCTGCACTTCCACTCCACCGAGGAACCGCGCCACTTCTTCCAGCGGCCGCTGCGTCGCCGAAAGCCCAATGCGCTGCAGCGGTTTTCCGGTAAGCGCCTGCAGCCGTTCGAGAGTGAGCGCCAGATGCGCACCGCGCTTAGTCGGAACCAACGCATGGATCTCGTCAATAATCACCGTCTCCACGGTGCGCAGCGCCTCGGCCGCCTGCGAAGTCAGGATCAGATACAGCGACTCCGGTGTGGTGATCAGAATGTCGGCCGGATGCCGCGCAAATCGCGCCCGCTCCCTCTGCGGCGTGTCACCGGTGCGCACGCTGATCTGTGGCTCTCGAAACGGAACGCCCATGCGCCGGGCCATGTTGGCCATGCCGGCCAGCGGCGAGCGCAGGTTCCGCTCCACGTCCACCGCCAGCGCCTTCAGCGGCGACACATAAACAATGCGGCAGCCTTGCCGTTCGTTGCCAGCGGTTTTCTGATCTCTGATCTCTGTTCTCTGATCCCTGCCGTGCAGCATCAGCCGGTCAAGGCACCACAGGAATGCAGCCAGCGTCTTGCCTGTGCCAGTGGGCGCAAGGATCAGCGCATTCTCGCCACGCGCGATCACCGGCCAGCCCATGCGCTGCGGGGCCGTAGGCGCGTCGAAGACGGCCTTGAACCACTCCGCCGTTACCGGGTGAAAGCAGGCAAACGGGTCGGAGATTTCCGGCGGATTTGGGTGGGTCGGGGACATGCTGCTCTCAAGAGATTAGCGCAACGGCCTCGGCGAATACAAAGCGAATAACACTGGTAATCGGGAAGACGGCTTCAGCTCGCAGGATCATCAATGATTTGTGAACGTTCAACGACGAAATCTGTTTCGCCATCAACCGATTCATCTGGGCGCACTATTGTGATTCGTGCCAATTCCCGCCCCAATGTGTCGCTGAATACCTCATCGATTCGACAGCTCTACTGTTCCAGGTTGCGAATATTGCGAGTCTTTCCAAAGGTCGCGTTCCGAGAAGATCGGAACTTTGTCGACCAACCTGTGCACCCGCCGGTATACGTCGGTGAATTCGCACTCGACAATCCCTGGCTGGGTTTCGTCGACAAACCGAACGATGGTTACTGGCAGAGACGGCATTTGTCTTTTCTGTTCCCTGTTCCCTGTTCCCTAACCCCTGTTCCCTGTGTCCCCCAGCCGAGCCACGCTGAACTGCGCCCCCGCGAACAGGATCAGTCCGGAGATATACGCCCAGAAAAGCAAGCCGACAGAAACGTAAAACGGGCCGTAAAGCGACTGGAAATCCAGGTGCGGCAGCACCATCGCATAGATGAATCTCGAAACCAGCCAGACGCCTCCAGTAATGATGGATGTGCGCATCACCGGCCGCCAGGGCACCTTGCGATTGGGCAGAATGTAGTAGACCGAAAAGAAAAACAAGATTGACGCAACGCCCGTTGAGACTGCCAGCCAAAGGTAGCTTAGAGCTTCATAAGAGTCTTTGAGGATTCGGAAGAACCAATTGTCTGAGTCGTGCACCAGAGCAAAAGCGAGCACCTTGTCCACGTTCACGTTCACCACCATGCTGGCCACGCCCAGTCCCACCATCAGCAGCGCCAATCCGACGGCGATGGTCTGGTTGAACAGGTAGTTGCGGCTCTTGCTCACGCCCCATGCTTGATTGAGAGCCACCTCCAACGGCAGAAAAATGCCCGTGCATGCAATCAGAATCATCACCAGCGAAAAGGCCTGTGCACCATGATGCTTCAACAGCGGGAGCACGGCCTCACTGACGATGGTGTTCGCCACCCAGTCCTTTGTCGTGGTGGCCGAGGGCAGGAAGTAGTTGACCATGTCGTCCACTACGCCCCTCATCGCTTCGGAGTGAAAGACCGACAGCGCCAGCGTGTAGAGCAGCACGACGAACGGAATAAACGAAATGATCGCGTTGGCCGCCACGCTGAAAGCGAAGGTGTGTACCTCGCTGTCGAGCAGATACGCAATCAGCGCCGTGCCGCTCTTGCGCCATAGGTACCACTTGGAGTGCGTAACCTTTTCGGCCGGACCGGTCGCGGCGGCAGCTACGGCTGCGGCGGCGTCGCGGATTTCAGTCGTCGCATCGGATACGGAATTCTGAGTGTCGGCCACGAACGAATCCTTCTTACGATCAAATGATCTCCGCGACTCTTGCGCGGTCACGCTGTTCGAGGAAGTTGCTGTTCTTAAGGATAGTTGCTGGGGCCTTGGCCGCGCCGTGACGCGAATGCCTTCATCCGCTCGAACTCACGAACTCTTCAGTCCGTCGGCCTGTTTCCGCGGCCGCTTCAGCGCCCACCGCGCCGCCTCGCGCAGGCCATCATCGGCCACCGTGGCCCACGCTTCAAGCTGCCCGGCAAACCTCGCCTCCCCGCTATTTCCCATCGCGATAGCCACGTTACGCCTCAGGCCCATGAATCCTGCGCGCCGCACCGGCGAGCCATTGAATTCCCGCTCAAAGGACAGCTCGTCCAGGGAGCCCAACCACTCCAGTGCGGGATTGATCAGCTCCGGCCGCGGCTCGAGCTCGGTGTCCGCTACGATCGGCCCGCTCCGCCGCGCTTTTTCATTCCACGGGCACACATCCTGGCAAATGTCGCAGCCAAAGACCTGCCTCCCCATCTTCGCCGCGAGCTCCTCCGCGATCGGACCCTTGTGCTCGATGGTCAGATACGCAATGCAGCGCGTCGCATCCATCTGGTAGGGAACATCGAGCGCATTCGTCGGGCATGCGTCGATGCAGCGCGTGCAACTGCCGCAGCGATCCGCCACGAGCTTTGCTCTCGTATCTTTTGGAGCAACTTCGAGGCTAGTCAGCAGCACCGCCAGAAATCCAAACGATCCCAGCTTCGGATGAATCAGGCAGGTATTCTTCGCCGCCCACCCAAGCCCCGCGGCAACCGCCAGCGGCCGCTCAACAATCGGTCCGGCGTCAACATACGCGCGCGATTCAAACTCACCAAGCTGCTCATGCATCCGCGCTTCAACCCCACGAATCCGCTTGAGCAGCACCTTGTGATAATCGCTCGGCCGCCGCTCGCCACGCTCGTCGACCCGGCTCGGCAACACCCGGCTCGTCCAGGCGTACCGCGCAATCCAGGCGCTCCGCCGCTCTTCCGTTTCGGTCGAGAGAGGTGCTGACGGAAACGCATAGCTGGCAAAGCAAACCAGCGCCGACCGCGCCCACGGGAAATGGAACCGCCGCGCGCTCCCGCAGCAGGCGTCCGTCTTCCGCTTTGCGTTTCAGGTAGCCCATCGTCCCGGCAGGCCCGGCGGCAATCCACTTGCGAAATCGTTCGGCATCGCGCGCCTCCGCCTCATAGGGCAGCGCCACCAGCCAGGCCTCCTGAAAGCCCGCCTCGAGCGCAAAAGCACGCGCCTGCTCCGGCGTCAGCCCGTCGGCCGCTCCCTGCGATTCGCCGCGCGAATTATCCGGCTTCGCCCCCACGGAACTTTCCTCTCCACCCCTGCGTATCAAATCTTGTAGTTCTTTGCGGAAGCGCTCAACGAAACCGCACACTTGCTGCACGCGTTTGCTGCCGGCAAGGGCCAGAGAGGCGCCCCGCAGATTCAGGATATTCCCCCACCGCGGCGGTTTTTCTGATCGGTCGCTGCGTGCCGATTGCAAAGCAGGGCAAGGCAAAACTCAGCGAGCCTGCGAGCCAGGCAATATCAGTTGCAAGTGTCCGCGGAACATCGCGGGCGAGGAGATTCTTATGAACACCAACCCGGTTGAATCAGCCAGAAACATCGTGCTTCGGCTCAAGGAGCTAGTTCGCGGGCAGGAGCAGGGCTTTCTTGAGGAACTGGCGCCCGCGGTCGTCCGCGAAAATGTGGCGCTCGATTTTGCCGCGGTGGAGCGCATTGACGCCGCCGGTCTTGCCGCTCTCATCACGCTCTACACTGACGCCTGCAAGGCAGGCCACACGCTCACGGTGTCACGGCCCAGCCGCCACGTGCGCGAGATCCTTCAAATTGTCGGCCTCGACCGCATTCTGGTCGCGCAGCCGGCGTCCGAGCCCGGCCTCGGATGCATGCAACTCCAGGGCTCCGCCGCCTGACTCGGCCGGAACCTTCCGTTGGCGCCCTCCCATCTGCCCAGTCAAGTCTTAAATTGTGGGATTCGTCCCAAAACGGCCTCACGACGCAGCCACCGCCCCGCCCCTTGTGCCCCAAGTCACAGGCAGCCCCAACCCCAACGCGCTATTCCTATTTATGACTCTGAAGAGCCGTTCGTCGCAGTCCTCCAAGCGAGGGCCGAATCCCGCGCAACGTTTCATCCCATCTTGATTGGCGCGCCGGGCTCCGTTCCTTTACCCTTGCCTATGGACCGCATAACGGAATCCGACAAGAACCTATAAGCAAGGGAGACTTTATCTCATGGCGCAGGCAGTAGTGGAGCAGTCGTCTGCTGAATCGGCAGGCTCAACAGCAACCAAGTATGTGTATTCCTTCGGCGGCGGCAAGGCCGACGGCAACGGCAAAATGAAAGACGTCCTTGGCGGCAAAGGCGCTGGCCTGGCCGAGATGACCAATGCCGGTTTGCCCGTGCCTCCCGGATTCACCATCCAGACCGAGGCCTGCCGCGAATATATGCGCGGCAAATTGAGCCCGCAGATCGAGACCGAGATGCTCGACGCGCTGGAGAAGCTGGAGAAATTGCAGGGCCAGAAGCTCGGCACCGGGCGAAAACCCGCTGCTCGTTTCCGTCCGCTCGGGCGCAAAGTTCTCCATGCCCGGCATGATGGACACGATCCTGAACCTGGGCCTGAACGATCAGGCTGTTGAAGCGCTGGCCAAGCGCAGCAATAATCCCCGCTTTGCTTATGACTCCTACCGCCGGCTCATCCAGATGTTCGGCGACGTGGTTCTCGATGTTCCCAAGAAGAAGTTCGAGCACATCTTCGACAGCATAAAAGCTGCGAAGAAAATCAAGTTCGATTACGATCTCCAGCCCGACGCGCTGCAGAAGATCATTGCCGAATACAAGAAGCTCGTCAAAAAGGAAACTGGTAAAGACTTCCCGCAGGATCCGCTCTTTCAGCTTGTCGCGGCCCGCGACGCCGTATTCCGTAGCTGGCAAAACGATCGCGCCAAGACCTATCGCCGCATCAACCACATCGACGATTCCATCGGCACCGCCGTCAACGTGCAGGCCATGGTCTTCGGCAACCTCGGCGAAGGCTCCGGCACCGGCGTTGGGTTCACGCGCAATCCCGCCACCGGCGAGCACGTCTTCTTCGGCGAGTACCTCATGAATGCGCAGGGCGAAGACGTGGTTTCCGGCGTCCGCACCCCGCTTCCCATCAGCGAGCTCGAGAAGGCCATGCCCAAGGTCTTCGAGCAGTTGAAAGACATTACGCGCCGTATGGAAAAGCACTACCGCGACATGCAGGACTTCGAGTTCACCATCCAGGATGGCAAGCTCTACATGCTGCAAACGCGCAACGGCAAGCGTACCGGCCTGGCTGCGGTTCGCGTGGCCATCGATATGGTTCGCGAGGGCCTCATCACGCAGGAGGAAGCCATCTTCCGCGTCGAGCCCAACCAGCTTTACGACTTCCTGGTTCCGCGCCTCGTTGAAAAGGGCGAGAAGATCGAAGTGCTCGCCACCGGCCTGCCGGCATCGCCCGGCGCGGCTGTGGGCCAGATCGTTTTCACCGCCGAAGAAGCCGTCAAGCAGCACAACAGCGGCGCCTACAAGTCCGTCATTCTCGTCCGCGGCGAAACCACGCCTGAGGACATCGCAGGCATGGAAGTGGCCGACGGAATTCTCACCTCGCGCGGCGGCATGACCTCGCACGCTGCTGTCGTCACCCGCGGCATGGGCAAGTGCTGCGTGGCCGGCGCCGGCGACTGTACGGTCGACGAAGCCAAGAAAGAACTCCGCGTAAAGGGCAAGACCTTCAAGCAGGGCGACTATATTTCGCTCGACGGAACCACCGGCCGCGTCATTAACGGCAAGCTCAAGACGCTCGAGGCGCAGCCCAACGATCCCGATCTGGTCAAGTTCATGAGCTGGGTCGATCCGGTTCGCCGTTTGCGCGTTCGCGCCAACGCCGACATTCCTCGTGACGCCAAAAACGCCCGCCTGTTCGGCGCCGAAGGCATCGGCCTCTGCCGCACCGAGCATATGTTCTTTGCCGAAGATCGCATCGAGCACATGCGCACCATGATTCTCGCAACCGACGAGAAAGCCCGCCGCGTGGCTCTCAAGAAACTGCTGCCCATGCAGCGCGCCGACTTCATCGGTCTCTTCAAGGCTATGGAATCGCTGCCCGTCACCATCCGCCTGCTCGATCCGCCGCTCCACGAGTTCCTTCCGAAACGTGAAGACCTGCTGGTCGAAATTCAGCACCTTGAAGACACCAAGCCGCGCTCGCCCAAGCTCAAGGAGCTGCGTCCGCTGCTGGCCCGTGTTGAAGAGCTGCACGAGCAGAACCCCATGCTCGGGTTGCGCGGATGCCGTCTCGGCATCACGTTCCCTGAGATTACGGAGATGCAGGCACGCGCCATCATCGAGGCCGCGGTGGCCGTCAAGTCAAAGGGCGCCGATCCGCATCCCGAGATCATGATCCCGCTGATTGGTTCGATCGAAGAAATGCGCAACCAGGCGGCAATCGTTCGCCGCGTCGCCGACGAAGTCTTCGCGGAAAAGAAGACCAAGGTCGACTACATGGTGGGCACCATGATCGAGCTGCCGCGCGCGGCCCTCACTGCAGATCAAATTGCCGAGGAAGCCGAGTTCTTCTCGTTCGGCACCAACGATCTGACGCAGACGACATTCGGAATTTCAAGCGCGACGACATCAACAACTTCCTGCCGGCCTATCTCAAGCTCGGCATCTTCAAGCAGGACCCCTTCGCCACCCTCGATCAGGCTGGCGTCGGTCAACTGGTGAAGATGGCCGTGGCCAAGGGACGCAATACGCGCCCCAAGCTGAAGGTTGGCATCTGCGGCGAGCATGGCGGCGATCCCGAGTCCGTCAAGTTCTGCCACAAAATCGACCTCAACTACGTCTCCTGCTCGCCCTTCCGCCTGCTCACGGCGCGGTTGGCGGCAGCGCAGGCCGCGCTTGAAGATAAGCTCGGCGTGCAGGGCGGCAGCAAGTAACCACGATCCTCTCCCAGACAACAAGGGCGTCCGCAGTAGCGGGCGCCCTTGGTGTTTTGTAGCGCCGGCGTCTCGCGGGCCGTCGTCATTCCCCTCCATGGATGTGTCATCCTGAGCGAAGGTCGCCGCGGCGACCGAAGTCGAAGGACCTGCATTTGTTTTGTCGGCGCCTGCTGGGTGCCCCCGGTCCCTCGCACTTGGGGACCGGGGATTGAACAACCCCCATCCCCCTTGACAAACCATAACCATTTGGTTATGGTTTGTCTGTGCCGACCTCGAATCCCAATCCCGTCTTCCGCGCTCTCGCCGATCCCACCCGTCGCGCCATCTTCCAGCAACTGTCCCGCCACGGCGAGCAAACCGTCCACGGCCTAACCCGCCATGCCGGCGTCTCTCAGCCCGCCGTCTCCAAGCATCTCACCGTATTGAAGCGGGCAAAGCTGGTCCGTCATCGCCGCGAAGGCGCGAAACGCACTATCGCGCGCAGCCTGAGGCGCTGGCGCCCATGGTCGACTGGCTCAACATCTACGGCGCATTCTGGCGCGACCGGTTCGATCGTCTTGAAGATCTTTTGGGGAGGATGGATCCATGAGCAACCCTGATGCTCCTCGTGCCCTCGTCGTCGAAAGGGTATTTCCCCATCCGCCGCAGAAGCTGTGGCGCGCGCTTACGGATGGTTCCCTCCTCGCGCAATGGCTGTTGAACAACGATTTCGAGCCGGTTGTCGGGCGCAGGTTCCAGTTCCGCCGCGAGCCCATGCCGAACTGGAATGGAGTCATCGACTGCGAGGTGTCCGTCGTCGAGCCTCTCAAAGAGCTTTCCTATAGCTGGGTCGCAATGGGTCTTGAAACCGTCGTCCGCTGGACCTTGACTCCGGCAGACGGAGGCACGCATCTGCGCATGGAGCAGTCCGGCTTCGGTCCCGATCGTGAAGCCAACTATAAGGGCGCGAAGTACGGCTGGCAGAGTTTCTTCAACGCCCTTGAGCGCACGCTCGCAAGTTTCGAGTGAAAGCCAAATGCAACAAAAACGGCGCGGTCTCATCCGCGAAACCGATGAAGGAGAATCACCATGAAAATCAAACTCACAAGCGTCTATGTCGATGACCAGGAGAAGGCCCTGCGCTTCTATACCGAGGTGCTGGGCTTCGTGAAGAAAGCCGACTTCAGCAATGGACCCTATCGCTGGCTCACCGTCGCATCAGCCGAAGATCCCGACGGAACCGAGCTGCAACTGGCGCTCAACAACAACCCGGCGGCGAAGACCTACCAGCAAGCCCTGTTCCAGCAAAACCAACCTGCGGCCATGTTCTTCACGGACGATGTGCAGGCCGATTACGAACGCATGAAGGCGCTCGGCGCCGAATTCACCATGCCGCCAACCGACGTGACGGCGTCAAAGATCGCTACGGTCAATGACACCTGCGGCAATCTTCTTCAGCTCACCCAACTCACGAAGTGGTAGTGCAGAACCGGGGGTGCCCAAGGTCCCTCGTCCGCCGTGGCGGAGGGACCTGGGATGGCACAAACCTTGGATCGCCGCAACCCTCCCGGAGGGAGGGAAGAGAAGAGCCTAGGGCGTGAGCCTTGGGACACGGCGCACAAAAACCCCAGCCCCGCAGGGGCGAAAGAACCCGGCCCGCTAAACTTGCCCCGAGGAACAACCAGACATTCCAAGGCACCGTCCTCTGCTTTCGTTGTCAACCTCCGCAATCCCCTCACTGACCCTTATTGCGCTGATTCCAAAGGAAATATATTTCCGCCCAAGTTTGCCGATCATTTCCCCTCATCGCGCTATCCTGATTTCACAATTCCATAAAATACCGCTCTCGGCCGCACGTCAGGCCTGCGGGTCTCATAACCTCCGTCTTTGCCCGAACTTGGGATTCAGGTTCGTGAAAAGGCGGAACTTACTCCGGATCTCTGCCGGCAACTGCTTTTCAACCAGCAATTTGCCGAAAACACCCAGGGGGTGGGGGATGGCGGCAGGTACTAAAAGTTGAACAGGCTCCCAGCCACGGACCGAGCCGGCCTGTCGGCTCGCTCGTTTCGGGAACCCGCCGGCCTGTCTAGGGAGGGCCAGCAGCTAGAAGCTAGGAGCTGGTAGCTGCTTTTTCAAAGTGCGCTTCAATCTCTTCCAGCGTCTTGCCCTTCGTCTCCGGCAGGAAGAATGCAGCAACGACGAAGTAGACGACCGTGAATCCCGCAAAGAGGAAGAACATTGACGAGTAACCGTGCTTGCTCACAAAGGGCAGAAAGATCGCCGCCAAAGTAGTTGAGACCAACTGATTGATCACCAGCGCAACGCTCATTCCGTTCGAGCGAATGCGCGTCGGCATCAACTCGCTGAGTGCCAGCCATACCACCACGCCGGGCCCCAGCGCATAAAACGCAATGAATACGTAAATCCCCAGCGCCACAAGCCATCCGTGGCCGGCGTCGGGCACGCGGCCCACAAGCGCTTTCTGAATCACCAGCGGCGCGGTCCGCGCAGCCGCAAGATCGGCGAATGGGTTCCGGAACAGTGCTTCGATCTTGTTTTGGGGTACGCAGCTCGCGCGTGTGATTTCGATCGGCACTGCAGCCGCATCGTCCGACCGAACATAATTTGTTGACGCGGTAAATCCGCCGTAGGAGTAGATGATGGCCAGGGACGCGCGATTATTGTCGATCACGCTTGCTCGCATCGATTCAGCCCGGCCTCGCCCTGCGACCGCCAGCAGCTCGGCTCGCAGTCGCAGGATCGAATCGCAGCGCCAGCTCCTGGCCGGGCGAAACAAGCGCCTGCACCGCATCGCGGCGATCCACGCTCAGCTTTTCCGTCGATCGAAACAGCAATGCCACGCAGACCAATGCGACGATCACGCCGCTCGTGCCGATTACCAGCAAAAATTTTCTTCCCTTGCGATCCACCAGCATGATGCCGATCATGGTCGCCAGAAAGTTCACCAGCGTAAAAATCACATAGCCCCAGTGCGCGCGCAGATCGCTCAATCCGCTCTGCAGCAAAATGCCCGTGTTGTACCCGATGATCGAGTTCACGCCGGTTGCCGTGTTGCAGAACAGAATCACGCAGGCCAGCAGAAATGGAATCGCGTACTTCCGCCGCAGCAGCGACTCGCGAATCTGCGGCCCCGCTCTTCGGCGCATGCGCCGTCGCCGCCATCTCGGCAAGTTCCAGCGCGGCCTGCTCGGGGCTGCGCGACCTGAGCAGAGCAGCGTTCGCGCGATCCTTTCGTCCCCGCCGAAAAAGCCACCGCGGCGACTCCGTAACAAACAAGCTGCCCAGTACGAACACAACACCTGGCGGCAGCGACACCCAGAAGATGCTTCGCCATGCTTGATCCTTGAAGCGGAAGAGCGCCGCCGCATCGCCCAGCTTGGCCACCGCGTCCACGCTGATAACTGAAGTACATGCCCATCAGCGCGGCGGCCACAATGCCCAGCGTCAGCATCCACTGGAAGATCGCAGTGCCTTTGCCGCGGCTCGATGCGGCCAGGCACTCGGCCAGGTAGAGCGGAACCACCACGCCGATCACTCCGCCGCTTGCGCCTTGCAGCAGCCGTCCAAATAGCAGCGGACCATAGCCTTGCGAGAGCGCAATCACCGGAATGCTGACCACGAATGCGCAGCCGCTTGCGATCATCAGCGGCTTGCGGCCCATCCAGTCGGCCAGCAATCCTGAGAACAGCGTGGAGAACACGCTGCCCAGCAGCACCGCGGCCACGATGAACGAAAGCTGCGAAGGATTCAGTCCCGATGTCGCCTGCAGGTAGGGCACCGCTCCGCCGATGATTCCAACGTCGATGCCGTAGAGCAGCCCGCCCAATCCCGCCACCAGAAGCAGGAACGTGTTGTAGCGCAGCGTAGCCGCTGAGTCAGCCGGCGAAGTCGCACTTGAATCTTCAGCGAAGTTCACGGCAAGGTCTTCCTCTCGCTCATCGACATTCGGCTGTCTCGCTGCGCGTTTCGTCGAGCAGAATCTGCGATGCACCAGTCTACAATGGTCGCATCGCAAATGAGTGCTCGACGATATTGAGCCGAAGGTGGTTTTAGGTTGCAGAGTTTCACTCGATTGACTTCTCTTTCTCTGCCGTGCGTGATCCTCGCCGCGCTCCTAGCCGGTTCCACTTTCATCTCCGCGCAAACCAGGCCTGCACTGCTTCCCGCACCGCGCGAGGCGAATTTCGGCCAAACCACTCCGTTGACCGACAAGATTTTGGTCGTCGTCCCCGGCCACGACGCGGAAGACGAGTTTGCCGCGCGCGATCTTGAGGACGCGATCAAACGTATCGCGCCCGCCGTCGATGAACCCCGCACCGCGCAACCGCCGTACCGCATCACGCTGCTCCGCAGTGCCTCCGACGCGGCGAAAGCCGGCCTCGCGGGTAACAATCTCGCCTTCGACCCGATCATGGAATCGGAAGGCTACGTCTTGGTGATCGGGCCACACGAAGCCGCAATCATTGGCGCAACCGGTTCGGGCATTTTCTACGGTGTGCAGACCTTCAAGCAGATGCTGCCCTTACCTGGAGCGCCTCGCGTCCTTTTCACAGGCACTGTGCGCGACTGGCCGGCCATGCAGTATCGCGGTATCAGCGACGATCTTTCTCGCGGCCCGTTCCCCACGCTCGATTTTCAGAAGCACCAGATTCGCGTCTTTGCTTCCTTCAAGATCAATATCTACTCGCCCTATTTCGAAAACACGCTTCTGCTTCCCAGCGATCCATTAGCCGCGCCGCCAGGCGGCTCGCTCACGCCCGAGCAAGTCAAGGAACTCGTCACCTACGCCCGCCAGTATCACATCACCATCGTTCCCGATCAGGAGTCCTTCGGCCATCTGCATCACGTGCTCAAGTGGGAGCTCCATCAGGATGAAGCGGAGACTCCTCACGGCTACATGCTCGCGCCCGGCCAAACGGGCACGCTGCCGCTCATCAAAGATTGGTTTGCTGATGTTGCGCAGGAGTTTCCGTCGCCCTTCATCCACATCGGTGCCGACGAAACCTTCGACTTGGGCGTGGGCCGAACGCACAGCGCGGTCGCGCAACAAGGCTACGGACCGGTCTACGTCGCTTTCCTCAAACAGATTCACGACGCGCTCGCGCCGCTCAATCGCCGCCTGCTTTTCTGGGGCGACATTGGCGACGCCAACCCAGACGCCGTGGCTGGCTTGCCCAAAGATATGATCGCCGTGCCTTGGGACTATTCGGCCCAGACTGATTTCGCCAAGCTCATCCAGCCATTCGCCAGGAACGGCATGGAAACCTGGGTTGCTCCCGGCGACTCAAACTGGAACGAGGTTTACCCGCGCGACAAAACAGCGCTGTGGAACATCCAGGGCTTCATCGCCGCCGGGCAAAGTCTCGGGTCGACTGGCGCGCTCACCACGGTTTGGAACGACGATGGAGAAGGTCTTTTCAACATGGACTGGTACGGCGTGCTCTTTGGCGCGGTCGCCGCGTGGCAGCCGGGCCAAAGTTCTATCGCCGATTACCAGAACGCTTACGGCCAGGTCTTCCATCTCGACGCCGACGCAAGAATCAACACCGCCGAAAAAGAACTGATGGCCGCGACGGAAGACCTCCAGAACGCCCAGACCGGCATGACCAGCGACCAGATCTTCTGGCTCGATCCTTGGGCCGCGGAAAGACAAGCGGTTTCGGCAAGAATTCTGCCCGTCGCGTCCGATTTGCGGCTGCACGCCGAGCAAGCCATCGTTCTGCTGGCGCAGGCGCGACACGACAATCCCAACCTTGCCGAGCCGGATGCGCTTACGGCCATGGATCTGGGCGCGCGCCGCCTCGATTTCATTGGCCTCAAGTTTCAGCTTGCGCAGGAAATTCCCGCGGCATACGCCCAGGCGGTCGCCCAGCAGCACGACAAGACGCAAAGCAATGCTACCTCCAATCTGCTCAGCGAAATCAGCGGCATGAACGGCCGCTGCCAGGATCTGCGAGACGGCTATTCCGCCTTGAAGAGCGAGTACAGTCAAGTTTGGCTCAGTGAGAATCGCCCTTACTGGCTCAGCAACGTGACTGTTCGTTACGACCTGGAGATCGAGCGGTGGCAGCGACGCGCCGGCCAGTTTTCGGCAGCCATCTACGCCTGGCAGAACGGTCAGGATCTTCCCGCGGCCACCGCGCTGGATATGCCGCCGCCGCCCGCCCCCGGGCACTAAAGAACTCACTTGGGATTCCACCTGCGGCCGCTATGCTTCCCCTGGCAAAGGCAAGTGAACCAAAGCGATTACCGGCAGGCAGATTTCCCTCCTCACTCGCGCTCGGCAGATGCAAACTAGATGCATGCTGGAGCGTTCCACCGAAAGGCGCCTGCCTGTCGTTCTGCTGATTGACGATGACCTCGTCAGCCGGGAAGTTGCCGCCACCGTGCTCACCATGGCTGGATTCACCGTCCACACTGCCGTGGATGGAGATGCCGCGCTGGATATGCTCGCCAGAGAAGTCTGCCGGCCGGGCGCGATCCTCATGGACGCGCAGATGCCCGGCCTGAGTGGCATAAACCTCATCGCAGCGCTGCGCGGCCACACCAACGCCCGCATTTACGCCATCAGCGGCAGCAACGCGCCGCCCGAAGTGGCCGATGCCGCGGACGGATTTTTGCTCAAACCCTTCAATGCTGAAAGCCTGCGCAAACTGATTGAGGGCTATCAGCCGGAAGCCGGTCCCACGCTTCTCGATTCCAATGAGCCGGTAGTCAGCGTCGAGGTTCTGTCTCAGCTGCGCAAAGTCATGCCCGAACCCGCGGTGCGGCAAATCTACTCCGCGGTCGTTTCCGATCTCAGTCGGCGGATTGAGGCGCTCGGAGCAGCGATCGCCAACGGCGACGCCGCTGAGATTCGCCGCATCGGTCACGCCATCAAAGGTGGTTGCGGCATGGCCGGGGCCCTTCAGGCTGCCCGCCTGGGCGCGCTCCTTGAGGCCACGCCGCTCGGCGCCAAAGATAACCAGTTGGATAACAGCTCCATTCTGTTGAATGATTTACGCGCCGCTGCCCAAGGGTTGGAGCGTATGCTGGATGCTGAATTGCCCGCCTGATCCAGCGCACGTTGCTGCGTCTGGGCCGGGAGCAGCGGAGGCATGTGGCCGAAATGGAACGAACCATTCGAATCGTGCTGGCGGATGACCACCCGGTCGTTCGCATTGGCGTGCGCAATATGCTTTCAAAGAACGACGGCTTTGACGTCGTCGGCGATGCCACGGACGGGGACGAAGCCATCACGCAGACGCTCGAGCTCCAGCCAGATGTCCTCCTTCTCGATGTCGCCATGCCGCGGCTACCGGGCCTTGAGGCCATGCGCGCCATCATGAGCGGCCCCTCAACGGCCAAGATTCTTCTTCTCACCTCAACCATCACCACGCAGCAGATTATCGAGGCCCTCCAGATCGGCGCGCGCGGCATCGTGCTCAAGGACGCTCTCGCCAGCCACCTGCAAACTGCGATCCGCACCGTCCATGCCGGCGACTATTGGATCGGCGGAAAGCGCGTCGTCAATCTGGTCTCCGCTTTGCATGAGCTCATGCAGCAGGCTGCCGTGCCGCAGCGTAAAACCTACGGCCTCACGCCGCGCGAGCTTGAAGTCGTCGGCTGCATCGTCGAAGGTTGCAGCAACCGCGACATCGCCAAGCAGTTCTCGCTCAGCGAAGAGACCGTTAAGCGTCATCTCTCGAATATCTTTGACAAGACGGGCGTTTCCACCCGTCTCGAGCTTGCGCTCTTCGCCATAGCCCACCACCTGATCACGCCGCAATAGTTCGATTCCCGGCGGCGCGCTATTCTGGGGATGCAAATCAGAATGGACTCCAGGCAGGTGCGCGCATGGGAGAGCTAAGCAGAATCGGCATTGCCCTCGATTCCGAGCTGTTGAAGCGGTTCGACCATTCCATTGAGAAAAGCGGATACACGAATCGCTCCGAAGCCTTTCGCGACTTGATTCGCGACCGGCTGGTGCGGGAGCAGACGGCGACGCCCGATGCCATCGTCGTCGGCACAGTCACCCTCATCTTCAATCATCATGCCTTTGGAATCACCGAGAAGCTGACTGAAGCGCAGCACGAACACCACGACCTGGTTGTCTCCACGAGTCACGCGCATCTTGATCACGATTCCTGTCTGGAAGTGTTGATCGTCCACGGCAAGGCCGGCCGCGTGCAGCAGTTTGCCGACCTGATCATTGGACTCAAAGGCGTCGAGCACGGCCGCCTGGTAATGAGCGTGCCCACGCATGCGCTCGATTCAAAGCCCAGCCACTCGCACGAACATCCACACAAACACTGACCGTGCGAGTCACGGAATCCCTGTGTCAAAAGGTTTTTTCCAGCCGGACTCGCACCTCAAACGGCTCAGCCGGGTGCGATACGTTGGTGAATGCCGCCGGGCCCGTTGGAGCAATTCGGGAGACATAGGCGTAAGTAATGTCATCATTGCGGCGGTCCAGCAAATTCAAGAACTCTGCTGAAACGCGCCACCTCTCGGCAATTTGGTAACCGGCCCCTGCATTGACCAATAGTGTCGCCCTTGAGCGATTGATTCCGTCAGACGTCAAATCTCGCGGGCCAAAATAGCGCAGCCGCATTGTCGACGAAAAGCCTTTGTAGGCGTGCAGAGTCACGCCCGATGAGACTACGACCTTCACCGCTTCTGGAACCAGCTTGCCCCCCGGGCCTTGTTCGGGATATTGTCCGCCACCTCGGTTGGTGTACGCTGCGTCGTCCGGATCGATTCGGGTAAATTGAGCGCGGGAGTCCGCGATGTCTAAATCAACAGCCCAATGATCGGTTGGCGCGTAATAGTTTGCCCATTCAATGCCGTAGCGGTTGCTCGATTGGTCCGAAGCTGACGTGCCGCCGGTGTCGCCATCCTGCTGCAGTTCGGAATTACTCCGCAGATACCAGAGCGAGAAGGTGCTTTGCAGATGTGAAACGCCGGTGGTGCGCATTCCGAACTCTCCGCCTTTGAGTTGTACCAGGGGCGAAATGGGCGTGGCGGATGTTGGGAATGGATTGTCCGGCGAAATCGGTTCCTCGTGCTGTGTTGCTCCGCGCACGTCGTTGGAGTGAAAGCTGAAACCGCCTTGAGCGTAGAGCTCCGTACGGGCCCACGGTCCAAAGATCAAGCTCAATTTCGGTTGTGGCAGAAATTTGGCTGCAGAGCCGGAATTAAGCTGGCCAAAATCGATCGGGGTCCCAGGCGATGGAACGTTGGAAACGTAGGTGGGGGTCAAACTTGTGTTGATGTATTTCGCGTCGTCGCCGCGCACGGCCAGAACTGAGCGGAGCTTTTCCGCCCACTGGATCTTGTTTTCTGCGTAGAAACCCACCAGCGTGTCCGTGAATCGGTTCAAAGACGTGGCTGCCGGCAAGATTGCGGTTAAATTCGGATTCGTAGTGCACACGTCGATGGGGTCATCATTGCAGGCGTTGATGTCGTCCTTGTTTGTGCGCGCGCGGTCTTGAGTTCGGAAAAGGCCATTGTGGACCCAGTCGTTACGAACCTGCAGGCCGAATGTATTCTCCACCGCGCGGCCAAGCCATTGGCCGTAGATTGAGTGGCGTGCATCAAGTCCCGCAACCCATCGCCTGTCTTGTTGTTCAAACTGGTCGCCCTTTTGCGGGTCAATCAGATAGTAAGTGAAGTTGGAGAACAGATTGAGATCGTAATAAGAGCCGTAGACTGTGATCGCGGTCCGAGAATTCGCTGTCTGGCGATGCCATTCGCCCTGCAGGCTGTAACGCTGGCTATGGCCGCCGTCTGTCGGGTCCAGCGTGCCAAAGTAACCGACCAGCGATTGGGCGTTTACCGGGATTTGATCGCTGGAGTGCCATGTTCCTCGGTAACCGCGGGCCGTGATGCTGAATCCATCGGCGTCCACTCCGCGGCTGTAGGTCACGAGGCCGTTGTACTTGTAATAGTTGTCCGGGTGCGTCCATGGGCCGTTGTCGTGATACGCCTCTCCGCCGTACAGCAGATTGCCCGCGCCCAGCTTTCGCGACACGCCGAAAACCATCCTCCCGTAGCCTTCCTGGCCGCCTTCGACCTTGAAGAAATTCTGAGGCAGCGTCTTGAAAAACTGCAAATGGGCCGATCCAGCCCCGCCAAAGTTGCCGACGTCGGCATAGTAGGGACCTTTCTCGAAATTCACCCGTTTCACAAACTCCGGGATCACGGTGTTCATGTCAGCGTAGCCCTCGCCGTGCGCGTGCGACGGCAGGTTTAGCGGCATATCGTCGAGGAAAATGGCGAAATCTGTGCCGTGATCGAGATTGAATCCGCGAAGAAAGTATTGGTTGGCTTTTCCGCCGCCCGCATGTTGTGTGATGATGACGCCGGGCACAGTCTCCAGAACTTCTCCTGAACGAAGAATCGGCCGATCCTCGATTTCCTTCGCGCCCACCGTTCCCTGAGAGCCGGATTCGGCGATTCCGACAAGGTCATCCTCCCGGCCCTGCACGTTGACGGTGGTGCTCACGGCACCCACAATCAGGACGATGCGCAGCGAGACAGGGGCCCCGGCAGTCTCTATGGCAACGGGTATTTCTTTAGCTTCAAAATCTGGATTCGATACGACGAGCCGATAATTACCTGCGGCGAGTCCAGAAAACTGGAAGTCTCCATTCACGTCAGAATGTACCGTTCTTAGAACAGTTCCGGTTGCCGTCAGAACACGCACGTCTGCCCCCGAAATCACGGCCCCGGACGTGTCAACGACAGTTCCAGATAGCGGATGTGCATTGCCTGAAACGGCGGCGATTGGAGGCGCCAGCGATCCGGTCAGCACCGCCAGCACGCACAGCCTCCGGATTTTCGCTTTTCTCCCACGCATATAAGCAAGCTATTTGCGGGCTCGTACAATCGTCTGTGCTCTTTGTCACACGATTTTTAAATTCGTGCTACCTCGTTGTCTGGTTTGGAGATGCAAGGGTGTGGAGGGCACTCTAATTTGGTTCTTGGCTATAAACTACTGCGCCTGAGCCTATCGCCGCCCTGCCCTGGGCTTCCGCTTTCCCAATGCGGGTGGCGACCCGCGGGGAAAGTCACTCGACCGTCGCACAACAAGCCGCGTCGCGATCGGCCATTCCTTCTGCGCGGAATGCGGATGGTCCGGCTCAATGCCGGCGCGCAACGCCTGCACAGCCGCTTCGGCCAGTTCCTTGCACGACATGCGCACTGTCGTCAGCGGTGGCAGCATGAACTGCGCCAGATGAATGTCGTCGAATCCCACCACGGAGATGTCCGCGGGCACCTTGTGCGTGGTTTCGTCAAGTGCGTGCAGAACTCCGATTGCTGTCATGTCGTTGGAACAGATCACCGCCGTGGGCAGGTCCGCTTGCGCAATCAGTTTCTCCATGGCTACCCTGCCTCCCTCCATGGTGTGATCGCCTTCCACAACATAGGAGTTCGGTACGGGGAGGCCAAGCTCGGTCATTGCCTTTCGGAAAGCATCGCGGCGCGTTACGGCGGTGCGCATGCGCAGCGGCCCGCTGATAAATGCAATCCTGCGATGGCCAAGCGCCGCAAGATGCTGTACCGCTTCGCGGATTCCCTCGCCGTAGTTCACCTTCAACACACGCACGTTGGGCAAGTCAGGTCCCGCATCGGCGAAGACCAGCGGAAATTCATGCTCAACCAGCTTCTGCACCTGCGCCTCTTCAATGCCGAAGGTCATCACCGCCACTCCATCAACGTTGCGCTGCAGCATGCGTCGGATCAGAGCCTCGGTGCGCGTGGCATCGTAGCTTGTCGATCCGATCATGACCTCATATCCCTGCGCCACGGCCAGATTCTCGAACTGCTGCACCAGCTCTGGGAAGAACGGATTGGTGATTTCAGAAACGATCAGGCCTAGGATGCGGCTTCGTCCCGACACCAGCGCTCGCGCCTGCGTGTTGGGCAGATAGCCCACTTCTTCCACGGCCTTCCAGACTCTCTTCGCCAGATCGGGATCAACAGTGGAGATGCCGTTGACCACGCGCGACACCGTGGCGATGGAGACGCGGGCGCGCCTCGCCACGTCGTGGATGTTCGAGCTTAGGTGGCGGCGATTCTTGCGGCCTGTTCCGGGACGGCTCATTGGCAAGGGAATTGTACCTTTTTCCTGGTTTTTCTCGCGTATGTCGAAGTGGAAAAGCGCGGAGAACCCCGTTTAATTGCGCACTCTGTGCCCGTCGATTGGCGGCTAAGCGCTTGATCAGGGCAGGGAAGAAAGAGACATTAGGAAAATGTTTACCCGTCCTCGTTGAGGCCAAACACCGATTGTTCCTTGACACGCGTCGAATTCAGGTTAGGGATGATTCTGAGCTCCGGCGATGACCTCGAGTCCATGGCGCAACAAGGTCAGGATCGCCTCCAGGCTTTCCGATGCGCCGCGCTTGCTGCCGGGCAGGTTCACGATCAGCGTCGTTCCCCGCATTCCCGCCACGCCCCGCGAAAGCCATGCGTAGGGGTTCCGCTCCGAGCCCTTCGCGCGCATCGCCTCGGCCAGCCCCGGCGCCTCACGATCGATCACGCGTCGCGTTGCTTCCGGAGTTCGGTCGCGTGGGCCCAGGCCGCTTCCTCCCACGGTCAGAACAAGTTTTGCTTCTTGCTCAACAAACTCTTCGAGCGCCGCCGCGATCGCGTTTTCATCATCGTTCAGCAGTGCCGCCCGAATCTCCGCCTGTGGCCACTCACGCTTGAGCAGTTCGGCTACCGCAGGGCCAGCAGTATCAACCATCAAGCCCTGCGAGCAGCGATCCGAAACGGTTATGACCGCAATCAGCATTTCCTGATTTTATTGCCTCAGCTCCTGTGCCACGCACCCAGAGCGCGTCGTCGCGTGATTTAAATCACATTCCGCCGTGCGCTCCGGCACATCCCGCCCCCCTCCCCGGTGACACGCTTGCGGGTATGAGGTGTTCGCCATGCGGGATTCCGATATCGGCCGCTGGACGCATCCGGCCACGATTCTTGTCGCCACAGACTTGAGCGATTTGGACCATCTCATGCCGTTTGCCCTTGAGCAAGCGGGCGAAACCGGTGCACAGCTGATTCTTCTCCATGTTCTTCCTGCTTCTGTCGCGGTTATCGCTGCAGACGCCTCCGGAATGCCCTACTACAACACTTCCAGCGCGCTGGAGACCGCGGAAGAGATGCTGCGGCCCTGGTGCGAAGTCGCCGCCAGACGCGGGATTCGCTGCGACGAACTGGTGCGCGAAGGCCACCCCACACAACAGATTGCAGCCGCGGCCCGTCAATTTAAGGCTGACCGGGTGCTGCTGGGGACGCGGAGCCGGAGCAAGCTCGGAAAGTTGCTCCTCGGCTCTGTCGCAGAACAAGTGCTGCGCTCGGTCTACCTCCCGGTCATGACCGTGGGACCCGAGGCTCATCTCCCGGTGGCAAGCGGCGAAGAACGTGTCGTTCTGCATGCCACCACACTGCGAGAGACCTCTCGCCCGAGCGCAGCGCTTGCCTGCCAGGTGGCCGCTACACGAAATTCAAAACTGGTCTTGCTTCATGTGCTTCCACCCATCGAAGTGATGGAGCGCAAACACATGCCAACCGGGCTGGACTCGTCCGCCATGGTTGAGCTGCGCATTCTTGCTGAGGAAACAGGCGCTGGCTGCTGCTCCGCTGTCGAGCCGGTTGTCGCCCACGGCAATCCATTCATCGAGATTCTGGCTTTGGCCGCAGCGCGCCATGCCAGCCTGATCGTCCTCGGAGCGACGCGTCGCCTGGCATTCGAACATCTGACGCGGGAACGCACGATATATCGCGTGCTTTCTCACGCTCGCTGCCCCGTCCTCACGCTGCGCGAGCCCCAGGCCATGCGCGAAGAAGCTGGGGCCGAATCAGCTTTCGCTCATCATTGACGCGCAGCCGGCTAATTCAACAGCAGCCACTGCGGATTGGCACGCTAACTTGTCGGTGGATGATCGATCAAGCGAAGGTTTTCAGGCGCTTCAGGCACTTGTCCTGCAAATAGTGCAGTTGGCGAAGACGAGCGAGACCATCTGGGTTGGGGCCATCGGTCTGGGAAGCAACAATCTCGGCAGCCAAATCGTGTACCTGCCGATGCAGCGACTTAATCGCCAGCACTGCGGAGCTCGTGCCGCGCGATGACCGCTTTTCATCCTCAAGCCACATACCCACGCGGCATACGCTTGCATCGAGCGGCGGCGGAACGGCGCGCTTGCCTTGCAGGCTTGCTTCCAGGGCTCCCAGCCACGCGCGATGCTCTACCGTTGCCAGCAGCACTGGCCGGTTTTCCGCGCGAACCACAGGCACTTCGGCCCAGCGCGGATCGGGGCGCCATGCTGCTGCCCAGGCCCGCAGGTCACGCGCCGGCATGGAGGCAGCAATGCCGAAACCCTGGGCCAGATCGCATCCCATTTGTAGCAGCATCAAGCCGTGCTCCGCGGTCTCAACTCCCTCCGCGATCACCTGTCTGTGAAATGCCGCCGCCAATCCCAGCACCCCCTCCAGGATGGTCAGGTTCTCGGGCTCTTCCAGCATGTCCCGCACAAAGCTCTGGTCGATTTTCAGAACGTTGGCGGGCAGTCGTTTCAGGTAGGTCAACGACGAGTACCCCGTGCCGAAATCGTCCAGGCCAATGGCCACTCCGATCTCCCTGCAGGCCGTGAGCAACTGAGAAGTTCGCATCACGTCCTGCACGGCGCTCGTCTCCACCACTTCCAATTCCAGATCTGCTGGCTTTACCCGGGGATGCGCCGCGAGGTGTGCACGGAGGCGATCGGCGAAATCCGGCACCTGCAGCTCGATTGCGCTGACGTTCACGCTCACGGGAAGCTCGAAACCCTTCGGCCAGCCACGATTCCATTTGTGTGAGCGCTGTCTCAATCACCCACTCGCCCAATTCGACGGCCAGAGGGTGGTCTTCAATCACGGGAAGGAACATGCCCGGTGGCAAGAGTCCGCGCTCCGGATGCTGCCACCGAATCAAGGCTTCCGCGCCGATCACCTTGCCGGTGCGCATGTTGACTTTGGGCTGGTAATACAGGACAAATTGCCGGGCCGCCAGGGCTTGGCGAATATGCTCGATATTCTCGTGGCGTCCGCGGACGATCTGGTCCTGGCTGGGGTCGAACATGCGGAAGCAGTTGCGACCCGCCAGCTTGGCCTGGTACATCGCCTGTCCCGCCTGGCGCAGAAGCACATCGGCGTCCACATCCTCATCCTGCGGATAGAAAGTCACGCCCGCGCTGGCCGAAACGCGCAGCATCGCCTCGCCGATCTGTGCCTCTTCGCCCGCGGCCGCAAGCAAGCGGTTCAGGGTCGCCAGGCATGCGCTATTGTCTTCGAGATCGAGAATCACCGCGGCGAACTCGTCTCCGCCCAGCCGGGCCAGCGTATCGCCTTCCCGCAGGGCGCGCTTCATTCTGAATGCCAAGTGCCGTCAGCAGCCCGTCTCCGGTTGCGTGGCCATAGCGGTCGTTGATCGTTTTGAAGCCATCGACGTCAAAACAGGCTACGGCCAACAATCCTTTCTTCCAGTGCGTATGTGCCATGGCTTGACGCAGCCGGTCCCCGAATAAAACGCGGTTGGGAAGCCCGGTCAGCGCATCGTAGCGCGCGATGTGCTCCAGCCGCTGTTCCTTCTCCTTCAATTCCGTAATGTCAGTGAACAGGCCCACATATTGCTCCACTTCGCCCGTGGCGTTGTGGATTGCATTGATCGTGAGCATCTCCGGAAAAATGTCTCCGCTCTTTGTGCGGTTCCAGATCTCCCCTGACCAATGCCCATCGCGATTCAGCGAGTTCCACATGTTCTCGTAGAATTCCCCGCTGTGCAGGCCCGACTGGAGCATGCGCGGATTGAGCCCCAGCACTTCTTTGCGCGAGTAGCCGGTGATCCGGGTGAAGGCGTCGTTCACTTCGAGGATCTTTCCCGTGCGATCCGTGATGGTGATTCCCTCGCGCGCGCCGGTAAATACCGTGGCGCCCAGGCGCAGCCGGTCGTCGGCCGCCCTTCTCTGGGTCACATCCTCTGCGAACAAGACGATTCCGCCCACGGTGCCGTCGCCCGCCCGCCAGGGGATAACCTCCCATCGGCTCCATTCCACAGTGCCGTCCGCGCGCTCGAATCGGTCTTCGTCGAGCGTGCACCCGTTCCCCTGCCAGGCCGCGCCGGTGGGCGTCCTTCCATCGTTCCGGCATGTCCGGAACCACTCGTAATGCGACCGCCCGATGATCTCGCTCTCCACCAGGTGATAGATCCTCGATCCATCTCCGGCTTACGGATATGTAGCGCATCTCGCGGTCGAACATCGCCAGCGCCACAGGCGCATGCTCAATGAATAATTGCAGCAAGTGCCTGCTTTCGTGCAGAGTTTCCTGGGCCTGCCTGGCCTCGGTGATGTCCTGGATGATGCCTGGCATCCTAACCGGGCGCCCCTCTTCGTCGAACTCCAGTCGTCCTATGCCGTGAACCCAGCGCACTGCCCCGTCTGTCTTGCGAATGACCCGATATTCCCTGTCGAAGGGCTTGTGCTGCCCGAGTACCTCATCCTTGAAATACGCAAGCATCGGCGATCGATCGTCGGGATGGATCAGGGCAGCCCATCCCTCGATGGTGTGCTCGTCCTCCATATCGATCCCGAAAATCTGGTCCATGACATCCGAACTCGTCCATTTTCCGGTACTGATATCGAGCGAGTAGCTGCCCAGTCCCGCGATCCTCTGCGCCTCTTTAAGCGATTCCTCGCTCTCGCGCAGCGCCGTGTCCGCGCGCTTGCGCTCGGTGATGTCTTCGGTGAAAATGATGATGCCGCCCATTGGCCGTCGCCCGTCAGCCAGGGTCGAATCTCTCTTCGTAACCACTGCACGCTGCCGTCTGCTCTGAGTAAAGCCACTTCGCCCAGCTGCACGACTTCGCCCGATAGCGCTACGCCATGTAATTCCTTAAAACTTTCAGGCAGCTTGGGAAAAATCTCATAGTGAGAGTGTCCGATCAGTTCGCGGCCGTCGAGGTCGTGGATCTCCAGCCATTTGCGGCTTACGGCAACATAGCGCATCTCCCGATCGAACATGGCCAATGCGACAGGTGCATGCTCGATGAACAGTTGCAGCAAATCTTCCCGCTCCCGTAGTTTCAGGCTGTTCTCAATTTGCGGGGTAATGTCCGGAGCGATCCCAAAGATGCCCGCAACTGCGCCATCCGGACCCGCAACCGGATACTTGCGGTCGTCGATCCAGCGGTCCGAACCGTCCTGGGCCTTCAACTCCTGCATCCGGTTCACGCGGCGATTCTCCGCGATCGCCTGACTCTCCAATTGGTACGACACATCTGCGACTCCTTCGGGGTAAATGTCGTAGTCCGTCTTTCCAACGAGCTCGGCTGCGTTCTTCGCCTTCTCTGTCAGAAACGGGACGGCGCGGCTCACCGCCAGGATCACATGATTGCGGTTTTTGACGTAGATCTGGTCGTCCGTATGCTCGATAAGGGCTCTGAAGCTCCTCAACAGAAATGCGTCGCCAGGTTCGGCCACATTCCGCGCGTCCTCTAGGGTCAGTTCGAGGACCACGTTCTTCCCGGTGCGGGCCGGTTTCTTGGTGAAGTGGCCTTTCACGCAACGGATGCGCCCATCGGCGTGACGCAGTCGAACGTTGATATAGCCGGATGGGATTTCAAGACAGTTTGAAAAAACGTTTTCCGCAATCCCGGCATCATCCGAGTGGATCAAATCCCTTAAATTGACCTTGGCTGTGAGGAGTTCGTGCTGGCTATATCCGAGCAAGACTTCGGTGCCGCCCCGGACAGACACCAGCCGCGGCGGGTCGCTTGATGCGAAGCAGAAGGTGGGGTTCGTCATTGGGCCCGGGGCCTCTGCGTCCGTACATGCTCGCGTCCGGGAGCCTAACATAACGTAAATTCCACAAGCAATCAAAATCGTAGTGCATAGCGCCAACCAGTGCGTCGTCTCGGTCTTGCAAGCCGTATGGACTTTCCGGCTCTGGCACAGAACCGACAATTATTGACCATATTGGGTAACCCCGAAATGTCCGGTTCATATCCGCTCCCGAACACCTTCTCCTTCCCGCATCTCACCATCCCGCGCGCGGGCAGAATTCGCAAGATATGGGTGCTCACGCTTCAGCAAACGCTGCATGAACCAAATCATGCACTCGTTATCCACGAGTTTTTAGTTACTGCATCGGTTCCAGTGCGTTTATTCGCTCGCAGTCTTGGCATAATCGCAGAGGGAAAGATTCCTCCGTGATTGTTCCAAGAACTTTCGTCTGGGTCTGACCTGCGGTTCGGGTCTCGGCCGGAAATCTGAGTTCAGCATCCGCATCCTGGAGCTGAGCGCGCAACCGGGATCGAAAGGTTCACCTGGGGGAGCATCCAAGCGTGACCAGCTATAGCCGTCAGGACGTTCTGCGCATCCTTGAAATCAGCGCTCGCCAACTGCAAGCATGGGAACGAGCCGGGCTGATTCCTCAGCAGGAGCTTTACACCTTTCAGGATCTCGGGCAACTGCGCACTCTGCGCTCGCTGCGCGAAGACGAAGTGCCCGCAGCCTCGATCCGCGAATCCATTCTGGCCATGAAAGCGGTCGCCGGCATGAGCAACCCGCTGCTGGAGGCCTGCGTGGTGCGCACGGGGACGCGTCTTGCCTTTCGTCATCATGGCGCCATGGTCGACCCCATCCGCCGCCAGTTGCTCTTCGACTTCGAGCGCATGGGAGGCCCGCAAAACAGCGCTTCCGGCTCGCCGGCCCTGCGCCCAATCGGCACGCCCGACGTGCGCGGCCTTCAGGAGCGCTTCCATGCCGCGGTTCAAGCCGAGGAAGCCGGCGAAAAGCAACGCGCCATCAGTCTTTACCAGGAGATTCTCTCCATCGATCCGCAGTATGCGGCGGCCTGCATTAACCTTGGCACGCTGTTCTTTCACCTGCGCCAGTTCGGCCGCGCGGAAGAGCTCTACCGCCGCGCCACTGAAGCCGACCCCGGATATGTGCTCGCCTACTTCGACTTAGGCAACGTGCTCGACGAGCTCGAACGTATCGGCGAATCCATCGCAGCTTACCTCAAGGCCGTCACTCTTTCGCCTCGCTACGCCGACGCGCATTACAACCTGGCCCTCGCTTACGAGCGCACCGGCGAGCATCGCAATGCGCTGCGCCATTGGCGCGCCTACGTCAAGCTCGACAACCGCGGTCCCTGGGCCGACCACGCCCGCGGCCAGATTAGCAAGCTCCTCGCCCGCGAAGGGCTCGCCATCGCCTCCCGCGCCGACCACTTCGTGGCTCCGCGCAAAGGCAGAGCCGCGCTCGAGCTCGTCTAGCAGAATCAGTCCGCGGCATGACTTGCCGCCTCCGCTACCCTTGCAATGTGCTCCGGGCGCGTCCGGCAGCAGCCGCCCACCATGTGCGCTCCAGCCTTGAACCACTCCTTCGCATGCACACCGAACTCCGCCGGATCGGTCACCCCAGTCCACGATCGCCGCGTTGCATCCCATCCCTCGCCTGAATTCGGATAGACAACAATCGGCTTGTCTGAGCCAGCCTTTAGCTCCGCAATCAGCGCAGGAATCCACTTCGGCGGAACGCAGTTGACACCGATAGCCACCGTTTGCGGAAACGAAGCAACCAGAGCGGCGCAATCGGCCACTCGTTCGCCGTGCGAAACATGCTTTTCATCGCGGCAGGAAAAGCTGAACCAGGCGCGAAGGTGAGGCCACGGCGCCAAAGCCTCGCCCACCGAGCGCGCTTCTTCGAGCGACGGAAAAGTCTCAAACGCGAGCAGATCGGGAGCCTGATTGCCAGTGCCTCGCGCGAAGATTTCGATGCGCTCACGGTGAAAGCGAACCAGGTCGTCGTAGGAGCAATCGTAGTTGCCGGTGTACTCGCCGCCGTCGTGCAGCGCCGCGCCATATGGCCCAAGTGACCCGGCCACAAGAACGCGTCGATCCTGAAACTCCGCAACCGCCGACCGCGCCAGCTCGACGGATCGCAATAATGCCGCGTCGGCCTGCTCGGCGGTCAGCCCAACCTCCCGGTAGCCCATCCGCGAAACCTGGTAGCTGCATGTGGCGATGCACTTCGCGCCTGCTTGAATGTAAGCGCGATGCACGGCGAGCAGCTTCTCCGGCTCGTCCTCCAGCACATGAGCGGACCAAAGCGGCCCGTCGATGCGCGCGCCCGCGTACTCGAGCTCCGTCGCCAGCCCGCCGTCGATTACGTGAATGCCGCGCAAGATCGAATCGCGGTTTTCAGCATCCGCTGTCATCAAATGATGGTAACGCCCGGCAAATGGAACTCAAACTCACTAGCCCGGGTAGCGTTCCCGATGATCAGCTGGCGGCGTCTTTCTGGCGGGTGGCCTTCACAGCCGACAACAGGCCAATGCCAATCATCACGATCGCGCCCACAAGAATCCAGCGCGAGGGCATATGCACCAGGTGGGCGGCGTAGACAAGTCCGGCAATGACGATTGCGTAGCCAGCAGCATAAAGTCCGAATGACATGGGATCCCCTTGGCCAGTTCCTGTGCAATCTCGCGGAATCTCGCACACGATCCCAGCCTCGCACGGCAATCGGCAGGAGTCTGAGCAGAACAGACCAGCTCCCGCGTTTCCGGAGCACGCGGATCCCTGTCAGGCGTATGCGAGGCCGAATGCTTTTCAGAATGTTTCTCAGGCTGGAGGTCGAATCGCGGTTGAGGGAACTGGCAGCTAAAGGCTAATGGCTAATAGCTACTGTTAAACCTTTTGCGTCCGATGTACTTGCCGCACGCCTTCCACGCGCCGCAGTCCCAGCACCATGCGGTTCAGGTGGCGCACATCCTCGGCTTCCACCACGAACTCGATGATCGCTTCGCCTTCTTCGTCGCGGCTCAGGTCCACGGCGCGAATGTCGGTGTTCTCGTCGGAGATGACGGCGGTCAGTTCTTTCAGCATTCCCGTCCGATCTTCGCAGTGCACGGTGATCTTGACCGGGTAGCGCTGCGGTTGGCCGACGCCTTCGGCCGCGCGCGACCACTCCACGTTGATGCGCCGGTCGCTCTCGTAAAGCAGGTTCTGCACGTTGGGGCAACTGCGCGCGTGCACGGCCACGCCCTTGCCGCGCGTCACGTAGCCCACAATCTCCTCGCCGCGAATGGGGTTGCAACATCGTGCGCGATAAACAAGCAGATCGTTCTGGCCCTCCACTTGCAGCGAATCCGAACCGGTGAGATGCAGCCTGCGCACCGCGTCCGTCATGGCCGCCTCGCCCGATTTCGGTGCCGTGCTGGGCTCCGTCTCGGGCGGGGCTGCGAAGCCCGGCGCAAGTTTCCCCAATAACTGGTGCGCGGAATTCTTGCCTTGCCCCAGCGTGGCCAGCAGATCGGCGGCCGTAGCCACGCCGAACTCTTGTGCGATCCGCCCCAGATCCTGATCGCCGATCTGCGCCATCGGAACTTTGAACTTCCGCGCCTCGCGCTCCAGAAGTTTCCTGCCGATATCCACCGCGCGCAGCCGCTGATCTTCGTTGAGCCAGTGCTTGATCTTGTTACGCGCGCGCGGGCTTTTGACGAACGTGAGCCAGTCGCGGCTCGGCTTGTGATCCTTCTGCGTAACGATCTCGACGATGTCGCCCGTGCGCAGCTTGGTGCGCAGCGGCACCATGCGGCCGTTGACCTTTGCACCGACGCACGAGTGGCCAACGTCGGTGTGAATGGTGTAGGCGAAGTCCACCGGTGTCGCCCCGGCTGGAACCACCACCACCTTTCCCTTCGGCGTAAAGGTGTACACCTCGTCGGGATAGAGGTCCATCTTCAGGCTGGAGAGGAATTCGTTGGGATCCGTCATCTCTTTCTGCCACTCGACAAGCTGACGAATCCAGTTCAACCGCTCCTCGTCGCGCGCTGTTACCACGCCGCCGCTCGCCTTGTACTTCCAGTGCGCCGCAATGCCTTCTTCGGCGATGCGGTGCATTTCTTCGGTGCGAATCTGCACCTCGAATTGGTTTCCGCTCGCGCCCATCACCGTGGTGTGCAGCGACTGGTATCGGTTGGCCCGAGGAATGGCGATGAAGTCCTTGATGCGTCCCGGCACCGGCCGCCACAGCGTGTGGATCATCCCGAAGACCGCATAGCACGATGCCACATCATCAGTGATGACGCGAATCGCCAGCAGGTCGTAGACCTGGTCGAACGAAACCTTGGTGCGCTCGATCTTCTGGTGGATCGAGTAGAGCCGCTTGATGCGCCACTCCACGCGAGCCTTGATGCCGTTCTCTCTGAGCTGCTCCGCCAGCGTGTCTTCCACAGTGCGCAGGAACTGTTCTCCATCTACGCGCCGAGCCTCAACGGCAGCCGAAACCTGCTCGTAACTCACCGGGTCGGTGTACCGGAACGCCAAATCCTCGAGCTCGCCGCGAACTTTGCCCATGCCTAGCCGGTGCGCCAGTGGAGCATAGATATCCAGCGTTTCGCGCGCAATCGCTTCCTGCCGTTCCGGCTTCAGATGTTCCAGGGTGCGCATGTTGTGCAGCCGGTCGGCCAGCTTGATCAGCACCACGCGCACGTCACTCACCATGGCCAACAGCATCTTGCGCACGTTCTCGGCCTGGCGGTCTTCGCGGTTGGCAAACTGGATCTTGTCGATCTTGGTTACGCCTTCAACGATGTGCGCCACCTGGTCCCCGAACTTGTCGCCGATTTCTTCGCTGGTCGCCGGTGTGTCTTCCACGGCGTCGTGCAGCAGCGCCGCGGCCACGGCGGTCGCATCAAGCTTCATCTCCACCAGCACCTCGGCCACTTCGAGCGGGTGCACAATGTAAGGCTCGCCTGAAGCGCGCATCTGTCCCTTGTGATGGGAGACGCAGAACTCCCAGGCCTTTCGAATCAACGAGATATCTTCATTTGGCCGGTTGGCCTGCGCCTGCTTTAGCAGTACCTGGATGCGCGCGTCGATGGAGTGTTCATCGGTGGGCCGGGACAGTGTTGTTGAGGAAGGAACAACTGTCTGCGCAGGGAACTCCCGTGTGCTCGAATCCTCTGCCGGAATGGTCTGCCGGACAGTCGCCATGCTTTATTATAGGCCGCTTCATTTCGCCGCGAGTGAATGGGTCCACCATCGATCGTCGCATCCGCCTGCGGAATGCCACCCATCCCATAGAGCTGGTTCAATTTGGTCAAGACGATGTCCCGGGAGCACGCTGGTAACCAATCGAGTCATCCAATGTGCCGCACGTCACATCCCCCTGTGCAAAAAAGGAGGAAATTGAACTCCCCCGGAGGTTAAGAACCGAGGAAAACATGGCGAAAAATCTCCTTTTTGCCGCTTTGGCCGTGGCCCTTCTGGCCGGCATCGGACATGCGAATCAATCGGCCTCGACGAGGGTTGTCATTCCGGTCGGCAAGACTTCCGCCTCCAACGGCAAGCAAATGTTCGTGAATTATTGCGCCCCATGCCATGGAGTGGACGGCAGGGGACAAGGCCCTGTGGCCGCAGCTCTGAAGAAGCAACCCGCGAACCTGGCTCTCCTGGCGAAAAACAACGGAGGAAAGTTTCCCTCCACTCACATTGTGTCGGTGCTCCAGTTTGGTGCGGCCAACCCGTCGCATGGATCGGCTGAAATGCCCGTCTGGGGCCCAATGCTTGGCAAGATGGATACGACCAGCGCCGAGCCCAATGTGAGGGTTCTCAGGATCAGCAATCTGAGCGCGTACCTACAGACGTTGCAGACAAAGTAACTTCCCGCCGCATCGTTCCCATTCCCAGGCCTGATACTGGGGATAGAGCCGATGGCGAGACGGGACAATTCGAAGGCCGGCGCAAAGCCAAAAGCGCGCCGCGAAAATGCGCCCGCTACGTTGACCTCAACGCGCGAACGCGCTGCTCCGCCCGTGGCGCGTCGATCGCCGGCGAAACGTGCTCCTGCGCCGTCCCGTGCTGTTTCGCCAAGAGCAGCCAGCGCGCAACGCCAATCTGCGCCGACACCGGTCGCACCGAGCCAGGCCCACGCCGCTCCGCCCGGCGCCGTTGTGACCCGCCGCGCATCGGATCGACTCCGCGCCGGCCATCTTTGGGTCTACGCGTCCGACATTGTGTCAGTGACGCTGCCAAATCCGGAACAAGCACTGATCCCCGTTGCCGACAACCGCGGTCTGCTTCTGGGCACGGCGTTCTACAGCCCGTCGTCGCAAATCGCGCTGCGCCTCATCTCGCGCGAAGCCCTCGATGAGTCCGCGTGGCTCAAGCTGCTTGCGTCGCGCCTGCGCGCGGCCATCGCTCGCCGCAAGCCGCTGCTCGATGCCGCCAACGACGCCTGCCGCCTGTGCTTCAGTGAGGCCGACGAGTTGCCGGGCCTTATCGCCGACAAATACGCCGACCTCGCGATCGTGCAGTTCCTGGCGAAAGGATTGCTCGCCGAATGGGGTGACGCGAAACTTGCGTGCGCGTTCTACGCGAGGAACTTTCGCTCGGCGGCGATTCACGAGAGGCCCGACCCGCGTATCCGCGAGTTGGAAGGCCTGCCCGCACCCAGCATCGATCCGCTCTGGCTCGCCGATCCTGGAAAACTGGTCGCCGCTACGGAGTTTCACCTCAACGGCCTCGTATTCAACTACGATGCAAACGCCGGACAGAAAACCGGGGCATTTCTCGACCAGCGAGCCAATTATGCCGCTGCACGCGATTGGGCGCAACGCATGGGCGTCGTGGAACGGGAGTCAGGCGGCCGCGCGCTCGATGTCTGCTGCTACCAGGGCGGGTTCGCTCTTCATCTCGCTCGGCTTTGCCGCCGGGTCACAGGCATTGATGTCTCGCGTGCCTCGCTTGAAGTGGCGGAGCGCAACCTCCAGGCCAATCGCTCGCAGATCTCTGCGGAAGTTGACTGGATCGAGGCTGACGCGTTTGAGATCCTCCGCGACTGGTCGCAGGCAGGCGAACAATTCGACGTCATCGTCCTCGATCCGCCAGCCTTCGCCAAATCCAAACGCGCCGTTGAGGGCGCCCTGCGCGGTTACAAGGAGCTAAACCTCCGTGCGCTCAAGATGCTGCGCCCTGGCGGACTTCTCGTCACCTGCTCTTGCTCACATCATGTGTCCTGGGTCGATCTCGAAGGGGCAGTCGCTGCCGCAGCGGCCGATGCATCGCGGCGAGTGCGCCTGCTCGAGCGTCGCGGCGCCGCTCTCGACCATCCCGTCGTGCTCAACCTGCCCGAGACCGAATACCTCAAGTGCCTCGTGCTTGAAGTGGAATAACCGACCGCTCCGGCCGGGAGCCGAACCGGCTCAACCGGCCTGACTCGCTGAATGCGTCCGCGGAAGAAGCCGCGCCAGCCATCCGAAGATCACCCACCCCCGGAATGACCTCCGCTCTTTCCCCGGCACCGCCTGGTTTGTTTTGGATGCCGCCGACCGCAACTCGGCCAGCGCTGACTTTACCTGCGCCCGAAGTGCCTCCGCCTCCATCGTGCACGAACGGAGATACGCTGAAACCGAGAGCCCCGCTTCCGCGGCACGCTGATGCAGGCTCGCGCATTCGGCCTTGCTCAGGCGAACGGTGACGCTCGTGGTGCGAAGTTCGTGGTCGAGTACATCCTGCGGCACTCGGCCCGCTTGCGCCGTCAAACTTACGTCGACTCGCGTTGCCGGCACCGGCTCGCGATTGCCGCGGTCGGGTGTTTTATAACGCGCATGCGAGCGCAATGCACTCTCGTAGCTCAACGTCACAACATCGTCGCCGAGATCGCTCTCATTCGATGTATTCGCCGGGGAAAATTCTTCGGATTGCGGCGACGCGAGCGCGGCCAGGAGTCCGGCAAAGTTGGCGGAAGCGGGTGAGGCCAGACTCTGCGCGGGTTGCCGCATGCAACGTAGCGTACGCCATCGCATACTCACAGTCCGCAGAATCCCCTCAACCGATGTCTACGCTATTCCCGGCTTAGGAATGATCGTGCGCCAATCCCGTTTTGGCATGCCGCCGCGCTTGTGTCGCACCCTAAATCGGACCACCTTCAAAATCCGTCCGCTCGGGCAAAATGCGTCCGGGCAGACGCAACATCTCGCTGATGGTCTCCGCTGTGACGGGACGAGAGAAGAGAAATCCCTGTCCAAATCGACAGCCCAACTGGCGAAGAAGCGCATATTGCTCCTGCGTCTCGATTCCTTCCGCCACCACGTCCATCCCCAGCACTCGCGCCAGTTCCACAATCGTGCGCACAATTTGCAGCGGCTGTTCGCTTCCACCCGTCATGCGCGATACAAACGATCGATCGATCTTGAGCACATCGAATGGCAGGGCGTGCAGGTGATGCAACGAACTGTAGCCCGTGCCAAAATCGTCCATCAGCAACGACACTCCGAGCCGCCGCAAGCTGATCAAGACCTCCTGCGGGGTGCCATCGTCCGAGATCAGGCTGGACTCGGTCATCTCCAGGCCAAGAAGCCGGCTTGGGACCCCGGTCTGCCGCAGCAGCGCTTCTACGTGGTCGGCGAGCCCAACGCGCGCGAACTGTCGAGCGGAGAGGTTCACGCAAACCCGCGGCGCACCATTCTCCGGGTCCTCGTCGCACCACCTTTGTATCTGCCCGCACGCCTCTGACAGTCCCCAATCCCCGATGGGCAGAATGAGCCCGCTCGACTCCGCCAGGGGAATGAAATCCATTGGCGCAACCAATCCCCTTTCGGGATGCTGCCAGCGGATCAACGCTTCCAGACCCACAATTCTGCGCGTCGATAACTCGATCTCCGGCTGGTAGTAAAGCACAAACTGCCGTCTGTCCAGTGCCTTTCGCAGGTCCGACTTGCGCGGCCAGATTCCTGTCACCGCATCGGTGGCATGCCTGTTCCGGACCTGAATTCCGTGGAAAGCCTTGCGCATTCGGCGCAGTTCAAGCTGGCTGGCTGCAATATCTGCCAGGCTCTCCAGCATGCGCAGTTCCTCGCTCGCCATTTGCCGTCTGGCCTGGCACGCGAAGACTGCAAGCGCGCCCAGGATCCTGCCGTCGTTTGAACGGATTGGAGCGCCCGCAAAGGAAGCAACCTCAAGCCGCCGGATCATCGGCCGGCTGCCGGCAAAGAGTGGATGCTTCGACGCGTCCGGTACCACCACCGGCCCATCCTCAGCCAGCACCATTTCAAATACGCTTCGCCTGCGAGGAAGCTCCCGTACGGGCTCGCCCCAATACGATTTGACCCAAACGCGACTCTCGTCTGCGAATTCCAGAAGCACTGTGTCCGCTCTGAAGTATTCGGCGGTCAGGCGCGTGATGGCGTCGAAGCTGGGTTCCGGCGCCGAATCGAGGATTTCCGTTGAAGCCAACGCCAATAGCCTTGCGTTCTCTTCGTGACAATCGATTCTGCCCGTCTGCAATTCAGCTTGCGGCATTCCTGCTCCGGGTCCCTTCGTGCCTCCGGCAGCGCCCCTGCCGGCCCGCGGCAGCCCGCGGATCGCGGATTCCGAGAATTAGCGATGCCGATTCCGGTACATTCACCGATTCGCCTCACCGATTAAGTGTGGGCGAATCCGAAGCGGGCGCGCCTCGGGCATGCTTTTCCGGTCCTGTACTTTGCTTATCGGAGAGGCGCCTTGTGACATGAGGTTACGCGGGAGGAATTTCGCTGCCCGATCGTCACTTGGTCGAGCGATTGCCTTGTTACTTATGTGCGGCGGCCTGTCCCGTTTCCGTCCACAGAAACGTCAGTTGGTCCGTAGTGTCCTGGATTTTCTGTTCCACGCCAACCCCTGCCGAGTGCCCGCCCGACACGCTGTAGTGCAACAGCACCGGCCGTCCGCTGGATGAATCCGCCTGCAAAAGCGCCGTCATCTTGCGCGCATGCAGCGGGTCCACCCGCGTGTCGCTGGCACCGGTAAAAAACAGCACCGCCGGGTAAGCCGTGCCCTTTTTCACGTTCTGGTAAGGCGAGTATTTGAGCAGGTAGTTAAACTGATCTTCTTTATCCGCCGATCCGTACTCGGTCATCCAATGCGGACCCTGCTCGAACTTCTGGTAGCGCAGCATATCCAACAGCGGATACCCGCAATCCACCGCCGCGAACAGCTCTGGTCTCTGGGTGATCGCGGCGCCCATCAGCAACCCGCCATTCGACCTGCCCAAAATGGCAAAATGTTCCGGAGAAGTGTACTTATTGGCGACCAGGTACTCGGCCGCGGCGTAGAAATCGTCGAAGACATTCTGTTTCTTTTCGAACATTCCCGCTTCGTGCCAGCGCTCGCCGTATTCGCCGCCGCCACGCAGATTGGGAAGCGCAAACCAGCCGCCCTCGGCGAACCACCACGCGTACATCGGACTCCACTGCGGAAGCATGCTTATGTTGAACCCGCCATAGGCCGTCATCAGAAGGCGTTCCGTGCCGTCCTGCTTCAATCCCTTCTTCCCGGCAATGAACATGGGAACCTTGGTTCCGTCTTTCGACGTGTAGAAGACCTGCTTCAGTTCGTACTGGCTGGAATCGAAGGGGACTTTCGGTTGCGCAAAGATCTCTTGCTTGCCCGTTACCGTGTCCAGCCGGTAAATCGTGGGCGGCGCAATGAACGACTCGAAACTATAAAAACCATAGTGATCGCTGGCGCGTCCTGAAACCGCGGTTGTCATCCCGATGCGCTCGTGCTCCACGATGCCGGCCGGCTTTCCGTCCAGCGTGTAGACATCGGTCTTCATCTTCACATCGTGAAGGTGATTGACGTAAATCTTGTCGCCCACGATGTTGAAGCTATGAATCGCATCAGGCCCTTCGGGAACGATCGTCGTCCACGCATCGGGCATAATGCCCGGGTCGGCCTTCATGATTCTCCTGTTGGGCGACTTGTAGTCCGTGCTCACATACCACGCACCCTTTACGTAATCCGCGGAGAATCGCGAGTCCACGCCCCAGATTAGAACTTCAAAGTACGAGCCCGGCTTGGTCAGGTCGCGATAGACAATATCCACGCGTTTCGCCGGTACGCCGCGGTCGATCTGGATCACCAGATAGCGATAGTCATCCGACAAGCTGGCTTCCATCAAATCGTTCGGTCCTAACGCCTCGCCGCGAAATTCCTTCCCGAACACCAGCGCGTCGTGCGAGACCCTGGCACCCAATTCGTGCTCGTAAATCAGCGTTCCCTTCTGGTCCATGCGCGAGTAGTAGAGACCCTTACCGTCGGGCGTGAAGGCAACGCTCAGATAGATCCCGCTCGGCAGTTCGTCCTCGAGCGTCTTTCCCGTTTTCACACTGAAGACGCGCACCGTGCTTTCATCTGCGCCGCCCTGGCGCACATCGTAGGCCACCAGCGTTCCGTCGCGCGACACATCGTGCAGGTTTACTGACGTGTTGGGATCGCGGCTGAACTGTGCTGGGTCGATAATCCGCTTGTCTTTCTCCGCCCAGCCGTGGCGCACATAGATCGACGACTGCTCCTCGCCCGCCAGCATCTTCTCGAAAAACAAATCATTTCCGCGCTCGATGGGCACACTCCAACTGCTCACGTGCTCCAGTGCGTCCATGTCGGCCGCAATCTGCGGGCGGATGCGCGCCTGCTCCATGTAGCGCTGCGTATAGGCGTTCTCAGCATCGATGAATGTCCTGGTCTCAGGGCTGCCGGCATTCTCCAGCCAACGGAAATCGTCCTGAATCTTCGTCCCGAAATAATCGTCCGTTACCGGAACGGCCTCTACATCTGGAGGAGGCGGGAGCGTGAATCCGCCGCGTGAGTGAATCGTCTGGCTTGAAGCGATCACTCCGGAAAGCGCCCCAAGGAGGACGCAGGCAAAAGCTCGGCGCAAGCAGTAGCACATTTGAACAGGATACTCGCGACCTTTGACCGTCCGCACGCCCATTGCCGGTGTTCCATCTGCGAAGTGTTTGCAAATGGAGTCCTCGCTGGTGCTTTTCAAGAGCGAATTCTGTTGTCCTCAGTACATGGGTTCTCCGACAATGAGCAGGATGGCCACGCAAACCGGGTCCGAGACTACGAGGAAGAAACGCCTGGCCGAGTTCCGGCTGATCCCGCGCATTGAAACCTACCCTCTCGTGGTCTCCTTCGTTCAAACCCCCCTCGGCAAAATCGCCTTGCTGGTCGTGTTTGGTTTGGGTATGCGCGTCTTCATCCCGGATTTGTGGTCCGAGTTGACGTTGATGGTGCCCCTCGCACTGATCACTTTCTTGCCCGAGTATCGGCGATTCGTCCTGGCCATCACTCCGATCGCAATCGTCGTCGTGCAAACCGCCAGTGATCCCCTCCAGCTTAGCCTCACATTGTCCGTCATAGCTTTGGGCATTTTCCTTTATTGGTGCGCGATGCGCTGGCCCAAATCGCATTTTGGCCGCCGGCCGCTTATCTTTCTGCTTTCGGGATTTGCCTTCCTGGTCGTTCTGGCCTGCCAATTTACTCCCTCGCCTCTGCTCGGAAAGATGCTTTGGGGCCTGGTCGGAGTTTCAGCAAGTTATATGTGGTTCATCGCGTACGCGGTGACGGATCACACATCCAGCCCGGGCAAGGATGGGCTGCTCCAGGTTGCAACCTTTCATCCGCTATGGGGCTCCACTAACACCCCGTATCCGAAAGGTGCCGCCAACCTGCGGCGCATTGAAGCGCAGACCCCGGAACAACTGGCAATTTGCCAGCTCAAGGGAGTCAAGCTGATCTACTGGGCGGTCCTGCTGTCGCTGTTCCGCCTGATATGGAACCAATTCTTCCACCATTTTCTGCGCATCCCCATGCCAGACGATGCGCTGGCTCTTTTCGTTCGCGGCACGCCGGCCCCGTGGCATATGTGCTGGGCCGGCCAGATTCTTGCCTACTTCGAGCTTATTTTGAACTTCTCGATCCCTGGGCATCAGATCATTGCGGGTGCGCGCATGGCCGGGTTCAATGCCCTGCGCAACACTTATCGCCCGCTGTCGGCAACTACTCTGATCGAGTTTTTTAACCGCTTTTACTATTACTTCAAGGAGCTGCTCGTCGATTTTTTCTTTTATCCCGCATTTCTTCGCTACTGGAAGAAGCACCGGCGCACCCGAACCGTCTTCGCTACGGCAAGCGCGGTTGTTTTCGGCGATTCGTTTTACCATCTGGCGCGCGACTGGCAGTTTTTTCATAATCGAGGGCTATGGGGGGGGATTGCAAGCTACCAGGTTTTGATCGTGTATAACACGGTCCTCGCTATTGGCTTGAGCGTATCGCAGTTGCACAAACGCGGGCGGCGCCGCTCCGGCTTCTTGCTCGGTCAATTCATTCCGTCCTGCGGTGTGGCATTCTTTTACATCCTTGTTATAGTCTTCGGCTGCGAAAGCAGGACGTTCACGTTGGCGCAGACTGTGCGTTATTTCCTGAGCCTCTTTTTCATCCATCTCTAGGAGCGCAATGAAGGGCAGAACTGAGATACACCAATTTGTGCAGGGCCTACTGACCGCGAGCGGCGATGACGGCCCTCTCGCCGATAGCGATTCCTTGTTGTTTAGCGGACGCCTGCAGTCGATCGATGCTGTCGAGATAGTCGTGTTCCTGGAAGAGAATTTCGGAATCGATTTTGCACAGGTGGGTTTCGAGAAGGAGCAGATCGACAGCGTCGATGCGATCTGCACTCTCACGGAGACAGTCTAGAAATCGAATTGAGACCAGCGAAATGCATGACCAGCAAGAATCATGAATGGACCCTCTAACCAACAATCCTACTGATGCCGGCCCAAACCGGGAGGCGCAGCGAGCCGAACGGTTAGCCGCAATTCAACGCGCGTTACTCACGCACCCGGCCGTGCGCGAAGCCGCGGTCATTCAAATGAGTGGCAATCATGTTGCCGCGGTTGTCGTGCCTGACAGCAAGTTCATCGACAATGACCTGGGCCGCGCGGCGGCAGAATCGGCCGTTGTCGGCAAGTGGCGGAAGATCTTCGACCTGAGCCAGCTATCGAAGCAGGCCACCGCAGCGGCTGTCGGCTTCAACACCATCGGATGGGATAGCAGTTACACGCGGCGCGCAATTCCCGACGAAGAGATGCGCGAGTGGGTCGAGAATACCGTGGGCGATATTCTCAGTCTGAAGCCAAAGTCCCTCTGCGAAATTGGCTGCGGAACCGGCATGCTGGTCATGCGAGTTGCCCCGCACTGCGAGCGGTACGTCGCCGTGGATCAATCTCCGGCCGTGCTCGAACGGCTCAGAGAGCAATTACAGACAGCACCTGATGTGGCGGCGCGAGTTGAAGTGGTGGAAAGCCAGGCGGCCCAATTGGATCATTTCAGCGAGAACACCTTCGATACGTTCGTACTGAGTTCCGTCGTGCAGTTCTTCCCCAATGCCGACTATCTCTCCAATGTGCTGGAAAACGCCATCAACATCGTGCGGCCGGGAGGGCATGTCTACGTCGGCGATGTCAGAAGCCTGCCGCTCTTTCGGCTTTTTGCCACCTCGGTGGAACGGTTTCAAGCCGCGGATGAGTTGGGTGCCGCGGACCTCCGTGAGCGGATTCGCCGGCGTGTCGACAGAGAGCCGGAACTTGTCCTCTCTCCGGCGTTCTTCCTCTCTTTGCCGCGCAGATTTCCAAAAGTATCGAGAGTGGACATAAGGCCGCTCCGTGGCCGCGCGGACAACGAGATGACTCGCTTTCGCTATGAGGCAATTCTTCATATCGGCCCAGACAGCGCGCCAATCTTCGACGGTGAATTTCTTGACTGGGCTGAGCGCCAGTGGGGACTGGATGAGATTCGCTCCATGTTGAGGCAGCATCCGAACCAGCCCATCGGTTTCAAAGGCATCCGGAACGCCCGGATAGAAAAAGATCTCGCAGCCATGGCGATTCTTGACGGCGCTGATGCCGGATTTACCGCAGGTGAACTGCGCAAGAAATCCGAACAGAATACGAATAAGGGAATCCACCCGCAGGCGCTCTTCGATCTTGAAGACGAGCACCTGGGAGTCGCGGTCTTTCTCAGTTGGGCAGCATGCCGGAATGACGGGACATTCGATGCCTTTTTTATCCCCAAACAAAACCTGCAAGGATCAACGTTCCCCCGAATCAACTGGCCGGCCCCTGATGCTTCAGCGTTTCTGCGCCACGCCAATGCGCCGGGACAAGGCAAAATGCGCAGCGACCTGACCGATCAGCTGATGGAATTATGCAAACAAAACCTGCCTCAGGATTCCGTGCCTCGCGAAATTATTCTCGTGGACTCGCTGGAGCACGCGTCCTGACTGTGATTTGTGGGTAGTAACTCGACGCATTCCGTCATTGTGCGGCGGCCCATCCCGATGCCGAGGGGAACCGTATAATTCCACCTGATGAATCGTGAAACAAGAGATAACATTAACAGTTTTCAGGTAGAACCGGAATCTTCCCGATCGCCGACCCTCTTAGGGAGCGAGGGCCTTTCCGGCAGCGCATCGGCGGCAGCGGACCGACAGGCGGAAAAGAACACAGGCTCGAAACCGTCAAGCTCCAATTCTCTCCCCGGCACTGGAAAAACTCCCCTATGGGATCGGCCAATGACCCAATACGATCCCATCCTCTTCGCATTCTCAGCTTGGATCGTTGCCTTGGCGTTAATTTTGATCTTTGGTTCTGACTGGGTCAACATTGCGCTTTTGACGAGTATCTATTTACAGTTTCGGTCTCGGGCCTCGGTAAACCATTGGCTGCTTTCTGTTCTCCTGGGATTGCCGATTCTCCTGATAAGCCCAAAATCGAATGCGCTCTTTGCGCTGGCTGCAGGCTGCATTACAGTAACCGCATATCGCGCAGCAAAGAGAGCAATTCCCTTCAACAATCTCCTTCCCTTACCCTTGGCATTCTTCACTCTCTGCGTTGCAATCGCAGACGCTATCGTCTTACATTTCACTCCCCATACCATCGACGCACGTATGTTGGCTTTCGATAATCGATGGTTCTTTAATATCAGTACAGCAACTTGGCTCTGGGCACAAATGCATCTGCTGGTGGGGGACTTCTTCTATTTCATTTATTTATCGCTGCCTTGCGTGGTCGTTTTGATATTGGTCGACCTTGACGCGAAGAACTGCTGGCGGTTGGTGCTCGTCCTGCTGATGACATCTATTTGCGCGGTCCCGTTCTATCTCCTCTTTCCCGCGGTTGGCCCGCTCCATATCGGGGCTCAGAATGCCCACCGTAATTGCCTGCCATCTTTGCATCTTACCTGGGCAATTCTGCTCTGGCGCGCCGCAAAGCCCGGATGGAAGAGTTGGGCGATGGCCCTGTTTGCTGTGTTGACAGCAATTTCGACGCTCACTACGGGAGAGCATTATTTAATTGACCTGATTGTCGCGCTTCCGTTCGCAGGTTGCTGGTCTTTGGCAATCCCGCGGAAACCAGGAGCGCAGAATCCCGAGCGCCGGTTGCAGACGAATGAGCTTTGACGCATTGGTTCTTATTTGCCTGCGGCCGCCAATCGATCTTCATCGAGCATGCAGTAGAGCGCTTTTCGATCGATCTTGCCCGTCGCTCCAAGAGGAAGGCTGTCAAGTTGATGGACGCGCTGCGGGATCATGTAGTCGGGCACTCTTTTCTTCATTTCTTCACGAATTGTTTCGCGAGTCACACCCAGCGCGCAGTGGAAGGCGACGATTCCTGTCGCGCGCCCATCGGAAACTGGCCACGCGACTGCCGCAACCAAATCGGTTCCGGCGATTTCGCGCAGATGCGCTTCCACTTCTTCAAGTTCGACGCGGTTGCCTAGAATCTTAACCTGGTTGTCGATCCGCCCCAGGTGATGGAATCTTCCTTGGGCGTCCTCGTATGCTAGGTCGCCGGTGCGGTACCATCGCTCACCGTTCAGCACGGGAAAACGCGCAGCCGTAAGTTCGGGATCATCAAAATATCCGCGCGCCAATTGCCGTCCCGACACCACCAGTTCTCCTTCCGCATCCGGTTCCAGGAATTTCAAGTCCGCGTCCACAATGCCGGCTCGAATTCCTGGGAACGGCTTCCCGATGGCAAGTGACCCGCGGTTCCTCGTCACTGCGGGGGGATCTTCCAGGCGCTGAGCAATACAGTCGACCGTGACTTCGGTTGGTCCGTAGAAATTCTCAACGATGCTGTTCGGCGCCGCGACCTGCCACGCTTGAGCAGTCGCAATCGGCAGGGCCTCCCCGGCGAAGATCGAACACCGTAGGGACGGAAATGTTCCAGGCTTCAACATCTTCATGCGTTCCATCATGCATGCCGTCGACGGGACCGAAAACCAGATGGTCAATTCATGATCGCGAATGAACTTAGCAGGGGCCATCAGTTGAGAAGCCGGTACAACGTGGAGCCCTGCACCGGCTGCCCAGGCCACGAAGAGATCCAGCACCGAGTTATCAAAGGTAAGCTCAGCCACCTGCGAGACGCGATCATAAGCGCGAAATTCGCACCGGTCCTGCACCACGCCGCAATACCGAGCGACACTTTCGTTTTCAATCATCACGCCCTTGGGCGTGCCCGTCGTTCCCGAAGTGAAGATAATGTACGACAGCGCATCTCCCGCCCGGGTCACAGGCTGATCGGGCCCTTGGTCGGGCAGATCATTGAAACTCTCAAAGCTGATTTCCTTGTGCTCCAATGCGCTTTGCGGAGGTTTTGCGTTTGGCCCGAAGCAGAATCCGCTTTGGAGCGTTCTCCAGCACGCGATCCGAAAGCATGTTCAATCCCGCCTGATCGGCGATCAGCGCGTCCAGCTTTGTCTGCTGAAGAATGCGAATCACTCGGTCTTCGGGGGTGTCCGGTTTGACGGGCACGTACGCTGCGCCCGACCAAAGCGTTCCCAGCACTCCCGCATACGCTTCCAGGGTTCGCGACGCAAGAATTCCGATCTTCCCGGAGCGCTCGCCGGCTTGTCGGTCGAGCCAACTGGAGATTCGGCGCGCAAGATTTGCCAGTTCGCCGTAGGAGTACCGTGAGTCACCGACAAACAAAGCCAGGGCTCGCGGGTTTCGAACGGTACTCTCGTAAAACGGCAAGGCAAGATTGTAGTTGGTCCTTAGTGTAGCGATCGCGTCCATTAGCCGAGAGTCTCCGCGACCAGAATATAACCCGGAAGGCAAGGAGCGGGATTGGTTAACTAAGCTCCCCCCGATTTAGCCGTCGCATGGATTCCCAGTAGAATCGACAGCAGTGACCACCTTGCCCTCAGATCGCAATCCTGAGCAGTTGGAGCTCGCCCCTGAGGTTGAAACCCAGCCGGCGCCGCTCTCCTCATGGCAGCGATTGCGCGGACTCCTCCATCCTTCTCACAGGCACAGCATCTTCTCCGCAACCGTTGTGCTCATGGTGTCTACGTTTCTCTCGCGCATCATCGGGCTTGTGCGGGTCAAATATGTTGTCTGGCTCTTCGGGCGTGGCATGGAGGCCGATGCTCTCAACGCAGCCTTCGTCCTGCCCGACATGATCTCCTACTTCCTCGTCGGTGGCGCCGCATCCATCACCTTCGTCACCATCCTCACCCGCTTTCACGAGCAGGGCCGCGATGCTGAAGGCGAGCGCTCGCTCTCGGTCATCCTGACCACCATGTACCTGGTGCTCGGCGCGGCCATTGTCCTGGCCGAAATCTTTGCTCCCTGGTACGTGCGCTGGTGGTTCAACGGCTTCGATCCGCAGAAAGCCGCGATCTGCGTGCTGCTCACCCGCATCCTTTTGCCCGCGCAATTGTGCTTTTTCGCCGGCGGCGTATTTGGCGCAGTTTTGTTGGTACGCAAGCAGTTCAACGTGCAGGCCGTCGCGCCGCTTATTTATGGTTTGGGCACGATCGTTGGCGGTCTGCTGCTCGTCAGGAAGATCGGAGTTCCATCGCTGGCCATCGGCACCGTCGGTGGAGCGGTATTCGGGCCTTTTCTCCTCAACTGGTTCTTCGCGCACCGCGCCGGCACGCGCTATCACTTCATTCTCGACTGGCACGACAAGGGGCTGCGCGAATGGGTGCGCCTCTCCTTGCCTCTCATGGCCGGCGTTTCGCTGGTCACCGCCGACAACTGGATCATCGCCCACTTCGCGTCGCGGATCGGCGGTGCGGTTTCGCTGATGAGCTATGCCAAGCAGGTCTTCACAGCGCCCATGTCTGTTTTGGCCCAGGCCGCTGGCGCAGCCTCCTTGCCCTTCTTCGCAACCTTATGGACACGCGATCGCCGTTTCGAGTTCGCCACCGGCGTCGCCGATTCCGTCTCCCGCGTGGCCGCGCTCGGCCTTCTCTTCGCTTCCATCATGGTGGCCCTAGGCTGGCCGGCCATCGATCTGGTCTTTACCGGCGGCCGCTTCTCGCCAGACGATGCGCGCCTGTGTTCCGCTTATTTCGCGGTCTTCTCGGTGTCGCTCTTTCTCTGGTCGGCGCAGGCCATCTATTCGCGTGCCTTCTTCGCCGCGGGAAACACCTTTGTGCCCATGGTCGCCAGCACCATCGTCACGGTCGTCTCACTGCCCATCTATGACCTGCTCTTCCACTGGCGCGGCGCGATGGGTTTGGCTCTTGCCTCTGACATCGGCATCGTGCTTCAGACCCTCACCATTGCATTGCTCCTGCACCAGCGCCGCATGGTCTCTCTCGCCAGCCTCGACTACGCGGAACTGGGCCGTTGTCTGCTTGGCGCTTTTTCAGGTGGCGCGGCCGCGTGGTTTGTTGCCTGGATCGTCGCCGGCCTGTTCCGCCTTCTACCGCGCCTGGCCGAGCTTCATCACGCACGTTCAATCGCCGATACCGCGATTCTCATTGGCGGCACCGCAGTCTGGACTGCCGTCACCATGTGGGTTCTCGATATCTCCGGCTCGGCGCTGCCCCGCGTCGCCCTTCGTCGCCTCCGGCTCAGCTAAACTTCCGCCGCGTATGGCCCTGCTCGCGGCCGAATCGGCGCGCCCAGACACCTCAAGCTGTCGCACAGAAACGCAAGCGCTCCCCGTGACGCGGAAGCGCTTGTGCTCGATACAATGATTGACCGACGTGCCGGCAACTGAAGCGCTAGCCGTTGTGCGCCTCATGGATCGTTGGCGCCGGGCCAGGGACCGCAACCGGACCCGAAGTCCCGGTCGCTTGCAGCGGCTTCGAGTCGGGCTTGCGAATGTCGATGCCGCCCTTGAAGAAAGCGCCATCTTCAATGCTGATGCGCGCCGCCGCCACGTCGCCGTGCAGCGACCCTTCCGCGCGAATGTCCACGCGGTCGGTGGCGGAGACGTTGCCCTTCACCTTGCCCAGCACCACGACTTCGCGTGCCGTAATGTTCGCTCCAACCTGGCCGTTTCGGCCCACAGTCACGCGGTTGCCGGGAAGGTTAATGGAGCCCTCAACTTTGCCGTCAATATATAAAGATTCCGAACCTGTAATCTCGCCTTTGATGAACAGGCTCTTGCCGAGCGTGGCTTGATCGGCGTTTCCAGCCTGCATCCGGGCAGGTGTTTCAGGCACGTGTGCCGGGGGCGCCGCATGCTGCGGTTCCGGCGTTGTATTCGGGATCGATGATCCAGTCTGGCTTGGTTTCCACATTGCGCTCAAGGTGTTCTTCCTATTCTGTCCGCTTCAGGACTGGGGGGATGCCAAGGCAAGGCCAATGGCTCGAACCCGCAAGTGATAAGTCTGCCTGCCGCAGCCGTTGATGCGGCGGCTATCTTCTCGGCTGCCTGCAATCGGTCGAGTCAATCTTCAGGCTCCGCCACAACAACGCGCTTCCGGCTCCGCCGGGATGGCGCGCAAACCCATTCTACGGCAACTCCGTGTTTTCTGTGCAAGCGCCGCACTCCAAAGTCATCGCCGCCCGCCGCATGTTCTAGTCTTGGCGTATGACTGATCGCGAACTGCTCGCCCGGATCGCCGCCTCCCCCAGCCAAAAGGCCGGATACAAGCAGTTGGTCCGCGAGCTTTCGCTCCCCGGCGGGCGCGCGCGCCGTCTCCTGCTTGAGCAACTGGCCCGGCTCACCGTCCGCGGCCAACTGATGCAACCGGATCGCGATCACTGGACCCTTCCCCGCGCAGCGTCGCGCGACAATCTCGTTGCCGGCCGCCTCGATCTCCATCGTGACGGGTACGGCTTTGTCCGTCTCAATCGCAAACCCTCCGCCACGGATTCAAAGATCCCCTCGGCCGGGCAGGACATCTTCATTCCGCCCAGTGAAATCAACGCCGCCATGCAGGGCGACCAGGTTCTGGTTCAGCTCGAACCTCCCAAAGCCGATGGCCGCCAGCAGGGCCGCATCGTCCAAATTCTGGAGCGCCGCAACCCCACCGTCGTCGGCACGTTTCGCATGGCGCGTGAAGATCGCGGCCGCAATAACGTCGTCATTCCCTTCGACGACCGCATGGCACAGCCGATCGTGATTCCTCCTGGCGCGGAGATTCCTTCCGCGGATGGCGCCTCGACGCCGCATCGCGTGTTGGGTCATGAAGCAAAAGCCCGTCAAAAACCTGAAAGCGCGGAGCGCCTCGAGCGCCCGGAGGGCCTGGAGGGACTCGTCGTCGACGTGGAGATTACAAGCTGGCCCACCCCCACGCGACCTCCCATCGGCCGCGTCATTGAAGTTCTTGGGTCGCCGGATCATTTTGGGGTCGACGTGGAGATGATGATTCGCAAGCATCAGCTCCCGCGCATCTTTCCCGATGCCGTGCTGGCCGAAGCCCGCCGTGTCGCGCACCTGGACTCAGACATCGCCGCTCGCCGGGCCGACTTCCGCTCACTCCCCATCGTTACCATCGACGGCGAGACCGCGCGCGACTTCGACGACGCGGTTTTGGTCCGCGAGCACGCCGAAGGCGGCTATGAGCTCCAGGTTCACATCGCCGACGTATCCGAGTACGTTCTTCCCGGCTCGGCCCTCGATCTCGAAGCTCGCATCCGCGGCACCAGCGTCTACTTTCCCGATCGCGCCATCCCCATGCTGCCTCAGGAACTATCCACCGACATTTGCAGCCTGCGCCCGAATGAAGACCGCCTCGTGCTCAGTTGCATCATGCAACTCAACGCCGCGGGCAACATCGAGAGCTTCGAGGTCGTCGAGGGCGTCATCCGCTCCGCCGCGCGCATGACCTACACGGAGGTGCACTGCGATTATTGAGAACGATTCAGAATACGCGCGCTCGCTACGCGCCGCTTGTACCGGAATTCGAGCGCATGAAAAAGCTCGCCCTCCTCATGAACTGGCGCCGAGAGGAACGAGGCTCCATCGATTTTGATTTGCCCGAGCCGGTCATCGAGTTCGACGAGAACGGCCAGATGCGCGGCGTCACGCGCGCCGAGCGTACCTGGGCCAATCGACTTATTGAGGAGTTCATGCTCGCGGCCAACGAGTGCGTTGCCGTCTGGCTTGAAGATCTCGGCGTCCCCTCGCTCTATCGCATCCACGAGAAGCCCGATCCGCGCCGCGTCGTTCAGTTTGAAGAACTCGCCGCCGGCTTCGGTTTTTCTCTCGGTCTTGGACCGCTCCCCGTGAAGCGCGTCGTCACCCGCGCTGAACGCCGCGAATCGCACGGTCAGGGCCGCAATCCCCGCCAGCACGAAGTGCCAGAAGACATCGCTGTCACGCCGCGCATGTATCAAAAGCTCGCCGCGCGCATCGAAGGCAAACCGGAAGAACGCATCCTCAGCTACCTCATGCTGCGGTCGCTCTCGCAAGCCCGCTACTCCGAGGTCAATGAAGGCCACTTCGCCCTCGCCGCGCCCACCTACACCCACTTCACTTCGCCCATCCGCCGTTATCCCGACCTCATCGTCCACCGCATCGCCAAATCGCTTCTCCGCGCCGGTGTCCCTGGCCATCGCTCCATCTCCGCCTCCCGCCTCAGCTCGCCATGGTCACACCCCAACGAAGGTCAGGCGAAAATTGGGGTGCCCCACCCTCGGCGCGCTCCTGTTCTTGCGCCTAGGGTGGGAGGGATCTCCGCCATCCCACCCCCCATCTCCGAACCCGAACTCGCCGAGATCGCCGAGGAAACCAGCTACAACGAGCGCCGCGCCGCCGAAGCCGAGCGTGAGCTCGTCGAATGGAAGAAAGTTCGCTTCATGCAGGATCGCGTCGGCGACGAGTTCGCCGCTCTCGTTCTGAATCCCGCAAAATTCGGCCTCTTTGTCGAACTTACCGATCTCTTCGTCGAAGGCCTCGTGCCCATCGACACTCTGCGCGCCGACCGCTACACCTGGCGTGAGAACACGCACGAAATCATCGGCGAGCGCACCGGACGCCGCTTCCGCGCAGGCGATCGCGTCAAGGTCATCCTCGACCGCGTGCTCGCGCAGGAACGCAAACTTCAATTTGCTCTTGTAGAAGATGAATTGCCGCTCACCGGCAAAAGGGTCGCGCCGTCCTCTTCGAAATCGAAGAAAATGAAGCGTAAAAACACATCGCCGCCACCCCCGGGTGGGAGCAAGCGGCGATTCAAGAAGGGCAAAAGGCGATGAACTCAGCGGCATTCGGGCCATGCGCCCGGCCGCTCGTCTTTAGACACCCGCCTGCTTTGCGGCGAGAGGCCCAATGAAGGGGATGACGAATCTCTTCCCCTGAAATGCCTGGATGATGGCGATGATCCAGCAAACGAAGAGCGCCAGGACGCCGAGAACACCCACGATCCAGCCGAGGATCGGAATGATCATCACAACTGAACAGGCAAACCATCCGATCGTGAGGAAGACGTTCTGCCATGCGTGGAACTTGATCTTCGGATTCGTGTTGTACGGCGCAACGATCAGAAAAATGATCGCCGGGACAACCGTCAGATAGGCAAGGCCGCTCGCGGCATCCTCTGACAGCCCGGAGCTGGCTGTTGCTGCTGTGTTCGGTTCATCGGCCATAGCAATTCTCCTTTTCAAGGAAAAACGGTTGATGGGGAGGGGTTCTTGGCTTCGGTACCTACCCGGCGCACCGGCAGATTCAGCTCATGAGGCCGACCACGTCAAGCGAGGTGGAGATAGAACAACCTGCCGCCCATCCCCTTGTCAAGAGAATTTACGCGCCCTCCGCATCCAGCCGCCCTGCCGCCCATCCAATTTACAATGGCATCTGGGAGCAATTTTCATGGCGCACATGGTTTTTTGCGTTCGCAATAAAAAGGAAATGGAAGGCCTCGACGAGCCGCCTTTTGACTCGGAGTTTGGCCAGAAGATCTATAAGAACGTCTCGAAAGCAGCCTGGGACGAGTGGCTCGCCCGCCAGAAGATGCTGCTCAACGAGTATCGCCTCCAGCCCTGGTTGCCGCAGGCGCAGCAGTTCCTCGTCGAACAGATGGAAGACTTTTTCTTCGGCTCCGGCTCAGCCCTGCCGGCCGACTTCGTCCCTCCCGCGCACTAATTGTCTCTAGTGGCTCGTCGCCCCACTGTCGTTCGAAACCATCAGGCTTGACACGTTCACCGGCTCAAAATCCGAGAGCGTCAGGCTTGTCAGGCACGAGAGATCGGCGTCGTTCCAGCGCGCGTCCGGCGTTCCGATCAGGCCGCCGCTGTCGCCGTTGTCGGCCAGAATGATTCCGTAATTTCGGAATCCGGTAATGATGATCGCAGCCTGCGGACTCGTGGTCGCACATGTCGGCGTCGTTACGGACGCCTTCAGCCGGTAAATCTCGCCGGCCGCCCCGCTCATCGTGCAGCTTGATGGTGGCGTAGACTGCGAGATCTCCGACTCCACCGGGATCGCGCCCCCACCGCCGCTCGCCGTGCAGCTACCTACCCCCGCCGTTTCCGTCGCCGGCCACACCCAGTAATTCAACATGTGATTCAGCGTGAATCGAATGGGATGCTGTACCGTTCCGTTCGGCGCGGTTGGCGTGCCCGTCCCGATCACCTCATCCGCATTGGCCAACAGCGGGCCTACCGGCAAACCGGCGGCATCCGATGTTCCCTGTCCCTGCGGCGTCAGCGCATCTGTCGCCACATTCGGCCACTCCGCGTTTGAGGAATCGGTCCACGGCCCATCCAGATAAATCCCTTGCCACATCTCGTAGAGCGCGGGATTATTTCCATTGCCCGGTTCGAGATACACCAGCACGTGCCGGTCTCCCGTCGAGTTGCTCGTGCCCTCGACCGGCGCGTAGGCCGGAATCGGTCCCGAAGTAAAGTACTGCTGATACACCGTCGTCGAAACCGAAACGTCTGGCTGATTCGCCGGAACCTCGATCGCCGGGATTCCATTCGGAAACGGCGCATTCGAATTATTCCCGAAAAACGGCTTGATCGTCTCCGGCAAATAGCCGCTGTACATCGGCGCCGCGGGCGACGTGTCCACGGGCAGATTCGTTGTAGTCGCATCCACGCGATGGTGGAAGATCGAAGCCGACGTAAAGACATTTGCCAGGAATGCGTTGTTTCCGTTCATTGCGAACGCGATCTGCGCCTTGGCCGTCGCACTTGTCGCATCTGTCACGATGATCTCGGGCGTGTACGTTCCCTGGCCGCCAATCAACGGGCTCGTAATTTCCCCCGACGATGTGTCCAGCGTTAACCCTTCTGGCAGCGGAGGATAGTTGCCGCTGTCGTCGACCGAGAAGGTGTATGGCGGATTTCCTCCGGTCGCGGCGATCGTGCAGCCTGTATAAGCCGTGTTCTGCGTTCCGCCTGGGCAACTTGTCGTCGTAATCGATAGCGGCCCGCCAGCCGACGTCAGCGTTACCTTGGCCGAAGCCGTCACCGAACCCGCAGCATTCGTCGCCGTCAGAACGTAAGTGGTCGTCGTCTCCGGGCTTACGTTCACCGAGCCGCTCGCGGAGGTCGACGCAAGGTTTCCCGGTGCAATATTCAGCGTCGTCGCGCCTGAAGTTGTCCAGCTCAGTGTGCTGATCCCGCCCAACGTAATGCTCGTCGGGCTCGCTGTGAACGAGCTGATTGTGGGCAGCGTTGGCTGGGTTACCGTCACCATCTGCGTAGCGGTTGCGGTCCCCGTCGTGTTGGTCGCTGTCAAAGTGTAAGTAGTCGTCGCCGTCGGGCTCAGAACCACCGATCCGCTCGCGGAGGTCGACGCAAACGTGCCCGGCGTAATGGCGATGTCGGTGGCTGCTGAAGTGGCCCAGCTCAGAGTGGTCGTTGAGCCATTGATGATCGACGTTGGGCTGGCGGAAAAAGAGGTGATGGTGGGTCCCGCAACCTGTTTGAGGGTCGGGGTCTTCTGCGTGCAACCCGCGAGTCCCGCAAAAGCCGATAGAAGGACAAGCGCGCGGACAACGCTGTTGCGCGGGTTGATGCCTGATTGCATTGCGTGACGCGATTGGGGAGAGTGCATGTGCCGCCTTTCCCTCGATGATCCTGTCGCCGGTCCGGTTGGCCGGGCGTCGCCGCGAGTCTTTCGCGGCAGCGGTTCTTAAGACCATTCGAGGTTGCGCAGCCCTGGGGGAAAGTGTTTCGCTTCAAAAATCTGCAGATGTCTCATGAACCGGCCAAACGCGGCCACAAGTCCATGCTGGGTTCTTTTGCCCTGTCTCTTCACAATGCGCGAAGAATCTGTTTTTGGGTACATGACAAAAGTCATGTAGGTGCCATGGTCAACAGGCCACACAGTCCGCTGAGGCTCTAGATCGGCTTGGCTGGGACCTCAGAGAGAGGAATGAATGGGTCGGGACGGGCAGATTCGAACTGCCGAATGGCGAGTCTTCGCCTCGCACCCCTCGCATGTTGGACTCGGCGCCTTCGCTAACGCTACGGCGCTGGTTGGGGTGCTTCGTGGGTTGGCCACGAAGAAATTTGCTGGGCGAAGGGTATTGGCAAAACTGAATGGGTCGGGACGGGCAGATTCGAACTGCCGAATGGCTCGGCAACGCCTCGCGTCCCTCGCAGGCTGGACTCGGCGCCTTCGCTAACGCTACGGCGCTGGTTGGGGTGCTTCGTGGGTCGGCAACGAAGAAATTTGCTGGGCGAAGGGTATTGGCAAAACTGAATGGGTCGGGACGGGCAGATTCGAACTGCCGACCCCTCGCGCCCCAAGTGGTCTCACTGTTTTTTCGGTCGTCCACGGTGAGATACCACGACGTACCCCAGAGTCAGTATTCATAGGCCTTTCAGCGCGTTTCTGGTTTTGGAGCGCTGCCGTCGTTTACTGCTGAATGTCGCTGAGGGTCCCCACAATTTCCCCAACAGTCTTCTGGCTTATTTTTCGTGCTGCATTTGAGCTAGACTTCCCCCACAGCGCGCCGATGGAAATCGTTGCATGCAATCCCCGGGCATTGGTGGAGCGAAGGCAGGTTGGGGCTCCAGCGTGCCGCGGCTGGCCGCTCCCGGCATTGGTTGTGATTGCTTGTCGTGGAATCCGGTCGCGATCTCTGCATTTCCGCCTGAGACTGATCAAATATTGGTTCGGTCAGCGCCGGTCGAGACAGGCTTAAGCGTGGCAAACTTCTCGATCATTACCGCGTGATAAACTGCCGTTATGTCGGGATGGTTCGCCGCTTCCCCGTCTTATCGGCGCGCTCCGCTTGCCTTTGGCCTCTGTCTGCTGGCATTTCTTTTCGCAATTGAAGCCAAGACAGCCTGGTACGGCCCAGCGGGCGGTTTCGGTAGTAGTGTCCGCGCCGCAAAGGCGCAACCCGTCACCTCGCCCGAGGTCGTGGAGCACGGTGTGCCCGCGCCGGACCCGGCGCACCCGCATGTTGCATTCTCATTGCTTCCTCAAGTCGCGACAGCAATGTTTGCGGGTCTCCCCGCCCGCGCACTCGGCGAAATCCCGCCCAGCCAGTATCCGCATTTTCTGGCTGCTGGCTTTTCGTTCGCCAATCTCTTTCGCCCACCGCCCGCCGACTAAATTCACATTCATGGCGCTTTGAATTCGCGGTCCTCCTTCCGCATGGATCCACGCGGAATCGGTCTACTCGGACTCAGCGCTTTGCAACGTGCCTTTGCGAGTGATTTCGCGGACAACGCACGAATAGCGCGCGCAAAGTGGGCCAACACATGGTCAACCAGCTTTCGGCGGGGGCATCCAAACGATTGCTGCCTGCCCTTCGCTGGCTGGGTTCCCAATCGTTTCCAAGCACCGCGGCGGTAGTCGGGGTTGTGAATCAGGAGTATGTTCGACATGCAAAAACGAATTCTTCTCTTAATGGCAGCTGGAAGCGCAGCCTTCGGCATCAGCTCGTGCCGTTCCAACGGAACAGGTTCCGAGGCCAGCGCCGCAACCATTCCCTCAGCACGGGTCGCTGTCGCGCAGCGCGGCGACATCTCTCATGTGCTCACGCTGGCTGGTCAGTTTCAGCCTTATCAGGTGGTCGATGTCCACCCCAAGGTGAGCGGCTACATGAAGCGCATCAACGTCGACATTGGCGACATTGTGTACGAGGGCCAGACCTTGGCGGTTCTTGATGTTCCCGAACTGCAGGCCCAATTGCAGCAGACGGCATTCGAGCTTAAGCAAAGCCAGGAAGAGATCTCGCGGGCGCAGCACGAAGTGAAGAGCGCCGAGGCTTTGAGCTTTGCCTTGCACGCGCAGTCAGTGCGCCTCCAAGAGGCAGCGGCGACGCGTCCCGGCCTGATTGCGCAACAGGAATTGGACGACGCGCAGGCCAAGGATCTGAACTCGCAGGCGCAGGTGGATGCAGCCAAATCCGCGCTGGCCGCCGCGCAACAACACTCTGAGGCGGCGCGATCAGACAATCAGCGCGTGCAGGCGCTCGAAGACTACACCACCGTGGCCGCGCCCATCTCCGGCGTCGTCATCTGGCGTTACGCCGATACCGGAGCGTTGATTCAGGGCGGCGCCAATTCCAATGACCAGACGCTGCCCATCGTAAGGCTCTCGCAGAGCAGTCTGCTTCGCCTCCGTGTCCCTGTGCCGGAAGACGACATCAAATATGTTCACGAGGGCGATCAGCTACAGGTTCGCGTCGACGCTATCGATCGCTCATTCACCGGCAAGATTGTTCGCTTCACACGCGACGTAAGCTTTGAGACGCGGACGATGGAGACCGAGGTGGACGTTGACAATAAGGACCTTTCCATCGCGCCGGGTATGTATGCGAACACCGCGCTTGAGCTTGCGAGCGCCACGAATGCGGTCACGATTCCTGTTGAAGCTCTGGTGCTGAACGCACAACAGCAGGAGACGGTTTTTTTGCTCGGCGCGAACAATCATATCCACACTCGCGTCGTTCAGGTCGGCCTGCAGGGAACCAAGCTTGCGGAAGTGACAAGCGGACTCGATCCCGGCGATCGGGTCCTGATTGGCGGACAGGAAAAGTACCACGACGATGAAGCGGTCAATCCGATTCTTGCTTCGACACCTGCCTCTGAGACCGTGCATGAATCGGGTGGCATGATCGACCTTAAATCCGGGGCCAACGGAGGAAGCCAATAATGCCGAAGTTTGCCTTGCGTTTTCCGTTCTTCATCCTCATGCTCTGTCTCATCGTGCTGCTCGTGGGAACGGTGACTGTGGCGCGTATGCCGGTGGACCTTTTCCCGCCGATCGATATGCCCGTGGTGGTCGTGGCCACTTTCTACAACGGCATGCCCCCGGAGCAGATTGAGGCCGATATCACCAACACATTCGAGCGGTTCTTCACTCTGGCCGCGAACGTGGACCACAGCGAATCGCGCTCTCTGACCGGCGTCAGCCTGATCAAGATCTACTTCAAGCCGGGCACCGATCCCAATGCGGCGCTGAGCAACATTGCCAATCTGGCCATGGCCGACCTGCGACGTTTGCCGCCTGGAACGCTGCCGCCCGTGGTCCTGGGGATGACCGCATCCACACAGCCGGTTTGCCTGGTCACGCTGAAAGGCGAGGGCCTAAATGAAACTCGCCTCAAGGATCTGGCCCAATTCGCGGTTCGCAATCAGATCTCTAACGTGCAGGGGGCTTCGGTTCCGCAACCTTATGGTGGAACGTATCGACAGATTCAGATCTACGTCGATCCGCTGAAGCTTGAAGCGCGCAACCTGAGCCTTAACGATGTTGTCACCGCAGTCAACAACTCGAACCTGATTCTTCCCGCGGGCGACGTGCGCATCGGCTCCAAGGACTTCAACATTTACGCCAATAGCCAATTCCCGGACGCGAACGCGATGAACGACATGCCGCTCAAGTCGGTAGGGAACTCTTCCGTTCTGGTGGGCGACGTGGGCAAGGCGGTCGATTCCGGAGCCTTGCAGTACAACATTGTGCGCATCGACGGCCAGCGTTCAGTGTATGTGCCTGTCTTCAAGCAAGGCGGCGACAGCAACACCATCGAGATCGTCAACGGCATTAAGGCTGCGGTCAAAAAGCTCGTCGATATTCCTGACACACTCAAGACCGCCGTGGTCTTCGATCAGTCGATCTTCGTCAAGCTGGCTATCGCCAACGTCACGCGCGAGGCGGTCATCGGGCTGATCATGACCGGGGTGATGATTCTCATCTTTCTGGGCAGCCCGCGGGCCACGGTTGCGGTGCTGCTCGCTGTCCCGCTCTCCATGCTGGTTTGTCTGCTGATCGTCAACATGATGGGCGGATCTATCAACACCATGATCCTTGGCGGGTTGGCACTGGTCTTCTCGCGGCTCATCGATAACGGCGTCATTGTGCTCGAAAACATCTTTCGGCACATGGAGCTGGGCAAATCGCCGTACCAGGCGTCGGAACAGGGCGGCACGGAAGTGTCGATGGCGGTGCTGGCCGCCACATTTACAACCGCGATCGTCTTTTTTCCTGTCACCGGTTTCACCGGCGTTAGCAAGTACATCTTTCACCCCGCTTGCCCTCGGCGTCGTGTTTTCAATCTTCGCATCCTATTTCTTCGCCATGACGGTAGTGCCTCTTTTTTGCGCAAAGTTCGTTCGCCAGGATCCCTTGGGCAAGGAACACGAAGGCGACATCGATGCTGTTGAAGGAACCAAGCCGCATTTCTTCAAGCGCTTTTTGATCCTCTTCAATCAGCGATTTCAGCAGCTTCTCGATCGATACGAGGCGCTTGCCTACAGGGTGCTTCGTCGGCCCGGGTTTGCAACTGCCGTCATGCTTGGCGGGCTGGCACTGCTTCTGGCTGTCAGCTTTCCATTTCTTGGGCGCGCCTACTTTCCGCGGACTGATCCGGGCCAATTCATCATCAATGTGCACATGCCGAGTGGCACGCGGCTTGAGGTGAGCAACGACTATATCGCTAAGGTCGAAAACGTGATCCGGAGCGTCGTGAAGCCCCAAGACATGGGCATGATCGTCTCAAACATCGGCGTTTATCCCGACCTATCGGCGATTTACACAACCAATGCGTCGATGGATACGGCCTTCGTTCAGACCAGCCTCAAGGAAGACCACAGCGTCGGCAGCTATGAGTACATGCGGCGCGTGCAAGCCGCACTGGCGCGGCAGATGCCGGAGCTGTCTACCTATTTCCAGGCGGGCGGATTGGTTGACGGCGTGATCAATCAGGGGCTTCCTGCACCCATCGACATTCAGATCAAGTCGAACGATATGGATCATGCTTACGATATGGCTCGCCAACTGGCCGAGAAAATCCAGGCCATACCCAACGTGAGCAGCGTCTATATTCCGCAAAGCGTGAATTACCCTGGTCTCGCACTGAACATCGACCGCGAGCGCGCCAGCATGGTCGGCCTTTCGACGCGAGACGTTGTTGACGACGTGATCACCGCGTTGACGTCCGACGGCATGGTGGCTCCCAGCTACTGGATCGATCCACGCACCGGCAACAACTACATGGTCACCGTGCAATACGCGAACCGATGGATCGACAACATGTCGCTCGAAGACATGAAGAACATTCCGCTGCGCGGCGTTCGGCCTGCCGGATACTCGCCGATGCAGGAGAGCCAGGCGGCCGACCCCGATTCACCGGCAATGATGACCGGTGATCAGGCATCCGGTTATGTGCCTTTGGGCGAAGTGGCCGATATTTCGCAGATCAACACGCCCACTGAAGTTGACCATTACCAGATTCGTCGCGTAATCGACATTTTCGTTTCCACTAAATCTGAGGCTCTACAGGGCGTGGGAGCCCGGATCAGTCGAATGCTGGCCGACACCCAGCACGACCGCAATACCGTGATCGACATGCGTGGGGCAGTGGTCAGCATGAACGAGGCCTTCCACGACTTCAGCGTCGGGCTCATCATTGCGGTGTTGTTGGTCTATCTGATCTTGATGGCGCAGTTCAAGTCGTTCGTCGATCCATTCATCATCCTTATGGCGATCCCTCCCGGTCTGGTCGGCGTGGTCCTGATTCTTCTCTTTACGGGAAGCACGCTGAATATCATGTCGCTGATGGGCGTGATCATGATGGCCGGCATTGTGGTTTCAAACAGCATTCTGATTGTCGAGTTCGCCGGCATCCTTCACCAGGAAGGCGAGTCGCTTTTGCAAGCGACCGTGACGGCATGCCGCGTTCGCTTGCGGCCCATCCTGATGACTTCGCTTGCCACACTTCTGGGAATGATTCCGCTGGCGCTCGGTTTGGAAGCGGGCAGCGAGCAGTATGCGCCGCTGGCCCGCGCCATCATTGGCGGACTCGCACTGTCGGTTGTCGTTACCGTGTTTCTGGTTCCAGCCATGTATCTCGTCATCCACGGACGACGCAGTGAAGAGACCGCCGCGGAGGGAGTCGAACATGCGTAAGCCAACTGATAAGGTCCTTCACTTCGCAATCTGCGGCGCCGTTCTTGTTGTGATGCCCGCGACAACGACTGCGCAAAGGCCTTCGCTCCCTGACGCGCCGGCAGGCCAACTCGCTGCAAGTTTGTCGCAGGCTTCAGCCTCAACCATGGCCACGGATCCGCAGTTGCAAACCAACGCACCGGCGACCGCGCAGCCTGCGGGCCCGGCGCTGACCATCGCGCAGGCCGAGCAGATGGCGATTCGCAACAATCCAAATATCAGCGTGGCCCGACTGCTCGCGCTGGCGCAAGCCCAGGTTACGCGCGAAGTGCGTTCGGCAGAAATGCCGATGGCAACCGTGAATCTAACTGCCGTCGACTCGCACGAAAACAGCAGGATTACAGCGGGGTTGCTCAACAATCCTTCTGTTTACAATCGCGCGGCCGGCGGCCTTACCATCAGCCAGTTGATCACCGACTTCGGCCGCACGCATAATCTAGTGCTCAGCGCCGAATCCACAGCGAGGGCGCAGATGGAAAGCTCGCGCGCCACGCAGCTCGACATTACGCTGACCGTGGATCAAGCCTTCTATCAGGCGCTGACCGCGCAGGCCGTGTTGAAAGTGGCACAGGAAACGCTCACTGAGCGCCAAGCGACAGCCGATCAGGTTGGCGCATTGACCCAAGCGAAGATTCGCTCCGATCTCGACAAGAGCTTTGCCGACGTTCAGGTCGCGCAGTCGCAACTGTTGCTGCTCGATGCACAGGGCAACGCGCAGGCCGCCATGGACACTCTGAACGATGTGCTCGGCTCCGAACAAGATCAGCAGTACACTCTGGTCGATGAGACGAACGGCAATCCACCGGCTGCTCCCAGCGATCCTGAAGCACTCGTGAAGGCCGCATTCAGCGCGCGCCCCGACCTCGCGGCGATGAACGACAACTTTACCGCCGCTCGCCAGTTCAGCACGGCGGAACGCGATCTTTGGTTGCCCACGCTCTCTGCAATGGCCTCGGTGGGCGGCGCGCCGGTTCGCGCCGACCAGATTCAGTCTTCCTGGTACGGCGCCGCAGGAGCCAACTTGAGCATCCCGGTCTTCAACGGCTTTCTCTTTAATGCCGAGGCCAGGGAAGCGAAGCTGCGTGCTCAAGCCGCCCAGGAGAATGTGCGCAATCTGCGCGACACGATCGCTCGGGACGTGCGCACGGCGGTGCTGAATGCGCAGACTGCGTACCAGCGAATCGCCGTTACCAAACAGTTGCTCGACCAGGCCAACCTGGCGTTCGACCTGGCCTCGGCGCGTTACAAGATCGGGCTGAGCGGCATTGTCGAAATCAGCCAGGCGCAGCTGAACCAGACGCAGGCTGAAATCGACAACACCAATGCCCGCTATTCCTATGAAACGGCATTGGCGGTGGTGCGCTACGAAACCGGCCAGTAGGGCGTCGCAGGCGGCGAATTCTGGGATTCTTGGCGGGTCGCCGGAAAACGGGAATTAACGCCCGAAATTGGCGTTACGTCAGAGTGGGCGACTATATACCCGGCGCTCGCATTTCTATGCGCATTCAGACCTGATTGAGCGACTCCACCTTCTAATGCCGGTTCTCACAAACACGGAATAGCATCGGGCAAACCTGTTCGGCTGCAAAGCTCAGGAACATGCGAGCGATCGTTGTTTCCGAATCTTGCCGGCAAAGTTTCGATGTGCGGGAGTCTTGCTGACTCCGGGAATCAATATCATCCGTAAGTACTCTTGCGTGAGGATCGCGCGGAGTCGGACCGCGACGGCCGAGTCGCAAGGGACCTGCAAGGAGCGGCAGCGGTCGATAGCGGATCTCAGGTCTCGGAGGAACGCCACGCAGGAGGGGCACGCCTCGATGTGAATGCGCATCTGTTCGCAGGTGAGTGGCTCCACCCTGCCATCCAGGTATTCAGAGAGATTACCGAATAGCTCTCTGCATTCATCAGGGCGTTTCCTGCCCTTGGGCGTGCGCCTTTGGGACTTCTTGGCCGACAGTTGGTTGCTCTTTATGTGCTCCGAAGAGTTGCTTAGTACCTGGCTCATCTCCTTGCGCACGCTCAGGCGCGCACGATGAAGGCGAATTCGGACTGTTCCTTGCTTGAGATCGAGAATCTGAGCAACCTGCTCGGTCGTTAACTCCTCCATATCGTGGAGCACGAGGACGATGCGCAAGGGAGCCGGAATGCGAAGAATTGCCCGATGCAACAGTTGGTGTTGCTCGGCGTTGAGGAGATTGCCCTCGGGGCTCTCGCCGGCATCCTGCAGTAATCGCCCCAGCTCGGCCTCATCCGGCATCAGGTCATCGAGTGAGAAGGTGTGGATCGGAGCGTGAGCTGGCTTGCGGCGCAAGCGCCAGCAGCGGTTTCTGGTGACGGTGTAGAGCCAGACAGCGAGTTGCTGCGGCTCCTGGATTTTGGCCAGATGCCCGAGCGATCGCGACAAGACCTCCTGCATCGTGTCTTCCGCGTCCTCACGATGCCCACAGACCTTCATGCTGAAGGAATAGACCGTGTTCTGTAACAGGCCGATCGCTTCTTCGATAGCTTCCGGAGTATTTCGGTGCAGGAGTTCCGTGGCTCGGATCAGTTCAGGTCGCATCGCATGGGTTTGTCGAGGGCAGGATCAGTATATTCGTCGGCGTGCAAAAATGAACACCGGTTCTCGAAGCCCGACCGCTCAGGCCATGCTAAGTAGGTCTCACTTTGGGCAGTGAGTCTCAGCATCTTCCGCTCTTAAAGTCGACTCAATCATCTGAAGGCATATCGGGGAGATCTTCGCTAGCCATGGCTTTCCCTTTTCGCGTTGCGGGCCAGAGCACAAAGCCATCCAGGCGCGCAGCAGTGCAATTGCCAGATCCGTCTCGGCTCCGGGACAGTGCGCCTCCAGCCGGTACATCTGGCGGTAAACCTCATCCTGAATTCGCCCGCTTTGAAGCCTCGTGCTCATGGCTGCCACGCTACCTCGTGCCGTAATTGGCATCTTTCAATCCGATGGCGCGCAGGATCGCCATGGCCGGGCACCAATTGGTAAAGGTCGATTGAAGGAGATTGAGCCCAACGAAAACCGTCAGCCATAGCCAATACGGCGAAAGGAAATGTGAAAGTGCGAGCGACACGAGCACCATTACACCTGCCAACAAGCGCAAACCGCGTTCAACTGTCATAACGAATCTCCATGATTGGAATTGAAATGGGGCTCGGGCTCCGATTGATGCCGAGAGTGAACCATGAAGTAAAGCACCGGGATGGTCGGCCAGGAGAGGAATGTCGAAGCCACCGCTCCGGCAATCAACGACAGCGCGAGCCCCTGAAAGATGGGATCAGTGAGAATGACGCTTGCGCCGACCACAACTGCGGCCGCAGTGAGCAGCATGGGCCGAAAGCGAGTCGCGCCGGCGTCAATCACTGCTTCGGCCAGCGGCATTCCCTGGCGAATTCGAAGTTCGATGAAGTCGACGAGAATGATTGAGTTGCGCACGATGATACCCGCCCCGGCAATGAAGCCGATCATGGATGTTGCCGTGAAGAATGCGCCCAGGATGGCATGCGCCGGCATGATGCCGACGAGGGTCAGCGGAATGGGCGCCATGATGATCAACGGCACGATGAAAGAGCGGAACCAACCGACCACGAGAACGTAAATGAGCACGAGCACGGCAGCGAATGCGAGCCCCATGTCGCGGAAGACTTCGATAGTGATGTGCCATTCGCCGTCCCACTTCATCGAGTAGTGGTCGGTGGAGTCGGGCATGGTCGCGTTGTAACGGGTCAATGTGTATCCGGCGGGAAGAGTGAGATGGTCGAGATCCTTGTTCATCTTGAGAATGGCGTAAACCGGGCTCTCCTCGGCGCCGGCGACGTCGCCCGTGACGTAAACAACGCGGCGTAGATTCTTGTGGTAGATGCTGGGCTCGATGGTCTTGCGTTCGATGGTGACTAACTCCCGCAGGGAGACCATGCCGCCGTCGGCACCGGGCAGACGGATATTCTCAAGACCCTGCTCGGAAGAACGATCGGCGCGATCAATCTCGACGATTGCGGGCACAGGTTCCCGCGAAGTTTGATCGTGGATCAGGCCGACCTCGGTTCCTGAGGTCGCAAGTGCCAGGGCATGAGCCACGTCGGAGACTGCGATGCCATGCTCGGCCGCTTTCACCTCATCCACGCGCATGATCAATCTTGGCTCGGGATCTTCGACGTACCAATCGACATCGACAACGCCCGGAGTCTCTTGGAAGATCGACTTGATCTGCTGGGCGACCTGCGTTTGACCAGCCAAATCGGGACCGTAAACCTCGGCCACCAGAGTTTGCACGACCGGCGGTCCGGGTGGAACCTCGCTGACTTGAATGCGCGCGCCGTATGCGGTGCCGATTGAATCCAGCAACGGACGAAGACGTTTCGCAATGACATGACTCTGCTCGCTGCGCTGCTTGGCAGGTGACAGGTTCACCTGGATGTCGGCCTGATTTGGCTGGCGGCGCATGTAGTAGTGGCGGACCAGACCATTGAAGTTATAGGGTCCCGAGGTTCCGGTATAAGTCTGGTAGTTCAGGACATCCGGCTGGCGCGCGAGTTCATCACCCAGCGCCTGAGCGACTCGCGCGGTCTGTTCGAGCGGCGTGCCGTCAGGCATATTAATCACGACCTGCAGTTCGCTCTTGTTGTCGAACGGCAACATCTTCACGCGTACCAATCCCAACGGAACGAGTGCGACCGAGATTAGCAGCAGCACCGCTACTCCGATGAAGAACAGGGCACGATTCCGTGATGATCGAATCAGCGGCGTCATGATGCGGCGATAGAGCCTGGTTCGCCAGTTCTCGGTCTCGGGCTCGAGTATCTTGGCGCCCTCGAGATGCTTGCCGACAAGGCGGAGAGCGGCCCAAGGTGAAACCACAAAAGCAACCAAGAGCGAGAAGAGCATGGCCGCTGAGGCCCCCACGGGAATGGGCCGCATATAGGGTCCCATCAGGCCGCGGACAAAGGCCATCGGCAATACCGCCGCGATCACAGCGAACGTGGCAAGGATGGTGGGGTTGCCCACTTCAGCAACCGCTTCGACAGCGACCTCGCTCATCGACCGGCCATGGTTTTCCCTGAGCCGGAAGTGACGGACCATGTTTTCGACCACAACAATGGCGTCATCGACAAGGATTCCGATCGAGAAAATCAAAGCGAAAAGCGTAACGCGATTGATGGTGTAGCCGAGGAAGTAAAACACCGACATGGTAAGGGCGAGCGTGACCGGGATGGCCAGCAGCACAACGCCCGACTCGCGCCAGCCGAGGAAGATCGCGACCAGCAAGGTCACAGACAGCGTCGCCAACAGCAAATGCTCAAGCAACTCGTCCGACTTGTTCTTTGCCGTCTCTCCGTAATTCCGAGTGGTGGTCACCGTCACGTCGTTGGGTATGGTTACGCCCTGCATGCGTTGAACGCTCTTGAGAACAGCGTTGGCGATATCGGTCGCGTTGGTGCCCTTGCGCTTGGCTACGGTGATCGTCACTGCGGGAAACTGGCGCGCTCCCGAGGCGCTTGAGGTGGTGGTGCCGAAGACTACGTAGTTTGCAGGGTCGGCGGCACCGTCGACGATCTTTTCGGCAACGTCGCGCAGGTAGACCGGACGCCCGCCGACAACAGCGACTACCACTGCTTCCAAGTCTTCGCGGCTGGCGAAGAGGTTGCCGGCGTCCACCCGGATCTCCTGGTTGTTCTCAGCGAAGTTCCCGGCCTGCACGCTGGCGTTTGCGGCCTGCAGATGCCCTACAACGGCCATGGGCGACAGGCCGTATGCGCTCAGCTTTTCGGTGCTGAGCTCGACGCGCATCGTGCGCGGAAGGCCGCCAATGATCGTCGTCTCTGAAACATCGGAAATCTGCTCGATGTTGTGTTGCATCTCAGCAGCAATGGCGCGAAGCTGATAGCCGTTGTAATGCCTTGGCCCCACAGCGTTAACGCAAGAATTGGGACATCATCGATCGACCGGGCCTTGATCAGCGGCTGCGAGACTCCGGGCGGCATGCGATCGAAGTTCGAGTAAAGCTTGCTGTAGACCTTGATGAGAGCATCTTCCTGCGGCGTGCCGACCAGAAAACGAACGATAACCAGGCTCTGCCCTGGTGACGACGTCGAATAGACGTACTCGACTCCGGAAATCTGATGCACCAGAGTCTCGATGGGCAGCGTTACGCGCTCCTCCACTTCGGCGGGAGACGCGCCCGGCATCGCAGTCGTGATGTCCAGCATTGGAACCAGGATCTGAGGCTCCTCCTCGCGGGGAATTATCGCGACCGCGAAGATCCCGAGAGCCAACGACGCGGCAATGAAGAGCGGCGTCAGCTTTGAATTGAGAAATGCATGCGCCAACCTTCCGGCAAGCCCGAGGTCCTGCTTCATGGTTGGACCTCAATGCGCTTTCCCGCAAGATCGCGGTCGGAAGGTAGGTCCACAAGTCTCTCGCCTGTGGAGATGCCCGATAGAACTTCAACGAGATTGCTTTGCGGCGCGCCGAGGGTGACATAACGGAGTTGCGCAATCCCCTGACTGTCGAGAACGTAAACACAGTCCAGCGAGCCGCGCGTAACCACAGCGGAACGCGAAATGAGAATTGCGTTACGGACGCCGTTGGCAAACTGCGCTGTTCCATACATTCCAGAGCGCAGTTGACTTGAGGAAGGCAGGTCAATCTTGACCAGAAAACTGTGCGTTGAAGTGTCGGCGGTCGGATCGATCTCCACGATCGTGCCAGTGATTTGCGCGGAGGCCGCGCCATCAATCGCAACTTGTGTCTTCATTCCTTTGTGGATCGCCGCGATCTCCGACTCGTCTACTGTGACCTGCAGTTGCAGTGCTCCGGCCTGGTCAATCTGGAGCAAGGGCACGCCTGGCGAAGCCAGCGTTCCCGGATCGGCCATTCGCGCCGTCACGATCCCCGCGAAGGGTGTCACCAGGCGCGTGTAGCCAAGCATCGTGCGCGCGCTGCTTTCCTGGGCTTGTGCCGCATCGGTCTGCGCGCGCGCGGCCTCCAGACCGGCCGCTGCCGCCTCGGCCTTCCGTGAGATTTCATCCATCTCCTGCGGGCTCACGCTCTTCTCGGCCTCCAGTTGCCGATAGCGCTCCAACGTGCTCGCGGAAAGTCTGGCTTCAGTCTGCGCTGCGGTCTCTTCGCTTTGAGCCGCCTTTACTCCCGCCTGCGCCTGATTCAATTGAGAGCGCTGTGCCGCATCATCGAGCACGGCTACAGTTTGTCCCGCTCTCACCGTGTCTCCTTCGCGCACCAGTATCTGCTGGATTCGGCCGGGAACCTGCGCCGAGATTTGCGCAGTCTCACGAGCGTGAACGGCTCCCGTGGCGCGTACGCTGACAGGAACTTCTCGCTGCTGGCTCTCAACAACCCGCGCCTGAACCGTTTCGACCGCCGCTGCAGTCGCTGATTCGCCGCTATGACAGCCGGCCATCATCGCCATAGAGGCAGCAAGCAGACTTGTCCCGATAAAATTCCTCATTGCAATTCCTCCGCCGCATCGGGAGTCAATGTCCCGGTTGCATAAAGCAGTTCCGCATAGGCCATAGCATTGCCGTAGACCGCGTGCCAGTAATTCGACTGGCTTTCCCGTTCTGCATCCTCGGCCCGCAGCAGTTCAGTGATGGTGGCAAGCCCCGCTCCATAGCGGTTCTTCACGATGCGCAGGCTCTCGGCCGAATCGTTCAACGCTGCTTGTGCAGTCTCCAGCGAGAGTGCGGCTGTCTGCCGATGAATGTGCGCCTCGCTTACTTCAAGGCGCACATGCTGCTGCGAAGCGCTTAACTGTGCGTCGATTCGTCGCTTCGCTGCGCTCTGGCGCTCCAGTTCAGCGCGCTTGCCTAGTGGCAAAATGTCGATGCTGATCTGAACGCCGGCCACCCAATTGTTTCCGCCCGATCCAGCGAAACTTGTGCGATCTTCTTCCCAATTCCCATAGGCGTTCACGCGTGGGCCAAATTCAGACTTCGCCGCTCCCAGCTCCGACGACTGCGCCGATTCCGCCAGCTCCGTCGCAATCAGATCGGGCCGCGCCTTAGCGGCAGTGGCGAGTTCTTCTTCGAGGACGGTTTGCGGGAAAGTGTGCGGCTCAATCGGTCGCAACTCGGATGCCTTGAGGTCCGGGGTTCCCATCGCCTCGCGCAACCGCGCCCACGCCAACTCCAAATCGCCCTGGGCCGCGATCAATTCCTCTTTTCGTGCGGCAACATTTACCTGGGCCGCCATCCGGTCCGACTCCACTGCGAGCCCGGCCTTCACGTGATCTTCAACTGATGCCAGCAGAGCGGCCGCCGTGTCCTGCTCATGCTGGGCGACATCGATCTCTCGCTGTGCATACAGCACGGACTGATACGCCCCGACCACCTGGTATACGATTTGCTGATCCGTCGCCTTGCCAGATGAGGAGGCGCTTTGTTGAGCAAGGTCGGCGCTGCGAATCGCCCTCTGCGTCTTGAAGGAGTCGAACGCAGTCCACGAGCCTGAGAAGCGCGTAGAAAAGTTGCCGATCGGCTGCGGAAAGTTCAGCGCATTCAGCGCGAAATCGGCTTGCGTGAACTGTCGCTGGCGCAAGCGCGTGCCAAAGGCATAGACCGGATCGTTGCCACGCGAGATATCTTCAGTGAAGTTGAGTTGCGGCAGAAGTTGGATTCGCGCCAGCGCGGCAGACGATTTGGCTCCCTGGCTGTCGGCGCGCGCCATTGCGGCCTGGGGGCTTTGCCCCAGAGCCAGATTAACGGCTTGGCGAAGTGTCAACGGTTCTTGCGACGCCGCGGCCAACCCCCCTAAGCCAAGCAAGAGACAAGCGCCGGGAGACCAGAACAGGTGAAGACTTATTCGGTGAGATGTCCAAGGATTGTGCATTCATATGAATAAAGTCCCGGAACAAGATGTTTGTTACAAAAGAGCATGAGCCTTTAGCAACTCCATGGTGACTTCGCATTCGTACCGCTTGTGGAGATGTTGACGCACTACAGCCGCATCCGCACTGAAGCCAAACGCAAAGCCGTCGCCGCATTGGATAACGTCACAATTACGTCAGAATTGGGGAATTGGAAGACCAATGCAGACGAATGGAAGAGACTAGAACTTAAACAAGCTAAAGACTTTGAATCGGTAGGGAGGGGCAGATTCGAACTGCCGAATGGCTCGGCAATGCCTCGCGTCCCTCGCAGGCTGGACTCGGCGCCTTCGCTGACGCTACGGCGCTGGTTGAGGTGCTTCGTGGGTCGGCCACGAAGAGATTTGCTGGACGAAGGATATTGGCAAAACTGAATGGGTCGGGACGGGCAGATTCGAACTGCCGAATGGCTCGGCATTGCCTCGCGCCCCTCGCAGGCTGGATTCGGCGCCTTCGCTGACGCTACGGCGCTGGTTGGGGTGCTTCGTGGGTCGGCCACGAAGAAATTTGCTGGGCGAAGGGTATTGGCAAAACTGAATGGGTCGGGACGGGCAGATTCGAACTGCCGAATGGCTCGGCAATGCCTCGCGTCCCTCGCAGGCTGGACTCGGCGCCTTCGCTGACGCTACGGCGCTGGTTGGGGTGCTTCGTGGGTCGGCCACGAAGAAATTTGCTGGGCGAAGGGTATTGGCAAAACTGAATTGGTCGGGACGGGCAGATTCGAACTGCCGACCCCTCGCACCCCAAGCGAGTGCTCTACCAGGCTGAGCCACGTCCCGACATAACGCAGCCGGTCCGCCTTGGCGAACCGGCTCAGGGTCTCTGCTAGTTTACACCGCTGCGCGCCTGGAACCGAATCAGGCCTCAAGTGCCTCTCGCGCCTGATCCAGGATCGCGTCCGCAATCGCCAGCGACGCCGTCGCCGCGGGGCTCGGCGCATTCAGCACGTGGAGTGCGCCCTCCCGCCGCGCAAAGTAAAAATCCTGCATCAACTCGCCCGATGGCGAAAGCGCCTGCGCGCGCACTCCCGCTCCACCCTGCGCCAGATCCTCTATCGTGAGCTCTGGCACCAGCCGCTGCAACGACCGGCAAAACAGCTTCTTGCTATACGACCGCTTGAACTCCTCCCAGCACATGCGCGGGTAGCGAACAAAAAATCTCCAGAAACCCGGATAAGTCATCGTCTCCAGCGTGTCGCGCAGCGAAAAGTCCGTGTGCCGGTACCCCTCGCGCTTAAAGGCCAGCACCGCATTCGGTCCGCATTCCACCCCGCCTTGGATCTGCCTTGTAAAGTGCACTCCAAGAAACGGAAAACTCGGGTCCGGAACGGGGTATATCAAATTCCTCACCAGGTGTTGCCGCTCCGGCCGCAGCTTGTAGTATTCGCCTCGGAACGGCACAATCTTCGCTCGATCGCCACTGCCCGTTCTGCGGCCCACGCGGTCGCATTGCAATCCGGCGCAATTGATCAGGAAGTCCGCTTCATAGGCGCCACTCCCGGCATTGCCCTTCGTTTCGATCGTCCACGCGGCCCTCTTCTTCGCACGCGTCACTTCCGATGAAAATTTGAGCTCGCCGCCTCTTGCGCCAATCTCCTTCACCATCGCTGCGCAAACCGCGCCGTAGTCCACGATCCCTTCCTGCGGAACGCGGATCCCCGCCAATCCCGCCGCATGCGGCTCATACTCGCGAATCTGCTCCGGCCCCAGGAGTTCCAATCGTTCCACACCGTTAGCCTTGCCGCGCTCCATCAGCGCATGCAGCCGCGGAATCTCCTCTGCCTCCGTGGCCACAACCGTTTTGCCGCACAGCTCGTAAGGCACGCCGTGCTGCTCGCAGAATGCCGTCATTCTGCGCAGCCCCTCCACCGCGAGCCGCGCCTTTGTCGAGCCCGGTTTGTAGTACAGGCCGCAGTGCAGCACTCCGCTGTTATGCCCGGTCTGGTGACGGCCCGGCCCGCTTTCCTTCTCCAGGAGAATCACCTTTACCGACGGGTGCCGCTCCAGAAGCTGGTGCGCCGTCGCCAGCCCCACAATGCCGCCGCCAATAATCGCAACTTTCATGGTTTTGTTAAGAATACCCCTCGTCGGGGCCCCGCACTCCCCGTGTACACGCACCCCTCGGCCTGTTATTGTTTTTCTTTGCTTCTCCGGGAGCATCGAAAATAAAACATGCCTCAACCTGTCATCAAATTCGGCACCGACGGCTGGCGCGGCCTCATCGCCGACGACTTCACCTTCGCGAACGTCCGCATCGCCGCCGAAGCCATCGCCGCCTACATTCACGCTCGCAAGGGCTCGGCCCAGGAAGATCCCTCCAAAGGCATATGCATCGGGTACGACACGCGCTTCGGGTCGAAAGATTTTGCCCATGCATGCGCTGAGGTCGTCGCGGCCACCGGAATTCCAGTCCTGCTCGCCAACGCCGTCACGCCCACGCCGGCTCTCAGTTGGGGCGTGCGTGAGCGCGGCGCAGCTGGCGGCATCATGATCACCTCTTCGCACAACCCGGCGCAGTGGAACGGCGTCAAGTACAAGGGCTGGTATGGCGGCTCCGGCCAGCCTGCCATGATCTCGGCCATCGAATCGTATCTCGGCAGACCCGCGCCGCGTTCCCCTCAGACCGCGCACATTACAGAAGTGGACTTCCTGCCCACCTACCTCAAAGCCATCGAGGATTTCGCTGACCTGGACCTCATCTCGAAATCCGGCATGAAGTTCTGCATCGATTCCATGTATGGCGCCGGCGGCACAATCCTCGCCGACATTTTCACCCGCATCGGCGTGGCCCACCACCAAATCCGCTCCAGGCCCGACCCGCTCTTTCCAGGCATCAATCCCGAGCCCATTGAGCCGAATATCCGCGCCCTCGGCGAAGCCACTGTTGCCAACGGCTGCCAGGCTGGCCTCTGCACTGACGGTGACGCCGACCGCATCGGCGCCATCGACGAGAATGGCAACTTCGTCGACCCGCACAAAATCTACTCCGCGCTCCTGAATTGGGTCTTGCAGTACAAGGGCTGGCCCGGCGCAGTCACTCGCGCCTTCAACACCACCAAAATGCTCGATCGCATCGCCATGAAATACCACCGCGAGCTCATCGAGCACGGCATCGGCTTCAAGTATGTCGTTGACCTCATGCTCGAGCGAGAAATCGTGATGGGCGGCGAGGAGTCGGGCGGCATCGGCTTCCAGCGCCATCTGCCCGAGCGCGACGGCCTGCTCAACTGCCTGATGCTCGCGAATGTCATGGCCCAGGAAAAGAAGACCCTCGGCCAACTTGTCGCCGATCTTCAGGACGAATACGGCGAGCATCAATACGGCCGCATCGATCTCCATTTGCCCGAAGCGCAAAAGAACGCCGTCATCGCCCGCGCCAACGCCCTCAAGCCCGGCGACCCCGTCTTCGCAGGCATGGCCATCCATAACCAGGAAGATCTTGACGGCATCAAGTTCTTCCTCGATAACTCCGAGGCGACAACGAAACCCAAGGCCGCCGAAACCTGGCTACTGCTGCGCGCCAGCGGCACCGAACCCCTCCTGCGCATCTACGCCGAATCCTGCTCCAGGGAATCGGTCGCCAAGCTGCTAGACTCGGCGCGAGAATTTGCGTCGCGAGAATAAAGGACCCAGAAGCAAGTCAGCTGCTCAGGCACGCCGCGCATCTCGGCGCCTGCCAGCACGGGGCGAACGATGTTTGCTAGGCACCCACCCTGTGCCCGGGATAAGTGAGAAACCAGAGCCCTTGTGTTTCGGACACCGATATTCCCAACCATCCGCACTCGATTGGACAGGGGTTTGATGGGTGGCAGGCGCAAGGCATCTGGAACAGCGATGGGGACTCATTGCACAAAACTCCTTCCTGATTGAAATCGCCATATTTTGGCTTCTACGATGACAGCACGCGCAGTCCATGAAGAGAAGAAGTGACTACAACACTGACGGGGGTACGGGGTGCGGGCGCGTAAGGGATCCCTGGGAGAACCGCAAAAAACGATCAAGCCCCACAGGGGCGAAAGACCCCGCTACCGAAACATCCGCGCATCAAAATGAAACGCATGCGGCTCTTCAACCCTGATCTCGGTAATCGCCGGATGCAGTGGGTTCACCAAAACATTCCATTCCGTTCGCAATGCCGCTGAAGGAACCCAGAGCGCCAGCGAACTCTTCTCGCGAATCCATTGGTCCCCGATCGTCCGCAGTGGCTCAAAATCGTCAGCCCACCAGCCCGCTGGTAATTGGTCCAGTTCCACGCGCTTTGCCGGTTCTCCTTCGGGTAGCGCAGCCGCAATCGAAACCAGGTCGGCTGGTTGCTGATTCGGTTCCAAATGAACGAATGTTTCAATCGCGGCGAGCGCCAACGAGTTCGATGCGTAAACCATTGGCACGGCGCGCGAGTTCCAACGGCCGCCAAAGCGCCGCGCTCCCTCGCCGGAGAACGCTTCGCCGGCAAACCGCGCCCGGCAAACTCGCCAAATGAGCATTAGCTGTAAACGCCGTACGAAATCCGGCCCAGAACGTCCTCGACTTCGCGCACGCCGGGATCGGTGTCGAGCTGATCCAATGGCCGGCCCCCGCGCAGCGCGCGATTCGGTGTCTTGAGCCACGCCGCCGCCTTCTCGCCGTTGCCCAGCGTCTCTACTGCCGTTGAGTACACCTGTGCCAGCCGTACCGCCCGGTCGCTCTCGGCAGCCGTCAAGCGCGAATGCTGCTGCAGGCGTCGAGTCAGCGTCCGCTTAGGAATGCCTATCTTCTCTGAGATTTCCGCCTGGCGCATGTCCAGCCGTTCGGCCAGCAGAAGAAGCGCCTTCACCGGCAGCCCCTCGCGGACCAGCTCCGCCAAGGCCCCGCCTTTGCTGACGGGCCTGCCCAGAACCTGTTCGCCGCCAAGCACTTCGGGTACGGAATGGATCGACATTGCACGCCTCCATTGCCAGTATACGCCATTTGGCCGATTGTTAAACGCCAAATTTACGAAATGACTGCGATTTTCGCACGCTTGCCGAGGCGGACGGTGACTCTGGCGGGTAGCTTTTCAACGAGAAATAGCGGGCTGCAAATCACCTTCCCATCCTTCTTCACGGCCCCTTCCATGATTTTGCGGTTTGCCTCGGCCCCCGATGCCGCCAGCCCGATTCGAAGCAGTAACTTGGGAAGCCTAATTTCCAGAATCTCCTCCGACGTTCTTCTAACAGAAGGTCCAGCAACATCTTCATAGGACACTGCGACTTCTTCCAGGTCCTCGCTCTCGCCCTTCTGCTGGAACATCCGCGCCCAGTTTTCATCCGCGCTCTCGGCCGCAGCCTCGCCGTGGAACCCAGCCGTAATTGTCCGCGCCAGTTTCTTCTTGGTTTCCATCGGGTGCCGCTTTCCAGCCGCCACGTCCGCTCTCATCGCGTCGATCTCACTTTGCTTCAGGTCTGTCAGCAGCACCCAATACTTCCACATGAGCTCGTCCGAGATGCTCATCAGCTTCCCGTACATCTCGCTCGCAGGCTCGTTGATGCCGATCGCGTTTCCTAGCGACTTGCTCATCTTCTGCACGCCGTCCAGGCCTTCGAGAATCGGCGTCATCAGCACGATCTGCGGCTTTTGCCCGTAGTCGCGCTGCAGTTCCCGGCCCATCAACAGGTTGAATTTCTGGTCTGTTCCGCCGAGCTCGACGTCGCTGTTCAAGGCGACGGAATCATAGCCCTGCGCAAGCGGATACAAAAGCTCGTGGAGACTGATGTCCTGCTCCGCGCGGAAGCGGGTGAGAAAATCCTTGCGGTCGAGCATCTGCGAGAGCGTGACCTTTGCGGACAGGCCGATCAGGCCGACGTACCCAAGCTTGTCAAGCCATTCCGAGTTGTAACGCACCTCAGTTTTCTCGGAGTCCAGAATCCTGAACACCTGCTGCTTATACGTCTCGGCGTTCTTATCGATCTCTTCGCGCGTTAGCGGCTTCCGCGTCACGTTGCGCCCTGTCGGGTCGCCAATAAGCGCAGTCGAGTCGCCGATGAGGAAAATCACCGTGTGCCCCAGTTGCTGAAAGTGCCGCAGCTTGCGCATCAGCACGGTGTGCCCCAGGTGCAGATCGGGCGCAGTCGGGTCAAACCCCGCCTTCACCCTCAGCGGCCGACCGGTTTTGCGGCTTTCTTCCAGGCGCTCCCTCAGGTCGGCAACGCGGATGATCTCCGCCGCGCCCTTCTGGAGCAGGTCCATTTGTTCGTCTACAGGTAAGAATGCTTGCATGTCCCAACAAGTATAAAGTTTGTGGCCTCCCAGGACCTGCGCCGTTCGCGCCGCCGCATCCACTTCAACAATTCACATTCACACAACCATCTCCTTGCATCCTGCCCCCAGCGCTTTTCATCTCACGAAGCACAAGGAGAAGCTGCCGAATGTCCACAGTTACTGGCCGTGCCATCCAGGTTCCCACCGCCGGCGGAGCGTTTCAGCTCGTCACAAGAGAGTTCCCCGATCCCGGCCCCGGCCATGTTCGCATTCGCGTGCAGGCCTGCGGCGTTTGCCACAGCGATGCGGCCACAAAGTTCGGCGGCTGGCCCGGCATCCAATATCCTCGCGTCCCCGGCCATGAAGTCGCCGGCGTCGTCGATGCCGTAGGCGCGGATGTCCCGCTCTTCAAGGTGGGCCAGCGCGTCGGTCTCGGCTGGCACGGCGGCCACTGCAATTACTGCCATCCCTGCCGCCGCGGCGATTTCGCCCTCTGCGAAAATCAGCTTATCTCCGGGATCAGCTTCGACGGCGGCTATGCAGACTACGTCATCGCTCCGGCCAACGCCCTCGCCTTCATTCCAGGCGACCTCTCCGATGTTGACGCCGCGCCGCTTCTCTGCGCCGGCATCACGACCTACAACGCACTTCGCAACAGCGGCGCTCGCCCCGGCGACACTGTCGCCATCCTCGGCATCGGTGGCCTCGGCCATCTGGGCGTGCAATATGCCGCGAAGAGCGGCTACCGCACCGTCGCCGTCGCTCGCGGAGCCGACAAGGGCCCACTCGCCAAACAACTCGGCGCGCAAATCTACATCGACTCCACCACGCAGGATCCAGCCAAAGAACTCCAGAAACTCGGGGGCGCTGCGGTCATCCTCTCCACGGTCACCGATGCCGCGACCCTCGCCTCCGCGGTCGCCGGACTCGGCCCAGGCGGCAAGCTGCTCGTCGTCGGCGTCCCCGACAAGCCATTCGAAGTCAACGCAGGCGCGCTCGTCCTCGGCCGTCGCACCGTCGCAGGCTGGCCCTCCGGCACCGGTATGGACTCTGAAGACACGCTTAACTTCAGTGTGCTCTCCGGCATCAAGCCCATGATCGAAACTTATCCGCTGGAGAAGGCCGAAGAAGCCTTCAACCGCATGATGAGCGGCAAGGCACGCTTTCGCGTGGTCATTACTACCGGCGCCTGACCAACGCCTTCGGAGACTATCGGGCTGAGCCGTTCGTCTCGGCGGCCAGCCGCTCCTCGATCGCAGCTGCTTTCGTCGCTTTGTCCATCGCTTTGCTCAGCTTCCGCGTCATCACCTGGAAGTGATGACCCATTACGGCCAGCGTCATGGCTGTACTAAAACAGCGCCGGTATTTCGTCGCCGCGGAAGCAAGGAACTTCCAGTAGCTCCACTGGTGCCGCCCAAACACGCCCTGCCGCACAATCGAGTTCGCCAGCGCGCGCATATTCGCGCCGGTTAGAAAGGGCGGACTCGCCTGCTTCTTCACGCGTTCTCCCGCCACCCGTTTTGCAGGCTTGGGATGTGCCCGGTTCAGATAAAGCTTCACCCGCTCGTAGTAGGCCTCGCAGTTGTAAATTCTCTTCATCACGTCGCGATAGCCTTCCACCAGCTTGGACGAATCCATGCGCGGCAAGAAGTTCAGGCGGTCGCAAAACGTGTTGTTGCCTCCGCCCGCGTCCACAATCCGCCCCTCGTTCCGCAGCCGCCGGAACAGTTGCGTCCCCGGCATCGCCTGCAGCAGCCCCACCATCGCAATCGGAATCCCGCTTTTCTGGATGAATTCCACCATCCGGTCGAAAATGTCTTCCTTATCCGTGTCGAATCCCAGGATGAATCCGCCCATCACCTGCATGCCGTAGCTCTGGATCGTCGCCACGCTCTCGAGCAAACTCCGCCGTGTGTTCTGCAATTTGTTGCTCGCGATCAGGCCCGACTCATCCGGCGTCTCCACGCCAAGAAACACCGATCTGAATCCCGCATCCTTCATCAGCTGCATCAGCTCCGTGTCGTCAGCCAGATTCAATGACGCTTCGGTGATGAAGTCGAATCGCGCGCCGGTCCTGGTGCGCCACTCGGCCATCGCGCGCAGCAAATCCTTCGCTCGCGCCTTGTTGCCGATGAAGTTGTCGTCCACGATAAACACCGTCTCGCGCCAGCCCGCCGTCAGCAACTGGTCCAGCTCAGCCAGCACCTGCGCTACGGCCTTGGTCCTCGGGCGCCGGCCGTAGATTTCAATAATGTCGCAGAACTCGCAGTTAAACGGGCAGCCGCGCGAGTACTGCACAGTCATCGTCGAGTAGCGCCGCATCTTGATCAGGTTCAAATCGGGCAGCGGGCTCTCAGCCATCTCCGGCCGCTCGGCTGCTTGATACAGCGGCCGCGCCGTGCCCGCTTCCAACTCCCGCGCCAGCTCGCCAATCAGGCTCTCCGCCTCGCCGATCACCACGTGGTCGGCCTTCAGCTCCGCCGCCGGCACGCTGCTGGCAATGGGTCCGCCCACTACCGTGCGCAAGTCCGCGCGCATGGCAGCGCTCCACAATCTCCACCAGCGAATCGCGCTGAATGTGCATCGCGCTCACGAAGACTGCATCGGCCCACTTCAGGTCGCGATCCCGAAGCCGCTCTACATTTGTATCCACCAGCCGCTTCTTCCACGCATGCGGTAGCAGCGCCGCAACAGTCATCAGGCCCAGCGGAGGCTGTGCCGCCCGCTTGCCCAAAAACTTGAGCGCGTGTTTAAAGCTCCAAAATGTCTCTGGGAATTCCGGATAGACGAGCAAGACGTTCATAAGCCATCTCTCTTGCAGGAGGAGTGGCTGCGCGGGCGCAATCGGCAGATTCAGGCCGTGCTTCCCAAATGGAAGCAGTGCGGCCCTGCTCGGAGCGGCGAACTAGTCCCGCTTCCATTGTCCCACCAAACAGGTCAAAAACTGGTCAAATGTGGACAGACTCGCCGGCAAACTGCGCACCCGCGCGCCGAAACTGCCGCCAAACCCACTTGTTCTGCTGTTGCTCCTTGCGCCCCGACCCAGCACGAACAGGGGTGCCCCATCCTAAACGCGTTCTTTGCGTTTAGGGTGGGATACCACAGCTCTAAACTCAGCAAGCTCGTCCCAACTTTGCCCTTTCGCTATAATGGAATCCATGCACCACCTTGCCACTCGCCGCGCCATCACCATTGCCGCCCACGCGGCTGCGGCGGCTCGCGCCGCCTAGACTCCTGCATCACCTCATCCAAAACCAGTGAACAGTGATCAGTGGACAGGAATCCGCGCGTGATCGTCTTCTTTCCCCGCGCATTCACTCGTTCACTTCTTCACTGATTGCACGTTCACCCTTAGCCTTCTCGGTTCCTTGGTCCCTTGTTCTCTCGGTCCCTTGGTCCCTTGCTTTTACACTGGAGTCATCATGGACGAGTTTTCCCGCATTCAGCGCCTTCCCGCCTACGTCTTCAACATCACCGGCGAGATGAAGTCCGCCGCGCGCCGCCGTGGCGAAGACATCATCGACTTCGGCATGGGCAACCCCGACGGCGCTACGCCCAAGCACATCGTCGATAAGCTGATCGAGGCAGTGCAAAAGCCGTCAACGCATCGCTACTCCGTTTCGCGCGGCATACCGCGCCTGCGCAAGGCCGTCTGCAACTGGTACAAGACGCGCTACGACGTCGATCTCGACGCCGATTCCGAGGCCATTGTCACCATCGGGTCGAAGGAGGGCATCGCCCACCTCTGTCTCGCCATTCTCGATTCGCGCGACACCGTGCTCGTGCCCAACCCCAGCTACCCCATTCATATTTACGGCCCGGTCATTGCCGGCGCGCACATCGTCAGCGTTCCCGTCCACAACCAGGAGAGCTTCCTGGCGCAGCTTGAAGAGATCATTCCGCGCATGACGCCGCGGCCCAAGGCGCTGATCGTCAACTTCCCGTCGAACCCGACGACCGAATGTGTTGAGCTGCCTTTCCTCGCGCGCCTCGTCGCGCTGGCCCGCGAGCACGGCTTCTGGCTCATCCAGGACCTGGCCTACGCCGACATCGCATTCGACGGCTACAAGCCGCCCAGCGTCCTTGAGGTTCCCGGCGCCAAAGACGTCGCCGTCGAGTTCTTCACTCTGTCAAAGAGCTACAACATGCCGGGCTGGCGCATCGGCTTTATGGTCGGCAACAAGAAGCTGGTCGGAGCGCTCGGGCGGCTCAAGAGCTACTTTGACTACGGCACCTTCACGCCCATCCAGGTCGCGGCGATTGCAGCATTGGAAGGGCCGCAGGAGTGCGTCGCGCAGATCTGCGACAACTACCGCCGCCGCCGCGACGTGCTCGTCGAGGGGCTCAACAAGGCCGGCTGGCAAGTCGCCAAGCCCAAGGCGACGATGTTCGTGTGGGCCGAGATTCCGGAGGCCTACCGCGACCTGAAGTCGCTCGAGTTCTCAAAGCTGCTGCTTAACGAGGCTAAGACCGCCGTCTCGCCCGGGATCGGGTTTGGCGACTACGGCGACAACCACGTCCGCTTCGCTCTCATCGAGAACGAGGAGCGGACGAGGCAGGCGCTGCGTGGCATCAAGGCGATGCTGGCCAAGGGCGTGGTGCCGGCCTGACGCGCCCAATCCACCCCGTGACGTTGCCCCATCCTGTGCAAATGTGAGCCACAACACAGGTCCGATTTCAGAAAGTCTTCAGTCTGCACCAACCTTGGTGAAATCCACAAATTTACTTGATTTTTGCACTTGCATCCACAGATTCGGCGGACGTACTGTCACTTCAACTGATGAGCCTTGTGGGGCATCGGGAGTTGGTTGCCGGAATGGTTGGTGGAACGAAAAGCCGATGAGAATCGGAAAATCGCCGCCAGCCCAGCCAGAGGGTGAAACCTGAGGCGAAAGCCGAAGAGGGATCGCTGGCCGCGTCAGAAGATGCAAAAGACGGCGCAAGCCGAAAGTTGTTTAGCTGACAGACCCGGAAGATACGCGAACCGGCGGAAACGGAATACTCATCGACGGCTCAGCTGGCGATGCAAGGTTCGGTTGAAGTTAGGGGCGTATCGAAGGCCCAGCCGGAGGTATGAAACGCCAGGCGCAAGCCAGGCGGATCGAAACCGGTAAAGCCGGAGGGTGAAACAGCCGATGCGAGTCGGAGGATCACCACCGGTTTGGCAAACGGGGGCGACAGGCGAGCGCAAGCTTGCAGGTTGCAGCAGCGGAAGGCGCAAGCCGGAAGCTGCAACAATCGACGGCGCAAGCCGAAGGTTGTTCGAGCCAGCCGAGCTGAAGGACGACAGCCGATGTGAGTCGGGAGTAATCGCAGGCCTAGCTGGAGGCCGGACACCAACGCAAGTTGGGAGGTTGGCAGCCAGTCGGCAGGAAGTGCGTAGCATGCGGTGAAAGCCGGGTGCTTGCCACCGGTCGAGCCAGGCGAGAAAACGCCGATCCGAGCCGGGGAAGTCGGCCAACGGTCGAGCCGGAGAGCGGGCGAGTAGGCGCAAGCTGAAAGCAGCGCACCAGCGCAGCCAGAGGAGGGAACGGCAGCGAAAGCTGCAGGTTCGCCGCTGGGGTAGCCGGGGGACGCGACAGCCGGTTGTACTACGCGACCATCAAGATTGAGACGCCAGAGGCTTCGGTCTCTGGCGTTTTCAATTTGCGGGTGTTTTTTGCGGGGACTCGCATTCGCCCGCCTCCCGGCGTAGCCGCTGCGATGCGCGTTTCGGGACTACACTGGGTGTAGAGAATCCTTTATGTTATTTGGTTTTGTACGAACGGCGGTGCTTGCCGCCGCGACGCTGTTTTGCCTTGCGTGGTATCCAGCTCGCGCGGCGGGCCAATGGGCAGAGCCGCAGCCTGCGAGCGCATTCACCATTCCCACGGCACAGCTGATCCAGCCCGATGAACTCAACGGGCTGCTTCGCGCGCACGGCGCGGGGAAGCCGCTCGTTTTGCAGGTTGGCTCGCGCCTGATGTTTGAGCAGGCCCACATTCCCGGCGCGGAGTATGCCGGAGCCGGCTCGCAGGCTGAAGGGATCGCGCAGTTGCGCGGACGCATCTCCTCACTGCCGCGCACGACTTTCATTGTGATTTATTGCGGCTGTTGTCCGTGGAATCGCTGCCCCAACGTGGGCCCGGCTTACGGCCTGCTTCAGGAGATGAGATTCACTCGCGTGAAGGTCCTCTATCTCGCACAGAACTTCGGCGACGATTGGGTCAGCAAAGGATTTCCGGTTGAAGGCGGCCATTAGTTCGGGACTTTGGCCGCGTGTTGCGCATCGCGCCCTGCGCAACGTTTTGATCGCCGGTTTCGTCGCCGTGTTTCTTACGGTCTCGGCGGCGCCTGCCGGCCCGGCTGCTGACGATCTAGTCAACCAGAAAGCGCCGGGTTTCACGCTTACCAGCCTTGACGGCCAAACGCTGCGCCTTTCTGCATTCCGCGGCAGGGTTGTTCTGATCAACTTCTGGGCCACATGGTGTGCGCCGTGCCAAGTGGAGATGCCCGTCTTCGCGGCCTGGCAACGGCAGTACGGCCCGCAGGGATTTCAGGTTATTGGCATCTCCTTGGATGACAACGCTGCGCCGGCGCATCGCGTCGTGAGGCGGCTTAATTTGAACTACCCAGTGGCAATGGGCGATGAACGGCTCGCCGCACGCTATGGCGGCGTGCTCGGGCTGCCGCTCACTTTCCTCATCGACAGGAATGGCGTGGTGCAAGCTCGCTTTCAGGGAGAGACGGATGTGAAAAGGATTGAGAGCCGGGTAAACGCGCTACTCGCTGAGCCGCTCGTTCGTTGATGACGCCGCCTGGGGCAGCTTCGGACGCACGCGTTCACTTGTACGGCTCAAGATGATGTGCGCAGCCTGCTCCTCAGCCTCTGACCAGCGGCAGCCCTGCGCGCTCGGCGATCAAATGCGCGACTCTCCTGGGCCTGTAGAAGCTGTAGGACGTGAAGGTCACGGTGCTGGTATCTGAAGCGAGGATCGTGAACTTTTGCGTATTCTCGATCCGCTTGTAGTGCACGGCCTCGATCCCGTTCCACGGCATGTACACTTCTTCGTCGCCTGACGTGTTGCCGAGCCTGAAGTGCGCTCCCTGCGTGTCGAGGAGAACCGAAGAGCTGGCCATCAAGTGGCCCTGCCTCCACAGATAGACCTGCGACATCGCCATGAGCCACGCACCGAATCCCCACAACGCGCCTGCCGCGAACCGGTCAAGGTTGAGCGTGCCGAGCGGGAGAAACGACATGAGCGCGACGGCAACCATGCACAGCGATACGCCGAGCGCGGCCAGGCTGCCCAGAAACGTGAGGAAGATCAACACGCGATTGTTGCGCAGCAGCGTGGGCTGCTCGCCTGCCAATTGAATCGGCCGGCTGACCGCCGCTGAAGGCGACAGGAACTGCTCTTGCACTTCGATCACACAAGCCTCCTCCACGATTGCGTCCTCGTGCCTACGGGAGAAGCAGGCTTGCTGATGGACCCTCGTGGTGCGCGCCGCCGCAACAAGTACCAGGCTCAGCGCACCTATGGCGCGTGGCCTTCGTGCCCATCCGGACTCGGAAACAGGGAAGTCCTTATTGGGCGCACCGGCGAGGGAGGCCGGCGGCAGGAATATGACAATACACGAACTTTTTAACATTTGGCAAGCATTAGAAGAGCTAATTTCGCCGGTCTTTCGCCGCTATTTTGCGCCCTGAACTACACTGGCTCAGGGTGAATATGAAGCTCGGCCTGGGACTTTACCGGCACATGCTGAACGACGAGTACTACTCATTCGCCGTGCAGGCCGGGTGCACCCACGTCATCGTCCATCTCGTCGACTACTTCCGGAAGGGCCAAGCCAATCCATCGAACAATCAGCCGACGGGCGGCAAAGACCAGCCGTGGGGCGTGGCCGGCGATCCCAATCGCCCTTGGACGGCCGTGGAGCTGATTGCGCTTCGCAAGCAGGTCGAGGCGGCGGGGCTCAAGCTGGAGGGGATTGAGAACTTCGACCCCGCACACTGGTACGACATTCTTCTCGACGGTCCCAGGCGCGCCCAGCACATGCAAAATGTCTTTGCGATCCTGCGCGCGGTTGGCGAGGCCGGCATTCCGATCTTCGGTTACAACTTTTCCATTGCCGGTGTCGCAGGCCGCACCAGCGGGCCCTTTGCGCGCGGGGGCGCCGAATCTGTCGGTATGGACGGACTCGTCGATACACCCGTCCCCAACGGCCAGGTCTGGAACATGATCGTCGACCCCAACGCGCCGCCGGGCACGCTGCCCACGATTACTCACGACGAGCTATGGCGCCGCTTGCAGCGGTTCCTTGAGGAAGCGCTGCCGGTGGCGGAAAAAGCCGGTGTCCGCCTGGCCGCGCATCCTGACGATCCGCCCACACCGACCATGCGCCGCCAGCCGCGACTTGTTTATCAGCAGGCCATGTATCAGCGGCTCATCGACATTTCTCCCAGCCCGTCAAACATGCTCGAGTTTTGCCTCGGCACACTTGCGGAGATGACGGAGGGCGATATCTACGACACCGTCGATCGTTACAGCAGCCAGCATCGCATCGCTTACGTCCACTTCCGCAATATTGCAGGCAAGGCTCCGCACTATCACGAGACCTTCATCGACGATGGCGAAGTGGACATGCTGCGCATCCTCTATCTTCTCGACAAAAACGGATTCGACGGCGTTGTGATTCCCGACCACGCTCCGCAGATGACCTGCGCCGCTCCCTGGCACGCGGGCATGGCGCACACGTTGGGCTTTCTGCGCGCGGGTCTCATGGCCATCCAGCGCGGCTTCAAGCCTGAGCCGCTGCCGCGCGCGTGACTTTGCGGCCGGCCAAACGATGAGGATGGCATCGTGAATCAGTCCAGTTTCGATGTCGTCATCCTCGGCGCGGGCGCTGCAGGCCTGATGGCCGCGATCGAAGCGGGCCGTCGCGGACGCCGCGTTGTGGTACTCGAGCGCGCGGAGCGGCCGGGAAAGAAGATCCTGATCTCCGGCGGAGGCCGCTGCAACTTCACCAACCTGCATACGCGGCCGGACAATTTTCTCTCCGCCAATCCCCACTTCGCGAAATCAGCGCTGGCTCGCTACACGCCCGCGGATTTCATCCGGCTTGTGGAGAGGCATGGCATCGCGTATCACGAAAAGACGCTGGGCCAGCTTTTCTGCGACGGATCTGCGCAGCAAATTGTCGATCTGCTGATGAACGAATGTTCCGATGCCGGCGTGCGCGTGCTTCTGTCCACTGTGGTCAATGAGGTGCGCCGCGACGATTCTTCCGGAGCGTTCAGCGTCCTCGCCGGAAAGGACGCCTTTACTGCGCCGGCCCTCATCGTTGCTACCGGCGGCCTGTCCATCCCGAAAATGGGCGCAACGGGATTCGGCTACGACATCGCTCGCCAGTTTGGAACACCCATCGAACCCTGCCGCCCGGCGCTGGCCCCGCTTACGCTCTCCGGCGCGGAGCATGCGCAGTTCGCTCCACTCACCGGCGTTTCCGCACCAGTCATCGTAACCTGCGGCAAGCGCAGCTTCACCGAGAAAATGCTGTTCACGCATCGTGGGCTGAGCGGACCGGCCATCCTTCAAATCTCTTCTTATTGGAGCAAGCATGAGGCGATCCACATTGATTGGGCGCCAGGCCAGCATTTGCTCGCGCCTTTGCTCGCAAAGAACGCGACCCGCGATCTGGCTGCGGCGAAGACAGCGCTGCGCGCGCATCTTCCGGCGCGATTAGCAGACCGGCTGATTGAGGTCGCTGCGCCGCAGAGCTGGACGAATCACGCGCTCGATGAGCTGGAGCGGAGTCTGCATTCTTTTGCATTGAAGCCCAGCGGCACGGAAGGTTATGAGAAGGCGGAAGTGACGGCGGGCGGCGTGAGCACGAGCGCGCTTTCAGCGCAAACCATGGAGTGCCGCAGCCTGCCCGGGCTCTACTTCATCGGCGAGGTCGTAGACGTCACGGGCCAACTGGGCGGATTCAACTTCCAGTGGGCCTGGGCGTCGGGCGCAGCAGCAGGCCGGGCGGTCTAGCAGATTTGCAACGCCGTTTGCCGCGGTAGTAAGAACAGACCCTATTTCAAAATCAGATGGACAGAGGCAGTGGGGCAATGATCGCTGAGCTTTTGCTCGAGCATGGGCAGGTCGGTTAAATGGCCGTCGGGAATAGGTATGCGCTGGGTAATCTGCCTTGACGTGGATCCGTTGAACGACTCAAAAACCAACGTCAGCCGAGCGGGCTGATCGATCGCGGCGGTGGCCTTCAGCAGATACCTTCCGGAGAGAATCCACGGCATATATGTCCCGTTGCAGAAAACGCCCTCATCGCCGAACCACGATTCCGGCGCTGCTGCAAGCAGGCTCCGATAGCGGCGGTCGAAGTTGGTGCGCTTGAACCAGTAGGCAACGAGTGCGAGCAAAATAATAAAACCCGTCAAGCCGCCCACGATGATCGCGTTCTCTTTCAGGCTCGCACCGGTAAAGAGCGCGCCCAGCGCAAAAAGCCCGGCGCACAACAAAACGAATCCGGAAACACCCTTCCAGCTCCATGGGCCTTCCTGGGCTTTCTCCCACTCGCGTTGGTTCTCTGCCCACTGAGCCCATTTCTCCGGCGTGTATTGCCAGTGCGCCCAGGGATTGGCGATCACCGCCGACATGCCGCGGTCGTTTCGCCGCGCCATCATGTAGCCGATCGAAAGCATGGGGCCACACGCGACCAGCACAAATCCACCCACGCCCACAGGCAGCCATTGCCAGCTTGTTGGAAGCACCAGGGCCGCAACTGCATTGATCAACAAGAAAGCCACGAGACGCCAGATCCACCTGTAGATCTTGTGCCGGTTGAAGCTGACCAGCCTGGCGTTCGGAGGCAATGCGGCAACATGCGCGTCTGTAATGCGGACGATAAAGACGCTGGCTCCGCACGCCAGCGCGATCACGGCCACGAGGCTGGCAATTCCCTCTGCAACCGGCGATCGGCTCAGGGAGCTGTTCACGATCGCAATGATCGAACCCGCAACAACCGCGACGATCAGCAGAAACCCGCCGCCCAGTTTCAATGTGGTCTTGACGGAATAGAGCGGGCTTTTCCGCCAGGCGCTGAAAGCGCCGGCGATGGTGAGAAAGCAGAAAATCAGAAGAGCAATTTGCATGCGGTGTATACGGCTTGGAGTCTTAAACGATCAGGCTTCTTGAATAGTAAGACCCGCACGCTCGGCAATCAGGCGAGCAACTTTCTTCGGCCGGAAAAACGTGTAGGACGAGAAGATGGCTTCGCTTCCGTCTTTGCCGAGCACGTAGTAGTTTTGTGCGTTGCCCACGCGCTTGTGCTTGATGGCTGCGATCTGATCCCAGGCGAGAAACAGGTCGGAAGGTCTCTTCTTTGTGCCCAGGTTGAAGTTCACGCCTCTCGAATCCAGCATGACTTTATAAACCGCCATGCCGCGGGAAAGTTTCCACATCCACGGGCAGCCATAACCGAAAGCCAATGCGCCGAATCCCCACCAGAAGGCGTTGTACAGATTCCCGGTGCTGAAGCCGCCACCCGAGGAAAAAACTGAAAACACCATGAGCGCCATGCAAACCGCGAAGAAAGCGGAGAGGATACTGCAAAGCATCAACACTCCAACAAGGATTCGGCTATTGTGCAACGCCATCGGGACGGCGCGACTGGCCTCGATTTGGGAAGTGATGCCTGCTCCCGGCCCTGAGGCGGGATACCCTGGAGTACTCATGACGCATTCTCCTCGATCCGGACTACCCGAGTGGCAATTGTACGCGAGAAGCATCTTAAAACTGTCCCTCGGCCCATTGCGCTCCCCGCACTTCGCTCGCACATAACAAAAACAGTTAGAATTGCTGTCTGGCTCAGGCCGGAAAGGAATTTAGCGCTGACCCACTCCGAAACGATCTCCGAGACGATCCTGCATCAGTTCAGCCTCAAGGGAAAATCCGCACTCGTGACTGGCTCATCGCGCGGATTAGGCGCAGCCATCGCCGTTGCCTTCGCAGAGGCAGGCGCCAATGTCGCCGTGCATGGCTCCAGCTCTGCTCCCGCAGCCATTCAGCAAAAGCTGGCGGCTCTCGGCGTCAAATCGGCCGCGCTTGCGGGCGACGTGGCTGACGCCGCGGTCTGCGCGCGCCTCGTCGAGGAAACGATTGAGCATCTCGGAACCATCGACATTCTGGTGAACAACGCTGGCATCATTCGCCGCTCGCCCGCAGCCGAACATTCCGAGGAAGACTGGAAAGCGGTCATCGATGTCGATCTCACCAGCGTCTTTCGCCTCACTCAGCATGCCGGGCGACACATGCTCAAGCGCGGCTCGGGCAAAATTATCAACATCGCATCTTTGCTCACGTTCCAGGGTGGAATCCTTGTCCCTTCCTACGCGGCAGCCAAAGGCGCCGTTGGCCAGCTCACAAAAGCTTTCGCCAATGAGTGGGCATCGAAAGGTATCAACGTGAACGCCATCGCGCCCGGCTATATGGATACCGACAACACCGAGGCGCTGCGCAACAATCCCGAGCGCGCCCGCCAGATCCTGGAGCGCATTCCCGCCGGCCGCTGGGGAAAGCCCGAAGACCTGGCCGGCGCGGCCGTCTTTCTTGCCTCCGCGGCCAGCAATTATGTCCACGGCCACATTCTCGTAGTGGACGGAGGCTGGCTCAACCGGTGATCCTATTCCTTGCAGTTCCCCGCCCAGGCGCCCGCCTGCGCACGAGGCAGAATCGATGAGCGATCCTGGGGTCATTTACTCGGCCACCGACGCTACCAACGCCACTATTCCCGAGCCGGGCATGGTCCGCCAGGTGCTCGCGTACAACCCGCACCTCATGCTCGTGCGTCACACTCTTGAAAAAGACTGGAAGGGAGTGCGCCACAGCCATCCGCATCATCAAATGGTTTATGTCGTTCGCGGCCATATCCGCTTTCAGGCCCAGGGCCAGAGCTGGGAGATGCGCGCCGGCGACAGTATCGTCGTGGATGGCGGCGTGGAGCACGAGGCCGCTGCAATCGAGCCTTCCGAGGTGCTTGACGTCTTTACCCCTTACCGCCAGGAATATGCCTAACCTGGGGCTGATCCACTTTTTTGCTCTTTGCCTTGCTTTCGCCCCCACGGGGCTTGGGAGGTTTTTTTTGAAAATTTCGTCCAGATTCTGCTCGTTGTTATTGCTTGTTACCGTTTGCGCCTGCTCCGCGATTTCCCTCGCGCAGCCGCCCCCGCCCAATCAAGGCATCGTCGGCATCGCGCACATTGCGTTTCGCGTCAGCGATCTCGATCGCGAAATCGCCTTTCTCGGCAAGCTGGGATACCAGGAGGCTTTTACTCTTTCCTACGGCAAAATGACCGAGGTCTTTATCAAGATCAACGACCACGAGTTCATCGAACTGTATCCGCGGACCGATGCCTCACAGCCCCTCGGCTGGATGCATGTTTGTTACGAAGCCGGCGACCTCAACGCCCTTCAGCAGTACTACGCCAGCGAAGGCCTCAATCCCGCGCCTGTGCGCAAGGCCGCCGCCGGAAACCTGATTACTTCCATCAATGATCCCGACAACCGCGTCACCGAATTTACGCAATACATGCCCGGCTCGCGTCATACGCTCGATGTGGGCCAGCACCTTGGCGCCGGCCGCATCTCCACTGAGTTGATGGGAATCGATCTGCCGGTAAGAGAGGGCGCCGCGATGAAGGAGTTCTACACCGATCTCGGCTTTGAAGCAGAAGATACCAACGGCAATGTGCGCCTCACGACTCCGGGCGCGCCCGATCTGCACATGGAACTGCGCGCGCTCGCCCCTGGCTCGCAGCCGGAGTTCCTGTTTCCCGTGCCCGACGCGAAGCGTGCTTTCCAGGCGATGGAGTATGCGGGCGTGAACGCCCAGCGCGACGGTGGTCTCGTCTTCGCCAAGGATCCTGACGGCAATGTCTTCGTCTTTCTGGAAACTCGGCGGTGAGGTAAGGGAGAGCTTGCTTCCCCGGGAGCGCGAGGGCAGTAGCGTCTGGCGACGCGCTCAGTGGATCGTCTTCGACTTCCGCTGCATGTAATCCATCATCACGTACTGCCCCAGAGTTGCAGGCGTGGTGAAGTATGCCTTGCCACGGCACATCTCCGAGACCTTGTGCACGAATTGCACCAGCCCGTAATCCTGCGCCAGCATGAACGTATTGATCATGACGTTCGACCGCTTGCAGCGCGCGACCTCCTCCAGCGTTTCGCTCACCACAAGAGGGTCGAGCCCGTAGGCGTTCTTGTAGATTCTTCCATCGGGCAAGGTCAGCGCGGAGGGCTTTCCGTCGGTGATCATCACAATCTGCTTCATGTCTTTGCGCTGGCGCGCCAGCACGCGCTGCGCGACGCGCAGTCCTTCGCGCGTATTCGTGTGCCAAGGCCCCACCTTCACGCGGGCCAACTGCGACACCGGCATCTCCTCGGCTGAATCGTGAAACAGGACCAGCGAAAGCGAATCGCCGGGGTATTGCGTGCGGATCAGGTGTGAGAGTGCCATGGCCACGCGCTTGGCCGGCGTGAACCGGTCTTCGCCGTACAAAATCATCGAGTGCGAGCAGTCCAGCATCACCACCGTGGCGCAAGAGCTTTGGTAATCGCACTGGTGCACTTGGAGATCGTCGTACTCGAGATTCAGCGGCAGCTCCAATCCCTCGCGCGCGATTGCCGAGCTCAGCGTGGCCGTCGTGTCCAGGTTTAGAGTGTCTCCAAATTCGTAGCGCCGCGAACCGCCGCTCGTCTCAATGCCTGTCGCCCAGTGGCGCGTGTCGTGGCGTCCGTAACTCGACTTGCCCAGCGATCCCATCAGATCGCGCAGGGTCTTGAATCCCAGAAAGTCCAGGCTCTTGTCAGTCACTTCGAAGCGGACGTTTTCGCGATCCCGGCCCTCCGCATTCCCCACCTGTCCGTTCGCTTCGTCAATCCGCGTCGGCCCATTCCGCGGCATGGCGGAGATGTAATTCTCCTGCTCCATCCTCTGCATCAGCTTGTCGATCAATTCATCCAGCGTGCCTTCGGCCATCATCCGATCAAGCAGCTCGCGGGTCTCGCCATCAAAAAAATCGCCCGACTCGAGGACGCGCCGCAACGCCTCGCGCAGATCGTCCATGTTATGGTCCAGGTCCTGGAATCCGTTCAGCGGATCGTAGTAGCCGGAGTCGAGCAGATAGTCAGACAACGCCTGGAGCAGGCTCTCGAGATCGATCTCCGAGGCCAGATCGCCGCTGTATTTTGTGTAGTGGATGCGCTTCATGGAACTCCGCGAAGGGGTTGATCGTGATTCGTGAATCGTGGCTCGTGATTCGTGAACGGCGAACCGCAACTCAGCTTTAATTCAGCCCGCCGCCCCTGCGCGATCGACGCGCGCGTTGCCAGTCCTCGTATTCCATCTCCAGTTCTTTGCGTTCGGGCGGCGCGTCTTCCCGTTCATGCCGTCGCACGCTCTTCTCCGCGGCAAATCCATGCTGCTCATTGCGACTCAGCTTGCGATGCGCCACCAGCCCCTCCAGCAGAAACTCGGCCGCAGCCACAACCTTCGGCGCGGCATCGCCAGACTTCACGCCCAGCGGCGTCAGCTTTTCCACGAGGCCCTGAATGCCTTTCAGTTCCTTGAGCACCGCGGCTGCCGGTTGATCTTCGTCCATCTTGACTGTTCCGCCGAGATTGAACCATTGCTCGATCTGCTGGGTGTTTAAGCCGTCAAAGGTGCGGTCGTAGACTTTGCCCACTGCTGTCCGGATCAGATCGCGCACTACCGTATCGGCGCCCTTCATCTCGCCTTCATACTCCAGCTCCAGCTTGCCCGTGATCCCCGGCATGGCTGCGTAGATGTCGCTCACTCTCGGCAGCACCGGCGCATCGCCGGTCGAGAGGGCGCGCCGCTCCGCGTTTGAAACGACGAGTTCCAGCGTTGAAATCGGCAGCCGCTGGCTCACGCCGCTGCGCTTGTCCACTTTCTTGTCTTCGCGCGCGCTGAACGCCACCTGCTCCACCACTTCGCGCAGATACTGCGGAATCTCGATCGCGCCGTCTCCGCGCGCCGCCCAAGCCTCCTGCGCCGTAATCGCTACGCCTTCTTCGAGCGTCTCCGGATAGTGCGTCCGAATTTCCGACCCGATCCGGTCCTTCAGCGGCGTAATAATCTTGCCGCGCGCCGTGTAGTCTTCCGGGTTGGCACTGAAGACCAGCGCGACATCCAGCGCCAGGCGCACGGGGTAGCCCTTAATCTGGACGTCGCCCTCCTGCATGATGTTGAACAGCGCGACCTGGATTTTTCCGGCGAGGTCAGGCAGCTCGTTAATGGCAAACAGCCCGCGGTTGGCGCGCGGCAGCAATCCGTAGTGCATGGTCAGCTCGCTCGAAAGGTCTTCGCCCCCGCGCGCCGCTTTGATGGGATCGAGATCGCCGATCAGATCCGCAACCGTCACGTCCGGGGTCGCCAACTTCTCCACGTAACGCTCATCGCGGCCGAGCCACGCAATCGGCGTCGCGTCGCCTTGCTTGGCAATCAGGTCGCGGCAGCGCCGGCAGAACGGCTGGTAAGGATTGTCGCGAATCTCGCAGCCCGCCACATAGGCCATCCGTTCGTCGAGCAGCGCCGTTAGCGCGCGCAGAATGCGGCTCTTGGCCTGGCCGCGCAGCCCCAGCAAAATAAAATTCTGCTTCGACAAAACCGCGTTCACAATCTGCGGGATCACCGTGTCCTCGTAGCCCACGATGCCGGGGAAGACGGTCTCGCGCGACTTCAGCCGCGCCATCAGATTGGAACGCATCTCGTCTTTTACGCTGCGGGTCTTCAGTTGCGCTTCTGAAAATTGTTTATTGGCGCGCAGTTCGCCCAGGGTCTGGGGAAGTGTAGCTGCAGGCATTCGTGGCCTCCTGTAACGGTTCTGTCGGGGAAAACCGGCTGTATGTAGAAAGACGTGCGACGCGGGAAAACGGCGCGGCCGCATCCGCATGGTTTGCGGCTGAGAGCAAGAGTTTGCCGCTCGAAGGGCCGGCTCTGGTGAGGAGATCTAGGAAAATTTTGAATCCTGCCTGGGGTCAGCCTGAAAAGGGAAGAGCGCTCATTCTTAATGTTAGACGCGGGATGCCGACCTTCAGGCAGTATGCACCCGTTTTCCCGATTCGCAAAGTCCGGCCAGGGAAACCGTTCGCGATCAGACCTTTGCGCCCTTAGGGAAAAAGCGGAATGGGAAACAAGTCCCGCGATTCAGTTCCGCGCCGCGTGCGCCGCTGCCGCCCTTTCCTCGGAGAGCAGTTGCGCCAGCACTTTTTCCGGGCACAGATGATGTGCCTCGCGCTCGTCCAGTTCTTTTTCCGTTTCGACGCACGAGGCGATGGTCAAAAAGCAATCGAGGCAGCGGGAGTTGAAGCTGCCATTTTCGTTTTGTGTGCGGCTATACATGGCGATCTGAGGAAACACCCTACGATCCTAGGCGCGTTTTGCTTTGCCTGGTCGTGACTCGCATCACTTACTCATGTTTACGTGAGGTCACTTCGGCCGCACAGCACGCCCGGCTGCTTTCAGTACGCAGGCGCGCCGACCTTGTCCCACTGGTTCGCATTCCGCTTGAGGTACCAGCAGGGGTCCTGCCCTCCCTGCGGAAACAGCGCGACGGCGCAGGGAACGTCCACTGTCCCCAGATAGTCAAGCTCCGTTGCCTGGCCCTTCAGCGGGACCGACATGAACTGGTTGACCGCGACCGTCGAGTGAGGCGAACCGCGCAGCTTGTAAACCGCAAAGTCGATTGCAAACGCCGCCAGCGAGATTACCGCAATCGCCAAGACAATCCGCAGAAGCCACCGACCAAGCCAGCGCATCATCGTTTCACTTCCTTGAATGCCCCAGGCCGCCGGGCTTCCGCTTTCAGCGCCACTCCGGCCAATGAACCGCCACGCCTGGTTCAGAGTATACGAACTTCGCCGGTTCGCCTTGGACGAGCAGCGAGCGTCGCAACAAAAAGGGCGCGGCTCGCGCAGCGCCCTCATCTTGATTGGTCTTTAGCAAAAAGCTAGAGGCTAGAAGCTACAAGCAGGCTCTCAAAACTTCACGCTTGCGGCCCGCGGCGAAATTCCGCTCAGCTCCGCAGCCCGCGCTTCAGCATACGCAGCGGCGCCCATCAGCGCCGTGCGGCTCTCCAGAATCACGCGCACCGGCATGTTCACCAGCAACTGGCTCAGCCGCCCTTTGTCAGTGAACGCCTTCATGAAGGTTCCGTCCTTCAGCTTTTCCAGAATCCGCGGCGCGATTCCTCCGCCCACATAGAGTCCGCCGACCGAGAGAACCTTGAGCGCGAGGTTACCGGCCTCCGCTCCATACGCCGACACAAACATGTCCAGCGCCTTCTCGCAAATTGCGGCCTTCGCTTTCAGCGCCGCTTCGGTGATGGCTGCGTTCGGATCTTCCTGCGTCATTTGCTCCGCCAGCCACGCCGGCTCTTCCATGCCGCGCACTTCGCGCAGAAACTCATAACAGTTGGTGATCCCCTGGCCGCTCACGACGCGCTCAAAGCTGATGCGCCCGTTGTACTTCTGCTTCAGAAAGCGCAGCAGGTCAATCTCATCGTCATTGCGCGGCGCGTAGTCCGAGTGCCCGCCCTCCGATGGGTAGGGAACATAGTCGCGCCCATCCCAAACCAGAAACGCCTCGCCCAGCCCTGTCCCAGCAGAGATCAATGCCCGGTTGCCCACCTGGCGAGCATCGCCATCGCTCAGGGTGTAGATCTGGTCCGCTGCCAGCTCCGCGATCCCGTACCCGTTCGCCTGCAAATCGTTAATGAGAAAAACGTAATCAATCTTCAGGTTCTTCGCCAGCTCTCGGCTGTCGAGCGTCCACGGCAGGTTGGTCAGGCGCAACCTTCCCTCCCGCACCGGGCCCGGCACGCCAAAACACGCTGACGTCACTTTGTCCGTCAGAATGAATTCCTTCACGATCTCTTCAAGGCCGGCATAGTCCTTGGCCGGGAACTGCTTATCGCGCGTGTGCTTCAGATTTCCATCGGTAAAATCGAACAGCGCCAGGTGAACCTTGGTGCCGCCTACATCGCCTGCCAGAATCATTCAGTCCTCTCGATTACTCCGTAGCCCTGCGCATCCGTCGCGGGCAGCAGCGCGGCCGCCGCCTGATCCAGAAGCAACGTCAGTATACCGTTCACAGGCACAATAAATTGGCTCGGCAGCCGCTCCGGATCGCGCGGCCCTTCCAATACCTCGTTTAGGATCATTGCCTTATCCGCGCCCGCGATCAGGAAGAACACCTGCCTTGCCTGGTTGATCACGGTCCGCGTCAGAGTCACGCGCCACATGTCCAGTTTCTCAACGTAGTTGGCCGTCACCAGCCGATCAGTTACGTGGAGGGCATCGGTGTGAGGAAAGAGAGATGCGGTGTGCCCATCCGGGCCGATCCCCAGTTGCACCAGATCGAAGCGCGGCGTCTCCGCCTCGGTGAGCGCGAAGCTCTTCCTCAGCTCTGCTTCATAGCGGGCCGCCGCGTGATCGGGCTCGAGCTCCCCCTCCATGCGGTGAATCTGCTCCGGTTTCAGCGGCACATGGTCGAGCAGCGCCTCGCGGGTCATACGGTAGTTCGAGTCGGCGTCGTCGGGCGGGACGCAACGCTCATCCACCCACCACAGGTCGAGCTTGTCCCAGGGCATCCGCTCGCGCCACTCCTCGCCCTGCTCGCCCAGCGTCGCGAATGCGGCCTTGGGAGTCGACCCGCCGCTGATGGCGATGCGCGCTACGCCGCGCGCAGCCACCGCCTGCAATGCCTGTTCCACAAAGAAATCGGCCGCCCGCCGCGCCAGCGCGGCCGGGTTCGGCTCAACGTAGTAAACAATCTTCAGATTCTGAGGCATCAGCGTTCACCTATCGCTTCTACGTTACAACGGAGCGATGCGATGTTCATGAAGGAATTTGGGCAACTCGGAGGAAGCTACCGCCCCAGATAATCGCGGTACTGCTGCTCCAGCACGCCTGCCGCCCGCGCCAGCCCGATCTTCGACACGTTATAGGCGTAGAGGCTCTCCACCAGGTTGTTCTCGGCGGTAGCCAGCGTGGCCTGCGCCGTCACCAGCGGAAGGTTGTCGTCCACGCCGGCGTTCACGCGGTCAATCTCGTCACTCAACGCGCGCGTGGCCAGGTCGACGTTAGACCGCGCCACGTCAACCAACTGCTTGTTCGCGCTCACGTCCAGCAGCGCCGACCTCACCTGCTCGTCAATATGACCGCGAAGATCGTCGAGCTGCGCATTCACTGAATCCAACTGCGCCTTTGACGCGTCAGCGTCGCCGCGCAGCTTCGCTTCGCGAAAGATCGGCAAGCTCAAAATGCCCATGGCGACGAAATCGCCGTGCGTGCCCGCGCCATTCACGGTGCTGGTGCCGTAGTTGCCGTAGAAGCTCAGCGTCGGCAGCCGCTCACTGCGGTACACCTTGTTCAGCGCCCGATATGCCACCACCTGATTTTGCAGATTCTGGTAGTCCTGCCGGTTCTGGTAAGCCGTCGCCCTCACCTCTTCCGGCGTCTGCGCGGCCAGTTCGCTGTACGGAGCCTGATCAGTCAGCTCAATCACCTGTTCGGGATCGACGCCGATCTCCCGCTTCAGCAAAATCAAATCCTTTGCCTGCTGGTTTTCGGCTGCGATCAGCGCTTGTTGCTGTGACTGCAACTGCACCTTCGCTCGAAGCTCGTCGAGATTCGCCGCCGTTCCTGCCTCGTGCGCCGCGTGCGCGTGATCCTCGAGCGTCTGCGCCTGCTGGACCTGCGCCTTCGCGTTCTCCACTTCGCCCTCGTCCGCGATCGCCCTCAGGTAGCCCTCGGCCACGTTCTGCACCACCTGGCCGCGCGCCGTCATTTTGGCAAAGTGCGCTGCGCGCTCGGCTCCCTTCGCCGCCTTCCATCCCTGGATGACCGGACCTGAAAACAGAATCTCGTTGTACTGAATTTTGCCTTCGGTCAGATCGTCGCGCGTAATCAGCGACAGACCTGCGGGCGGCTTGCCGCCGGGAAACAGGGACGAGAATTCGCCAATCGTCTTCGGCCCAAACCCCTGCGCCGCCAGGTTGTGCATATAGTAGCCGGTGTCGCCGGTCAGACTAATCGTGGGCAAGAACAACTGGATCGCTTCATTCACCTCGGCGTGGTAGACCTTTTCTTCGTTCACGACTTCCGTGAGGCCAAGGTTGTACTTGAGGCCCCGCTGAATGGCGTCGTCCAGCGAGAGCTTCAGCGGCTCGCCCGTTACCGGCTGCGCCGTCACGCTGCCCCAGAAGGGGTTTTCTGCCGATGTCGGGTTTTGCGCCCGCGCAACCAGGGCGACGCTCCCGGCGAGGACCAGAATGGCGAGCAACCCGGACCGCGAAGCAAAATGTTCCTCTCGTTTCACTCCCATCATTTTCTCAGATGAGCGGCGGGGGCGCGGGGATTCACCATCGATCCCAGGAATCGCGCGGAATCCGTGCCCAGCGGGAGGGCGCTTCCTCGCCTTTCGATTCCGGAGGTTCAACATCATTGGTTTCGGGTTTGGCCAATCCCGCGGCCTGAATCATGACTTCAACGTCGTATCCCTCCTTGCGCGCGCGCTGGTCGTAGTAGAGGAGAGTCATCGCGATGGGGAGGATCGGGCCAACCAGCGTATCGATCACCCACTGCTCGAGAAGAATCAGGACAAAATAGAGGGGGAATTCGACATGGATGGTCACGCCTTCGCCCCGAAGCCCGTAGAAAAGCACCCGTGTGAGAGCCGCGACCGCTAGACCGAGAGCCCACCAGATCGCTGCAGGCATGAGCTGCGAAAGGAATATCGCTCGGTGTCTCCCACGGGACACTGAGATGCTGCGGTGAACCGCCTGGACTGGGCCAAGGTTCTCGTGATCTAGCGCCGCCCAAGCAAGGCCGACGCGACTCCATATCCAAAAGTACGTAATGACTCCAGCCAGGACGAAAAACAATAGGGTCGGGGCAAATGCTACACCAAACTGAGTCGTATCGACGTTGAGCCGCGCCTCCAGAGCGCCCGCAGTGACCAAGAGAACGAAACAGACGACTTCCGGAACAATGAGGGTGACTGCGATCTGAGCGAACACAAGACTGACGTTGGTCCGCCAGTCGCTGAACCCTGCGCGCAGTGCGTCGGAAGCACTGGACGGTTCCCCGAGTAAATCCGCTGAACACAGATGCGTGATCGATGGATAAAGGAGAAGCTCGAAAGCGATACTGACATGGAAGATTGCGAGCAAATAGAGCGGAGCACCGATATTGAAGATGCCGAAAAGTCGAGCGAGGTCTTGCGGGCGAGTCTTCCACCAAAACTCGTCCAGAATTCTAACGAGAATCATGGCCAGGGGCGGGATAGCGGATAATCCCGCGAATGCGATAAATCGCTTCCGGTAAATCTCAAATGTCCTGTCGAGAATCTCGCCCAATGTCATCGGGCGCAGCAATGGCGCCATAGTTTGCTCCTGTATCAAACCTTGGTCGCCGCCGTAACCCCTTCCAGCCGCAGCCGCTGGTCCTGGTACACCACCGCAAACAAAGTGCAGTAAGTTCCTGCGACCACAGCGATCCAAACAAGGTAAGCGCAGGCGAAGACAGTCGCAGCAACGCCGATCCCGATGTACCCCCAGGGAGACATGGCCAGATGCAGCAACATCCCCACCAGCGCGGCCATCGCGCCCAGAAAGAAGATGACCACTTCGGCCACCAGAAACGCGGCGTACGCGATGGCGTAGATCAATAACCCGAGCAGAAAAATACGTCCCTTGGCGCCGTTGGTGAGTTGATTGCTGCGCCGCAAACTTTGCCATGCGCTTAAATTCTCAGTCACGCACGCCGGCACGGCCAGCACCAGCCGCAGCATGATGAGCACGGTATAGACCATCCACGCGAGATAGAGCAACATGAACAGCGGGAAGATCATCACCGCGAGTGAAGGATCCACGCCGCCCCGGCCATGCGCCATCGAGAGGCCGACCGTTCCAACAATCAAAGCGCCGAATACCAAAATGGGCAGCATCACAATCAGCGCGCGCAGGATCGACAGCCAGACGTAGCGCCCAGCTTTGGCCCACGCCACGGCCCAGGACTCGCGAAGCGTCACCCGCGTTCCAGAGTTCGCCTGGAGCGCGGCGTAGATTCCCGCAGGCTCGTAGAGCGCGTAAATCAAAATCATCATCGCGACGCCAATAAAGTACGCCACGGCGAGCGACACGATCGTCGTGGCCGAAAGATTCGGCGTCTGGTGCAGCAATATCGGCTTCAGCACCGGGAAGAAAGCCGCAAACATCATCCCGAAGTAGGTAATGAGGGCCGCGGCGGGCGCCAGCCCGATGCCCACAAAGAGCGCCCCATTGGCCCGCATCAGTTGCAGCACGCGATCCAGAATCTGCCCGAAGGTCATCGGGCCACGAAGCGCGGCCTGGGCGGGTGGCGCGGTTCCGTCAGGCTCCGCGGGTAGATGGGATGGGTCTGGAAGGCCGGTTTCGCTCATTGGATCCCTCCGATGGTCCGGTTAAAGACTCGCAGGGATTCTATACCGGCGCTCGTTGCGGCGCTGTGCGCGGTGCAGCCCTCAGACGTTTATCAAAGCCGCGCCGCTTAGTCGCCGAGGCCGCGCGCGGCCGCTCACGCGAAATACAGTGCGGCCTCCGTCCAGGCCACGGCCTCCTGGTAGCTGCACAGCAATCCGTTTTCGTCCAATGCCCGCGCGGTCGCGATCTCGCCGCATCCCGCCCAGTCGCCCAGCTCATAGCGCTCCAGCCAGTGGAGCAGGCACCGCTCGTCGATCTCCTCGCCCATGAGCGCCCGCCTGATCTCTTCGCGTAGCGGCATGGTTGGCGCCAGGTCTTTCATCGGCGCGCGCAGCATCGCGGGCAGCAGACTCAGCAGTCCCAGCAAATACTGTTCGGTACTATCCAGTCCGCTCGCTTGCGCCGCCAGCTCGCAGAATCGCCCGCGCACAAACGCCATGCGCAGCAACTCCGGAGTCTGGCCCGCGTTCATCTCGCTGGTAATGGCCACAGTCGCCATGCGCCGGAACGTCTCTTCGCCCACCGCCAGCAAGGCCGCCTGCACGCTGTGCACTTCCTGCGGCATGGCGCACACGGGCGAGTTGATCAGCTTGAGCAATCGATACGTCAGCGAAGCATCGCGCTTCACCAGTTGCGTAAGCTTGTGCAGGTTCAGCGAGTCGTCTTTCAGCAGCCGCAGAATCTCAAGCTGCGACAGCCTGTTCGCGGGTATCTGTCTGCTTCCCAGCACTACCGGCCGGCAAAAGTAGTAACCCTGCACCAGCGTGAATCCCTCGTCCGTCGCCGCGCGAAACTGTTCCTGCGTCTCCACCTTTTCCGCCACCAGCGCCGCCATTGTGTCGCCTACTTGTCCGCGCAGCGTTTGCCGCTCGCGGGGACTGGTGCGCAGAAAATCCACCTTCAGGTAGTCGGCGATCGTAACGAATGGCTTTGCCTGCGGATCCCAAATCGATTGGTCCAGCGCCAGCCGGTACCCCGCGGCCTTCAGGTTTCGGCAAGCGTCCAGCAGTTCTGGCGGACCGTTGACGGCGTCGACGAGTCTCCAGCACCGTCATTGCCGGTGGAAGCATTTCGACCAGCGACCCGGTCAGCATCTCCGCAGTGCACTTCACGAATCCCGGCAGCCCGCAGGTCAGCTTCTCAAGTCCGAACAGTACTGTGCTGTCGAGCATGGTGCGCGCGGCCATCTCGCGGTCGCCGCTTGGCGCATTTCCCGGCCCGCCCGAGAACAGCAACTCATAGGCATGCACTTTGCTGTGCAGGTCGAGGATCGGCTGCCGCGACACATAGCGCACTCCGTCGCCCGGCTCCGCCATGGGGTTCTCCGCACATTCCGCGGGTAGCGTGTCCGTTGCCACAGTTGGCCTCCGCAGTGCCTATCGGCACTTGTTTCGATGGACTTGAAACGGCGCGGCAAATCCGGCCTGGCCGCCCGCACGATCAGGAGAATTGCAACACGGCCTCGGCCCATTCGAGCGCTTCTTCGTAGCACTGGAACAGGTCCTCCTGGCGGAGCTCCCGCCGTTCCGCGATCAGGTCGCACAGTCCCCATTTGCCGCGCTCGTGGCCTTCCAACCAGCAGAGCAGGCAGCGTTCCGGGATCTTCTCGCCCAGCAGCGCCCGGCGGATCTCATCGCGCAGCGGCAGCGCCGGCGCCAGATCATTCATGGGGGTTCGCAGCATCGCCGGAAGCAGGCTCAGCAGGCCCAGAAGATACTGCTCGGTGTGATCCAGCCCGGCAAACAATGCCGCCAGCTCGCAGAATCGCGCGCGCACAAACGCCATGCGCAACAACTCCGCCGGCTGGCCCGCGTTCAATTCGCTGGCAATGGCCAGTGTGGCCATGCGCCGGAACGTCTCCTCGCCGACAGCGATCAGCGCTGTCTGTATGCTGCGCACTTCCTGCTGCATGGCGCAAGCCGGCGAGTTGATCAGCCGCAGCAGGCGGTAAGTAAGCGAAGTGTCTCGCTCCACTTGCCGGGTCAGATCGTGCAGGTCCATGCTCTCGCTCTCCATCAGCCGCAGAATCGCGACGTGAGAGAGCCGGTTGGCGGGAATTTTGCGGTTTTCCAGCAGCATGGGCCGGCAGAAGTAATATCCCTGGAGCAAAGTAAAGCCTTCGTCGCGCGCGTGGTGCACTTGCTCCTGCGTCTCGACTTTTTCCGCCACCAGCGCAACCGTAACGCCCCTCAGCCGGTCCAGCAGCCTGCGCCGTTCCAAGCGGTCGGTAGCGCAAAAATCCACCTTGATGTAATCGGCGATCTCCACCAGGGGTTCGATCCCCGGCCGCCAGACGAAATCGTCCAGCGCCAGGCGGAATCCCGAAGCCTTCAGTCGCCGGCACGCTTCGATTACCGGCCGCGAAGGCTCGATATCCTCCAGGATCTCCAGCACCGTCATGCCTGAGGGCAGCACATGAACCCAATCGCGAATCAGGGCTTCTTCCGTGCAGTTCACAAACGCGGGCAGGCCAGTCGTCAGCCGTCCCAGCCCGAACAGCACTGTGCTGTCGAGCATGGTTCGGGTGGCCGTGTTGCCATCCCCGCAAAATACCGCCTCAGTGCCGTGCCGGAAAAGCAGCTCATAGCCGTGCACTTTGCCGCGCAAGTCGAGAATCGGCTGACGCGCCACGTAGCGCACCCCCGCCACCGGCGGCGCCGCGCACACCGGTTGATCGGACATTTCTATCGGTTCCGCCGCTTCCGCACATGCCGCCATGCGAACCTTCCCGCCCGTTTATCGGCAGGATGGCGGCGGAACTTTAGGCGTTTTGATGACTTTGGGTGGAACGGCAGTATGGACATCGCCGGGCCGCGCCGACCACCGCGCGAGGAATGCTGACTCGTCTGCTCGTGCGCTTCCAGCCCGTGCTTGATGGCTCTATAAAGGCAGTTCCAAAGCCAACGCGAGCGAACGATTCAGATCGGTTAACTGCTGGCTCGATAGAGAACCCACATAATCGGTCAATTCAGACTTGCGAAGACTCACGAGGTTGTCGCACATAATCCAGCTCTGGTGTTTTAGGCCCTGGTCGATTCCCACGGGAACCTGTGTGGACAGCCCTTCGCCGGTACTGAACACGGGCGCGCAAATCACAGTGGAAAAACGCGATTCGATCAATGCCTGACGGCTTACGATTACAAAGACCCTGTGCTCCTTCGGATCGCCGCCAGGCTTCCGTACACGATAGAGCTCGCCTCGTCTCATCGACCGGCTAAGCCTGATACTCCAGAACATCGAGCGCTTCCCGATTTAAGCGCTCTGAGGCTCCATCGAGCAATTCACGGTCTCGAGCTTGAGAGGCCCGGCGGGCATTGGCTTTCAGATACGCAAGGAGCACCCCTTCGACAAAAGCGGATCGTGAGCCACTCTTGCCGGTTCGGCGATCGATCTCGGCCAGCAGGGAGGAAGAAATCGTGATGGATGTCTTCGTCTTCATACTACTATTATACTACCTTCATACCACCATAGTTCTCACCCGCCCATGAACATCCCGCCGTTCACGTCAAGCACGTGACCAGTGATGTACGACGCGGCATCCGAGGCCAGAAACTTGACCGCCTGCGCCACGTCTTTAGGCGTTCCCCGCCGTCCCAGCGGAACCGTCGCCAGCATTGCCTTGGTCTGTTCATCGCTCAGCACCGCCGTCATCGGCGTCTCAATAAATCCCGGCGCCACAGCGTTCACGGTAATGCCGCGCGATGCCACTTCCCGCGCCAGCGACCGCGTCAACCCGATCAGGCCGGCCTTCGACGCTGCGTAGTTCACCTGGCCCGCCTGTCCCGCGCGCCCCACCACACTGGCAATGCTCACAATCCGTCCCCAGCGGTTCTTCAGCATCGGGCTCAGAAGAGCCTGCGTCAGCAGAAATGCGCCCGTCAAATTAATGTTCAGCACCAGATCCCAGTCCGCGCGCTTCATGCGCAGCATCAAATTGTCGCGGGTGATTCCGGCATTGTTCACCAGGATCTCCACCTTACCGAACTTCTCCAGGATCGCCTTGGCTCCGGCCTCAATCGATTCCTCGCTCGACACGTTGACGGTGAAGGCTGTCGCATCGATCCCCTGAGCCTTCATCTCGGCCACAGTCTCGGCGAGTTTCGCTTCGTTCACATCCGCCAGCGCCAGGGTCGCGCCGGCCGCGGCCAGCTCCTCGGCGATCGCGCGCCCGATTCCCTGCGCTCCGCCCGTCACCAGCGCAATTCTTCCCTGCAAATCTCCCATAACTCTGTCGACCTCTGCGCGTCCGTTGTACGGAGCGCGCCCTTCCATAGCTCAATCTTTCCAGGGCTCATTATAGATGGGCACTTCCGGGCGATTCGCGAATGGCGGATGGCACAGCCACATAAGCCGGCAACTCAGTTCGCCCGGCCACAGTGCAAAAAACCGCGTTGACTTTTGGCGGGCAAGTTCATACAGTCTAAACACCTGGAGTCTTCCCGTTGCGGTTCATTGCGGTCCTCGCAAGCGTAATTGCAATTTCTTTTATTCTCACGGGAAAAGACAAGTACCTCGCCGATCACCGCTTTTAGACGATCGTTCCTGAAAGCGGGACTGGTAAAACCGTTCTTCCTCACGCGACGACAAACATGCTGCAAGTTTTTCTCAAGGCCCGGCGCCTGCCAGGCGCTTCCGCTACAAGACCACCTCATCCGAAAGGGGTTTAAATATGAAAAGCACTTTGGCCCGCGCAAATTGTTTCAGCTCGATGAATTCTTTCGCCAGGACAAATTCTCTTAGCACGCTTGTTCTCACAATAGCCTGCGTACTCGCAATCGGGTTCGCGCCTGCCCTCCGAGGCCAGGCCACCGGAAGTTTCAGCGGCAATGTCGACGATAAGTCAGGATCGGCGATTCCCAGCGCCTCCGTTGCCGTCACCTCTCAGGGCACTGGCCTCGTGCGCGACACGAAGACCGACAGTGCCGGACATTATCTGATCCCGCTGCTCCCCGTGGGGGCCTATGACATTAAAGTCGACGCGCCGGGCTTTCAAAGCGCCGTCTCAAAAGATCTGCGCCTCCAGGTGGATGAGGCCCGCGAGCTCGACTTTGCGCTCCAGCCTGCGAGCGTGACCACCACCGTAACGGTATCCGGCGAGGAAGTCGCTGTAGAGACGACCAATCCGTCGCTCGGCCAGGTCATCACTTCGCAGGAGGTGTCGCAGCTGCCGTTGAATGGCCGCGACTTCGTTCAACTGGCAACGCTCACCGCCGGCGCCACGGCAGAGACCAGTACCGGCAGCTTTTTTACGGGAGCCACCGACAGCGAAGTGTCGGCCCGCGGCTCATACTCCCTGTCGGTAGGCGGCTCGCGCCCCAACAGCACGGACTGGCTGCTGGACGGCGTGGATAATAACGAGCTGACCGCAGGCGGTATCGGAATCTTCTCCTCGATCGACGACATCCAGGAGTTCAAGGTGCTCACCTACACCTACTCCGCTGAATACGGCACGCGCGCCGGACCCACCGTCCTGGTGACCACAAAATCCGGATCGAACGACCTCCATGGATCGCTCTTCGAGTTCGTCCGCAACACCGACCTCGACGCCAGAGCCGATTTCGCCACTTCAACCGCGAAGTTCAACCTGAACCAGTTTGGCGGCTCCGTCGGCGGACCCATTCGCAAGAACAAAACCTTTTTCTTCGTCGATGGCGAGCAGAAGTATCAACGTGAAGGTATCGTCTACACCGGCCTGGTTCCTTCGCTGGCCATGCGCGGCGGCGACTTTTCCGCCGACGCCTTCGGCAACCCGCTCTCTGGGATCGGCTCCTCCTTCGTCCCGGTCATTGCCAATCCGAACATGGTCGGTGCGGAGAATCCCTACTTTCAGTGCGACGGCTCAGGCAATCCGATCGCAGCCAACTCCAACGGCAGTCAGGCCACGGGACTCAACTGCAACAAGATTCCCTCCAACCTCGTCGACCATGTTGGCCAGTCCATGATCAATCTCTATCCTCCACCCAACGTCAACGCGGGCGTTGTTGGCGCAAGCTACAACTACGTCACCGAGCCGGTGCGCGCCTTGAACGAAACCAAGCTCGACGTTCGTCTCGATCAGGCGTTTAGTGCCAACGACAATGCCTTCGCCCGATTCAGCTACGATCAGGCGCGAACCTTCGCGCCCGGCGGCGCGCCCGCGCCGTACCTGGCAGAAGGCAATGCTTTCGGCAGCAATGAGACCCTCATCAACCACGCGCGCAATGCCGCGCTCGGCGAAACCCACGTGTTCTCGCCCAACACGCTCAACCAGGCCACCGTTGGCTACGACCGCATCTTCGACTACATTGCCTCGCAGGATAACTTCACGTGCGAGTCTGCCAAGCTGGGGATTCCCGGCGCGAATCTCGGCTGTTCATCCGGAGGCACCCCGCTGCCCGGCGGCTCATACAGTCAAGGCCTGGTCTCCACTGAAGTTTTGGGTTACTGGTCTCTCGGCGATCGCGGCTACGCCCCGTTTCAAGGTGGTACCGACATCTACTCCTTCAAAGACGACCTCGACCTGATTCGCGGCAAGCATGAAATTCACGCCGGCATCGATCTTCGCGCCAATCAGATGAACGTCGGTACCGAGGCCTTCCAGGATGGCTTTTGGATCGTCGGCCTCTTCGGAGACTTCACCGGCGTTGGCAGCGCTCCCGGCAGTACCGAAGCCGACCTGCTGATGGGAATGACCGGCTTGGGCGTCCATGATCAGGTCTACGATGGCGCCGTCACCGGCCGCCGCTGGAAAATTTACCGGCCTTTCGTCGAAGATGATTGGCGCGTCACCCCCTCGCTCACTGTCAATCTCGGCCTTGCATGGGACATGACGACTCCGGTCACCGAGGTCCATAACCGCATGGCCGACTACATTCCATCAACGGGCGATCTGCTCATCGCCGGCAAAAGCGGCGTGAGCAATGCGGCCGGCATCAATATGTTCTGGGGCGCATACGAACCGCGCGTGGGCGCCACCTGGAAAGTTCTGGGCAGCGATAAGACCGTAGTTCGCGTCGGCTTCGGCATCTATCACGATTCTGCATGGAACCAGGGCGCGCAGGGCCTTTGGCAGAATCCGCCGAACCTCGGCGAGTCCGATCAGCTTCCGGCTACATTTTCAACCGGCTGCGCTTTTGCAACTTCATACTGCGCCACCGTGGGCGACCAGACGCCGGAGTTGAACTTCACGCTGTCCACAGGTTTCCCCTTGTTGCCCACCCCGCAGGACACATCCAGCTTTGTGGGCACATACGCCTACCAGCCAACCAACTTCCAGCCGGGCCGGGTTCACCAATATAACGCCAACATCGAACGCGAGCTGCCCGGCAACATTCTGCTCACTGCGGGTTACGCCGGGTCGGTCGGCGGCCATCTGACGGTCATCGGCAACGCCCTCACTGTCAGTAGCCCGTCGGGATGCGGAGCCATTTCCGGCTACACAATTGGTTGTCTGCCCGGCGGCGCGCCCTATTTCTATCCGTACACTCCTTCGAACTTCAATTCGATCCTGCTCTACGGTGACCCCGGCAAGACGAATTACAACTCGTTCCAGGTGAAGGCCGAGACCAAAACCGCCAAGAACGGCCTCTACGCGCTGCTGGCCTATACCTACTCGCGCACCTACGACAACGGCCTCTCCGACGGCCTGGGCTCCGAACTCAGCGCCCCTTATTTCGGGCTGCCCAACTGGCAAAAACTCGATTGGGCTTTGTCACAGATCAATCTCGATAACAGCTTCACGGGCAGCGTGATTTACGATTTGCCCTTCGGCCGCGGAAAGCAATTCGGCAACAGTTGGAATAACACGACCAACGCCATTCTCGGCGGCATCCAATTGACTCTCATCGAGAGAGTCTCATCTGGGTTCCCGGTTCCGTTGATTGACAGCTTCAACGGATCGGGCACCACCTTCAATGCCGGCGGCAACGACAATAACTTCAATCGGCCCGATCAGGTTGCCGGTAAGAACCCCTCCGCCGCCAACCATGGGCAGCATCAGTGGATCAACCCCGCCGCGTTCGCTGCGCCCGCCGAAGGCGAGCTGGGCAGTGCCTCGCGCGTCCCGGCCATCGGTCCCGATTTCGTCAACACCGATTTCTCCTTCGTCAAGCAGATCGCGCTGCCTCGCGAAGGGATGGGCTTGAACTTCCGTGCCGAGTTCTTCAACCTGTTTAATCACCCTGAATTCGGTAGCCCGGTCAACGACATCAACGCGGCTGGATTCGGCGCCGTGAACTCCACGGTGAACAATCCGCGTCTTATTCAACTGGCTCTCAAACTCACTTTCTGAGTTGGGCGTCACACCGGGCGTTTCTTCTGCCAGGCAGGCATCCGGTCTACATCATGTGGACCGGAGCTTCCTTGTCTGTCGCTCCCAACCATCCCCGGCTTCGCACGGCTCGCCTGCTCCTTTGGGCGCTCGCGCATGGTCCCCGGCGTTCAGCCCGAGTGCAAAAAAAGCCAGGGAAGGAAACTGGCTGTGGATTCGCCCGCGTCCGCGAGGTAGAATGAAATCCCCGGTTGAAACCAGAGTCCCCGCAGCGCATTCGAACGTCCCATGAGTAGCGCCGTCGTCCGAGATTGAGCATTGCTCGTGACAGAGACCCTGGGATCAGCATCGCTGTTGCCGAGTCGCCGGTGGAGGACGAGTGAAAGAGCGGCACTGGAATAATCTGGTTGGTTCTCTCCGGCATGGCAACTGCGTTCTCATGCTCGGCTCGGAGATTCCCGTCAAGTCGTCTTCCGCGAAGAATGGATCGCAGAGCGGCAACACGCTGGCTGAGGAACTCAGGCTCCGCCTCTCCCACGAGCTGGAAGAGGATGACCGTTCCCCCAACGGGAATACTCTGGCGGCGCTTGCTCAGCAATACGAAGACACAGAGGGATTCGGGCCGACCACTCTCCGCGCCACTGCGGAGATGGTCCTGGCGTCGCGCCAATATAGTCCCTCATCCGTGCACGAGCAGTTGGCGGCGCTTCCGTTTTCGCTCATTGTGACCACCGGCCAGGATTCGATGCTGGAACAGGCTCTTAAGGCGGCGGGAAAAACGCCGATCTCCCACCGCTATCATCTGCGTGGCGACAAGAGAGAAAACCCCGAGTTTGTGCTGCCTGGTACTCCGGCTTCGCCCGTTGTCTTCCACTTGTTTGGCAGCGCAGAGGAGCCTTCCTCGCTGGTGCTCAGCGAGAATGACGTGCTCGACTTTCTGATCAGGGTCGTCTCTGAGCGGCCGCCGCTACCCAATAGCCTGTTGCGCGTTCTCAAGCGCGTTGGCCAGAGCTTCCTGTTCGTGGGTTTCGGAATCAAGCACTGGGATCTGCGCATTCTTCTCAAAATCCTTCTCCGCGCGCTGGAGCTCAATCGCAGCGGCCCGGCTATCGCCGCCGAGCCTCTCGATGGCCTCATCCAATCGGATCGCGACGAGATGATCCTCTTTTATCAGCGCGGCACGCGCGTCGAACTGGAAGACGATGACGTCGGAGATTTTCTCACCAAACTTTCGCAGAGACTGGAGGCCGACGGCGGGTTTGTGGGGCAAGCCATGCCGCTGGGGCCTCGTCCTCGCGTGTTCATCAGCTACGCGCGAGAGGATGCGGCACTGGCCTCGAGAGTGTTTGACGCGCTGCAAAAGGCATACTTCGAGCCCTGGCTCGATCAGGAGTCCTTGCAGGGCGGAGACGACTGGAACAAGCGCATCGAGAATGACCTGGACGCATCGGACTTTGTGCTGGTGCTCTACACGCCCGCCTTCTGCCAGAAGACCGACAGTTATGTGAACAAGGAAGTGGCGCTGGCATGCGAGCGCGCTCTGCGCGTGCGAGGATCGTTTCTGATTCCTGTTCGCACGGCTGAGCTGGCCAATGAGGACCGGGTTGACGCGCTGCGTAAATTCGATGAAATGGAACTGCGGGAGACGGATTTCGACGAAGACTTCTCCAAGATCATTTCAACCCTGAAGCGCGAGTATCAGCGCCGCAACCGATAGAGAGACCTGATGGAAACCCTCCACCGATATCCCGGCGCTCAACCGTTCCGCGACGACGAGTTTTCTCGCCGCACGTTTTTCGGTCGCGAGCCGGCCTCTGTCGCGTTGACTGATCAGATCCTCGCCAATCGGCTGGTGATTGTGTATGCCAAGTCCGGCCTGGGCAAGACCTCGCTGCTCAACGCCGGCGTTGCGCCTCGCCTTCGAGAAGCAAACAGCCTGCCGCTTTTTGTGCGGGTCAACGACACCAAGACGGGTCCGCTGGCTTCAGTCTTCGAAGGCGTGAAGGCGGAAGCCGAGCGGCAGCAGGTGGAGTACGTTCCGGGAGATACCAGCTCACTCTGGAGTTTTTTCAAGACTGTTGAATTCTGGCGCAACGATATTCTCCTGACGCCGGTCCTGATACTCGATCAATTTGAGGAATTGTTCACTTTGCAATCGCAGGAGGCTCGGGAGGGGTTTCTTTCCGAGCTGGGCTATTTGATTCGCGGCGTTGCTCCGCCGTCACAGGCGGCAATTGAGTCGGCCGCCAGCGAGGGTCCAGCTTCGATCCGGGTGGTTTTGTCGCTGCGCGAAGACTTCCTGGGGTTGCTTGAAGAAGCTTCAGATCACATACCGGAGATTCTCGATCATCGCTACCGCCTGGCGCCGCTGACCTACGAGATGGCATCGAAGGCCATCACCGGTCCGGCGGAAATCGAGTCCACAGATGCATCCACGCGGGCTTTTCGTTTGGAGCCCGACGTCGTGAGCTCGATTCTTGCTTATCTCACCAAATCGGCTTCCGGGGCTCGCAGCTCGGGCGGGCGGCATGTGGAACCCTTCCACCTGCAATTGATTTGCCAGCGCATCGAGACCATTGCCGCTTTCAAACAAAAGCTTTCGAGCGGAGAAATTGTTGTCAGCTTCAAGGATCTGGGTGGCGATGCCGCACTGACCGAGACGCTTGAGAACTTCTACACGGATGCCATCCGGTCGCTCCCGGTCAGATACCTGCGCGGCGCGGTCCGGGTTCTGTGCGAGCAATATCTCATCAGTCCTGAGGGTCGAAGGCTCAGCGTCGAGGAGCGCGAACTGCTTCGCCAACTGAAGTTGCCGCGCGAGACCTTGAGCCAATTGGTCGACCGGCGTCTGCTGCGCACGGACCGGAGATCGGACAGCACCTACTACGAATTGAGTCACGACGCTCTGGTGCAGCCGGTGCTCGCCAGCCGGCGTGTACAAGCCATGGTCGTTAGCTGGATCGCGGTTCTGGCGGGTTCCATCGTTTGCGTCGCCGCGGCCGGGTTCATTTTGCTTTGCCTTTATACCGTTTTTTTTGGCACGTCGAATACAACCAGCTCCCAATTCGGCCTCTCTCTCTTTGCGTTTCTGTCGCTGTTTGTGGGCGCGGGCGGTTTGGCATGGTTCCGGTCCGGCCTGCAGCGCCTCAGGCGTTATCGCCGCCACACGCCGAGCGAATCCACTGAAGTGCTGCCCACGCTTCAGCCGCTCAAATTCAGGATCCTGGGATGGGTTCTGCTGGGCTTCGGCGCCTGCATCATGATCGTCTGGGGATTGGTCGGGCTCTTCGGCCTGGTCAAATACTGCACTCCGATTCTCACCAACGGCGTCACCCCCAAGTGGCTTAGCTGGATGGGGGCAGACGTTGATTCGGCGTGGGTAATTGTTCATGACCATCCTTTCCTTGAAGTCTTCTGGTGGGTCGGCGAGCACATCGTCATCGTTCTCTGCGGCTACCTGATCGTTCGGCTCGGAATGCGCGCGATGTGGCCGCACAAATTCAGCGGCGGGCGCAAGGCTTGGCCGGTCTTCGGATACGTGCCTCGCGGCTTTCTGGCATTTGTTAAAGGTGCTTCCGGCTGCGTTGCCCTCGTTGTGGCGACCGTGGGCTTCTACATACTCAGGAGCTGCGCCACCGTGTGGCACGGCAACGCCCCAGCCTGGCTCACCGGAACCCTCGTCAGTTACCGCTTCTCAGATTCCTGCCAGGCGTTTTCTCAAAAGCCTGACTGGGGCGCAATCAGTTTTGCTGTGTTCTTTGTCTCCCTGCTCTTCCTTTCGATTGCCTGGCTCCTCAGCGCATTTCTTGAGGTGCGCGCGGCGCTCCGGGAGCGCGAGCCGGCCGGGCCGGCGAAGAGTCCTCGGCTGGCGGCGATCGTCGCTGCTGTATGCCTGATTGTCCTCGTTGGGTCATTCTTGATCTGGAAGCATTTCATCTCAAGTCCAGAGGATGGCGGTCTCGGCTCCAAACATCCGGCGCCGGCGGCGATCTCCAGCCCCGAGCCCGCCGGACCCTGGTCTGCTTGGGCGGTAGGCGATCAGGCGAAGATGATCCAGACCGAAGACAGCGGCGATACATGGACCACAAAGAACACAAGCAAGGGAACGTTTTACTCGGTCGCATTTCCTACAAGGCTGTCGGGCTGGGTCATTGGCAGCGGCGGCGCCATTTTCCACACGGACGATGGTGGGGCAACATGGAGCCAGCAGGGTAAGGGTCTAACCACCGATGACCTCAGCGAGGTCGCCTTTGTTGAGCCGAATATTGGCTGGATTGTCGGAGACCAGGGCATTGTTCTGCATACTGAGGACGCCGGAAGCACCTGGAGCCAGGAGAATAGCGGGGCGCCTGGCTTCCTTTCCTTCGTGACCTTCATCAACAGCCAATTAGGTTGGGCGGCGGGGTCTGATGGCGCGATTGTTCACACCCAGGACGGCGGCAAAACCTGGAAACGGCAAGACAGCCCCACAGTCCGGTCCTTAATCGGTCTGGCGTTTCCAACAGCGACTTCGGGCTGGGTGGTTGGCAGGAAAGGCACGATCCTGCACACCGATGACGGCGGCAGCACGTGGAGATTCCAGGCCAGCGGCACCAGGGCGGACTTGATGTCGGCCGTTTTCATCACTCCGCTGTCGGGCTGGGTTGTAGGCCATGATGGCGTCATTCTCCACACCGAAGATGGCGGCGTTACGTGGAAGACGCAGGCCAGCGGCACCCATGAGGACTTGGACGAGGTCAGCTTTGTTTCTCCGCGGTCAGGCTGGGTCGTGGGCCGTGGCGGCATCGTGCTCCATACCCAGGACGGGGGCCGCTCGTGGTCGCAAGAGAAAAGCGGCACGAATGTCGATCTGATGTCGATCTGTGTTGTCAAACCCTACGGCGTGATCGGGCTTCAGCTATTGGACGTGACGAGCGGAACCGGAGCGCAGGCTCACGTCGTCAGGCCTGGATCGTCGATCGGCGCGGTCGTTCCCGGCAGCCCCTCTGAAAAAGCCGGCCTGTTGAAAGGCGACATCATTGTTGCCATCAACGGCAAGCCGGTGAAGAATACAGCCGAATTGATCGGTGAGATCTTCGTGATGAAGCCCGGAACCGATGCCAGGCTGGCCTACATCCGTAACGGCAAGCAGGAGACGTCGGACGTGATCGTCGCCGACGGATCCAAGCCATATCCCAGCGCCGCCCATCCGTAGGGCGCATCCGTTAAGCCGCAGCCTGCCCGCAGCTCGCCGCCGGCCATACAGCCGCAGCCGCCCGCCGAGCACAGCAAAGCTAAAGGCTGATAGCTGACGGCTAAGAGCTGCTTTTCTACGTCGGCGTCGCCGCTACCGCCACCGGGCGTGCCGCCAACGCCGGACGCGCCAGCTCCGCGGGCCACACGTAGACCGCAAGCCTCCGCGAGTAATGCAGCACCGGCTCCCGGTCAGGCAGAGCCAGGCCCACCGCCGCCGCCAGGTCATTGCGCTCGATCTCCGCCTCCGCCTCTTCCAGAGGCCACGAAACATGGTGCAGATTCGCCTTGATCGGCTCACCTGAGCGATTGGTCGAAAATACGCAGGGACGTTCCGTGAAGAAATACTCAAGCGACCCCGGCCGTATCTCCGCCGTCGCTCGCGTTGGCCCAAGGCCCCGGTATCGCGCCTTGAAGATCACCTGGCGCCGAGAGAATCGCCGCCGGCTATAGAACGCAAACTCGCGCTCCGACCGCGGCTCCAGGTACATCTCCGCAAACGAATACGGCAGGTGGTAGACGAGGTGCGCCGCAGCCACCGCCAGCAGGTTGCTTGAATCCACGCTGAAGCAATAGAAACCCGGCGTTCCCGTGAATCGGTCCCGCACGTAAGTTCGTAAATTCAGGTCAGGAAAGCTGCGCAGCCCTGGAATCGCGGGCATGCCGCGGACTTTGATGCGGTCAAGCCAGAACGGCACAGCGCCAAGCCACGCCGAACCCTCGATCGTATCGGCTTCAAGCCAATCGGGCAGCAGCGACTGCATTTTGCCCGTCGCGATGGGCCAGTGCGCAAACAGCAGGTCGTTCCAGCGCTGGGTCATCGCCCAGCGGCCTGCCGGCAAGGGCCGCGGTTTGTGCGACGTTCGCACCAGAAACTCCCGCATGGCTGCTCCCGTGCTTACGGGGGGTTCCTCTCTCATGAATGCGCTTCCCCGTCAGGGCTCCCACTCCGCCGCTCGGGCGCGGATGCTCCCTTATGACGTATTCTGTCCGCGAGACCATCCTCATGTCCAGTGAATCTTCGCTTCCCCTGTCTGCGCGCAATCAAACCGAAGTCATCGCCATCCATGGCGCTGATCCCGAGATCCTCGCCTATGCCATGGCCAAGTACTCCCGCTCGGCACTTTCGATGCGGGATTCCCTGGCCGAAATCAGCGCGCAGCGGGCCGAGCAGTTCCTTAACACCTTTTATTTTCAATACGGACATCGGTCGATTGCCGACCTCGCCCACATCGCCTTCGCCGTCGAGCGCCTGTCCCTGCTTGCCGCCATCGTTCTGGTCGACGAGACCCGCTGGGACGGGCAGGAGCGATCCACGCGCTATCAAAACTTCCTCGAGTCCGGCTTCTACTACCCCGACTTTGCGGGCGACAATCACTCTCAGGAGCTCTACGAGCGCACCATCGACTCGCTCCTCGTCGCTTACAAGCGAACCACGATCGCCGTCGTCGATCTGCTCCGCCGCCGCGTGGCCCGCCCTGACGGCCTGAAGCCTGACGCCTACGAGCGCACCCTCCGCGCCCGTGCCTTTGACGTTGCGCGCTACCTGCTTCCTCTCGCCACCAACACATCGCTTGGCCAGATCGTGAGCGCCCGCACGCTTGAAAATCAGGTGTCGCGCCTGCTCTCCCATCCCGCCGCCGAGATTCGCCTGCTCGGCGAGAAGCTGCGCGAAGCCGCCACGGGTCCTGCATGGAATCTGAACGCCAAGGCAGCCCAGACCTTCATCGACAAGATCGCCGCGCTCGACGTTGAAACCGCGCCGGATATCGCCGCCCAGGCGGCCGCTCTCTTCACGCGCGAGGTCCGCACCGCGCCCACTCTCGTCAAATACGCCCAGCCCAGCGATTACCTGATCCAGACTCGCGCAGAGCTGGCGCGCGCCGCAGCCGAGCTGCTGAAGGATTTGCCTCCCGCCGCAGCCCCGCTCGTCGATCTCGTTGAGCGCACCGAGAGTCTCGAAATCGAGCTCGCCGCCACGCTGCTCTACTCTGCCAGCCGCCACCCTTACCGCCAGCTTCGCGACTTCGTCTCCGGCATGCCGGCTGCCCGCATTACTGAAATCATCGAGCTCGGCCTGAAACACCGCGGCAGGCATGATGAGACCCTCCGCGCCTTTCACGCGGGCGCCGCCATCCGATTCGACATTCTCATGGACATCGGCGGCTTCCGCGACTTCCACCGTCATCGCCGCTGCACCCAGATCATCCAGGACTTCACCGCCCTGCACGGCTATGAAACCCCCGGCGCGGGCGACCTGCCCGCCGGATCTGACATCCTCGCCGAGGCGGGCATCCTCTCCGAATACCGGACCGCTATTGACGCCGCCCACCGCACCGCCAGCGTCATCGCCGCCGCCCCGGTCGTCGAGGCTGCGCAATCGGCCACCTACCTCTACCCTCTGGCCACACGGATCCGAGCCCTGTTCAAAATGGATTTCGCCGAAGCCCAATACATCTCCGAGCTGCGCTCCGGTCCCGCTGGCCACTTCAGCTATCGGCGTGTGGCCTGGGAAATGTACCTCAAGCTCCAGAGCCAATACCCCGCACTCGCCGCGCACATGCGGGTCACGGACTTCACCCATCCCATCGATATCTTCCAGCGGTAATCGATCTTGTTCCCGTCGGCCCTATCCGCGGAGGGTCTTTCGATGCATCGCTGTGCGAAAATCAAACTTTGCATACGCAGTCCAATTTCCGCCTGCTCATTGTCCGCCTTGGCGCAATGGGCGATATTCTTCACGCCCTGCCTGCGGTCACGGCGCTGCGGCTCGCTCATCCCGACTGGCAAATCGGCTGGGTCGTCGAGCCGCGCTGGCAGGCGCTGTTAAAGGCAGGGAACAGGGAACAGGGAACAGGGAACAGGAAAGACCGCGACACCGCAATGCCGGTTGTCGATCGTCTGCACTTTGCCCCAAGCCGGGAATGGAAGCGCCATCCGTTGAGCGCCAAAACACGCCAATCGATCAAAGCACTGCGCGGTGATCTCCGTGCCGCGGAGTACAGTGCTGTCCTCGACCTTCAGGGTGCAATCCGCTCCGCAGTCATCGCCCGCATGAGCGGCTGCCCACGCCGCATCGGCGAGGCCGCGCCGCGCGAGTGGCCCGCGCAGTGGTTCTTTACTGAGCGCATCGTCACGCACGGAGCGCACGTCATCGAGCAGGATATGGAACTCGCCTCCGCGGTCGCGGGTGACGTGCTTTCCTCGGCCGAGGCGCGACTGCCGGCCCCGCTTTTGCCTATCGATCCTGAAGCCGAATCCTGGTGCGCCGCATGGCTCGCATCGACATTCTCCGGCGCCGCTCGGCCCATTGCGCTCATCACTCCGGGAGCCGGCTGGGGCGCCAAACGCTGGCCGCCCGAGCGCTACGCCGCCGTCGCCGAAGGGCTCGCGCAGCGCGGATTGCACGTCGTGGTGAACGCCGGGCCGGGCGAAGAGCCGCTCGCCGCCGCCATCGCTTCAGGAAGCGCCGTAACGCTTACCGCAACGCTGCCGCAGTTGATCGCGCTCACACGCCGCGTCGCTCTCTGCATCGGCGGAGACACAGGGCCGCTCCACCTTGCCTGCGCTCTTGGCCGTCCGGTGGTCGGCATCTACGGTCCCACCGATCCCCGCCGCAACGGTCCCTACGGCACGCGCGCCCGCGTCCTTCGCAACCCGGAGAGCCGCCGCGACCACTCGCGCCGCTCCGCGCCCGATCCTGGCCTTCTCACCATCGCGCCTGACGATGTCCTCCGCGCCGCCGACGATCTGCTCGGCGAGGAGGTTGCGCTATGACCGAGCAGACTAGCCACAACACTCCTCCAAAGGTCCGCCCCACGCAGCGGTGGCAGAAGGTTGCGCGCCGCATTCGCGTTCCATTGGGGTTTCTCACCGCAGCCGTTTATCTCGTGGAGGTCGTTCGCCGCGCGCCGCATCCAACTGCGATCGCGTGGAGCCTGCTACTGGTTCTTCCGGGATTGGCTCTGCGCGCGCTTGCTTCCGGCACCGTGAAGAAAAATCAGGAGCTCACTGTCTCGGGACCCTATGCGTACACGCGCAATCCGCTCTATCTGGGATCCACACTGATCGCTGCCGGGTTCGCGGTGGCACTGCTCAGTTGGCCGCTGGCGCTGCTGCTCGCGGTTGGATTCGCTGCGATCTACATTCCGGTTATCGCGTCAGAGGAGCAATTCCTTCGCGGCGCATTTCCAGAATTCGACAACTATTGCCGCAGCGTGCCCCGATTTATCCCGCGCTTTACACCCGCCAGGCCGTCGGGCGAATCAAGCAAACCCGCTGTTTCTCTGCCAGTTAACCAGGCGGCTACGGGCGGCTTTTCGTTCGCCCTTTACCTCAAGCACCGCGAGTACAATTCTGCTTTAGGGGCCGCACTGCTGTACCTGAGCCTGCTCTGCCTGCGACCGGTGCTGGAGATTCTTATGCACCGGGCCTGGTGAGCGCTTTCCGCGTAAGTGAAGTCAAAAGAAAAGGGGCCAGGTCAATGTATGAGGAGCCGTGCCGAACATTGAAGACACGCGCCTTTGCAGTCACCCTCATGTTCGTGCTTACGCTGGCGGCCACAGCGGCCGGCCAGGATACCGCCATTCTCTCGCCGCCGCGCGCCGGCTTCAGCTTTCCGCAGAAAGAGACCCTCACCTATTCGGTGGATTGGCGTGTCTTTCCCGCGGGCACCGCAGTCGTTCACTTTGAAGCGGCCGGCGATCGCGAGCGCGTGATTGCCTCGGCGTTTACCAGCGGCGCCATCAATCTCATCTTTCACGTTGTCGATAACTTCCAATCCGATTTTGACCTGGCCAAGGGCTGCACGTACGACTTCGACAAGCAGACTGTCGAAGGCCGGCGCCAGTTCAATTCCACGCTCCACATTGACTACGCGGCGTCCAAATCGATCCTCGACGAGAAGAATATGGTCACCGGCCAGGCCAAGCATGCGGAGTCTCCAGTGAAGGGCTGCGAAACCGATCTGCTGACCGGCGTGTTCTACCCCGGCTCGCAGCAGCTGGTGGTCGGTAATAGCTTCGTGATTCCCGTAGCCGACGCCCAGCGCACAGTGCTGGTGACCATGAAGGTGGAGGGGCGCGAGGAGATCAAGACCCCGCTCGGCACCTTCAAGACAATCCGGGTGCAGCCCACCGCCGACGCGGGCGTGGTCAAGAACCGCGGCAACATCTGGATCTGGTACACCGACGACGAGCGCCATCTGCCGGTGCAGATGCGGGCGCGGCTGTTCTGGGGAACGATCACCTTCCGCCTGACCGGCAACGAGAACAAGTAAAACAGTTCATAGTTCGCAGTTCTTAGTTCGTAGCTCTGCATGCCCCCGCCAACACGAATACTCCACACTGCGAACTGTGAACTACGAACTGCGAACTGCTCCTCCGGTGTACACTTTTTCTTCGCGTGGATGGTTCGTTCGCGCCACGCGGTGAGGAACGTCATGCCCTCTTCTCTGTCGCTCGAATTCCGGGTGCCCCCGGTCTCGCATTTGAGACCTGGGATAGCACGAAACCAAGCTCACCCATGTCATCCTGAGCGCAGTCTCGCGCCAGCGAGACGCAGTCGAAGGACCTGCATTTGCCTTTCTCTCTGGGTGCCCCCGGTCTCGCATTTGAGACCTGGGATCGCACGATTGCTCCTCGCCTTCGCCTCATTCCTCGCACTTCTGCCATTTTGTCCCGCACAATCCGCGCCCAAGCGCCCCATGACGTTTGAGGACATGATGCAGATGAAGCGTCTGGGCGATACAGCCGTTTCGCCCGATGGCAAGTGGCTGGCGTATGCGGTGACGACGGTCGATCTGGCCCAGAACACGAAGACGCAAGAACTGTGGTTGCAGGCGATTGCGGGCGGCGAACCGCAAAAGATCAGCGTCGCTCAGCCGGGCGATTCCGGCGTCCAGTTCTCTTCTGACGGAAAGCGGATTCTGTTTCTCTCGAGTCGCGATGGCGGCCAGCAGGTGTGGCTCGCGGACTTCGATGCGGCGACGGGCGCGACGAGCAATGCGAAGAAGCTGACGGCGATTGCGACCGAGGCCGACAACGCGAAGTGGGCGCCGGACTCGAAGTCGATTGTGTTCACGTCCGCGGTGTATGCGGATTGTCCGGCGATCTCAATGGCGGACTTCGAAGCGGGGAACAAGTGCAATGCGGATAGAGATGCTGCGCTCGCAGCGAGCAAGGTGAAGGCTCAGATCTGGACGCACCTGCTCTATCGGCATTGGGACCACTTCACCGGCGACAAAAAATCCCATCTCTTTCAGGTTCTGGTTGACGGTGGTGGAATGCGCGATTTGAACCCTGGCGACACGCACGGTGTTCCGCCCGACTATGCCTCGATCGAACAGGGCTGCGGCTGCGACATCTCGCCCGACTCGAAGGAACTGGTGTTTACGGAAAACTTCGATCCAGTGCCGGCAGTCTCGACCCATGCGGACATCTTTACCCTTGATCTGATCGATCCCGCGGCAAAGCCGGTGAAGGTAAGCACGTCAGCCGGCGGCAACTTCAATCCTGCGTACTCGCCGGATGGGAAGTATCTGGCGTGGCGGAGCCAGGCGCGGAATGGATACGAGAGCGACAAGTTCCGGCTCGCGCTTTATGACCGCGAGAAGAAGACGGTCGCGGATTTGCTTAAAGCCAAAGCTTCCGACACAGCGCCCGCCCATTTCGATCTCTGGGTCGACGAGTTTGCATGGTCGTCGGATTCGCGGTCGATTTACTTTGCCTCTGGAGACAAGGGTGAGGAACCAATTTACAAGATCTACATTTCGGCCGGCGAATTACGCCGCTTGGGTAGAGCGATCGGGGATTGGAGCGATCTTCACTCCGACACTTGTCGGTGGAGATGAATACGTTATCGGGAGCCTGGCCCGGGTCGATCGTCCGGCAGAGGTTGTTATTGGCGATCTCTTCAAGATCGATGACGGCTCGCACGTAATTCAGGTATCGTCCAACAACACGCAACACTCAAAAGATCATAACGCCGGCGACGTATGAGCCGCAGTTGATTACTCACCTCAACGACGCGTTGCTGGCACAACTCGATCTGCCGAAGATGGAATCCTTCTGGTTTACCGCCGCAGACGGCACAAAGCTCCAAGGCTTCCTCATTCGGCCGCCGGGTTTCGACGCGGCGAAAAAGTACCCGGTGAAGTTCCTCATTCACGGCGGGCCGCAGGGCGCGTGGGGCGATGACTGGAGCTACCGCTGGAACGCGGAGCTGTTTGCGGCGAACGGGTATGTCGCCGTCATGATTAATCCGCGCGGATCGACGGGATATGGGCAGGCGATCGTGGAAGGCGTGAGCGGCGACTGGGGCGGCAAACCTTTTACTGACCTGATGACCGGCCTTGACTACGCGGAGCAGCACTATCCGTTCATCGATAAAAACCGCGAGTGCGCGCTCGGTGCGAGCTACGGTGGATTCATGGCCAACTGGATCCTCGGCCATACGGACCGCTTCAAGTGCATCGTGAGCCACGACGGCATGTTCAACGCCGAGTCGGCGTTTGGAACGACGGAAGAAGACTGGTTCAACATCTTCGAGTTCAAAACTCCAGGGTCCCAAGGGGGGCACCCGTGGGACTACTACGGCAAGCCGGACAGCGAGAATCCGTTCCGAAAGTTTTCGCCGTCTACGTATGCGAAGAACTTCAAGACGCCGACGCTGGTGGTTCACGGGCAGCTCGATTACCGGCTCGACTTGAGCGAGGGGCTGCAACTGTTTGACACGCTGCAACTCGAGGGCGTGCCGAGCAAGATGCTGTATTTTCCCGATGAAGGCCATTGGGTGCTGAAGCCGCAGAACTCCCAGCTCTGGTACAAGACGGTGAACGACTGGGTCGACCAGTGGACGGGCAAAGCAGCTGATAGCCATTAGCTCTTAGCTGTTAGCTTGTTCACCGAGTCACTCGAACCAACGCGCAAAATGCTTTGTATCAGGGCACGACTTCAGTCGTGCCGCAAATGTCGCAAGATGAATATGGGGCTTTAGCCCCTGAGGGACGATCCCTCGTCGATTAAGTCCGGGTGCCCCACCCTCGCGGCGTATTTGTTTTTGCCGCTAGGGTGGGATAGCACGGAATTGAGCAAGCCCATGCCGTTTGCCCGCAAATCCCGCAAGCCGCGCGAACCTCTGAATGAAGCGGCACTGTATCAGTACGCGGTGAAGGCGCTCGGCCGGCAGATGCGCACCGAGGTTGAGCTGCGGCGGCTGATGGCCGCGCGCGCCGAGCCGGGCGACAACGGCGACGCCGCCGTCCGCGCGGCCATTAGGCGCCTCAAAGAGCATGGCTACCTCGACGACCGCGCCTTTGCCGAGACCTACGCACGGCTGCGGCAGGAGAACGAGAAGCTGGGCGCGCGGCGCGTTCAGCAGGACTTGCAGCGCAAGGGAATCCGCACCGAGCTGATCAAGGAAACAGTGGATGCGCGTTACGGCGAGACCAATGAAGAGAAGCTGGCGCGCGAGCATCTGGAGAGGAAGAGGATCCGGAAGCCGGCAAATGAGAAGGACACAGCAAGGGTGATGCGGAGGCTCGTTGCGGCAGGCTTCTCCACGGGCACGATCTACAAAGTGCTGCGCAAGTGGGATATTCCCGAGGAAGAGCTGGCGGCGCTGGACAACCTGGAGACTGATCCGCACGACGAGTGACAACTTCACCCGCCCGTGTCCTGATTTGTCTGTTCAATGCTTCACTTCTTCGGTTGTCAAGGCATCATTCGCCGCGGATTGCCGGAAATCGTTGATTTCACTGCGTAAATTCTGTGTGCCAAGTTTGCCGGTAATTACCGCCTTTTGGCGCATACTCGATCTAGGTTTGCTCAAACAGTCTGCGATTGCCGCGCCATTTTCGCGCCCGTCCACGCGCGAACCAGCGCGAATTTGCCGGCGCGAAATTTTTTTCTAAAGTTGCCTAATTTTCGGTGCAATTTCGGCTCATTTTCAGCGCCTGTTAAATAGAATCAATAAGTTATCTAGTTACCTATCGATAAACAGCCTATTGACGAATCGGTAACGCAGTTTACGCAAAGGTAAACAACCTCCCTGATCGACCCTCGTCCGGAATCAATCGGACCTACGGCGCAGGAACTGGCGGCGGCGCTGGGACGGCGATCGCGTGGATCGGATTTCCCTTCGCCTTTGTGATCGCCTCTCGAACCGCAGCCAGCGGCGCCGAATCCGAAAACTCAACTCCGTCCGGAGTGGTGCGAACCCCGAGCTGGGTCCAGAGCGCGGGCAGATCGTACTGGACGGGCTTGTCTTTCCATTGAGCGTAGAGATCGGTGAGGACGTGCGTGCCGGTGGCGTGGTCGCCGACCGCGAGCGCCTGGGGCAGAGCCCAATCGTGGTCGATTGTGCCGCCAGCAGCGACGATGGCGCGCAACGCGTCCTGAAGGCCGAGGCGGTTGTGCGTCTGCTGGCGGATCTCGACGTCGGCGACGAGGCAGAACATGGCCCCACCCCAATAGGTGCGGCCCCAGGTGTGCGTGTGGTCCAGGCCCTGGTCGCCGGGCTGCGGCTCGCCCTGCGGCATGTCGCGGACCATGTCGTGCCAGATTTTCGGCGCGGTGAGATCGCCGATCATCACGCGCTCAACGGGCTCGATGTAGGTGGCGAGGCCCTCCTCGATCCAGTGCTGGTCGGACTCGTCCTGATCGGGATCGGAGGGCATGTCAGGAAACGCCATGTGCGTGAGCTCGTGCGTCATCATCCAGTCGGCCGCGAGCTCTGCGGCGGTAGTGTGCTCGCCGATGCGCAGGCGCGTAAAGCCGGGAGAGCCGTGCATGTCGCCCCATGTGGTGCCTTGCAGAATGCCGTGGCGATCGGGGACGGGAATGACGAGGATGCGTGCGGTGGTGAGGGGGAATCGTCCGTAGTAGGTGGCGACGGCGGAGGCGGCCGTAGCGATGCGGGCGAGGATGGCGGATCTTGGAAGATCGAATGGGCCCTCGGCAAAGTCGACCTCGATCGTCGAGACGCCGGCGGTGGACGAGCCGGCGCCGCCAGTCCCGCCGATTTTGATGGAGTCGGTTTCGGCAATGGGAAGGTGAGGGCCGGGCTGCGCGTGGAGCGGCGAAGCCCATCCAAGCAGAGCCTGGATGGGGCACCCGAAGATGAGGAGAGCGAACCAGGTCGCATGGAATCGAGAGGCCATGTGTAGGTTGGACGTGCGAGCCGCCCGCGTGGTTCCGTACCGCCGGGCGTCCTCGCCCGCACTCCACCGGCAGCCACACCACCGCCGGGCTACCTCGCGCCACCAATCAGGCTTTCGAAGCGAGGATATCGAGCATCTCGAGCTGCGGCGGCTTGGCCAGCAGCTCGTCGGCCTTGGCCATAAGCGCCTTGGCGATGGGCCCGTTGAGGTGCGCGTCGCGGCCTGCATTGTCAGGAAACGTATCGAAGATGCCGAACTTTGCGGGGCCTAGCTTGACGGCATACCAGCTAGTGGTTGCGGGCTCAGCGACCGCCAGCGGCTGGGCTGACTTGAGAAATGCTTCCAGTTCCTTTTCCTTGCCGGGCTTGGCCTCAACCAGGGCCAGGATTGCGCGTGTGTCCATTAGGGACCTCCAGGAGCGTTAGATGATGCGAAGCGGGCAGGAGTTTCGCCGGGGGGTTTGGTGAGCGCGGGACATTACACTGAGAGAGCTATGAAAATGCGCTCGGGAAATGAGATACGCGAGCTGTTTCTGCGCTTCTTTGAGACGAAGGAGCACCGGAGGGTCCATTCCTCGTCGCTGGTGCCGGCGAACGACCCCACGCTCTTGTTTACCAACGCCGGCATGAACCAGTTCAAAGACCTTTTCCTGGGAGCGGAGAAGCGGGACTACAAGCGGGCTACGACCAGCCAGAAGTGCGTGCGCGCGGGCGGGAAACACAACGACCTGGAAAACGTCGGCTTTACGCGGCGGCATCATACGTTCTTTGAGATGCTGGGGAACTTCTCGTTCGGCGACTACTTCAAGCGCGATGCGATCCGGTTTGCGTGGGAGCTGGTGACGAGCCCAGATTGGTTCGGCGCGAGTGACGCGTGGTTCGGGATTTCGAAGGACCGCTTGTATGTGACGATTTTCGAAGGGACGGCGGAGGTTCCGCGAGACGACGAGGCGGAAAAGTACTGGATAGAAGTGGGCGTGCCGAAGGAGCGGATCTTCGAGTACGGGGTGAAAGACAACTTCTGGCAGATGGGCGAGACGGGTCCGTGCGGGCCGTGCTCGGAGATTTTCTATGACATGGGGTTGGAGGCTGCGGAGACGCCGGGTTTGGATAAGCCGTTCGGACACGACGACGCCCGCTACGTAGAGATTTGGAACCTCGTCTTTATGCAATTCGATCGCTCGGCGGTTGTCGATGCGGCCGGCAAGACGACGGGATACAAGCTGGCGCCGCTGCCAAAGCCCTCGATTGATACGGGGATGGGGCTGGAGCGCGTGGCGGCGGTGCTGCAAGGCGTGGTGAGCAACTTCGAGACGGATCTGTTTACGCCGTTGATTGAGAGGGCTGCGGATCTGACGGGGCTTAGCGCGGGCAAGTCAGCGAGTCAGCAGGTCAGCGAGTCAGCACAAAAGCAAGTCGGCGAGCCAGCGATTCGGCAAGTCAGCCCGCCCGCAGACTCTTCGCAATCGGGTTCTGTATCAGGGCACGACTTCAGTCGTGCCGAAAACGGCGCAAAGAAAGAGGGGGCTTTAGCCCCTGAGGGAATCGCCGAATTCACCGGCAATGCCAGCCTGCGCATCATCGCCGATCATGCGCGGGCGGCGACATTCCTTATTAACGATGGCGTGGTGCCGTCGAATGAAGGGCGCGGATATGTGCTGCGCAAGATTCTGCGGCGCGCGATCCGGCACGGCCGCCTGCTCGGCCAGGAAAAATCGTTTCTGTTCGAGATGGTTTTTGCGGTGCGTGATTTGATGCAGGGCGCTTATCCGGAGCTGGTTGATTCAGCTGCGCGCGTGGCGAAGGTGGTGGAGGCGGAAGAGAAGCAGTTTGATCGTGTGCTGAAGATCGGGCTGACGCGGCTGGATGAGGAGATGAAGGCCGGCTTCACGGGCGACCAGGCCTTCCATCTATACGAAACATTCGGCTTGCCTCTGGATTTCATGACGGACGCAGCGCGAGACTACGGCATTGGCTTCGACCTCCCCGGCTTTGAAGCCGCGAAGGAAGCTGAGCAGGCGCGTGCGCGGGCCAGTTGGAAGGGCGGAAGCCAGAAGACGGCCAGCCCCGCGTTCCGCGATTTGCCGAAGACGGTGTTCGAAGGCTACGGTTCGCTGACTTCGACCAACTGCGAAGTTCTGGCAATTGTGAAGGGCGGCCTGGGCGTTCCGGCGGCGAAGGCCGGCGATGAGGTTGAGGTGGTGCTGGACCACACGAGTTTTTATGGCGACTCGGGCGGGCAAGTCGGCGACCTTGGGTTTTTCCTGACTGTGGATGGAAATCGTACCGTGGCCGAAATCGTTGGGTGCGTGCTGCCGGTGCAAGGCGTGCGGGCGCACAAGGCAATTTTGAAGCAGGACCTCGCCGTGGGCGACCACGTGAATACGGTGGTGGATGGACTGCGGCGCGATGCGATCCGGCGGAATCATACGGGAACGCATCTGCTGCATGCGGCGCTGCGGCAGGTTCTGGGAACGCATGTGAAGCAGGCGGGTTCGGCGGTGCATCCTGACCGGCTGCGCTTCGACTTTTCGCATTTTTCTCAGGTCGCCGACGAGGAGTTACAGGAGATTGAGGACATTGTGAACCGCGAGGTGCTGGCCAACGCGAAGGTCGAAACGCTGGTGGATGTTCCGATTGACGTGGCTGTGAATGAGTACCACGCGATGGCTCTGTTCGGCGAGAAGTACGGCGACAAGGTGCGGGTGGTGAAGCTGTCGGACGGATTTTCGACGGAGCTGTGCGGCGGAACGCATACCAGCGCGACAGGCGAGATTGGGCTGATGAAGCTGACCGGCGAGGAGTCGGTTTCGAGTGGCGTGCGAAGAATTGAAGCGATCAGCGGGATGGGGTCGCTGGACACGTTCAGGAAAGATTTTGAGCTGGCGAAGGTTGCGGGGCAGTTTCTCCCCTCTGCGGAGAATTTGCCAGAGGGGCTGCGCGCGAAGTTCGCTGCGCAAGATGACGAGCTGAAAAAGCTGCGGCGCGAAATTGAAGAGATGCGAATGAAGTCGGCCGCGGGGGGCCTGGACGATGCGGTTTCGCGCGCCGTGGAAGTGAAGGGCGTGAAGGTGCTGACGCATCGCGCCGATGAGCTGGAGCGCGGGCAGTTGCGGACGCTGGTGGACAACCTGAAACAGAAGCTGGGCGAAGGCGTGGTGGTGCTGGGATCGGCGCAGCCAGAAGGACGAGTCGCGATCATTGCAGGAGTGACGCCGGGGCTGGTGAAGCGCATTCAAGCCGGTAAATTAGTGGGCGCGGTGGCAAAGATTGTGGGCGGATCGGGCGGCGGAAAGCCGGAGATTGCAGAGGCCGGCGGCAAAGATCAGACACAGATTGACGCAGCGCTGAAAGCGGCGGCGGGGATTGTGGGAGAGATGCTGGGATAGTGACGTGCTGACGCGGCGGAAGTGATCGTGAAGCGTGGGTCGTGGATCGTTGACCTGGAGTCGTGAAGAAGTGAATGAGTGAAGAAGTGAGGAAGCAAAAAGAATCCGGGCCTGACGGCCCGGATTTTTGTTGAAGTTCAACGGTCGGATGCGAGCCGAGTTAGCGGATCTTGAAGTTGTAGCCGATGCCGATGGAGAAGATGGGATAGACCGGAAGCACGCTGAGGTCTTTGTTGTAGATGGCGATCTGCGCGTTCACGTCGTTGGTGAACTGGGGAAAGCTGTTCACGCTGGCGCAGTTGGTTTGTGCCTGGTCGGTGCACACGACGCCGTTGACGAAGTTCAACTTGGCGGTGGGCGAGCCGACAAACTCGGCGCCGACTTCGAAAGGTACCGAGAAGTGTCCGCCGTGGCGGGAAATCAGATTCCCCCAACCGGTGGTCATGGTGAAGGCGGGATTGGTCTTGTTAAGAACGATGCCACCGTTGCCCGTGACGGGGCTGACTGTGGACGACCAGAATGTGGTGTTGTCCATGGTGAACGATTTTCCGCCGGCCACGTTGATGGTGGCGGTGACGGCGTTCTGGTTATAAAAGAGTGCGCCGGGGCTGAGACGCCAGCCGTGATTGGGAAACGGGTAGAAATCCACCGAGACGCCGCCGGTGGCGAAACTGAGGGTGCCAGTGTCGTTGGTGCCGCTCACATTCTTGGTAAGCGAGTAGTTGAAGTAGTTGCCGATGCCGCGAATGTTGAAGTAGCGGTTGGCCTCGACGGCGACCTGCATATTGATGCCGTTGGCGCCGATGCCGCCCGAAACTGCGAGGCGAGAAAACGGAGCCGGTGACTCGCCTTTTTCTGCCCTGGACTGAGGCGGGGCGGGCTGGTCGGAATTCTGGGCGAACAGGCCCGCGGGTGCAGCCAGCAGTGTAAGCGTCAAAAAGCAAGCAAGTCGTTTCATGATGTCTCCAATCGATTCGTCAGCGAATGGTGCGATTGCGTTGGCTGGCGACCCTTCAGCGTAGATGAACTGCAGTTGCCTGGCGCGCAAAATTGCCAGTTGGCAGGCACACCCTTGCCGGAACGGGAATGTGGGTTCAATCTAGCAATGCACCGTAGGTGGGGCAATACACAATTCTGGTCAGAGTGGCAGTTCTGGCGCGGCCCGGCGCGGCTTGAGAGTGCAGCGCTGGAGCGCGTAAATGCCGTAATCTGAGCGCATGGCAAGGGCTGACGAGGGGCGCGAGAAGCTAAGAGCGGCGAGCGCGCGGTTACTGCATTGGTACGCGCGCAACAAACGCGACTTGCCGTGGCGGCGGAGCAGGGACCCTTACGCGATCTGGGTGTCGGAGATCATGCTGCAACAGACACGCGTGTCGGTTGTGGTGGAGCGCTACCGGGAGTTTATGGGACGGTTTCCCACGCTGGTGGCGTTGGCGCTGGCGCCGGAGCAGGATGTGCTGGCGATGTGGAGCGGGCTGGGCTACTACCGGCGGGCGCGCATGCTGCACAAGGCGGCGCAGTTTGTGAGCGCGAATCTGGGCGGCAATTTGCCGGTGAAAGCGGAGGAGCTGCGCGTCCTGCCGGGGATTGGCGTGTACACGGCCGCGGCGATAGCGAGCATCGCGCACGGAGAGCCGGTGGCCGTGGTGGACGGAAATGTTGAGCGCGTACTTTGCCGCTTCGCGGGCTGGGGAGCAGGAAAGGGCGGCCGCACGGCGCTGCGGCGCAAAGTGGAGGACCTGGCGCGGAAGCTGCTGGATCGCGCGCGGCCAGGCGATTCAAACCAGGCGTTGATGGAGCTGGGAGCGACCGTTTGCGTACCGCGGAATCCGCAATGCGCGGCATGCCCGTTGAGAACGGAATGTAAGACGCGCGGTGAGCACAAGACGCTGCAACGCGCGCCGATGACCAGCAGGGTTGTAGGCTACGCGCTGGCCGTGCGGACAAGCACGGCGGCAGGCAAGCGGCGGGGCCCGGGCACGCGCGAGGTGCTGCTGGAACAGCGGCCAGCAGACGTGACGGTGATGCCGGGGATGTGGGAGCTGCCGGCGCTGCGGCATCAAGAGGTTCCGGAGAGCGAGCTGCGCATGACGGTGCGGCACGCCATCATGCAGGTGAATTATTACGTGCGCATCCGCACGGTGTTTGAAGATGATGTGGAGGCAGAGACGAAGACAGGCGGAGAGCGGCGATGGGTTTCGCTGAACGAAGCGGCGGGCATGGCGTTGACCGGGCTGACGCGCAAAGTCCTGGTGCGGGCGCGGCTGCTGGCGTTGCCCGCGGCGGAGGCAATTGCGCGGCGGCGCAGTCAGGCCGTAGTCTGAAGTGTCTTAACCAGGATTCGTTGGCGCGTTGCGCGTAGAGTTTTTGCGGGTACTCGCGCTCTGAGTCGGTCTCGGAGGAGATCCCATGCATACGAGGATTATTCCGGCTTTTTTGACAGCGGCCGTTCTGGCCACGGCTGCTCTGACTGTCCCGGCGCAACAACCGGCGGAGAATACGGTACCGGAAATTGCCGGGCTGCCGGCCGGGGCGCGCGCCGCGGCGGCGGCGATCGATGGCGAAAAGATTCGCGCGCATGTGCGATTTTTGTCGCTCGACCTGCTGGAAGGTCGCGGTCCGGGGACACGCGGAGGCGAGCTGGCGGCGGAGTACATCGCCACGCAGTTCGCGCTTGCGGGCGTTGAACCGGCCGGCGACAACGGCACGTACTTCCAGCGCGTTCCGCTGTACGCGGTGCACACGGTGGAGGACAAGACGAAATTCAGCCTTGTGCCGGCCGATGGCGCGGCGCTCGATCTTGCGTATGGCGACGAGATCGTGGCCAAGGATCAGACAGGGCAGGCTACCGCCGACATCGATACGCCGATTGTGTTTGTGGGCTACGGCATCAATGCGCCCGAGTACCACTGGAACGACTACGCGGGCCCGGACGGAAAAGATATCGACGTGAAGGGGAAAGTCGTGCTCGTGATTGTGAACGAGCCGCCGTCGAACGACGAGAAGTTCTTCAAGGGCAAAGCTCTCACTTACTACGGGCGCTGGACGTACAAGTACGAGGAAGCGGCGCGGCGCGGAGCCGCAGGGGTGCTGATCATCCATCGCGAGGACCTGGCCAGCTATGGCTGGGACGTGGTGCGCAATTCACAGGCGGTGGAGAAGAGCTATTTGGAAGGCGATCCGAACGCAACGCTGCGCGCGGCGGCGTGGATCCAGCACGACGTGGCGCAGAAGCTCTTCACAATGGCGGGGCTGGGCGACCTGGATAAAGGGATTGAGCGCGCCGGAGTGCCGGGAGCATTTCACGCGGTGGAGTTGCCGGTGCGGCTGAAGGCGCACGTTGAAAGCCGGGTGCGGCGCTACGTGAGCGCGAACGTGGTGGGGCGCGTGAAGGGCGCGGCCAGCGGCGGAAACGCGGTGCTGTATACGGCTCATTACGACCACCTGGGCATCGATCCCGACATGAAGGGCGACAACATCTTCAACGGCGCGGCAGACAACGGAACGGGCTGCGGAATCGTGATGGAGATGGCGCGGGCGTTTGCGCAATCTCCGGTGAAGCCGCCGCACGATATGTACTTTGTTTCGGTGACCGCGGAGGAGCAGGGGCTGCTCGGCTCGCAATTCCTGGGGATGCATCCGCCGGCTCCTGCCGCGCAGATGGGGCTGGATTTGAACTTCGACATGCTGCTGCCGATCGGGATTCCGCGGTCAGTAAATCTGACCGGCGCGGAGCGGATCGATTTCTGGCCGACGGTGGAGCGCGTGGCGAAGGCCTTCGATCTGGAGTTGCTGCCCGATCCAACGCCGATGGCGGGCCACTACTACCGGTCCGATCATTTCTCGCTGGCGCGCGTGGGGATTCCGGCGTTTTCCGTCGACCAGGGCGATTTATTCGCGGGCCACGACCTGGCGTGGGGTGAAGCGCAGATGGAAGACTACGTTGCGCATCACTACCACCAGCCTTCCGACGAATACCGCGCTGACTGGGACTTCCGCGGCAACGCGAAGCTGGCGCGCTTTGGATTTGTGCTGGGATGGCTGGCGAGCGAGCAGGCGAAGCCGATCGAATGGCTGCCGGGCGATGAGTTTGAGGCTGCGCGGAAGGCGAGCGAAAAAGGCAGGGACTAGGGATTAGGGACCAGGGATTTGAAAAGCAGGGAGCGAGGGAGCGCAGTCTGAGGGACTGCGCCTAAGTTCTCTAGCGGCGAAGTCGATCAATAGTAGTCGGCGCAGCTGAGGTAGTAGCCGCAGTGTGTGCAGACCAGCTTGCAGTGGTGGCCGGTGAGGCGGTGGCTGCAGTTGGGGCAGACCTGGCAGTGGTGGTCGACCGGAAGCGCGTCCCTATCGTCGGGGCCGGACCGGGACAGGCCGGGCGCCGCGAGGCACGCCGCACCACTTTGTGAGATTTCCGCGGCGGAATCGGCTGGAAAGCCGGAATTCAGGGCGCGGGGAAGCTCGGGCAACATGCCCGACAGATTAGCATGGAGAAGTGGCCGCCTGCGTTTTGAAATTCCTGCGGGCGCCCGAGCGATCAACAGGAACGCGGCGCAACGGTCTTCCCCGAAGTGAAACGCCGCAAAACCCACTGACAACACAGAAACGATGCATCCCAAGGAGGGACTATGGCAAGCAAAGCGAGCGCGGTTTGGACTGGATCACTGAAGGAAGGCAAGGGAACGATTTCAACGGCGACGGGCGTGCTGAAAGACGCCAACTATTCATTCGCCACGCGGTTTGAGGGTGCGGACTCCGGGACAACACCCGAGGAGCTGATTGCGGCGGCGCATGCGAGCTGCTTCTCGATGGCGCTCGGCGCGCAGTTGGGCGGAGCGGGACTGACGCCGACGAAGATCGAGACGCAGGCGGCAGTGACGCTGGCCAAGACCGACGCCGGCTTTGCGGTCACCAAGATTGCGCTGACCACGACTGCGAGCGTTCCGGGCGCGACCAAGGAAGCTTTCGACAAAGCCGCGGCCGACGCCAAGGCGGGCTGCCCGATTTCGAAGCTGTTCGCCAACAACACCGAGGTCACGCTGGACGCGAAACTGGTTTAAGAGCAGAGCGGATGCGGCGGCCGGGGCGCAAAGTCCCGGCCGGTGTTCGCTTGCGGAAATTTGACACCGCAGAGCGCATTTGCGAGACTCAAAGTTGCTGCCCGCTCGGCGGATCCCGCCTGAGCAGTCTCTCCCGTGCCGAAGTGGCGGAATTGGCAGACGCGCGTGGTTCAGGTCCACGTACTCGCAAGGGTGTGGGGGTTCGAGTCCCTTCTTCGGCACCAAAAGTCACACAGGCCATCGATTCAAGTGGGCTTGCAAAAGCTACGAAGGCTTCCTAGCAGTCTTCTTAGCAGTTTTGCAAAAAGACAGCCTGAGGTTTCTCCAAATCAAGGCTTTGGTCCAGTGAGAAGCAACCTGGGCGAACCGTACAGTCCAAAATTACAAATACACGAGCGAGGCAAGGTCTGCGCGTTGGCCGCGGAGAGCGCCGGCGAGAATCGCCCCGTAGACTCAAAGGAGAGGTTGCGCGCGATGCGATGGACGGCACAGTTCCTGCGCCCGGCGGTTTCGGCGGCGGAGTTTCCCAAGGCGAGCGTGCCGGAGATCGCGTTTCTGGGGCGGTCGAATGTAGGCAAGTCTAGTTTGCTGAACGCGCTGGTGGGCGCGAAGGCGGCGAAGGTTTCGTCGACGCCGGGACGCACGCGGGCGATCAATTTTTTTCTGGTTTCGGATGGACGCCGCGGGAGCGAGATGATCTTCGCGGACTTGCCGGGCTATGGCTACGCGAAGATTTCGAAATCGATTTCAGCGGAGTGGCCGAAGTTCATCGAGCCCTACCTTGCGATGCGCGAGACGCTGGCGCTATGCATCTGCCTGGTGGATTCGAATGTGCCCGCTCGGCCGAACGACCGGCAATTGTTTGACTGGTTGCGCAGTGCGGGCTGCGAGTTCCTGGTGGTGGCGACGAAGGCGGACCGGCTGAGCGGCAACGAGAGGACGCGCAACCTGGCCGCACTGAAGCGAGGGCTCGACGTCGAGGAGATCCTTCCGGTTTCGGCCAAGACGGGGTTGGGCATTGCGGAGTTGTGGGGGAAGATTGGGGAAGCAGGGAATAAAGAATAGGGAACAGAGAACAGAGAACAGAGAACAGGGAACAGGGAACAGGGAACAGGGAACAGGGAACAGGGAACAGGGAACAGGGAACAGGGAACAGGGAACAGGGAAAAAGAGGGCTCGCTGGTCAGGGTTTCGTAGGTGTGAATTGGAATTCGTCGCGCTGGCCGCGAAAATACGAGACGATTTCGACGGCAGAGTTGATTTCGCCGCGCTTGGATGATTGGTGGACGCGATCGATGAAGCGAGCGGCAAATTCACGATCCGAGTCAAGAAGGCGCAGGCCCTGCGCCATGCGGCCGAGATAGCGCGGAGCGAGGCGCAGCCAGCGGCGGGATTTCCAATCTTCGGGGTTGAGGCAGGCGAGGGCGATTTCGTCGAGGACGGCGAGATCCTTCGGTAATGCCGACTCAACGCGCCAGGTGACGATGGCGGGCACCATGCTGAGATCTGATTCCGCAGGCGGGTCGTGCGGAACGTTCGGCGCCTCCACCCTCTGCTTAAGCGCTTCGTGGGATAGCTCAACGGGGAGATCGCTGCGCAAGAGATCGGGCGAAACGCCGCGGTCGTTCATTTCACTCTCAACATCCAAGGGCGGCAGGGCGACGCAGACCGCAACGGTTTCGCGCTTGCGCAGTTGATTTTTCAAGATGCGCAGGGCTTCGTCGAGATTGTTGACGACGAAGTCGGCGACGCCGTCGCGGAGAGCCTGTTTCTGCGCCGCACGATCGGCGGTGGCGGCAAGCGTGGCAGCGCCGGCGATGTTGGCGGCGACGAAGAGCGCGCGACCCCGTTTGTCAAGCTCGCCGGCGTAGAACAGCTTGCCACCGAGACCGGTCTCAGGATGAGCGTGCGGGGACGAGACGAGCGAAGCGTAGGTGTTCGCGACGCGCACGAGAAAGTCGAATGCGGACGGAGATGGAGGTTCGAGGGCCAAGACTTTATCTTAGCGAGCGGCGGCGCGTAGGGCGGCGGGAAAGCTCTCAGCTATTAGCCAGGAGTCGCGGGGTCCGGGTGCATCAACCGCAGGAGACATCTGCGGAGCTGGTCCGTCTGTCTTTCGAGGCGGCGCGGCTAATTCTCCAGTTGGTCGTGCCAACTGCGCTTGCGGACAAAGAAGAGGAACTCGCCGGGCTTGGGTTTGAAGGCGGTCTTCGCGCACTCGTCGGGCGCGACGATCCCGGTACTGAGAATGGTGGCGATGGAATACCAGACGTTCCGCTCTTTATCGCTCTCTTTGGCGGCGTCGCAGTTGACGTAGGTGTCCATGCCCATGTCATAGGTCGCCTTGACGGAAAGTTCTTTGGCGTCATCGGGGAGGGTGACGGTCACGGCGCCGTCGTCGCTGATCTTGACCCAATCGGGGTGATCGGTGTCATTGTGATCGACGCGCACGAGGAAGTTGGAGGCTTTGACTGGCAGTCCGGTTTTGCCATCAAGCAAGCGGATGGAGATGGACGTTGTGGACTGGGCGTGGAGAGCGACGGAGAAGGCGATAGCGACGGCGAGCAAAGCGTGAGCGCGGATGGACGGCATGGAGCGACTCCTCACTCCCGAATTTACCAAGCGGAGTAAGGCTGGTTGTCAGAACCTTGCTCATCGGAACCAGAGTGGACATCGTTGATTCCGGGTTCGGTCTCGTCAATGGAGTACATGGCGTCGCTGGAGTCGGTGACCCAGGTGTCTTTGCTGTGGGTCATGGGGTCTTCGGGGATGGCCTTGAGATAGCCTTCCTGGACCAGATCGTCGAGCGACTGCGGGGCTTTTTGCTTGTCCATAGTGTAAGAGTCGATGGCCATGCGCATGGTTTGAAGGTCTTCACGCAGGACGGCTTCGCGCGCGTGCTTGATGGCCGCGGCGAAGTAGGGGACAACGAGCGTGGCCAGAATGGCGATGATCGTCATGACGATGATCAGCTCGATGAGCGTGAAGCCGGATTGTGTGCGTCGGCGCATCTGCAGTTCTCAGTTCATAGTTCGAAGTTCGTAGTTTTCGGTTCGCCGACTTTGCTGTGAACTGCGAACCGCGAACTACGAACTGATTTTCTCACCACGTTGAGTATTTCGTGCCGTCCAGGCCGGTGCCCTGGGATTTGGTATAGACGTCGAAGACGCTCTGGCCGCCCCAGGAGTCGGAGTCTGGATCGTCCTGCATGGACCGCATCCCCCAGTCGGTATTGCCGGTCATCGGATCCACTGGAATCTTGCGCAGGAACTTGAGCTTCTTGCCTTGAACGTCGACTCCGTTGACCAGGGTATCCAGATCGGGAGGATAGTTCTGGCTCTCGACCTTGGTCTGGAATGCGCCTTTATCGGCTGCGTCTTTGTATTTGTCGATGGCGTCGCGCATCTCCCACAGATCGAAGCGGAGCTCGCGCTCCTTTTGCCGCTTGACCTGAAAGCGGACCAGCGGCAGCGCCGCCGTAGACAGAATGGTGAGGATGAAGACGGTGACGATGAGCTCGACGAGTGTGAGGCCGCGTTCACCCCGCCTGCGGACTGAGACCGGTTCGCGGTAGGTCGGAATGGGGCGGTGGATGCTCATCGGCGCTGTTCCTACTTGACGACGATGCTGGTTTGCGCGCTGGCGACCGGCAACTGCTGTTGTGCGCCGTTGACCACGGAGGCGCGGGTGATGGCCAGATCGCTTGGGCCCGAGGCCTTGGCCTGGAAGGTGAGAACACAGATCACGCCGGCGCCAGAGACGCCGTGGGTTCCCGGCGGGCGCGAGATGCCGACGACAAGATTTCCCGGGGGCTCGTCGGCGTGAATGGGCGGCGCAGCCTGACCATCGCGGCTGAGGAAGTCGCCGGGAGAGACATTGACGAGCTGGAGTTTTGAAGCGTCGTAGCTGAACTGGAGTGCGACGGAAGCAACGTCTGCCGCGCCGTTCAACATGACGGGGACCTGGAAGCTTGCGCCAGGGGCCGTCGGGGCAGTGGGCACATTGAGCGCAAACGCGGCGCCGGCGGCAGAAGGCACAGGCGTGCCCGCGGGCGATGCAGCAGGAGTTGAGGCCACTGGTGCGTGCGGAGCCGCTACTGGAGGCTGGGCTTGGGCGGCCGGTGGAAGAGCCGGCGCTGGCGCAGGCGAGGGGGCGACAACCTGCGAAGCCGCTTGCGAAGCGGGATTAGGCGCTGACGCGGCGGCCTGGGCGGCCGAGTTTGGGCCTCCGTTTGAAGCCATGTCGGAGCGCAACTGCGCCAGCATCGCGGGAGCGGCCTCGACAGCGCTGCCGGCGGGAATAGAACCAACGGCAGGCCGGTTTGTCGCGGCGGGATCGACTAGAGGAGCAGCGGAGGGAGCCGAAGCGCCAGCGCCGGTATACCGAAGGTCGATAGATTGGCCCGAGCCGGTGTCGATCTCACGCAGATTGGCCTGATCCAGCTCTTGCGAGCGGACGATGTGCGGCACGATGACGAAGACGATGTCGTCATCCTGGATCTGACGGTCCCTCGAGCCGAAGATGTATTTGAGAACGGGAATCGCGCTCAGGCCGGGGATGCCGCTCCAGTTGTTCTCTTCCTGCTTGTTCTGGATGCCGCCCAGGATGCTGGCTTCACCCTCGCGCAAGCGGATGGTCTGGTCGACGACGCGCTGGCTGATGATGGGCTCGGTGACGCCGCTAATGGTCTCAGTGCCGCTTTCGGCGGAGACCTCGATCTTGATCTTGAGGGTGACGTCGTGGTCGTAATGGATGCTGGGCGTCATCTCGATGTTGACGCCGACGTCCTGGTACTGGAACTGAGTGTTGACCAATGAGCTGACGAGCGCACTGGAGGCGCCGGTTTGATAAGAGCCGGTGGCAATGGGGATCCGCGAACCGATTTTCATGGTGGCTTTTTGGTCGTCGGTGGCGCGGATACGCGGGCTCTGCAGGACCTTGGTGTTGTTGTCGGTGAGCAAGAGGTTCAGCGTGGCCGAGCCGACGCTCACGGCGAAATCAGTGGAGTTGAGGTGGGCAAGATTGTAGAGCGTGGGGCTGACGGTGCTCGTGCTACTGCTGCTGCTGGATGAAGTGGTGGAACTGCAGGAGTTGGTCGCCGCGCAGTTGGGTTGCAGAGAGACGCCAAAGCTGCTGGGCCACGACATACCCAGATTTCGCTCCCAATTCTTGCTCACTTCAAGGACGGCGATGTCGACGACGACTTCGCCGCGAGCCTTGTCGAGATCGTCGATGAGCTGCTGCGCGAGAAGGAGCTCGTCGGGCGTGGCGCGCATGACGATGGCATTCTGGCTTTGCACGCCGTAGACCTTGGCGTTGGGCATCACGTTGCGCAGAGCGGTTTGCACGTCGTTGAGGTCGTTCTGCTGCCAGGCGTTGGTCAGATAGAAGGTCTGAACCGCCTGTTCATCCAGCTCCTGGCGCTTGGTGCGGGAGTTCTGCGCGACAAAGATGGTGTTGGCGGTGACGGGGCGCCAGAAGGTGTCGGACATGACGCCGATAATGCGCAGTGCGTCGAGAAGCGAAACGTTGTTGAGATCAACCTGGATACGCTTGGAGTTGAAGTCGGGATCGAACAGCACGTTGACGCCGGCGGCCTTGGCGATGGCCTGGTAGACGACTTTGGCGTCTTCGGCCATGTGCAGTGAAAGAGGCTCGTTGGTAAGAGGGCGGAGCTCAGGCGGAGCTTCAACCTGATCCAGTTCCTGTTCCTCGCCAGAGGGTTGAGGCAAGCCGATTTCGGGAACCGGAGCGCTGGCGCCCTGCTTTTGGCGCACGCGGGCAATCTCCTGCTGGGCGGCCTCGTTGCCGGGATCGATCTCGGCGGCATGAAGGAACTCAGCGAGAGCGCCCTGCGCGTCGCCCGATTGCAACAGCTTGCGTCCCTTGGTGACATGCTCAGAAGAGTCGGTGGTGCGAATGCGCGCAAGGGCGATCTTGAAACGCGCGTCTTTTGGATCGCGATTGTAGGCCTTCTGGTAGAGATCGAAAGCTGTGTCGTAGTCCTCGCGGGCCTCCGCGGCTTGCGCCTGCTTGAAGTCGGAGTTGGCAGACTCCGCATAAAGCCGAACCGCGCATACGCCGAGGCCGGCAACAGCCAAAAGAAGCGCGAGGACGAGCGACCATCGCGAGGCCATGGTTCGAAGAGCGGCAAGTGGAAGAGTGCGATGGTTCATATGACTCCAAAACACGGCCAAAGGGCGACTCGAAAACACGGCAAAGGGGGCATGGCCAGGGGCCCGGATCGGCGCGCAACGGCAGGCCTTTGGGGGCCGCAGCGGGCGTCCGGATGCGATTCATTTTGCCGGACTTCCCGAGAAAAACGCTCCCTCATTCTAGCAAAGCTCCATTGCAAGTGATCTCTGGCGGTTGCGAGCCGAGCCGATGCTACGATGAGAATTCAAGGAAGGCTGACCATGGCGCGCCAAACCAGTCATGTTATCGCCGCGAAGGGCACTCCCGCGGCAAAAAACCCGGCGAAGCCCCGCGATCCCGTGGCCAGCGGCCAGCGCGACGCGGCGCACAATCGCGCGGCCAGCCACAATTATTTTTTGTTGGAGAAATTCGAGGCCGGCGTGGCGCTGCGCGGGACGGAGGTCAAATCCATCCGCCAGGGCAAGGCTAACCTGAAGGACTCCTATGGGTTGATCAAGGATGGCGAGGCGTTCCTTTTGAACCTGCATATCGGGCCTTACTCCCACGGCAACATCGCCAACCACGAAGAGACGCGCACACGGAAACTGCTTCTGCACCGCGAAGAGGTCCGTAAGCTACTCTCCAAGACGCAGATCAAGGGACATACGCTCATTCCGACGCGGCTGTATTTCCGCAACGGGCGGGTAAAGTGCGAGCTGGCTGTGGCCAAAGGCAAGCAGGACTGGGACAAGCGGGAGACGGAACGGCGGCGCGAGGCCGACCGCGAGTCAAGTGCGGCGATCAAGGCCAACAAGCACAGAAACAGCCAGTAAGAGCAGCATCCAGCTTTCAGCTGATCGCGCGCAAATTGGACAGCTTGGATTTCTTGGACTGACTGCAGGGCTGAACGAAGACTGCGCCGACCTGCGGATTTGCCACAAGCCGTCGTTCCCGGAAAGAATAGGCACTATGCGAACAGAGCTTTCCTTTGCCCCGATTGCGGGGATCCAAACCGAATTGTTGGCCGTCCTGGCCGCCGACACCCAAACTGCCAAAGTGCCAGATGCCAAGCCGCAGCTCAAATTGCTGACCGCCGATCCGGCGGTCCAGGCCGCTGCGGCCACAGTGCTCGGGACCGGCGAGTACAAGGCCGGCGCCAACGAAACTGTGCTGCTGCACGCGCCGGCAGGAATCGCGGCCAAACGGCTGCTGATTGTGGGGTTGGGCAAGGTGGCCAAGGCGACGGCTCACACCGTGCGCGACGCGGCGGGAACAGCGGTGCGGTTTGCCAAGCCGCGGGGGATTCGTGAAGTGGTGCTCGCGCTTCCGTCTTCCGAGGGCCTGCGCGGCGCAGCCTCAGTTCGGGCTGCGGTGGAAGGCGCGTTTGTGGGCGACTTCGACGCCGACACATACCGCAGCGATCGCAAGGACCAGAGCATTCAACTGTTCACGCTGGCAGTTGCGGGCGAGGCCGACCGCGCGGCGATTGAGGCGGCGTTTGCCGAGGGCGCGATTGTGGGCGAGAGCCAGAACTTTGCGCGCTCACTGGTGAACGAGCCGGGCAACAAGCTGACGCCGACGATTCTGGGGCAACGGGCCGCGATGATGGCGCAGGAGGTTGGACTGGGTTGGGAAGTTCATTCCACGGAGAAGCTGCACGAATTGAAAATGGGCGCATTCTGGAGCGTGTCGCAGGGCTCGCCGGAGCCGCCGGCGCTGATCGTGTTGCGTTATGAGCCCGAGGGCGTAAAGGACGGGCCGGTGCTTGGGTTGGTGGGCAAGGGAATTACGTTCGATACCGGCGGCATTTCGATCAAGCCCGCGGACAACATGGAGAGGATGAAGTACGACATGGCCGGCGGGGCGGCGATGATCGGTGCCATGCGCGCGATTGCGCTGCTGAAGCCGAAGGTGCGCGTGATCGCGGTTATTTGCGCGGCGGAGAACATGCCATCAGGCACGGCGCAAAAACCGGGCGACGTGCAGACGGCAATGCCGATAGCCCCAGACAAGCCGGGCAAGACCATCGAGATCATCAATACTGACGCAGAGGGGCGGCTGGTGCTGGCCGACGGGCTGACGTACGCGCGGCAACTGGGCGCGACGCATTTGATTGACGCGGCCACGCTCACCGGAGCCATCTCGGTTGCGCTGGGCAAGATCAATGCCGGCGGTTTCTCAAACGATGACGCGGCGTATAGCAAATTCGAAGCCGCGCTGGCGGTCTCGGGCGAGAAGTTCTGGAGGCTGCCGTTGGGCGAAGCCTATGCGGACTTGATCAAGTCCGACATCAGCGACATCAAAAACACGGGCGGACGATGGGGCGGGGCCAGTCTTGCGGCGGAGTTCCTGCACGTGTTCGCCGAGGACACGCCGTGGATCCATCTGGACATTGCAGGGACGGCGTGGATTGAGGACTCGCGGCCTTTCATCGCCAAGGGTCCCAGTGGAATTGGCGTGCGGTCGATCCTGGAGTGGGTGCGGAGCTACGAGTAGATCAGCAAGCCAGAAAGCGAGCGAGTCAGCGAGTCAGCGAGTTGGCCCATCTGAGGTCTGTCGCGCGGTGTCACATCCGAAAGATTCCCTTTCTATATTCATTTGAATTTTCTTATTGCGGAATGACTCCTTGAAGTTGGGCGGAATTGCGCCGATTGAAGAAGGAGCAGCCGAACCCGGAAGCGGTGTGCGCGAATTGCAGACGCGCGGCCAATGCCGGACTGCGATGGAAGCTGAATGAGCGCGAGAGAAGAGATTTGATGGCACCCTGCGATGAACTGCTCAAAGCCGCATTCGACGCCGTCCCCGAGGGCGTTGCCCTGGTGGGCCTGGAGGGCGAGGTGGTGCTGTGGAACCAGGCGGCGCAGAGCATCACCGGGCACGCGGCGATCGACGTGCTGGCGCGGCCGATTCCCGAAGGACTGGAAGCTCTTTTGCAGGAGAAGCCAGCGGAGGGTGGTGCGGCGGGAGCGAGCCGGCGAGCACTGGTGCGCGCAAGGCATAAGCTGGGCCACGAGGTTCCCGTGATCGCTCGATATCTGGTCTTGCGCGACGAACTGGGGGAACGGATCGGCGGTGCGGCACTGTTTCATCCCGCGGAGAGCCTGGACGCGCTGCCGCACGGTGAAAGAAGCAACGATTCGGTCGGGGATGAGGCCCGGGAAGAATTCGAGGAGCGGCTGCAAACGGAGTTTGACGACTTTAAGCGCGGCGGGCCGCCGTTCAGCGTTTTGTGGATTGGAGTGGACCAGGCGGAGGAGCTGCGCAAGACGCACGGCGTGAGCGCCTGCAACGCGATGCTCGAAAAGGTTCGGCACGCGCTGGTGCATGGGTTGCGGCCGGCCGAGGAGATGAGCCGGTGGGGCGACGACGAGTTTCTGATCGTGGCGCACGAGCGCAGCGCGGAGATGCTGGCGTCGCACGCTCATACATTAGCCGGCCTGGCGCGGACGGCGGACTTTCGCTGGTGGGGCGACCGCGTATCGCTCACTGTGAGCATTGGCGCGGCACAAGCCCGCGGCGACGACGGGGAAACGCTGGCGCAACTGCTGAAACGGGCGCGGCAGGCAATGGAAATGAGCAGCCGGACAGGAGGCAACCGGGCAACGGTTGCGGCGGCGATTGACGCGGCGCCGGCCCCGGTGGAGGAGCAGACATGTTTGCCATCATAGGCATCGTTGTTGTGTTTGCCGCAATCATTGCGGGCTTCCTGATGGAGAAGGGGCACATTCTTGTCCTGATGCAACCTGCCGAGCTCCTGATTATCGGCGGCGCAGCCGCGGGCACGCTGCTGGTGGCAAACCCGTTGCGCATCCTGAAGGACATTGTGGCGGGGTTGCTGGCGTCGCTGAAGGGTTCGCCGTTTACCAAAGCGCGCTACCTGAGCACGCTGAAGATGATGTACCAGTTCCTGAACAAGGTGCGCAAAGAGGGCCTGCTCGCGGTGGAGATGGACGTGGAGAAGCCGAGCGAGAGCACGATCTTCAAGAACTACCCGGAGTTCCTGAGCGACCATCACGCGCGGGACTTTGTGTGCGACACGCTGCGCACGGCGATTACGGGCGGCGTGGAGCCGTTCGACATGGATCAGATGATGGAGTTGGACATGGAAGTGCATCATCAATCGGCGACGCAGCCGGCCGATTCGCTGAACACGGTTGCGGATTCCTTGCCGGGGCTGGGGATTGTGGCGGCGGTGCTGGGTGTGGTGATCACGATGGGCTCACTGGGCGGGCCGCCGGAGGAGATCGGCAAGCACGTGGCGGCGGCGCTGGTGGGAACGTTTCTCGGCATTCTGCTTTGTTACGGCGTGGTGGGGCCGCTGGCCGCGAGCATGAAGAAGCTGGCCGACGAGCACAACGACTATCTGCACGTGCTGCGCGTGCTGCTTCTGGCGTTTCTGAAGGGCTCGGCGCCGATGATTGCGATCGAGCTGGGGCGCCGCGCGATTCCTGCGTATGCGCGTCCGGACTTTGACGAGATGGAAAAGAACTGCAAGAACAAGACGGAGCCGGTGGCGGAAGCGCCCGCGGCGGCGGCCTAGAGACAGGGACCAGGGAATTGGGATTAGGGATTAGGGGTTAGGGACCAGATCGTGGCGAAAGCGCAACCCATCATTGTGATCAAGAAAAAGGGCGGTCACGGCGGCCACCATGGCGGCGCATGGAAGGTGGCGTATGCCGACTTTGTGACCGCAATGATGGCACTGTTCATCGTGCTGTGGCTGATGGCCCAGAACGATCCGGTCAAGAAAGCCGTGGCCGGGTACTTCAACGATCCCAGGGGTACCGCGAACCTGCTGGGGACGACGATGGCGGGAAACGGCGTCGCGGTGACACAGAACGACCAGAACACGAAGCGGCTGGAGGATCTGAAACAAAAGCTCGAACAAGAGATCAAGGCCAAGAAGGAATTGGAGAAGCTGAGTAAGCAAATTGAGATTACGATCACGCCCGAGGGTCTGCGCATCGAGCTGATTGAAGACAAGAATGGAACGTTCTACCAGAGCGGGAGCGCGCAATTGAGTTCGAGCGGGCAGGAGTTGCTGGCATTGCTGGCGGCGGAGCTGAAGACGCTGCCCAACCAATTGCTGATTGAAGGGCACACGGACGCGGCGCAGTACTCGACCGACGCGAACTACAGCAACTGGGAGCTTTCGGCGGATCGGGCCAACTCGGCACGGCGGCTGCTGCAACAGGATGGCGTGCGCCGGGACCAGGTGACGCAGGTGCGCGGATTCGCGGACCAGATGCTGCGCGTGAAAAGCAATCCCTACGATCCGTCGAACCGCCGGATTACGATCCTGGTGAAGAACGAGGAGAATGCACCGCCGCCGCAGTTGGCTCACGCCGCGGTGGTGGACGGAGGGCCGAGCGAAGCGGCTCCGGGGGCGGGGGCGTCCCCCACGGCGCCCAAAGCGCAGAGCTCGCAGGCGGCTCCGCCTGCCAATTCCGCGACGCCAGGTGCGGCACCAGCCAAGCCCTCTCCAGCACAACCGGCCGCGAAGCCCGGAATCATGGGCAAGCTGACGTCGATGCTGTCCGGCTCAAAGAGATAGTCACGGGCGACAAGTGCCACGGCGACGATGCGGGGCGATGGTGTAGTCTGAGGGGCGAATCAGGAAGCGTTTACCGAAGGAGAAATTTCCATGGCCATCGTTGCCGGAGTGGATTTCGGCACACTCAGCGTTCGCGTGACTTTAGTCGACAGCAAAAAGGGGCCGATCGGGACTGGATCGGCCAGCTATCCGCTGCACCGCAGGCGAGAGGATCCAAATTACGCGACGCAATCGCACGCCGACCAGATGGCCGCGCTGGCCGCGGCAACAAAGGATGCGCTGAAGTCGACGGGCGTTGACGGCGCGCAGGTGGCCGCGATTGCGCTGGACACGACGGGATCGAGCGTGATTCCCGTGGGTGAGGGCCTGGAGCCGCTCGACGAATACTACCTATGGTGCGATCATCGCGCGTTCGCCGAGGCCGAGGAGATTACGCGCAAGGCTCATGAGCTGGGATTCGAGGGAATCGAGTGGTGCGGCGGCGTCTACTCGCACGAGTGGGGATTTGCGAAGCTGCTGCACTGGCTGCGGCATAACCCAGAGAAGCGCGCGCGGTTTGTGACCGCCTTGGAACACTGCGACATGGTGGCGGCTACGCTGTGCGGCGTAACGGATCCGAATGCGCTGAAGCGCAGCGTTTGCGCCATGGGCCACAAGTGGATGTGGAATCCCAAATGGGGCGGATTGCCGCCGGAGAGTTTTCTGGTTGCAGTGGATCCGCTGTTTGCCGGAGTGCGCGCGAAGATGGGCGGCGAGTACCTGACCAGCGATCACCTGGCGGGAAAACTCTCGGCGAAGTGGGCGGCGGAGCTGGGATTACGCGCGGGAATTCCGATTCCCGTGGGAGCTTTTGACGCGCACTGGGACGCGATCGGCTCGAACATTCGCGAGGGCGACGCGGTGAACGTCGTCGGCACGTCGACGTGCATCATTGCCATGGCGCGCGAGGCGGAATTGGTTCCAGGCGTGTGCGGTGTGGTGCCGGGAAGCGTGCATCCGAACTACACGGGCATTGAGGCGGGGCTCTCGGCGGTGGGCGACATTTTTGAGGCAATCGCCAAGCGTGCGGGAACGACAGTGGCGGCGCTGAGTGAGGGGCTCGACGCGTACAAGGCTGGGCAAACCGGGCTGCTGCGATTGAGCTGGGACAACGGTGACCGCACGGTGCTGGTGAATCCGGAACTGGGCGGCGTGACGCTGGGCTGGAACCTGGTGCACACCGCGCAGGACGAGCTATTCGCGGCCATCGAAGGGACCGCGTTTCATACGCGCATCATTCTGGAGCGGATGGCGGAGCACGGAGTGCGGATTGATCGCGTGATCAACGCAGGCGGCATTCCGCAGAAGAACGAAGTGCTGAATCGCGTGTATGCAAATGTGCTGAACAAGCCGGTGCTGGTGCCGGCGGGAATTCCGACAAGCCTGGGATCGGGAATCTTTGCGCTGATTGCCGCCGGGGACTACAAGACCATCGAAGAGGCGCAGGCCGCGGTGTGCCTGCCGTTGCGCACGGTCGAACCGGACGCGAAATCGGCAGTCGTTTACGAGAAGCTTTACCGGCATTATCGCGATGTGTATTTTGCGCTGGGCACGCGCGATGCCGCGCCGCTTGCACTAGGAAACGTGCTGCCAGAGTTGAGGAAGATTGCAGCGGAGGCGCGGAGGGCTGATTGAGGATGCACCGCGGCTGTGGTTGTCCTATCAGGCTAGAACTTGTTTCCACACTGCATACAAGTTGCAACCATGTTGCCGCTGCCGATCATGCCCGTTGTCCACTTCCAGCCTCGCTTTACGGTTTGGACCTGAGTGGAACCGCAGCGCGGGCACTTCAGTCCTTGCGGGTTGGTTCCAGCCACGTCGGCTGGCTGAGCGGCGAATTGCTGCGGAGGCTGGGGCGCCGGCGGCATTGGCGCGGGGGCAGCGGCCTGGGTTCCGGGCGATTCGACGTGTTGCCCGCACGAACCGCAAAAACCTGCGTTTGCGAGGAGAGGCGCTCCGCAGTTCGCGCAGAACCTGTTTGCGGCGACGCCGCCTTGGTTTTCCATTGTCCACGACCTCGGGGACAGTATAGCTCAAGGTTGGAGGTGCGATTAGCGCGAGGTTAGCCGCGCAGGGAAAGCGCGGCGCATCGCGTCTGCTTGCGCTTCCGTCCGGCGCAATTTACCGTTGAGTTCACAATCCATTCTTACGGGTGTCCCTTGTCCGATTGTTATGCGCGACCAGTTTTTCGCTGTTTTCTCCTTTCCTTCATGGCGTGCGCGATTGCTGCCGTTGCACATGCGCAATTGCCAGACGCTCCGCCTCCGGCTTCGACTACGAATGTCGAACCCTGGGCTGCGCCGGACTTCTCGGTCGATCCGAAAACGTTGTACGAAGCCATATCGGCTGTGCCCGTGCCGGATGGCTCCAACGTGGTCGAGCTGGTGGAAGACGAGAGCTACACCTTTGACGATTCCGGGCGCATGAATCATGTAGGCCGCATCATTTATAAGGTGCTGACGCAGAAGGGCGCTGAGGACTGGGACTCTCTTTCGGTCAGCTGGGAGCCATGGCACGAGGCGCGTCCTGTGATTCGCGCGCGCGTGATTGCGCCGGATTTCTCGGTGCACGAGCTCGACCCAAACACAGTGACCGAGGCGCCTGCGCGGGGCGGCGATTACAAGACATACAGCGACGGCAAGCGGCTGCGTGCGCCGTTCCCGGCCATCGCGCCGGGCGTGGTGGTGGAGGAGGAGTACACAGAGACGGAGACAGAGCCGCTGTTTGCTCCGGGGCGCGTGGGGCGCGTCGAACTGGGTCAGCAAGACGTGATGGTGGCGCACACCCGCGTGGTGTTCGACGCTCCGGCGTCACTGCCGCTTCGGACCCAATTGCTTCTATTGCCGGATGCGAAGCCCGTGCGAACGGAGGCGGGCGGGCGGGTGACGCTCACTTTCGAAGTGGGGCCGATTGACGTCATCGATTCGCGTGAGCCGTATCTTCCGCCGGACGCGGTGCATTTCCCCATCATCGCCTTCGCTACGGGCGCGTCGTGGCAGAGCGTAGCGGCAGACTACGGAAAGATTGTCGATAACTTTTCCGGCTCCGCGGCGGTGAAGGCGGTGGTAGATCCGCTGGTCGCCGGGAAGAAGACGGTTGCTGAGAAAGAAGCGGCGATCGTGGACTATCTTGACCGCGAAGTGCGGTACACAGGCATCGAGTTTGGCGAAGCGGCGATTGTGCCGCACGATCCGGCGGAGACTCTGGCCAAGAAGTACGGCGACTGCAAAGACAAGGCCACACTGCTCGTGGTGATGCTGCGCGCGGCGGGGATCCCCGCCAATGTGGCGCTGCTCAGCGTTGAAGCGCGCCTGGACGTTCCCGCCGATTTGCCGGGCATGGGGATGTTCGATCACGCTATTGTTTATGTTCCGGGAAAAAACCCAATTTGGATTGATGCCACCGATCGCTACGCGCAATTGGGACAGATTCCGATGGGCGACCAGGGGCGGCTGGCGCTGATCACCAGCGACACGACGACCGCGCTGATGAAGACCCCAGAGTCAACGTCAAAGGACAACGGCCTGAAAGAGACGCGCGAGGTGACGCTGGCCGACAACGGCCCCGCCAGCGTGGTGGAGATTACGGAACCCACGGGCGTCTACGAGTCGGGTTACCGCGGGTACTACGCCGACAAGCCTGACAACGATACGCGCGAAGGCCTGCGCGGATATGTGCAGGCGGAATATGTTTCCGACGATCTGACGAAGGTGGATCGCACCGATCCTGTCGATCTTTCCAGCCCGTTCGAGCTGACAATCGCGTGCGACAAGGCCAAGCGCGGATTTACGAATCTCGAAGATGCGCAGGTCGCAATTCGCGTGGACCGAATGTTCCAGATGCTGCCCGACGAACTGAAGCGCAAGGACGACAGCGATGAAAAGAAGGCGACCGGGACCGATGCGCCGAAGAAGCCGCGCACGGACGACTGGTGGCTCGACGCTCCCTACGACATGGAGTGGAATTACCGCCTCGTCCCGCCTGCCGGATTTATTCCCAAGGAGCTGCCGAAGGACGCAACGGTGCAGATTGGGCCGGCAGTACTCACGGAGAGCTTTTCCGCCGGCAAGGACGGCGTAGTGCAGGCGCATCTGGTCTTCGATACGGTGAAGCGGCGCTATTCGGTGGCCGAAGCGACGGCGCTGCGCGACGAGGTCGCCGACCTTATCAATGGGCCGGCGATCATGGTGAACTTTGAGCCGCAGGGAGCGGCGCTGTTGCGTGACGGCAAAGTGAAAGAGGCGCTTGCCAGCTATCGCGCGCTGATTGCGCAGAGCCCGAATTCAGCGGTGCATCATTTGCAGGTGGCGAATGTGCTGCTTGAAGCGGGCATGGGCGAGGCAGCGCGCGATGAGGCGCGGCTGGCCGTAAAGCTCGATCCGACGTCGGCGGTTGCCGAGCGCACGCTGGCCGAGATTCTGAAGCATGACCTCGTGGGGCGGAATTTGCGCGCAGGCAGCGACATGGCCGGCGCCGCGGACGCATATCGAGCGGCAATCAAGCTCGATCCAGACGACCACTCGGCGCAGGGCGACCTGGCCATTCTTCTTGAATACGATTCCGTGGGCCGGAGATACAGCGGGCAATCGCACATGAAGGAAGCGATCGCGGAATATCAGGCGCTGGGCGAGGACAAGCTGGCCGATCTCGGCATTGGCAACAATCTGGCGTTCGCGCTTTTCTACGGTGGCGAATATGCAGAAGCATACAAAGCCGGACAGACTCTCAATCCAGAGCCGGAACAACTGATGGCGGCGAGCATGGCGATGATCGAGGACAGCAAAGCGGGGCTGGCTGAGGCCAACAAGCGGTCCAGCGACGATGCGTCGTTCAAAGACACTGCCGGCACCGCGGGCGAGATGCTCATGAACAGGAGAGAATATCCGCAGGCGGCGGACTTCCTACAGGCGGGCGCGGCGGGCGGTGATGCAGCGCGCACGCTGGGCCTGGCCAACATGCTTCGAGGAGCGACCCATCACGAGGATGTGAAATTTGCCAACACGCCCGAAGACGTGGTGAAGCGGTTCGCGCTGGTTCCGTTTGACGCCGCCATGACGAAAGAAAAGTTTGCGGCGATGCTCAGCCGCAACGGGCTCAAGGTACTGAACGCAACGGATGCCGACGAGCTGAAGGACGAACTGAACTCCGGCAAGCAGATGAACAGCCAACTGGCCCGCGAGGAGAGCTCGCTCGATGTTACGGAGGACATTCTGCTGAAGATGCTCGATCCCAAAGGCGAAGGCGACGATGCCACAGGGTATCGGGAGAAGGCGGAGATGCTGGGCGGCTCGACGATGACGGCCTTTGTTGTGAAGGAAGACGGGCAATACAAGCTGCTCGACACGCTGGACAAGCCGAACTCAATCGCGCTGGAGATGGTGGACCGCGTGAATGCGGGCGATCTGAAGGGAGCCAAGGCGCTGCTGGACTGGATGCGCGAGGATCAGCATTTGGAGGGCGGAGACGATCCACTGGGCGGGCCGGTGTTTCCGCGCTTCTGGACCAAGGGAGAAGTGGCCGATGCGCGCAAGATGAAGCTGGCTGCCGCGGCCATCCTGGTTGGCACCAAGCCGACCGTCGCGGATGGCGTCGCAATTCTAGAGGCGGGCTTGAAGGATGCGGCCGGCGATCGCGAGCGGACGAACATCGAGCTTGCATTGGCTGAGGGCTACTCGGTGCAGGACAATTTTGCGCGGCTTCTTGACGTTGCTCAGGCACTTTTAAAGGATGAGCCGGAGTCGAAGCAGGCATTCGAGTACAACCTTGAAGCACTGATGGGGCTGAGCCGATTCGACGAGGCGTTGGCATTGGCCGATGCGCGGCTCAAGCTGCTGGACAACGACAGCGACGCTTACGCCGCGAAGATGGAGATTGAGGCTAATCGCGGTGACTTTGCCGCGGCGCACGCGTGGGGAGAAAAGCAACTCGCGCTTGGCCAGGAGAATGCCGAAATGCTGAACGGACTGGCATGGGACGCGCTCTTCACAGGCAAAGTGACCGACGACGATGTGGCGACGGCGGTGAAGGCGACGCAGCTCGAGAAGGACGCTCCTGACATTCTTCATACGCTGGCATGCCTGTATGCGGAGACGGGCAAGACAAAGGAAGCTCACGATCTGCTGTTGCGCGCCATGGACATTTGGAATCTGGATGAGCCCAACGACGAGGTTTGGTATGTGCTGGGACGCATCGCGGAGCAGTACGGCGAGCGCGACATCGCCATCGCGGATTACCGGAAGCTGAAAAAGCCGAAGGAGATTCTCGCGGTACCCACTTCGACATGGCGGCTGGCGCAGTTGCGGCTGACGGCGATGGGGGCTGGGCAAACGGCGGCTGCACAATAAGCGCGCGTCGGGAGCCGGACTGGATTACTGCTGCTGTTGCTGCTGCATCTGCTGCATGTCAATGAGGGGGACAACGGGATCGGGCGCCTGCTGGGCGCGCTCGACGAGCACGCTCCAGTCTTCCGGGATGGGCAGCTTGCGGTCAAGGGCCGGCGCCTGCTCGCTGGCTTCAACTTTTACGGCGACATAGAGCTCGCTGGCGGTCTTGCCGCGGAAGACGCCGTGCGTGGGCGGAACGTCGGCGTAATCGCGGCCGATGGCGGTTCGGATATGGCGATGATGGGCAATCAGATTGTTGGTGGGGTCGAGCCCTACCCATCCGAGGTGCGGAAGCAGCGCTTCAACCCAGGCGTGCGTGGCGTCGGGCGTGGAACGGTCGTTGTCCTCGCTGCCGCGAAATAAATAACCCGAAACATAGCGCGCAGGAATATGCACGTGGCGCAGCAGCGCGATCATGGTATGGGCAAAGTCCTGGCAGACGCCCGCACAGCTGAGGATCGCCTCGTCAATGGGTGAGTCGACTCGCGTGGAACGTGGCACGTAATCGAAGTAGTGGAAGAGACGCTGATTGAGCTCGAGCACCAGATGGAGCGGATCGTCGCGGCGCACGACTTCAAGTTTCTTGGCGAGATCGATGAGCGCCGGCGTTTCGGCGGCGAAGGTGCTGGGCAGCAGCATCTCAGAGTAATCGCCGGCTTCAACCAGCTCATCGAGATCTTCCCACGCATCGGGCGAAAGAAAATGCGGAACGTCAGGCAGCGGCTGCTGCTCAACCACGGACTCGGCCACGATGACGAGCTGATTGTGCTCGCCGGGAATGTCGAAGTGCTGGACGTTGTTGCCGAGGTGGTCGCGATAGCTGAAGACGCGGCAACGCGGGCTGACGGAGAGCGTGAAGGTGAGACAGTGCTGGCTGGAATCGGAGCGCGGGTGCATGCGCGTTTCCATGATGCTCTCGCTGATCGGCTGCGAGTAGCGGAAGCGCGTCAGGTGGCGGATTGAATAGAAATTCATGCTGGCTCTCTTCGTTTTTTCCTAGGCCGATAACGCCGACTGGATGGAGTACTGCACATAGTACCGGTAAATGAGCTCATGAATCCGCAGGCATTCCGCGCGGATATTGTGCAGGAAAGCAGCCGAATCACCGGCGAGAATCTCGCTGATGGTGGTGAAAATCAGCAGGGAGTGCAACTTGCCGATGCCGGCAATCAACTCCTCCGGAGTGCGACGCCCGCCCGACGCTTGAATCGCCTCGATGGCCTGGCGCGCGCCTTCGACGCAATAGCAGATAGCGTGGGGAAAGTCCCGGTTAAAGAGGAGAAACTCGAGAATGCGATCGGGCGAGACATCGGCCGTATAGACCTGGCAGTAGGCCTCAAACGAGGTGCAGCAGCGCAGCAGCCCGACCAGCTCAAGGTAGAGATGGCCAGTCCGCTCCTCGGCAGAGCCCTGGAGCAAATCCGGTTGAAAGACCTCGAGCAGTGTCGCGGTGGCATACGCGCGCTCCAGGTACCGCCCCAGTCGAATGAACTGCCATCCCTGGCCGTGAATCATGGTTGTGTCGGTGGTGCCTTTGAAGAGATAGATGCCATCCACGACGGACGCGAGCATTTCGCTGACGCTGGAACGGAACTGCGCCTGAGCATTGGGCGAGTGAATCTGATGAAAGAGGCGATTGACGCGCTGCCACTGCTCGGTGGAGATTTCTTCGCGGACCTGGCGGGCATTTTCGCGCGCCGCGCTGACGCAGAAGGTGATGGAGGCGGGATCGAGCTGATCGAAGACGAGCTTGTGCGTCATCTCGTGAAGCGATCCGTTCCAGGCCATGCCGGCAGGCCGGCCGAGCGCTGCCACCATGCGCTGCCACTGCGCCTCAACGTTGGCGCTGTTGGTATCGAGCATCAGGCTCAAAGTCACGTCGAGTTGCCGGACGGTATTCTCCGCCCGCTCAAGATAGCGGCTCATCCAGTAGAGGCTGTCAGCGACGCGCGATAGCATCGTGCTTCTTTCACCTCCGGCCCGATATTCCTGAATCAGACTTATTCCAGAACCCATGTGTCCTTGCTTCCGCCGCCTTGCGAAGAGTTGACTACGAGCGATCCTTTTTCAAGCGCCACGCGGGTCAGTCCCCCGGGCACAATGTTTACCTTGTCACCAAAAAGAATGTAGGGGCGCAGATCGACGTGGCGCGGCTCAAGCCGGTCGTCGACGAGACAGGGCGCGCGCGAAAAATCGAGCGTGGGCTGCGCGATGTAGTTGCGCGGGTTGGCCTCAATCTGGCGGGCGAATTCCTCGCGCTGGCGAGCCGAGGACTTGGGGCCGATGAGCATGCCGTAGCCGCCGCTCTCGCCGACGGCCTTGACGACGAGTTTGTCCAGATTGGCCAGCACGTGCCGGCGATCCTTCTCCTCGCTGAGGAGAAACGTTTCAACGTTGGGCAGGATCGGATCTTCGTTGAGGTAGTAGCGAATCATCTTCGGCACGTATGCGTAGACGGCTTTATCGTCGGCGAGGCCAGTGCCGAAGGCGTTGGATATGGTGACGTTGCCTGCGCGGTAGGCGTTGAACAACCCCGGACAGCCCAGTGCGGAGTCTGGCCGGAAGACAAGCGGATCGCTGAAGTCGTCGTCGACTCGGCGGTAGATGACATCCACGCGCTTGAGGCCGTCGGTGGTGCGCATATAAACGATGTTGTCGTGCGTGACCAAATCGCGGCCTTCGACAAGATCGATGCCCATCTGGCGGGCGAGGTAGGTGTGCTCGAAGTACGCGGAGTTGAAGACGCCGGGCGTGAGCAAGACAATGTTGGGCTCGGGCCGGCCCTCGGGCGCGAGCGAGCGCAGAGTGGACAGCAGGACCTGCGGGTAGTGCTCGATGGGTCGAACGCCATAACTCGAAAACAACTGCGGGAAAGTGCGCTTCATGACGCGCCGGTTGGTGAGCATATAGCTCACTCCCGACGGCACGCGGAGATTGTCTTCGAGGACCACGAATTCGCCGGAGTTAAGGCGGAGCAGATCGGAGCCGACGACCGCGACGTAGACGTTGCGCGGCACCTGAAGCCCGCGCATCTGGCGCCGGTAATGCTTGCAACTGTAGACGAGATCGCGCGGGACGACGCGGTCGGCGAGAATCTTGGCGTCAGAATAGACGTCGCGGAGAAACAGGTTGAGGGCAGTGATGCGCTGCGTGAGCCCGCGTTCGATACATTCCCATTCGGAAGCGGTGATCAGGCGGGGCAGCAAGTCGTAGGGGAAGATGCGCTCGGTGCCTTCTTCACGGCCGTAAACCGTAAATGTGATGCCCTGGGTGAGGAAGGCAAGATCGACCGATTGCTTGCGGCGGCGCAGCTCGTCAGCGGGCAAAGCGGCAAGGGTCTCAGCGAGCGCGCGGTATTGCTGCCGCACCTCTCCGCCGGGCGCGCGCATCTCGTCGTAGGCCAGGTCGAGCGGGTAGTCTCCGAAAAGCGGTTCCAACTCGACTGGGTGGCCTGCGGTCATATTTATTTTGCAAACTTTCCTTGCAGCGGATTCAGAACAATGGCGACGAAGTAGGGAGATTCAGGCGGATTTGCTCCAGTGAGCTCGCCGGACTGAGGACCGCTACGCTGTGTTCTGTTCTCTTGTTTCTAACACGCCGGCGATAAAGGAGCCATTAGGAATCGAGAACCGCATGAGAGTCCTCAATGAAAGAAATCGGCGCAGCCGTTGGGGGCTGCGCCGAGGGTTTCCCGCTCCCGCGGTCCGTATTCAGGATCGGAGCGGCTGTCCGGACTACTTTGTCGGCACGGTGCTGATTGTCTTCACAATCTGCGCGACGATCTGGTAAGGATCGGCTTCGGAGTTCGGACGGCGATCTTCGAGATAGCCCTTATAACCGTTCTTGATAAAGTTCACAGGCAACCGAACGGAGGCGCCGCGATCGGAGAGACCGTAGCTGAACTTATCGATGGCCTGCGTCTCGTGGAGACCGGTCAGGCGCAGGTGGTTGTCTGGGCCATAGACCGCGATGTGCGCGGCGATATTGTTCTCGAAGGCTTTCATCAGCGCCTCAAGATACTCCTTGCCGCCCACGTCGCGCAGGTACTTGGTAGAGAAGTTGGAGTGCATGCCGGAGCCGTTCCAGTCGCCCTTGATTGGCTTGCAATAGAGCTCGACGTCCACTTCGTACTTCTCGCAGAGGCGTGCCATCAGATAGCGGGCCATCCAAACATCGTCCGCTGCCTTGTGCGAGCCCTTGCCGAAGATCTGGAACTCCCACTGGCCCTTGGCCACTTCAGCGTTGATGCCTTCGTGGTTGATTCCCGCGTGGAGACAGAGGTCAAGATGTTCCTCGACGATGGTGCGGGCGATGCTGCCCATGTACTTGTAGCCGACGCCGCAGTAGTAGGGGAATTGAGGGATGCTGGGGTGCCCGTCTTTGGGGAAGCCGAGCGGCCGGCCATCTTTATATAGGAAGTATTCCTGCTCAAATCCGAACCAGATATCCGGGTCATCGGGGGCGGTTGCGCGCATGTTCGTGGAGTGCGGAGTGCCATCGGGGTGCATGACCTCGCTCAGAACCAGATAACCATCCTTTTTGGCTCCATCCGGATAGAGAGCGACGGGCTTCAGTACGCAATCGGACTTGCTGCCCTCGGCCTGCATGGTTGAACTACCGTCAAAACCCCACAGAGGTAGGTCGGCAAGGGTGGGTGGCTTCTCAAAAGACTTGATCAAACTTTTGCCGCGCAGACCCGGAACGGGCTTCTTACCGTCGAGCCAGATGTACTCCAATTTGTACTTTGACATAGGTCTCCTCATGAGTTGGGAATGGTAGGACAGCCCGGCGGAGATTGCGCCCGCGGCCAATTAAGGGATCAAGGTCAGAGTAAACCGGCGAAATGCGAATCGCATAAGGATGGCATAAGGAAATGCAGAAATTCTGTGGAAGGCAGTTGAGAGCAGAAAAACCGCATTGAAATCAGTGGATGCGAGAGCCTCAAGTTGTTACGGCATACCGCAAGATCGCGATTCGCGCGGGCAAGGAAGACACGAGACAGCAGTTCACTCGACCTCCTTTTTCCTCCGTTCGTCACGGCCCAGCAGCGGTTCGCGGAGTTCCCGCGCCGGCCGGGAGCCAAACCGCGTCCGCTGCGTTACTCTGGATGATTGGGGGTTCCGGGTCACGATGCACACTCCGCGACTCTTCATTCTCGGCATTCTGGCTGCGCAGCTTTTTGCACTGCCGGACCTGCGCCCGCAACAGACCGCGCAGCAGGCTTCCGCCGAGGACTACGTTCGCGCGCACTACACGAAATACGAGTACCGCATCCCCATGCGCGATGGCGTGCGGCTGTTCACAGCGGTGTATGTTCCCAAGGCCTCGGCCTTTCCCGATGATCCGGGCCCTTATCCGTTCCTGATGAACCGGACGCCATACGACGTGGAACCGTACGGCGAAGACCGCTATCCCGCCGAGCTTGGACCTTCGGACGAATTTGAGAAGTCTGGCTACATCTTTGTCTATCAGGACGTGCGCGGACGCTGGATGAGCGAGGGCACTTTCGTTGAGATGCGGCCGCACATCGACCAAAAGAAATCGCCGCAAGATGTGGACGAATCGTCAGACACCTTCGACACGATTGAATTTCTGTTGAAGAATGTCGCCAACAACAACGGCAAAGTGGGCATCTGGGGTATCTCGTATCCGGGGTTCTTCACTTCGGCGTCGATTATTGATTCGCATCCGGCAATCGCCGCGGCCAGTCCGCAAGCGCCGATGACCGATCTCTTTCTGGGCGACGATTCGTACCACGGCGGGGCCTTCATGATGGCTGCGGGCTTTGAGTTCTATGCGCCGTATTTCCACCCGCAGCAGAATCCCGTTCTGCCCAAGACGGAAGCACCTTTCGATTTCGGCACGCCGGACAGCTACCAATTCTTTCTCAAGGCCGGAAATGTGGCCAGCCTGGACAAGTACCTGGACGGTGCGAGCTGGATGTGGGACGACCAATTCAAGCACGACACCTACGACGACTACTGGCAGTCGCGCGATTTGTCGCGGCACATGATGAACGTCAAGTGCGCGGTTCTCGTCGTGGGAGGATGGTACGACGCGGAAGATCTCGAAGGGCCATACAAAACCTTCAACGCGATACGCAAATTCAACCCCGATACGCCGGTTACGCTGGTGGAAGGGCCGTGGGTGCACGGAGGCTGGGCGCGCAACGACGACGATCATTTGGGAGACATTCAGTTCAACGCGAAGACTTCCCTCTACTTTCGAGCCAACATTCAGTTTCCTTTTTTTGAGCACTATTTGAAGGGTGGAGGCAAGGCGCTGCCCACGGCGATCGTCTTCGAGACGGGGACCGACGTGTGGCGCCGCTACGACGAATGGCCGCCAAAGAACGCAGTGGCGAAGACGCTCTACTTTCACTCGGGCGGCAGGCTCAGTTTCGATCCGCCGATTGAGGCCGCGAGCGCGGACGAGTACCTGAGCGATCCCAATCATCCGGTGCCGTTCGTTGGCTACACCACAGACACGGTGCCGCAGCGCTACATGGTCGACGACCAGCGCTTTGCGAGCTACCGGCCCGACGTACTGGTTTACGAAACTGACCCGCTGACAAAAGACGTTACGATTGCCGGCCCGATCTCGCCGCATTTGAAAGTGGCAAGCTCGGGCACGGATTCCGACTTCGACGTCAAGCTCATCGATGTTTATCCTGACGAAGACGCGGACAACGTCTCCATGCCGAACAAGCGCGTGATTGACGAAGCGCCCATTCACATGGGGGGCTACGAGGAGTTGCTGCGCGGTGAACCGTTCCGGGCGAAATTCCGTACGAGCTGGGAGAAGCCGGAGCCGCTTGTGCCAGGCAAAGAAACCGACATCGACTTTACCATGCCCGATCTGTATCACACATTCCGCCGCGGTCATCGCATCATGGTTCAGGTGCAGAGCTCATGGTTTCCGCTCACCGACCGCAATCCCCAAACCTTCACCGACATTCCATACGCCAAGCCCGAAGAGTTTCAGAAGGCGACCGAGCAGGTGTTTCACCAGAAGGACGCAGCCTCGGGTGTAGAGGTGTTGATGCAGCCGCAACCATAACCGCAGGGCGTCAGATGGCGCTCTCGAATCATGAGGACACAATGACCATTCGAGCTCGATCAGCACTCTTAATTTCTGCGTTGCTTTTTGCGACGGTGGCGCCGATGTGCGCCGAAGAGGGCATGTGGACATTTGACAACCCGCCGCTGAAGGCCCTGGCGGAGAAATACAACTTTCACCCGACGCAGGATTGGTTCGATCATCTGCGGCTTTCAAGCGTCAGGCTCAACGACGGCGGATCGGGCTCGTTTGTGAGCCCCAACGGCCTGCTGCTGACGAACCACCATGTGGCGCGCGTTCAACTGCAGAAGAACTCATCGGCCGAACACGATTATCTGCGCGACGGGTTCTATGCCGCGACCGAGGACCAGGAGATGAAGACTCCCGATCTGGAGATTAACGTTCTGGTCGGCATGCAGGATGTAACCGCGCGGGTTCAAGGCGCTGCCAAGGGCGCCAAGGATGACGCCGCGGCGCTGAAGGCGCGCGACGCTGAGATTGCAGCAATCGAGAAGGAGAGCAAAGATAAAACTGGCTTCCGCTCCGATGTGGTGACTCTCTACGACGGCGGCGAGTATTGGCTGTATCAATACAAGGCGTACACCGATGTGAGGCTGGTGTTCGCGCCAGAAGAGCAGGCAGCATTTTTCGGCGGCGATCCGGATAACTTTACCTATCCGCGCTACGACCTGGACATGGCGCTATACCGGGTGTACGAAAACGGCAAACCGCTGCATACGGACAACTATTTGAAGTGGAACCCGAAGGGTGCGGCTCCGGGCGATCTGGTTTTCGTCTCAGGCCATCCGGGTTCGACATCGCGCGATGACACTGCGGCTCAACTGACGTTGGAGCGCGAAGTCCGCGGGCCGGCGATTGTGGAATACCTTCAGCGGCGCATTGACGCAGCGCAGGAATTTGGAAAGCAAAGCGCGGAAAACCAGGAGAAGGTTGAAAGCACGATCTTTTTTCTGCAGAACAGCCTGAAAGTTTATGTAGGCCGCCAGGAAGCGCTGTCGGATAAGGCTATCCTGGCCAAGAAGCAGGCCGAGGAAGACGACCTGCGCGCCAAGGTCAAAGCGGATCCAGAGTTGGAAAAGGAATATGGAGACGCGTGGGACGAGATTGCAAAGGCCGTAGACCTTTCCAAGCCCGAATTCAAGAAACAACTCTTCCGCCGCGGCGACAGCCAGCTTTTCACGCTCGCCATGGAGATTGTGCAATACGTAGCTGAAGTGAAAAAGCCCGACGGAGATCGGCTGCCGCAGTATCACGAGGCGGGGCTGGACTCTCTGCGATACCAGCTGCTGTCTCCGGCCCCCGTCTATCCGGCGGTAGAAAAGATGTTCATGAAGAATGCCTTGAACCTGGCGAAGGAGCAACTTGGGGCGGACGATGCTTACTTGCAAGCGATCGTGCAGGGCGGCGACATCGACAAGGCCGTGGACGCGCTTGTGGATGGGACCAAACTCGCCGATCCCGCATTCCGGAAGAGCCTGATCGATGGAGGCGAGGCTGCGGTCGCAGCTTCGGACGATCCCATGATTGAGGCCGCGCGCCGTGCGGATCCCGTTTGGCGCGCCAACTATGTATACATGCGCGACAAAGTCGCCAGCGTGTTCGATGCCGGAGGCGAGAAGCTGGGCAAGGCTCGCTTCGCGGTCTATGGCAAGAACGCGTATCCCGACGCGACATTTACGCTGCGGCTGAGCTACGGCACGGTCGATGGATTTCCGTACAACGGAACGATCGCTCCGCCATTTACGACGTTTTACGGGCTCTACGATCGCGCGGCGAGCTTCAGCGATAAGGCCCCGTGGAATCTTACGCCGAAGGAAGAGGCGGCACGTGACAAGCTCGATTTGTCGAAACCGGTCGACTTTGTCACCACGAACGACATCATCGGCGGCAACTCCGGCTCCCCAGTCGTGGACCGCAACGGTGAGTTAGTGGGGCTGGTTTTTGACGGAAACATCGAGTCGCTGGCGGGAGACTTCGTTTACGACGGCACAAAGAACCGGGGCGTTGCAGTTCACTCTGCCGGGATGCTCGAGGCCCTGCGCAAGATTTATGGAGTGGGCGCACTGGCCGATGAGCTCGAAGGCAAGCAGTAGGATCGAATGCTGAGGAAAGCGGGAGCCACGTGCTCCCGCTTTTTCATTTCAGGGCGGGAATTCGGCCTGGAATTCCTGGAATCAAAGCAATTCGAAGTACAATCAAAGTTGGCCGGCAGACCGCGGAGAGGTGGCCGAGCGGTTGATGGCTCCGGTCTTGAAAACCGGCATACCTGAAAGGGTATCGGGGGTTCGAATCCCTCCCTCTCCGCCAAATAGTCAATGTAATCAATAACTTACAGAGAACCGACGCAACGTACCTGCGTTTCCGGGCAAAGTCGCGGCTATTTGGCTCTGAAAGGGACCGGAGAGCATTTTCCGCCTAAGACTTCAGCTTGGAAAATGGATAGTTTCTCTGTCTAGGAATTCGGCGGTCCCTTTTCTAACTGCGTCACGATGGAACCAGGGAGGTCTGGATCTGGCCTTGACCCAACACGAGGACCTTTCATTTAGATTGAGTAACTATCTAATTGCTCGACACATCGGCGTAGGGTCTAGGAACACCATTAAGCGTGTTTCGCTGCGCGGTCATCCACTTGGCCGGATAGTCGGCTACGCGTCCATGTGACTCTCAACCGTGCTCAGCTTCGGAAGTCACTTCTCTCGGTCGCCGGTTTTACGGCCAGGTGGACTGGATTGGTAAACACTTGGGGCTTCTCGGTACTAATCTTTCCTGAGGGGACTGGCCTGTTTCGAGTTGTCGCCCAAGTAGGAAGTTCCGGATTGGCGGTTCTACGCCTGGAATGAGTGTCAAGACCACAGATCAGTGAATTCATAGCCAGCTCCGGAACCGGGCACATCGCGCAGGTGGCGCGCCGAAACAGTTAAGGACACGGACCTCGGGGCAGCTACGCACTGCCGCCCCGTCGCGGTTCCTGACTACGTCTTCCCAGGCGGCGAAGAAAGCTTTGTGCGAACTCCTACGGTTCCTGGATGGTGAAAGTAATGGTCTGATTGAGCCCAGGGCCCGTCAGCGTAACCGAGGCCTGATATGTTCCGGCAGGTGGCGTCGGTGGGCCACTCTTCCCAGTACACGATGTAATTAGCGGCAGGCCGCAGAGCACAATCAGGAAGAACAGAATTCCATGCTTTGACCTGCCCTTTTTCCGGCGTGTGATGAATACCCAGGCCGGCAGCCACAGCGTCGCGCCGAACGCCACCCCTCCCGTCGGCGCAGCCCAAGGCCGGGACCTCCGCTCAATAGAAGCGCTCGTGTTCTTGACCGCCTGGATCGTCAGCGTTGTGCTGGCTGTGCTGCCGGACGCGAAGTTCAGGCTGCTGGGGCTAAAGCTGCACGAGATGTATTTCGAGAGGCTTGCCGGCAAATTGCATTCAAGCGCGATCATGCCAGAGAAGTCCGTCGCAGTGCACGTGATCTGCGCTGTTCCTGAATCCCCAGACAGGCTAATGGTTGGGATCGTGCAGCTCACACTGGGCGGGGGAAGCGCGATACCTGAGAGTTGCACCTGCTGCGGACTGCCGCCGGCGTTGTCCGCCACATTCAATATCGCCGTCTCAGAGCCGATCGAGAGGCTGGGAGTAAACGTAACGTTGATCGGGCAGCTGGTTCCAGCCGCCACGGTCGTGCCGCACGATGGGCTCGATTGCGCAAAGTCAGTAGCATTCGCTCCTGAGATGCTGATGCCGAATCCCGTTCCACTAAGGCCGAGCGGGGCGCTTCCGGAGTTGGAGAGCGTAACGGTCTGGGCCGCGGAAGACGTGCCCGATGGCTGCGCAGCGAAGGCCAGAGAAGTGGGGCTTAAGCTGGCGATCGGCGCGGCAGCCGAGACTGTGAGGGGGAAGTTTGCGGAATTCGAGTTACCGACTGAGTCTTTGACTGTCACGGTGACGGTGAAATTTCCGTCAACGGTGGGAGTGCCGGAGAGAACGCCACCGGGTGACATTGTCAATCCCGCAGGCTGTTCTGTTGCGGTCCACGTGTAACCCATGCCGCTGCCGCCGCTGGCCGCGAACGTGGTGCTGTATGGCACGCCGTCAATACCGCTCGGCAGAGGAGCTGCGGTGGTGATGATCAGGCTGGTCGTGACGCTCACGCTGTCCGTGACCGTGATCGACTCGGAGTCGACGACGTCGGGGAACGTCACGGAATCGATTACAGAGATGGTCTCGTTGTCCGTCACCATGGCGGGCGCAGAAACAGAGCTACTGCAGGTGACTGAGACGTTGCTGATGTTGGCCGAAGCGACCGTGCCCGTGCCGTTGGTGACTGTACAAGTCTCCCCGGTGGGCTGCGTGCCTACGGTGACGGCGTAACTCGCATCTGAGGCCAACGAGGTCGGGAAGGTAAAGCTGGTTGCCGGATAGGTGACGGTCACGGAGTCACCCCCGTTATCGAGCAAGGTCGCCGAAGTTCCGCTGGCCAGGCCGCTCACACTTCCGCTGATGGTGTAGGTCGCGTTGGCTGTGCAGGTGACCGAGACGTTGCTGATGTTAGCCGAAGCAACAGTGCCCGTGCCGTTGGTGACTGTGCAAGTCTCCCCAGCGGGCTGCGTGCCAACGGTGACGGCATACATTGCGCCTGAATTTAGCGCCGTGGGGAAGGTGAAGCTGGTTGCCGGATAGGTGACCTTCTCTCGGTCGCCGCCATTGTCGAGCAGCGTCACGGAGGCTCCGCTCGCCAAGCCGCTCACACTTCCACCGATGGTGTAAGTTGGAGTGCTACTGCAGCCCGGAGGGGGAGCAACGTAGTCGATGGCCCCGGATTGAATTGCGTACACGTAGCCCGAGGTGGTGTTGACGACCGGGTAACCGACAAGCACGGGATTTGCAGCGCTGCCGGCAACCTGGGTCAATGAGAGAGGGGTACCTGCGCACAGGGGCGACGTAAGGGCAAGACCGCCGGAAGAATAGACGCTCGCCGACAATGCAAGTTCAGTGGACACAGGGTTATAGTTCATCCGGCTCCAAGGCACCGATTCGCCCAGATTGGGCATGGGTGCGCTGCTGCTGAGCACGGTTTCCTGGGGGCTGGCTGTGGGAGACAGGTTGTATTCGAGCAGCAAGCCCGGTGTCGTCAGTGAGCTTGAATTGAATCCAAAGGCGTACACAACATTGTTTGTGGTGTCGATGTCGGCCCCGCCGATGGCCGTGTATTGAGAGACAGCGGAAATTGTGGAGAGCCCTGCTCCCGGCGTAATATCCACGTCGCTGTTGTATGTGAAGGGGTTTGTGGTGTTCGTGAAGAAGCTGAACTGCGTCGTGTCGAGAATGGTGATGGGAACGCTGAGATTGGCAGATGCACTGGGATTCTCATTCACAAGCACCAGCTTGCCCGCGCCATTGTCGAGCAGAGTTCCCACATTGAGCGTCGTTGCCTTTCCGGCGTTGTTGTAGCCCACTACATGCTGCAGATTGCTCGCCGGCGTTGTACTGTGAGTTGGGTCGTAGACAAAAAAGCCCCCCGTCGCATACGTTCCAACTGTTCCGTAAGCGGACCCGCCCAGATCGTTGATATAGAGCTGATGATTCGACGGATCAATGACCATCGGTCCGTATTGGACAGAGTAATCCAGGGTGAGCTCGACGGGCGTGGGCAGCGAAGAGGCAGACCAGGGAGCAGTGGGCACAACATAAAGAGCGTCGGTAATTCCGCCGCCATACGCCATCATGACGTACATGTTCCCCAGCTGCGCAGAGAATGCCGTTGTGTCTACGTCCATCTGCATGGTCCCATACGAAGCGCCACTCAGCTGCAGCAACGGACCCTGGGTGCAGGCGCCAGTTGTCTGGTTGATCGATTCGTAGGCCGCGTAGAGCCCGCTGCCGGTGAGCATCGCCAGATAAATATTGCTATTGGCGAAGTCCACATAGACCGCTCCGCTGATGACACCGCTGCTCAGGCTGGCGAATGCCGGGCACCCCTGGCCAGGCAATATCGCGCCCTCCAGTAGCAAGCTCACCGAAGAATCTCCGTTCAATACCGCGTTGTAGTTCAGCCCCGAGGTATTGTTTGGATTGACGGCGATGGCATTGCTTGCGCCGCTGACCGTGCCGAGTATCGGAATCGAGCCTTGCACGACGGTCAGTGGAGCCGTGTTGCTGCTTGCCTGGTTTAGCTCGTCGCCGGAGTAAGCCGCCGCGATGGTGTAACTCCCGGCAGAATCCTCGACGAAATTGCACACCGCCTGCCAGCTTCCCATGTTGTCGGTGATGCTGACCGCCGAGCAGAGCGTAACGGGAGAGAATGATCCGGAGGGCGTGGCCGCAAAATTGACGGTTCCCGTCACGTTGGAAATTCCGCCAGAGGGGGTGATCGTGGCTGTCGCCGTAAGCGTCGCACCGGTGGTTGGATTCGGGCTGAGAGCGATCGCGAGCTTGGTCGTCGCGGGCTCGGTAAACACACCCTGCTCAACATTGCTGGCGATTTGCATGCCGCTGACCGTGGCGACTTCGATGGCGTTGATCGTTGTGAATTCGCCCACGGTAAGACCCACCATGCAAGGCGAGTTGCATGGGGTTGATTCCAGCCCAGGCGGCGTTCCGTCCAGGGTGTAGTAGACCGCATCACCACTGTTGGCGGCGCTGATCGTAACCGACTGTGCTCCCGAGGCCTGGCTAACGAGCGGCTCTGGGGTTGGTGTCCATTGGGGTGTATTGATCAACCAGAGTTGCCCATTCACTTCGTCCAGGAGATATGCGGCTTGAGCGCTGGAATTTACGAAAAGATGGCCGCCGCCGTTGCTGGGGATCGATGCGGAGAGCGTCACCTTCTGCGTTCCGGCATCCCAGAGCCGCACAAATCCGCCGTCTGTGGCATCGGACCCCGAGATCCAGGCCTGGTAGCTTGAGGTGTCCGGTTCGGCATCGAAGATGTGTGGCGACGACGGCGTGGCGCCGGAGCCGTAGACCGGAATGGTTACCGAACGGAGCGTATTGTTTTCCGCCTGCACGCCGTCGATGCCGGTAACCATGGCCGCGTGCGAGGATGGATCGCTGAGAAGGCCGTCAAAGTCGGTGACATAGAAGGCCCGGTTCGGCACGTCGAGCGAGGTGGTAAGCGGGGGCCATGTGTAGAGCACTGGCGCGGTAATAAAGGTTGGATCGAACTGGAAAATGTCGTAGACATAATAGCCTTGGGCGAATCCCGTATTGATAGAAGCCGCTCCGGAGGCGATGAGGCTTCCGGTGAGAGGATCGACTGCTATGGAATTGGCGATGAAGGCCGGCTGTACGATAACCTCGTCGGCTGGAAACGTTGTGATGCTCGTCGTGAGCACTCCGGTGACGGGATCGGGCGTCATGGTGATGAACGCCTCTTGCTGAGCACCGCCCGCGCCCGAGTCCGCGACAGCATACACAACGTCGGAAGCCGCATCCACGCTGAGAGAATTGACCGGATAACCGGCATTGCCGATTCGTTGCGGCGACGTTCGCCCGCGCACAGCGCTCACCTTGGTTGCATTGGGACCACCGGCGTACACCTCGTTCAGGGCAACGTTAACGGCCAGCAGACTGGCGTTAGGATTGTCGAGCGCGACGCTGCCAACAACGGTGTGAGTTGAGCCATCAATCACGTAGAGATTTCCGTCGGTTGTGTTGCTGACATAGACGAGGTTGCGCGTGGAGTCCAAAACCATTGTGAGCGCCGAGCCATAGGCCGCTTGCCCCGCGGCGCCCACTGGAATCGAGGCGATGAGGCGCTCATAACCGGGACTGATGACATTCGCTCCGGTGTTGATGACGTTGACCGTATTTGTGCCCGTCACGTAGTAGAAATCGCCAGTGATCGGGTTCAGAGCGCCTTGCAGCGAGCCGTAAGTTGCGCTTGAACTTTGCGGCGCGCTCTGGGGAACCAGATTCAGCGCCGAGGGACCGGCGGTGAGCGAATGAATTCTTCGCACCGCCTGGTTTCCGGAGTCGGCCAGGTAAATGTCACTGTTGGCTGGGTCGAGCGCGATGCCTGTTACGCCATTGACCTCGGCGTTTGTGCTCAGGCCCCCGTCTCCGGAATAGCCGAGCGAGCCGGTGCCGGCGATGACCGTCGTCGTGCCATCCGGCTGCACATAATCCACATACGAGGCGAGCTCGTAGCTTTGCTGGCCTACGGCAATGTAGAAATTGCCGCTGGAATCAATAGCCAGGGCGCTTGGATTGTTGAAGGTGTTGTTGCTCGTAAGCCCTGTGGCGTTCTGGGTTATATCCCAAATGCTGCCGAAGTCGAACATCGGCCTGCCCAGCCAGCCTTCCCCTGCCTGGCCCGCAAGGAGTCCGTACAAGTCGCCGTTCTTCGGATTGACCGCAAGAGCGGTATATGCCTGATCGAAGAGGCCACTGACGGGCGCGCCCGTGGTCCAGCCGCCGCCGGCGACAGGCGAAAACTCGTCCACGTTGCTGGCAAAGCCGCCATCCGCAACATAGAAGTAGGAACTGACATAGACATTCCCCGCTGCATCGCAGGCAACGGCTGCAGGATGCAGCGGCCCGGCGCCGGCCCCTCCTCCCGTGCTCGGTAGCGGCAGGGCGGAGAGGCTGCCGCCTGAACTCACTTCGTCAACGGTTCCCCCGGTGTCGTTTACTCCTCCGCCAACCACAAACGGATCGAGACCGTTGGACGCAATAAAAACATTGCCGTTACACTGCGCTACCGCAACAGGATAGGCCAGAGGCGTGGGGCCGGTGCAGGAGTACTGCGTACTTGGAAGAATCCCGGCGAAGACGCTGGTCGCGCCATAGCGCGTCTTCCACACGACGCAGTTGTACGGGTCGGCGGTGTAGATGTTGCCTGCGGTATCAACCGCCACGCCGGTGGGCTCAAGCAACGATGCTCCGCTCACGCTGCTGTCGTTGAGCGACGGACCTGCGGCTGTGGTGATTACTCCCGCCTGCGCGCGCAAGAGGGGAGCGCAAAGAAGGAGCAGCGCAATCGCAAAACCGCAAAATGACCGGATGACATCGCGCCGCTGGGCGACTTCATCCACGCAGGGGTTCGCTGAAATTGCGTCACGAATTGTCGCTGGCCGTCTGCCCATCTCGCTTCCTCCTCGCCTGACTGCGCGCCGCATGTGATTGCCGCTCGCCGGGGTTTATTGGAAGCTGATGGTGACGGTGACGCTGATGACCTGGCCAGGTGCGTACGGCACCGCGGCCGGGTCGCCGTTCTGTCCGTCCAGGTTTCGCTCAGTCAGTATGTTGGCCCCGGCCGGAGTGGAAGAGCTCTCCGGCGTTTCGAAATTCACGCAGTTCCCCGGCGTTGTGGTGGCGCCGCATGTGGTAAACACTGTTTCCACATCGCTGACCGAGCCTGAACTTGTTGCAGTTGCCTGTACGCTCCCCGATAGCTGCACCTCCACCGTCGTCCCGCTCACTCCCGTAATCTCGTTGGCCGAGGTGAATGCCGGTGCTGCGACCGTCAGATTCGTCGAGCACGGGACATTGGAAACGGAGGACTGTCCGTTCGCGGTGGCGTAGAACTGCTGGACAACTTCACAGTAGTTGCCCAGAAAGCTCACCATGCCGTTTCCACTAGTCCCCGTCGTTATGAGGCAGGTCCCTCCCTGCGAGAACGTAATGCCGCCTAAACCTGCCGATTCCGCCACGTCACACGGGCCGGTCTCACCAAAGGTTGGAGACGCGGAAAAGTTGCTGCCGGTGCCAAAATTCGTTGAGGCGCCGTTGAGAAGGACCGACAGTCCTCCAGAGGCGTTGTTACCGGCCATTACGCTGGCCAGAAAGAACATCCCATAAGGCTGGATGGAGTTCTCAAACTCTCGCCGCGCAGTCACTGTTCCATCGGGATTCCTCACCTCGATCACCCAGTGGCCGTGGACTTGGATGCCTTCGTGGTTTCCGCCTGGCTTCCGCTCGCCCTGTGCAGCCGTTTGCTCGGCTGACGGTGAATTCGCGGGCACTGCCGCAGGAGCGGCGGGAGTGGCAGCGTTCTTGGCGGGATGAGCGGAGGCGCCAGCCGCCTGCGCATGACAAACTTCGGCCACTCCGATCAGGAGAACAAAAGAAACTGTCAGGCGGACTCCGTGACGGGCGAAGGCTCTGAGGACACTAACTTTCATACGACCTCCCTGTGCGCGCCGCAGGCTTTGGCAATGGCCGTGATCCGGACAAGATCAGGTGTGCTGGCGGCAACTTGCGCAAAGTGTGCGCCATCATTCCGCTGCGAACAATAGGCGGGGCCTGAAATCTATCTGTATTTCTTCTGTACCGATGCTGTTTGCGGCGCCGTCGTTCACGGTGTAGGCTGGAGCCAAAGAACTTAGTCTGTTTCCTTTGGCCTGACCTCCGTAGCGAAGAATGGGCCCCATGCCAACCCGTTCAATCTTGAAGTTCGGACCCTTTGAGGTGGACACCTCTCTGGGAGAGCTGCGCAAGGAAGGCGTCCGCATCCCGATCCAGGAAAAGCCCCTGCGAGTTCTCATAGCTCTCGTGGAGCGGCAGGGAGATTTAGTCACGCGGGCTGAGTTGCACCAGCAATTGTGGCAAGGCGAGACCTTCGTCGACTTCGACACCGGCCTGAATACAGCTGTGCGCAAGCTGCGCTCCGCTCTCGGCGACGAGTCTGAGTCACCCCGCTACATCGAGACGTTTCCCAAGCGCGGCTATCGCTTCTTGGCGACGGTGGAATCTGTCAACGGGACGGCGGGCACGCTCAAGGGCATCTCGCCAAGCGCGCCAACGCTACCGGTTCCCGTGCAGGGTGCGCAAAACGGGGCGGCTGGAATCATGGTGTCGGGACCAAGCAGCCTCGCGCAACGCATGCGGCACTGGCTTGGGCGGGTCGCTCTTCTGGTCGCGGCCATGCTGATCACCGTAAGCGGAGTGGTCGCATGGCTTACCTACACCCGGCCTGTCTACTCCTTTAACTCCCACGATTCCGTGCTGATTGCCGATTTTGAGAATCAGACCGGCGACCCGAGATTCGATCAGGCTTTGGAAACTGCTTTTACCGTCAGCATGGAGCAATCGCGCCATGCCAACGTCTTTCCCAGAGCCAGAATTGCCTCGGTGCTGGCGCTGATGGGCAAGGCTCCGGACGAAAGAATTACGCCGGCACTGGGCCGCGAAATCTGCCAGCGTGAGAATATTCGCGGGCTGATTACTTCAAGCATCACGCGCACCGGAGAGGAGTACGCTCTTTCGGCTGAATTGATCGATCCGCAATCGGGTGACACGGTGCGCTCCTACTCAGAGCGTTCTTATGGCGAGGGCCACATCCTTGACGCGCTCGATGTGATCGCCGGCGATGTCCGCCGCGATCTGGGTGAGTCACTTTACCAGATCCACGAGAATTCGAAGCCGCTGCCGCAAGTCACCACCTCGTCGCTGGATGCATTGCGGGAGTATGCGGACGGCGTCGCGTTGTGGCACCAGGGGAGATACAAGGACGCTGTTACGCTGCTTCGCGATGCGGTTCAGACCGACCCCAACTTCGCCATGGCCCATGCGGCCCTGGGAAACGCGTACTACAGCTTTATCTACTACGATTCGCAAAGAGGGGAAGAAGAATACCAGAAGGCCCTGGCGCTGGGGTCCAGAACCACCGAACGCGAACGGATGAATATCCAGGTCAACTATGTTGACAGCGAGGGGCATTTCGACGAAGCTGACGGGCTCTATCGGGAATATCTGACTCGTTATCCGGACGATTGGGTCATGCTCGGAAACTATGCACGCCTTTTGCGCACTCACGGGCATGCCGATGAAGCGGTGGGCCAATACAAAGAAATGCTGCGCGTGGTTCCCAATGATGCCAGGACAGACGTCGAACTCGCCACAGCATACAAAACCCTTGGCCGATTTCAGGAGGCGGTCGGCGCATATACGAAGGCGTTTCAAATCGATCCTGCCTATTTAACCTCGGGTGATGTCAGCCGCGAATACGGCAACGCACTGATCCAGAATGGGGAAACTCCAAAGGCCGAAGCGGTCTTCACCTCGTTGCTGGGGAATACGGCAACGCGCGAGAGCGGGCTGCGTTCCTTGGCTCTCCTTGACCTCTATCGCGGAGAATATGCGAATGCGCGCCCCTTGCTTGAGGAGGCTCTGGCCAT
>CAWKMZ010000012.1:0-208081 GCA_963850865.1 uncultured Acidobacteriaceae bacterium
TTCGCTCCCTTTCACGTTCCCGATCGCCGAGCCATTTGTTCGCCCTGTTTTTTCAAATTCGCTCGCCGTCTTTCCAGATACTTCGACGGCGCCGTCAGTACACTGTGCGAGAAGCGGCACGAAATCTTCTTCGCGTCGCCAATGCTTCAATGCGAATCCCTGCTCGCAATCGGCCCCGTAATCGAGCTCGCCATCAGCCGCCGACGGCCGAGAGCCTCGACGCATCTATTCCCTCCGCCTTGAACTCCGGCAGATTCACTTCAAACGACAAATAGCGGACGGGACGCTTCAAGCCTCTGATCACGTTCAACTCGTGCCCTTCATATCGATTTTCCAAAGATCGGAACTCCGTGCGTCGAGATCAGCCCTTCGAGCGTCGTGGTCTCGACCGTCTTCTGCTGCGAAAATTCAATACCGAAATGCGCATGCGAGTGGCGCTCTTTGTGTTCATGGAGCGCCGTCGCCCACTTCTGACTGAGGGTATTCACTGCCGACCCCGGCCCGTCAACCCACATCGTTTCAGTCGCACTCGTGTCGCTGACCGCCTTACCCACGATCACAAGCGGTTTCTGGATGAGTCGAAACTTGCGAAATCTTTCCCGCAAAATAGCTTGATTCGTCAGGTCGGGCTCAAGCGCGACGACTCGTGCTCCCAGCCTCAGGAACAGGTCTGCCTTAAAGCCCTCGTTTGCGCCGATGTCGAAGATAAGGTCGCCGGGACGCAAATCCGAAAGGAGGGATCGATAGAAAGCAAGCTCCTTTTCCCCTGGCCAGAATCCAGCGATTGCCCGCGAATCTCCAGTAAAGGTCACGGGCACCCGACGTCCTTAGCCTGTGGTATAAGCCAGCGCGTTGCAGGAGTCTCTTGATGTGCGATCTAGGTGATGTCATCGTTCTTGCGCGCCCGTCCGTGGATTCTTGTGTCATTGAAACGCGTGCCAGTGGTTGTCGTCCATCCGGTGCTAATTGGCTTGTTGCCGAGGCTTGAACACCAGGACATTCGGCAAAGCAGGTAAATCAAATTGGCGGGATTCCACAATATCGAAGTGGTCCCTGATCAAATCCATCTTTGACGTCACGCGGGTTTTAATTACGCCTGGCCGCTCATCTCCGGCATAGAGACGGACAATGAACACACCGGTGCTTTTGAGATTCTTGGAAAATTTGTTCAGAATCGGGAGAACCTGACCGAACGGAACATGGTACATGGATTCGCGAAACAGGATGATGTCGAAATTCCGGCTTGGATCGTAGCTCAGGAAATCAGAATTAACGAAGCTGTTCTTGGTCTCCCGCCCGTTCTCCTTCGAGCGCTTTACAGCCTTCGCCAGAGCTGCCTCGGAAATGTCGACACCGATGTAACTCTGATAGACGTTCGCGGCAAGCTCATTCGCAGTATTGCCAGGGCCACAACCTAGATCCAAAATATCTCCGTTGCGCGCGTACTTCTCAAGGTATGGATACACGCAGTCGCCAGCCGTGTTATCGATGAAATCCCACTTGACCCCGGAAAACTCCTTATCCCAGAGTCGCTTCTTGAGATTGGATGGACCATATATTTTGAGAAAAGAGGAAATATGCCTCTTAGTAGTTTCCGCAACTTTCATGGTTTGTTCTCCTGTAAGGTTTCTACACTTGGAACGTGCGTTCCGAGGGTTGATACTCGTTCGAGTTGTTGTCAATCGAAAATTGCTGTCGCCGCTCGCAGCCTTCCTGGGCCATTGTGTTCGTTCAGCATCGGCTTTCCCGGATAGGCAAGTACCGCAAGACAATTGCTCTCATGCGCGCAGCAGCAGAGCATTGTGCCCCTTCAGGCGGTTACGCCATGCTTGCTCAGAAGCGCACGGATCGCGCCAAGATTTCGAAAATGATCGGGGATCATTTCCTCCACATCGATAAAGACGCTGTAGCGTTCTTCAAGCGCAGCCACAAGAGTGGTAAGGTCAACCGAGTCGAGAACACCTTTGGCGAAGAAGTCATCTGTCTCCGAAAAGTCTTCCCCGGGGCGAATGTCGTTTAGGATCGCGATTAGGTCCTGCATAGTAAGCTAGAGCGCCGGTGCTTCGCGCTCAACTCTCCTCCTTAAGGCAAATGAACGGCGGCGCGGCCACGCGGGCCGGGTCAATGGCTGCTCCATCACCGTTGAAGTATTTTGCGGCGAAGAATTCCCTCGCTGGCGCGTTTCGCGGTCCTTCGGTAACTGGCGCCGTCACTTGCTCGGCGCCTGAAAGCTGCACCCGAGCGATAACAAACGCAAGCAGCAATTCCTCGACCTTCTTGCCCATTACCCGGCAGCTCATTACAAAGTCCACGATTTGAGCCTGCGGGCCGTGGCGCGATACGGTTACCAGCCCGGTAAGGCCGGAGTCGCCGAATCGGTCAGAAACATGGAAAACATATGCATTGTTGTCCTGCTCGGAAGCCCAACTCCAGAAACTGCCCTCGTCCATTCGGCGCAGAGAGAGGTTGAACTGGTTGGTTTTGTTCAACAGCTGCGCCGCTCTGCTCAGATTCTCATGCCGCAGGGGCGCAGCCCGGACCTCAATCTGCAGCGATTGCAGCCAATTCTCTATATCGCCGCTCAACTCGAGGGCTTGCTTGCGGTCGCGCTCTGCATGATACATTTCGGTGCGCCCGGCATCCTCACGCCCCAGCGATGCTGTCTCGAAACACGGGAGCGATAACACAAAAGGCGCGAGTTCGGCCGGCGATTGGGGCGGATCAGGTGTATAGACCTGGGGAAGTACCTGGCGAATTTGCTCGCGCTCTTGCGGGCTGTCGTCGATGAAGACGAATGAATCGAGACCCAGATTCAGTTCCTCTGCAAGACTCTGCAGGTTCTCGGCCTTGTCCTTCCAGTTGATTCGCCAAGCGACAAAGTCGCGTTTGCGCAGGACCATCGACGGTTGATCTTCAATCACCGACAGTGCGAACTCCTCATTATTCTTGCTGCAGATAGCGAGCAATATGCCACGCGAGGCCAACCCCTTGAGAGCGGCTTGAAAGGCAAGAAAACACTCCCCAACAGGGTCGGGTGCTCCAAGCTTAATGGCGTTCAAGCCGTCGTCGCCGGCCACGCCCCCCCAGAGCGTGTTGTCCAGATCGCAGACGATCACCTTCTTTGCCAGACCGAGCGACCCTCGCAGGACGGCCTTTATCTCTGCGGCAGCCTTCACCAGCATCGGCTGGGAGTAAAGAATCTTGGACACCGCATACATGCGTGGGTCATGCGCGGGCCGCCCCAGGCCGGCTTGCCAGTTCCCGGCATCGAGCAAGACGATATTGGGTAACTGCGAGAATTTATCGGCCAGCAGCAAATTGGCCCTGGCCAGCAGGTTCGCGAGACCGGAATCTTGCCGCCACGTAAGCGTCTGTATCCAGCGCTCATAACTCGGCAAAATCCAGGACGGCACGAGCACTAACGCGACGCGGCTGGCTGCTTGCAGGACTGCATCTGCGAATTGCTCAGCCTCACGCAAGGCGTCTTCGTGTTCCACTGACTCGAATCGCATCAGTTTGCCCACCGAGGGCAGCGTCAGGTGTGGTGCAGTCCATACCACCAGGCAATCCGGATTAGAGGCCCACGCGGGATGACTGGCATCGAGCAGGACCTGATAGATTTGGCCGTAAGGAGCGACGGAGCATCGCAACTCGGGGGACTCCGGACTTCGCTCAAGCAGACGCGCCAACGGGTCGAGCGTCGTATCGCCAGCCAAAAGCGTGCGCCGCACCTTGACATCGCCCGCCCCGTCGCTGTTGCCAGCTGTCATCGCTCCGATTCCTTCGTGGGCCGAAGATCGTCCGGCCGAGGAGATGTCTCGTTGACGGGGACGCGACCATAGATGGTGATTCCCCGGCGCGCAGCTTCCATCAAGCGCTCGGTTACGATTCCCGCGCGGGTTACAACGAACAGCGGTACACCGTGGAAGCGCCACTCCACGAGCTCCTCTTTAGAAAGCAGCGACCAGAGCACCCTGAGATCCAATCGCCTGGACCGGTCGGGCAGTCCCAGCTCATAATCGAAGCGCCCTCCATCGTAGTCAATCAACGTGACCTTGGTCGTGACGCTGGCGGACTTGATCGGGTACTTGTCTGCGAGCGCGTGGCCTGCCGTGTGCGCATGAGTAAGGCAACGGAAGTACTCGACTCCGATTCCCAGAATCGCCGTCCTGCGGCGAGTCATCACTCCGAATGGGCTGTCCGGGCTGAAGCCAGTCCGCGCCAGGCGATGATCAGCGGTCAACTCCGCCGCCAGGGGTCCCAGGGCGCAAACGCTGGCAGTGGGATGAAGGCTGCGCAAGACGTTGGGCGTTCGGCGAAACATCTCCGCCAGCAACCCCATCTCCGACGGCGTGCGGCGAACGTCGAACGGGCGCGCTTGGAAATATGCCTTGGTGTCAAACTCGCGGCCGCCCATCACGAACGAAGGCATCACTAGCGTCCGCTGCGATCCGCAGATACTGATGAGCGCGGCCAGAAGTTCAGCCGGGGTTCCCTTGTACATCGGTAAAAGTCCGTCGTAGGAGCTATGTACCATCAAGACTTCAAAATCTTCCGGCAACCGCCGCGTCAGTTCTTCGCGCAATTCGCCGGCGCTGAAGGTGCCGTGAACCAGCGACAGAACCGGCGCAAGTCTCTTGCGCGCCTGGCCCTGCATGCGCTTCAGCCTGGTGCGCCAATGCTGACTCAGACCACGCCGAAGAGCCGCGCGGACGCCGGCCCGGAACGTATTAAGCCCTCGCGATGCAATGCTCACCGCGAGCCGTCCGCGGCAGCAGCACGTATGAACCCTGATAGCATGCGCAACACTTTCATTTCGCCAATGGCGGTTTCATCTCGGACAAGACTGATTGGAGCGTGATAACTGACAAGGCAGACCGGCAAAAGTGCCCGCAGCAGATGGCTATAAGAACGCCAAACTCCTGCGACCGAAGAGGCACGCACGCCACCGTCCGATCAGAAAGGAGATTCCATAAACAACCGGCTATGCGCTCTTTAAAAAGCTTTCGTCGAATTTGCGGCCTTCAATCTGAAATCGAATCTTTTCCCAGCGACGTATCAATGACCATTTCATGCGCGGCAAAACGATTTGCGCCCGCTTCGCCTGCTGCCGCCCAAACAGTGCAGCGATCCACGAATACTTCCACGAGAGCTTCGGAGGTTGCAATTTCCCGCCAAGGCTCGCGGCCATTTCTTCGGCTTGCCTAACCAGGTCCGGCCGTTCGGGGAAAAAAAAGAACAGCCAGTTTTGGAGATAGGTCACGCACGCGTCTCGTACTCTTGGGCTGTCCTCGAGCGAGCGGATGTAATTGATGTGCAATTCCATGGAGTGCCACTGCGCCAAAGCCTTCTTATCGGAGTGGCCGATGTAGCTTAAACTGCCCGGGCCCGAAGCGCGATAGTAGACTCTTGCGCCCGGTACAAATCGGACGCCGCTGCTCGCCAGCAGCACGCGGCAAAAATACTCGCCGTCGTCATCTCCCAATAATCTAGTGTCCCATGGGCCGGCCGCCTCCGCCAGCTCGCGGCTAACCAGCCACGACGCCGTCTGCATATAGAGGTTCAATCGCATCTTGCGCAGCAGCCATTCGACGGGAGAAAGATCGCACCACAACGCGCTGGGAATGAATTTGGTCCGATAGTAGCGGTACATGAAGTTTCCCCAGCTGCCCGACAACAATGTCCGTTTGTCCGGGGATTGTCCCAGGGCCTCCATCTGACTGGCGATCTTTTCTGGTCCCATGAGATCGTCGGCGTCCAGATACTGAATGTAATCTCCCTTGCATAACGAGAAGGCTGCGTTCCTGGTCGCGGCTGCGCCCTGATTTTTCTGTGTCACGACGCGGACCGTCTCCGATTCAAATTGGCGGGCGACAGCCAGCGTGCCATCCGTCGAACCGTCATCGACAACGATGATTTCCTTTGGCTCCCAGCTTTGTGCGACCGCGGAGCGAAGGGTGTCAGAGATCCATGCCTCCGCGTTATACGCGGGAATCAGAATTGATACCAGAGGTTTCATAGAGGCCTTTTCTCCTGGTTTCTTGCCGTGACGCCGACCGTCAACTGGGTGCCCGACTGCTCCTGGTGGTTTGCGGGTCTGCGGTTGCCTCGCGACCGGGAGCAGTGCCAGGGCAAAATCACTGCATTGAGAATCCGCACTGAGGGACTTACCGAGAATATTGACGCGCGCGTGACTTCAGCGAGTTAGTTGGTTAAAGGCGGTATAGATGCTTTCTCTCTCCGGGATAAGCCTGTCGCTGGCAGACGCTTCCTTTGCCGTGCTTCTGCGCGAAGCTACGCTGCCGGGCTTTTCGCTACGGACGAGACCAGCGGTGATCCCGCTCGCACCGACAACGGCCAACAACAGAGAATCCCATATCGGATCCAACATTCTGAATCCGGCTTCTGTGATGCTGTAGACCGCGGCGGCGATGATATAAGCCAGCATCAGCCCCCCGATGGATGAGTTCACTCGAAACGCCGCAGCAGCACGCAAATAACCGCTCACAAGAATCAGCGAGATTAATACCACCCCCACCCAGCCCAGCTCCAGGTAAACTTCCACATAGCCATTGTGAGCTTCATTGAGACCTTCGGGGTGCCACCAGCCCTCGGCCCGCATGGTGTCCTCAGCTATCTGCGCGCTCGGACTGATCCAGAAACTCTCAAATCCCGCACCCACGATCGGGTCGGGCACTGCGGGAATCAAGGCCGCCCAAATCAAAGTTCGTCCCGAAAGATTTGATTGCCTGCCCAATGCACTTGCGACGTCTCCTTCGCCACCGGTAAGGAAAGCGAGTCCCCCGGCAGCCAGGATTGCCAGACAAATCACGTGCACAAATGCAGGCCGGATTTTGACCACGCGCAGACTCGTTGCGAGGATAAGCACGCAACCCAGGAAAAAGCACACGATCGAGGTTTTGGAGTCGGCCATATCCAGGAGCGCGATTTCGAATACCAGCAGCACGCTTTGTGCAATCAGATGCCGCCGGCGGTTCGGCTTGCCCTTGTCACGAAAAAGAGCCAGTAGGCTCCATACCGTGCCCAATGAGATCACGAGCAGGATGACTCCGAGCAAATTCTTGTTGGTTGTCACGCCGGTGTTCATCTGGCCCCCATCAGGGTCGTAGTTGCGGCCGAGGAACCCGTAATACTTGATAAGTAAGATCGATGTCGGAAAAAGCAGAAATCCGACACGGGAGAAAACGCGAGTCAGGGCATCTCGGATCTCGGGTTCGGTCACAATGACCAGCACCATAGCCAAGTCACCGATCGCCTTCACCCACCGCTTCAGCGAAATATCCGGATGGTACGACCAGAGCACGCTGATGAGGCAAAAAGCGAAGTAAAGCAATATCGGCCAGTTTGTTAACAGTAGATTGCGCGTGCGGCGGCCTCGGAAAATCAGCGCACAGATCGCGGCAGCAGTAAGAACTCCGAAGATAGCCGCGTCAACCGGGCTGCCCTGGAATTGCGATGCATAGTCATTGGGATTAATGCCGAGCCAATCCGACACCGGCCTCGATCCAATGATCCAGATCCAGATCACGGGAATCCATAGAGCCTTGGAAGTGCGCAAAGAACTGTCTCGGTCGAGATAAAACAGACCGGCAATTCCGCAGGCGCATATCAGGCTGGCGAGTGTGGGATTCATTCTAGTCTAATTCCGGCGGGGCCAGTACCTGGCGATGAACTGTTATACGGCATCCACGAAAAGCCGATGCAGCAGCTCCAGCGATAGAAGGCGGTGTATCTCGGTGGTGTAGTTCCGATCTCCCTTGAGGTGACCGCGGACAACTGCCTCGACGGCAGTTCGATTCAGGTAAGGCCGCGCCAGCGAACGGGGATCGAGCAGCATCTGCTGAACGTATTCCGCAAGGATCGTCCTGTACCACCAGCGGAAATGAAACAACTTATGACGGCCCATCCAAAGACGTTCCAAATGGAACGGCGCGAATGCATGATCGACTTTGGCGACCCATTGCGGCATACCGTAGTCGTAGCCGTACTCGGCTTTGAACGTAAACTCCAGATAGGCGCGGTTGACTGCAGCTGCAATACGATTGCCTCCGCCGAGTCCGCGATCGGTGCGCAACCTTGCCAGCGCCGGGCTTCCGTCGCGAATGAGTCGCAGCCGCACATCTTCGCCCTCTTCCACCCGCGGCGCCCTGAATACCGTGCGGACGATTTCATTGTCCAGATACGGCGAGCGCAGCGTCAGCTGCGACTGCTCCAGCATGAGAACACCGATGTTGTATGTGGACGGCTGGCGGAAAGCGACAACACTGGTTCGATTGCCGCGCAACAGGTTGCGATAGGTTTCGCCGGCGTGGGAGACCTCGGCGAGAATCTCCGGCTGAAATACCTCCGCCTTCGGCATCACGGCCTTGAACATGACGGCCTTGCAAATGATCTCGCTGCCAAACGTTCCGACCATTCGCACCGGCGCAATCTGCCGAGCCATCTGGTTGTTGTAGAGATCTGCGGACCGGCTGATGTCCACGCATCCGTCCGTCAGGTAAAGGGTCCGCTCCGCGTAATGCGGAAATTCCGCCAGGCATGTGCCATCGACAGTAACTACCTGATACGGCTGCTCGCAGATGTTGGCGACGCGGCGCGCAAGATAGACATCTTGATTCTCGCGATACATACTGCCGAAGGTGTAGCACGGCAGCGAGCCGGCCGGCGCCTTGCGCCAGGCCATGATGATGCGAGTATCCAGGCCCCCTGTGAGCGAAACGCCGACTTGTTCCGGGCCTGAAAAATAGCGCGGCAGCCTGCTCGTGAACGCCTCGCGTAAATGGCTATAGTAGTTCTCGGGGTCGAGCGGCTCTTGTTCTTCCCACTCGCGGGGTTCAAAGTAAGTTTCCTTCTTTTCCAGTGTTCCACCGGAAAAACTCCACACCGAGGCCGGCGGCAGCGCATAAATGTTCCGAAAGAGCGTGCGGTCCTCCAAAACACAACCGCATGCGATATATTCGCCAATACCTTGCGGATCCGCACTGCGCAACTGAGGGAGCACCGCCAATATCGACTTGGCTTCAGCTGAAAAATAGAACCCATCTTGCGCTTGATGGCAGTAGATTCGCTGCAGCCCAAAGCGGTCATTGAACAACGTTGCAGTACGGCGCGAACGATCGACCAACAGCCCCTGGAACCGTCCATTCAGGTTTCGGAAGAAGTCCGGGTCGTCCTCATAGAGATGAACCAGATAGCCTGGGCCGGCCTCTTCGCATGCATGCCCTCGCTCCTTGAGTCGGCGAGCGGTGCCAGGATCGGGATAATCCTCGCCTGAAAAAACGAGCACCACATCGTCCCGTTCATTGCGAACGGGCATTTGTGCAGCAAAAGAGTTCTCGCGCGCCACCCACCCGACGTAGATTCCCAGGGATTCGTCAATCCATGTACCGGATACATAGAAAGGCTCGTGAAGCAGAACTTTGACCATTTGGTCAAGCTGCCGCTCAGCCCACTCCCTAGGTCTTTTTGTGATGAGTCCTACGATTCCAGGCATACGTTTTGTTTAAGACTCTTTCAGCGTCTCAACTTCACGGCGGTACCACATTTTTCGCAGGTCACGAAGTTTGGTCGCGATCGATTCGGGAACGCGATCCACCAGGCGATGATGCATGCCCAGGCGCAAAGCCACCCGTCCAAAACTCGTGATCGGAACGTAATAGCGGGGAAGATCGACCCGCTGGAAGCCGTTTACCTCTTTAAAATGACTGAGGCTATCGCCCTGCTTATTGCCGTAATTAAAGTGTTCGTATACGAGATAGGGAACATTCTGTTCCGCGCAATACCGGACCGCCTGAGCAATAAGCCCGTTGGTGGGAGCCTTGTCGTTGTGCTGCATCATGGAGAGGATATGCACGATGCAACCCTGGGTGCGGCTCTCATCCATCGACAGTTTGATGAATCCGATCATCGTCTCACCCACGAACGCGCCGATGTAGGTGCTTCGATCAAGAAATGTCCCGGCATATTCCCGCGCCCGTTCCATCGTCATTCCAAATAGAGGGAACCGCTTGCCCTGGCGCACAGGAGACTCGTTGTAAATCCCGCAGATACCCTTAAGCAGTTCGTCTCCAAATGCAACTTCCCGAAACACCACTCCCCGCTTCTCGGCTTGCCGCGCCCGGTTACGCGGATACGAGCGGATCTGGTTTTTCCACCAGTTTTCAAAAGTCGACACACGGAGAACCGCCAAATTATCCATCTCCATCGGATATGAATACTGCGGCAACGCTTCGGGTAACTTCTGCAGGAAGGTGAAAAGGTCGGCGCGAGATCCGCAATTCCGTAGACCCTTCAGAACTGCCTCGGGATCATTCGGAAAGGTATACTTTTCGCCTTCCAGACGTGCGATCTTGACGAATCGCCCTTTTATCTGGATTTCATTCTCGCAAACCTTCATGAGCGCTGACCCTTTCCTTTTTCGTGCCGCCGAAACCGGCCACCAAGATTCAGCGGCATTGGACACCACGCACACAAGGACACTTATCTGTTGTCGACGCTGGTAGGTACAACGACACTGCAGGCGGCAACATGTGAATTCCCGGTTAAGAACTTCCTCAGGCGATGCATCTGTTCGCGTCTGACAAAAGTAACGAGTTCCGATGGAATGGGAATCTCAGCCCGCCTCAAAAGCGACCAACAATATCCGGCCCCCACCGACAGTCCGCCGACAACGTACGGAGAGTTTTTCATCTGGTAGACGGTCCGAAAAATCTGCCAGAGCGGGTGATTGCCGACCGAATAATCCTTCATGCCAAGTCTAAATTTGGCTTTCAAGCCGCCGTGGAGTGCTGTTCCCATCAGGCGATGATGCATGCAAACTCTTTCGGTGAAGGTTTTCGTTTGCCAGCCGTGCAGCCGTGCCGAAAGAACAGCGACATGATCGATGCAGCCGCCCTTCAGTGGCATGTATCCACCGATGGCCTCGAAGCATTCGCGCCGGAAAAGCTGGCATCCGCCCCAGACATTTTCAATATTTGTAAATCGATAGTCGTATTGAAAATTTCCTTCACGGAAGGGAGCACCGGCAACTCCGAGCCGCTCGTTTTCACTCATCTTGCCAATGAGAAACTCAAAATGGTCAGGCTCGAAAGAAACATCGGCGTCGAGATTTCCGGCCACATCAAAGGCGAGATCCCTCACTCTTTCATAACCGGCATTAAACGCTCCAACCTTGCCCGCAAAATGCCGCTCCTTGCGCGCAGGCATCTGGACGAACTCAATCCACTCGCATTGGGCCGAGGCCTTGCGCACGATTTCATCCGTTTGGTCGGTCGAGCCATCGCTTACGATCACCCACCGCAGTGGACGATATGTCTGCGCAATCATTGACTGAATTGTTGAGCCAATGAATTCCGCTTCATTCCGCGCGGGAGTAATGAGTACGTAGCTTAGGAGCTTTTGCATCTTTATTCCGTCTTGGCGCGCCGCTGTGGAGATGTTCCGGTGTTTCAATTCTGATTCTTATCTTGCCTGTTCAAGTTCAATCCTTGGGGGCAAATATCGCTTCCTCGACGACGTCGGCGCCGGCGCCGGCATTGCCCAGGAACTCAAGAATCTCCTTTGCCACTCGCTGTTGCTGAGCTTCGGCAAGATGCGGGAACATGGGAATCGAGAGAATCTCGGTAGAAACCCTTTCAGCAATCGGGAAATCTCCGGGGCTGTAATTCAGCGAAAGATATGCCTTTTGTAAATGGAGCGGAATTGGATAGTGAATTCCGATGCCGATGCCGGCGTCCTTCAAATGGCTCATCAGGCGCTCGCGATTGTTGGTGCGGATGACATAAAGGTGATACACGGCGCGAGACCAGGATGGCTCGAAAGGTACGCTTAGAGTTTCATCGCCATCGAGAAGCCGGTTGTAGTGCGCAGCCCGTTCCCGGCGTTGCTGGTTCCACTCCGCGAGATGAGCCAGTTTGGCGTTCAGGATTCCCGCCTGAATCGTGTCCAACCGTCCGTTGTACCCTTCCATATCATGGAAGTACTTCTTCGCTTGCCCATGATCGCGGAGCATTCTGACTTTTGCCGCAACATCCGCGTCATGGGTTGTGACCGCGCCACCTTCGCCACAAGCTCCCAGGTTCTTGCCTGGGTAAAAACTGAATGCAGCAGCACGGCCCATCGAGCCGGCTTTCATCCATTGATTCGATCTCTTAGAGAAATACTCCGCGCCGTGCGCCTGGCAAGCATCTTCAATCACCGTGAGACCGTACCGGTCCGCCAGGGTCAGTATCGCGTCCATGTCAGCCATTTGCCCATATAAGTGGACCGGCACTATGGCGGTAACCGGCCTCCCGCTCCTCAGGCTGATGAGCTTTCCGGCGCTGTTCCGGACGCACTGCTTTTCCAGAAAGCGTTCGAGCATATGCACCGAGATGTTGTAGGTGCGCTCGTCGATGTCGACAAACTCCGGGATCGCCCGGGCCTGCGAGATCGCCTCCGTGGTGGCGATGAACGTGTTGGGGACCGTGATCACAACATCGCCCGGCCCGACACCGCAGGCCATCAATGCAAAGCGTAGCGCGTCGGTTCCGCTGCTGACAGCCACGGCATGCCCGGCGGAACAGAAGTCGGCGAAGGCGGCTTCAAACTCCTCCACCATCGGACCGCCAATGAACCCTGCGGTTTTGAGGGCCCGGCGAAAGACTTCCGTGAGGGGTTCCTCCAGCTCCACATGCGGCGTAATCAGATCAAGGAATGGTATTTGAGTGGCTTCTGACATTGATCTCCTCGCTTGGTGTTTCAATTGACCGCAGAACCCGGGCCGGGTTTCCAACCACAACCGTATTGGGCGGGACGTCTTTCGTAACGACGCTCCCAGCGCCCACAATCGAATTTTCTCCGACGCTCAAATTGCACAAAAGCGTGACGCCGGAACCGATCGACGCGCCTTTTCGCACCACCGTAGGCCTGACTTCCCAGTCCGTGCCGGTCTGCAGCGTTCCATCCGCGTTCGTTGACCGCGGGTAGGTATCGTTAGTGAAAATCACTCCGTGGCCAATGAAGACGTTGTCTTCAATGTCCACACCCTCGCAAATGAACGAGTGGCTCGAGACCTTGCATCGCTTCCCGACCCGGGCATTTTTCTGGATTTCGACAAATGCTCCGATCTTGGTCTCATCCCCGATCTCGCATCCGTAGAGATTGACAAACTTTGACAGCTTCACGTTCGCGCCGAGCTTCACGTCTGCCGCGACGGAATTGAATTCGTTCATAAGCGGACAAACGCTCCTTTCTTGTTCAGAGATTGGCTCGCGGCCTCAAGCATTCGGACAACCCGGAGACCCGCGTGGCCGTTATTGAATGGCTCATTGCCGGTCGTGATGCACTCTACGAAATAGTTGAGTTCCTGGCGCAGGGCTTCAACCTGCTCCAGTTGCGGCGACCACATGTCTCCAGAGCGGTAACTGACCAGAAGATCGTAAACGCCTTCGCGGCTCTTGATCTTGACTCCCTTGTCGTAGACCTTCACCTTTTCGTCGGCCTCGAGATCGTTCCAAACGATCATTCGCTTCTCGCCGCCAATCAGCGTCGTCCTCACCTTGACCGGAGACAACCAGTTCACGTTGATGTGGGCGATGATCTTGTCGGGAAAATAAAGAGTCATGTACGCCACGTCTTCGTGTCCGTTGAGGTGGCCTTGCCCGGTGGCCACGACCGCTTCGGGGCTCGCTTTGATGAGATGATCCATGATCGAAAGATCGTGCGGCGCCAGGTCCCATAGCACATTGACGTCGTGCTGAAAAAGACCAAGATTAACGCGGGTCGAGTCGTAGTAATAAAGATTTCCCAGTGCACCCTCGTTGATCAGCTGCGCAATCCGTCTCACCGCACCCGTGAAAAGAAACGTGTGGTCAACCATCACTTTCAAGTTCTTCTGTTCCGCGAGGTTGACCAGTTCCTCTCCTTGGGCGACCGTGCTGGTAAACGGCTTTTCGACAAAGGCGTGCTTTCCATTCTCCAAGGCGGCTTTCGTTAACTCATAGTGGGTCCAGACAGGCGAAACGATTGCCACTGCATCGATTTGAGGCGACGTGATCACTTCCATCGCGCTCGCTGTGACGGTGACACCGGGATACGCCTTGCGGGCGCGCGCCTGCGCCGCCGGACTCACGTCCGATATGGCGCGCACCTGAACGCCTTCAAGGCCAGCGAGGTTTCTGACGATATTCGGACCCCAGTACCCATATCCAATTACTCCGAAGTCCATAAGCGCTTCTCTCCTACCGCGCGATCCGCGCAGACAGCCTCACTCAGAGGGCACAGAGATCTGTTCCTTTTCTGAGTGCAACCGGAATCGCGTCGCGAAAATCTTGTTTGTTTTTGAGGGAACGAGTGCCGCAGAGCGTCTCGTCGCTACGATCCGACCGATGCGGCCGCTGCACAAGCCGGCCACATTGACTCCCCGGGCCCAAAGTCCAGCAGAATGGAGGATTTAAAGCTCAATAAGCTCCCGAACCGCGAATGACTGCCCCTGGAGTGCGCAGCAGGATCTTGAGATCCAGCCACGGCGTCCAGGTTGAAGCATAACGAAGATCCAGGCGCACCATTTCATCAAATCGAACGCTGCTACGGCCCATGACTTGCCATAGTCCGGTAATTCCCGGCTTTACGGCCAGCAGGCGATGCCTGTGCCAAGTCTGATAGGCAGCCAGTTCGTATGGAATCGGCGGGCGCGGCCCAACCAGAGACATTTCACCCTTCAGCACATTAAGGAACTGCGGAAGCTCATCGAGACTTGTTCTCCGCAATATTTTGCCCACGCGCGTAATTCTTTTGTCGTTAGTAAGTTTGTACACACTCTCGCCGGGCTCTTTCGGCGCGGTTTCGCCAGCCTTGCTTGCAATCAACCGCGTGACGAAATCCTTATGCACGTTACTGTCGTTGTTGACATACATGGAGCGGAACTTGAGGAACGTAAAAGTCTGGCCATAGCGGCCGACCCTTTGTTGGCGATAAAACACCGGCCCACGGGAAGTAAGTTTGATGATGAGAGCGATGACGAGGAATAGGGGCGCCAACAGAATGAGCATGATCGAGCTTCCGACAATATCGACCGTTCGTTTGACAATAAGGACACTGCGCTGACCTTTATCCCGACTGACAAGGTCAGGATATAGCGCAGAATTGGTCGGCGGTCCGGGCTTTTCATGATCCCAGTCGTCCGGGAAAAGGTGGAAAGATATCCGCACCTGACTAAACTCTTCCGACGTTAGCTCCGCCTGCAACGCGGCGCTGACTTTGGCCAGAAACGTATCCAGGACAGCACGCTTGTCAGTCACGATGAGCCCGGTGAACATGGTGCCGACGATTGCACCTTCCTTGTACCAGCCAACCAAATCAGTGTCTCTGCTGGCAGAGAGCAATGCAGTCGCGACATGATTCAGTGTGATTGCGCTCTTTTTGGGGCCACGATCGCCAACGGCCTCGAGCAGCATGAGGACAAAAGGAGCCTTCGACCGTTCCGTGCGTTTACGCTCGATAGCAATCATTCGCCGGAAAGTCTTTTCGTCGAGAGGGGTGCGCTGGACGATGGCCGCGGTCTCGATCAGGGGATCGACCGCGTTTGATGCTTTCGTTTCGGTTGATTGGCTCACAGCAAACTCCTTTTAATGGCTGACATCGATCGCGACTGGTTGATCGGTTCGATCGGAGCTTCCATATTGAACTTGTTGTTCCGCCGATGCGATCGCGGAAGGAGCGTAAGAAGCTGGGTCGGGGGCTGCTTTCATTCGCGCCGAGCGGCGACCGGATAGCTGTTTTCCTGACGATTGATCAATTTCAGACAACTCTAGAGTGCACGATCCCTGTACGATGCGGGAACTCACTGGGAAGACATGTTCGAGTGGTAATAGTAGCCGCTATATGCCGATGCAATCGAACCATTTACGATTGCGCCGATCAGCTTGTTCGATTCCAGCGCCTCAAGCCCCTTGGCCAACTGCTGTTTCTCGGTCGTTCCCTGGCGTGTGACGAGAAGAATCCCGTCTGTGAGCCTCATCCAGACGCTCGTATCGGCGAGAGGCAAAACCGGAGGAGAATCAATAATAATCCAATCGAACAACGTGGCAACTTGGTCCAGCATCGCAGGCAGCCTCTGCGATTGCAGCAGCTCGATGGGATTGCTCGAAGCGTCACCAGCGGGCAGAATCCAAATCCCTGCTTCCTCAAGCCGGCAGATATTTGGAATCAGGTCGCGTTCTTCCCGCAGCCATTCATATACTCCCGATTGTTTCTGGATTCCGAACATGTGCGACAAAGACGGGCGCCGCAGATCACCGTCCACCAGCAATACTCTTTCATCCGAAGCGTAAGCAAGTGCGCAGGCAAAGTTGGCGGAGATCATGCTCTTGCCTTCCTGCGGGATTGTGCTTGTAATGAGTAATTTCTTCAGCGGCCGCGTCCTGCGGAGGTCTTTCAATCGCACTCCTAGCAGGCGAATGGCTTCGGCTGTGGGATTCTCCCGATCGGTGAGGCAAACCAGCCTGCTTTGTGGCGGCAGGGAGACGTCCAGGGACTGGAATTGACTTAGAATCTTCGCTTGCTGTTGCGCTGAAAGATCTCCAGGATGACCGGCCGATGTTGCGGTCGTTTGTGAAGTGCCAGAGGCGGATTGTCCAACGCCATCATATTCATCGGCAACGGTTGTTGCGTTACGATCCACCAAGGCCACTGCAGCGTCCCGATTCGATAGCGCTGCATGTTCTGCGTATCTCAACAGTTCAGGGCCTTGGGGTAACCTTGCACCGTCGACACCTGACCGCTCACTTTCTGACCGCTGTAATGCGTCAAATATTCGGCTCATTATGGCTACCTTTCAAATCAACACCGGGATCCCACCGGCTATGGATTCTGCGGTACAGGCACAAAAGCATCAAGACGGAACTCGGTTGCCACATCTTCAATAATCCGCGCCGACACCGTAAGCGATTGCCGGGCATAGGCGCTGATCAGCGCGTTTTCACAAATGGTGTTAATGAGGCGTGGGAAACCGCGCGAATAAGAGTAAACCTGGTCGATCGCCTGCGCGGAAAAGATCGGCGGTTGACTTGAGTCCGCGCCGGCGATGCGCAGGCGCTGCTCGATATATTCCTGCGTCTGCTTGGCGCTCAGAGCTCCAAGTTGCGTCCTGAGCGCAATGCGCTGCTTCAGCTGTCTCAGTTCGACAGAGTCCAGCTTCTTGTCAAGCTCCGGCTGCCCTGCCAGGATGATCTGGACCAGTTTGTCATCCGCTGTCTCAAGGTTTGACAGCAGGCGAAGCTCTTCCAGTGTGTCTGCTGATAGATCGTGCGCCTCGTCAACAATCAAGACAGTCGTCAAGTGTTTCGAACCGCGCGCGACGAGGAAATTGCTCAGATCGAGCAGCAGTTCGCACTTGTTCCTTCCTGAGGCGGGCATACCAAAATCGGAAAGAACATATTGCAGAAATTCGGTCGGAGAGAGCCTGCTGTTGAACAGATAGGCATAGGCGATATCTTTGCTGTTCTCCAATAAGCGCAGAAGGCAACGAAGCAGTAGCGTCTTTCCGGTGCCGACTTCGCCGGTAACGACAACGAAACCCTTGTGCCTCCGCACACCATAGTAAAGTGCGGCGAGTGCCTCGTTGTGCCGGGGAGTAGGCACAAAGCAATGGGGATCTGGAGTCAGATCGAACGGGTTACGCTTGAGTTGGAAATAGGCTTTATACATTCAGATGATGGCCTAGTTATGAAGGAAACTAAAGACGGAACCGGCGAGGATGGCGCCCACTACGACCGCGGAGGCAGCCCACCCCAGCGCCAGCTTCTTTTTGGATTTTCGTTCGTCCGCCGGAGTCACAATCTCCGGTATCTCAGAAATAACGGCAATTGGCAAAAGAGCTTTGATCTCTTTTTCAGTGTGGAGCCGGTCATCCAGAAACTCAAATCCACCCGCCACGACAATGCCCAGAACAATACCGATCAGCAGACCGAGTCCGCAGAATTTGAGCCGGTTTGGAAAGTCTGGCTTTGATGGCAAACTCGGAGGATCAAGCATGGTAAACCGCTCACCTTGCTGCATCTCTTCCATGCTGGTGGCCATTGAGGATTCGTCTTTCTTTTTCAGCAGATCGTCATAATTCTGCTTCGACTGGTCATAGCCGCGGGTCAAGTCCGCCAACTGCTCCTCGGTTGCAGGCTCCAGGTTCATGCGCCCTTGATAATCGTTGATCTTGGCCTTCAGACCGGCAATTGCGCTCTCCCGGTTTCCGATTTCCAGTTGGTTGGCTTGCAATTGACTCTGCGTCTGCTGCGCCGGGCCGGTAAGAGTTGGATCGGCGAAACCATCAACCGATGGCTTTGCCTGTTTGCTCGACGATTTCGATGCCGCGATCAGATTGTCTCTGACCGCCTCCAGTTTCGTTATCTGGATTTTGATGTTTTGGACATCGGGATAGTTGTCGGTGTAGCGCGAGCTGAGGTCGGCAAGCTGGGCCCTCAACTTCTCCAGCTGGTCGTCGATCGCCGCCAAATCGGTGGGCGTGGATGCGTCGCTTCCCTGGGAGCCGGACGGACGAGCGCGGCCCAGGGCAGCTCGTTGTTGCTCCAGCAGAGCCTGGAGATAGACCCGCTGCTGCTTCGCGGTATTGAGAGCATCTTCTTCGCTTTGAAGCTGCTGCTGCAGGCCATCGTAGATCGAGAGATTGCTCTGTTCCTGCGTCGGCAACGCCCCTTGATGCAGACTCTCGAACTCTCGAACCTTGGCTTCTTGTTGAGAAAGTTCTTCGCGGGCATCCTCCAGCTGTTTCTCCAGGAAGTCAGTCGTTCCCTCAGACTCCGACTGGCGAACCTTTAGGTTTTCGCTGATGAACACCTCTGTGAGTTCAGCTGTCACCTGCTGTGCCAGGCGCGGGTTACTCGCCGTGTAGGAAATGGTAAATGCGGAAATATCCTGCTTTTGTGGGTCTCGCACCAGGTCGACGCCTATGTCTTTACGCAGACTTGCAATTTTCTGATCATCTGTCAGGTTTCCCTGCGACCCGCCATATAAGTGCAGCTTTCGAATGATCATCAGAAGGCGAGTCCGGCTCAGTATCTGCTCCGACATGCTTTGCAATCGCGACTGCAAATCGTCATTGATATTTGGAGCCACATAGTTCTGCGGCATCGTGGGTTGTTCCACCAGAATAGTGGTGCTCGACTTGTAGCGCGACGACAATACCCAGCTAGCTCCCCAAACAACGAACCACCCGAGAAAGAGCGGGATTAGAAATTGAAGGTGCCGGCGGCGCACTACCCCGAGGTAACTTCGAATGTCCGGTCTTTCTATCTCTCGTTCTTCAAGCGTTTCCGCCATAGTTATCTCCCGATCGGCCTTCTAAGCTGGTAGGTTAAAGTAACACACTCGCGGTTGCTGTCGGGGGTAATCGCTTGGATCCCGTTGTAATTTTCTTGAAGGCGTTGATATTGGAATCGAGCGGTTAAGTGGTCCGTGATTGAGTGGTCAACTGTGGCGGACACCGTCAGCGTGTTGCCCCCTTGAAGCGATGAAATGAGCGGCGTCTCGGAATTGATGTCCGTGTAGGTGGCCGACAATTCCCCGGTCCAGGTCCGGGCAAAATTCCGGCCTCCGGACGCTTGGACGTTTTTCGCTTCGTAAGCTCCGAGCAGTCCCTGCCCTGCGGTAGTGGTACGCGAAAAGCTGCCCGCTAAATGGCCGCGGCGACCTTGCCATCCCGCACTTACCGTGACGGTAGGCGTCCATGAGCTGACTGCGGGGGCCTGGGGAGCAGTGGCATCGACATGATTTATTCCAGCGGAGACGGAAAAGGAGAACGATTGATTGAAATAAAACGTGTAAAAGGGAGTCAGCATGTTGGTCTGTGTTTCATTCGTTCCGGTCGCAGGATTGGCAACGATATGGGCGTATTGATAGTTCAGGCCGAAGTACTGCGCTCGAGAGAAACGCCGATTGTAAAAGACACTGCCCGCGCTCTCGGTGGAATTGTAGAGACCTACGACATCGGTGGAATTTGGAAGATCGAAGGTGATGAATGATCCTCCGCCTCCGATCATGGCATTGCGGGCAAATTGATAGGATAGGACCGCATCCGCAACGTTGGTCATCTGTTCCTCAAATGGAGCGATCACTGAGGCCGGAGGAGTCAGGCCGGAGCCGGTTACAGGGCTGGAGAACAGAGCGGATGAATCGAATACGTTCGAGGTTCTGGTAAAAGTGTCGCCGACGCTGAAGGCAACCTCGGGGTTGAATCGGTATTGGTAACCCGCGGCCGCGTTGTGATCGATTGAATCCAGTGCGCTCACAGATTCGCTGCCTGTCGATTGGTAGAAGGTAAAACTGGGGCTGTAACTGAACTGTTCCTTCTGGCGCGGAATTGACCGATCGAATGCAACGCCCGGATAGACAGAATAATTGAGGGCGCCTAAGGGGGTAGCTCCGGCGCCGGGGAGAACATTATCGATATAGGCCGCCGACCCAGTGACACTGGCCGACAAATAGTTCGATCTCTCTTCCGAACTGGAAGAATTGGCGTATGGCATACCACTCACCGGCGGCGGCGTCATCATCTGGCTGTCATCCTCCGTCGCGCTTCCCCCTGTCGCGCTTGGCTCTACCTGAGCCACCGCGGGCAACGCAACAAGAGCCGCCAGAAATAGAAATAGTTGGACTTTTGTAGGCATGATCAGCCTCAAGGCACGACGATCGTGTCATTTGGCAGAAGCTTGATGTTCTGCGCGGTGTTCTTTTCCTTAATAAACTTATCGTAGTTGAAGTTAAACCTTTGCTCGACTCCCGCGGAGTTCTGGCGGAGGAGGTATACGCCCTTCTTTTTGGCGAAGTCCTTAAATCCGCCTGCAACTGCGATGGCGTCAACGATTGTCGTGCCCCCAGTGAGCGGGTACGAGCCCGGTTTTCCAATCTGACCAAGAATATTGAACTTTTGACTATTGATCTGTTCAACGATCACTGCCACCTGCGGATTCGTGATGTAATCCTTCAGCCTCGCCGCTATATCTTCCTCAAGTTGCATCGGCGTCCGCCCGGCGGCTTGAACATCGCCGATCAGAGGCAGGGAGATTTTTCCGTCGGAACGAACTGGAATCGATCGAGTGATCTCCGGCTCTTTCCATACGTTAATGGCCAAGACATCGTTCGGGCCGATGATGTACGCAGCTTCGGCTCGCGCGTTTCCGCTTGGAAGATCGGTTGGGACAGTCGTCCCAGGGGGCGTGGCTGGCCCATCATTTTGCTGAGATGCCGCAACCTGGCTCTGAAGCGCGCCGCAGAATGCGACGGCAAACAGAAAGTAAATTTGCAGCGCGCGGCGGGCCCAAACTGTTAGCACGGTCCTCGCCAAAAGGGCGGAAATGCTGGGAGTCGTATGTGCGCTGTGACTTCGGATTGTGTTCTTTGTGGTCATTTTAGGCCAATTCAATTCTAGATCGTGGGGTCCTTTAAAACCCGCTTTGTTATAGCCGAACTGCTGCAGCTAGGGATTGAAAGTGCAGGAAGCACTAAATCGCTGCGATCCTTACCGAGCTAGTGATTCAGGAACCGGTTTCGGCCAGGATCGACGGAGAGCGGGCTGAACGGCTTTTATCAGCGCCGCCGCAAGGCTCCACATCATCAGCGTGGACTTCAACGGCCACCGATTGCGCAAGCATGTCCACTGAAAGAACCAGCCGGAACAGATTCTTTTTGCGAGTGAGAATCCCCTCGACACCTTCGAGTGAGCCCCTGATGACCCGGACATGCATGCCACACTTGAGGAACGGATGGGGCTCGACGCTGCAAGGCCCGTCCATCGCTTTTTGGATCGCTTCAATCTCCTGATCCGGAATGACCGCGACTTCTTCGCCGCGATAAAGAATCATGTGTATCCCCGGAGTGGTCACAACCTGCAGTTTGCGATCGAATCCGCCCCGAACGAATACGTAGCACGGAAACAGCGGCAGAGAAAGAACCATTCTCCGATCTTTCCAGCGGCGAGTCGACTCGTAGAGCGGCAGAAAGACTTCAAAACCCTTCGTGGTGAGCATCTCCGCGACGGCCTTCTCATGTTGGTGGCGCGTATACACCGCCCACCAGGGTTGAGGGTCGCGATTTTCGAATTGGAAGCTTCCAGCGGCCTGCATTTCAAACATCCCTGTTTTCGGCGAACAATCCCAAGGGGCGTCGTGGAGATGTAGCTCCGCCCTGTGAGTCACATCAGCGGGCTGACGACTCCATCTGTGCTGCCCTGTTTACCCCTCATTTTTGGACCTCAAAATGAGGAAAACCGCCATGCTGAACTTGCGCACAAATACTGTGTCTTCATCATGATGGCCCGATCTATAAGTGACAATGCCCCGATTGTGCTAGCGCGCCAACTCCCGGTAACACGTTCACGACGCCTCTGGTAACAATCTCCAGTCAATCGAATCTCCCCCGGCGCTTCAACCGGTCTGAAATTCGCCGGCTTCTGCGGTGCTTCCAGTTCTTTCCTGCCCGCCGAGATGCCACACCTGCGGCGGACTCCCCGATGGGCGCCGACTAATGCGGCGAATGTCCCCGGTGGGCTCTGCGTCTCTGAGGCAGTCCCACATCGCGTAATTTGTAGAGCAGTGCACGATAACTCATCTTCAAGTCTTCCGCCGTCTTTCGCCGGTTCCATCGATTCGCCTGCAAGACCCTCAGAATCAGGGCGCCATTCATCGAAGGCGTCGCTTGATTCATCTCCCTCTGCAGGGAATTCGTCCGAAGCGGCCGGCTGGCGATTCGATCTGAGGGTTGCAGTTGGCGTTTAAGTTCTACGACGAGCGCTTCGTCATCGCCGAGAATCACGGCTCGCGCAACCCAGTTTTCAAGTTCGCGCAAGTTCCCCGGCCAGTTCCATTGCTTGAGCAGTTCCAGCGTAGCCGGGCTCAACTCAGGCTTGTTCCTGCGAAACTGGCGAGAAAGCTTGTGAAGAAAGTACTCACATAGCTGCGGAATATCCTGCTTTCGGTCGCGCAGAGGCGATAATTGCAGGGAAACAACGTCAAGGCAATCGAAGAGATCTTCGCGAAACGCGCCCGATTGAATGGCTCCTTGCAAATGGGCGTTGGTTGCGCAGACAACTCGCACGCGGCCCGTTCGCCTTTCGCGGCCGCCGGTTCTCACATATGTACCGTCGCGCAGCAGGCGAAGCAATTTGCCCTGCAATTCCAGGCTCATCCCGCCGATCTCACTTAGAAAAAGAGTGCCCCCATCCGCGACCTCAACCAAACCAGGCCGGCCTTCGCCGGCTCCCGCCAACAATCCCTTTTCGGAGCCAAACAACTCTCGCTCAAGCAAATCTGCCGGAATCGCAGCACAGTTGAGTTTTACGAACGGCGCCTCTCTCGGCCTTGAGTGCGTGTGCAGAAACCGGGCAATCACTCCCTTTCCCGTTCCCGTCTCCCCCTGAATGAGAACGGGAAGATCGCACGAAAGAACGGAATCGATCTTGTCCCGGACCTCGCGCATAGCCGGCGTGCTGCCGAAGACGACAGCTTCACCCGGCGACTCACCAGGATCGGAACAGAGGCTCTGATTCAAATCTGTAGGCATAGACCCCTAAGTGCGGAGGAAACACTGAACCCCAAGCTGCACGCAGGGGGCCAGGATGCGGCTTGAATCGTTCCCCGAGACAAATAGGTTTGTTATTGATTTTTAAGGGTTTATGCAGAGCTCCGACCCTCGCTCGCAGGGGTGCGTGCCCAAAGTATGCAAAACTTTGCACACTTCTTACCAGCTCCTTGCAGACTGCTTGTTCGATCGGACCCGTTGTGCCGAGTCGCGTCGCTCCTGGGGAGGTGCATCCGATTGACGGCAGGCTCTCAGTTCTCGAATCGCCTCCGAGCCAACCTTTGTTCCTCGGCTTTTGTCAGCACCGGACAATATTCTCAGATATCAAACCCCGAGTCGCATTGCGCGTATCCACAACCAACTGCGCCTCGGCGACAATAGCGGAATAGTCATACTGAGAGTGGTCCGTGGAGATCACAACGCAATCGAAGTCCGGAATACGCTCCAACGGAGTACTTGTCATATTGAGGGCATACTTGCGTCCCTGCCCTGCCCACGGAATAAATGGGTCGTTGTATTCGACAGAGGCGCCGCGTTTCTGCAGCAGTTCAATGATGGTGAGTGACGGTGACTCGCGAAGGTCATCGATATCGCGTTTGTAGGCCAGTCCTAGAACCAACACCCGCGAACCAAAAAGCGATTTGCGGCGCTGGCTGAGGGCCTCAACAATGTTGTCGACGACGAAATAGGGCATGGCAATGTTCACTTCGCCGGCCAGCTCGATGAACTTCGTCCGGAAGTCGAATTGCTTGGCTTTCCAGGAAAGATAAAACGGGTCGATGGGAATGCAGTGCCCACCCAGACCTGGGCCAGGATAGAAGGCCTGGAATCCAAATGGTTTCGTCTTGGCCGCTTCAATCACCTCAAAGATGTCAATCCCCATGCGCATGCAAAGCTGCTTCAACTCATTGACCAGCGCGATATTGACACAACGATAGATATTCTCCAAAAGCTTGGTCATCTCAGCCGCTGCTGGCGAAGAGACGGGAACGATACGGTTGAAGATGGACGCGTACACCGCCGACGCGAGTTCGACCGCCGCTGGGCCACATCCGCCCACAACCTTCGGGATATCGCGCCGATCGATCGATTCGTTTCCCGGATCTTCCCGCTCAGGAGAGAACGCGACGTAAAACCCATTGCTGGCATCGTCCATTGCCAGGCGGAGATCAGCTCGATTCCCTTGTTCGAGAAGGGGGACAACGACTTCCTCGGTCGTTCCCGGATAAGTTGTGCTTTCTAAAATGATGAGTTGTCCTTCGTGGAGGTGAGGCGCAATGCTTCGCACAGTGTTGCAAACATAACTAAGGTCCGGTTCGTGGTACTCGTCGAGCGGCGTGGGCACGCACAAGATGACAACATCCATTTGCGCGATTACACCGTAATCCGCCGTGGCGTTGAACCCATTTTCCCGCGCCTTTTGAATCAGGTTCGCGGGAATTCGCACAATATAGGAGCCGCCCTGGTTGAGTTTCTCCACCTTGCGGGCGTCGATATCGAAGCCGGTCACCGGGAATCGTTGTTCGCTGAATAGAAGCGCAAGAGGCAGCCCAACATAACCCATGCCGACGATTCCGATCCGCGACTCCCGGGTCTCGATGCGGCGCTTCAGTTCGTTCATGCTTGCCGAAGACGTCAATGAACAGCTCCCCCCTCGCGCCCATTTGAAGCTTAACTCACGCGCCAGCTGCGGCAGTGCATTCTGCCGGGGAACGAGGAGGCGCGCTTCCTGGTGACCCAGGTCTGTCGCAGATTTCCAGGGAAAAGTCCGGCGCGAGAATCGCGCGGGCACATAGAACGGAGAGAATGTTCGATCACAACGTTTCCAGGCCCACTGCATCAGAACGGATCGGCAGCGAGCTGGATTACTTTTTCTTGATTCTACGCTCGTCAGCTAGACCGCATTTTTACTGGCTGATCGGGTCTTCTGTAAGGCTTGCCGGGTATCCGCGGCCGACCATGGTCGAAGGTGATGCTCCTGGATCTTGTACAACAAACCGCGGTAGCTCATGTCGAGATGCTGGGCGGCACGGCGGCGATTCCATCCGAAAGTTTCCAGCGCGCTTTGGATCATCTTCGCTTCGGTCCGAGCCTTCAAATCGCGAACCACCGAACGGATGCCCACGCATGGAACGGGTTCATCGACAGGCTCATTTTGTCCAGCAGCCGCGTCCGATGATGCTGCCTTCGCTTCCAGTTCCCCGGTCGCGGCATCTGCGTCGCGCATGACAATGGTCCGGGTCACGAAGTTTCGGAGCTCTCTCAGGTTTCCCTTCCAATCGTAGAGCAGAGCCGCATCCATTAACCGGGAGGGAATGCTGCTGCCAAAACCCTTGACCAGCTCCGCCGGTGAGCGGCGAATAAATTCCTCAATGAGGTAGGGAATCTCTTCGCGCCGTTCCCGAAGAGGTGGAACTTTGATGGTGAAAACGCTAAGGCGGTAGTAAAGATCTTCGCGGATGGTCCCTGCGGAGAGCGCAAATTCCACAGGAACATTGGTCGCGGCAACAACCCTGACGTCCACTTTGGTGGTTTCCTGGGCGCCGAGCCGGGCAAACTGCCCATCCTGCAAAACGTGCAGCAGCTTGGCTTGCATCTGCACGTCAATTTCGCCAATCTCGTCAAGAAGCAGAGTGCCGCGATTCGCCTGCTCGAATTTTCCCGCCCGGTCGTTGATGGCTCCGGTAAAGGCGCCGCGCCGATGTCCGAAGAGCTCGCTCTCAAGCAAATCCGCCGGCAGAGCGGCGCAATTGACCTTCAGAAATCTCTCCGGCGACCGTCGAGAATTCTTATGGATGAGCTGCGCAACGACTTCTTTTCCCGTGCCGCTTTCGCCCAGGATCAATACATTGACATCGATATCCGCAAGCAATTTGACCTGGCGGTGGATTTCGAGCATCTGCGGCGAGGCCGCCAGAAAGAAATTGCTGCCGCCCAGCTCTTCAATATAAGGCGTGGCAGGCATGTCTTCGGGAATCTGCGCCGAATGCGAGTGGCCGCTCGCGGTCGCAGTTACCGCGGAATCGGTAGCCAGATCGCGAGGCGCGGCGATCCGTTGTTGGGTGGCAGTCATCGATTCGATGACCTTCTCGACGTCATCGCGCGTCAACGGCAAGGTGAGTGCGTGCTGGATGCCGAGTTCAGCGGCTTCTTTGCGCAATTCCGCTCCGCCTAATTTCGTGATCAGGCAAATTCTGTCCGCAGGAACGAATTCCAGCAAGTTACGGAGTGGGGATGCCCCCGGCGCCTCGACCGGCGAGCTGTCACAGAGCAGCAGATCGGGATCGAGCCCATTACTGAGGAGGGAGTTGATCTGTGCAATCCCAGCCGCCTCGATCACTCGGTGGCCTGCACTCTCAAGAACCATCTTGACGGTCGAGCGCGCTTTGGAATTCTGAATGTGAGTCAGAATCAGCAGGAGCGATTTCACCAAGGCCTCTTTCTCGAAGTGCAGTCTTGTTCAGGAAATCAAAACCAACTTTGAGGAGTGCATATTCGCGTTCTGCCAGAGAATCGTTAAGTCTGTAACGCTCAAAAGACGCGATGGATGCAAGCCTGTTCGTAATGAAAAAGAAAATCCTACTCTCCGCCTGAGCGGTTGTCCGTTTAGCAGTCAGAAAATTGAGTTGGGGATTACGCCTCTTGCGCGGCTATTCAAAAATAGCCGTTTCAGGGAATCTTTTTGATCGCCGCGTCCAACGATCCCTCACAGCACGTTCGTCCGTTGCCTATCGGGCAACCTCCAATGAAAAACTGGGACCCTAACGATGAATACCATGAGTTCTAAACTTCAACTGGAAAATGGCGTTAAATTAAGACGCCCACGAGATCATAAATAACAATGTTGTTCTGACGATAGGAGAGAAGCCGGTGGGTGTCAACGGCACAATGGTCATGAGTTCTGCGCCCCGGTAATCCGCGATCGTAACCATTCCGGTTTATTACTTGGTAATCTCCAGAGATTCTGCGGATTGCATTCATCTTGCTGTAGATCTCCAGGATAGTTGGCTCCAAATCCTCTCAAAACGACGGAACGGCCGCCGCGCGGATGCATTCCGCCGTGTGGCGCGGCTAAAGCGGGCAAGCACGACTCTCCTTCGTCTTGCCATAGCCTCAAAACGCTAGCCAGTAGGATCAAAATCGAGCTCCCCTTTCTGCCTCAATTGTAGGCATCGCGTCGCAACTTCCTGGGGCGGTCGGCCAACACACGATCGCCCTCGCGACCCAATAAACCGGCGATTCCGCTTTTGTCATTTCGTCGTATCCTGTATGAAGGGTCCATCCCATGAAGACTTTTACTCTCGACGAAGCGCAATCCCTGCTCCCGGTGCTGGAATCCCTGCTCAAGCGGGCCATCGAGGTCCGGGGTTCGGCCCAATCCGTCGAGTCCAATCTCAATGGTCTGACGCAGCGCATCTTTCTCTCCGGCGGAATGAAAATCGACTCTGCCAATGTCGCCAGGCAGCGCGCGGAGATGGAAGAGCTCATGAAACAGGTCCGCGAAAGCATCGCTGAAATCGATGCCATCGGCGTCCAGGTCAAGGACCTCGATGCCGGTCTGCTCGATTTCCCGTGCCGCGTTGACGATCAAGTGGTACTGCTCTGCTGGCGGATGGGTGAGCCGGCAATCGAATACTGGCACACCGTTGAAGCGGGCTTTCAAGGGCGCCAACCGGTGGATGAACGCTTCCGCCGTCGCGCTGCATCCGGCGACCGCCCGAACTAGAACCTGACATCAAAAGAGCCGTATCATTGGCCTTATGTGCGGACGATTTGCGCGCAGGTCCACGCGCGAGGTTCTTGCGGATTGGTTCGGAGTCGACCTGGAAGATCTGCCGGCTTTCTCTGCCAGTTACAACATTGCACCGCAAAGTGTGCAGCCAGTCGTGCGCCTGGACCCGGAAACTGCGGCGCGCGAGTTTGCGCTGCTCCGCTGGGGTCTGGTGCCGTTCTGGGCCAAAGACGCGAAGATCGGCTACTCCACGATCAATGCGCGGGCAGAGGAGGTCGCGAACAAGCCGGCGTTCCGTGAAGCGCTTCGAAAGCGGCGTTGTCTGGTTCCCGCAGACGCTTTTTACGAGTGGGCCAAGCGCGACGCCAAGACCAAGCAGCCCTTCGCCATCGGCTTGAGAAGCGGGGACCCATTCGCCTTTGCAGGGCTCTGGGAACGGTGGCGACCCAAAGAAGGTGAAGCGACCGGGGCGTCTCTTGAGACATTCACCATTCTGACCACCGACGCCAATGAAGTCCTTGAGCCCATTCACAATCGCATGCCGGTCATCCTGGAGCCGAAGAACTACAACCGCTGGCTTGAGCCTGCTGCCGTAGAGCGCCTGCCGGTGGATTTGCTGCGGTCGTTTCCAGCCGAGCAAATGGTCTCCTGGCCCGTCAGTGAGCGGGTGGGAAATGTGCGCAACAACGATCCGGAGCTGCTCACTGCTCGCGAATGATCCATTAAAGCGACTTCAACGCCGTCTGCGCGTTCGATCTGTCTGGTAAGAATGTGGTTGGTCGAATGCAAATGGCTTCGCGATACGCGCGTTGCTGTCCGCCCGCAGTCACGGCTAACCTAACCGCACCAACGACCATCTAACGAAACAGATCACGCGTCTCCGGAAAGTTGGCCTCGCGGAGGCGTTTCGGCAACATCAAAGTTCCTGCTCCCCTCGATTGCGGCACGCGCAAGATCGGTGTTCTCCGCTTCAGCGCGGAGATGCGCCCACCGCGGGCTGGCCACCGTGCGAGAAGACAGGACTTTTGGAGCCATCACTGTGCGAACACAAGGAGAATCTATTTATGAGAAGCAAAACCACTTTCGTCGTCTCGATCGCTTTCACCACATGTGCTCTCATCTATCCTGGCCTCGCCAGCGCGCGGAATTCGACGAATCGTTCTGCGGTTGACCCGAGCGTATCCCAGAGTCAGTCACAGCGCGAGGCCTCACAAATGGTACCGGCACAAGCCATCCTGGACAAAGGAATCGACGCGAAGAAGATGCAGCCGGGCGAGCAAATCCGGGCTACGCTGCGCGAATCAGTTCGCCTGAAGAACGGAGTTGAACTGCCGCGCGACACGGTGCTGGTCGGCACCATTTCTGCGGATCAAATGAGCGATGGCGGCACGTCGACGCTCGCGCTGCGCTTCACCAAGGCGCAACCGAAGGGCGGAGAGGTAATTCCGATTCAGGCGGACATCATGGGAATCGCCGGGCCGGATATTGGAGATTCGACTGATTCTTATCTCGAGAATGACTCGCTGGCGCCATGGGACGGCAAAACCCTGCGTGTCGATGAACCACATGCCATGTCCGGCTTTGATTTCCACGGCAGCATTGGCGGACAAAATTCGGGCTTGTTTGTGTCGACAAAGAAGGACGAGATGAAGCTGTCGGCGGGAAGCCGGATTTCGCTGGCGATCGCAGCCCGGAACACTTAGCCAATGAGCGGAGGCGCTCCATGGCTCGGCGTCCAGGCTGCCGCCGACCAGGGTGGCATGTGCATACACCCCCGTTTCGTGCCGTGGTTGCACATGCGCCCCCCAAAGGTATTCACTCCAGGACATCGGCTCCCCGCAAACGGTCGCCAATCGACTGAAAGGAGTTTCATGAGCGAAACCCATCTCTGAGCGTCTTTTGATGCAGGGCCTTTCCGCGCTCGGGTCGATTGAACCGCTGCGGCAAGACAGAGCGGGCAACGAAGCGGTACCCTTTGAGCAGAGTCCTTTCGGGATTTCCGCGAACCGATTGGCGCAGGGATGGCCGTGTGCGAGGAATGACGATGAAAAGAGTGCGTTGGGCAACACTTGGACTGGTCATCACCTCGCTCCTCGCCGGTTGCAAAGGCTTTTGGGACCTTCCCGCTTCGACAACTACGACCACCACCACGCCCACCACGAAATCCAGCGGCGTTTTCTATGTGCTGAACCAGACGACCAAGCAGATTGCGGCTTACTATATTTCCTCGGGCACGCTCGAAAATGTCACAGGCAGCCCTTACGCGCTTTCCGCCGCGCCGACTTCCATCGCTGTCGCCTCCAATGGACTGTTCCTTTACGTCGGCACCGTCAACGGCATTTATCTGTACAGCATCGGATCGGGCGGCGAGCTCACCCTTGCGAACAATAACAACCCGATCTACGGTGACGCCCCAGCGTCCATGATCGTCGACGGTTCCTGGCTCATCGATGCATACGCTACGCTAACCGCCAACAATCCCGTGATCGATGCAATCCCCATCGATTCCTCTACCGGCTTATACAACGGCCCGTCAGGCGTCGCGGCGCCCAGCCAGACCTACAGCGGCATCACCAACGCGTCGCTGAATGGCATGGTCCTTTCTCCCGACGGCGCCAACCTGATCGTCGCGCTCGGCGGCGCGGGGACCATCGTTGTTCCCTTCACTTCCGGCAACGCCAACCCAATCGCAACCACAGCAACGGTCATACCGCTCGCCAACTCAAACGGCTCGGCGCTGTCCGCGGCTGTAGATCCAACCAGCCGCGTCTTCTACATCGGCGAAACCAACATCAACTCGACGGGCGGCTTGCGCGTCTTCGACTACAGTTCGCTCGGATCCGCCGTACCTCGCGCCGAGCCCACGCAGATTACCGGCTCTCCGATCGCCAGCGGCGGCCTGTCGCCGCTCGCCATTCTCCCCATCGCCAATGGCGAATACGTCTACGTCGCCAATGGTCAGGGCGACACGTCTTCGGGCAACGTTGCCTGGTTCCCCATCACCGCATCGGGAACAACTTATTCCATCGCATCGGGAAGCAAGATCGCTTCCGGCATCTATCCAGACGGTCTCGCCGAGGACTCCGAAGGCAACTTCGTGCTCGCGATTGCCTCCGGCGGAACGACCTCCAGCGGCGATCCTGACCTCGATGCTTTTACGATGAGCTCCGGCGCTCTGACCTCAGCGATCCAGTCCAAGACCGGAACCGATCCGGTTGGGGCAGTGGCCATCGCGGCACTGCCGTAAGAGCAGTTCACAGTTCTTAGTTCGTAGTTCGTAGTTCTAGATCAGACGTCTGCTGCCTGCTGCCTGCTGTCTGCTGCCCTCTGACATCTGTGAACTGTGAACTGTGAACTACGAACTGTGAACTCTTTCCCGCGTCCCAGCGCGCGAAATGCTATCCTCAACTTGAACGCCACGAGCTGTGCTCACTCGTTTGCCAATCCTCCCCGTTCGATCTCTCCGGCGCAACCCAATCCATCTTGCGCTGCAGTTGGCTGCGCTGTGCTGCCTGATCTTCGCCGTGGGCTGCGCCCGATTCCGGCACGAACACCACGACATGGTGTACGTTTCAATCCGTACAACCTATCTGCACGACCGCGTTGCTCCGGTTTCAAACCGCGTGTGCGAGGTTGTGAACGGCCAGCCGCTCGAGGTGCTCGATCATGCCAAGCGCTTTCTGAAGGTCCAGACTGACAAGAACCAGGTCGGCTGGATTGAAGAGCGCGCGGTGATCGACGAGCAGACGTACGACGGGTTCGCCGCCCTCAGCAAACAGCACAAGGACGATCCAGCAGCGGTAACGGCCACGCTGCGCGACGACCTTGCCATGCACCTGCTGCCGGGGCGCGAAACGCCGCGCTTCTACCTGCTTGCCGGCAACGCAAAGGTTCAACTGCTGGCGCGGGCTTCGGCGCCCAAGAATCCAGCGGAGGCACCAGCGCCGATCGCATTGCCCAGGACCGCAAATTCCGCCCAGAGCCCCAAAACGCCCGGCAAGACGCCCGCAAAACAAACATCCGGCGTTGCGCCGCCGGATCTTGGAGCCACCGGAGCGCCCGAGCCGCCCGTCATGGAAGACTGGTGGCTGGCGCGCGACGCGCAAGGCCGCGTGGGCTGGCTGCTCGCTAACCGCCTGGATGTGGACGTGCCCGACGATATTGCCCAGTACGCCGAGGGCCAGCGCATCGTTGGCGCGTGGGTTCTTACCAAGGTGGCCGACGATCAGTCCGATGCGCCGGACCACATGGTTCCCGAATATCTGACCATGCTCAACCCGCTTCAAGCGGGATTGCCCTTCGACTTCAACGAAGTCCGCGTCTTCACCTGGAGCTTGAAGCATCATCGGTACGAGACGGGTTTCCGCCTGCATCCCATTCAGGGCTTTCTGCCGGCACGCGTCTTCACACTGAGCACGCCCAAAGGGAGCGTTCCCGCGTTCAGTTTTCAGATTGCCGGCAGCAACGGCATCAGAACCAATCCAGCGACAGGCATTACGCGGCCGGCGACCGCGCGAACCATCACTTACCAGATGATCGACACGCAAATGAAGCGCATCGGGCCCGACATGGCGCCGATTCCGATCACGCACGAGCCGGGCGAGAAAAAGCCGATCGCGAAAAAATCAAAGAAGCGGTAAGCGTACCCGATTGAGGGCCATCGAAAGGGCGCCCCAAACGGCCTCTGAAGAGCGTGTCAAGCCCCCTGCACGAAAATAAATCCGCCCGCAGCACGTAACTCCTTGATTCTCTGATCTCTGTTCTCTAGTCTCTTTTTCCCCAAGTTTGCCGATCATTACGCCCGAAAGGCGCACACTGTATCCATGCTCGAACAGGGTCGCATCCCGCCGCCGGACTCATGCCGAACTGTATGGCTTCTCTGTCCAACGAGATGCGGGGTCGATCCGGGGGCCTCGAAAACGGCAATCCAGGCACCGTGGCCGTTCTCGAAAATCTCCAGGAAAGGAGCGAAATGAGGTCGAGGAGTGATTTTTATACCCCCCGGGGGTATATTTTGCCGCTTAACTCTTTTATAATCAACAAAACTCCCTCAAAATCGTTGACAAATTTTGTCGTTTTTCGTCGATTTTATGCGCGAAACGGCTCCTAAATGAGCCGAGATCGTCAACGATGTCATCAATGCGGGGTCGGCCGTGTGCGGAACTTTCGAGGACCTGGAAAGCTGCGGCGCGCATGTGGTTGGGATCTCCGCGCTGCTGGTTCTGGGCGGCGCAATCCAGAAATACTCAGCAGCGAAGGGAGTTCCATTGATCAGCGTGGCGCAAGCGCCAAATCATTTGTGGGCTCCGACGGAGTGTCCGCTTTGCGCGAAGGGTGTTCCATTGGTGGATGTTGGGGACTTCAGGAAAGAGTTTTCGGCTTGATGGCGATCGGGGACGGAGGGAGCAGGAAGGCAACCGGCATGGCACCAAGCTCGACATGACCCAAGTAATGGCGAGCGATCAAAAGCCGTTGCCAACCGCGGGTACAATCCAAGCAAACCAATGATTTCTTCTGACGCTCCCCCGCGCCCTGCTGCAAGATCGAGATTCGAGGCAGTAAACGCCTCGCCGTTCCTGCTTGTTCTCTTCACCTTTTCCATGTTCCTGAGCGCGGCTCTGCTGTTTGTGGTTGAGCCGATGGTCGGCAAGATGATGATGCCGCTGCTGGGAGGCGCTCCGGCGGTTTGGAATACGTGCCTGGTATTTTTCCAGGCGGTTCTGCTGGCCGGATACCTTTACGCGCATGCGGTTCTCCGGTTCACTGGGCGAAGGACCCAAGTTGCAATCCACCTGGTGCTGGTGGCGCTGCCCTTGCTGATTGTTGGTTTGCTGCCCCTGCATATTCCCGCAGGATGGGAGCCACCGGCCGAGAGCAACCCGGTTGGGTGGGTGCTTCTTCTGCTGCTGGTCGTGGTGGGCCTGCCGTTCTTCGCGCTCTCCGCAACTACCTCGATCATGCAGAGGTGGTTTGCGGACTCAGGCTTGAATGACGCAGGCGACCCGTATTTCCTGTACGCAGCCAGCAACGCCGGCAGCCTGGTTGGGCTGCTCGCTTATCCGCTGCTGCTGGAACCGCTGCTGCGCCTGCACACGCAGAGCCGGTTGTGGAGCGTTGCCTACGCGGTGTTCGTTGCATTCACGGCGGCGTGCGCGTGCCTGGCGTGGAGATGGCGAAGCCGGGACGCCAATCGGAGCGGCGACACGCTTGGGGAAGATGGGGAGACTGCTCGCGAAATCAGCGAGCCGATTGCATGGAAGACGCGATGGCGCTGGATCGCGTTGGCCTTCGTGCCATCGAGCTTGATGCTGGGAACGACGAGCGCGATCACCGCCGATGTACCCGCCATTCCGCTGTTCTGGGTTCTTCCGCTCGCGGTCTACCTGATCAGCTTTGTTCTTGTTTTCGCCAAGAAGCCGCCGATTTCGCATCGCTTCGTGGTTGAACGGCTTCCATTTCTCATCCTCGGCGGACTGTTGCCAACGGTTTCGCAAACCAGGTTTTCACTGGCCGTGCTTCTGGTGGTGTACCTGACGGTGCTTCTTGGCCTGGCGCTGGTTTTTCACGGAGAGTTGGCCAGAAGCCGGCCGGCGGTGGGTCACCTGACGGAGTTCTATCTTTGTCTCTCGGTTGGCGGCGTGATGGGCGGCATCTTCAACTCGCTCATTGCCCCGGTGGTGTTCAACACGGTGATGGAATTGCCACTGGTGCTGATTTTCGCGGCGCAGATTCGACCGTTGAGTGGGGAGGATTCGCCCAAGGGCTCCGCCGTTCCGGACGGGGGTTCCGCGGTATGGGCCATGCGCAAAGACTGGCTTCTGCCGCTGGCTCTCGGCGTTTGCATGGTGGCCGTGATCCTGGGCCTCGCTCGCACGGGCATTCAGCCCGGACATGTGGAGACGACACTGGTTTTTGGCTACTCCATGTTGTGGTGCCTGAGTTTTGGCAAACGAAGATTGCGATTTACGCTGGGACTGATCGCATTGTTGGCGGCGAGTTGGCTTTACGCTCCCTATGGCCAGACGTTGCTCGCAAGGCGGAGTTTTTTTGGCGTCTATCGCGTGAGGAACAGCCCGGATGAAAAATTCCGACTGCTTTTTCATGGGGGCATTGCCCATGGAACGCAAAGCCTGAACCCGAATGCGAGCTGCGAGCCACTGTCCTATTACTCGCGCAGCGGGCCTGCGGGCGCGATCTTTGAGGCCGCGCAGACCAGGATGCCCCATGGAGACTGGGCCATTATCGGGTTGGGCGCCGGAGCCATGGCGTCGTACTTGCAACCGGGGCAGACGCTCACGTATTACGAGATCGATCCACTGGTGGCGCAGATTGCCGAAGACCCGCATTACTTCACCTATCTTCGGGGGTGCGCGCCGGCTACGAAAATTGTGCTGGGTGATGCAAGGTTGAAGCTCCGCGAGGCGTCCGACGGCCAATTTGGGCTGATCGCTCTCGACGCTTTCAGCGGAGACTCAATTCCCATGCATTTGATGACGAAGGAAGCGTTGGCCCTTTACAGCCGCAAGCTCGCTCCGGGCGGCATCATTGCATTTCACATCTCCAATCTCTATTTCGATCTCGCGCCCACCGTGGGCAACCTGGCGCGGGATGCACACATGACTGCGTTCATCGCAAACGATTCCGACGTAACACAAGCGCAACAGGATGCCGGAAAGTTGCCGTCGATCTGGGTGGTGATGGCCCGAGACCCGGGAGACCTGAGCGCGCTCACCTCTGATACGAGCCGGGGCTTCCGCTGGCAACCACTGCCTGGGAGGCCCAACGTCCGATTGTGGACGGACGATTACTCAAATCTTCTGGGAGTGATAAAGTCTTTCACTCGGTTGGATTGAACGGAATTTTTTCTACCCCACCCTGGCAAAGCCAGAATGGGGCACCCGAGTTTGTGTTGAGCCCAGTAAGGCGGATCAAGCGTTGGGCTTGCCGGTTCCTCCGCTGGCGTATCCGGAATCCGAAGTGCCGGAGTCCACAGTGGTCGCGTCGATTTTGTCCATGAGCAGCGAGCCCAGGCTCTCAAGGATTCCCTGATTGCCGCCGCCGCCGAGCACAAGAATCTTGGGCACAAAGGCGACATTGCCGACCGAGAGCGCCTTGACGGCATTGACCAGAGCCGTGGGCCCTTTGCCGAGCGCTCCGACCTGCCGCTCATAGGCTTCGGCATTGGCCAAACCGACGGCGCGAACTTCGGCTCCGCGAGCCGTGCCGGTTTGCTCAATGTATGCGGCTTCGCCTTGAGCTTCCTTCATGCGGGCTTCAGTGCGGTTGGTCTGGATGTCGACTCCGACCTTTGACTTGGCGAGATCGACCTGCATATCGGCAGTGCCGCGGGCCTTCTCGGTCTCAATGCGCTGGTCCTGGGCCTGCTTCTGCATCTTGAATGTTTCCACTTCCTGGTGCGCGACTTCGCGCTGGGTAAGAACCGTGACCAGTTGATCGGGATAGATGACGTCCTGGATATAAACGCCGCGCGTTTCGATTTCATACTCGGCGAGTTTTCCCTGGATATAACTGAAGGCTTCTTCCTGAACTTTCTGGCGCGTCTGGATGAACGTAATCGCTTCCATGCCGCCGATGCGATCGCGAAAGAGATTTCCCACGGCCGCCTGAAGAACCTCGTTCACCAGATTCTCCATGGAGCCAACCATGGAGATGACGCGAGGCGCATTGGTGTCAGGAACGTGGATGAGAACCTGGAGATCGATGCTGAATACGAATCCCTCGTTGCTCTTGGCAATAATGGGCTCAAGCCGCGCATCGAGGCCATGAGCGCCGGTGACGTCCTTGGCCCAATCGAGCTTGATGATGGATGTGAGAACGAGCTTGGCGTCGTAGATCCGCGGATTGATGGGATACTTGCCGGTGCGCAGCGCCTCCTGCCAGATGCCCTGATGGCCGGGCCGGACGAGCGAGCCGAACTTGAAATTCGCGCCCGATGTGTCTTGCGTGGGAAGGCCAACGTAGGCCTTGATGACGGCGACCTGGCCTTGCTCGACAACCAGCATGGGAACCTGCTCAACACGAATCAGGAACGGGTTGAGGTTGTAAGCGCCGTAGAGTAGCGGATCGTGCTGGAGGCCGATTTTTCCGCCGGCCTGAAGAAACTTCTGGAAGTCCTGATAGTTGTTGTGCTGATCGTTCTTGCTGCCAAGGATCAGGCTCATCAGCTCAAAATCGGTGACGCCTTCTTTGGCCTCAAGCTCGCTCACGTCTTTGAATTCGCCGAGGCGGCTGGCGATGGCGCCGGCGGGCAGGGGCTCACCGTCCAGCGCGGTAACGACTCCGATCATGTCAACAACTTTGCCGCTGTCACTGGTAGGCTTGGGCGCGATGCGCGTGACGTCGAGCTGCCAATCTTCGAGGCCGAAGGCGCGGAAGTCGAGCCTGCCGCCGGTGGCGAGCTTTTTGTATTCGGTGGACACAGGCACGCCGAAGACCTGGGGCTTGGTGATGACGAGGAAGGCCAGCGGATGAATCGGCGCCAGGGTGCCCGGAGAGAGAACCGGCCTTTGCACGCCCTTTTCGCCGTTCTTTGAGACGAAGGATCGCAGATCGGCGAAGTTGCCGAAAGCAGCGTCGTATCGCGCTGACTTGGCGCCGATGGGCGTGGGCTTGCCGACTTGCGCGATGACTACGCCAATTTGTCCGGCGGGCACCTGCACCCACGGATGTTTCGTGACTGCGTAGAACGGTCTGAACTTGAAGCGCAGCCCGGGCATGAGCAGGTCAGCCTGGTAGCCGGCTTCTCCCAGAAACGCCACGGGGTTGTCGCCCGGCAACTTGGGCCCGAACCGTTTACGAACAAGTCCGACCTGGGTGGGGCCGATGCTGTAGGTGGACCCAAAGGCGGTGGCAACCAGAAACAATACGACCAACAAGATGAGGATCAATACGATCGGAACCATGACGGCACCCTCCGACATCGAGCAACTGAATTCGTGTGAGCTGAGTCGCTTGAATTGTACCGCCGACGGGATCACGCGAGGTCAATTCGTTTTTCACGACAGAAAACGCAAGGCGGGCCGGCGACCTTGGGTTCTTTGGTATAGAGGGGGCCAGATTGGCGCGGCAGATTATTGCGGATGGCGGCGGAGTTCGAGCTCGACGGCGTGAAGCATTTCGGACTCGGGCGCGGGCTTGCCGGTCCAGATTTCAAACTGGCGAGCGCCCTGCTGGACGAACATTTCAAGCCCGGAGATGACAGCGAGGCCGCGCGACTTGGCGAGCTTCAAAAGCGGCGTTTCAAGCGGCGTATAGACGAGGTCGAAGACCAGCGAGGCGTTGAGCTCGTTTTCTTTCAGGGGCAATTGCTGCTTGATGCCGGTCATGCCGCACGGGGTGGTGTTGATGATCGCGTCGAATTTCTGTTTTGAAAGAACGTTCTGCTTGAGCACGTGCGCCTTGGCTTTGCGCGCCAGGGCAGCGGCTTTCTCATGGGTGCGGTTGACGATGGTTACGTCAGCGCCCTGCTCGACGAGGCCGAAGACCGCGGCCCGGGCTGCACCGCCTGCTCCGACGACGAGAATACGCGCGCCTTTGAGACGCATGCGGCGCTCGAGCGGGCGAACGATGCCGGCGACATCGGTATTGAAGCCGTAAAGCTTGCCGTCAGCGCCGGTGCGCAACGTGTTGCATGCGCCGATGCGGCCGGTGAGCGGGTCCATGTTGGCGAGGTGCGGAAGGACTTCCTGCTTGAGCGGCATGGTGACGGCGACACCATCGAGGGGCAGATCGCGAACGACGGTGAGCAGATCGTCGAGCGATTTAACTTTGAGCGGCAACATAACGGCGTTGACGTTTTCGCGGCGGAAAGCCGTGGAGTGCATGAGCGGCGAGAGCGAGTGGGCGATGGGATTGCCGGCGACAGCAAAGATGCGCGTGGCCTGGTCAAGCTGATCGAGGCGGTAGATGTCGAGAAGCGTGCGCGCGGGGATTTGGCCCGCGGCGGTCTCAGCGCCATCAACCGAGGAAGCAAAAGTGAAGGCTGCGCCGGCGCGCGGGCTGAGGATGCGGCTGATGAGGCCCTCTTCGCCCATGGCGATGCCGACGATGTGAGCGTTGAGGGACTGGTCCTCGATCATTTGCAGAACGGAAAGATTGTCAGCCAGGGTACGAGCGGTGGTGACGACCTTAACGAAGTCGGGCTCGTAGGCGGCGATTTTCTGAGCAGCTTGATTGAGGCCGTCGGGGCGGCGGGTGCGCGTGAAGTCGTGCGAACTGATGAGGAGAGCAGCTCCGGCGGCCTTGATGGCGGCGCGGAACTTGGCAAGCTGGGTCTTGGTGCACTGGTCGGCCGAATCCACCTCAAGATCGACGATATGGCAGCCGGCTTCGGCAGCTTTCTGGAGGATTTCAAGCTCGGCGTTGAGGGAGCCGGTAAACTTTCCGCCAAAGGGCTTGCGGCGGCAGGTGGCGATGGCCGTCATATCGCGGCGGCGGGCGATGAGTGCCTTAACGTCGGGCAGGACTGCGGCGGGCTTGGGCAGGGTGTCAAGACGCAACTCAATGAAAGGAGAGTCTTTAATTGCGGCTTCAACACGGGAGATGAGCTCGGCGGGGGTGCCCCCCTGGACCGCGATACACAGCTTTCCGACGCGCAGCCGGGGCAGAACCGCAGGTGGGGCAGCCGGATGGTCGTGCGTGTTGGAGACGGTGAGAGGCATTCTCTTCAATTGACGCATATTAAAGGGGTTTTGAAGCTAATGCAACCGGGAATGTGCAGATTCGGAAGGTATTTCAGTACCGAATTCGTGGTGAAAGTTGACTCCCCATCACCTTTGGTGCCATCAGCGGGAGCGAGAGAAGCCAGAATCAGAGGAGCCCCGAGCGGCAAAAGTCACCTCAATTTTCGAGGTCTTGTTTCCTTCGCAACGCCGGCGAAACAACACCGTCCGCTCGTTCATTCAACGATATCGGCGCAAAAAAAAGCCACGCCGCACCTTTTCAGAGTGCGGCGTGGCCTTTTTTGTCCAGGACAATGATCGATTGGACTTCTTAACAGTGAGCAGTTCTAGTGGTGGTCAATTGTGGAGCGCGGACCGGCATCACGCGCTTCGGCCGATCGGCGTTATGAGGAAATCAATCCTGGCCACTCACGACATGCGTTTCAGGGGTGAATTCGGGCACGGTCGCGCACGTGTTTTTTCCAATTCCCTCTCTTCGAAAGACTTTCAGCACAGTCAAGCCGAGAATCCTCAGATCCAACCAGAGGCTGCGGTGATCAACGTACCATGCATCGAGAATCAGCTTCATTTCCCAATTGAGCTCGTTTCGGCCGTTGACTTGAGCCCATCCGGTCATTCCCGGCTTTACTTCGTGCCGCCGGCTTCTACACGCATGATAGGGCGGCAGAAATTGATGAAGGAGTGGACGAGGACCCACCAATGCCATGTCGCCACGGAGAACATTCCACAGTTGCGGCAGCTCATCAAGACTCCAGGCTCGCAGGAATCGGCCGAGTCGAGTCATGCGGAGAGTGTCGTTCAAAAGCGCTCCCTGAGAGTCACAGTCGTCGGTCATGGTCCGGAATTTAAATATTGTGAATGGCTTTTCCTTGAAGCCGATCCTCGTCTGGCGATGCAAAACCGGGTTTCCCAACCGCAACCAAATCAAGCAGGCCACCACCAGCAGGAGCGGCGACAAGAGGAAAAGGGCAAAACCAGCGAGACTCCGTTCCAGGATGTTCTTGAACATCGCGATCCTGGAGCTGCGGGAATACAGGCGGGAGTACGCTTCATCCTGGCGGGACCGTAGTTGTGAGTGATGCCAGGCCAGCAGGTTGCGCCACAAATCCTCGCGGCGGAAATTCTTCTCGACCCAGGTTCTTCCAGCCGCGCCCAGCGTGGAGCGCAATGCCGCGTCACGCAACAACCGGTCGAGCGCCGAGGCCAGAGCGCCAGCGTCTCCAATCGGGACACGCAAGCCGGTTTCTCCGTTCACGAATGCGTCCGCGGCACCCGTAGCATTCGTGGTCACAACCGGGACACGAGCGTACTGGGCCTCGAGAAGAACCGTTGGCAGACCCTCTCGGTAAGTAGGCAGAGCCATCACGTCCATCGCCGAATAGAAGTGCTCCACGTTGTCTACGAATCCGGTATGAATTACGGCGGGGTTGGCCGCGATTTGCGATCGCAGCGCGCCGGGAACCGGATCGCCGGTCTCAAAGTCACCTACGAGCAGGAGCTGCAAGTCAGGAAATCGACTCTGCAACCGCGTGAAAGCCTCATATAGTTCAGCGATTCCCTTATCGCGCGTCAGGCGCCCGACAAAACCGATGACCGGAGCCTCGGGCGGAATGCGCAGTTCGCGCCGTACTTGCTTTGCTTCGAGTTCGGCATGTGCCCCGGAAGCAAACCGCTCCATGGCGAAGCCGTCGGCTGAGCCGTTGCCGATCACCGTGCAGCGAGCCGCCGGCGCCAACCCCAGCGCAACCGTACGCGCGAGCAAACTCGGGCTCACGCAGCGAACACTCTGCGCCGCATGACATGAAGTCCATTCCGCGGCCATGAGTATCCGGCGCTTGATCCCCGTCGTGGTCTCCAGCCGCAAGCCATGCAGGAAGTACTGCACGTGGGGCACACCCGCAAGGCGCGCGGCAAGGACTCCCAACAAGCCTCCTTTTGGCGTGCCGGCTACAACAATATCGGGCCGGATACGACGGAACAGCCGCCACAAACGCCAAAGCGAAAGCAGGTCGCGCCCAGGAGAGATCTCACGCTCAATGGGTACGGCCCAGGGTGTGATTCCTTGACGGCGGAGTGCCTCGAGACGCGTGCCGGGGCTGCAAATTGCGTCGACGTCAAATCCATTGGCGGCCAGGAAAGCGATCTGTCCTTCAAACTGATTCACTGACCGATCGACGGCTACCACAAAGGCGATGCGCGGGTTTGATTTGCTCCAGGAGAAGCCTCTCATGCGGGAATGCTCTCCAGCCCTTCCATCCCGGGGATCCCCGCGCAATGGATGGCTCGCAGTGCCGCGGAGGCTTCCGCGATCTCAGCTTCGGTCGCCTTGTCGCTTCTTAACCGAATGAGCGCTGACGACCAAGGCGTTTTGTAACTTGCCCAGCACAGGAATTGCTTTGCCCAGCTCTTAGCTATCTCGAACTTCGTTTCGATCTTTCCCAGCGTCTCCGGGCCATACTTGGCGAAAATGCGCCGATTGGTTCGACAACTCAGGGCGTATTTCGGTCCCAGCGAGAGATCTCCCTCCCGATAGAAAAGAAGGGGAGCTTCGAGGTTGCGGAATCGTGAATGCTCCTGCGTTCTGCACCAGAGTTCATAGTCTTCCGATCTGAGATAGTCGCCGTCGTATGGGTTCTTGACAAGCCACTCGCGGGAAGCTATGACAGTCGGATGGATAAAGAATCCGCGGCGCAGGACGGCGGCAGCGCTGGCTGGGTGTGGGTCAACCCGCCGCACACCAGTTACGGTATCTTTCGCGTCGATCACAAATGCCCACGATCCCAGAGCGTCTATCTCCGGGTGCCGCGAAAGGTGCAGCATTTGCATTTCGAGCCTTAGAGGGTGCATTAAGTCGTCGGCGCCCATGTGGGCGAAATAATGAGTAGTGCTGGCTTGCACGATCTGATTGAACCGAGAAACGACCCCGCGGTGGGTCCCGTCCGAGAGAACCCTCACCCGAGGGTCGCGGAAGGATTTCGCGACCGAGAGCGAACCATCACTCGAACCGTCGTCAACCAGAAGCAGCGCCCAGTCCGTGTAGGTTTGTGCAAAGACGGAGCGAACAGCATCCAAAAGCGTAGTTTCAGAGTTGTAGAAGGATATTCCGACCGTGACCGACGGTGTGTGCATGTTCGTCGTTCTAGTTTCGTTCTGTGATGGAAGCGGATCCGGCGGGGCTCATCGCTTGAGATTCAGGCGGAGGGGCGAACCACACCTTAACAAATTGGGAGCGTGGGACGGTCGAACGACAGGCAGCAATCATGGCCATCACGAGCCACCAGTGCCGCTGGTAGAACACCTCAATTCCCGCCGAGACGCCGAGCATGCCGGCATGAGCGACGGCAAGGGCAACCATCAGGGCTCTTCGAGCTCCTCTTGAAGAGCGGATGATGGGGATCGCCACTTTGAAGTACCACATTGTTAGGCCGAGGATCACGATTGCGCCAACAACGCCGCACTCGGAAAGAAACCAGAGATAGGTGTTATGAATAATGGACCCGTGTTCAAACAGGAATGTGCCCAGGCCGGTGCCCAGGACAGGATGAGAGAGAAAGCCGTCGAGGGCGGCTCCTCCAGAGTCGATCCGCGTTTGGATGGTTTCGGGCCGGATCGACAAAGCATAGAAACGGTCGAGATTATTGTTGGCCGCATACGCGAGCAAGGCCAGGCCAGACCCGGCGATCGCTACAGCAATCTTCAGACTCTGCAGAGGCCGGACGGCTCCGAGGAAAATGAGCGCGGCCGCCAGTCCGATCCATGCGCTCCGAGAAAACGTCAATACCAACCCAACCAACAAGGAGACAGAAATCAAACGTCCCAAGAGGCCGCGAAACAAGGGTGCTTTATACAGTCCCATTACGACCTGCAGCGCCAATGCCGTCAGCACGAGCCCCCCGAAGGCATTCGGGTCAATCAAGAATCCGGCCACTCGCTCGCCCGCGCTGTAGTTCAACTGCGGCATCATCTTTTCCAGCGGCGGCCAGATGAACCCGGCGATCGAGATGATATTGACTACGCTCACCGCGGCGACAAAGGAGCGCGCGAGTGAGCGAATCGCCGCAACGGATGACATTTCGCCGGAGAGCACGCCGTAGCCGATCAGCAGCCAGAGAACTCCCAGGAGCTTGTTGACGACAACGTATGACGTTAGTTCTCCAATCCGTTCAAGGCCCACCCACGCTGAAAGGATCATCATGGGCAGGAGCGCGACATGCCAGACACTCCAGGCGCCTTTTCGAAATCGAAGCCGATCCGATTGGAAGAGAAGGTATGCCAGAAGGAAAACATCGGACGGTGCGAAATTGAAACCTTCGACGACCTGGAACTGGACCGGCAACAAAACGACGTACAGCGTGAGCAGGACAGGCACCGAAGATCGGCGCAGAAATTCCGATCGATCTGCTGCGTAATTGATACGGATACTTGTTTGCATGTCGCTACGATCTGGCAATGGCGTGAACGCTGTCCACGGAGAGTTGCGGCGCCCGCAAAACGGGCAGCAGGAGAACGAGAGAACCTACGAGTTGGGTTGCGGCGGCAAGAATGATTGCGAAGGCAGCACCCTGGATGCCGTGGGAGGGGACCCAGAGGAAGCACGCCACGGCCGACACCAGCATGACGACTGCAAACAAGACCGGCTGCGGCTTCAAGATTCGCGCCGCGGTCAAGCCATATCCCAGAATCGACGCGACGCAAAAGATCGCAGCCGCGATCATGAGGAGCGTGAATACTCCCGAGTAGCTCTCGTAGTCGGCCCGGTAGAGCAAGCGAAGGACCGGCTTGCCGGCCAGAATCGCGACCAGGAGACCCACGAAACCGGGAACCGCCGCGGCGCCGCAAAGCCTGAACAGGAGGACGCGAAAGGCCCGGAGGTCGCCCGACGCGTGGCGCGATGCGAGCTTTGGCGTTGCGGACTGGCCGACAGCGTTGGTGACGAGGTTAGAAGCAACCATGAGATAGGCGATAGCCGCGAAGAAACCCAATGCGCGCGGGCCGGCGTAATGCTCAATGAAGTAACGAGGCACGTTCAGGATGAGAGAACCGAGCGTGGCCGTGATTCCCAGGGGAATTGAAAGCCGCGTGAGGCGGACCAGCGTGTCTCGGGAGAAACGGGGAAGGGATGGGTGGCGGCCTGCGGGTGCAGGGCTCGCCCCGGCAAATCCGCGCGCAAGCGAGAAGTCGTAGGTAACCAACACCAGGCACCAGGCGATGGCCAAAGCGGCGGCGCTCATCGCGAGCGAGCGCGTGAAGGCCATGGTGAGGGCGAAGGCGGCGAGAGAGATGAGGCCCTTGAGCACCATGGAGCGCGCAATGAGGTCCATCCGTTCGTGCCGCTGAACGAGGCCGTAGACGGCGTCGCTGATGGATTCAGCGCCCTTGGCGCAGCCCACGATGACGATGACAGCGGCGATCCAGAATGGGAAGCGAGACCAGGCTGCGAGCCCGACGATCACCAAGAGAGCCAATCCCGTAGAGAAGATTCTGAGGCCCATGTAGTCAGCGAAGGCGAACTGGTGAGTCATATCTGTCGCCTCGACCGCTCGAAGTTGAAGATTGGTGAACATGTAGACCGGAGCGGTGACAGCGAGGGCGAGGGCGAAGCGGCCGAGCATTTCAGGTGAGCCCAGCTTTGCCAAAACGACGAGCATGCCCCACTGGCACGCCGCATAAATCACGTTTCCGGCGAATGTCCAGGAGACGTTGAGCCGCAGTGAGCGCTCGGCGGCGGGTGGCACGACGCCTCGGTCCGGTGGTTCTAAACGATGTTGCGCAAGCTGCAAGATTGCAGGCAATGCCATGAGCCGTTCCGTTCGATGCTGCGCAGTTTGGTTGGCGCGGCGGCTGACTCGTTGGGCCGCTCACATGCCCGCGCTTAAGCCTGTTGAAGCTCAGACAGCAGGCGTCGCGGACTTGTAATACTTTGCATAATGCTTCTGGTAATAACTGGAGTACTGGTATCCGCTGGCTGAGGTATCGTGGCTGACGCGATTGAGGACGACGCCGACAATGTTTGCGCGGAGACGGCGCAGGGCTGCGATCACTTCGGCGACGGCGCGGCGCTTGGTTTCTCCGGCTCGGCTGACAAGCAGCACGCCGTCAGCAGCGGCTGCCATCTGGAGGCACTCCGCGAAGCCCAGTAGCGGAGGCGAGTCGAGGATCACCAGGTCGTAATCCTTGGCAAATTCGTCGAGCAAATTGGAAAGCCGGGGCCCGATCAAGTCGGCGGCGCGGTGAGAGCCCAGGCCCGCGGAAATAAGGCTCAAGTTGGAAGTGCCCTCGATGGGGATGATCACTTCCTCCCAGGAAAGCTCGCCGGTGAGAACGTTGGAGAGCCCCGTGTGAGGGTTGAGGCCGAATTTGGTGTGAAGGCTGGGGTGCCGCAAATCGCCGTCGACGAGCAGAGTCTTTTTGCCGCGGTCAGCATTGGCCATGGCGAGGTGAGCCGCCAGCGTCGTCTTGCCCTCGCCCGGAGTGGCGCTGGTAAGAACGATGGAATGGAGGCGGCTGTCAAAGTCTGACAGCAGAATGGTGTTACGAAGACTTCTGATGGCCTCGTCGAAGCTGGAGACGCCACCGTAATAATCCTTGTGGTGACCGTTATGGCCGTTGCGGGACACGAGCGCCGCGGAAGCAACTTCCGAAGTGGGTCTTGGCAACTGAGCACCCGCGCGGTCAACGGGCAAGGTGGCAATGACGTCGGCGCCGAGGAATCGGCTGGCCTCCTCGGGATCGCGAAGGGTGGTATCGAGCGAGTCCAGAACGATGGCGCCGCCAACTGCCAGCAACGTTGACAGCAGGAACGCCAATACGAGATTGAGCGCCATGTTTGGAAAAACGGGTTTCAAGGCAGGCCGCGCAACATCGGCGATGCGAATATTGTTGTTTTGATAGCCGGCGTTGATGTCGGCCTCGCGAATCTTCTTGATCAGCTCGTCGTAGAGCGCCTTATCCGCATCGGCTTCCTGCTTCAGTTGCTGATACTGAAAGGATTTGGCGTTGACGCGGTCCCACTCAGCCTTGGTCTCGTTGACAGATGCCTGAAGCATCTGCTCGCGGTTCAGGCTTTCCTGATACTGAGTCTGCACTCTTTCGGCAATGCTGCGACGGGTATCGTCGAACTGCTTTTCGACTTCAGCGAGCTCGGAAGCTGCTTTGCGATATTCGGGGTGACTGGTGTCATAGGTCGCTTTTACTAACGCGAAGCGCTGGCGCGCCTGATTCAAAGTGTCGGTGAGTTTGGCCAGCGAATCTCCCTGAGTGGATGCCTCGGCAGCGCTTAGAGAGCCGGACTTGATCGCGTTCCATGCTGCTTCTGCGCGAACGCGATCTGACTGGGCAGTCGTGTAGTCGGTGTTCAATTGCAGGAGCCGCGAAGACAGCATGTCCGTCTTCTCTTCGGGGTTGATGACGTCGAGGTCCTTTTCGAACTGAGCCAGGGCCAGACTCGATTGCTCCATTTTTGCCTTCAGTTCATCGAGTTGCTTTTCCATGAACGATGACAGACCGGCCGCGGAACGAATGCGAAGATCGTACGTCTGGAGCAAATAGGAGTTGGCAATGGCATTGGCCACGTCCGCGGCAAGATGCGCGTCGGGGGAGCGATAGCTGATAAGGAGAAAATACGTATTCGGCGAACGGGTAACCTTTAACTGCTTGAGCGTGATCGGCGCTGACGCCAGAAGTTGTTCGCGTTCGGTGGAAGCACTGCTCGTTTGGCCTTCCAGATTCAGGAGGTGATACTGCTCGGCGACTTGGCGCACGACTGCGTCTGATTGAATGAACTTTATCTGCGTAGCAAGGAATTGATCGGCGTCGTTCGGGGCGACGAAGCGGTTCGAGTCCTCCCCCACGACCTCCGAGGGCGCCTGACGATCCACATTCACCGTTGCGGTCGATTGATAGATCGGTTGCAATCTGGCGGACACGACAAGGGTCGCAAGCACGCATGTCGCAACCACGGCAACGATCTTCCAGACGTGGCGGCGGAAGATCCAGAGGTAGTGCGACAAGGGAACCGCGGGCCCGGCTGCTTCAACTTCCTCGTGCAGGGTAATAGGAGCGTAGTAAGCCGGCGTAATGCCGCGACTCGGTAAGTCCGGGGGAAGAACCTCTGTCAATTTCAGTTGTTTAGGCATAAGTCCTCTTCAGGTGGCTCTAGCGTGCGCCGTAATAAATAAACGCGGCGCCAAGTGCGGTGCCGATCCCCAGAGATGTCTCGAGGGTTTTCAAGCCAGCCTTGGCACCGGTCGCGCTTGGGACATATAGGATGTCGCCTGCCTCAAGTGCGACGTCCGGCATCTTGCGATCCATAATCTTCTTGAGTTCGATGGGTATCTCTTTTCGGGCTTCGCCGGTATCGTCCGTACGATAGATGTAAGCTTCGTGGGAAGAGAAGCTATCCAGGCCCTCCGATAGAGCAAGAGCCTTCAAAACACTGCTCTCAGAGCCGTCCGTTATATAGAAAGCGCCGGACTTTTTTACGTCCCCCACGACGAAGATTCGCCCGGCTTCAGGAACGCGAATCACTTCGCCGCCTTGCAAGCTCAGGTTCAATGAGAGATTCATTCCGTCGAAGAGGCCGCGGACCGGGATGCGCTGCACCAGCGTTGCCGGTTTGCCATCCGCATCCGGCGCCTGACGGCTAACGAGAATTTCCGAGCCGGCATTATCGGTAAGCCCCTGGGCCCGGGAGATCGCATCGAGGAGAGTCACGTTTCCCGTAGCCTGAAACGTGACCGGCATTTTGACCGCGCCGACCACCGTGATCGGATGGCTCCGGTATTCAACGATCGAAACGGTCACAATGGGGTCGATGAGAACATGATCCTGGGTCAGCGCGCCTGCAATCATTTTTTCCAAATCCGCAGGATAAAGACCGGCTGCATGGAGTGGCTGATCGACCATCGGCAGCGAGATATTACCCGCTGAGTTCACACGCACCGTTCGGGTAAGCTCAGGGGCGTCATAAACCGTGACGCCGATCAAATCGTCGTTACCGATCCTGGCCATCGGAAGATTCGAAACGTCGCTGAGAGTTGTTGCCCCAGCTCCCTCATGGAACGGGGCAGGCTCCTGCTGTGCAGAAGCTGCGGCTGCCGCCGCAATTGCCAGACATGTAATTGCCATCTTTCTCATAGAGACTCCGTGGTGATTGAGGTACTCGAACGAGCAGTTATCGGAGGCCGGGATTGAAGCCTCTCTCGCACTCACTTCATGACCATCATTGGGTCGTCGGCCGCTCCGTGGATAGGAGCTGATGCTTTAATTCGTCGACCCGCCGATTGAGAATTTCCATCTGTGCCTGGACCGCGCCCGTAGGGTCGGTCAAAAGCCGCTCATGGGCGGTAAGGCAGAGGAACAGGCGCATCGCGTTACGCGCCAGGTCGGAAAGGCTATGAGCACCGGTTGCCGCCGACAGACGGCAGAGCCCGTCATATTCTTCTTGCGACAGCCTGATGCTGATCATCCGCGAACGCGGCTTGAGGACCTTCATGTTGTTGATTGCCGAGATGCACGCCTTGAACGGCGGCGATGGATTTTGGGCAAGCTTCGCACTCTTCAGTCCCAGTAACCTGGAATCCTGAGAGATGCCTTAATTCCCTCTGGAGCCATGTTTCCGAATGTAGAGTTCGGATCGGGGGATGGCGATAGAGTTTTGCCTAACTCGAGGCGGTGCAAAGGACTCTAGCACAAATTCGCGGCAGGAGAAAACGAAAAATGTAAGTCATGTGAATGACGAAAGCATTCCCGAAGTTCGCTCAAAGGTAACCACCCTCCTTCAACGTCGATACAGTGCCAGGGCGTGCTGCATCTGAGGCGAAAAATTGCACCGCTGCCTCTTTGCGGCTAGCCGCCATCGGGGTAAATTGTGGGATTCGTATAGGGAGAAGACAGCGCAGGTTGTGGAAAAACCTGGGCAGAGTGGATTCGAGCATTAGATGGAGAGCTCGAGGTCACAATGCCGTGCACTGCTTTCTTGCCGAATGCGGGCTGCGAGGAGAGTGCGTCGGGTATGGCCGCGAACGAAAGCTCAGCGACTTGCCGAGGACTTACCGGCTTCGGCTCCGACGATTGCAGCGGCCGCAGCGCCGCCACCGATCCCGGCCCCAATCAGAACCTTTGTCTGTGTGGTCATGCCCGTGCTGCTCTTTGCGCCGCCACTTAGATCAATCGATGTCACGATGACCTGGGTGAGGCCCGCGGGAGTGGGAGCAGCCTGGAGAAAGCCGGATACATCGACTGCCTTGCCTGTGAATTTTTTAAGTTCTTCTCCAGTGACCAGTTGGTACTTCACGCCCTTGTCCGTTGTCAGGAAGAAACTGCCATCTTCAAAAGACACCTTTCCGCTGACTCCGATATAGGACGACCCTTGGGGCGCTGTGGCGCTTTGTACGGCGGGAAACGAGATGGCAGCGCCACGGGAGACGTGGGCGACCGCGAGGCTCGCATCATCGACAACTCGAAAATCGCCGGTCATGGCTGCGACGTCAACGGTGTTCGATGGTCCCAATGAAACAGTGCCAAAGGCATTCGGTTTACTGGGAACCACGCGCAGACCATGAGCTTCGAGGGCGAAGGGTACGTCGAGTGTCTTCAATTGGCTTTTGCCCTGGAGCAAAACAAGGTGGTCGCCGTACACTACGCCGTGCGAGTTGGTCGCCAGCTTGATCTCAGTGCCGTTGTCGAGCCGCAGCGTCGCGGTGGCTTGATCGGTTTCAACGGTTGTGCCGTCGAAAAGGGTTCCATTGCCCGAAACGGTATTGCCGTCGACGCGAATGTCTCCGCGAGCACTGACCGTGCCGATGGAACTTGTCGCACCCGATGCGGACACGCAGGAGAAGGTGACGAAAATCATCGCCAGCAGATAGCTCTTCGTGGCCATTTTGCGCCCTTCCCTAAAGGATTCAGTCTCTGCCCAATTATCCGTCACTTATACGCCAGGAAGGAATTGTTTTTCAAGCATCTCGCCGCTTGTGCTGTGTATGACAAGTGACATACAAGAGCGCGCGATAAGTTTCTAATATAGTTTTCTGGCTTCAGAACATCCACCGAGAATGCGATAGGACATCTTCCTGAAGGTTCAGTTCGATTTTGCGCATATCTTCTAGAATTTGAAATCAAGTGATACGCTGGAGGGCCGTGACCCGCCATCAGACCAAGCTGTTCAAGATCGCGTTCCGAACGATCATTGCGGGAATCTTTGTCTACGGAATCTGGTGCTCCTGGAGGCTTGTCAGGGCGGACTACTTATTCCGGCTGAATACAGCGGAGTCGGTTGGCGCGGCCATCCGACTGGAACCCGACTCGTGGAAATACAACATGCGTCTCGCACTTCTCGATGATGCGCACGCGCGGCAGCCCCTTGAAAAGGCGATCAGCCTTGACCCTTACAACGCTGAGGCGGACATCGAACTGGGCTTGCAAGATGAAGGCGCCGGCGATTACCCCGACGCCGAAAAGCTGTTTCTGAACGCTTTTTTGATTGACCGCACCTACCTGCCGCGCTGGAGTTTGGCCAACTTCTATTTTCGCCGTAACAACCTTCCTGCGTTCTGGGCATGGGCTCGGGTCGCCGCAGAGATGCCATCGGAAAATATGCGGCCACTGTTCGAATTGTGCTGGCGCGCATCGCCCAACCCCAGCGACATTGAATCAAAGATCGTGAATAACAATCCCGGCCTCATTCGGCAGTATCTGGATTTTCTTCTCGTCAAAGACCAACTGCCTGCTGCCGCCAAGGTTGCCCATCGGTTAGGCGAAGTCGGAGATCCAGCGACAGATGACCCTGAAATGTACTCGGTGATCGACAGGCTGATCGTGGCGAGGGAAGGAGACGAGGCGAAAGGCGTCTGGAGCGTCATGGTCGACAAGCATTGGGTCGTCGCCGATCGGGGTGCGCCAAACAACCCGAACTTCGCCCGTGACCCACTGCCCGTCGGCTTCGATTGGACGATCTCCTCCTACACAGGTCTTCATTCCTTGCCGGGCCCATTGGGTCTGGAGACAGAGTTCTCCGGGAGCCAGCCGGAAAACTGCACGATTGCCGAACAAGCTATTGTTTTCCCACCCGGAAACTACGAACTGGAGTACTCCTATCGAACGGAAGGGATCTCTTCGGAAACGGGGCTCCGATGGCAGATTATCGGAGCTGGGTCTGAAACGGCGCTGGCGGAGTCGCCCAATCTTTCAAGCCAGACAATGAGCCGTGGGAGTGTGGGGTTTTCAATCCCGTCGGATGGATCGCTTGTTCATCTCCGCCTTCATTATGGGCGGACGCCCGGCACACCCCGGATTTCGGGCACTCTTGTTGTCCCGTCAGTCCAAATTCATGCACGGTGAGATTGACTGGTTCCGCGCTTGAATTCCAATACGCGGCGAGAATGATCTGTTTGACGAGCACCCACTGCTTCCTGTTGGCGCCGATCCGAGTTCCGCGCCATGTAAAGCAGGCCCAGCATCGCAAACATCCACCCAGAAACCGCTGGACGCGGAAAAGGATAATCCACACAGGCATGGAGCATGACTGCTGCCAAGCCAAGACCCCACGGATGCCGTATCGCCACCGGGACGGCAGCGGCAAAAGGGATGACCACAAGAAGGAGGAAGGGAATTCCACCATCAGCGGCAAATTCGGCCCAGTCGTTATGGGCGTGGTTGACGTAAAAAGGAAATTCCTTCATCGCATGTTGCTGGTAGACCTCCGGAAACGTGTCCAGACCGTATCCCATAAGCGGGCGATGCTTCGCCATATCAATAGCGGAAAGCGTGAACTCGAGCCTTCCTTCATAGGCATCGTTTTGTTGAAAGCGCTCCCAGATTCGTTGCCAGCCCACCACAGATGTGAAGATCGCCACAAGAAGCGGCACCATTACCAGGGCCACCGCAGACGAGCGGAGGAGCCGCCGGAAGTCTTGACGCCCGTGTTGAATCATCCCAATCGCCAGCATTGCCACTAGTTCGGCCGTGCAAAGGATTGCGCCGGCACGCGAGGCAGCGCCGATCACCGAGGCATACATTACGCCACCGATAAGGGCATATCCCCATGAGCGCCAGCCATCCCGCATCGCCCGCCAAAGGGCAATCGGAAGGGAGACTTCAATGAACTGAGCGTAGTTGTTGTGGTTGGGAAAGGTTGCGTAGACATCCGGATAACCCGATGGAAAGGCCCACAGAACGCGCCCTGCTGAGGTGAAGAGTTGAGTGAGGCAAAGTAGAGCCATCACCGCAGCAAAGCAGAGAAAGGCCTGGAGCATCGCCTCGCGGGCCATGCTGGTGCCTGCGACCGTCTGCGCAAGGAAAAATACTGCGGCCAGGGCTCCCCAACGCAAAATCGCTTCGCGGGTTTCCATCGTCGAAGCTGTGGTATGCGCCAGGATCTGGACGACGCCCCAGGCGGGAATGAAATATACGAGCCACGGTGCTACGCCGCCGGCTAGGTTCTCACTGTCTCGCCGGATGCCGTATAGCAGATACGTTGCAGCGAGAGCATAAACACCGATTTGAAAGGATTCAATAGGCCAGGACTCCTGCACGAAGACCGTGGAAGTACTGAAGATAAGCAGGAGAAGGAGCACCACGCCAACAGCAATCAAAGCCGAGTGGCCTTTTGTCCGTCCAGGGCGCCCGTGCCCTGCGATTGCGAGATCGCGCGTGGCGAACATTCGGTCCATTCTACTTCAGTAATTCGATTGCCCTAGAAGGGCGGCGCTTTTCAAGGCCGGCGGAGATTCATCGGGAGAGACTGATTCCCTCTTATTTAGGAGAGTCTGCTGCGCGGCGGTCCGGCGCATCTCTTGTAAGCTTGCAGCCGATGGATGCAAGCGACAAGAAATTGAACTTGCGCGAGGATTTGTCGTGTGCCGAGCAACTGGCGTGTCGTTTCGAGTACTTTAAGCAGTGAGCGCTGAGATCAGAGAGGGGATGCGGAGATGGAGATCAGGCGAAGCGGTAGCCAAGCATCAGGGAAAGGACCGGCCGAATGGTTTACTGGTGCGGTGCGGATCGATCCGCTGTTTCAGACACCGGAGCCGGCGCGAGTGCAGGGCGCGAGCGTGACGTTTGAGCCGGGCGCGCGGACGGCGTGGCATACGCATCCGCTGGGACAGACCCTGATTGTGACGGCGGGTTGCGGGCGAGCGCAGCGGTGGGGCGGCGCGATCGAAGAGATCAGGCCTGGCGACGTGGTGTGGTTTGCGCCCGGTGAGAAGCATTGGCACGGGGCTGGTGAGACAACGGCCATGACGCACATCGCCATCCACGAGAAGCTCGATGGGAAAACTGTGGATTGGATGGAGCCTGTGAGCGACGAGCAATACCTGGGACGATGAAGCGCGACTAGCTTGAAGTAGCTTCCCTCAGCATTCCGCGCAGTCCAGATTTGCACAACTGCGGGGTTCTCATGCGCAGACATGGGCCATAATGGGACCCGGCTTAAATACGTCGTTGGAATTCCGAGCTGGAGTGAGGAATTGATGAGGCGCAGAGATTTTCTCGCGAAGGGGACGCTCGCTGCTGGACTAGCCGGTTCAACCGGATTGCTGAAACCGCTCATGGCAAGCGAAACGCAGCCGCAAAAGCCAAGCGCAGCGCCAGAAAAAGCGCCAAAGCCAGCGGAGGAGATTCGTTCACCCGAGTTTCTAAACCGCTCCCGGAAGGAGAAGTTTCCTCCAAAAGTGCCGGAGTTCGCGGCATCGCACCTGTCGCCCGATGTGAGGGTTTCGCCGATGCCGCTCGAAGAACGGCTCCGGCGAGGCATTGTTCCATTGCAAGGATTCTGCAGCTTAATCCCCGGAACGACCATCAGCGAGGGGCTCACCTCGGGTAATGGCCACATGAATATCGAAGCGACCTGCGATCCGTACTCGGAGCAAGTCCTCTTCCACCACGAAAGCCTTCTCGTGCCGTGGAAGAGGCCCTTTGAGGCACCCAAGGCAGCGGACGTATTCCCGCAAGTGCGGCAGATGGTATTGGACGGGAAGTACCAGGAAGCGATTGAGCTCGCGTTCAATGAGATGAACAAGGGCCCCATCAAGCAGAACACGGGTCCACATCCCACAGTCCCGGCATTCATCATGCATCTCGATTTTCCGACAACCGCGTCGGTCAAGGATTATCTGCGCACCGTAGATTTCGAGAGCAGCGAAGTGAAGGTGCATTGGAGCGATGAGCGCGGCGACTGGGTCCGAAAGACTTTCACCTCCCGGCCAGACGATGTGGTGGTCCAATTATTGACCGCCCCGAATGGGCAAAAGGTGAACGCTCGAGTCGCAGTGCAGAAATACTCTCGGGGAACTCGCGCCATGGGAGGATTGTTCGGCGGGAACATCGGAGAAAGCGAGATAAAGCAGGACTTCAACGAAGAGCGGCTGATCTACAAGTGCATCCTGGATCCCTCCGCGGATAACAGCGGCTATGCAGGGGTGGTTCGCGTGGTTCGCAGCGGCGGTTCGGCCCGGATGGATGGAGACACTCTGGTCGTCGAGAACGCCTCGTCCCTGATGCTTCTCACCCGCATCGAATGGTTCGCCGATTACAGCGAGGACAAGGTCGAGGCTCTGCGGCAGGCTGTCGAAGAGTTGAGCCCTGAATATGACGCAATCCTGGAGCGGCACCGCAAAGTTCAGTCAGAAGCCCTAAACCGGGTCACGGTGGACTTTGGAGGCGCCTACCAATATGGAATGTCAACGGAGGAGTTGTTCGTCGACCAGAGGTCGCGGCGGGACTACTCGCCCGCGCTGCTCGAAAAGATATTCCAGATGGGGCGCTACTGGTTCATCCTCACCAGTGGCAAGTACTGCAGCATGGCCGCCGAGACCAACGCCAATATCAACCTGCAAATTGCGCCCGGTCCGCAGGGTGATTTGCGGGAAGGCATGGATGCTTATTTCAATTGGATGGAGAGCCTGGTCTCGGATTTCCGGGTCAACGCAAAGAACATCTTCGGGATGCGCGGAACCCATTACTCCCTGCTGCCGCAGCAAAATGTCGGCGTTTCGTTCCACTACTCCAGGGCTGAATCGACTGGGGAGATCTGGCCTCATCCTTATTGGCTTTCCGCCGGAGGCTGGTGTATCCGCCCGTTCTGGGATCGCTATCTGACAACGGGCGATGTGAACTTCCTGCGCAACCGCATCGTACCGGCATATAAAGAGCTGGCGCTCTTTTACGAAGACTTCCTGACGGTCACCGACAAAGATGGGAACTATATCTTCGCCCCATCTTTTTCTCCAGAGAACAACCCGGCGAACACCGGTCCCGGCGCCATGATAGCGATCAATGCCACCATGGACATTACGGTGTGCCGCGAGGTGCTTAGGAACCTGATTGACGCGTGCGAGCTTTTGGGCAGCGACGCTGACAGCGTGCCAAAATGGAAGGCCATGCTGGCCAAGATGCCGCCCTACCTGATGGAACCGGACGGCACCTTGAAGGAATGGGCGTGGCCCACGCTTCAGGAGCGTTACAGCCATCGGCATGTTTCCCATTTGTATGGTGCATGGCCCGGCGACGAGATCGATCCCGATCGCACGCCGAAACTTGCCCTGGCCGCGATGATGGCCGACAGGAGGCGCGTGCCGGAAAGGCTTGCCGCTCACGGCCGCTGCCATCGCGCCCTGGTGGGAGCGCGGCTCAAAGACTGCTACATGGTGGATACTGAACTGCGGCAGTTGATCGAGCAGGGTTACGTCGCCACGACGCTCCGGTGTTCGCACGACCCCTGGGCCTTCCCCATGCCGGATGCACAGGGTGGAATTCCCACCATCATGATGGAGATGCTGCTCTACTCGCGCCCCGGCGTGATTGAGGTGCTTCCAGCTCTTCCGGAGACACTAGCCAAGGGTTCCATCAGCGGAATGCTGGCCAGGACGTTTGCGCGAATCAACAATCTGGCTTGGAACATGGAGGCCAGAACCACAGAGTTGACCGTGACATCGTTCCGCCAGCAGGACGTGACTTTGATCGCCCGCTACGGCATTGAAGATATCAGCGCACCCGCAGGCGTCCTGACTGCGCCGCTCAGGAAAGACACCGCGAACTGCGATTTGCACCTGCCCGAGGGAAGGCCGGTGACTCTCCATCTCAAGCTCGGCGCTCACAAGCCGAATGCCTGGGTTGAACAGGTGGCCACTTCCTGACTTGCTCCGTGCCGCGTTTCGGCCCGCTCGACATGAACGACCCGCGCGGCGTTCTATACTAAACGGCACAAGATGAATCCAGATCCCCTCATTGGCCAATCCATCCTGCACTACACCATCCTTCGCCAGCTTGGCTCGGGCGGGATGGGCGTGGTGTACGAAGCGCAGGACGCGCAGCTCGACCGTCACGTGGCGCTCAAGTTTCTTCCGCCGGATTTGGCGAGGGACAGCCAGTTACTGGAGCGTTTTCAGCGCGAGGCGCGTGCGGCCTCGTCGCTGAATCACCCGAACATCTGCACCATCCACGCAATCGAGCGGCACGAGCTGCAGCACTTCATCGTGATGGAGCTTCTGGTGGGACAGACGCTGGGGGAACGGTTGAAGGGGCAACCGATGGACGTGGAGACGATTCTGCCGCTGGCAATCCAAATGGCCGATGCGCTGGAGTCGGCCCACGCAAAGGGCATTGTGCATCGCGACATCAAGCCGGCAAACCTGTTTCTGACGGAGCGCGGGCAACTGAAGATTCTGGACTTTGGGCTGGCGAAGATAGGACTGAGCCAGGCAACGCAGGCGGCAGACGGAGGCAGAACGATCGCAGCGGGCGACGAGCTGACTTCGCCCGGTTCGGCAGTGGGCACCATCTCCTATATGTCGCCAGAGCAGGCGCGCGGGCAGTTGGTCGATGCGCGCACCGATCTGTTTTCGACGGGCACGGTGCTCTATCAGATGGCCACCGGCAGTTTGCCGTTTCAGGGAGACACGTCGGCGGTGATCTTCGACGCGATTCTGAACCGCGAGCCGCAATCGGCCGCGGAGATCAACCCGGCATTGTCACCGGAGTTTGTGCGCATCCTGGAGAAGTGCATCGAGAAGGACCGGGCACTGCGCTGCCAGACGGCGACGGAGTTAAAGACCGACCTGAACCGGATGAAGCGCAACCTGGAGTCGAACAAGAGCCGCGCGAAGGCCAAGACGGATTCAGATTCGGGCACCCACAAGCAGGGAAAATCGGTGGCCGTGCTCTATTTTGAAAATCTGAGCGGCGCCAAGGAAGACGAATACCTGCGCGACGGAATCACGGAAGACGTGATTACGGAGCTGGCCAAAATTCGCGGGCTGAATATTTTTTCGAGGCCCACGGTGCTGGCCTTCCGCGACCAGTCTGTGACGCCGCAGGTGGTGGGGCAGAAGCTGGGCGCCGCGTACGTGCTGACCGGGACGCTGCGCCGCGCAGGCGCGCGGCTGCGCATTAATGCGCAACTTGTAGATACGCGTACGGATTTTCCGTTATGGTCAGAGCGTTTTGACCGCGAAATGAAAGACGTTTTCGAAGTGCAGGACGAGATGGCGCGCAAGATCGCCGAAGCGCTTCGGGTGACGCTTTCTCCGGAGGAACTTGAAGCGCTGGCGGTGAAGCCGACGGAGAGCTTGCAGGCCTACGACCTTTACCTGCGCGGCAAGCGCTACGCGCGTCGGCAGACGCGGCAGGACCTGGAGTTCGCGCTGCAGATGTTCGAAAACGGAGTGGCGATCGATCCCAACTTCGCGCTGGCATACGCAGCGTGCGCCAATGCATGCGCGATGTTTTACTGCAACTACAGTCGGGACCAGGTGTGGGTGGAGCGCGCGCGTGAAGCTTCAGGCAAGGCCGTGGCCCTGCGCTGGGAGCTGCCCGAAGTGCAGGTGAGCCAGGCGTGGGTGCTCTACGCGGCGGAGCTGCACGACGAAGCCGTGCGCATGGTGAAGAAAGCTATTGAGCGCAAGCGCGACTGCGAGGGAGCTTACTATCTGCTGTGCCGCGCGCTGTTTGCGGCGGGACGCTACCAGGAAGTGCTGGACGTTGCGGAAACGGCCATCGAGGCCAGCGGCGAGGACTACAACGTATACGTGCCGATCGTGAACACCATGCGCGCATTGGGCAAGACAGAAGACGTGCGCAACATGATCCACCGCCGGATCGGGGCGCTTGAAAATCATCTGAAGCAGGTGCCGGAAGATGCGCGGGCACGCATTCTGCTGGGCGGCGGAATACGCCCGCCTGGGGCGGACCGACGACGCGCTCCGCGAACTGAATTTCGCGGTTACCTTGCGCGCCAACGAAGCATCGATCTTCTACAACGCGTCGTGCCTGTACTGCGTGCTGAGGAGAAAGGCGGAGGCCTTGGACACGCTGAGCAAGGCCTGGGAAGCGGGATTTCGCGACTGCAGCATGGGCGCGCCGCGACCCGGACCTGCAGATGCTCCACGGCGACCCGGAGTTTAACCGCCTGTATCCGGAACCCGCGGCGTAAGCGATTCCGGTAGCTGCTGGCTATTAGCTGTTAGCTTCGATCTTGCGGGCACGAGTTGGTGCGCGCGTCATGCGCTGAAACAAAAAGCCAGGGAGTTTTCGTGAGAGGGATGCGCAATCGTTTTGCGGTGTTTGTGGCGGGCGCGATGACGCTGGCGCCGGTTGTGTTCGCGCAAACGACGAGTGGCGACGCGCAAGCAACGATTTGGCGGTTTGACAACATTCATTCTGTCGGAGGCCATGCCACGCATGTGCTCGGACACCCGTACCTGATCAATTCGCCGTATGGCAAGGCCGTGGAGTTCAACGGCAACGACGATGCGCTGTTCATCGACGACCATCCGATGGCCGGGGCCAGCGCTTACACATGGGAAGTGATCTTCTACCCCGATGTGGACGGCGCGCAGGCACAGCGATTTTTTCATCTTTCGGAAATTGATCCGGCCACGGGCAAAGACACCGACAACCGCATGCTGTTTGAAATTCGCATTGTGAAGGGCCAGTGGTGCCTGGACAGCTTTGCGGAATCGAATGGGTCGCGCCAGACGCTGCTGAACTGTAACGATCTGCACCCGCTGGGTCAGTGGTACCGGGTGACTGCGGTGTACGACGGCAAGACGCTGCGCAACTATGTAGGCGACGAGATGCAAGGCGAAGGAGAATTGCACATGGCGCCGCAGGGCACGGGCCACTCGTCGATTGGAACGCGAATCAATCGGCGCGACTTCTTCAAGGGTGCGATCTTCGAGGCGCGCTTCACGCCGCGCGCGCTTGAGCCGGAGGAGCTCTTGAAGATGCCGGCGGTGTTGAGCGACGGCGCGGCGCAATAGATGTTAGCAAGACCAACCGACGAATTTGCTTCCGCGCTACGCGAAACCGGCGTAGGATCGTGAGCAGCCTTCCCCCTTGAGATCCGGAAAGGACGTGCCATGCGCAAATGGGGCATCGTCATCAGTCTCTTCTATGCGGTCATCGTGGTCGGTCTGCTCGTGCCGGTCGGAATATGTCTCGCTGGAGTAAAAGACCCTCTCGGGACGTTGCTTTCGAAAGACATGATCGAGTTCTTCGAGGAGTGGCTGGCGTGGGTGCCGGTGATCGCGCTCGTTGCAGGCCAGGCGATTCTGCTGTTCTTGTCTGTTGACACCTCTTTCAAGAAGCTAAAGCCCCGGGCACACATTGCGGTCTCCGTGGTCGTCACATCGATGCTGTTCGCGCTTCTTGCTTTCGCGGGCTTGTCTGCCGCGGGAGCCGGGGTGGCCGGAGACAAGTTCCTCGATCAGTATTTGACGAGCGCGCCGCGAATGCTCGGCATTTGGGCTGCGATCTGGCTGATTTGGGGAATCGTCTTTTATCTCTATTTCCGGAATTCTACGCAGCTGACCACGCGGGCTGTTTCGTGGCTGCTGAAAGGGAGCGTGCTGGAGCTTCTGATTGCCGTGCCTTGCCACGTGTGGGTGCGCCGTCGCGGCGATTGCTCTGCGCCCCTGGCAACGAGCTTCGGCATCGTGACAGGGATCGCGGTCATGCTGTTGTCGTTTGGCCCGAGCGTTCTGCTGCTTTATAAGAAGCGGCTGGACTCCTACTCAACAAATCCATCGAAGTAGAGTTTGCGGCGCGGGCATCGGGAGCGTGCCTGAACTGTGGCGTGCTTGTGTGCCTATGCGGGATGGCGAGTGGGACGCGAATCGGCTTGTTAGTCTAGAAATCTGGAGGGTTCATTCGCAATGCCTGATGAAAACACTAACGCCGGCCAAGCACTGCACGTATGGGAAGCCGGCGGCGCTGCGTCGGCTGAGGCGCTGACCGCATGGGTGAGCGCGCGGCTGGCTGCGCATGAGGGTTCACTGGCCGAGTTGCTGGCCGTGAAGGGCGAGCGCACGCCCGGGAATTCGCTGCTGCTCTACGACAAGGCGATCGAGCATCTGACGCTGGCGGGTGCGCAGGCGGGGATTCTGAACTCCGTGGCGACGGACAAAGCGGTGCGCGACCAGGCGCAGATGGAAGCGCAGCGCGTGGCGATGGCCGGAAGCGCGCTGAGCCTGAACCGCGAAGTGTACGACGCGCTGGTGGCGATCAAGCTGGATAGCGCGAGCGCGGCGACGAAGCACTATGTTGAGCGCACGCTGCTCGGGTATCGACTGAGTGGCGTGGACAAGGACCTGGCCACGCGCGACCGCTTGCACGCGCTGCACGATAAAGCGACGGGGCTGTCCCTCGAGTTCGGCCGCAATATCCAGGAGGGCGGAAAGACGATTGAGGCGGCGCCGGAAGAGCTTGAGGGATTGCCTGCCGACTACATTGCGCGGCATCCGGCGCAAAAGGGCCAATACGGCACGGAACGAGTCACGCTGACGACCGATCCGCCGGACATGATGCCGGTGATGACGTTTGCATCGAGCGCGGCGCTCAGGGAGCGGATGTTTCTCGCCTACAACACGCGCGCCTATCCGGCGAACCGGCAGATTCTGCTTGATCTGTTGGCGACGCGGCAGGAGATCGCGACGATTCTCGGATTTCGCAGTTGGGCGGATTTGGCGACGGCTGACCAGATGATGAAGTCCGCAGCGAATGTGCGCACTTTTCTTGGCGAAGCTGGACGAAGCGAGCCGCGACGGCGCGAAGCACGAGCACGCATTGGTGCTCGAATTTGCGCGCGGGCGGCAACCGGGGCTGAGCGAGATTGATATTGTGAGCCGCGGCTACTGGTACGAGCAGTTCCGGCGCGCGAAATTCGATTTTGATTCGCAGTCGGTGCGGCCGTATTTTCCGTATGCGCGGGTTGAAGCTGGAGTGCTCGAGACAGCGGCGAAGCTTTTCAAGGTGGAGTTCAGGCCGACGAATGCGTCTTCGTGGGATCCGGCGGTTTCGGTATTCGAAGTTTTCGATGGCGGGAGGCTGGTGGGGCGATTTTATCTTGACATGCATCCGCGCGAGGGCAAGAACAAGTGGTTCTCTGCGGCGCCGGTGGTGGCGGGCGTGCGCGGACGCCAGCTGCCTGAGGCGGCGCTGATCTGCAATTTTCCGGCCGGCGATGCGAATGATCCGGGGCTGCTGCAATATTCCGACGTGGTGACGTTCTTCCACGAGTTCGGCCACCTGATGCACGCGATTCTCGGCGGGCATACGGAGTGGGCTGGACTTTCGGGATTCGCGACGGAGGGCGACTTCATCGAAGTGCCGTCACAGATGCTGGAGGAGTTTTTCCGCGACGAGAAGCTGCTGCAGTCGTTTGCGCGGCACTATGAGACGGGAGAAGTGCTGCCTTCGGAGCTGATCCGAACGATGAAACTGGCGGGCGCATTCGGGCGCGCGGACTGGATCAGGACGCAGCTTTACTACACAACGCTGGCGCTGAATTTGCATGACGAGGATCCAGCGGGGATCGATCCGGACGTCGTGACGCGCGAGCTGTACAAGCAATTCCAGCCGTGGACGTGGCTCGAAGGCAACAAGATGTACGCGAGCTTCGGGCACCTGACCGGCTACTCGTCGAACTACTACACGTACATGTTCGACAAGGTGATTGCGCTGGATTTCTTCGCGCAGTTCGACCCCGAAGATTTGCTGGGCTGCGAGGCGGGCACGCGCTATCGCAAGGCGGTGCTGGAACAGGGCGGATCGAAGCCGGGCCGAGAGATGGTCCGGGATTTTCTGGGCCGCGACGAGGAGTTTGCGGCCTTCAGCAAGTGGATGAATGAAGAGTTTGAAGAAGCAGGGACCTAGGGACCAAAGGACCGAGAAAGCAGCAACCTGAGGCTTGGGGTTAATGTGACGGCGAAGGATTTCAAGCGGATCGCGTTAAGCCTGGAAGGCGCGGAAGGAGGCTCGCACATGGGCGCAGTGGACTTTCGCGTCGGCGGGCGGATTTTCGCGACGCTGGCATCGGTGAAAGAAGGTTACGGCAATCTTATGCTCACACCGGAGGTCCAGGCGGAGTTTCTCGGTGAGCGGCCGGATCTGTTTTTGCCGGTTCACGCCGGATGGGGACGGATGGGCGCAACGCACATTCGGCTCGCGGTTGCGGACGAGGACTCGCTGCGCGGCGCGCTGCATACGGCTTGGAAGCTGCGCGTGGAGAAGAATCGGAAGCCCGGCGGAAAACGCCGGGCCTCGGTCGAAAAATAGAATCCCGCGAATCAGGATGTTTTCGCGCCCGTGAAGCCGGCGAGGATCTGCGTCATCATGTCGTTGACGGTGCCGGGCGAGCTGGGCAGGAAGATGGTGCTCGCCTTGCCCGTGACGCCGACTTCGCGCAAGGTGTCAAAGTACTGGGTCATGAGAACCATCGCGATGACGTCTTTGGCGGTCGAGCCTTCGACGGCGCCCTTGAACTCTTCGACGGACTGCTGCAGGCCCTTGATAATGGCCTGACGCTGGCGAGCCGTGCCGTCGCCTTGCAGGGCCTTCGACTCGGCTTCGGCCTCGGCCTGCTTTACTTTCAGGATTTTCTCGGCTTCGCCGCGGGCCTGCGCCGCGATCTGCTCGCGCTGCGCGGCGTTGATGTCATTCATGGCGGCTTTAACTTTGGCGTCGGGGACGATGTCGGTGACCAGCGCGCGCAAAATGTTGTAGCCGAAAGTGTCCATGACTTCGTCGAGGTCACGCTTGACGGCGCCGGAGATTTGCTGCATCTGCTCGAAGGCTTCGTCGAGAGTGAGCGTGGGCACGTGGCCGAGGATGGAGTTGAAGACGTAGCTCTCAATCTGGCTCTGCGGATTCGAGAGCTTGTAGTAGGCGTCAAAGACCTTCGCCTCGACGACCTGGTATTGCACGGAGACGGGGATGGTGACGAAGACGTTGTCTTTGGTCTTGGTTTCAACGTTGACGACCGCCTGGCGCACCTGAAGATCGACAAGGCGCACGGTTTCGCACCAGGGCAGCAGGAACTGCAGGCCGGGGCGCGCGACGCGGTTGAACTTTCCGAATCGCTCCACCACGCCGGCCGAGTAGGTGCGCACCGTGTACATGGTTTTAAGGAGCGTGACGAGGATGAAGATGGCGATGATGGCGGCGACGATGAGAGCAAAAACGGCAACGGCGGAGTTGTCCATGGCGGGCCTTTCTTTACCTCGAGAGCCGGATGGCTCGTGCGCGGGAGCGACGAGTAGCGTGAAGATTGGGCCCGCGTTTTCGAGATGCAGGAATGATACCGCAGGGCGGCTTCGGGAGCGTGAAGGGAAGCTGGACGCGAAACGCAGGACTTGAGAGCGGCGATTACTGCGCGTCGATGGAGTCTCTATGCCGGTTCTTGCCTTTGGAGGTCAAATGGCCCAGGACGAACTCCTGCGTGACGGTGCTGGCGGTGCGCTCAATGGTGCTGATCATGACGTTTTCGCCGAAGAAGGCCCATGTGCGGTCGCCGCTCGGATAGTAAAGGTTCGAGAACCCGGCGGAAATGATGTCGCCGCCCACGGTGGAGAAGTTTGGCTCCATATTGCCGTTATCGCCGCGGCAGACGAAGGGGCCGGCGAGCGCGTGCAGGAGCCGCGATGTTTTTGTTCCGGTGCCCTGATAGAAGTAGCGCGGATCCTGATGCAGGAGCGCGGGCAGAACAGCACCGCCAAAGAAAATATCACTGAATCCGTCGGCGGCCACTGAGCCGACCCGCTCACCATAGCCTTCGGCGCCAAGGCGGTAGTCGGGAATGCGGACACCCTGATTGACACCGGCCATGAAGAGCACTCCGGCGATGGTGATGGGATCGTCAGAAACCCTGAGCGCGAGCTGGAATTTGGATTTTGCCGTGAGGGGCGGCGCGTTGTGGTCGTAGGCGACGTAGAAATTAGGAACCACGCCGAAGACGCGCTGCTCGAGGGCGATGTTCACCTGTTCAGTTGAGAGCTGCTGCGGCGAAGCATACACCGTGACCGAAGTGTCGTTACCAACCAGTTCAAGATGAATTCCCTGAACCACCTGATACTGCCCCACACTGAGCGCAATCGTGGGCGAGGTCCAGGTTACAAAGCCGTTGGCGCTGATGGTGAGATGGTAAGCTCCCGGCTTGAGGCCAACGAACCGAAAGGCCCCATTGTCGCCGGCGAACGTCTCGCGGTGATCGTTTGGCGTTGCGCCATCGAGCGTGACCGCGGCGCCGGGCACGAGCTCATCCTGCGCATCCAGAACGGTCCCCGTCATCGAGCCTGTTTCCGCAACGTCGGGCGGAGCAAGCGGCAACGTGGAGGCATCGGCGCCGGAGGGTTGGGCAGGAGGTTCAGACGGTGCAGGCGCCAGTTGCGCTGCAAAGGCAGGACTCTCACTCGCTGCGCGCGCCGACCCGGCGTTCGACCCGTCCTGCTGCGCCGGCAAAGAAGCGGAACTGGCGGCAAGCGCTATGACGAGCGCCGGGACACCGAAGAGTCTCAAGAAATGCACCTGCATCTGTTTATCCAAAGTCTGGTCTCGCAGACCGTCGGGATTTCAATCTCATTCGGCTACCCGCGAATTGAGCGGGGTTCTGAAACGAATGGCAACGAAACACCATTTCTTTCAGAAAGCCTTGAGATTTTCTTTTTGTCGCTCCAGCCGCGACCTTCGATCAAGGAGCAGACTTGCGCTCAGCGGCACGGGGACGTTCGCTTTAATTAGACACGATTTTCGGCTGAAAGATGCAGAGAATGGGCGCAAATCACCCGAAAGTGTCAGTTAGATTTGTGGTCCAAAACGGGACTGCGACCGGGATGAAAATTACTGAATCCGCAGGCGGTTACACTTCGAAATCGATATAGCCGCGCTGGGGATCGGTGTTGACGAGCTTTACGGTGACCTTGTCACCGACGTCGAGGCCCTTCGCGCCGCGAACGACCATGCCGTCAACGTGCGGATCGAGCGTGCGCACGAAGGTGCCCTTTTCAGACGCGCCGGTGACAATGGCCTGGTAGCTCTGCCCGATGTGCGGATGAAGCGCCACAGCGGCGACGCGCTTCGCCATCTCGCGCTCGACTTTGCGGGCGGCATCTTCCATCAGCGTGCATCGCTGCGCAATGGCGTTGAGGTCGTCCTCGGAGTAGGGCGCTGTGGACTTGGTGAGCCACGCTTTGAGGAGGCGCTGCGTGACCATGTCAGGGAAGCGGCGGTTGGGCGCTGTGGAGTGTGTGTAGTCGCGGACAGCGAGTCCGAAGTGGCCGGGCGACGGTGCGTTGGGCTTGATCAAGACATATTCGCCGGGCCCCATGAGCTTGATGACCGCAAGCGAGAGATCAGGAAAATGATCGGGATCTTTCTGCTTTTGCGCGATGAGGAAGTCGTTGAGGGCCTTGGAGTCAGGATCGGCGGGCAGCGTCGTGCCCTTTTGCGCGGCCAGCTCAACGATGCGGTCCCATCGCTTGGGAACACGCACGATGCGGCGGATGGAGGCGAGGCCAGCGCTTTCAAAGGTGCGCGCGATGACACCGTTCGATGCAACCATGAACTCCTCAATGAGCGAGGTCGCGCGGTTTTTTTCGATGGGCGCGATTCCGATGACCTCATCGGTAACCAATACAGGCTGAGTTTCGATGGTCTCGAACTCGAGTGCGCCATGCTGATAGCGGCCACCCGCCATGCGCTGTGCGGCCGTGTCCTGCAATTTGAGTTGCGCGGCCAGATCGGAGCTGGCGGCGACTTTGGGCGGCGGCGCGCCTTTGCCGTCGAGCCATGCGCCGATGCTCGGGTACGCCAACTGAGCACGGTTGCGCACCAGCGCGCGGTAGGCTTTTTCGTCGGAAGTGGCTCCATTGGCGTCGACAGAATACTCGACCACAATGGCTGCGCGATCCTGATTCTCGTTCAGCGAGGTAATGCCTTCGGAGAGCTCCGTGGGCAGCATGGGGAAGATGGACACGCCGGTGTAGACCGATGTGGTTTCAAACTGCGCGTGCTTGTCAATGACCGTGCCGCGCGAGACGCGGGCGTCTACATCGGCGACGCCGACGAGCACGCGAATACGGCCATCAGGCAACTGCTCCGCCCACTCGATCTGATCGAGATCTTTTGAGGTGTCGTTGTCGATGGAGGACCAGAGCAGGTTCCGCGTGTCGACGAGACCGTCAGCTGCAGGAACGGCGGGCTGCGCCTCAATGGCGACGAGTTCGGTTTGGGTACCGGCGGGGAAATCGGGCTGGAAGCCGTGCTGGATCATGGAGGCGCGGGCTGCGGCAACAAGATTGAAGTGGAAGGGTTGCGTGGAATCTGAATGCATGAAGATTTCTGCTCCTGGAACGCGAAGAGCCAGCCTAACACGGAGGGCGGGAGCTGCAACCACAGGTTCCTTGTTATTGGATGCCGAGATCGGAGAGGACTTTGGGCTTGGCTTCCTGGACGGCAAGCAGGTTGTGGCAGACAGAGCAGTCCTGAGGAATGGTGTCGCCGCTCTTCGCGGTATGGTTTCCGTCGTGGCATCGGAAGCAGCCCGGATAATCCATGTGGCCAATGTTGTTGGGATGTGTTCCCCAGGTGACGTTCATGAACGGGAATACATTCTGGTCGTAGAGCGTGACGAGCTCTTTGCCAGCTTGATCGACCTGCGCCGCATTCTGCGAGAGCACGGAAGGATTCTGCGACTGATAGAAGGCGCGGAGCTGCTGAGGGATCTGAGTGCCGGCCTGCTCCTGAGTGGTGTAGGTTCCGTTGAGCAGCGCGAGTCCTTCTTTGTGAATCCACGGAAGATTCGGGCTGATGGCGCCGCTTGCCATGGCCTGGTCGATGCCCTGCTCGGCGGTCACGAAGGTGTGCGCGGCGCGGTTATGGCAATCGATGCAATCCATCACCCTGCGATCGCCCTTGGGAATTCCGCTGCCGGCCGGCAAAGAGCTGTACTGGGTGAATGAGCCGTCGGCGTTCTGGCGCTCGACCCAGGGAATCGTGGTGCGCGTGGAATCGGTGGTGACGTATTCGATGTGGCCGAGGTGCACGCCGTGGATGCCGGTGTAGCGCGAGAGCGAATCGACGCCGCCAAGGTGGAGGATGAGCACGGTCTGCGTCGGCGTGTTCTGCTCGTCGTCGGCAAAGTTCGATTTGACCAGCAGCTTGTCGCCGTCAAAGCGCGTGGGCGTGTGGCAGCCTTCGCAGGTGTAGCGCGCGGGGCGCAGACTCGAGACCGGCGAGGGAATCGGCGTGGGATAGTTGGGAATGAGTTTGGGCGCAAGCGGCGCAAGGGGATGGAAGGTAACTTCAATCAGCTGCTTGGTGCCGTTGACCTTGGCGCTGAAGTAGGCTTGCGCGCCGGAGCCGATGTGGCAGTCGACGCAGGCTACATGGGAGTGCGGCGAGATCTGGTAGGCCGTAAACTCCGGCTTCATCACATGGCAGGAGCGGCCGCAAAACTGCGGTGAATCCATATACTCCGCGCCGTGATAGCTGGCCGTGGCTACGACGAGGAAATTGACGATGGTGAAGACGAGAACGATGTCGAGCCCGTGACGGAAGCGGCGGTCATTGAGATCGATGCGGGGAAACGCGGCGGGAATCTGGCCGGCCTTTTGCAGTGCTCTGCGCCGCAAGAACACGCCGACGGGAATAAGCGCCAGGCCCAGCAGGAACAAAAACGGCAGAATCAGGAAGAAAATGATGCCGAGATAAGGGTTGTCGCTGAGATGGCCGGCGAGCTCGGCCAGCCAATAGCTGATCATGGTGACGCCGGACGCCGTGGTGATGGCGCCGCCGGTCAGGCTGATGGGGTTGTTGCCGAAAAACAGCGCAGGACGAACCCAGCTATCGCGGAATTTCTCAAACAACGACACGTCTCCTCAACCTCCATGGATCCACGGCCCGCCGGGGGTGACGGGCCTGCCTCTAAACAACTGCGCCGATTCCAGTGCTTACTTGAGGGTCTTGAAATACGCAGCGACAGCCTGGATTTGCGGATCGGTCAGGCCAGCGACGGGATGCATTTTGCCTTTGCCGTTCTTCACGGTCGCGGCAATCTGAGCCAAGGTGAGAGCCTGGATGGAAGGATCGGAAACCGGCTTGATGCCCATGGCCTTGGCCATTCCCGCGCTCGGTGTTCCGGTGGGCCCATGACACATGGCGCACTTGGCTTTGTAGGTTGCCGCGCCGTCCTCGGCGAAGCCCATTGCGCCAGCCAAAAGCAACGTCGCGGCCAGCACGATTTGGGAACGAAGGTTTTTACTCATGACGAAACTCCTTGGGGTGTTCGAGGCGCGCAGAACAGTTCGAGCGCTTGCCGTGGTTAAAGTTGATGTCGCCGGCTCGCGCTTGCGGCCGTTGGTTCCGCAATCGAGATAGTAGCAGGAACCGCCTGACACAGACCGGCGCGATCGAGGTTTTAACTCCGACGATCGCGCCGGTTTGATTTTGGTCTTGCGCTTCGTCTTGCGTTCCGAGGCCCGTGCTCTTACTTAGCGAGCGAACGGAAGTAGGCCACAGAGTCCTTGATTTGAGCATCTGTGAGCTTGCCCTTGAATGCCGGCATCTTGCCTTTGCCGTTGGTGGTGTCGGTGATCATCGTCGCTTCGCTCAGCGACTTGACCGAGGGATCGCTGACGGGCTTGACGCCCATCATCTTGGCGATGCCCGGATTCGGCGTGCCCTCGGCGCCGTGGCAGCTTTGGCACTTGGCCTTGTACGTGTCCGCTCCCGAGCTTTGCGCGAAGGTCAACGTTCCCTGCGTAGCGGCCAACATCGCCGCGATCATCATTCCGTTCGTGATCTTCATTGCCTGTCTCCTCTTGCTTTGCTTCATCTCGATCGTGGAATGGAAGCTCCGCGGTCAGAAATCGTAATGCAGCCCAAGGGTCACGTTGTTGGCGTGGAAGTTGCGCGGCGCAGTGAACCCGTATACGGGCGTGCCCGGTGACATGGCGGTATTTGCCACTGAACTGCAAGCGACGACTGGGGCGCTTGTGCTGCCGACTGCCAGGGCAGGATTGGCGTTGCACCACTGTGCGCCAGACTTGCCTCCGCCCTCGCCGTAACCGAAGTAGTCATATTCGGCTTTCCAGATCAAACCGGGATGCATCGTCCAATCAGCGCTGACAAAGGGAGTCTGGTAGCTGGAGACGAGCGAGCCATTAACGTCGCTGGCATCGGTGAAGAACCGGCTCCCGTTGACGGAGTTTACGCGGTAGCCAAGGTTGGAGTGGAACTTCTTGGTCGGTGTGTACATGAAGGCGACCGATGCGTACTGCGTGGGAGCGTCTTCAAAATCCCTGGCCGGCCCAAACAAGACGTTATTCGCCCCATGCCCGGCTGCGACCGCTCCGCAAAGGGTGCCGCCCGCAACCGCTGCGGCAGGTGCGACTGTGGCGCCCGGCATCGCATTGGCTGCGCCCTGAAAGCAGATGTTGTCTCTCATGTACACATCGCTATAGGAGTAGTTGAGATCAAGCCCGTAGCGATCGTTCGGGAACAGCTCGGAGGCGATGCTCGCCGTCCGTGAGTGATCGACGTGATTGAGCGGGCCAAAGTAGGCGGTGGTGTTGCCGGGGAAGTGCTGGTTGTTGTTTGTATTGTTACTGCGCTCAAGGTCGTTATAAGCGCCGGAGACGGTGGCCCAGGACTTTGGACGGTAGATGGTGTGCATCCTGAAGTGATAGAGCTGCCGGAATCCCATGGGAGTGAAGGCATTGTCATTGAACATGGCCTCGGCGCTGGCGTTGAGATCCCAGTTGCCGGTCGGATGCAGAGCTGCCGTGAGGATGCCACCGTTTTCGTGGATGGTTACCTCGCCGGAGGTGGTGTTGTTTGCCGGAATCGGAACATTGTGCGCCGCGGTTCCCTGTCCTTCGGAGATGAGGTGTTCCTGGTAGCGCCAGGTGAGCGAATAGGTGCTGCGCGGCGTCGCGTCCCAGCTGATCGTGAGGTCGTTGGTGGTGAACCGCTGGCCGAAGTAGCCGGCCTGCGTCGCGCCAATCGCGGGCCCGCCCGTAGCCCCCGAGGTGGTCGGTTTGCAACCGGTCGGGCTGGTTGTGGTCGAGTTAATCGTCGTGCAGCTCGTCAGCCCTGTGTAATTGATGGTCTCCTCGCCCGCCGTCGTGGGCACGGTCACGGTGGTCCCGGACGTGAACCCTGCGATTCCCGGCTGATGAGCGTTGTTGTAACTGATCTGGTCTTCGAGGCTGATGTTCTTGGCCAACTGCCAGACGACGCCGTAATCAATGGCCATCACTTCCCGCTTGGCATTGGCGTAGCCGGCATATGCGATGGAGCGGTCCGCACCGTACAGGCCCTGGAACTGCTCGTTGTAATTGGGCAGGTTCATGTTCGCGTTGGTGTAGCGAACATTGCCGTTCATGGTGACGTTCTTGATGCTGGAGCTTTGCAAGCGGAAGATTTCTGTCGGGAAGAGGACGCGCGTTGCCTGATTCCGGGCATAGCTGCTGACGACGTTGCATGCCGGATCGATAATCGGCAAGGCACCATTTGGATTGGCATAGAGAATGGTGGTCGAACTGATCATGCTGGTGGTGTTGCAATTGCTGCTGGCTGCAAATGCGGCTGTGGTCGTGCTGTAGCCATACGGCACGAATTGCTGATAGCTGTCGAGAAGAGAGACTTTGGTTCCGTCCGACTCCTGCACGTTGAGGTACTGAGGCGCCAATGTGAAGTAGGAGTCGCCCTTGTAATGATCGATCTGCTCCTCGTAAGTTAGCTTGGTGCCCTGCACCGGTTTCCAGTCAAGCGTGCCCGTAAAATCGTCGGTGCTGTTGCGCTGAATTTCCTGGAGCAGAATTTCCTGCCCGGCTACAGAGTTGCCGCTCGGAGTGAGGCTCGGTCCCTGAAAGATGTTCTGCGAATACGCAACGCGGAAGGTGAACTTCGACACCGGAAGCAGGGTCAAGCTGGTGTCGGTCATGCGGCGCACAGTGTTATACATGAACGGCGAATGATTTACCTGCGGCCACGCATAGGAGCCAGTGCGCGCCGTAGAGGGGCCGATGGGAATGGAATATCCGCTGGGGATTCCCGGATTGCCGAGCAGATCGTAGTCAAAGTACTGGCGGTCGCGGCGGAACAAGCCGGAAAACTCGTAGTACTTGCCCTTGGAGAAGTCGAGCTTGGCAAAGCTGTTGGGCTCGCCGCCAAAGCCGCTGGCGAAAACCTGCAAATCGTCGAGCGGAGTGTTCTTTGTGCCCTCCAGCGCGTGCAGCCTGAAGGTCTCGCCGAGAACACGCGGGCCGGACTGCAGGTTCACCATCGTGTCGTACATGGCGCCGCTGCCCGAGATGCCTGCCACGCGGCCGCCAAGATCGACGGACTCGTGGGCCGAATATCCTTGCGGGACAGACATCGTTGGGCCTGGCGCTGGAGTGGAATCTGCCGGAGTTTGCGCAACGGCGATGCACGCCGCCGCAAGAAACATGGCCACCAACATTCCCAGGAACATTGCAAAAGATGGCTGCTGATTATTAAGCCGTGAAAACCAGCCTGCTTTCTTCATATGAAGCCTCACTTAAATCAAACTCATTGCCGAAATCGAACCTTCGCAAAACTGTTGCGGAAGCCTTGCTGCGCCGATGCAAAGATCAGGCGAGGCAAGGCTCCATCGCCCTTATCTGAGAAACGCCACGCTGAAGTTCGAGCCGTGGATGTAGGTGTGGCAACTGGTGCAGGGCACGCTATCCGACGATCCCGCGCCTTGACCATGAATCGTGCCGGAGGCCACAGCGCTGTGGCACTGGTTGCAGAGCCCGTTGACGCTCGGCATGTTGAGCATGCGGGCGTTTTGCGAACCATGCGGCGAATGGCATGCCAGGCAGCCTTCAGCCTTGACGGGAGCGTGCTCGTAAACAAACGGCCCGCGCACATCGGTGTGGCATTTGGTGCAGATCATGCTCTGATCAGCCGTGGCCCGCAGGTTGCTGTTCTGGAAGGTGCCGTGAACATCGTGGCAGTCACTGCACTTGACGGTGCCCTCGTTCACCGGATGGTGGAAGGGCATATTGAACTGAGCCTTCTGGTCGCTGTGGCACTGGAAGCAGAGGGTGGGCTGCGGAGCTTTGAGCAGCGACTCCTCTTTGCTGCCGTGAATGCTGTGGCAGCTTGTGCACCCGACATTGGCCTTGGCATGAGGAGAGCGATCGAAGTTGGGATGCGCACCAGCGTGGCAACTGAGACACTTTGTGTCCACGTCTTTGGCGGAAGCCTTGGCGGGATCGAAGATCTTGGTCACATCGCCGCCGCCGGCTACATGCTCACTGCCGGCGCCATGACAGTTCTCGCAGGTAACGCCATTGGCGTTCCCGTGCATCGAGGCCATCTTGGTGTGTGGGTTGGTGGCAAAATTCTTGGCCACGTCCGCGTGACAGGTGGCGCAGGTGTCAGCGCCGACGAACTCGGCGTGGGCTGTCGGCGCGCCAGGCGCGGCCTGAGCAGCCGGGGCGGCCTGCGCTTTGGATCCCGGCGGCGGAGCTGCCAGCGCTGTTGCAGACAGCAAGCCCGCACCCAGCAGGAACATCAAGAACACTCGCAGTCCCGGCCGTTTCCCGGGAGCCGCACCATTGAATAAACGCGTTACCGGCCTATCAGTATGCATGCAAAATACCGCCTTCAAAGAACTTCGTGAAACTGCTTCAAGGTACCGCCAGCCGCCGATTCAGGCTGAGACTGGTTGATTCTCCATGTGAGCACGAGCACCGCTGGAACCTTTTGCGGACCGCCGCCGGTGTGGAGCATCACCATATGCACGAAAGATTAAGGTCTCGTCGTGATCGGGGCGGTGATGTCTATCACATAAGAATGAGCGAATGATTTTGAAACTGAACCCGAGGTTTCTCAGACCTTTGCAATCCTCCGGTCTCGGTAGGTCCGGCAGCGAGATCACACGGCTAAAAAACCTGCCCTCAAACCTGCGGCGCGATCCATCCAAAACCCCGGGCCCTGAAGCAGGGAGCGGATACTCAGGACGACATCCGCGACGAGAGCAGGTTTGAGCCAGGATGTATGCACATTTGAAGAGTTGGTTGCCTTTACGGATCACCACAAAGGGCCCTGTGGGACCGCAGAGAACGTTGACTGACCCCGATCGAGGTTCACCAGCTCGCATGGGGGACCAGACTCGAGGCGAGCCAGTTCCCATTCATTCTGGACCGCGGCTACAGTCGCCAGACACATGGAGCACTTAGAGGCGTAAGCCCCGCTGGCGTTGTATCGATGAGGGAAGCTCGGTTTCAACAGTTTCTGCATCCTACGCCCTCTCAACCGCTGGAGTTTCCCTTCCAACGTATCCAGACCAGGCCGGCGAATCTGTGCATTAAAGCTCTATTTTGAAAGTTTTTCACAATCCAAACCGGCCCACCGCTTGAACATCCTGTTTCTCAGGCCTTCGCAGGTTCGCGGTCTCGGTGGGATCTGCGATCCCGTCGCTCAACCAGGATTGCGCGTTCAAACGTGAGGCTCATCACATCCAAAGCCCCCACCTCTCAAGCAAACTCTGAGCAAGTGCACCTGTTGGCGGAAGTCAACAGGGGCATTTGGATCTCATTCGCAGCTTGAGTTGGATGAAACGCCAACCTACAAGCGCGAGAGACGACGGGCCGCGTCGGAATAGGAAGAAGGAAGACGATGGCGGACATGCAGATTTCAGTTGAAGAGCCGACACGTTCAAGGCACCTGGGCCGGAGTTCGCCGCTGGGTTGTGCGGCGTGCGCAAATCGGCGTCCTGGCTGGTTTTGTTCGCTCGGCAGCGCAGTATTGGCCGATCTGGAGCTGGCCACCAGCACCATTTCGCTGCCGGGGCAGGCGTCGCTCTTTACCGAAGGTGAAGACGCCCGCTGTTTGTATCTGATTTGCAGCGGCTATCTCAAGCTGACCGCCGGACGGCCGGAAGACCGGCACATGATCGTCCGCGTGGCCGGACCGGGATCGATGCTGGGCCTTTACGCAGTGTTGTCGCATGGCGTTTACGAGGTTTCAGCTGAGTCATTGACTCCCGCCCAACTGCGGCCCGTGGAGCGGGAGCGGTTTCTGAGCTTCCTGCGCAACCACAAGGAAGCGCAATTGCGCGCCGTGCAATGCATCTGCCAGGAGTACCGCTTTGCCTTGCAGGATGCGTGCCGCATCGCCCTGGCTGAAACGGTGGCTGCGCGACTGGCGCGGCTTTTGCTGGAACTTTCGCATCAGATCGGCGAGCACAATGAAGCCGGAGAGTTCAGGTTTCCGCTTCTGCTGACCCATGAGGAGATGGCCTCAATGACCTGCACCACCCGCGAGACCGTCACCCGCACCCTTGGCCAGTTTCGCAAGGACCACTGGATCTCGATAGAAGATTCGAATGTCACGATTCACCGGCCCGACCACTTGCAAGGCATACTGTAAGATTCCTCAGCAGAGACACCCGCAGGCTGGAATTTTTCGCTGCCGTCGGCCCCGGTTTCGGGGCCCGAAGAGCTATGATTCTTGGTGGAACGCTGTTTCCAGGTTGGAGTTCAAGCCAGGCATGAATCGCTTTCTTTTGCCCTTTTCTGCAGTTCTTTTATCGTGCTGTATCGCAGCCGCCCAGAGTCCTTCCCCCGATCCAGCGTTGGGCGCGGTTCCGCCAGTCGACAAGCCGGGCGTGACGGAAACCATCAGCCCCGAGATCCTCGAGTTCCAGAAGATTGAAGACAGTTGGTCTGACGCCGTGAACCGGCGCGACCAGTACAGTCTGGAATTGGTGCTTTCCCCCCTATATGTCGACGTTTCGGCAAGTGGCGATGTGACCACGCGCAACCAGCAGGTGGCGCTGGTGATTACCGGCGACGACAAGACCCTCTATCTGACGCAGAAAGTCATCACGGTGCGGATGCTCGGGGATATAGCCGTGGCAAATGGCACCTACACGCTGCATCACAAGGTCGGCTCAGGCCAGGTGGACGAAAAAGGGATCTTCACCCAGGTCTTTGAGCGCTCGCACGGCGGCTGGCTGTGCATCAACTCGCAGCGCACGCTGCTGCGCCAGGATGCGAGCTCAAAGAAGAGGGAGTCCGCGCCGGAGTCGCCGTTCCACTTGCCGAATCCGTTCTCCAGAGGCGAGAAGGGGCCGCAGTAGCGGCGGGGAGCCGACGCTGCCAGTTGTGTGCGCGTTCAATGTTCTATTGAAGGATCGTGTACTGGCGGCAAGTTTTGACTTGATTCGCACACGCGCAGCAACCAATCTCAGACTAGAGTTCGGTGCCAAGAGGAGCGTGCGGAGCAATGCCAAGAAATCGAGCTGACTTGCGGTGCTGCGCCCCAGAAGTCCCAGAATTCAGTCAATTCAATCCCCACGCCGCGATTCCGCTTGGGGTGTCGACAGAGCACGTGTTCCGCGCGATGGTCGACTTCACTGATTTTCTGCGAACGATCAACTCCGAACTCGTCCGTAAAGACATGACGCGAATTGAAGACATGTTGATGCCCGCCAACTTCAGCAGCATGGTCGGCGAGTTCATTGTCAGCAATCTTCCACGACATTGTCCGACTGTTGCAAAGAACACTTATCACAACGGACACCCTGACCTGCTTCCAGCGGAGAGGTATCCAGGTAATGCCGCACAGCATGCGGGATCGGACGGCATTGAGGTGAAAGCATCGCGATACCTTCGTGGGTGGCAAGGACACAATGCGGAGGACGTTTGGCTGATGGTTTTTGTATTTGCGAGTGGACGTCCTACGGACTTGCGTGCTGGAAAAGAAAGAAGGCCTTTTAAGTTCTTGGGAGTGTATGGAGCCATGCTGACGAGAGCCGACTGGAAATTCGCAGGACGAAATGCGACAAGCAGGCGCACAATCACTGCAACGGTACTGCCATCCGGTTTCGAAAAAATGGCGAAAAATTGGATCTTCCGCGCGCCCGAGTCAGCGATTAAAACTTAAGCCAAGTTGATCGCGCTCCACAGAAATCCGGGAAAGAGGTCGGATCGCTTTCGATGCGATTCGATAGTAGGATTCGTATTTCTCAACGCCTACGCTCAGATATCCAATCGCCTCCGCGGCGGCAATCGTGGAGCCTGACCCCATAAAGGGATCGCACACTAAGCCCTCCCCCAAGGGCAAAATCGCCCATACCAGTTCTCTTAGGAGCGCCTGCGGTTTCAGGCTCGGATGTTGCGCGATCTCGCGTTCGGCCTTCGGGGTCCTTCCGAAATCGAGGATATCGGAAAAAGGTAGTCCTTCCGGCAAGCGGCGCAATCCTCCAGTCCCAAACTCTCGCAGGCACTCGCCCACAGTCATGCCAGCCGGCGGTGGTTTTCGAAAAATGCCCCAAGGCTCATACGCACCACGTGGGAGCGAACAAACGCCGGGAAACTCCTCTTCGGCATTCTTGGGCCGGTCCCCTCCACGCAATGTCCGGACAAGCCGGATAATTTGCCCACGGAATTCCAGGCCGCCCTCGACTAACGCCCCGTAGACCAATTGGGAAAGGAATGAGTTGCAGGCAAGAATGACGTGTCCGCCAGGTAGCAATGCATGCAAGGCTGCTTTCGCCCATTCCGAGAAGAACCTGCAAAGTTGTCTGCGCTCGCGCTCGTTCAATGCCGTGAATCGCGGAAGCGGCTGTCGATTTGAGCCGTCGAAGGAGGGCGGAATTCGCCAGATACCACCATTTCCGTTCGCTCTTTTCTCAATCTGATCGAATTCGTATTCTTTTACACCATAGGGTGGATCAGTCACGATTCCATGGATCGAACCCGACGGAATACGGCCCAGCCATTCCAAGCAATCGGCATGAAGGATCATCGCATCGCCGATTCTGGCGTGGGTGTAGTCCAGAGCCAATTTGCCGATTTCGGTCGTAACGGGGCTCATTGACCTCATCGTAGCCCACCAGGAATCTTATTGGAAGCTGTCACAAAAATGATTGGATCGCGTCGGTCTATTCTGGGAACGAGTCCTAAATCACAGCGCGGCCATCGCGTCGGTCTGGCTTGGGAACAGCCGCGCGTACTTGGTGATGCCGACCATGGTGAAGACCTTGGTGAAGTGGGCGGAGAGACCGTAGATGCAAACGGTTTGCCCTGAGTGCGCGGCCTGAATGAGCAACTGGATGACGAGAGCAATTCCGCTGGAGTTGATGTAATCGACCTTCGTGAAATCCAGCAGGATGAGCTTGGTGGTGTCTCTGGGCAGCGCTTCATAGGAGCCGAGGACCGCGTCTTTCGAGGTGCTGGCGATGTCGCCCTCATAACGAAGTACAGCTACCGGATAGCCGGTTGGGGATTTGAGCTGGTCAACGTGCGTTTTGGTCTCGCTCTCCACTTGTCGATCGCCTCCGCTTTCGTTTGGGTGCTGCCTTAGTCTATTCGGTCTCTTTGTTCAGTTTGATGACCAGCCGGACATAGCTGCTTTTGCCATCCGCGCCGGCCACCCATTCCGCTTCGTCGACCAACGCCTGGATGAGGAACATGCCCATGCCGCGCGCATCTTCTTCCCCGTGCATCTTGCGATCGATGTCGGGCTTGACGGGCTGTGCCGTGATGCCCTTGCCGTCGTCGATTACTTTCACCTCGAGCGCGTCGGTATCGGCGCGAAGAACCACGCCGACCGAGAGCTTTTCATTGAGCCGGTTGCCGTGCTCGATGGCATTGATGCATGCTTCCGCCACAGCGGTCTTGAGATCCTCAATGCGATCCTCGGGGAAACCCATCAGCTTGGCCACCGCTGAGGCCGTGCTCATGGCTACCTTCTCGTAGCCCATTTTGGTGGGCAGGCGGACCTCGACGGAGGTGGATTTCGGCTTGCTCATTACGGCTTCTCTCCGCGGCACAGAGCCAGAGCGGTCATATCGTCAGCCTGCGGCCCACCCTCGGCAAACGTCTGGATGGCTACCCACAATGCATCGAGGATACCATCGGCCTTGGGCGTCGAACACGTAGAAAATTCATTCAAAAGCCTTTCCGGACCGAATTCCTCATCTCCGCGGAAGACCTCAGTCAGGCCGTCGGTGTAGAAAAGCAGGCGCGCACCAAACCGGAATCCGTGCCGCTCCGCCGTATAGCGCATACCGGGCAGCATGCCGAGCGGGGGGCCCGCCGCATCGAACGTGATCGGCGCGTCGCCCGGCGTGACCAGGAAGCCGGGATTGTGGCCGGCATTCACGACCTCAATTTCGCCCGTTGCGGGGTGCAGCCGGAGAAAGATCGCGGTGACGTAGCGCCGGCGCGCCTCCTCGCCCTCGGCCCAGTGGTGCTGGTTCATGCGCGTGGCGAGTTCATCGAGCGGCGGACCGGTGATGGCCATGCCGCGAAACGCCGCGCGGAAGCCGGTAGACATGATGGCCGAGGCCAGCCCCTTACCAGCCACATCGGCCACGGCAATCAGCAGGCTGCCGTCGGGCTGCTGGACGATGTCTAAATAGTCGCCGCCAACCTCGTAGCAAGTGTCAGACCGAAATGCGATGGAGTAGCCGGGGATCTCAGGCAGCTCTTGCGGAAGCAGCGAGCGCTGAATCTGCCGCGCTGCGTCAAGATCCTGCTGCAAACGCGCGAACTCAATATTGCGCTTGTGATTGCGGGCGTTTTCGAGCGCTACCGCGGCCTGGAGGATGAGGCCTTCAAGGAAGTCGGCTTCAGAAAGCGTGAGGTCGCGCCCGTTAGGAGAAGCCACAACCAGGTCAGTCATCTTACGGCCTTCGCGGTCGGCGAGCGGATAAATAAGTACCTGCTCGGCAGCGGCGCCGGCGCCATCTTTCGGCATGGAGCCGTAGGTAAGGCCTGACCCGGGAAAGGACGCACCGGCCATCTCGAGCTCTCGCACCACGATGCGCAGGACAGACTCCAGCACTTCCTCTTCGCGGATGGTGGAGTGGACCTGGCGCGAGGCCTCAAGCAGAGCCTGCAGCCGGAACACCTGCTGCTGCAATTCAATTGTTTCGCCGTCCGAGGCAAGCTGGGTGTCCAGTGCCATTGCGCCCCCCGTGGAATCCAAATGTAGCACGGCGGGACTACCCTCGTGGCCGCGAGCGGCTTAATATGGATGCCATAAAATCCCAGAGCTTTTGGAGGTAGTTATGGCCTCCCAAACACGCGCTGCTGTGCGCGCAATCCTGCTCGGATTTCCAAGCTGGCTTATTCCCTTCGTGATCTCATTCGCAGCATTCCCGTTGAAGAAGTCAAATGCTCCGCTGTTCAGCACGGTGATGTATCTGGTGGTCCTGATGACCGCGGGAGCCTTGCTGACCTGGTACTTTCGCAAGAGTGTGGTGCGGGACGGCGAGGCCGCGCTGGTAGGAGCGGTTTGGCTTGGGATCAACCTCGTCTGCGATTACCCGATGTTCGCGTTCGGGCCGATGAAGATGACGCCGCTGGCCTACTATTCGGAGATCGGACTGGTGTATTTGACGTATCCGATCTTCGCGGTGATGGCGGCGCGGTTGGCAAAAGCCTGAGAAGCTGCAGGCAGTTGGACCCCTGTAAAGACCTGGCTAACAGCCTGTGGGATGGTTCTTGCCGCGGGAGTACACTCGTGGCAGTTCCCAGAACGTCCCCGACAAAACCACCCCTGAGGTCACCCGATGAAACTGCATCTCCCCTTTTGCAGAACCCTCTCAAGCAGCGGAGACACGCGCCTCCGCCTACCAATCGTGGCAACCTTGTTCGCTTGCGCCGCCCTTCTCGCGGCAAGCCAATCCGCGGCGCAGACACAGATCGCTCGCGACATCGGCGGGCCGGCGCGGGATTCCGCGAATGAGCTTCCGCTGTTGAACTCCGCGCCCGCGGCTCCGGCGGAAACTGACATCTCCGCTCCGGTTCCGCGCTTGGAAGAAGCCAGCCTGGTGAGCCCGGCCGCAAATCCGTTCTTCTCGCTTGCGCTGGACGGCGGCCAAAGCTCTTCTTCGCAAAGCGCGACGTCGATCGGCAGTCCCGCGAAGCCTCCGGCTGCGAAGACCAAACCTCCGCATCATGGGCTGGGCGTCGCGCTGGCTATCGTCGGGACGGCGGCACTCGTCAGCGGGGTAGCCCTCTTTGCGACTGAGCAATCCATTGGGGTCTGTGGCCCCTCAAGCCACGGCTGCAGTGAGGCCAAGGACGCGGGGCTGGTCTTGATGCCTGTGGGTGCGGGCGTCGCGATTACGGGATTTTATCTCCAGTTCCACCGCTGAGGTTGGAATCAGTTTGACCAGGCGCGCCAAGCTGTGTGCCGCACGGTTCTGGCCGGGATTTGTGTGGCCGCCTGCTCCCGGTTCGTCGCAGGCCGGCCGAATGCACAGCGGCGAATCCCTCCGGCGTGTGTGATATTGTCGAATCAATCCCGCAGCACAGATTCACGGGGTTTTCCCTAAGTCAAAATAGTCAGTTGCCTCGGTCTTCCGCCACGTGTCTTTGCCCAACAGCTTTCACATTTAAGGTTGGGCGCCACGCGCGGAGTACGGATTTCTATCTCACGCTTGAGGTATATCCATTCGATGACCCCAATCAGCGAACCTACTGACGCCAATCTGGTTTTGACGCTTGAAGAGATTACCAACCTGGCAGAGCAGGAGGGCAAGCCGGCCGACACGCTGATGAACGTGGTGGCCCTGATTGCCACGCGCTTCCGGACCGATGTGTGCTCGGCTTATCTTCTTGAACCTGATCGGTCGAATCTGGTGCTGGCCGCGACGCTCGGCCTGCATTCGCGATCGATCGGCACGTTGCGCATGCCCTTGAGCGAAGGCCTCTCCGGGCTGGTTGCCGAGCGGTTAGTCCCCGTGGCCGTGCCTGATGCGCGCGAGCATCCGCGCTACAAATACTTCAAAGAGTCGGGCGAAGAGGAGTATCACTCCTTTCTCGGCGTGCCTTTGATCGACCGTGGAGTGTTGCAAGGCGTGCTGGTGGTGCAAACCAAAGAACCGCGAGTCTTTCACGACAATGAGATCCGCATGCTGGCGGAGGCCGCGGCGCAGGTTGCGCCCGTGGTGAGCGAAGCGCGGACGCTCGACCGGTTCATAGCCCCGGTGCAGGAAAAACTTTGGGGATTGGCGCGCAACGTGTGGTGGAGTTGGGACAACGAGTGCGTGAGCCTGTTTCGCGACCTGAATCCCGCGCGTTGGCGGCAACTGAATCAAAACCCCATCGCGCTTTTGAACGAGATCCCGCTGGCCGAGATCGAGCGGCGGGCCACCGAGCACGTGTTGCATAGCCGCATCAACTACGCCTACCGGCGGCAGCAGGAGTATCTGCGCGACGACCATACGTGGGGCGCGAGCCACGCAGGCGTGCTAAGAACGCGGCCCGTGGCGTATTTTTCCGCCGAGTTTGGCCTGCATGAGTCACTGCCGATTTACTCCGGCGGCCTGGGAATTCTGGCTGGCGACCACATCAAGAGCGCTTCCGACCTGGACATTCCGCTGATTGGGGTGGGGCTTTTCTACGGGCAGGGCTACTTTCTGCAGCGACTGGACAAAGACGGCTGGCAGCGCGAGGAGTATCTCGAGACCGATGTGAATCAACTGCCGATGCAGCAGGCCATCGGCGTGAACGGCGAGCCGGTGGTGGTCGAGATCGCCACGCGCGGCAGCTCGATCCGCGCCAAGGTGTGGCGCGTGAAGGTGGGCCGCTGCGATCTGCTGCTGCTGGACTCGAACGTGGCCGGCAACGCACCGGAAGATCTGGAAACCACGTCGCGCCTTTATGGCGGCGACGCGCGCACGCGCATCCGGCAGGAGCTGCTGCTGGGCGTGGGCGGCTATCGCGCGCTGAAGGCCATGGGCATCACGCCGGGCGTTCTGCACTTGAACGAGGGTCACAGCGGATTTGCGGTGTTTGAAGCGATTCGTAACCGCATGGAAGAAGAGGGCCTGGATTTCTACTCGGCTGCCCGCCAGATTCCGCGCGAGGTGATCTTTACCACGCACACGCCGGTGCCGGCAGGGCACGACCGCTTCAGTCCCGACCTGATTGAGGAGCACCTGGGACCACTGCGCGACGCGCTAGGCATCTCGCATGAAAACCTGATGGGATTTGGCCGCGAACATCCGACCGACTTTCAGGAAACATTCTGCATGACGGTGCTGGGGCTGAAGCTGGCGCGTCGGGTGAACGCAGTGAGCTCGCTGCACGGCGAAGTTTCGCGAGCCATGTGGCGAGGGCTTTACCCCGACGGGCCGGAGGATGCGGTGCCGATCGGCCATGTGACCAACGGCGTTCACGTGCCCTCGTGGCTGGCGCCACAGATGCGACGGCTTTACGATCGCCACCTTGGAGTGGGCTGGCAGCGACAGAGCGGAGCCGCGCACACCTGGTCGGCCATTGAGACCGTGGACGACGGCGAGCTGTGGGAGACACACCTCAGCCTGAAGGGGCAGCTCTTCAACTTTTTGCGGCGTCGCGCGCGCGAGCAGTCCGAGCGCCGCAGCGAAGCCGCCGAAGCTTTGAAGAGGCTGGACAAAGTTCTCTCGCCCGATGCCTTGACGATTGGGTTCGCTCGCCGCTTTGCGACCTACAAGCGCGCCAACCTGCTGCTGAAGGATCTGGAACGGCTGGCGCTCATGGTGAATGACGCCAAGCGCCCGGTGCAGTTTGTGTTTGCCGGCAAGGCGCATCCGCACGATGAGCCGGGCAAGACGGTGCTGCAACAGATTGCGCAGATGATGCGCCACGCGGAGTTTGGCGAAAAATTTGTCTTTATCGAGGATTACGACATCAACGTGGGCCGGCACCTGGTGCAGGGAGTCGACGTGTGGCTGAACAATCCGCGAAGGCCGCTGGAAGCCTCAGGCACAAGCGGAATGAAGGTGGTGCTGAACGGCGGCCTGAATCTGTCCGTTTTGGATGGATGGTGGGCCGAGGCTTACGACGGGCTGAATGGCTTCGCGATCGGCAACGGCAGAACGCACTCCAACATGGATGTGCACGACAGCCGCGATGGCGAGGCGCTTTACCGCGTGCTGATCGACGAGGTGATTCCGCTCTACTACAGCCGGGATCGCGATGGGTTGCCGCGGGGCTGGATCCAGCGCATGAAGCGGACGATCCGGACGCTTGGATGGCGATTCAACGCCGACCGCATGGTGATGGACTACACGCAGGGTTGCTACATTCCGGCGGCGGGCGGCACGTCAAGCGAAGTGCGGACGCTGGCGTAGGGGCTCGCGAGGTTGCGGTCTAGCTGACCAGCTCCATCTCTTTGAGAGATTCGGTATACGGTGCGCGCAGAGCCCCGCGCTCGGTGATGATGGCGGCAATATATTTGGCAGGAGTGACGTCGAAGGCCGGATTGCAGATGCCAACGCCGTTCGGCGTGAGCTGCTTGCCTGCGTGATGCGTCACTTCCCGGGCTGGGCGCTCCTCGATGGGAATCGCGTCCCCGGTTGCCGTAGCGAGATCGATCGTTGACCACGGAGCGGCCACATAAAACGGAATGCCATGCTCGCGCGCCAGGATGGCGACGTTATAGGTGCCAATTTTGTTTGCCGTGTCGCCATTGGCGGCGATACGGTCCGCGCCTACGACTACAGCCTGGATCTTTCCTTGCCGCATGAGGCTGGCAGCCATGTTGTCGCAGATGACCGTCGTTGGAAATGCCATCGGCCATCAGTTCCCACGCTGTGAGCCGCGCGCCTTGCAGAAACGGCCGCGTCTCGTCGGCATAAACATGAATGTGCTTGCCCCGCTCGACTGCTGCGCGGATCACGCCGAGCGCGGTTCCATATCCGCACGTAGCCAGAGCACCAGCATTGCAATGCGTTAAAACGCCGCCCTCATCGGGCATGAACTCCGCGCCGAATGAGCCCATCGCCTTGCAGGCGGCGATGTCTTCGTCGTACATGGCGTTCGCTTCGGCCAGAATCTTTTCCCGGATTTGGGCGAGTGTTGCGTTGGCCGCGAGCAGCTTCGCAAACAACACCTTCATGCGATCGATGGCCCAGAATAAATTCACCGCCGTAGGCCGCGTGCCAGCGAGGCGCGCGCAGATCTTCTCAAACTCCGGCTTGAAGCGCTCCGCGCTCTCAGCTTTGGATTGGATCGTGCCAAGAGCAATGCCGTATGCCGCCGAAACGCCGATGGCCGGAGCTCCGCGCACCACCATGGTGACGATGACGTCAGCCACCTCTTCGTAAGTTGTGGCGAGCACGTAGCTCTCTTCAAGCGGGAGCTTGGTCTGATCGATGAAGCGGACGCCCTCAGGGGTCCAGGTGAGAGTGGGAATCATACAGTTCTATTTTAAATGGACGGTTCTGTTCCACCAGAAATGCCAGTCCAAAGGGCTGCTACATGCAATGCCTGAAAACCTTTTCAATTTCCACTGGACGGAAGCGCCTGCGCTGGATAGAGTGTTTGCGATACTAAACCAGCATTTTTTGCGCCTGCCCGGAGGAAGTCCATTGATGGCTACACGCTCGAATCCCGCGACTACAACCGCGCCCAGCTACACCGGGCCATTTATCACGGTTGCCATACTCTTTGGTATTTTCGGATTTCTGACCAGCCTGAATAATGTGCTGGTAGCTAAGCTGGAAGCGGTCTTCAGGCTTGAGCATGGGCCGGCCATGCTGGCGACTGCGGCATGGTTTTTCGCCTATCTCGTGTTCTCGGTTCCGGCCGCCAAGGTGATTGAAGCGGTGGGCTACAAGCGCACCATGGTCATCTCCCTTTTCGTGATGGTGGTTGGCGCGCTGCTCTTTATTCCGGCGGCCAATCTGGTGAGCTTTAAGATGACGCTGTTTGCCATTTTTGTGCTGGCGTCAGGCGTCTGCGGATTGCAAACCTCGGCCAACCCATACGTCTCGATCCTCGGACCCGAGCACAGCGCGCCGGCTCGGCTCACGCTGGCGCAAGCCGTCAACTCCATTGGTTCGCTGGCCGCTCCCTGGGTCGCGGGCATTTTCATTCTCACCGATCCGAAAATAGTGCTGGACTCGGCCGCCACCGCGCACATGCTTGAGGGGCCCTATATCGCGATTGCCGTCGCGCTCCTGTTGCTGGGGCTGATCGTGATGATGCTGCATCTGCCGGCCATTACCATGACACGCGAGGCCGGAGCCGGCGCAAGCCCAGGGGTCGAGCGCAACATCTGGAGCCACTCGCATACGGTGCTTGGCATGGTGGGCATCTTCTTCTATGTCGGGTTGGAAATTGCGTTGGCATCGATCACAATTCAATTCTGTCTCGCGCAAGGAATGACGAAGGTCGAGACCGCCAGCCTGATGGTCAGCCTGTTTTACCTGGGCATGATGATTGGCCGCCTGCTTGGCAGCGCGATCATGGTGTGGATCAAAGCGGATAAATTGCTTGTCCTTCTTGGGCTCTGCGGAGTGTTGCTGCTGGCGGCTGCGATGAGCACGCACGGAACGGTCGCCATCGCGTGCCTGGTGCTGACCGGGCTGGCCAACTCCATCATGTATCCAACCATCTTCGCGCTGGGCGTGGCAGAGCTGGGGCCGCTCACCAGCAAAGGCTCAGGCGTGTTGACGATCGGGAATGTCGGCGGCGCGGTGATTCCGCCATTGTTTGGCATCCTGGCCGACAAGACAAGCATTCAGTACGCATTCATCCTTCCCATTGTTGGATATCTCTACGTGGCTTACTACGGAATGTGGGGACACAAGCCCTCGCGCAAAGAGGCGGCGTAGGAAAATCCAAATGCGGTTCGCCCAGGCCCTCCGGCGCTCGCCGGAGGGCTTTTTCTTGGGTTGATGCAGAGATTTGTCGGAGGGAGGCGCAGCCGATTCGCGTGTGGGACCGCGGACAACATGCGTCGAATCGAGACAGGCCGGTGCACAGCAACGGGACAGGTGCTGAAGCGTGTTGCGACAGCGTTTGTCTGGTGGTGCGACAGCTTGAATCACCGCGAAACAGATGCGGCCGAAAAATATTCAAGATCGATGACTAAAGTTATTTTGGCCCCGACCGATGAAGGGGGTGGATGCGAACAGGCCCATCCGGAAGTGGCGGCGGCTTTGGCGGTACGAACGAAGCGCCAACGGATTTGAGGGCAGCAGGGCATCCGCGAAGGAGTTGATCCCATGGCCCTCGGTGTTTTGAACAATCTGTCGGCAATCTACGCTGAGAATAATCTCAACAACACGAATGCCAGCTTGCAGACGGTTCTGCAACAGTTGTCGTCGGGTTCCAAGATCAACTCCGGAGCCGATGACGCTGCCGGTCTCTCGCTGGTGAATGGACTAGAGGCGAACTCAGTTGCGCTGACGCAATCCGGAACCAACGCCACGGAAGGCGTGGGTTTGATGCAAGTGGCAGACGGGGCGCTCTCGCAGGTGACGAGCCTGCTGGACCGTGCCGTTACGCTGGCCGCCGAAGCTTCGAACGGCACCCTCAATTCGACTCAGGAGGGCGCGGCCAACCAGGAATATCAATCGATCATGGCCGAGATCAACAACATTGGATCTACGACGACCTACAACCAGGAGCAGGTCTTCAACAACTCCACGGTCGCGATTTACACCGGCGATTCTTCGCAGGCCGGCTCGTCGGTGGACGACTTATTCATTCGCACATTGTCGTCGTCGAGCCTGGGCGATACTGGCGGCGCGATGTCCTACTCCAGCGGACAGAACAACGTGTTCATCGATCTCACAAAAGATGGGACAAATGCCTCCGCCTCCGACAGCTTGAATGCCAGTGGGTCAACTTCGATCACAGTGAGTTACCTTGCCAGGGGATCGAGCGGGACCGTTACGCCCGCGACAGCGAGCATCACCGTAGGTACGGGGACGAATTACTCCAACACTGCCCAGGGCATGATCAACGCCATCAACGCCTCGGGACTGGGATTGAGCGCGAGCTTTGGGACCGCAGCCCAGGCAGGCACTGCCTCGGCCAGCGCGGCCGCGGCGGCGAATACGGCCGGCGGCGGCAGTACCGATACCGGCATCATCATCTCCGGCGACGGATTGGGCACGGGAACAAATGGCGCCGGCGAAGTGGGCACCCTCACCGTCGCCGCGGCTGGAGACACGCTCACCGGGGGCACGCTCTCGATTGTCGCCTCTGACGGCAAGACGCATGTCATCACCCTTGGGACGGCTAACTCAACGGACACGCTCGCGAACCTGGCGGCCACCGTCAATGCCGCGGGGTATGGTGTCACGGCTTCTGTGAATTCCTCTGGATATCTGGACGGGCATGCGGCCAGTACGCTTTTGACCTTCACATCCGCCAACCCGGCTGTGACCGTATCGAGCACCAACATGACCGCGTCGGCGGGCGCCGTCACTCTGACCGGGACCCCAATCGTAAGCGGCTCGTTTAGCAATACCATCGGCACCATCACCACCGGCAACGCCAACCAGGCATACACGGGGGGTACGCTCACCATCGGGTCCAACCCCGCCATTACCCTCGGAACTGCGAATAAAACGGATAATGCCGCCGATCTGGCTGCGACCATCAACGCCGGCAACTACGGTGTTACAGCCTCGGTCGACAGCACGGGGAAGATCCTCACCTTCAAATCCGCCAACGCATCAGACGCTTTCAGCTCTACGGCGACGGTGGGGGCAGGTGGGGTGGCTGCGACGACCAACGTCGCCAACCAGAACCAGATCGGCACAGTGACCCTTTCCGCCCCAGGCGCCGCCGGCGATGCCTTGACGGGGAACCTGGTCATCGATGGTACGACGTTCAATGCCGCCTCAGGCGCTGGCACACTGACCGCCTTGGCGGCCGCCATCACAGCATCCGGCCTGGGAATCACTGCAACCGTCAACCCGGCTGCTGTAGGCGCCCAGCCGGCAGGTACCATCCTGACACTGGTTTCCAACGGCCCTGCTTCGGAAGGCGCCACCTTCACGCAGACCATCGCCGATGCCGGTAATCCCGGCGTTACCGCGGTGCAGGACACTCCCGCAGTTGGCCTGTCCGCCTACTACAGCATGGGCGTCACCGGCTCCATTACCGATACGTCCACCGGTGGGGGCGCACTCAACGTGGGCATGGTTGCAGACAACAACGGCGCCGGCGGAGTGGCCACGACCAGCTACTCTGACGGCGCGGGTGAGAACCTTAACACGACCGATCTGCTCAATCAGACGGATGCCGAAACAGCGCTGAACATGATCAACGTGGCCATCAGCGACGTGGCCGCGCAGGATGGTTACATCGGCGCCCAGATCAATACTCTCAATTCGCTCAGCCAGGTGATGAGCACGCAGCAGGAGAATGTGCTGTCGGCGCAGAACGCAATCCAGGCCACTGACTATGCCTCAGCCACTTCAAACATGTCGAAGTACGAGATTCTGAGCCAGACCGGCATTGCGGCATTAGCGCAGGCTAACCAGGTGCAGCAGGAAGTGACCAAGCTCTTGCAGTAAAGACGGTTTAGCAAGACTGCAGTATCTTCAAGACAACCCAGGGACAGGGCGGCGGCAGGGCGAAAGCTTTGCCGCCCTTTCTTTTTTTTAGGACCGGCTGAGCCCCTCAGCTCCAATCACTCGTTCTTAGATATTCGTCGATGGCTTTGGCCGCTTTCCTCCCCGCGCCCATGGCCAGGATCACCGTCGCGCCGCCGGTGACAATGTCGCCCCCGGCAAAGACGCCGCGCTTGCTGGTCCGCATGGTTTCGGAATCGGCAACGATGTAGTTGCGCTTGTTGGTCGCGAGGTCAGGCGTTGTGCTCTGGATGAGGGGATTGGCGGTTGTCCCTACGCCGATGATCGCGACGTCGACCGGCAAGACAAACTCCGATCCGGCGATTGCGACAGGACGACGGCGGCCATCGGCATCGGGCTCGCCGAGCTCCATGCGCACGCACCGAGCGCCGTTGAGCCAGCCTTTTTCGTCGCCGATAAACTCGATGGGATTGGTGAGCATGCGGAACTCGATGCCTTCTTCGCGCGCGTGCTTCACTTCCTCGGCGCGGGCCGGCATCTCCGCTTCCGACCGCCGGTAGACCAGCGTGGCTGTCTTCGCACCCAGCCGACGCGCAGTGCGCACAGCATCCATGGCGGTATTGCCGCCGCCAACAACCACCACGTCGCGATCGCGGCAGTTGTAGATGGGCTGATCGAATTCGGGAAATTTGTAGGCGCGCATCAGGTTCGTGCGCGTGAGAAATTCATTGGCCGAGTAGACGCCGTTCAAGTGCTCGCCGGGCACGCCGAGAAATACAGGCAATCCGGCGCCAGTGGCGACGAAGACCGCATCGAATCCTTCCACGCGCATGAGCTCATCGATCGTGACGCTCTTGCCAACAACGACGTTGGTTTCGAATTCCACACCCATGCGGCGCAGATTGTCGACTTCCTCCTTCACGATCGCCTTCGGCAAGCGGAACTCGGGAATTCCGTAGACCAGCACTCCGCCCAGCTCGTGCAGCGCCTCAAAGACGCGCACGCGATGGCCCTTTTGAATCAAATCGCCCGCGGCTGAAAGCCCTGCTGGACCGCTGCCCACGATGGCGACACTCTTACTCGTGGGCGGAGCGATGGCGGGCAATCCCAGCTCGCCACTCTCGCGCTCGAAGTCGGCGATAAACCGCTCCAGGTTGCCGATGGCGACGGGCTCGCCTTTTTTTCCCACGACGCAACCGCCCTCGCACTGGCTCTCCTGCGGGCAAACGCGGCCGGTGATGGCGGGCAGGGCGTTGTCTTCGCGCATCTTTTTGGCCGCCCCAAGAAAATCACCGGCATAGATGAGCGCAACGATCTCCTTTATTTTGACTCCGACCGGACAATCCAACTGGCAGCCGGGTTTGGCACAGGCGATGCAACGCGCGGCTTCAGTAACGGCGCCCGCTGCAGCGAGGCCGCGGTTTACTTCGGCGAAGTTGTGCGCGCGGGTCTCAGCGTCGAGCTCAGGCATGTGCACGCGCGGAAGCTTCATGCGCTCTTTAAGCGGAAGCAGATTGGCGTCAGGCATGATGCTTCACCTCCTGCGCCTCGAGCTTCGCGCGCAGTTTCGCTGCTTCCTTTTCTTTGGTAGCCAAGGCAGCACGAACGCGGGCCAGCTCCTCCTGTCTGTGCAGCTCAAATTCCCTCAGTGACTGGCACTCCTGGCCGCGATACATGGCGTTGCGCTGCATCAGCACGTCAAAGTTCACCAATGAGGCGTCGAACTCAGGCCCGTCGACACAGGCAAACTTGCTTTGGTTGCCGAGCAGCACGCGGCAGCCGCCGCACATGCCTGTGCCATCGACCATGATGGAGTTGAGACTGACCATGGTTTTGATGTTGAGAGGCGCGGTCATCCGAGCAACGGCGCGCATCATGGGTACGGGGCCCACGGCAAGAACAAAGTCCAGCTTCCGGCCGGCGGCGATCAGCTCATTGAGCTTCTTGGTCACCAGGCCTTGTTCGCCATAGGAGCCGTCGTCAGTGAGTATGTACGCCTCATGGCTCGCGGCGCGCACCTCGTCTTCAAAGACCACCATCTCTTTGCTGCGAGCACCTTCAATGAAGATGACGTGGTTGCCGGCATCCTTCAGCGCCATTGCCGTGGGCAGCGCCATCGCCGTTCCCACGCTTCCTGCCAGAATCACGGCTGTACCGTAGTTTCGAATCTCAGAGGGACGTCCAAGCGGGCCGACGACATCGAGAATCGAGTCTCCCGCATCGAGCGAATTAAGCAGCGCTGTGGTTTTGCCCACAGTCTGGACTGCGATCGTGATCGTGCCGGCCCCCGGATCGGCGCTCTTGATCGTAAGCGGAATGCGCTCACCACGATCGTGAAGCCGGAGGATGACGAACTGCCCCGGCCGCTGCTTGCGCGCGATGCGCGGCGCCGCGACAGTGAATTGCCGGATGTTGAGGCCGGCGGTGCGGGCTTCCATGATCCTGAACATGGCTGTCTCGCTGTGAGCGTGATCCTTTGTTGCGCGCCGGCGGCCAGTCACCATGCGGGTCCGATGTGGTGCGGGGCCTGTGGGACACAGACGCGCAGGGGCGCGGATCGCTCCACACTCCTCGTTCAGCCCTGATTATTCAGAGATTGCTGGTTTTCGCTTGTGATGCGAGTCACGCGGCGGGCGGCGTGGGTGGTCATCAAATAAGCCGGTAGCCGAGGCTTGCCGCGCCTTCCACATCAAATAAAGTCCCCATGCCGCCAGCGTGCAATCGTCGCGGATCGTCCCGTCCAGCATCATGCGTTCGAACTCCGCGATGGGAACGGAGTGGGCCACCAAATCGTGCTCCTCGGCGTCGGGTTTCTTTTCAGCAGGAGTGAGGCCCGTGGCCAGGAACACGTGTTCGCGTTGCCGTGCAAAGCCGTAGGCGATCCACATCGTGCCCAGCTGGGTCATCCCCGCCGCTTTTAAGCCGAGCTCTTCCTGCAATTCTCCGCGCGCCAGTTCTTCTGGATCTTCGATGGCCCTATCCCAAGTGCCCTGAGGCAACTCCAGCGTCCGCTCCTGAATGGTGTAGCGATACTGTTCCACCAGCCAGATTCGATCGCCGTCGATGGGAATGATGATGGCGCCATCTTCTTTTTCAACCACGCCGTAGACGCCTTTTTGGCCATTCGAGCGGAGGATCTCGTCCTCGCGCACGCGCATCCAGCGGTTTCGATAGACCTCCCGGCTGGAAAGCGTCATGATGGCGTGGCCTGCGCCGGGGTCGCCGCTGTCATCAACCGGGTACATCAGGTCTCCTCAGGGGCTGGTTGTAGTGCCGTACAGCTCCAGCGCGATCCTCAGCAGTTCACCACAACGGCCGAGCAACCGGGACGCTCGGGTCTCCAGTGCACCAGGAAATCTGTCAGCGACGAGGATTCCATGCTGCGCATGGCTTCAAACTCACCGTTCCTCTGGCTGTAGAGCAGCGCGCCGCGGTCGCTGAGGACGGCCAGCGCGGGCACGCCTTTGTGGAGCGGGACATCGTACTTGTCGGCGAGGTCCTGGTTCGCATCGAAGTGACCGATATTGATATGCACTACGACAAAATTCGCGTCAACCAGGGGCCGATTCTTATCGTCGTGCATATAGAGATCCAGCACCTGGCAGTCGCCGCACCAGTTGCCGCCAAAATCCAGAAGAACACGCCGGTGCGTAGCTGCGGCCGTTTTAAGGGCAGCGGCGAGGTCGGCTTTGGCCTGCGAGGGATCGGGATAAATGTCACGGCCGGCGGAGTTGGCCGTGCCGCAGGCGAGCGCCAGTAAACTGGCCAGAGCAAAGAGCTTGAGAGCCTTCATTAGGGAGACCTCCTCGACACTTCTAAGTCTGCCACAACCGCCAGGCCGCAAGCATGCCAAGCCGCATTTGTGCGACAATAGACGCGTGAAGAAACGCGCGGGATAAGTTGATGCGCGTGGAGGAATATCGATGGGCGATCTACTTCAGCCTTGGCACATTATCGTGCTGGCCATCCTTGTGTTTGTGCTGTTCGGGGCCAAGAGGCTGCCGGAACTAGGCAAAGGGTTGGGCGAGGGATTGAAGGGTTTCCGCGAGGGGATCAAAGGGACACCCGATCCACCGCCGGCACAACCGGTTCAGCAGCAAAACACCCCACCCCCGCCGCCGGCATCGAACGCGCCGGTTGAGCCGAAGTAAGCAGCCTGAAGTAACACTGGGCAGGTCGCAACGATATCGGCTTCGGGCGCGCGGTGTGCCGTTTAAGACTTCGAGGAAATAAAAAGCCTGTGCCGCGGCACAGGCTTTCGTGTTTTTGAAGCTGAAGTTGCGACGACGCGCCTACTTATAATCCTGCGCGGAAGGATAGTAGCCACGCTTGGCAATCACCGTGACGTTGGGCCGGTCGACGCGCACATCGATGTTACGGAACTTGTCATCGTAGATCGACTCGTGGCTCAGGTAGCCGAGTGTGTACTGGTCGCGGGCCTCTGTGGCGATCTTCGCGTAGCTGCGCTCGATGCCGTTCACGCCGCCCTCGGCGTAATAATCGCCGCCGGTGGCGACGGTGTACTTGTAAAGAATGTTGTCATAAACACCGGTGAAGGGGATGTGGATACGGTCAACCCACTCGCCTCCCCAGCGCGCCGTGTCGCCAACCAACGTGCCATAGACGGCGATCTTGTTGGTTTGCAGGTAGCGCACCACTTCTTTCCAACTCGCCTTGCTGCCGTACTCCTTGCCGTCGGAGATCACGAAGATCATGCGCCGGCGCTCTTTGGGACGCGTGGAAAGCTCTTTGGCAGCGGCCAGGATTGCGTCGTTGAGCGTGTGAATCTCCTTGGGCAGATCGAGTTGCCCGATCGACTGCGTCGACCCTCCCGGCTGCAGAGTCGGGTCAGCGCAATTCCCATTGATTGAAATCGGGCAGGCGGCGAAGGGATTCCCGCCGGTTACAGGCACCGAGGGATCAGTGCCGGTGGCTTGCGCCAACGAGAGCACTGCGGGAAGACGGGAGCTCTGCGCGCCGGTAAACCCCGTCCACTCCTTCGCGCCGTTTGTGTAGGTGAAGACGGCGGCCTCGTCATAAGGCGTCAACGCGCCCTGGATGGAGCCCATGGAACGGTTCACCTGGTCCATTACGTTCGAAGGCAGCGTCTGGTCGATGACGAAGGCGATGGAAAGCGGCTCCGGATCCACGCTGAACACCCGCAACGGTTCGCGGGTTGTGTTCTCATACACGGTGAAGTCGCGCCAGGTAAGCCCCGAAACCAGATTGCCTTTGGAGTCCTTCACGGTGACCGGAACCTGAACGAAATTCACGTTCACTGTGATAGTCGGCACCGCGGAGAGACTTTGCGCCGGCGGAGCATCGTGCAAGTTCGGCGCTGGCTGCTCAACTGCGGGCTGGGGGCTCGGGGGCGTTTGTGGCTGGTCAGGCGCAGTTTGCGCGCCAGGGGTTGAGCCGGAATCTGGAGTTGTGGGAGCTTCTCCTGCACCGACTCCGGGAGTGATTCCACCGCTGACGCCCGGAAGCGGCGGCGGAGCCTGGGGCGTGGGCGCGTCGGGTACGGGGGCCGGTTGCTGCTGGGCCAGAACCCCTGAAGCCAGCACCAGCCCGATGCTCAGAAGTCCCACTGGCGCAATGGCTTTCCAACTTTTCACAGCGAATTCGTCCTCTCAAGGCCCTTCTTGCGCCCGCTGAAAGCTGCGACGCACATGCACAATGCCGCAATCGTCAGAATATCAGACGCGCCGGAGGCTCGCAGGTTGCCTGCACGCACGCGAAGACCTGCAAACGAACAAGCGCGATATGCTCTCTTAGGGATCGAATTCTCGTCTAACGGAGCATTATGCGCTCAGGGTGTGCCCGAGGGATCGGAGTTGCCGCGTTGCTGGTTGGTTTGCCGGTGTTGCCGGCAATGGGATGGGGCCAGCTCGCGCCATCGCCCGACGCGCCGCCGGTGAGTACTGCGCCCGCTCCTCCGCCCGATGAAAATCCTATGGAGACCCTTAAGGTGCAGGTGAACCTGGTCGACCTGTTCTTTACCGTCAAGGACAAGAACGGGACCCTGGTTCCGCATCTCACCCGCGATGAGTGCAGCGTGACGGAGGACAAGGCGCCGCAAACGTTCAAGAGCTTTGTGGCTGAAACCGACACGCCCCTGACCCTGGGAATTCTGCTCGACACTTCGGGTAGCCAGCAGAGACTGCTGCCGCTGGAGCAACAGGCGGGCAGCCAGTTTCTGGAGCAGGTTTTGCGGAAGCAGGATGAAGCTTTCCTGGCCTCATTCGACGTGAATGTGGATTTGCTGCAGGATTTCACGAACAGCCCCCACTTGCTTGCACGAGCCATGGACAAGGCGCAGATCAACACTGCCGGCGGCAATGGCGGAGGCATACCAGGCCTTGGCGGCGGCCCAGTCCCGATCAGCAATCCCAAGGGCACTGTGCTCTATGACGCCATTTATGAGGCGACCAACAACAAACTCAACCAGGAAACCGGCCGCAAAGCGCTGATCATTCTGACCGACGGCGAGGATGAGGGCAGCGACCACAAGATCAAAGATGCGATCGGAGCCGCAGAGAGAAATAACGTCATCGTTTATGTGATCCTGATTGCCGACCGGGCCATGTACTGGAGCCAGGGCGAGGGCTACTACGGCTACTCTCCCGCAAAACAGATCTCTGAAGAGACGGGCGGCCGGATCATCGACGTGGGGAACAACGGCGCCAAGCTGCAAGCCGCGTTTGAGGAGATTGAAGCCGAGCTGCGCACCCAGTACGTGGCCAGTTACACGCCCACCGATTCGAAGCAGGATGGAACGTTCCGGCACATTGGTCTGGAGTGCAAAGGCGACAACGGAGACAGCCTGAAAGTGCAGGTGCGCAAGGGCTACTTCGCGCCGACGCCGGAGAACTGACGGCCTTGCCACCGCATTGAATGCAGCAGCCATTTGATCGGACGGCGCGGATGTGAGCGGGGCTTCAAAAAAGGATCTCTCGATGAAACTCGCCCTATCTTTTGCGGTGGCTATTACGGCGCTCGCAAGCGTTTCGCTGCCGGCGCAGCAGCCGGATGAAACCGGGCCGGCGGGCGACTCCACAAAGATGACTTACGCGTCTACCGCGGGAGGGTTCGGCGACTTGGCGTTCGCGCACGCCTATGAGATGAGCTGGGTAAGGTGCGAGCTCAACGATAAGCTGGATTCAAAGACCGCCAAAGTGGGCGATCGGGTGGAGATCAAGACAACGGATAAAGCGCAGACCTCCGACGGCACGGTGATTCCCCGAGGAACGCGCCTTGTGGGTCAAGTGACCGAGGCGCAGGCCTACGACGAGCAACATGGGCCGGCACGCATTGCGATTGCCTTCGACCACGCGGAGCTGAAGAATGGGCACAGTCTTGCAGTTCACACGCTGATTCGCGCAGTGAACCCGAGCGCCAGCTCGATGACCACGCCACAAGCGAACGACGAGAACATGATGGGAATGCCGGCGCCACCCGGAGGCACGGTAAACGCTGGAAACATGGGAGGCCGCGACTACGGCGGCGGCGCACCCAGTTACGGAACCAGACAGGTGGACGGAGTCTCCGATGCGGCCGTTTATTCGCGTAACCGACCGGACACTGGCCTTGGATCGACCGAAAGCTCGGCAGCGCGTGGAGCCGGTGGATTGGGTTCAGATGCCGGGGCTCATGGGGTTGCCGCGGCGCGCGCTGTTCCGCATCCCACGGGAGTTCCTGGTGTGATGCTCGCTGGAAACAGCACATCTTCCGGTGTGCTGCTGGCCTCCCGGCAAAATATTCAGATCGAGAGCGGGGCGCAGATTGAATTGGGAGTTGTTGCGGACCGGTGACGAGAGTTCACAGTTCGTAGTTCGTAGTTCGCAGTTCGCAGTTCTTAGTTCACAGTGCATGGTTGCTCAGCCATGGCCGGGGCCGCGTCCGATTCGCCCGAGGGGCTGTGAACTGCGAACGAAGTACTGTGAACAGTGAGCGATGACCATCTCTGTCCGATTTTCGGACACCAGGTTACCGAAGTTGCGCAACCCGTAATCTGGCGCGGAGGATGGCGCTTCGATAGTATCGGCGGCGTAGGGAAAAACTTGAGGCCGCCGCAAACAAAAATATCGGCCTCGGACATTCCCGCTTCGAGGTGAGGTTCATGGACCTTCAGTTCGCCGTTCAGGAAGGCTTGGAAATCAGCCCGCGATTCCGCCAGACCCTCGAGGAGCGAATTACCAAGCTGGAGCGCGATGCCGCTTACGATGAAGCGCAACTGGACCGGCTGAACGATATCGACCATATCCGCCGCCAGATGCGGCTGGTGAACGTCGAGCGCGCCGAAGCGCTGCGCTTGAGAATCTTTCTTGATCGCGCCAAAACCCGCCAGTCTCGCCCGCTGATCGAACTCTAAAGAAATCCTTCGCAATCAGCGCTCCGCAAGCGAATCCACAGGACCGCGCGTTTCCACAAGTGCGCCGCTTCTCGATCGGTCGTACACTGGAGCATCTCTTGAGGTGCGCACGGTTTGCCGACCCTCGATTATTCCGTAGTAGACGTCTTTACTGCCGAGCCGCTCGCCGGCAATCCGCTGGCGGTGGTGATGAACACGTGCGGCCTTACGACTGAGCAAATGCAGGCCATCGCGCGCGAGTTCAATCTTTCTGAGACCACATTCATTGAGCGCCGAGAAGAAGCGATTGAGCAGGCCGAGGGCGTGCGCGTGCGCATCTTCACCGCGCGGGAAGAGCTCAACTTCGCCGGCCATCCGACGCTGGGCACGGCGAGCGTTTTGAAGATGCTCGCGCCGGAAACGGTGCAACACGACACGGTGACTCTGGCCGAGAATGTCGGACCGCTCCCTGTGCGGTTCGAGGCGGACGCTAGTAGCTCGAAGGGGTTCTTCGGCGAGATGACGCAGCGCGATCCGGAGTTTGGCGCGGAACTTGACCGAGCAATCGTGGCACGCCTGGCGGGATTGGAGCCGGACGACCTTGATCCTGCTCTGCCACCACAGGTGGTCTCGACCGGAACGGCATTCGCCATTGTGGCGCTCCGCTCTCAGGAGGTTCTGGCGCGGCTCAAGGTGAATCAGGAAGAAGCGACGGCGTGGCTGCGCGAACGCGACGCAAGGTGGTTTTACGTTGTCGCACCAGACCCTGACCAAGACCAGGAAAAAACGAAGTGCTACAGGGCAAGGATGCAGTTTAATGGCGGTGAAGATCCGGCGACGGGCTCGGCGGCCGGCTGCGCCATTGCGTACCTTGTAGCTCACGGCGCGGTTCAGCCGGGTGCGCGCGTGCATGTGCGCCAGGGCGTGGAGATGGGACGGCCGAGCAATCTTTTTCTTTCCGCACAAAAAGAAAATGCGAGGGTGAGCGATGTGCGCGTAGCGGGCAGCACAGTTCTTGTTGCAAAAGGACAGCTTTTCCTGCCGTGATGCACATGCTTTCAACAGATATTCATCTTCGCAAGTTGCGTTGTGTGTGTGTTGTAGCGGTTTTCCACTTGTTTCAATCGGATTTTCATTGGCATCTTCGCTTCGTTTTCCCTCTTTTCACGATTCGCCGGTACCCGTACTGTTTCGATTCGTAGCAGACAATTCACTGGCGCGTCATGCTGGAATTTGCCTGACGCACCAATCCGCTGAGCACTCGACTGCAAAGCAAGATTGAGCCGTTGAGGGTCTCGAGCCGGTTGCCTTGCCATGAGAGTGGCTGCATCCCGAAAGGGGTGCGGGCACACATGTGGGCGAACTGTGCGCGCAGAACCGGAATAAACGAGCCAGCCTTGTTGCTGTCTACCGGGCCAGAGACTTTTAGCTGTACCTTGAACCCGCTCTACGGGCGGGAAATTGTTGCCTTGAAACGTGGCATTGAAATTGAATCAGGAGTAACCCCCATACCATGCGTCCGAAGAAAGTGATCCTCTGTGTAGACGACAATGAGCAAGAGCTTTCGGTGCTCAAGTTCACGCTGGCAACGAATGGCTACCGCGTGCTGGCGGCTTCAAACGGTCAGGAGGCGATCGCCGTTTTTTCCGCGACGCCGCAAATCGACCTTGTCCTGGCCGACACCCACATGCCCCAGATGAGCGGGATTCAGCTCGCGGAACGGCTGAAGCGCATGCGGTCGCATGTGCCCATGCTTCTGCTTGGCGATGCCCAGGCCGTGGGCGGAGAAATGCATGTGGCCGACGCGGTGATGGCCAGGAAGAACTGCACTTCGTTCGAGCTGCTGGAGCGCGTGAAAGTAATGAGCGCGCGCAAGCGCGGCCCCCGCAAGGGCGCGCACCGCGTGGCCCAGGACGATGTCCTGGCTGCGGCGTCGTGAGAAAAGCCGGGACCAGGGAGCAGGGACGAGGGAATAGGACCGCGGATCGGCCGGAAGCAATGCCGGCGGCTTAAGGTCACATCCCTGATGAGACTGCGAAGTTGGCGAGCCGGGCCCTTTCCGGTTTACAGCGATCTCAAGCTGGTGAGGTTCAAAGAACGGCTGGTCAAGCCGGCTGGCTCTCATCCCGCGCCCTGGTACCGAATCTGTGGTCCTGCGTTACCGCTTCCCACTTGACGAAGTCGCACAACTTTCCGCATACTCCCCACTTATGGCTGTAACGATGGCTGTACGCTGGCGGTGAAAGTGTGCCTCCGGTGAAAGTTGGTTCGTATGGACCTGGTCCTTTTACGTCTTCTTTTTGTCCTCTTGCTTGCCGCGGTTTGCTACTTTCTTCGCCCCTTCGGACTAGCGACGGGTTGGGAGGGCGCAATCGTAGGCGCGGTTGCGGCGGGCGCGGTCATCGTCTTCGAGATGCGCGTCAGAGCTCTCACGCTGCGGCGGCTGATCGGCGCCGTTGTGGGCAGCGTGCTCGGCATTGTCGGGGCGGCACTGTTCTGCCTTGTGCTGCGCTCGGCACCGCTCTCCAGCTCTAACTCCGCCGTCCTGCAGATCTTCGTACTCTTCCTTATGACGTATGTCGGCTTGCTGGTGGGCGCCAGCAAGGGCGACCTGCTGAACCCCGCCGCGCTGGGCACGGTCTTTTCGGGCGATAAGCCCACCCGCCGCAGCGCCAAGGTGCTGGATACCAGCGTCATTATCGACGGCCGCATCGCTGACATCGCCGAAGCCGGCTTTATTGATGGAACCCTTGTGGTGCCGGAGTTCGTCCTGCGCGAGTTGCAGACCGTCGCCGACTCCACCGATGGCTCCAAGCGCCAGCGCGGACGCCGCGGCCTGGATATGCTGCAGCGCATGCAGTCGAACGACAAAATCCTGGTGCAGATTGTGCCCGACGACTTTCCCTCGATTCGCGAGGTGGACCTGAAGCTTTTGGAGCTGGCGAAGAAATGGGAAGCCAAGGTGGTGACCAACGATTTCAACCTGAATAAGGTGGCTCACCTGCACCACGTTGAAGTGCTGAACATCAACGACCTGGCCAATGCTTTGAAGCCAGTGGTGCTGCCCGGCGAGCGCATGAGCGTATTGATTTTGAAGGAAGGCAAGGAGTACAACCAGGGCGTGGGCTACCTGGATGACGGCACCATGGTAGTGGTGGATCACGCCAGGAAGCTGATCGGGCGGTCTGTTGGGATTTCGGTCACCAGCGTGCTGCAAACCGCCAGCGGCAAAATGATCTTTGGCAAGATGGACGAGAACGGGAACGGCAAGCCGATGGTGGAAGCATGATGAAAGACAAGGTGCAGGTTTTCGCGATCGTCGCAGAGAAGCCGGCGGTTTGTACTTGCCCTAAGAAGGACTGCGAGCGGCACGGCGATTGCCAACGGTGCAGGGATTATCACATGCACTCGAAACGCCAGCGGTCGCCATACTGCGAACGCAAGCCGGGATGGTTCAAGCGCGTATTCGGTGCGAGGCCCGCGCGATAATCTCTGCTGATACCGTCAACTGTCAGCAACTCATTGAATGGGGTTCCGCGGGCCGCAAGCGCTCCGTCAGGCGGCGTTTCGTCTCGGGCCATTCTTCCGCAACAATGGAATAGCGCCAGGAATCGCGCGCGATGAAGTCGGAAGCCATCCGGTGCGCGCGGAGAACTCCCTCGAACTTGCCCCCGATGCGCTCGATGGCCGCCTGCGAACGTTTGTTGCGCGCGTCAGTGTGCAGGCAGACGCGGAGCATCCCCCAAACTTCAAACGCGTGTGTCAGCATGAGCAGTTTGGCCTCGGTATTGGCCGCAGTGCGAACGGCTTCATGCGCCAGCCACGTGTAGCCGATTTCGCAGACGTCGGGATTCTGGCGGCCGTGGCGCGGATGGCCTGCGGGCCATGCCCAGCGGTCGATATCAAAAAACCGCGTGGAACCGACGACGACGCCGTCCGCGACCCGAATAGTGGCGAAGGCCAGCGCGGTGCCCGCTTCGCGCAATGCAAGTGCTGCATCAATGTAGCGAAGAACCGCGTCGCGACCGATGGGCACGGCGCTCCATTGGTAAAGCGTGGGATCGCCCGAAGATGCAGCGACAAGTCCGTCCGCGTGAGCCGGCGACAGCGGCTCAAGACGAATATGGCTGCCGGTAAGGGCTGGAGAGTCGAGGGTCATGTTTTTCTTTAGGCTGCGGCGCGGTCGATCGGACGCGGTGAACTGCGTTTTCAGTACTTTTGCACCTTGGGGTCGATCTGATCGGCCCACGCGAGGATCCCACCTGCGAGGTTCTTCACATTGGGGTAGCCCTGCGCGGCGAGGAACTCGGCGATGCGCTGGCTGCGGGCGCCGGAGCGGCACTGCACGACGATCTCCCGGTTGCGGTCAATCTCGGCCAGCCGCTGCGGCACTTCGTTCATGGGAATGAGCGTGCCGCCGATGTTCGCGATCTGATACTCGTGAGGTTCGCGGACGTCGAGGATCATGAGGTCGTCGCCGGCGTCGAGGCGTTGCTTCAGTTCCTGCACTGTGATTTGTGGAATGCCGTTGTTCAAGGTTTTCTCCTGACTGGATTGGGGCGCAAGGCCGCAGAATTGCTGGTAATCAATGAGCCGCGTGACCGTCGGATTTTCGCCGCAGACCGGGCACTCGGGATTCTTTTTCAATTTGAGCTCGCGGAAGCGCATGGCAAGCGCGTCGATGAGGAGGAGGCGCCCGATCAGCGGCTCGCCTTTAGCCAAGACAAGCTTGATGACTTCGGTGGCTTGAATGACGCCAACGAGGCCGGGCAGGATACCCAGCACTCCGCCCTCTGCGCAATTCGGCACCATGCCGGACGGGGGCGGCTCTGGATAGAGACAGCGGTAGCAAGGCCCTTCGCGCGTGGCAAAAACGCTGGCCTGGCCTTCAAAGCGGAAGACGGATCCGTAAACATTGGGCTTGCCCAGAAGAACACACGCGTCATTGACCAGGTAGCGCGTGGGGAAGTTATCAGTACCGTCGGCGACGATGTCGTATTCCTTGAGAATGTCGAGGGCGTTGGCGCTGGTCAGCATCGTCTCGTGCTTGATCACCTTCACGCCCGGATTGAGCGCAGTGAGCTTTTCCTCGGCGGAGTCAAGCTTCCGGCGGCCGATGTCGTTCGTGGTGTGGATGATCTGCCGCTGTAAGTTGCTTGCGTCCACCTCATCGAAGTCCACAATTCCGAGGGTCCCGATGCCGGCTGCGGCCAGATAAAGCGCGAGCGGCGAACCGAGGCCGCCTGCGCCAACGCAAAGAACACGAGCGGCCTTGAGCTTCTTTTGCCCATCGATCCCCACTTCAGGAAGGGAGATGTGCCGGGCATAGCGCGCGAGATCGGCGCTGGTCAGCTCTGGGAGTTGGATTGGGGTAGTGGCAGCGCCCATGGCGCGGGATCTCCGGTCACCTTCAGTGTACCGGGCCGGTGCGGCGTATCGCTCTGCGGCCGGCAGCTCTCAGGTTCACTCAGAGCCGCCGGCGCGAGGCGTTAGTCGAGGCGCTACTGCGCGGGTTTTGCCGCAGGCTTCGCGGCGGGCTTGGCGGCGGGCGCGGCATGCTTCGGCTTCCAGAAATCCGGAGCAGCCTTGACCCACTCATCCATTGGGTAGCTCTGAACGGGATTGATCGCGAACAACTCTGAATCGGAACTTTCGATGCAGTCGGCTTCGAGATCGCGGAGTTTCTTCAGCCCGTCTTCGCCAAGGGCATCGCGAAATTGCTTATCCTCAGCAAAACCGGTATCGATTTCGGAAAGCGACTTGTCGACACTGAAGGCAACGTACTCATCGTCGCCGCCGTAGGCGAGGTCATAGGTCGCCCAGTGCGCGCTGGTTCCGGCTTTCTTGTGCGCTTCGACGACCAGGCTGACCAGCTCGTGCCACTCCTTACCCTTGCCGTGCTTAATGAGGAACGAGGTGATCTCGAAGTCGCGAGCTTGCGCAATATCAACATCGGGACGGAGGCTCAGCTCGTTGTCGAGCGTGAGGATGAATTGGTCGGACGAATCGAGCAGTTCGCCATCGGCCTGAGTATCCTTGTCCAGCGTCGCGGAGAGAGACGTGTTCGCCATAAAGGCGTTGTTGTCCTTCTCCATGTCGGCAAAAGTGTCATAGCCGATGAGGTACAAGGCGCGCGATTTGCCCGACAACGAATTGAGGGCAATGTAGTGGGTGGGCCACTTGGCGGCGGCCATGTCAGCCACGAATTTGCTTTCGGATTTGTCGTGCAGCGAGCCGCCTTTTCCCGGCTTGAGGAACTCACGCTCGATCAAGAGAACCTTGGGCGGATGATGCATTTCCTGTGCCGCGGCGAACAGACTTCCACCGGCCGCGAGGGACAGCGCAAACAGAGCGGGACGCATGATCTTCATATTTCGAGAATCCTCCTTGATTGGCTCGGAGTTTCTTTGCGATTAGGGAAGGGGAACGGGAAGCGCAAGCTCTCCAGGGCACAGCGATTATGAGGCCCGAAAGTGGATGGTGTAAAGAAGTTTTTCATTTTCGTGAAGATAGGGATGGATGGAAGCCATTCAGCGGACGGGAGTCTCCTCTGCACAGGGTTGAATCAGGCGGGGCTTGCGTCTGTGCCGGCGTCGTCAATCTGGATCGTTTGCGGGACGAAGTGTTTGTCTTCTTCGGCGGTTCCGGCAAGCAGGAACGCGTTCGTTTCCGCAGCTTTGCCTTGAATCACTTCGGTGATGACGGTTACGCAACCGAGCCAGTGAGCTTCTTCAAGATCCGTGGCCGACCAGCGCGCGGGATGTTCAGGGTGGGAGTGATAAAAGCCGGCGATCTCAAGGCCCCGGCTGCGAGCCTCGCGCGCGATCTTCACCAGCTCGTCGGGGGCAATCTCATAGCGGTCGCGCCGTGATTCGTCGCGGGTGTTCGTTGCCCGCACCAGCGAATCGATCTGCCAGCCGCCGGCGGTCATGCGGCCCAGCAGCGCCCCGCAGCACTCATGCGGAAAGGCTTGCTCACAGTGCGTGCGAACTTCGCGGTAGACGGCTAAGGGCAGGCGCAGAGAGCTCATGCGATCTCCGTTGGCCTCAAGAGGAAACGGGGTCCGGAATGTGAAGTTCGTGAGTTCATAACAAATACGCCCAGCACCACCATCGCGCAAGACCGGAGGAACGGGAATTCTCCAGACGCATCCGGTATTCTTTTGAGTGTAGGCGACCCTCATGAAAAAACGCTCCCCTCATCCGAACTTCGATCAAACGCTGGAACTGTTGCGCGCGCATTCCTTTGAAGTGGCTCCGCATGCCTGGAGTCGCCGGAAGTGTGCTGGTGAGCAAGCATGGAGTGGGAGCGGTTCTGGTGGCGCCGCGCCGCGCGGACGATCCGGAAGACGCGCCGGCCGCCTACGCTATCCGTCCCGGAATTCTGGTGGGTGACGAAGTGGCGCGGCTTCTTGACCGCGGCTACCAGAAATTCATTAAGACTTCCCAATATGAACTACCCGCGACGGCCAATCAATTGCAGGCAATCCATGCATTCAGCGAGGAGCTGACGCAGCTTATAGGCGCCATCAGCCTGTACAACGAGTCGCTGGGGACTACCAGCGATGTGTATCGTTACGATCGCCTGATGGGCCGAGGAGCCGCGGATGCCGCGCCCGCCGAGCCATGGGACCAGGCATCGGACCATGCGCCGGAGTTACCCGACGGGCACTAACCGACGGGCCCCCGCCGACGGGCATCGTTCTTCGCTGATTGTTTGAGCGGAGCGCGCCATGGGCGGGTGGGAAGACAGGAACAAGTTCGCGGCCCCTCCGGTCGAACGCCGTTCCGATCCACGTTACTCAGTCGATGAGGAATCCGTTGTTCTTTTCGTGGGCTATGGCGCGCCACTTCAGGCTCGCCTCGTCGATTTGAGCCAGGAAGGATGCCGCATACGAACCATGGAGCCAGTGACCGCGCGGTCCCGCCTGCCGGTCGAAGTCTTCTTCAAAGTCAACGGAATCTCCTTCCGATTTCGCGGCGTGTTGCAGTGGACCGACGGCCACAACCTTCTCGGTATCCGCTTTGTCAATGTGGTTCCGCAGCGCATGGTGGAGCTGGCCAATGTGATCTGCGCGATGGAGGAAACGTCGGAGGCCCGGGCTGAAGGAGTGAACCTGCTGGTCGCGGAACATTTGGCGACACAGCCTCTTGCTCAGCCGGATCCAGTACCGCAATCTCCGCGAAAGCCCGTGGGCCGGGAACGCCGGCAGCAGTCCCGCCACGAGGTCGACACCACTGCGACGATCCTCCTCGTCAATGTGGGATCCACGCTGCGAGGCCGGATTCTGGATCTAAGCCTGACGGGTTGCCGCATCCGCACTGACGAGCACTTCCCCGTGGGGATTTACACGCGCGTGGAGACCGAGTTCCGGTACCAGGGACTGCCGTTTCGTCTGGGCGGCGTGATTCAAGCAATCCACGACCGCAACACGGTGGGGATTCGCTTTCTCGACCTGAGCCAACGCAAGCGGGAGCAGGTGCTGGAACTGATCAGCGAAATTGACGCGATGCGCGCGGAGCAGCGGGCTGCAACCGAAGGCCGCGCCTGACGGCGAAGCACAACCTTCAGATTGAGGCGAGTGCGTTGGGGCTTTGCCTGAAAGCGCCGCGCAGCAATTATTTGGCCGGGGCAAGCTCAATGTAGTCGAGCGCCGCCGGATCGCTTGCGTCGGGCGCACCTTCAACGCTCAGCACGTCGCCCGCCTTCAACTCGAAGCCTCGTCCTTCCGGACCGCGCGCGGTAAAGCGCGTTGAGTTGTCGCCGTTCGGCCGGCGCGAGGGCAGCTTGGCATCGGCTGCCCAGGAGACGAGCTCCGTTCCATTGATTGCGAGCGTGAAGTGCGCCACGCCGCCCTGCAAGTCAAAATATTGCACGGCAACGTCAAAGCGGCCGGGTTTGCCCTTGTAGGTCCATTCGGCGGTGCAGGTCTTTTGCGCGGAGTCTGCATCGCAGGACACGGCTTTTCCGCCGGAAGCGTCTTCCCACGGCGTGATGTCGATGATTTTGTATCCGGTGAGGCGCGCGTCTTCGGCTTCCATGCGGCCCGGAAAGCGCCAGGCGCGGCCAAGCGCGTCGGGGGTGCCGGTCTCCTTCAGGAAATATTGCGCGATCGCGTCGCGCCAGACGATGGCATGGCCGGCCTGGTACTCCAGCCGCGCGCGCTCATCTTCGTAGAGCTGCGGATCAATCTTGCCCTTCAGCGTGGCCCACTCATCGGCGAGCTGCGCCGCTTCTTCAGCGCCCTTGTAGTGGCTGTCGTAAACGTACTGAATGATGGTTTTGCCTGAATACAACCTGTAGGTCCAGGGTACGTGATGAAAAAACAGCAGCAGACTCTCAGGAGTGGTGGCGGCCGATTCATAGGTTTTCGCTACCCACGGGGGATATTGGCCGGTGTAGCCGGTCCCCGTCGCGACGCTTCGGTCCATGCCGATTCCTTTGGCGTCGTCGTGGTGCCATTGGCCCCAACCATTGCGTTCGCTGGCTTCGATGTTCGGACCGTAGTGGCTGCCGGTGATGTCGGTGAGCGTTTGCGTGCCCAGGAAGCCCGTGTAGTCGATATACGTGGGCCAGGATTGCATGAGCATCTTGTCGACCGTCGCAACAACGTCGGGCTGGGCGCCGATGGTTTGCTTTGTCCACTCCGCGGCAATTTGCTCCGCACTCAAATTGGGATTCCACGCGAGCCGGCCGAAGGCGTAGAGGTTGGCCATGGCCAGCGGCGCTCCAAGCCAGTTGTCGCGACCGACGCAGGAGACTCCGATCATTCCGCCAAGCGGCTGATCGAATGTCTTGCCTTCGATGATTGACTTCACCGGCGTTGAACGGTTTTCCGCGTGCAGATCGAAGTCGAGCTTCTCCTTCCAAAGCGGCGCGAGATAGACGAGATGCCGCTGCTGGCCGAGATACTCCTGCGTGATCTGGAGCTCCATAGCCTCGTTGGTCTTGTCCAGCCCGGCGAAGAGCGGCGATACCGGCTCCTCTGTCTGAAAATCGATGGGCCCGTATTTGATTTGCACGACTACATTCGGAGCAAACTCTCCGTCCAAAGGATGAAAAATATCGTAGGCTGCGCGCGCGCGATCGGCTTTCATGTCGTTGTAGTCGAGATGGTTGTTGTAGACGAAGGCGCGATAGAGCACCACGCCGCCGTGCGGAGCAAGAGCGTTGGCCAGGACATTTGCGGCGTCGGCCGGGCTGCGGCCATAGCTCGCAGGACCGGGCTGCCCCTCTGAGTCGGCCTTCACCGTGACGCCGGCGAGATCGGGAATCTGCTGGTAGATCTCATTGAACTTTGCGGCCCACCAGGCTTTCACTTGCGGATCGGCGGGATCAAAGGTCTTGAGGCCGCCGATTTGTTGCGGGCTGGCAATGTCGACACTGATGGCGAGCCGCACGCCCCAGGGGCGCATGGCATCGGCGATCCGCGCCAGGCCTTTGATCATGCCTGGCTCCAGGAACGGCGCCGCGTCGTTGACATTATTGACATTGCATCCGTTGATCCCGACCGATGCGAGCAGGCGCGCGTAGGCGGTGGCTTCGCTCAGATCATCGCGAACTTTTCCGCCCTCGAAGAAGATCGACCGGCCATCGTAGCCGCGAGTGATGCTGCCGTCGGCGTTATCCCATTCCTCTACCCAGCGGATGGGCATGGCGGGGTTCTCGATCGCGTCAAGCTTGGAGAGGTCGGCATCGGTCGCTATGCGGCGCAGCAGATCGAACGCGCCAAAGAGGGCCCCGTGCTCATTCGACCCCGCAACGATCACCAGGGGCTGGTCTTGCCACAAGGTCCGCTTCAGCCAGAATCCGTGCGCGCCAATTTGAGCCGGGACCGCGAGACCTGGAAATGCTGCGCGAACTTCATCGAGCGTGCCGACGACCGTTTCCCCACCGCTCGCCGTGTTCGCGCCCGTCATTCCAGCGATGCCGTGTTGAAGCTCCTCGACGGCCGACTGCTCAAGCACGTTCGTGCCGAGCGCGCGAACCGAAGCGGGAATGACAGCGTGCTCATGCCCGCTGGCGTAGCGCAACCACGCCGGGTCCTCTGTTTGGGCGCGCGCCGTGGGCCCTGCGGCAAAAAACCCTGCCGATAACAATGCCGCCAGAAATTCAACGAACCACCGCGCCGCAACCCCGTTCCTTGCCATCTTTGACTCCCTACAAAGTTCTACCACCGAGCGGCGGTTGATAGACTTATTCGTCTGCGGTACCAGGGAGGGTTCACCGTTATGCCCGCCACCATGCAGGCCGTTGTGAAGGCCAAGGCCGCGCCCGGCATCGAGCTGCGCGAAGTGCCCGTTCCTGTGCCCGGTCCCGGTGAGGTGCTGGTGCGCGTCCAGGCCGCGAGCGTTTGCGGAACCGACCTGCACATCTACAACTGGGACCCGTGGGCCAAGGGGCGCATTCGCCCTCCGCTGATTCCGGGGCACGAGTTCTCGGGCGCTGTGGCCGCGCTCGGCCGCGGCGTGACAACGGTGCACGAGGGCGACCTGGTGAGCGCCGAGATGCACGTGGCCTGCGGCAAGTGCCTGCAATGCCGCACCGGCCTGGCTCACGTTTGCCAGCACGTCCGCATTCTGGGCGTGGATGCAGACGGCGCTTTCGCCGGCTTCGCCGTAATTCCCGAGTCGAACATCTGGAAGCTTTCGCCATCAATTCCGCACGACTACGCTTCGCTGCTCGACCCGCTGGGCAACGCAGTGCACACGGTGCTTGCCGGGCCGATTGCCGCAAAGACCGTGGCCGTTACGGGCTGCGGCGCGATTGGGCTGTTTTCAATTGCCGTGGCCAAAGCGTGCGGCGCGGCGCGCGTCTTCGCTACCGAAGTGAATGCACATCGCAGAAAAGTAGCGCTCGAAATGGGTGCGGATCTGGCGCTCGATCCCACTGCCGACGAAGTAGAAAAACAGATTCTGGAAGCCACGGGCGGAACGGGCGTAGACGTTCTGCTTGAGATGTCGGGCCATCCTGAGGCGATGCGGCTGGGATTTGCACTGTTGCGCACCGGCGGACGCGCTTCGCTGCTTGGTATTCCGTCGCGGCCATTCGAGCTCGACTTTGCCCGCGACATTATCTTCAAAGGCGCAACGGTGCAGGGCATCAATGGGCGCAAAATGTTCGAGACTTGGTTCCAGATGGAGGCGCTGCTGGCGACGGGCAAACTGAACCTCGAGCCGGTGATCACACATCGCCTGAAATTGAGCGAGTTCGAGAAGGCGATGGGGCTGCTGCAATCGGGCGAGGCAATCAAAGTGGTGATGCGGCCGGAGTGAAAAAGACAGGGAACAGGGATTAGGGAACAGGGAACAGAACAAACACGGCGTCGCGCGACAGAATCACTCAGCCAGGATTACGCGGCGCAGGCCGCGCACGGCATTGCATAGGTAAATCGCATCAGCGTGGCGCAAATCATCAAGTGACAGCACGCGCTCCTCGATCTCCGGTCGCGTTTCGAGAAAATACCTGCGGTAAACGCCGGGCAATAAGCCGCACTCGATTGGCGGCGTGAACCAGCGGCCGTCTTTCACCGCAAACACATTGCTGATGGCGCCTTCGGTGACTTCACCGTTCAAATTGAGGAAGAGTGCGTCGTCGAATCCATCTCGTGTGGCCTGTTCGAACGCATGGTTGTAGAGCTGCCTGTTGCGTGGTCTTGTGGAAGAGCATTCGATCCGCGGGATCGGTGCGTTCCGCAGCGACGCGCACGCGGCCCATGCGATTGTGGTCGGCGGATGGGGGAAGAGCTTCGCTGCCGATCTGCGCGTCTCCTTCGGCGTCGAGCAAAAGACGGACTCGCCGCGGCGAGCGTGGCAAGGGCGTCTCGGCGCCGGCCAACTTCTGATCGGCGAACTGCCGCGCGTGATCTTCCAACGCTCTGCAGACCGCAGCACGATCGCACACGAAATCAAAATACTCGGCCGAGTCCTGGAGCCGGTCCAGATGCAGCGCCAAAAATGGATAGCCCGCCGGCGGTTGATCGCCGTCCCACAACATTGTTTCGATAAGAAAAAACTTGTCGGGCTGGGCAACGATCTGGATGTCTCCGCTAATCGTGCTGATTGTGCGATGCGTCGGGCCGGTGAGGAACTCCGCTTTCAGCAAACACTCGCGATACTCCGCGGCAGCATCGGAGTCAATGACCACGCCGCTGCCCACACCCATGGTTCCGCGCGTGCCGTCGAGTTCCAGCGTTCGAATCGCCACGTTGAAGACCGTTTGCCGCGGTGAGAAGAAGCCGATAGCGCCGGTGTACGCGCCGCGCGGCGCCGCTTCAAGCTCGGCAATGAGCTGCGTAGCCCGCACTTTGGGCGCGCCCGTGACTGACCCGCAAGGAAACAACGCGCGAAAAATGTCGTAGAAACCGGCCTCGGACCGCAGCTCCGCACTTACGGTCGAAGTCATCTGCCAGAGCGTGGGGTAGCGCTCGACAGCAAACAGCTCTTCGACCTTGACGCTGCCCGTCTGCGCGACGCGGCCCAGGTCGTTGCGCACCAAGTCGACAATCATCACATTTTCGCTTCGGTTTTTTGCATCGCCGCGCAGCCATTCTGCAATCTCGCGGTCTTCGCGCGTGGTGCGCCCGCGGCGCGCGGTCCCTTTCATGGGTCGCGTGACGATGCGGCGTGTTGCGACCTCATCGTCTATGCGGAAGAACAACTCCGGCGAGAATGAGAGGATGCGACGGCCCGGCTCGCTGTGCAGGAACGCGCCGTAGTCGACCGGCTGGCGTGCGCGAAGCCGCGCGTAAAGCGCCGCCGCACTCGAAGGCGCTTCAAACTTCATCGGCGCGGTAAAGTTCAGCTGATAAACGTCTCCGGCGCGAATCCACTCGTGAATTTGTGCGATGCGCTCGGCGTATTCGGCCTCACTGAGCGCGAACTCCGCGGCGATCTCCGGGAATTGATCTGCCGATTCCGTATGTGGCACCTGGCCGCGGAATCGCTCGAGCTCCGGCGGCTCTCCGCCTTCAAACTTTCCCGAGGCATGATCGAAAGCGTAGCTTCGCTCGTAGATCCCAAACCAGGCGAGCGGTTGCCCTTCCCGTTCGGCAACCACTCCGGCCGTCGGCTCAAAGCAGCGTACGCACTCATAGCTGAAAAATCCGGCTGCATAATGGCCCGTCGCAACCGCGTTCTCGATTTCCGTAAAAAGTCCGGTAATCTCCGCCGGCGAATACGCGATGCACACCCGCGCGGGCGCCGTGAACAATTGTGTCCACGGTTTTTCCTTGGTTTCGGAGTTGTTCTGTTTTCCACCCTCAAGCAGCACGGTGGCCGGCGTCTGCTCTACCAGCGCATAGATTTCCGGAGGAAGTGGATGCCGCCGCGCCATGCAGGCAGTGTACTTAAGAACCGCCCGTTACCGTGAGCACCATCGTGGTGTTGTTGGTAATCGCCGTGACACCGTTCGATGATTGCGCCGTGATGGTGACCGTGTAAGTGCCGTTCGGAGTAGCGGGATTTGGCACCGGGCCGTGATTGAGGTAGTTGTACCGTGGATTGCAGGCAGTGGTTCCGAGCGCGGTAATCAGCCCCACCAGAGCCACAAGCGCCAGACGCTGCAACCAGCGCCGGCGGCGTGCGCCCCAAGCTAGTCCACCGAGGCCCAACATGCCCGGCAGCAGAATGGCCCATGCAACAGGGCGGCCTGCGCTACCCGGAAAGCCGGGCTGCAAGACCCTGGCCCCGCTGGGCGCGACGGTTTGAAGCAGCAAGGAGCTGACTGGCGGACAAGCTGACGCAGGCGAGTTGGCAGGGCAGCTTGCGGGCGTGGTCGGAAGAATCTCAACCGATTCCGGAGTAAAGATACAACTGGCCTCGCTGGGAAGACCGGAGCACGAGAGGGTGACGAACATGGGCGAGGTAAGCGCGGCGTTGTCTTCAGGCACCACCGTCACGGCGATCGTGCCCGCATTGCCGGCGGTAAGCGAAAGTGGCAGCGTGGAAGGCGCCACCGGAGCCAGCGAAAGAGTGAAGTTGGGCGTGGAACTGGTTTGTGCCGTCGCGTTCGTGCTGGCGCTGGCCGAGCTCAGGTGCGACGCATCGCCCACGTAGACGGCGCGCAGGTTGTGATCTCCGCCGGACAGCGAAAACTCCGGCGAGGCCACGCCCTGGGCATTCAATGCTGCTTCGGCCAGTTCGCGATCCCCGTCTTGAATAACAACCACGCCGGATGCGGCTAGCCCATCCGCGGCGGTTACGGCAACCGTCGCGGTTGCATGCGTATGCCCGGCCTGCTCACTGGTCTCCACGGTCAGCGCGGTATGCGTCGAGATTTGTTGCGCCGCCGCGGCCACCGGCAACACGGCCAGCGCCAACGCGAACCCGAGTCCCGCAACCCATTCAAGCCGCAAATTGCGGCAGTTCAACCCTCTCACTTGCACCTGCTCCAACTCTCCAGAAAGATTGCGCTTCGGCTCGGCAACGCGCGGTCCATGATCTCGTCGTAAACCCCTATTGTATCTGGCCGGGGCGCAATCCGGCCAACCCCGCGGGCGGCCCGTCCGGCCCTCAACCGGCCTTCTCTTTGACGCATGACCGGTGGGAATGCCACCCATAGAATCGCGCTATGCTTTTGAGCGTAGGTGCTACGCCATGACAGAAGCTACGCCCCGCCCCCAGCTTGCACACCTGACCGCCGTCCTTAACGATTTGCGCGCCAAGGGCACGCATTTCAATCTTCGCGTGCTCGACGACCAGCAGGCGCCGGTTTGCCACTACGACGGCCGCGAGGTCATCAACCTGGCCAGTAACAACTATCTTGGCCTCGCTAATCACCCCAAACTCATTGAGGCAGCGATCGCCGCCACGCGCGACTTCGGCGTGGGCTCGGGCGCGGTGCGCACCATCGCCGGAACCATGCGTATCCACATGGATCTCGAGGAAAAAATCGCGCGCTTCAAGAATGTCGAGGCCTGCGTGGTCTTCCAGAGCGGCTTTGCAGCCAACGCCGGCACGGTGAGCGCGATCCTCGGCAAAGAGGACTTCATCCTCTCCGACGAGTTGAACCACGCCAGCATCATCGATGGAGCGCGGCTTTCGCGGGCCACGATCAAGGTTTTCCGTCACAAGGATGCGGCACACTGCGAAGAGCTGCTCCAGGAACTGGAGAAAGTGCCCGGCAAAAAGCTGGTCATTACGGATGGCGTCTTCTCGATGGATGGCGACATCGGCCCGGTGGACAAGCTGGCCGCGCTGGCCGAGAAGTATGGCGCCATCATGATGGTCGACGACGCCCACGCCTCGGGCGTGCTGGGCCGCAACGGGCGCGGGTCGGTCGACCATTTTGGAATGCACGGCAAGGTGGACGTGCAGGTGGGAACGCTCTCAAAGGCCATCGGAGCGCTGGGCGGCTACGTTTGCGGGACGAAGGATCTGATCGACTACCTCTACCACCGGGCGCGGCCCTTTCTATTTTCCACGTCGCATCCGCCGTCGGTCGCGGCCACGTGCATCGCCGCCTTCGACATTCTGGAACAAGAGCCGGAGCGGATTCTGCGCCTCTGGTCAAACACGCGGTATTTCCAGGGTGAGCTCAAACGCATCGGCTTCAATATCGGCGGCGTCAACACGCCTGCCACCGAGACGCCGATCACCCCAATCATCGTGGGCGAGGGCCGCGCGGCCATGGACTTCAGCCGTGCGCTGTTCGACGAGGGCGTAATGGCAACGGGGATCGCGTTCCCAACCGTGCCGGAAGGCAAAGCGCGCATCCGCGCCATTTTGACCAGCGAGCATACGCGCGCTGAGCTCGACCGCGCACTGGAGACGCTGGAGCGCGTGGCAAAACAAATGGGGATTCTATAGAAAGACCGCGAAGTCGCCGTAGAATCGAAATCAATGATCGCTCACCTGCGCGGCAAGCTCATTCACAAACAGCCCGGCCAGGCCATCGTTGAGGCCGGAGGCGTGGGCTACGACGTCGCCATCTCCGTGCCCGCGTTTACGGCGCTACCCCCGGTGGGCGCCGAAGCATCGCTGCACATTCACACGCAGGTAAGCGACAGCCAGATCGCGCTCTTCGGCTTTTTAGACAGCGACGAGAAGCGGCTGTTTGAGCGGCTCATCACCGTGAGCGGAGTCGGGCCGAAGCTGGCCATCAAGATCCTCAGCGGCCTTAACTCGGACCGCGTTGTTCAGGCGATTCGCGGGCAGGATCACGCGCAGCTTACGCACATTCCCGGCGTGGGCAAAAAGCTGGCCGAGCGTCTGGTGGTCGAGCTCAAAGACAAGCTCGATGATTTTGCCGTCGCGCCGGCGCAGCCGTCCGTCGAGGGCCCCGCTGTCGACGATGTACTTTCTGCACTGACCAACCTCGGCTATCAACGGCCAGCCGCGGAGAAGGCCATCGAACAGTCCATCGCGAAAGACAAAGCTCTTGCCGCGGATTTCGACGGCCTGTTCCGTGCGGCGCTGAAGGTCATCCGTTAGCGTGCGGCAGCATTTGTTCGCAGAGTCGCACCGCGCAACACTTTCACTGCAAAACACAGGTAAATTTGTTGGTTTCGCGGACCGGATTGTAACCGCAAACTCCAACAATTCGGTCTAAACTATACGTACCGCTGATTCTTAAAGTCCCCTTAAGCATTAGCCTTCCCCGCTCGCAAAGGATGGTTGAATTGCGTTTTACTATCGCCGCTGTCAGCATCGGTGTTGCTCTCAGTGTCCCCGCCGGGGCCGCGCCGATTCCGAGCGCGATGCGAATTGCCAGTTTGGCGCCCGCGTGCACGTTTGCGTCAGAGGTGAGCGCGGCTGTAGCCGATCCGAGTGCGACCGCAGGCGATTATTCCCCCGTATTTGACCGCGTGCTGGAGTTCAATTCGCCCGACGGTCCTCAAGCCCAATCGGGCAGCGGCACGACTGGCCAAAACTCAAGCACGCACCCTGCGCCCGCCCCCAACGTTCCGGTCGACGCCAACGGAAATCCCATCCCGCTTGAGCGCGTGGAGCCGCAGCGAATTCTTGGATTCATGCCCAACTTCCGCACAGTCTCAGGCGGAGCCAAGCCCCATCCTCCGGGTTGGAAGTACAACTTCATCGTTGCCACGCGCCAGGCCACGGATTATTCTTCCTTCATTTTTCTTGGACTCACTTCGTTCAGCGCGGAAGGTATCAACGAACACCCGGCCCTCGGCAAGGGCGTGAGCGGTTTCTAGGAACTACACGTGGCGCGGCTTCCTCGATAAGACGGACAATACATATCTTTCGGCGTGGCTGCTGCCCTAGCCTGATCCACGAGGACACGCGCTTTTACGCGCTCGGGGCGGGCCACAACTATTTTGTCCGCGAGATGTATGTCATCAGCCGCCAGGCGAGTTGCCAAGACCTACGGCGGCCATCAGACGCCTAATATCGCCGGCCTCGGCGGCAAGGTGCTCACGCAGGTCGTCTCGCGGAATTATTACCCGAAAAGCGCCACCACATTTCCCGTCCTGGCCGAGAAGTTCGGCTACTCGGCGATGCGCGACGTGATCTTCACGTCGATTCGCGAGTTCTATCCCGACGCGGCCGCGCACTTTATTCGCAGGCACCGCGAGAAAATGGCCGCGAAGGCCGCGGCGCGGGACGCGACGACGCACTGACGGCGTATTTCGACAATTGATGCAGTGAAGAAAGCGATTTCATCAGGCATCGCAAGGAGTGAGGCCTTTGCCTGAGTTCGGGAGCGTTTCGGAAGGGTAGGGCGCGCGGAGCCACCGGGCTACAGCATGACACGCACGAAGTGGGGTTTGCCGTTTCCAGCAATGGTTTCGACAATGCTGTCTTTTGCGCCGACGCGTCGAATGCGGTTGCTGACAAAATCGGCAATGTATAGGTTTCCGGCGTCGTCGAAGGCTAGTCCGCAAGGATTCTCAAAGCCGGCTTCGATTGCCTGGCCTCCATCGCCCGAGAAGCCCTTGACCGTGCCCGCAATTGTGCGAACCGCGCCGGTGGCGGCGTCGATGCGCTTAATGCAATATCCATCTACGAAGATCAGATTTTCCTGGGCATCAAGAAGCATCCTGAGCGGCGCCGCAGCAGTTTTCGCATAGGTCGAAATCACCTGAGTCCGGGAGTCGACTTTGCGGATGCGCGTGCTTGCCGGGTCGTTCGTGTTCTGCCCGATATAGAGGTTCCCCGCACGATCTACGGCGACGCTCATTGGCCATTCCAAACCTGCCTCAAGCGCCGGGCCGCCGTCGCCAGCGATGCCTTTCTTGCCGCCTCCCGCCACGGTGGAGATGATGCCGGTTCGAGCGTCAACGCGGCGGATTCGAGAGTTCCCGCTGTCTGCGACGAATAGATTACCGGCTTGATCCAGCGTGACTCCATAAGGCTGGTTGAACTTGGCCTGGGTGGCTGGGCCTCCGTCGCCTGTGAAGCCGATCTCGCCGGTGCCGGCGATCACGTCGATTGTTCCCTTCATCGTATTGATTCGGAGAATGCGATTCGATGTGCCTTCCGCGCCAATCAGATTTCCGTCTCTGTCCACAACAAAGTTCGTGATCGACTCGAGCGACGGAAGGGGAGTCAACGTTGTGATGATGCCGGTCTTCAAGTCAACCTTGCGAACCGCGTTGGGCTCACAACCTTCGGCAACGAACAATACGCCGCGCACAACCGCAAGGGCTGTTGGATCACAAATCCGGGCCTTAACGGCGGGGCCGCCATCACCCTGCCGATGGGAGTGACTGGCTTGAGGGAACGAACTCCCGCAGACGGAGAGCCCGAGCAAGAGCATGGAAATGGACGCGAGTCTCACGCCGCGATTCTACGCCTTAAGCGAGTGCGCATTCTCGCGCAGGCTTCCGCAAGCAGGCTGCTCGAGCGGTTTTCTTTACCTCAACCCTTCGCTTTTCGATGCAGTGCAGCAAGTTCAGCTACTCGGTGATGGGCGACGTGATCTTCACGTCGATTTGCGAGTTCTATCCGGGCGCGGCAGCTCATTTCACTCGCAAGCATCGCGAAAAGATAGCCGCGAAGGCCGCGCGGGACGCGACGGCGCACTGAGCCGCCGGCTAACGACAGAAATGAGTCGGCCGCATCCTATGTGGTCTCGATTGCATCTAGTAAAAGGGGTTTGCGATGTCAATTATCCGGAACTGTCCGTCCTGCGGAAAGCCCAATCGTATTCCCGCAAAGCACGTTGCCGACACCGGCCGATGCGGAGCGTGCAAAGTCTCCTTGCCGCCAATGTCGGAACCCATCGCGGCCGGTCCGGCTGAGTTTGACGAAATCGTCAGCGCAAGCAAGGTTCCGGTACTGGTCGATTTCTGGGCCGAGTGGTGCGGCCCCTGCCGCATGGCGGCGCCCAACGTTGCGCAAGTGGCGCGCGACCTCGCTGGTCGCGCCGTTGTGCTCAAGGTCGATACCGAAAAGTTTCCGGAGCTCGCCGCGCGCTTCAAAGTCCAGGGCATTCCCAACTTCGCCGTCTTCGCCAACGGGGAGCTGAAGTTTCAGCAGGCAGGCCTGGTGGATGCGAATACGATGAAGAGCTGGCTCACCCGCGCAGCTTAGCGGAGGAACTAATCGGCGCGCTGGTAAAGTGGGCTACACGTGTGCGTGACTCGCTGTCCTCGCGCTCATCACGAAGGCTGTGGAATAGGCGTGTGCGGGCTTACGTCGCTGAAGATGATTCGGCAGGAGGCAAAGTGAAGACCAAAGACATGCCCCACGGTATTGTGGCATTTAACTTCGCCGAGGCCTTGCTAAAAGGCGAATTCGACAAAGCCCACGACATGTTGAGCGCGGATCTGAAACACGAATATCCGGTGTCGCACTTGAAATCAAGTTTCGAAGAGATGATGAGCATTGCCGACGAGTTCCCTGATGTCCCCGCTGTGGAGGTAATGGATAACACCGAGTTGCACAACCCCTCTCTGGATGGGGAAGGCTGGGCATATGTCGCAATATGGACCGAGGCGGTGACAGTCACGGTCAAGCCTTTGGGGCAAGAGCTCCTGATCACCGAGCTGATCTGGGGACGGCCATAGAATCTGCGAATGCGTTTCAAGTTTTCCTCTTGGCGAAACTTCTTTTGCGAGCTGCCTGGCGTGAGCATCGAACGTCTCACGCTGTCGCGATAAACTTCTCTTTGTCATGGTTTCCAAAGCAAAACTCGCACCCGCCTCCGCGCCTCCCTACTTCCGCCCTGAAGCTCTCACCTTTTTGCGCAACCTCGCCAAGCACAACGACCGCGCATGGTTTCAGCCGCGAAAAACACAATTTGAAGCGGAGCTGCGCGAGCCGATGCTGGCCATTGTGCGCAAGATTACCGATGCCATGGCGGACTTTGCGCCGAACCACGTGCGGCCGGCGGAAAAAAGTCTGTTCAGAATTTATCGGGATACGCGCTTCTCCAATGACAAGCGCCCCTACAAAACGCACGTGGCCGCGTGGTGGACGCACATGGGATTCGAGAAGACCTCCGGCGCGGGCTACTACTTCCATGTGAGCGCGAAGGAAGTGATTATCGCCGCCGGCTCTTACATGCCAGAGAAGGAACAACTGGCCGCAATTCGCCATTGGCTGCTCGATCATCACGCGGAGTTCCGCAAGCTGCTCAAGCGCGCCACCGTGCGCAAGCTCTATGACGAATTCGAGGGCAACGCGCTCACCCGCCCGCCCAAAGGCTTTCCCTCTGACCATCCGGGAATGGATCTCGTCCGTTGCCGCCAATGGGGACTGGCTGCCGAGCTGCCCGCGAAGGCCGCGCTCAAAAAGGACATTGCCGACGTGGTGATTCGCTACTTCAAGGTGGCCGCGCCCGTGGTGGACGCGCTGAACACGCCGATCGCCGCAAGCCTCGCGCCCAGGAGAAAGGTGCTCTTCGGCCTCAGGTAGCGCAGGGTTGATTGCGTCTCCCACCCTTCGCGCGAGAGGCGTGCGAAGGATGGGACAACAAGTTTCATGATGCGGCAAACCCGCTCCAAATGCGGGTTTCAGAGACCCGATGGCCCAAAATCCGGCAAAAATCGGCGTTAACCCCATAAAAACCAAAGAAAATTGTGGAAAAGCCGCATTTTCCCATTGACTTTGTCCCCGCCCAAGCCGCATGGTAACCATCGGCAGGGTTCTTCGTAGCCGCATGAATACAGGGTTTTCGCGCCAAGCAGCTTTTGATCGCCCTCCCTCCATGCGGTGAGAATATTGCGCGAAAGCCCCACCAATCAGGCAGCCCAGAGGGCTCGCCGAGAAGGAGAACATTCAATGGCATCTGGATTGACCAAAACAGCCCTTACACGGCTCCTGGCCGAGAAGCTCGAACTGACCAACAAGCAATCCGCAGCTTTCCTTGATCTGTTGGCGGAGACCGCCATCAAGGAGACCAAGAAGAGCGGCGTATTCGTAATCCCCGGAATCGGCCGTCTGGTGAAGGCCGATCGCAAGGCTCGCATGGGCCGCAACCCCCAGACCGGCGAGGCCATCAAGATCAAGGCCAAGACCGTGGTGAAGTTCCGCGTGGCTAAGGCCGCGAAGGACGTCATCGCGCCGCCGAAGAAGTAGTTCCTCCCTCAGAGAGCAAGAGAAAAGGGGAGAGCCTTGCGCTCTCTCCTTTTTATTTTTTGCCCGCCCGAATCACGGTTGGATTTTATTGGCGCTCCCCCGGCATGCTGGCTCATCTAATCGGTTATGACGACAGCCTCGGCTCTTCCCCAACAAGTTGCTGCCCTTCCCGCCCGCAGCTCATCGATTCTGTTTCTTCTTCGCCTTGAAGGGTTGGTGGCGGCTGCGGCTACGGCCGTGTTTTACGCGCGTACGGGCGCGAGCTGGTGGCTCTTCGCGGGGCTGTGGCTCGCGCCCGATCTTTCGATGCTCGGCTACCTTGCCGGCCCCTGCCGAGGCGCGCGTGTCTACAACGCATTCCACACGTATATTGCGCCGGGAATGTTGGCACTTTGCTCGCTGCTGCCCGGTGCGCACTCGGTGCTCCCGATTGCGCTGATCTGGGCCAACCACATCGGCGTCGACCGCCTGCTCGGCTACGGCCTCAAGTATGGTGACGGATTCGGATTCACGCACTTGAGCCGCTTGGGAAAACAGCGGGCCTGATTACGCAGTGCCGGCTTTGATCTCGCCCGCTTTGGGTTTGTTGCCCGGCACCAGCGCGCGCACGATCAGCCAAACTCCAAGCGCGATGAGGATCGATCGCATCCAGTTGAGATGGAAGGGCCACCACGCGACGGCGAAAGCAGCCACGCTCGCGAGCGTGGGAATCCAGGCCTTCATCAGGCCCTTCGCCAACAGCGAAGCCAGAAAGCTCCAGAAAATCCCCTCGAGCATGAGTTGCTGATCGTAGAACCAGGCGAGAACGGCCATGGTGAAGAACACGCCGATGGGCATGACCTCTGTGAGGATCGCGATGAGCCAGTGCGGCTTGTTTCCGGCCGGCGGCAGACTGCCGCGAAGACGCGGAATCAATCGCGGCACCGAGCGCAAATACTCCGCATAGGGCTGGCCGAGTTGTTCGGCGAGAAACACTTCTTCTCCCAAAATCAGACGCAGGAAGAAAATCGTCATCAGCACGATAGTGAACAGCGCCCCCGAGGGAGACATGAGCAGCGTAACGGCGAGCATCATGAACCAGCCGCCGAGATAGAGCGGATTGCGCAGGTAGCGAAATGGTCCGTCGGCCATGACTGCGCCGGCCTGCATGTCGCCATGGTGAACTGTGCTGTAGCCGAGATACGCCGCGCCCCACACGCGCAGCACAGCGCCTGCCAGTGCCGCCAGCGCGCCCAGCACGATGACGACCGGCGTGGCTACGGTGAAGCTGGCCAGGTCCAGCCGGCTCGCTTCGAGCGGAAGCCACTCCAGCGCGGAGATTCGGTGGCCGAAATCCCATTGACCGAGCCACGGCGCCCAGAATCCCAAAAAGACAATGACGATTTGAATGATCATCCGCAGGCGAAACTCAATCGCACTGGCGCGCATGTTTCTCTCCCAAGTCAATTCAGGTTGGAATGCTACTTCAAGAATACGCGGAGGCGGGAGAGATTCTGAATGCCGATGAAGCCGGCTACTTCAGATTCTTGATCGTGGCGCCATCGGGAATCTTCACCTCGAACTGGCTGTCGGTAACGTTGACGTTCTCGTGAACCTCTTCAAAACTCAGCACGATCTGGACTCCCTCCTGCGGGCGCTTGATCGTCACTTTGGCGGGGTACTTGCCGGCGCTGAAGGTGGTGTAGTTGCTATAAACGATTTGCGTCTCCGGCACGCCTTCGCTGTTAAAAACCCATTGCTCGGAGGGCAGCATGTCGTCACGATGGAAAGTAATGGTGCGGGTGGGCAGAAGCTCATGGCCGCTCTTATGGTGCATAATGCTCAGAACATATTCCGGCTCTGTGTACAGATGTTTGTTCGAAGCGTCTGCAACCGTCTCCGTATCGCTGGCCACCATATAATCCTCGTCCGGGTCCATGCCTCGCACCGCGATCGCATCAAGGAAGAAGTCGGGGCGGAGGTTCTCAAGCGGATTTGCCGATTCTTCCGTCACTGCGCTCGTACCCCTAATGGCCAGGCTCTTTGAGGGGATGGCAAGCGTGAAGCGATCGCCGTCGCTTCCCATATCGAAGATCATCACGCCGAAGTACGTTCCCCGCACGCGCAACATCTGCGGCTTGCGCATGATAATGACACCGCGGCAGGAGGGAAAGTCCTTGGCAATGCCTTCGCCGGTTTTCGTCTCGGTCGCGTAAATCTCTACAATCGCCGTCAGATTGTTCAGCGCATTCCAGCGCTGGTTGAGTTGCGCAACGAGTTGGTCTGGCGTGGCCGTTTGCACGATAGCCGGAGCCTTGGGAACGGGAAGACGGCGCTTGGTCGGGATGAAGTAGGAACATCCGGACAGAAGCAGCGGAAGAACCATCGCAACGGCGCGAGCGGGACGAGCGTGGAGCCTCATCGTTGACCCGCTTTCTTCTGTGCCTTGCGATAGATCGCCACGTTGCGGTTGTGCTCGTCGAGTGTTGCGGCGAACATGGAGTGGCCCTGAGCGTCAGTTCCGGCCGCGACAAAGTAAAGGTATTTGGTCTCCGGCGGGTTCATGGCTGCGCGCAGAGATGGAATGCCCGGATTACAGATGGGGCCCGGCGGCAGCCCAGCGTGCACATACGTGTTATACGGTGTGTTGCGCGTCAGATCGCTTTCGTAGATGGTGCCCCGCCAACGTCCCGTAAGCTCAAGCCCGTAGATCACCGCAGGATCGGTGTTGAGCGGCATGTTTTTCGCCAGCCGGTTTTCAAACACACTGGCCACCAGCGGGCGGTCGGCGTCCACTGCCGTTTCGCGCTCTACAAGCGACGCAATGGTCAAAACCTGATGCACATTCTCACTCAGCCCCAATTGCGCAGTCACTGACCGGAAACGCTTCACCATGGCGGCCACCATCTGGTCTGCCGAAATGGTTGGCGAAAAACGGTACGTGTCTGGAAACAGATAACCCTCGAGACTCTTCGCGCGAGGGTCTAAATCGGCCACCAGTTCCGTCTGGCTCCTGGCTGCGTCAAGAAACGCCTGGTGAGTACCCAGCCCCGCCATCTCCACGCGAGCGGCAATATCGAAGATGTTAGCCCCTTCCGGAATCGTCAGAGCCTTGGTATAGACATCGCCTCGAGCAATCCGCGCATAAACTTCAGCGACCGGTGCCGGATGGTCGAACCGATAGGTCCCGGCATGCAGGGTTCCATGGCCGGACCAGCGCACCAAATCGAACGCATACCGGCTGCGGACCACACCGGCAGATTCCAGTTGACGCCCAATTCGCGTGGCGGATGAACCGGGCGCAATGTTCACAAACGTCTCCGTATCGGGCCCGTAAGGCGTGATCACCAGCCAGGCTCCAGCGCCGGCTCCAATTGCCGCAACCAGCAGCAATACCAATAAGATCCCCGCACAGCCGGAACCCTTCTTTTTGCCGCCACTCCGTCTGCGCCGAGCCATTCTGTCGCGGTGGACCCTTCCCTTGGATAAGAATGAGAACGCAAAGATTCCTTCTGGTGTTCCCCTGCCTCGATTGTACCGGGATCAATGCCGCGCAGTTGCCAATCCGGCGCACCCGGGGCGACCGAGTGCCTCAATGAGCATGGGGTTCGGCGGAGCCGTAAGCTAGAAGCTAGGAGCTGGAAGCTGGAAGCTGTTTCTCATCCCCGCTATCTGGGACTCGACGTCGGCAGCCGCCGCATCGGCGTGGCCGTGACCGACGAGTTGGGCCTTACGGCGCAGCCCGTGCTCACCCTTGAGCGGCGCGGCAGCGGGCCTGCCAACCGGCGAGAGGATTTGCGCTCGCTGGCTCGCCTCTGCCGCCGGTTTTCCGTGGCCGCAATCGTGGTCGGCAATCCGTTGCATCTCTCAGGAGAATCGAGCCCGCGCGCAGTTAAGACACAGGCGTTCGCCGCCGAGCTGGGTGAGCTGACCGGCTTGCCCATTCACCTTTGGGACGAGCGCCTGACGACTCAAGAGGCTCACGAGATTCTGTACCAGGCCGGTCACGACCGGCAAGAGCACCGCAAAGTGGTGGACCAGGTGGCGGCGACGCTGATTTTGCAATCGTTTATTGACGCGCAGAGGAATGCGGCGAACCCAGCGGCTGATGGCTAATCGCCGGACGCTGCTGCCGTATAATGAAGGGTCAAGATAGTTCAATTTCACGCGGCTGGAGCAGCCCCTCTCCGCCACCGGAACACGGATGCCCGAAGCCATCAAAAAGAAGCTCCTCGAGGAGATCCAGCAACTCGAGTACGAGCTCACCACAGAGCTCCCCGCCGAGATCAAGAAGGCCAGGGCACTGGGAGATTTGTCTGAGAACGCCGAGTATCACATGGCCAAGCAGCGGCAGGAGTTTGTGAATGCCCGGCTCGGCCAGCTCAAGAAGCGCATGGGCGAGCTTTCGCTGGTCAATCTTCAAAACATTCCCCGCGACAAGGCCGGCTTCGGATCCACGGTGGTGGTCTACGACTCGACCAAAGACGAAGAGATTGTTTACCGCCTGGTGACCAGCGAAGAGGCCGATGTTTCCAAAGGCCTGATTTCAACCACTTCGCCCATTGGCCGCGGCATCGTCGGCAAAAAGGTGGGCGATGTGGCCGCCATTGTGACGCCCAACGGCAAACGCGAACTGGAAATACTGAAACTGACGACGATCCACGACGAAGCCGCCGCGGCAGAATCCGCGGACGGTGCAGCAAAGTAGCAAGGAAGCTCGAATGACCTGGACTAGCGCTTTTGGCCGTGCCTGCGGCTGGCTTTTAGACCGCATCGTGCATGGGCTGGCCCTCACCCGCATCTCGCCCAACACGCTTACGTTCATCGGCCTGGTGATTAATATCGCCGCCGCGTTTTTTTTCGGCCACGCCAACTCCACCAACGGCGACATCATGTTTTTCTACGCGGGCCTGGTCATCTTTGGCGCAGGCATCTTTGACATGGTTGACGGCCGCGTGGCGCGCCGCATCAACATGGTGACAGTTTTCGGCTCCTTCTTTGATTCGGTGATCGACCGATACTCCGACGTCGTGCTGTTCTTCGGCCTCCTGGTCTACTACGGGCGCATCAATCGCTTTCGTTATGTTGTGCTGGTAGCGTTTGTGATGGTCACCTCGCTCATGGTCAGCTACACACGCGCGCGGGCTGAGGCGCTGATCGGCTCGTGCAAGGTGGGCTTTATGGAGCGGCCCGAGCGCATCGTGCTCATTCTGCTGGGCGCGCTGTTCAATCACTGGGGCGTGATGGCTCCGGTGTTGTGGCTGCTCGCGGTGCTCTCAACGATCACCGTGGTTCACCGCGTCGTCTACACCTACCAGAACACCAAGCACCTGGCGCCGCTGACGTGAACAAAAGCCATTAGCTTCTAGCCTTTAGCTTTTAGCTCTCCTGGCGAGAACCGGACTCTCGCTTCAGCTTTATCGAATGGCTTGCTGGCGCCGAACGGCCGGGAAATTTCCCGCATGACAGAAAGTCCCCGGTTTCGGCACAATGGAACTGACGGCTGAGGGCTGGAAGCTGGAAGCTAACGGCTGCTTTACCGCATCTCATCGAACATGAGCACAGAAAAAGCAACATTCGGAGCAGGATGTTTCTGGGGCGTCGAGGCTGCGTTTGCGGCCATCCCAGGAGTGACGGCAACGGCCGTGGGCTATGAGGGCGGATCGCTCGACCGGCCCACCTACAAAGACGTTTGCACGGATAAGTCTGGCCATGCTGAAGTGGTCGAAGTCGACTTCGATCCCGAAAAAGTGACCTACGAGAAACTGCTCGACGCATTTTTCGAGCTGCACGACCCCACGACGCTCAACCGCCAGGGACCGGACTGGGGCACGCAGTACCGTTCCGCCATCTTCTTCCATTCGCCGGAACAAGAAGCGCAGGCCCGCGCCAAGATCGAGCAGCTCACTGCGAACGGCCGCTACAAGCCGCGCAAGATTGTCACCAAGGTGGAGCCGGCCGAGACTTTCTGGCGCGCCGAGGATTACCACCAGCGCTATCTTGAAAAGCGCGGCCAGGCAAGCTGCCACATCTAAAGAACAGTTCGCAGTTCTTGGTTCGTAGTTCTCAGTTGAGAGCGTCGGCGCCGGCGCTTTTGGGATGCGACTCGGTTTCCGCCGCGGCTTCGGATGCTTCCAGCGCTGTCGCATCAGACTCGTCGGGCTCGGCTTCTGCTTCCGCGGCTGATGGATCGCCCGGCTCGTCGAACCACATACAAGCGATAAACCACACCAGCACGCACAAATAGGCCGCGTTATTGCCGTGGATCAACTTTTCGCGCAGATCCATGACGCGGTCGTATTCCATCTGAGTATGAATATGAGTTTGCGTCCCAATGGCCTCCAAGCTCCCGCGCAGCACCAGTTGCGCGAGGGCCGCTGTCGAAAGGCCGATCGCAATACGCTGCGCATGGCTGTGCCATCCGGCTCCGAAGCGCCTGCCAAAGAGGGTAATCAGAAACCCCAGTTCAATGGTTACGACGCTGGAAAACAAAATCCCTTTGTCCACGGCCAGATCCATCAGCCGGATCGTCGCCAGCTCCGAGCTGGCCGTCAGTGTCTTCCAGGCCGGCCAGGCTCCCCAGTACACCAGCACCGCCGCGCCCACGGCCACGACCGCCAGCGTGCCGATGATCCAGCCGAGTTTGCCCACGCCACGGAACGAACGACGCGCCAATTCCACCAGCACGAGCAAGCTGACTGCCACTTCAAGGTTCGACAACACCAGAAAAACTTCAGTGCCGGTGAAGCGCGACATTTTGGACAGCAAGACCTGCGTGGTCAACAGCAGAACACCCATCAGAACGATGCTGCCCGTAAACCACGGAAAGCGCTGGGCTCTGTCGCGCCCCAGCAGAACGACCAGCAAAACCAGCAAGGCCGCGAACGTGAGCGTCCATAGAATCTGCGCCGCTGAAAAATCAAAGTTCAAGTGCATCCTGACCTTGTCCACGCGGTCTTGTTCTGCCGCATGCCCTCCCTAAGTCTAACCGGGCATACTGGCTCGACAGCGAAACCAGAGACCCCGTGCACCGGAGCCGAAGCGTTCGAGTCGGCGCGACCCCAAGGAGCGACGACCCCGCACGACTCCGATAAGGGCACATGAACTCTGGTTTCGCTCGGTGGCCTGCCATAATTCCATCATGCTGGTTCTCGCTTCCGCCTCGCCGCGCCGCAATGAACTGCTCACGCAGGCGGGCTACCAATTCCGTGTCCATCCCGCGCACATCAATGAAGATGTGCTGCCAGGCGAAGATCCGATCGTGTACGTCACTCGGCTGGCGCGAGAAAAAGCTGAGGCTGTTTTTCGCGAGCTGTCTGCGGCCAGCCCAAATCCAGAAGAAATCGCCGTGCTCGGCGCAGACACCACCGTCACACTCGATAACACGATTCTGGGCAAGCCCGCGGATGCGGCCGATGCCGCGCGCATGTTGCGTCTACTTTCGGGCCGCACGCATCGTGTGATCACGGGCGTGGCCCTGGTCACGGCTGCGGGAACCGAAGTGGCTGCAGAAGTCACCGCGGTCAGGTTTCTCACGCTCTCCGACGCGGAGATCGCCGGCTACGTGGCTGGCGGCGAGCCCATGGACAAGGCCGGAGCTTACGCCATCCAGGGCCGCGCGGCTCGCTGGATTCCACGCATCGAAGGCTGCTACTTCAACGTGATGGGATTGCCGCTCGCGCTGGTTTCATCTTTGCTCGAGCCACAGGGGATCGCGCGCGTTTGATCTTTACAAGCTGTTGATTAAGAACATCATACTCCAGGTTCCATGCAACCGGGTTCGCTTGCGATCGCGGACAACTTCTCTTCATTCTCGCGGCAAAATTGAAGCAATCCTGAAGCTCCCGCACGGTACGCCGGTGTCGTGACTGGGACCGAATCTCCAGAATTCTTCCGTCCGCCGGATCGGTTCCGGGGTAGAATGGTCGCACTTAAAAGCCAGGGCCAAACTCCAATGACTAAATCGATTCTTCTGCGCGGCGCAGCTTTGCTCTTCGCCGCTGTGTCGCCAGTTCTTGTTTGGGCGCAGTTCCAGCAGCCCACTGACGAGGAACTCAAAATGACCTCCGATCCCAAGGCTCCGGGAGCGGATGCGGTGTTCCTTGACTACAACGAAGTCGCCAACGATCCGATCCACTACCAGAGCACCTATGCCCGGATCAAGATTCTCACGGAGAAAGGCAAGGACCTGGCGACGGTAGAGCTTCCTTACCTGAGGGGAAACTTCAAAATCGAAGACATCAAGGGCCGCACGATTCATCCGGATGGAACGGTGATTCCGCTCACCGTCAAACCGGAAGACCTGATGGTGTCAAAGACTGGCGAGACTCAGATCGGAAAAAAGGTCTTTAGCCTGCCAAGTGTCGAGGTGGGAAGCATTTTGGAGTACAGCTACGAAATTCGTTACGGCGATGACGAGTTCTCGTCGCCCGAATGGGAGATCCAGCGGCCGTATTTTGTCCACAAGGCGCATTATCAGTTCACGCCGTTCAAAGCCTTCATGCCGAGAGGCAGCGCCGACACGTCGACCAGCATGTACCTGACCGACAGTCGAGGGCGAGTGGTCAATAGCCTGATCTGGTGGAATCACCTGCCCCCGGGCGTGACAATGCAGACCAGCGTCAACGGCAGCTATAGCGTGGACGTAACCGACATTCCACCCATTCCCGAAGAGGAGTGGATGCCGCCCATCGAGAGTGTTCTTTACAAGGTGTTCTTCTATTACAAGGCCGCCAGCAATGCGTCCGATTTCTGGATAAGTGAAGCCAAGCTGTGGTCAAAGGACGTGGACAAGTTTGCCGAACCCTCGTCAGCAATCCACGATGCAGTGAACGGGTTAATTGCCCCGACGGACAGCGATGTGGACAAGGCAAAGAAGCTCTATGACGCGGTGCAGGCTCTTGACAACACCGACTACTCTCGCACCAAGAGCGCGTCGGAGATGAAAGCGTTGAAGATCAAAGAAGCCAAGCATGCCCAGGACACATGGCAGCAAAAGAGCGGGTCGAGCGAGGACATCGCGATGCTCTACCTGGCTATGCTGCGCGCCGCGGGACTAACTGCATACGCAACCAAGGTGGTGGATCGTGATAGAGGCATCTTCGATCCCACCTATTTGAGCTTGGAACAGCTCGATAGCACGCTCGTGGCAGTGAGCGTAGGCGGCAAAGAAATTCTGCTCGACCCAGGCGAGAAGATGTGCCCGTTCCAGACGACGAATTGGAGGCATTCAGATGCCAGGGGCCTCGGCCAAAGCCCGCAAGGCGTTTCCGTCGCGACCACCGGGTTGCAGCAATACACCGACAATGTCACCCGCCGGCTTGGGGATGTTTCCCTTGATGGGCAAGGCGGCGTCACGGGTCACATCAACATCATCATGATCGGCCAGCGCGCGCTCCGCTGGCGGCAGGCAGCCCTGGAGGAAGACGACGCCGAACTGAAGAAGCAGTTTGACCGGGAGGAACTGGAGCGAGTTGTGCCCGAAGGCGTGGAGGCGCACGTCGATCACTTCCTTTCTATCAACGATCCGTACTCAAACCTGATTGCTGTGGTCAACCTAAGCGGGACGCTCGGGACAGCCACAGCGAAGCGCCTCATTGTTCCCGGGTTCTTCTTTGAAACTCGTGGCCACACGCCTTTTGTCAACGAGGAAAAGCGCCAGGAGCCGGTCGATATGCACTATGGTGATCACGAAATGGATGAGATCACCTATCATCTCCCGAACGGCGTCACAGTGGAGGGCGCGCCACAGGACGCAAACATCTCCTGGCCCGGCCACGCACTCTTTATCGTGAAGAGCAAGACTGAGCCCGACCGGATCATCATCGCGAACTCTCTGGCGAGGGCCTTTACCGAGGCGAAACCTGAGGAGTACCAGGATCTGCGCGGGTTCTACCAGAAGGTGGCGGCGGCCGATCAGCAGCAGTTGGTTCTGACAACCTCCTCGGCAGCGCCGGCTGCAAAGGGGAACTGATGCTCGCGCACAAGGGCCCATCGCGTTTTCTAATTGTCGCGGCATGCTGCTCGGCGATGCTCAACGGTTCGCACTTTGCCGCTGCGAAAGAGAAATCGCAGCCCGCGCCGGACTGGGCTGTTGAGGCGGCAAAAACGCCGACTCCGGCCAATGTGGGCGATGCCTCGGCCGTGATCTTGCTCGACGACTACCTCATCACAGTCGACGACCAGAACCACGCCATGGAACGAGAGCGAAGTGCCGTTCGGATCCTCAAGCCGCAAGGGCGCGAATACTCCCATTGCGAAGCCGAGTACGACAAGGACGAAAAACTGGACTATTTCCACTCCTGGACCATTACCGCCGACGGCCGGCAGCTTCAGGCCATGGACACGGACTTTATGGATGTTGGAGCCTATGCGGGGGCTGACGAGCAGGAGACGGAGCGCTTCCGCTTGCTGAAACCTCCGGGAAGCGACCCCGGCGCCGTCGTCACCTGCGAAATCGAAACCCATCTGCGGCCTTATATGAATTCCGACGATTGGCTGATTCAAGCGCCGATTCCTGTTGTGAACGAAGGCCTTGAGCTGGCTCTGCCGGCCGGCGGCCACTACTCGGAATCATGGGGTCACCACACACCCATTCGACCTGATGAGACAAGCGATAACCATCTCCGTTGGGAGATCAAAGACATGCCTGCGCTCGATCTCGAGAATCTCCACGCCACACCAACGTGGATATCGCTCGCAGCGCGCATGACGGTGATGTGGGGCGATGAGGCGGTCAAGGGCCCGGAAAACCAATGGCGCGCGCTCGGCCAATGGGAAGATCAACTCGAAGCGCATCGGCCCGATCCCACTCCGGAGATTACCGCCAAGGCACAGGATCTGATCGCCGGCGCACCCGATCTCTACGCCAGGCTCAGCCGCATCACAAGCTATATCCAGGAGAACGTCCGCTATTTCATCATCGAGAAAGGCATCGGCGGTTGGCAGGCCCATTATGCCGGTGACATTTACCGCAATCGCTATGGCGATTGCAAAGACAAAACTACGCTGCTGATTTCGATGCTTGAGGCTGTCGGCATCCGCGCTCACTACGTGGTTGTGGCTGCCGGCCCGCTTCGCGGCGTGGTTGACCCAGAAGCACCATCGCTGTTGGCTAACCATGTCATCACTGCTATCGAGCTCCCCGACGGAGAGAAGGATCCCCGTTTGCAATCGCTGGTAAAGGCCGCGAACGGCAAGACCCTTCTGATCTTTGATCCAACCGATGAGGAAACGCCGCTGGGCCTGATTCGCGGAGAGCTGCAAGGGGCGTATGGGAACCTCGCCAACGGGGCCGATAGCCAGGTGATACAAATGCCGGTTCTCGCGCCTCAGTCGGCCAGCCTGAACCGGAAGGGATCCTTTGTTCTGGCTGCCGACGGCACGCTCGCCGGCGACATTACCGACGTGTTCACCGGCGTAGATGCGGCGGGCGAACGCGGACTCCTGAAAGAAGCGGACACTAAAGAAGTCCATGACACACTGGAAGAAGGACTAAGCTCCGACCTTCCGAGCGTTGACTTCAAGGGATACGAATTCCACAAGACGGACGCTCTCGATCAGCCGGTTACGCTCGACTTACACCTGAGCGACGCAAGCTACGCGCATGCGGCCGGCACTCTGCTTTTGCTGCGTCCACGCGTTGTGGGCAACGATGCTCGCTCCGTGCCGGAAGTCATGGAGAACAAGACGCGCATCTATCCCATCGAAATCGGCCACCCGGGCGATTGGCATGACAGCTACGACATCACGCTGCCACCCGGCTATGTGATCGACGAGACGCCCGATCCGGTGGACGTGGACACGGACTTCGCCAGCTATCATTCTTCAACAACGGCCAAGGGCAACGTGCTGCACTACGAACGCGACTATGTTGTCCGGCAGGTGGAGATTCCACCCGACAGGGCAGCAGACTTCCGCAAACTCGAAAACGCGATCCTGTTTGACGAAAAAGGCGCGGCAGTGCTCAAGAAGCAGTAAGTTCTCAGAACTCTCATCGAGAGAAATTGTCGGCAATGTTTCGGTGCGCGATGTCTGCCTGTTTAATTTGCCGACCGATCGTTGAATCGCTTGTCCGCGACCTTCATCTATCACTTAGATATGACAGCTCCGCTTTTTTCTCCCTTTCAACTTCGCTCCGTTGAGTTCCGTAACCGCATCGGCGTTTCGCCCATGTGCCAGTACTCGAGCGACGACGGCTTTGCCAACGACTGGCACCTCGTTCACCTGGGCAGCCGCGCTCAGGGCGGAGCCGGGCTGGTCATGCTTGAGGCTTCGGCCGTACTACCTGAAGGCCGCATCTCGCCTGCCGATCTTGGCATCTGGAAAGACGAGCACATTCCCAATCTCCGCCGCATCGCTGAGTTCATCCATACACAAGGCTCGCGCGCCGGAATGCAGTTGGCGCACGCCGGGCGCAAGGCGAGCACGGCCTCGCCCTTTGAGCCGCGGGCGACGACGGTAGCTCCTTCTGAGGGCGGATGGCAGCCGGTCGCACCAAGCGCTGTCGCCTTTGCGCCGGACTATCCAATGCCGGTGGCGCTCGACGAAGCTGGAATCAAGGCCGTTGTTGAGGGTTTTCGTCAGGCAGCGCGCAGGGCTCTCGAGGCGGGTTTCGATTTTGTTGAGATTCACGCGGCGCACGGCTACCTGCTGCATGAGTTTTTGTCACCGCTCGCAAATCTCCGCACCGACTCTTACGGCGGCAGCTTCGACAATCGCATCCGCATCGTGCTCGAGGTGGTGGATGCCGTTCGCGGCGTGTGGCCGGAACACTTGCCGCTGTTTGTCCGCATCTCCGCGACGGACTGGGCAGACGGCGGCTGGAACGCCGATGAATCTGTCCAGCTTGCGAAGCGGCTACGCGAGCGCGGCGTGGATCTGGTAGATGCGTCCTCGGGCGGACTCGTTCCCAACGCGAAGATTCCCGCAGCTCCCGGTTTTCAGGTTCAGTTTGCCGCCAGAATCCGCCGCGAAGCCGGCATTGCAACGGCCGCGGTCGGGCTCATCACCGAGCCCGCGCAGGCTAACGCCATCGTCGCGGAGGGCGAGGCTGACTTTGTCTTCCTGGCCCGCGCCATTCTTCGCGATCCCTATTGGCCGGTGCACGCAGCGGCCACACTGGGCGAACCGGCAAGCTGGCCCAAACAATATCTGCGCGCTGCGCCGCCCGGATCGACTGCGCGACCCGCAACGAAGAATGCGTAGGGAGAAAACCCGAAAAAACTCGGCATAATTTCGCCTCGTTTTCCTCTGTAAAGGTTGGTTCGCGGCCGGAATTGCTGCACACAATGCGAACTCTCTGGCCTATACTCCGTCTAGCGCGAGGCTTTCTCCCCTATACGATACCGTTTCCCTCGCTGGATACTTATGGCTACGCAACTCAACCGGAAGCGCGCCTACGAGCCACCGCCGATCCCGGATCGTCTTTACTTCAAAATTGGAGATGTCGCTGAACTCTGCGGCGTCGAGACCTACGTCCTCCGATTTTGGGAGTCGCAGTTTCCTCAGCTCAAGCCAAATAAAAGCGGAACCGGCCAGCGGCTCTATCGCCGCCGCGACGTGGAGATGGCGATGGAGATCAAGCGCCTCGTTCACGCGGAGGGCTACACGCTTGCGGGTGCCCGCACGGTGCTTGGCCATGACCAGCGCAAGCTTGAGCGGAACAAGAAGCATGATGCGCAGACGGCGTTGCCGCTCGCGGACGGGGAAAGCAAACGGCTCGATGCCGTAGCAGCGGCCATTGGCCGCGCCCGCGCTGAACTGCGCGAGATTGCGGGCCTGCTTGGCTCTCAAGTTCAGCAGCCCGCGCGCCGCCGCAATCGACTGGCGCCGATCCGCACCGCATCGGGCTCGCTGTTTCCGTCGTAGAACCTGGCTACTCGGCCGTGGCTTCTTCCGCAGCGGGCTCGGCAGCTGCTTCGGCCGGAGCGGCACTGGCTGCATTCGCGGCAGCAACCTTCTCTTCCTCGGTCACTTCCGCCTGAACCTTCACGGTCACGCGCGCGGTCACTTCGCGATGCAGCCGGATGGCCACCTTGAAGTCGCCAACGCTCTTGAGCGGATCACCCAACTGAATCTTGCGGCGATCCACTTCGTGGCCTTGCGCCGCCAATTCAGCGGCAATGTCAGACGACGTGACCGAACCGAATAGATGGCCCCCTTCGCCGGACTTGCGCGTGAAGCTGAGCACAAGCGGCTCGAGCTCGGCCAATACTGTTTCGGCTTGCGCTTTCTCGCTCGCCGAGCGTCGCGCGGCGGCGGACTTCATCTGTTCGATCACAGCTTTGTTGGCCGCGTTGGCCTGCATGGCCAGCTTGCGCGGCAGCAGATAGTTGCGCGCATAGCCGTCGGCTACTTTCACCACTTCTCCGCGAAAGCCCAGGTCGGCTACATCTTCTTTCAGAATGACTTCCATAACAAACTCTCCAAATCTCAAGTTCGCGTCGCTGCCCGGGCCGGCGCGGCCGTGGGCCGCTTTAACTCTTGGACCAGGGATGCGGCCTTGCGGCAGCATCGCGCAGATTGTTCAACGGCACATCAGACTGCTCTATTGCCTTGTGGCAAACGGCAACAGCGCAATGTTTCGCGCCTGCTTGATCGCGCGCGTCAGACGGCGCTGGTGAGTGGTGCAAACGCCGCTCAAACGTCGCGGCACAATCTTGCCGCGTTCGGCCACAAATTGTTGCAGCAGCCGCACGTCGCGATAAGGAATCCCGTCGATCTTCTCGGTGCAAAACTTGCACACCTTCTTGCGGCGGAAAAACTTTCCCCGTCCGCCTGGACCGCCTGGGCCTCGTCCGGGACCACGAGGGCCGGAGCCCGGTCCCGATGAGCCGCCCGATCCGGGCGCGCTGCGTGGAGCTGCATCCGGCGATCCGGATGCTCTTACCTCATTTTCTTCAGCCATTTCATTTCCTCATTCCATTTCTTTTTCTTCGCTCCGGCACAGCCGGAAGATTTTCAAAAGGGTCAAGTTTCAGGAATCAGAAAAACGAACTTCGCAATCCGCGAATTCGGGTTTTCTTGTTCCCTCTTTCCCTTGTTCCCCGTTCTTACGCGCTTGCCCGTGCCGGCTCGGCAGGCTCTGCCGCTGGTGCTTCTGGTGCGGCCGCAGCAGCCGGCGGCGCAACAGGCGTGGGCTCGGCCGGCTTGCGGCGCACGCCGCGGGCAGCCTTTACCTTTGCCAGGCGCTTCTCTTCTTCGTCCACGCGCACGGTGATGAACTTGATCACCGGCTCAGTGACGCGCAACCGGCGCTCCAGCTCCAGAACCACCGCGCCATCGGCCTCAATGGTCAGCAGCACGTAGTTGCCGTCGTTGAACTTGCGCACCATGTAGGCCAGCTTGCGGCGGCCCAGCTTCTCCACCGACTTCACCACGCCCCCATGGGATGAAACCGTGGAGGTGAAGCCTGTAATCAGCTTCTCGGCTTCGTCGTCGTCCACATCGGGACGGATAATAAACATCACTTCATACACACGCGACATCGGTATTCCTTTTCTGCGGAGGCGTTTGCTTCCGCTCACAGCTAACAACAAACAGCTCGTGATTCGTAGCTCGCAGCTTGCGGTTTCGCGATTACGAATCTTATTCCCTGTTCCCTAATCCCTGTTCTCTGTCTTCTCGTCTTTCCGATTGAACTCATTCATTGCGGCCGCCGGTCCCAGTTCGAGAATGCGCCGCGTGGCTGTTGCCACTTTGTCCAGCACCTCGTCCAGCACCGCCAAATCCGCCTTGCGCATGGGCGAGAGCAGAAAATCCCTGCCCGGCCTCTTTCCGCCCGCTGCCGCAATGGCTTCGGGAGGTAAATCGGGTCCCACGCCGATACGCAAGCGCAACCACTCTTGCGTTCCCAGTGCATCGGTTACGCTGCGGGCTCCGTTGTGCCCGGCGGGTGAACCGCGCTCCCTGATCTTGAAGGTTCCCAGCACCAGATCGAGCTCGTCGTAGATCACGAGCAAATCCCGCAACGGGTCCACTTCAAGTCCTTCAACGAGAGCGGCGACTGCAATGCCGCTCAGGTTCATAAAAGTCTCCGGCTTGGCCAGAACCACTTCGCGCCCCGCTATGCGGCAGGTTGCGGTGGTGGCCCGGCATCGCCGGTTCTGCACCACAACGCCCTCCTGTTGGGCGATGCGGTCGATGGCCATGAATCCCGCGTTGTGCGGGGTCCACTGATATTCGAGACCGGGATTGCCAAGCCCCACGATCAGGAAAGGGCCGCGCTGAAAACCGGTCTCGCTTGCTTCAGGCAAGGCTTACTTCTTCGCCTCGGGCTTCTTACCCGCTGGCGCCTCTGCATCGCCCTTGCCCTTCTTGATGACTTCAGGCTCGCCCGAAGCGCCTGCCTCACCCGCTGCCGCAGCCGCACCCGGTACTGCCGCCGCGCCTTCCACTGCCTCAGGCGTCGCAACCACTTCCTCGCGGATGGTGACAACGTGAGCCACGGTGGCATCTTCTGAAGTCAGGTACTTGATCTTGTCGGAGTGCGGCAAGCCGCTCACGCGGATTACCTGGTGCATCCCCAGCTCGCTCACATCCACATCGATGTGACCTGGAATATCGGCGGGCAGGCACTCGATCTCCACTTCACGCAGCACCTGGTCCAAAACGCCGCCTTCGGTCTTTACGCCGATCGGAATGCCCAGCAGCTTAACGCGCACGCGCACATGCAGAACCTTATCAAGCGCAATGCGCTTCAGGTCGATATGAATCAGCTTGTCCTTGATCGGCTCCCGTTGAAAGTCGACAATCATGGCCTTGGTCAAAGGCTGGCCTGCAACCTCTACATCCAGAATCGTGTTCCGGCCGGTTTCCGAATAGAGGATTCGGGAAATCTGTTTGGGGTCCACTTCCACAGCTACGGGATCCAGTCCCGAACCGTACAGCACAGCCGGAATCTTGCCTGCGACGCGCACGCGGCGCGCAGCGTTCTTGTTGAATTTTCCCTCGCGGGCTTTGGCGACGATAACTTCTGGCATTTCTCGTTTTCTCGTTTCTCTAAAGATCGGGCACGAAGTGTTGCTCCGCTCCCTTTGTTAGAAACAGCTATTAGCCATTAGCTCTTAGCCGCTCAAGTGTTGTTGCGCTCCGTTTCGACTACTCCAAGAACCGAAGCATTTCTTTGTCTTCTTTCGCTCAATTGCGAAAGCCAATCTCCCAATGATTCAGCTAAGAGCTAAAAGCTAATAGCTAGCAGCTAAGAAAACAGCGTACTCACGCTGGTCTCCAAATGAATGTTCTCGATTGCCGTACCTAGTAGCCCCGCGATCGAGAGCACTTTAATCTTGGGCAGCTTGTGTGCCGCCTCGCGCAATGGAATGGTGTCTGTAACGACCAACTGTTCCAGCCGCGAATTGGCAATGCGATCGATGGCCGGGCCCGAAAGCACAGCATGGCTGGCGCAGGCGTATACGGCCTTCGCGCCGGAAGCGTACAGCGCGTCCACGGTCTTTACCAGCGTGCCCGCCGTATCGATGATGTCGTCGATGATGAGGCAAGTTTTGCCGTTGACGTCGCCAACCACGTGCATCACTTCGGCCACATTGATGTCCGTGCGCCGCTTATCCACGATGGCCAGCGGAACTTCCATCTTCTGCGCAAAGTGGCGCGCCCGTTCCACGCCGCCCGCATCCGGCGAAACCACCGTCAGGTTGGGCAGCTTGAGTTCTTTGAAATGACTCACCAGCACCGGGCTGGCAAAGATGTGATCGACGGGAATATTGAAGAAGCCCTGAATCTGCGCCGCATGCAAATCGACAAAAAGCGCGCGGTTTGCGCCGGCCGTCGTGAGCAGGTCGGCAATCAGTTTCGCGCTGATCGCCACGCGCGGGCGGTCTTTGCGATCCTGGCGCGCGTAACCGTAGTAAGGAACCACCGCAGTGATCCTTGCCGCCGAAGCCCGCTTGAGCGCATCAATCATAATGAGCAATTCAACCAGGTGCTGATCCACCGGATAGCAGGTGGGCTGCACCACAAAAACATCGACCCCGCGCACATTCTCCAGAAGCTGAAAGTAGACTTCCCCATCGGCAAAGCGCTGCATCTTGGCCTCGCCGACCTTGACGCCGATATCCTCGCCGATCAATTGAGCAAGCTTCGGGTTGGCAGTGCCGCTGAACAGCTTGAAGCGCTTGTCTTCGCCTAGCTTCGTGGGCTTCTTGCGCTCCGGCGCCGGTGCCGGCTTTGCGTCCTTGGCCTTGCCGTCCCCTTGACCGCTTCCCGACCCACCTTTCGGTGCGTCCTTGCCGGCTTCATGCTTCTCCGGGCCAGGTTGCTTTTCCAGGCCTGTCTCGCTCGACTTGTCTTCGAGTGCCGCTGTCGACATTTCCGCGTCCATTTTGAGAGCACCTCCATGCTGGTTGGCTATGGCTGCGTTCCTGTTTGAGCTTTCAGCCTTTAGCTTTTAGCCGTTAGCTTTTTCCTGCTGGAACCCGCGCACTCTTGGTTCTGGCAAGTCAAAGCTAAGAGCTAATAGCTAACAGCTACAAGCTGTCTTTCTGGCTGGGCGACCAGGATTCGAACCTGGATAAATGCCTCCAAAGGGCATTGTCCTACCATTGAACGATCGCCCAGCACCTCGGTCAGCCGTGGGTGAGTCTCGCTTGCCCAACGGACGACTGTCAATCGTGAAAAACCAGCTTTCAGCTTTTAGCTATTAGCCGTTAGCTTTCTTGCGGAAGAACCGGCATACTCCTGGTTCCCGCACGTCGAAGCTAAAAGCTAATGGCTAAGAGCTAACGGCTACCTTTCAACATCTCTTCCCAATATGCTTCCCGCGGCAGGGTGCGCGTGAGAGTCGTGCTCCGCACTCTCAGGCCTTGGACTTCATCCCCTATACGACGCACAGCCGCTTCCGCATCTCCGCGGGTCAGGTACAACCCGAAGAGCGCCGAACCGGAACCTGACAGGGACGCAAAAATGGCTGCCTCCGGTGTGCCCGGAGCCGCAAGAAGTCGCTTGATCTCTGCAAGGGAGGGATGCTGGGGAAACAGAACGCGCTCAAAGTCGTTCTCGATCCAGCTCATGATCCCGGTGCGGACAAGCCCAGACTCGTATATCGACCCGTGTGTCGACTCTTGCGGTCCGGCCAGGTCTTCTCCCAAAGAGAAGACACCGGAGGAGCCTTGTCCAAACCCGCCCTCGGGAATCTCTCCCCGAAAAGCGCTGGCGTAGTCGCGGCTCAACTTCTCTAGTCTATCGGTACCTGCCTCTCGGGTCAAACCTTCGGCCGCACAAAGTGTATCCCAATCGCGAAAGGCCTGCGGCGTCGAAATGCCGATCTCCGGCACTGCAACCACGCACCACGTCGGCTCAATGTCGGCGAGCGGATACACCTCCTGCCCACGATCCACTCCCAGCACCGTTCCGCCAACGAGAAACAGCGGTACGTCGGAGCCAACTTTGGCCGGGATCTCGAGCTTTTGGGTGAACAGGCTGCGGAAATGCGTGCCCAGCTCCGCGTCCAGCCCGACCAGCGCGGCCACCGCATTGCCCGACCCCGCGCCCAGGCCGCCCTGAACGGGAAGTTGTTTATCGATATAGACTTCGACCTCGGCTCCCCCGCCAATCTGCTCCAAAGCCAAAGAAATCATCTTCCAGGCGGTGTTGCGCTCGTCGGTCGGCACGCGCGAATCATTCGAGCCGATTCTGAGCGATGTTTCCGGCGCTTTTCTGGCCGTAACAGTCACAAAATCATGCATTTCCAGCGTCTGATACACCGTGACCAGCGCATGGAAACCGTCAGGCCGCGGCGGGCCTAGGAAGAGCCCCAGATTGATCTTCGCGTGCGATCGAACGACGGTCGGCATATCGATTCATTGTAGAGGGATACAGCGTCTGCAATCGGCGCGTTTGGGAGTCCGGCACCGGCGCACGGAGGCGATTCCCCGGGCATCTTTCGGCATACGGCCGGCTGCCGCAAAGTCCGCGTTACCCCACTCGGCCAAGCCTCGACCGAAGTTTGCGCGCACGCGCGGCCAGGGCAGGCCCATGAAGGACAGGCATCGCCGGATTGGAGCTTTTGGTCAGAACGTGGATACATCGCGCTAGGATTCCCTGTAGACCGATGCTCCAGCAAGGGTCCCAAAAACGGCTTCAACCAAGCCGCCGAGAGTCGTGTACGCCGTCAGGTGGTTCGAGAACAGGTGCGAAACGTGCATCAAGGCAAGGTTCGGGAACAGGACAGACAGCAGCCAGACGGCCACACCGGCAATGATTGCCGTCTTCACACCGGCGCCGAATCGCGGCCGGATCGCCGCGTAAAGCCAAATGGCAACAATCCCGGTCAGGATTCCAATCACGTTGAACAGGATAATCTGGACCTGCGAGAATCCCGTATGGCCAAGCTGTGCCATTCCATCGGCCCAGCGCTGTGCGAGCCAGACGCCGTCGACGAAATAATCCAGAATATCGATGGCAATTCCGGCGACAATTCCGCCCAGAATCAGGCGGCCAACATTGATCTTTCCCATGATGCGCTCCTTGGGGGAATTTGGACAACCACGGGAGTATACGCACCGGCAAAACGCCGCGCAATCAAAATATGCGCCGCGTTTTCAAGGGATTAGCGGCCCGATCGCGCGAAATATCGGAACTTCGGCGGTAGAATCTCCGTAACAAATGTTGCAACCTAGGCGGGAGCTTTTATGCACTTCCTTCTCTTTGGCATCGGCCTTTATTTTCTTCCTGCGATCATTGCGGCCGTGCGGCACACGCACAACTCCGTTGGAATTCTCTTCCTGAATCTGTTCCTTGGCTGGACCGTGGTCGGCTGGTTCGTCGCGCTCATGATGGCGATCTTCTCCATGCCCTATTGCGTCCCCTACTACTATCGTCGCGGATGGTAAGGACAGCGGCTCGGCGGCCGGGGTCTGAAGCCCCGACGCCTGAGCAGTTCACGCAGCGCTTTGCGTTACGAGATTGGACCGCTGGCCTCGCGCTTTTCCTGGCCACGGTCTGCGTTGTGCTCTGGCAGAATGCGCACGTCGCGATTCTGTGGGACACGAGCTACGTGCTCGACAGCGCTGCGCGTTTCGCACTAGGCCAAATGCCGTACCGCGACCTTCCCTTTGTTCACGCGCCGCTCACATTCCTCGTTCAGGCTGCGATCATCCGTCTCACCGGCCGCGTCTTCTTTCATCATGTGATGTATGCAGCGGTGGTGGGAGGGCTGGCTACGGTTCTCACCTGGAGACTCGCTCTCACCTCGTTGCGCGGGCGCATTCCTGGAGCCCGATCTGGAGCCTGGACCATCGCGCTTTTTATTGCGGCGCCGCTCACGGTCCTCGGCATTTACTGCATCATTCCGATTCCCGAATACGATGGCGACTGTGCGTTCTGGATCCTCGTCGCCCTTTGGCTCTTGCAATGCGCCGAGGCGAAGAAGGGCACTGAGTCCGGGTTCATTGCCGGCGTCGCACTCTGCCTGCCGCTCTTCACAAAACAGAATATGGGGCTGCCGTTTCTCGTGACGGCGATCGGAGCCATTCTGATCGTGCTCGCGTTCACACTCATGCGGCGCGGGCGAGTTCATGCAGATGCGGCCGGCGCACGCACCCTGCTCTCCGTTCTAGCCGGCGCGGGCCTCACTTTGTTTGCTGCCGCGCTCGCGCTGCATTGGACAGCGGGCATCCATAACTACATTTACTGGACGATGACCTTCGCCAGCGAGCGCCGCCTGCCGGGCTTTGGGCCCATGGCCGACGTCTTTCGCGATCCGTCGCTTCAATGGACGTTGCCCTGCGTCGCCGCTGCAATCGCGCTGTTGCGCTTCGCGCCGCAAAGAATTCGCTGGACTCGAATTGCCGCCTTCGCCCTGCTGGCCGCTCCGTTCCTCTCCACGCTCGCTTCCTTGCTGATTTACGACGATCCTGATTCGCGCGGCGACAGCCTGCTCTCGCTTTGGCCGCTGCTGCTCCTGCTCGCAGCCGTAGTGGCCGTCGCCAAACTGCTCAGCCTGCGCAGAGAGCTATCCGTGCGCACATTTGTTCCGCTGATCCTGCTCGCCGCGATTCTGGGCACGTTCATGTCGCAGGAGGTTTGGGGCTCAACGTACGCCATCTGGCCGCTGCTCGCGCTGCTCATTGCGGAGCTGCTCGCATTCCTGACGCCAATCACCGCGCGCACTGCATCGCAACGGTTTGTGCCCGCTTTCGCCGCACTCGTCTCCATCACGCTACTTGTCTGCGGAGGCTTCTACACCGCGAGTGAGGAACGGCTCTCCTACGTCAGCTTGCCGGATGCGCCGGTCGAGCACTCGGCGTTTCCCGAGCTTGCAGGCATGTCCACACCGGGGCCATACCTTCCCGAATTCGACGAGCTGCTGCGCTACGCCCAGGAGAATATTCCTCAGAACGACGGGCTGATCCTGATTCCCGGCGAGGATCCGTTCTACTTTGCCACCGGTCGCGTGCCGCGCTTTCCGGTTCTGCTCTTCGATCCCACGACCGATCCTTATTCGCCGGCCGAGGCCGCGGCCTTGGCGCGGACTCGAGATATCCGATGGCTGATTGTGAAGCGCGATTTGCAGATGAAGATCGACGTGACACCAGACCGCGCCACGACCATGCAAGCGTTAATGGGCGAGTTCACGCTGGCCGTGCGCCTGCGCGGGTACGACGTATACCGCCGTCGGCAGTAAGCCGACCGGCGTTACGCTTTCCGCTTCGCCCGCCCTGACCGCTTCAGCTCTTCCCAGTCTTTTACCGTTTGGTCGGCGTACGCGATGCCGAACTCGGCGATCGCTTCAGGGAATGCTTCGCCGGTGCCGATGTACCCGGCGATGGTTTGCGCATCTCCCGACCGCGCGTGGCCGCGGGCGAGCAGCTCGCCGCAGACTTCCGCGTAGGCCTTGAGATTGGCTCCGGCCAGGTCCTCGATCGCGATCGACCCCTTGTGGTCATTGAGCTGGCGAACAAGATATTGCCGGTTTCCGATATGCGTCCAGCCGAGAAACGGATCGGTCTGGATCTGCATAAATCGCTGCCCTTCGGCCGTGCGCTTGCCGTTATGCGCTGCGGGGTGTGCGTCCGGCAGATAGGGCGCATAGGCCGACGCAACCTCTTCCTTAATTTGCAGGAAAAGCGGATCGCCCGTGCCGTTGCCCTCCATATGGATGCAGTAGTCGCGCAATCCCACTGAACCGGTGCCGACCACTTTGAATGCCACATCAATGGGCTTGTAAAAGTTGAGCAAGTGTTGCCGCTGCGGCTCCAGCATTTCGCGATACGGCCCCAGCGATGCTACAACGGCCGCGGCGCGCGCGCCGGTAACACGCCAGAGCATTGGCTTCATTTCCTTGAAGCGGCAGCGAACGCCCGGCCTCGACGAAGCAGACTTCGAAGAAGCGGGCCGCGACGAAATCTGCGTGGTGAGCTGCTCAAACGTGTGCTGCGGCGTAGCGCGCTCGGCCTTTGAGAGTGCGTCGTGCACCGGTTTGGCCAGATCGAGCCGGTGCACAATGAAGCGATTCACATCCAACTGCGGCATCCGGGTGAATGCGCGCATCTGCCCGGCGTAACGCTCGATGCAGGCGGCGGCAGCTTTGCGCGCCGAACTGTCTTTGTGCCCCGCGGCGCGTCCGGCCAGCACCAGCGATGCCGCCATGCGCTTCAAGTCCCATTCAAATGGCCCGCGAATCGTTTCATCGAAGTCGTTGAGGTCGAAGACCAGCCGCCCATCGGGCGCGGCGTATGCGCCCAGGTTGCGCACATGCGCGTCGCCGCAAAGCTGGCTCACGATGCCCGTCGATGGAAGCTGGGCCAGATCGGCAGCCATCACCGGCGCGGCGCCGCGAAAGTATCCGAACGGCGACTCCGCCATGAGCTGATATTTAAGCTGGATCAGCTCCGGCACGCGCCCGCGCATCGATCGTGCTACCAATTCCAGTGCCGAGGCCGGCCGCGCCTTGGGACGCAGTGCTTCGTGCTGATGTCGGCCCACTTGCTTGCGCCGCGTCTGGCCAAGTGCGCGCCGTTCTTCAGGACTTGCCCAGTGCATACCTGCGGTTCTCCAATTCACTCGGCCCTCAGAGCTTCGTTAAAGGCGCCTTTCCTCTGGGGAAAGCCGCCAAGCGCCCGCGGCTCCAGAGTAGGTCAATTGTAGAACCGCGCGGCGCAACATCCGCTGCCGACCCCCGCGGGACCTAACTGAGCGATCTCACGCGGACCGCACTGCGACGTGCAATGACGAGAACACAGAAAATAGCCCGTCGTCAGTCTTCGCCGAAGAAACGCTTCCTCACAGCTTCGTCAATCGGAGGATCGGGCCCGGCAAAAAGCGCGTCCGGCTGGCGGGTGGGGTCTTGCCCGATCAGCGGCATGGCCCGCGCGCGGCGCGCATCGGCATCCGGTCCCGCAGCGAGATACATCGCGGTCATCCACTGGTGGAAGGTGTGCATCCGGCCCGCATAGCCATCGTGCTCGTCGGCGTAGGCGTGGCCTGCGGAATTCCAATCGTCATTGCGCATCAGGTGATCGCGCAACACACGGGCGTCGCGCATCGTGAGCGAAAGGCCCTGCCCCCAGGTCGGATCGCTCGACGCAGCCGAGTCGCCCACGAGCGCCACTCCATCGCGGTACGGATGATCGACCCAGCTATGCGCGCAACTGAACGTCGCCAGTGGTCCTATCTGCTTCACGCCTTCGAACAGGGCCGCATTCGCGCCTGTCTTCATGCAGCCGTCAAAAAATCTGGCCACGTCTCCGGGCCCCTGAAAGCGCGCTTGCGTTTGATCGTGGAAGCACAGATACATCCGCACGCGGCCGCCCCCCTGCGGGATGACAATCGCCAGTTGACCGAGCGCAAAGTTGTAGATGCCCTGGAGAATACCTTCGTCCGCTGGGACGTTTTCGAGCAGAATTCCGGCGATCATCATGTCTTCAGGATCGCGCCCGACCGTAAAGCGCGCCGAAGTGCGAACGACAGACGATCGCCCCTCGGCTCCCACCACCAGCCGTGCAGAGATTGTTTCCGCGCGACCGTTTTCTTCAATGACCATCTCCGGCGAGGCGCCCGGCCCTGCGCTCGGCCGCACCTCCCGAGCCGCCGCGCCTCGTCGCACCGTGGCGCCTGCTGCTGCCGCAGCTTTTAAAAGCGACTCCTGCATAGCGGGGTGATAGCAGGTGAGTAAAGGCAATTGATGCTTCGTGCTTGGGACAACTTCGCGATGTTCCACCAGGTCGCTCGCAACGTAAGTGTCGAGCCAGCCGATGTGGTGCCTGCCGGCTTCGGCAAAGCAATCGGCGGCGCCAAGGGCCTGAACTTCCGCATATCCCCAGGGAAACATCGCCTCGCCGCGCACGCGGTCCTTGAACTGCCGCTCATGCTCGATGACGAGAACCCTGGCGCCGTGTTCCGCCATGCTTTTGGCCAGAGCTGCCCCGCCCAGGCCGCCGCCTGCGATGGCAACATCGTACGTTGTCGACATGCTTTATCCTCCCAGGGGATTTGTTGACTGTATGAGGTTTTGCGGGAGCGAAGCAAGCATTTATTTCCGGATGAAGTTTGCAGACTGTACGGCGATTCGCCGCCAAACGCTTTGATTTACACTGGGTCTTCCGGATCGACCGGCCAGCCTCCTTCGATACTTCGCTCTCAAGGCCGGATTCCCACTCCGAAAATCGTATTTAGGAGAGGCCCCTTCATGCGAAAAGCCGCCATTTTATTTGCCGCTGCCGCCGCACTTCCGATTGCCGCCCCTTCCCTTGCCGCGCAGGCGTCTGAAAAAACCCTCACCGTCGACGCGATCTTTGCTCATGGGCCGCTCATCGGCGAGCCACCCGACCAGCTGACCTGGTCGCCCGACGGAAAACATCTCACCTACCTCGACGGCGGCGAATTGATGGATGTGGATCCCGCTACGGGGAAGACACACGTGCTGGTGAGCGCAGCGAAGATGGAGAACCTGAACGGCAAGAGCGACTCCGAGAAGGACCGCGACCATCGCCAGCGCTACAACCTGGCCAGTTATATCTGGTCTCCAGACTGCACGCACATTCTCTTTGACTCCAACGGCCGGCTGTGGCTTTACGATCTCCGCAACGGCGTCGGAGTCGAAGTTGGTTTCTCGGGCCTGCTCTCCGGCGACGATCCCAAGTTCTCTCCCGACGGTTGGTCCATCTCGCTCATTAAAGATCACGGCCTGGCGGTTATCCCGATCCGCGAACTCGGCACGCCCACCCTGCCGCTGGCACCCGCGCCCAATCCATCCTCCGTCGATGGCCAGCATCTCTTGAACGGCGAGGTGGACTGGGTGTATGAGGAAGAGCTCGACGTGCGCAGCAACTACTTCTGGTCGCCTGACTCAATGAAGATTGCATATCTGCAAATGAACGAGGCCAAGGTGCCGCAATACCCGCTCACTGACTGGATTTCGACTCACGCTACCGTGGATTGGCAGCGCTATCCGCAGCCGGGCGACCCCAATCCCGAAGTGCACCTGGGCGTGGTGCCGGTGCATGGCGGAAAAACCGTTTGGATGCAGATCCCGTTTCACAACGGCGACGATTACATACCACGCTTTGGCTGGGTCAACAGCAAAACCCTCTGGATCGAAACGCTCACACGCGACCACAAGCACCTCGCGTTGTTTTTTGCCAGCGCGGATAACGGTGACGGGCGACAAGTGCTCGAGATCAACGACGATAAGTTTCTCGATGAGAGTTATGACATAACGGTGGGCGACGGCGCGATCGTGCTCACCAGTTGGAGCGATGGGCACAATCACCTGTATCTCTACAGCTACAACAAGGAGCGGCCGCTGGTGGGCGATGTCAAACTCGATCGTCAACTGACCAGCGGCGACTTCGAAGTCGGCGACGTGTACAGCGTGGACACCACACGCAAGATGGTGGATTACGCATCCAATGAAGGCAATCCGCTGGAGCAGCAGATCTGGCAGGTCAACTTCGCCGGCGAGCGCAAACAGTTGAGCGCGAGTGCGGGATTTCACCAGGCCACATTTTCTCCCGATGGCAGCGCATTCACCGACAAATTCTCGTCGCGCATGACGCCGCCGGCGATGCGCGTCTGCCGGACTCCCGATGCGCCGGCGTCAAATGGTACATGTCGCGTTTTTTGGGAGACGCACGCTCTCGACTCCTACCATTTGCACGCGCCGCTTCAACTTCAGGTAAAGGCGCATGACGGAACCACGCTGTATGCCACGCTCCAGCTTCCGAGCGGAGGCGCGAATCCAGCCGGCACGCCGTTGATTGTGAATCCCTATGGAGGGCCCCACAACCAGACGGTCGTCAACAGATGGAGCGGCAATCTGTTGTTCGACGAATTGCTCGCGCAACATGGTTTTGCTGTTCTCCGCGCCGACAATCGCGGCATGGGCAGCCGCGGGCGCGATTTTGCGCAGGCGGCGTATCGCAACTTTGGCCCGGTGCAACTTGAAGATCAACTGACCATGATCGACGAGGCGCTCAAGACGTATCCGCAACTCGATCCCAAGCGTCTGGGCTGGTGGGGCTGGAGCTGGGGCGGCACGTTCACGTTGTATGCCATGACGCATTCTCCGCGCTTCCGCACCGGCGTGGCCGTTGCCCCCGTTACCGACTGGCGCGATTATGACTCGATCTACACCGAACGCTATCTGGGCTTACCTGCCGAGGATTCCGATGGCTATCGCGATTTTTCCGTGGTGAACTCGGCGGCGAATCTGAAGGGCCGTTTGTTGCTCGCGCACGGAAGCGGCGACGACAATGTGCACTTCGAAAACACGGTGCAGTTCGTCCAGAAGCTCATTGACGCCGGCATTCCTTACGATCTGCAGATCTTCCCGCGCAAGACGCACTCGCTCGCAGGCCCCGAGGCGGAGACGCAGCTGTTCAACCGGATTTTGGCGCAGTTTGAGACCTGGTTGAAGCCGGAAGCTCCGGCAGCAGGCGGGAACTAGCCGTTAACTAGACCTCGTGGCGATGGAAGAGATCGTCCTTCTTGCTCTTCGGGCAGTGCGTGCACTGGAGGCAAGCAACCAGCAGCACAGCGACTCCCAACGTGACCAGCACGGCGAGCACGCTTCCATTCACCGCGATCCAATGTGCAAGGGTCTGCATCTTTGGTCACCATTCCAAGTTAAGATCCGGTCGTCGGGTGACGATGTGGGATCTCAGAAAAATCCTACCTGTTTTTTACATTAGACGCTATCCCACCCTTTCGCGCCACCAACCAACCCTCTTTTCGGGGCAGATTTCGGCTTGATCGCAGAAAGAATGATGTTGCAAAGTAGCAAAGAAAAGGCGAAGATGTAGGGAACGAAATGGCGGCTCAGCCCAATTCGCTCTCCTCGCAAACTCCTGAAGAGTGGCCGGAGGAGCTTGCGAGCCTTCGATTTACGTCCAAAGACCCGCCGCCGGACCGGGGACTCGCCGCAACTGGGAATTCCGCGCAGGGGCCATTGCTCAATTGGCTTTTCGTCGACCTGAACTCCTATTTTGCTTCGGTCGAGCAACAGGTCCGGCCCGAGCTTCGCGGCCGCCCGGTCGGCGTAGTGCCGATGATGGCCGACACCACGGTCTGCATCGCCGCCAGCTACGAGGCCAAAGCTTTCGGTGTGCGCACCGGCACGATTGTCGCCGACGCAAACGCATGTGCCCCGAGATCGTTCTCGTTGAGGGCCGCCACGAGATCTACACCGAATATCACCACCGCGTGGTTGAAGCCGTCGAGAGCTGCGTGCCAGTGACTGCCGTCTGCTCCATCGACGAGATGGCCTGCCGCCTCATTGGCCGAGAGCGGCCGCTTTTAAGCGCGCTCGATCTTGGCCTCCGCGTAAAGACTGCGATTCGCGAAAAGGCCGGCGAGTGTCTTCGCAGTTCTGTCGGTCTCGCCACCAACCGCTATCTCGCCAAAGTGGCCAGCGACATGGAAAAACCCGACGGCCTCGTGGCGCTGCCGCTCGACATTCTTCCCGAGGCGCTGCATCAGCTCACGCTGCGCGATCTGCCCGGCATTGGCGCGCGCACTGAGAAGCGCCTGAACGAAAAAGGCATTCGCACCATGGACGATCTGCTTGCGCTCGACCGCGAAAATGCCGGCGAAATGTGGGGATCGGTCTGGGGCGAGCGGCTTTTTCACTGGCTAGCAGGCGAAGACTTCGAGATGGGCGAATTGGAACACCAGAAATCCATCAGCCACTCGCACGTGCTGGCGCCCGAGATGCGCGATGCGGAAAAAGCGTGGGGTGTGGCGCATAAGCTTCTGCACAAAGCGGCCATGCGCCTGCGCGCCGCCGGATTGTGGGCCAGCCACATCGGCCTCGCGATTGGTTTTGCCGTTCCGCGCAGCGAGGGCACACCCGTATCGCGCTTCGGCGTGCCCGCGCGTGGCTGGCGCAGCGAGATCAAGCTGAGCGAGTGCCAGGACAATCAAACGCTGATCGCCGCATTGCGCCGGCTGTGGGAGTCGCGGCCTTCCGGCGCGCAATATGAGCACCCCTATTTCATCGGCGTGCAACTCAACAATCTCGTGCCTGATCGCCTGCACACACTGGCGCTCTTTGACGGACTTGAAGAGGAGCAGAGCCGCACGCGTCTCAACGCCACCATGGACCAGATCAACGACAAATACGGCATGAGCACGCTTGCCCCCGCCGCCATGCTCACCGCCTACAAAGCTGCGCCCACGCGCATCGCGTTTAACGCCATCCCGGATTTATTCTGATCTGGCGCCGGACCCCCGACCCGAACTCCCGGTCCCTGAACTTTTTCTCGCCCACCGCGTAACTCTCTGCATCCCATCCCGCATCCCCGTGCGGATTAGAAGGTAGCAGCGAGTTTTATGGCCAACGACTGGCAGCCCGGCTTCGAACCACTCCCGGACTTCGAACGGCTTTTTGACGAGCACCAGTCCATGGTCTTTTCGCTGGCGCTCGGCATGACCGGCGACCGCAGTCTGGCCGAAGAGATTGCCCAGGACGTTTTCATGGAGCTTGACCGGAACATCGCGAAGATTGAAGGTCCGCATCACGCTTGCTTCTGGCTGCGGCGGGTCGCGATCAGCCGTTCAACCGATGCGTTACGCCGCCGGCGCGTGCGCGGCTTCGGCCAGTGGGTTGAGATCGACGAAAACCACGGCGCGCAGGCCGAAGAACGAAGCTCGCCGCTTGGCGATCGCATTGAACGCCTGCTTGCCACGCTGCCTGAAGCGCAACGCGCAGCGATTGTTCTCCGCTACCAGGAGGACCTGACGCCGGAAGAGATTGCGGCTACGCTGGGCGCGCCGCTGGCCACGGTGAAGAGCCAGCTTCAGCGTGGACTGAAATTGTTGCGCGCGAAGGCCGAAAGCCAGTTGAAGGAGTACATCCGTGCCGTTTGACGATTTTGAAAGCGAATTGCGAGAGGGCCTCCGTCGCCAGCCGGCGCCGGCAAGCCTGAAGCGCAAAGTAATGGCTCGTCGCGCACAGAATCGCGGGCAGATCCACTCCATTCGCTCCGCCACGCGCCAGCGCAACCGCATGGTCTGGCTCGAACGCATCGCGGCTTCGCTCGTCCTGGCCGGAGTGGCGGGCAGCGCCGTCGTTGGCCATTACGCAGTCGAGCGCCGCAAGGGAGAAGAAGCAAAACAGCAGGTCTTCACCGCGCTGCGCATCACCAATCACGCGTTCCAGGTGATGAACGATCGGTTGCAGCAGCAAGACAAGGATTCGCATTAACGAATCGCGTTAGCAATTTTCGTTAGCGGGACTCGCAAGAAGGAAGAAGGAGATTTTGAGCATGAAACTTCGCATGGTTGCATTCATCCTGGGAGCCGCTGCGCTGGTCGCTCCGGCGTGCGCGCAAACCGCGGCCTCGCCGTTTCCGCTGCCTACGCCGATCGAAAAGGAACTCAGCACTCGCGCCGCCAACGTAACTGAGGTGACGCTTGGCAAGGGCATGCTCGACTTCGCCGCCAAATTCATGGACAAGAACGACAAGGACCAGGCCGCTGTGAAGCAGTTGATCGACGGGCTCGACGGCATCTACGTCCGCAGTTACGAGTTCGACAAGGAAGGCCAGTACTCGGTCGACGAAATTCAACAGTTGCGCCAGGCCTTCGCGACTCCTGAGTGGACGCCGATGGTGCACGTGCGCGAGAGCAAGGGCGCGGAGAACACCGACGTGATGATGAAGATGGTCAACGGCGAGCCGCAAGGAATTTTTGTCCTGGATGCCGAGCCGAAAGAGCTGACCATCGTGCTCATCCTCGGCCCGATTCGCCTGGATCAACTGAGCGAACTCAAGGGCCTGAACGGACTGGGCGCGCTGGGCGACATCGATACAGACGGCAATAAACACAAGACTGACAAGGCCAAGGATAAGACGAATAAGCCAGGAGGCGACCAATGAATCGGCACTTTTGGATTCCTCTGGGCTGCGCGGCCCTGTGCGTACTGTTGACCGCGCCGTGGTGGGTTGCGCGAGCGGCGGGTGAAGGCGGCTTTGACGGAGTCGTCGATTCCATCGAGTCGAACTATCACCAGCACGCGATGCGCATTCCGCTCATGGGCCTGGCCAGCGTGGTGGCGGGTGTGGCAACGCATGGCGGCGTGGGCGGCGTGCACGTCGCCGAGTTCGAGCACTTCTCAGCGCCGGTAGACGGAGAGGATTTGAACCGCCTCGTCGAGGAGAAGCTCGGTCAGGGATGGGACCGGATGATCCGCGAGACCAGCCGTCATGGCGGCGAGCAGACGCTCATCTTCTCACACCCCGAGGGTAATCGCATGGGGCTCTTCATTCTCGATCTCGACGGGAAGGAACTGAATGTCGTTCAGGTCTCTGTCGATCCGGACCGGCTGAACGAAACGATTATCAAGTACAAGCATCACGACGGAGACAAACACGCATCCGATTAACGTGCACCTCGTCCGGCGCACAAAATGAGCGGGCGAATCCAATGCCCGCTCTAAAACTCCGTCAAACTCAGTACATTTCCATCGGGATCCTTGAACCACGCAATGCGCGCCCCACTGGGCGCAGTCCAGATTCCCTTCGCATCAACATTATTCATTCCGGGATAGCGCAGAAACTCGATTCCTGCCGTTGTTAGCTGGTCCACAGTCGCCTCGATCGAGTCCACATCCCATCCCAACACGGTGAAGGGCGCAGGATTGAGTTCGTGCACCCTCGTTACCCGCAACATGGTTCCATTGGCGTCGAAGACCAGCGCGAATGGCTGCTGATCTCCAACGAGCCTGAGTCCGAGCACGCCTTCATAGAACGCCCGCGCCTTCGCGAAATCCGTCGTCGCGGCAAACGCCACCAGCTTGCCCTTTCCAAGAATCGATTGCTGCGCCATCCTGCACCCCCACGAAGCGTTTCCAGCGGATCGTCTATTTTGAGTTAGTTCGCGTCATCAGGTCGACAAATTCCTTTTGGAAGCGCGGCAGATCCAAATCCATCTGCGCGTGGACGAGCCGCACTCCATGCGCCGGCTTCAGCGACTCAGGCCACGCGAGCGTATCGCCGTAGCTCGGGCCGTGGCTCAAATCCACGTCCATATACACATCCACTTCTTTGGTAATGATCGCCGGATCGATCCACGCGCACGCTTCGAGCTCATCCCACATATCTGTGCGCCGCTGGCTCCACGCGGCAATGTAGCGTGCCGCCGGCGTTTGCGACTTCGAAATCGCGTCCAGCATCTCCTGCGTGAAGGGCGCCTTGACGGAGACATCCTCCGTCGTCACTTCAATGCGCGGCCAATCTGCCCGCAGCACGATGTGCGCAGCCTCGGGGTCGAACCAGAAATTGAACTCGTGCCGCGGGTCAGCCACTTCAAGATCGGGGGTCTCAATATCGCTTGTCTGCGGATTGAGGCTGCCGCCCATGATCGCGATGCCCTTGGTGAGCGACGCGAACTCGGGATCGATGGACACGGCCAGCGCAATGTTCGTCAGCGGCCCGGCGGCGTAAATCGTCACCTCGTGCGGATGCGCGCGCACCTGGCGAATGAGAAAGTGCGCAGCGTCTTCGTCAAGCGGCTTCGCGGCGGGCACACCTTCGGCCATTGGCGGAATCTCGTAGGGTCCGTGCGATTCCGGTTTCACTGCGCCGGTCGCCGTTGCCGTGACTCCTCCCCATGCGCCCAGCCACGCCACCTTTCCGTCGAGCGCTTCTTCCATGATCGTCTTTTCCTGGTCCCGGACGAGCGGAAATACCGCACCACGCACGACAGGAACATCGGTGTGGCCGGTCAGCTCCAGCATGCGCAGCGTGTGCAGTGTCTCTTCGTCGCGCCACGCGTCGCCGGTGACCATCGTGATGCCCAGCACCTGCACATCCGGCGACTGCAACAGGGCCAGCATCGACATCTGGTCCGATCCACCCGGGCCGGCGCCATCCTGATCGATCAGGACCATCCGCTTTTGCGCGGGGCAAATGATTACGCAGGCAAACGCAACAAGCGCTAGCAATAGTTTCTTCATCATTTGGATTGTGGCACAGCTTTGTGGTCCATTCTCACGGCAAGGCGCGCGAATCGCCGGCTGATCCCTGTTCCCTATTCCCTGCTCGTTTATCGCCGCCCAAACCCTCGCGGCTTGAACTGCGGCTCGACGGGCAGATCGGTCTTGCCCTCGGGATAGACAACGAGGAAGCGGTTCGCCCCTTCGCCGACGCTGGCCGTCTCAACCCCCTGGAGCGTTCGGCAGACCATGTGTAGCATGCGCCGCTCGCGGCTGTTCATGGGCGGAAAACTATAAGGAACTCCGGTCTGGCGCACCTTTTCCGCGGCTGCCTCGGCGGACAGTCGTAGCTCCTCGGCGCGCAGAGCCTTGAAGTTGCCTGCGTCAAAGCTCACCATGTGGTGCTCGTGATGGTCGAGGCGGAGCATCTGCGCGGCCAGGGTCTCCAGCGCGCGCAGCAACTCGCCGTTGTGCTGGATCACCAGCGGCACATCGGGCCCGGCCAATTCAACGGAGATTTGCCGTGGCGCGGCGCCTTCGCCTTCGCTCGCGCCATCACTCGCGCTGATGCGGTACTTCAGGCGTAGCCCGCCCAACTTGTTCAGGGTATTCAGGAATCCAGCGATTTTTTGTGCAGACTGTTGCAGGTCGTCAATGGGCATAACAAATAAGTATCGCAGAGCCGGGCGGGCTGGCGCATGCGGCCGCGGGAAAGAAAAGCGGCTGCCGATTGAGGGGCTGCAAGAGATGTCGATTCCGCCCGACGCGCAGCGAAATGCTAACTTTGACTCGGAACCCCTGGGATCGCCCGAAACCCAATGTTGCGCAAATCTCTCGACCTGTCGATGCGCCGCCTGCTTCTAATTCTCTTGCTTTTCGCGCCGTTTGCGCTCGCAGCGCCTGCTCGCGCGCAGGGCGGGCCGCCCTTCATTACCGACGATCCCGGCACGCCCGGCAATCATCATTGGGAAATCAACTTTGGCTGGATCGCGAACCACAATCCCGGCCAGTCGTACTACGAAGTACCCGACGTCGACCTGAACTACGGCTGGGGCGATCGCGTCCAGCTCAAATATGAGCTGTCCCTTGCCGCGGCAACCGATCCCAATAACTCCACGGGAGTGGGGCTTGGCGAATCCTACCCGGGCATCAAATGGCGCTATTTCGAATATCATCGCCCCGGCCAGCCCAAGACGGATGAGAATCTGCTTTTCTCGCTGGGCACATACCCGCAGGTCATGATCAACAATCCCACCAGCTCCGTGCGACGCGGCATCGTTCAGCCCGGGCCGCAATACTATCTGCCGATCGAGGCCACGGCACAAATCCGATGGCTGGCGCTGAATGGAGAGGTAGGCCGATGGATCGGCAATAGGAATGCACCCGATCAATGGGGCCGCGGCTTGATTGCGGGTCACCAGTTCAACGACCGCACCGAACTTTATGCCGAGCTCTACGACTTGCAGGCCATCCATCAAATCGGCGACCAGCCCAAGCAGCGCTCCTTCACGCTTGATCTTGGCGGACGCCAGACTCTCGGCCGCTCCGGCCATCTTCGCCTGCTGTTTATGGGCGGCCGCGCCATTCAGGCGGTCACGCGCACCAATGGCGAACCAAGCTGGATTGCCTACATCGGCCTCCAACTCCTGCTGGGACCCGAAGAGAAGAATGCGCCCGGCAAGCTGCCCTGAACAACTGCTCACTCCGCTTTGAGCGGCTCGGCAACCGCGACCTGCCTCCGGAAAATTACTCCACAAATCAGCAGTCCAATTCCCAGGAATGTAGTCGCAGTGATTCCGGCGTTAAGCGAGAAGTGCAGGATGGGTCGAAACTCAAAGGACGGGACGCCCATGTGCACATACGCTTTGAGGAGTCCGACGGCGAGCGCGAGTGCAGGCACGATCACAGTGATGACGCGAATTTGTGTCTGCGTGTAGGGCTTCTTGGAAGGCAACTCGTGCGGCTCGGTCGCGCGATACCAAACCCATATCCACACCGCAACCACAACCAGGCCGAATAAACTGCTGCCGTCCTGCAGCACCCTGTACATTTGCACATTCCCCTCGATGGGCAGATAGACCGGCAGCCTCAGGAAGCTCCAATGGCGATACGGCCAATAAAACACGTGCGTGAACGAGTCCCAAAGGAGATGTGTGGCTATACCAACAAGGATCGAGACCACGATCAGTGCCAGACGCGCCGGCGGCCAGAAGGTGAAACGGTTCTCCTCCGGTTTCAGTCGCGCGCGAAAACCCTTGGGCAAGAGCATGGTGGCGGGTTGCTTCAAAAAGGTTTGAAACACCAAAAGCGCAATCAGGCTCAGAGGCAAATCGTACAGAAACATGCCATGGATTGAATGGGCGCCGAGTCCGCGCGGCGTCAGAAAGAAAAAGTAGGCGAAATCGGGCGCGAAAGACCCGATGATGAGGGCCGACAAGACAAGGCGCGTTCGTTGAAGAGGCCATACGGCGGCGGCATGCGAGAAGGTAAAAGGCATTGTTTCAAGTATCTCGCATGCCGCAAGGCAGGTCCTGATCCGCTCGAAGATCCGCGACCGTTGTTGATGAGCGATGTGCCGGCAGAGTACGATGGCCCCGGAAAGATTTTTGAGGTGCATCTGCCGTGCGTGCATTTTCGTTTGTATCTATTTGCGTTCTTGCCTTGGGCTCACTCACCGCTGCCGCGCAAACCGCTTCGAACTCCGCCGGGAAACTCATCCAAAGGTCTGCCCCACCGCAGGGGTCGCAGGTGGCGCTCACGCCGCCCATGGGCTGGAACAGTTGGAATTTCTTCGCCGGCCGCGTGACCGACAAGGACATTCGCAACGCTGCCGATCAGCTTGTGGCTACCGGCATGAAAGATGCCGGCTATGTCTACGTCAACATCGACGACACGTGGGAGGGTGAACGCGACGCCGATGGCGTGCTGCACACGAACGCAAAATTCCCCGACATGAAGGCGCTCGCCGACTACGTGCACTCGAAGGGCCTCAAGCTTGGCATCTATTCGTCGCCGGGACCAAAGACCTGCGCGGGTTTCGAAGCCTCGCTCGATCACGAGACTCAGGACGCCGAGCTTTACGCCTCCTGGGGCGTCGACTATCTGAAGTACGACTTGTGCAGCTATATTCCCGCAGTCATGCAAAAGCAGGCGCCGGTGGACAAAGCCGCGCAAATGCGCCTGATGATCGCAGCCTACGAAAAGATGGACAAGGCGCTCAAAGCGACGGGCCGCCCCATCGTTTACTCGCTGTGCCAGTACGGCTGGGACGCGGTGTGGGAGTGGGGCCCGAAGGTCGGCGCGAATCTATGGCGCACCACCGGCGATATTCAGCCCAACTGGCAGAGCATCTATTCCATCCTGAACGAGCAGGCTGGGCTGGCCCAATACGCCGGACCCGGCCATTGGAACGATCCCGACATGCTTGAAGTGGGCAACGGCAGGCTCTCGCTGGCCGAGAATCGCACGCACTTCTCCATGTGGGCCATGCTGGCCGCGCCGCTGCTTGCCGGCAACGACCTGCCCAACATGACGCCAGAGGTTAGCGCCATCCTCACCAATCGCGACGTGATCGCCATCGATCAGGATCGCCTGGGCCGCGAAGCCACGCGCGCCTACTCCGAAGGCGAAGTGGACGTCTGGACCCGGCATCTCTCCGGTGGCGCCATGGCCATCGCCGTCATCAACGCCGGCTCCGACCGCTACGCCTCGCATCCATTTCACCTGAGCCTGGCCAGGCTCGGCCTGCACGGCGCGCAAAAGGCAAAAGACCTGTGGACCGGCGAGGAGACCGCGCTCACCGACAATATGCCGCTCCAAATCGCGAGTCACGACATTCTGCTGGTGCGAATTCCGTCACCCAAGTAGGCCAAAAGTCCGTGTGCCACACGGCCTTTTCATCGGACCAACGGTCTACTCATTGGAATCGCAGATTTTTATTTCTACTTGCCGCCAAAACCGGTTAGAGTTATCCCCAACGGCTCCCTCCCGCCGCACCCTTTGCGCCGCTTTGATTGCGCCGCTATGGGGCGTGCTGTCCGTTGGCGATCTGAGTCCTTTCGGGTAGATCTTCAACTCAGCCAGTTTTCAAGTTTGCCACGCGCTGAATTTCTCACTGCGCATCCGGAATGGGAGATCCTATGGCAACCATCGCTCCTCCGCTGATTTGCCCGCAAGGCCATGGGCCCGGAGTGCCTGGTTCGCGATTCTGCACATTCTGCGGCGCGACTCTTGTGGTACCGGCCGCATCGAGACAGCCCGTGCCCGCGAATCCTATAGTGACAGCGCCAGCCGCCGGCGGATGGCAGCCGGTCAATGCGGGACCGCCGCAATCGACGCCCGCTGTGCCGCAGTGGCAACCCCCGCCCGCAGCGCCTGCTCCGCCGCCCTCTTCGGGTCCGATTCCTGCGCCACTGCCTGCGCAGGCAGCGCCAATCGCCCAAAATCAGCCTGTCCCCTGCAAAACGTGTGGGAACGCCGGAACCGGGCTCGGCGAAAACGTCCTGGTCTGCCCTGAATGCAGTTGGCTGCGTCCGTTGCTTCCCGGCTATAAGCTCGATCGCTCGGTTTTCCTGTGGGCGCAGGACGGCCAGGCCATGACCCATCTGCAAAGCATCTCCGCGCTGCATACAGCCGCGAAGTCTGTGTCGGAAAAGGTGGGCCGTCCGTGGATCGAGTCGACGTTCAACGGCATTCGCCTCGGCCCCAGGCAGTTTTCCGATATTTGGATACGAGCCGTTCTGGCCGCGCGCATTCTTGGCCTGTCCAGGATGCCCGATGTCTACATCTCAGGCGATTCTCAGTGGAACACGTACACCTATGGCACTGACACCAGCGCGTTTATCGTCCTGGGCACAGCCATCCTCAACAACTTCCAGAATGACGATCTGCTCTTCGTTCTCGCGCGCGAGATGGGCCACTGCAAAGCGGGCCACGCGCTTTGGAAGACGGTGGCTCGTTTTCTTGTCGGCGACGACAGCGTGCGCAAAGGTTTGCTCTCCGGCGGCGTGTTGAACGCCATCAGCTTCAGCCCCACCAAATGGGTTCAGGATGCCGTGGATATCCCGCTCATGGCGTGGTCGCGCCAGGCCGATATCACCGCCGACCGTGCCGCGCTGCTCGCTATCGGTGACGAAGCCCTCGCTCGCCGCGTGATTTTGGCATGGTCCATCCGTTCCGCCAGGCTCCTCAAGCAAGTCAACATCGAGGAGTGGATGAAGCAGGAAGAGGCGAGCGACGATCAGATGACGCGCTTCTCCGAAATGACGACCACTTCCTCGATGTACACCACGCGGCGTTTGCGGCTGCTCGGGCAGTCGGCCCGCGAACCCGAGCTGATGCGCTGGAGCCAGACGATTCAGCCGGTTCGCAAGCGCCTCACGCCTCCGCCCCAGCAGCCCGCATCGGGCCTGACGGCTGCGGCGCCTGGCGTCCGGCGTCCTCCGGCAGCTCAGGGTCCCGCCCCGGCGCACGCACCAGCGCCGCCGCCGTCCGACTCCGTCCGCGTTCTTTGCAACAAGTGCCAGACCGCGATGCGCATCCCGCTTTCCGCCTTGCGCGGCAAACCGTCGCTGAACGTCCGCTGTCCAAAATGCCAGAACATCTTTACGCTGCGGCCAAAGTCTGCTTCTCAGGCACTGGCTCCGTCCGCTGCGGGAACAAATCCAACTGCACCGCCGGTGTCTCCCTCCGCACCGGCAAAACCGGTCGCCCCCCCGCCGTCCGCATCGCAACATCCAAAGCCGGCTGCCGCGCCCGCGCCTTCGAGTGCAAATGCAAAAGTGCCCTCCAAGCCGCAGGCAGCAGCAGCCGCGCATAAACAAGCCAGGTGACCCAAAAAGAAAAGAGAGGTTAACTTATGCCAGACGATCCAAATGAAGTAGTCGTGATTGTCCCCGATGCCGACGCGAATTCACCGGACGCCTCAACCCCTTCCGACGAACCGGTCGTTGTCGAAGTCATTGACGCTGTCACCGACCCAACCGCAGGCACCGATCCCGAAGTCGTTGTGGTTGAAGCTGCGCCCGATGGCCAGGAAGAAGTCTTCGTCGTCGACCCTGACGCCATCGATCCAGACGCTGTCGACCCCGGCACTGGAACGGATCCGACAACGGATCCCACTACGGACCCGACGGGCCAAACTGATCCCGGCAGCGATCCCGTGGGTTCGGTCGATCCCATTTCGACCACTCCCGGAGACAGTCCGAGCGATCAGGGTCCTGACGGTACGCCCGACGGCTCCATGGATCCGACTGGCAGTTATTCCGACCCCAGCGACCCGACCGCGGGCGATCCTGGCCCGGAAGGCTCAGTGGATCCAATCAGCTCATCGACCGATCCCGGGGACGGATCGACGTCGCCCGACGGCAGTGACCCGACCGATCCGACCGCTAGCGACCCGACGGCCGGCAGTACCGACGATCCAACGGCGGGAGGAGTTGTCGGCAACGATCCTGACTCAACAAGCTCGACTGACCCTGACAGCTCATCCCAGAACAGCACCTTGACCGACGACCAGCAGACTCTCCAGCAGGACGAAGATAAAGAGGCTCAGGACGTCCAATCGGGCGACTACACCGCCGCATACAACGATTCTCAGCAGGCCTATCAGCAATCGGAGACCGTAGCCGGCGAAGGCGGTCCTGACTCGACCGACGATACCTGGACAGCGCAGCTCGATGAAAGCTACGCCGCTTCGGACCAGCAGACTGCGCAAGAGGACGCGACAACCGCGGCCAGTTACGCCGACGACCCGACGGGGAATCCGGACACGGATGCAGCCGACGCCGAGCTCTATGGCAGCGCTGCCACGAGCGAGGAGCAGACTGCCGACTCCAACGCCGAAGGGGGCGAGTACGGTGACCCAGTAGGAGAGCCGGTCGATACGCCAACAGATGAGGCGCCTGCCGACGAAGCGCCGGTCGACGACGCGCCCGTGGATGATGCTCCCGTTGACGATGCGCCGGTCGACGATTCTTCAACCGTCGACGACGATTCATCGGCGGGTTAGAACTAGGTAGCGCGCCCGAGGCACACCGCAAACCATCCCTTAGGGTCGCTCCAGGTTGCCTCGGCGCGGAACCCCGTCTTCGCGAGCAGCGCCTCGGCCTGCCCCGGCCGGTACTTGTAGCTGTTCTCTGTGTGGATGGTCTCGCCGGCCGCGAACTCGACGGTCATCTCCAACTCGTCAATATTGATCTGCTGGGCAGAGCGGCTCACCAGGTGCATTTCCATGCGGGACTTCGCCTGGTTCCACACCGCGCGGTGCGCGAATGCTTCCACATCGAAGTCCGCGTCGAGCTCGCGGTTGAGGCGCACCAGAACGTTCTTGTTGAATGCCGCAGTCACGCCCCGCGCGTCATCGTACGCCGCCACGAGCGTCGCTTCGTCTTTCACCAGATCGACACCCAGCAACATGCAATCGCCGATCTCCAGACCGGCACGCACGCGGCCGAGCAGCCGCTCGGCTTGGTGCGGCTCAAAGTTTCCAATGCTCGATCCGATGTAGAGCATCAGCCGTCTTTCGTCTGCGCCCATGGCTCCCAGATGAAACCTGCTGTCATCGCCGTCGGTGTAGTCCATCACCCGCGGCGCGACTGTTACGCCGGGAATCTCGCGCTCGATGCGTCGTTTCGCTAGATCCAGCGCGCTCGCTGAAACGTCCACCGGTTCATAAACGACCGCATCCTGGCGCTCGACCGCGGCGCGCAACAGCAGCCGCGTCTTTTCCGCCGATCCCGCGCCCAACTCCGCGATGCGCAGCCGCCGGCCCTCTCTCGCCTGATCGACAATCTCATCCGAAGCCAGGAAAAATATGCCGCGCTCGGTGCGCGTCAGATAGTACTCGTCGAGTTCGGTGATCGCATCAAACAGGCGCGAACCCGCGCGATCGTAAAACAACCACGCAGGCAATTGTTTGGGCCGCGTGTTCAGTCCTTCGCGGACCGCCGTGGCAACACGTTCATCGAATTGCAGAATCGGGGAAGGGGAAGCTGCTGCAGTCATGGGATCTCAGTTAAATCGCTTTCAACTTCGATGCAACTGGCGCGCTTATGTCGCCAGCCGAATGCCGGAAAACTGCCATCGTGTCTCAGGGGGAAAGAAATTGCGGTAGGTTGATCGGATGTGCCGCGCCGGCGTAACGCACGATCCGCCGCGTAACACCATTTGCCCGCTCATGAATTTGCCGTTGTACTCGCCCAGCGCCCCATTAAGCGGCTTGAAGCCCGGATAGCCCAGGTATGCACTGCTCGTCCACACCCAACAATCCCCATAGTACTTCGCACTGTTTTTGTCTTGGTGCTTCGCACCGTTCTGGTTTTGGACGAGATGGGCGGAAGGGACCGGTGTAAGGTTTCCCGAGTCGAGCAGATTCCCCTCCACCGGCTGGCCCTCGACTACCGACTCCCATTCAACCTCCGTGGGCAGACGCCGCCCGGCCCAGCGCGCGTAAGCGTCTGCCTCGTAATAAGTTACATGGCTCACCGGCGCTGCTTCGAGCTCCTTGCGCGGCAACTCTCCGCGCAGCGTAAACACGGACCACGCTCCGTTTTGTTCGGTCCAGTAGAGGGGCGCCCGCCATCCGTTGGCCTTCACCGCATCCCATCCCGCGGAAAGCCACAGGTCCGGCTTGCGGTAACCGCCATCGGCCATAAACTCCGCGTACTCGCCGCAAGTCACCAGTCTGTCGGCCACAGCAAAGGGCTCCAGCCAAACACGATGCCGCGGCATCTCATTGTCGAAACAGAAACCGTCGCCCGAATTCCCTGCTTCCTTCAGCCCGCCCTCGAACTGCATGAACCGAAGCGGCTCCCTCGCTCCCTTGTTCCCTTGTTCCCTTGTACCGCCGCCGTCCCCGCCGGCTGTCGTGCTGGCGTCCTCGCCCGCGCTCCTCGTTCCCTCGTTCCCTTGGTCCCTGTATCTCGGCCGCAGCGGATTGGTGAAAAACGCATTCAAAATGTCGGTCAGCAGCAATTCCTGGTGCTGCTCCTCGTGATTCGCGCCCAGCTCGATACGCCTGAGCGCCTCCGGCTCCGGCTCGCGCTCAAAAAGCCGCTCCATGGCCGCGTCCACATGCTGGCGATAACATCGAATCTCGTCGAGTCCGGGCCGCGAGAACGACGACCGCAGCCGCTTCTCGGGAAACGCCGAGAATCCTTCGTAATAGCTGTTGAAGAGCCACGGAAAATCGTCGTTGAAGAGCCGGTAACCGGGCAGAAACTCCCTTAGCACGAACGATTCGAAGAACCAGGCGGTGTGCGCCAGGTGCCACTTGGCCGGAGAAGCCTCAGGGCACGACTGCACCATCATGTCTTCCGCCGAGAGCGGTTCACACAGAGAAATCGTGCTGCGCCGCACATCGCGGAAGCGGTTGAGAATTGCTGCACCGGTGCCTGAAAAAGTGGTTGTACCCAAGGTCCGCCCTCCGGTTTTGCCAGTGTAGCCCTTCCCGGCTAAAGTCAAAGCCTTTAGACGGCGCGTCAGGGGCCTGCGGCTCCTTTTTTTTACCTGGCCCCGAGCACCCTGCGCCGGTTGGATGGACCATCGTGGTGCGAATCCAGCGCAAATCGATTCCTTTCAGACGCGTGAATCGCGCCAGGTGGTCAACCTCTACCGTCCGTGAAGGCCTTGTAACCCCCGTGACATGTCATTTGGTAACCCCAGTTGACTGGTATTTGCTCCTCGATGGTGCTTTAATTCCTGCCAGAATGATCCTTCGCTCCCGCAGCGAGACGGAGCATCGAAGCGGAGTATGTTGAAACTCGGTCAAACTCGGTTTCCGTCGGCGGCCCTCTTTGCGCTCTCCCTGGCTGTTCCGCGGAGTCTGCCTGCCCAGGCAAGCGGCCAATCCCAGCCGCCCGCTGCTCCGTCCGGGCCTGTCACCGCGACCCCAGCCCAGTCGCCCCCCACGGCCGAACAGATCGGCGACTCCCTCACCGCCCACCAGCGCTACCAGGCCGCCATTGCCGCCTACTCCAAATCGCCTGAAAAGACTGCCGCTATCTGGAACAAAATGGGCATCGATTACCAGATGATGTTCAACTCCAATGACGCCGCTCGCTGCTATAAGCGGTCGCTCCAGCTCGATCCGGGTGATCCCCAGGTCCTGAACAATCTCGGCACCATGTACCAGTCGCTCAAGGATTACAGCCAGGCAGACCGCTTTTACCGCAAGGCGCTCAAGCTCGATCCCAAGTCCGCGATTGTCCTCAAGAATCTGGGCACCAATCTGTTGGCGCAGCATAAGTACAACAAGGGCTGGGAAGCCTATCAGCAGGCCCTGGCCATCGATCCCAAGATCTTTTCCGATCGCGACACTCCGTCTGTGGAGGACCCGTCATCCGTGGAGGAGCGGGGCGCAACGAACTACTACATGGCCGCCGGCTGCGCCCGTGCAGGCAACACCGATTGCGCTCTCCAATACCTGCGCATGGCGCTCGATGAGGGCTTTACCACGCGCAAGAAGGTTGCAACCGACGTTGAATTCGCCAGCCTGCGCTCGAACCCTGCCTTCAAACAGTTGATTGAAGAAAAGCAGCGCAGCCAGTAAGCCGCCTGGACCACGCCGGCATTGATCGTCGTCTCTTGCTGCATCTCAAGCGTCTATCTGATAGGTTGGCCTTTCCGCCTTCCTGGAGATTCCGATGAAGAGCCGCCTCTTTGCCTCGTTCGCGATTGCCGTCGCCTTTACCGCCGCAGCCTGCGCGCAGGACCCCGGCATCGCACCGCCATCGGGTCAAAATGGAAGCCCCGGCTCAGGCGGTGGCTACGGCCAGCGCGGCGGCCACGGCGGCTTCGGAGGCGGCGCCGGCATGATGGGACGCGGCCTGATGGGCACAGTCACTGCGGTTGCTGCCGACCACTACACCATCAAGACCGACGCGGGTGACATCTACACAGTCCATTTCACTGCGGACACGCGGATCTTCAAGCGTCAGGCCCGAAGCGGAGAGCCAGGTGAGGGTCATGGAGGGAGCCAGGGCGAGGGTCAAGGTCAGGGTCAAGGCGCCGGCCAGGCTGGTGGCGAACATCGCGGCATGGGCGGCGGCTATGGAAATCCTCCGCAACAGATTGCCGCCACCGATATCAAAGCCGGTGACGTCATCAACGTCATGGGCGATACCGACGCCACGGCGAAGACAGTGAATGCGAGGGCCGTCGCGCTCATGGATCAGCAGACCGTGGATCAGATCCACGCCATGGAAGCCAACTTCGGCAAAACCTGGCTGATGGGGAAGGTGACCGCCATTGACGGCACAAAGATCACGTTGACCGGCACGCTCGACAGCGCGCCGCACACAATCGTCGCCGATGAAAATACTGAGTTCCGCAAGCGCCGCGATCCCATCACGCTTGCGGATATTCAGGTAGGAGATACCGTGCGCGCCGACGGCGCGGCGAAAGATGGAGTCTTCACCGCCGTCAACGTGAACGTCTTTGGCGGCCAGGGCGGCGAGACACCTTCAGTCCCGCGCGGCCCTGCGCCACAAACTCCGGGCAGCGCGCCGCCCCAGTAAACGCGTTCTATTCGACGGACTGCAGCGTCCACGCTCCGTTGCTCAGGGCAAACGTGGCCTGCCGCAGCGAACTCAGTTTGTTGCCGGGGTTGTGCGCCATATCCGCGAGCGGCTGTGGAAGCCCGTCCAGATTCACGTCTTCAGTGAACGACGCGATCTTTGTATCTCCCACCGACTGGATGTCTCCCACATTCCGCGCCTTCAAATGATTCGTGGCGACGGACTGGATCACGACGACAAAATTCTGATCGGTTGGGCTATCGGGCCGCCATTGAATCACGCTCCCCCCGCCCTGCAACGTGAGTACCTTCTTGCCGTCGGGCGTCACTGTAAAGTCGCCCCAATACCCGTTCGGATATCTCTTGGTCTCGAACCAATACTTGGCTGTCACACCCTGAACCATGCCTGCCGTGTTCACAGTAATGCTCACAGGCGCCGCGGGAGTCTGGTCGTACTTGGCCTGAATCATCGTCAACGCCTGGGCTTGCGTCAAATCCGGCGCCGATTTGCACCCCGCCATCCACAACCCGGCCGCAAAAGCCACCAGGGTTCCCAAAACCTGCAACTTCACCGCGTTTTTCACATTTCCTCCCTCAACCACCTGAGTGGCCCGCATGAATAGAAAGCACTGAACGGCTCGAAATCTTTCGCCTCGCCATTTTTCATCTACTTTCCTCCGCTGTCAATGCAATTGAAAGTGACCTCGCTCACAGATCAACGTGCGCGAAGGAAAATGGCCCTCTTAAGGGCATTGCGTGGGCCTCTGTTGAAGCCGGCTCCGGCAAAATCAGAGACGTAACCCGTAGAAGCTCAACGCCGCGTCTCCTTGCTCGAGCACCCGGGTTCGCTTCAGGCTGCCGTACCGCTCTTCGAGGGCGAATTTGCGCCGATGCTCGGCAATCACCACTGCACCTTCCTCAAGAATTCCTTGGGCCGTTCCACCGAGCAATCCCAGCGCGATTTCGCATACTCCTCGGCCGCCTCATACGGCGGATCCAAAAACAGCACTTCGTGCCGTTCTGGTTTCGGATTAGGTCCGGTCACCGATTTAAGAAATGCGCCCACGCTCTTTCTGTGCACGCTCACACCATCGCTGATGCCAAGCCGCGCCAGGTTCCCGTCGAGAACCTTCAGCGCCGCCGGCGCACGTTCAACAAACGTGACGCGCTGCGCTCCGCGGCTCAGCGCCTCTAACCCCACAGCTCCCGAGCCTGCGTACAGATCAAGAAATGCCGCACCTTCAATCCGTGGCGCGAGCACGTTGAAAAGCGTTTCGCGCAGGCGATCGCTGGTGGGCCGCGTGCTCATTCCCGGCGGAGCCGCGAGCGTGCGTGAGCGATACGTTCCAGCAATGATGCGCATCGCCAACCAGCATAACGGAACCGCGGGCCGTCTTTTCGCCCCCAAGCTGGGCAAACCGCCGAACTGCGCTCTCGCAAGGCAAAGCTGAAGGCTGACGGCTGATAGCTGAAAGCCGCCCTCCCCTCTACAATCGTTCTATGCGTGGCTGGTCCATTCCGCTGGGGCGGTGGTTCGGTGTGGAGATGCGCGTCCACATCTTTTTCCCTCTCCTGGTCCTGGTGCTCTTCGCCATCAGCGGCGCAGATGGCTGGCCTCGCGCGCTGGCCCTCTTTCTTCTTCTTGTTGCGGCCGTGGCTGTGCGTGAAACCGCTCGGCTCATTGTCGCTGCATGGCTGGGCCTTCGCCTCCGCGCCATTTTGCTTTTGCCCATCGGCGGCCTGTTTGCCTACGCCAATCCCGAAAGCCAGGAGATCGCGAACCACGGCAGCGGGCAATTTATTCTCGCGCTCGCCGGCCCTCTCGCAAACATCGGCGCCGCTCTCACCGCCGCGGGAATCATCCTCGGCGCCAGCGCAAACGTGTCGCTCTTCGATCATCCCTTCATCACCGCCGGTCACCTGCTGCGCTCGATGGTCTGGATGCAGGCGTCGCTCGGCATTTTGCACTTTATCCCCGCCTATCCACTCGATTGCGGCCGCCTCATCCGCAACAAGTTCGCGCAGACCCACGGCTCTGCTCCCGCCAGCCGCGCCGTATCCGGCCTCGGCCAGGTGCTGGCCCTTGCTGCAATCCTTGGCGGCATGCTGGCGCAGGAACCCTGGCTTATCCTCGCCGGCTTCTTCATCATGATCGGCGCGCAGATTGAGGATCAGGGCGTCTTCTTCCAGTCTGTCGTTGACACCGTGCGCATGCGCGAGGTGATGCTCACCGACTTTGCCACGCTCTCGCCCTCTGACACGCTGGCCGACGCGCTCTACCGCTGCGTGCACTCGCTTGCAGGAAGATTTTCCAGTGGTGCGCGGTCCACAGTTGGTTGGCATCGTCTCGCGCCAGCGCATTCTTGAGGCGCTGCGCAACGACGGCAACGGCTACGTGCAGTCCGTCATGTCGCGCGCGTTTCAGGTGGCTCGGCCAGAGGACACGCTTGGAACCACCATTCGCCGCCTCACCGCAGGCCACGGCCTCGCACTCATTCCCGTCACCGAGAGCGGAAAAGTCGTCGGCATTGTCAGCGTGCAGAACCTGATGAGCTCGATGTCTCTGCTCGCCGAGCAGCGCCGCATCGAGCGGCAGGAAGCTGAGAACTAAGGCCCGGATAGCCCACCCTCGGCGCGCTTTTGTTCTTGCGCCTAGAGTGGGGCAGCACAAAGCCAAATCAGCAAGCTTTGTAACAGGGCACCAGTTCGGTCGCGCCAATGGCTCTTATCATGGTCCAATGTGGCCTTTCAAGAAAAAGACATCAAGCCCGGATCGATTGCCCATAGACGGCCCTTGCGTCGCTTGCAGAGGGAAAGCATAGCGGTCAAGTCATGTTTGTGCGCACGAATACCGGATACCGCGAGTTCGGGAGCGTGCCCGGCTACGAACATCAGGTCGGCATCGCCGTGCCATGAGAGAAGCTGAATCAACTGGACTTCCGTGCCCTGCAGAGGACGCACTGCATGGTGAAATCGAAGAAATGATCTGCAATTCGTTGGAGGAGCAGGAAGAGTCCCTCTTTGTGGCTGTCATTATACGAGCGGGAGAGGGAGTTTGTTTTCTATACGCGTGAACCACAGCGCGCGCAGCAGCGTTTCGAAGCGCTGCGCGATCAAATCGCCGGTCACGAGATACAAGCTGATGATTCAATCTGACAAGATTCGTTGGAGGGTTGACGCCCAGCTAGGTTAGGCGGATGGCCCGCCCTTCAACTCGTCGGGAATGACGTTGCCCCATCCTTTCGCGGCTTTATCGCGGCAACGGTGCGAAAGCACGACGTAAACTTACTGTCAGCATGTCCGCCGATTCAAACCCCCTCGCCCCCGGCCTCTACCTCGTCGCCACTCCCATCGGCAACCTTGGCGATATCACGCTGCGCGCGCTTGAAGTTCTCCGCGACGTCGACCGCATCGCCTGCGAAGACACGCGCCAAACCCAAAAACTTCTCAATCATTTCCAGATCGAGAAAAAAACCGTCAGTTGCCACGAGCACAACGAACGCTCCCGCGCCGCGGAACTGATCCAGGACATAAAAGCCGGGAAGCCGGTCGCGCTTGTCTCGGACGCGGGAACGCCCGGCGTGAGCGATCCCGGCTCCTGGCTCGTGCGCGAGGCCATCGCCGCAGGCGTTCAAGTCTTTCCCATTCCCGGCGCCAATGCCGCGATCAGTGCGCTGATCGCCTCTGGCCTGCCCGCCGACGAATTTGAGTTTCTCGGATTCCTGCCTGAGAAGGCCGGCGCGCGCCGCACGAAACTTGAAGATCTCGCCGCCCAGCCGCATGAATCCGCGCGGACGCTGATCTTTTACGAAGCACCGCACCGCCTGCTCGACACGCTTGCCGATCTCGAATCGGTTCTTGGTCCCGAATTACGCATCGCCGTGGCGCGTGAGCTGACCAAGATTCACGAAGAGTTTCTGCGCGGAACCGTTGCCGATGTCCGCCGCGAACTTGCCGCCCGCGACCGCATCCGCGGAGAAATCACATTGCTCATCGAAATTCCCGCGCAGACTTCCTCATCGGCCGGAACGTCGGGCTCGGCAAACGCGCACGAAACGATCGCGACCCGTGTTGCCCGCATGACGACCGAAACCGGCATCGACGAAAAAGAAGCCCTCAAGCGTCTCGCCCGCGAGCTTGGCCGGTCAAAGAGTGAGGTCTACCGCGAACTCCAGCGCGAGCGCGCCCGCAAGCGTTAATTGGTCTTCGCCACTTCCACCAGCGTCGAGTAGAACGTCGCACCGCCGCCGATGTCGGTGAGCCGCTCGCTGGTCAGCGCGTTGATGTTCGCGCTGTCCGGATGCAGCTTGGCCCAGTCGAGCCGCGCGGCCACCACGCCGGCAGGCAGGCTCGCATTCAGCATGGCCGTCAGCTCCAGCGACCCGCGGTCGTTGAAGACGCGCACGCGCTCGCCGTCGGCGACACCGCGCGATTCGGCGTCGGTAGGATGCAATTCGATCCGCTCGCTTGTCCGCGCTTCCATCTTGCGGTGGCCCGGCAGATTGGCGAAGGTCGAGTTCATGTAGTTGTCGCTCTTGCGCGCCAGCAGTTCCAGCGGATATTTCTTCGCCGCTTCGCCCCATCGCGACTCAACCGGCGGAACAAAACCCGGAAGCCCATCCGCACCGGTTGCCGCCAGCGCCTCCGAGAAGAACTCGATCTTGCCGGAGGGCGTTGGCACCGGGCCGGATGTGTATGGGAGAAACGGACGCGCTTCCGGTTCCGCGTAAAACGCGAGCGGAATGTGCCCTTCGCGCTCCAGATCTTCGAAAGTGATGTGCTCCATGTTTGCGTTTTTTGAGTGGCCGTCATCGCCGATCGCAAGCGCCTGCCGGATCATCTCCTCCGGCGTGTCGCGGAAGCAGGCTTCGGTGAATCCCATCCGCTGCGCAAGCTGGCCGAAGAGCCAGACGTTTTGTCGCGCCTCGCCGGGCGGGGCGATGGCTTGACGGGAGAGCTGCACAAAGTAGTGGCCGTATGCGCCCTGCACGTCAGTGTGCTCGAGGAACGTCGTCGCCGGCAAAATGTAGTCGGCATAATCGGTGGTGTCGGTGAAGAACTGCTCATGAACAACGGTGAACAAATCGTCGCGCATCATTCCGCGGCAAACCGCGTTGTGGTTCGGCGCAACAGCTCCAGGATTCGAGTTGTAGACAAACAGCGCGTGCACCGCCGGACCGCTCTGCTCCCTTGCTCCCTCGCTCGCTTGCTCCCTGCCTTGCCCGAGTTCGGTGAGCGCACGGCCAAGCTCAGACATGTTCACCACGCGCGCAAGCCGTCCGATCGGCGAGGCGAGCGCCAGGTCGGGCCGTTCGAGAGCCTTCTTGTCCCACTGAAACGCGCCCGAAGTCGAAAGCTGTCCGCCTCCGCCGCGATGCTTCCATGCGCCGGTAAGTCGCCGGCAGCATGGCGATGGCACGCACGGCTGTGCCGCCGTTCTCGCATCGTTGCACGCCGTAGTTCAGGCGCAGCATTGCAGGGCGCGTTGTGGCGTATTCGCGCGCAAGCTGTTCGATCTCCGCCGCGGTCATTCCGGTCCACGCGGCCACGCGCTCGGGCGTGTACTCGCGTGCGCGTTCCGCCAGCCGATCGAACCCGTGCGTCATCTCCGCAATGTAAGCGCGGTCTTCGAGGCCCTCATTCAGGATCACGTGCATCATGCCGAGCGCCAGCGCAGCGTCAGTGCCGGGACGAATCGCAATGTGCCAGTCGGCCACGGCCGCAGTGCGCGTGCGATAAGGATCGATCACGATCAGCCGCGCCCCATTGCGCCGCGCCTCCTCAACGAATGGCCACAGGTGAATGTTGTTGCCGTGGATGTTCGCGCCCCACGCAAGGATGAGCTTCGCCAGCCGCACGTCTTCTGTCGGCGTGCCAAACTTTTTGCCGTAAACCAGGTTCCACGCCTGCCCGCCTGCCTCAGAGCAAATGGTGCGGTCGAGTTGGCTCGCTCCCAGGCGATGAAAGAAGCGACGATCCATCGATCCATAGCCGAGCACGCCGATGGTGCCCGCGTAGCTGTAGGGCAGAATCGACTCTGGCCCATAGCGATCGCTGATCTGCTTGAGCCGCGCTGCGATTGCGTCGAGCGCCTCATCCCAACTCACGCGCTGAAAGAACTCTTGCTCCAGCCCGCGTTGCAACGGGCCCTTCGCAACACCTGCTTTGCGTCGCAGTGGATAGAGAATCCTATCCGGCGCATAAACGCGATCGAGATACTTGGCAACTTTGCCGCACAGAAATCCGCGCGTGACGGGCTGCGATGGGTCGCCTTCCACCTTCACTGCGCGGCCTTCCTCATTCACCGTCACCAGCACGGCGCACGAGTCCGGGCAGTCATGCGAACAGACCGTGTGAACGATGCGGAACGGAGGGGAAGCAGCCATGGCGTCATTGTAAGCTGGGCTCGGCTGTTGGCCACGCATGTACACTGGACACGCTATGGATTGCGTCTTTTGCAAAATCGCCGCCGGTGAGATTCCCACGACCGCCGTATACCAGGACCAGCTGGCATACGCATTTGGAGACATCAATCCGAAAGCGCCGGTGCACATCCTGATCATTCCGCGAGAGCATATCGGCTCCCTCGCCGAGGCTGGCGCCGAACATCGAACTCTCCTCGGTCACCTGATGCGGGCCGCGGCGGAGATAGCTCGGCAAAAAGGTTTGGCGAGGGGCTACCGCGTCGTCATCAATTCCGGAGCCGATGGCGGCCAGACGGTCGATCATCTGCATCTGCATTTGATGGGCGGCCGGCAGATGACATGGCCGCCGGGATAGAAAAACAGGGAACAAGGGACCGAGGGAACAAGTCAACCAAGGAATGAGAATTAAGCAAAACAAAAGGGCGCGCCAAAGCGGCACGCCCTTCCTGTCTTTAGGTGACTCAATTACATAGTGGGTTGCTGAGAGACTTCTTCTTCTTCTTCCACTCCGTAGCGGCGGAGAAGAATGGGCAGACTCTGCGAGAAGGCCGAGCGCGGCATGACCGAGTCGCATCCCGCTTCGACGGCCTTCATCTTGAGATCGCCCTGCAAATGGTTGAGGAAGCCGATGATGGAGACGGCCTTCTTGAATTTGGATTTGAATTTGGGAATGAGCGTCATCGGCTTGGCGTTCAGATTGTTCAGGTCGAAGACCAGTAGCGCGGGCTTTTCAGTTTCCGGCGACTCGTAGATGCGCGCGATCGCGTCCTTGTTCTCGCCCTTTACAAACTCCACTTTCACGCCAAGCTTGCGCGCCGTCTCCTGAATCTTGGCCAGGAAAAAGAGATCCTCAATGAAGCAGAAGATGCGCGTTGGAGCGTCTTCGCGGATGGGCGACGGAGGCTGCCCGGAATAAACATCGGGATAGTACCCGCTGCTATGCCCATTGCCCGCGGTGGGAATGGTGGAGGGCGGACCGTCGGCAACGTTGCCATTCACCACTCGATAACTGTGGTCCATGGGGCCGACAAATGCGCGGGGGCCTTTCTGCCTTCCGCGGCGCTTGCCCTGCGGCGGACCAGAGATGCTGTTGCCAGGCTGCAATGGAGGAGACGGGCTCTTCTGGAAGAATTTTTTCTTCTTGCGGTTCTGGTGCTGGTGCTGCGGCTTGTGCTGCACGGGATGCGATTGATGCGGCGCTTGCGGTTGCGGCGAATCCTGCGCCTGTCCCTGCGGCTGCTGGGCCTGCATACCAGCCTGCTGGCTGGATTTGTTCTTGCGGCGGCGGCGGCGGCGCCGATGCCCATGCGACTGCGCCTGACCGTTGTCAGGAGAAGGCCCCTGTTCAGACTGGGGCTGCGTCGGTTCTGTTGTCATAATGCTTATGCTTCCTGGTACTTTGCTTTCGGTTGTATTGAATTGCGCTTTACTCTTGGCTGAGCCGTTGAATGACCATGCGCAAATGCCCTCCGGTTTGCTCCGGAATGTTGCGCAGAAAAATCAATTCACCGCTCAATTCTTTTACTGGTGCAGAGCGTCTCATTCCCCGCGAGATCTATTCCTCGATGAGGAACAAGAGGCTCAACTGCTGAGCGACTCGATGCCGCGCGAATGGTCCTGAAACTGGCCCCGCGCCCCAGATTCTCTGGTTCAACCCCTTGAGCGTCTTGGAGAATGCTCTTGCTGCTTCATACGCGGGAGTCGTCAATCAACTCCATCCGACCGCCGGAACTTTCCCAGCGCAGCTTCTGCTTTTCTCGGAGAATGCCCTTTTCCTATGTGAGCCTTCATCGCACACAGCTTGAAAGCAATCAGACTGGCGGACGATGAATTTGCTTGCTCCGCGGCGAGCTTGCTCTACCCATACCCAGGGTGGCCTGCGTCAGCCGCTTGATAGGCAACTCCGATAGTACAGGGAAGGTCATCGTGTGGCAAGAGGGGGTCTGGGGAGGAACCGCCTTAAGTAATAAGCCCGGCCAAACTATAGGTTCCAAGGAGGAAAGATCTGAACCGTGGCTGCAAATGAGCCCTGATGCGCGAAACGCCACTCTTTGAGAGTGGCGTTTAAATAGCGGCTTCGTAGCCCTGCGCTGGTCACTGGCCTCCCAGCGAGTTGAGGAGCGAGCTGATTTTGCTCGGCTCCGTTATCAGGCTCCCCGGCTGGCTTATCCCCTATTTGGGCCGCTCATTGGCGGTTGCTCTGCCGGGTACCCGGTGCTGATCGGGCGCTCGCTCCTTTGAGCGGGCCCACATCACTGGCGCCTATAGATTAGCAATCGATGTGCCGTTCACAACTTTCTTTATTTGCAATGGTTTACGTGAACCTTAAGCGCTCGATTGTCTGGATTCTGGAAGGAAAAAGGCGAAAATTATTCAAAAAAGCATAGCTACGCGGGCGCGAAGGCCGGTGGCCTGAGGGCTAGTGCTGGCAGTTGGGGCAGTAATGAGTGCCGCGGCCCGCTAAGACAACCCGGCGAATCGGTGTTTGGCAGCGGCGGCAGGGCTCGCCGGTCCGCAGGTAAACACAGTGCTCAAGCTGGAAAAAGCCGCGCTCTCCATCGGCGTCGACGTAATCAGAGACCGAAGAGCCGCCTAACCGGATGGCATGGGTGAGGATTTCGCGCAGCGCCAGCCGGAGCCGTTCAAATTCGGACCTTGTTACGCGGTTGGCGCGCCGCTGCGGGCGAATGCTGGCGTGAAAGAGGCTTTCATCGGCATAGATATTGCCAACGCCCGCCAGAAGAGTTTGGTTGAGCAGAGCTGCCTTAATCGATAAGCGGCGGCCACGGAAGAGCGCGGCGAATTCGCGTTCGCCAATGGTGAGGGGCTCATCGCCCGGCGCGCCGAATGCGGCCTCGCGATGGAGATCGCGGAACTCGAGACGCCCGAATCTCCGCGGATCGACAAAGCGCAGCTCACGGCCGCTTTCGAGCAGGAGCCGTGCGTGAGTGTGCGTTGCGACGGGACCTTCGGGTGAAGTGACCAGCAACCGTCCCGTCATGCCCAGATGCACGATCCACTGAGCGCAAGACGTGAGCGCATCGGGCTCGGGCGCCGATGGACCTAATTCAAAGACGATGTGTTTTCCGGTCCGGTGAACGGCCAGGATGGTGCGGCCTGAAAGACCCTTGACTTGGCGCGCGCGCGGCGTTTTGAAAGGTTGTGAATGACGGCTAAACCAGACCTGAACAATTCGATCGCCGCGAATGCGCTTATCTACGCCGCGAGCAATCGTCTCCACCTCGGGCAGTTCTGGCATCGGCTTATTGTAGAGGATCGCAAATGGAGTGCTGTGCGATTCAGCCGATTCCTATCGAGGATTGTCAGCCAGTTCAGATTCTTCTTGCGCCATGCGGCTTTGCAGCGCCCCCCACTGCTCCAGATACACAACCCCAAGCACGAGACCTACCAGGAAGACGCCGACGGATGCGCCTTCAATCAGGTTCAGATCGCGGTCTTCGGCGGGGGTTTGATACACCGTGGTCCCATGAATGCCGCGCGGCACAACGCGATTGACCTCCGGCGCCGGCCACCTGGGCATTGTGTCAAGGTAATGCGTGGAGATCATGGCGGAGACGATCAAGCCAGCCAGGCCGGGCAGGAGAAACAGCAGCGCAAAGAACTTGAGTGTGACTAGTCTCGCAGATTTCATCGCTTTCACCTCAGGTCAATTCAGAGCTCGGCCGGAATCGCAGGCCGGAACGAGAGTGAGCACCAGGGAGTTGCTGTTCCTGCCTGAAGTTTAGAACGGATTTTGGGGCATCTGCCACAAACATTCGCAAAGTTGGACGTGGAAAAGTTTCGCGGCTTGGAGAAGGCATCGATGCAGGCTAATTTGACCTGCATGTTGCGATACACCGCGACGTGCGGAACACTACACTGAGTGAAACCTATGGCCGACTCCGAAATCGCGACCGATACCATCGCCGCTATCTCCACGCCACCTGGGCGCGGCGGCATCGGAATTGTGCGCCTGAGCGGGCCGCAGGCCGCGTCGATTGCGGATCAACTTGTCCGCCCGCATCAACCCCTCGAGCACGCGCGCGCGCGATTGGCCGATGTGCTGGACCCGGCGGACGCAGATGGACCGCGCATTGACGAAGCTCTTGTCACTCTCTTTGGCGCGCCAAACTCCTACACGGCTGAAGATTTAGTTGAGATTGCGGCGCACGGTTCGCCGGTGGTGCTGGAGCTTTTGCTGCGACGAGCATTGGAGCTGGGCGCGCGCCTGGCCGAGCCCGGGGAGTTTACCCAGCGCGCTTTTTTGGCGGGCCGACTTGATCTGACGCAGGCCGAAGCGGTTCGCGACCTGATTGATGCGCAGACCCTGACGCAGGCGCGGCAGGCCGCCAGCCAGATGGGTGGCGCGCTCAGCCGCCGCGCTGCGCCCGCCAAGCAATCGCTTGTGGAATTGATCGCGCTGCTTGAAGCGGGCATCGACTTTGCCGAAGACGACATCGACGTGACGCCGCAGGTGGAGGTCGCGCGACGCATCGAGGAGATTGCGCCACCGCTCGCGGCTCTTGAGACCTCATTCGCGCGCGGCCGCATTGTCCACGACGGCTTGACGATGGCGATTGTTGGCCGGCCCAATGTTGGCAAAAGCTCGCTTTTCAACCGGCTCGCGGAGCGCGACCGCGCCATTGTTACGGCGTCGCCCGGCACGACGCGCGACCTGGTCAGCGAACGCATCTCGATCGGTGGCATTCCCATCGAGCTCGTGGACACGGCGGGTTTCCGTGAAGGCGCAGGCCAGCTTCTCGAAGAAGCTGAACGACTTGGAATTCGCCGCAGCCACGAAGCGCTGGCCGATGCAGCGCTGGTGCTCATCGTACTCGACGCGACACAGCCGCTGAACGATGAGGACAAGAGACTGCTCGCTGCGATCGACGGAAGACCGGCGATTGTTGCGCTGAACAAGAGCGATCTGGTGGCGAATGAGAAAGACTCGGCTTTTGCATCCGAGCTCACGACGCCGACGATCTCAACTTCCGCGCTTACTGGCGAGGGGATTGCCGCGCTGCGAGAACGAATTCTGGCGCTTGCAACCGGCGGGGCAGCCGCCGAGCCCGGGATGTTGACGAATCTACGGCAGCACCAGGCTGTCGCGACCGCACTTTCAGCGCTGGCCGACGCTGCGAAAGCCAACGCAGGCGGCATTCCGCACGAGATGATTTTGCTCGATCTTTATCGCGCGCTGTGGGCTCTCGACTCCCTGACCGGCCAAACCACTTCCGACGACATCCTGAATCTGATCTTTTCGACCTTCTGCATCGGGAAGTGATTGCGATTCCTGCCCCGCTCAGGACTTTGGCAGAAAATAGGCATCGATTGCACTCATCAAGGCAGCACGATCGATTTGCGGCGGCCGGTCTTCGTATTGGGCGGCCCACAAAACCTGGTTCACTATGTCCCGGGGATAGCACGCCCGCAACTCCTGCTGCATTGTGTCGCGAATGATGACGATCAGTTCATTGAGAAGGTCCGTGTCGGCTTCGAGGTCATGGTCGCCGGCAAAGCGGCGGAAGATTTCACAGAACTGCTCTTCGGAAATTGCACCAAGTCTGATTTTCGTCTGGATCCTTCGCAGGAACGCGGGATCCATGACCTTGGCCGGATCGATGTTCGATGCAAAGACGACCAGCATTTCAAAGGGGATCTCAATCTTCATTCCGCCCACCAGAGTCAGAAACTCGATCCCGCGGTCAAGAGGAACGACCCAGCGATTCAGCAACTCATCAGGAGGAATTCGCTGCCGCCCGAAATCATCGATGATCAGGACCCCATTGTTGGCTTTCATCTGCGGCGGGCCGTCATAGGATTTCGAAATTGGATTGAACTGGAGGTCCAGCATGTCGATTGTCAACTCTCCACCGACAGTAACCGAGGGTCGATGGCAGCGAACCCAACGCTCGTCTCGATTCTCAGGTTCCGGTTCCTCTATTCGCTTATGAATCGCAGGATCGTAGACAGTAATAATCTGGCCATCGACTTCCAGCGCATACGGAATCCACACCCCATCCTTGGCAAGCACGCGCGACAAGGCTTCGGCGGCGGCGGTTTTTCCCACGCCAGGCGGACCATAGAGAAAGACCCCCGCCCCGGAGTTGATTGCCGCTCCGAACTGCGCCAGGGTTTTCGGGTCCATCACCAGATGCGCAAAGGCCCGCTCGACATCATCCCGGTGAACTTTCACGTTGCGGACGCTCTGTTTTTGAACTTGCTCAACGTAGCTGGACAGCGTCACCGGTGCAGCTCCCGCATAGTGGCTCTGGGATAGCAGTTCCAGTGCCCGCGATCTGCCTTGAGAGGTGATGGCAATGTTGGCGACGGTGGCGCTCATTCCCGTGACCTCTGCGAGTAGCTTCGTGCGAAGCCGGCGAAAAAGTTCCTCTGCAATTTCGTAGCTAAGCCGAATCTTTTGCGAGAGCTCAAGAACTGAAAACGGACCCGAGAGATAAAGCGTCTTCAATGCGATATCTTCAAGAATTGTTTCTCGTACACCGGCCTCCGAAATTGACCTGGGTTTGTTTTCCGGGCTGGTGGGCCGCGCGGCTTTCAGAAAATCCATTGGTTGCACTGAGGTGCTCATTTTGCCTTTCTGAATTCTTGCAAATACACTTCGAGATTCACGCCGGAGCTGCGTTTGTGTCCGCTTCCTTTCAATCCAACATTGAGAGCGAGGGGCTTCTGAGTCGCAGGCTCTGCTACGAGTATCAGGATCTTCTCTCCAATTGGATCAACAAGTCTGCGCTGCTCCGGCCAACCCCAATTGACGTTGAATCTCCGTCGCGGCCAAGGGCAAGGTAATGGTAATCGATGCGCCGCCAGCTTGCCGATTCATGGCTTCTGCGGCCCGCCGTGGGCCGGGTGACTTTCCGCAAGCGCGCGGATCATTCCCCGTATGGAACCCAGATGTTTTTGACCTGCGTGGCGTGTTGGAGGAACCAGCGGCCCTCGGCCTGCGCGGGATTGAACCAGTCGTATTCGTGGCCGTCGTTGGTCCACACCTGCTTCATGTTGCCGATGGAGGCGGCGCGCGCGAAGTCGGCTTCTTCATTACTGCGGAAGCACCAGATAGCCTCGATGCCGTCATGCTCGGCGAGGGTCTTGAGCAGCTCGACAGGGCGGCCGGCTACAAGATTCACAACTCCGGCGGGCACGTCGCTCGTGTCGAGTAACTGATACACGTCGCCGATGATGAGCGGATAGCGGTCCGAGGGCACGGCAACAACGGTGTTGCCCACGGCGATGGCCGGGAGCACGAGCGAGAGCAGACCGAGCAGCGGGGCTTCAGAGGGCGCGAGGATCCCGATGGCGCCGACGGCCTCATTCATGGCGATGGCGATGTTGCGGCCCGGAGGATTGTGGACCAGGCCGTCGTATTTGTCGGCCCACGCAGCATAGGTGAAGATGCGTTCGATGGAGAGATCGACCTCGACGGCGGCTTGGTCCTCAGGAACGGCGCGGGCGAGACGATGTGCGATTTCGTCGCGGCGCTGGATCATGTTTTCGGCGAGGAAGTAGAGAATCTGCGCGCGATTGTGCGCGGAAGTTCTGGCCCAGCCTGCGGCGTTGCGCGCGGCTTCGACAGCGTTGCGAATGTCTTTGCGGTTGCCCAGTGGAGCTTCGCCGAGCAGTTCGCCTTCGCGGCCGTGAACGGGGAAAGAATAGCCGGAATCAGGACGCGCCTGCTTGCCGCCGATGTACTGCTTGACGGTGCGGTCGATATTGGAGCTTGAGAGCGGCGTCAAAGGTGAGGTCGGTGCGGCCTCGCTGTCGGGATCTTCGAGATCATCGGGTGCGGAGATTCCCTCCCCGGTCTCCAACTGCGAGAGACCGGGGGCACCCTCGGATTGGGGCGCAGCAGGCAGCGAGTGCAGCCACTTCGGCGTGAGGTACTCCAGCATGCCCTCGCGTCCGCCTTCGCGTCCGTAGCCGGATTCGCGGTAGCCGCCGAATCCGCAGGCTGCGTCGAATTGGTTGGTGCAATTGACCCAAACGACACCGGCCTTGACTTGAGAGGCCAGGTCAAGCGCGACGTTGATGTTCTCGCTCCAGACGCTTGCGGCGAGGCCATAAATCGTATTGTTGGCCAGCTCCGCGGCTTCGGCCGGGGTGCGGAAGGTCATGGCGACGAGAACCGGACCAAAAATTTCTTCCTGCACGACTGTCGATCCGGGATGAACGTCGGTGAGCAGCGTGGGCGGGAAGAAGCAGCCCTTCTCTGGCATTGGAGTGCTCGGCTGCCAGCAGCGCGCGCCCTCGGCCACGCCGGCGTCAACCATTTTGCGGATGGAGTCAAGCTGAACCGGCGACACGATCGCGCCGATATCGATGGCTTTGTCGAGCGGCGGTCCGACGCGCAGGGATTCCATGCGGGCGCGAATTTTTGTGTAGAGAGTTTCGGCCACGCGCTCCTGCACCAGCAGGCGCGAGCCTGCGCAACACACCTGCCCCTGGTTGAACCAGATAGCGTCGACCAGCCCCTCGACCGCTGAGTCGAGATCGGCGTCGTCGAAGACGACGAACGGCGATTTGCCGCCGAGCTCGAGCGAGAGTTTTTTCGTGGAGTTGGCGGTGGCTTTGCGGATCGATCCGGCCCACTTCTGTCGATCCGGTGAACGCGACTTTGTCGATGCCGGGATGTTCGATGAGCGCCTGGCCGGTTTTTGCGTCGCAGGTGAGCACGTTGAGCACACCGGGAGGCAGACCGACTTCCATGGCCAGCTCAGCAAAGGCGAGCGCGGTGAGCGGCGTGTATTTTGCAGGCTTGATGACAACTGTGTTCCCCGCTGCGAGCGCGGGAGCGACCTTCCAGGCAAACATCAGCAGCGGAAAGTTCCACGGAATGATCTGGCCGACGACGCCGCAGGCCTGGTAGTTGGGAAATTCGGATTCAAGAAGCTGCGCCCAGCCGGCATGGTGATAAAAGTGGCGCGCGACGAGGGGAATGTCGATATCGCGGCTCTCGCGGATGGGCTTGCCGTTGTCCATCGTCTCGAGAACAGCGAGACGGCGGGAATGTTTCTGGACCTGACGGGCGAGAGCATAGAGGTAGCGAGCGCGTTCGTGACCGGCGAGCGCTTGCCACGCAGGCAGAGCTTTGCGCGCGGCGGAGACCGCAGCTTCGACGTCGGCGGTGTTGCCCTTGGCAACTTCAGCGAGGGTTTCGCCGGTCGAGGGATCGCTGGTGGTCTGATATTCGCCGCTTGCGGGCGCAACCCAAGCGCCGCCGATGAATTCCTCAAAGCGGCGGTGATGGCGATCGAGCCACTGGTTGGCTTCTTTGGGATCCTCCGGCGCGGCGCCGTACTCCATGGTGTAGAACTTTTCCGCAATGCTCACAGCGTCTCCTTGTGACCCTCAGCGAGACCTCTACGCGATGGGGTGCCGGTACGTGGCCGAGTAGCGCCCCGTTAAATGATGCTCCAGTTGGCGCTCGATATCGCCCAACATCCCACTGGCGCCGAACCGAAAGAGTGACGGCTCGAGCCACGGACGGCCCAACTCGTCCTTCATCAATGCCAGCCAGTCTGTCGCCTGCTTCGCGGTGCGGATGCCGCCGGCCGGCTTGAATCCGACCGCACTGCCCGTGCGCTCGGCGTAATCGCGGATGCAACGCACCATGACCAGCGAGACCGGCAGCGTGGCATTCACGCTTTCTTTGCCTGTCGATGTTTTGATGAAAGTCCGCACCCGCCATCATGGCCACCCAACTGGCGCGCGCCACGTTGCGCAGCGTCATCAGGTCGCCGGTTCCGAGGATTGCCTTCATGTGCGCCGGACCTGCGGCCTGTTTAAACGCGGCGACCTCGTCATAGAGGGCCTGCCACTCGCCGTTGAAGACGTGCGCGCGGGTGATGACGATGTCGATTTCCTGCGCGCCGGCTTCGACGCTGCGGTGAATCTCTTCGACGCGCTCGGCCAGCGGCGAAAGGCCTGCCGGGAATCCTGCGGAAACAGCGGCGACGGGAATGCCGGAGCCTTCGAGCGCTCGAACAGCCGTCTCAACAAACGCGTGGTAGACGCAGACGGCGCCGACGGTGAGATGCAGGTCCTCAATACCGAGGCCTTCAATAATGTGACGCTGGAGCGGGTTGCGCGCCTTGGCGCAGAGTCGGCGGACGCGGTCGGCCGAGTCGTCGCCGCTCAGGGTGGTCAGGTCCATGCAGGCGATGGCGCGAAGCAGCCATGCTGCCTGCGTTTCCTTCTTTACGGTGCGCCGCGCAACATGAGTCGCCGCGCGCCGCTCAACAGCGCTGGTGTTGACGCGTACGCCCTCGACCCAGTCCAGATTGAGGGGAATGCGCCGGTTGGGTTCGAGGGTGCGCCCATTCAGGACGACGGGGATGGATTGGACAGTATGCGGCGCGGGGCGGGACGCATTGTGATTCGAGGTGACGGGTTGGAGGGCCATGGAGAAACTCCGCAACAGCGCTGAAAAACTGAATTCAGCCAGAAAAGACGGGCCCCTTCAGATTGTCTGGAGCCGCCTTGAATAGAAATGAAGGATAAATCCACCGCAGCGGCAAAGCAACCGGGGAGGCATTCTGCGGACACGGGGCTCAGGACACTCGGCTAAACGAGCGCTGACGCCTACCATTTCAGGCGCAGAAGCGAGACGGCTTGGCGGGGCAGGCTGGTTTCAATGGTGAGTTTTCCGTTGTCGACGTCAAGCCAGACGGGTGAACTGAGGAGCTGCAATTGGCCTGCGGCCTTGAGCTGGGCGTATTGCTCGGGGGTCGGCGACTGCGGAGAGCCCATGCTTTTCCATGCGGTGTAGGCATTACTGTGGGTCTCGTCGATCCGGTAGTGCTCGATGAGCACTTTGGTGACGCCTAGAGGAACTCCGCTGACGGTGATTTGAACGTCTACGGGAGGCGCGGGCAGATCGTCGTCGTGGTAGTTCCAAACCATAACGGCTGCTTCGTGGTCGGCTCTCGTGGCAAGAGCATCCACATCGGGGGCCTGAAGAACGCCGGCTTTGACGAGGTCGGCGAGCGGAACCTTGCCAGTACTTGCTGGTCTCAATGCGCTCTCCTGACATGAGACCTGCCATGCGGAAAACATTCAGAATGGGCTTGTCAATGCCGTTGGTCGCGAGCGTGCGAAACCCCGCGAAGTAGTCCTGGCCTTCAAACTCAAACGACCAGGAAAGCATGGCGATCAGGTTTACTTTGGCCGCATCCTGAAGCTCGAAGAGCGACTTCATTGTTGCAGCCGTGTAGCTGGCGTAGAGCGGCCCATTGCGGTAGGCTTTGGCTGGGTTTTGCTTCATTGAGCAGGCCGCGCAAGCCTCGGGATCGGCTTCGCTCAGAATGATGGGCAGGCGCCGGTACTGCGGGAAGCTGGCGACGATGCGAAATCCGTTTTGCGCCGCTTCCAGCTCATTCGCAATAATCATACGCACGTGCCTTTCGGCCATGTACGTCTGTCCTTTGGGGTGGAATGAAATAAAGTCGAGCGGGATCGGCTTGCCGTCGGCGGCGCTTTTGTAGTGCAGGCAGTGGTTCAGGAAACTCCTGAGAAACGCCTCCGCATTGGGGCCGGCGGGGCCTGTGCTTGCGGGTCCGCCGACTTTGGCGTTGGGCAGCGCAGATCTTACGCCCGCGACGGCGTAGTCGTAGAGTTTGAAGTACTCCTGCGGCGTGCCGTGCCAGTAAACAATGTCCGGTTCGTTCCACACTTCGAAGTACCAGGTGCTGACTTGTTGGCGGCCATAGCGCTGGACGAGATGCTCGACGTAATGGCGGACCAGCTCACCCCACATTTTGTAGTCTTTGGGCGGGTTATTGGATGCGCCGGCCATGGTTGGTTGCGGATAGTGGAGCTGATATTCGGTTACGCCGGGAACCGCAGCGGCAAGATCTTTCGGCATGAAGCCCAGCTCGACCATCGGCCGCACGCCCGCCTTCTGGAATGCGTCAAATGTCTGGTCGGTGATCGTGAAGTCGTAGACCGGCTTGCCGTTCGCATCGAGGCTGAAAACATTCGAGGAGCTCCACTTGAGCTCGGGCACGCCATTGCCCGAGGTCAACAGATTGTGGACGCGAATGTTGACGGGCGCGGGGCTCAGGTCATGCAACTCACCGAGCAATTCCCTGCCGTACTTCATCGTTGTGTAGTTGGCTTCGTCGTAGCCGAACCAACTGTAGATCGGTTTGTAGATTCCGACTGGCTTGGCAAGATCGACGTGGATCGACACTGGCGTTGACGTGGGCTCCTGGGCGCCGGCGAGAACTACGCACGCGAGTGCTGCAAGAAGGAACAACGCTGATGTTTTGATCATTGAGTTCTGACCTCTCAGGTGGGCGGAGCTAAGGCTTGAGAACCGTCAATCCCGGAACAGGCGCGAAACGCCGTGTGTTAAAGGTGATGATTGTAGCGCCGGACTCGCGGGCTGTTGCGGCAAGCATCAAGTCGTGCGGGCTCATCCTCTGTCCCGCGGCCTCGACATCGGCCCAAAGCCGCGCATGTTCCACGGCTGCCTTCTCGGTGTAGGGAACGACCTCGAATACGGAGAGAACGGCCTGAAGATATTTCTGCCTTTTGGCGCGGTTGACGCCGGTAGCGCGCTCCACGCTCCGACTTAACTCGGCCACAGTGATCGCGGCAAGCTTGATTTCTTCCTCGGGACGCGCGCGAAGCCACGCTTCGAGATCGAGCGTTTTCCGCTCCGCCTGAATGATGACATCGGCATCAATCAGAAACGCCATGGCCTCACCTGCGGTTGCAATGAACCGCGCGCCTGCTCCAGATCATGCAGCCATGAAGTGGCCTCATCTGTGCCAACGTGAACGCCTTCTACAGCCTGCTTGAGTGCGGCGGCCAGCTCGCCGCCTTTCCTGGGTAGCGTCTCAGCCGGCTCGATTCGGGCAATGGGCACACCGCCTTTTTGCAGGATAAAGCTGGTGCCCTGATAACGTGCGCGGTTTACGCAGTCGGAGAAGTTCCGCGAAGCTTCCGTCACGCTGATCGAGATCGGGTCCATGGAAATCAGATTATCAGATTCTTAGGAGTAACCTATTGGGCCCGGGCCACTTATTCTGCCGCAATCCGTTCCATAAGGGCGTCGAAATCCTCAAGACGGGCGTACTCGATGATTACTTTACCGCGGCCGTGGTGGTCCTCGATTGTGACTTTGAGGCCGAGAGCGCGCTGCAGGCGCTCCTGGGCGTCGCGAACGTTCGCGTCGACAGGCGCAGACGGTTTGGGAGCTTTCTTCGTCTTGCGGCTGGGGTCGATCAGTTCCTGTACAAGGCTCTCCGTTTGGCGAACAGATAGCGAATGGTCGGCGATCCGCTGCGCGGCTCTTTCCATCTCCTCGGGTTCCTGGAGAGCAAGCAGGGCGCGTGCGTGGCCGAATGTGAGCTGGCCGGATTCGACGCGGGCCTGGACAGAAGATGGCAGCTTGAGCAAGCGCAGGAAGTTGGACACGGTGGCGCGGTCTTTTCCGGTGCGCTGCGCCATCTGCTCTTGCGTCATGTGGAACTCGCGCGAGAGCCGCTCGAAGGCTCGCGCCTGTTCCATCGGGTTCAGATCGGCGCGCTGAAGATTTTCGACGATGGTGATCTCCATCGCCTGCTCGTCGGAGACCTGTCGCAGGATTGCGGGCACGGTTGTCTTGCCGGCAATCCGCGATGCGCGCCAGCGGCGCTCGCCCGCGATGAGCTGAAAGCGTCCGCCAGCCAGCAGGCGAACGAGCACCGGCTGCACAACGCCGTTGGCCGCGATGGAGGCTGCCAGCTCGGCCAACTGTTCCTCGTTGACCATCGAGCGCGTCTGGAATGGGTTGTGGTCGATCAGATCGAGAGGAATCTCGCGCGGCTTTCCTCCGTCGGTCTCGGGTGCGGGTGAAGCTTGCGCGCGCGGAAGCAAAGAGTCGAGGCCTTTGCCGAGTGCGCGGCGCTTGGGGTCAATGGCGGCGGTGGTCATGGTGCTGAAACCTCAAAGGGTAGTGAACCAACAACGTGCTTGAACTCCGGCGTGATTGCGCGCTTAAAGCGCTGGCTGCGAGTCACGAATAGGGCCAAAACGTGCCTTTTGTGCGGGGATGGTCGCCGGGACGCTCGCTCGCAGCCTTGCGCTCCGCTGCGCGCGGGCTTTCCATCTGGTTGCGAGCCAGGAACTCCCATGCCATCTCGAAATAAGCTTCGGCGCCACGCGATCGCGGGTCGTAGATCGCGACCGGTTTGCCGTGGCTGGGCGCTTCTGCCAGGCGAACATTACGAGGAATGACGGTGCTGTAAATGATCTCGCGGAAGTGCTCGCGGAGGGTTTGTGTCACCTGCTGAGCGAGATTGGTGCGGTCGTCGTACATGGTTAACAGAACGCCCTCGATGGCCAGATTGGGATTGTAGGCGGAACGCACGCGCTCAAGCGTCGAAATCAGCTCCGAAATCCCCTCAAGGGCGAAGTATTCGGCCTGCATAGGCACGATCAGGGTTTCCGCGGCAGAAAGGACGTTCAACGTGAGCAGGTCGAGGGTTGGCGGGCAATCGAGGAAGATGAGCTCGTAGTCGGCTTTAATGGGCTCGAGGCTCTGGCGCAGGCGAAGGGCGCGGTCTTCGGCCGCGGAGAGCTCAATGTTTGCACCGGTTAGGTTTTTGGAGCCGGGGAGCAGGGAAAGCCGGTCGATCTCAGTGGGAAGAATGACCTGGCTGGCAAGGCTCTCGCCGACGAGCACGTCGTAGATCGAGTGGCGGCTGTCGTCGCGTTGCAGGCCGAGCCCGGATGATGCGTTTGCCTGGGGATCGCAATCGACGAGGAGAACTTTGAGGCCTTCGAGCGCGAGGCAGGCGGCCAGATTGATGGCCGTGGTGGTCTTGCCCACGCCTCCCTTTTGATTGACGAGTCCGACGATCTTTCCCATGGCATTCCAGAGTAAAACGAGAGTGCGGCGGCGCGTTGGGACTTGCATTGTGGAGAACGGGACGGAGTTGTGGAAAGCGGCCGAACGGGCAAGCGGGGGAGTTGCAGCAAACCATTATGGTTGAAGGGCTTTAGGCAGAGAGCTGGGGAATGGCCACAAAAGGCAGAAAAAGGAGGCTGCGGTGGAAAACTTGCGATGGATGGACCCGTTTTTATGGAGGAGGAATGGGGTGTTCTGTTTTGGGTCTTCGCCCGAATTGGGCGGCGGGAGCGGAGTTGATGTTCCACGTGGAACGGTCGCTACCTTTGGGAGATTAAGGCTTCGTCTCGATTGTTCAATGTTCCACGTGGAACAAAAGGAGGCGGAGGATGGGTCGTGGCAAGGCTAACTGGGGAATCGTCCAACTGGGCGAGCCGCGCCCGTAGGAGCCTTGTGGACTCGAGCTGGGGTCATTTTCGGGTCGTTTCCCTCATAAAATCGACCAAATTCGACGAAATTTGTCGACGACTTTTCGACACATTTGTTGATGATAAATGGGTTAGAGCCATTTTTGCACGTTTGAGGCCCAAAAATCACTCCTTTGTCCATCTTTCACGTAAAGATCGACGTGCGGGTCCATAAAATGAGGAGCGAAACGGACCGCGGGCCGCACCTTCAGGGACCTACAGCCAAGCCCTCTCTTCAGCGCCTATGGTTTGAGTATGCGCCGGAAGGGGGAAATGATCGGCAAACTTCACGAAAATATTTGGCGCATTGTTTTCAGCGAGTTGAGGCCGAAAGGCCCGGTGATAGGACTTGACGATCAAGCGCGCCTCGGTTCGGCAGCGCGGGAGTAGAATACGGCCGGAATCCAGAAAGAAGGCAAGAATGGATCTCCCAAACGCCTTTATTGGCCAAGTCACTCCACCGTCGGATAGGGACCTAGGGGCTGGGCTGGGGTCGGCCTTGGCAATTTGGAAGGAGCTGACCGCCTGGCTCAATGAAAAGAGAATCGCCAGCGGTGAATGGAAGTCGGTTTCTCCAATGAAGTACGGATGGGGTCTCCGTCCGGCCCTGAAGAAACGCACGATTCTTCACCTCGGCCCTTGCGAAGGCTGTTTCCGGGTGAGCTTCATCCTTGGCGATAAGGCGGTCGAGGCGGCCCGGACCAGCGGCCTGCCGAAGGCTCTCCTCAAGGAGATCGCGAAGGCCAAGCGCTACGCCGAGGGAACTGCCGTCCGGCTCATGGTTCGGAAACATGGAGATTTGGCTGTGGTGCGCAAACTCGTCGAAATCAAGCTTGCGCATTGACTCTTTGGCCAAGAGCGAGAATGCGGAACTCACTGCCTGGTGGACGGACGGGCGAGTCCCAACGGAAATGGCCGCCGACGGCTGCGTGAAGCTCGGCCAAGTGCGAGTCCGTTGTCATCAGCGCCAGCCAGCCTTGAGGTGCGACGAGGCTTACGGCCGCGGCAACGGCCTCCGGCATTTTCTCGACGGCCCTGAGAATCACGCAGTCGAAGCTGGTCTGAAGTGTTTCGGCGCGGTCGGCGTGGACTTTTGCGTTGATTCCGAGGACGCGGATCGCTTCCTGGAGGAACGCGGCCTTTTTGCCTTGCGACTCGGCCAGCGTCACAGCGATCGGGCTACGAGAGGCTGGGGGCCGGCAGAGCGCGATGGGGATTCCGGGCAGGCCGCCGCCGGAGCCAAAATCGAGAAGCGTGGTGATCCGGCGGGGAAGGGAACGCGCAACTACAATCGATTCAATGAAATGCCGCGACAGGATCTCGTCCTCTTCACGAACAGAGCTCAGGTTGATGCGCTGGTTCCAGCGAACAAAGAGCGAAAGATAGACTGCGAATTTGTCGGCTGTTTCGTCGTCCAGCGGATCCTGACCGGCTTTCTTCAGCAGGTTGTTGAGCCGTGTTGCTGCGCCTTCCGTGCTCATCGCTTGCGACCAGCTTCCAACTGCCCGCTCCACTCTTCGGCAGCGTGAACAAATGCGGCAAAGATCGCGCGAGAGAATTCGCTTTGCGCGTAGGTGCGCTCCGGATGCCACTGCACGCCGACGACAAAATGATCGGGCGCGGCAGGGTTCGAAGGATTGAGCTCGACTGCTTCGATGACGCCATCGTTCGGAGAAACTGCAGTCACGCGCAGATTTTTTCCGACTTCGCGAATCGCCTGATGGTGGCTCGAATTCACTTGCGCATCCGATGTGCCGGCCTGCGCCCAGATTTGAGTCAGGCGTGAACCTGGCTCGATGCGCACTGGATGCGCCTCAACAACTTCGCGTCCCGGCTTGTGATTCACGGGCGTTTTCAAATCCTGAATGAGCGACCCGCCGCGCCACACGTTCAACGTTTGCGTGCCGTGGCAGATGGTGAGGATCGGCTTGCGATGGTTGAATGCGTCCTCAAGAAGAACTTCGTCAGCGACGGCGCGGGCGGCGTCGTTCGAGGCGGTTTCAGCCGCGGGGGTTTCGCCGTAGAGCGCAGGATCGACGTCGTGACCGCTGCCCGGCAGAAGAACGCCGTCTATACCCGCGAGGAGTTGTGCGATGCGTTCGCGCGTATCGGCGAGAGGTACGACGACCGGGTCGGCGCCGGCGGCCTTGATGGCTTCAAGATATTGCGGCAACGCGCGCGCGTTGTATTCGGAATTGTCGCTTGTGGGCTCGGGGATGGCGATGCGCGGGGCCATGGAACAAGTGTAGTGCGAGTGTGGGTGTGCGGGTTGAGGTTCGTGGTTCCCGCCCAAGCGGAGCTTGGACGGGGCACCCCATTTCGTGCTGGGTCGGGGCGAAAAGAACAACTGCAGATTCTTCGACTTCGCATGCCGCGCGGAGCGCGGCCCGCTTCGCGCAGGATGACATCGTGGTGAATTGAGAGCGAGCGGTGCGGGCGAGGACGCCCACACGACAGCCGGCGAGACGCCGGCGCTACAATTGCGCGGCGCGGGACTTACGCGACGGGGGCGGGGGATTCTGCGTGAGCGCGCTCCGGCGGGATGCGCATCTCTTCGATTGCGTTGCGCACGCGCTCCGTCAACTCGCCGTTCTGGCGGACGTTCATGCCCTTTGTCTCGATCGGCTCGCCGACGCGCACGGTGAGTGTGCAGGGATAAAAATGCTTGGTGTGGATGGGCAACAGATCGTAGACGCCCGAGAGCGCGATGGGAACGATGGGAACCTGCGCGCGGATGGCGAGGTACGCCGCGCCGGCCTGGAAGGGGCGAAGCTCGCCGTCGGATGTGCGTCCGCCCTCGGGAAAGACAAAGAGCGGCATGCCAGCGCGCAGCGCTTTCACTGCGCCGCCGAGGCTCGATAGCGTGGCGTGCGGATTTGCGAGGTCGATGGGCATTTGGCCGGAGCGGCCCAGATACCAACCGATCATCGGCCACTGCCAGAGATCCTTCTTTGCGAGAATGCGGAACTGGAAGGGCAGGGAGCCGAAGATCACCGGCGTGTCCATATACGAGGTGTGGTTGGAGACGTAAACGGCGACAGGAAACTTGTGGAAGTTTTCTGCGCCTTCGATTTTGAGCCTGGAGAGCGAGAGGCGCACAAAGGTGCGTCCCCAGAAATGCGCGATGGAATGCTGGATGCGGCCATTTTTCTCAAAGAGAGACACGAGAAGCGCAGTGGTTGCGCAGACCGCAGTGAGCACGAGCATGAGTGGGCCCATCAATCCATAGGTGAGACCGACGTAAAAGCGCGGCAGCGGATTGGGGCGCGTGGTCATGAAGGACCGTTTGCCCCTGACAAGAGCAAGGTGCGCGCTTCGCCAACGAGATAGACCGAACCCGAGACGACGGCCACGCTAGATACTCTGTTATGCGAAACGCGGTTTTGCGTAATGTGTTCTCGCGCCAGGCGGAGAGCGTCGGCGACTGAGTCTGCCGCGAATGCCGGCGTTCCTGTGGCGGCGGCCGCGGCCAGTAGATCTTCAAGAGATGCGGCACGCGCATTGTGGATGGGAGCGACAATCACCTCGTCAAAAAGCGGAAAGAGAATCTGCGCCATTTCACTAAGAGGTTTGTCACGCAGGCAACTGAAGATGAGCAGGCGCGGCTGATGAGACTCGAGGATTCCGCGTATTGCAGCGCGCAGAGCCCACGCGCCGGCCGGGTTGTGCGCGACATCGAGGATCCATTCCGTTTTTTCCTGGTCGATGGCGTTTTGGTCGCCGCGTGCCGTCTTATTCAAACGGGCGATTTTCTGGATCCGTTCCAGGCGTCCGGGCCAGCGCGTAAGGCGAATGCCATTCTCGATTGCAGCGGGAGTAATCGGGAGCCTGTGATGCTCCGCAAGCTCGACAGCCGCGGCGATGGCGAGGGCGATGTTCCGCTGCTGGTGCGCTCCTGCCAGTGGTGAGTCGACTTTGATGGTGGCGCCCAACGCGTCCACGGTATAGGGGCCGCTGGTTCCGGCCGCAGGTACGAAGCCCGCTGCGCTGACCCCCCGCACTCCCAGCTCGGTGGCCACTTCGCCAAGAACCTGGTTGGCCTCGGGATGCTGCGGCAAGGTAATCATCGTTCCGCCGGGGCGCAGGATTCCTGCCTTCTCGCGCGCGATGGCGGAGATGGTCGGACCGAGCCACTCCATGTGGTCGAGCGAAATGTCAGTGACGATCGAGAGCAGCGGATCAACGACGTTGGTTGCGTCGAGGCGTCCGCCCATGCCAACCTCGAGCACGGCCACGTCCACTTCGTTCTCGGCGAAGTGAAGGAACGCCAAGGCTGTGAGGATCTCAAAATAGCTGGGCAGTTGCGCCAAGCGACCGGAAAGCAGCAACTGCTGGCCAACGTCGTGCACGCGGAAGTAGAGGCGTGCGAAGTCGTCGTCGGCGATTTCGTTTGTGCCAAGCCGAATACGCTCATTGGGGCGCTCGAGGTGCGGCGACGTATAGAGGCCTGTGCGCAGACCCGCCTCACTCAAGATGGATGCGAGGGTCGACGCGGTCGAGCCCTTGCCATTGGTCCCGGCAATCAGTACGGAGTGGAAATGCTGGTGTGGGTTGTCGAGTGCATCCAGGAGGATTCGAACTTCGTCGACGGAGAATCGGCGCCGTGGCTGCCCTACGGTGGCGTAGAGTTCGGGCACGAGAGAATTGAGTTGGGCGATCGCGGCTGTATAGGACATGGCTGCTGCGCAGGGCATGAAAGGTTAAGTATATGAGCCACGCGGAAGTAGTGTCTCGTATACAGGCAGCATCAACCAATGTTTGAACTTCTCCCAGGTCCCCAAATGCGAGGGATCTCCACCCCACAGACCTGGACCTATCTATGGGGACCCCGCGACCTGGGGCACCCGCGCAATTGTGCAAGACGGGATGACTGCAACTCGCTGCCTGGTTTGATGTTCGCCGCGGTGTTCACACAACGTCAGCACGATCCACAAGCGATTTGCTTTGGTGTGTGGGAGACGTGGGTAAAAGGACCTCAATTGAAACGATTGCATCTCGTTTTCCGGCTTGTTCGACTTGGCGCGCCGCGATTTAGGAAACTCGCACACCAGCCAACTCGATTCCCCTAAGCGACATTGCGCGGATTCCCACTTTTCCGAACCGAACTACGGGTACTACGGGTATTTATCTAATCCTTCTCATACCCTAACTACCCCCGTAAGGCCGAGTCCCAGAAACCGCTAGCGACGCACCTGGCCGATTGCAAGGAACCGGAGATGCATTCGACCGTCCCGAATGAGGCCGCGAGCGGGAGAATTCACAGAATGAGACCGGTTTTCCACGCGCGTACGGTTCGCAGGATGACTACAATCGGGAGGAAGAAAAGCTGTCGCTTTCGATGTCTCGCAAGCTGTTATAAAGTTGGGGCATAGCGCGCAGCTTGGCGAGCAGGGGTGGGTGTATGCCGAGTGCGGAAGCGGAAGTGGAGAAGCCGGCCGAGCGATCAGGAGCCGGATCTGGGGTCGGGTCTGGTATTGGGGGGGCAGCGATGGAGATTACGGTAAGCCGCCAGGATCTAGTGAAGGAACTTACAGCGACGCAGAGCGTGGTCGAGCGGAAAACGACGATCCCGATCCTCTCCAACTTTCTCCTTGAGGCGGACGAAGATCGGCTAAACATTACTGCGACCGATCTTGACCAGGCCATCCGCACCAGCGCCGTTGTCAAAGTGAAAAAGCCCGGCTCATGTACGATCCCCGCGCGCAAGCTTTACGACTACATCAAGCTGCTGCCGGATGGCGATATTTCCATCAAGCTGCTCGAGAATCACTGGGTGCAAATCAGGAGCGGCCGATCGAATACCAAGATGGTCGGCATGGCGCGCGCCAACTATCCGCAGGTGCCTGAATTTCCCACGGTCGCGGTGACAAGCATTGCGCTTGCATCGTTGCGTACGCTCATTGCGCGGACCATTTTTGCGATCTCGAATGAAGAATCGCGGTACACGCTCAACGGGGCGCTGCTGGTGTTAAAGGCCGAGTCAATGGCTATGGTGGCGACTGACGGACACCGGCTTTCATTTGTTGAGAAGGGTGGCGAGACACTCGAAGGCATCAGCGGGGAAAAGCGCGTGTTGATTCCGCGTAAGGCGCTCCAGGAGCTGCAGAGTTTGCTGGCGAATTCTGAAGCGGAGAAGGTGGAGTTTGCCGACGATGAGCACACGCTGTTCTTCCGCGTGGGCCATCGCACGCTTTCAAGCCGCAAGCTGACCGGGCAGTTCCCGAATTTTGAGGCAGTGATGCCGCGCGATAACACCAAGTTCGCGGTGGTGCGGTCGAGCGAGCTGTCGGCGGCGATTCAGCGCGTGGCGCAATTTGCCGATGAGCGCTCGGGGGCGATTCGCATGAAGCTCGAAGATAACGAGCTTAAGGTGAGCGCGAATTCGACGGAGTCCGGCGAGAGCGAAGACACCATCGACACGCCGTATTCTTCAGAGGCCATCACGGTCGGTTTCAACTCGGGCTACATTCTCGACTTCCTGAAAGCCATGGACAACGCGGGCGAGGTGCGGCTGGAGTTCAAAGACGCGCAGTCGGCCGGCCAGATGCGGCCCGAAGATCCAGACGCGGAGTTCAAGTACCGCTACGTGCTGATGCCCATGCGCATCTGATCGGATTCATTTGCAGGAGCGCCTCTCTGAAGGCTCTTCATGACCTTTCGCACCTCCCTGCTGCTTGCATTGTTGTCGATGGCCGTCGCGGTCCACGCCCAAACGGAGGCGCCAGCGCAGAAGCCCGCGCGGTTTCAGCTTTACGGCGGCTACGCATTCCTTTCCAACTCCTTCAACGGCCTGCCGGGAGCGCGCCAGCCGCTCAACGGATGGGCTGGATCCATCAGCGTCCCAGGGCACCACGACCTGCACTTCAGGTTTGAGGTTTCAGGGTACCGAGGCACGAATCAGGGCGCTTCGCAAAACTCTGTATTCATCCTGGGCGGCCCGCAGCTCTTCCATCGATTCGGGCGAGAAGCCGCATTTGTTGAGGCGCTTTTAGGCGATGGCGGATTGCCTAGATACTGGGGGCCAAACGCAGCTCCGGGAGAGACAGCTTCATTTGCCGCATTGGTTGGCGGCGGGCTGGATACGCCCATCTCGCGGCGGTTTGCCTTCCGCGTCAGCGGCGGCTATCAGTGGTCGAATTTCAAGCTGATTAATAACATCGCCGAAATCGAGCCGATACAGACGCCCGGGCATTCCCAACAACTTCTGGCGCATATCGAGCGGGCTGGTGTGGAGTTTTTAGAGCGCACGCGCGCACCAGAGGCGAATCGAGAAGAATCCCAGTGAGCAGATTATTGCTGGAGGTTCGTTTCTCGCTTGCCCAGGTGATAGCTTAGTCCGGCGCTATAAGACATCGAGTCAAAGCCCGGGTTGCTGGGCACAATGAAGCCGTTGGAAAAGTGGAAATAGAGCGCCCCTGCGCGGAGATCCCAACGGTCATTGAGCCGGCATTGAAGACCAATGCTGAATTGAAGGGTGAGATTTTCGTATGAAGCCGCGGGCGACAGCGCCTTCTTTGAAAACCCGATCATTCCACCTTTCGAAAAAGCGTACGGCTTAAGACGCTTGCCGTCTCTCCACAGCATGCGCAGGCCGATCGGCGCGATCGCCAGGCCCGGAATTTCGTCCATGTTTTTAGTGAGCGGAGTGCCCCAAACGTTGGACTCGGCCGGCTGGTTCAGGAACGCAACGGGCAGAATCTCGGCAACGTAATCCATGCGTGCGCCGAGAAACCGGCCCCACGAGTTGCGGTCATATTCGAGGCCGCCGGCATGAAAACCCGCCCTCACAAGGGCACTGGTAAAGAGATGAAAACGGCCGATGCTTCCCAGGTCCTCAAACACCAATTCGCTTTTGACTTGTTGATGCTCGACCTGGTCGCGCTCGATTTCTTCTGTTGAGTGTTTTTCCCGATGTGGAGTCCAGACCAGCTGAGCGGAGATGCGGGCGAAGTTCTTCGGATAACCCGGTAATTGATACGGGTACTTGTAGGCCGCGCTTTGGTACAAGGCGAAATTCGTGTAGTGATAGCCGCCTTCGAATCGGACCGCGAGATGCTTCGACACCGGAGTATCGACGCCTCCTCCAGCCAGGATGGAAAAAGAGGCGGTACTTCCCGGCGATTTATTGGAACCCCAGTTTCCATTCAGTCCGCAATCGCCAAAGAGTGCTTCTGCAAACAGGGTCTGCTTGCCGAGACGATGGTCATACTGCCCTCCGGCAAGGATGAAGTACGGGTGCTGTGGTGCGCCCTGATTATTGCCCAGGTAAGCGGAGTAATCGATCTTGAAACGCAGGTTCCGCCAGGCGGGAGCTGCCAGCGAAGCTTCCCAGCCAAGCAGGGGCTGCCGCGCGCCGGGAACGCCATTGATGGAATTAGACAAAGTGGAGAAGCCGCCCGAGATCTGAAGAGAAGACGAGTCGCTCGATTGCGCGGATGAAACGAGCGCAATCGACAAAAGAACGAGAAGCGTCAGCCACCAGCCTCGCGGCGGCCTGGAATTCTCAAAGCGGCTTGGCACTGAATTCAAGGGGCACCTTGATCTCGGATACCTATGATTCAATTTGCTGAGGTGTTTGGATTAAGTTTACGCGCATGAGGCGGGGGAAGCGAGGTGGTGCGCGACTTCGCCAACATTTCGGCAGGGATAGTGGAGCTTCTAAGGCGAGTCCATGCGGTGCTGGATGGGAGGCCGTATTGGGGGCGGCGATTACGCGGCGGCGGGCGTCTTGAGGAAGTGCAGGGCGCGGATCAGGTAGGCCTTCAGCGAGTGGCGATGCACGACGGCATCGAGAAAGCCTTTTTCAAGCAGGAACTCCGAGCGCTGAAAACCTTCCGGTAGTTTTTGGCGGATGGTCTGCTCGATGACGCGCGGTCCTGCGAAGCCGATCAGTGCGCCGGGCTCTGCGATATTCAGGTCGCCCAGCATGGCGAAACTGGCCGTGACGCCGCCGGTTGTGGGGTCAGTGAGCACGCAGATGTAGGGCACACGCGCGTCGTCAAGCTGCGCCAGAGCGGTGGAGATTTTGGCCATCTGCATCAGGCTCACGACGCCTTCCATCATGCGAGCGCCGCCAGAAGCAGTCACCACAATCAGAGGCTTCTGCGTCTCTCTCGCGCGATCGACTGCGCGAGCGATGGTTTCGCCCACAACAGCGCCCATCGATCCGCCGATGAATGCGTACTCCATGGCGCTCAACACCACTTCATGAGGACCGATCTGCCCCAGCGCGTTCAGGATGGCGTCATCGAGGCCTGTGTCTTCGCGCGCTTTGCGTAAGCGCTGCTTGTAGGGTTTCACGTCGGTAAAGTTGAGCGGGTCGGTCGAGCGCAGGCCAGCGTCAACCAGCGTGTAGCCCGGCTCGAGGAGTGTGTCCATGCGCTCGCGAGCGCTGAGCTTGAAGTGGTGCTGGCACTTGGGACAGACCAGCAAATTAGCTTCAAGGTCCTGGCGATAAATGGGTTGGCGGCAGCCGGGGCATTTGACCCACAGGCCCTCGGTGCGCACGTTTCTCGCGCCGGACTCGGGGCCGTTGTCGCCTCCGGGACCGCCTGGTCCGGGGGAATACTCGCCGTCTTCGCGCTTAAACCACGACATACCGAACCCAATTGTATATGGGTGGCGTCCTCTTTCAGCTTCCGGTCGATGATGCGATGAGGGCAACGATCATGTTCGGATACTCGCTAGCCGGGAAGTGGCTGCAAGTGAGGTTTCTTCTCCACTCGCGACCACCCGTCCAGAAGGCGTCCTGACCGATGTGTTATTCATGTTCGAAGAGGCGAGGACAGGGCTGAAACGATGCAAGTTCCCTACGCGAAGAAGTGGCAGCGAGAAACGGACAAGTTGCGCAAAATCGCGCTCGATTGTTACTCTGACCGAAGAACGCAAGTGGGACAAACCGTGCTTCACTTTCCTGAAGAAAAACGTGGCGATTGTCATCCCGCTTAAGGAGTCGTGCGCGCTCTCGTTTTTCAAAGGTGCGCTGCTCAAGGATCCGAAGCACATCCTCGAAAGGATCGGAGAGCATACACAGGCAGCGCGATGGATTAAATTCACCTCGCTCAGAGAGATCACGGCTCTGCAATCGGCCCTGAGGGACTACCTCTACGAAGCCATCGCATTGGAGGAGTCCGGGAAGAAGGTCGCGCTCAAGAAATCTTCAGAGTACGCAACTCCTGAGGAGTTGCAGAACAGGTTGGATGACAACGCCGTTCTCAGGGCGGCATTCGAAGCGCTCACGCCGGGCCGGAGAAAGTCCTATATCATCCACATCTCAGGCGCGAAGCAGGCAAAAACCAAAGAAGCGCGGGCTGACAAGTGCGTGCCCATGATCCTGAGCGGGCGAGGGTTCCTTGAGAGACCGGACTGAGGTCAATTCGAGCGGAGCGAACCTCGGCCTCAGCCACATGACTCCGCGACAAGCGTGACGATATTCCCGATGGCGCCGCATTTCGCATGGCCACTTGTTCCGGCCGCATCACCGGCAAGCCGGAAGTTATGGTTTGATTACGCGATACGATCAAGCTGCATTTGGGCCAGTTTGCGGTACTTTCCCATGGGGTCGGAGTCGCGAGCCACCTTGAAAAATTCCGTTGCCTTCGCGTTGTCCTGCATGTCGAGAAGCGCCAGACCGATCCGCCAATAGGTATCGGCGATGGTCAGGCCCTTCAGGCGACGGAGGCGATTTCCCAAGATCAGTCTGGCGGTGAGCGATGTTTGGGGCATCGCCTGACTCATTTCGGATTTTGAGGTCTCGACAATTCTGACAGCGCGATCGAGGGCTTGCTGCGCCTCCGTTTGCCGGTCGAGAATGTGCAACGCCTTTGCTTTGCGCGCCCACGTTCTGGCTTCCAAGAACTCCTGGGACACCGCGGCCCAGCGGGCGCCAAATGCCTGGCCGCTGCTCGCTTGACCCTGAAGGCGCATCGCCTCATCCGCCATTTCAATCGCCTTTTCCGGATCCCTCTTTTGGGCGAGCAGGAGATCGCACATACTACCCTGGCCGCTGCCCGTGGGGTCAACTAGCGCGAGCGCCCGGGTGAGAACCTGCTGGGCTTCGCCGTAGCGATTCTGATCGATGAGTGCGTCCCCGAGACAAACCATGAGACGAACCTGGTCGGGCTCGGGGACTTTCGCGCCCATATCCAAGGCGGTTCGGTAACATTTCTCCGCTTCAACAGGATTGCCGGAGAGCTGCAAGTCCAAACCCTTTGTAAGGAGTTTGCTATAGCCGTGAGAGAAGACGCCTGTTCGGAAGGCCAATATCGCGGCCACGAAAACCAGCAATTCAATGAGCCTCAGCGTGAGCCGTAAGTCCGCCGGCTGGAGCCCGAGAAGCAAAGAGCAAAGGTCATCGGGAAAAAACATGATGGTCCTCCTGATTCCGCGCTGGTCAATACTCAATCCCGCGCTGCGCGAGGATGCCTTTCTGGTAGGCGTGCTTTACTTCGCGCATTTCCGTCACAGTATCGGCGAGCTCCACGAGCAACGGATGGGCGTTACGGCCGGTCAGGATTACGTGCACCATCTCCGGCTTGGTTTTCAGAGTCTCTGCCACGACCTGCGGATCGAGCATTCCGTAGCTGATGGCATAGTTGATTTCGTCCAGCACCACAAGATCCCACTCGCCGGAGTTGATCGCGGTGCGCGCTTCTTCCCACGCCGCCTGCACCAGGCGAATATCTTCAGGGTCGGCATCCGCGCCGCCTACCTTCACAAACCCGCGCCCCATTTGCTTGAGAACGAAATTCGGCCCGAGAGCTTCGGCTGCGTCAAGCTCACCGTAATGCCACGAGCCCTTGATGAATTGCAGCACGAGCACTTTCATGCCGCACCCAACGGCGCGCAGTGCTGTGCCCAGCGCGGCTGTGGTTTTGCCTTTGCCGGGTCCGGTATTGATGAGGATGAGGCCTTTGCGCGAAGAAAGTTCTGAGTTCATAGTTCAGAGAGTTCGTAGTTCACAGTTCGTAGTTCACAGTTGCCGCAACCGACGATTCACAGCCAGGGTCCTGCCGTGCTCTGTGAACTGCGAACTAAGAACTTTGAACTGCCTTTCAATGCCCCTTGTGGTACGGATGACCCGTGAGAATTGTACATGCGCGATAGATTTGCTCAGCCATCACAAGGCGGGCCAGTTGGTGCGCGAGGGTCATCGGTCCCAGCGAGAGGAGGCGGCCGCGGCGTTTGGCCTCGGCTCGCGCATTCTCTGACCATCCATCTGCCGGGCCGATTGCAAAGACAACAAGCTGCGTTCCTTCATCGCGTCGCGCGCCAAGTAACTCCGCGAACGCCTCGGAGCTCATCTGCCGCCCACGCCCATCCAGGAGCAAAGCGGCTGGCTCGGTGCGGCCCTTTTGGCGGCCAATCCAATCAAAGAACGCAGATTCGTTCCGGAAGGCCTCGGTTCCGCAATGAGCAACCCCAACACAACGCTTTAGATAGTCCTGAACCAACCCCTCATACGCGTCCTGAGATCGGGGCGGTGAACCTATCTGGGCGAGGGTAATCTTCATGGAGTGGAGAATACCTCAAAAGCCCCATCGGGCGTCTCGCGAAGGCGCCGGCATCTATCCCGGAATCTGGAACTTATCTTCAATTTCTGAATGATCGGTCCACATATTCTATGAAAATTCATACTCTCAAATCCGCGATCATGATGTCTCGGGTCTCCAGTGACACCAACAGGTGATGGACAACCCTTTTGTTTTCTATTAATAAGCTGTTAGGAGGCTGGGAGTTCAGGAATGGCCCGCCGCGTGCAATATAAAACTCAAGGAATTGTTCCCGGATTGTATGGTCACGCTCTAACCCTGGATTCGAGGCCCTGGGAACGATTTAGATTCCCGTCCCGCTTTCTTACACACATGATGTCCATTCAGGCGTTCGGCAGATTAAGTGTTCGTTTTGGAAGAAACCGAGGAGGCCGGCAGTTTTGGGCCTTCATGTCTGAGTACAAATTATCCCAGCTCACTCTGGAGGAATTGAATGCGTAGTTTCCGTTTTCCGTCTGCGATATTGGCGCTCACTTTGATGGTGATTGTTGGTTCTCTCGCGGTTGTCTTCACCCCGGCAGCTCGTGCGCAAACATCGAATGGTACTGTGATCGGCGCGGTCACAGATCCAGCAGGTAGTGCCGTGGTAGGGGCGAGTGTGACTGCTACCTCCCATGAGACAGGCGCTTCGCGCGTGACCACGACCAACTCTGACGGCGATTACCGCATCGAATCGGTCCTGCCAGGAACCTACGACGTCTCAGTCTCGGCAGCGGGATTCGACAATTCCGTGGAGAAGAACCTTGTTGTTCCGGGCACATCGATCATCACCGCGAATGTACAGCTGAAGGTGGGCAAGGCCAGTGAAGTCGTTCAGGTTTCGGCTGACAATTCCGCTCTCAATACAGATAACTCGTCTCTTGAAGGCACGATCAGCAGCCTGGAGATCAACAATCTTCCCGTCGGAAGCCTTAACCCATACGAACTGGCGCTCACTCTGCCCGGCGTGATGCCCGCGACGCAGGGCGGCATGAGCAACGGCGTCAATTTCGAGGTCGGCGGCGGCCGCCCGCGCGCAAACAACTTTTTGATCGAAGGCCAGGACAACAATGATGCCGGTATCACCGGGCAAGGCTTGCAACCGGAAAACCTGGAAGCTGTCGAGGAGACGAAAGTCCTCGAAAACGACTACACTGCCGAGTTCGGCCACGGCGCGGGATCGGTGAGCAACATCATCTTCAAGAGCGGCTCGAATCAGTTCCATGGCGCGGTGTGGGAGCGCACGGAGAATAATTCGCTCGACGCCATCGACAAGCAGGATCACTTTAACGGCGTAACCACACCGACGAAGTATCGCGAAAATCTCCCGGGCTTCGACATCGGCGGACCGCTTATTCACGGCAAAGTGTTTGCCTTCGGATCGTATCAATGGGACTACTATCGTTCGTCCGCCAACCTGGCGGTCCTCGCTCTTCCCACCACCGCAGGCCTGGCAACACTGAAGGCTCTGCCCTCAAATCCCCGCCTTGCAAACCTGCTCTCCGCTTATGGCAGTTTGGTCGGTACGGTCAATCCCCTGAATCTGCAGCCTTCTATTCCCCTTGGACCCGACCCCACGACCGGCATTGACCGGGGAACAGTAGCGGTGGGCACTTACCAACGCAACCTGGGCGCCGACACCAACGCGCCGGAACTGGATCTGACCGGCGACTATGTGATGAGCCAAAAGGACACGCTTCGGCTCCATCTGATTCGGAATTCGTTCCTGGCGCCATACGATGTATTCAATTTCGATGGGCAGTTGCCGGGGTTCGACACCAACCAGAACGGTCAGTCCTACAACTCAGGGATCGTCGAAACCCACGTGTTCAATCCACATCTTGTCAACGATGTTCGCGCCTCTTACGGACGGATCGGTTTCATCTTCGGGCTGCCGGCATCCACCACGTCTAATCCTCTGGCCAGTATGCCCGCAGTCTCGATGAGCGGCGTCAACGGCTATGGAATCCCCACCAGTGTTCCTCAAGGCCGCTTCCACGATACCTATCAGCTCCAGGACACGCTGAGCTGGACTCGCGGGACGCACTTTATCAAGGTCGGGGCCGATCTGGAGAATGTCCGCGTCAGAGACGCTATCCCGTTCATCTTCTACGGGTCGATCGCATTCGCTGATGACGCGGACGGAACACCGTATCCCGGCGGCGGCGAGAATACATTCACCTATCACGGCCTGTCGAACCTCATCGACGACTACGGTGGCCCGGGTACCGATGAGGTGACCCAGAACTTCGGCAGTCCCACTGCGCGGCCTAATCTCTACGCGCAGAATTACTTCGCTGAAGACACGTGGCGTCCCATCTCGACGTTGAGCGTTGATTATGGACTCCGCTACGAATACACGGGTGCCCCATTCAACACCGCAGCAACCCCTTACCCCGGCATTGACCCGACGCAGATCGCCTGCTTCCCGTCCTCAACGAGTAGCTGCAACTCCCGTCAGCAGCCCGTTTACAAATCGTGGGGCCCGAGAGTCGGCATCGCCTACAGCCCCGAGGTTTTCGGCGCGCGTAAAACTGTGATCCGTTCCGGTTTCGGCGTCTTTTACGATGTGGCCTACACCAACATCATCGATAACATTCAAGGGACCGCGCCGGCCTCAGCCGCGCCTGCGGTTTTCTCGAGCGCGTCGGCAAACAACAATCGTGGCACGGGCAGTTGGTTTGAGGAGTTTGCCAATTACATTGATCTACACAAAAGCCCCTTAGCAACGAACAGTTCAGACCCGATCAAGAACAAGCTGCTCACGCCCATGACCATGCACTGGAATCTCGATATCGAGCAGGAGTTGCCCTGGACCACCTCGCTCTCAGTGAGCTACGTAGGGGAACGCGGCGAGCATCTTTACGGAAACACCCAGCTCAATCCCTTCGTGAACGACTGGTTCTACGGAAGCCGCACGGTTCCTTCGCGTGGCTCGATCGTGATGCGCGACAACTCGGGCGATTCAGAATATAACGCCCTTTGGGCGCAGCTTGACCACAAAATCAACCATAACTTCCTCTTCCGCGCTTCATACACTTACGCGAAATCTTTGGACGATTCGTCGGAGATCTTCACCTTCGACAACGAATCCTCTTACCAATTCAGCAAATATCCCACTCCGCGCGGAACAACAGATTGGGGACCATCAGGCTATGACCACCGTCAGAGACTCGTTCTGGCGTACACGTGGGAGCCGTCTGTTTGGCACACCGAAGGCGGCATGCAGATCCTGGGCAACATCGTTAACCGATGGGCGATTTCTGGCGTAACCCAGTTCCAGTCCGGCAGCCCCTTGAACGTTGAAGACGGATACGACACGGACGGCGACGGCATCGCGAACGACCGGCCCGTGCTGGGCAATCGAAAGGCGCCGATGGCTACTTACGCCTTCGACGACTCATGGTTCTACGGTGCTTCTCAAGGCACGCTTTGCTCGGGTCCGAGCCTCTGGTACACGAATAATCCTTGCGAAGTTGTGACGCCGGACCAGGTCCACTGGATCATCCCGGCCATCGGAACCCACCCGGCCAGCCCGGTGAGCAGAAACTCGCTTACCAGTCCTGGCTTCCAGGAGTGGGATATGAACTTCGCCCGCGAGTTCAAATTGCATGAGAACCTCACGATGCAATTTCGTGGCGAACTCTTCAACATCTTCAACCACGGCGGAGTGGCCATTCAGCCCGTCTCCATTTCTCCCTCTGTGCTGAACACCACCCTGACCACCGGCGTCGTTAACGATGCATACAGTACGAACGGCACGAACACTTTCGACGATCCAGCTTCAGACATTGTCGGCCACCGTCACGTCCGCCTCCTGATCAAGTTTTCGTTCTAGGAAACTTCGCTCAGCCGTTCCGGCCGTCTGGAAGCAATTCCAGGCGGCCGCGCTTTTTTGTTCGCGTTTAAGCGGCGCCTTCGTGCACCTAACGAGCCAATCAGCTCCATGCCGACCCTTGCAATTGGCTTGGATACTTACCTCCTCGGGACCAGCCCCCTCCGGGATGGGAGCCGCCGGGTGACCGGCCATTGCAACCTCCGATCAAAAGGCGCATCTCGCTCGAGGCGGCCCGCCGCACTTGAGCTGGCGTCCCGAAAAGGGGCGCCCTTTTTCTTGCCCAAAAGAACAGGAAAAAGCCCAACCCTGCCCGGCGGCTTAAAGGCTTGCGACAGTCACCCTTAGACTCAGCTTCGCCAGAAATTCAAGGCGGGGACGCGAGGCGCCTGTGAGCGGGCTGCAGTTTCAAAAAGTCCATTTTTTGCAATATTGGCGGCATCGCATACATATTTTCATATTTAAATGTCAATTCCATCTTTGGGGGAGATGCAAACCATCATTTATTTTCATGCAGTTGTAGCATTGTGCCCCTCCTTTTCAATTGGCCCATGAATTGCCTTAAGAAACACAAAGTTCTTTCCACGTTGCTGGATTCGAATCCGGCAGGCATCGGCCTGCGTGTCCGAGGTGTCGTGTAGAAATTTTTGATCATCTTGCCTTTTTTCTACTTTGGATCAATTTGCGGGATCGGACTTGCCCACCCCAACGAGCCACCGAAAGCGCCCAACCTGGATCGTGAAGCTTTTGCCGAAGGTTTCCTAATTCAGACCGACTTTGGAGGAGTTCCTTATGACGTCGTTTCCATTGCAGTCCCGGTCAAATCTTTCAGTTTTTTCAGCGCGCGGAGCTTTTAACCGCCTGAGGGCCCTAACTCTGACCGTCCTGGGCCTTTTCGCCATCATGACTGTTTGCGGTACGGTTGCCTCAGCCCAGGTGGAAACAGGCCAGATCGCCGGAACCGTTCTTGACCAAACTGGTGCGGCCGTCCCAGGCGCGGCCGTCTCCGTCAAGAACGCCGGAACGAATTCCGTGCGTAACACCGTCTCCTCTTCGACGGGTGGGTACCAAGTGACCGGCCTCGAGCCCGACACATACGAGGTGACTGTGACGGCCGGAGCCTTCAAGCCCTTTACGGCCAAGGTGGAAGTTACGGTCGGTGGGCACGTGACCGTCGATGCCAAGCTCTCTGTCAGCGCCACGGTGACAGAAGTGCAGGTGATTGGCGAAGGCGGAGCACAAGTAAACACGCAGACCCAGGAAATGTCCCAGGTCGTCGATACGCAGCAACTTGCTGCCCTGCCGAGCCTCACGCGGAACCCGTATGACTTCGTGGCTCTCTCCGGCAACGTTTCAAGCGGTGACAGCACCACCACCAGCGGCGCGGCTACTGGAATGAGTGGCGGCCAGTCTCTCACGCTACGCGGCGTCGGCTTCTCCATCAACGGCCAGCGCGAGTCCGGCACCGAGATTCTGCTGGACGGCGTCGAAAACATCGCCATCTTCTCGGATTTCGTCGGCCAGGACGTTCCCGTCGATGCTGTCCAGGAATACAGTGTCGTCACCAATAACTATTCGGCTGAATACGGCCGCGCTTCAGGTGGTGTTGTAAACGTCACGACGAAAGCCGGCACCAACAGCATCCACGGCTCCGCATGGGAGTTCAATCGCCTCTCGGCTTACACCGCAAACACCTATGCGAACGACGCAGCCAATTGGGCTGCGGGCCCTGGAAGCAGCCTTCCGGTTTGCGGGGGCCCGACCAGCGCCAATCCCTGCCCCAATCCCAAGGGCGGATACACGCGCAACCAGTTCGGATACGCTGCCGGCGGTCCCATCATCAGGAACAAGCTTTTCATTTTCGAGAGCACAGAGTGGACCCGCATCCGCTCGGCGGCCAGTGAAAGCCAGGAGATCTTCGATCCCGCATTTCTCGCGTTGATGCCGGCGAATATTCAGGCTTACTACAAAACCTACGGCCAGACCACCTTGAAGTCTGCGGGAGTGGCGACCACGTATGGGGATCTTGTTGCGGCGGACACCACGGGTACAGTCGGTACTTTTCTTGTGAACGGCAAGACGGCAGTGCCCGCGACCACCCCGGTCTTTGACACCATCAACTTCACCGCTCCCTTCGACGCGGGCGGCGGTATCCCTGAGAATCAGTACGCGCTGGTGGGCCGCGTCGATCTTAACCCCACCGACAAGACCCAGATGTACTTCCGCGGTGGCCGCGAGTACGCTGACCAGTTCCCCGGCTCGACTGCCTACAGCGCGTATCCGCAATACGACGTGGGCACGACCTACCTGAACCAGAGCTACCTCTTCAACATCTCGCACACCTTCAGCCCGAGCGTCTTCCTTTCAGGCAAGGCCAGCTACACCCGCTACAACAACATCACCGCGTTCGACACTTCACTCACCCAGACGCCGAGCCTGATGTTCGTCTCGCCATCCGACCCGACGAACAGCCAGAACATCCAGATGCCCGGCCTCGAGAACTCAAGCAACCCCGCCAATGGCGGCGTTCCGGTGGGCGGACCGCAAAACACCATCCAGTATGAGCCCGATCTCTCGTGGACCAAGGGCAAGCACTCCATGCACTTTGGCTACCTCGGTACCTACATCCAGTTGGATTATGCTTACGGCGCTTATGCCCAGGCCGTTGAAGAGCTTGGCAGCCCGTGGCAGAGCAGCTTAGAAGACATGATGAATAATGCCGGCGGTGCCAACGGCGCAACGCTCATCCAGTTCGAGACCCGCGTGGATCCCCAGGGCAAGCTTCCCTGCCCGGCGGATACCTCGACCACCGATGGAAACTTTGGCGGGCCAACCACAGGCCCCTCCTGCGCAGTTCAAACGCCGGTCAGCCAGGCTTCATACGGCCGCAGTTACCGGTATCAGGACTGGGCATATTACGGTGAGGACAGCTACAAGGTGAGCCCTAAGTTGACGTTGAACTTCGGTCTGCGGTTCGAGCACTATGGTGTGCAGCACAACAATAATCAGTCTCTCGATTCCAACTTCTACTTTGGCTCGGGTACTGGGCTTGAGCAGCAGGTTCGCAGCGGAAATATCTTCCTTACGCAGAAGAGCCCCATCGGCGCGTTCTGGAAGACACGCTGGGGCACCTACGCGCCTCGCGTCGGCTTCGCATATGACTTGTTTGGAAATGGCCGCGACAGCATTCGCGGAGGTTACGGCATCAGCTACGAACGCAACTTCGGCAATGTGACGTATAACGCCAGCTTCAATCCCCCGGCGAGCGCGGTCATCAGCGACACCTGCAACACGGGAGATGCAAGTTGCGTAGCGGTCGTGACCAATCAAAACCTGGGTCCCCTGGGCCAGTCGACCGGCGTCAGCTACCTGCCCCCTGTGGAGCTGCGCCACATGGATCAGAACATCGATGTCGCGCAAACCCAGTTCTGGAGCCTGGCGGTTCAACACCAGCTCGCGGCTGGCACGGTTGTCGAGATAAGTTACAGCGGCGCAAAAAGCGATCATCTTTACGATCTGGCGAACGTGAACCAAGTGGGCGCGGGCCAGGTTTACCTTGGCGACCCAGTGGTCCAGGACGCAGTGAACTGCGCTGGATCTGGCATCACGAACAATAATACGGGCATAGCGGAGTGCCTTACCCGCCCCGACCCGCAATACACCAACATCAACATGCGCGGCAGCCACGGAAGCAGTACCTACAGCGCCCTGAATGCCAGGATCCAAACTCAGGATCTGCACAACACCGGCCTGAGCGTGATAGCAAACTACACCTGGTCGCACACGCTCGATGATCTGAGCTCCACTTTCAGTGACACCCTGGGGCAGAGTTACGATGGTTCGCTTGGGTACACCTCGTTGGCTAACCCCCGGCTCGACTGGGGCAGCGCAGACTTCGATGTCCGTCAACGCCTGACCCTTGCTCCCATCTGGGATACCCCGTGGTTCAAGCATGGAAACGAATTCGAGCGTGAAGCGTTAGGCGGCTGGAACGTATCGGGGATCTATACTGCACGCGGCGGCGTCCCGTTCTCCGTATACGATTTGACCAACGATGAAACGTACTACACGGTGCCGCGTCTCGAACCTGCGACGCCTTTCTACACCGAAGCGGTCAGCAAAAAGCCGAAACCGGTGGGCACCAACCTGTTCTACGGCTTGGCAATACCCTCTCCGAAGAGCTCCGTTCCGTTTAATTCAGCTATCGGCATCTCAGACTTCGGGCCGTTCCCGGCCGACATGATGCGCCGCAACTCGCTTCGCGGGCCGGGAGCATGGAACTTCGACGCGTCTCTTCACAAGACCTTCCCGATTACCGAGCGTATGGGATTGGAGTTCGGTGCCGAGGGAATCAACGTATTCAATCACCACAACTACTACGTGAATACAACTGCTCTGGATGACCCCGGAATCACCGAGGTTCAAGAGCTACGCGGCGGTCTGGGCAACCTCGCCGAAGGCGGCAACCACGACGAGCGGCGCTTCGGCCAGTTCTCGCTGCGGTTTACGTTCTAACCAGACACAAAGCTGAAACACAAAGGGCGTTCGCCAAGGCGGACGCCCTTTGTGTTGCTGATCGATCGTTGCGCGGGGCGATTAGCGTTTCTTCCGGGCTCGTGTTTTAGCAGCGGCCTTGC
>CAWKMZ010000013.1:0-1464900 GCA_963850865.1 uncultured Acidobacteriaceae bacterium
ATCCCATCCACAATTGAGAGAAAATGTCTGCAATTGGCGCCGGGGACTGCACCGGTCCAGAGCAATCGCGCTCGCGTGACGGAAAAAGAGATCCATGCTCGCGGGCGGTTCTACTTTGCTCCGGCATTACATGCGGTGCAAAGTTCCGCAACGATTCCCTTGCCTTCCTCGACCGTAAAGATGCGATCGACAGCGGGCAGCTTGACACTTTCCTTCGCGCCTGATGGCCAGTGAATCTCCGCCGTTCCGGCGTCGGTGGCGTCTCCCAGGCCGAAGTGGACACGCATGTCGTTCGAGGAAAGATAGCTGCCGCCACTCAGAACATCCTCGCGCTGGCGGATTCCGTTGGCGTTGAGGTAAACGGTTGCTCCAACCGCATCGCGCGGGCTCTTCGAGCCGCCGATCAGCTTGAGCTCGACCCAGTGGTGGTGATCGGGGTTCACATTGCGCAGCAGCACTGGAACTCCGTCCATATTGTTGACGATGACGTCGATCTTGCCATCGTTGAAGATATCGCCGAACGCCGCACCACGGCCCACCATTAATTTCGCGAGGCCGGTACCCTCCACCGCCGGAATCACTTCGAATTTGCCGTCCTTCAGGTTGTGGAAGAGCAGGGGGCGTTGGGCATAACTTTGACCCCAGTCTGGGTGCTGATCCGCTTGCGGGTAGACGTGGCCGTTGACGACCAGCAGATCCTTCCAGCCGTCGTTGTCGTAATCGAGAAACCCATCCCCGAATCCGACAAACGGAATGCTCGGTTCTGCAATGCCGGCCTGATAGCTAACGTCGTCGAAGATTCCGGTTCCGTCATTCCGGAAAAGCACGTTGTAATCGTCGGCGAAGGTCGTATTCACGACCGACAGGTGCCCGTTGTTCTCATAGTCCCCAACCGCGATTCCCATATTGGCGACTTCGCGTCCTTCTCCATTCAGCGCATAGCCGTTTAGGTAAGCGTCGTCCTCGAATGTTCCGTTGCCCTGGTTGATGTAGAGATAATTCGGCGTGGAGTCATTGGCGACCAACAGGTCCGGCTTGCCGTCGTTGTTGACGTCGGCGAAGAGGGCGCCCAGCCCGTAATAGCCATTGGAATCGTCGACGCCAAGCTTCTTGCTCACGTCGGTAAAGGTGCCGTCTCCGTTGTTGTGGAACAAGTGGTCACGCTCGCCGGGGAGACCGCGCGGGCCGCACATGACATGCACACCGCGAAATTGGCAGACCAAAGAACCGGGCTTCCCGCCCGATTGGGCCAAATTGGCGAGATCGAGTTGCAGATAGCCGGCGACAAACAGATCGAGCCGGCCGTCGCCGTCGTAGTCGCCGAAGGTTGCGCCGGTTGACCAGGTTCCAAGCGCCACTCCGGCCTTGTCAGCGACATCGGTAAAAGTGCCGTCGTGGTTGTTGCGGTAAAGCCGGTTCTTTCCGTAGTTGGTGACGTAGAGATCGGGCCAGCCGTCGTTATCGTAGTCCGCAACCGCGCAACCGAATCCCCAACGGTCGTTGGCGACGCCGGCTTGCTGCGTTACGTCGGTAAAAGTGCCGTCGTGGTTGTTGTGAAATAGGGCAGCGTGCGGAGGAGTGGCCTTACCAGCGAGCGCGTCGTAAGTCGAGCCGTTCACAAGGTAGATATCGAGCCAGCCATCGTTGTCATAATCCAGAAGGCAGACGCCGGGCCCCTTGGCCTCAACGATCAATCGTTTTTCAGGGGTGCCGGCCGTGTGATGCCACTTGGTGAGTCCGGCCTCGGCCGCAACATCCTGGAATACGATTGGGCCATTCTTGACGAATCCGCCGGCAGTGATGGGACGCTGCTGGCTGTCGAAGATGGCTTCATGAGGACCCGCCGTCGCCATACCACCCTGGGATTGCTGCGCCGGTTTACCGGCGTTTTCGGCACCCGATTTTGGGGCTGCATTGGCCGCAGATGGCAATTCCTGAGCGGATACGCCGGACAGCGACATGAAAGCCAGAGCAACAGCAAGTAGAAGGCTCCGACGGGTACTCTGGAAGATTCTTATTGCAAGGCGAAAGCGCATTTTCTTGGATTCCATGGGCTCGCGGTTTCTACACTTCACGCAATCCGACGAAGCACCGATGGCGCGAGCGATTCCCTAATCTGTCAGGTGAATCGTATTGCGCCCGATCAGGCAAGGTGCGGCATTTGAAAGTATTGTTTTTGTGTTCCTGGCATCTCGGCCAACCCGATTATACGCCGCACGATAAAGCCAAAGTTAGCGGTTCCTTTCAGGCAATTCGCGGATTTCACGAGAGTGGCCGTCTATTCCAACCGATTTGAGACTGCCAGGTTCGCGATTTCTTCCTACGAAGGAGAAGGAAGGCTGTGAACGGTTCCGGGCCAACATTCGTAGAGAATCCATGCGTCTAAATGAGGCGACGGATCGGCCCACAGAGCTGTGGCGCTCTGGTAAGCGCGGTACTGTATTGCAACTAAATGTTGGTGACAAACTCAACATTTCGTTGGAGAACGCACTCGAACAGTACCGTACTGTACCTTGCCAATAACCATAAAGTTAGCGCTTACTCCTTGGGTGCTTGAAAAGGGTGTGTCCGCAGGGGTCTGTTAGGGGAGGGTCACCCGACCCATCGATCAGCGGAGGCTCTGGGCGTCATTCAACGGCCTGGGCCAGTCAAATGCGGGATTAACAAAGAAGAATTCCAGGAGGCAAAATGAAGAGGTTACGTTTCGTAGTTTTGGTGATGTTAACGGTCGCCATCGGACTGACGTTCCTTTCGAAAATGCATGCGCAAGGCAAGAGCATCACCGCCTCGCTGTCGGGGACAGTGACCGACCCATCCGGGGCCAGGGTGCCGAAAGCGACTCTCAAACTCACCAACCCAGACCTTGGCCTCGCCCGGGTTGTAACGGCCGGCCCGGAGGGAGACTTCACCTTCGCCCTCCTTCCGTCGGGCAACTACGTTTTGGAGGTGAGCGCGCCGGGCTTCAAGACGACCCGGCAAAACGGAATCGTTCTCGCTCAGGGGGATACGGTAACTATGACGGTGAGCCTGACCATCGGCGCGACCGAGCAGGTCACCGTCAACACGACTGGGCCGCTGCTCCAAACCGAAGACGCGAGCATGAGTACCGAGCTCACGAACCAGCAACTTCAGGAGCTTCCGCTGAACCTCCGGAACGACCTGTCCTTTGCTACATTGAACTCCGCCGTCAACACACAAGGCTACCGGCAGTTATTGGCGTCGGGCGGCAGTGAAGATACAGCGGACCAGGATTATTCGTTCCTGAATTTCGGTGGCGGTTATTTCGGAACCAACCTGTTCCTTCTGGAGGGCGGATACGACGTCGCCCAGGGCTGGGGCGGAAGCCAGTATGTGCCGGCTCCGGAAGACACGGACCAGGTGAAAGTAACCAGCTACGAGTTTTCAGCCGAATACGGATTCAGCACCGGCAATGCGATCAGCATCACGACCAAGGCCGGTACCAGCAGCTACCATGTCCTGGCCGACGAATACTTGCGCAACCAGGACCTCGACGCTAACCTTTACTTCAACAAGCTCGCCAACGAGTCCAGGATTGCCGATCACCGGAACCAGTTCGGAATCGCCGGTGGCGGACCGTTGTATATCCCGGGCATCTATAAACAGAAGGACAAAACCTTCTTTTTCGCCAACTATGAGGGCCTGCGGCTCAACGGTGGCCTCACCTTCGGCGGGAATATACCGACGACTACCGAGTTGGGTGGGAACTTCGCATCGGAACTGACTACAAACTTAGCGAAAGATTCTGGGGGATTTACAACGGACGCGTTGTGCCGCCCCGTCTACCAAGGGGCGATCTACAACCCGTATACCTCCAGATCGGTCACGGCTACCTGCCCCACAGCCAATAACATCGTCGGACAAACCGTTTCAATCCGCGACCCGTATGCGGGAAACATCATACCGACAACCGGCGTGGGCGCAATCGACGCACTGGCGAATAAATTCGCCACCGGAAATTATTGGCCGGCGCCAAAGAACCCGGGCGGAGGCTATAACTTCAACACCGTGGTGAGCGCACCGACCTCCTCCAACGAGTGGGGGATCCGCATTGACGAAAACATCAATGCAAATAACAAGATCTACGGGCAATACTCGAATAAGCACGAAGCGAAAGTCCAAACGGGGGCCTTTTACGGAAACGATATTGCCGGTCCCTACGTAGATGACCCGAACAACCGCTTGTTTGGGGTTCTGGGCTATTCTCACGTGTTTACGCCAACCCTTGTCCTGTCCACGGACTTGTTTTTCACGCGTTTTGCCGCGGGCAACATCGTCCAGGGCTATCCGTTCAAACCTTCGTCGCTCGGGCTGCCTGGGACTCTTGACTCCTGGACTCCGCAGTTTCCACAAATCTCATTTGGAAACACCTTTAGCGGCCAGGGATCCTATGCTCCCCTGGGAGCGACACAAAACTCCGGCGAAGCCACGTTCCCTGAGAACAATGGCAGCTTTAATGCCGACGTGAACAAGGCCTACAAAGCTCACTCCATTTCGGTGGGGTACCTGGGCGTTTGGCAAACCACGGACGGCGGCAGGTTGACGCCAACTGTATTGAATTTCTCGTCAGTCATGACGGCAGGTCCCGATCCGTCGAACCCTGCGGTAACAACAAACGGAGACGGGCTTGCATCCTTCCTGGCGGGCGCCGGAAACCCCGGAATCGCGACCCCAACCGGCTCTATTGGCGGCCATACAGGGTTCACCGCGTTTGCGGCGACGACCAATTACCTGCACGGAATGTATGTGCAGGACGACTGGAAGGCCAACCAGAAGCTGACGTTGAACCTCGGCCTCCGCTACGAAATCCAAATGCCGGCAACTGCACGGCATGACCAACAGGCGTATTTCGATTTCCACGCCCTCAACCCGATCAGTGCGGCGACAGGGATTCCGGTCTACGGCGAAATCGTCTACAACAATCCGGGGAACCGCGGCCTCTATGAAAAGAACCTCGTTGACCTGGAGCCCCGCATTGGCTTTACGTACGCCATCATCCCGAAGCTGGTGATGCGTGGCGGCTTCGGTTTGTATTATGCGAGAAACTGGTATGGCGGTTCCGGACCTGATCCGGGGTATTCGACGTCTGGGACATGGACTTCTTCGCCTGACGGGATCACAGTGACGTCGCCCCTTGTGCAGGCATTCCAAACCGGACTAGTGCCGGTGACGGGGAACGCGTTGGGAGGCCTGACGAGCGTTGGCCAGAGCCCCAGCGCGGTGAATCCGTTCCGTCCCGATCCTCGAACCAAGGAGTTCAGTCTTGGATTCCAATACGCTTTCACGAACAACGACGTGCTGGATATCGCCTACGTCGGTGGCCGCGGATCGCGCATTACCCTCGGCGGCATGAACTACGGCCAATTGGATCCAAAGTATCTCTCCATGGGGTCGGCGCTGAATGCCCCGGCGGGCACCAATCCGTACACCGCTGCGTTGAGCTCGCTTGGACTGACTGCAATGGCTTGCCCGTGGACCGTGGCGCAATCGCTGGAGCCGTATCCGGAGTACTGCGGAGGCGTCTCAGCGACAGACGAGCCGGTTGGAACCAACAACTACAACGCCTTGCAGGCAAACTTCAAGCATCGTTTCGGGGCGGGTTTGGTCTTCACGGCTTCGTACACGTACTCGAAGTTCCTGTCCGACGTGGCCGGCCCGGAGGAATGGGGCTCGGTCAACGGGGATACCGGTGGCTCGGGCATCCGCAACTACTATGACCTGAAAGCGGATTGGACGGTCGACGGCGAGGATATTCCTCACTCCCTGGTGTTGAACTATGTGTACTCATTACCGTTTGGCCGGGGCAAGCAGTTCGGCAGCGGCATGAACAAGCTCGAGGATGCGGTTGTGGGCGGCTGGCAGGTGAACGGAATCACCACTGTCCAGAGCGGGTTCCCGATGTCGATCGGTCCCAACGGGAACACCTCATCCGTCTTTGGCGGCAGTCAACATGCAGACTTGACAGGGGCGCCTTTCAGGACCGGTAGCTGCGGCAACGGGACCCCTGGTAACCCAATCATTGCTGTGGGAACGAAGTATTGCTTCTTCAACCCGGGGGCCTTTAAACCACCGCCCGCATTCACCTTCGGCTCCGGACCACGCTACTATTCCAATCTGCGGGCGCCGGGATACGTGGACGAAGACTTAACGCTGGCAAAGTGGTTCTCGGTCACGGAGAAATTGAAGGTGCAGTTCGCCGTGCAGATGTTCAACGCTTTCAATCACCCCAATTTCGGCATACCGGACTCCGGAGTCGGCGATGGAACGATGGGCGAGAGTTCGTCGACGCAAGGAGCGAGAGAGATGCAGGGGGTGCTGAAGATCACTTACTAGGACCGATCGATGCAATGAATCCTAGTTGCACTCGGCTTGACAATCGCGTTCACAGATTCAAATGTGAGCGCGATTGCCGGTGGAGAAACGCCAAGTCAAGCTATTGAATCCCTCCGGGCTGAGGCCCGCATGACTCAGCTCGGGGGGATTTTCGCTTAGGGGCCGCAGCCGATCACAAGGCCGCTGAGCTCAAACCGTCGATCCCGGATCTCCGGGTGAAACCAGGGATTATGCGCCACTTAACAGATCAACACTTTGAGATGATCCGACGCACCAGGCAGACGATCAAAATCGACCGAATTCACGGCATCGAGTCCAAAACCACAGACCAAAACTTTTCAGCGCGGCTGCGAAAGCTTTGCTTCGCCGCGGTCATCGTGTTTTTCTGCGCCCACGGGGCCGGATCGAGGAGCGCGGCGCAAACACCCGCCGGGCCGTCTCAAAACTTACCTGCAAGCACTACCGGAGCGATCAATCCGGAGGAGCAGGAAGATCAAGACTATAAGGAGACCAACCTTATACCCATGACGCCGGCAGCTCCGATTGCGGTCTTGTCGTTTCACAAGATCGCCGGCGGAGCAGTTTTCACGATGCAGCCGGGAGCGATGATCATTCACTTTTGCAGTGACAACATTGTCCACGTTTCCTATGCTCCGGGCAACGAGCCGCCTTCCGAGAAGAGTCTCGCGATAATCGGATGCGAGGAGCAGTACCATCCTCCTCTAAGTTTTGTTGAGACCGCTAAAAATATCACAATTTCCGGGGACAAGCTATTCGTGCTCGTGAATCGAAGCACAGGGGCGCTGACGTTTCTGACTCCAACAGGCAGCAAGATTCTGGCAGAGCCGCAAAGCGGCGGGAAAGCGATGCAGAGGGCCACGGTGAACCAGGAAGACACCTATCATCTGCAGCAGGAGTTTCTTTCCCCGCCTGATGAAGCGCTGTATGGGCTGGCAGAAGGGCAGGATGGAGTCTGGAACTGGCGAGGAATGCCCATTGACCTCATCAGCCAGAACATTATTGGCGCCTTTCCTGTCATGGTTTCCAGCAAGGGTTACGGCATCGTTTGGGATAACGAGTCGCTAACGGAATTCAACCCGGTGAGTGAAGACGATGAGATTGCCGTGGATCCTTCGAGCCGAGCGGGCGTGTTTAAAGCGCAAGAAACCGGAGACTATGTATTCTTCGCGCGAGGCGGGGACGGAGCCCGTGAAATAGGCATCGCAGTCGGCGACCAAGTGACGCACGACGACGTGAATATGTGGGTGCCTTATACCTCCGTGGTTAAGGCGCACTTGACCGCAGGCGAAAGCTATCCCGTGAAGCTGCTCGGCGGCGGCAAGACGGCGAAGCTCTATGGCCGGCCGCTGGGGAACACGTCGGTGTTCCGGTCGGAAGTTGGCAACGATATCAGCTACTACTTTGTTTATGGCCCGAACCTCGATCAAGTCGTAGCCGGCTACCGAACGCTTACGGGATCTGCGCCGATGTTTCCCAAATGGGCGTATGGATTTTGGCAATGCCGCGAGCATTATGCGAGCCAACAGGAAACACTCGATGCTGCTGAGGGATTCCGGAGCCGCCATATTCCTGTGGATTTGATCGTTCAGGATTGGCAGTACTGGGGCAAATGGGGTTGGGGAGCTTACCAGTTTGACCCCACGGCATACCCCGATCCCGCGGAAATGATCAAGAAACTCCACGACGCTGAATTTTCACTACATGATTTCAGTGTGGGCGGACCCTAAAGGCGAGACTCTGGATGACCTGGCCAAGCATCATGGGGAAATCGAGGACACCGGCTATGTCAACGAGCTTTCTTCTGAGGGTCGCAGTATCCGCTGGAAGTATCTGAAGCGGTATATGTTCGATCTCGGCGTCGATGCATGGTGGCAAGACGGCGAGGAAGTGAATGGACAGGTGAGGAATCACAAAATTTGGGTTGATAACCTGGGACTTGTCTCCGGAAATCCCTACACGTACTACTATCCCCATGCTGCCAATCAATCAATCTACGAAGGCCAACGAGCGGCGGACCCAACGAAGCGGGTGGTGCAACTGGGCAAAACCGCTACGCTGGGATTTCAGCGGTATGCGGCTGTTACCTGGTCAGGGGATGTTCATGGAAATTGGCAAGCATTCAGCCAGCAGATACCAGCCGGCCTGAACCTTTCTGTCGGCGGTATGCCTTACTGGACCACCGACACGGGCGGATTCTTTCGCCCTGAAGATCAATACAGCTCAGAAGACTATAACCGCTTACTGGTCCGCTGGTTTGAGTACTCTACCTTCTGTCCTATCCTTCGCATTCATGGCTACAAAACCGAAACGGAGATGTGGAAATGGCCGCTCTCGTATAAGTACCTGCTCGCATACGACAACTTCCGCTACCGCATGTTGCCCTATATTTATTCGGAAGCGTGGCGAGTGACCGATGGAAACAACACGATGATGCGTCCTCTGGTTATGGACTTTCAAAGCGATCGAAATGCCGATAACATCGGCGATCAATACATGTTCGGTTCTGCGTTTCTGGTTGCTCCCGTCACGACATCCGCTGATCAAAGGTCAGTCTATCTGCCAGGGACGACAAAATGGACTAACTTCTGGACTGGAGAGCGAGTCGCCGGAAGCCAGCATCTCAGCGTTACAGCTCCTTTGGAGCAGATTCCTCTTTTTGCGCGCGCTGGAGCAATTCTTCCTCTCGGGCCAACGATGGAGTACGCAACTCAGAAACCCGAAGATCCGATTGAACTGAGAGTGTACCCAGGGGCGAACGGATCATTTGTTCTTTATGAGGACGAAAACGACAATTACGATTATGAGAAGGGCGTTCATGCCACGATTCCAATCAGGTGGAACGATTCCACCCAAACATTGACCATTGGGGCGCGTAGCGGCGAGTTCCCGGGCATGCTCAAAGATCGGAAATTCATGGTTGTTATCGTCAGGCCCGGCCACGGCACTGGATTGGATGCGACTCCCCAGCCGGACCAGATCGTCAACTACACGGGCGGCGCAGAAACCGTTCATCTAGGCACAATGGAAAGCGGCAAGAGTTAGGTGATGCGACAGACGCACATCCAGTTTATGGAGAGATTGAATCGATGAACCGCAGGACGTTCCTGGCCAGTGGCCTAACTACGATCGCGCTGTCTCGGATGGCGAGGGGACAGAACTCAGGGTTCTTTACTGGCGCCATTCCGAATGGACCCTTTCTGCCCTATTGGGAATCTTTGAAGTCCTATCAGTGTCCGGACTGGTTTCGCGACGCGAAGTTCGGAATCTGGGCTCATTGGGATCCGCAGTGCGTTCCCGAACAAGGTGACTGGTACGCGCGCAATATGTATATCCAGGGATCGCCTCAATATAACTATCACGTAAAGACCTATGGACATCCCTCGCAGTTCGGATATAAGGACATTTGCCCTCTCTGGAAGGCGGAAAAGTGGGATCCGGATGCATTGATCAAGATGTACAAGCGCGCCGGAGCCGATTACATGGTAGCTTTGGCCACTCACCACGATAACTACCACTGCTGGAATTCAAAGCACCAGCCATGGAACGCCGTCCAGGTTGGGCCGAAGAAAGACATCGTGGGAACCTGGGCCAAGGTTGCGCGATCCCACGGGCTACGATTCGGCGTGAGTTACCATGGCACTCCGCATCGAGTCTGGGACGAGTTCCTTCCGGTTCGCTACAAGAGCGATACCACGGGTCCATTAGCCGGAGTCCCCTACGATGGCGTGATGACTGTTGCCGACGGGAAGGGAAAATGGTGGGAGGGGAGAGATCCGCAAAAGCTCAATGGCAAGCCCCACGCGGTGAATACGCCCTGTCCGGAGTTCGTACAGTGGTTTCTCGAATGCGTCCAAGACGTAATCGACAGCTATTCACCTGACATCCTGAACTTTGACGATGGGGCGCAGTTCAATTTCGATCGCGGCATCGGTGTTTGGCTCGGCGTTCCGGATCTGGCGCCGCAGATCATGGCTTATTACTACAACAAAAATATGCGGGCGCACGGCGGCCGTCTGGAAGGGGTCCTGGATCTGAAAGAGGTCCCTGAACCCGTATGGGGAACACTCACGCGCGACTTTGAAATGACGCTGGCGGATAAGCTGCAGGAAAAGCCATGGCAGACGGAAGCTTGCATCGGGAATTGGCACTACGATCGCTCAGTCTTCGAGAACCACTCCTACAAAAAGGCTTCGTTGATGATTCCTCTTCTGGTTGACATTGTCAGCAAGAACGGCAATCTGCTCCTTAGCATTCCTTTGCCGGGCAATGGGGAGCCCGACAGCGACGAGCTCGCATTCCTGGGAGAACTTGCTGATTGGCAAGAGGTCAATTCCGAGGCGATCAAGGGGACGCGCCCATGGACGATCTATGGGGAAGGGCCGGCCTCGGAAGCAGCCAAGGAGTTACCTAGTTACCAGCTTTTGAAACTCAAGTTCCAGGCCGCGGATATACGATTCACGACGAAGGGCGACGTGCTCTATGCGATCGCTCTTGGGTGGCCGTCTGATGGAAAAATGGTTATTAAGTCGCTGGCTGAAAACTCCGCAAACTACCCTCGTCCAATTCGAAAGGTGGAACTGCTCGGGGCGAAATCGGAGTTGAGATGGACGCAAACGGCGCAAGGGCTGGAGATTCAGTTGCCGGACGCACCGCCATGTCAACATGCCGTTTCGTTCCGGATCCGGAGTTAACTCTGCGTAAGTCATCGTGAAAGAACGATGCAGGCAGGGAAGAGACGCATCTACCAATAGCGCACGGCGACGACCGTCGGAGTTGTCGGAAGATCGTTGACGACCTTCGTCTGCAGAATGAATTCCACGTTCTTACTGGCCCATGTCTTGGGTGCAGCTTTGAGCAAATCTCTAATCTCTTGCGGATTGGTTATAAATTCGGCAGCCGCGCGAGTCCCGCTTTGAGTGATTCCGGCGATGGCCAAGAGGGGTTCGCCGGTTTTCGAGTGAGGGAGTCGCGCAACGACAGCGTAATCGATCAGGACGTTGCCATCAGGGGAGTACACCGGCGCCCAACTACGATTTGCGTCGGATCGATCGCGGATCATTAAGCCAGGGCCGAGGACAAATCCGAGATCACCGGTCATTTGCATGGTCCAACCGTTATTGAATGCGCCGATCAAAATGGATGGAGATTGGAGAAGATCGCCAAATACCATGTCCTCTCCGGAGCGAAGATCGAAGGTCCGTTTGTTATGTGTAAGGAAGGTAGCCACAGCAACGTTTGCCGATATGTCGCCGAGGGTCACATACGTGTTTCTAACCGCGGCAAGATCGCCGGGGCCGAATTTCTGGTCGGCAGTGAGCGGAATCAGATATTCCTGCCCTTGCGTCTCCAGTTCATCGAGCTTGTGGGTGGCCTTGTACTTTTCAAGCAACTCCGCGGTCGGCAGGTAGACCGGGTTTGATCCGGTGTAAATCAAAACCGGTTTCGTTGTGGTTAATAAGGGCTCCCAAAATTGCTCAATGGGACTCTTCGCCCGGAACAGAATCAAAGACGAAGCCAGGACAACAGCGCAAACGATCGAGATAACCCAGAATGGCCAGGTTCGCCGAGGCTTGATGTCTAAACCGATTGCCGGAGCCAGGGGAGCGACGACCTGAAGGGGCTCAGGCTCCGGCGCCCAATGATGGGTGGTTTCGGTGGCGCCGCTCTCTGAGACACTCGCCGTCGGACGTGATGAGGTTGAAAACGAAGCGTGATAAGACCCAGGACTGATCTCGATTCGGACGGCACAATCGGCGCCTGGCCCGACGTAAAATTGAGCAAGCCTTTTTCTGAGTTCAGCCGCCCGTGCCCGGACGATCGGGTCGGAATTTGTATCGTAGTCCGGACGCCTGCCGAAAACGTCTGCCCCGATCACTCTCTCCTTCAAGAGTTGCCCATGCCCGGAGAGTGTCTGGTCAACAATGTACCGCAAGAGTTGCTGAGACTGCTTACTCGAGCGAAAGGGGACACTGACCAGGATTTCCGCAAGCACTTCTTGGATCTGCGCGGCGGGGATTTCGTGAGGAGAAGCTCCTTGATGCCGGGTGTCGTCGGATCCAACTGCGTGTTCCATCTGCCCACCCCCGGTGGAAGTCCCGATCTGCGCCGTACTGTACTCCACCCCACCGGCGATGACGAGGTCCGTGCTCCGTTCGATATCGCTCTCGAACAGTACCGTGCTGTACCTTGCCAATACCAGCAAAGTTATCGCTTACTCTCTGTGCATGTCAATTCATGTGCGGATTTGCATGTGCTCTGGGGCGGTTTGCAGCCGGAAAGCGCCCTTTGATAGAGACTGAAAGTTCCTGAACTGTGATTGGACGCAATGATGTCAGCGTTTTACAAGAGAACAGGGGGCTTTCTGCACATGTCACGGCGGTTCGCTCTGGTCCTGTGCCTGGCGATTTTCTTCACGGAATTCGACGCAAACGAATTGGCCCAGGCGCAAGATCAGGAGCAAGCTCTTCAATCTGTCCTGGCTGATGCCGCGGCGGCGCAGTCGAGGGGAGATTTTAGCGCGGCGGCGGAATCGTATCGCAAGGCTACTGAACTCGATCCCGCCGTTCCGGAGTTCTGGGCCAATCTGGGGCTCATGTACTACGAAACAGGAAAGTCCACTGAAGCCATTCAGAGCTTTAAAGCGGCGATACGTCTGAAAGCAACTCTTTATGTTCCCCAATTGTTTCTCGGCATCGAATACCTTAAAACCCAAAAACCAGATGCGGCCGTGCCATTTCTTGAAACTGCCACCCGGCTCAATTCGAAGGATCCGCTGGCGGAACTTTCTCTGGGAAAGGCTTACGCCAGCCTGAACCGTAATGACCGCGCAACCGAGGCGTTCCAAAAGGCGATTCGACTGGCCCCGAACAATGGAGAAGCCTGGCTCGGCCTGGGGACGATCTATTTGCAGCAGGTAGACAACGATGCGCGGCTGATGACCTCAACCTACAGCCGTTCGCCTTATGCCACCCTGCGGGCAGCGGAGACTTATGCCGAAGAGGGCAAGCTTGTTGACGCGGAAAACGCCTACAAAATCGCAACGGCCTCACCTTTGCCCGCGCCGTGTGCTCACTCTGAGTTTGGGATTACGCTGCTTCGCGAGAAGAAGACTGCCGATGCGCGTGAGCAGTTCGAATCGGAGACTCGAAGCGGGAGCCGTTGTGGATTAGCGCCGCTTGGCATCGCTATCGCAGATGCTGCCGACGGGCACGCAGACGCCGCGCTTAAAGGGCTTGCCGAGATTGAGGCGAACGACTCCGGGTTCCTTCAGTCGAGCCTGTACCTCTTCCGCGACGCTCTATCGACCGACCAAGCGAGGTCGCTGGCGGATCTGGCACGAGAGCGGCAGAGTGCCGGAGCTCTCTCGATCGATCTTGGCTCTACTGTCGAACAGGCGCTCCTATCCGCAGAGCCGCCGGCAATAGAAATCGATGAGGAGGGATCGTCTCAAGCGTCACGAGGGCCGTTGCCGACGAAGGCTGAAGCTCTCTATGCGGCAGGGAAATATGGCGCCTGCGATCATCTCCTGGAGCCGGCGCTGGAGACACTCAGCAGCGCTCAACAGCAACTCCTTGCCTCCTGCTCGTATTACACGGGCGATTTTGTCACGACTTCGCGGGCCGCCGAGCGCCAAAAAGCAAATCCCGCGACTCTGGTGCGGGGGTTGTATTGGGAAACCAAGGCCGATCAGAAACTGGCGATTGCGGCGCTGGACCGTGCGGGCGATATCGACCCCGACTCTCCCCAGATGCATGTGCTCGCGGGAGATGTGTTCCGCCAGAAGCGGCGCTGGAGCGAGGCGGAGGAAGAGTATCGAAAGGCACTGGCCATCGATCCGACGAAACGCGAAGCACGGCTCAGCCTGGCCATTGTCTTGTTCACCGAATTGAAGACAGATGAAGCCTTTGAGATCACCAAGTCTCTTCTGGCGGAGGCGCCCGAAGATGCTGAGGCAAGTCTGCTGGCGGGCGAGATTCTGGTGCAGAAACATCAGTTTGAAGAGGCTGAACCGTATCTGGCTAACTGCAAGAACCTCGATCCAGATTTGGCGCCTCGCCTTCACGTTTTGCTCGGTCAGGTCTATGCGGCGACGAACCGCATTTCAGAGGCTATTTCGGAATACAAATTGGGGTTGGCGAACGACAAGGATGGAAGCATTCACTATCAACTGGCCCGCCTTTATGAAAAGTCGGGCGACAAGGGCGCGGCTGAAGAGCAGATTCGGATATCGCAGCAACTACGCGAGCACTGGGACGATCAGGCACACACCGCGATTGAACAACTCCCGACCGACACGAGCCGGCAGTAATCGGTTGCAAGCCCGGACGGCCTGAGCGATCTGAATTTGTTTTGAGGCGCGATTCGGTAGTTTTCCAGGTGGTTTCAAGCCGAGATTCAATGAGTTTCCGCAGACGATTTGACAACGATTCGAGGAGCGACACCCGATGTCTTCAACCTTAAGAACGTTATTGGTTTCTTTCGGAGTGGCAGCATGCATTTGCATCCTTACCGGGCCATTCCATCTCCATGCCCAGGCGATCGAGCGAAGCGCAAATGGAGTGACAGTGCATTCGTCGACGGGCGCTCTTCGTGTATCGGTCTGCTCTGACAGGGTGATCCGAGTTGAAGCGAATCTTACCGGCGAATTTCCAAAATCAATCGTGCCCACCGTGATTCGTCCGTGTGGAGGAGCCGCGTTCACGACTTCCTCCAATGCTTCAACGGTTTCCATCAAGACGAGCGTTCTGAAAGTGGAGATCGACCGGGCGACGAACTCAGTGCGCTTTCTGACAGCAGCTGGGCAACCTGTGTTAAGCGAACAAGACCATGACGGCCGCACGATAGCGCCTGTCGATATCGATGGAATGCACACCGACGAGATTCGCCAGGACTTTCAGTTGACTCCCGGCGAAGCGCTGTACGGATTGGGACAACATCAAGAGGGATTCCTGGATCTGCGCGACATTCCGATCCGGATGTTGCAGGCGAATTCGAACATTGCGATACCCTTTGTGGTTTCGACGAACGGCTACGGCTTGTTGTGGAACAATCCGTCGCTAACCGAATTCAATCCGCCGACCGAGGCGATTCAACTGGACGGAAATGGCGCGGGCACATTTCAGACAGGTGCGGAAGGAGAATACGGATTTCTGCTGGGCGGAAATGGAAGAGGCAAGCTACAACTCAGCGTCAATGACCAAAAGGTGATTGATCTAAAGAACATGTGGCTTCCGTGGTCTGCGGGAGGCAAGATCCATTTGGCGGCAAATACGACGTACAACGTAACCGCTGCCACAGGGGGCGATACCCACTTGTTTGTGCGCCGTCCGTCGGACCTGATGGGCTTTCGGTCGGAAGCCGGCGCGGCGGTTGACTACTACTTCTTCTATGGGCCGGAGCCAAGCCGGGTGATCGCCGACTATCGTGCGTTCACCGGCCCTGCTCCGCTGTTGCCTAAGTGGGCCTACGGCTTTTGGCAGTGCCGTGAACGCTATTCAAGCCAGCAACAGATTCTCGATACGGCGGCAGAGTTCCGCAAACGGAAGATTCCCGTCGACGTGCTCGTTCAGGATTGGCAGTACTGGGGCAAGTACGGCTGGAACGCCATGAGATTCGATGAAGGCCAGTATCCGAATCCTGCGGAGATGATGACTGAGCTCCATCGCCAGGACTTCCACATGGTGATTTCTGTCTGGGCGAAATTTGGCGCGGAGACCCAGGTGAATCACGATATGGAGAGCGCCGATCTACTTTTGAAAAGCGCTGCGAGCACGGGCGAACCAGGCGAGACGAAGGAAAAAGAGAATTGGGCGGATCTGTTCAATCCCAAGGCGCAAGAGCTTTTCTGGTCGGAGATCGATCGGAATCTGTTTCGCGAGGGGCTGGACGGATGGTGGCTTGATGCTTCAGAACCGGAAGGCGATCCTCTCAAGAATGACAATACTTACCTGGGACCGGGCAGGCTGGTGCGAAACGCATATCCACTGTTTGAGACTTCGGCAGTCTATGACGGGCAAAAGGCGACAACCAAGAGCAAGCGGGTCGTGATCCTGTCGCGTTCAGCCTATGCCGGGCAGCAGCGCAATGCTTCCATATCCTGGTCAGGCGATATCTCCGGGAATTGGGCGACCCTGCGGCGGCAGATTCCGGCCGGCCTCAGCTTCGCGATGTCCGGCTTTCCCTACTGGACGACGGATATCGGCGGTTTCTTCCGTCCAGTCGACCAATATACCTCCGAGGACTACCACGAACTGCTGGTCCGTTGGTTCCAGTTCGGAGCCTTCTGCCCAATTTTCCGCATTCATGGATATCAATCCAAGACTGAGATGTGGAACTACGGTCCGGAAGTGGAGCAGATCCTGACGCAATACGATCAGCTTCGGTACCGTCTGATGCCCTACATCTATTCAGGCGGCTGGGGCGTGACCAGCCGCGGGGAAACGATCATGCAGGCATTGCCTTTCGTTTATCCGAGCGAGCCTGCGCTAAGAGATATCGATGACGAATTTTTGTTTGGTCGTTCGCTCTTGATCAGTCCTGTCACACAGCCTCATGCAGTGAGCCGGAACATCGTTTTGCCGGCTGGAGATGATTGGGTGGATTTTTGGACGGGAAAAACCGAACACGGTGGACAGACGATTGTTGCCGATGCTCCATTGAGCCGGATTCCGATCCTGGTGAGGGAAGGCAGCATTGTTCCAATGGGGCCTCAAGTGCAGTCCGCAGCCGCTGCTGAAGACCCGATGGAGATTCGCATTTATGGCGGGAAAGATGCCGACTTCGTGCTTTACGAGGACAGCGGGGATGGCTATGGATACGAGGATGGGGCCAGGTCGACGATTCGCCTGCATTGGGACGATCGCCGCAAGTCGCTCTCTATCGGAGATCGCTCCGGTATGTTCCCAGGGATGCCCAGCAAGCACACATTCCATATCGTGCTGGTAAAAGAGGGGCACGGTACCGGAATTGGGCCGGAGGCGGGGCCGGATCGCACGGCGACATATGTCGGGCATCCGATGACGATTCAATTCAGCAAAGCGGGCTAGCATCGGTCACCAGACTGTTTACGCGAGGTGTGCCGAGATCGGGTGTTCGAATAGACTGGTGGCGGCGCCAAAGGCTTAGATTGTATGTTTGTTGATGCGATCCACGGCGAACGGCAGAGCAGGCTGCTTGATGTTCAACCGGGCGCACAATGAGCACGACAATTCGCGCGCCGAGCACTCAGTTTCGGCGCGTAACGGATCCACTTAAGATTTCGGAGAGAAAAACGATGAAACGTTTCAGGCTGCATTTTGGAGTTGCTGCAATTCTGTGCTGTGGCTGGAGTGGTTTCGCGCAGCAGAAGCCTGCGTATCTTGACACCAGCCTTTCGCCAGAACAACGCGCGACTGACCTTGTCCAGCGCATGACACTGGACGAAAAGGCATCGCAAATGGTGAATGGTTCGCGCGCCATTCCACGGCTCGACATCGCGGCTTACAACTGGTGGAGCGAGGCGCTTCATGGCGTGATTGACGACGGAGTAACCGAATTTCCCGAGCCGATCGGCCTGGCGGCGACTTTCGACGTGCCGGGAGTCCATGCGATGGGGACCGATATCGGCATTGAGGGGCGGATCAAGCATGTGCAGGATGTGCCCGCCGGCCTCACTGGAAATAAGGGAGGGCTGGACTTCTGGGCCCCGAATCTAAACCTGTTTCGCGACCCGCGCTGGGGACGCGGCCAGGAGACCTACGGCGAGGATCCGTTCCTCATCGGCCGCATGGGTGTGGCGTTCGTTACGGGCATGCAGGGAGACGATCCGAAGTATTTCCGTGTCATCGCGACGCCCAAACATTTTGTTGTTCACAGCGGCCCGGAGCCCACACGGCATTTTGCCGACGTCGACGTGAGCAAGCACGACGAGCTCGACACTTATGAGCCGGGTTTCCGCGCCGCCGTTGTCGAAGGCAAAGCGGGATCGGTGATGTGCGCCTACAACGCGATCAACGGAGAGCCAGCCTGCGCCAACCAGCACCTGCTTCAGGATCAGCTTCGTGACAAGTGGGGATTCAAGGGCTATGTGGTTTCTGACTGCGGCGCGGTTCGCGACATATTCACTGGCCACGATTACCGTCCGACGCTGCCGCAGGCCGCGGCTATTTCGGTCATACGAGGCATGGACAATGAATGTTTCGGGGCCGGCAAGAACCCCGAAGAGTACGACTACAAGCCGTATCTTGAGGCGGTGCAGCAGGGCTATCTGCCCGAGAGCGCGATGGACACAGCGCTCATTCGCCTCTTTACCGCGAGAATCAAGCTGGGGATGTTCGACCCGCCCGACACTGATCCTTACGCCAAGATTGACCCGAACGAACTCAGCAGCCCGGAACACCGCGAACTGGCGCGTAAGCTGGCGGATGAGTCGATGGTCCTCTTGAAGAACGATGGCACGCTGCCGCTTAAGACAAGCGGCATCAGGATCGCCGTCATTGGGCCCCTTGCAAGTGAAAACCGAGTTTTGCTGGGCAACTACAACGGAAGCCCGACTCACACGGTGTCGATCCTTGAAGGCCTGCGCAAGGAGTTCTCAGGCGCCACGATTCAATACGTGCCGGGAACGCAGTTCCTGAGCCTCGAGGCCGACCCGGTGCCCGGCTCCGCGCTTACGTTCGACGGAAAGCCCGGCATCAAGGCGAGTTACTCCAAGCTCGACCTGAGCGACATTAACCATCCCGAGGCGATGAAGGTGCTGGCGGTGCGCACGGAATCCGCCATCAATGCCTCCGCCGAGCCATTGCCTGCTGAAGTTGCCGCCGTTCACCCGCTCAGCATCCACTGGGAAGGCGAAATTACCGCACCGGAGACGGGCGACTACAGTCTTGGCATGAAGGTCAGGGGCTTCTTCCGCGTGCAGTTGAATGGCAAAGGCGTGGCCTCGGCTTGGGACGGCAATCCAAATGAGGCCGAGTTGGGACGCGTGCATCTGGAGGCCGGCAAGCCCGCTGAACTGCGCGTGCAATACTCGCCGGCGGCAGGCGCACCGCCCAACGCTACGCTGGTCTGGCGGAAGCTCGATTTGAAGCCGCAGTCCGAGGCCCTGGCGGCGGCCAAGGGCGCAGACGTGGTGATTGCCGTTCTTGGCATCACCAGCGAGCTGGAAGGCGAAGAAAGGCAAGTGAACGAGGCCGGCTTCCTGGGCGGTGACCGTACCAGCATCGATCTGCCGCAGCCCGAAGAAGATCTGCTTGAAGCGCTGGCCGCCAGCGGCAAGCCTGTTGTGCTTGTCCTCACCAATGGGAGCGCGCTCGCAGTGAATTGGGCCAAGGAGCACGCCAACGCCATTATTGATGCCTGGTATCCAGGCGAAGAGGGCGGTACGGCCGTGGCTGAAACGCTTTCCGGGAAAAACAATCCCGCCGGGCGTCTGCCTGTAACTTTCTATACCGGCATCGAACAGCTTCCGTCGTTCGAAGACTACTCGATGAAGAACCGTACCTATCGCTACTTTCAGGGCAAACCGCTCTACCCCTTCGGCTACGGTCTGAGTTACACGACGTTTTCTTACAGCGGCCTTTCCCTTCCAACCAGCCCTGTTACTGCCGGGCAACCGATGTCCGCCGAAGTGACGGTGACAAACAAGGGCTCGCGCGCGGGGGACGAAGTGGCTGAACTTTACCTGAGCTTCCCGAACGTTGCGGGCGCTCCGATCCGCGCTCTGCGCGGCTTCAAGCGCGTGCACCTCGATCCGGGCCAGTCGCAAACAGTGCACTTCGACCTGAATCCGCGTGACCTGAGCATGGTGACGTCCGAAGGCGAGATCGAGATTCCTGAGGGCAAGTATTCGATTTCGATCGGCGGCGGACAGCCGAATACGGGCGCTCCAACAACCGAAGGGACGTTCGACATGCAAGGCTCATTCATCTTGCCGGAATAGCCATCCCGACACCAATGCAGCGGGCGCTGCGATCTCCAACCTGATGCTGGATTGGAGGAATCGTATCTCGCCCGCTGCTACTTGCCTACAATTTTCACCACGGAATCATCAGGCCCGCTCCACGCCGGCGCTCCCTCTTGTTTCAGGTGGCGGGAGGCGTCGTCCCATACCAGGCGAGTGACAGAGCCTCCGCTCTTCTCGTATGCGTAGGTGCTCCCGTCGTCCTGAAAAAGCGTGAAGCTGCCCTCAGCGCCGGGATATACGCGCACCGACGCGATGGCCTGCGGTTGCTGGGCGCTCTCGACTTCTGACCCGAGCGGGACGATGCTTCCCGCACGGACAAACAATGGCAGAGTGTCGATGGGTGCTTCGGCCACGATGGTCTGTCCGCCGTGAAAACGCTCATTGGTCCAGTAGTTGTACCAGTCACAACCCGCGGGGAGATAAACCGCGCGATGCGTCTCACCCTGTTCCGTAACCGGAGCGACGAGGAACGCCGGCCCGTACATATACTCGTCGGGAATCTCCATCGCTTTCGGGTCGCCGGGGAAATCCATGAAGAGAGCCCTCATATATGGAGCACCCGTCTGGTAGCTGCGATACGCAATTGAATAGGTGTAGGGCAAGAGCTGGTAGCGCAGCTTCAGATACTTCGCCAGAATTGGCTCAGCCTGCTTGCCGTATGCCCAAACCTCGTTGTGCTTTCTTTCGCCGTGAGCGCGCATTACCGGCTGAAAGGCTCCCCACTCAAACCACCGGACAAACAGCTCCGGGTAATCTTCATAGTTCCCGATGACGTCGCGTGCATCCGATCCATCGATAAGCGGCTTGCGCTGGGCATGATAGTCGGCAGGAATCGATGGCGAGAAAAATCCCGCGATGTCCGTATCCCAGTAAGGTAATCCGGATGCCGCAAAGTTAAGTCCCGCAGGAATTGAGCGCTTCAGCATGTCCCACGAGGAGATAATGTCGCTCGACCAGAAGACGGTGCCGTTCCTCTGCGCGCCCAGATAGGCCGCACGGGCCAGAATCATAACCCTTCTGGCGTCACCGAAGTCATGCCGGAAGCCCTCATAGACAGACGCTGTGTGAAACAGGGGATACACATTGTAGAAGCGCGGGCCCGAACCGATGAAGAAGACGTCATTTGCCGGATCGACGTCCGGCTCCGTCTCATCGAGCCAGATGTAATCGAATCCGTACGGCTTCACATAGCGGTCGCGAATCTTCTCCCAGAACCATTGCGCCGCCTCCGGGTTGGTGGTGTCGATGTTAGGGCCGATGACGTCCTTGAAGCCTCCCTGATCGGGTAATCCTTCCGGCGTGTGAATCAGCCACCCTTTGCTGCGCAGCATGTCGTAAAACTGCGTGCCTTGGGAAAAATGCGGCCACACGCTCAACAAAGTCCGCACGCCCATCGCGTGCAGTTGGTTGTTCATGGCCGCTGGATCAGGCCATCGTTTTGGGTCGAGGTCCATCTCCCCTTGCCGGGTCATATTCAGGAAGTCCACAACCATCACATCGAGCGGCAATTTCTTGTCGCGATACTCCCGGGCGACATCCAACGTTTGCTCCTGCGTCGGGTAGATCGCCTTGCTTTGGATGTAGCCGTAGGCGGCTCGAGGCAGCAGATGCGTAATTCCAGTCAACAGGCGGTAGCCCTCGTAGATCTCATCGCTCGAGTTGCCGGCGATGATGAAGTACGAAACCCGGTTGCCGATATCCGATGACCAGACGTTTCTCCCGTTGAATCCAAGGTCCACGGTTGTCTTCGAAGGGTTGTCCCACACGATTCCATAGCCGCGGCTGGAGACCATGAACGGCACACACACGTCCTCGCCGCCAATTGCCACGTAATCGTGCCAGCAGCGAATCTGGTGGTCTCTCAGATCCATCCAGCCTTTTTGCTGCTGACCCAATCCGAAGTAATGCTCGTCCGAAGGCGAATCGAAGGTTGCGGAAACCCGGAAGGCCGCTGCGTTCGGGTCGGTCTGCGTCGCTTGCGGCGGTTCCGGACTCATCGCCCAGGTTCGCATGTGCAGGAGCATTTTGCCTTCCGCTGTGGTCACCAGCAGGGAGTCCTGGTGATGTCCATGCCCGCCGCCACCGCCAAAGTAGATATCACGCAACTGTTGATTGAGTGCGTCCAGTGGCATGGAATGAGGGAGTTGATCCTGGGGAAGGTTTCCCGGCGCCAATGTCACTGCCATTCGCGCGGACCGGAAAACATCGCCGCCGTCCGCGCTGCTCTCGTGTGTCCATCCCGCTGTCGATGGCGTGGCCACAAATCCGTATCCGGGCGCGCCAAGGGCCTCGGTCCGGTCAGAGCTTATGGTTACGCGGAGGATATTCGGGGCATAGGGCTCGAGCGAAATCACATTCCCGTCGCGCTCCAGCACCAACGGACCGCTCTGGGCCAATCCGGCGCTTCCGAGCGACAGCGCAAGGAACAGTGGTCCCAACTTCCGAAACTGCGACTTCCAAATCAAATGATGGCGAACCGGTGAATTCACACTCGACTCCTTGTCTTCTCGTCTAACCCGTGGATTGTTGCCCGATATACCGTAACTCGTCAGACTCGGCTTGCCAACCCTAAAACAATCCAAAGTGGCTCCGTGTAGAGGAGTTAGGGGCCGAGCGATGGAAGCGCGACAAGGCGCCCGTTCGTTGGAAAGACTGAATAGTTAACGATACAGTTATCGCATCCTTTAAGCAAATATGGTATAAGAAATTGTGCCCACAACGATGAAAGATATCGCGCGTGACCTCGGTGTGTCTGTGGTCACGGTTTCGAAAGTGCTCCGAAACCACGAAGACATTAGCGAAGCGACGCGGAAGCGAGTTCTGGATCGTGTTAAAGAGCTCGATTACACTCCGAATCTGGCTGCACGCGGCCTGGTTACCGGAAAGACCTATCTGGTTGGCCTGGTGGTCCCCGACCTGTTGCATCCGTTTTTTGCCCAGGTTGCAAAATCGCTCTCAAGGGCGCTGCTGAAGAAGGGGTATTGCCTCACGATCTCGACATCGGAAGAGGACGTCGAGCTGGAAAAGCATGAGATCAGCCGGCTCCTCGGCCGCAGGCTGGATGCTCTCGTGATCGCATCATCTTCCACTGACCCATCAGTGTTCGAGCGGATCCAGAAGCAAGGGCTGCCGCTGGTTTTGATCGATCGCAATCTCACGGGGCTGGATGCCAACTATGTGGGGACCGACGACGAGGCAATCGGACTGTTGGCTACGGAACATCTGATTGAAGTAGGGTGCAAGCGGATTGCCCATTTACGCGGCCCCGACAATAGCCCCGGCGCCGGACGCTTGAAGGGCTATCAGAACGCCATGGCCAAACATAACTTGAAGCCGCTCCCGGGTTATGTGTCGATGCCGCGGCTGGTAGACGTGCAAAGCCGGGAGAGCGGCGCGGAATTGATGAAGCAACTTCTGGCCCTCAATCCTCGTCCTGATGGAGTGTTTTGCTATAACGACCCCATGGCGATCGGAGCGATCCATGCCATTCTTGACGCAGGCTTACGAGTGCCGGCGGACATCGCAGTTATTGGATCGGGAAACCTTCATTACGACACTGAACTCCGCGTCCCCCTGTCGAGCATCGACCAGCAGACCGACTTGATCGGCGAGCGCGCCGGGCGATTGACCTTGTCGTTGCTGGAATCCAAGATTCATCCGCGCAACAAGACCATTGTCATTCAGCCACAACTTGTGGTTCGGGCTTCGACCGATAGGAAAGCGGCGATTGATCAATAGCGGCGCCATAGAATGCGACGCCGGGTAGGAATGGGCGGGCATGAATCCGGGGCTTGTACAGGTGCCGGGGCCCGCAAAATCGTTGGCGTGGATGCGGTTTCCAACGTTTGAACCCGAGGCGAAAAATGACTTTGGGAGATTGCGCCACATGTTGAAATCAGGAATCTTAAACCCGAAAATCAACGCATTGCTTAGCCAGGTCCGGCATACCAATACGCTGGTCATTGCTGACCGGGGGTTTCCTTTCTGGAAGGAAGTGGAGATCGTCGATATCTCGCTGACCGATGACCTGCCTCGAGTTCTCGATGTTTTAACGGCCATTCGGAGCAACTTCAACCTGGCCCGGGCTTTTATGGCTGAGGAATTTAACCAGGTCAACAGCCCGGAGACGATCCTGAGATTCAAGCGCGCGCTGGATGGCGTTGCTCTGGATTTTGAACCCCACATCGAGTTCAAGAAGCGAGTTCCGCGCGCCATCGGACTTATCCGGACCGGCGATACGATTCAATATGCGAACCTTGTGTTGGAGTCGGGCTGAACTTTACGCGGGGACTGCTTATAGCGGAAGGTTGCCGGCGAACTGGCGCTAAAATTCCGCTCAGTTCCGGCACTTTTGCCATCGCGGATCGCGCAGCACTTCGCGGCAAGGGGATTCTGCTGGGCCTACTTGTTCGGGTCGAGAGCGTTCGCCCTCACCACTCGTATATCGTGATCCGTGAACATGGCGTGCATCTCCGGCAACTCGTACTTTGGCATGTGACAGGTGACGCAATTGCTCGTCGCCACCTTGCAGACTGTTTTGGCTGTGTGGGCTCCCCTCGGTCCCCCATTGAGGCCATGGCACGCCAGGCACTTGGAGTCATAGGCGCTCGGATCGTCAACCAGGGGCTGATGCGGGTTGTGACAGGCCATGCAGGTAATCCGGGGGTCGCCCGATGTTCCCCAGCAGCGGCTCTGCTCAAGGCTGTACGGTTCAAAGCGTATCAAGGAGAGGCCGATCTTGCGATTGGTCTCGACGACGTCCGCCCAGGTGCTGTGACAGGCGCCGCAGAAGTCGACAGAATCGGAAGGGGAAAGATCGGCGGGATTGATCATCGCCGCCGGCTGTTCCGGATCGTGCCTGGTCATGGACGCGACGTGCGCGGCTCCGGGCCCGTGGCACGCCTCGCAGGTAACTCCCGGGGTGGCGCTCTCTGAATCGAACACGTTGGACGTGACGGCCGCAGTTGTATGGCAACCAAAGCAACGCTGTGTTTCATCGATGCGCAGTTTCCGGCCCAGCGCATGTTCCACCCTGTCCGGCAGGTCGTGGGACTGTCCGGGGGTAATGTCCAGTGAATGAATCGACGTGAAGAAACTCAAACGGCTCTCAAAATAGGCGCCGTCTTTCTCGAGGACATACGTCTGCCCCTTCTTGAATCCCATGGCCCAAATGGCGGGCGATGATGCGGTACTCACTCCGTCATTGACGGTGAAGGAGATCCCATTGGGCGAATTTGTGACAGAAGTGTTGAAGCCGCCTTCCGTAAATTGAAGCAACCCATTATTGATCAAGATCTCAGACTGTATGGCGCGGACGCCGGCATGATACATGGGCGTCGAGTGCTGGAATGCGGCTATCCTGCTGTGGCACGCGACGCAATTTGCTTCGCCGGAATACTGGCTGCGCGGCGGAGTTCCTTTCGTCGGCCACCAGCCCGGCTCTTCCAACCTGTCCGCGGTAGTCAGGCTGATGGTATTCGCCGGCGGTCCCTGCGCATGAGCCGAACAAAGCGCCATTCCCGCCAACACCCATGCGATTTTTGGCAACCGGACGCTCAAGTTGCACTCCCATTCGATTCCAAACGGCGAATCTTCCCCTTGCAATCTCGAACACGACTAGCCAATGAAACGTGAGAATCACAAACTCTTTCTAAACATCGACCTCGGTACGCGCGCAGCCTATCGCATATCTGTCTTGGCGCCGGCAAACTCCGGATTAGGGTTTTCCCTTTAATATATGCGTTTACAATAACGCTACCTTTATCGTATACTCTCGGGTGCGCAGTCTCGGATGACGAAGTTCGACCGAGAACAGGCCCCGAGTCCGGTTTGTAGTCCGCTCACACTGTCTATTTTTGCCTGAACCGCAGGAATGGTGGCCAAGAGGAACGAGAAATGAAACAGCAAGGCGGTCCTGGGGTCTCGGTGGGAGATTCTGTTGATCCAATTCTAGTGCCCAAGAGAATTCTCTCCAGCGGAGCAAAGATGCCTGCCATCGGCCTGGGCACCTTTGGATCCGACCACGTTTCCGCGGTCCAGATCGCCGAGGTGGTGAAGGGCGCGGCAGCGGCGGGCTACAGACACTTCGATTGCGCATCGGTCTATGGCAACGAGGCCGAGATCGGTGTCTCGCTTGAGGCGATCGTCGGCGGCGGGATCAAGCGCGAAGAACTCTGGATCACGTCGAAGCTCTGGAACGACAAGCACGGCGAGGACGACGTAATCGCCTCCTGCCGCAAGTCGCTTGCCGATTTGCGCCTCGATTATCTGGATCTTTACCTGGTGCATTGGCCGTTTCCGAATTTTCATCCGCCGGGCTGCGACGTGAGTTCGCGCTCGCCTGACGCCCAGTCCTACATCCACGAAAACTATATGAAGACCTGGCGCAAGATGGAAAAGCTGGTGGACTTGGGGTTGGTGCGGCACATCGGCACGTCAAACATGACCATTCCAAAGCTGAAGCTCGTTTTGCGCGATGCTCGCATCAAGCCTGCGGTGAACGAAATGGAATTGCACCCGCACTTTCAGCAGCCGGAGCTGTTCGATTTCGTCGTCAAGAACGGCGTTCAGCCGGTTGGCTACTGCCCTGTAGGCTCGCCGGGACGACCGGAGCGCGACCGCACGCCAGAGGACACAGCGCCCACCGAGGATCCAGTCATCGTTGAGATCGCGAAGCGTCACGGAATTCATCCCGCGGTCGTCTGCGTCAAATGGGCGGTACAGCGCGGACAAACGCCAATTCCGTTTTCCGTTCATCACTATCGCGCCAACCTTGAGGGCATTGTTGGAGATCCGCTCACAGACGAGGAGATGCGTTCGATCGCCGCGCTTGATCGCAACTGCAGGCTGATCAAAGGCCAGGTCTTCCTTTGGAAAGAGGGGCAGACCTGGGAAGATTTGTGGGACGTGAACGGAGAGATCACACCACCATAAGAGCGAGCCCGCGGCGGGTAGCCTTTAGCGATGGGCTCTTCGCTGTTCACCGTTTTTCGGGCGCTATCGGCTGCAACGTACCGGCATAGAAAGAATATTGGAGAACGACACCATGCAATCCACCATGAACGCCGCGTATTTGCCGGGGAACTCGACTGTTGAGATGCGAACCGTGCCTGTGCCGGAGCCGGGACACGGCGAAGTTTTGGTCCGCGTGAAGTCGTCAACGATTTGCGGTTCCGACATTCGCGCCATCTATCACCAGCATTTAGGCAAAGGGCCTGAAGGATACCAGGGCGTAATTGCGGGGCATGAGCCCGCAGGCCAGATCGTCGCCACCGGCCCGGGCTGTCGGCGCTTCAAAGCGGGCGACCGCGTGATTGTGTATCACATCTCGGGCTGTGGCGTGTGCAATGACTGCCGGCGTGGCTACATGATCTCGTGCACAAGCGAGAAGTACCGGCGCGCTTACGGCTGGCAGCGCGACGGAGGCATGGCCGAATTCATGGTGGCCGAGGAGAAGGACCTGATTGCGCTGCCCGATGTTCTCTCCTACGGCGATGGCGCACAGGTGGCGTGCGGATTCGGCACAGTCTATGAGGGGCTGGAGAAGATCGGGATCAGCGGGAATCATGCGGTGCTCATTACCGGCCTGGGGCCGGTGGGCCTGGCCGCGGGCGCGCTTTGCCGCAAATTGGGCGCGGAAAAAATCATCGGCATCGACGTAGTGCCAGAGCGCATGGAGATTGCACTCGGGCTCCGTCTCTGCGATGCTGTTCTCGCATCAGGACCCGACAACGTGGCCGAAGTGAAACGACTGACCGGAGGCATGGGCGTGGAACGCGCCGTTGAATGCTCCGCGAACGATGCCGCGCGAGCCACAGCGATTCGCGCCACGCGCAAGTGGGGCAGGATTGTTTTTATCGGCGAGGGCGGGCGCGTCGAGTTCAATCCTTCGCCCGACCTGATTCACGATCAGAAAACACTCTACGGTTCCTGGGTCACGTCTACATGGCTGATGGAAGAGCTCGTGGAGCGGCTGGTGCGATGGAATCTGCATCCGGCCGACATCATCACGCACCGATTTCCTCTGGAACGCGCCGGCGAGGCTTATGCGCTCATGGCTTCAGGGAAGTGCGGCAAAGTGGCCGTTTGCGCGGACGAGGAATTGAAATAAACGGGGATCGAGGATTGAAATCATGAGCGTCCAGCGGCCACGAACGAAAACGGGTTGGGAGCGTCAACTGAAAACGACGTTGCCGGTCTTCGGGCATCGCAACTGGATTGTGGTTGCGGACTCCGCGTATCCGGCACAGTCCCGGGCCGGCATCGAGACGATCGCATCCGGCGCCGGCCAAATCGAGACCGTTCGCAAGGTGCTCGCAGCCGTTGCGGCCAGCAAACACATTCGCGCCAACATTTATCTCGATCAGGAGTTGGAATACGTCGCGGAGGCCGATGCTCCGGGAGCCTCGCGCTATCGGGCTCAGCTCGCAGGCCTCCTGAAGGCCGCAACTTCGACGACTCTGCCCCACGACCAGATCATCGCCAAGCTCGACCAAACGGCGCAGCTTTTTCGGGTGCTCATCGTCAAGACAAATCTTGCGATTCCTTACACTTCAATCTTTTTCGAACTCGACTGCGGTTATTGGAGCGCCGAAGCGGAACAACGCCTCCGCCGGGCAATGGCTGCATCCGCAAAAAAGTAGAACGCACATTTGTGGCCTGTGCTGCCGCGCCGCGTTGCATTTATGTTCCATGAGGGGATTTCATCTTGAGCATCTCTGCCGGACCCGTTGGACAAGGCAATTCGCCTTCGCAGAACAGCAACGAAGATATTGAAGCCCGGTTGATTCCTGCGGGCCGGTTGCTGCCGTTCGTCATGGTCACGGTGCTCTTTTTCCTGTGGGCGATTCCAAATAATTTGAACGACATCCTGATTCGGCAATTCATGAAGTCGTTCGATATCAACCGGTCGAGCGCGGCCGGAATCCAGATCTGGTTCTATCTGGGCTATTTTCTGCTGGCCATTCCGGCGGGGCAGTTGATGCGGCGCTTCGGCTACAAGATGGGTATCGTGACTGGGCTATGCCTGCTGGGCAGCGGGTGCCTGTTGTTTTATCCAGCGGCGCAGGCGGGCCTGTACGCATTCTTTCTTGTGGCGCAGTTCGTCATCGCCAGCGGATTGTCGTTCCTTGAGACGGGGTCGAACTCATTCATTGCGCAGCTCGGGCCAGCAGGGTCAAGCGAGCGAAGGCTGAATCTGTCGCAGGCCTTCAATCCGCTGGGGTCAATCAGCGCGGGCCTGATCGGAACTGTCTTCATTTTCTCCGGAGTAAAGCTGAGCGACGCACAAGTGGCAAATATGCAGGCGGCTGGAACCTACCAGGCCTATTTGCATTCGGAGACGCTGCGCGTGGTGACGCCGTACATAGTTCTGGGCTGCATCGCTTTTTTCTGGGCGTTCTTAATCTTGATGACCAAGTTTCCTGAGCTGGGAAGCGAAGATGCCTCGGAGAGCGCGCCCACTGGCGGCATGCAAGTGCGCCTCTGGCAGCCGCATTTTGTTTTTGCGGTGCTGGCGCAATTTCTTTATGTCGGCGCGCAGGTGGGCACTTGGAGTTATTTCATCCCCTATGTGGAATCGGCAACGGGTGTGGGCGACAAGGCTGCCGGCTACATGCTGACAGCCACATTGGCGGCGTTCGCCGTGGGGCGGTTCAGCTCAGCGTGGCTCATGAGGCACTTTCACGCACGGCTCATGCTGGCAGCCTATTCCGTGATCAACGTTGGTTTGTGCCTTGTTGCCGTTGTCCATCCGAGTTGGATGGGCGTGGGATGCTTGCTTTTGACGAGCCTTTTCATGTCGATCATGTTCCCGACCATTTTTGCGCTTGGGTTGAAGGGCATGGGCGAGAAGACCAAGACTGCTGGCTCGTTCCTGGTGATGGCGATTTTAGGTGGCGCGGCGCTGACAAAGTTGATGGGGATGCTTCCGCTTCAGTCGGCCTACCTTGTTCCGGTCGTCTGCTATGTCGGCGTTGCTCTGTATGCGTGGAAGTTCGCCGAGGCCAAGATGGACGGGGAGATGGGATGAGGAGCAATCAGCGAACGAGCTCGTGCTCAGTTGCTTTGCGACAATCCGCCGATCCGGACATGCGGCAGGATTGCCACTGACTCGGTCGCGGATTCTGCGCGTGGCGTTGCGTCGACCCTCGCCTGCCCGCTCCGCAAGCGCCCCGAAATGTTTTGATGGGCAAAGATAGGATGCAAATCAGCGACATTCAAAGTTGCTTGCGTCTTCGGTGTTGCCCTGGCCTTTGTATTGGGCGTGCGTTGGGTAGGGGCAAAGGGGCCGGCTGCGGCCGGGGAAGGACTTTCCCGTAGCGGTGACGGACTGGGGCGCGACGCCTTTCTCAACCCAATTGGAAAGCGCGCCGAGCAGATCGAATTGATCAAGCGAAGGGCCGCCGGCGCAGTGACTCATTCCGGGAACGAAATAAAACTGGCTCCATTTGGAAACGGCATCGGGCCCGCCGTTTGCCGCTGTCATGTCTTTGAAGTAATCGAAGGTGTCGAGGGACGAGAACCACGGATCGCTGTCGCCATGGAAGAAGATCAGCTTGCCGCCATGGGCGGAGAAGGTAGACAGGTTGGTGGCCGTTGAATCAACCAGCGGCTGAACATCTTTGAGCGCTTCAGAATCGACGTCGACTTCAGTTGCGGTGGGCGGTGGTCCAAAGATGCCGGGACCGGGAACGAGCAGACCCCTGATGCCTTGAGTCGCGGCGATGCCAGAGTCATAAAGGAAGCCGGGATAGACCTGAGCGCCGCGCGAAGTTTTCGGGCCACCGAAGGCTTTGGCGATGGCGGCGGCTTTTTGGGGCGCGAGACAGGCTGAGGTCTGGCCAGGCTTGCAGGCCAACGACTCGGGGTCGAAATGGCAGGCGAGCGGATCGGAGATCAGGCCGTCAGCCAGGCCATCGAGGGCGTCGCATTGCATCATGAGCGCGTCCATGACGAGCTTGCGATCGTCGTCGGTGATGGCTTGGGTGATGACGGGCTTTCCAGCGGAATCTTTGGGCGCGATCTGGTTGAAGGCCGCAGGAATCCATTGGCCGATGGCGAGGTTGGAACGGCCCGTGCGCATGGCCGGGTCACCGACGATGATTCCGTCGAACTCCGTGGGGAAGCGCTGGGAGAGGACCATGCCTTCACGGCCGCCCGTTGAGCAGCCGGTGAAATAGGAATACGCCGCGGGTTTGGCGTAATACTGGGCGACGATTTGCTTGGCAAGCGCGGCGACCTGGACGTTGGCCTGATAGTCAAAGTCGAGTTCGGCCTGCTGATCTTTCATGAAGCTGAAGTCGAATCCGCCGGGGCTTTCGTGACCAGTGTCCGTGCTGACGACTGCATAGCCGCGCAGGAGCGCCGGCTTATCGCCTGATGCGGTGAGTCCGAGAGGCTGGTTCACGACTCCGTTTGAGCCTCCGCCGCCCTGCATGAGGAGATCGCCGTTCCACTGGTCGGGCATCGCAAGCGCGAACTCAATGCCGTATTCTGTGCCGCCGACACCCTTGCGACGATTGATGACTCCCTCAACGCGGCAATATGCAGGCAGAACCAAAGACTGTGGGGGCATGCTGAAGGGAATCGGCGTGGTGCTGCCCGCAGCCACCTGAGCCGCCTTGGTGATTTCAACGCCAGGAGCTTTGAAGTTGGACAAATCGACGCAGGAATTCGGCTGCTGAGACCAGACGCAGGGAGCCAACAGGAGCGCAGACCCAATGACGACGGGCAGAAGACGGGTGTTCATCAAGCCTCACTCACAGAACCGTCACAGCATGGAGATGCCGGCGGTGCGATAAATTTCGGTGATGTAGCGCAGGTCGCGGAGGCCTTCCTCGCCCGGAGTTTTGGGCTCGAGGTTGTTCTGAACGCAGTTCGAGAAGTGATCGGCCTGGGTAGCGAACTGATAGGGATTCTTCTGCGTGTTGGCTTCGTCAATTACGGTGGGCGGAACTCCGGGCCCATTGAAGTATTCGGCGTGGAGATGCAGGCCGTCGTAGTTGAAGGCGGGATCGGCGCCGACCCAACCCTTTGCGCCGTGAACTTTGAAGAAGCCGCCCATCTGCGCACCGTAGGTGGTCGCGCATGAGGCGACAATGCCGGAGGGGAATTTCATGGTCCAGGAAAGATTTTCCTCGACCGACGTGAAGCGACCGTCCTGATCGATGACGGAACTGAAGGCAGCAAAGCTGACGGGCTCCTCGCCGGTGAGATAGCGTGTGGCGTTGAGGGAGTAGATGCCGACGTCCATCAGCGGGCCGCCGCCGGAGAGCTTCTTATCGAGACGCCACTCGCCGGCTCTTTCGGTGAAGCCGAAGGCGGTTTCGATGGCCTGAACCTGGCCGATGGCGCCGGAGCGAATGAGATCGACTGCCTTGAGGTTGGTGGGCTCGAAGTGGCAGCGATAGGCAATCATGAGCTTGACGCCGGCCGATTTGCAGGCGGCGATCATCTGCTCGCATTCGGCGACATTCATGGCCATCGGCTTTTCGCAAAGGACGTGCTTGCCGGCCTTGGCCGCGCGAATGGTGAAGTCGGCGTGCATGGAGTTGGGAAGCGCGACGTAGACGGCGTCGACAGCTTTGTTGGAGATGATGGAATCGAAGTTGTCGTAGGTGTAGATGGAGGACTCGGGGACACCGTAGTCGGCGGCGATGCGCAGGGCCTTGTCGCGATGGCCGCTGACGAGCGCGGTGACTTTGGAGCTGGTGGAATTGCGGACGCCGGCCATGAAGATATCGGCGATGCGGCCGAGACCGATGATGGCGTAGCCGGTTTGGCGTCCGGGGGTTTGGGAAAGAAGGGGCGGAGCAAAACGCGCGGCAAGACCGAGCGTACCCAATGCGGCGAATTCGCGGCGAGTAAATGACATGAGGATCACTATAAACCCCCGACTCCAGTGATGGGAAAATTCCCGGCAATGAGTCAATGTTTCAGCTATTTAGGGGGTTTGGGCGTTTCAAAACGCCGGCGAAAATGCGGGCGGTCAGAGCGCACTTGAGCGCTTCAGAGGGTCGCAGCAATCGAGGAGGCTTCGGTCTCGTCCGAAGCGGACCGCTGGAGGTGGGCTGCCGCGTCTTGCTGTCTGAGTTCGACTTCACGTATAAAGGACTTAAAGCCCCGTAGAATTTCTGGTTGATCAAAAACCGTTCGTTCGATCCACGAACGGGCAGGCCTACTGTAAGCGTGTATCGTTTATCCAATTGATTCGTTCATAACGCCACCCGAGGGCGGAAGAAGGGGAAGAGAAATGAAACAGACAAAATCGGGCATCGCCAAGCCATTGACGACGAACAAGCATTTGATCCGCTGGGTAGAGAAGATGGCGGAGCTGACGCAGCCGGATGCCATCCACTGGGTAGATGGAACCCAGGAGGAAAACGACTGGCTATGTGACGAACTGGTGGCGGCTGGGACGTTCACGCGACTCAACCAGGAGAAGTGGCCAGGTTGTTTTTATGCCCGCTCGGACCCGCGCGACGTGGCGCGCGTGGAGGATCGTACTTTTATCTGCTCTCTTTCAAAGGACAATGCCGGGCCGACGAACAATTGGGTTGAGCCGTTCGAGATGCGCAAAAAGCTCAAGGAGCTGTTCAACGGCTGCATGCGCGGGCGCACGATGTATGTGCTGGCGTTCAGCATGGGGCCGGTGGGCTCTCCGATGTCGCGCATCGGAGTGGAGCTTACGGATTCACCGTACGTCGTGGTGAACATGCGCATCATGACGCGGATCGGGCTGCCGGTGCTGGAGGAGATCGACAAGGGCGCGGTACGCGTGGTGCCTTGCATGCACTCGGTGGGCATGCCGCTGGCCGCCGGGCAGAAGGATGTGCCGTGGCCGTGTAACGACGAGAAGTACATCGTGCATTTTCCAGAGGTGCGTGAGATCTGGAGCTACGGGTCAGGGTACGGGGGAAATGCGTTGCTGGGGAAAAAGTGCTTCGCGCTGCGCATCGCCTCGAACATTGCACGTGACGAAGGCTGGATGGCCGAGCACATGCTGATTGTGGGCGTGGAGTCGCCGCAAGGGGAGAAGACGTATGTGGCGGCGGCGTTTCCGTCGGCCTGCGGCAAGACCAACTTTGCCATGCTGGTGCCTCCCAAGGCGCTGGACGGCTGGAAGGTGACGACGGTCGGCGACGACATTGCGTGGATCAAGCCGGACGCGAACGGGCAACTGCGCGCCATTAATCCTGAGGCGGGATTTTTCGGCGTCGCGCCGGGGACGAGCGAGAAGACGAATCACAACGCGATGGCGACGCTGCGCAAGAATACGATTTTTACGAACGTGGCGCTGACTCCGGATGGCGGTGTTTGGTGGGAGGGAATGACCGACGAGCCGCCTGTTGAGTGTGAGGATTGGCGCGGCGAACGCTGGACTCCGGAGATTGCAAAGAAGACCGGGGCCAAGGCAGCGCATCCGAACGGGCGGTTCACGGCGCCGGCCTCGCAATGCCCATCGATCGATGCAGCATGGGAGGATCCGGCGGGAGTCCCGATCGGGGCGTTCGTTTTTGGCGGCAGGCGGTCAACGACGATGCCGCTGGTGTACCAGGCGTTCAACTGGAGCGCCGGCGTTTACGTGGGCGCGACCATGGGTTCGGAGACGACGGCGGCGGCCGCGGGCGCGGTGGGCCTTGTGAGACGCGACCCGATGGCGATGTTGCCGTTCTGCGGCTATCACATGGGCGACTACTTCCGGCACTGGATCAAAATGCAGCGCTCGCTGAGCACGACGCCGCGGATCTTCAACGTGAACTGGTTCCGCAAGGGCGAGGACGGAAAGTTTCTGTGGCCGGGCTTCAGCGAAAATATGCGCGTGCTGAAGTGGATTGTGGACCGAGTGCATGGGCGCGCACAGGGCAAGGAGACGCCCATCGGCTGGACGCCTTACTACGACGATATGGAATGGGCGGGGATCAACATTTCGCGCGCGGAGTTCGACCAGATGCAGGAAGTGAACCGCGCGGCCTGGCGCAAAGAATTGATCGGGCACGAAGAGCTGTTTATCGACGTGCACGACCATCTGCCGCCGGAGATGGTTTACGAGCGCGAGCTGCTGATCTGCAGGATGTGAACAGGCAGGGAGCAGGGAACAGGGAACAGGAAAAACAAAAGCAGGTCCTTCGACTTCGGTCGCTGCGGCGACCTTCGCTCAGGATGACAAATCGAATTTACGGATCGCCGACTAGTCGAGGATGCACTCGACGAGCGGTCTAAAGCCGAGCTGGCGGAAAAAATCGACGACAAGTGAAGTGGTTTCGTCGCTGGTAAAGGGCGCCGCGCGGAGGACCAGTTCCGCGCCGGCAGATGCGGCCTGTGTTTCCGCGGGAGCTGCGGAGGCAAGCGATTGCGGCGTGGCGGCGATGGCGATGCATTTCTCGCGCCGGTTGGTGCAACTGGCCAGATCGCCGATGGACTGCTGAAGTGTGGGCGTGGCGATGACCGTGTGCGGCGGCGCCATTCGGTCCACCAGCCAAAGAATCTCGAGCTTGGATTCGAGTTCGTCAGGTACGCAGTCGATGACCAAGTCGGCGTCGCGGACTGCATCTTCAATCGAGCCGACAAACGTGACAGCAGGGAGGGCCTGAGGGCTCAGCTCCTGGCGGATGGACTCGCGCGCGTGGTGAAGGTTCGAGGGCATGACGTCCTCAAGCAGGACGCGGTAGCCGGCGCGGGCCGCGCCCAATGCGAGCCGGCGGCCGAGTGGCCCGGCTCCGATGATGGCGACGGTGATCACGGTCTGGAACGAACCGGAAAACTCACTTGATGGCGAGGGCCGCGGCCACTTCCTCGACGCTGGGGCGGGCTTTGACCAGATGCTCGGCAACCTTGGCGCGCTCGTCGGCAGAGAGCGTGGGAGCTAACGCAAGCACCCGGCGCAGGGTGACGGCAACATCGTCAATGTAGTTCATCAGGCGGATAGCTTCTCCAGAAAGCGGCATGTTTTTCCTCTAAGGTGAGTTCCGTTTCTATTGTAGGGTGCGAGGCGGCGTGGTGCGAAACTGGCCGGAAAGCAACGTACAGCGACCGGGAACTTGGCTCGATTTGCGAACAAGTACCGATGCAACGACAGGCGATCTGCGCTAGGGGTGCTGCTCGATGGCGATATTGACAGTGGCCGAGTAACCCGATGCTGCAAGTCCGAGGAGATTGGTGGCGACTCCCGGGAGCGAGAGGGGGAGGAACGTGACCGAGCCGTCAATGGCCGAGGTGGCGGTGGCGGACTGCGTGGCCAAGAGGGCGCCCTGGGTGCAAGCGGTGTGTGGCGAGCAGGGCGGCGACCAGGCGTAGAGCGCCTGGTAGAGCGAGACTGTGCCGCCGGCCATGGGGTTGCCGTCCATGTCGAGGAGGCGGAGGGCAATCTGGCTGGGCGTGCCCGAGGCGGCAAGAATTTGGCTGGTTCCGAAGATGGGCTGGAGCAGTGCGTACTCCGGACGCGCGCCGTAGGCCGAAAAGGCGGCACATTGGCTGGTCCCGTTGAGGCAGGCGCTGATGCTGACGACCTGGCCCTCAGCGAGCGGGCCAACGGTGAGGAACTCGGTGGCGATGCCTGCGGAATTGGTGATTGCGGCAATCGGACCCTGGGGCGCAATGCCGCCGCCCGACGGAGTTTGCCAAGCGACCGATTGGCCGGCGAGAGGCATGCCGCTGGAAAGGACGAGAGCCTGCACCGCCCAGGTGAAGGTGGCTCCGGCGGCGAGCGCAAGCCGCGGCGTGAGAGAGGAAACCGCGGGCGGAGATCCGCCGCCGAATTGCGCCTGAACGCTCGAGCCGTTTGTAAGCGAGGCAGTGACGATGGACCACGTGCCGTCGTTCGCAGTGACGTTCATGGTGGCGCGGCCATCGCCGGTGGTCATAACCGAACAAATCGTTAGACCGCAGGCGAGCCTGGCCGTGCCAGCGGTGAGTGTGTAAATGACGGCGACGCCGCCAACGGGCGTGAGCGCGGGCGAGAGCGCCGTGACAGTCAAGGGAAGAGGCACGCCGATAGGAACGGTGTTTGAGGGTGCGGTGACGAGGGTGAGCGCGTCGCCTGTGCCGGAGTCGTAGCTGATGCCGCCGGGAATGATGGCTGCCGCGTAAAGGGTGGGAAGGTCGTCGACTTCAACATCGACAGAGCCGGAGACGCCGGAGGGCGCAGGCGGCGCAATGGCGGTGATCTGGTTAGGCGAGATGCTAGTGACGAGCGCAGGCAGGCCGCCGACGAGAACCGTGTCAGCGAGACGAAAGCCCGAGCCGTTGATGGTGATGGGACCGCCGAATGCGGGCAAGTGCGCGGGCGAAACCGTGTCGGCGTAAAGCAGCCAGCCGTCATAGGCGTAGTCGGGGCGGCCATCGCCGCGCAGATCGGCAATACCGATGCGGACAATATCGTCGGAATTCGAAGCCACGCGGAGCCAGGTTTCGCCGGTGGCGAGGCCATTGAGGCCGGGCGCGGCGCCGACGGGTGCTGCGCCGGCGGAGTCAAATGCGTCCCACACGCCAATGGTGGGCATGGCTTTGGAGTTTGACGGGGCGCCGGTTTCATCGAGTGCCTCGGTGACGACGGTGAAGATGCGATTGCCACGAACCGGAAAGGTGAACCAGTCTGTCTGGCCGATCTGGCTCAACCGCCCGCACCACATGCCGCCAGTGGGCATGGGGCGTGGCTCTGAGACAGATCCGATGGCGTCAATGAAGCCGGCGACGGGCGTGTCGGTAGCCGTGACCGTGAGGGTTTGCGTTCTGCCTGCGGAGAGGTTCGGAAGCGTGACGGCGTTGAACGTGCCGGAGGGCGTGACTTGACCCTGCATATAAGGGCCAACGGAGTTTTCGAGAATATAGAGAGGGTCGATGGCCTCGAATGTGACTTGATAGGTGGCGGACGACATGCCGGGCGGGAGCGGGATGCCGCTCAGGTCAAAGGAGCCTTGCAGAGCGGGATCGTTCGAGCCCCACATCGTGAACAGATTGCCGCTGGAATCGATGAATCCGGTCACCGGGTTGCCGTGATTGCCGCCGAAAAGCGCGCCGGTCACTGCCGTCACCGTGTACTCGTAGAGCGGATTTCCGTTGGCGTCGAGCGGGCGCGCCACTACGTTGACGCCCTGCATTCCGTAGCCGGTGCGGAAGCTGAGAGAGCCATGGATGGAGATCGTGTTGGGGGCGGTCAGCTGCTTGCCGGGAAAATTGGCCAGGTTCGCAGTGGTGATGGGGTAAATACGGTTGAGCGCGGCGATGTCGTCGTAGCGGAGGGTGGTTGGGTCGGGAATGCAATCGCCGCCGCTCGCGCCACACCCGCCGCTTAATGGTTCCATGACAGGCCAGCCTTGCATGCCGCCGATCTCGCCGTTGGTGGCTGCGCCAGGATTGACTTGCGCGTAGTCGAGGCCGAGAACGCGGCCGAAGGCGCGCTCAAGCTCGAAGCTCATCATCTGGAGCATGGCAATGTTCGTGGCGCACAGGCCGTTGAGGACGATGACTGAGTGAGCGATAGTGGCGTCGGGGTTGAAGTTGTCGATCCAGACGTAGACCAAATTGTTCTGGCACGCATCGGGCTGGCTCGCGGTTGGGCCGAAGATGGCGTCGATGACGGAGCCGTCGGCGTCGTAGACAATGGCGAGCGGATAGTTGGTGGCAGCGGGTGTGATGTCGGCCGGCGCGTTGATGACGCCGGAGGAATTGACTTGAATATTCGAGCCGTTGACGTCTTCATTGAGCGGGCCTGCGTCAGTCAGCATGACGCCTGCGGTCGGAACGGCGCTCCACAAGGCGGCTGCGGCATCGACCATCGCCGTGGCCTGCTGATTGGTGACGGAGCTTGATAGCGGCCCCTGGTCAACGGAATAATTCATCTGGCCGCCGGCCCAGTGGATGGGTTGGCCGATAACGGCAGGATTGAAGAAGCTGGTTCCGGCGATGTATTTCGGTCCGCCGGCACTGGCGCGCGCTGGAATGAGAAGCAGCAGGGCGAGCGTGAGCGCGGCTCGGCGACGAAGCTCCGAACGGAATGCGATGGCGTGTGCGGACGCGGACGAAGCGATGGGCACGAGGGCTCCCGGACGGACGTGAAGGGAGCATGTGTAAATCCAAAGGATTTTGGTCGAGGTTAATGATTTCTAATGCGACAGGTGGCCTTTCGAGTACACGTCTGAGTCCGACGCGCGGCGCAATTCATCGAATCTAGAGGAAAAGTCGGTGCAGAAACGGGACCCGGATTTGAGGGCCTTCCGTCTACAATCGATTCGGGTAATCCCATGGCAGAGATACGCGATACCGTGATTCTTGGCTCCGGCTGTGCCGGATTGACGGCGGCGCTTTACACCGCGCGCGCCGGGCTCAAACCGCTGGTTTTGGAAGGCCACGAACCCGGCGGCCAACTTTCCATCACGACGCTGGTCGAAAATTTTCCCGGCTGGCCGGATGGGATTCAGGGGCCGGAGCTGATCGGCAACATGAAGAAGCAGGCGGCGCGGTTTGGGGCCGAGTACCAGCATGCGCATCTCGAAGGTGCGGAGCTGGGCGCGCATCCCATCAAGCTGCGCACATCGGCCGGCGAACTGCACGCGAGGACGCTGATTGTAGCTTCAGGCGCGAGCGCACGCTGGCTGGGGCTGCCGAGCGAGCAGGCGCTTATCGGTCACGGCGTGTCGAGCTGCGCCACTTGCGACGGATTCTTTTTCCGCGACAAGGACATTGCGGTGATTGGCGGGGGCGACTCGGCGATGGAAGAGGCGATTTTTCTGACGCGCTTTGCATCGAAGGTGACGCTGCTGCACCGTCGCGATGCTTTTCGCGCATCGAAGATCATGCTGGAGCGGGCCATGGCGCATCCCAAGATTGAGCTGCGGACGAATACGGTTGTGGAAGAAGTGCTGGGCGTGGATGAAAAGGAAGTGAAGGGTTTGCGCCTTCTCGACGTGAAGAGCGGCGAGCAGGACGAGCTGAAGGTGAGCGGGATGTTCCTGGGCATCGGGCACGTGCCAAACACCAAGGCGTTTTCGGGACAGATCGATCTGGACGAGGATGGGTACATCAAGACCACGAGCAACGTGTTTACGACACGCAATGGCACAGTTGTAGCAGGAGTGTTTGCGTGCGGCGATGTGCAGGACCGGCGTTACCGGCAGGCGATTACCGCGGCTGGCTCTGGATGCATGGCGGCGCTCGAGGTGGAGAAGTACCTCGAAGAGCACGGGCACTAACAACCAGGGGACAAGGAACCAGGGAGCAAGGAGCCAAGGAAGCAGATAGAGCTACCTCGGCGGATTCTTGTTCGCGATCAAAACTAGAACTGGTGAAACGCGAAGAAGGCCGCGGCGACCAGAAAGCCTCCAGCGACGGCGTGATTCCAGCGCAGGTGTGAGCCGAAATAGTACGTGGCGAAGACTCCGAAGACCGTGAGCGTGATGATCTCCTGGATCACCTTGAGCTGAACAGGAGTGAAGCGGCCGTAGCCGATGCGGTTTGCGGGAACCTGAAAACAATACTCAAAGAAGGCGATGCACCAGCTGACGACGATGACCTTCCAAAGGGGCTGCTGCTCGAATTTCAGGTGGCCGTACCAGGCAAACGTCATGAAGATGTTGGAGAAGATGAGAAGAACGATGGTCCACATTCCCATATTAGATACACAAGAAACGGCAAGCGTTGTGGAGGCCGCACGGACACTGGCGAATTTTCCGGCGAGGGTCCAGTGACGGCGCTCAAGGAGAATCTCGAACGGCTCGAAGAGGCCATCTGTGCTGCTTGCCGGGCGGCGGGTCGCGCGCGCAGCGAAGTTGAGCTGATGGCGGTGTCGAAGACCTTTCCAGCAGAAGCGGTGGCGGAGGCAGCGGCGCTGGGGCTCACGCTGTTTGGCGAGAATCGCGTTCAGGAATTCAGTTCAAAAGTGTTGCGCGCGGCCGAGACCGGAACATGGGCGGTGGGCGAGAGACTGCGTTTCCATTTGATCGGACATTTGCAGTCGAACAAGGCGGCGAGGGCGGCAGAAATCTTCGACGGCGTGGACTCTCTTGATTCTGTGCGGCTGGCGGAGCGGTTGAACGATGCGGCCGCGAAGACGGGCAAGCGTTTGCCGGTGCTGATCGAGGTGAAGCTGAGCCCCGAAGCGACGAAGAACGGTGTCGAGCCGGAGTCGGACGAAGCGGCGCAGCTTTTGGAACGGCTGCCCGATCTGCTGGATATTGAAGTGCGCGGCCTGATGACGATTGCGCCGTGGGGCGCGCCGGAGGATGTGACGCGCGCATGCTTCCGCAGTTTGCGGATGTGGCGTGACCGTTGGGCGACGGTGCATCCAAACCTGAAGCTCGATGTGCTGTCGATGGGGATGAGCGGAGATTTTGCGCTGGCAATTGAGGAGGGCGCGACGCGCATACGCATCGGTACCGGGCTGTTTGGCAAGCGCACGCCGCCTGCGGCGCTTCCGGGGCAGGAACCGGAGCTCGACTGATGCTGCGCGCGGCGGCGGAGGGCGTGACGCTTGCGGTGCGAGCGCAACCGGGCGCGCAGCGGACGGCCATTGCCGGGATTTACGGCGAGGGAACCACGGCACAACTGAAAATTGCTGTGCGGGCGCAGCCGATCGAGGGCCGCGCGAATGAGGCTTTGATTGCGTTTCTCGCTGAAGTTTTCAGCTTGCAGAAAAATGCGATCGAGCTCAAGGCTGGCGAATTGTCGCGCAGCAAAGTTTTTCTATTGCGGGGAGTGACGTTGGCGCGGGCCAGGGCAGTGCTCGCGCAGCGGATCGACGTCTGATTTATTTCTTTGCGGCCGACTGCCGGGCGAGCTCACCCAAGAATGCCCGCTCGCGATCGGCGATATAGGCCCTGTATCCGGCGGGGTCGATAAAGGCGCTCTTGTCGCCGGCTTTCCAGCGCGGATATTTCTCAGTGAGATCGAAGTAAGAGCCGTGGGCGCCGAGAAAGACGTCGCAGGGGAGCGCGTGAAGGACGGCAAACTCGTGCTTGTAGTCGGCAGAGATTTGCGGATAGACCTTGTTGCCGACCAGCTTGTATCCCGGGTTTACGTTCGGGCTGCCGACGATGACAACGTGCAGAAGGCGGCCAGCCTCGGTCTCGTCCAGCGTCCAGGTTGTGGTTCCTTTGGTGTGACCCGCGGTGAGATGCGCGGTGAGGACTGTGCCGCCGAGTGAGACTGTGCTGCCTTCGTGAAGAACGCGATCAACGTGCGCGGGCGGATAGTGGTGAGCTTTTTGCGCGCCGTATTGGAAGTCGGCTCTGCCGCCGGATTCGACGACAGGAACATCTCCAGCCATGACGTAGTATTTGGCGCCGGTGAGGCGGATGATTTGCTCGCTGCCCGAGCAATGGTCGTCGTGTGCGTGGCTGATGAGGAGAATCTTGATGTCGCTGAAGCGAAAGCCGAGCGACTCGACACTCTTCTTGATCAGAGGAACCGACGCTTCAAAGCTCGAATTGATGAGAATAAGCCCGCGAGGAGTGGCGACGAGATAGGAGCCGAGATCCTGGCTGCCGACGTAATAGAGGTTTCCGGCGATGCGGAAGGCAGGAAACGGAGTGAGCCATGCAGGATCGTTCTGGGCGGCCAGCGGGAAGACGGTGGAAGCGAGGAGCGCGAACAGCGCAAGGCGCCGAGCGAACTTAGCGGCGTTCATTGAGTCTCTCGATTTTCGATTTGCTTGATGAGAGCTTCGATGGCGTGCTCAAGGTGAACGCCGCGCGAGCCTTTGACGAGAACGACGTCGCCGGGGCGAAGGTTTTCAATGAGCCACTGTCCGGCAGCGTCGGCGTCGCGGAGGAACACAGCAGGCACTCCGCCGGCGCATGCAGCGGTGGCCAGGTGTTCCGCATTGCCCTGGACCGCGACCACCAGGTCGAGGCCGGCTTCCGCAGCGGCACGGCCACAATCAACGTGTAACGCAGGCCCGTGTTCGCCAAGCTCGAGCATCTCTCCGGCTATGAGGATGCGGCGGCCCGTGGCAGGACGCGCCGCGAGAGTGCGAATCATGGAGCGCAACGCTTCGGGGTTGGAGTTGTAACTGTCATTGAGAATGGTGGCGCCGGCGACCTCGATGACCTGGCCGCGTTTGTCGCCGGCGGTGAGTGAAGCGATTGCGGCGATTGCGGCGTCAAGATCGACGCCAGCTTCAAGCGCGACGGCCAATCCTGCCATGGCGTTCGATGCGTTGTGCGCGCCAAGCAGCCGGAGCGTGAAGCCGGTTTCGCGCTCACGGGCGCGGATGCGAACGCGCAAGCCTTCGCCATCTTCGGCGGAAGAGAGGATCTGCGGATCGGCGCAGGGACCGGCGCCGAAGTAAACAACCCGGCCGGAAAAATCGCGGCCAAATTGTGCCGCATACGCGTCATCGCAATTGAGGAAGGCGACGCCGTTTGCCGGAAGCGCCTCAATCAGCTCGAACTTGGCGCGCGCGATGCCGGCCCGTCCGTCGGCAAAGTTTTCAATATGCGCGGAGCCGATGTTGGTGATCACGCCCCAATCGGGCGCGGCGATGCGGGCGAGCGCGGCAATTTCGCCGGAGTGATTCATGCCCATTTCGACGACGGCGAATTCATGCTCGGGCATCAAGCGCAGAAGCTGCAAAGGCAGACCGAAATTATTATTGAGATTGCCCTTCGACTTGAGGACGTGAAACTTTGCGCCGAGCGCGGCAGCGACGGCCTCTTTGGTAGTGGTTTTGCCGGCCGAGCCGGTGATGGCCACGACACGCCGACCCCACTGGCGGCGCACATGGTGGGCGAGCGCCTGCATGGCAGCGAGCGGATCTTCCGCGATCAGGAGGGGATGGGCAAGAGCAGTATCGGGCAGGGAAGCGGCACGCGTGCGCGAGACTACGGCGGCCACTGCGCCGCGTTCGAATGCTGCAACGGCAAAATCGTGACCATCGTGAATCTCACCGCGAACGGCAAAGAAGATCTCGCCCGGCGCGACTGTACGCGAATCGATCGAATAGCCGGTCGCGAGAAGCGCACCGGCATTGGGCACGCTGGCCGGAGCCTCGAGCACAGCTCCAGCGCCCATCGCGGCTTGAGCAAGTGTGAGATTCATTGCCCTTCACCATAGCCCAATTGGGCAAGGATGGAAAGCGCCACTTCGGCGTCGTCAAAGGGTATGACGCGGTCCGCAAGAATCTGTTCCTTCTCGTGACCCTTGCCGGCAATGAGTACGACGTCGCCCGGCTTGGCGGCCTCGAGGGAAAGACGAATCGCGGCCGCGCGATCGACTTCAATCGTATATGCGACGCCGGTGGACTGAAGGCCTGGCTCAATCTCGGCGAGGATTGACGCCGGATCTTCGGAGCGGGGATTATCGCTGGTGGCAAAGACGAAATCGCTGCCTTCGCCGGCGGCCTGGCCCATTTTGGGGCGCTTGGTTCGGTCGCGATCGCCGCCGCAGCCAAAGAGCGTGATGACGCGCGCACCGGATGCTGCGGTGATCTGGCGAGCGAGGGCGGTGAGATTGCGGAGCGCGTCGTCGGTGTGTGCGTAGTCGACGATTACCGTGAAGGGCTGGCCCGCATCGACGGGCTGGAAGCGGCCTGGAACGGGCTTGAGCGCTGGAACTGCGCCGGCGAGATGAGAAAAAGAAACGCCGCGCGCATGGGCGGACGTGAATGCGGCGAGAAGGTTGAGGATGTTGACCTCGCCCGCCAAACGCGAGGAGAGGCAGGTCGAGCCGGCTGGAGTTTCGAGTTGAATCGTCGCGCCCGAGGGCGTGAGCATGTAGCTCGCGGCGCGCCATTCGCCTTTGCCGATTCCGTAGGTGCGAACTTCAGCGCCGGCGGCGCGTGCGGCCGCAGCCAACTCTTCGGCGCGCGGATCGTCCGCGTTGATCACAGCAATGCGCGGAGGAGGATAAACCGTTCCGTCGAAGAGCAGGCGCTTGGCGGCGAAATAATTCTCCATCGTCTGGTGGTAATCGAGATGGTCGCGCGTGAAGTTCGTGAAGACAGCCACGTCAAACGGAATTCCGATCATGCGGCCCTGGTCGAGGGCGTGACTTGATACCTCGGTGACGAGTTCTTCCGCGCCGCGCGCAACTCCTTCGGCCATCAGTTCAAAAAGATCGCGCGACTCGGGCGTGGTGTGGATCGAGGGCCGCGTCTCACCGGCGATGTGGTACTCAATGGTGCCGACCAATACGCTCGAACGCGCTGCCGAGTTGAGGAGCGACTCGATGAGGAACGCGGTGGTCGTCTTTCCGTTTGTGCCGGTGATTCCAGTGGCGGCGAGCGAGCGCTCGGGATGGCCGAAGAACGCAGAGGAAGCCTGGGCAAGAGCGCGGCGGCCGTGCTCGACGTGAAGAAGCGGAACGTCCGGCTGATAGACCGTGAGATGGTCGAAGGCCTGCGCGGAGTCAGTGATGATGCCGAGAGCACCGGCGGCGATGGCCTTCTGAACAAAACGATTGCCGTCGGTCGAGCCGCCCTTCATGGCCACGAAAACGGCCCCGGGGCGCACGCGGCGCGAGTCGTACTCAACGCCCGTGATGGCTGCGGCGGAGCGGCCGGCGGAGCCGATGGATGCGACTTCGGAGACTACATCGTTCCACTTCATCTCGAAGTTGATTGTAGATTGTTGCGGGGTAGGGGAGCCCGGCAGGTGAGGCGATCGACGACAAACGTCATGGATACTCACCGACGAATTTTTCGATACCGTCCATGAGAACCTGGCGGCCGCCGTCGACAGCGGCGGTTTGTTCGGCGGCTTCAAGGAGTGCCGAAAGCGAATTTTCCATCAGGTCATATTGCGACTGGGCCTCCGCTTCGGAGCTGAAGAAGCGGGTGTGCATCATCCAGCCATAGATACCGCAGGTGATGGCGAATGGAGCGACGCTGGCCGCGCGTTCCAGCGTGATGCGCGCTCCGAGGACGTGCTCTTCGTCGTGGACAACGATTCCATCCTCTGAGCCAGTCTGGCCGAGGGTCGCGCCATCTTCAAAGGGACGCCATGAGGAGCCGGTCACACTGTGAGGGTAACTCAGTTTGCGCGGTGCAAGGCAGTCAGCGTGCGCAGCGGACGACGATTTTGGTGCCAGGAGGGACCATCGTGCCTGGTGCGGGGGCCTGTTCACGTGCGATGCCGTCGCCGGTGATTTCGACTTGAAGGCCGGCGCCGGCGGCCTGCTCAATGATTTCGCGAATCGGCAGGCCGATCAGGGAGGGCACGCGCAGTTTTCCGGCGTCCGCGATGACGACGGTGCTGGCTGGAGAGGATGGGGCTGGTTGGGGATGCGACGGAGCGGGCGCGCTGGGGGAGGGCCCGGAAGATGCGCTGGTTTTTGGAGGCGCTGGGGAATTCGCAGCCTGCGACGATGCGGGGCTAGAGGGCGGAGCCGCTTTGTCTGTTGAAGCGCGGAGCGGATCGTCGCTGGGCAAGTCGTTGGCGGCGTCGTAGAGAGCCTGGATGTTTTCCTCTTGCGCCGGAGTATCGTCTTCGGTGATGGGCGCGTCTTTCTTTGAGGCCAGGTCGGCTGGGCGCAGGTCAATGTCGTGCTGCACGCCCAGGTATTCGAGGACCTGCTGCGCTACCTCGGCAAAGACCGGGGCGGAGGTTGCGGTGGCATAGTACTGGCCTTTGGGTGAGTCGAGGACGACGGCAACGGAGATGACGGGAGAGTTGACCGGCGCGAAGCCTGCGAAAGATGCAATGTGCATGGTCTTCGAATATGTATGCGTGACTGGATCGATCTTCTGCGCAGTGCCTGTCTTGCCGCCGGAAGAGTATCCGTCGAGTTGCGCCTCTTTGCCGGTGCCGAAGAGAACGACGCCCTCCATCATTTTGCGCATCTGGGCGGCGGCGAGGGTGCTGATGACGCGATGCGCTCCGGGCGGGAGCTGGCTAGGCAGATCTTCACCTGCTCTGACCGGGCTGGGTGCGAATTGCGGCGCCGTCGGCTGCGTTGCTGATTGGTCCTGCATGAGAACGTGCGGTGGCAGATAAGTTCCGCCGTTGGCGATAGTAGAGACCATGGAGACGAGCTGCAGCGGAGTGACGGCCACTTCCTGGCCGATGGCGAGATAGCCGATCGACGCCGGACGCCAATTCTTGAGTGGGCGGAGAAGACCGCGTGTTTCGCCGGGAAGCTCGACGCTTGACTTCGATCCAAATCCGAAGCTCCGCATGTATTGGTACATCTTGTCGGGGCCAAGCCTGAGTGCAAGCTTGATGGCGCAGACGTCGCTCGATTGGGCGAGCGCGTTGGCAATCGTAACCGTGCCGAGGCCTCGGTCGCTCTTGTCGTCGTGGATGACCTGACCGGCAACTGTGATCTGTCCGCCTGAGCAATCGATCATGTCATCGGGCTTGGCAACGGCCTGATCCATGGCTGCGGAGTAGGTGACAAGCTTGAAGACTGAGCCGGGCTCATACACATCGCTGACGGCGTGGTCGCGGAGCATGTCGGGCGTGGCGTGACGAGCCTGGTTGGGATTGAATGTGGGGCGAATGGCGAGGGCCAGAATCTGCCCGGTGTGAACGTCCTGCACGACCACTGTGCCGTTGACCGCCTGCGTTTTCTGCATGGCGTGATCGAGCGCGCGCTCCGCCATGAACTGGATGTTTTCGTCGACGGTGAGAACGAGATTCTGCCCCGGCTCAGGGTCGTGCTCGCTTGAGCCGAGGACTTTGCGGCGCGCGTCCATGGCCGTGTACATGAGCCCGGGGGCGCCGTGTAACTGGCTGTCGAATTTCTCTTCCAGACCGCCCAGGCCATTGTCGTCGCTCCCGACGTAGCCCAGTACTTGCGCGGCGAGCAGGTTGTCGGGGTAGAAGCGAGCAAATTCCTGCTGGAAGAAAATGCCCTTGATGTTCAGCGCTTTCACGGCGGATGCGATTTGCGGCGTGACGCGCCGCGCAATCCAGGCGAAGTTGTGGCCGTCGTTGAGCCGCTCGGCAATCTGCGCCTCGGTGGTGAGCGCGTCTTCAGGATCGGTGTGGACCAAAGAAGCAAGGGTGCGCGCGGCGGCCTGCTTGTCGGAGATCTGCGAGGGATCGGCGTAGATTGAGGGGACCAGGACGGTCATGGCCAGCTCGCGGAGGTTGCGGTCATACAGAACGCCGCGACGGGGAGCTACCTGAAAAGTGCGCTGCTGCTGCTTCTCGGCGCGCTCAACGAAGTCCCGATGCCGAACGATTTGCAGCCAGAACAGCCGGCCAGAGATGGCGCAGACCCAAACCAGAAAAAAGAGGCAGATCACGAAAAAGCGTGCCCGCTTGAGGGGCACGCCTTTAGGTGTTTGAGAACGGCTGCGGATAGCTTGGGTGGCTGCCGACATTTCGCGTGGGTCCGATGGCCCGGGCTACTGCACCGGGGGCGCTGAAGAGTTGACCTGAGCAAGGGTTGGAGCGCCGGGTACAGGCCGCGCATCGGAGAAGATCACCTGGCCGGGCTGTGGCTCGGCAAGCCCAAGCTGGCGGGCCATCTGGTCAATGCGGCCAGGCTGCGTGAGCTCGGCTACGCTCAGATGCAATTGGCGATTTTGCTCGCGCAACTGGTCAAGCGTTTGCTTTTCGCTCTCGACGTGATAGCTGCTCTCAATGGCGTAGAAGTGCTGAAGCCCGTAGATCATGATGAGAGAGAAGAGCACGGCCACGGCGGCGGAGAAGACGCGCATCTCGCGCACGCGAACCGGATCAGATGCCTTGACGAGGCGGGTGTTGTCAAAATGCTTCGCGAAGTAGTACTCCGGCATGCGTACGCGGCGGCGAAGCTGCATCTGCTGCGCCATCATTGCGGCGTTGTGCTCGGCGATTTGCGCGCCCAAGCCTCTGCCAGTCTCAAAATAAGTGGTTACACATGCCGCCATCTTCGTTCTCCTCGCTCTGCCGGCCTATTGCCGTTCCGCTGCTCTCAGCTTTGCGCTCCGTGAGCGCGGGTTTCGGTTGATCTCATCTTCTGTCGCAGTCACGGGCTTTCTGGTCAAGACTTTCCAGATTCCCTTCTGCGCGCCTTCCCGGATGCTGTCTTTCGCAATGCGATCTTCTAAAGAATGAAAACTGATAACGACGAGCCGTGCGGAGGGCTTAAGCAATTTTGGTGCGGCCTCAAACAACGCCCGAATTTCCTGCAATTCCTGATTAACGAAGATGCGCAAAGCCTGAAAGGTTCTGGTTGCCGGGTGAATATATTTCATTGGCGGGACGGCTGAGGCTACGATCCTGGCTAACTGCACCGTTGACGTAACCGGCCGCCCCCGCACAATGGCTCTGGCGACTGTCCGCGACCTCCTTTCCTCACCGTATTCGTAAATGAGATTTGCCAGCTCGCGCTCGCCCATCTCATTCACCACTTGTTCGGCGGTAGCGCCGGATCGCGTATCCATACGCATGTCCAGCGGCCCGTCCGCCTGAAAACTAAACCCTCTGCGCGCCTCATCGAAGTGCAGGCTGCTTGCTCCAAAGTCGGCCAGTAATCCATCTGCTGAAGCCGGCTTCACGTGCTCGGCGATGGTGCTGAACGCTTCGCCGATCAAACTCACTTGCGGCGCCTCGGTGCCCAGCTCTTCAGAAACCGTCAAGAGCCGCGTTCTGGCCAGTTCGAGCGCCTCGGGATCGCGGTCGAATCCGATGAAGTGCCCCGCCGATCCCAGTTGCCTGACGATGCCCTCGGCATGTCCCGCCAGGCCCAACGTGCAGTCGACGTAAGTCCCGCCGGGCCGCACGCGGATAAAATCCATTACCTCTTGAAAAAGAACCGGCACATGGCGTGCTTTTGGCTGCGTCATGCGCGCCCCCCTGAGGGGCTTACGATCTGCTCCCCTCGGCCAGAATTCCGCCCACCTGCCTGCGATCGTCCGAAGTCAGATTGCTGGTGGGCAAATCCTGTTCAAATGCCGAGCGGTTTACTACTTCGAGGTGAGTGATCTTGCCCATCACGGCCAGATCGCCCTCCAGCTTGGCCGTGGAGCGCAGGATCTGCGGAAGCATGATCCGGCCCTGGGCGTCCATCTTTACCTGCTGGCCGTAATAGCTGGTCAAATCCAGGTACCTCATGACCGAGTCGTTCATCGTGCTGTGTTTTGCCAGTTGAGCTTCAATCTTTTCCCACTCGCCAAGCGGCCAAATCTGAGCCCGCTTGCCGTCTTCGCTGGTCACATACAGGTCGGTCACATTGGCCGCGTCCAGCAACTGCTTAAAGGGCACCGGGAGCTTGAGCCGCCCGTTCTCCTCGACCTTTGCTGGATGGTTGCCGCGAAACATTTGCTGTCCTCGTTTTGTCTTCTGCGGCGACCGGTGCTGCCGTACCGCGAACCGAATTCTCTGAACTCTTGTTCCGGGTTAGCCAAAGTGGTTCCCCACATCGAGCGGCTTCCGGATTTGCGATTCCCGTGGGGGAATCGGAGTAAACTTAGGAGGAAAGACGGGTTATGGATCGTTTCCATAGGGTTCCATCTAACTCCAAAATGTTCCATCTCGGTCGATAGTACCCCTGAATTTCGCCTCCGCCAAGGGAAAAAACGGTGGAAAGTGCTGGAAAAGCAGGCTCTCTGCGGGAAAGCCGACTAATAGAGCAAAATTTTTGCGACACCACAAGATGTGGGGTTTACTGCTGTGATTCCCCATCTGGACAGGAGTCTCCGGCTGTGGTAGGGGAACAAAAAGCGAAAATAAGAGCCGGAGGTCAGAGAACAGAGAGCTGGAGGGGAAATGTGCGCGAGCAAGCGGAGGAAAATGGAGAGCGCCTCAATCGCCGGATCGCGCGCGGGAGTTGAGCGGATGTGGGCGGGCTGGGCGTTGGCGCTCTGGCTATGGATTAACGGCGGTATCGCCCACGAGAGCATTGTCGAGCGCTTGGCGAATGGCGTTCTTGACCTTGCCGCTCACGATCCAAGTGTTGAGCAGGATTCCGAGGGCGGCGCTCAGCAGCTTTCCGAGCTCTCCCGCGGCCAGCTTGGGGCGAATTGCATTCAGCCGCTGCACGATGAGGTTGACGATGTTGTCCAACTGGCCGGAAGCGATTGCGGCGCGAGCGGGCAGGGGAACCTCAGCGGTCGCTTTGCCGGAGAGCGGGATCAGCGGCATCCAGACATTTCCCTGGGGCAATCCCGGATTCGGACTGGGGCAGTCAACCAGGAACTGAGCTTTGATTTGGGCGGCGTAGGGCCCGGCCGCCGTGAGCGCCTGTTCAATGATGGGGTTTGTCGCCAGAACAGCGAAGTGCTCGCGCAGGAACTGCTGGCAATTCCTGCGGCCGAGCAGGAAGTCGTGCTTGCGGAAGTCGCGGCACAGGAAGCCGCCGAAGGCGCCGAGCGAGCCGCATTGCAGGGCCGGCTTGCCTGCTCCGACGGAGTCGGGGTCGGATGGGGCAATAGCAAAGCGGCTGAAAGAAGAACCATCCATGAGCGACGCCAGACTCTCGCCCAGAAAGCGCGACTGAGAAAGGGTGACGTTGAAGAAGCTCATGAGGATGGCCCAGATTCCCTGGTGATCAGCCGGAACATACGGCCCGGAGAAGTTGCTGTCTCCCATGGGAAATGGAGCGATGGTGAGGACGGCTGCGTTTGCCTGTTCGGGCGACGAGGGATTCGAGGCTTGCTGCAACTCGTCCGCGAGATAGTTATCAGCGAGCTCAAATGGAGTGTTGTCGGTGACGCCGCCATCGACATTCACGGTTTGGATGGAGGCGCCAATTCCGGAAGGAAAGGCGGGTGGAATTTGCTTTGAGCTTGGGCTCAGCGGCTCCCAACCGGGGATCTGATAATCGGCGACGTCGCGGGTGAGAACGCGCGAAGCGAGAGCGACGGGCACGGCACCGGTGGCCTTTGCTGCTTCCTGGAGCAAGGGCCACGCTCCCTGTCCCGGCTGGCCAGCGGGCAGAGGCTTGGCAAGAGGCGAGTCAGCCGGTACGCCGTGGGTGACTTGGAATTGCAACCGGTCGCCGTAGTAAGACACAAATTCCTCAGCCGAGGTTGCGCCGCTGTAGAGCCCGTAAGGAGTTCCGCGCGCGTTGGTCAGAGTGAGAAAGAGATTCAGGTTGCCGGCGATGTAGGGCCGCGGGGAAGCAGCGGCCGGCGTGAGCGCATAGGCTGCGATCTCGTCGATGATCGTGCAGTCGAGCAGAGACAGCAGAGGTCCATCGCCGGCCACATCGTTGGTTTCGAGGAGCCGGGAGATGTCGATTTTGTTGACCCAGCTCTCGTAAAAAGTGTTGGTCGTGTTCTGCTCGTCGCCCGTTTGAATGTGCTGGAAGGGCTGCTGCACCATGACGGATGCGATTGCGGCGCACATGCCGCCGGCGGAAGCCCCGGAAAAGACGTCAATCTGGACATCGTGGAGAGGCGCGACGGGCGGCACGGGCCCTGATGCTGGATTTGCCAGATAGGCCTTGAAGGCCGCCTTCGTGGCCTCCCATTCCTCCAGCGCCTCCACGAGGAAATCGAGCACTCCCGCGGTGTAGGCTCCCGCGGAGACAGCACCTGCCATATTGATGCCAAGCCTGAACGTTGCCATAGATCACCTGCCGTGAGCCGGATGATTGTGCGGGTGCGGCAGCCGTGGACGCGGAGGTTCAAGAGAGTGCGGTCCTGGACTCCGTTGCTCACCTTGCACAAAGTCAACGCGTGGGGAACTCAAAACGAACAGGTCTTAAACCGGGGAGATTTCGACTGAGAATGGATGCTACCACAAGGGGTTTAAGGAAAATCAATAGAAATCGCGCCGTCAGTTACTTCACCAGGGCTTTGGCACGCTGACGGGCGCGGGAGAGGACGAGATCCAGAAGATAGATGAAGACCAGGATGTTGATGGCGAAGAGTCCCAGGTGAATCCAGGTGACGTGGCGATAGATTTCAAAGAGCTCCCAGGGCAGGAACGAGGCGGTTATGGCGAGAGTGAGGAACTCGCCCCAGGCTTTTTCAAGATAAAGGCCGATGCCTTCAACCATGGTGAGGGCCGCGTAGCAAAAGGCGAAGAAGCCGATGCGGCGCAAGAGGGGATCGTTGACGAGCGAGGCCTTCTCGAGGAGGAAGGAGACGAGGCGCGACTCGGGATTGAAGCGCAGATGGCGGGCGAAGAGATCGACTTCGTCGGCGAGGTCTTTGTGGAGCAGGCGATGAGCGCCGATGCCGATGGCGATAAAAAACAGGGCGTGGAGAAACTTGTAGAACGCGATGAGGAGGAGCAAGCGGTTGTGGCGCTTGCCGCCTGATCGGGATTTTGATGGGGAGCGAGGCATGAGGGCGCCATGGGCGCTTGAATTAAGGGTAAATGATGAAGGCAGGGAACAGGGGAACAAGGGAGCAAGGGAGCGAGGGAGCAAGGGAGCGAAGGAACAAGGCGAGCGAGAAATTTCGCAAGTTGGCGGGGGACGGCAGATTAGCGAGCCGGCGAGTCAGCGAAGCGGGCACGAGGGCGAATCGGAGACCTACTTTTTGAGGTGGAGGAGTGAGTTGCGGTCGAGAGGCTCGCCGTCAAGGATGATGGCGGAGATGCGGCGGGCGTTCCAGATGCTGGCCGTGGGGTCGGAATCGAGGACGAGGATGTCGGCGCGGCGGCCAGGTGCGATGAGGCCAAGCTCGTTCCAGCCGAGCTGGAGCGCGTAGTTATTGGTGGCGGCGGCCAGGGCTTCGCGTGGAGACAGACCGAGACGGACGAGCAACTCAAGCTCGGTGTGAAGCGAGACTCCGGGCATGGTGCCCATGGCGTCAGCGCCCGAGCCGGCGAGGTAGTGAGGGAAGGCGGAGAAGATGGTCTGGTTAATGTGCCAGAGACGAAGAGCGCTTTGAGCGGCCTTTTTCTGCTGATCGGTCTCCATCCAACGCTGGGCGCTGGCCGGGAGGTGGCGCGACCAGGAGGGGAGCGGGAACATCATTTCTCCGGTTGAGGGATCGGTGGAACGGAACATGCGGCCGGGGTCGAGAAGCGACGCGGCCGGTTCCTTCCAGAGATTGCGATGGCCGGGAAGCTCGACATAGGAGAGGCTGAACGCGGGCATGAGCGCGGCGTGATGCGCGGCGAGGAACCGCGCGTAGTCGCGCAGGCGGGCGTCGGTGGGCGGAATGCGCTCGGAGTAGTCGTAGGCTGTGTCGGCGGAGGGGCCATCGGGGTCGTCGACCAGCGGGCGCTGGAGCTCGTCGGGAATGACGCCAAGATCGTAGTGGTCCATTCCGACGAGTGCGTCGACGCCGGCTTCATCGCCGACGCGGTAGGGCGTTGACACAAACTGGCCGTAGGTGGCCAGGCCCATCTCGTGGGCGCGCGCAATGATCCACTGTGAGTTGGCGGCGGTGAGATGGGCGGTGAGGAGAAGCACGCGCGTGCCGATGCGAGCGGTGTCGACCATCTGGCGGGCTGTGTCCTGCGGGGTGAGCTCAACGGGGTGCGCGCCTTCACGGAGCTTGGAGACCCACTCGGGCTGGCGGGCCAGAAGGCTCCAGTCGTCGGTGACGCCGATCGAGTCAATGGGATAGATGTGGGGACTGGGGTGCGCGTCGGTATCGATGAATCCGCGTTCGGGGTCGGCGCGGGCGACGACTGTAGTAACGCCCATATAGAGGTTGGCGTTGGCCTGGGCTTGAGAACCCATGCCGGCGAAGCCGTCGATGAGACCGGGGATGAGGAATTTGCCGGTGCAGTCGATCATGCGGGCGTCTTTGGGAATGGTGACCTGGTCCGGCAGGCCGACGTCGGTGATGCGCCCGTCGCGGATGATGACGATGACGCCCGGAATGTCGCGGGCGGAGTCACCCCAACCAGTGAGGTCGACGAGGGTGCCGCCGGCGAGAACCAGCGGAGCTGATGGCGTGGCCTCTGGCGGAGATTGGGCCGGAGCCGAGGCCAGAGCGCAGCCGATGGCAAAAAGACCCGGGAAAAAGTGGAACAGGCGCATGGAGAGGACGATCTGAAGAGGATTGTCGCACAGGGCAGAGGGCGGAGGTCAGAGATAAGGGGCCGGGGCAGGCGACGATGGAGGCAGGTGAGTCGCGAGGTGCTGGGTTACGGGTGAGTCTGGCCCGTTCTTACTCATAAAATCGACGAAAATCGACGAAATTTGTCGACGATTTGGAGGCTGGTTTGTTGATTCTAAAGCAGTTAAGTGGCAAAATATACCCCCGGGGGGTATAAAAATCACCCCTCATCGATTTTCTCCCTCCGGATAAAGCAAAATTCGAAACACATCCGTTTGCCCACCTGAGACATTCGAAACGCATCCGTTTGCCCACCTAAGACAAGTGTAGCGATTTTGAAGAAATGATCGGCAAACTTCGAAAGAAAAATTGGGGGTGAGTAAGTGACGGAGAAGAAAGGGTTTGGGGTCGAAACGACGCGCGTGTACAGGCGATCGGGGACTTGACAGCAAAAGAACGGGCACGGGGAACGGCGGATGGCGGATGCTGGGGTCAGCAGGGTTTACGAGTTTCACGCTGCGCGACGGGGCGGGAACAGGTGAGCGCGGCGGCGGCGGCGACGATGAGGATGGGGAAACACTGGATGGTGTAACGCGGTTCGGGGTTTTCCATTGCGCCGAGGAGGATGAAACGCAGGATGATGTAGGAGCCGAGCATCCACGGCCAGGGGACGCGGCGGCGAATGAAGGCCCAGGCGGCAGCGGCGACATAGAAGAGATTGAGGAGGCCGAGGAAGATGGCCCAGGCGGATTCGGCGGGGTGCTCGCTCCAGCGCCACCAGAAGACATCGAGGCCGTACTCGAGCGTACGGGGCCGGAGCAGCATGTCGGCGTCGCGCAGCAGTGGGAGGCCGAGGTAATAGCGGATGGGATGGGCCTTGATGTTCGCCGCGGCCACGGCGCCGAAGCGATCGATGAGCGAGGGAGTAAGAGAGAGATTGCTGTTGTACTCGGCGAGGAGCTGGAGCCCGTACGCGCGCTGCTGGGGCGAATCGAATGCGCGCTCGGGAATGTCGCTGGGATCGACAAAGTTGCCGGGGAATTGCCAGCAGACGACGGCGGTGTCAACGAAATCGATGGTCCAGGTGCGCAGCCAGCGGCGGGCACCGGCAATGGAGAGCTCGCCGGGGTCGCCGTAGCGGGGCGCCAGCGGTTGAAAGACGTGAAAAACCTCCCAGTTGCGGACGGTCCACGGAACCAGAGGCAGCAAGGCAACGATGCAGAAGATGGACGTGGCAGCGAAGCTGCGGCGCAGGGCGACGTGTGCAGGCTGAGCGGCGACGCGATCGCGCAGCGTATAGAAGAAAAGCCCGAGAGCCATGGCGGCGAAGAGGAAGATGCCGTCGGGGCGAAGCAACGTGCCGAGCGCCGCAGCGCAGCCGGCAAGGATCAGGGCAGGCACGTCGCGCGTGCCGGAAGCCTCAGCGGCGATAGCACGGCCAGCTGCGTACATGCCGAGAGAGATGGCGAAGACTGAGAAGCACTCAGTCATTGCAATCGCTGAGTAGACCGCGGTGAAGGGGCAGAGCATGGCCAGGGCGAGCGTGACTTCGGCCGCGCGATCGGATAAATGGCGGCGCGCGAAAGCCGCGAGCAGCAAGCCGGAGACGAGATCGACAGCAGTCTGAAAGAGAAAAACGGCGGTGAACCAGGTGTTCGGCCAGAGGCGCGCGAAAAGGGACTCGAACGTAGCAAGGAAGATGGGATAGCCAGGGAGCCGGTAGGTCGAGGGGCCGAGATCGTCGCCGGTTCCGGTGCCGTAGATGCCGTAGTGGAAGAGATTGTGGCCCATCTGGAGATAGTCGAACGTGTCGTCGTCTACGGGGCGCGGAAAGTAGACAAAAGCAAGACGCAGGACGAGGCCCGCAGCGAGCCAGAAAAGCCAGCGGCGTGGCAAAGGAAACCTGCGAAAGTTGGGGAGCATGTTTGCAGGATACAAGAACAGGGAACAGGGAACAGAGAACAGGGAACAGAGAACAGAGAACAGAGAACAGTGAAGACGACGACCGGAGATTAGGAAGAAAGTGGAGACCGCGGAATCAGCTGGCGACGAGGGTGGGACGGCGGCGGCGCGTGAGCAGCGGCAGAACCTGGGCGAGAGCTGCTTCTGCGGTGAGGCCGTAGCGGGCGCGCAACGCGTCAACTTTGCCGTGCTCAATGAACTGGTCGGGCCAGCCGATGCGGACGACGGGAACGGAGAGACCCATTTCGTCGAGAGCTTCGACAACGGCAGTTCCGAACCCGCCCATCTTCGCGTGATCCTCAAAAGTGACGAAAGCGGCTACGCGGCCGGCGTAGCGCGCGAGGACCTCGCGATCGAGCGGCTTGATGAAGCGGGGATTGATGACGGCGGCGGAGTAGCCATCGCGGTCGAGGAGCCCGGCCAGCGATTGCGCGAGCGAGATCATGGGGCCGAGGCCGAGGATGGCGACGTCGGAGCCGTCGGAGAGGACTTCTGCCTTGCCGATGGGAAGAGATTGCGGCTCAGGCTTGCGCGTTACGCCGGCGACTGCGCCGCGCGGATAGCGAATGGCGCTGGGGCCGGGAAGGTCGAGAGAAGTTTTCAGCATGTCGGCGAGCTCGTCTTCGTCCCTGGGCGACATGAGAACGATCTCGGGAATGCCGCGCAGGTAGGCGATATCAAAAAGGCCGTGATGCGTTGGGCCGTCGTCGCCGGAGAGGCCGGCGCGATCCATGCAGAAAAGAACGGGCAGTTTTTGCAGGCAGACGTCGTGGACGATGGGATCGAATGCGCGCTGGAGGAACGTGGAGTAGATGGCGCAGACGGGACGGTAGCCGCGCGTAGCCATGCCCGCGGCGAAGACCACGGCGTGCTCCTCGGCGATGCCAACGTCAAAGTAGCGGTTGGGGTGACGTGGCCTGAAGTGATCGAGTCCGGTGCCGTTCGGCATGGCGGCGGTGATGGCCACGATGCGGGGATCTTTTGCGGCAAGATCGGCCAGCGTGTTGGCAAAAACCTCGGCGTAGGTCGGCGAGCCGTCGGGAGTCTTGCCGGTCTCGGGGTCGTAAGGGCCGAGACCATGAAATTTCTTCTGTCCATCGAGCGCGGGCTGAAAACCGCGGCCTTTTTGCGTGAGCACGTGGAGCAGAACGGGATGGTCGAGGGTCTTGAGGAACTTGAAGCTCTCAATCAGCAGCGGCAAATTGTGGCCGTCGATAGGGCCGAAGTACTCGAGGCCAAACTCCTCAAAGAGGATGGAAGGCCACAACATGCTTTTGGCGGCTTCCTCGGCGCGGCGAACAACCTTGATGGCGGTTTTGCCGGCAAAGCGCTCAATGAGGCGCGTGGCCCGGTCGTGCAGATGCTGATAGTGCTCGTTGGTCACGACGCGGTGGAAATAGCGAGCGATGGCGCCCACGTTACGATCGATCGACCACTCGTTGTCATTGAGGACAACGATCATGCGTTTGGTGTGGGCGGCGATGTTGTTGAGCGCTTCAAATGTGATGCCGTTGGTAAAGGCGGCGTCGCCGGCAACAGCGACTACGTTCTCGTGGCCACCTGCGAGGTCGCGGGCCACGGCCATGCCGAGACCGGCGGATAGAGCGGTTCCGGCGTGCCCCGCGCCATAGCAATCGTGCTCGCTCTCGGTGCGCAGCATGAATCCGTTGAGGCCGCCGGGCTGGCGGATGGTCGAGAAGCGATCGAGGCGGCCGGTGAGAATCTTGTGGATGTAGGCCTGATGGCTGACGTCGAAGAGGATCTTGTCTTCGGGAGTGGAAAAGACGGCATGCAGAGCCAGCGTAAGCTCGACGACGCCAAGGTTGGGGCCGAGGTGGCCGCCGGTTTTGGAAAGAGTCTGAACGAGGAAGCCGCGGATTTCTTCCGCGAGCGAGACCATCTGGTCGTAACTCAACCGCTTCAGGTCCGCGGGAGAATGGATGGTCTCCAGAAGCGTTGCCATTTCATTCCTTCCCCCGGGGGAGTTCCGGGAATCCAGGGAAGAACTTAATCAGAGGTTCCACGCCCCTTGAACGGGGGTCTTGACTCTAAAAGTGGACAGAAATGATGCTGCCAACCTCTAGTATACCTGCGCGGCAAATCGCAGCTTTGCCAGGTTAGACGGCGCGATCGCGCCAGGGTTTGGAGGCGGGAGGCGGGCAGTTGCGGGGCGGATGCAGATGAATAACGTCTATACTTGAGCGGCGCTGGAGGCAAAGGAACGGGATGCGTAAATGGGCAACCCTGCTGCTGCTTTGGGGAATTGCATGGCCTGCAATGGCGGAGAAAACCTTGTCCATCGAGCAGATGGAGGAGACTCTGCTCAAGCTCCATGGAAAGCCCGACGGGAAGGTGGCTGGAGAGCTTGAAGGCGTGCAACTGACCGAGCGAGTGAGCCCGGCGAGGCTGGCGCGCTGGGAGGCGGATTTTCCCGGCAAGAGGGCGTGCGAAGAACTGATGAAGCTGGCCGATATGTCGGCTTTTCTCGATCCCCCCGCAAGCGATGTGCTCCGCGATCCTCCGCCGGATGAAGACACACAACGGCAGATGCTGGAGCACGCCGCCGAGTACATCAAGACGACGATCAAGCGGCTGCCGAATTTCTATGCGACGCGGGAAACGACGCACTTTGAGGACACGCCCTCGCAGGAAACGGTTTCCAGAGTCGGCAACAGCTCGACGGGGTCGGGGATGAGGGCGATGCGCGTCCCGGGAATTGCCGTCGCGATGACCGATTACAGGTCTCTACGCAGCACCGGAACCTACAGCGCGATGGTGAGATATCAAGACGGCTACGAAGTGCAGGAGTCGGAAGCAGGAAAGGGCAAGAAACAGGATCAAGCGGCCGCGGGATTGACGACCGGCGGCGAGTTTGGCCCGATTCTCGAAGTAGTGATGGGGGACGCCATGCGTGGCCAGGTGAAGTGGGCCCATTGGGAGCAGGGCGCGAGCGAGCCCGTGGCTGTGTTCAGTTATTCCGTGGTGGCGGATCAGTCGAATTACCTGGTGGGTATACCGGCGGGATCCAAGGTCGATCAAATTTATCCCGGCTACCACGGCGCGATCGCGATCGATCCTGCCACGGGCGAAATTCTTCGGATAAGCGTGGCGGCGGATCTGCCGCAACCCTTCGAAAGGATGCAGACCGCGATCCTGGTGGAATACGGGGCAGTGACGATCGGAGATCGAACCTATGTTTGTCCGACGCACGGCGTCGCGTATTCGAAGGTTCCGGTTACGGGCGCCGAAGTTGCGCCCCAGGGCTCGACGGTGACCGTGCAAACGCAGTTGAACGATGTAGCGTTTACGCAATATCACCTTTTCAGCGCGGAGGCGCACATCGTTTCCGGCGAGAGTGGGCCGGGTGGCGCCCATCCGCCCGCCGTGGGCGCCGGCGCCGAGCCCTCGCCAACCCAGCCGTCAAGTCACCCGTAGCGGCATTCTGGCGAGCGGGCACGCGCGGGTGCAAGGGCGTGACGCAAATCAATGCGGCCGCGAAGTTCAGCGTTATAGGATGGGCGCATAGACTTCAAGTTCATTGGAGGGCGGGCACGTGTTGAATCTGCGGAATTTTCTTTCTTCTTTCATTTTGATTGCGGGATTGGCGGGATCCGGATCATGCGCCGGACATGCACAGTTGCTGGAACCGCCGGCGCCATCGCAGACGCCGAATCCGCTGACTGACTCAACGGTGAAGCCGGGCAAAATGGAGCTTTACGATCTGGAGGCGCGCTTTGCCAAGGACGTGCTCGAGCGGGGAGGGGCAGGATTCGCTTCGTGGTTTGCCGACGATGGCGTTGCGCTGGGAAACGGAGTTGCGCCGCTGATCGGCAAGGTGGCGATCGCCAAGTCAGCGAACTGGTCAGCAAAGGACTATCAGCTGACCTGGACGCCGACCGACGCCATGATGGGGCCGTCGGGCGACATGGGCTACACGTGGGGCCATTTTGAGGGACACAGCAAAGATTCCAACGGAAATCCGGTACTCACAACCGGGCGGTATATCACAATGTGGCGCAAAGAGCCCGATGGCAGCTGGAAAGTCGTTCTGGATGCGGGCGCCAATGAGCCGCCGGGTGCAGGCGACTGCTGCAAACTGCCAAATCATTGAAGAACGGTGGGCGGTGAATGGTGCACCGTGGACCGTGGTTCGTGGGTCGTGAGTCGCGGACGGATTGATGGCCAATGACGCCGGGTAACAGTAGAAAAGTGTCCATGGTAACCAAAATATAGATCGAGTAGTGCGTGAAAACGCGGGTACTTGAGTTGTACAGCTTTTTCCTCCGACTCACCGGATAGTGGAAGAGCCAAGTTAATCAATCTCTTTGATACTGGCTGCAAGAGCAGGCTCTAGGTACGTGTATCTATATGGGGACTACAGTCGGTTCGCATGGCGCAGAGAACCTGGCGGGTGCGGTGCGTCCGGAGATAGGAATCTTCGATCGCAATCCTGATCCCGCATTGGACGAGCTCGTTGAGCTCGCCGCGGTCTTGTGCGACGCCGACTATGGATACATCGGCTGGATGGACTTTAACCGGCTGTGGTTCAAAGCGCGATTCGGGTTCAAAGCGACGGACCAGCCGCGCGCCATCACCGCATGCCAATGGATGCTGGAGACGGGCGAGCCGATGCTGATTGCGGACGCCAGCCATGATCCGCACTTCCCTCCCGAGGGCATCCCCGTGCCGGGCGCAAGCCCGTGCCTTTCTTACGCGGCGGTTCCGCTGTTCAGCAGCGACGAGCACCTGATCGGCACGATGGCGGTGCTGGCCCAAAAGGCAAACCAGTTCAAGCTGGAGCATTTGACGCTGCTGGAGATTCTGGGCCGGCAGGCAGTGACGCGGCTTGAGTTATACAACCGGATCCGGCTTCAGGAGCAGGCGCAGCGGCAGCGGCAGCGCACGGAGCGCGCGCTGGCGATCGAGCGCTGTTTTGTTGCCGCGACGCTGGATTCGATTCCGGCGCTGGTGACGGTGCTGGATACGGCGGGGCGCGTCGTGCGCATGAATTATCCCTGTGCGCAATTGACGGGACTGAGCCTGGCGCATGCGGTGGGCAGGCCGTTTGTGGAGGAATTTCTGGAGGCCGACGACCGCGGATGGGCGGCGGGCAAGCTGCGCGAAGCGTCGGCGGGGCAACCATCAGGTCCGCATGAAACGTTTTGGCGGGCGGCGGGCGGTGAAAGCCGGCGCGTGAGCTGGACGTTGCGGCCACTGCTGGGGCCGAACGGAGAGATTCAATACCTGATCGTCAGCGGCCAGGACGTAACCGACCAGCGCGAGATGGAAAAGACGCTGCTCAAGAGCGAGGCACGCTACCGCGAGGTGGTGGAGAACAGCCTTGGTTTTGTCTTTACCTGCTCGATGGAGGGGCGGCTCACCTCGCTGAACGCGTTCACAGCGGAGACGCTCGGCTATCGCGCCGAAGCGCTGGTGGGACGCATGCTCACGGAGCTGATGGATGCCGAGGGTGCGGCGGCGTTCCAGGATTGCCTGAATACGCTGGAGAGCGCGGAGGAGTGGCAGGGTGCGTTGCCGCTGCGGCGCAGCGATGGCGTCTACCGGCGCATTGCGGTGCGCAGCCGGCGCATGCAACTGCCGGGTGAGCGGCCGTTCGTGCTGAACCACGGCATGGACGTGACCGAGCAATACGAAGCCGAAGAAGCGCTGCACATGGCGACGCGGCAACGCGAGCTGATTCTGGAAGCGGTGGACGACGGCATCTTCGGCATGGACCTTTACGGCAAGGTCACCTTTATCAATGAAGCGGGCGCGAAAACGCTGGGCTATGCGGCCGATCGGCTCGTAGGCCGCGATCTGCATGAACTGATCCACCACAGCCACGCGGACGGGACCCCGTATTCGCGATCGACGAGCCCGATTCTTCAGGCGCTGCGGCGCTGCGAGCCAATCCGCATGCGGGACGAAGTGTTCTGGCGGCAGGACGGAACGGCGGTTCCCGTGGAATACAGCGCCACCCCGCTGCTTGAGGAGGGCCAGGTCTGCGGCATGGTGGTGGCGTTCCAGGACGTGAGCGAGCGGCGGCGGCTGGAGAAGATGAAGGATGAGTTCATCTCCACGGTGAGCCACGAGTTGAAGACGCCGCTGACTTCGCTGCGCGCGTCGCTGGGATTGATTCAGAGCGGCACGCTGGACAAGCGGCCGGAGAAGCAGCGCCAGATGATCGAGATGGCCATCGGAAACTGCGACCGGCTGGTGCGGCTGGTGAACGACATTCTGGACTTCGATCGTGGAGAAAAAGGCAGGTTGCCGCTGAATCGCGAGGCGGTTGATCCGATGACGCTGCTTCGCCGCTCGGCCGACATCGCACACAACGCGGCAACGCAGGCGCAGATCGAATTTCGCTTCGAGGTGAATGCCTCGCCGGTTTTTGCGGACGAGGATCGAGTGCTGCAAGTGCTGAACGAGCTGGTGGGCAATGCGATCAAGTTTTCGCCGCCGGGCACGGCCATCCGGCTTGCGGCGTGGGACGTGGACGGTGTTGCGCCGAACACGGCAGCTCATGAGGGCGGCGCGGTGTGTTTCATGGTTGAAGACCAGGGACGCGGCATCGCTGCGGAAAAACTGGAGCGCATCTTCGATCGATTCGAGCAGGGCGATGCGTCAGATTCGCGCGCGCTGGGCGGAACCGGGCTGGGGCTGGCGCTGTGCCGCAGCATTGTGGAGCAGCACGGCGGCCGCATCTGGGCGGAGAGCGAAGTGGGCAAGGGAAGCAGATTCCTGTTTACGCTGCCGGCGGCAACTGGAGAGCACGCTCGGTAGGTTCAGAGGCGCCGGAATCGTTTGGCTCGCACGGAATTGCGCATGGCGCGCCGTGAGACACTGGCATCGGCGGCACTCCCCAAAGCAAGTCCACAGCCGCCGGTTCAGTCCCCATGGGCGTTTACACACGTTTTCTCAATTTGCTGTTCGGGCGGCCTCTGCCGACTACCGCGGAGCGCGCCGAGTGCATTGGGCCGCTGGCCGGCATTCCGGTCTTCGGACTCGACGCATTGAGCTCGGCGGCGTATGGACCTGAAGCTGCGCTGACACTGCTGATTCCGCTGGGCCTGCTGGGCGTGAAGTACATCGTGCCCGTCAGCTTCGCTATTGTCATCCTGCTGACGATTGTTTTCTTCAGCTACCGGCAGACGATCGAGGCGTATCCGCACGGCGGAGGCTCCTACACCGTAGCCAGCCAGAACCTGGGCGAGGGCGCGGGACTGCTGGCCGCCGCAGCGCTGATGGTCGACTACGTGCTGACTGCGTCGGTGGGAATTTCGGCGGGTGTTGGCGCGCTGATCTCAGCGGCGCCCAGCCTTCAGCCGCACACGCTCGAAATCTGTCTGGTCGTGCTGGCGATCCTGACTCTTGTGAACATGCGCGGAGTGCACGACACGGGCGTCGTGTTCATGATTCCGACGTACCTGTTCACTGCGACTCTATTGATCGTGATTGCAGTCGGCGGCTGGCAGGTGGTGCATGCGGCCGGGCATCCATTGCCGGTGACACCGCTGCCCAGGATTCCCGCGGCAACCACGATGGTGAGCTGGTGGCTGATCTTGAAGGTTTTTTCTTCAGGATGCACGGCGATGACGGGCGTAGAAGCCGTCAGCAATGGCGTAACGGCCTTTCGCGAGCCGACGCGCAAGAACGCCAAGACGACGCTGACCATCATCATCGCGCTGTTGATCGTTTTGCTGGCGGGCATCGCACTGCTGTGCCGCGCCTACGGTATCGCGGCTACCGATCCTGGCCAGGCAGGTTACGAGAGCGTTCTCTCCATGCTGACGCGCGCTGTGATGGGGCACGGCTGGTTCTATTACCTGACCATCGCCTCAGTGCTTCTGGTGCTGGCGCTGAGCGCGAATACGGCTTTTGCCGATTTTCCGCGGCTGACCCGAGCCATTGCGATCGACAACTACATGCCTCACGTCTTCCTGATTCGCGGGCGGCGGCTCCTGTATTCGTGGGGCATCTATGTGCTGGTGGCGCTGACGGCGCTGCTTCTGATTCTCTTTGGAGGCGTCACGGATCGGTTGATTCCGCTGTACGCCATCGGCGCATTTATGGCCTTCACGCTTTCGCAGGCGGGTATGGTGATGCACTGGAAGCGCCAGGGCGGCGCCACCAGGCTCATGATCGTGAACGGCGTGGGCGCGCTGGCGACGGGCGCCACCACAATCGTGGTTCTGGTGGCCAAGTTCGCTGAGGGCGCGTGGATCACTGCGCTGCTTGTAGTGGTGATGATCCTGTTCATGCGCGCTGTGAATCGTCACTACGTCCGCGTGAATCGCGAGATCGATCTGGATCGGCCGTTCATTCCCGCCGAAGTGACCGAGCCAATTGTCGTCGTCCCCATAGATCGATGGAGCCGCATCAGCGAAAAGGCGCTGTCGTTCGCGCTCTCCATGTCCTGCGACATTCATTGCGTCCACGTGGAAACCAGCGACGTGCCCGATTCCTTTTGCGATACGTGGGAGAAGGACGTTGTGGCGCCGCTCAAGGCGGCCGGCCGCTGCGTTCCCAAGTTGGTAAGGCTCAAATCGCCTTATCGCTACATTCTTTACCCAATCGTGGATTATGTGCTGAGTGTGGAGCGCGAGCGGGAGAACTGCAAGGTGTGCGTCCTGGTCCCGGAGCTGGTGGTGCGTCACTGGTGGGAAGGAATGCTTCACAACCGGCGATCAGATCTGCTGAAGATGATCCTGCTGGTGCGCGGCAACCGGCGCATCGTGGTCATCAATATCCCCTGGTACCTGGAGAAGGGATAATCTCGGAGCCGCTGTCGGCACGTCCTTTCTCGCGCATTTCAGTCAAAGGTTGAAGCACTCCCGGCGCCGCTGGGCTTCTTGAAAGGCGGGGGGAGAGGATAGTCTAGAAGGGTACCGGAAACCAACCAGGAACTCCGTCCCGGAGAAGAAGTCCGGATGCAAAGGGTTTGCTTCAAGCGGTACCGATTGAGGAGATTTTCAAGTTGAAGAGGACGCTACTGTTCTTGCTTTTGGCCGCAGTGCCGGCTGTGCTCACGCCCAAAAGTGCCATCGGCCAGGTGAACTCGGATACGGCGCCGGGCCAGGCGCAGGCCGGACCCAAATATGAAGTATTCGCGGGCGTAGCCTATTCCCGACTGAGGCAGGTACCCGTTTCGTACAGCGGATTGGTGGGCGGAAAGGTCTCAGTCGCTCGCGATTGGGGAAAGTACTTTCAGCTCATGGCCTCGGGGGACTACTACAAGCTGGGGACAGGTCACGCCGACATACCGAATAAGGGCAACCCCACGATCTACACATTTCTGGTTGGACCGGCGCTCCATGCGACGCTCTACGGGAACCTCAGCGGAGTGGTTTTCGGCGAAATCGGCGGCGAGCACACCGGAGGCGAGAGCGTCACGCCGACTATCTCGTTTGCCGGAGGTTTTGGCGGAGGCCTGGCGTATAGCTTGAACCGCAACTGGGGCGTGCAACTTACCGGCGATCGCGTGGCCGCGTCGTTCTCGCTGCCTAACAATAACCCGGCGCTGTCGAACTCGACGAACCGAACCTGGAACGTGCGCGGGACGTTTGGCGTGGTGTTCCGGTTCTAAGGTTTCGGGCACAATCCCAGGGTTAGATTCCGGCGCCGGGCAGCGGGCCGCGAGCGACCCCACTGATGCGGCGCGCTGGCCTGGTCATGCGCGGCCTCTTAGCGCGGCAAGAATCTCATTGAACGCTGTTGGCGAACCAAAGCCGCCGGACTTGGTGACGACGGTGCATCCGTGCGCATCGCCGCCCTGCACGGTTCCCCATGGTATGCCCGGCGCGAGTTCACCCAGGAGAATAAAGGAATGCGCGGCAAGGGCGCGAACCGCAAGCTGCGCTGTTTCGCCGCCGGTGAGAATCAGGGCCTGCGGAGCATAGGAACGAAATGCCGAGCGAATGCGCGCTTCGGCGCCAAAAGCCACGTGGAGGCGGAGGACGCGGACGCCGCCGGGTTCCGTGGAGTTCAGCTCATCGAGTTGGAGTTTGGTGACGGGATGAGACGTTCCCGCGATGAGCAGGGTACGCTCTGCCGGTGGCACGAACGCGGTCATGGGGCGCGCGGGCACCAGGCTGGAGAGCGCCTGTGCCAGGCCGGCGGAGCCTGCGTAGAGCAGGCCGGGCAGCTCGTTCGCGGCGCGAGCCAGAGCGTCCAGATCCATTTGGGTCGCGCTGTCGCAGATGAGCAGAGTCTTGCCGGCGTCAAGGGCAGGCGCAAGCTCGCGGGCGTGCGAGACGTGGAAGATGCGGCCGCGGACCAAAAGCGGGAACAGGCGTTCAAGGCGAATCCGCGCATGTTGGCCGGCGGCGTCTTCAATCTCCAGAGTTCCGTCGCGTACGGTGCGGCCAGCGGCGGGAAATGCAGGAGCGAAGAGGACAGCGCGCGTCGAAAGCGCGCTGTGCGCGGCGAGCAACTCAGCGGCGACACTGCCGCGCGCAGCGGAGTCAACCTTCTTGAAAAAAAGCGAATTGGGATCACCGCCAAGAGCCGAGCAGGCGAGGGAGACTGCGTGGGCTGCGCGGCGGGCTGAGAGCGCTCGCGAATCGGTGTTAAATGCCTGGACCGACTCCGGGGTCGAAAATTGAACGCTCGTGCCGAACCAGACGCGAACCGAACGCCCGGAACGGAGGAACGCCGCGCCGGCATCGCAGGCGCCGGTGAGATTGTCGGCGAGAAGAACGATGCGCCCGGACTGCGGATCGGCGAATGAGGGTAAAACGAAGTCCGGGATGCGGGCTTCGGTGGGCATGGGGATGGCCTCGCTCTGTTTGAAGAGTATAGGTCCATTGTTGACGCTGTGGTGCGCTTAAAACCGCTGGAACGTTACCTTCGGCAGCGGCAAGAACGGCGAGCGGGCTGCGGTCTCGGCTGGGCGATCTGAGGCTGGTTTACTTTGTGGGCGCTGCGATTGAAAACGATGCGCGTGCGCTGCTGGACAAGAACACGGCCATTCCGTGAAGGTAGAGGAGATGGATCGCCGGACGTTTTGCCTCTCCTCCGCAGCAGCCGCCATTGCCGCCAGTCGCGCAAGAAGCTTTGCGGCGCTTGCTGCTCAGGCTCCCGTCCATGGGCCGCTCATCACACTGAGCGAGATCGAGGCCATCGATCGCGAGCGGATTCTGCGCGCGGCCATCGAATATCTAACCGCGCCGCCGATCACCATCACGGCATCGTCTTCGCCGCGCAGCAAGGGCGGCAAGCACGACTATTTTTCCGAGGCGGATTATTGGTGGCCTGACCCGAAGAATCCCGGCGGCCCGTACATTGAGCGCGACGGCTATTCCGATCCGCAAAACTTCAACGACCATCGTTTGGCGCTGATCCGGCTGAGCCAGATCGTGCCGGCGCTGACGGCTGCGTGGCTCCTCACGCAGGACAAGCGTTATGCCGAGCGCGCGGCTGCGCATCTGCGCGCGTGGTTTCTGGCGCCCGAAACGCGCATGAACCCGTCGCTCGACTACGCGCAGGCAGTGTGGGGACAATCGACGGGCCGCAGTTACGGCATCATCGACACGATCCACCTGGTGGAAGTGACGCGCGCTGCGCGGCATCTTGAAGCGGCACAGGCCATGACCACAGCTGAGTTCGCCGGGGTGCGCGAGTGGTTCACGGAATATCTCTTGTGGTTGCGCATTTCGTCCAACGGACAGGAAGAGGAAGCGGCGAAAAATAATCACGGAACCTGCTGGACGGTGCAGGCGGCGGCGTTTGCAGCTTACATCGGCAACGAGAACGCAATGTTGATGTGCCGCGAGCGATTCCGCAATCATCTCTTGCCCGAGCAGATGGCGGCGGACGGAAGCTTTCCGCTGGAGCTCAAACGCAGCAAGCCTTACAACTACTCGCTTTTCAATCTCGACATGCTGGCGATGGTGTGCGTGATTGCGTCGGCATCCGGCATCTCAGCAAACGGCGCGACGAATAACCTGTGGCAATTCGCGTTGCCCGACGGCAGTCTTTACAAGAAGGCTGTCGACTTCCTGTTTCCCTTCATCGAGGACAAGAGCAAGTGGCCTTATCCGCACGACGTGGAGTATTTTGACGACCTGCCGAACCGTCAGCCCAGCCTTTTGTTTGCAGGGCTGGCGTATCGCGAGCCAAAGTTTATCGCGCTGTGGCGCACGCTGCCGGCTGATCCTAAAACGCCTGAGATCGGGCGCAACTTTCCCATTCGCCAGCCGGTGCTGTGGCTGAGGCCGGTGTGAAAGACAGGGAACGAGGGAACAAGGGAACGAGGGAACGAGGGAGCGAGGGAACAAGGGAACCAGGATGCAGCCGAAAAACAGCGGGCCCTTCCCGGGGGAAGGGCCCAATTGGCGCGCTGGCCGATCGTTTTAGTTCACAGTGACGTTGACGATCGTGGTTTGCGAGATCTGGCTCGCGCCTGTACCGGATGTACCTGTCACGGTCACCGTGTACGCCCCCGTCGTCGTGCCGGCGTTTCCGCCCCCACCACCGCCGCCTCCGCCACCGCCGCCGCCACCGCCGCCGCAACTGGACAATGTGCCGAGGGCAGCCATGACGATGACGAGGCCGAGCAACGAGCGCCAGTTACGGCGCCGCGCCGGAATCCCGAAGAACACAAGAAGTGCGAGGGCCGCGCTGCCTGCGGATGGCCAGAACAGCTTCGCCGGGCGATTCAGGCCGGTGGTTGCCGCTGTCGTGGTTACCGTCAGCGTGACTTGCTGCGACGACGTGCCGCTGATCGTGACTGAAGGCGCGGACAGGCCGCAGGTTGGCGGGTCGTTGGGGCTGGAGATGCTGGTGCTCACAATGCAGCTCAGGCTGACCGTTCCGGTGAATCCGTTTGTCGGTGCGGCTGTGATTGTGGCGGTGTTGTTGCTGGTTGCTCCGGGAGCGGTAATCGTGATCGCGCCGCTGTTCGTGAGGGCGAGGCCCGGCGTCCCCAAATTAACCGTGACAACCACCGGGATAGAGATGGCGCCCGATGTGCCTGTGACTGTCACCGTGTAGACTCCGCCCGTGGTTGTGGCCAGGGTATCGATGGTGAGCGTAGCTGTTTGCGCCGAGGTACCGCTGATGGTTACGGAGGTGGTGGGGGTGACGCCAGTGGTCGATCCGGCACCCAACGTGCATGTTGCGGGGTTGGTTGCGCCTGTTGGCGGCGTGACAGCACAACTCAGATTCACCGTTCCGGTAAATCCGCCTAGCGGCGTAACCGTGATCGTTGACGCTCCGCTCTGGCCGATGGTGGCGATGCTGATATTTGCGCTGTTATTGACGGCGAAGCTGGCCGAGCCAGCGGGTGAACCGGAGACCACAGCGGCGATCGCCAAGGTGTGGATGAATTCACCCGTCGCGGCATCTGCGCCGGTGATCCGGACGTTGTAGGTCTGATTGGCAGTGTCGGCCGGAGCGGTGACAGTAAGGGTTGCCGTCGTGCTTCCGCCGCTGCTAAGGCCCGCCGTGGGCGAAATCGTGCAGCCGACGCCGGGCGCAGCCGTGCAGGCGAGATTGACGTTGCCATTGAAGCCATTGACGGACGCCACATTGATGGTGTCGGTGCCGCTACCGGCGCCGCCGCTGACGCTGACTGGCACGATGGTCGTGTCCGGCACCAGCGTGAAGTCAGAGAGCGGATTCGCAATGGCGGCGTTGTTGTAAAGCACAAAGGTGGAGGGGTTGTAGTTGGTGTCCCCGGCGTACTGAAGGGTGACGAAGTTTGACCCCTGGAAAAGATCCTGGCTGCTGACCGCAAAAGTGAACGACGAAATAACTCCGGTGGACGGCGGCGAAATGTGGATCTCGCCGGGGAAGTCCCCGGATGAGTAAACGTAGATGTAGCCGGTCGGGGCCGGATGCCCGCTCTGGCCGGTGACGGTTCCTGTAACGGAGATTGTGGAATTGGGGGAGATGGACCCGGTAGTGACCGCAGTCGTGGTGGAAATCAGGCCGCTGGAGTTGATGTTCTGAACCGGAATACTGAACGTTGTATTCGATGAGGCCGGGATCGAGTTGTAATTCCCGTCGCCGCTGTATGCGACAGTGGCCTGATAAGTGCCCGATGTTGTGTTGGCCGGAATAACGAAGCTGGCCACGCCCGACTGGGCCCCGGTGGTTGGGTCGACGTAAGCACTGAGCGCCATGCTTCCCGACAGCCCTGAAAGCGTGCTGTTGCTAAAAGTGATGGTCCCCGAGGGCGGAGCGACCGATACGGGATAGGTAGATCCGGAGCTGCACGTTCCGCTGTTGGTGGGACTGCATGCGCCGTATTGGGCAGTGTTTGAAATCTCGATGGTCAGGATCGTCTGTTGCCCGGTGCCACTGATGAGGTCATTCTGTGAAGTTGTCAGCGTCGTGAAGATTTGGAGTTGGGGCGAATCCTTTGCCACCGAAAACGCGATTGCGGAAGATGTCGACTTGTTATAGCTGCTATCGCCGCTGTAGTTGGCCGTGACTGAATGCGAGCCGACCGCAAATGGAGCGTTGAACTCAGCATCGCCCTCGGCGTTGACCACAGCGGTGTTGATGTTGGATGAGCTATCGGTGAATGTGACGGTTCCGGTGGGAATGGTGAAGACTGGGCAGCTCGTGGTGCAGGTCTCAAACGAGGAAAGTTGTGAACTGGGCGCGATCTGGGCGCTGAGATCCAACTGGGTGCCGTAGTCGATGGCCGAGCTTACCGTTTGAGGGGCCGTGTAACTGCCGCTCGACGTGAACGCGTTGAAGAAGACGCCGCTGTTCTCCGGAGTAACGGTGATCGCGACGGGCGGCGTGGAGGTGCTCATCTGGTTCTTTGAGTCGCCGCCGTACTGGCCCCAAATGTGGTAGCTGCCGCCAGGCAGGGTGCTGACGGAGCCTGTGTAAGATCCATTGCTCAATGCGAAGGTGCCGGTCCCGAAGGTGCCCACGAAACCGTTCAGGGTTTGGGCCTGCCCCTGGCCCTGCTGCCCCGGCTCAGAGCTGTCAGTCATCAGCGCCACATTGCCGGTTGGCGTGGCGGTTCCCGTCACGGTCCCGCTGATGGTGATGGAAGTTCCATGAGCGAAGCTGGTTTGGGACGCGTTCATGGTGGTGGCCGTTGAAGCCAGAGTGACCTTCGGCCAGTCCGTAACCAGATTGTTGGCGTCGATGGTGCCGAGGCCGGTGGCAAGGTTATAGCCGGCGGCGGCGTTGTATTCAGGCGTTGAGCCGGAGCCGATCTCGCCTTCTGTGACTCCGTTGTAGTCGATCGCGCCAGTTGCCGAGATGCAATTCTTCGTCAAAGCTGGCGCGTACTCGCAGGGCACCGCGTTGGTTCCAACCGTGACGTCGTGGAAGGCGGCGGGGTACTGCGCCTTGAGCGCATAGAGGATGTCGTCCGCCTGGCCCTGACGGCCCCATTTTTCGTTGACCAGCGCCATAATGCCGGCGAAGGCGGGCGATGAGGCGGACGTGCCGCCCACGCCGTAGAACTGCACGACACCGCCCACGCCAAGACCTGAGGTCTGGCAATCGCCGTCGGTAGCGCAGATCGGGTAAAAGCTGTTGTTGTTTCCGTTTGCGGCAAAGAGCGAGACGTCGGGTACGTCGCGCACTCCATCGGTGGGCACGCCGGTGCCTGACTGCCATGAGGGCTTGGCATAGCCACTGAGCGTCCCGGTGCAGGCGCCGCTGCTGGAGTTGTAGGTGTTCGTGCTGCAGATGGCTCCGTTACTGGCGCCGCCGCCGCCGCCCCCATCGGTGGTGACGCCGTACAGGCTGAACTCGTTGTTAATGTTCAGGCCAAACTGGCTGTCATTCCAGGGCTGCTCGGGGGTGTACTGCTTGAGAGAGACGGCAGGCAACTGGCTCGCGGTCGTATTCCAGTAGTTGGAGATGCTGGCGCCGCCTGTGGCGTAGTCGGAATAGTAAAAGTCTGTTCCGCCGACGGCGACGTTGTAAGGCGTGGAGGCGAAGCCGCTGACCGCCTGACCGTTTACAGCGTAGTATGCGTTGTCGTCGCATCCGGCGGAACCGCTGTCTCCGGTGGAGACCATGACGGTCTGGCCCTGCGCGGCTGCCTGCTCCCACAGGCTATTGAGGAATGAGTTCGTGGAACCGAGGGTGGATTCGCACTGGCCGAAGCTAAGGCTGAGGACGGGCGCGACATCGCCGTAGACGGCGTGCTCAATGGCCAGGAACAAACCGCTCTCGATCGAGGTGTCGGCGGCAACGACGAGGTCGATGGTGGCATTTGGAGCGACCGCGCCGGACCACTCGACGTCGAGATAGGCTTCGACGGAGTCGCCGTTGGGGCCATCGGGATTGTTGATGCCGTCGACGCCGGGGTCGTTACCGTCAATGATGACCTGTGGCGGGTTGACGGGAAGATTAAACAGCGTGCGGAACTGATTGACGAGATCGATGTTGATGTTGGAGTCGTTGATGATGGCGATGGTCTGCCCCGCGCCGTTGACGTTGGCGTTATAAAGCGGCTGCAAATCGTATTGAACGGCGAAGTCAGCGGGGGCGAGGATGTAAGTCGTGCCGGTGGTGCTGTTGCCCCACGTCCACTGCGAGACCTGATGCGAGGCCGGATTGAGCGAGGCTTCTCCGAGCTTCTTGACGTAGCTTTTGGGGTGGAAGTTGTTGAGGGAAACAAACCCGCCGATGACCGGCGCCAGGGCCGCGGGAATTTGGGGATCGTTGGCATTGGCGTAGTGGGACTGGCCGTCGACGTTGTACTTGTGGATCTGGGTGTGGAAGGCCTCGCGCATCTGCGCCACGCTGCCCGAGAACTCGAGGGAGGACTTGCCGGGATTCACTTTGGAGACGGCGAAGCCATGGCTGCCCAGCCAGGATTCAATCGTGGCAATGTCCTGGTCAGAGGCTCCAAATTGAGCGCCGAATTGGTCCGGAGTGAGCCACTGATGGTAGCTGGCTGAGCCGGGTGTGTGCATCTGCGCGACGAGCTGGCGGAGCGCTGTCTCCTGGGCAGGGCTGCGCTGGAGGACCAGCTGAATGCGGTCGAGCTGCATGCCGTCAGGGGCTGCGCCGCGATCGTTCGCGGCATTGGCAAAGGGACTGACGGTGTGAGTGAGCGTGATCCGCTGGCTCTCGTCAATGGCGCTGACGATGCGGACGGCCGGCGCGACGCTCTGCGCTATGGAGGCGGCGGAACAAAGGAAGAGGCTGGCCAAAAAGTAAAAAGGGAGCGAGCGTGAATTGATCCTGTTGATCATAGGGGGGTGATCCTGGAACCTTTCTTGAGAGAACTCTCGAAGTGCCGCACAGTTTTCGCGGCCTGGAGAAAAAGAGCCGCCGGATAATTGGAGAACAACAAGAAGACGATAGATTCACTGGGACAAGCCGGTTGCATGGTCGAAGACCCCATCATAATCGGACCCATGGCTCACCCATCTCCGAATGTGCCGGTGCGGTTGGCATTTGTAGCCGGGCGCATCGCTTTTTTGAAACGCGCCTGGCTACCAACGCGAACGCCGCAACGAATCATCAGCGCGGAACGGACTTATAAAACCGAAAGAGGAGATCTTAAAAGGCAGCCAGCAACGAATAAATCCGGAAAACTCGTTCAGTTAGACGGGGCTGGAAGAGGAAGGTTGAAGAGCCATGGGCGGACGAGACCGGGAACGAGCGGTTTGAGTGCGGCGGTTTGAGACGGGATTCGCGGAGATGGAAGCGGCAATCGGCGCGAAGGACTGCTGCTGAGCTGGCGGGTTGGGAAGCGATGGACAGAGCCGGGCAAGATGCCGGATCGGAGGTGAATCGAGGGCTCGATTGCAATAGACAATTAATTCCTCATGGAATATTATTGGGTCTCTCGACCGAAACCCACACATTCTGTTGAGGGTCTGGCTGCGATTCTCCAGATTGGCCGGCTCCGCGAGCGGCAGAAAGCAGATAGCCGACAGCGAAGGAGCCTGGTTAGGGAATGAGGAAACGATGAAGATTCCGGAGTCGAATCCAGAGGAAGTCGCGTTCAAGGCGCTGGACGGCTTTTCGATTGAAATCCCGTCCTGGGGATTCGCGAACACGGGCACGCGCTTCGGCAAGTTTATGCAGCCTGCGGCGGCATGGACCATCGAAGAGAAGTTTGCCGATGCGGCCGAGGTCAACCGGCTGACAGGCGCGACGCCCACTCTGGCATTGCATGTGCTCTGGGATCTGCCCAACGGCCTGAAGGACGTCCCGGAAGTGAAGCGATTGGAGCAGCGATTCGGCGTTCGCTCAGGGTCGATCAATCCCAACCTCTTTGAGGATCAGGAGTACAAATTCGGCTCGCTTTGCAATCCGTCTGCCGCCATTCGCGAGCGGGCGCTGACGCATCTGCTGGATTCGATCGAGCTTGCGAAGGCCCTCGGATCGCGCGACATTTCTCTGTGGATGGCGGACGGATCGAATTATCCGGGAACGCAAAGCATGCGCAAGCGGATCGGCTGGCTCGAAGATGCGCTGCGTGTTGCGCACGGCCGCCTTGCGCCGAGCCAGCGTTTGCTGGTGGAATACAAACCCTTTGAGCCGGCGTTTTATCACACCGACATTGCCGATTGGGGCATGGCGAGCCATCTGGCGAGGCACGCGGGGCCGCAGGCGCGAGTGCTTGTCGATACCGGCCACCACTATAACGCGCAGAATATCGAGCAGATTGTGGCGTGGCTGCTGCATACCGGGATGCTGGGCGGGTTTCACTTGAATGACCGGCGCTATGCCGACGACGACCTGACGCTGGGCTCGATCGATCCCTACCAGATCTTCCGCATCTTCCATGAAATCCACAGTGCCCCGTCCGAAGGGATGCCCCACGCAGTGGCCTACATGATCGACCAGAGCCACAACCTGAAGGGCAAGATCGAAGCGATGATCCAGACCGTGATGACAGCGCAGGAACTCTATTTGAAAGCTGCGCTCGTCGATCGCAAAAAGCTCGCGGAGTTGCAGCAGGACTGCGATCTGGTCGCCGCGGAAGAACTTTATCGCGGCGCTTTCTGGAGCGACGTTCGTCCATTGACGCACGCGTGGCGCCTGGCGCGCGGCCTGCAGCCCGACCCGCTGGAGGCGTTGCGCTCAGGCGGTTATGTGGAACGCGTGGCCAAGGAGCGCGGCAACCGCAATTCGGCCGCGGGCAGCTATGCGTAACGGCAGGCGTCCGACCGCCCGGCAGAGGTGTGTTTCAATAGGGGAGTCAAAAAAGGGGAACGGTTGGCCAAGGCGAAAATCAAAAGGCTGTACTTGATTCCGATTCTCTCCAAGGCGCTCGATGTGATCGAGTTGCTGGAGCAGGACCACCTGCCACTGACGCTCGAAGACATTTACAAGCGGACCAACATTTCAAAGACCAGCGTCTATCGCATTTTAAAAACGCTGGTGCATCGCGGCTACCTGGCGCAGACGCCGAGCGGGCAGTACAGGCTGGTGTCGAGGCCGAAGCGCTTACGCTTTGGACTCGCCGTGCAGAGCGCGGAGATGCCCTTCAGCGAGGCGGTGGCACGCAGCGTGACCGCGGCAGCGGCAGCCTCTGGCGTGGAGCTGATCGTTCTGGATAACCGCTACGATCCCGATGTGGCCGCGCGCAACGCAGAGGAGTTCGTGGCCAAGCGAGTGGACCTGGTTCTCGAGTTCCAGGTGGAGGAAGCGGCGGCGCCGCGCGTGGCGCACATCTTTAAGAAAGCCGAGATTCCCATGGTGGCAATCGATGTGCCCCACCCCAATGCAACGTACTTCGGAGTGGATAACTTCGAGGTTGGATACGAGGCCGCGGCGATCCTGACGCAATACGCGCAGCGCCAATGGAAAGGCGAAGTGGACAGAGTGGTGGGCGTGGGCTTCAGGGAGGCCGGCAGCTTTGTGCAGCACCGCATTACCGGCGCCTTTGACGGAATCCGCGAGCGGTTCAAAGAGCTGACCGCGGATCGATTCGTGCAGATTGAAGGAAGAGGCATGCGCGAGGCGAGCCACAAGTCGATGAGCGCCTATCTGAGGGAACACAAGGGTGGCGAGCTCACGCTGGTGGCCGCGGTGAACGATACCAGTGCATTGGGCGTTCTGGATGCAGTGCGCGAGGCCGGCCAGGAGGGGAACTTCGCGATCGTAGGTCAGGATTGCATTCCCGAAGTGTTAGAGGAGATGCTCGCACAATCGAGCGCGATTGTCGGCTCCATCTCGCACGAAGCGGAGACTTACGGACCGCGGTTGATTCAGCTCGGTATTTCAATCCTGCGCGGGTACACAGTGCCTCCATATAACTATGTGCACCACCGCCCCGTATCGCCGGATTCTCTGGGTGAGATTGAGAAGGGGAAACGAACGTTGGAAAGGAATCCGGCGCATGCGGTGGCAGTGCATTAGAGCGCGCCCGACGGAATCCCCCTTTGAAACGATTTACGGCCCGCTGGCGGCTGTATCATGGAGTTGAGTTTGGTTCTTCCCCCTATTGAGTGCCCCTTATGACAATGGCTACGACAGCTTCTTCTGTATTGCGTTTTCTCGAGGACCGCTGGGACCCGACGGTCGCGGCAGGTCTCGATGAGCCTGAACTTCTGCGCTACCGCTCGAATCTGCTCGGTTCAGATCTGCGCATCACCAACTTTGCCGGTGGAAACACGAGTTCCAAGGTTGTCGAGCTCGACCCGCTGACCGGCAATCCTGTAGAAGTGCTGTGGGTGAAGGGTTCGGGCGGCGACCTTGGCAGCATCAAGCGCGCCGGGTTCGCCACGCTTTACCAGGAAAAGCTTCTGGCGCTGGAGCGCATCTACAAAGGCGTGGAATTCGAAGATCAGATGGCGGAGATGTATCCGCTGTGCGCCTTCCGCAACAATCCAGTCGCCGCGTCCATTGACACGCCGCTGCACGGATTTCTGCCCTTTCCGCACGTCGATCACCTGCATCCCGATTGGGCGATCGCGCTCGCGGCCAGTGCTAACGGCAAATCGAAGATGGAAGAGTTCAATCGCGAGTTTGGCCACTCGCTGGTGTGGCTGCCATGGCAGCGTCCCGGCTTCGAGCTGGCGATGATGATGAAGCGGATCGTCAAGGAGAATCCGGGCTGCGACGGAATCGTGCTGGGCGGGCACGGGCTCTTTACCTGGGGCCAGACGCAGCGCGAGTGCTATCTGAACACGCTGCACATGATCGATAGCATTGGCCAATTCATCGAGCGTCACGGGCAAGCGAAGGGAACGGCGCGGTTCGGAGGCGAGGCGCTTCCTGCGCGCGCAGATCGCCGCGAAATTGCGATCCAGATCGCACCTTTTCTGCGTGGGCGCATCAGCGCCAGGCAGCGGTTTATCAGCAGCTATTCTGACGCGCCCGACGTGCTGCAGTTTGTTGACTCCGCGCACGGCAAGGCTCTGGCCTTTTTGGGAACCAGTTGTCCCGATCACTTCATCCGCACCAAGATCAGGCCCATGTTTGTGAACTGGGGCGCCAACGATGGCATTGAGGCGTTGAAGACGCAAATCGATTGCGCGCTCGCCGAGTATCTCGACCAATATCGTCACTACTATCGGACGTTTGCCAAGCCCGATTCGCCGGCGATACGCGACGCCAGCCCCGCCGTGGTGCTGATTCCAGGGCTGGGGATGTTCAGCTTCGGCAAAGACAAGACCGAGGCGCGCATCACCGGCGAGTTTTATGTGAATGCCATTCACGTGATGGAAGGCGCAAGCTTGCTGGGCGACGGCGCGGTGAGCGGAATAGTGCCGCAGTGCCCACCGGGAATGGATCCGGCGAGCTTCAAAGTTTACGACAATTATGTAGCGTTGCCCGCTGCGGAAGCATTTCGCATCGAGTATTGGGCGCTGGAAGAGGCAAAGATTCGCCGCCGGCCGCCGGAAAAAGAGCTAAGCCGGCGCGTGGCTTTCGTCGTGGGCGGAGCCAGCGGCATTGGGCGCGAAGTGGCGCGATTGGCTGCATCGCGCGGCGCTCATGTCTTTGTCGCCGACCGCAACGAAGAAGGCGTGGCGCGCGTGGCGGGCGAAATTGCCGCGATCTCGTCGCCCGAGTTGACAGGCCACTTCGGTGTCGATATTCGCAGCCGCGAATCGATTCGCAAAGCGCTCGGCGAAGCGGCGCTGGCCTTCGGTGGCATCGACATTCTCATCAACACCGCAGCGGTGTTTCCGTCGACGCTGGAGGGCGAGATTGCCGACGAGATGTGGGCTGACACGCTGGCCGTGAACGTAACCGCGAACTACCTGCTCGCCGACGAAGCTGCAAAGATGTTTGAAGAGCAGGGACTGCACGGGAACATAGTCTTCACCAGCTCTGCTAACGCAGTGGTGGCCAAGCGCGGCAGCGAGGCTTACGACGTGAGCAAGGCCGCGCTCTCGCACCTGATCCGCGAATTGGCGGTGAGCATGGCGCCCAACGTGCGCGTGAATGGCATTGGTCCCGCCACGGTTGTGAAGGGGTCAATGATGTTTCCGCGCGACCGCGTGCGTGTCTCGCTGCGCAAATACAATATTCCTTTCCAGGAATCGTTTAGCGACGAGGAGCTTCGCAGCCGCCTGGCGGCGTTCTATGCCGAGCGCACACTGACGCACAAGGCAATCGGAGCGTCTGACTGCGCGGAAGCCATTCTCTTTCTGGCCAGTCCCAGGGCGCGTTGCACAACGGGCCATGTGATTCCTGTGGATGGCGGGTTGACTGAAGCTTTTGTGCGCTGAAGAAGTTGGAGTTTCGATCTCGCCATGCAAGAAGCAGCGCGCGTCGCTATCGATTTAGGCGCAGAAAGCTGCCGCGTCTCGCTGCTTCGCTGGATAAGCGGCCGACCCAGCATCGAAGTCATCCATCGCATTCCGAATGGTCCGGTGCGGCAGGGCGATTCTCTGTGCTGGCCGCTCACTCGAATACTTGCGGGACTTGATGAAGGTTTGCGCAAAGCCGCCATGGCGGCTCCCGAAGGCATTGCATCGATAGGCGTCGACAGTTGGTCAGTGGACTACGTGCGCCTTGCGCCAGACGGCACAATGTTGCGCGAGCCGTTCTGCTATCGCGACGAGCGAACCACGGCGACTAAGGAAGCGGCGGACCGGATCGTTTCCCCCTTTGACTTGTACCGGCGCACCGGGACCTACCCCCTGAAGATCAACACCGTGTATCAGCTTCTGGCTGATTCAGCCGCTGGGCCCGAAGAGAAAAATCAGAAAATCGACAATCGCGCGCCGTGGGTGATGCTTCCGGAGTTTGTTCTCTATTGGTTGAGCGGCCGGCGCGTAGCTGAGTCCACAAATGCCTCGCACACCGGACTGGTGAGTCTCGAAACCGGCAACTGGGACGCGGAGCTTTTTGAGCTGCTGGGGTTGCCGCTCGAAGCCGCGCCGCCGATCGTTGCGACGGGGACGGTTCTGGGTCCGCTCGCAGGCCCGTTGGCGCAACTCGATGCCTTCCGCACCACGCAGATCATTGCGCCGGCGACGCACGACACGGCCAGCGCCATTGCCGGCATTCCCACTGACCTGAGCTCGGCCGCTTACATTAGTTCGGGCACGTGGTCGCTGGTGGGTACGATCATCCAAAATCCGGTCACGACGAGGCATGCCTTCGACGCCGGCTATACGAACATCGGCGCGGCGGCCGGCGGGCTCCTGTTTCATTCACTCATCAACAGCATGTGGGTGCTCAAGCAGTGCATGGACGCGTGGGCGGCGCAAGGACGCACTTGGTCCATCGAAGATCTCGTCCAGAAGTCTGCATGCAATGACACCCGCGGCGTTCTCGACATGGATGCCGAAACACTCATGCTCGACTCCGATATGCCGCGGCGCATCAACAGCGAGCTCACGCGCCTGGGCTTCGAAGAGATTCCAGATGTAGCTGGCAATGAGCCGCTGTTTGCGCGGACGATCTTTGAGAGCCTGGCGCGGAGGTACGCGTCGGCGACGGCGAATCTCGAGAGAATGCTGGGGCGCAAACTGGATCGCATCCACATGATCGGCGGAGCCACCCGCAACAAATTGTTGATCGCCTTGACCGAGCAGCGGACTGGTCTGCCCGTCGAAATTGGCGAGACCGAAAGCGCGACCGTCGGCAATCTTGCCGTCCAATTGACTGCGAGCGAGTCCAGTGGCAGTCGCGTCACTCCAACTGGCGTCCGCGAGTGGGCAGCGAGGCTTCGCAATCAGTAGCAGTTCAACAACAAGGGAAGCGTTGCAATGGCTCAAGAAAACAAAAAAGTCGCGAAGTTTCATCGTGAAGTGCGGGCGGCCCTGCGGCCGCTGAAGAATGCGGAGCGATCCGCCGCCATGCGCGCCTATATGCGCAATCAGTTTGAGTATCTGGGCGTCTCAATGCCGGATCATCGCGCTGCTGTAGCGCCGCTGATCAAGAGCTTCTCGCCGGCAGACCGAGAGGAATTGCGCATGGCCGCGGAAGGGCTGTGGCGAACGCGCGAGCGGGAATACCAGTATGTCGCGATCGGTTTGCTTGGACGCTACCAGGCCATCCTGACCCTCGACGATCTGCCATGGCTTCTCGAACTGGTGCAGCAAAAGTCGTGGTGGGACACGGTCGACTCGCTGCTGAAGCCGATTATCCCGGTTGTGCGGCGCGCGGGAGCCAAGGGCAAGCGCGCCATGGATGCGGCGGTGAAGCACGAAAACTTCTGGGTGCGGCGCATCGCCATGCTGCATCAGCTTGGCCTGCGCGAGGAGGTCGACACAGAACGGCTCTTTCGCTACGCGGAGCTGCTTGCGGCTGAAAAAGAGTTCTTTATCCGTAAGGCGATCGGCTGGGCACTGCGCGACTATGCATGGCACGACTGGCGGGCCATCGAGAAATTCCTGAAATCGACGCGCGCCGGCTTCTCGGGGCTCACGGTGCGCGAGGCGAAGAAGAACTTTGCAACACTCGCAAATCGCGGATCGCGTCGGAAGCCCGCTTGACGCCGCGGCGGACTAAGTCGTAATTTGTCTTTACACGGGAAAGGAGGTTGATCCAGCCTATGAGCAAAGATTGTTCGAGTTGTATCTCACGTGAGGTGACTGAGGCCTAGGGCATCGCGCCCAAGACTCAGGTAAGTCCAGGCGGAGGACCTCCGTCATGGCTCTGGCACTCGCGGCAGCGCGATGGCCTTAGTCCAATCCCAACAGTCCACCGGCATCGGCCTGGGAACCAAAAGTTCTCAGGCCGTTGTTGTCTAAGTGCAGGGAACAAGAGGGCGGGGAGGATTTGGATGGAACAGAATCTCGAAAATACAATCGCACTGCTTGAGCGCACGCCGGCGGCACTTGACGCACTGCTGCGCGGTTTGCCGGAGATGTGGACGGAGACCAACGAGGGCGAGAATACATGGAGCGCGCGCATCGTGGTGGCGCACCTGATCCACTGTGAGGACGAGGACTGGATTCCGCGGGCGCGAGTGATTCTCGAGTCCGGCGAAGAGCAGACCTTTACGCCGTTCGATCGGGAGGGGCACGTGCGCTACGCCGCGGGTAAGACGCTGGGCCAGTTGCTCGACGAATTCGCGCTGGCGCGAGCCAAGGGGATCGGTGATTTGCGCGCCTTGAAGCTGACGCCGCAGGACCTCGGCCGGCGCGGACGCCACCCGGCGTTGGGCACCGTGACTTTGTCGCAACTTCTGGCGACATGGGCAGCGAGTGACCTTACACATTTGCACCAGATTTCGCGCATCATGGCGAACCAATATCGGGAGGCGGTGGGGCCGTGGGTGCGATTCCTGGGCGTGATGCAGTGCGCCGGCCATAGCGCCAGCGCATGAAATGCGCGTCGATGCCGTAAAATCAGCCTAAAGATGAAATGTCCTTATTGCGGTTTCGGGCAGGATCGTGTTGTCGACTCGCGCGAGAGCAAAGAGGCCGACTCGATCCGGCGAAGGCGGGAGTGCGAAAGCTGCAACCGGCGCTTCACCACCTATGAGCGCATCGACGAAATTCCCTACATGGTGGTGAAGAAAGACGGCCGGCGTGAGCGCTTCGATCGGCAGAAAATTCTCAGCGGCCTGCTGCGCGCGTGCGAAAAGCGGCCGGTTTCTTCGAGCCAGCTCGAGACCGTTGTGGACGCCGCCGAGAGTTTTCTCATCGACGCGCCCGAACGCGAACGCACCACAGCCGAAGTTGGCGAGCTGATCATGCAGCACCTCAAGGGCCTTGATACGGTCGCATACATTCGTTTCGCCTCGGTCTATCGCGACTTCAAGGATGTGCGCGAATTCAAGGAAGAACTTGAGGGACTGCTCGCCAGCCACGGGAAGAAGAAGAGCTAAAAGCTATGTCAGAGACGAAGACGCACAAAGTTACGCTAATCCCCGGTGATGGCATCGGCCCGGAAGTCACGCAGGCCGTCGTGCGGATCCTTGAAGCCACCGGCGCGAGGTTCGAGTGGGAGCGATTTGCCGCGGGCGCTGAGGCCTTCGAGATTCACGGCGAGTACATTCCCGCGGCGCTCTACGCGTCAATCGAGCGCAATCGCGTGGCGCTCAAAGGCCCGGTCACAACACCCATCGGCGGCGGCTTCAAAAGCATCAACGTCACGCTGCGCAAGAAGTTCGATCTCTTCGCGAATCTGCGCCCCATTCGCAATCTTCCCGGCCTCGACACCAAATATCCCGGAGTGGATCTGGTAATCGTGCGCGAAAATACCGAAGGCGAGTATGTAGGTCTGGAGCACGAAGTGGTTCCGGGCGTGGTCGAGAGCATCAAGGTGATCACAGAAAAGGGATCGACCCGGATTGCGCTGTTTGCCTTCGAATATGCGCGTAAGCATGGACGCAAGAAAGTTCACTCGATCCACAAAGCGAACATCATGAAGCTGTCGGACGGGCTTTTTCTGCGCTGCGCGCGGCAAGTGGCCGAGGGATTCCCCGACATCATCTATGGCGAGCACCTGATCGACAACACCTGCATGCAGTTGGTGATGAATCCATACCAGTACGACACGCTGCTACTGGAGAATTTGTACGGTGATATCGTCAGCGACCTGTGCGCGGGCCTTGTCGGCGGGCTTGGTTTGGCTCCGGGCGCGAACCTTGGCGTGGATTGCGCGATCTTCGAAGCGGTGCACGGCTCCGCGCCAGACATTGCGGGTAAAGATGTGGCCAATCCGACAGCGCTCTTGCAATCGGCGATTCTGATGCTGCGGCACCTGGATGAGACGGACGCAGCGGACAAGGCGCAGAAGGCGCTCGAAAAGGTGTACGGCGAGCGAAAAACGCTGACCCGCGACGTGGGCGGAACGGCCGGCACGACGCAGTTTACCGACGCAATACTGGCGGCGATGGCGTAACGCATCGCTTCTGCGGCCAGACTCTGCCTCTAGTACACTGGATAGAGTCAAGGCCATGAAAAACAAGTACCCAATCGGCATTCTGGGCGCGACCGGTATGGTCGGCCAACGCTACATTCAACTGCTCGCAGACCACCCCTGGTTCGAGATCGCGTGGCTTGCGGCCAGCGATCGCTCGAGCGGCAAGACTTATGCAGAAGCCGCCAAGTGGCGGCTCGATACGGCCCTGCCGGAGCGCATCGCGAAGATGACCGTTTCGGCGGCGGAGCCTGAGGGCGCGCCGAAGATTATCTTCGCCAGCGTGGACACCGCGATCGCTCGCGAGATGGAGCCGAAGTTTGCCGCAGCCGGCTGTGCGGTGATTTCGAATTCCAGCGCCTTCCGCATGGCGCCGAACGTGCCGCTGGTGCTGCCTGAGGTGAATGCCAGCCATCTCGAGATGATTGAAGATCAGCCCTCGCGCAAAGAGTCTGGCGGCTACATCGTCACCAATTCCAATTGCTCCGCGATGGGGCTGGTTCTGGCGCTCAAGCCGATCGAGGAGCGCTTCGGCATCGAGCAGATTTTTGTGACCACGATGCAGGCTGTTTCGGGCGCTGGATATCCCGGTGTCGCGTCGATGGACATTCTGGACAACGTGATTCCCTATATCGGCAGCGAAGAAGAAAAGATGGAGACGGAGACGCTCAAGCTGCTGGGCCGGCTGGATGGCCGTGCGGTGACGCCGCTCGATGCGAAGATGACTGCGCACTGCAACCGCGTTGCGGTGGTCGACGGGCACACGGAGTGCGTGTCAATCAAGCTGGGCAGGAAGCTGGGACGCGAGGCGACGCGCGAAGACATTCTGGCGGCGTGGGCAGATTTCCGGCCGCTCGCAGGGCTAGGCTTGCCGTCCGCGCCGGAGCAGCCGATCGAGTGGGCGGAGCAAGATGATCGCCCGCAACCACGCCTCGATCGTGGCCGCGGCAAGGGCATGACGGTCACCGTAGGACGACTGCGCCCGTGCAGCCTGCTGGATTGGAAATTCGTGCTGCTCTCGCACAACACCGTGCGCGGGGCGGCAGGAGCAACAATTTTGAATGCCGAGATGCTGGCCAGCCTTGGCAAGCTTGAACCTGCGCCTGTGGCGACGGCGCGCGCGTAAGAAAAGATTGCCGAAGCACCGGCGGGCGAAACGCAGACGATGAGCGGGAAGCAGGAAATGAATCTGGTCGTGATGAAGTTTGGCGGCACGTCGGTGGAGGATCCGGCGGCGATTGGGCGTACCGCGGCAATTGTGGCCGGGCGCGCGGCCGGCGGCAAGAGCCCCGTGGTGGTGGTGAGCGCCATGGCCAAGGTGACCGACCAGTTGCTGCGCGCGGCGGCGGCAGCGGCGGAAGGCGACCGCACTGGCGCACTGGCCATCAACTCGCGGCTCAGGGCGCGTCATCGCGACACAGCATGCGCACTGGTGAAAGAACAAGCAACAATCGCCAGGCTGATTCAGGTCATCGACGAAGAATTCGACGCGCTGGATGAAGTGCTGCGCGGCGTGTCCGCGATTCTCGAACTGACACCCCGCATCTCCGATCTGATTGTGAGCCACGGCGAGCGTCTCTCCAGCCGCATCGTGACCGCGGCATTCCGTGAGCGCGGCGTGAACGCCGAACATGTGGATGCGCGCGAGATCATCGTCACCGATTCCGAATTCCAAAAGGCTGCGCCACTCGACGACGTCATCGAGAAGCGCGCGCCGGAAAAATTGCTGCCTCTCATCGCGCAGGGCAAGGTTCCGGTGATGGGCGGATTCATTGCATCGAACGAAGCGGGATTAACGACGACATTGGGCAGGGGCGGCTCCGACTACACGGGCGCTCTCGTCGGCGGTGCGCTCAACGCCGAAACCATCGAAATCTGGACCGATGTGGACGGAATCATGACCGCCGATCCGCGCGTGTGCCCCGATGCGCTTCGCGTCAGAGTCATTAGCTTTGAGGAGGCGGCGGAGCTCGCCTACTTCGGCGCCAAGGTTCTGCACCCCGCCACAATATTGCCGGCGGTGAAGAAGAATATTCCGGTGCTGGTCCTGAACAGCCGAAATCCGGGCTGCGAGGGCACGCGCATCATTTCCGTGGCGCCGCACTGCAACAGCCCCTTCAAATCGATTGCGGTAAAGAGGAAGCTGACGATTATCGACATTGTGGCCAGCCGCATGCTGATGACGCACGGCTACCTGAGCAAGATGTTTGCGGTTTTTGACAAGCACAAATGCCCGGTGGACATGGTTTCAACCAGCGAGGTGAGCATTTCGCTCACCGTGGATTCGAACGCGAGCCTGCCCGCGATCTCCGCCGACCTGGGCCAGATGGCCGACGTGAAACTCGAGGGGAAAAAGGCTCTGGTGTGCATGGTGGGCGAGGATATTCGCGGGCAGAACGGCATCGCCGCGCAGGTGTTCAACGCCATCCGCCACGTGAACGTGCGCATGATCTCGCAGGGCGCGAGCGAAATCAACATGAGCTTCATGATTGAAGAGGATGACGCCGACGAAGCAGTTCGCTCGCTGCACGCGGCGTTTTTCAAGGAGCCCGACCCGGCAATCTTCGACGTGGAAGCGAGAAAGGCAGTCCATAGTTCTTAGTTCGCAGTTCACAGCGCACCGATCACAGCAACATCTCAACTACGAACTGTGAACTGCGAACTGTTCCAAAGGAACCTATGCTGATTCTTGTTCTGGGCAAGGGAAAGACCGGCTCGCTTGTCGCTGAAGTAGCGCGGGAGCGGGGCCACGGCGTGCGCGCGCTCGATATCGACGAGAACGTGCGCGCGTCGGCGCTGACGGCGCCGAACCTGGCCGGCGTAGACGTTGTAGTGGATTTCACAGCGCCCGAGGCCGCCGTGGAAAACATGCGCGCGGTTCTCGCCCTTGGCGGCCGCATAGTTGTGGGCACAACCGGCTGGTACGCGAAGCTCGCCGAAATGAAGGCGCTCGCTCTGCAACGAGGCGGCGGCCTGCTTTACGGCACGAATTTCTCCATCGGCGTGCAGAAATTCTTTCAATTAACGGCGGAGTTGGCGAAGCTCGAAGGGTACAAGTTCACCATCGACGAGACGCACCATGTGACCAAGCTGGATGCACCCTCAGGCACGGCGCTGACGCTGAAGGAGATCATTCTTGCCGCGCGGCCGGGAATCGATGTCCCAGTCGAGTCGCACCGCGTGGGAGACGCCAAGGGCGAGCACATTGTGCGCGCTGTCAGCGATTGCGATACGCTGGAGCTGCGACACGACGCACTTTCTCGCCGCGGGTTCGCGCTGGGTGCGGTGCGCGGCGCCGAATGGCTCTGCGGCAAACAGGGCGCCTGGGAGTTCCGCGAAATCTTCGATCAGCTATAAAGTGCCGGTTCATCACGTTCCCTCCCTAATAGCTCACCAATTGGACGCAGAGGCAGGCGCCATATTTCTGCCTGAGATCGCGGCCATTCTGCGTCATGAATCTCGCGCACCTGCAAGCTCCTATTCACGCTCACCGCACCATACCGTTATAAACTTGACCTGTCATGGAAACGATAGGCTGTGGTACCGCAATTGTCACACCGTTCAGGGCGGATGGATCGATCGACGAGCCGGCGCTGTGGTCGCTGGTGAACTGGCAGATTGAGTCGGGAATCGACTTCATCGTGGCCTGCGGTTCGACCGGAGAAGCGGCGACGCTGGACGAAGAAGAGTGGCTGCGCGTGGTGCGGCTGGTGATCGATGCCGCAGCGGGACGGGTTCCAGTATGGGCTGGCTGCACGCACAACTCCACGCGCGCGCTGGTTCACCTGGCAGCGCATCTCAAGCGCATCCCCGGCGTCGCGGCGGTGCTTTCGGCCAATCCCTACTACAACAAGCCCACGCAGGAGGGGCAGTTTCAGCATTTTCTTGCGCTGGCGCGCGAGGTTGATCCGCTCCCGGTTTGCGTGTACAACGTGCCGGGACGCACGGCGGCAAATCTGGAGCCGGAGACAGTGGCGCGCCTGGCTGCGGCGGCGAAGAACATTGAGGCCATCAAGGAAGCGAGCGGCAGGCTTACACAATTCGCCGAGCTCGCGCACATCATGCCGCGCGGTTTCAAGATTTTTTCTGGCGACGACAACCTTGCCCTCGCGGCGATCGCGGTCGGTGCGCAGGGTCTCATTAGCGTAGCGTCGAACGAGGCGCCGGCTGAAATGGCTCGCATGATCCGCGCCGCGCTCGACAACAACTGGGATGAAGCGCGCGAGCTGGAGCGCCGTTTTTCGCGGCTCTTGGAAGCCAATTTCTGGGAGTCGAATCCCGCGCCGGTGAAGACCATCCTGAGCCTGATGGGAAAATGCGGCGATCAATTGCGATTGCCTTTGGTGCCTCCCACCGCGGCCACGCGCGCCAAGCTGGAACGGCTGGCCGGAGAGCTGGGCCTGCTGAAGCATGCGCCGATTCCCGAGGGCGTGCGTTCAGAAGTGTTCTGAGGGAAACCTCGCGAAGACGTTCGCACACGTTTCAGGGCCGGCCGGACGGCAGATCTAAGTCGCCCCTTGCAAAGTAGCTTTCAGCGGGGCATGCCTGAGAAAGATCGACTAAGTTGTGGATAACCGGCCAAGGTTACCGTGGTAACTCAGCAGATATCCTCAGATAGAGGGCTGTTGAAACTTTTTTTGCATCCTGCCACAACTTCGTTGAATAGGCTTGTGTCTAACCAATGGACGACGGATGGTGTTCTAAAGCACCGAGTCTGTCGCTGTAACTAAATCTAGGCGAAAGCTCCGAGCGAGAGCCCGCTGTGGAATGGATTATTTTTCCTGCCTGGTCGTAGCGAGTCCTTGGATCTTCAAATTCTTTGGGTAAGCCCCGGCAATGGCTCGCGGACTGGGCGATGTTTCCTGCACAGGAACGGAAAAATACTTCTCACGGCACTCTCAATTTAAGCTTCGGTAGCCCGCGGAAAGCGACGTATCCAAATATGTCCCCTAAGACACGCACAATGCTTTTGAGGCTGGCGCTTCTCCCACTCGCCACCGTTGCGCTGATGGTTGCGGGCTGCACCAGTTCTTTGACCGGAACCCAAGCCAACGTGGCTACTGGCTCGGCCTTTTTGGTAGGCACGGACGCGCCATTAGCTTCAGTCGTTTCATTTCAGGTGCAGCTTATGGCCGTTGAGTTGACCAATGGCACCACAACGACATCGACCCTCGTGAACGGCACGCCGACAGTGGACTTTGCCCGCTTCAACGGCCTGCAGACTCTGGTCGATATGAACCAGGTTCCTGCTGGAACCTACACCGGCGTCACGTTTGTTTTTGGCTCCGGAACGGTGGGCTACCTGAACGTCCCCTCCGGTGGAGGCGCGCCGACCATCGCGACAGCCCCCGCTGCCTTCTCAACGTCAACAGTGACATTCACTCTGCCGAAGGCGTTGACCATTGGCACGAACACGCCGCCGGTGGGTCTCCGCATGGACTTTGATCTGGCCCAATCCATTCCGGTGGATTCGAACGGGAACATCGAGGTCAACACCAGCGGCGACGTCACTGTGACTCCGACAATTGACGTCCGCGCGGTAACGCGCACCGACGCGGGCGCGCACATCGACTTGCTCTACGGATCCGTGGTAACTGCGCCGACGAGCAGCACTGAACCCAGCTCGTTCACCATTCAGGGTCCGCACGGCGAGCAGTTCACCATCAACACCAGCTCCACAACCGAGTGGGATGGCGGCGCGAGCCTGACTTCGCTGAACACCAGCAGCGTTGTGGAGATCGCGGGATCTCTGGACCCAGCCGATCAGACTCTGGACGCCGACGAAGTGGCGCTGGTGACCGACAGCAAGTTCTACGCCAGAGGTTTGGTCACGTACGTGACTCCGGCGACGGGCCCGGCCACCAACCTTGACTTCTACGTGCGTGCGGTCGAGCCGTCTTCACTGGCTGATGTTCCGTTGGGCGGCATCGCTCAGGTGGACATTTCCGGAAACGAGAAGTATGGCATCTACTGGATGCACAACGCGTTCACGCAGCTCCTCTTCAACTCGTCTGCCTTGACCCCTGGTCAGGAGATCGTTGTCGGCGGCACCGATGCTGAAGCGGCTCCGGCCACAGGCACGGCTATCACGGTCAATCGCATCCATCTGGAGAACTGGGGCTATGAAGGCACGATTGTGGCCGGCAGCCAGAGCTCAGCGCAAGGGCTCTTCCAGATGCAGATCACCGGGTTCGCGGGACAGGTTGTTCCGTCCACGGTGACGGTGTACCTTGGGCCGGCCTGCGACTTCCGCTATGGTTTCGCGGCCTTCAATGACCTGAGCAACGGCGCGAAGGTTCGCGTGGTGGGATTGTTACTGAAGAACTCCACCAACGGCAACCTGGTGCTCGTGGCTCGCCACATTGATAGCTTCCAATTTACTGATACGGCAACCGCAGCCTGGCAGTAAACCGAACCACTGATCAACCAAACGCCGGGGCTGGCACCATGCCAGCTCCGGCGTTTTCTTTTGCGCGACCTCAAGCGGCCGCAGATGACGCTCGAGACTTCGTCTACATCAAATCAGCGATGGGTGGAAACGTAAGCAGCAAGCCCAGAAAAAGCAGGATGAACGCCGTGACAGTGACGCGCCCCACCGCGACACTCCGCTGCGACCAGCGCCGGTGAAGAAGCGCCCAGGCGGCCAACCATACCACGATCGCGCACGTTGTCACGCCGGAAAGCGGGCCGGTCGGCTTGTAGAAGTTCATCAGGCTCTTGATCGGCGCGGCCTTGTCGGCAACGATGGCGAAGACCGCAACTGCGAGCGAGCCGATGCCGGCTGAAAGCACGGCGGCCGCGCCCGCGCCGTTCGGGTTCAACATTGCCCGCGGAGTGCTGCCAGTGAGTTTGAGCGCTCATTTCCGCCCTCCCTGGACGATGGTGATCGTCGGGCCGCCCGTAACCGGCGCATTCTTGTTGAGCATCGCGCCGAAGAAGCCGGCGATGCCCGCGGCGAGAAGCGAGACCCACACAAAGCCCAGCACCGCGGCTCGAAGCTCCGGATGAACTCTGAGGCTGCGCCGATATTGAGAAAAGACCGCCGCCGCCATGGTGATAGAGATCGGCACGAGCCATGCAACGTGCTCCTTCCACTCCATGCCGATGGAGTGCCAGCCGGACGTTGAGGGATTCGACATGAGCAGGCGTTGCGGAAAGGCCGCTAGATTTGCGGCTCCCGGCGGTGGTACTGCGCGATACCAGGGATAGATGACGTAAGCGCCGGTGAGCACGGTCAGCCAGGCAAGCACGGCCATTGCGGTCAGGTAGATCCGCAGGAACCGCTCGTCTTCAATTTTGATCTCCGGGCCAAGCGGCGAAGTGTATCGGCGGTACAGCTCAACCAGCGCGCCCGAACACGCCATGAGATAGAGCGCGCCGAAGCCCATTCCGTGGATCATCGTCCACAGACCGCGTACAGTAATCTCCATTCGAGCCGTCCTTTCCGCGCTGTCCGCAAGCACCGCATCGCGCCGTGCCGTCAAAATCCATTGCGATGCGGCGGCGCTGGGAAAAGCAGATCAGCCTCTGGCGCTTTCTTATCGTCCGGCGCGCTCTTCGCGTCCTTGCCCCACGTCCAGTACATGCCCACGTAAGCGTAGTTCTCGGTTTGTCCAGCGACCGAGTGGCCGTAGCAGAACAAAAATTGCTCGTTGGTATTGTGCTTGAAGTGGTAATAACCGCCGACATCGATCATCGTGGAAGCTTGCGTCTGCGCGGGTGCGGATCCCTCTGCGCCATGCGCAAAAACCTCAGCGCCGAGCTCCCACTGCTCGCTCAGCTCGCGCTTGATGAGCCAGCCGGTATAGGGAAAATTGCGGAAGCCGGTCTGCGGGACCACCTGGTAGCCTCCGCCGCCGTCAAAGAGCCACTTACCCTTGTTCTTTTGCAGCCAGATGGGCAGTTTGTACCAGACTTTCCCCACGCCAAGGCCCTTGTCTGAGTTGCCAGTGGGCATCTCAAACATGGTGAAGCTGCCGATTTGCGGAAAGTGCTTTGTCTCTTTGATCCATGCGACTTTGGCGCCCAGTTCCATGTCGGTGAGGCCAAACGCGTCAGGGCCCGCGCCACTCGGAGCATAAACAGGATGGTTCAAAGGGGCTGCGACGCCAAAGGGCAAGATGGCGTGGAGTTGCAGCCGCGGCAGTGCACCCCAGTTGAACTCGAAGGCGGGGCCGGTGGAGTCTATTTCAACAGGGGTGCCGTCCATCCCGCCGAAGATATAGAACTCGTAGTGATGCAGGTCAACGGGAACCGGATCGTCGGTTTGATAAGGCGGGCCTTGCGCGGCGGCTCGCGAAACGGCGAGCGCGCACAACGAGCAGAGAACCAAAATTTTGAGAGTGACGGATCGTTTCATCGACAAACCAGCTCAGGGGCCGTAAATGGCCCCATTGACAATCGATGTTAGAGCCAGAGCGAGACTCCGGTCTACGCGTTCCGGACAATTCATCGCGCGTTCATATTGCGACGCTCGAGATGCCGGTATATTCTGATTCCCCAGCGCTCGAATTCTGGAATCCCCGTTTAATCCCCATCATCGTGTTCTGGGAGCAACTCCGATGTTTACCCTCGACGGCATTCGAAGATTTCATTTTTGGACACACGACCGTCTTAGCCTCGTGCTCGACCACCTGTCCACCATCCCCGCCGGCAAATATACAGCGGAACTGCCGGATTTCGGATTTCGCACGCTTCGCGAGCAGGTGATTCACATTTTCAACTGCGAAGGATTCTGGATCCACACGATCCAGGGACTAAGATTCAACGACCGGAATCCAAAAGACTGCCCCTCTGTTGCCGATGCCAGACTCTTGCAGCGCGAAATGAGTGATCAGACCCTGGCCTATTTGTCCGGCCTCACGAGTGAGCAATTGAACGGCGATACGGAGCTTCGATTTCCCGATGGAGACATTGCGGTTCGGACTCCCGCGTTCATCCTTCATCACGTCCTGACGCATGCCTTTCACCACAAAGGCCAGATCGTGGCCATGTGCCGCGTGCTTGGGCATCCCGCGCCGGATACGGATCTGAGTCGATTTGAAGGATGAGCCGCGCCTGCAAAAACAAGCTTCACTAAACGCTTACTCCCTGAGTGGCCGAAATGCTCAGCGGCGGTGTCCGCCGCCGGAGTGGCTCATACTGGGCGCGCTCATGTGCCCGCCACCAGAGCTTTGGTGCCCGCCACCGAAACTCTGATGTCCCCCACCAAAGTTCTGACGCCCCCCGCCAAAACTCTGCGGCGCTCTGTAGGAGTTCGACGGCGCGCGCTGGTTGCTGAATCCCCTGGGCTGTCCACCGCCGAAGAGATGGAATCCGCCCGAGCGCTCGTTCCGCGCCATCGAGTTGCCGAAGTTCTCATAGGAGCGGTTCGAATTTCCGCGTGAGTAGTCGGGCTGCGGCGCGCGATACGACCTCGACGGGCTCGAATAACCAAAGCCAGGACGCGTGGCATAGGTCTGCGGCCCCATGTATCCGTAATGGGTGCGGCCCGTGTAGCCGTAACTGTAACCCGGATTACTGTAACTTTGCGGCCTGTTGGAATAGCCCGGATTCGTGTATGCCGGTGATCGATCTGGGTAAGTCTGCGGGCGATAGCCGTAGTTCTGCTCGGGCGCTATACGCGAGTAGCCCGGCGTGGTTCGGTAAGAACCCTGCGAAGGCATCGAGGGATGCGAATATCCGTAGCCCGGCTGCTGCGAAGTGCGGTTGGGGTAATTTAGCCGTCCTGGCTCGGGGAATCCCTCCGCGGGACGAACGTAAGACTGTGCGCCGCCACGCCCGTCGCGCCCACCAGACCCACCAGAATTGTCGGGCCATCCGCCACGCCGGTCATTGCCGCCGCGATCGTATCCCTGCCGTCCGGGATTCGCGCGATCATAAGAATCCTCGCGACCGCCCCACGAGCCGCCGCGGCCATAGTGTGATCGTGGCCCGCCGCGCGGCAAACCCCAATCTGCCACTTGGTTGCTGCGGGTGTAGTAACCGGAATGGTTGAACATCAACCCTTGCCCCGCCCAGTCGCAACCCCATGCCGTCCAGCCAAAAGGCAAGCGATCGAAGGCTCCCAGAGCGAAGCTGAGTCCGTACTGAATGGGAGCGCCGATCGAAGAAGTCGCCAAGCCCCCCAAAGAACGAAAATCCAGGATAAGGCGCGATTGGCTCCCCATAAACATCCCATGGGTCGTAGGTTGGCACGTACACAACCTCCGGGTTCGTGGGTTGTAGCTCAACGTAGCCCTGGTCGTCGTTCACTTCTTCCTGAGGAGTCGATTGCAGATTACCCGCCTGCTCGGCGCGGTCGCGCAGCACTTGCACCGTCTGCATCACATCCTGCGGCTGGTTGTAATAAGCATTCCCCAGGTTCGTGGTCCACTCCAGATCGTGGTTCATCAAGTCCAGCACGTCAGGAAAAGCCGTAAGTGCCTTGATGCTCGGATCCCAGTTGGTCTGCGCATTGGCGCCGGCGGCAATCTGGTCGGGCGAGCTATAACCCTGGGCGCGCATTTGCTGCAGCCACTGGTCGGCCACAGCTACTTGCGCTGGATAGGTTGAGGCGGCAAGAATCTGCGCGAGCAGCGAGTCCGGATAAAGCGCGATCGGCGCCAGTAACTGCTCAAGATCCTGGGCGCTGAGCGCCTGGGCCGTCGCGGGAGCCTGGCTCTGGTCTTGCTGATCGTAAGGCGGCGCCTGATTCTGATCGGCGTAGGGTTGTGGGCGTAAGGCCGCGGAGCAATTGTGGTTGCTCCGGCGCGTACTGCGGCTGCTGATCGGGATACGGCTGTGGCGGAGCAGGCGGCTGAAATTGCGGCGCCTGAACCTGCGGCGGTGCGTAACCATTTTGCGGTGCGGGCTCGGCATACTGCGGGGCGTACTGGCCGCCCGAATTGTCGTAGGGCGCGCCCGAGTCGGGCTGCTGTGCGTTCGCGTCAGCCGCCAATGCCAGCGCGGCCACTGCAAGCATCGCGCAGGGAATCAGCCACAACGCGCTCGTTCCTTGAGGTGGGAAAGACTCGCGGGAAATCATGTGGGCGGGTGAAAAATTCAGCTCTGGAAAAACCGTCGCGGAGGATAAAACACGCAGATTCGTTTCGGAATTCATGGTCCCTCTCAGTCCATTCCGAGCCCATGCAAATGCCGGATCCCATTCATCCAAACAAATGGAACCCGGCAGCCCGGGGGGAGGGCTTACTCAGGGAACCCTAAATGAGAGGATTAGTTTCGCCGGAGGAGAGCACGGAGCCCGAAAATCGTTACGATGCGTGCCTGTCAGAAAGTCCGCCATTGCAGGAACGATGGAATATCACGGGCGCCTTGGGTAACGGCTACGATTTCAACGCATTTACGCCGGAGGCGATAGATAACCAGGTATTCGCCCACCGGCCAAAAGAGCACAGGAAGGGCTGTTAGGTCTTCGCGCTTGTGTCCAATGCCGGGAGCGCGCGCAAGCGATTCAAAGGCTTCACGCAGGCGTGCAATCCAGCGATCCGCAGCGTCCAAATTGTCGTCAGCGATGTACTCCCAAATCTCGGCGAGGTCCGTTTTAGCCTCTGCGCTGACGACGTACTTGCTCATTCTTGCGCGCTTCTCCGTTTGCGCGATCTTCGCTTCAGGTCATCCCATACCGCTTGCGGTTCGACGTGGATTCCCCGGTCGAGCGACTGAAGCCTGGCGCCAAGCTCCCGGTTGAAAGCCTCGATCTGCGCAGCTCGGGCGCGGTCGTGTTCATCAAGAAGGCGCAATGCTTCGCGAACCACCTCACTTGCCGATGTGTAACGGCCGGATTCAACCTTTCCGGCGACGAACTTGTCCAACTCTGGAGTCAGTGAAACGTTCATGGGGAAAGTCTCCTGAATTGATCGTGGGACCAATAACAGAGTTTGTCAATCTTTGACACAAATTCCACGCGGTTGCCTAGCTGCCTAACTCCTTCTTGACCAGCTCGCTCACCAGCCGCCCATCGGCGCGCAGACCCGCCGCCTGCAGCTTGCCCTGGACCGCCTTCATCGCCGGGCCCATCTCCTTCACCGTCGGCTTGTGTCCCAGCGTCACAGTCAGCTCGCCAATCGCCTCAGCCACCAGCTTTGCCAGTCCCGCCTCGTCCAGCGCCTTGGGCAGAAACTCCTCGATGACCACGATCTCGGCCTGCTCCTTGGCCACCAGGTCGGGCCGGTTTCCCTTGGCAAACTGATCGATCGAGTCGCGCCGCTGCTTGATCATGGTGGCCAGCGCCTGCTCGCTCTCGGCCGGCGTCAGTGCCGCGCGCTTCTCAATCGCCTTGTTCTTCAGCGCGTTCTTGATCAGGCGCAGCGTCTGTGTGCGCTCGGCGTCGTGCGCCTTCATCGCGATGACAATCTGCTGACTTACAAGGGCTTCCAGTTCACCTGCGTCGGTCATTCTTTCGCTCCTGACTTCGTTTTCTTTCAACGTATTGCCGGTCGCTCCGCTGAAAAAGCGAACCCGCAAAAGAGACCCGGCCAAACAAGAATTGTACCGACTTTGGAACTTAAGAGCCAAAAGGGCAGCGTTTTGCGCAAATCCTGCCCTTGCTCGGAATTTCCACAGAGAATAACCACAAAAACCACAAAATTGTGTATTATGTGATTGCTGGCCTACCTCAAATGCCAGTCCAAAGCGAGGAAAAAATGATCCGCAAGACTCGCCTTTTTACTCCCGGCCCAACGCCACTCCTTCCCGCGGCTCAGTTCGCCATGGCCGCGGCCGACATGCATCACCGGACCGCCGAGTTCCGCGCTCTCTTTCAGAAGGTGCTCGCCCAGCTCAAGGTCTTCGTCGGCACCAAAAATGACGTGCTGCTCCTCGCCTGCTCCGGCACCGGCGCGATGGAAGCATCGGTCTCAAACCTGACCTCGCCCGGCGACAAGGTCCTGGTGCTCACTGCCGGCAAATTCGGCGAGCGCTGGACAGGCCTGGCCAAGGCCTTCGGCTGCGTGCCTGACGTGCTGACCGCTCCTTACGGACAGACCTTTGACTTGGCTGCCGTCCGCGCCGCGATCAAGCCGGAACACAAGGTGATTTACACGCAGGCCACTGAGACCTCGACTGCCGTGCGTCACGACATTGAGGCCATCGCCAAACTGCGCGATGAGATCGCACCCAACACGCTGCTCGTCGTGGACGGCATTACCGGCCTCGGCACCACGCACTTCGACGTCGACGGGTGGGGCATCGACGTGATCATCGGCGGCTCGCAAAAAGCTGTCATGATTCCTCCCGGCCTGGCCTATTTGAGCGTGAGCGATCGCGCCTGGGCAGCCATGGAGACCACCAAAAATCCGCGCTACTACTTCGATTTGCGCAAGGAACGCAAGAACGCAGTCAAAGGCGAGAGCGCCTACACACCAGCGGTAGCGCTGGTTGCCGCGCTGGGCGCGGCGCTCGATTACATTGCCGGGCAGGCGGGCGGCGATCTTGAAAAAGGCCGCATCGCTTTGATCGACAACGCGCAGGTGAACGCCGCAGCCACGCGCGCCGGCCTTGTGTCCCTCGGCTTCACGCTCTTCGCGCCCACTGCTCCGGCTGCCGCGGCTACGGCCGTTGCAGTGCCTGAAGGCATGGACTCGGGTGTGGTGGTCAAGGCGCTCAAGGCAAAATTCGCGCTGGTGGCGGCAAACGGCCAGGGCGAGATGCAGGGCAAAATCTTTCGCGTCGCGCATCTTGGTTTCTTTGACTATCTCGACACCATCGCGCTGCTCGGCGCCATGGAGCATATCGCCAAGGACAATCTCGGGCTGCCGGTAAAGTTCGGTCAGGCCGTGGCCGCCGCTCAGGAAGTGTATGCCAAGGCAGCTTCTAGCTCCTAGCTTCTAGCCGCTAGCTTGTTCACAGTGATTCGTAATGATTTGGGTTTCACGAGATTCTCCGGGCTCGGCGTGCCGGAAAACTTGGGCTCTACCGACATCTAGCTAAGAGCTAGAAGCTAGAGGCTAGGAGCTGTATTTCAATGCCTGACCTAACCTTCGGAGAAAAGCTGCTCATCGCGCGCAAGCAGCTCGATCTATACCAATACGAAATGGCTGAGCGGCTGGGAGTGCATCCCAACTCGCTCACCAAATACGAGCGCGGCGAGGGCAAGCCGCACGCGGCGGTGGTGCGCATGTTTGACCTGCTCTGCGAACAGCAGGGCATTCGCTTTGACGAGTACACGAGCGCGTCCGCCGCGGCGGACAAGGGAGCAGCCATGAAGATCGTACTGGCGGAAAAAGTTTCTCCGGCCACGCTGGCCGTTTTTGCGAGCGAGCCGGGATGGGAAGTCAAGACACACGATCAGTTGCCTGAAGGCTTGCCCGCCGCTTTGGCCGATGCCGACGCGCTCGTAGTCCGCAGCGCGGTGCAGGTGGACGATGCGCTGCTGGAGCATGCGCCGAAATTGCGCGTGATTGGCCGCGCCGGCGTAGGCGTTGACAATATTGACGCCGAGGCCGCCACGCGCCGCGGCATCGTGGTCATGAATACGCCTGGCGCTAACGCCGTGGCTGTCGCCGAACTCACGATCGGCCTGATGATCGCGCTGGCGCGAAAAGTGCCCGCGGCCAACGCCACCATGCACGCCGGCAAATGGGAGAAAAAGAATTTGCAGGGCACCGAGCTGCGCGCCAAAACGCTCGGCATTCTGGGCCTGGGGAAGATCGGCCTTGAAGTGGCGAAACGCGCGCGCGCATTCGGCATGGAACTCATGGGAACCGATCCCTTTGTCTCCGCGTCCGTGGCGCGCGAAAACGGTATTTCTCTGGTTTCGGTCGAGGATCTTTTCGCAAACGCGGATTTTCTCACGCTGCACGTCGGACTCACGCCGCAGACGCACGGCATCATCAACGCAAAAACCATCGCCACCATGAAGAAAGGCGTGCGCATCGTTAACTGCGCGCGCGGTGAGCTGGTTTGCGATGCCGATCTGGCAGCCGCGCTCAAGAGCGGCCAGGTGGCAGGAGCGGCGCTCGACGTATTCTCCGTCGAACCGCCCAAGGATTCACCCTACTTCGGCCTCGACAACGCGATTCTCTCGCCGCATGTCGCGGGATCCACGGCCGAAGCGCAGGAGGCCGTTGGCATTCAGATCGCGCATCAGGTTTGCGAGTACCTGAAGCTGGGCGTGGTGCAGAATGCCGTCAACGTTCCGTCGCTGAGCCGCGAGGAGTACGTGCAGCTCGCGCCATACATCGACCTCGCCGGGCGGCTGGGATCGTTTCTGGCTCAAACGCGCAAGGGCGGCAGCAAGTCCGGCATTGACTCGATTCACATTGTCTACGGCGGCTCGCTTGGCGAAGGCAAAACCGAGTTGGTGCGGAACGCGGCTATTGCGGGTCTGCTGCAGGGCTCAGAGAACGTGAACCGGATTAGCGCGGCGGCGGTGGCGGCGGAGCACGGTATTCGCGTGCACGAGGATAAGGAAGAGAGTCACCGCGGCGGCACGGCGGCGGTGCTCACGCTGGTGTTGCACACCGCTGACGGGGAAAGCCGCGCCAGCGCCACCGTGATTCGCGGTGAGCAGCCGCGCCTGCTGGCTTTCGATGGCATCGACGTTGAGGCGCCGCTTGAGGGAACCCTTGTGGTATGCCGCAACCTCGACGTTCCCGGCGTCATCGGCCGTATTGGAACCATCCTGGGCGAGCAGGGAGTGAACATCGCCAACTTCGCGCTGGGCCGCGAGCGGACAGGTGCGCAGCGCAGCGGAGAACTCGTAAAAGCGCTGGCCGTCGTTCAGGTCGACGAGCCGGTTGCGGAGTCGGCGCTTGAAGCGCTCAAGGTCATCGAAGCTTTGCTTGAGGCGCGCCTGGTCAAACTACCCGACGGAAAATGATCGGCTCGGTGTGATCGTTGTCCCGCGAGCCAATCAGGCTGCTTTGCGGAACGGCTGAATCTTCGGTCTGCGCTTCCGGCTCGCATTCCAAAGGTCGTAATCCATTTGGAGCCCCGACCAGAACGCGGGATGAGTTCCAAGAGCCGCCGAGAGTCGAATGGACATCTCGGCCGAAATGCCCGCACGCCCGTTGACGATGCGGGACAGGGTGGTACGCGTGACCCGCAGACGTTTCGCGGCATCTGCTATGTCCATGTCGCCGAGATAGTCCCGCAGCACTTTTCCGGGATGCGGTGGATTGTGCATCGGCATACGACCCTCCTAGTGGTAATCCTGATAATCGACCAGAATTGCGTCCTCGCCCTCGAAAGCAAATGTAAGTCGCCAGTTTCCATTCACTTTGACTGCCCAATGCCCGCCTAAATCCTTTGACAGAGGGTGGAGCTCCCAACCTGGGGCGTTCATGTCCTGTGCCGACTTCGATCGATTAAGAGCGAATAACTGGCGCGAAAGCTTTGCCGCGTGCTTCGATTGAATACCAGCCTTGCTTCCGGACTTGAAGAACTTTTCGATCCCCGAGTGGCGGAAGCTCCTGATCATGCGTATAGCGTAACGCCTCGCGCCTCTCCTGTAAAGCGACTTTCAGAAGTCATGACCAGCGCAAGACCCAGGCTTCAGATTTGCCGGTCCTCACTTCGTCGGGTCGGCCACGCGCCCAAGGAAGAGCATGCTTCCCGACTTTGTGTCGAGCAGGATGAACAGGAACGGATGGTCGGCGCGAAAGACGACCGGCGGAGGTTCAGGAGCCTCCCGGCGCATCGCGGTTGCATACATCACAACTGCTGTGGCTGCCGCGGCTTCCGTGCCCTTCTCATTCACATCGATGTAGGCCTTGTGAATGGCCGCCGAAATACTGAACTCCGGCTTGCCTGTCATGCCCGAGAAATCTGCCGAGACGCTGAAGGCCTGCGCCATGCCCATTGCGCTGAGAGCGTTGCTCAGCTCAAACTGCTGCGTCATGGTAAAGCTTGGCAGCGTCAGAATGACCTTGTCCACGGGTTCCAGCTTCTGGATCCATTCGCCTGCCACGCCTGAAGTGAAGGCCTGCTCCAGCGTGGTGAGGCCGCCTGTATCTTTCGGCAGCAGAACCACCATCGAAATCTCATTGCCGGCGTAAGGCAGTTCCAGCGCCTGAAACGTTCCGCCGTCGTAGTACCTGTAGCCGCCTGTGCGGTGCATCATCGGCGCCATCACCCACTGGGTTGCCGAGAGATGAAACTCATCTTTTTGCGTGGCCTGGGCGTCGAATGGATCCTGCCAGACGCCTTTGAAGTAGATGGCGTTGGTGAGCACAAGGCGCGTCGATGAGTTGAGCACTCCGGGGCCGAGCAGGTTGGTGATCTTGTCATTGGTCTGCTTTTCCACCCATGCGTTGATGGTCGTGCGCACGGTATCTGGCGAAATCTTGAAGTTGACCTTGTGTAAGCCTGCGCCGTAATCGGATTGCACAAGCTTGAGGTAGCTCTCCTCAAAGTTGGAATCCTGCTGCGCCCACAGCGCGTCGGCCACGTGCAACTCGTAGTCCTTATGCTGGGCGTTCATTCCAGCGAGCAGTGCGCCCATCGCCGGGTGCAGCCGATCCGGCGGCAGCGTGAAATGGAAAACCTGCTGCATCTGGGTCGCTGTCTGGCCGCGCGCGCCGGCGTATGCCATTCCAAATGCAGTGGAGATGCTCTCCGGCGAAAAGAAAAGATTGCCCGGCTGCTTTGAAAGTTGCGCGTAGAGGTCAACGGCGAAGGCGTTGCTGCCGTTCACGGCCTCGGCTTGGTCGGCAGCGGGCGAAGACGGCGGCGCCGCCATAGCACCCTGAACGACCAACAGAGGGAATAGGAGAGAGAGAAGCGACTTCATGCGAGCATCCCCGATCGGCGTGCTTCCACGCGACAACTATTCGTAGAACGCAGGCCAAGGCCATTCTTGCATCGAAAATCTTCGCCGTACGTTGCACCGGCGTCTCTAGCCCATCAAGCCCTTGTGCCCGAGCCACGAGCGCACATACGATGCCTGGCCAATGTGATAGGTCTCGTGGATCGCCATGAAGTCGACGATTCCGCTGATCTTGCCATTCACGCTTGGCGGACCCTGCGTCGCGGCTTGGGCAAGCAAATCTTCCGGCACATTTTCAAGCCCGGCTGCGAGCGCCTTGCCCGACTCGCTCCATGCATTCAGCAGTAACTCCGGCGCCGGGCATGCGGAGTCTTCCATCCGCTTCTTGCCGCGCCCAAAGTGTTCCAACACAGGCAGAGACCATTCGGCGCCGATGAAGTGCAGCGTGCGCCCCCGGCAATACGCAAGATGGCCCACGATCCAGGCAATGTGGTTCGTGCTTTCACCGGGATGCTTGAGCCATTCTTCGGGCGACAGGTCCTGGACAGTTTTGGTTAGAAAATCGGAGTTGAAGCGATAATTTTCAGCGGCGGCGACGATGACTGTGGGGACCGGCATGGAACCTCCTCTGATTCATTGAGCGCAAGATGTCTACGCCCTGCTCAAATACGCGCCCTCGCTGGTGTCCACGCGAATCTTTTCGCCCTCGTTGATGAACGGCGGCACCTGGACCACGAGCCCGGTTTCGGTCTTGGCCGGTTTTGTCACGCTCGATGCAGTTGCCGACTTGAGCCCCGGCTCGGTTTCGACCACCTGCAGGTCAACGGTCCCCGGCAGCTCGATTCCCACCGGCTGCCCGTCAAAGTAGCTCACCTTGATTTGCAGGTTGGCAGTCAGGTATTCAACAGCATCGCCGAGCGTAGCGCTCTTCAGAACGGTCTGCTCGTAGTCCACCGGATTCATGAAATAGTAATCGTCGCCGTCGGCGTAAAGAAAATCCATGGGGATTTCGTCCACGACAACCTTCTCAATGGCGTCAGCGGAACGGAAACGATGCTCGAACATGGCGCCCGATTTCAGGTTGCGCAGTTTGGCCTGGATGAAGGCGCGTAGATTGCCGGGCGTCCGATGTTCCACCTTGAACACCGAGTGAAGCTGGTCGTTGTGCTTGATGATCATACCCGGGCGTAATTGAGTGGCGGGAATCGCCATAGAGGTTGGAGCTCCTTGCTTGATTTGCGCGCAATGCGCAAAGAATATGACCTTTGGCCTACATCCAATTGTAGCCGAGGGCAGGGATTCGATCGTGCCAATGAGCGCGGTTGGAATGGCCCCGGACGCCGGGCTCCTTGCCTCCCCGAGTAACCGGTAATGGGGATGATGCGACTGCAACCAAAGCGTCACAACTAATGGATAAGTAGCAAGATAGAATATCGATGGGCTCAAGATGAGCAGGAACCGGCGCGGAAAAGCGGGTTTCTTGAGCGAGCAAGCGAGTCGCACACTGCGTGTAGCGGCGCTTGTGAGAAATGCGGCAAGGAAAGCGGTGAAGGCATGCCTGAGCAAGTGTCAATTTGTGTGATCGGGTCTGGATACGTCGGTCTCGTGGCGGCCGCCTGTTTTGCTGACATGGGTCACAATGTCGTTTGCGTCGACAACGATGAAGCCCGGGTCAAGCAGCTCTGCGAGGGCGGTGTGCCCATCTTTGAGGAGCATTTGCCTGAGTTGTTGCAAAAGCACCGCGGCAGCAAAGTGGTGTTCACCTCGAATCTGGCAGAGGCCGTGGAAAAAAGCGAGGCCGTGTTCATCGCCGTGGGCACCCCACAGGGCGATGGCGGCGCAGCGGACCTTTCTTACGTTGAGGCTGTGGTGGCGGAGATTGCGCGCGCCATCAAGAGCTACAAGGTGATCGTGGAGAAGAGCACCGTTCCGGTTTACACCAACGACTGGATTCGCCGCGTGCTGCACCGGCACGGAGTCGATCAGGAACAATTCGATGTCGTTTCCAACCCCGAGTTTCTGCGCGAGGGCACTGCGGTCGTCGATTTTCTGCACCCCGACCGGATTGTCGTGGGTGCAGGCAACGACCGAGCGGCGACAACGCTTCGGCGGATCTACGAGCCAATCACAGGCGGCGCCTACTACACGCAGCCCGGCGCCGTGGCAGGAGCGTGCAGCAAAGCGCATCCTGCGCAATTGCTGGTGACTTCGACGCAGAGCGCGGAGATCATCAAGCACGCATCGAATGCATTTCTCGCCATGAAGATCTCCTTCATCAATGCGGTGGCGAACCTGGCTGAGGCTGTGGACGCGGACATCGAGGACATTGCCGCCGGCATCGGTCTGGACAGCCGCATTGGTCCCAAATTCCTGCGCGCTGGACTCGGATACGGAGGTTCGTGCTTCCCCAAGGACGTGGCCGCATTCCATTGGGTGGCCCAGGAGCGTGGCGTGAATCTTCAACTGCTTGAAGAGGTCCGCAAAATCAACGACACACAACGCGATGTGTTCTTCAACAAGGTACGATCGGCGCTTTGGACTCTTCGCGGAAAGCGATTGGCGGCGCTGGGCCTGGCCTTCAAGGGTGACACCGACGACATTCGCGATTCACCCGCCATTGCGATCATCAAGCAATTGCTGCAGGCGGGCGCCATTGTGACGGCTTACGATCCAGCGGCGATGGAGCGCGCGAAAGAGATGCTGCCGCCGGCCGCAAACATGAAGTACGCGGACGACGTATACCATGCTGCGCAGGATGCCGACGCGGCGCTCATTCTGACGGATTGGAAAGAGTTTGCCGCGATCGACCTGGCGCGATTGAATCGGGCTCTGCGTTTCCCGATCGTGATCGACGGCCGCAATCTCTATAAGCCGCAGGAGATGCAGCGCCACGGCTTCACCTACGTCAGCGTGGGCAGGCAGGCGAGCTACCAGGCGCAGGAAGGCAAGCCGCGCAAATCGCCGGCGTGACGAGAGTCTCCCGCGCGATTCAAGGCGGACATCGCGCGTCGCCGCATGTGCCACGAGAACCGTCAAATTCCCGTCTCAACTTTTGCATCTGGAGTATTGAACGTTGACCCAGTCCGCACTCGTAACCGGCGCCGCTGGATTTCTCGGCTCTCACCTCACCGATCGCCTGCTCGGCGACGGCTACCTGGTCATCGGCGTCGACAACCTGAGCACGGGTGACCCGGAAAACCTCGCGCATCTCGCCAGTGATTCCCGCTTCAGTTTTGAGCAACGGGACATTTGCGAGAGCTTCGATCCCGGACCCGTCGATTTTGTTTTCAATCTTGCTTCGCCGGCTAGCCCTCCGGAGTATCTGCGCCTGGGTATTGAGACGCTCCGCGTTGGTTCCCTGGGAGTTGAGAACACGCTACAGATTGCAGCAAAGTATGGCGCCGGATTTCTTCATGCGTCCACATCGGAGTGCTACGGTGACCCGCTCGAGCATCCGCAAAAAGAAAGTTACTGGGGCAATGTAAATCCGGTGGGTCCGCGTTCGGTGTACGACGAGGCAAAGCGCTTTGGCGAAGCCATGGTGATGGCCTACCACCGCTCGCGCGGCGTGAATTCGCGCATGGTGCGGATCTTCAACACCTACGGCCCGCGCCTGCACCCCGGTGATGGCCGGGTCATTTCGAACTTCATGATGCAGGCCTTGCGTGGCGAGCCGCTGACGATTTACGGCGACGGAAGCCAGACGCGCAGCTTTTGCTATGTTGACGATCTGATCGAGGGGATCGTCCGATTGTCGCGCAGCGAAGAACACCTTCCCGTCAATCTCGGCAATCCGGAGGAGTACACAATTCTGGAATGTGCCCAGGCCGTTCTGGATGTCACGGCATCGAAGAGCGAGTTGAGCTATGTCGAGCTCCCCGTGGACGATCCCATGCGCCGCCGCCCCGACATTACAAAGGCACGCACGTTGCTCGGCTGGGAACCGCGTGTCGGCCTCGAAGAAGGACTGAAGAGATCACTCGATTTCTTCGCGAGCAAAATTGCTTAATGCCGGCTGCGCCGCGAACCGTCTTTACCGTGGCGGCTCGTAAGGCTCCGCGCGCAACAGGTTGTTCAGAATGCCGCGCTCGTCCGGGCTGAATTGGCTCTGGTAGCGTGCCGAGTTGAGCACCGTGGTGCGCTGATCCAGCGGCACGGAGCGCAAATCCTGGAAGGCGCGCTTGACCATGGCCTGCCGATCGGGCGGGAGCGCCATGAAGCCGCGGCCTGCTTGCCGAACCTGCATCTGGTCCTGCGGCGACATATGTTCCAGCATCTCGCTGCGCGCCAGGCGGCGCTCGCGCTGGTCTTCCGGCAACTGATTCAACTGGTGCAACTGCTGCACCAGGCGTTGCTGCGTTGCCGGTGGCAGGCGGTTGAAGCTGGGGTCGTTGCGCAGCAAGCGCTCCTGGTCCTGGACCGGAAGATCCTCATGCCGGTTGAGCCAGTCGCCTAAATGCCCCGGAGGTGCGGCGCCGGGATACGTGTTCCGATATGTATTTGGATACGTGTTTCCCTGCCGATTCGCATTGGGATAAGCCGGGCTTGTGTAGTTCGGCGCAGGATTGCCGGGCCGCCCGCCGTATGCGGGGCCTGTGGGCACTTGCCGTTGCCCTCCGTTATATTGCGGAGCTGGCTGATACGGCCTTTGCTGATTCTGATAGGGCCGCTGTTGCGGCTGATTCTGCCTTTGTTGATTCTGGTTTCTGCGTTGTTGATTCTGAAACCGCGGTTGATTCTGGTACTGCCGGGGATTCTGTTGGCGATTCTGCCGCGTCTGAAACTGTGCATAACGGAACGGCCGCTGCGGAGCGCGACGGTCAAATCCGCGCTGGCCGAGCGCCGCGGCAACGCTCAGGCAAAGGAACAGGACTGCCCCGGCCATCACAGCCGGGCGCATTCTCTCCGCGTTTGAAGTCCTGTTCACGAGTTCGTTCTCCGAGCGGGCGCCATCCGGCGCGTGGCTCCCGCCAAAACCGATTCCTGAGTGACTCCAGCCTTTTTTTGAAGATGTGCGAGGTGGCTCTTTCTTGACGAAAGAGCCACTTGAGCACAACAGCTTCGCGATACGGTGGCTCAGAAACCGGTGCAGCGGCCGAAATGGTTAACCGTCAATCTCCGTTCTGGTTGCCGGTGAGCGCTTCCATCTGATCCAGCACCTGCGCGTTGCTATCCAGAGTTTGCAGGTCATGCACCACGGCCGCATTCTGCGCAGCCGGTTGCGCGGGCTGCATCCAGTCTGTCACGCCCAGATAGGTGCCGCCGCCCACGAGCAACATCATCGTTAGCGCTACGGCCGCCAGCGGACGCGCGTGCAATCCCGGCCCATAGGCCACAGTCGCGCGCAGCCGCGCAATGGTCCCAGCCAGCCATCCAGCCGGCGCCGCTTCGCGCTCCTCGCGCATCCGGGCGCCGAGCCGTGTAAGGAAATACGGGCTGGGCGCAGGAGCTTCCCACGCATCCAGCTTCTGCATCGTCGCCTTCAGCTCTTCGAGCTCGCCGTGGCAACGCTCGCACTCCGCAACATGCGCTTGAACCTTGGCAGAAGCGGAGCCAGGATCGAGCAGCATTCCCGCCAGCTCAGCATCCATTCCCGCGCAATTTGTTTTCGTCTGTGTCATCATTTCCACCCCATGTTTCCGCCGGTCGAATCTCAGTCTTGAAGCTCCGGCTTCTTTTCACTCATGCCTTCAAACAAAATCCTTCAGCTTGTCCCGCAGCGTCTGGTAAGCGCGAAACAGCAGCGATTTGGTTGCCGACTCGCTCAGCTTCAGCACATCCCCGATCTGCCGGTAATCCATCCCCTGGTACTTGTGCATCAACACCGCCGTCCGCTGCCTCTCCGGCAGCGCCATCACGTGAAGTCGAATCGCGGCCATGCGCTCGTCGTGCAACAGTTGCTGCTCCGCCGTCGGCTCATCGTCAGCCACATCGGGAGTCGTGCCTGTCTCCTCGTCCGGCTGATCCAGATACACCGTTTGCGCATTCCGTTCGTGCCGGGTGTCTCGCGCGTGGTTCACTGCCAGGTTGGTTGCAATCCGGTAAAGCCACGTCGTAAATCTGGCTTCGGCCCGATAGCTGCTCCTGGCACGATAGACGCGAAGAAACACCTCCTGAGCTAACTCTTCGGCAACAGCCTGGTTCCCAACCATCCGGTATAGAAAATGAATCATCGGCCGGTGGTACTTTTGCGCCAGGTAATTAAACCCGGCTTCATCGCCATCGGCCACGCGCAGCATGATGGCTGCGTCGCTTTTGGGGTCCAATTGCTCCCGCAGGTCGGCGCGGATCTCGCCCGGATGAAGTGCCGGACTCGCACCCAACGCCGGACCGCTAAGGACCATCGTTGCCATATCTTCTGGAACCCCATCCTCGCCGGAAGGTTGCGGCACGTAAGCGGTTTCTTCGCCCGAATTTGCGTCTTTTGAGCCCTCTTCGCCGGCGTCCGGCTGGGCGTTTTGAGCCAGGGCGTCGGCACGGGCCAGTCCAGCGGGCAACCGGGCACCGGAGCTGCTGAGAAACGGGCCGAAAAAGGGGGCCAGAAGGGCGTCGAAAAGAGGCCGCAGCGCCGCCTCCACCCCAACTCCCCATTCGATGGGGAGCTCGCTCCCCGGGCGAATTGAATTCGCTCTCGTGAGCCTGTTTTTGAGCCTGTTCTTGAGCATCGTCCGCTTGGCTCCAGGCGCCTCACGCGCTCCGCGGCAGAACGGGTGCCGGCAGCCAGCGCGGTTTGGCCGTAAAGCCCTGCTGGTGTTACTCTACCCTACGGGATGGCCTTTTTGCGCGGGTCCATTTGACGCTGACCTGAACCGGTTCGGCCGATGGAACAGAGCGCGAAAGTGACCCTCCGGCTGGGTCTGTTCGGCTCCGGGTTTCAAGGCGGAGCTGAGACATCCGGCGAACCCTGCCAATGCCTTTTCTGGGCGCTTAACTCAGCGGTAGAGTGTCACCTTCACACGGTGGAAGTCGCAGGTTCGAATCCTGCAGCGCCCACCATCCTTGGTCCGCAGGACGAAGGATGTCGCGCCGACTTGGCTCGCCGGCTTGGCTCGCCGAAGCTTCAGCGAAGGCGGCAGCTTCAGCGAAGGTGGCAGCTTCAGCGAAGGCGGCAGCTTCAGCGCAGGCGGCACCTACAGCCCAGGCAGCAGCAATCGCGAAGGCGGAATCCTGATCCCGTCCCACAACGGCTTGCATAAATGATTTTGTATCAGGGCACGACTTTAGTCGTGCCGCATGATGCCCTTAAACAGCGGGGCTTTAGCCCCTGAGACCTTGAAGCCGACTTAGGGGATTTCTGCAACCAGCCCTAGTTCGACTTCTTGGTAAACGGATCTCCATCGAGCGTGATGGTCGTCTGGTTCACCCAGATCACGCTCCAGCGAATGTGCCCCGGCTGGAGAGGCATCGGATATACGAGGTCAAGAATCCCTCCTCTGGCCGAAGGGGTCTCCCACTTGCAGGTGCCGGAGTAGGCGACCTTGCCGTTGACCAGGAAGCCGCAGGTTCCGCTCTGCTGAACCACCAGGCCTTCTGTCTTGTTGCCCCAGACGCCGATCGGCGGCGGCGCTGCCTGCGCCCTGGCTGTCTGGATACTCATCACGCCCAGCAGCATGCACGCAAAAGCCAGGCAAAGTGTACTCAAAGAGAAAGACCTGCGAACGATCTTCATTTTCTCGAACAACCTCCATTGCGGTCGATGAAACCTGCACTCGGGGGGGCGTGATGCGAATGTACCACGAAATGCCGGCTCCGGGCTTCATTCGCTAACACCTGCGAGCCATCATCCAAACCTCGCGCGAGCTGCACGTTGGCTTCAGCGGGCCGCCCGCCAAAATTTACACTTGACGGATCGTGAAAATCCACTACCATATGGTTGTGGATAGACTGGGTACAACATTTGCGGCTTTGTCCGATCCAACCCGGCGGGCGATGATCGCGCGGCTTAGCCATGGGCCTGCCTCTGTGCATGGATTGACGGAGCCGTTTGCACTTTCGCAGCAGATGATTTCAAAACATATCGCCTGCCTGGTGCGGGCGCGGATTGTGATCAAGACGAAGCGCGGGCGAGAGAGTGTCTGCACGCTTAAGCCAGATGCGATAAAGACAGTCAGCGACTGGGCTGCTTATTATCGCCGATTCTGGGAAGAGAGTTTCGACAAGCTGGATGTGGTGGTGAAGCAAATGAAAAAGACGGAGGTCAGAGATGACAAGAACAGTGAACGAGACAGACCGGATGGTTGTAACGAGAGTATTTGATGCCCCACGCGAACTGGTTTGGAAGGCGTGGACAGACCCCAAATATGTGATGCAGTGGTGGGGACCGAAAGGTTTCACTTCACCTGTTTGCAAAATGGATTTTCGCGTGGGAGGTAAACTTCTCTGCTGCATGAAGGCGCCGGATGGGCAGGAGTTTTGGAATGCGGTTGAATACCACGAGATTGTTCCGCCTGAAAAGATCGTTTCCTTGATGTACTTTTCTGACCCGGAAGGAAACAGGATTGACCCCGCGCAATACGGAATAGAACATGAGTCCATAGAGGGTGCGTTCGATGTAGCTCTCTTTGAGGATTTAGGAAACGGCCAGACGAAACTCACCTTCATTGGAAATGAACCCATGGAGAGCGCAAAGAATAGCGGCCAACTGGAGGGCTGGAACCAGATACTCGATAAAATCGCGGAGTTGTCGCGGAGCTGGCGCAGGCGAAATAGGCGTTTGAATTCTCGATGATCGTCACGCGAGATGCTGTACCCGGTGTCGGATCGCACTCCCGCTAATCTGTCATCCTGAGGAGCCGGCCCCATCGGCGACGAAGGATCTGCGGTTGCCTTTCGCGATCTTCACTGAGCACAAAAATCGGGTGCCCCACGTCTCGATTTTGAGACGTGGGATACCGCGAATCCAAATCCGCGTACAGGCGGGCGGCCCATTCCAGTGTCTTTGGGCTCCCGACCCAGCACGACATGGGGCGCCCCATCCTAACTCGTTTGGGCGGGAACCGCAGGTCTCAACCGTCTCCCGCTCCCTCGTTCCCTCGCTCCCTGTCTTTCCTGTCAAGTGTCCAGCATCTTCCGCAACCCCTTCGGATCCCTCCTAACTCCTTCTCCCTCCATCTCCTACGCCCTCACAAATAAATCCTCCCAAGTTTGCCGATTATTTCGCCCAAATCGCTAACCTTGAAGATGTAAGGGGGATTCTCGATGCCATTCAAAATCAATCCCGACTGCCATCAACTACCAGCCGAATTTCATCGGCAAGAGTGGGTGCGTCGCTGGCCCGGACCATCCTCCTTAGATAGGAAAATCAAGGAAGAATTTCCGATCGCGGACGAGCGGAAAAATAAATTAAGAAAAAGTTTAGGATGTTTCGCTCAATTTTCTCCATTTAACTCGTTTAGAATCAACAAATCGATCTCAGAATCGTCGAAAATGTGCACCGAATTACCGCTATTTTATGCCCCACAACCCTTTTGGAATCAACACGCAGTTAGCCCTTTTCGAACCCGTGCATCTTCGCTCCGTAACTCCCTCATGTCATGGATCTTTCATCCAAAATCCACGACGCAAGGCTCGCGACAGGCGTCCCTTGTACCGCCGGTCTCCAGGCCGGCTGTCGTGCGGGCGTCCTCGCCCGCACATCCCGGCTCGTTTGCTATCTCGCTCCATGCGGTTCACCGCCCTTGCCCACCCACGAACCACCATCCATCGCCCATCCCCGCACGAACCAGGCTGATGGCTGATGGCTGAGGGCTGACGGCTGAAAGCCGACAGCGCGAGCGCGATTTGGGTTCGCTCGCCCGTTCAGATATATTTGCCGGGGAGCATTTCTGTCCCGCGATCGCAACCTGAATCCGGCGAGCGCGTATCCGCGCCAGACTGATTCAATGTCGCCTTGGTGCGGGAATTCGATCACAAAGAGGGTACCTGTGAAACCTATCGTTCAAGTTGTTGCAATCATCATGGCTGTAGCAATGGCCATTCCGGCTATTGCAAAGGGAGAAACGAAGATGGCGGTTTTTGGAACGATGCCGGACGGAACCACCGTCCCGATCTACACGCTGACCAGCGGGCAGATTGAAGTTAGAGTCACGGCGTACGGCGCGCACCTGGTGAGCGTCAAGGCGCCGGATCGCGCGGGAAAATTGGCGGACGTTGTTCTGGGATACGATTCGCTTGCAGGTTACCTTGCCGATAACAAGACCTACCTCGGCGGCATTGTCGGGCGCTACGGAAACCGGATCGCCGGCGGTAAGTTCACGCTCGACGGAAAGACCTATCAGATTCCGGCCAACGATGGCCCCAACGCGCTGCATGGCGGGCCCAAGGGATTCAATCAATACGTGTGGAAGTCCGAGGAGATTCCCGGCGGCGTGGAGTTCACGCTCGTCAGCCCCGACGGCGACATGGGATTCCCCGGAACGCTGACCGCGAAGGTTCGCTACACGCTCAAGGGCGATACACTGCGCATCGATTACACGGCGACCAGCGACAAGCCCACGGTCATAAACCTGACCAATCATGCGTACTACAACCTGCACGGCGACGATCAGGGAAACATCCTGGATCAGAAGCTGGAGCTCGCAGCCGACCGTTATACGCCGGTGGATAAGACGCTGATTCCTACAGGCGAATTGGCTCCGGTGGCTGGAACGCCGCTCGATTTCACCAAGCCCGCAGTGATCGGCGCGCGCATCGACGACGACTTCACGCAACTGAAGATCGCCGGCGGCTACGACCACAACTGGGTGGTCAACGGCAAGCCCGGCACGCTGCGGCTTGCGGCCATCGTTACCGATCCCGTGAGCGGACGCAAGCTGACCGTGGAGACAACGGAACCGGGCGTGCAATTCTATTCGGGCAACTTCATGGATGGATCGTTCACTGGCCGCCACGGCGTGAAGTACACCAAGCACTCCGGCCTGTGCCTCGAAACGCAGCATTTTCCCGATTCGCCGAACCATCCGGACTTTCCGACAACAACCTTGAACCCGGGCCAGACCATGCACTCCACGACGTCGCTCACGTTTGGCGTTGTGAAGTAAGTCTCGTTTTGGAGTTTTGAAGGAAGTATCGTTCTTGCGTTGCCCCATCCTTTCGCTGGCGTTTCGGCCAAAGGGTGGGAACGCGGGCCGCCCCAACCCACGGAATTAGGGTGCCCCGTCCAAGCTTCGCATGGGCGGGAAAGCACTCCCTCTTAATCTGCCATCCTGAGGTCGCGCACTCCACCACTTTGTCATCCTGAGGTCGCTACGGCGACCGAAGGATCTGCGGTTGCCTTTGGCGGGTGCCTGAGGTCGCTAAGATCCAGCGCCCCTCAAGCGTCCTTCCATTTTTTGAACCAACCCAAACCCGCCGAAGTATCGCCTGCGGGAATGTACTCGCATCCGATCCAGCCTTCATATCCCAACTGATCCATAACATCGAACAGGTAAGAAAAATTCACCTCGCCAGTGTCCGGCTCGTGGCGCTCGGGCACTCCTGCAATTTGAAAATGGCCGACGCGCGTCGTGCTTCGGATCGGCAAGATATTTCCGAATCCTGATTGCCAGATCGCCTTCCTCCACCTGGCAATGAAACAGGTCCATCAGGATCTTGAGATTCGGCGCGCCGATCTCCGCCACAATCGCGTGCGCTTCTTCCTGGCGATTGAGAAAGAATCCCGGAATGTTGCGCGACGCGATAGGCTCGATCAGCAAATCGATGCCTGCCGCCCGCGCCTGCTCCGCGGCCCACGCCAGGTTCGCAGTGTAGACGCCGAGCAGATGTGCGCGATCGGCGCCCTTCGGCGCAAGCCCCGCCATCGCGTGGATCCGGGAACTTCCCAACGCAAGACCATACTCCAAAGCCAATAAAAAACCGTCGCGAAACTCCTGCTCGCGTCCTGGCAGTGCCGCAATGCCGCGCTCTCCGGCCTTCCAATCGCCGGGAGGAGAGTTGAAGAGCACCTGCCGCAGGCCGTGTTCCTTGAGCTGCGCCGCCAAAGTCGCGGAAGGGTAATCGTAAGGGAAGAGGTACTCGACAGCCTTGAATCCATCGCGCGCCGCGGCGGCAAAGCGCTCCAGAAAGCTGTGCTCCGTGTACATCATCGTCAGGTTGGCGGCAAAACGAGGCATGGCAGTCTCTCCGTTCTTCAAGCGCTGTAGAGCGCCGCAACTTCGTAGTCATTCACCGACGGAATCGTAAACTCCACCGAGTCGCCCTCTACGTGAAAGGGAATGTCGCGCTCGGCGCGGAGCAGCTCGACGCGCGTGACGCGGCGCCCCGCGGGCAGTTTGAATCGAACCTTCTGAGCACCGATCGGATAAAACTCGCTGAACCATCCGTGATGCGCGTTGGGATTGGTGTAGTTCAGAACGTGAACCGCGAAGCCCGGCTCCGTCTCCCACGCAAAGATCTCGACGAGCCCTTTTCCCTCGACTGTAACTGGAGCCGTATCGCCCGCCACCCATCGAATCGTATTCACAAGCAAGCGGCTCAGATCGGTTTGCCCTGACAGCCACATCGTTGGTTCAATGTCGCCGGGGAAGTACGCCAGGCGGCTCGCGCCGCGCTCGCGCAGCACGACGGCCGGCTCATTGGTCTGCGGAATCGGTGGATACGAAAGCTCCGGCGGATAGGCCGTGTAACCGGGAACGACCGTGAGCACGGGATTCTCGACCGGCTTGAGCGGCAAGCGAAACTCCGCGCCGGCAATCCAATGCGTATCGGTGAAGCCGTCGAGAATCGGGTGTGGCCGCTCAATCCGCGCCATATACGAATTCGCATTGCCTGGGCGACCGATCACCGGACCACCAGCGTTGATGTCGAAAACGTCAGCCAATCCGAAATCTGCGCGCCGCTCGTTGCGCTCTGTGTACATGCTGGTCTCGAAAGTGGCGAGCAGCGAGCCGCCTTGGCCTACATAATCGCGCAACTGCTGGCACTGTTCGTCGCTGAGCAGCGCGATGTTCGGCAGAACGATCGCCGCATACTTCTTGATCCGCTCCAGTTGCAGGCGGTCCTCGTGAACAAAGTCAAAGAGGAATCTACCATCGAGCAGTGCGGAATACATTGCATCCGTATACATCTGCATCGATATGTCGCGCGGCGGCTCGTAGAAGAGCTGCGTGCGCTGTCCCATCACGACTCCGATGTTGGCGATGGTCTTCTTGTTCACCCAGTGCGCGTCGTGACGCGCCGTCCAAAGGAAATAATCGCGGCCGATTTTCTCCCACCGCAGATCTTCGCCGAGGCCCTTTTCACCGCCAACAACGTGGAAGTAAGGAACCAGACCGCTGGCCAGCGTCTGGCTGGTCCAGATGACCGCCTCGGCAGCGGACTTGGTCACCTCGCGCCAGCGAATCGGCCCCGTCGTGTAGGCGCCCGTTAAGTGAGTGGCCATCTTTCCGTCGAGCACGGCGTTGCACACGCGCCCCTGTTGTGCCGCGCCCCAGACTGGCGAATCTCCCCTGTTGCGGCCCTGGTTGTCGCCCTGGAACCACTGGCAAAACTCGCCAAATTGCGCAAGATTCGGAGCCGAATGCACGCCGCCGCCCATATTGTTGATGTAGAAACTCGAGGCTTTCTTTTCCTTGGCAATTGAATCGTAGAGTTTCCAAAGATATGTGAACCGCTCGTTGAATTTGTCCCAATAGGCTGGAGTTCTTGGAGGAGGCAGTTGCCGGCATTGATCGCAATAGCACACCGGTAATGCAAACGATGGCCACCCGTTCGTGTAGTGCGCATCCATGTCGTAGCGAGAGTTGACCTCGCGCATGACCGCGGGAAAGTAATCGGTCATGTAGGAGGAGAACATGCACGTCTGAAAAAGCCTGGTGTCGTCTGGCGTGGTAAGCGGCTCGCCCTTTTCGTCGCGCATAAACCATTCGGGGTGCGCAGCGAGCGCATCATCCCAATTCAGGTCGGGACTGTAGCGCGCTACAGTGCGCAGCCCGCGCTTCTTCGCCGCTTCAAGCAACTCGCCGGTAAAATCGCGGCCATTCAAGTATTTTCCATGGCGATGAAAGGGAACTTTGCTGGGATAGAACGCAACAATGCCGGTAATGCTGATGAAAACCGCGCCAGCTTTGACGCCGGCCCAGTAATCTGCCCAGCCTTCGATGTCGAAGACGGCCGGATCATGCTCAGTGAAGTTCGTCTGTCCAATGCGGCGCAGCGTCTTCTGCCAGGGCACGTCCGCAGCGTTCAAGTGCGACGCGGCTGAGCCTGCGTCTGCGGCAGCGACAGACGGACGCAGGCCAAAAGAATCTCCCGCGCGAACCAGCGGCACAGTTGCCGCGGCGGTTTTCAGAAATCTGCGCCGATCCATAGCGAACATGGGGCTGACCAGGACCTCCGTTGCAATCGATTTCGACGAATGACGTTGGAAAGAACCGGCGCTACTTTCCGTGCGCGCTCAGCTCAGCCAGCACTCTCTTCAGATCGTCGAGCTTCTGTCCGGCTTCGGCCAGCTTGCCCTCCGAGGTCAAGCGCTGATAGTCGGCGAAGTCCTGGCTCGCCTGGCTAATGAGCGCGCCCTGGCTCGCAGTGGGCTGTGCTGTGCCTCCAGGCACCGTCGCTCCTGTCCCATTTCCTGTCCCCGTCGAGGCCTGCGGCGTCTCGCCGTTCGATAGCGTCGGCGCTTCGGATCCGAAGAGCGAGCTCAAGGCCGCCTCGAAAGTGGGACCGTAGGCGAGACGATCCTGCAACGCCAGCACCACCAGCCGCAGCTCTGGCATGGGGCTCTGCGCGGCTTGAAGATAGATCGGCTCGGCGTAAAGCAGCGCCTGCCCGCACGGAATCACGAGAAGATTCCCGCGGATGACGTGCGAGCCTTGCTGATTCCATAGCGTGAGCTGACCGGACAGTTGGGCGTTCTGGTCGATGCGCGCCTCAATCTGCTGCGGGCCATCGACGAGGCGCGTTTTGGGGAAATCGAAAACCACCGCTTTGCCGTAATTCGCGCCGTCGCTGCGCGCGGCGATCCAGCCAATCAGGTTGTTGCGATTGACGGGAGTGAAAGGCAAAATTTCAACGAACTCGAGGCCGCCGGATTCACCGGGCAGCGTCATCAGCACAAAGTTCGGGTGCATCTCCTGCGTGGACTGATCGCCTTGATTCGAGCCGGTCTGCGTAGCCACGCTCCACTGGTCTTCGCGGTTGTAGAACACTTCCGGGTCGGTCATGTGGTAAAGGCCATACATATCGGCTTGTATGCTCAGCAGCGTCTCAGGATAGCGAACGTGCGCGCGCAGCCACGCGGGCATGGTGGAAGCATCTTTGAACAACCCAGGGAAGATGCCTCGCCATGCAGCCAGAATCGGATCATCGTTGTCGAACACGTAGAAGGTGACTGTGCCGTCGTACGCGTCCACCACGGCCTTCACGCTGTTGCGAATGTAGTTGACCTGTTGGTTTTCCAGATTGACCGGCGCGGAATATGGATAGGTCGAGGAAGAAGTGAACGCGTCAACGATCCAGGAAAGACGGCCGTCCGCGCCCACAACGATATAGGGATCGTGATCGAAGGTCAGGAACGGCGCCAGCGTAGAAACGCGCAGCAGCACGTTGCGCCGCATCAGCAGGCGGCTCTGGTCCGTGATGTCGTCGCTGAACGGAACCTTGGTCAGGTCGCCGCGATCGAAAGCCAGCAGCGCGCGGCGCAGGAATCCGCCCATCTCGATGCCGCCGCTGCCGTCATAGAAGGAAAGATTGTTGCTCTGGCCCTGCGGATAGTTGAACTCCTGCTGGTGGGTCTTTACGTAGACATCTGTGTCGGTGAGTTCGCCAAAGTAAATCTCCGGCCGTGTCACCTGGACTCCCGGTACGGTGCTTTGCACCGGCATATTACTCAGGTAGAGAACCGGCAGGCCCTCCGACGAGAAACCGTTCACCGGGTTCATCGTGATCCCGTAACCGTGGGTGTAGATGAGTTTGTCGTTGATCCAATTGCGGCTGCTCTCGGGCAGCTTGTCCACGTTCAGCTCGCGCACCGCGAGCATCACCTGGCGCAGGGAGCCATTGATCTGGTAGCGATCAATGTCGATGTCAGGGAAATCGTAGTAGGTGCGGATCTCCTGCACCTGGCGCAGCGTGTCCTGCAGAGCACTCACATCCCATAGACGGATATTGTCGAGCGTTGCCTGATTGTGCTCGGGATCGACAGCGGCGACCGTGGTTTCGGCGGGAAACTCGCGCTGCGCAAAACTATCGAGGCCATATGCCTGCCGCGTCATGGCGATGTTGTAGGCAATGTAAGGCTTTTCGCGATCGAGTTGGTTGGGCTTGACGATGAATGTACTGACGTACCACCCGGCGAGCCCGGCGACAACGTAGCAGACGATTGCGGGAGCGATCCCCGCAACGAGCCAGCGTGCGCGTGGCTGGATAACTCCCGCGGCGATCGCAATCACCGCGCCCAACGCCAAAGCAACGCTGATAAACAACATTCCGACGAGCGTGATGTGCGCATCGGTGTACGTCACGCCGTCAAAGATCGTGTGCTCATCAAAGAGCAGATCGAAGCGGCCGACATACTCGCGGATGGCCAGCGCAAAAAGCAGAAACCCGGCGGTGATCGAGACTCCGCGCCAGGGCAGGGAAGCTGCCCCGCCAAAGCGCCCGCCGAGCGCGCGCCCTCCGCCCGCGGCGATCAGAAAGAGCACGGCAAGAACGCAGACAATGACCGCCAGTGTCAGCAGCCATCCAGCGATCATCTCCCAAGCTGGAAGCGTAAAGAGATAAAAGTTGAGCGGCCGGCCAAAGATTGGATCGGTGACCGTTGCGGCGCGCGGCGCGTACCGGTAGAGAGCCAGCGTTGGCCACTGGGCCTCCATCGCGAAACCGGTTACGAGCGAGATCACAAGCGCGACGACGACGGCGATGGCGCGCAGAAATTTCTTGATCGGCAGCTCGATCGGCCGGCCGCCAAAGAAGATAGTGTGCGTGTCAGGCAGGTCGGCCGCATGGCTGTGGCGCAGCGCGAAAAAAGCGGCGAGCAAAATGCACGAAGGTCAGCGCCGCGAACACGGCGAAGGTTCCCCATTCGAGGCCAAAGCTCTTCCAGAAGACGCTTGCATAGCCGAGCGAGCCGAACCAGAGCAGGTCAACCCAGTAGGAGACGGCGGTTCGACCGCCTACGAAGATGACAATGACGATGGCGAGGAGGAGATAAATCGCAAGGCGCGGGCTACGGCGTTTTCCGCGCATAGGCCAATCGATTGTTTCGGGCATTTTTCACCCCACTCAGGCGATTTGTCCGCGCTGAGTTACCCAAGAATTGTACGCGGTCGAGTAGGGTGGCTGCCGCGAGCCGCAGCAGACGGGTCCGTTTAGATCAGCTCATTGCGCCCGGTGATGCTCAGCTCTTTCACAATCTTGCCCACGTCCTGGGAGTGGTCGCGGTGCGCAATCAGCAGCGCGTCCTCTGTATCCACGATCACCAGGTTCTCCACGCCGACCAGTGCCACAAATTTCCTGGGGCTGAAGATGTAATTGTCGCTGGCCTCGATGGAGATGTGCCCAGTGGTGTCGGCCACGTTGCCTTCGGCATCGCCGCGCAGTCGCGTCTCCACCTGGTACTCGTAGAGCGAAGCCCATGAGCCGAGGTCGTTCCAGTTAAATTCCGCGGGAATGCAATACAGGTGGGAAAGATGTTCACCTTTCGCCGAGCGCGGCTCCAGCACGGCATAGTCAACGGAAATGTTTTCGCACTTGGGATACGCGGTGCGGAAGACCTCGTCGAATTGTGGCGTGCCCCAGGCCGCGGCAATGGCCTCAAGCAATGGAGCCGTCTCCGGCACATGCTCGCGCACAGCGTTAGCCAAAGTTCGCGCCGACCATAGAAACATGCCTGAGTTCCAGTAGTAATTTCCCGCGGCCACAAACTCATCGGCGCGGTTCTGGTTTGGCTTTTCTATGAAGCGCCGCACATGCAGCGCCTGGTCGTCCTTGGTCAGGTCGCCAGTTTCAATGTAGCCATAGCCGGTTTCGGCGCGGAACGGCTCGATGCCCAGCACCACGATGTTCTCGCCTGCCGCGGCCACTGCGATGCCCTTTTGCAGCGCCTTCAAGAAACGCGGCTCGTCGGCAATCACGTGGTCCGAGGGAAATACTCCCAGCACCGCATCGGGATTCTGGCGCTCGATGAGAAAAGCAGCCAAGCCGCATGCGGGCGCTGTGTTGCGCGCCACGGGTTCCTGCACGATCTGTGCCGCGGGCAGGCCGGGCAGCTGATCGGCGATCTCGTGAGACAAATACTCGTTGGTGATGATCCAGGTCTTGTCCAGTCCAGCCAGCGGCTTCAGCCGTTCCACGGTCTGTTGGATCATGGAGCGCTCCCCGTCCAGGGCTAGAACCTGCTTGGCGTGCGCGCGCCGCGAGCGCGGCCAGAACCGCGTCCCGCTGCCCCCGGCCAGAATCACGGGTCGAAAGTCGATTTGGTCTATCATTCGAACAACCATCGTACTCGACAGAGACAACGTTTGCACAGAGAGGAACGAATATATTTCCCTTTTGCCAGGCTCGTGTTCGGCACGCTTACCGCATTCAGGGAAACGCTTGCTCGGCGCTGTCCGTTTCGCCTCTTTTGGGGGCCTGTCGCTTGACCGGAATTGACGCTTCCCTGCGAAACACCCGTCTGTGCCCGCCGATGGCGCAACTGGCGTAATCTAGCTGAAATGCCTTTCCTGCGTCAGGGTTCCATCCATCTCGGCCGCGTTGCGGGCATCGATCTCTACCTGCACTGGTCGTGGTTTGTCGTTGCTGTCATTGAGATCGGCAGCCGCCAGGGCCGCTACAGCTCGCTCGTTTGGAGCGCTCTCGAATACTTGGCGCTGTTCGCCATCGTGCTACTGCACGAGTTCGGCCACGCCCTGGCTTGCCGCCAGGTCGGTGGAACGGTCGACCGCATCATGCTCTGGCCGCTGGGCGGCGTCGCATTCGTCAATCCGCCTCAGCGACCCGGCGCAACCCTGTGGAGCCTTGCCGCAGGGCCGCTGGTCAACGTGGCTCTTCTGCCCGTTTTCGGCGCCGCCTATCTTACGGCTGGCGCGCTGGGATGGGCGCTTTCCTATCCTGACGCCTATCACTTGCTCCAGTGGGTTCTGCTGATCGACGTCATCCTGTTCGTCTTCAACATTCTGCCCGTCTATCCGCTCGATGGCGGTCAGATCCTTCGCTCCCTGCTGTGGTTTTTCATGGGTCGAGCTCGCAGCCTTTATGTGGCTACGATTCTCGGATTTGTGGGTGCGGCGGGGTTGATCGGCTTGGCGCTGTGGATGCACTCCGCCTGGTCATTGCTCATTGCCGCCTACATCCTGCTCAATTGCTGGAGCGGATTCAAGAGCGCACGGGCTATGATCCTGCTGGAGAAACTGCCGCGCCGGGAGGGTTTTGCCTGCCCCAGTTGCGGCACTCACCCTCCGGTGGGCGCACTCTGGAAATGTGCGCAATGCACGCAAGCCTTTGACACGTTCCAATCGATGGCTGTTTGCCCGCACTGCGGTGCTCAGTTCCCGCGCACAATGTGCGGCGAATGCCAGAAGATGCATCCGATCAGCGAGTGGGCTGCCGCAAACGCGCGCACCGGTGTCGTCTCCAGCAGCTCGTCAGCGTAAACCTGTCAGAAACTCGCCCATCCGCCGCGTGCCCTCGTCGATGTTCTCCCGTGTCACCGGGTACGAGATGCGGATGTGCTCGCCTGTGCCGAAGGCCTCACCGGGCACGGTCACGACGTGGCCCTCATGTAAGAGCCGCGTGGCCAGCTCTGTCGCGGTACGGATGCCGCCTTTGCCCAGGTACGCCCCAATGTTGGGGTACACGTAAAACGCGCCCTCGGGTTTGGTGCAGGTGACGCCCGGAATTTTAGCGAGCGCGGCCAGCATATAGTCGCGCAGCTCGATAAACTCGGCGCGGAACTCCGCCACGCACTCCTGCGAGCCGGTCAGCGCCGCAATCGCTGCCTTCTGCACAAAGCTGGTCGCATTCGAAGTCGATTGCGATTGCAGCTTGCTCAGGTTCGCAGCTACCTTCTTTTCGGCAAGCGCAAATCCCGCTCGCCAGCCGGTCATCGAGTAGGTTTTCGACAGCGAGCCGAGAATCACCAGATGGTCCTTGGCAAACGTGAACGAACCGCCCGAGACCGGCTTACCGGCGTAGTTGAGATAGACGTAGCATTCATCCAAAAGCAAGAAAATACCGCGATCGTGCGCCAGGTGGACGATCCGCTCCAGATCCGCCGCCGAGACCACGGAGCCCGCCGGATTTGACGGCGAATTGAGGATGATCGCCTTGGTCCGCGGCGTAATGGCGCGCTCAATCGCATCGGCCGTGATGCGGAAACTCTCCGCTTCGCTGGTTTCGAGGTAGACAACTTTTCCGCCCGCGTACTGAATGATGTCCTTGAAGCTCACCCAGTAGGGAACCGGCAGAATCACCTCATCGCCATGGTCCACGAGCACCTGGATCGTGTTGAACAGCGCCAGCTTGCCGCCGGAGGTAAAAACGGCCTCGTCGATCGTGTAGTTCGAGCCGAAGTCACAGGCGTGGCGCTCCACAATCGCCTTGCGCACGTCGGGAATTCCCGGCACCACGGTGTAGCGCGTGAAGTTGGCTTCAATCGCTGCAATCGCAGCGTCCTTGATGTGCCGCGGAGTGGCAAAGTGAGGCTCGCCCGCCCCAAAATCCACCAGGTTCGCGCCCTGTGCGCGCAGTTTAGCCGCTTCGGCGGCCACGGCCATGGTCGCGGAAACCTCGATCCGGCCGATGCGGTCGGCAAATACTTTTGCAGGAGCTGTAACGGTCATATCAACTCTATCTTCGCAGATTTCCCGGTGCGGGAAAAGTTCAGCCTGTGGATGCTGCGGACTCAGCCGCCGTTTTTGATTCGCGCGCGCAGCTTCTTCACCACATTTGGCGGCACAAGGCCACTGATGTCTCCGCCGAAGCTGAAGACTTCCTTCACCATGCGCGAGCTCACAAACGAGTAACGCCCGGCCGGCTGAAGGAAGACTGTTTCGACGTCCGGCGCCAAACGGCGATTCATCAGCGCCGTCTGGAACTCGTGCTCGTAGTCGGAGATGGCGCGAATACCACGCAGCACCGCCGATGCGCCGATCTTGCGCGCGAACGCGACCATCAGCCCGTCGAATGTGGCGACGGAGACGTTGCCCAGAGGCCCGGTTGCCTCTTCGAGCATCTCTACGCGTTCTTCCACGGTGAACAGGGGATTTTTCACCGGGTTGACGAGAATGGCGACGGTGAGGTGGTCAAAGAGCTTCGAACCACGCTCGATCAAGTCGACATGACCGTTCGTCGGCGGGTCAAATGTGCCGGGATAGAGAGCGTTGACGGGCATTTGGGCTCCATTGGGATTCTAGCAGCGCGGCGCGTTCCCAATGCCGCCCAGTCGGAGATGAGCCGTTGAGGCCCGCGTCAATCCTCGGCCTCAGTTGCGCCGTCCGCCGGGGCTCCGTGGCCTGGCGAATGTTTGGCATAAAATCTTCTTCCCGGCTTATGCAAGCTCTCAGAACCGCACCGTCATGCCATTTCGATTCAACGTGACGAGCCTGCTCTGCTTTGTGTCAGCAAGTTCGACGCGAACTGATTCGGGTAGCCGCATGTGGCTGTTCGGATCGAGCGCAAGTGTCAGAGTTCGCCGAGCATCGTTCCACGTGCATTCCACACCCATGAACTCGCCGCTCTGGTACTTGTAGCTGGTGCCGTCGTCGTCGTACCACGCGAATCGTCCGTCAGCGCCGGGGTAAATGCGCAGAGTGACAGGCTCCGCGGTCATCTCGTCCGAGTATTGCAAGACAGGTCCGAAGGGGACAATGGCTCCAGCCCGTACGAAGAGCGGCAGGGTTTTCAGATCGATTTCTTTTGAGACCACCCCGGCTCCTTCAATGCGCGCACCGCTCCAGAAATCCCACCAGGCGCCGGCAGGCAAATAAACCGTGCGCATCGGTGCATCTTTTTGGTAGACCGGCGCCACCAGAAAGCTATCTCCCCACATGTAGGCATCGTCGGTCATCACGGCTCTCTCGTCCTCCGGCCAGCCGATGCTCAACGCGCGAATCAGCGGCAATCCCGTAAAGTGGCCTTGCGCCACCATGGAGTAGAGATACGGCAGCAGTTGATAGCGGAGGTTGAGGTAGGTACGGCAGATCGGCTCAACATCCGGGCGGTGCAAATCGCCTGCCGCCGGCCAGTTCGCTACCCATTCGCCGCCCACTTCTTTGGGGCCGGCATCGCCGGTGTTCCATCCCCAGGGAAGGCGCAGTTGCCAGGCCTGGCCATGCGCCCGGAAGAGCGGGCAGAACGCGGCCCACTGGAACCAGCGCACATAGAGTTCGGGGGTGAATTCAGGAGTGGGGACGAAGCCGGCAATATCGGTGCCCCAGTAGGTGAAACCGGAGAGTGCTGCGCCGATGCCGACCATGATCTGCGCGCGCAGGGAACTCCATGTGGAACTTGTGTCGCCGGACCAGAGCCAACCGAAGCGCTGCAGGCCGGCGTACGCGTTGCGATGCAGCGCATAGGGGCGACGGCCGGGATTCAGCCTGCGCGATCCTTCGAAATACATACGATTGCGGTTGAATCGCGCATAGACTGAGAGCCTGTCGCCTTCGTCGGGCCACCAGCCGTCCACGCCAATCTTCATGAGCTCGGCGTGCTGCTGCCAGTAGGGGGCGGCATCGCCAGGTTCTTCCGCAACCGGGTCGGTGTCGTTGACGCTCCCGTGAAAATCGTCGGGCGGCACAACGTGAAGCACGACCTTGAAGTGATCGTCGTGAATCTGCTTCAACATCGCCTCAGGATCGGGAAAGACGTTCTCATTGAATGTGAACGAACCGTGTCCGGTGTTCCATCCGGACGGACAGAAGCCCGTGCCGAGGTAGATCATGGCGTCGCAAGGCAGTTTCTTCTCGCGAAAGGTCCTGGTTTCGCCAAGGACTTCGTCGCGCCCGGCAAGCGTGCGGTGCGATTGCAGATACCCGAGGGCCCAGCGTGGCGGCATGTGCGGAAATCCGGTGAGGCGCGCATACTCGTTCAAAACGCCGGCGGGGCCATCGCCGAGAAGCAGAAACACATTGCGTGTCGACGTGGCTTCAACACCGCGGAAGATGCCCTCTTGCTGGGTAAATTCGAAGGCGCCGAGAGGTTGGCCGATGAAGATGCCCCAGCCTGTCGGGCTGAGAACCCAGGGAATCTGCACACGCGCGCCGAAGGTGCGAAAGTCCGGCGCATCCTGGCCATTGATTACACCTTCCAGGCTGCCACGGCGATCGAATGGATGTCCGCCTTCGCCTAGACCAAAGATCGGGCCATCGAGAGAAAAATGAATGTTTGTCGAGTCCGTGTCGATGCGGATCTCCTGACGCGTTTTTCCCTTTTCGAGGACCGCGATGCGGAGCGGGTCAAGGCCGACCTGGATTGCGTATTTTCCCCAAGTGAGAGACTGCGGGCGGGCGGGAGTCAATCTCTCAATCGGAGCTGGCCAAACGGAATCCGTCACCCCAAGTTCCTGTTCGGGAGCGAAAGCCAAGGCGGGCGCAATGCCGATACGCAAAGTGTTCGCTGTCATTGCGGTCAGCGTGAGATCGAGGGCGCCAGGAGCCGCCGCCAGCGGATAACTCGCCGTTTGTGCCAGAACGGCGGCGGAACTTATCCGGCATTTGAACAGTAGTTGTGCCGACACCGCACCCGCGCCGAGCCGCACAAATCCCCGCCTCGATAATGCTGGTGTCTTCACCGGAATTTCCTGTTCGAAAACGGATTCACGCAATTGTAGCGCTCTAACGCAGCGCGGATTGGATGGCCAGATTCAGGCCCACCATCATGACCGCTGAAACGGGAATCACTAACAGGGCCTTCTTTAGCCGCAGCGGGTCGCCGCCGGCGATGGCGCCGATGATGCGCGAGCTGACCGCGAGGCCAATCCATCCGCAGGTGATCACGAATCCCAGCGCTGTGCCGGTCATGCGTGGGAAGGCATCCCCGACGATGGCCAGCGTGGTGGGGAAGACGGGCGCCATGGAAAGCCCGGCGAGGAAGACCAGCGCGAATGCCGCTGCCGGTCGAATCGTACGCAGCATCAGGAATGTCGTAACCGCCATTGCGGCAGATGCGACCAGAGTCACGGTGATTGGCTGGACGCGGATGAGAATCGGCGAGACACCGACGCGGCCGATGAGCAGGCCGAGCGCAAATCCAAGCGAGAGGATATTGAGCGCGCGCGATTCCGGAACACCTTGGGCGATCAAATGTCGAGGAAGCCAGTTCCATATCCCGACCTCGCAGGACACGTAGAGGAAAAGAAAGAGACCAAGCATGAAGAGGAGTGGCCGGTCAAGGACGGGGGCGGCATCCGCAAGCACGAAGCGCCCGGTGCTCGTGGGCGATGGCATTTTGGTGACGGTTTGAATCACCAGCGTGACGACAGTCAGCGATGCGATCGTGTAACAGAGACGGACCCAGTTTCGCGCAAAGAGATTGGCCGAGAGAAACGGCGTTGCCAATCCGCCGAGGCCGAAAAAGAGGTTGACCAAGTTCAGAGCGATTCCGCGGTGCGTTTCACTGACGTCGCTCACCAGTGCGTTGGCGCCGGTGACCACAATTCCTCCGCCGACGCCGAGCAGGAACAAGAGGACGAGGATGCTGCGGTAGCCTTGCGAGCGCGGAAGGGCGTAAAGTGCAATGGCGATGAACGCCAGGCCAAGAATGAGACCGATCTTCTTCCCTTCGCTATCCAGCAGCGGACCCACACCGACCGAGGCCATGATCAGACCGATCGCCTGCGCAAAGGCTATGGTGCCATTCTGGGTTGGGGTCAAATGAAAACGGTCGGATAGGTCGGGCAGAATGGTGCCCAGCATCGCGGCAATCATTCCATAGACAAAGATGGCGACGATGGCAGCGAAAATCAACACAGGCGCCTCGGGAACTAACGCGGAGCTGGCCGCGTTCGCTTGGATATTCGGGGGGTGGAAACGCGTTAGCCCTTCTTGCCGCGGACCACTTCCTTGGCTTCTGCGGCGCCGCCGGCTGGAGCCTCGGGCACATCGGCTTTGGCTGCGCCAATGCCCAACTGCTTGCGCAGCGCCGCGTCGATCCTGGCGTAGATGTCCTTGTTCTCTTTGAGGAAGCCGCGGGTATTTTCGCGTCCCTGGCCAATGCGCTCGCCGCCAAAGCTGTACCATGCGCCGCTCTTCTCCACAATGTTGTGGGTTACGGCCAGGTCGAGCACATCGCCCTCGCGGCTGATGCCCTCGCCGTAGAGAATGTCGAACTCGGCCTCGCGGAACGGCGCGGCCACCTTGTTCTTGACGATCTTGACCTTGGTGCGCGAGCCGACCACCGTGTCGCCTTCCTTGACGGCGGCGATGCGGCGGATATCGATGCGGACGGAAGAGTAGAACTTGAGCGCGCGGCCGCCGGTCGTGGTTTCAGGGTTGCCGAACATGACGCCGATTTTTTCGCGAATCTGATTAATGAAAATGAGGGCGGTGCGGGACTTCGAAACCGTTCCGGTAAGCTTGCGCAGCGCCTGCGACATGAGCCGCGCCTGAAGGCCCATGTGCGAGTCGCCCATTTCGCCGTCAAGCTCGGCTTTGGGCACGAGCGCGGCCACGGAGTCGACGACCAGCACATCGATCGCGCCGGAACGGACCAAGGCTTCGGTAATTTCGAGCGCCTGTTCGCCGCTGTCCGGCTGCGAGACGAGCAGATTGTCGACGTCGACGCCGAGCTTTTTTGCATAGCCGGGGTCGAGCGCGTGTTCGGCATCGACAAAAGCAGCCAGACCGCCGGCGCGCTGGGCTTCGGCAATGATCTGCAAAGTGATGGTGGTCTTGCCGGATGACTCCGGCCCGAAGACTTCTGTAACCCGGCCGCGCGGAACGCCGCCCACGCCGAGCGCCGCGTCGAAGCTGATGGAGCCGGTAGAAATGACGGCAATCGGAAGCAGCGCCTCACGGGAACCGAGGCGCACAATCGACCCCTTCCCGAACTGTTTTTCAATCTGTGCTAAGGCAAGTTCTACCGCTTTGGCGCGGTCGTCGACGTTGGCCATTGGGAGGGCTCCTCAAAAAAGTGCTCGCCCGCCAAGTCTCATGCTTTCATGGCAGGAAACGGCGAGGGGCTTCATTGGATTTCCAACGGATTGTAGCAGGATGGGACATTGAAGAAAAGGAGAAAATAGCGAAGAAAGAGAGAAAAGACGGCCGCGTATATTGACTGCTGTGCTGAAGCGCACAAATGAGGGGAGGGAGACTGCATCAATCTTTCAAGTACGCATCAAATGACTAAAATAGCAGCAATTTCTGCAATTCGCATCAATATGAAGCTATTGCATCAAATCTAGAATTGATGCACAATGGTTTTATGAGGACCACGATCACACTCGACGATGAAACCCACGAGTTTGCCGCCTACTATGCACGTTCGCGCGGGATCAGTCTCAGTGCCGCCATTGACGAGCTGATCCGCAAGGCTCAGACCCGGCCAGCACCTAAGCCGCAGATTCAAATCGGCCCAGCAGGTCTGCCGATGTTTCCTCCCACTGGAAGGACGATCACTGCAGAAATGGTAAAGAAGATCGAGGAGGAGGAGTTTGACCCGAAGAACTTTACTTGATGTGAATGTCTTAATCGCCCTCGTTGAACCCGGGCATGCTTTCTTTCAGAAGGCGCAAGATTGGTTCAAATCGTCGGGAAGGGACAATTGGGGTCTCTGCCCGCTCACCGAAATAGGATTTGTCAGGATCACAACCAATCCCTCTTTTTACCCCGGCCCACGGACGCACGAGGAAGCAAATTCCATCCTGGCGGAACTAGCGAACCGTCCCGGCTACCGCTATTGGCCGCTCGTGGAGGGCTGGGCAACTCTCACCGCAAAGTTCACGGAACGCATCACCGGCCATCAACAGGTGACCGACGCGTACCTCCTAGGGCTGGCGATCAAGGAGAATGGCGTCCTCGTCACGTTTGATCGGGGACTGAAGTACCTGGCGGGGCCGGAGTTCCGCGACAACCTGCTGATTCTGGAATAGCACCGCTCAGACGGTGTAGGCGCCCACCCGGGTTTCCTTGCCGGTCAGCGCGTCGCACTTGCGGTCCAGCATCTCGTACTCGCCGTCGTGGTCTTTGCGGAAGGCGCGAAAGGCCTGTTCGCTGCTCCAGCGGTCAATGGTCAGGTAGTTCCCCGGAACATAGGCGTCGCGGAGCAGTTCGGTTCCCAGATACTCGGGCGAGGTGCGGAACAGTTGCGCCCAGGCTCCATCGGCCCCGTAAGCGGCCTCAAAGCCGGCCACTTTGTCTTCAGCAATCTCAAACTGCCAGACCACAACAAACATGCGAACCTCAATGGTCTCTTTATGGTAGCGCAGCCTGTGTGACAGGAAGCCGGCTCGGCCCGGTTACCATCTTTCTGAACGCCGGTTTGTTATCATATTCTGGTACGCCGTCTCTTTATCGGGCGCATACTGATAATGGTCCGATCTACGAAGGAGTAACCTTCCCCTTAGGCCTCCTTTTGCCGCTCCGGCCGCTCGACTTGCTCGACAATTGACAAGGGTTTTTGACGAGGCTTGCTAACGCATGGTCTATGACTCGCGCGCCGCATTGAATGCGGCGACTTTACAGGCCACGGGCGCTCCAGGTTCGTTCTCCGCGCACTCCAGCGCCGGCGACGCAAACTGAAAAGACTGAACGGAAAAGATTGAGCCAGGATTCAAAACCAGGATTCAATGTGAGGGAACTATGAAAGCTCGCTATCCAGGCATTCGCGTTACCGCCAACGGGAACCAGCTCGTCAGCTACCACACTGAGACGCGCATCGCCGACGCCGGCGTTTTCTATCCCATCACTCCTTCTACTGAAGGCGGCGAACTTTTCCAGCAGGCCTATGCGGAAGGCAAGCTGAATGTGTTCGGCTCGAACACCATCGCGATTGAGACCGAAGGCGAGCACGCGGCTCAAGGCGGAGCCATTGCGCACTCGGTCTGCGGCAAGCGCGTTGTCAACTTCACATCCGGTCAGGGAGTGGTCTACGGCGTTGAGCAGTACTACCACGCGCCGGGCAAAGCTTCCACCATGGTGCTGGAGGTTGGCGCGCGCGCACTCACCAAGCACGCGCTCAATGTTCACTGCGGCCACGACGATATTTATGGAGCGCTCGACACCGGCTGGATCATGCTCTTCGGTAAAGACGCGCAGCAGGCCGCCGACCAGGCGTTGATTCTGCGCCGCGTGACTGAGCTCTCGCTTACGCCGGGCATGAACATCATGGATGGCTTCCTCACCACGCACCTGGAGCGCACGTTTTACAAGCATGAATCCGACCTGATCCGCGAATATCTCGGCGCGCCGGACGACATCATCGACTGCCCGACCGAGGCGCAGCGCGTTTTGTTTGGGCCCACGCGCCGCCGCGTTCCCAAGATGATGGATCTGACAAACCCCATTCTGCTGGGGCCGGTTCAGAACCAGGAACATTACATGCAGGGCATCGTGGCGCGGCGCAACAATTTTGCCGAGCCGATTCTTGCATTCCTTGAAGCTGCATACAAGGATTTTGGCGAGCTCACGGGCCGCCGCTATGGCCTGGTCACCGAATACAAGACTCAAGATGCGGACACGGTATTCGTCTCGCTCGGCTCGGCAGCGGAAAACATCGAGGCCGCGGTCGACTACCTGCGCCAGACGCGCAATTCCAGTGTCGGCTCCGTTCATGTCAACGTGATTCGTCCCTTCCCCGAGGCCGCTCTGGTTGCGGCGCTCAAGGGCAAGAAGAACGTCATCATCCTGGAGCGGACCGACGAAGCTCTCTCCGGCGACAATCCGCTTGGCCGAGACATTCGCACCGCGTTTTCAAAGGCATTGCAGGGAACGGAAGGTTTGCCGTCCATCACCCTCGCTGATGTTCCGCGCTTCATCGGCGGCAGCTACGGCCTGGGCTCGCGCGATTTCCGCCCCGAGCACATTATTGGCGCATTCGAATTCGCCACGGCCGGCCGCGCGCGCAAAGACGGGAAGACCGCAGCCGACGATGTGAACTTTATTGTCCTCGGCATTGACCACCCCTACTCGGTCGTCGCCGATGAAACGCCTTCGCTGCTTCCTGCTGGCGCGGTGGCCGTGCGCTTCCACTCCATCGGCGGATGGGGCGCCATTACCACGGGCAAGAACCTTGGCGCGATTCTCGGCGACCTGAACGATTTGCTCTTTGAGCGCGACGGCCTGAAGGACGACCTCGGCAATCCCAAGGAAGTCATTCACGTCAGCGCCAATCCCAAGTACGGTTCAGAAAAGAAGGGTGCGCCCACCAGCTACTTCATGGTCGCGGCCAAAGACCGCATTCGCGTCAACTGCGATCTGCGCCACGTGACCGTTGTGCTGTGTTGCGATCCCAAGGCGTTTACCCACACCAATCCGCTGGACGGCATGCAGGAGGGCGGCAGCCTCGTCTGGGAGTCGGACGTCGACGGCGAGAGCGCATGGAAGAATCTGCCCATTTGGGCGCGCCAGCAAATTATCAAGAAAAAAATTCGCGTCTTCACCCTGCCCGGCTTCGAAATTGCACGCAATGCCACCGACCGCGCCGATCTGCAATTGCGCATGCAGGGCAACGCCTTCCTCGGCGCATTTTTCGCCGTCAGCCCCATGCTGCAGGAGTTCGGCATCACGCAGGAGCAGTTCCGCGACGTCGTGTTCAAGCAATATGTCAAGAAGTTCGGCAAGCTGGGCGACGCGGTCGTGAAGTCGAACATGGAAGTCATGCTCCAGGGTTTCGAGCGCGTGAAAGAAATTGCCATAGGCGACGTCGCCGCCGCCGACCACTCCAGCCTGCGCGGCCAGGCCTTGCTGCCGATTCTGGCGCAAGCGCCGGCTTTCGTTGAGGTAGGTGCAAGCGCCGTGCCCGGAATGCGCCGCAGCACGCCGCCTCCCACCGGACAAGGGCCCCGCACGCCCGTCTCTTCTATCAATGTTTTCGATGCGGAGTTCCGCTCACACTTCGGTTACAACCAGCCGGCCACGCCGCTCTCCGCAATGGGCGTCATCGCCGCGGGCACGGGCGACACAGCTTCAAAGTACGTCGCGCGGCGCGAGACGCCGCTCTACATTGCAGAAAACTGCACCCAGTGCATGGAATGTATCTCGGTTTGCCCGGATACGGCACTCCCTAACTGCTCGCAGGACCTGAGCACGCTGCTTGGCACCGCGGTCACGCGTTACGTCGCCGACCCAGTCGAGCGCAGAAAGATGCTCGACAAGCTGCCCGAGATCGACAAGCTCACGCGCCAGCGCATGTTGGCCGAGATCAAGACGGGAACCGCGCTGCCAACCATTATTCGGGAAGTCACGGAATCGGTTGACGGATTTTCGGCTGAAGCCAAGGCACAGTTCTTCTCCATCGTCGACAAGGTTCCGATGGCTTACCAAAAGGTGAACGCCATCTTCTCGTCGCCGGAGCGCAAGGCGCCCGGTTCGGGCGGCATCTTCTCGATTTTTGTCAGCGATCTGTGCAAAGGCTGCGCGGCTTGCGTTACAGCCTGCGGCGACCACATGGCGCTCAAGATGGTGCAGGAGACTGAGGAAGTGAACGCCGAGCACGAAACCGGCACGGCATTCCTGAACCTGCTGCCAGACACCGCGCAGAAGTACCTGGGCCTTTACAACGGCGCCAATCCGGCCGACTCGAAGACGGCCACACTGCGCAACATGCTGATGGTGCGAACGAACTACGACGCGCTGGTTGCCGGCGACGGCGCTTGCGCCGGCTGCGGCGAGAAGAGCGTGCTGCGCTCCATTGCCGCTGTTACCGAGGCGTACATGCGCCCCGTTTACCACGCCAAGAGCGACCGCTTTATTGCGAAGGCCGGCGAGTTGGAGAAGACCGGCGCGGCGAAACTTGCGGCAATCCAGGAAAGCTGCCCGGAGGATTACGACCGCCTGCGCCAGGCCATTGCGCACCTGGTGATGGGCCTCGGCGGCGAAGACACGAAGGACACGAAGACGCGCATTGCGGCGTACGAGGCCGAGCACGGCGCAATCACCGACGCGCAGTTGGCCGAGGCCATTGCGGCGGTGTTGCTCACCGAGGCCTTCAATCATAAAAATCTGCAGCCCATCGACGGACGGCTGGCCAACGGCATGAGCGTGATGGCGATGGCCGCGCACACGGGCTGCAACACGGTTTACGGTTCCACCGCGCCCAACAATCCGCATCCCTATCCGTGGATGAACTCGCTCTTCCAGGACGGCGTGACCGTGGGCTGGCTCATGGGCGAGAGCTTCATCGTCGACCACTCACGCCGCTCCGTGCTTCCCGAGCGGCTCGCGGACATTCTGCTCACGCGCGAAGCGGGGTCGCCCGCGGATAACGACTTGTCCGTGGGGTCTGAAGCGAAGTGGTTCAGCGCCGAAGAGTACTACCACTTTACGCACTTTACTGATGCGCTCATGACCGACCAGGAGATCGTCGAGCTGCCCAAAGTCTGGGTGGTCGGCGGCGACGGCGGTATCGGCGACATCGGCTACCAGAACACTTCGAAGGTGATGCTGCAGAATCGGCCCAACGTAAAGGTGCTGATGCTCGACACGCAGGTCTACTCGAACACCGGCGGCCAGAACTCCGATTCGACGCCCATGCTCGGCGGCAACGACATGAACGTCTTCGGCTCCGCCACGCAGGGCAAGAACACCGAGAAGAAGACCGTAGCCGAGACCTTCCTCGCCGGTCACGGGTCGCCGTTTGTTGCGCAGGTCTCCATGGCCAACGCGCCCAAGCTCTACCGGTCCATTCTTGACGGCCTGGAGTATCGCGGCACCATGTTCCTGCAATGCTTCACCACCTGCCAGCCGGAGCATGGCGTGGCCGACGACATGGCTCTCCATCAGGCGCAGCGCGTACGCGATTCGCGCGGCGCTCCAGAGTTCGTCTTCAATCCGCGCCTGGGCGAAACCTATCAGGAGGCGCTCGACATCAAGGGCAATCCCTCGATCGATCTCGACTGGTACGAGACCAAGTCCAAGGTGACGAACGAGCCATATCGCTACACGGTCGCTCACTGGTGCGCCACAGAGGCGCGCTTCCGGAATCATTTGAAGAAAATAAAGCCGGACCAAATCCAGGGAAAAATTCCGCTCGACAACATGCTGGTGCGCATCACGCAGCAGGACGTGGTCTACCGCTACTACCTGTTGCCCGAGCACCGCAGCTTCATTCCCGACTTCGGCGTGTATATCACCTTCGACCAGGACGGGAAGACGATCTACTACGCGCTCTCCCGCCAACTCGTCATGTTCTGCGTGGAGCGGCGCAAGGCCTGGCGGATGCTGCAATCGAAGGCCGGAATTGTGAACCGCGAGTACCAGGCGCAGAAGGCCATCCTCGCCGATCTCGACGCGGGCAAAATCTCGAAGGACGAGTTCTTCGCCCACGCCCACGAGATCATGGCCGAGAAGCTCGGAAAACCGGTGCTCGCCAAAGCGTAAAGCTCAAGCCATCCCTCATTAATACCGAACGCGGACCCGAGGGTCCGCGTTTGTGTTTGTGTTATGGTGTCTCTGCCCAAAGAAGCCAGGTGAAACGGGATGATAATTCCAGACGAAATTTGGCAGCGGGTCTTTGAGAGGGCCGATGGCTACTGCGAATATTGCGGCCAGGACCTCCTTATTTCCCGCGCCACATACGCGTCAGCACAAGTCGATCACGTTCTTGCTCGTGCAAAAGGTGGGGGAAATAATCCGGAGAATCTGCGGCTCGCTTGCTGCCAATGTAATTCTTCGCTCTCAAGGTATAACCACCTAACGACGTTTGAAGAGCGAAAGGTTGTCGCCCTGCAAAAAATTGACGAGTACCATGAACGAAATTACCGGGAGAAGTTTTCAAGATTAAGGGGAGGGGTAGGGCCACTCAAGTCGGCCGCTCCAACCAACTCGCACTGATCGTGTCCGCGAAGGCGGTCACAACTCCCTGAGAATTTCTTCTTTCATCACGCCCTTGTACGCAGCAACAGCGGAGAGAATTGCATTGAGCGTCCCGATTCTCAAGGGGTTGTGCGCCGGAACGGCAATTCGGTGGTGGGTGGGCACTTCAGTTTGCAAAATCACGTGGCTCCCGACCTGATGCACTCTTACGTAGGCCCAACGCTTACAGAGATGCTTGATCAGGCCTTCGCCGCTCAGATCGCGCGGCAGCCTCATGCCACGGCCAGCACTTCATCGCGTACCAAGCGCAACCGGATCGACGCAGGCGGAACGGAATCGAAATAGAAGGCTTGCACTGCCTCCTTCACGTTGGCACGCAACTCGTCCCAACTGTTGGCCTGCGTGAAGATGCTCTCGCCGATGGCTTCGGCCGTGTAGCCGCCGTCGGCCTCCTGCGCAACTTCAAAGATGATCTCTTTCATTTCGCTGGCACCTCCGCCCATCGGACGCCATAGTAGAAAAATACCACTGATCAGGCTATCCTCGAAATTCGCTGTCAAGAGGCTTAGACCATAAGTCATTATGCTTCAAGTACTTCCATTTGCCGATAATTACGCCCAATTGGCGCACAATAGAATCATTGACCACCCTGAGGTGCGCGTTGCAAATCTCCGCCAAATCCCGAGAGGTTTTTCACCGTCCCTTCCGCCCCGCGCGCCCTTGCTCGCTTGTAACGCCGGCGTCCCCGCCGGCTGTCGTGCGGGCGTCCTCGCCCGCACTTCCTTCGTTCCCTTGGTCCCTCGGTCCCTGCATGACCCCACCCCCCCATGCCGTTTTGTAGAACTGTGAATCTGTGAAACTGTGGAGCGCTCCGAATCAACAACTTGCAGCCACAGTTTCACAGATTCACAGTTCTGTCCCTGATTTCTTCGATTTTTCGGCCGGTTTTTTCGCGCATTTCGGAAGAAAACGCACAAGCGCGTTGTTTTCCATCAATCTTGCGGCACGTACAAATCGACATACTCATTCACGGCCATTTTTTCCAGCCGATCAGCGGTCGAGCGAGACATCAAGAATCCGCTGCTGCTGCGGCATCGTCAAATCGGCGCCGCAAGTTGGTCTTGAACTTCTCTATCAGCAAAGGCATTCCTTCATCGCGGCGGCGGCGATGGCCGATGGGATACTCGACGGTCTCTTCCAGAACTGTGCCATTGTTTAGTTCTAAGCGCAGCGAATTGGAAATCGCCCGTTTCTCCGGATCGTGATAATCAGCTGTGAAGCGCGGCTCCTCGACACACTCGATTCTGGCGCGGAGCGCGTCGATTCGGGGTCCGAGAATCGGATCGGCTGCGACCTTGTCCTCGTAGTCGGCAGCCGTCAATCTGCCGAAGAGCAAGCGGAATCGCAACCATATACTGCACGCAATGGTCGCGATCGGCCGGATTTGAAAGGGGACCTTTCTTGTCGATGATGCGCAGGCAGGCCTCGTGCGTATTGATCGTTATTTTCTCGATGTCCGCAGCCGATTTGCCCATCGCATCCAGCCGCGTGCGCAGCTTCATCGCCGCCTCGACAGCGGTTTGCGCGTGAAACTCCGCAGGATAGCTGATTTTGAACAGCACGTTCTCCATCACGTACGAACCATAAGGCCGCTGGAATTTGAACTCCTGTCCGCGAAACGAAACGTCATAGAATCCCCATGTTTTCGCGGTGAGCGCCGACGGATAGCCCATTTCGCCGGCGCGTGCCAACAGTGCCAGCCGCACGGCGCGGCTTGTCGCATCGCCTGCAGCCCAGCTCTTGCGCGAGCCGGTGTTGGGCGCGTGGCGATAGGTGCGCAGGCTCTGCCCATCAACCCATGCAAGCGACAGCGCGTTAATCGTCTGTTCCCGAGTGAGGCCAAGCAGTTGGCTCACGACGGCCGTTGATGCCACCTTGACGAGCACCACATGATCGAGTCCGACCTTGTTGAATGAATTCTCAAGCGCGATGCAGCCCTGGATCTCGTGCGCTTTGATCATGGCGGTCAGCACGTCACGTATCGTCAGCGGCGGCCGGCCCGAAGCGATAGCCTCGCGAGACAACCAGTCGGCCGTGGCCAGAATTCCGCCGAGATTGTCGGAAGGATGGCCCCACTCCGCGGCTAGCCAGGTGTCGTTGAAGTCGAGCCAGCGAATCATCGCACCGATGTTGAATGCAGCTTGCACGGGATCGAGCTGAAAGTTGGTGCCGGGAACGCGCGCGCCGTTGGGAACGACCGTCCCGGGAACGATGGGGCCGAGCAACTTGGTGCATGCCGGATACTCGAGCGCCTCAAGGCCACAGCCCAGCGTGTCAATCAAACAAAAGCGCGCGGTGGAGTAGGCGAGATCGCATTCGATTTTGAAATCTAACGCATAGTCAGCGATGTCGGTGAGGACTTTGTCCGGCGCTGGGCGTTCATTGCTGATGTGCGTCGACACGCGGGCTCCTGTCTTCCTATTCCCGTGCCGCAATCGGCACAAACTCGAGATTCTCCGGCCCAGTATAGACGGCAGACGGCCGAATGATCTTTCCATCCTGCCGCTGCTCGATGACGTGCGCGCACCAGCCGGCGGTCCGCGCTATCACAAACAGTGGCGTAAACAAGTCGGTCGGAATGCCCATGAGATGATAGGCGACCGCCGAATACCAATCGAGGTTGGGAAACATTCGCTTGGCGTCGTGCATCGTGCTCTCGATCCGTTCGGCAACCGAGAAAAGGCGCTGGCCATCGGCGTCCACGGCTAACTTGCGCGCCTGCGCTTTGATAATGTCGCTGCGCGGATCGCTGATCGTGTAAACCGGGTGGCCGAAGCCGATAATGACTTCGCGATTGGCGATGCGGCGGCGAATGTCTGCCTCGGCCTCGTCGGCTGACGCGTAACGCTGCTGAATTTCGAGGGCGACTTCGTTGGCGCCGCCGTGCTTCGGCCCCTTGAGCGCGCCGATGGCGCCGACAATGCATGAGTAAATGTCAGAGCCCGTCCCTGCGATCACGCGCGCAGTGAATGTGGACGCGTTGAATTCATGCTCCGCGTAAAGGATGAGCGAGACCTGCATGGCGTGAACCCACTCTTCGCTTGGCGGCCGGCCATGCAGCAAATGGAGAAAATGAGCTGCCAGCGGTTCGCTGTCGGCATCGACCGCTATGCGCTTGCCGTTCCGCGCAAAGTGGTGCCAGTAGAGAAGCATCGACCCCATCGAGGCCAGCAGCGCATCGGCGATGTCGCGTGCTCCGGCGATGTTGTGGTCATTGGCCTCTGGCCTCAAACAGCCCAGAACGGAGACGCCGGTGCGCAGCACGTCCATGGGATGCGAGTGCGCGGGCACGAGCTCAAGCGCCCGCTTCACTTCAGCGGGCAAACTGCGCAGGCGGAGGAGACGCGTTTTGTATGCGGCGAGTTCTGAAGCATTGGGAAGTTTGCTGTGGATCAGCAGGTGCGCGACTTCGGCAAACTCGCAATGCTCGGCCAAGTCGGCAATGTCATATCCACGGTAGTGCAGATCGTTGCCGGAGTGGCCGACGGTGCAGATGGCGGTTTCACCGGCGGCGGTGCCGGAAAGAGCGACCGACTTTTTGGGTTTGAAGGCGGGCGCGCTGCTCGCCTCTTGAACGCTCATGGTTCGACCCCCGGAGAGCACTAACTTAACGAAACCATGCGGGAAGTGTCTACTCAGTCTTCTTGCCCTTGGCGAAAAGCTCATCCAGCTTCTGCTCGTAGGCGTGGTAATCGAGGTAACGGTAGAGATCGTCGCGGGTTTGCATCAGCGGAAGCACATTTTTCTGCGTGCCTTCGCTGCGAATGGCCTCGTAGACTTTCAGCGCGGCAGCATTCATGGCGCGATACGCAGCGCAGCAGTAGAGAATGATGTCGACGCCCGCGGCTGCCAGCTCCTCCCGCGTGAAGAGCGGCGTTTTGCCAAACTCCGTAATGTTGGCGAGAATGGGCACGCCCACCGCCTTGCGAATTGCGGTGTACATCGATGCTTCGGTCACCGCCTCGGCAAAGATCATGTCGGCCCCGGCAGCCACATAAGCTTGCGCACGTTCAATCGCCCGCGCCAAACCTTCGCCTGCGAGCGCATCCGTGCGGGACATAATGACGAAGTGCGGGTCGGTGCGAGCGTCGACCGATGCCTTGATGCGATCTACCATCTCTTCGAGTGGGACCAGTTCCTTGCCCGGCCGATGACCGCAGCGCTTGGCGCTCACCTGGTCTTCAATGTGCACGGCGGCCGCGCCGGCCTTGATCATCTGTCGAATGGTGCGCGCGATGTTGAAGGCTCCGCCCCAGCCGGTGTCAATGTCGACCAGTAGCGGCAGCGGGCACGCATCGGTGATGCGCCGAACGTCGGTCAGCACATCTTCCATGGTGCTGATGCCGAGGTCTGGTACGCCGAGCGAATTGGCGGCCACGCCGCCGCCGGAGAGATAGATCGCGCGGAAACCCGTGGCCTCGGCGAGCTTTGCCGCGTAGGCGTTGACGGTGCCTGCCACCTGCAACGGCTTCTCCGCCACCAGCGCTGCGCGAAAGCGCGCTCCCGCCGAATTGTCGCTCGATCCGACCGCCATTCCTCTTCCTTTGGCGCATCATAACAGGGTTTTCACACAGGCGGCTTTCGCACTATGCCCGTGCGGTGCGACAATCAACGCGTCGGAGCCGACCCCCAAACGTACCAGGCTCTGCCCGGAGGAGAAACACTACATGAAACACATTTTGGTTTGTACGGGACTCTTGCTCGCGGCGACAACTCTGATCGGCCAGCAGAAGGCGCCGCCGCTGAGCCCGCCGGCGACGGCGTCGGGAACCATCGGCGGAAAGAACATCACCGTCACTTACAGCTCGCCGCGCGTGAAAGGCCGTGAAGGCAAGATCTACACCAAGGACGGGCTGATCGCCACGAGTGGTGGGTCACAGTATCCAATTTGGCGCGCTGGCGCGAATGCCGCCACTACGCTGAAAACCGATGCCGACTTGACCATCGGCGACCTGAGTGTTCCCGCGGGGACCTACACGCTGTTCGTCAACATCTCAGACCCGGCGAATTGGGTGCTAATTGTGAACAAGCAGACGGGCGAGTGGGGACTTTCCTACGACGCCAGTCAGGATCTGGGCAAGACGGCGATGACGATGGCAGCGCCGCCTTCGATGGTCGAGGATTTGGTCTACACGATTACCGATAACGGCGGCGGCAAGGGCACTCTGACGCTGGCTTGGGAGAATGTAAGCGCATCGGTGCCGATTCAGGTTCATTAAGGCTTGGTCGGCGAGTTACCTCCGGCATCGGGCAGGGCGGCGAGTTCGCTTCGGATTTGGCGCCCTACCGATACAATGGACAAAGTAGAGCAATTCCTGCTGAGGGGTTAGATCACTTTGCCGTTGTATCCCTATCGCTGCACTCAGTGCGGCCATCGATTTGAAAAAATCCAACACTTCAAATCCGAGCCGGAGAAGGTCTGTCCCCAATGCGGCGGAGCGCTGGAGCGGATTCTTACCGCGCCGGGGCTGAGTTTCAAGGGCGCAGGTTGGTACGTGAACGACTACGCGGCAAAGGGGAGCTCATCCAGCGGCGACTCCGATTCGAAGGCTGAAAGCAAGGCGGACGCGAAGTCGGATTCAATGAAACAGACAAAATCGGACCCAAAATCCGAGACGAAGGCCCCCGCCGCGGACAGCAGCGGCCCTTCGACGACTTCTTCCACACCTGCCGCTCCCGCCGCGGCGCCAAAGTCGACCACGAGCACATAGTCGGCCGCGTCGACGATGCGTCCCGAGAACGCTCTTCAAATCGGGCAGCCTGCACAACCGTCGAGCCCGGAACGCTACCATAGTTTCTGAGAATGCCGCTGCTCGAACCCATTCCGTCGCCGGTAGTGCACGCCGATCTGGCCGCGCTTGAATGGCAGCCACTGCTCTCGCTCGTCGCTGGTTTCGCCGCATCTCCGGTGGGTCGCGAGGCAATTCTTGCGTTGCGCCCCTCAACCGATGAGGAGTGGATTACGCGCCAGCACCTGCTTGCCGCTGAAGTGCGGCTGATCCTCGAAGAGCAGATATCGATTCCTCTGGGAGGCCTCTTCGATCCGACGCAGTTGGCCGCAAAGGCACAGATTGCCGGTGCGGCACTTGAAGCGGCGGAGTTGCAGAGTGTCGCTCGACTCGCCAACGATGTCGCATCGTGGCAGGCGCTCTTAAGCGAGCCGCCGGCGCGCCTGGCCGGCAAGTTGGCGGGACTGTCGGTGTTGTCGGATTCACTCACTGCAAGCTTGCGCCCGCTCGCCGAATCCATCGAGCGCAAAATACAGCCCGATGGCTCGCTTGCCGACGACGCCTCGCCGGAGTTAAGCCGCATTCGCCGCGATCAGGAGCGGCAGCAGAGGGTCATCGAGGAAAGCCTGCGCGCGGCGCTGCGCAAGTTGTCGGCGGAAAACGCGACGCAGGATGACGTTATTACGATTCGCGGCGAGCGTTTCGTGATTCCCGTACGAGCCGAGCTCAAGCGGCGCGTCACTGGCGTGATTCATGGTGCGAGTTCGTCGGGACAAACAGTCTATGTGGAGCCGCTTGAGACGATCGAACAGAACAACGAGCTGGTGCGGCTCATCGAGGAAGAGCAGGCGGAGATTCACCGCATCTTTGTCGCGCTCACGCGCCAGGTGGCAGGCTATGCGGTCAGTCTGGTCGAAGGCGCGCGTGTGCTGGCCTTGGTCGATAGCCTTTTGGCGAGGGCGCGCTTTGCGCGCGATTTCGACCACTCCGTGGTTCCGACTTTTGGACAAGACCTTTTGGAGATTCAGGGCGGCCGCCATCCGCTGCTCGAAAAGCGCCTGCGTGCGAATGGCGGGAAATCGGTCCCGCTCAATCTGGAGCTGACGGCAGACGAACGCCAGTTGATCATCAGCGGCCCGAATACCGGCGGCAAAACGGTAGCGTTGAAGACGACAGCACTCCTGGCGATGATGGCGCAGGCGGGAATCCCGGTTCCGGCCGTAAGCGCGAGTTTCCCAGTGTTCACGGCGTTCCTGGCCGACATTGGCGACGCGCAGTCGATCGAGGCAGCACTCTCCACTTTCTCCGCGCACATCACCAATCTCGACCGGCTCTCGCGGCTCGCTGATGCGCGCTCACTTGTGCTGCTCGACGAGCTGGGTTCGTCGACCGATCCGGAAGAGGGCGCGGCGCTCGCTGTTGCCGTGGCGCATCATTTTCTCAAGGCTGGCGCCTGGTCGCTGATCTCGACGCATCACACTTCGCTCAAGGTTTACGCGGCTAACACTCCCGGTGTGCGCAACGCCGCGGCCGGCGTGGATGAGCGAACGCTGGCTCCGAACTACCAGTTCCATCTTGGCGTGCCGGGCGCATCGGCCGGAATTCAGACGGCAGAGCGGCTGGGATTGAATGCCGAAATCATCGCTGCTGCGCGGGAACGACTCGGTTCGCAGCAAGCCGACATCGCGCGCTTCCTGGATAAACTGCACAGCGAGCTTGCGGAGCTCGAATTGGAACGGAAAGCGGCTCGCGAACAGCAATACACGCTCAACCAGGAACGAAAAAGACTGGAGCGTGAGGGCGACGTCGAGGTGCGCAACCGCGTGCGCGAACTGGAGGCGAAGCTGGCGTCGCTGCTCAAAGATTTCGAATTCCAGATGCGCGAAAATGTGCGGGCGGTCGAAGATCGGGCAGCGCAACAGAAAATGTCGAAAGAAGCCGAGCGGCGCATCACGCGCATGCGGCGCGAGTTTCAGGAGAGCTTCAATCAAGCGGTCGTCGCGCATCGGACGGGCGCGGACCAGGGCGATCAAAACGCGCAGCCGCATCTGCTGCGCCACATCGCGCCGGGCGACAGCGTTCTGCTCAAGTCGATGGGTAAAGTCGCAGTTGTGCAGCGGGAAGTTGAGAAAGACCTTTTCGAAGTGGCGCTCGGACCGATCAAGATGCGCGTGAAGCGTGACGAGCTCTCCGAGCCCCCGGGTCTTGGAGCTGATTCCGGGAAGGGAAGGGCCGACCCGCTCGCCGCGGCCAGAAAGCAGAAGGGCGTACACGTGACCGTGACGAGCGCGAACACCGACGCGTTGCGCGCGGAGATCAATCTGATCGGCCGCACGGTGGATGAAGCGACCGATGAGCTCGAGAAATATCTCGATCACGCATTTCTCGCGGGACTGCCCCGCGTGCGCATCATCCACGGCCATGGAGCCGGCATTCTTCGGCGCGGCGTACGGGAATTCCTGAAAAGCCATCCGCATGTGGCCGGCATCGAAGAGGCTCCACAGAACGAAGGCGGCCAGGGCGCGACGCTGGTGGAGTTGAGGCAGTAGGTTGGCCGTCGACCTGTATCATCAATCCGTGATTCTAGTGACGCGCGTCCGAGCTTCTTACCTCTGCTTTGTCTTGTTGGTTTGTTCGTTGGCATTTGGCCAGCGAGCTCCGATTCCGCAGCAACTGACCTTCGTGCCGTATCACACGAACGGCATCTACAAAAATGGTGAAACGGTTGGCTGGACGGTGACACCAGGGCCTGATGCGCCAACCTATTCCTATAAGTGGACGATTCGCAGGGACAACGCTGTCGTCCTCAAGGAAGGCAAGCTCGATCTTTCCACAGGGAAGGACACGATCGAGATCGTCGGCGACCAGCCCGAGATGATTTATGTGGCGATTGAACCGTATGCTGCTCTCGCGGCCGCACAGGGCGCGCCGCCGAGCGCGGGGCAAGCTGGTTCCGCTGCGCCCAGCCCGGCACCGGACGCCGCCTCCGCTTCCGCGGCTCAGGCGGGCTCCGCAACCGCGAACGCTGGCGGCTCTCCTCAGACACCGCACTGGATCGGCGGCAACACGGGGCGAAATAACGGACTCTACGCAGTAGGCGCAGCCGTTGCACCGACGGATATTCCTCTCTCAACCCCTCGCCCGGCGGACTTCGACAGTTTCTGGGACGGAAAACTTGCTCTACAGGCCAAGGTTCCTATCGACGCCGTTCTCGCGCCGGTCCAGACCGATATTCCGGGTGTAGAGATGAGCGTGTTCGTCCTCGATGCGCTCGGATCGAAGGCTCACGGCTACATTGCCCGGCCTCTTGCCGAGGGAAAGTATCCCGCTTTGATCATGTTGCAATATGCCGGTGTTTACGCGCTCAACGCGCACGCCGATGCTATGCGAGCGGCCGAGGGCTGGCTGGTTTTGAACGTCGATTCGCACGACAAGCTGCCTTCCGATCCATCGGGCGGCATTCCTACGAACTACAACGCCATCGGCAATACCGACCGTGAAAAATCCTACTTTCTCGATATGTACCTGCGCGACTCGCGCGTGCTCGATTACCTGGCAACGCGCCCGGATTGGGACGGCAAGACGGTTGTGTTGACCGGAGGGAGCATGGGCGGCCAGCAGAGCATGGTGCTTGCGGGCCTGCGGCCAGACAAAGTGACGGATGTGCTGGTGTGCGTGCCGGCGGGCGCCGATACCAATGGTGATTTGCACGGCCGTAAAGCCGGCTATCCCTATTGGCCCTCAGACAACCCCGACGCGATGAACGCCGCTCTCTACTTCGATACAGTGAATTTCGCTTCGCGCATCAAGGCTCCGGTGATGGCGGGATTTGGATTCATCGATACTGTTTCGCCGCCGGCGGGCGTATGGACGATGCTGAACCAGATCCCCGGCCCCAAAGAGCCTATACCCGTCATCGACTCCGAGCACGATAACTTCACGTATATGAAAATGGAGCCGTGCCATACGAGAACGAAGGAACTTCTCGATCTGCTCGTGAAGGGCGGAGCGTATACACCAGCGGCGGTGCAGCCGTAGTGAATCTAGCCGCCCGGTGAGAGGCAGACAGAAACGAAGCAGGCTCCGGGAAAACGGAGCCTGTTCTTGTTCGGGACCTTAGCGCGTGAGCGCCGTCCGCCCCGCCGCAGGGGTTACGCCATGGCTTCGCGGCCCATCGGCTCGAACACAAGCTGATTCGACTTGCGGTCCACATCGATGCGCACGTGCGCTCCATGCAGAACCTCGCCGTCGAGGATCTTGATGGCCAGTGGATCCTGCACCATGCGTTGCAACGCGCGTTTGAGCGGACGCGCTCCGTAAGCCGCATCGGAACCGGCCGTAAGGATCAGTTGCCGAGCCGGTTCGCTCAGCTCGATCGAAATGGCTCGGTCTTCGAGCAGCTTGCGTACCTCGTTCAGGCGCAGATCGAGAATCTTGCTCAACTGCGCATTGCCCAGCGGACGGTAGATCACGATGTCGTCAACACGATTCAGGAACTCGGGCCTGAAGTGCTCGCGCAGCACACGCATCACGCTCTCCTGCGCCATGTCGAAGTCATGCTCAGTCTTCAACTTTTCGCTCGCGAGCATGGCCGCGCCCAGGTTTGACGTCATGATGAGCACTGTGTTCTTGAAGTCCACGGTACGTCCCTTGGCGTCGGTGAGGCGCCCGTCGTCCATTACCTGAAGCAGAATGTTGAAGACATCCGGGTGCGCCTTTTCGATTTCGTCAAAGAGAATCACCGCGTAGGGCCGCCGATGAATGGCCTCGGTCAGCTGGCCGCCCTCGTCGTAGCCCACGTAGCCCGGCGGCGCGCCAATTAGGCGAGCCACGGCGTGCTTCTCCATGTACTCGCTCATATCGATGCGCACCAGGGCCTGCTCATCGTCAAACAGGAACTCGGCCAGAGCGCGCGCTGTCTCGGTTTTGCCCACGCCTGTGGGTCCAAGGAAAATGAACGAACCGATGGGCCGCTTGGGATCGCTGAGGCCCGCGCGCGAGCGTCGAATGGCATTGGCGACAACGCTTAAAGCTTCATCCTGCCCGACCACGCGGTCACGCAAGCGGTCTTCCATCTCGACCAGCTTCTTCACCTCGCCCTCCAACATGCGCGAGACGGGAATGCCTGTCCATTTGCTCACAATTTTGGCGATGTCTTCCTCGTCGACTTCTTCCTTGAGCATCCTGGCGACGCCGGTTTTGCCGCCTTGCGCAGCGTCAAGCTTCTTCAGTTCCGCTTCAAGCTTTGGCAGCTCGCCGTATTGAATCTGAGCGGCACGATCGAGCTGGCCCTTGCGAGTTTGCTCCTCGGCCTCGAAGCGAAGCGCCTCGATTTTCTTCTTAGTTTCAGAGATGCGCGTGATCGCCTCGCGCTCTTTTGTCCAGCGCACGCGGAGCGCCGTTATCTGTTCGCGCAATTGCGCGACCTCCCGCTCCACCGCCTTCAGGCGATCCTTGCTGGCCGCGTCGGTCTCACGTTTGAGTGCTGCGCGCTCGATCTCGAGCGATGTAGCCTGGCGTTCAAGCTGATCAATCTCCGTCGGCACGGAGCCGATTTGAATCGCAAGCGAAGCCGCTGCCTCGTCCACAAGGTCAATAGCTTTATCGGGCAAGAAGCGGTCGCTGATATAGCGGTGCGAAAGCGTGGCGGCGGCTACGATTGCCGCGTCCTTGATGCGCACGTTGTGGTGCGACTCGTAGCGCTCTTTCAGGCCGCGCAGAATGGCGATCGTGTCTTCGACGTTGGGCTCGCCGACGTAGACAATCTGAAACCGGCGTTCGAGTGCCTTGTCCTTTTCGATGTACTTGCGGTACTCGTTCAGCGTGGTTGCGCCGATGGCCCGCAGCTCGCCGCGCGCCAGCGCCGGCTTGAGCATGTTGCTCGCGTCGATTGCGCCCTCGGCCGCGCCCGCGCCCACCAGCGTATGCAGCTCGTCGATGAACAGAATGATCTGGCCGTTGGATTCTTCGATTTCCTTGAGCACAGCCTTCAACCGGTCCTCGAACTCGCCGCGATACTTCGCGCCGGCGAGCATGGAGCCAAGATCGAGTGCGATGACGCGCTTGTCGCGCAGGCCCTCGGGAACGTCGCCCGAGATGATGCGGCGCGCAAGGCCTTCAACGATCGCGGTTTTTCCTACGCCGGGCTCTCCGATCAGGACTGGATTATTTTTTGTGCGGCGGCTCAACACCTGGACGACGCGGCGAATCTCTTCGTCGCGGCCGATTACCGGATCGAGCTTGCCGCGGCGCGCAAGTTCTGTAAGGTCCTTGGCGTATTTCTCCAGCGCCTGGAATTTCTCTTCAGGATTCTGGTCAGTCACACGCTGCGAGCCGCGCACAGCAGTGAGCGCCTGCAGAATAGCCTCATGCGTGGCGCCGGCTGCGACCAGGACGTCGCGCGCGGGATCGCTCTTCAAGTGCGCGATGCCAAGCAACAAATGCTCGGTGGAAACATACTCGTCTTTGAAGTTCTGGGCCTCTTTAAAGGCCTGTTCGAGCACCTTGTTCACTGCCTGGCTGAGGCTGGGCTGAGAGGCGACTCCGGCTACACGCGGCAGTTTCTGTTCGATGCCGCGAAGGTCGCTCTCTAAATGCTCGATGGGCACACCGATCTTCTCGAGCACGGAAGGCACCACGCCTTCGCGGTCTCCGATGAGCGCGAGCAGCAGGTGCACAGGCTGCAGCTCCGGATTGGTGAGCTCGGCGGCGCGCGACTGCGCCTCCTGGATTGCCTGCTGCGTTTTGACCGTCAATTTGTCCCAACGAATGGCCATGTAAAACAGCTCCCAGCTATTAGCTTCTAGCCTCTAGCTTAATTCGGGTGATGCCGGGATCGAATTGAACGCCAGCATTCCGCTCTGAAAATGATGTAAAAACGCCGGGAAGGGAATTGCAACCCCTCCCGGCGCGCCGACCTCCTAAACGCGAGGCCGGCTCTGACGAATTCAGCCACTGACTGAGCGACGATGGATACCCTTACGCCGCCAGCGTTTGATTCACGTTCACCTTGATTTGTTTCGGTTGCGCTTCGGGCTTCTTCTTGAGTTCGAGCTTCAGCACCCCGGCGTTGTAGCTGGCCGCGACGGCTTCGGTGTCGACGGTCGAGGGCAGCGTGAACGCACGGTAGAAGCTCCCATAGCGCCGCTCGATGCGGTGGAAGTTCTCTTCCTTCTCTTCCTTCTCGAACTTGCGCTCGCCCTTGACGGTCAGCGTGTTGTTTTCCACGCTCACGTCCAGGTCCTTCTCTTCGATGCCCGGTACTTCGAGCTTCAGGACGACCTTTTTCTCGTCCTCGTAGACGTCAACCGCCGGCACAAAGCTGGCCGTAGTTAATGCGCCCTCTCCGGTTTCATTGAAATCGCGAAAAACGGAGTTAAGCCGATTCTGCAATGCAACAACTTCACGAAACGGATCCCAACGCGTGATCGCCATGATGAATTCCTCCAGATGGATCGGAAATTTGTAGGTGGGGCCAGGGCCTTGGAGCCCGGCCACTCAACTTATCTGATGAAACTATAGCACAAGTGATTCAGAAAATATGAGTGTATAGCGCTAATATACGAAGAAAAATCTGTAAATCATTGTTTTTAAATGGCCTTTGTTGGTTTTGCGGGCTTTTTCGGTTCTAAGTCGCGCCCCGCACAGCGCGTTCGGGCCGTTCAAATACAATCCGCTTTATGCACTTTCTGAGCGCAGCCGCGACGATCAACTGGCGATGGGCGTGGTTGGTCGTCGCCACATTTCTTGCCGGCGTGCTGAATGCGGTAGCGGGCGGCGGCTCGTTCCTGTCGTTTCCGGCCATGCTGAACATGAAGATCCTGCCCGTACAGGCCAATACCACAAACACTGTGGCCATCTGGCCGGGACAGTTGACGTCGGTTGCCGCATACTGGCCCGATGTGCGCAAGAACGTGCGCGCCGCGGTGTTGATGGGATTGGCGGGATTGATCGGCGGCACAGCCGGGGCTATCGTCCTGCTCAACACTCCGCAGACAACGTTCCTGCATCTGGTGCCATGGCTGCTTCTGGTCGCCGCGTCGATCTTCGCCGTGAGCGGCCCAGTTTCGCGCCGGCTGGAGCGGATGAAACGTGCGCGCCGTGAACGCGCAGGCGCCGGACAGGCGCGCGAGGCCCGTCCACGACACATGGCGTTGTTCCTTTCGGCTATCGTGGTCAGCTTCTATGTGGGCTACTTCGGCGCGGGAGCGGGCTTTGTATTTATGACGCTGCTCGGGCTTTACGGCTATGAAGACATCCATGTGATCAATGCGTTGAAGGTTGTGGCCAATCTGCTGGCCAACGGCGTCGCCTTTGTCATCTTTATCGCCGACGGCCAGGTAGTGTGGCGCTATTGTGTGGCTGCGATGATCGCGGCTGCGGTCGGCGGATACGTCTCCGCGAGCATGGCCAAGCGCGTTCCACAGCCGGTGTTGCGCGCACTTGTAGTCGTGATCGGGCTCGGCATGGCGGCGTGGTTCTTTGTGAGGCAGTGAAGGAATGAAGAAGTGAAGGGGTGAAAGAGGAAACAAGGGCACGGGGGAGCGAGAAGCCGAAGGCGCCAGGCGGGCATCAAGGCATAAGTGAGCGTGGGCACATCCGGGATCCCGCGACGCACGTATGTTGAGGATGGCGCGACATACAGATTCCTGCGCCGGAAGGTACACGGCTGAATGTCTCCTCGCTGGGCGACGGAACTGATCGGATTGTTGGCCGGATTCTGCACGACGCTGTCGCTGGTGCCACAGCTTCTCAGGATGTGGCGCTCCAAGAGCGCGCACGATTTGTCGTTGACGATGTTCTTTGTTTTTGGACTCGGCGTCGCCCTTTGGCTGCTTTATGGGATCGGCATCCGATCGCCTGCTGTGATCACTACAAACAGCGTGAGCCTGGTGCTGGTCGTCGTCATCTATTCCCTGGCGTTGCACTATGAGCACTCGGGTGCGACGCGGCGCTAGGCAAGGCGCGAACCACTAAGGCAGGCAGTTGCAAACTCTCTTCATTAGCCATTTTCTGCAGCGTGAAGGGAATCAGGCAGCCGCGAGGCGCACTGACTCCATGGGATAGAGAGTGTTGCGGCGGGGACGATCCGGATCATAAAGAACAGCGACGGCTGAGCCTTCGGTCATTGGCTGGCCGGAAAATTTGCGGCCCTGGCACTGGCTGCCGTCCGGCAGCGGAAAATCGTAGTGGAGGAAATAGCCGCTTCTGCGGCCCTTGTTGCCTGGGTTGCAACGAGTCACGGCGCCACGGGCCGAGTGACCGCGTGCCAGCAGGCGGCGCTCGGGCAGTACAGCCGCAAGCTGAATGGCAGCGAAACTGAACATAAAAAACAACGCCATACCTGCCACGGGCAAAACAAGGAGCCAATGGGTTTGGGAATTTGGCGAGTCCGATTCCGGGAAAGACTGTGTGGGATCGGAGGGCAGGTAGCGAATGGCCACAGGCGACCCAACCTGAAGCGCTTGCCAATGTTCGGCTGTAATGAAAGCGCCTTTGGAATAGCTGCGTCCGCCGACCGTGTATTGGTAAATGACGAGATGCCCCAGGGTCGTAGCCAGGCGAGTGACTGTGGCATCGGTTTCCTGGCCTTGGGCTGCGATGTTACGCGCCAGGGATCGATTGTCGGCCTCGCGACGCAACTCGTCGCGAACCGCATGACCGGCTATGGCCACGCCAGCGACAATCGATGCCGCCGCAAAGACGCAATTAAAGACTCCCATGCCGCTCAGCCGGATGCGGCGCGGCAAAGGCTGCTCCAATTCTTGAGGAGTTCTCCAGATTTCGTTTGGATTGTCTGCGGACATGTCGGAAGCATCCTAACATTCGTCGTTTCTATGTGCGATCCCCAATTCGTGGCACTGCGTCGCCTATGGCCTGCCGCCCGACTCGCGATTCATCGGTCTCAGATCCCTGAAACCTGACCCCTGTAAACTGGATCTATGAGCCACGAAGGCATCCGCTTCGCCACCAAAGACGAACAGGCACGCGATAATCAGGCCAACCGGCCGCTTCCGAAGATCGCTGTCACTCCGGAAAAGGTGCGCGTGTTGATGACCGAGGGCAAGGGCCTCGAGATTGACTGGGCCGACGGCCACAAGAGCGCGTGGGGTTTTGCCTGGCTGCGCGATGCATGCCCCTGCGCCACCTGCGTTGATGAACGCGCGCAGGAAGGCCGCAAGCTGGGCCAGCCGAAGCCCAAGCCTGCGGCTCTGCTCCCGATGTACGCGCCTCCGCCAAAGCCGGCGAGCGCGCATGCCGTGGGCCGCTACGCCATCCAGTTCAACTGGGCTGACGGCCATTCCGGCGGAATCTACTCCTGGGAATATCTGCGCCGCGTTTGCCAATGTCAGGAGTGCACCTTTACCGAATCAGAGACCACGGGCACGCCAAACTGAGCCTTTGAGCGGAGCAACTGCGTGGTGAGTGACGAATTGGCGGCAATCCGGGAGTAACGTTATCGTGATGAGCACCTGACATTCGTGGCAAGAGCGGAGTAACATCGGGAGTCGGGGTTGAATGCACTCGAGTCATGAATGCCCGTTTCGGCTTGTCCCCTTCCTGGGACGGAAGGAATTCGAGAAACTGCGACAGCGTGAACCACTCTATGCTCGTAACTCTTTCCGGATTCTGAAAGGGAGAGATGACAAGCAATCCCCCCAAAACCGGTCTCTCTGACAACTCGATTGGCGCCCTCGCCTACTTCACTCCCGTCCTTGCGGTCTTCTTTCTTGCCATCAGGCGCTACAACAAGAGACCCTACGTGCGTTTCCACGCGTGGCAGTCGCTCGTATTCAATATTTATGCAATTTTCTTTGGATACGTCCTGTTCTTTGTTCTGCGGTTCACCGCTTTCCTTGGCCCACGTGTTTTGTTGGGTCTAATGTGCCTCGCGGCGGTGCTTGTATTCCTCATGTGGCTCTGGTGTGTAATTGGTGCGTGGAATGGCAAGCGCATAAAGCTGCCGGTTATTGGGGACTGGGCCGAAGAGCAGGCATACAGGTAGCGCGCGCGCTGGCGATTCCGCTCTCAGATGCTGGACACTGGCCACTGACGGCTCAAAACAGTCCATCGTCTTTTACAATCTCCCCATGAGAATAGGATTTCTGGGCTTGGGGAAGATGGGCACGCCAATGGCGCGCCACATCCTGGCTGCCGGCCACGAGCTTGCGGTATGGAACCGGACGGAGGGCAAGACAGAGCCGCTGCTCCGCGAAGGCGCAATTGCCGCAGGCACGCCGGCTGAGGCCGAACTGGGCGCCGACGCCGTCATCACTATGCTTTTTGACGATGCCGCCAATGAAGAGGTGGTCTTTGGCGCCAACGGCCTCATGGATGCGCTATCACCGGGCGCGCTTCACATCTCGTGCAGCACGATCAGCGTGGCGCTGAGCGAGCGGCTCACCGAGGAGCACGCTCGTCGCGGACAAGAGTTCGTCGCCGCGCCGGTCTTTGGCCGTCCCAACGTCGCCGAACAGGGCAAACTTTGGGTGGTGATGGCGGGTTTAGATCGGGCGGTGGCCAAAGCCCGGCCACTGCTGGAAACTTTTTCGCGGGGCATCTCCGTTGTGGGTGCCGAACCGCGCGCGGCGCATGCTGTGAAACTCGGCGGCAACTTCCTCATTAGCGCCATGCTTTATTCGCTGAGCGAGGCGTTTGTTTACGCCGACGGGCAGGGAATCGATCCCGCCGTTTTCATTGAAGCGATCAACAGCGCGCTCTTTCAATCGCCGTTTTACGCGGCATACAGCAAGATCATGCTGAATCCTCCGGCGGAACCGGGTGCTTCAATTTCGCTGGGCGAGAAGGACACAAGATTGCTCCGCGAAGCCGCCGCCAGCCGTGGAACCCGACTTGAATCTCGCCGACACCCTCGCGGAGATTTTCGCTCAGGCCAAGGCCGCCGGTTTGGCCAATCAGGATTGGGCAGTGGGGTTGTACCGTATGTCACAGCAGGGGAGCAAAACACGCACGTAGGATGTGGAGCACATGAAGCTGAAGGGAAAAATCGTCTTCATCACCGGAGCCAGCGCCGGCATTGGCGCGGCGACTGCTTTGGCATTTGCGGCCGAGGGCGCGCGTCTGCTGCTTGCCGCGCGGCGCGCCGGCAAACTCGCTGAAGTGGCGTCGAAGGCTCTGGCCCGTGGCGCTCAGGCCGTGCACTCCATTGACCTCGATGTTCGAAACCGCCATGCCGTGCAGCGCGCCATCGACGAGCTCCCGGCGGAATGGGCTGAAATCGAAGTTCTGGTGAACAATGCGGGTCTCAGCCGCGGAATGGAAAAGCTCTACACCGGTAAAATTGAAGACTGGGAAGAGATGATCGACACCAACATCAAGGGGATGCTTTACGTGGCGCGCGCCGTGGTCCCCGGAATGGTGGTGCGCAATCGCGGCCACGTGGTCACGCTCGGCTCCATGGCCGGCGAGATCGTTTACCCCAACGGCGCTGTCTATTGCGGTAGCAAGGCAGCTGCACGCGCCATCAACGACGGGCTGCGCGAGGATCTGTTGGGCACGCCGGTGAGGGTGACGAGCGTCGATCCCGGTCTGGTAGAGACCGACTTCAGCTTAGTCCGATTCCACGGCGATGCGGGCCGCGCCGCGAAAGTTTACAAAGGCATCGCGCCGCTGACCGGTGAAGATATTGCAGATGTGATTCTGTGGGCTGTCACACGGCCTGCGCACGTGAATATCGCGCGCGTCTCGCTTACCTCAGTGGATCAGGCCAACACGTTGCTCATCCATCGGAACCAATAGGCCTGGGCCGCAGCGGAAGCGCGCCGTCCAGCGCCAGTAATCCTGGACGCCGAACGGCCTACCCGATGGACTGAATCTGCGATTCAATATGAGCCAGTGCTGCCTCGAGAGCTGCGCGGCGTCCCGCATTCGACGTCTTCTGCGACAGGATATTCTCACGCTGCAAATTGAGACCCTGTAGCTGCCGATCTCGCGCTGCGCGTACCACTTCGGCCGCGCGCCGGGCCTCTTCGCTCACGTGGCCGTCACCGGCTTTCGCAACAGGACTCTCTAAAGCGTTTGCCATCTGCTCCTCCACCGATTTACTTTCCCATCCGCGGGCCATATCTTCATTCTACGGGCGCTCGGCGTCGTCGCGTCCCGCAGAATGACGAAGTTGGAGCAGAAAGACTGAGAGGTTCTCATGCGCGCGTGGCAAGTTTCTGCGTTTGGCATTGATTCTTTGGAGTTTGTGGAGCGCCCTACTCCCGCACCGGGCCCCGGCGAAGTTCTTGTGGGTATTCGCGCGGTTTCCATTAACTATCGCGATTTGATGGTCGTGAAGGGTTTCTACAACCCCAAGATGAAGCTGCCGCGCATTCCATTTTCCGATGGCGCGGGCGAAGTGGTGGCCATTGGCGCCGATGTCACCGCCTGGAAGCCCGGCGACCGCGTGGCCGGCATTTTTATGCAGAACTGGCTTGACGGCACACTGACCGCAGCGAAGAGCCGCGGTGCACTGGGCGGCGATATCGATGGCACGCTGACCGACTTTGTGGTGCTCAAGGAGCCGGGACTGGTTGCGATTCCAGATCATCTGAGCTTTCAGGAGGCTGCCACGCTGCCATGCGCGGCAGTGACGGCATGGAATGCCTTGGCCACCGCTGAGCTTAAGCCGGGCTCCACAGTGCTAATCCAGGGCACGGGAGGCGTGTCGATTTTTGCGCTGCAATTTGCACGATTACGGGGTGCGCGGGTATTGGGCATCAGTTCCAGCTACGAAAAGCTCGAACGCGCCAGCGCCATGGGCCTGGATGCCGGACTGAATTACCGCGACAACCCCGATTGGGACCGCTGGGCGCTTGACCAGACGGGCGGCGACGGTGTGGATCTGGTGGTCGAAGTGGGCGGCGCAGGCACGCTTGTGCGTTCACTCCGAGCGATTCGGCCGGGCGGAACGATCGCCCAGGTGGGAGTGCTTACTCAGTCCACGGAACCGTTCCCCGTCCCGCTTGTTCTCCACAAAACGGCCCGGATCCACGGCATCTACGTAGGCTCGCGCAGGGATTTTGTGGAGATGAACCGCGCCATTGCGCTCGCCGAGCTGCGCCCGGTGGGCGAGGAGTTCGATTGGCGCCAGGCACGCGAGGCGCTCGAACGGATGGAAGAGGCCAGCCACTTCGGCAAGCTTGTGCTCACCGTTAGCTAAAGCGTTCGCCGGAACCCGCTGCGTTAGATTGGACTTGTGACCTTGCACGAAGAAATGCTGGCAGTGGCGATCGAAGAGGCGCGGCTTGGCCTCAATGAGGGCGGTGTTCCCGTGGGTGCGGCATTATTCACTCGCGAGGGTCAACTGCTGAGCCGGGGCCGTAACCGCCGTGTGCAGCAAGGCGATCCCAGCATCCACGGCGAGACGGATGCCTTTCGCCGCGCCGGCCGGCAGCGCAGTTATCGCGACCTGGTGATGGTTACGACGCTCGCGCCGTGCTGGTTCTGCAGCGGCCTGGTTCGCCAGTTCCGCATCGGCACGCTGGTGGTCGGCGAGAGCCGCACCTTCGCTGGAGGACTCGACTGGTTGCGCGAAAACGGCGTAAACGTGATCGATCTCGATAATCGCGAGTGCCACGAGTTGATGGAGACTTTTATTGCAAAGCATCCTGAAATTTGGAACGAGGACATCGGCGAGGAGTAGAGACAGCTATCAGCCATTAGCGGTCAGCTTTTAGCTTCTTCCAGCAGATTAAAGCATCTGAAGCTTATGCTCGGACGACTCGGGGCTAATGGTTAAGAGCTAAGAGCTAAGAAAAAGGTGAATCGTGTTAGACCAGAAAACTCAGTCGCATCTGCGCGGCTACTCGATCATTGATGGTGAAAGCTCCGAATCCGTCGGTGCTGCTTTTAACGGCCTTGATCCTGCCACGGGTGCGAGCCTGGAGCCTGTTTACCGTTGCGCCTCGCCGGCCGACGTGGATCGCGCCGCGAATCTCGCCGAGGAAGCATTTGTCGCCTACCGCAAGCTTTCCGGTCGCGAGCGTGCCCGATTCCTGCGCCACATCGCCGACGGCATTGAAGCCATTGTGCCGGAGCTTGTGGAACGCGCAAACAAAGAGACGGCTCTGCCTGAAGCGCGCCTGAAGGGCGAGTCTGCGCGCACCATCAATCAGATTCGCTTGTTTGCGCAAGTGGTGGAAGAAGGCTCATGGGTCAATGCGCGCATCGATCCCGCGCAGCCCGATCGCAAGCCGCTGGCGCGCTCCGACATTCGTTCCATGATGAAAGGACTCGGCCCCGTCGCCGTCTTTGGCGCCAGCAATTTCCCCCTTGCATTTTCTGTCGCCGGCGGAGATACCGCAGCCGCCTTTGCTGCCGGGAATCCAGTGATTGTGAAAGCGCACCACGCCCATCCAGGCACCAGCGAGATGGTTGGCCAGGTCATCGCGCGGAGCGTGCGCGAGTGCGGTTTGCCGCCAGGCGTCTTTGCGCTTCTCTTCGGCGCTGGCTCTGAAATTGGCGCTGCGCTCGTCGACCACCGCAAGGTGAAGGCCGTTGGATTCACGGGATCGCTCTCTGCCGGCAAGGCGCTCATGCAGCGTGCGGCGGCGCGGCCGGAACCCATCCCGTGCTTCATGGAGATGAGCAGCGTAAACCCGCTCTTTGTGCTGCCTGAAGCGCTGCACACGGGCGGTGCGCAGATTGCCGCGGGGCTCTTCGGCTCAGTCACTCTCGGTGTCGGCCAGTTTTGCACCAAGCCCGGGCTGGTCTATCTGCCGCGCAATGCAGACGCCGATGCGCTGGTCGCGGAGATCAAAGTGCTCGTCGAGAAGGGTTCCCCATCGCCCATGCTCACGGAGGGAATCTCAAAGAGCTATCACTCGGGCATCGCGAGCCGTCAGGCGCACGCCCAGGTGAGTACCGTCGCACAGGCCTCATCCGATGGTGCGGGAATCAACTACGCCGCGCCGGTTCTGTTGCAGATCGACGCCGAAGATCTGCGTGGCAATCCAGACCTTGCTACCGAAGTCTTTGGCCCCGGCGCTTTGGTCATTCGCTACGACAGTCGCGAGCAGCTTATGGAGCTTGCCGGTTCCATCGAAGGCCAACTCACTGCTACGCTGCACGGCACGGACGCCGACCTTGCCGCCCATGCCGACCTCATCGCCATTCTTGAGCGCAAAGCCGGCAGGCTTATCGTCAACGGTTTTCCAACTGGAGTCGAAGTCTGCCACGCCATGGTGCACGGCGGTCCGTACCCTGCAACGAGCGACAGCCGTGCTACTTCTGTCGGCACGTATTCGATCTATCGATTCGTCCGGCCCGTTTGCTATCAGGATTTCCCGCAGGCCGCGCTACCTGACGAGCTAAAGGACGCGAATCCGTTGGGGATCATGCGGCTCATCGATGGTCAGCTCACGCGGGACGCGGTTCCGCAGCGGACTTAGGCGCGCGCAGGAAGAAGATCATCACGCCGGACACGATCAGCAGGATCGACATGGCCAGGTATCCGGAGCGAGCACTTCCCGTGACGGCCTGCAGCCATCCAACGAGCCACGATCCCGCAAATCCGCCCAGCGCCCCAAAGCTGTTTACGAGCGCGGTCACTTCGCCCGCAACATTGCGCGGCAGCATCTCCGGCATGATGGCCCAGAACGGCCCGTAGGGCGCGTACATTGTGCCGCCTGCAATGACCAGGCAAAAATAGGCCAACCAGAAATTGTGCCCGGCAGTTGCAAAGCTGCAAAACAGCGCCACGCCCGAGAGGATCAGGAATGGCCACACGAACAACGTGCGTCGAAGTACGCGATCGGAAAAAGTTGCGACGAGAAGCATCAGCACAACGGCGAGAAGAAATGGCGCGGCGCTGAGAAGACCGATCTGTTCGATACCGCGCGCCGAGCCTGAGCGAATCATTGCCGGAATCCAGATCACGAGGCCGTACACGCCGAAGCTCCAGCAGAAGTACTGGAAGCACAAGACCAGCACACCCGGCACCCGTAGTGCCGCACGAAGATTTGCGTGCTGGGGCAGGGAAGACTGTTCCAACGCCAACGTCTCAGCCAGATGCTTGCCGCTTTCTTCCGGGAGCCACGGGACTTCGACGGGCTTGTCTCGCGCAACGACGATCCAGACGAATGCCCACAGCACAGAAGGAATGCCTTCGAGGATAAACGTCATCTGCCAGCCGACGGCCCGGATCAGGTAACCGGTTGCGGCGGCCATCCAGGTCACCGTCACCGGGTTGCCGAGAATCAGGACTGCGTTGGCGCGCGAGCGCTCAGAGCGCGTGAACCAGTTGGATAACAGGATGAGCATCGAGGGAAAAATCAAGCTTTCCGCGACGCCCAGCAGCAACCGGTCGACGACCAGCAGCCAGTAGTTATGAATGATCCCCGTGAGTCCGGAAAAGATTCCCCAGCTTATCAACGCGAAGAAAACAAGGCGCGTCGCGCTTTTACGGATGGCATAGGCTGCCGCCGGCACCTGAAAAAGGAAATAGCCGAGAAAGAAGACGGATCCGAGAAACGCCGCGCGAGACTCGGTGATGTTGAGCGATTTTGCCAGGCCAGCCGCTGCGCCGAATCCGAAATTCGACCGGCCCAGGTAGGCAAGGCTGTAGGTCACGAAGACCACCGGCATCAGGTACAGCCAGCGACGGCGCAGGCCTGCCTGAATTTTCTCGGCATGGGCTCGCGCCGCCTTCTGTGAATCGTCGTCGGGCACATCACTTTATAGCATCAAGCTCCGGCGGCGCTCCATCCGGAACCAGCCCCGCGCAAACTATACTGGTCTGCGGAAAGAGGCTTCCCATCGCAAACCTTCCGCTCAGTTCAGTTCTCGAGACCGACGACAAAAGCCTCCTTCGCGTGAACACCCGCGCGCCCGGCCCGTCGGGAGCCCTGCCGCTCTCGCCCGAGATGCTGCTCACGGAGCCCTCCGGCAATCTCTTCGGCCTTACGCAAAACGCTGGAATGGGATGGGAGCCAAATCGTCTTCTCGACCCTGAGTTCCTGATCCTGAGCACGCATGGCGGCCTGCGCGCCGAAAACGGCGAAGCCGTCGCGCTTGGCTTTCACACCGGCCACTGGGAGGTCGGCCTGCTGGTGGCGGAGGCGGCACGCGAGCTGAAATCTCTGCGCGCAACGCCGTTTGCCGGAGCTTGCACCGATCCCTGCGACGGCCGCACGCAAGGCACCACCGGCATGATGGACTCCTTGCCCTATCGCAATGACGCCGCCATCGTGCTGCGACGCCTGATGCGGTCATTGCCTACTGGGAAAGGCGTCATGGGCATTGCCACCTGCGATAAGGGCCTGCCGGCGATGATGATGGCCCTCGCGTCTTCGGGGAAAAAGCCCGCAGTACTCGTTCCCGGCGGCGTCACTCTGCTGCCGGAGTCGGGCGAGGACGCAGGCAAAGTGCAAACCATCGGTGCGCGCTTCGCCCAAAACCAGATCACGCTTGAATACGCCGCTGAAGTGGGCTGCCGCGCGTGCGCGTCACCCGGTGGAGGCTGTCAGTTCCTCGGCACGGCGGCTACGTCGCAGGTTGTCGGTGAAGCGCTCGGTCTCTCGCTGCCGCATACTGCGCTCGCGCCTTCCGGCCAGCCCATATGGCTTGATGCCGCGCGCCGTTCTGCGCGCGCCCTGTTGCGCATGCACCAGCTCGGTCTGGGTGTGCGCGACATTCTCACGCCCGCGGCCCTTCGCAACGCCATGGTCCTGCATGCCGCGTTTGGTGGTTCGACGAACCTCCTCATCCATGTTCCTGCCATCGCGCACGCCGCAGGCTTGCCGCGTCCCACAGTAGCCGATTGGGTTGAGGTCAATCGCCAGGTGCCGCGCCTCGTGGACGCGCTGCCCAATGGCCCGAGAGGATTTGCCACCGTACAAGTGTTTCTAGCTGGTGGAGTGCCCGAGGTCATGCTGGAGCTGCGCGCCGCCGGGCTGCTCGACACCAGCGTCAAAACCGTCACCGGCGATTCCCTAGACGAATCGCTCAATTGGTGGCTGCACGGCCCGCGCCGCGCGGCGCTGCGGCAGCGCCTGCAAGAGTTGGACGGCATCGATCCTGACGACGTGATCATGTCGCGCGATCGCGCGCGTTCGAACGGTCTCACGTCAACAGTCTGTTTTCCTCTGGGCAACCTCGCGCCCGAAGGGTCGGTCATCAAGTGCACCGCCATCGACTCTTCTCTGGTCGGCAAGGACAACATCTATCGCCACACGGGCCCGGCGCGCGTATTCGTTACCGAGGCTGCGGCCATCCAGGCCATCAAGGCCGGCGAGATTTCAGAGGGCGACGTGATGGTCCTCATTTGCAGTGGACCGGCCGGCGCGGGCATGCAGGAGATCTACCAGATCACTTCCGCCCTGAAGCAGTTGCCGCACTGCAAGCACGTAGCCGTGTTGACCGATGCGCGTTTCAGCGGCGTGTCCACGGGAGCCTGCATCGGTCACATCTCTCCCGAGGCGCTCGCAGGTGGGCCCATTGGCAAGATGCGTGATGGCGACCAGGTTGAAATAGTCGTCGATCGCTCGCGGCTGGAAGGTTCCGTCAATCTTGTGGGAGAAGGCGGCGAGATATTTTCAGCCGAATTTGGCGCCCGGCGGCTAAGCTCTCGTGGCCCTCGTCCCGATCTCGCTCCACACCCCGAAATGCCGGCGGACACTCGCCTGTGGGCCGCGTTGGTTACGGCGAGCGGCGGCGTTTGGGGAGGTTGCGTCTACGATGTCGATCAGATCATTGCAAAATTGGAGAAAAAAGCGTGAAGCTTTACCGGACCAGCAACAGTAATTTCGTAGAAGTCGGCGGCGAACATTTTCGCGTCCCCGAATCCAATTGGGACGTGCTGGTCGCGCATGAAAATCTCGGCGGCTACCTGCGCTCGCTTGTGGACGCCGGAAAGCCCGCCACGGATTTTGCATCCGCGCAACTAGAGGCGCCGATCGGCAACCAGGAAGTCTGGGCCGCCGGGGTCACCTACTTTCGTAGCCGTAGCGCGCGCATGGCCGAGTCAAAAGACGCGGGCGGCGGCGACTTCTACGATCGCGTTTACTCGGCCGAACGCCCCGAGCTGTTCTTCAAAGCCACGCCGAGCCGCGTCGCCGGCCCCGGCAGCGATGTGCGCATTCGGGCCGACGCCACGTGGTCGGTTCCTGAGCCAGAGCTTACCCTGCTCATCAACCCGCGCGGCCAGATCATCGGCTACACCGCTGGCAACGACATGAGCTCGCGCGACATCGAGGGCGAAAATCCGCTCTATCTTCCCCAGGCCAAGGTCTATGACCGTAGTTGCGCCCTGGGCCCTTGCATTCTCGTCGGCGGCGATCCGCTGCCGACCACAACGCCGATCCAGATCGAAATCGTGCGTGCTGGCAGTGCGGTATTCGCCGGCGCCACCACGCTCGCGGAGCTCAAGCGCAAACCCGCCGACCTGGCCGCTTACCTTTTCCGCGAAAACACGTTCCCACATGGCGCGTTCCTCATGACCGGAACCGGCGTTGTTCCGCCCGACGACTTTACGCTCGCGCCAGGGGACAAAATCCGCATCACCATCGACCCGATCGGCACGCTCGAGAATGACGTGGTGCAGGGGAAGCTCGCCCCGGTCGTTCGATCCACGGCAGATCAAGGCCCCAACAGATCGAGGCAAGGAGACGCTTGAGCGACCAGGGTTCCGCATCACCGTTGGCATAGCGCATATCTTTTCCTGCCGGGCTCCATCGAGCCGCCGCCGCTCGCGCCTGAAGCCGCCTGACCCGGCCCTCGCGGCCCCGGTCGCTACCCTCCATCGAGCCCTTTTGCCCCGCCGGTCGTCCAACACTCAGGCTGCCGGCCTCTTCCGGGAACATTACCAATGTGTGTGTCAGTTCAGGTGCATGCGCGGAAATTTGTTCTCCTGTAACGTAGATTGGTGCAAAATAACCGGATGGGAGAACGAACCTAGTGCCCCGCATTCACTTTCATCAGCAACTCGCAGAACTCAAAGACAAGCTTCTCGCCATGGCTGCGCTGGCGCAGCAAGCGGTCGAATCGGCCGTTGAGGCCTACACGCGGCGCGATAAGGGCCTTTGCAAGTTCGTCAAGCAGAACGAGCGAGCCATTGACACCGCGCAGCGCGAGCTCGACGAGATGGCGTATGACCTGCTTGCCAAGCAGCAGCCCATGGCCATCGATCTGCGCTTCATCCTTGCCGTCATCAAGATCAATGGCGACCTGGAGCGGATCGGCGATCAATCCATGAGCATCTCACGGCGCACCAAGGAAATTCTCGCCATCGACGACGTGGATCTGCCGGTGGATTTTTCCGCGATGGGCGATTTTGCCGGGCAAATGATCCGCAACGCGCTTCAGGCGCTGCTCGATGGCGACGCGCGCCTTGCCGATTCGGTCCGCGAGATGGACGACGAGATTGACCGCATGAACCGCCGCGCCCACAGCGACCTGCTCAAGCTGATCGAAGAGAAGCCGCAGTATACGCAGCAGGCTATGAACGGCATCCTGGTGGCGAAGAACCTCGAACGGATCGCCGACCACTCCTCCAACATCGCCACCGACGTCATCTTCTGGATTCGTGGTGCCGATGTCCGCCACCAACTGAGCATGGCGATGGATTGAGAAAGGCAGCTTTCAGCTTTTAGCCGTTAGCTCATTGTGCACAAACATAAAACAAGGGCCTCGGGATTCGATCCCGGGGCCCCTTGATTTTGAGCGCAAACTTCCGCCGATTAAACGCCAATCACCGCGCACAGCTCCTTCACCGCTTCGGCGCTCTTCTTCAGCGCTGCGTCTTCCTCGGCCGTCAGCTTGATCTCGATAATCTGCTCGAGTCCCGCTGCACCCAGCTTGCACGGAACGCCGATGTAGTAGCCGTTGATGCCGTACTCGCCTTCGAGGTACGCCGCACAAGGCAGAATCTTCTTCTTGTCCTTCAGGATAGCCTCCACCATCTCGGTTGCGGCGGCAGATGGCGCGTAGTAGGCGCTACCGGTCTTCAGGTGCTTCACGATCTCGGCGCCGCCGTCGCGCGTGCGTTGGACGATCTGCTCCAGCCGCTCCGGGGCGATCAGCTCTGTAATCGGAATGCCGGCCACCGTCGAGTAGCGCGCCAGGGGCACCATGGTGTCGCCGTGCCCGCCGAGCACGAAGGCCGTCACGTTCTCAACGCTCACGTTCAGCTCGGCGGCGATAAAGCTGCGGAAGCGGGCCGAATCCAGCACACCTGCCATGCCGATCACCCGCTCGCGATTGAACCCTGCCTGGCGATAGGCGGCCTGGGCCATGGCATCGAGGGGATTCGACACGATAATCAAAATGCACTCAGGGGACTGCGTAACCACCTTCTGGACGACGTCCGACATGATTTTGAAGTTGGTGTTCAGCAGGTCGTCGCGGCTCATGCCCGGCTTGCGCGGAATGCCCGCCGTGATGACCACGATGTCGGAGTTCGCTGTGGCCGCATAGTCATTGGCGCCCACGATGGCCACGTCGCGCTTCTCGATCGGCATGGCCTCCAGCAGGTCCAGCGCTTTGCCTTGCGGCACGCCTTCCACTACGTCGATCAGCGCTACATCGGCCAATTCCTTGGCCGCAATCCAGTGCGCGGTCGTGGCTCCCACATTTCCCGCGCCCACAATGCTGACTTTTTTACGCATTTCGTCTCCTGTGAACTGTCCTACATATTTCCAATGATGCGTGTCGCGAACTCGCTCGTGCCCACCTTCGTCGCGCCCTGAAGCTGGCGTTCAAAGTCGTACGTGACAGATTTCTGGAGGATTGTCTTCTCCATGGCGTTTTCGATCATCTTCGCCGCTTCCTTCCAGCCGATGAAGTCGAGCAACATAACACCCGATAGAATCACCGACCCAGGATTGATGACGTCCTTATCGGCATACTTGGGCGCCGTTCCGTGCGTGGCCTCGAACACCGCGTAACCATCGCCGATATTGGCACCGGGCGCGATACCGAGGCCGCCCACCTGCGCTGCCGCGGCGTCAGAAATATAGTCACCATTCAGGTTCGATGTGGCCAGAATGCTGTAGTCCTCCGGCCGGATGATGATCTGCTGAAAGATTGAGTCGGCGATGCGGTCGTTGATCAGCACCTTTTGCTTCCACGCGCCATTGCCGTGGCTTTTGCCAATTGAGTCGAGCACTCCTTTGATCTCGGCATACACCGAGTCGCGAAAGGCCGGAGATCCAAACTCCAATCCCGGCTCAATCAGCGCGGCGTTCTGCTCAATGGAAATGCCAGGCTTTGATTCGACGTTTCCCAGGATCCAGCTTTCGCGCTCCGTCACGGTCTGGTCGCGGAACTCCTGCGTTGCGACCTCGTAGCCCCACTCGCGAAACGCGCCCTCTGTGAATTTTTGAATGTTTCCCTTGTGAACGAGCGTCACTGTTTTGCGACCGGATTCGAGCGCATGGCGGATGGCATACCTCACCAGCCTTTTGGTGCCGAAGATCGAGATCGGCTTAATGCCGACGCCCGAATCGGTGCGCACCTTTTTCTTGGTGCCCTTGAGCAGGTCGTCATTGAGGAAGGAAATCAGCCGCGCTGCATCCTCCGTGCCCTGCTTGAATTCAATTCCCGCGTACACATCCTCTGTGTTTTCGCGGAAGATCACGATGTCGAGCTTTTCGGGGTGCTTCACCGGACTGGGCACGCCCTGGTAGTACTTCACCGGCCGCACGCACGCGTAGAGGTCGAGAATCTGCCGCAGGGCCACGTTGAGCGAGCGAATGCCTCCGCCAACCGGCGTCGTCAGCGGTCCCTTGATGGAGACGCGCAAATCACGGGCGGCGGCTACGGAATCCTCGGGCAGCCAGCTGTTGAACTGCCGGAAGGCTTTCTCACCGGCGTAAATCTCGAACCACCGGATCGCCCGCTTGCCGCCGTAGGCTTTTTCCACGGCCGCATCAAAAACCCGCTGCGAAGCCTTCCAGATATCGCGTCCCGTGCCATCGCCCTCGATAAAGGGAATGATGGGGTGGTCAGGTACGGTGAATTGCCCGTTCGTATACTCGATCGGCTCGCCCGTTTTGGGCAGTTCCAGCCCGTTGTACGCGCTTTGCATGATTGTGTGGGATGTCCCTTCCAGAAGAAATCCAAAATCGACAAGTCCAAACTTGAGGCTACCATCCGCAATTCAGCACTGGCAATGTCGGCCAGCCAGCAGCGCATTGGCCCACGTCGTCGCCTCCGCTCAGTGCGTCGGCGCCAGCCTGGTCTCTCCAAACATCACACGCAGCACGTCGATATTCTTCGCGTACCCGGCGTGCGCTTCGCGCGGCGATTCGATCAGCCCGAACCAGCGCGTGGCATTCTTCACGTAGAGATTCACAACCTCCACGTCGCCAATTTTGGGCACACGGTATGTAATCACGTCGCTGGGGTCGCTCCAGGCCACTACCTGAACCTTCTCCCTGGTCGCCCCGTCGCTCGGATGCAGCACGGCCTGAAAGTTCGTTTGATAGCCTTTCCATCTTTTGACGAGCGATCTGAAGTTCTCAGCCGGCGAGGTCGGAACCATCGGCGAAGGCGCCAGACCACGCGACTTCATTGAGGTCTCCGACGGTCCCGGCGCGCTCTCGAGATTGGTGATTTCGAGCATCTCAAGCTGATTGGCAAAGAAGTACATCAGCGAGGATCGCTCGAAGATGTAGCGGATGGCGTTCTCTTCAGCCGTTTTTCTGGCCGCATCCGCCGGCGCCAGATTCTCGTCGGAGGTGCTGGAAAACTCCGGGTTGAGCGTATTGAAGAGCAGATAGCTGCCCAGGCTGTGGGTTACGCCAATGAATTCCTGGTCCAGTGTGTTGTCCGTGCTCAGGTGCGACTTCCAGTCGTACTTTCCAATTCCACCGGCTCCGGTCGGGTCGACCTCCGCCGCATTGGGATCGAACGCAGCCGATTTCGCCATCAACTGCCGCACTCCATCGCGCAGAATGCCGCCCAGCGGTCCCACTGCCATTAGCACGTCTGAAAGCCCCCAGTCCACAAGTCCGGCCTTCAATTCCCGATTCACCAGAACGCCGCGCGGCTTGATCTTTTCGAGCTTTGCCGCGTTTTCAGCAGTTATCCAGGGATAGAAACGTCCACTTCCGTCGGGGTCCTGCGCGGACCGATCGGAGCAAACCTGCAAGAGATACTTGTCGGGCCCCGATAAATGCGCCTCGGCAGCGATCACGCGGCGGCATTTCAGCGCTAGCACGAGAGGCCACCAGTTAATCTCATCCACCACCAGGACCGCGGAATGTCCCCTGAGGTGCACCACCCAGTGCACAACAAATGGCGCTGCCGCGTGCCACTCTTCCGGGCTGCTCCATACCGGCGTGCCCAGGTAGGCAAGAGTCGGAGGCTCAACGGAGTTCGAGAACTCGCCCTTGTCCGCGTATTCGGTTCCCGCATTCTTCCAGTCGTCCACGGCGCAGAGCTTCAGCTCGGTACAGATCGAGTCGCGCAACATCTTCGAGTCGCCCGCTCCGACCTCATCGATTCCGTGCACGTAGAGCACATGCACCGGATGCTTGTCAGCAGAGTCCAGAGCATCGGCAATGCTGGTCAGGTTCTTGAGAGATCCGCTCGTATCCTCGACGACCTTGGCGCGAGCGAACCTTCCGCCTGCCGCAACCGCCAGGGTGAGAATGAAAAGCGATAACTTGCAGTTTTGCATGGATCGATCATTCCGGGGGGCTAGGGACGACTATAGCATTCTGAGTCCGGCAAAATTGTGCGGAAATCGGGCCGCAACCGCAGTTAAGATCTCGGTGAACTGGCACGCATCAGGCGAGGCTAGCGGCTGTTGCCTTCGCTGTCGAACCGCGGAATTCCAAAGTGACCCCGCAGGTGGAGAAGGTCAACCGGGCTCAGATTCCCGGCCACCGTCGCCAGGGTCAGGCTCTTCGAGCTCTCCACCAGCACCACTCCGCCGCGCACATTGGCGCCGTCCATCACCAGCCACACGTCCGTTATGTCGCTGCGTCCCGCGCCGCCCAGATTCGTCGAGCTAAGAACATGCTTCCAGCCGCGCAGGTGGTAGGCCTCGCGAATCGCCTCAACCTGTGAAGGGTCGGCTTGGCCGTCAACGGCGAAGCGCAACACGTGCACGCTCACGCCGTCGAGTTTGGCCACCGTCTGCCTCAGGTCGGCGTCGGAATCCGGCATGAGCCCCTCCGCCACGGCCAGCATGGTCCGGTCCAGTGTGAAGCTCTCTTTTCCAACGGCCTGCCCGCTCAATTCCGACAGAGCCGGAGGCGTCCACTCGAGGATCGCCTGACTGAGGTCACCACTGGCCGGCGTGGGTGCAGCACCTTGCAGGTAGCTCGGACCAGGCGCCGACGTGCCGGGAGTTTGCGCCAGCGTGACCGCGCAGCCAAGAGCCACGAACAAGACAGGGATTCCGAATGAAACCAACGGTTGCTTCATGCCTATTAAACGCGGTCCGCAAAGGAAAGTTGCTGCCCTGCCGGCCCTTCTCGATAGCCTTCGCTCGCATCCGGGGCTCCGCTGCCGGTTCCGTTAAGAGGCGGATGCGTTCCCCGCCGGAAGTGCTGCACGATGAACCTCCAATGAAAATTTTCGAAACTCTGTTCGCACCCGCCAGGATGCGATAGACTCATGCGGGAACGTCAAAAAGCGGTTCCACTTTTTTCACTCACGGAGGGCACATAGAAATTGGGAAAAAGAATGGTCCCAAAGAAGCTTTTCTTCACCAAGGGCGTCGGCAAACACAAGGAACGGCTGACCTCCTTCGAGCTTGCCCTCCGCGATGCGGGCATCGCTTCGCAGAACCTGGTGCGGGTTTCCTCCATCTTTCCGCCGCAGTGCAAAATGATTCCGCGCAAGGAAGGCCTCAAATATCTGGATGACGGCGAAGTCGTTTTCGCGGTCATCGCAGAAAATTCCACGCGCGAGCCGCACCGCCTGGTTGCTTGCAGCATCGGCGTTGCGATCCCCGCCGACCGAAACACGTACGGATACCTCAGCGAGCACCACAGCTTTGGCGAGACCGACGACCAGGCCGGCGAGTACGCCGAGGAACTGGCCGCCGAGATGCTCGCGACCACGCTCGATGTCGAGTTCGATCCCGACAAGAGCTGGGACGAGAAGAAGGAAATCTACCGCATCTCCAACAAGATTGTCCGGACCAGCAACATCACCCAGTCGGCCGTGGGCGATAAGCGCGGTAAATGGACGACCACCATCGCCGCCGCGGTCCTGATTCTGGACGAGTAGGCACTGCGTGCGACAGGCCTTTGGATAAGATCGGACGCACGAGCGATCGAGTTGACGATTCAGAGGACACGAGGCCAATTCCGCATGCCGGGGTTGGCCTTGCTGCATCGGCCACAATTGTTGATGACACATGCCCGCCCAATGGAGGCGTATCAAGACTACAGATGACTAAGGCGCACAAATTCTCGGTTGCACTGGTGCAGATGCGCATGGGTGCGGACCCCGAGGCGAATTTCTCAGTCGCGCTCGACCGGATCCGCGAAGCCGCGAAACTCGGTGCGCAAGTCGTCTGCCTGCCTGAGCTTTTCCGGACCCAGTATTTCTGTCAACGCGAAGAGCTCGCGCTCTTTGACCTTTCGGAGGAGATTCCCGGCCCGTCCACTGCCAAACTGGCAGAGGTTGCACGCGAATCTAAAGTCGCCGTGGTTGCCTCGCTCTTTGAGCGCCGCGCGCCCGGGCTTTACCACAACACCGCCGTCACAGTGGACGCCGACGGCGGCATCGCCGGCGTCTACCGCAAGATGCACATCCCCGACGATCCGCTTTATTACGAAAAATATTACTTTGCGCCTGGCGATCTCGGCTTTCAGGCGGTCGACACCGCGGCCGGCCGCGTTGGCACGCTCGTTTGCTGGGACCAGTGGTATCCCGAGGGCGCGCGGATTACGGCATTGCAGGGCGCCGAGGTGCTTTTTTATCCCACAGCGATCGGCTGGCATCCGGCGGAAAAGGATGAATTCGGTGCAGCGCAATATGATGCGTGGAAGACGATCCAACGCGCGCACGCCATCGCTAACGGAGTTTATGTCGCGGCCGTCAACCGCGTCGGCGTCGAACATGGTGACATTTTGGGCAATCGTGCCTCGGGCCCCGGCCTCGAATTTTGGGGTGGGAGCTTTCTCGCCGATCCCTTCGGCCGCATCGTCGCCAAAGCAAGCCACGATTCTGAAGAAATCATCCTCGGCGAAATCGATCGCTCGCTGATCGAGGAGACTCGGCGCAACTGGCCGTTTTTGCGCGACCGCCGCGTAGACGCCTACGCGCCCATCACGCAGCGCTTTATCGATCCCGCGCGCGCACGGCAAAATCACCCGGGCGCAGCGCGCAAAGAGCACAAGTAGCCATGCCCGCACGATCTCCCGCAAAGACTCCCCACGCCCTCGGCTATCGCATGCCCGCCGAGTGGGAGCCGCATGAGGCCACATGGCTCGCGTGGCCGCATAATCCCGAAGACTGGCCCGGCAAATTCCAATCCATCCCCTGGCTCTACGCGGAGATCGTCCGCCTCCTCGCTACCCGCGAGCGCGTGCATCTGATCGTTGAAAATGCCGCGACCAAGAGGCGCGTGACCTCCATGCTTGCCCGCGCCGGCGCCAATCTCGATCAAGTCACTTTCCGCACATGGTCCACCGACCGTGGATGGACGCGCGACTCGGGTCCGATCTTCGTTCGTAATGGCGAAGGCCGCGTCGCCCTCACCAACTGGCGCTTCAATGGCTGGGCCAAATACTCTGACTGGCATCTCGACGACAAGCTGCCCGGACGCGTGCAGAAAATTCTGGGCTTGCCGGAGTGGCAGCCGACGGCCGAGGGCGAGAAGGTGGGATCGCGCCGCGTAGTGTTGGAAGGCGGGTCGATCGACGTAAACGGCGCAGGATCTCTACTCGCCACCGAAGAGTGCCTTCTGAGCGAAGTCCAACAGCGCAACCCCGGCGTCGGCCGCGAGAAACTTGAAGCGCGTTTTTCACGACTATCTCGGCATCAACCAAACCATCTGGCTCAATCGCGGCATCGTCGGCGACGATACGCACGGCCACATCGACGACATTGCCCGATTCGTCGCGCCTGGCACTATCGTTACTGCGGTTGAGCCGGACATGCGCGACGCCAACCACGCGCCGCTTGCCGAAAATCTCGCGCGCCTCAAGTCCGCGCACACTCCCGACGGCAAGCAATTCACCATCGTCGAGTTGCCCATGCCGAGGCCCGTCATCTTTCGCGGCCAGCGCCTGCCGGCAAGCTATGCCAACTTCTACGTCGCCAACGGCCTTGTGCTGGTGCCGACCTTCCACGATCCCAACGACCGCGTCGCACTCAACACCCTCGCCGAGCTATTTCCCGATCGAGAAGTCATCGGCGTCCACAGCGTCGACCTGATCTGGGGCCTTGGCGCGCTGCACTGCATGACGCAACAGCAACCGGCAGCCGTACCATCGAAGTCATGATCGACGATCGCGAAGCGATGCAGGCGGCGCTGGCCGAGGCACGGCTCGCGGCCGAAGCGGGCGAGGTGCCAATCGGCGCGGTTGTCGTCCGCGAAGGCGCGATCATCGCCCGCGGCCAGAATCGCGTCCTGCGCGACGTGGATCCGACGGCCCACGCTGAAATCGTCGCTCTCCGCGCGGCTGCTGCGGCAGTTCTAGGCAACTACCGCCTCTCCGGATGCACCCTCTATGTCACGCTTGAGCCGTGCGCCATGTGCGCAGGAGCCGTGATCCACGCCCGCATCGACCGCCTGGTCTTCGCCGCCGCCGATCCCAAGGCCGGCGCATGCGGATCGGTGCTCTCCGTCCTCAACCACCCCCAGCTCAATCATCAAATGCAGGTAGAGCAGGGAATTGGAGCCGAGGAATCTGCCGAACTGCTCCGCACATTTTTCCGCGAGCGGCGGTAAGCGAAGCCGGATTCCGGCAGGTGCGGCCTGCCACCTGCTCGTCTGCCGTCAGCGGCTCGGCTTCAGCCAACTATCGTAACTTCCTGCGTCAATCGCCTTCGCAATGTCTGCAAGGCGGTGCTTTTCCATCACGCAGCCTTGCATGGTGAAAACGGTCTCCTGCGAACTGTCGAGATGTTGCAACAGTTCCTCGAAACGCGTTTTATCGAGCTGCCGAATCCCAGCGAGGGCGTAGCTCTTTGCAGCTGCATCGCCCGTGGCGTAGATCTTTTCAAAGCTGGCGAGGGCAACCGCGGCTGGCTGCGCTTGGATCACCCTGAAGTCAATCTCTCCTTCGGAGATCTTCCCAATAAATCCGACTCCGCCAAATGCGAACACACCGGTATCTGATATGCGCTTTACGGCGGCGGAGAGCGCATTTTGCGCGGCGGCAACGCTGCAGATCAAGACGATCAGAGCGGCAGCAAATCGTTTCACGGCGCATTCCCCCACGGTGCCGGACTCGCACCGGCAATCCAGCGAGCCATCTGAAAAGTTAGACGCTCGTGGTTCCGAACTTGTTTCGGCTCAGCGCCTGGTCAACTTCCTGATCCGCTCCGCCTCCGCCGGCCACTTTGCGGCCAGCTCCGCGTAGCTCCCACTTCCATAGTCCGCAAAATCAAACCCGGGCGTCACCGTGCAGCCCAGCAGAGCAACTTTGCCGCCTTCAACCAGCCGCGCGCCCTGCCACACCCCCGCCGGGACCAACACTTGCACTTGGTGTCCTGCCGCCAAATCCGGTCCCAATGTCGCAGCGGCGGAGCTCCCGTCCGAAAGCAGGAAAAACATCTCCACCGGATCGCCGAGATAAAAGTGAAAAATCTCGTCCGAGGCCAGTACATGCATCTCGGAGAATGTTCCAGCCTCGAGCAGGTAATAGATGGCTGTGCCCTGCGCCCGCACGCCGCGTGGCAACTCTACGCTTCCCGCAGAGGTATAGGTCCGGCGAAACGATCCGCCCTCCACCGGGTGCGGCTCAAGATGTAAAAGCGACTTAATTTCGTCGGCCGTCATCCAATCTCCCAAGTGCTTCTGATCACAGATCGTAGCATCGGAACTTGAGTAGAATTCCTTTTATGACAGTGCAGGTTTACACAACCTCGTGGTGCCGCGACTGCCGCTCCGCCAAGCAGTTTCTCGACGCGCACGGCATTGCCTATACCGAGGTCAACGTCGACGCGGACCCCGCTGCGTCGGCCGAAGTGCTAAGCCGTGTCGGCAAGCGCGCCGTTCCGCAACTGGTCATCGATGGCGAATGGTTCCAGCCCTACAAGCCCGGCCGCGGCCTGCTCATCGACGAACTCTGCATCCGCCTTGGAATTCCTCGCGAATAATCGCCGTCCCCTCGTACAATTGAAGAGGAAGCCAAGGCCGCAACTGTTGGCTGCGCAAGGAGTTCTCCGTTGATCGATCGCTACACGCGTCCGGCGATGGGCGCACTCTGGACGGACGAGAACAAATACCGCTGCTGGCTCCAGGTGGAAGCAGCGGCCAGCGCGGTCTTAGCTGAAGACGGCGTCATCCCCGCAAGTGCCGCCAAGGCCATCGCCACCAAAGCCACAGTTTCCGCCGCTCGCGTGCTTGAAATCGAATCCGAGGTCAAGCACGATGTCATTGCCTTTACAACGACAGTCGCAGAGTCGCTCAAAGCCCAGGGTCTCGAAGCCGAGTCCCGCTGGCTACACTACGGCCTGACGTCGAACGACATCGTCGATACAGCCCAGGCCCTCCAGATCAAAGAAGCCTCCAAGCTTCTCACGGACGGCATCGCCGGTTTGATTGCCGTACTCAAGCGCCGCGCCATCGAGTTCAAGCACACGCCCACCATCGGTCGCACCCACGGCATTCATGCGGAGCCCACTACGTTCGGCCTTAAGCTGCTCAACTGGTACACCGAAATGGAGCGCAACGCCGCCCGCTTTGGCGCCGCCGCCGAGGACATGCGCGTGGGCAAGCTCTCCGGCGCCGTCGGCACTTTTGGACACCTGAAGCCCGAGCACGAAGAGCGCATTTGTGCCAGGTTGGGCCTCAAGCCCGCGCCTGTCTCCACGCAGGTCATCCAGCGCGATCGCCACGCCGCTTACATCACTACGCTCGCCATCATCGGCAGCACGCTGGACAAGATTGCCGTCGAAATCCGCCACTTGCAGCGTACAGAGGTTCGCGAGGCGCAGGAGTACTTTAGCGAAAAGCAGAAGGGCTCCTCGGCCATGCCCCACAAGAAGAATCCCATCACCAGCGAGCAAATCAGCGGCCTCGCGCGCGTTCTTCGCGGCAATGCCCAGGCAGCCATGGAGAACATTCCGCTCTGGCACGAGCGCGACATTTCCCACTCATCCGTGGAGCGTGTCATCTTCCCTGACTCGACCATTCTTGTCGACTATCTGCTGGCCAAAACCACTGACCTCATCGACCGCTTGCTGGTCTATCCCGCGCGGATGAAGAAGAATCTCGAATCGACTGGCGGCCTCATCTTCTCGGGGCAACTGCTTCTCGACTTGGCCGAAGCAGGGATGCTGCGCGAAGACGCCTACAAGCTCGTGCAATCGCATGCCATGCGCGCATGGAAAGACGATCTGAGCTTCCGCGATGAAGTGGCGCGCGACCCGAAAATTGCAAAGCTGCTCAGCCCGAAGAAACTCGACCGCACCTTCGATTATTCGCGACAGCTTGTGAATGTCGATGCAATCTTCAAGCGCGTGCTGGGAAGCTGACATGGCGGGCGCGCATCTCACTCTCGCCATCACTGGCGCATCCGGCGCAATTCTCGCCCGCGAGGCACTTCGCGCGCTCGAAGCCGACGGGCGCGTCGCCCGCGTCCACTTTGTTGCTTCCGAGAACTCTCTCCGCGTGCTGGCCGAAGAACTCGGCGTATCAGGCCGCACCAATCTGATTAAAAAGCTGCTCGGCGCCGCACCCACCAAGATCACGCAACTCTCCGACAGTGACATCGGCGCTTCCATCGCCAGCGGCAGCCATCCCTCGGATGGCATGATCATTCTGCCGTGTTCCATGGGTACGCTGGCCGCCATCGCGCTTGGCCTGGCCAACTCACTCATCGCCCGCGCTGCGGACGTTACACTCAAGGAGCGCCGCCCGCTGCTGCTCTGCGTCCGCGAAACGCCCTTCAACCGCATTCACCTGCGCAATATGACGCTGGCCGCCGAGGCCGGAGCGACCATCTTCCCCTGCATCCCGGCGTTTTATCAGCCCGACGCCGATTCCACTGCCATGGCCCGCCAATTCGTCTGCCGCGTCCTCGCCCACATCGGCCTTCCCCAGCCAGGCGCATACGTCTGGAAGCCGGAAAAGTAGTTCTTCTCAGAAAAAACTGCGATCCTTCATGTCATTCACGGCAACTCTGCCGTTACAATGTGCGAACCCCCAGTGCATGGGCGCCTCGCCAAACGCGCGTGAGGAGCCTGGAAATCATCCCAAATTCCAAGGCAGAGGAGGCCAAAATGGCGCACAAGGACAAGAAGAAGAAAAAGGCCAAGTCGGATGAAGCAAAGCTCGTTAACGGCAAAGCTCTCGTGAACGGCAAAGCTCTCGTGAATGGCAAAGATCACGCCAACGGCAAAGGTCAGGCCAATGGCAAAGATCATGCCCCGCTCGCGGCGCACGGAACCGAAATCCCAACCATGCGCATTGGCAAGGACTGCGACTACGAGAAGGAGCTGAGCCGCCTTCAGATCGAGCTGGTCAAGCTTCATGAGTGGGTGCGCCACGAACGCCTCAAGGTGGTCGTGCTATTCGAGGGCCGCGACGCCGCCGGCAAGGGCGGCGCCATCAAGCGCATCACCGAGACACTCAATCCCCGCATCTGCAAGGTCGTTGCTCTGGGCACGCCTACTGAGCGCGAAAAAACGCAGTGGTACTTCCAGCGCTACGTCGCGCACCTGCCTGCAGCTGGCGAAATGGTGATGTTCGACCGCAGTTGGTACAACCGGGCCGGCGTGGAGCGCGTCATGGGATTCTGCACAGATGCCCAGTATCAGGAGTTTCTCCTTACCTGCCCCGAGTTCGAGCGCATGCTGGTCCGCTCCGGCATCATCCTCATCAAATATTGGTTCTCGGTCAGCGACGCGGAACAGGAGCGCCGTTTTCAGGACCGCATGACCGACCCCACCAAGCGCTGGAAGATCAGCCCAATGGACCTCGAATCCCGCAAGCATTGGGCCGACTACTCCCGCGCAAAGGACGATATGTTTAACCACACTGACCACAAACAGGCCCCTTGGTTTGTCGTCAACGCTGAAGACAAGAAAGCCGCTCGGCTCAATGTGATCCGCCATTTCCTCACCAAGATTCCCTATAAAGATCTGACGCCTGAACCGATGGATCTTCCTCCTCTCGTGAAGGCGGAGTACGTTCGCCCGCCTTTCCAGGAGCAACACCACATTCCGGTTGTTTACCGGTAAGGCAGGCAGGCTCAGCTGGGCGCAGCCGGCGCCGATCCGGCTGCCGGTCGAACAACAGTTGTATTTGACATTCAGGCAGCGCCGTCGGATACTGCCTGCATGTCGTTCTCATGGGTTTACGGACTTGCGGTCATGGCCATGTGCATGTGTATGGTCTTGGGACCCCTCCGTCCGGCTCTTGAACGGCCAACGCGCTAAGCGCAACCGATTCCAAAGTCAAAGCGGCCCGGTCCCGAATAGGATGCGGGCCGTTTTCATTGGTGCTTCCCTTTAGAATGGATCGGTCCGCGGCCACGCCGCTTTCCCCGAATCGTAGAACGAACGAACCCGAAGGAGATCATCATGCCGGAACCAAAACAGCAGCAGCTCGCCACGCAGGCCGTTCACGCCGGCCAGTCGCCCGACCCCACGACTGGCTCGCGCGCCGTGCCCATCTACCAAACCACTTCCTATCTTTTCCAGGACGCGGACCACGCCGGCCGATTGTTTGCGCTCCAGGAGTTCGGCAACATTTACACCCGCATCATGAACCCGACCACCGACGTCTTTGAGAAGCGCGTTGCCGCCCTCGAGGGCGGTGCGGCGGCCCTCGCCACGGCGTCGGGGCAGGCGGCTGAGACGCTCACCATCCTGACGCTCGCCAACGCCGGAGACGAGATCGTTTCCACTACCTCGCTCTACGGCGGAACCTACAATCTGTTTCATTACACGCTGCCCAAGCTGGGCATCAAGGTTAAGTTTGTCGACGCCGACGATTTCGACGGACTGCGCGCACTGATCAATGACAAAACGCGCGCCGTCTACACCGAGACCCTGGGCAATCCCAAGCTCGACATCGCGGACATTGAAAAGTTAGCCGCGATCGCCCACGAGCACAAGCTGCCGCTGGTCATCGACAACACCTCGGCTTCGCCGGCTCTGGTCCGGCCCATCGAGTGGGGCGCCGACATCGTCGTTAACTCGGCTACTAAATTCCTTGGCGGCCACGGCACGGCCATCGGCGGCGTCATTGTCGACGCAGGCAAGTTCGACTGGGCAGCCTCGGGTCGTTTCAAGGACTTCACCGAGCCCGATCCCTCGTATCACGGCCTCAAATACACCGAGGCCTTCGGCCCGCTGGCGTTCATCCTCAAGGCGCGGGTGCAGGGCCTGCGCGACACCGGCGCGGCTCTCTCGCCGTTCAATGCGTTCCTGCTGCTGCAGGGAATCGAAACGCTGCACCTGCGCATGGAGCGCCACTCGCAAAACGCTCTGGCCGTCGCGAAGCATCTCGCCGAGCATTCCGGCGTCGATTGGGTCAACTATCCCGGCCTCTCGACGAGCCCCTACTACGCGCGAACGAAAAAGTATCTGCCCAACGGCGCCGGGGCCCTGGTCACATTCGGCATCAAGGGCGGCTACGATGCGGGCAAGAAGCTCATCAACACGCTCGAGCTTTTCTCGCTGCTGGCCAACATCGGCGACGCCAAGTCGCTCGTGATCCACCCTGCCTCCACCACGCATCAGCAGCTCTCGGCTGAGGAGCAGGCGGCCACGGGCGTGACGCCGGAGATGGTGCGGCTTTCCGTCGGCATTGAAGACATTCGCGACATCCTCGCCGACCTCGACCAGGCGATCGAGGCTGCCAACGGCCACAAGTTTGCAGGCGCAACCCGGGCCGTTGCGGCAAAATAGTAGAGGCTCGTGGTTCGTGATTCGTGAATCGCCTCCACGAGCCACGAGCCACGATCCATGAACCACGAATAAAGAATCAGAATTCTGGTGAATAAACTGCAATGACCGATAGTTACAGCCGCAGCGGCGCTTCGCCGCCGCCATCAAAAACCGTTGAACCGACCTACGAAGGCGACTTCGTGCTGGACGGCTCGCTGCCGCTTGAGTGCGGCCGCTCCCTCATCTGTCCCACGCTGCATTACGCCGTTTACGGCCGGCTGAATGCGGCGAAGGATAATGCCGTTCTTGTTTGCCACGCGCTTTCGGGCTCGGCTCTGGTCGGCTCCTGGTGGCCCGAAATCTTTGCTCCCGGCGCGGTCCTCTCGCTGGAGCACGATTTCGTCATCTGCATCAACATGCTGGGCTCCTGTTACGGCTCCACGGGGCCCGGGTCCGTCAATCCCGAAACAGGCGAAATCTACGGGCCGGATTTTCCTCTGGTCGGCGTTAGCGACAACGTCCGTGCGCAGGCGCGCCTGCTCGATTCGCTCGGCATCCGCCGCCTCCGCCTTGTGCTTGGCGGCTCCATCGGCGGCATGCAGGCACTGGACTGGACGATCCTCCATCCCGACCGCGTTGAGCGCGCACTCATCATCGGTGTCACGCCGCTCTCCGCCATGGGGCTGGCCCTCAATCATCTCCAGCGCCAGGCCATCCAGCACGATCCGGAGTGGGCCGCTGGCCGCTATCTGCCGCAGCGCCCGCCGCGGAACGGCCTGGCACTGGCCCGGAAGATCGCCATGATCAGCTACAAATCCGCGCCCCTGTTCGACGAGCGCTTCGGCCGCAATCCCAACCGAAGCGGCGAAGACCCCTGGGCGGCGAATGGTCACGGCAGCGGCCTCATCGGCGAGCGTTTTGACATTGCCGGCTATCTCGACTTGCAGGGCAGCCGCTTTGTTGAGCGCTTCGATGCCAACGCTTACCTCGCCATCCTGCGCGCGATGGACACCTGGGATCCCCTCCGCGGGTACGCCTCGCCAGAAGAAGCCTTCGGCCGCATCAAGGCGCGCCTTAGCTTCATCGGCATCAACTCTGACTGGCTGTTTCCCGCCGAAGATGTGCGCCACTTTGCGGAATCCATTCGCGTGGCAGGCGCCCAGGCCGATTACCGCGAAATGGAGAGCGCCCACGGCCACGACGCCTTTCTCGCCGAGCAGGTTGAGCTCGTTCGCCTGCTCCAATAGTCCATTCCTTCGGCCCGGGATCACGACCCTCACGCGCGATTTTGCGCCATGCCCGGTGACGGCGGTTACCACCGTGCTGCGCAGTTCGCGACCGCCCTCGCGCTTTGCTTGTCACGGGCATGTTGGCTTCTTATAATCCTCGCAAGAAGCAACGGCTGTCGTGGTATCTTTATAACCGTTGCCACGGCACTCCACCGCCGCCCAGAATAGTTGCCCTTCGCTGGCGAAAGAGTGATTCTCGATTTCCATTTCGGCATTTCCCAGGAGCACTGCATGAACAAGTTAGTCTTTGCATCTGCGATGGCATTGGCAAGCATGAGCCTTGTTTCCACGCCAGCACTGCGAGCTCAGGATTCCGGCCAAATCAGCCTTCCACCGGATCAATTCAACTCCTATCAAAACGCCATGACGCAGACCGACCCCGGCCAAAAGGCCGCGGCCCTTGAGGGTTTTCTACAGGCCTATCCGCAGAGCCCGGTCAAACCCACGGTTCTCGATAACCTCATCGACGTCTATAACCAGCTGAACCAGCCGGCGAAGGCGATTGATGCCGCGACCCGCCTGCTCCAAGTCGACCCCAACAACATGAAGGCCATCTTCGCCTCTGTCTATTTGAAGAAGCAACTGTGCGGCCAGAACCTCGACGCCTCCGGTGTGGCCACCGATCCGCAAACTTGCGACGATGCAGCGGTGCTGGCGCAGAAAGGCCTCACAGCTCCCAAGCCGGCCAGCGTGTCTGCTGACGACTGGGCCAAGTTGACGTCGGCTGCCTACCCCGCATTCCACTCCGCCATCGCCTTTGACGATGCGGTTTCAAAGAAGGATTTCTCAGGCGCCATCAAGGAATACACCGCGGAATTGATGCTTTATCCGCCCGCTGCGTGCACCCAGCCGGGTCCATGCCTTGCGGATACGTTGCAGCTTGCCCAGGCCTACGCAAAGCCGAGTCCAAGCAAAGATGAAGTGAAGGCCGTCTGGTTCTACGCGCGCGCCTGGGACTTCGCACCCGCGGCGTACAAGGCGCAGATTGAGCCACAGCTCGACTATTGGTACAAGCGCTTTCACGGCACGCTCGATGGCGATGCCGCCATCACCCAGCAGATTAACGCCGTCAAGACGCAGGCGCAGGCCACGCTCTTTCCGCCCGACGGCTTCGTGATCGCACCCGCTCCAACTCCGGCGGACCTGGCTCATCACGCCTATACCAGCGGCGATCCCAAGGCGCTCAGCCTCGAAGACAAGGAGTACATCCTGGCCAACGGGTCTGACGCGGACGCCACCGGCCTCTGGGCTCTGCTGAAAGGCCAGCCGACACCGGTTCCGGGAATTGTCATCGCCGATCCTGCCTCGGAGCTGCATATCAGCGTCACAACCACAGCTTCAGTCAAGCCCAAGGATTACGTCGTCAAGCTCACGAATCCGGTTGCTTGCAACGCGGTTCCGCCGCCGCCTTCTGAGCTCAAGATCGCTGACGCTCAGGCCTATATTCTGGCCAACGGCGTTAAGGCTGACACCGACGCCATGGGTGACGCGCTCACCGACACGCCCGCGCACATCCACAAGATCGTGATCGACCCCTCGGTCGGCACGCTTAACGTGGCTGTGACTCAGGATGCCAAGGACGCCCACACCGCGGACTTTACCGTCAACCTCAAGGACCCGCTCTCCTGCAAGGAAGCTCCTGCCTCCGGTTCCGCCCTCGGGCTGCAGCCGGCCACCGAGCTGGACGGAACCTACGACACCTACACGCATACCGCCGCCGCCGGAACAAATGCCGCGTCCGCGCAAATCGTGCTGGCCGACGGTTTCCTTCAGCCGGAGAAGAAGGCCGGCCCGGTGCACCACACCGCTCCAAAGCCTTCACCCGCGCACCACGCGCAATAGCCCTCGCTCGCCGGTCTCGCGCCGGCGAACGCAGGCCTCGCAACAAAGTTTCTGGGATGATCAAGGGCAGACCGCTTCGGCGGCCTGCCCTTTTCTTTTACTGGTTGTCATCCTGAGCGACCGAAGTCCGCCGCGGCGGACGATGGGAGTCGAAGGATCTGCGGTTGCTTTTCGTCTGCTTTGGGCTTTCAGCCGGGATCCGATTTCCGATCTAAACTTCACTGGGTGCTGAACCACTAGCCACTGGCGACTAAGAACTGCGAACCGTGAGAAGTGAACTGTCTTACTCGCCGAGCATGATGCGCTGAATGGCGGACGCGCGTCCCGTGGCCGGATCGCAGGTCACCACCACGCCGCACATCTTCGGATTTCCCTTCGCCGCCTCAAACTTGCCCGGCATTGCGGTGAGGAACTTGTGCAGGACGAGATCCTTTTCGACGCCGATGATGCTGTCGTAGGGCCCGCTCATGCCCACGTCCGTTTGGTAAGCCGTTCCGTGGGGCAGAATGCGCTCATCGGCCGTCGGCACATGCGTGTGCGTGCCCAGAACCGCAGTCACGCGCCCGTCGAGATACCAACCCATGGCATTCTTTTCGCTGGTGGCCTCGGCGTGGAAATCGACGACGATCACTTTGGCGCGAATCGAGCCGAGCAGGGAATCCGCGGTGCGGAACGGATCGTCGATCGCCGTCATGAACACGCGGCCTTGCAGTTGCAGCACCGCGAAGTCAACGCCGCCTGCGGTCTTTCCTTCATAGAAGCCGTAACCCGGCACGGCGGGCGGGAAATTCGCCGGCCTGATCACCCGCCGCGGGCGGTCATGCGTGTAGGGCGCGGCAGTGTTCATATAATCGACGAGCTCTTTTTTGTCCCAGACGTGGTTGCCGGTCGTCAGCACGTCCGCGCCCAGATCGAAGATTTCCTCGGCCAGTCCGGGCGTTACGCCGAACCCGCCCGCAGCGTTCTCGACGTTCACGATGGTCAGGTCGACCTGGTGCGCCTCGCGCACGTGGCCGATGTGCTCGCGGACGATCCTGCGCCCCGCGCTGCCGAAGATATCGCCGATGAACAAGATGTTCAAGAACAGCTCCTAGCTGCTAGCTTCTAGCTCCTAGCTAAACACGCGGAGTTAGCGGTGTTGGCAGAGTCAGGCTTTCGCATCTGGCTCGCGGTTGCCCGGCCCGTGATCGCTGACACCTGTTCCATCGTTTCCCGTTTTCCGCATCAATGGAAAGAGGATCACATCCCGTATCGACTTCGAACCGGTCAGCAGCATCACCAGCCGGTCAATGCCGATGCCTTCGCCGCCTGTCGGTGGCAGGCCATACATCAACGCACGTACGTAGTCCTCGTCCATCTGGTGCGCTTCGTCGTCGCCTGCGGCGCGCTGGGCGAGTTGATCGTTGAAACGCTTGTGCTGCTCGACGGGATCGTTGAGTTCGCTGAAGGCATTGCCGATTTCGAATCCGCCGGCGAAGATCTCGAACCGCTCAACCTGGTCCGGGTCGTCGGGTTTTTGCTTCGAGAGCGGAGAGACGGCGGTCGGGTAGTCGTAGATGATGGTCGGCTGGATGAGGTTGGGTTCGGCTATGCCCTCGAAGAGATTCGCAGTTGCCTTACCAAGCAATCCGCCGTTCTGCAATTCGTCCATGCCGCACACCCAGAATATCCGTCCGAACTCAACTCCTCGGATCGCTGCCGCTGCAAAGCTCAGAGAATTAAATCTGATTCGGCTCCGGCTCCTGGATTCAGTAGTTCGAGTCCTCTCGATCCGTCTCTCGCATCTCGCTTCGAAAAGATCGATAGCCCGACAACCGAACTGAGAAGCTCTTCAGTATCTGAGGTCATGGGCGTCGGAGTCGGATCGGTCCGGTCTTCCGGCCACCACTTGATAATCGCCTCCCGCATCGTCAGCCGTTCCCACTTGCCGAGGTCGATCTCGACGTCATTGAACGTGGTCACCGTCCTCCCGTTCACTTCTTTCGCCACAAACGCGATCAGCTCTTCCGTCAAATCCATCAGGTCGTGGTAGTTCGCGTACGCCTGGTAGAACTCGAGCATGGTGAACTCGGGATTGTGCTGCGTGCTCACGCCCTCGTTGCGGAAGTTGCGGTTGATCTCATACACGCGATCCAGGCCGCCCACCACCAGCCGCTTCAGATACAGCTCCGGCGCGATGCGCAAGAACAAATCCATATCCAGCGCATTGTGGTGCGTCTTGAATGGCCTCGCCGCGGCTCCGCCGGCAATCGTCTGCATCATCGGCGTCTCGACTTCAAGATATCCGCGGCTGTCAAAGAACGTTCGCAGCGCTTTGAGCACCTTCGCTCGCTTCACAAACACTTCGCGGGCGTCGAGGTTCGCAAACAGATCGACGTACCGCTGCCGGTAGCGCAGCTCCACGTCCGCTAGTCCGTGATACTTTTCCGGCAGCGCGAGCATGGCCTTGGCCAGAAACGTCAGCGTCTCCACGTGCACCGTCAGCTCACCGGTGCGCGTGCGGAAAAGGTAGCCGGTGACGCCGATGTGGTCGCCCAGGTCGAGCAGCTTGTAGAGCGCGAAACCCTGTTCGCCAACGGCGTCGAGCCGCACGTAGATCTGGAGTCGCGCGCCCTCCTGCTGCAGCGTTGCGAATCCGGCCTTGCCTTGTTGGCGGATGGCCATGATGCGCCCGGCCACGACGACATTTTCGCGCTTGGCCTCAAGCTCCTCGCCCGTCGCCTTGTCCCACTTGGCGCGCACCTCGGCAAGCGTGATCGCCGATTGGTCTTGCGCGGCCGGGAAGCGGTTGGGATACGCTGACTGGCCTAGCTCCGCAATTTTCTTCAGCTTTTCGCGCCGCTCATCAAAGAGCTTGCGCTCGAATTCCGATTCGAACTCCATACTTCCTTTTCCAGATGGATGGTAGGTCCAACCGCCAGTATAGCGGCTATGCTCGGTGTGCTTTGGGTCATCGCACGGGGATGCTCCGCTCGTGTATAACCACGATGGATGCCCTTCCACCGTCCCATTCCCGATCCAAAGCCGACGGGCAAAGATCCCGGCCTTTTCAGCGCCTGGATCGAGGCCGAAAAGCTGATGCAGATCGCGCTCGTGCTGCCCTGCGCGGCTTTCATCGGCTGGCTCATCGGGGCGTGGCTTGACCACCACCTGCATCAATCGTGGATCGCGGTCGTCGGAATCGTCTTTGGCGGAGTCTCCGGGCTGGTTTACGCCATTCGCGTGGCCCTTGCGGCCAACAAAGATCCCAAATTGCAGGACGACGACACGTCTATTCGCGGCCAGGACGGCGGGGGCCCCGGCAAAGGCAGCGAGGGACCGGGTTCATGACGGATGAACCGCATCCTCTGGTTGCCTTGACCGACGACGGCTTGCAGGCCCTGCTGAAGCGAGCGATCCGGATTACCCTGGTCGTGGGCACGCTGGCCGCGCTGGTGCTGTGGAAGGCCTCTGGCTGGCGCGATGCGGCCATGTTCGCCGCCGGCGCTGCCATCTCCGCCGCGAGCATCCACGAGTGGCGCCGCCTGATTCGCTTCATCAGTGCCAAAATGGACCATCAACAGGTTCCTCGTGGCGCGGCGGTCTCGGCAGTCCTTTTTGTGCTCCGCCTGGCCATCTTTGGCGCGGCCATTTATGGTAGCCTGAAATGTTTCCGGGGTTCTGTTGTAGCGCTTCTCTGCGGCCTTGGGCTGGCACTTTTAGCCATGGTCTGGGAGGCGGTTCGCTTGCTTCGCGACTGAAGTGGCGGCCAGGGTTTTGCGCTCATCGGCTCCTGAAGAAGGAAATCCAGATTCGTATGGTGCAGACTTTTGCGTTAGCGCGTTTCCTTGACCTTTTGCTGCGAGGCACCGAGGTCAGGATGTATCAGGCCATCGGGTTGAGCTCGGCGGATGCCGCCCAAAAGGCAACCGCAGTCAACAGCGCCTTCTCGCTGGAGGTGCTGGTTGCCGGCGCCCTCATTCTCTTTTTCATTGTCATCCGCCTCACCTTGTCGGTGGAGCATCCGAACCCCGCGCAGCAGCTCGCCGAAATGATCCATGAAGGCGTCGGCGACCTGGGCGAGCAGGTCATCGGCCACGGCTACCAGCGATTCCAGGCCTTCGTTACCTGCATCGGCCTGTTCGTTCTGTTGAACAATCTGATCGGCCTCGTCGTCGGCCTTATCCCGGGCGTTGAAACGCCGACCGGCATGCCTGAAGTTCCTCTCGGCCTCGCCGTTCTCACTTTTCTCTATTACAACTATCACGGCATCCGCGTGCAGGGGCCGATCGGCTACCTGAAGCACTTTATGGGCCCGCTGTGGTGGCTGGCGCCGCTTCTGTTTCCCATTGAGGTTGTTTCCCACCTCGCGCGCATGATGTCGCTCACCATCCGTCTTTACGCCAACATGTTCGCCAGCGATCTGTTGACGCTGGTCTGGTTTTCGATTATTCCCATCGCGGTGCCGTCGGTCTTCCTCGGGCTGCACTTCGCTGTTTCCATTATTCAGGCTTTCGTTTTCATGCTGCTGACGATGATCTATCTCTCGATGGCAGTAGCGCAGGAGCACTAAAGGCAGCTTTTAGCCCTTAGCTGTTAGCCGTTAGCTTTTCCTAGCGAGAGCCGCAGCTGCTGGCTCAGCACAAAGGAGCTAAGAGCTAATGGCTAATAGCTAACGGCTCAAAAAAAGTTTCCGCCGGAGCTGCTTCCGCTCTGGGATAAAACGGACCGGCCGCAAGCGTGAGGGGGCCAAAGGCAGGAACGCAGCTTTTAGCCATTAGCTCTTAGCTTTTAGCTCATGTGCGGGCAGACCCGCTTCAATGGTCTCCCACAACGAAGCTAACGGCTAAAGGCTAAGTGCTAAGGGCTGATTTTCAGCCGGCACGGTGAGCCTCAACCACCCACTGGCGGCCAATCTTAGGAAGCAGGAGAACTATGCGCAAACTTCAATTCGTATTCATCGCCCTGGCGGTGCTGTGTTTTGCCGTCCCGGCCTTTGCCGATGGCGGCTCGGCCGCAGCCAGCCTGATTCCCATCGGCGCGGGCATTGGCATGGGTCTGGCAGCCGGCTTGTGCGGCATGGGTCAGGGCCGCGCGGTGGCCTCGGCCACTGAAGCGTTGGCCCGCAACCCCGGCACACGCCCCGGCATCATGTTGTTCCTGGTGCTTGGCCTGGCCTTCATTGAGTCCCTCACCCTCTTCACCATGGTCATCATCTTTGTGAAGATGTAAAAGCACGCGCTCCAAAACAGAAGCGGTCCCGCGCCTCATGCGCAGGGCCGCTTTTCTGTCCCGGTTGAACTCGTCCACGCTTCTACTTGTCCGCGCGCAGTATCTCAATCGCCTTCTGGTAGCTCAGTCCTGGCGGCACCGGCTCGTACCCAGTTTCATCCTCGCTGGTATCGAACACGCGCGCCTTCCACACCACTCGTCCGCTCATCACCATCTTGAAGTGAACCGTCCGCCATTGATCCACACCCATGTCCGGGCCCACATCCGCCTGTTCAATCACGATCCATCCGCCCTTGTTCAGCCTTCCCAGGATCCCCCAGCCGAAGTCCACATCCTGCTGTAAATGCCCCTCCAGGCGCACGACGCGAAGATGGACCGGATCAATCCAGATCTCTCCCGCCATTTGAGTCAGGATTTGCGTTTCCAGATCCGGCGCGGAATACCCCGGTCTGGGCTTGAAGGTGAACCTCTCGACTTTCGCTGATAGGCTGTCGCCTGGCTTTCCGGCCTGTCCCTGGCCTGCGCCGGCATCCTGGTACACAAACGCAGCGGGCAGGGCGCGCAGCACCTTCAGGACGCGTGCCTGGTCGGCATCCTCCGACTGCTTTCGCCGCCGCTGTTTCCCTGGGTCGCCGGCGAGTTCGGTTAGCCGGGCTTGTTCCTTCTGCTCGTCGGCCGCGCTCAAGGGCTGGCCGTTCTGCTCTACCAGCCGCGCCACGTCGCCGTCCCTGGTCTCGCAGATCTTCTTGGTCGAGCTCCAGTTCGGGCTGCTCTTCTTGAGCTCGTAGCGCATAGGGTGGCTCGCGTCCTGAGCCGCGTTGACTTCATTCGCAAGCGCGCGATCCAGCATCGCCAGCCCTTGCGCGGGCTGCGCCTGGCTCGCGGCGCCGGAGCAAGCCGATCCAACAAGCAGGAGGAGGAGCGAAAGGAGCCGGTGCACGACTCTAGTTTAGCCGGGACGCCTGCCGTGGGGCTGCGCGAGGCACGCCGCGGTCCCGCGTGCTGTCGGCTTTGCGGATACTCGGCGCGCAGCTTTTTACACCCGCGAATTGATACAGACTCGCCGGGTTGATATAGTGCGGGCAGGGACGTCAACGGAATTCGAGAAGGATCGTGGCTCATGGCTCAAGAAAACTCTCCCGCGCGCATCGGTAAAACCATCATCATCAATGGCGAAGTGAAGGGCAGCGAGGACCTGGTGCTGGACGGCCGGGTCGAAGGCATCGTTAACCTGGCGGAGAACCGGCTCACCATCGGACCCAACGCCAATATCGCCGCCGACCTCACCGCCAAAGACGTGCTGATTCAGGGCCATGTGCAGGGCAATATCGTTGCCAGCGGCCGCGTCGAGCTTCGCTCCGGCTGCCACCTCGAGGGCGATATCCGCGCCCTTCGCCTGGCAATAGAGGACAACGCCGTCTTCCACGGCAAGGTCGACCTGACGCAGGGCGTGTCGCGGCCTCCTGACGCCGCGACCGGCGGCAACTAAGTTCTGAAGCATACCAATCGGTTATCGCCGGAGCAGCGCGCGCCGGCTCGCACCGTCGTCACAGCGCCTTCGCGTCAGTTCCGAATAGAATGAAGATGGTGAGCGGCCATTTCCTTAGTAGATTGCCGCCTCGCACCATGTGGCGCGATCCCATGAATCGTAACCGCTCCAGAGGCAACCAGGGTGCTGCGAAGTTGGTTCGATAAGAAACAACAGAACTCGTTGGCCCAGTCCGTTCCGGGCCTCAGCGGCCCTCGCGTGCCTCGCCACTCCGGCGGATGGAGCGCAATCCGCAAGCGGCTGGAAGCCGAGCCTGGCCTGCGCATCATCGACACCGGCTACACCTCGCCCAGCAACATCAACTACCTGACCAACCTTGGCCACAGCATTTTCCTCGCCGACCTTGAAGTGGATGCCTTTGGTGAAAACTGGATCACCGGCACCGACGAGGACGGCAACCCAATCTGGAACGCACAAGGCTATCTCGAACACACGCTCAACTTTTCCGGACGCATGTTCGACGTGGTGCTGTTGTGGTCGGCGCTCGATTATCTGCCCGAGGCGCTGGTCGCTCCCATCGTCGCGCACCTCTATGCATCCATGAATCCGGGCGGCCAGGTGCTGGCCTTCTTCCACACCAAGATGCAGGGCGAGGAGGCGGTGCGCTGCCGCTTTCATCTGACCCCCGGCGACGACGTGGAGATGCAGTTGACCCAGCAGTTTCCGATTCAGCGCTGCTTTACCAATCGCAGCATTGAGCGGTTGTTCGCCGGCTGGAGCGGCCATCGCCAGTTCCTCGCCAAAGACTCGGTCTCTGAAGTCATCATGACGCGCTGACGGAATCCATTTGCCCAGAACCTTGCCGAGCCGGCAAGCTGTGAAGCGAATCGTCTTAGCGCGCAGTCCAGCCCAGGTCAATGTCCAGCGCCGCGCCGGTGATGCCCGCGGCATCGTCTGAACACAGGTAAGCCACAAGCGAAGCGACCTCGCCTGGTTCCAGCATCCGGCGGATGGCGGCGGGCGCAAGCATGATCTTCTTGACCACGTCCTCCTCCGAAATGCCGTTTACGCGGGCCTGATCCGCAATTTGCTTTTCAACGAGCGGAGTGCGGACGTAGCCGGGACAAATGGCATTGCAGGTAATGTTGTTCTCGCCCATTTCAAGCGCGACAACCTTGGTCAATCCCAACACCCCGTGCTTGGCCGAGATATAAGCCACCTTGAAGGGCGATGCCACTTTACCGTGGACCGAGCTGATGTTGATAATTCGGCCCCACTTCTGCTGGATCATGTGCGGCAGTGCATATTTGCAACAAAGAAAAGTTCCCGTGAGCATCACGCCAATCAGAGTGTCCCAGCGCTCCTCGGGGAAATCCACCACGGGGGCCACGAATTGCAGGCCCGCATTGTTGACCAGGATGTCGAGACGGCCAAATTTATCCATGGTGGCCTCAACGAGATGACGCACGTCGCCGGGCTGGGAAACACTGGTCGCGACGAACAGACATTCTGTTCCGGCGTTTTGAAGTTTCGTCGCGGCTTGTTCTCCGCCGGAAGCTTCCAGGTCGGCAATGACGCAGTTCACGCCCTCTCGCGCGAACATCTCCGCGATGGCAAGCCCAATCCCGCTCGCACCGCCTGTTACGATCGCAACTTTCCCCTTCATGCTCAGGCTCATCCTGATTCTAAGTAAGAACCGGCGAACGCAGCTTTGTCAAAGACGGGCTTCCTCCGTGATTGCGGCAGTGACCGGCCCTGAATGCCGCATGGCGCCAACTGGGAAGTCACGGACCGCTCAACATCGGCCAGGCCTTAGCTTGCCGGCAAGGCTGCTGGGCGATTCTCTCCCTACGCAGTCGTGCCTGCAATGTGGGTGCGACCCTCGCTGGACCCGCCGGCGAATGGCAGCCACGGCTGCATTTCGACAACTTGCGGTGGTTCCTCCTTCGCCGTGTCCTCGTACATATATCGCTTGCCCAGCTTGAACTCGCGGCAGGTTTGGCCGACCAACGCAGCCATTCGCTCACGGTATGCGGACGAAACAAATGCGCTCGATGCGTAGCGCCGCTTGTAGGCCTCGAGTTGGTTGGGAAAGTGCTCGCCGACAAACGCGAGAAACGTCGGCAATGAACAGGGTTTGAGGAACAGGGCACCGGACGCCAGGAAGCTCGCGCCGACCGCCGAAGCGGCGCGTGCGACGGCGCGGATGGAGCTTGCGCTGTCAGTGATTCCCGGCATGAGCGGCGAGCACATCACTCCCGCACGCAATCCTGCCTCGCGCATCTCTGCCACTGTGCGCATGCGCAGGTCGGGCCGCGGCGCGCGCGGCTCCAGTTGCCGCGCCAGCTTGGCGTTCATCGTGGTCACAGTGATGTGGACGGTCAGCTTGTTGGTCGTTGCGACTTCCTTCAAGAAATCAATATCGCGCGCAATCAGCGCAGATTTGGTGATGATGCCCAGGCGAAATCCGCCGTGCCGCGCAAAGACTTCAAGCAGAGACCGCGTGATCTTGAGCTTCCGTTCCAAAGGTTGATAGGGGTCGGTGGCCGTCCCAATCGCGATCTCGGTGCCCGGATTCAGCCGCTTCAGCTCCTGCTCCAGCAGCCAGGCAGCGTTCTGCTTGAAGTAGATTTTGCGCTCGAAATCCTCCGGCGTCATTTCCATGAACTCGTGCGTGTAGCGGGCATAGCAGTAGCGGCATGCAAATTCGCAGCCGCGGTAGGGGTTGATGGCGTGGCTGAAGGGCAGGCCGCGGTTCGAGGTGACCTTGTTGACGATCGACCGGCTGGTGAGCGGACGGTACTCGGTGAGGCAACCGGTGGAATCGAGCGGCGCTTCGGCTGCGGTCCGTGCGAGACCGGGGGTTGGGGAGGGCTGGAGGATGGGGAAGAGGGACTCTGATTTTCGCCATTTGTTCGCCTCATCGATACTGTAGCCCGAATGCGGGAGGGCGTCAAGAGGCGTGATTTGCGGCTGGTGTTTATCGATGGGTTAACAGAAATTTATAGATCAGTTAACAGAGTGTTTATCGATCAAGCAATAGATAAGGCATTGAATCGATTGGATAATGACTGAAAATGGGCCCATTTTGCACCGAGAATGAGGCAGTTTTACGAAAAAATCAAACCGGAGGAGCTTGCGACTTGGGCTGGGTTTTGAGGAGGGCCATGGCGATTTTGGCGGCTCCGAGGAGTTCGCGGCCTTCGTCGAATTCGAAGATTCTTTTGAGAATGCCGTAGGCGGTGCAAGCAATGAAATCGCGGATGTTTTCGTAGCCGGCGAGGAGGGGCATGGCGTCGCGGTAGGCGTTGGCACCCTGTTCGACGGCGAAAACATTTTCGTCGGTGTCTTCGGCGCAATGGAGATTGTCGTCGGTGGGGTCGATGGAGGCGAGCTTGAAGTTGCGATGCCAGGCGTTGACGCAGCGCTCAAGGGCTTCATTGTTGATGTGATCGTTTTCTAAGTGAAGATTTTCGGCAGTGGAGGTTTCGGCAGAGGTGGTTGAGGACGCGGATGCGTTGCGAGGCTTCGTCATGGCAGGATTCCTGGTTGGATTTTGATACTGAGACCATGGTGCGCCAAAGGGGGCTAATTACCGGCAAACTTGGGGAAGATTATTTCGCGAGTGTTTTCAGTGGTTTGGGCTAATTTGGGGGCAGTGCGGGACTTGACACGCGGTGGAGGGGGGACGGTGAACGGGACGGTGGCGGGTCGGGTTGGTGCTATCCCAGGTCCCCAAATGCAAAGTACCTGGGGCACCCATTCTTTTGTGCTGGAGAAGCGGCTGAAGAGAGCGGAGATAGAATCAAAAAGCAAAGAGCGACCGGCTTCTGGCAACTCACCACAAGCTACTGACTGCCGGCTGTTTTCGAGGAGGGGCAATATGAGCAAACCGCAGGAAACGCGCATCACATGGCTTGGCCATGCCACGGTGCTGATTCAAACCCCAAAGGGAACAAACATCCTGATCGATCCCTTCATTGCGCACAATCCCAAATACCCTAAGACTTTCGAGCTGCCTTCAAAGATTCACTACGTTCTGTGCACGCACGGCCACGGCGATCACATTGGAGACGCCGCGCCGGTGGCAAAGAAGCATGGGTCGACGGTGGTCGCAATCTATGAGCTGGCCGACTACATCGGGAAGCAGGGCGTGAGCGAGACGATGGGCATGAACCTGGGCGGCACGGTGACGCTCGAAGACGTGACCGTGACGATGGTTGACGCCAAGCACTCTGCCGGCGCGGCCGACGAGAAGGGTACGCACTACACAGGCGTCGCAACGGGATTCGTGCTGGCTGTCGCCGGAGGGCCAGTGCTTTACCACGCGGGCGACACGTCGGTCTTCGGCGATATGCAACTCATACGCGAGCTCTACCAGCCGCGCATCGTGATGCTGCCCATCGGCGGCTTCTACACCATGGACCCGCAGCAGGCCGCGCTCGCCTGCCGCCTGCTTGCGCCGGATACTGTTCTGCCGATTCATTGGGGAACATTTCCGCCGCTCAAAGGGACGCCCGCGGAGTTGGCGGCGCTGGTTGCGCCCGGAGTGAAGGTTGTGAACTGGAAACCGGGAGACGAGATCGCGGTGTAGAAATTCCGGGAACAAGGGAACAAGGGAACAAGGGAACGAGGGAACAAGGGAACGAGGGAACAAGGGAACAAGGGAGCAAGGGAGCAGGGGACTGCTCTACTGATCGCGGGTTTGCTTGATGGCTCGCGGGGATTGGACGACTTCGTCGGGGCCGTGAGAATCCTGTACGCCGAGGCGCATGGTGGCGCGGGATTCGGCGGCGCGGCAGTTTTTCAGATCGCGCAGGATTTCCTGCTTCTCGCGCGCATACTGGCCGGCGAGCCGCGTAAGTGCGTAGGTAATGATGTCGCTGTGATGGAGTTCCGCAGCCAGGGGATCGCGGCGCATATTGAGCCACAGCCGGTGAACGAGTTCGACATCCGCGGGGCCGAGCGCGGGCGCATGCGGGCCGATGTAGAACACCTTGGTTTCGCCGTTCGCGCCGATCACATAGAAGTTAAACTGCCGCTTGGGCTCGGGCAGCGCTTCCCATGCTTGTCCCATATGGAACGCCTGATCCTCGGCAGTCATGGAACTGGACTGCCCGGCGACGACGGACTCAACCTCGAGTGAATTCGCGGTCTGCACCAGCGCGGCGAATACGTCGCCTGCCGGAATGACCAGCAGGGAGACTCGTTTGCCGAAGCTCTCCGCAACCGAGACCGCCTTGGTGAAGAGCATCTGCTCGTGCTCACTGAAACTCTGCTGCTCCGCGCTTAGATACTCCGGGCCGCCCACGCCCATGAGGCGTACGCTCACCACGACCACGTCTCGCTCTACCGTGCTGGTTCGTCCCAGCGTCCACTTCAACGCCAGCGGGTTGGCTGCGTCGCGCATGGTGACGATGACGCCGCCGGGCCGGATGGCGGTGGACTCGCGGCTGATCGTCTCCTGATGCTCAAGCTGGAAATGGTCCTTCATCTGGCGCGCGGTGAGCTCGTGCCTGCGCAGGTTGATGCGCTCCGAAATAGTGAAGATGATGAAGAATGCGATGGAAAACATGATTCCGCTGATGGTGGCGACCGACTTGGTGAACAGGTTAACCGTGGCAACCGCAAGCAGCACCATGAAGACTGAAAGCAGTCCCAATGGGATTTCGATTTTGCCGATGCGGATGTTGGGCGGAACCTTCCAGCCGCGCTCGCCGTGATATTTCCAGCGCAGCACCAGCATCGACAGGCCGTTGAAGGTGAACGACCAGATGACGCCGAAGGCGTAAGCCTCGCCCAGCATGATGATGTTGCCACGGCTGGCGATGATGGTGAACATCTGGAGGACGAAGACCAGGTTGACGATGCGGTAGCTGGTGCCGAATCGCGCGTGCGGCTTGCGGAACCAATCGGTGAGCACGCCGTCTTCGGCCACGCGCATGAGCACGCCGGTGGAGCCGATGATCGACGTGTTGATGGCGCCGGAGAGAATGAGGAATCCCACGACGACGACGAAGATGCGGAAGGCGATGCGCCAAAACATGGGACCGGCCATGTACATGGCCAGGCCGGCGATCAGATTGTCCTGGTAGATGGTTGTCCGGGGCCCGTTGGGAATCAGCATCGAGGCCAGCAGCGTGCCGCCGCCGGTGAAGATGAGGCTGTAGATGGCGATGACGATGGCTGCGCGCTTGAGATTCTTGAGCTTGGGGTGCGCGATCTCGCGATTGACCTGGGCCAGGCTTTCCTCGCCGCTCATGGCCAGAATGGAGTGACCGAAGGCCATGAGGATGCCGAAGAAACCGAAGATCGGCAAACCTCTTCCACGGAGAAAGCCGAGAGCATCGTCACTGAAATGGAGGTGAGACGGGATGGGCGAGGGCGGCAGCGACGCGCCGCGTATCCACACCGTGTACGTGCCCCAGACGAACAGAACTACCACCATCACGGTGGTGATCTGCATAACACGCAGGGCCTTGTCGCTGGATTCCTCGATGCCCTTGATGTTCTGCCACCAGTAGTAGATTGTGACCACCGCGCCCAGCAGCGCAGAGGTGTAATCCATATTGAACTGGATTGGCTGGCCGTGCGCATTCATCATGGCCGGCGGCAGCCAATGCGCCTGGTTCGCGACATTCAAGAGCTCATTGACCATGCCGGTAATGTATTGGCCGGCAGAGACGCCGGAGATCGGCCCGGTAAGAATGTAGTCGAACATCAAGGCCGATACGCTGAGCTTGGCGAATCCGCCGCCGAGTGCTTCCTTGACCACGCGGTAAACGCCGCCGCGGGTGAACATGGAGCAGCTCTCGACATACACCGCGCGCACGGCGAAGCTGAACAGCATGATGCCGAGGATGAACCACGGAGCTGCGGCTCCCACAGCCTGTTCGGCGATGCCGCCGGCGTAGAAAGCGGAGGAGCCCAGGTCATTGAGGACGATGGCGGCAGCGCGCCAGAAGGAGATGAACGTGAGCATCACCGACGAGGCGACGATGAGTCGCACACGGTCAGTCGGAGGGGCTACGGTCGTTCGAGTAGAGGCCATCGCGAAGGGTCCGGCGAGGCGCAGCCGGTGGTTAGATTCGTTTGAGCGAAACCACCGCTCTGCGACGAGTCTAATTTTCAATCAACGCAGTGTCAATGAGAAATGAAGAGCCGCTGAGGGCCGTGAGGATTTTGCGCGCTCCCGCGCGATCGAAGGCAGCGGCAAGCGGCGGAGCAAGTCTTTGAATCCAGAAGCCTACGATTGAAGCGGGCGGCCGGAATCTTCGCACGGACGTTTTTGGTCCAATGGGATTCGCTGGCCGGACGAAGGCCAGAGTCAACGGCTCATCTTCAAGGGATTCAGTCTTTGCCGAAAAGCTCTTTGCCGTCTTCGACGAAGCTGATCAGCACGACCACCGCCGACCCGATCATCCCCAAGAAGAACATCGCTTCCAGCACGCGGATTGCTGCGACGGCCAGGATCATGGGTAGATTCTATCGCAACCCGAATGTTTTACACTCGCCGCAGTATGCAATCGTCTTTTTTGGTTCGGAGATGGAGACCGTGGGCCGCTGCGGGACTTTCCGCGGGCTTGCTCGAGTTGCCTTTCCCGTTTGCCGGGCCGATGCCTCCATGGCGCTCCGTGTTTGCGTGGTTTGCTCTCGTTCCGCTGCTTTGGGCGCTGCTCTCCGACTCTAGCGACAAAGACAAAGGCGTTACGAGGGTGGGGCACCCGCCTTCGGGAGTGGAGCCGGATCGGCGGCACCCGCTTCGCCGCGCGTTCTTGATTTCCTATTTATGCGGCGTGCTCTGGTACGCAGGTAATTGCTACTGGATTCGCGACACGATGATGCACTACGGCGACATGCCGCCCCTGGCGCCGGAGTTACTCACGCTTGGGTTCAGTTTGGTGCTCGGGCTCTACTTTGGGATTTTCGGGCTGGGGCTTGTGGTGGTTCGGCGGGCGACGGGTTCCACGCGCGTGGCACTTGCGGTTGCTCCTTTCCTGTGGGTTGGTCTTGACCTTGCGGCCGCGCGGATCACCAGCGTTCCATGGGACCAGCTTGGCTACTCGCAGATCGATAACGCTCTGATCAATCAACTCGCGCCGTTCACTGGCATCTACGGAATCACCTTCGTCCTGGTCGCGGTGAATGCGCTGCTTGCAGGTGGGTTGATCGTTGAGCGCGGGTCCAAGAGCCGTTTCGCGGGCCGCTGGGGCTGGGCTGGTTGCGGCGCTGTTCTGCTTATCTCCGGTTTTGCGGGCGTCTTTGTTCCGGCTCCGAACACAGAGCCCACCGCGACCGCGGTTCTTATTCAACCGAATCTGGATGTGGGCGCGGGCAACAACTGGCCGGGTCCGGAGTGGGACCGTCACATCGCCGAATTCACGCGCCTGGCCGAGGAGGAATGCAAGACGTATATCGACGGTATTCCGCAGACCGGCGCGCCCACCGGCGAAATCATCTGCCCGCCGTATCCAACGCATCCCGATCTGGTTGTTTGGCCAGAGTCTCCCGCGCCCTTTATCGAAGACGACGCGAGCTTCAAACTTGCCATGCACTCCATTGCTGTGGCCACGCAAGCGCCACTCGTGGTCGGAGGAATCGGTGTGGATTTCTCGCGAGAGGAGAATGCCTGGAACGAATACAACTCCGGGTTCATCTTCGACGCAGACGGGAAGCTGGCCGGCCGCTACGACAAGATTCACCTCGTCCCGTTCGGCGAATACATTCCATTTCAGAACCTGCTGACCTTTGCGCACAAACTGACGGGGCGCGTTTCGTCTTTCACGCGTGGCACTGACCACAGAGTCTTTCTGCTCGATACGCAAAACGGCGGGCGGCATCGCTATGGTGTCTTTATCTGCTATGAAGCTGTTTTCGCGGACGAGGTGCGACAGCTTGCGCGCAATGGCGCCGAAGTGCTGGTGAATATCAGCGATGACGGATGGTACGGCGACACCAGCGCGCCCTGGCAGCACTTGAACATGGCCCGCATGCGCGCTGTCGAGAATCGCCGGTGGCTCTTGCGCGACACCAACACCGGTGTTACGGCGGTGATCGATCCGTACGGCCGCGTGCGGGAGAGCATTCCGCGGCACCAGGTGGACGCGTTGCCCGCGGAGTTCGGTTTCCGCGACGGCATCACCTTCTATACCGCACACGGCGACGTGTTCGCGTGGCTGTGTGCCATACTGTCGATAGGCGTTTTGGGCTTTTCGCTCGAACGCGGATTGCGTTCCAAAACTCAAATCAAAGCCAGGTCATAAGAGCACAATGTCGCTGAACGATCTCGAATTCGCCTACGCTCCGGTGCGCAACCAAGTGCGCGACCTGCGGGAGTATCTTTGACCCTGCCCGCATCCGCAGGGAACTCTCCGAAATAGAAACCAAGCTCGCCAATCCGGCGTTGTGGTCCGATCCCACAGCGTCGAAGCCGTTGATGCGTGACCGCAAGCGGCTTGAAAGCCTGGTTCGCGACGACGACGAGCTTGTCCGGCGCACCGGCGACATCGACGCGTACTTCGAGCTGGGGCGCGAAGGCGAGGATGTTCTCGAGGATTTGGAGAAGAGCATCAAGGAGCTTGGAACTTTTGCCGAAGACCTTGAGGCTCGCACGATGCTTTCCGGCGAGGCCGACGGGTTGAATGCGATTGTGACGGTGCATCCGGGCGCGGGCGGCACCGAGAGCCAGGATTGGGCTGAGATGCTGCTGCGCATGTATCTGCGATGGGCCGAGCAGCAGGGCTTTAAAACCGAGATGAACGATTACCAGGACGGCGAAGAGGCGGGCATCAAGTCCGCGACGTTCACCATCATCGGAGAAAACGCATTCGGACAGCTTGCCGGGGAAAGCGGCGTGCACCGGCTGGTGCGCATTTCGCCGTTCGACTCGGCGAAGCGGCGCCATACTTCTTTCGCGTCCGTTTATGTTTCGCCGGAGATCGACGAGACGATTCATGTTGACCTGAAGCTCGAAGATCTGCGGATCGACACGTATCGTTCCGGCGGCAAAGGCGGCCAGCACGTGAACACGACCGACTCCGCCGTGCGCATGACGCATCTGCCGACGGGGATCGTGGTGCAGTGCCAGAACGAGCGCTCGCAGCACAAGAATCGCGAGAAGGCCATGAAGATGTTGCGCTCGCGCCTTTACGAATACGAGCTGGAAAAGAAGCGGGCCATTTCAAAGAAACTGGAAGACTCCAAGCTTGAAATCAATTTTGGGTCGCAGATTCGCTCGTATGTGCTGCAGCCGTACCGGATGGCCAAGGATCACCGCACGAAGGTTGAGGTTGGTGATGTAGATAAGGTGCTCGATGGGTACCTGGAGCCGTTTCTGCGGGGATATCTGCTGGCCAAGCGGCGCGGGACGGCGGTAGCGGCGAGTGCTGAGGATGAGATGGATGTGTAGGAAACAGGGAACGAGGAGTGCGGGCGAGGACGCCCGCACGACAGCCGGCGAGACGCCGGCGTTACAAGGGAGCCGGGGAGCGTGAATCCTTCACTATCGCATATGGCCAACGATCCCGCAATCATTGACGAAATGCTCCGCAACGCGAAGACGATTGCTGTTGTGGGCATGAGCGACAAGACGTGGCGAGCAAGCAACAACATTGGCCGCTATCTTGCCGAGCACGGCTATCGCGTATTTCCGGTGAATCCGGTGCTGGAAGAGATTGATGGATCGCCCTGCTATGCAGGACTCGATGCCGCACAGGCCGCCGCACATGCTGAGACTGGGCGGGGAATCGACCTGGTCGACGTCTTTCGTGCATCGGAAAACGTGCCGCCCATCGTCGATGATGTGATTCGCCTGCGCATTCCCTACCTTTGGCTGCAAGACGAAGTGATTCACGACGAAGCGGTCGCCCGCGCCCGCGCCGCCGGAGTGAAGTGCGTGCAGAACGACTGCATCTATCGGCGGCATGCAGCGATGGCCGGGTAGTCGCGCTGGAAAACGCCGCCGATGTTTCTGTAACTTTCGTCCGATACACTGAGTCGAAAGACAGGGTACAGGTTTCAGGGGTCCGGTTTCAGAGATTGGGGTTCAACCTTCTGTGCGCTTCTTCTGTTTCATCTTCGGGTTGGCGTTTATTGTTGGCGCGGCGTTGCCGGCGACGGCTCAAGCAAATTCCGCCGACGCGGCGCACCTGCATGTGCAGCTGGTTTTTCCCATACCTCATTTGCCGACGAATGGTGGGGTCACTCAGGCTGGCCTTTACTTCAAGCTGGAGCCGGGCTGGCATGTGTATTGGTCGAATCCGGGCGACTCGGGCGAGCCACCGCAAATCATCTGGACTCTGCCGAAGGGAGTCACTGCCACCGCGCTTGAGTTTCCGGCGCCCGAGCGGCTGCCGCTGGGTCCGCTGATGGACTACGGGTACGAGAGTGAGGTGCTGTTGCCGTTCAATATTCTGTCGGCGGGATTGACGCCGGGCAGCACGGTCGCGCTCGATGCGAACGTCCATTGGCTGGTTTGCCGCGAGGTTTGCATTCCCGGGAAGGCCGAACTGAAACAGGAAGTGGATGTTCTGTCGCCCGCGCCCAGCGATATGAGTTTGTACGATGGCCCCGATCACGATCTGTGGCTGCGGCTTGCCGATCGGCTGCCGGAGCCTTTGCCTTCAGGCGATACGTCGGTCTTTCAGCCGACTTCCGCAGGATTTCGGCTGGCGGTTTCGACCGGCCAGCGCGAGACGCAGGCGCAGTTTTTTCCTGAAGACCAGAATATCGTCGACAATCCCTCGCCGCAGGTGCTCGCGCCTACGGGGAAGGGCTTCGTACTCGATCTCAAGAAGGACGCCAGCCTCACCGCAAATCCCGCGAAGCTCAACGGCGTAATCGAACTATCGGGCGGCCGGAATTATGAAATTGCGGCGCTGCCGGGAATCGTTGCGGCTCCGGCTCCGGCGCAGGCGTTTTCATTTGGTGCGCTTGCGCGCATTGTCAGCTTCGCCTTTCTCGGCGGGCTCCTGCTGAACCTGATGCCCTGCGTTTTTCCGGTGCTGTTTCTGAAGGGGCTGGCGCTGGTTAACTCGGGCAACGAAGAAAAGCACAAGCTACGCGCGCACGGTTTTGTTTACACGGCCGGAATTCTGGTTTCGTTCTGGGCGCTGGTGGCGTTGCTGCTCGGGTTGCGCGCGGCGGGCGCGACGCTCGGATGGGGATTCCAGTTTCAGTCGCCGGTTTTCCTCTCGTTGATGGCCGCGCTGCTCTTCTTTCTTGGCCTCTCGCTTGCGGGGCAATTTGAAATTGGCTTGACTCTTACGAGCGCGGGCGGCTCACTCGCGGCGAAACAGGGCTATGCGGGAAGTTTCTTCACGGGAGTGCTGGCGGTTGTTGTGGCGACTCCATGTACAGCGCCGTTTATGGGAGCGGCGATTGGCTATGCGCTCGCCAAACCCGCGGCTGTCACGTTTGCTGTATTCACCGCGCTTGCTTTAGGGCTCGCAGCGCCGTATGTCGCGCTCACGCTTCAACCCGCTTGGACCCGGTTGCTGCCGAAGCCCGGCGTGTGGATGGACATTCTGAAGCAGGCCGTCGCGGTGCCGATTTTTGGAACCGTGATCTGGCTGGCATGGGTGATTGCTGGGGCCTATGGAGCAGGACTGCTTCTAGCGCTGCTGTCGGAGTTTCTGCTTCTCGCGATCGCGGGATGGTTCCTCGGCCGGTGGCCGGCGAAACGATGGGCGACAGCTTTCGCGGTGCTGATTGTGGCCGTCGTTGCGGCCGCATGCGTTGCTGCGCCGAAAGAGTTCGCCGCTACACCATCCTCCGCGCCGGCTGCATCATCGTCAGGAAGCGCCGCGGCGGGCGGTACCTGGCAACCATGGTCTGCTGACGCTGTTCAGCATGCTCTTGCCACAGGCCAGCCCGTCTTTGTCGATTTCACCGCGAGCTGGTGTTTGAGCTGCCAGGTGAACGAGCGCGTTGCTCTCGATCGGCCTGAAGTAGTGCAAGCACTCGCAAGCGCCAACGTCGCGCTCTTTCGCGCAGACTGGACGCGTGAGGATCCCGCGATTACGCAGGCGCTGACTGACCTAGGGCGCAGCGGCGTGCCGGTTTACGCGCTCTACACGCCGGGCCAGAGCGCGCCAACGCTGCTGCCGCAGGTGCTGACGCCGGGGATCGTGACGGATGCGCTCGCGAATCTCCCGAAAAGCAGCGGCCAGACGCGATAAGTCAGCGCTCCGGCCTGCGCTTTCCTTCCCTTATTCGTTTGACCTCTTCAAGACGCTGCGCCAACTGCTTCTCTCGGCCCTCCTGTGTGGGGTGGTAGTAGGTGCGGCCTTTGAGTGAATCGGGCAGGCAGTCCATATCGGCGACTTTATCTTCTTCGTTGTGCGCATAGCGGTAGCCTTCGGCGTAGCCCAGATCCTTCATCAATTTTGTTGGCGCGTTGCGCAGGTGCAGGGGAACGGGCTCCTGACGCGTGTGCTCGATGTCGTCCTGTACCGCGCCGAAGGCAGTGTAGACGGCATTTGATTTTGGTGCGAGCGCGAGGTAGACGACCGCTTCGGCAAGCGCCAGGTCGCCTTCGGGAGAGCCGAGAAAATCATAGGTCTCTTTCGCCGAGAGGCACAGATGCAGCGCTTCGGGCGCGGCCAGGCCAATGTCTTCGACGGCCATGCGCACAATGCGCCGCGCGAGGTAGAGCGGATCTTCGCCGCCGGCGAACATACGGCCCAGCCAGTAAAGCGCCGCGTCGGGATCGGAGTTGCGCACGCTCTTGTGCAGCGCGGAGATCAGGTTGTAGTGCTCTTCGCCGGCCTTGTCGTACATCAGGACGCGTTTTTGCGCGGCCTCCGTGGCGACGGATTTTGTAATGTGTTTACTCTCGTCGGCGACGGCGAGTTGTGCGGCGACTTCGAGCGTGTTGTAGGCATTGCGGACGTCGCCGCTGGAGTAGCCGGCGATCAATTCGAGTGCATCGTCGTCCGCGGTGAGCTGCATCGCGCCGAGGCCGCGCTCGTTGTCGGCCAGCGCACGACGCAGCAGAGTCGCGATCTGCTCGTCTTTCAGGGGTTCAAGTACATAGACGCGGCAGCGCGATAGCAGCGCGGAAATGATTTCGAACGAAGGATTCTCAGTGGTCGCGCCGATCAGGCGGATGGTGCCGCGCTCCACGTAAGGAAGAAATGCGTCCTGCTGGGCCTTGTTGAAGCGGTGAATTTCGTCGACGAAGAGAATGGTGCGCGAATGCAATTGCGAGGCTTTGGCCGCGGTGACCATCACCTGCTTGATCTCCTTGATGCCGCTGGTGACAGCGGAGAACTCAATAAAGCTGGCTTTGGTGGATTCGGCGATGATCTTGGCGAGCGTAGTTTTGCCGACGCCAGGCGGGCCCCAGAAGATCATCGAACTGGCATCGTCGTGTTCGATCTGCACGCGCAACGGCTTGCCGGGGCCGACGAGATGCTCCTGGCCGACCAATTCATCCAGGTTGCGCGGACGCATGCGCTCCGCTAATGGCGCTCCGCCCACTTCTATTGCATGGGGCAGACCTTTGGAGGCGAAATGTGGAAGCTCGGGCTCGTTGTCGAAGAGGTTCATTGCGCGAGCCCCGTTCCGCGGATTGACTTTTTGGAGGAGTGCTGTGGGTTGCCGGCAGGCTTGCTCAAACGCTGCTGCGAAGCTTCATAGAGCAGCACGCTGGCTGCGACGGCGGCATTCAGGCTTTCGACCGGGCCGGGGCAGGGAATGGTGATTTCGCCGTCAACCTGTCGAGCAATCTCCGCCGGAATGCCGCTGCCTTCGTTGCCGATGATGAGTGCGACCGGGCCAGCCAGGTTCGTCAATTCGGCCGACTTCGTTGCTTTGGCGGTTGTCGCAAGGACTTTCACGCCGGCCTCGCGCAGCCGTTCCATGCACTCCTCGACGCTCACTGTCATGAGCGGCACACGGAAAACGCTTCCGGCCGAAGCGCGAACGGCTTTCGAGTTCCATGCGCTGACGGTTCCGGGAAGACTCACGATGCCGGTTGCGCCAAATGCTTCTGCCGAGCGCAGAATCGTGCCCAGGTTTCCGGGGTCCTGAAGGCCGGCGAGGACGATAACGAGCGTTTTTTTCTGGTTTTGGTTGAGAACATCCGACCACGACCAACTCGGCCGCTCGATGAGCGCGGCAATGGGCTGCGGCGATTCGGTGGCGAGGGCGGTTTCGAGCAACTTTTGGGGCAGCTGGAGGATCTCCACGTCCCGCTTCACCTGGAGCTCATCCAGCAGCCGCTCCGCACCCTGCGCCACAAAGATGGTTTTCACCCGCAAACCGGCGCGCAGTGCTTCCTCGATGAGATTGGGTCCTTCGATACCAGCAAGCGCGCCAGAACCGCGGCCCTGCGCGCTCAGAGCTTTCCTCAGCTCCTTCAGGCGCGCATTCTGCTTGCTCTCCACCACCCGGACTGGCATCAATCGGCGACCTCTCGCTGCTCAAGCCGATTTTACGGCGTTTTAGCGGTCCCGAATACTTGTGCGCGAATCTCGAAACTTGCACCACGGCTAGTGCTGTGTTAGTTTCCGAATTTGTAGCCTCTTCTTTTATTCGGGAACCGAGGTAGGTCTTTTTGTCCGCGGAGATATTGCGCGTCCATCCCGATGAACCCCAACCGGACCGGATCGATTACATCGTCTCCTGCCTGCGCAAGGGGGGTGTTGTCGCATTGCCAACCGATACTTTTTATGGCCTGGCCGTGGATCCGGTGAACCTGGCCGCTGTTGAGCAGATTTACCAGATCAAGACCCGCCAGAAGCACAAGCCGCTCTCGCTGCTGATTTCGGGCCTGTCCCAGGCTTACGAACTGGCGCGCGACACCGATCCCCAGCTCGACAAGCTTGCCGACCGTTTCTGGCCCGGACCGCTGACCATCATCGTCCGCGCCGGAACCAAACTGCCGCTGCGCTCGACTGCGAACACGGGCAACGTGGCGTTGCGCGTGCCCGATGCCGCGATTCCGCGCGCCGTAGTGGAGCGCCTCGGGTTACCCATTACGGCGACCTCAGCCAATCTTCAGGGCGCCTCGGAGTGTACGAGCGCCGGTTGTGTACGCGACCAGATCGGCGAACGCATTCCGCTCATTATCGACGGCGGGCCCACGGGCCGCTCCCAGCCGACCACGATTGTCGATCTCACTCTTGGCGAAGGCCGATGGGAGATTCTGCGCGAAGGCGCGATCCCCACTCACGAAATCGTGATGACCCTTCAGCGGTAAAGGCAGGGAACAAGGGACCAGGGGAACGAGGGACCGGGAAGTGCGGGCGAGGACGCCCGTACGACAGCCGGCGGGACGCCGGCGCTACAAGGAAACGGGGAACCCGGAGGCAAGGGAACGAGGGAACAAGGTGCTCTTGGAACTGAGTAAGATGGAGAGCATGAGGCGCGAAGCCAAGACGAAGCGCCGAAACTGGGCCCTGCGATTCATCCTCGTAATCGCTGTGCTTCTGCTGGCGGGAGCTCTGGCGTGGTGCCGTTGGGTCTACGTGCAGATTGAGAGCTACGCGCATCTGGATCAAGCGGCTCCGGCGGATGCGATCGGCGTTTTGGGTGCGGCGGAGTATGACGGACGGCCCTCGCCCGTCTATCGCGCGCGACTGGATCACGCTCTCGTGCTCTACCATCGCGGCATCGCGCCGCTCATCATCACTCTGGGTGGTCCGGGCGGCGACCAGTTCACTGAGGGCTCCGTTGGCGCCGGCTACCTGATCAGCAAGGGTGTTCCGGAGCAGTCCATCATCGCGGAGACCGAGAGCCGGAACACCGAAGAGTCGGCTCGCCGCATTGCCGTCATTGCCCGCGTGAATGGCCTGCATCGACTGGTAGTGGTCAGCGACGACACACACATGTTCCGCATCCACGCCATCTGCGCCGCAGAGGGTCTCGACGTACTCACATCGCCGCGCCCACGGCCGGCGGTTGAAGATCGAACGCTGGAGGCCGAGCGCATCGCCCACGAGATTCTCAGCTACACGTTGTGGCGGCTGCATCTGCATTGAGGGTAGCGGGTGGCAGAGCTGCCGGAGTCGGCGCCTGGCAAGTTAGCCGCGCTGCGCGCGTGCTGGCGAGTTAGCAAGTTGGCGGGGTTGTGTGGAACTGGCGGGGCCGGCGGGTTAGACAGCCAGCAAAAGAAACGCGAACACTGCGGCGCTCGCTGTCGATAGGAAATTGACGGCGTCGTTATTGAGCCAGCCCTTTCTCTCCAATGTGGCTCCGAGCAGACTGTCGAGGAGGAGCCCGAAGATTGCGCCGGCGCAGCTCAGCGTGAAGAGACGCCAGTCGCCGCGCATGGCCCAGCTTCCCGCACCCGCAACGATGGCCGCCGCAAGCACTCCGGCGAGGGTTCCAGCCGCGCTTATTGCGCCATCGGCGCCTGGTTCAACTTCCCGCAGAGTGGTGATCATTCGCGGCCGTCCACCGAGCACCTGACCTATTTCCGACGAAACCGTATCTGCCGCGGCTTCAGCCAGCGCGGCCAGGACCATTGCCGGCATGAGCGTTCCTGAGTGAGCTCGGAGAGGAAGCCATCGGCTATCTGACAACCAGATCCTGACGGGCTGGCTCGCGACCAGCGCGGCCAGGCCCAGGTTGGCAGCAACTTGCGCGGCCGACCTTCCACGCCGGGCCTCGGCTGTGCCCAACCGCTCCTTTTTCAGGCGCCCCGCGCGCGTGGCAGCAAACGCGAGCAGTGAAACCGCCAGCACGGGAATGAGCGCCGTATGCCAAGGCTGGTAAGGGAATTCAACGGACGAGAACATCAGGCTTGCGGTGATCACCGCTCCCGTTGCCGCAGCCGCCGGCGTGGCGGCCCGCAGCCTCCACGTGATGAGGCCCAGCAGCGCGCTTAACCCCGTGGTCCAGATCACCACGGCAGAGGAGTCCGTTGCCCACCCAAAACAGGCAAGCACCACATCCGTGGCCGCGAACGGCAGCACCGCAAGCAACACCAGCTTCGATTGCCAGGCAAGATTATCTTGAACCACGCCTCATCCTAACCGCTTGCCGCGGCGCGAGAAAGGTCCGCAGCTTTCCCTCCCGCGATAACAATTTGGGGCCGCCGGCGTCGGACTTGATGACAGGCTGCTCCGGTCCGGCGCCCGCCCCCGGTGATTTACAATCAACAGGAAAGCAGGAAAGATTCGGAATGAGACTTTTTCCCATGAAGTCATGCCCGGCGCGTGTGCTCTTCGCGCAGGCAGGAGCCGCTCTCGCACTCGCGGCTCTCATTGGCGGTTGTGGCGACAATTACAGGCCCGTGGTGACTCCAATCGGCACCAGTGGCCCGCCTGCCCAGGTCACGTCGTACGCAGTCGTGGTTTCCACCACAGGATCCAGCACGCCTGGCGTGGTTACGATCATCGATTATTCCGGCGACTCGATCATGACCGAAGCGCCGATCGGTCCCGATCCCAGAGTTTTCACCATGGATGAAATTGGCGCCAACGGCTACACCATCAATGGCAACGGGACTCTTTCCGATTTCCCCATTAACACAAACTTGCAGGCCAAAAACGTGTCGGAATCGACGCTGCCGCCCACCGCGCAGCCGGTCAACCTGCTTTCGCCATCGACTGGGCTTTGGGCCCCCGATCTCAACGGCGACGTAGTCGATCTTTTTAACGGGTCGCCACAGGCCTTCAAACTCGCGATCCCTGTGGCAACCACCGGCAATCCAGCCACATTGCCCGTCCTGGTCGCTGGGCCCGGAAGCAGCGGCGGTGAACGCAACTATGTGGTTAGCCAGAACGTTCCCGATAACGAGCCATTGACCTGCAATACGTCTCCTACAACGGCGCCGGCGGGCGTGGCGACTCCGATCGAGCTCACCAGCAACACAACCGATCCTGCGATCCCGCTCGGCAAGTGCCCCGTGTACGCAGTGCAAACTCCGGACTTACAGCGCCTGTTCGTACTCAACCGCGGAGACGATACCCTCACGGTCATCAACACACGGAACGATACGCCCGACGCGTGCACGCCGTTTCAAAATCAGAATGGGCAATGGATCACGTGCCATCCCACCATTCAGCTACCCACTGGTTCGGGACCCATTTACGCCGAGTACAACTCTGCGACGCAGCAACTCGTCGTCGCCAATTACGACGGGGGATCGATCAGCGTTGTGAGTGTCCCACTGGACCAATTCGGAAACGACGCCAACACCTATACCAACAGCAATTGCACGACGTATGCGGCTTGCGGCGCCGTCACAGGTGGCTTCGGGACCGTCACTACGGTTAAGGTGGGCAACACGGCTACTCCCAATCCGGCCAGCGTGACGGTTCTAGCCGACGGCAGCAAGGCCTATACAGCCAATCAAAACGACGATGGCGGGACGGGGAACGGCACGGTGACTGTGGTGAATCTCCACACATACACCGTGGAGAAGACCCTGACCGTTGTCGGCCATCCGCGCACCGTCGTCAATACGCAGAATTCCGAGTATTCGAAGATATACGTCGCGTCACCCGACAGCCCCTTCATCACCATCATTGAATCGAGCCCGACGGTGACCGATCTGATTGACACAACGGTCCTGCTGGAAGGCACGCCGGTCGATATCCGGACCACGACCCAGACCGGCTCCAGCGGCAACAACAACTACACGAGCCGTGTTCCGGGCTACGGGCAGCCTTGCAACCTACCGGGCAGCGCTCAACTGGTTTCGCTTTCCACATGCCAGGCCATTCCTTAAGGTGCGCCACGGAGCACTCGCAGACTCCAAAGGGTCATTCCTCGCACCGGGAATGACCCTTTGAACTTTTGCGGAGCTAATCGTTTGGGGAGTTTCCGGAGCGATGGAAGATAGACCACAAGCACCCGCCGGCGCGGCACGGCCGCAAAAGGCGCGGCTTGACGTCGTGCTGGTGGAGCGCGGCCTCGCCGCGAGCCGCGAGCGCGCCCGTTCGCTGATTCTTGCCGGGCGAGTTCTGGTGCGCGAGCAAAAGATCGACAAGCCCGGAACTTCGGTCGCGGCGGATTCGCCCATCCGGCTTCTTGGCGGAGACAATCCTTATGTAAGCCGGGGAGGGCTCAAGCTGGCTGGGGCTCTGGGCCATTGGCAAATTGACGTGACGGGCCGCGCCTGCCTCGATGTCGGCGCGTCGACAGGGGGCTTTACCGATTGTCTTCTTCAGCATGGGGCCGCGCAGGTGACCGCCGTCGACACCGGCTTCGGCCAAATCGACATGAAGCTGCGCAACGACCCGCGCGTGCGTTTACTTGAGCGGACCAACGCGCGCCTGCTCGAGCCCGGATCGCTGGCGACGCACGACCCTGGAAAAGAAGCAACGCTTCTCGTCATCGACGTCTCCTTCATTTCGGCGACGCTTGTGCTTCCGGCTGTTCTGGCCGCGGCGCCAAGCCTGGTGGATGCGGTGATTCTCGTCAAGCCTCAGTTTGAGGCTGGCCGCGAGTATGTTGGCAAAGGAGGCATCGTGCGCGACCCGCAGGGGCACGAACTGGCAATTCATAAGGTCGCGGATTGTGTCCGATCGCTCGGCTGGAAGGTCGAGGGCACCATTCCGTCGCCAATTACCGGCGCGGAAGGGAACCAGGAATTCCTGCTTTATGCACGCCGGACGTAAACCTCGGTCGCCCGGCGAGCGATGCAAATATCAAATACGGGTGCCGCAATTTCCGCAAAATGGAGAGCCATCCGCCAACCGTGTGCCGCAGGTCTTGCAAAAACCCGCGCTCGCCTGAACTGCGGGCGGCTGCGGCGGCATCACATAGCCAGCCGGAATGGCGCCTGGCGGAATCCCGGCGTACATCATCGCTCCCTGCTCGGGAAACTTGGGATTGGGCCCATACTGATTGACTCCCGGTTGGCTGTCCTGACACAAGAAAACGAGCTGAATAATTGAGCAGATGAATCCTACGACGGGGATGATGCCAAGCGCACAAAGCAAAAGGAGCAGCCAGCCGCTCTTACCGATGTCGTGAAAGCGGCGCGTTGCGGCGGCAATGCTGGGAATCAGGGCGGCCAATCCATAGATGCCGACCGGAATAAACAGAAAAATCATGCTGTTCGCCGAGAAATCTGTTCCTCCAGTTGAGAAAAGTGCTGCTCCGACGATTGCAATCGCCCCCAACGCGAAGACCGCCAACATATTGAACAGCGTGAACATCCAGTATTCCTTGCGCCGTGAGCGACCGTCGAAATCGGCGTATTTCTTCCAAACCATCAGATACCATTCCATCGCAGTCTTCCTTTCCGGTTGCTTTCTGAATGCGGCGGTTCAAGCGCCGCCGGCAGAGCGAGCGTGCACCAAAAGCCGATGACCAAACCCTGATTCCTGTATCGAGCCACTATACAAATAGGAGGCCAATCAAGTCAGCAACTTTTCCGCGGGGTGAATTCGGGCCGGTTCTCGCTCCTGGTGGTGCGCGCTGGCGTACGCAGGGAAATTGGCCCGCGCCGCGCAGGTCCATTACACTGGGACGCATGACCTCGGTCGCCATTGTTTGCAAGCCCAACAGGGAAGAGCTTAAACGGCTGTTGCCTGACCTGGTGGCATGGCTGCGCACGCACAACTATGAGGTCGTGCTTGACCTGGAAGGCGGCGCGTATACCGATTCCGCCCCAGCCATTCCTCGCGTCGATATGCCGTCGCGCTCGCCCGTACTGGTGATCGTTCTAGGCGGCGACGGCACCCTGCTGGCCGCCGCGCGCATTTTTGCTACCGTCGGCACGCCGATCCTCAGCGTCAATCTCGGATTCCTGGGTTTTCTTACGGAAGTCCGCCTGGCCGATCTCTACGCCACGCTGGAAAACTGGTGCACCGGTTGCCACAGTCTCGATGAGCGCGCCATGCTCCACGCCGTGCTTTGGCGCGAGGGCTCGGAGCAGGCGAGCTTCGAGGCGCTGAACGAGATCGTCGTTTCAAAGGGCGACATTGCACGCATGGGCGAGTTTGCCGTTGAGCTCGACGGCAGGAGCGTGGCGCGCTTCCGAGCCGACGGCGTTATCGTGTCGACTCCCACAGGGTCAACCGCGTACACCCTGGCCGCGAACGGCCCCATCCTTACACCCGACGTTGACGCCATCGTGGTGACACCCATCTGTCCGCACCTGCTGACGCTCAGGCCTATTGTTGTGCCCGGCAGCGCATTGCTGAACGTTCGCGTCGAAGGCGTTCCCAACGTGGCGCTGCTCACGATCGACGGCCAGCAAGGCGTCGAGCTCCGCCGCGGCGACGAGGTGAGATGCTGCCGCTCAAGCCACACCGTGAAGCTCGTCCGCCTGAATGAGGGAGGCTTCTTCGATGCCTTGCGCACCAAATTGAGCTGGGGTGAATTGTAGGGAACAGGGAATAGGGAATAGTTCCGAGCTTCAATGCGCCAGAGCAGCGAGCAGAACCTGTGCCTTGGATGCCAGCGTGTGCGCGCCATCCACATCGCCTGAAGCCAGGGCCGTCCGCGCCTCTTTCAGGAACTCCCGAATCTGGTCGGCGGTCTTTTGGTCGGAGTCGTTGAGAGGCCGATTGACGCTGTTGAGACTTCGTTCGATCGACCCGATGGATGCCTCAGTCTGCTGGCGATAACTGCCCGGGTCGCCCGAAGAGAGTTGTCCGATGGCGCTGACCTCGGATGTTGCAGCGACCTCCGGAACGTTTACGATCTCCGGCGGATTCACCGACCTCCAGTGCCTGATAAGCGGTTTGACCGTCTCGTCGTGCACTCTCATGTTGTAAAGGGGCTTGCCGGGGATCAATCTCATACCTGCCGGAAGTTCAACCGACACGAGTTCAATCGGATGCAGGGGTGTCACAAGTGGCGCCAGCATTGGCTGCGGAGGCGGAGTCTTGTGAAAGGGCACATGGAAGCAGCCGGAGAGCACGAACGGCAGCAGCCACGCACCGCACTTGGCAGGTGACCTCATTTCCCCAACCCCTTTTGATCTTCGACAGCCGCCGGTTGCAGGTTCCGGCGTCCCCTGTCCGCGGCGGCGAGTGGAATTCGCAGCTGGAATTCCGTGCCGCGTCCTTGCCTTGATTGTACGTCGACGCTTCCATGATGTAACTGCAGGATGCGGTAAGTCATAGCCAATCCAATGCCGCTGCCGCCGATTTTAGTTGTGAAATATAGATCGAAGATTTTGTCGCGGATTTCGGCAGGAATGCCGATGCCTTCGTCGGCGACGCGCAGCAGTGCGGCATGCACCGGCGCGTGTGAGCCTCCACCGGCCATCCCGTTCCCCTTCGACGCCTGGAACTGGCTTTCGTTTTGATTCGTGTCCGGCTCGAGAGTAACCTCAAGACGCCCGCCGTCCGGCATGGCCTGCGCGCCATTCTGAATAACATTGAGTACTGCTTGTTTGAGCAGGTCGGCATCGACATTCGCAATCAGCGGCTCGGCGGGTATGCGGCTGATCAGGGTTACCCGGCGCATGGTGAGCTCGTCCGCAGCCAGCGCCAGCACGTCGCCGATCACCGGGCGAAGGTCCTGCTCTCGCAGTTTCACCTCAACCGGGCGCGCAAAATCCACCAGCGTCTGCACCACGCGATCCAGCCGCCGGATCTCCGCGTCGATCACGTCCAGGTGCCGGGTGGCCGGACCTTCCGATTCGCCCAGCTTCGATTTCAGTAGCTCCAGATGCACCACGATCGCGTTGATGGGATTCTTCACCTCGTGGCCTACGCCCGAAGTGAGCCGGCCAATGGCCGCCATGCGCCGCGAGAGCTCGAGCTCCGACTCGATTTGCGCTGCCGACTCCAGGTCGTGCAGCGTGACCAGCGCCCCCAGGCCCTGGTGCGTCTCCTGGTCGTTAATAAAGTCCACCGAGGTCTCGATGCGCCGCCCGGCTTCGGTGCGGACCTCAACTTTGTCCATGCGCTTGCCGGTTTCGATGGCCTCGCGCAGGGCCCGTCCCAGCGCATTCGAATCGTCGAGGAATTCGCGCGCCTGAAGCCCCAGAATGTTGTCGCGATCGATTTGCAGGAACCGTCGGGCAGCTTCCGAAACCAGCACCGCGCGCCGGTCCTCGGTAAAGAGCATGATTCCGTCTTGCAGATTGCCGAGAATCTGGTCGAGATTCTCGCGCAGCGCGGAGTAAACCTCCTCAACGTTGCGCATGCGCTGACCGATCCTCTCAATTTTCGTGGAGACCTGTGCCGCCACATCCTGATTTTTCGGCGTCCGCGATTCAACGGGGGCTTCTCCGGCGGCAGTCAGGCGGTCGAGCTGGCGGCTGATTTCCGTCATGGGGCGCAGCGCCAGGTTGCTGAGCGAAAAAGCCGCCAGCAGGGCCGCGATAAGAGCAAACCCCATCAGCCAGAACGCTTTTCTCAAAACCGGGTCGTAGGCCGCACGCAACAGGGACGTGTGAACCCCCACGTGGACTGAAGCGAAGAGCTTTCCGTTGTTCTCGAGCGTCGCAACGATGTCCAGTACCTTGGGCTCGCCAAAGACCTGCATCATCATCGGTACCGGCCCCGCTTTGAGCAGATGGTCAAATGTGGGACGCGAAGGCAGCGGCTTGCCCTGATTGGCGGGATTGGTGCTCAGCAGTACCGTCCCCTGACTATCAGCGATATTGACGTCGTATACCGTAGACGAATAGCGGATGACCGAGACCAGCGAGGCTTGCAGGGTGGGATCGTTTTGCACCGTGTCGGCCATGAGCCCGCGCAACTCGCCGGGATTGTTGGGATCGACCGTGAGGCCCTGGAGGCCGGACTCCAGGGCGTTCTGCAATGCATAGCGCACCTGGTCGGCGACCATCAAATTGGTGTCGTAGGTCTCCTTCACCGCAGCCTTGACAAGCTGGTGAACATACACCAGTGAAACCACTCCGGCGATCAAGAACACCAGAGCCGTAATGGCCAGCACGAGTTTGGTTTTCAGGCCCATAGACTGGAAGAACGGCAGAAATCCTTTTTGAAGTACCTTTGAGAGCGGTTCAGGCGCGGCTTGCTGTCCTTACCTGTTTCGACGAAGATTCCTGTGATTTCGGGGACGAAATACGCAAAGATTTCAGTGCCATCCGAGCCGTCTCAGCTCTCTGATCCGTGGCGCTCCCGACTGTACTCCTTGAGCTTGTTGTGCAGGGTCTTCAGGCTCACGCCCAGAATCTCCGCGGCCCGGGTCTTGTTTTGTCCGGTTGCTTCCAAGGTGCGCAGAATCAGCAGGCGCTCCGCCTCGTCCACCGTCGCACCTACGCGCACGGTGATTGAGCTGCCGTCTGAGGTTGCCGCTGCCGCCGCATCTTTGCCGAAGCCTTGCGGCAGGTGTCCCGCATCAAGCGGCGCGCCATCGGGGCAGAGAATCACGGCCCGCTCGATGGTGTTGCGGAGTTCGCGTGCGTTTCCCGGCCAACTGTGGGCCATTAGCCGGTCGAGCATGGACGGCGCAATGCCCGACACCTTACGGCCGTGTTTCTGGTTCATTTCGCTCACCATGGCTTCCACCATGGGAGGCAGATCCTCAATATGCTCGCGCAGCGGGGGCATAGCGATGTTGAACACGTTGAGCCGGTAGTAAAGATCGGCACGCAGATGACCCTCTGCCACGGCTGTCTGCGGATCTCGATTGGTGGCAGCCAGAACACGGACATCCGTATCTATCTCGGAGCGGGCGCCCAGCCGGCGAAACTTCCGCTCCTCAAGCACGCGCAGCAGCTTGGCCTGGGTCCCCGATGGCATCTCGCCAATCTCGTCCAGCAGCAGCGTTCCTCCCGCCGCCAGTTCAAAGCAGCCGGCCCTCCGCTCCACCGCGCCGGTAAACGAACCTTTCTCGTGCCCGAAGATCTCGCTTTCGATGAGCGTTTCCGGAATGGCCGCGCAGTTCACGGCGACAAATGGCCGCGCCTTGCGCGGGCTTAAGTCGTGCAGCGTGCGCGCGACAAGCTCCTTGCCGGTTCCGCTTTCGCCGGTGATGAGGATGGGCACGTTCGAGGGAGCAACCTGCTCGATCAGCGTGAAGATCTCCCGCATGCGTCGCGAGCTGCCGACCAGTTGGCCCAGGACGCCGGACTCGCGGAGCCTGCGCCGCGCGACCTCAAGCTCAATTGCCGTCTGACGCTGTTTCGTGGCGTTGGCCAGGATGGTTTTGAGCCGCGTGGGGTCAACGGGCTTTTGCAAAAAGTCGTATGCGCCGAGTTTCATGGCGTCTACCGCCAACTGGATGGAGCCCATGGCAGTGAGGACCACGACCGCCATGTTGGCGCTCAAGCCCTCAGAGCCCTCAGACAGCTTGGCCAAAAGCCCCATGCCGTCCATACGCGGCATCTTCAGGTCCGTCACCACGATGGCAGGGTCCCAGGTCTGCGCTTTTTCCCAGGCCTCGAGCCCGTCGCGGGCAGATTCGGTGCGGTATCCCCATCCGGAGATCAGCTCAGCCAACCCGGCCAGCGCGTTGGGCTCATCCTCGGCGATCAAAACCTTTACGCTGTTCTCCATAGGGGCCTTTCGGTCACCCCATTAGCTTACCTTTTCGCAGTGGCATCCGGCCATAAACGGGGCGGATGCCGACATTCCTTCAAGAGCGGACTCCTCCTCTCGCAGTGACAATGAGACCAAGCCAGCCGAGGCTGATGGAGGAGTGGATCGTGGCTAGCGCCCAAAGGCGTACGTCGCCTGGAAGAGCCCGTTGTCGATGCCGGGGTTTTCCTGCGCGGTATTGTGATTCGAGATGTGGTGATAGCGGTACTCGACACGAATCGATTTGTGCAGGGTCCGGTAGATTTCAAACCCCGCCCCGAGATCGAAGGTGAAATTGAAGGCCCCTGCCAGGATGATGGGAATCGGCTGCGTCGAATACAGGTACCCGCCGTGACCCGTGAAGAAGAGCTGGATTTTGCGGCGAGGAAGGAAATTCCATTGCATGCCAATCGGCGACATCGCTTCGCCGATCGTCCAGCGGCGTCCATTGCAGGCATAGTTCAGGGTTCCGCTAAAGATGACGTCATTTTCGCCTGTGTAGCTGTAGGGAACCGCCGCCGGTGCGCAGGTGACAAATTGCGCTCCGAAGTCATAGGTCGTCTTTGAGACGACCGGCGTGACCTGGTTGTTGGTTTCGATGCCTACCGGATCGCTCTCAAGTGCGACCGGCAGGAGCTCGAGGCTGTACTGCCAGTTCACCATGGGGCCGAGGAGGAGCCGGCGATTGTAGGACATGCCGAAATCCAACAGCTTGCGGTTCTCTGCGTATCCGAGCAGGATATGGCTCGAATCTCCGGAGTATGCGCCGAAGAATCCAAATGAGTTCTTTCGCGCGTAGTAAGGGTTGATTTCGGGGCGCACCTGGCCGGAGGCATTGGTGTTCACCAGCGCCAAAACGAGCAAGGCAAAAAGGCAGGAAAGACAAAAGAATCGGCGCGGGAGACCACTCTCGTACGTAAGCAAGAAGAATCCCTTTCCCGCAGTGAACAGGAAATCGCAAATGCCAGTGAGTCAGCTTGTAGAGTACGAGGGTTTGGCCTGATTCAGGCCGAGCGAATTGCATGCGGCTTCAGCTTCCGAGGCAAAGTTGTTCCAAATTGACCCTGTTCCCGAGGGTCTAAACTTTTTTCTCGATCGCGAAACTCATTGTGAGGGGGCGCGGACAAGGGCCATGTTGCCGCACTGGTCAAGGCGTCGGAGTGCCTGCGTGCCGTGAATCTGATGGCTGCGGCAACAGACCGGCCGCAGCCCGCACGAGCAGGCCGCTGATCCGCATTCTGCCCATTGACGACTCACTGTGCCGTTCTATACTAAACGGCACAAGATGAATCCAGATCCCCTCATTGGCCAGTCAATCCTTCACTACACCATCCTTCGCCAAGTCGGCTCGGGCGGGATGGGCGTGGTGTACGAAGCCCAGGACGGGCAGTTGGACCGTCACGTGGCGCTCAAGTTTCTTCCGCCGGAGATGGCCAGGGACACCCAGTTACTGGAGCGATTTCAGCGCGAAGCGCGGGCGGCATCCTCGCTGAATCACCCGAATATCTGCACCATCCACGCCATTGAGCGGCACGAGCTGCAGCACTTCATCGTGATGGAACTGCTGGTGGGGCAGACACTGGGGGAGCGGTTGAAGGGGCAGCCGATGGACGTGGAGACGATTCTGCCGCTGGCAATCCAGATGGCCGATGCGCTGGAGTCGGCCCATGCCAAGGGCATTGTGCATCGCGACATCAAGCCGGCGAATCTGTTCCTGACGGAACGCGGACAACTGAAGATTCTGGACTTTGGGCTGGCGAAGATCACGCAAGGCCAGACGACGCAGGTGGCAGACGGGGGAAAGACACTGGCCGCGGGGGACGAACTGACTTCGCCCGGCTCGGCGGTGGGCACCATCTCTTATATGTCGCCGGAGCAGGCGCGCGGGCAGTTGGTCGATGCGCGCACCGATCTGTTTTCGACGGGAACGGTGCTCTACCAGATGGCTACCGGCAGTCTGCCCTTTCCGGGAGATACGTCGGCAGTGATCTTTGACGCCATCCTGAACCGCGAACCGCAATCGGCCGCAGAGATCAATCCGGCATTGCCTGCGGAGCTTGTGCGCGTTCTGGAGAAGTGCATCGAGAAGGACCGGACGCTGCGCTGCCAGACGGCGACGGATCTGAAAACCGACCTGAACCGGTTGAAACGCAACCTGGAGTCGGACAGGAACCGCACGAAAGCGAAGACCGATTCGGATTCGGGCACGCACAAGCAGAGGAAATCGGTCGCGGTGCTCTATTTTGAGAACCTGAGCGGCTCGAAAGAAGACGAGTACCTGCGCGACGGCATTACGGAAGATGTGATTACGGAGCTGTCGAAGATTCGCGGATTGAATGTCTTTTCGCGTCCGACGGTGCTGGCCTTCCGCGACCAGGCCTTGACCCCGCAGCAAGTGGGGCAGAAGCTGGGCGCCGCGTGCGTGCTGACGGGCACGCTGCGCCGTTCCGGCGCACGGCTGCGCATCAGCGCGCAACTGGTGGATGCGCAAACCGATTTTCCCTTGTGGTCGGAGCGATTTGACCGCGAGATGAAGGACGTTTTCGAAGTGCAGGACGAGATGGCGCGCAAGATCGCAGAAGCGCTGCGGGTGACGCTTTCGCCGGAAGAGCTGGAAGCGATGGCGGTGAAGCCGACGGAGAATCTGCAGGCCTACGACCTCTATCTTCGGGGCAAGAGTTACGCGCGGCGGCAAACGCGGCAAGACCTGGAATTCGCACTGCAGATGTTCGACAACGGAGTGGCCACTGACCCCAGTTTCGCGCTGGCCTATGCCGCATCTGCCAACGCCTGCGCGATGCTTTACTACTACAGCCGCGATCAGAGGTGGCTGGAGCGCGCGCGCGAGGCTTCAGGCAAGGCCGTGGCCCTTCGTTGGGATCTGCCCGAAGTGCAGGTGAGCCAGGCGTGGGTGCTCTATGCGGCCGCACTGTACGACGAAGCCGTGCGCATGGTAAAGAAGGCCATCGAACGCAAGCGCGACTCCGAGGGAGCGTATTACCTGCTGTGCCGCGCTTTGTTTGCAGCGGGGCGCTACCAGGAAGTGCTGGACGTTGCGGAAGCCGCCATCGAGTCCAGCGGCGAGGATTACAACGTTTACGTGCCAATCATGAACTCCATGGGCGCACTGGGCAAGTCGGAAAGCGAGCGCAACATGATCCAGCGCCGGATTGGGGCTCTTGAAAACCACCTGAAGCAGGTGCCGGAAGACGCGCGGGCCCGCATTCTGCTGGGCGGGGATTACGCACGCCTGGGAAGAACCGACGACGCACTGCGCGAACTGAAGATGGCCGTAACTCTGCGCGCCAACGAGGCATTGATTCTGTACAACGCGGCCTGCCTGTACTGTGTTCTGGATAGAAGAACGGAGGCTTTGGACGCGCTGCTAAAGGCCTGGGAAGTGGGATATCGCGACGCGGTTTGGGCGCGCCGCGACCCGGACCTGCTGGCGCTCCACGACGACCCGGAGTTCAACCGCATGTTTCCGGAATCTGCGGCATAGGAGATGGCTTCACCGCAGGGAGCTTCATCTGCGTGACCAGCTCTGTCGTAAGTGCGGTGCATCGGCTCGCGATTTGCTGCGCACCTGGAATCTAAAATCAACGCCGTTCATCACCGCGCCCGCCACCTCGGCGGTCTATACTCTCTTCTGTCTGTTTTTCAAATTGGAGTGATCCGATGTCTTCATCTGCTGTTGAACTATGCCCGCCAAAACCACACCCGTTATCTTGATGATTTGAAGGCTCTGCTGCGCATTCCATCCGTCTCCACGCTGCCCGAGCACGCGACCGACTGCCGCAAAGCCGCCGAGTCGCTGCTCGCCGACCTCAAGCGCATCGGCATGGAGCACGCGGGACTGATTGAGACCGATGGCCATCCGCTGGTCTATGCCGACTGGCTCCATGCCGACCGCAAGCCGACTGTGCTCATTTACGGCCACTACGATGTGCAGCCGCCCGATCCGCTCGACGAGTGGCTCACGCCGCCCTTCGAGCCCACGGAGCGCAATGGAAATCTCTACGCTCGCGGCGCGGTCGACGACAAAGGCCAGGTGGTCGCGCAGGTGAAAGCGCTCGAGTCGCTCATGGCGGTGAATCAGGCGTTGCCTCTTAACGTTCGAGTGATTTTTGAAGGCGAAGAAGAGGTGGGAGGAGAGGGAATTGCGAACTATGTTGCTTCGAAGCCTGCCAACCTCAAATCCGACTTTGCGTTAGTCTGCGACTCCGAACTCTTTGCTCCCGGCTTGCCCACGCTTTGCGTAGGCCTGCGCGGCATGATTTACACAGAGATCGAAGTGCGCGGAGCGAAGACCGATCTTCACTCCGGCATGTACGGAGGCGCTGCGCCCAATCCTTTCTTTGCTCTCGCGCACATCATTGCGAAACTCAAAGACGAGAACGGCAATATTCTCATCCCCGGCTTCTTTGACGACGTTGTCGCTCCCAGCGCCGATGAGCTTGCCGCATGGCGCCGCCTTCCCTTCGACGAAGAGGAATACCGCAGGAACGAGGTTGGCTCAAAACAACTCATCGGCGAACCCGGATACAGCGTGCTCGAACGGACATGGGCCCGTCCCTCGCTCGATGTCCACGGGATGCCCGGCGGCTTTATCGGCGCCGGCGCCAAGACCGTGATCCCCGCAAAAGCCACGGCCAAAATCTCCATGCGCCTGGTTCCCAACCAGACGCCCGCAAAGGCCTTTGTTGTTTACAAGAGCTATGTGGAGAAGATCGTTCCTCCCGGTGTTAGCGTGGACGTCCGGCTCATTCACGCTGGTGACGCATGCCTGATCTCCGTCGATAACCGCTATGTCCAGTCTGCCACCCGCGCGCTCCACGAGGTCTGGGGCAAGGACACGGTCTTCATTCGATCCGGCGGCTCGATCCCCATCGTCGGTGACCTGGAACGCCATCTCGGCATGCCCAGCGTACTGATGGGCTTCGGATTGCCCGATGACAATATTCACGCGCCCAACGAAAAATTCTGCCTGAAGAATTTTGAGCTGGGCATCGAATCGCTGATTTGCTTTCTGGAGGAAGTGGGGAAAGACAGGGAATAGGGAACAGAGAACAGAGAACAGAGACGATGGGATTGGGGACTAGGGAAAAGTGAGAATCGATGCAGTAAGCTACGCGAAGTATGACTGAGCGTATCGCATCGAAAGATGATACGGACGCAGCTGGAGTTGTCCTCGCGGGCGGCGAGTCCAGCCGCATGGGCCGCGATAAGGCGCTGTTGCACTTCGCCGGCAGGCCGCTTATCGAATATGCGCTAGCCACGTTGCACGAGGCTGGCGTTCCGGCTGTGATCGCGGGAGCCAGCCCGGCCGCCGAGTCTGATCTTGCCGCTTATGCGCCCATCCTTCGAGATGCGCAGCCTGGGCTGGGTCCTTTGGCTGGTATTTGCGCGGCGTTGCAGGCCGCATCCACGCGTTTCGTAGTCTTTCTCCCCATCGATCTGCCGCTCTTGCCGCCGACTCTCGTCAAGTATCTGCTCCATCACGCGCGAATCACTGGCCGCGCCGTGACGGTTCCCATTGTCAATGGGTACGCCCAGACGTTCCCCGCAGTGCTCGACCGATCCGCGCTTCCGGCGCTCCGAACCGAACTGCAATGCGGCAAACGCGGTTGCTTTTCCGCTTTCAAGGCTGCCGCGGAATGCCTCGGCCAGCCCGTCGCCGAAGTTGCTGTCGAGATGCTGGTTCAATCGGGCCAGGTCGCGCATCCTTTTGGCCTGCCACCGCTTCGCTGGTTTCTCAACGTAAACACACCTCAAGATCTTCAGCGGGCAGAGGCGCTATGGCCTCAGGCCATCGCGTAAGCTGAATGCATGGCGCAGTTCGAAAATCCCGCCCGGCCAGACCCTTCAGCCCCGATCGAAGCGGAGCTTGAAGCGCTGGCCGCGCCCGAGCGCGATGAGCCGCTTCAACAGAAAGCCAGTGCTCAGGATTCCGCGAAGCCCATCATCGTATTCGACGATGTCTCTATTTCTTTCGGCGGCCGCGCAGTCCTGGAGAATGTCAGTTTTTCAGTGAACCGGGGCGAGACGCTGTGCATCCTTGGCCGCAGCGGCGTCGGCAAATCCGTTTCGTTACGCTTGCTGATGGGTTTTCTCAAGCCCGACTCCGGATCGATCCATGTGGAAGGGCAGGAGATTACGGAACTCGATGAAGAAGGCCTCCGTGCGATTCGCAAACGAATCACGATGGTCTTCCAAAACGGCGCGTTGTTCGACTCGATGAGCGTGCGCGAGAATGTAGCCTTTCCCCTGCGCGAGAAAGGCGGCCTGGCCGATGACCAGGTGGATCAGATCGTCGGCCGTCTCATCGGCCTGACAGGCGCGGACGATGTGGCGGACTCTTTTCCGGGGAGCCTGTCAACGGGGCGCAAACGCGCTGTGGCGATGGCACGCGCGCTGGCCGCTCAACCGGAGATCGTGCTCTACGACGAGCCCACCACGATGGTCGATCCCATCACGGCGCGCCGCCTTGGCGGGCTGATTCAACGGCTCAAACTCCAACTTGGATTCACCAGCATCGTAGTCACTCACGACACGCGCTTCGCCGAAACGCTGGCCGACTCGGTGCTGTTTCTGCATCAGGGCCGGGCGGCTTTCTTCGGTCCGCTTAGTAGCTTTCTTGAGTCCGCCGATCCACCTATCCGCCAGTTTTTGGCCCTCGATGCCTACGTATTACCTTTAGATTAAGAGGGTTATGAATTTCTCGACCTCCGGCGTGGTATGGGATCATCGACCGGAGTTCCGCCGGTAACCAATTCGTTGCATTCGCCTGTAATCTGTCAGCGGTATGATTCTCTTGCGATTTGTTTCCCCTTTTGGGCCAAGCTGGAGTCAAGCGATTGCACCCGACAATACGTCGAATTCGGCGGCACGAGCAGCGCTCCGGGTTTTTCGCGCCTCGCGATAGACGAGATCTCAGACCCTTTCTTTTCTCGATTGCGCTTCCTTTCTCAAAAAGCAGGCGACCGCTCACTCCGGGCCTGAAGTCCAAGCCAATGTATAATAAGGGGAAGCTGGATCCACGTCCGCTTGCCGCGTCACAGAGTTACATTCCTTTCTTCCTGGCGGCGACAGCTTATCCACATGCGCTATGCACGGGACTGCAATCGCCGGCGGCTATTTTCCTGAGGGAAAAGCCGGCTTTTGAGACGCCAGAAGTGCGCCGTGAATTGTTGACTCGCTCCGGGCGCTCCTCGACCAACTTCACCTTGCCGTTGGGTAATGTACGCGTCACAGAGGCTCTTTATCAGAGGCCGCAAGCACATCGCGCTCCACATGAACCTTGTTTTTCTCGCTTCGCACGTCAACCCCAGCAGCCCGTAGTCCAGGCTCTTAGGAAGATTTGAGGTCTGCGTAGACCCTATGGCGAGTTCGGATTTCTGGCAAAAGCTGTCATCGTCTCTGGCCGCTTCGGCTGAATGGGACGCCGGAGCCGCAGGTCACCCCGTACGTGCCGCGCGAGGCACCGCCAAGATGTGGATGGCGATGGATGCGCTTACCGTCTTTCTGGCCGCAATGGCGGCCACCCTCTATCGCTTTCATACGAGCCCCGCATCTGGTGCACGAAAGTTTTTTGAAGGCACCATGTTTCACGGCCTGTCAGTGTGGATCCTGCTGGCACTTTTGTGCGGCTTCACTTTTGCGCTCATCGTCACGAGCCGGCGGCTGCATCTCTACACGCCGATGCACATGACGAACTTTCTCCATGAGCAGAGGATGAGCGCCCAGGCGTGCCTGACCTCCGGCCTGCTGCTTACCGGCACGCTTTATCTGGTAAGAGCGGAGAACATTCCCCGTGGAATCGTGCTGGAAACCATTGGCCTGGTTACCATCGTGCTGGGTCTGCGCCGCTTCATTTATCGCATACTGCTTTACCAGCGCTTCGATCGCGGGCTCGATACGCGCAACGTGCTCATCGTCGGTACGGGGCCGGAGGCGAACGCGCTCCGTCAGCATCTGGAGAAGATTCGCCATCTGGGCTACACATTCAAGGGGTTTATTGAGTTGCCAGGTTGTTCGCCGCATGTGGAAGTATCTTCCGACATCGTCGGCAGCCTGGAAACTCTCTTCCAGCACACGCGCAAGCAGTTCATCGACGAGATCTTCTTCACCACTCCTTGCGAGCGGGGCATCGTGCAGAGCGTTCTGGAACAGGCTCGCGTGCACGGGGTCGATCTGCGTGTCATCCCCGACCTCTACGATGGTCTGGCCTGGAACAGTCCTGTCGAATACGTTGGACAGTTTCCAACGATTCCTCTCCATCGCGGGGCGGTGCCTGAGATCGGCCTCATTTTCAAGCGCGTCTTCGACACCGTGTTTTCCGCGCTGGTTCTTGTTGCTTCGTCGCCGCTTCTGGTGGTGATCGCACTCGCCGTAAAATTCGATTCCCCCGGTTCGGCCTTTTATTCTTCGGAGCGCATCGGCAAGAAAGGGGTCGTGTTCCGTTGCATCAAGTTCCGGACCATGGTTCGCGATGCCGACAGCCGCCGCGCCGAGATCATGCACATGAACGAGCGCGACGACGTGCTCTTCAAGGTTTCAAACGATCCCCGCATCACGCGCCTGGGGCGCTTTCTTCGCAAGTATTCTCTGGATGAGCTGCCTCAGTTTATCAACGTACTTCGCGGCGAGATGAGCATTGTGGGGCCGCGTCCGCCTCTGGCCGGCGAAGTGCGCAAGTACGATCTCGATCACCTTCGCCGCCTCGACGTGACGCCCGGTATCACGGGCCTGTGGCAGGTGCAGGGCCGCCAGGATCCATCCTTCGCCAGCTACGTCTCGCTCGATGTTACTTACATCGATAACTGGAGTATCTGGCTCGATTTCAAGATTATTATGCGAACGATTGCCGTGGTCTTTTCCGGCACCGGCACCTAACAGGCCATCGGGTTAGACAAGCGGCGACGGCGGGAGCCAGTCGAATTGTGCGAGGCGGGTATTAGACGAGGCCCGGGCTTTGCTTGACCTCGACGTCCTGGAACACCTGGGCTGAATCCACAGGTTTCTTGATTTCAGCGGCCAACGCCGGCAAGCCCGACTGCGGCGTCCGCTCCATTCGTGGTTCGGTGTTTCGGCGAACCCGCAAATTGTTGACCGCATATTCGACATAAGGCGACTTCAGTTCCGGCTTCTTGCCCAGGAAACGGCACGTTGCCGTCACCTGCTCAACAATGAAGGTGGGCTGGTACCCGGCCAGCTCGAGTTCTTTTTCCTTCGTGATCATGTACACGATGAAGTTGAAGACTTCCTCGCTGAGAGTCAGGTTGTGCCGCGCACATTCCATTTGGAAGATGCGGTGGAACTGGTCCAGGCCCGGGGGGCCCACTTCAATCTTGTAGGGAAGGCGGCGGAGAAATGCCGGGTCCATCAGATCTTCCGGATTCAAATTGGTGGCAAAGATCACGATCTCTTCAAACGGAATGCTGAAGCTGGCGCCCGAGCGCAACTTGAGGTAGTCGACCCGGCTCTCCATGGGCACGATCCAGCGGTTCAAGAGGTCTCTCGGGCTGACGAACTGCCGTCCAAAGTCGTCGATGAGGAAGCAGCCGCCCAGCGCCTTCATGTGCAGTGGCGCTTCATAGTAGTGCCCCTTCTCGTCGTAGCGCAGGTCGAGCATGTCCAGAGTCAGTTCGCCTCCGGCGACCACGAAGGGCCGCCGGCAAGTAACCCAGCGCTTATCGTGTGTGTCGCGCAGGAAGCTCGCAGCTTCAGAGCCCTCGTCTTTCTCCGAGGGGAGTTTCGCCTGGATATGGAGCCGAGGGTCGAAAAAGCGGATGATCTGGCCCTCAACAGTGATCGCATAAGGCACATGGATTACGTCCTTGAAGACGCTGGCGAAGCTTAGCGCCACTGAAGTCTTGCCGTTTCCCGGAGGCCCGTAGAGCAAAATCGCCCGGCCGGAGTTCAGAGCCGGTCCGGCCTGTTCAACGATGGTTTCGTCCATCGTGAGTTCCTTAATGGCCTCATGGACGTTCTCCAGCGTCACGCGCTCGTTGGTTGGCTTCTGCATGTTGACGCGGTCAATGAATTCGGCCAACGTAACCGGCGCCGGACCGATATACCCCGACCTCTGCATCGCTTCAAGGGTCCATCGCTTGCCTTCGTCGGTCAGGGCATAGCGCATGTCGAGGACGCTGTCCGAGCTCATTGCGCCCAGCGTATAGATCAGCTGCCGCTCAATGGCCAGATTCGCCAGGTCCATCACGATGTGCTGAGGGAGCTTGATTGCATCCGCGAGCTGACCGATTTTCTCCATCCGGGCAGAAAACATCAGCTTCATGAACAGAGCCAGCAGATCGGTGTCGGCAATGCCGATGCTTTCAATGTCAGCGGGTTCTTGCGGTACGCGGTGGATGAACCGATGGATCGTGCGCGCGTCGATCAACCCCAGCGCGACCAGATTGTCGCCCAGGGTTCCCCCCTGTGACACCTGGCGCTGAAGGGCAGCGCTAACATCGTTCTCCGTGGCCAGGTTGGCACGGATCAGCAACTCGCCCAGTTTCATTTGCGGTCCGATGGCGTTCCCCCGACAAAGAATCTGTCTTCAGCAGATTTCGTCGACCGCCCCCGCCGTGCCTCAAGGGATGGGTCAAATAGTTACGTTCTTGATTCTAGGCAGTGACTTTCGTCGAAAGAAATCCCCCATTTGGGGATATTTACATAAAGCATTGTTATTCATCAACTTAGCTTCTGTCGTTCCGGGATGACCGGTAAGGAATCGCCCGTTCGGGGTCCTTCATCCTTTGCGAGCTCCCCCGGCTGTGCGCGCGCCTGTGATCCGCCTCCCCTCCATTTACACTGGATTTGTGAAGATCGCGCTGGCGCAGATCGATCCGACGGTCGGAGATTTCACTGGAAACCTGGAGAAAATCGTCGCATTCAGCCGGCGCGCCGCCGATTCAGGCGCTCGCCTGACCGTCTTCTCCGAGTTAGCCATCTGTGGCTATCCGCCCGCCGACCTCCTCGAAAAGCCAAGTTTTCTTGCTCGCTGCCAGGCGGCGGTTGACGAGCTTCGAGCTGCCACATTCGATTTGCCCACTGCAATCCTGGCCGGCGTCGCGCTGCCGGCCGGCGGTGCGGACGGCAAACCCGCCTTCAACGCTGCCGTCCTCCTCGACCATGGCAATCTGCTGCTTGAACAACACAAATGCCTCCTGCCCTTTTATGACGTGTTCGACGAGCAACGCTACTTTTCGCCGTCGGGACTGCAGAAAGTTATCGAGCTCGATGGCACGCGGCTCGCCATCACCATTTGCGAGGACGCCTGGAACGACAAGAACTTCTGGCCGCGCCGGCTTTACGCCGTCGACCCGGTGGAAGAGCTGATGCGCCAGAGCCCCGCGTTGCACGTCAACCTGTCTTCCTCGCCTTTCTGGCACGGCAAGCGCACCGTGCGCCGCGAGATGCTCGCGGCAATCGCGCGCCGCGACGGCATTCCGGTACTGATGACGAACCAGGTGGGCGGCAACGACAGCCTTATCTTCGATGGTTCCTCACTGGCTCTCGATGCCCGCGGAGAGCTGATCGCGCAGGCCGCCTCATTCGAGGAGGACCTGGTGATCGTCGATCCATTCAATTCTTTGCCTGTGCCGCTGCCCGAGGACGACGAAACCGAAGCAGCTTACCGCGCGCTGGTGCTGGGAACGCGCGACTACGTGCGCAAGTGCGGATTCAGCAAAGTGGTCATCGCTCTCAGTGGCGGCATTGACTCGGCACTGGTGGCGGCCATCGCCGCTGAGGCTCTCGGCGCGGAGAACGTGACGGCCATCGGGATGCCAAGCCCGTATTCCTCTTCGGGCTCGATCGACGATAGCCGACAGTTGGCCGCGAACCTCGGCATCCGTTTTGAAACCATCTCCATCAATGAGCTATTCGCGGACTTCAACCACGCGCTGGCTCCGCTTTTCAAGGGGCTGGCGCCCGACACCACCGAAGAAAATATTCAGCCTCGCATTCGCGGCACGATCCTGATGGCTCTCTCGAATAAATTGGGCGCTCTGGTGCTCACCACGGGCAACAAATCCGAGATGGCTGTCGGCTATTGCACTCTCTACGGCGACATGGTGGGCGCCCTTGCGGTGATCGGCGATCTGGTCAAGACGCGGGTCTACTCGGTTTGCCACTGGCTCAATCGGCAGAGGGAGGTGATTCCAGCGGCCATCCTCTCTAAACCGCCTTCGGCCGAACTGCGGCCCGGCCAGATGGACACCGACTCGCTTCCACCTTATGACGTGCTCGATCCCATCGTAGAGGCCTACGTCGAGCGCTACGAAACGCCGGAGTCGATCGCGCAGAAGCACGGTTTTCCCCTCGATCTCGTCCAACAGGTGGTGCACCTGATCGAGCGCTCCGAGTACAAGCGCCAGCAGGCGGCTCCGGTGCTGAAAGTGACCTCTAAATCGTTCGGCATGGGCCGCAGATTTCCCATCGCCGTCAAAGTCCAAGTCTGACTTTAGACTCCACTGCCACGTTATAAGCTAGGGAAAGGGAGTTTTCCCTTAAGCGAAGGAGAGTAGCTTGATCCGACTGTCAACCCGATTCATCGGCGCCGTTGCGCTGATTGCTTTATTCGTTCCCGCACTGCAAGCCGTAGCCCAGCAACACGTTCCACCCGCACCGGATACCACTTCTGAGCCCTCGGCGCCTACTCAGCAGCCGACCGACGCGGCTCCAGCGGGCCAGCAGCCTGAAGCTCCTCCCTCGGCGCCAGCTCCGTCGGGCCCGCCGGTCTTTCCCAAGCCCGATCCAGCGAACTTCACAGCTACTGCTCCCACCAAGGAAGTCGTCGACAGTTTTCTTCAGGCAAATTGGGGTTACGACGCGGACCGCATGTGGCAAGTGCAGGCCATTGTCAAAACGCCGGCTGAAGGTGTCAGCAAAGTCATCGTCTTGATCGGCGATAAGACGGGCAAGCAGAAGCCTCAGGTGCTTTCGTTCTACGCTCTTCCCGATGGCAAGCACATTATCATCGGCGAAGACATCGTCAACTTCAGCGCGAATCCATTCGCGGACGCGCGCCAGCAGTTGCAGCAACGCGCCAACGGTCCCTACCGCGGAGCCGCCGCGAAGGATCTTGAGTTGGTCGAGTTTGCCGATTTCCAGTGCCCACACTGCAAAGAGGCACAAGCCAACATGGAAAAGCTCGTTGCGGATTATCCGAAGGCGCGCATCGTCTTTCAGAACTTTCCCATTCCTGCGCTCCATCCGGCGGCTATGACGGCGGCCGAGTACGGCGTCTGCGTGACAAAGCTTGGCGGCAGTTCGGCGTTCTTTCAATTCGCGGCGGCGGTTTTTGACGGTCAGGATGGTCTCGGCAGCGCCGATGGAGCGACGCTTACGCTGAACAGCGCCGCCTCCAAGGCGGGACTCGACCCTGCCAAGGTTTCTGCCTGCGCCGCCACCCCTGAAGCCAAGGCAGATGTCGATGCTTCTGTTCAATTGGCAAAGGATCTGGGCGTTGTTGAAGTGCCCACGCTGCTGGTTAACGGCCACGCTGTTCCAGCCACCGTCCCGTATGACGTGCTGAAAAAGATTATTGACTATCAGGCCAAGACTGACGGCGTTGCCGGCCAGTAGAGTTCTTACCGGGGTTTTTCTAACTTGACGGCCGGAGATATCGAGCTCGTCACCTTTCCTTTCCGCTCGGATTCGCGGAAAGGAAAGGTGAGGGCGACATCGTGCGCAACGAAGCGGATCGTCCTCGCTTCTTTCGCGGATCGAGCTGACTACTTTGCCGCAACCAACGCTCCCGCGTTGCAGGTTGCGGTAGTTGGCGTGAAGATGGGGTTCGCGTTGTCGTCCATCGCTGTCATCAGCTTGCCGTTCACTGTCACCGGCTGAGACAAAGCAAGCGACCCATCGGGATGAACGCTGAGAGTGAAGGGATTTGTACCGTCACTCTTCAAGGAGACAATCGCGGCGCCGCTTTGAAGCGAGACGTCGTACCTTGCCAGCACATGTGCCTGTGCGCAATCGATCACGGCATTCCCGTCGTTGAACTGAATCTTGAGGCCACTGGAGTTTGTGAACAGACCAGCCATGCGCGGTCCCGGCGGAACCGTGAACTGATTTGGGTCATTGGCGGAAGAATCGCCGGTCATCGCGCTGAGAACCGTGCCCAGCGCCGAGAGCACGCTCGATCCGCTTGTGGACAGTCCCGCATCGAGAATCACGCCGGGTCCGGGCGCGAGCGCGCCGATGCTGCAATGCTCGGTGATGGGCCCGTAGACTGGCGTGCGCGAAACCTGTGCCCCGGTTTTCCGATTCGTCACGACCTCATAGCCGGTGACCTGCTGCCCAGTGATGTCATCGGCAGCGGGCCCCGCAGCCTTTCCATCCGGCCCGAGCGTGACGACAAACGCTTGCGGCTGATTCGCGATATTAATGGACCACTTTCCTCCTGAGGCGCCGACGGTGTAACCGTGCGCGCCTTGAACCATCTTGCCGCAGTTTCCAATGTCTACGCTGGCGTCGGCGAAGGTGAAGGTGAGTCCGCCGGATGCCTTGAAGGCGCCGAGCACGACGAGGCCAGCCTTGCCTGGGCCTGTAAGCGCGCTGAGGTCGAGACCCATCATCTGTTTCAGGCCTTCGCCCATTCCCGCGCCGACACACTGCAAGCCGGTGCCGCCCAGCTCAAAGCATCGGCGGATCGCGATCTGGCTGGGGTCGTTTGTCGGCGGCAGTGTTTGAGCGTTCGATCCGCCAGGCTGGCCTGGAGCCTGGTTCAGAGATGCCTCCCAAAGCTTCTGGATGTCGGGCATGGGAAAGGTTTGAAACAGATAGGCCGTGAAATCAGTTTGACCGAGATAAGAATCCTGCGGATTGGCCGCCGACTTGGCGAAACCGGTGTATGCGTTGAAATAGGCGGTCAGGAGGCGCACTTCGTCCGGCGTCATCTGGTTTGCCTGCAGGCGCGGTCCCGCCAGTGCCCCAATCAATTCCCCCAATTCATGCATCGCGCTCAACTGGCGATTCGCGGTATCTTGCGCGCTCGAGCCTTTCACTTGCGCCATGATCTGGTCGACGGTCGGGAATTCCTTGAGGTAGGGTGGATTGAAGGTTTGCTGCGTGGCGTCAGAGGGTTGAGAGGGCGAGGCGGGAGCGGGATTCGGGGCCGGAGCGGCTGCAACGCTGCATCCCTTCAGCCTGCCGGTCATCTGTGACCATGCGCTGTCCATCGTTGTCACCACGTTGCCGTTTTGCTTTTCGACCGTTTCGCACCACTGATCGGCGCGGTATGGCTTGCACGCAGTCACGGTGTAGGTGAGCCCGTTGGCGCAAACGTAGGGCGAATTGAGAACGGGCGGCGCAGGAGTCTGGGCTGCGGCAGCGATCGAGAAAAGGATCGTGAGTCCAGCGAGGACGGCGGGAATCCGGCCGCACGCGCGTGTCTCAGGATGTCCCTCGTAGAAAGCACTGCCGAATCCGGCGAACCGCGCAACTTTTATCGTGCCCATTGATTTCCTCCCGTCAGGCCTGCCTATCGCGCAGGCACTCGATTCGCTCGGCGCGCCACCGCAACGCCGAATACAGAAAACAACTCTTGTTCAAATACTGAGGAATGCGGATGAATGAGCCGGCAGGGGAACCAGCTCTCGGGAGCCGATGCGTTATGGTACCAACCCAGGGGCCTTCTGAAAAGACGGTTGGCATTGAGGTGAAAGTTTCAAGCGTGGTCTGAACTGAGCACGAAAAAGCGGCGAGTCAATGCGTCCAATCCGGAAGCTCGCACCTACTGCGTGCCCCGCTCGACCCGCATCATCGCGGTATGTCCCGCGGCCTGGGTCCCGCGGATCACATGCGGAGTCATCACGATCACGAGGGTTGCGTAGTTCTGCTGCAAATCCTTGCTGGTGACATCGTTCAGCCCGGGAATCTCGCTGATTCCCGGCGTTCCGCTGATCGCCAGGCTCTGCGACTTGTCCATCTGCGTCGCTACCACCGCTGCCTCGCCCAGTCTCAGCGTCACCACCCCGGAGTACGCGCGATTATCGAGCACGGGATTTCCATCGATCGAGGACCCCGCAAGAGAATCGAGCTTCAGATCGATGGCCAGCGCGACGTCGCCGTTACGCATGACTTTCGGATTCACCTTCAGGTTCAAGCCCAGGTCCTCATACTGGACCATGGGAACATTGGGGACCGACGAGGACAGCGATGAGAGAAGCGACGACAGGCTGCTCGAGCTTCCCGCACCCGTCAATCCGGCAATGCTTGAGACATTGTTCGACAGATTCGAGTACGAAGACGTCTGAATGGGGTACCTTTCGCCTTCCTTGATCGTCTCGTCCTGTCCATCCTCCATGCGCAACTCGATCTGGTCAAGCTCCCGCGAATCGGACGTGTTCAGGTTCAGGTTGAACGTCGTGGCGCCGGGCGCCAGAGCCGATTCCGTGAGTCCGCCGCCGAACAAGGCGAATCCACTGGTGAGTAGTGGGCTGGATACCTGGCCGGAGGCGATGAGAATGCCGAGAATGGCCAGTGGATCGTTGCTCGACGCCAGCCCCGACGAAATAATTTCCTGCACCAGGCTTGCATTCTGGCTCAACAGCGACTGCTCCTCGGCAGCGACGTTGAACGCCGAAATACTCTGCGGCAACTGCGCTCCTGTGTTGCGCGTGCCGGTGTGCGCCACCTGAATCATGCGAACATCCACGAGCACTTCGCTGCGGCCGTCAATCAGGCTCCTCATGGTTGCGTTGAATGCGTCCAGCGTCGATGCCGGCGCGCGCAGAGTCAGGCTTTTCTGCGATGGAGAAGACTGGGCCTGCTGCACCTGAAACACTTCTTTGGCCAGCGTTGCCACTTCAGTCATTTCGTCGGCGCTCAATCCGGACAGGTAGACCGTTTCTGTCTCCTGCGGTGTTAGCCGCGCACGGTTTTCGCGGGTGTCGTCGGCTACCAGCGCGTGATGCGCATCCAGCGGAACATAAAACGTGTGCGTCGCCATTTCCAGAATGCGCGTGGCATCAACGAAGTTGACGTCATCCAGGTCGAGCCGAATTTGCGTTGGCCGCACGCTGTCGTCGAGCATGGCTTCGACGCCGTACGCCTTGAACACCTGCTGGACCACCTGTCGCTGGTCGTTGTGCAGGTGGAAGCTTTGCTTCGCCGTCGCCGCCAGAAGCGATTGTTCGCCGGCTATCTTGCTTGCTGCTTGCCCATAAAGCGATTTGGGCTGGGCGCGGACGGATTCATCGGCTAGATCATCCAGATGCTGGCTGGCCTCGAAATTCGTAGGATCGAGCGCGAGAGCGCGGGCAAGGGCAGCGCGCGCGCCAACATCATTGTTCAGCAGCCGGTCCTTGGCCGCCTCCTGGATGAGTGCGGTGACTTCGTGGCTCCTGGCCACGAGGGCCGCCATCCGGTAATTGGCGTTCGAAGGGTCGAGGGTCGCGGCACGATCAAATCCCTGCATCGCCTCGCTGAACTGGCGGTTCAGAAACAGCTTGCTCGATTCCAGATAGAGCTTTGCCGCTCGCCTTTGATCGCCGCTACGAAGCTCCTTCGTCTTGGACGGTGCGGGAATCTCGCTCGCCGCCGCAGCCCCCGTGTCGCTTGCCGTGCCTGCGTTAGTGTTGGCAACTGGCTCGGAAGAAGCGTCCTGATTGCTCGTTGAGTTTTGTCCCGATTGAGCGGCCGGACTCTCCGATTGCGACTGAAGGACGCTCGCCGGGGCCGCCAGAGCCAGCAGAACGGAGCATAATTTTGCTGCCGCGCGGGCCCGCCTGCGACGGACGTCACGCAGGTCACACGCCTCGATTGTTGCCGCTCGCATTCTCATCGTGTGCCTGGGGCCACCGCCAGCAAATCTTGGAGCGAGGATACGCAAGCCTCTGGCTGGCAGCGCAGCAACTCCTCAAAGCTATATTTTCCCGTGGCCACGGCGATTACAGAAAGAAAATTGGCCCGTGCTGCTTCGATGTCCAGCGGAGTGTCGCCTACCACGCAGATCTTCATGCCGGATGGGCCCGCGGGTCCCGCCAACTCCCGCGCCTTGCGTGCAGCGTGTCCGATCAGCTCCGGCCGAACCGGGAAATGGTCACTGAATCCTCCGAATCGGAACCACTCGCGGAGGCCGGCTTTTTCAATTTTGATCCAGCCGATAGCCTCGAGGTTTCCCGAAGCCACGCCCAGCAGCGCGCCTTTCTGTGCCAGATGACGAAGAGCCTCTTCAATCCCCGGCGTCAATTCGGGGTCCAGCTCGTTTCGCCGCTCGGCGACGGAATTTCGCATCGCCTCAAGAATCGCGTCGTAGTGACTCTCCAGAATGTTGTCGGGGATTCCCGCCTGGCGGCATGCCTCGCGCAGAATTGCGGTGTCGGTGCTGCCATGGATCAGGACACCGGCCAGCGTGATCTCGAATCCGGTTACCCGATGCACGCTCGCGGCGACCGACTCATAGTGCACACGATCGCGGCTGCGCATCAGCGTGCCGTCAATGTCGAACAGATACGCGTCCTGCGCGTCCCACGCGAAATCGGGCTCGACCTCAACGCGGGCTTCGCTCTTCTGTTGTGTTTTCTGCATGATGCGGACCGGACGCTCTCCGCGGTTTCGGGGTCCAGGTCACTCGAACGGCACCGACCGTTGCGGAACCGCTCTCAGCCTTGCCGATATCCCTGGCGAAACGCGCCATATACAGGACGTTCGCTCCGCGGCGGACGCTTGAGCTCGGCACGGACTTCGGACAGATCCAGTCCCAGTTCCGCCATCGCGCGGCTCAGGGTGTTGCGATGCATTCCCAACTCTTCCGCTGCCTTGCACTGGTTTCCCCGGTGCGCCACCAGCACTTCGCGCAGATACTGCCGCTTGAACTCGCGCACCGCTTCTTCGTAGCGGATTCCGCTCGAGTGCATTTGCGTCACCAGGCTTTCCAGTTCTCGTTTCACTCGTCCCTCTTACCAATTACGAACAACCAGTCTAACCCGTCCCGCGGCTTTCGTGCAGCACAATTTCTCAGCTCGTGCCGTGGGGGTGCATCCACTCAGGAGATTCGTGTTCCAAAAGCATCAGGCCCTTGCGCACCCGATCGCCCAGATCGCCGGGAGTCACCTTCTCGCTCATGTGGAGCGTTCCGAAAAACAGCCTCGGCAACTTGGCCTGGTCTAACCAATCCAGTCCCGGGTAAAAGGCCACGATCACCAGGATAGAGATCATCACCAGAAACGCTCCCTGAACGAATCCGAGGATTGCTCCGGCCAAGCCGTCAAGACATCCGAGGCCCAACTTACTCGCCAACTTCCCAATCGTGCCGCCGATCAGGTTTGCGATGCCCATGACAAGCAGTGCGATCAGCAGGAACGCGACGGTGTTGGCTACTGCGTCGGCCCTGAAGATAGGCTTGAACATCGAACCGACTCGCTGGTAGTTCCAGGCCGCCAGCGTGAGCCCCAGGATCAACCCCGCAAGCGAGCACGCCGTGCGGAAGAAGCCCTGCGCAAGTCCACCTAAGGTCGCTCCCGCAAGTACAGCCAGAATGACCCAATCAACCCACGTCATATTTCGCTCCGTGTCCGCTACAGGGCCCGTTCACAAACCCTACTTGTCCATCTCCCGTCCGGTCAAGCGCCGGAAGGCCTCAAGATACTTGGCTCGTGTCCGTTCCACAACTTGCTCCGGCAAACTCGGAGCCGGCGCCTGCTTGTTCCAACCAATCTCTTCGAGATAGTCGCGTACAAACTGCTTGTCAAACGAAGGTTGCGCGCCTCCTGGCTTCCATGTCTTGCCATCCCAGAAACGCGATGAATCAGGTGTGAGGACCTCATCGGCAAGGATAACGCCTTCGGCAGTTTTGCCAAACTCGAATTTCGTGTCGGCCAGGATCAGGCCGCACGATTCCGCATGGGCGGCGGCCCTCAGGTAGATTGCAAGCGTCAGACTTTGCAGTTGCGCTGCTTCACGAGGGCCCACCAGCTTTTCTACTGCCGCAAAAGGAATATTTTCATCGTGCGCCCCATCCTGGCTTTTCGTGGCCGGCGTAAAGATCGGCGCAGGCAAACGAGATCCGTCCTTCAGATCGGGCGGAAGCTCGATGCCGCACACCGTTCTCGACGCCTGGTACTCCTTCCATCCCGATCCAGCCAGATAGCCGCGCGCCACGCATTCCACGGGAAACATCACGGCACGCTTGACCAGCATTGAGCGTCCCTGAAGTTGGTCTTTATATGGCCGGAGTTCCTCTGGGTACTCCTCCACATTCGCGGTGATCACGTGATTCGGGACCAGATCTCTGAGCAGATCGAACCAGAACAGCGAAATCTGCGTGAGGATTTTGCCCTTATCCGGAATGCCGGAACCGAGGATATGATCGAATGCCGAAATCCGGTCCGTCGCCACCAGCAGAAGCGCGTCACCGACCGCGTACAGATCGCGCACCTTGCCGCGCCCCAGCAAGGGAACTTCGCCAAGGTCGGTCTTGAGCAATGCTGCCATTGGGATTCTTCCTTAGAAGGACTGAATTTTCGATTCTCGGGCGGCGAGCGCGCTTTGTCAATCATTCCTGCATGCGCGCCCAAATCGAGGGTCGCCGGCTTTGAATTTCCGCGCAGCTCGAACCGCTGCTGTCGCACGATCCCGGTGCGATGTGGATGACGGTTAAGGAGGATTCTGGCCTTTTTGACTGGACACAAACCCCTGTGACGACCGTCACGGACCCCCGGGAGCGCATAGGAGACACTTCGGTTGTCAACATGGTTCGGAGGGCGTGTAAGAAAGCCTTCTTTGAGCCGGGCGACACGAGGCAGGCAGTGGAAAGGGGAAGCCGCGGCTAGCTTCGTTTAATACAGGGATCACCAGTAGCCGCGTGCTACCGACCTCCAGTGCCGGCTACTGGTCCCCGTCTTTATCTTGTGTACGTAAGAACTACAAGCGCCTCCGAGGCGAAGTTTTCCTTCGGGGGCGAATTTTTTGCCCGCTCGACGCCGACCCGCACGCGCCGGAGCGGTTCAGACTTTCCCGCTGTCTCTTTAACTCCGCTGGCTCCGCTTAACGCCGCGAGTCTTGGTCCCACCGTTTCTAATCAATGCGGCCTTCCTGGCAGCACAAAATGCTCCTCGCATCGGGGCTCGTAGTTGTCCCCGGCCATGATGATGGGGCTGGAGTATTCGGCCGGCTTGCCGTCGATCATCCGCTGCGGATAGAGAGCCTTGGCGCCGCAACTGCAATACGCGACAAGTTCGGTCACGTTGCCCGCGTAGGTCCTCACCAACCACGAGAGTTCGAGCATCTCGCCAAAAGGCATACCGCGAAAATCAAGCTCGAGGCCTGAAACCATCACATCGTGGCCGGCGTCGAGCAGCCGCTTGGTGAACATAAAGAGATCGTGAACGAATTGACCCTCGTCGATTGCGATGCACTCCACGCGTTTGCCGATCCGCTGCTCTGTCGCCTGAATGACCGGAATCACGGTCCATGGGTCGGTAGAAGGGAACTCGACCGCCTCCATTTTTCCGCAGCCGTTGCGATTGCGGCTTTCGACCAGGCCGGCAGCGGCCTTGGTGTCCGCGCTTGGCTTCAGGAGCATGACATATTGCTTGGCGTACTCGCGGCGCGTTTCGATTCTGCGCAGCAACTCGGCGGTCTTGTTGCTCCGCATAGGCCCGACAATCATTTCCAGCTTGCCTGGCACGGCCTGCTCCGTGGAACCGTGGATCGTGAATCGTGAACGGTGAAGAGTGAGCGGTGGACGGTGAACCGTGGTGGTGCCGGTCCCCTCAGTCACCATTCCTCTCGGTCCCGGTCCAAGTCCCCGCCGCTACGCCGTTGCGCGCTGCGCCTCTCGCTGGTGCCCCAATCGCACGCTCACCACTTTCGACACGCCCGGCTCCTGCATGGTGACGCCGTAGATCATATCGGCGGCCTGCATCATGCGCTTGGAGTGCGTGACGATGAGGAACTGCGTGTCGCGGCTCAGCGATTCGAGCAGGTCCGCAAACCGGCCCACGTTGGTTTCGTCGAGCGCCGCGTCGACTTCGTCGAGCACGCAGAACGGGCTGGGCCGGAACTGGAAGATGCCGACGAGCAGCGCCAATGCCGTCAGCGCCTTCTCGCCGCCGGAGAGCAGCAGCACATTCTGGAGTTTCTTTCCCGGCGGCGAAACCACGATATCCAGCCCGCTTTCGTCGAGATTGCCTTCGTCGCTCACGCGTAAAAATGCCTGGCCTCCCTGGAAGAGCCTCGCAAAGACGCGCCCGAAGTTCTCGTTGATGCTGGTGAGAGCCTCATCGAACTTGGTACGTGAGATCTGATCGATCTCCTTGATCGTCTCCTGCGTGTTTTCGATGGACTCGATCAGGTCCTGTCGCTGCGTGGTCAGGAAGCTGTGGCGCTCCGCGGTTTCCTTGTACTCATCGAGGGCCATCATGTTCACCGGGCCCATTTGCTCAAGCCGGTCGCGCAGCGCGCGGCAAGTTACTTCCTCGGCAGCCAGTTCCTCGCCCGCGAGACGCACAATTGCTGCGTCGTCGCGCAGCACCTGCGCTTCCACATTCACCTCTGCAAGGCAACTACCCTCCAGGTGCTCCAGGTCGGAGCGCAGCTTGGCTAACTCGCTGGAGAGTGCGGCCCGATCCTCGCGGAGCTGGTCCAGTGCCGCCCGTTCGCTCCGGAGCGCGGTCTCAAGCTCGGCCAACTGCTGCCGCAACGCCTGCGCCTGCTCGGCGATCGTCTGCGCCGTGGACAACGCCCTTGCCTGCGCTAATCCTAGTTCCGCAAGGCTCTTCACAAGTTCGGTGTTTTCATTGAGGCGATGTTCGCGCTCCGCCGCGGCTGCCGTGCGCTGCTGCTCGATCGTTTGCACGCGCCGCTCCAAGTCGCCAAACAGCCGGTCGATCCGCTGGAAAGCTGCCTCGGCACCGCGACGGCGCTCTTCGAGGCCTGCCAACTCGGCGGTCATCTGCGCAGCTTCCTGCTGCACCAGCTCGCGCTTTTGCCGCAGAATCTCCAACTGCGCCTGTTGCGTGTTCTGGCTGTTCTCCGCCTGCGCATGCTCGGCCTCAAGCCGCGCGGCTTCTTCGCGTTTTTCAGAAACCGACTGTCGCTTGACCTCGCGGGCGTCCTTGTTGCGCGCCGCCTGCGACTCCCACTCCTGCATGCGCCGCTCGATGCGTTGTGCCTCGGCCTCCATCTGCCTGAGGGCCGCGCCCAGGTTCGCTGCCTCGCTTTCGGCTTGACGCCGCTCCTCGCCGCGGGTTTCCAGTTGCGAGGTGAGCTCCTCGATGGACCGCGTCAGCGATTCGGCTTCTCTCTCGGCGTCGGTCAGCGTGGAATCGAGCCTGGCCAAACGGCCTTCGGTCTCTCGAAGTTCGCGCTTCAGCGCCAGTGGACCTTCACTTGCCGGCTTACCGCCTGTCACCGTCGAGCGGTGGAAGCACTCGCCCTCCGGCGTGAGGAAATAGGCATGAGTGTATTGCAGGGCGAGGCGCTGCGCATCGATGGAGTTCCCTGCAAGGTAGCCGTGCCGCAGCTTGGGCAGCAGAGACTCAAGCGACCGCCCGAATCCGTTCAGCACTTTGATGGCATCGCGCAGCGGCGTCAGGCCAGGCTCGTTCACCGTTACCTCGCCGGTATCGAAGAGCACGCCCTGCGCATCCGAGTGCACGAGGAACGTTGCGCGCCCGTCGCTGGTCTTCAGTACGCGTACGCCTTCTTCCGCTGCGCCCCAATTCTCCACCACCACGTAGTTCAGCTCTTCGCGCAGGAATTCATCCACCACGCCTTCGTGCTCACCGCTCACTTCAACAAAGTCCGCGAGCGTGCCCACCGGCGCTACCGATGGTCCGAGCGCCCCAGGCTTGAGCAGCCGCCGCACGCTGTCGGTGGCGTAGCCATGATTGCGGATCAGCGCGTTCAGCGAATCGCGCCGCCCTGCCAAAGCCGCCTGTTCGCCGCGCAGTTGGTTGGCCTGAGCGCGGCGCGCGCCTTCGTCGGCCCGCTTGCTTTGCGCAGACTCGCGCAGCGCGGCAATCTCTTCCTCCAGCCGCTTGACCGCCGCGTCCGAGGCGCCAAATCGCTGCCGCGACTCTTCAATTTGAACGCCCAGATTCTCCTGCTCGATGTGCGCCTGGCCCATCTCGCCCTCGAGCCGCTCTGCTTCGCGCTCCAGCGCAAACAGGCTCTCTTCGCCCTGGACAATCGAATTACGAGCGTTGCCGGCCAGCGTGAGAAGGTGCATGGCGTTGCGTCGCCCGGTTTCAAGCTCACGCTCCGCGTTGTAAACCTCCTCTGCCGCGGCTCGCGCCTCGTGCTGCCGTGCCTCAACTTTTTCGCGGAACTGGTGCGCTTCGCCTGCCGCCGTCTCGAGAAAGCTCCGTTGTTGCGCGCGCTCCTCTTCGATTCCAGCCATCTGCGTTCGCGTTTGCTCAAGTTCCGCGCCCGAAGCCGCGATCCGCGCTTCCAACTCGCTCACGCGCTCTGTGTTGCTGCGCTCCCGCGCTTTTCCCCGCTCCAATTCAACGGCCGCTTCACTCGCCTCGGTCCGCGCTGACTCTCCCTCGCGATCCAGTGCATATCCGCGTTCGGTCAACGTGTGCTGGCTCGCTTCGTGCTGCGTGACACCTTCCACTGAAGCGCCAATGCGCTCCGTCAATGCAGCAATCTCATGCTCCAAGCGGGCCTGGTCCGCGTCCATCGTGGCCATGCGACTGGCAAGCACTACGCGCAAGCGCCCACGCAGCTCTTCGCGCACCGCGGCATACCGCTCCGCCTTTGCCGCCTGCCGCTTCAGACTGTTCATCTGACGCGTCACTTCTTCAAAGATGTCGTCTACGCGCGCCAGATTCTGTTTCGCGCTTTCGAGGCGCAGCTCAGCCAGCCGCTTCCGAGTCTTAAAGCGCGTGATCCCGGCCGCCTCTTCGATGATGGATCTGCGCTCGTAGGGCTTGGAGCTGAGCAGTTGCCCAATGCGCTCCTGGCCAATGATGGCGTAGCTCTCCGGACCCAGGCCGGTGCCCATGAAGATGTCCTGAATGTCGCGCAGGCGGCAGAGCTTGCCGTTGAGGAGGTATTCGCTTTCGCCGGTGCGGAACAGCCGCCGCGTGATGACCACTTCGCCTTTTTTGGGCGCGCTGTGGAATTTTCGCCTGCGAATCTTCAGGACGACACCGTGCTGCGCGGAGGAATTCTGTTCACCCTCGTCGCTTTGCGCCAGTGCGGCAGCGGGCTTTTCGCCGGCCTCTTCTTCAATCGTCTGCCCCGGCTGCTCGTTGGCGATGATCTCTTCAGCCTCTGCCGCGCGCTGCCGCCGCACCTCGTCTTCATCCCAGTCCGACGGTCCATCGTGATCGATCTCAACCTCAGGCGTCACCGGTACCGGGCCTTCGTAGGCCTCGGGATCGATCATGGTCAGCGTCACTTCCGCCATGCCCAGTGGTCTACGCTCACGCGTTCCGGCAAAGATCAGGTCCTGCATGTGCGAGCCGCGTAGGGTCTTTGCGCTCTGCTCGCCCAGAACCCAGCTCACCCCATCCAGAATGTTTGACTTCCCGCACCCGTTCGGCCCAACGACTACGGCGATCCCCGTGCCCGCGACCGTCACTTCAGTGCGATCGCAGAAGCTCTTGAACCCGAGGATATGAATCTTCTTTAGTTTCAGCATCTTTTCTCCGACCCGCTCCGGAACCGCCGAGCCCGCTTGCAGTGCTCTGTGTGCGACTAACTGCGACCTCGCACGACGCCGCTCTTGCGGGCTACTACGCCGCTTCACATAAGACTCTACGGACGCCGAACCGCAGGGTCAACGCCGATGAAAGGTGCCAATGTGGATAAGGGGGCCGGAATTCGCGCGTGCGAAGTGCGGCTCAATTGACAGTTCGTTCCAGCCGATTGAAACTCAAGGAACTGGATCCAATTCTTCTCTGATCGGCCCGCCATGAATCGATCTCTTCTGGTCTTATTTGCCGCCACTTTGCAATTCGCGTTGCCGTCGACCGCGCAACAGAAGCCGTCGCCCCTGGCCCCCTACATTGAGGTGAATGCGCCCGTGCTGGTGCTTCAGCACGTCACGCTCATTGACGGCACCGGCTCCGTGCCGCAGCTGGACATGCGCATCGACATTGCAGGCAGCAAAATCATCGCCGTTCAGCCAGCCAATTCATCCGTGCCTTTGCCGCCAGGGGCGAAGGTCATCGATCTCACGGGCAAGACTGTTATTCCGGGAATTGTCGGCATGCACGAGCACCTTTTTTACCCGTTGCCGCAACGGCCCGACGCCGGCAACGCGCTCTACGGCGAAATGGCTGATAGCGCACCCCGCCTTTATCTTGCCGGCGGCGTGACCACGGCACGCACTGCGGGAAGCGTGGAGCCCTACACCGACCTTGAGCTGAAAAAGCAGATTGACGCTGGACTGATTCCCGGGCCCAACCTGGACGTGACTGGCCCGTACCTCGAAGGCAAAGGCACGTTCGCTCTCCAGATGCATCAACTTGCAGACGCCGACGACGCGGCGCGCACCGTCGACTATTGGGCTGCCGAAGGCGTCACCTCGTTCAAGGCTTACAACTACGTCACCGCGGACGAACTGAGGGTCGCAATCCACCATGCCCATTTCCATGGGCTCAAGATCACCGGGCATCTCTGCTCAATCGGTTTCAAAGAAGCGGCCGAAATGGGAATCGATAACCTGGAACACGGAATCATTGTCGACACCGAGTTCTATCCCGGAAAGCAGCCTGACGTTTGCCCGGACTTCAGAGCCGCGGAAAGGGATCTGGAGACCAATGTTGACATTGCCGGGCCGGCGGTTCAGGACATGATCCACGATCTCGTCGAGCATCATGTTGCGGTCACATCCACGCTTGCCATTCTTGAGCCCTCCATTGCCAATCGCCCGCCTTTGGCGTTTGAGAACGAGGTCCTGAAGACTCTCACGCCGGACGCTGTCAGAAGTTATCTGGCAAGGCGTGCGCGCATTGCCGAGCAGGGAGGCGAGCCCAAAATCCTCGAAATCGAAATGAAATTCGAACGGGATTTCGTTGCCGCCGGTGGACTGCTCACGGCCGGATGCGATCCCACGGGATACGGCGGCGTTGTTCCCGGATTCGGGGATCAGCGCAACATCGAACTGCTGGTTGAAGCGGGCTTCCCTCCAGTCCAGGCGATCCAGATCGCCACCCTGAATGGCGCAAAATACATGGGCAAGGACGCGAGCATCGGATCCATCGCTCCCGGAAAGACGGCCGACCTGGTTGTGCTCGGCGGAAATCCCGCGGAGAACATCGCCAACATCGAGAAAGTGGAAACGGTATTCAAGGGCGGAGTGGGTTACGATCCCGCGAAGCTGATTCAGTCGGTCACTGGCCTTATGGGTCTGCGCTGAGAAATCCGGCCGCGGCTCTCGAGCGGGAGTTCGTGGGACGAATTGTTGCGGCGCATTTGTTCCGGCCATCCCCGCAGAGATAAACTGGATTCAACCTGGCCTTCGGCTCAGCTTCATCTGACAGGCTATTCTTCCGCAATGCTGACGCCATAGATTTCGACCAGAGGCCCTGGACCCCCAAAGGAGACGCGCCATGTCTGAACGCGAGACAAAGACCCCCGGACCGCCAATCGTTGACGATCAAAACGCCATGCTGAGCGAAACGAAGCCCGGCGAATCCAAGTGCCCGTTCTCGGGCAACCAGCTCACGCACACAACGGCGGGAGCAAAGGGCAACAACGACTGGTGGCCGGATCAGCTTAATTTGGGGATTCTGCATCAGCAGTCCTCGCTCTCGAATCCGATGGGCGAGGAATTCGATTACGCCCAGGAGTTCAAGAGCCTCGACCTTGACGCCGTGGTCAAGGACCTGCGCGATTTGATGACGGATTCGCAGGAATGGTGGCCGGCCGACTTCGGCCACTACGGGCCGCTCTTCATCCGCATGGCCTGGCACTCTGCGGGTACCTATCGCATTCACGATGGACGCGGCGGCGGCGGCAGGGGCGCGCAGCGATTCGCGCCGCTTAACAGTTGGCCCGACAATGTGAATCTCGACAAGGCCCGGCGGCTGCTCTGGCCCATCAAGCAGAAGTATGGCCGCAAAATCTCGTGGGCCGACTTGATGATCCTCGCCGGCAACGTGGCGCTCGATTCCATGGGCTTCAAGACCTTCGGCTTCGGTGGCGGCCGCGCGGACATCTGGGAGCCGGAAGAGGACATCTATTGGGGACCCGAGACCAAGTGGCTGGGAGACGAGCGCTACAAGGGCGACCGGCAGCTTGAGAATCCTCTTGGCGCTGTGCAAATGGGACTGATCTATGTGAACCCCGAGGGCCCCAACGGCAATCCTGACCCGATTGCAGCCGCGCGCGACATCCGCGAAACATTCGCCCGCATGGCGATGAATGACGAAGAGACGGTTGCGCTGATTGCCGGCGGTCACACTTTCGGCAAGACTCATGGCGCGGCAGATCCTGTGAAGTATGTCGGCCGCGAACCCGAAGGCGCCGAAATTGAAGAGCAGGGCCTGGGCTGGAAGAACAGCTTTGGCTCCGGCAATGGCGGAGCGACCATCGGCAGCGGTCTTGAAGTGACCTGGACGACGACGCCGACGAAGTGGAGCAATAACTTTTTCATCAATTTATTTGGGTACGAATGGGAGCTGAGCAAGAGCCCAGCCGGCGCGCACCAGTGGAAGCCCAAAGGCGACGCCGGGGCCGGCACGGTGCCAGATGCGCACGACCCCAAGAAGAGCCACGCGCCCACCATGCTGACCACCGATCTCTCGTTGCGCTTCGATCCCGCCTACGAGAAAATCTCGCGCCGCTTTTTGGAGCACCCGGAGGAGTTCGCAGACGCCTTTGCCCGCGCCTGGTTCAAGCTCACGCACCGCGACATGGGCCCACGCTCGCGCTACCTCGGGCCGCTGGTGCCAAAGGAAGAGCTCATCTGGCAGGATCCAATTCCCGCCGTCGACCATCCGCTGATCGATGCCAAAGACATCGAAGCTCTTTCGGCAAAGATTCTAGCTTCCGGTCTCAGCATTTCGCAGCTTGTGACCACCGCGTGGGCATCGGCTGCAACCTTCCGCGGGAGCGACAAGCGCGGCGGCGCCAACGGCGCGCGCATTCGCCTCGCCCCACAAAAAGATTGGGAAGCTAACCAGCCGGCCGAGCTTGCCAAGGTGCTCGCGAAGCTCGAGGCCATCCAGAAGGAGTTCAACGGATCGCAAAAGACCGGAAAGAAGGTCTCGCTTGCCGATCTTATCGTTCTCGGCGGTTGCGCTGCCGTCGACGCGGCTGCAAAAAAGGCCGGTCACAATGTGAAGATCCCGTTCGCGCCTGGCCGCACCGACGCTTCGCAGCAACAAACCGATGCGGCATCATTTGCGGTGCTCGAGCCCAAAGCAGACGGCTTCCGTAATTACGTTTTCAAAGGACTCGAAAACTGCGCTGCTGAGTTGCTGCTCGACAAGGCGCAATTGCTCACGCTTACGGCACCGGAGCTGACAGTTCTCATTGGCGGACTGAGGGTTCTGGGCACGAACTTCGGCGGGTCTCAACTCGGCGTCTTCACCAAACGGCCGGACGCGTTGACAAACGATTTCTTCATCAATCTTCTGGACATGAACACGAAGTGGCAGAAGTCCGCCAAGCAAGAAGGCGTGCTGGAAGGGCGCGATCGAAAAACAGGAGAGATTAAGTGGACTGGCACCGTCGTCGATCTCGTCTTCGGTTCGAACTCACAGCTCCGTGCGCTCGCCGAAGTCTATGCCAGCAGCGATGCTGAGAAGGCGTTCGTTGAGGCGTTCGTAGCCGCATGGACCAAGGTGATGAACCTCGACCGCTTCGATCTGGCTTGATTGTTTATCGTGTCTCTGCGCTGAAGGCCCGTCCGATTTGGATGGGCCTTTGCATTCTGCAACACCTTCGCATCGAGTGATAAAATCAATCAGTGCCGGGTCCTACGCGACGTAATCCCGCCAACCCCGCCAGGTCCGGAAGGAAGCAACGGTAACGGGCTAGTACGTGTGCAGTAGGTCACCCGGTACATTTTTGGGGTTCTCTTGATCCCTGACGCTTTTATGCGGCGAACCGGTTCCCCGCCGGTGCGTGCGCCGCAAGGAGAAATGCTTTGAGCCTTACCGTTCGCCCCGTCGTGGGCCGGCGCGCCAAAATCACGGCGCTCGGAACGTACGTTCCTCCCGATGTGATCACCAACAAAGACCTTGAAAAATTAGTAGAGACCAGCGATCAGTGGATCATGGAGCGCACGGGCATCCGTGAGCGCCACAAGCTGGCGCCGGGGCTGGGCGTCAGCGATATGTGCACTGAGGCCGCGAAGAAATGTCTTGCTGCGCGCGGCATCGCTCCAACCGATGTCGAGGTCATCCTCGTCGGCACCGTGACTCCGGACATGATGTTTCCCTCGACCGCGTGCCTGGTGCAGGACAAGATCGGCGCGAAGGGCGCGTGGGGCTTCGACGTGTCGGCAGGATGTTCGGGATTTGTATTTGCGCTTCAGGCCGGCGTCAAACTCGTGGAGAGCGGCGCACATTCCAAGGTGCTGGTGATCGGCGCGGACGCCAATACGCGCATGACCGACTACACCGACCGCACCACCTGCGTTCTTTTCGGCGATGGCAGCGGAGCCGTGCTCGTGGAGCCCTGCGAAGAAGGTGAGATAGGGTTCATCGACTTCGTGCATGAGGTGGACGGGTCAGGCGGCGCCTCGCTGAACCTCAAAGGCGGCGGGAGCCTGAACCCATCGACGCATGAGACCGTCGACAAGAAGTGGCACTACATTTATCAGGACGGCCCGGCGGTATTCAAGTTCGCCGTACGCAAAATGGCCGAGACGACAGTGAAGGTGCTGGAGCGCAACGGCGTGACCGGGGCGGACCTGGGCTGCTTTATTCCGCACCAGGCCAACAAGAGAATCATCATGGCTACGGCTGAGCGGCTGAAGATGCCGGAAGATCGCGTAATTATCAATATCGAAAAGTATGGCAACACTTCCTCGGGCACCATTCCGCTGGCCATGGAGACGGCCATCGAGGAAGGCAAGCTGAAAAAGGGCGATCTGGTGCTGCTGGGCGCCATGGGCGCGGGGTTCACGGTTGGGGCGGCGCTGCTGCGGTGGGAGATCTGAAGAGCAGCTGACAGCCCTCAGCCCTCAGCATGTTCGTGCTGAGAGCAAACTGGCGGAAACCTGACGGCTGAAGGCTGAAGGCTTGCACTGCGCTGCTGGCAGCCAGCGGCTGCTTCGGCATATACTGTGCTCCACAAATGCCGGATTTCGGCGCCGGCTGGAAGATTCCAAGCGGAGGGCGACCATGGATGTGGCAATGACCGCCAGAAAAGGAAGAATCTCCAAGGCCTTGCGCGAGCAAGCGGAGGAAGGACTGGAACGCATGGGCCGCATTTTGGGCCGCACCGCGCATGCCAGCGTCACCTTCAGCACCCAGCGGCACATTCATATTGTGGAAGTGAGCGTGCAGGCACGTCTGCAGCGATTCGCGGCCACAGGGAAGGCCGATACGCCTCTTGCCGCGCTCAGAGAGGCCATTGAGCACGCGGAGCATCAGGCTCACCGCTTCCGCGATCGCCGCCTTGAGTCAAAGCGCCTTCCTAAAGACGAAAAGGTATTGTCGGCTCCGCCGGTTACGCGTGCCAAGACACGGGCTCTCGAGCCGGATTCCGACGAGGTAGATGGGAATTCAAGGCGACTCGCAGGCAAAGCGCGGACGTCTATCGCGGTTCACTCTTTTCCTACGCAGAACACAGTCGTTGAGCCACACATCGTCAAGAGCGGCGAGGCGATTGCGCTCAAGCCCATGACTATTGAGGAGGCGGTGAAGGAAACGGAGTTTCGCGACCGCGATCTGCTTATCTTTCGCACCGCCGCGGGGGACACATTTGTGCTTCATCGCCGGCGCGACGGCCAGATGGAATTGGTCGAGCTTCCTTAATCAGAGATAGCTGTTGTTTCTTTTTGCCAGCCCTTTTCGCACGGCAGTTCTCACGTTGTAGTGGCGAGGATTTGCGTCTGTGCGGCGTTTGCTCCCGAATGTGAGAAGGGAACCGCAATCCGCAACGCGGAAAAGCCGCGCAAACTGTGCACAACTCTGGACTTTGGTTGCACACCTTGACCGATTTTGGGGATGGCGGTCAAACCATTGGCTTTATAGGATTTAATCTATGGCGAACTCTCCCTCAGGGTCTGGCTCATTGCCCGAAGGCAAGCCGTTGCAAACGGGTCCGGCAAAGCCAAAGGAAGCCCCTGGGTTGAATCTGTCCGAAAATGCGAATTCGGATGCCCAGCGCCATGTTTTCGATAGCCTTCCGGTTCTTGTGTTTCTGGAGCGCGAAGGAAAAATCGTCTTTGCCAACGCAGAAGCGCGCCGCACCCTGGGCTCATCGGATGGCGAATGGGCACCTCACCCGGTCGAAGAAGTTCTTTGGGGGCTATTCCCCGGCACGGCCGAGCCGCAGACACTTTTGACGGGCACGGAGCACAGCAGCCCGTTCCACGCCACACTCCAAGACAAGAACGGCCGCCTCATCCCCGTCGAAGGCACCTATAGCATTCTCCATCCCGAGCTGCGCGAGGCCGTCATCGTGGCCCATCCCAGCGAGCGTGAGCGCGCTCCCCGATCGCGGCTGATGGAAGACGTGCTGGCGAGCCTGCCCGAGGCGGTCGCCATCGAACACCAGAATCACGTGCTCTACGCCAATCCGGCCTTTACGCGCATGTTTGGATACACCGCGGAGGAGGCGAATGGCGGTAGCCTGCGCGAGTTGATTGTGCCCGAGACTCGCCTCAACGAGAATGTGTCGCTGCTCAAGGCCGTCGACGACCATGGCTTCGCGATGGCGGAAACGGTGCGCAGCAACAAGGCGGGCGAGCTGGTGGACGTGAGCCTGCAGATCGCCCCGCTGCTCGTTGACAGCGCCAGGCTGGGCTACGTCTTCACATTCCGCGATATCGGCGAACACAAGGAGACGGAGAAGAAGCTGGAGCACGACGCCATGCACGACGTCCTGACCGGCTTGCCGAATCGTGCTCTGTTTCTTGACCACGTCAACCTTACCCTTAACCGCCGGCTGCGCGACCCCGGCCAGGGTTGCGGGGTCCTCTACGTGGATCTCGACGAGTTCAAGCAAGTCAATGACAGCCTTGGCCACGCCGCCGGCGACGCTTTGTTGATCGCCACCGCGGGCCGCCTTCGTGCCTGCCTGCGTCCTCAGGACTCCGCCGCGCGACTCGGCGGAGACGAGTTTGCCGTCCTGGTCGAGAACATTGTCTCGGCATTCGATCTTGAGGTGGTAGCGAACCGAATCCTGCAGGAGCTGGAGCGTCCCTTCGAGGTTTTTGGCCACGAGGTGCGCGCCGGCGCCAGCATCGGCGCTGCCATCGCCGGCCCTGATCACGGCTCGTCCGACGTGCTGCTCCGCGACGCGGACGTCGCCATGTACCGCGCCAAGCAGGCCGGTGGGGGCCGTTACGAAATCTTCGACAAACATCTCGAGATTTCTGTCACCACCCACCAGGAGCGAGAGCGCGAACTAAGAACCGCGATCAGCAAACGCCAGTTTGTTTTTCAGTATCAGCCCATCTACCGGCTCGTCGGCGGCATGATCGAGGGATTCGAGTTGCTTCTAAGCCTGCGCCGAGCCGATGGCGCCGTGGATGCCTTCACCGATCTGCTGGCGGTGGCTGAAGACAGCACTCTATCCATTCTCATAGGCCGCGAAGCGCTCGACGCAGCCTGTGCTGAACTGCGTGTTTTGAGCGATCGCCTACCCGAACAGGATTTGATCCTGACCGTCAACCTGACGCATCGCCAGCTTTATAACCCGGACCTGATCGCGCATTTGATGAAAGCTCTCGCGGCCAGCGGCGCTGATCCGTCGCGGCTTTTTTTTGAAGCGCCGGAGAGCGCATTCAACGAGGACCCTGACGGCGCGGTCGCCATTCTGCAGCGCCTGGCGGATTGGCAAGTGCGCGTGGCCATTGACGATTTCGGGGGCAGCCTTGCGCCGCTCAATCACCTGGTCCACCTTCCCGTGGGCATGGTCAAACTTGCACCCCGGCTCACGGCGGCCGCGCTGTCATCCGGCCGGCAATTGGCGGTGCTGGAGTCGCTCATTCGCCTCTGCAACACGCTGGGCCTGCAAATCGTCGCACAGGGAATTGAAACTCAGCAGCAGCTCACGGCGCTCTCCCGCATGGGATGCGCTTTGGGCCAGGGACCTCTGTTTTCGGCACCGCTTGACGCCGAGCGAGCGCTCGCGCTTGCCGAAGCCGGTTACTGGGCTGTCGCTCCCGGATTGTGAGATTTCTCAGTGGAACTTCCGGACTTGCGATTTACAGGGTTCGCTGAACTCCGGTGTAGCATTGAAACCAATGACGCCCCAGAAGCCGTCGCGACCCTCGCCTAAATCGCGGCCAGCGACCGAAAAGAAAAAGCCGGCGAAGCAACTGATCATCCTGACGGGAATCTCGGGTGCGGGCAAGGCGTCCGCGCTCAAGGCTTTTGAGGATCTGGGATTCCACTGCGTCGACAACTTGCCGCTTGAGCTGCTGCCTCAATTTGCCGCGATCGTCGGAAAGTCCACTGAGGTGGAACGCGCCGCCATCGTGATGGACGTTCGCGAGGGCGCCACTCTCGACCGGCTGCCGGAAATTCTCAAGAGCATCAAAAAGCAACTTCAGATCCGCGTTGTTTATCTTGACGCTCAGGACGCAGCGCTCGTGAGGCGCTACTCTGAAACGCGCCGCCCGCACCCGCTCGGGCAGTCGGAGACGGTCTGGCGCTCCATCGTTGAGGAGCGTCAGTTGCTCGATCCCATTCGCAACGTCGCCGACACGCTGATTGACACCTCCAACTTCAACGTTCACGAGCTGCGCGCCGATATTCACGCTCGCTTTGGCCACGAGAAACAAACCAAGCGCTTGCTTGTCTCCTGTTTGAGTTTTGGTTTCAAGAATGGTGTTCCGCTCGACGCCGATATGGTTTTCGATGTGCGCTTCCTGCCCAATCCGCACTTCGTTCCCGAATTCCGCAAAAAGACCGGCCTCGATCCGAAGGTCGCTGCCTACGTTCGCGGGTTTCCGCAGACAAGAGAGTTCCTGAATCGCGTGACCAAGCTCATGCTCTACCTGCTTCCGCATTATGTTGAAGAAGGGAAGAGCTACCTGACGATCGCCTTCGGCTGCACGGGCGGTCAGCATCGCAGCGTGATGATGGCCGAGGAACTCGGCAAGCGGCTCCAAAAGGCCGGCTACCAGGTGAAGTCGCTGCATCGAGACATCGTGCGGTAGATTTGTGGTTGTTTCAGAGTATTGTTGCCACGATTATTGGCGCGGCCGCTCGTCAAGCCACCGGCTCAGCGCGTTCTCTTTTTGCTTGAACACATCTCTAGCAGGATCCACCGAGACAAACATCTTGTGCGCCGCGACCTGCGCGTATGCCCTCGATTCCTCGTCGTGCATGGGCGGCTCAAACCACAACACCGGAACCTGAACCGCAGAGGCCGCCCGGTCCAGATCGTAGCGATCATGCACCAGCAAGTGCGCGGGGACCATCCGCGCACGGCCATCGTCGAAGATCGTTGCCATTGGATCTGCCATGGGTGAATCCACGATGACGCCCGCCAGTTTCGGATGTTCCGCCGCAACTTCGAGAGCCAGATTCGCGCCGAGGCCGGTCCCATCCAGCACAATCGTTCGGGATTCGGTTTGCCGCGTCCCGGTTAGATAATCGAGCGCCCATTCCGCATCCTGGCGCAAGTTTCGCTCGCTGGGCCGGGCGAATTGGCTCTCACCGTAGCCGCGATAGTCAAAATCGAGCACGTTCACACCTGCTGCGTGCAGCAGAGCCACCGCGTCCACAGTGTTTCCAATGTTGCCGTCCTGGCCGTGCAGATAGACCACGGTAATCCGTCCAGATCCTTGTGCCGCCGGAATCCACCAGCCCTTCAGGCGCGGCATGCCCGCGTCCGTCACCGCGAAAGCCACCGGATCGAATGCCAATCCTGCGCTGGCAGGCGTTTTCTGGATTGCAGCCGACGGGCGATAGAGCAACTGCCAGCTCCCTTGCCAGAAAAGCAGGCAAAGCGCCAGCCAGCCACAAACAAGCGCTGCCGCGATCGTTACGCATACAGCCGCGAGCAGCCATCGCCCCGAGACAAGCTGCGGCTTCTCGCGGCTTCTCTCGCCTCCGTCGCCTCCTCGGGCGCCGGCCGCCGGTCTTCGCGGCGCATCTTGCAACTGGGTTTTCCTGCGCGACATGATTGCGGCTTTCTGTTCGTCCGCTCCAACCTGCGGAATCACTTCCATCCTAATCGTCCCAACCGCAAACCCCAGCCTGCGCCACGGTGTATATTGCTCATTGGAGTTAACGATTACTTTCAAGGAAAGCTAAACCGAATGACGACCGCGCATCACGAAGTCAAGATGCCTGCAGCCAATGAAATCCTCCTCATCACCAGCGGCGATCTGCGCCTCTCCGCCAACCAGGTCTGCTGGCCCGCGCAGCGCGACATGGAGGCCGCACTCACCGCCGCGTTCGCGCAAAAGGGTTTCAAGCTGGTCCGCGCCCACGCCTACGATGAGAAACTCAGGCACGGCTTCATCTCTTCGCAGCGCCAGGGCATGGATGTCTTCATGGAGATTCATCCTCAGGCCCGCCTCGTCTTTGCCACAGCTGCGTGGCAGTACAGCCACCATCTCCTGCCCGGTCTGCGCAGTCATCAAGGGCCGATTCTCACAGTGGCCAACTGGTCAGGGCAATGGCCGGGCCTGGTAGGCTTGCTCAACTTGAACGGCTCACTCGTGAAGGCCGGCAAGCAGTTTGCCTCCATCTGGAGCAAAGACTTTACTGACGCGTATTTTAAGAATGCGCTGGACGAATGGCTTCGCGACGGCAAGATTACGCACGATCTTTCGCATGTCCGTCCGCTCGACAAAGGCAAGCTGCCAGTGGCAAGTGCGCAACTGGGTGCAGAGCTCGCCGCGGAATTGAAGCACCGCAAAGCCATCATGGGCGTCTTCGATGAAGGCTGCATGGGAATGTATAACGCCATCATCGACGATGAGCTGCTCAATCCCGCTGGAATCTTCAAAGAGCGGCTGAGCCAGTCGGCGCTCGTGGCGAAAATGCGCACTGTCACCGGCGCCGAAGCCGAGGCCGTCTATCAGTGGCTCGTCGCCAGGGGCGTTCAATTCGCATTCGGCAAGGATACAGCGACGGAGCTTACGCTCGAACAGGTGCTCGATCAGTGCCGCATGTATATCGCGGCCGTTCGCATCGCCCACGAGTTCGGCTGCGACGCCATCGGAATTCAGTACCAGCAGGGGCTCAAGGACATGGTGCCCGCATCGGACCTGGCCGAAGGTATGTTGAACAACGCCGAACGGCCTCCGGTCTTCGCGGAAGGGACCGCAAACGAGCTTTATGCCGGCAGCCCGCTTCCGCACTTTAATGAAGTGGATGAGTGCGCCGGCGTCGATGCGCTGGTCACAAACCTATGCTGGAAGGCGCTCGGGCTCGACCCATCGACGACGCTCCACGATGTGCGCTGGGGCGAACACTACAAAGGTCCGGGCTCTGGCGGGAAGATTGACGCTTTTGTCTGGTTGCTGCAGATTTCCGGCGCCGCACCGGCGAATCATTTTGTTGACGGGTATGCCGGCGCTACGAGCGAACGTCAGCCTGCCATGTACTTTCCTCTCGGCGGAGGATCGCTCAAAGGTGTCGGTAAGCCGGGGGAGATCGTCTGGAGCCGCATTTTTGTAGAGGGCGGCGCGCTGCACGCAGACCTCGGCCGTGGCAGTGTGGTCAGCTTGCCCACTCAAGAAACCGAACGCCGCTGGCGCGAATCCACGCCGCAGTGGCCAATCGTCCATGCCATTCTGCACGGAGTGAGCCAAAATCAGATGATGGCTCGGCATCGCGCCAATCACTTGAATGTGGCGTATGCAACTTCGGCTGAGTCTGCCGACAGAGCGCTCGCGACGAAGGCCGCGATGCTTGCCGAACTTGGCGTCCGGGTGCATCTCTGCGGCGTGACGCAGTAAGGCTTCAGTTCTGGATCTGCTCGGCCGCCATCTCGCGGGCCGCAGGGATGATGCCCATCTCCTGGTAAATGGGCCGCACTACGCGCCGCAAGGCAGGCAGTTGCGTCATAAACCACGCTGCGCCCAGCACCACGGCCACTCCGTTCAGGATCACCGTCCATTGCGCACCGGCCAGCGGAATTTTCCCGACGAACCATATCGGTGTCGGCGGAATCGAATGGGCAAGCGTTCCCGCCAACAGGCTGCCAAACGTCGCCATCCCCATGAAGGCCATGGTGTAGTAGCTCATCACGCGCCCGCGCTTGTCTTCATCTGTGAGCGTCTGGATGATCGTATTGCTTGCCGCCATCCCCTGCATCATGCCCATGCCGGCCACGAGCACCGTCAGCATCGACAGCCAGAAAACGTGCGACAAGCCGAACCCGATAAGGCCCAGTCCGAACACAGCAGCGGCAATCGGAATCATGCGGATTAACCCGCGCACGCTCCGGCGCGCCGCCAGCGACAGTGCCGAGATGAGCGCGCCCACGCCCATCGCTCCCATGAGGAACCCGAGCGTATGCGGGCCGCCATGGAGCACCTCGGCTGCAAAAATCGGCATGAGCACCACAAACGGCATGCCCATGAGGCTCACCAAGGCAAATAGCATCAAAATTGTTCGAATCGGCAGGAAGCCGGCAACGTAACTCCATCCCTCCTTCAACTCGGTCAGCAGCGATGTTGCCGTCCGCCGCACCGCCGCTGCCTCGATCCGCATCATCAGCAGCGACGCGATCACGGCGATGTAGCTGATGCCATCGATCAGAAAGCACCAGCCTTCGCTCGTTGCGGCAATCAACATTCCTGCCAGCGACGGCCCGATCAAGCGTGCCATGTTCACCATTGACGAGTTAATGGCGATCGCGTTGCCGAGGTCGGCGCGGTCGCCCACCATCTCCACCATGAACGCCTGCCGCCCCGGCATGTCGAACGCGTTGACCATGCCCTGCATCACGCTCAAAACCAGAATCCATTCAATCGTGACGTGTCCCGAGAATGTGAGCGCCGCGAGCGCGAGCGACTGAATCATGGCCAGCGTTTGGGTCCATACCAGCACATTCCTGCGATTCAGCCGGTCTACCCAAACTCCTGCGAAGGGAGCGAAGAGGAAAGCCGGAATCTGGCCCGCGAAACTGACCGTGCCCAACAGGAGCGCAGATCCCGTCAGCCGGTAAACCAGCCAAGACGTCGCGATGCGCGTCATCCAGGTGCCGATGAGAGAGATGGTTTGCCCGCCGAAGAACAGCCTGAAATTGCGATGCCGCAACGCGCGCCAGGCGTGCGATGCGCCGCTCAATGCGCGGGAGTGTCCCGGCGCATCCGGGCCGTCCGGCGGCGTGCTCGCGTCAGGCCTCCGCTGTGGCTCGCCCCGCTCCCCATCGTGCCCCGGATCCTGGCCCAAGTCGCTCACTCTCTTGCTGCCGCTGTCGCGATTGCCTCCGCTGCCGCGAGGTTCTGCATCAATTCTCCGGGAACATTGTGGCGGCTGCGGAGATAATCCGCCGTGTTATAAGAGATCCACGTTTTTCCGGCTTCGTCTTCCCAGACAAGAAGCTTCAGCGGCAGATCGATGGCGATGCTTGGCGCGGCCAGCATCACCGGCGTCCCCGATTTTGGGCTCCCGAAGATCAGCAGTTTCGTGGGGCGCATCTTCATTCCGGCCTTCTCCGCTTCGCCGCTGTGATCGACGAGCGCGAAGAGGGTTACGGCTTTCGCCGCAAGGATGCCGCGAATCCTGTCGACGGTCTCATCGACCGGATGATGGCTGGGGATGTCGACGATACCTTGGCCGCTCATATTCAAAATCATACGTGAGCCGCAACAATCCTATCCGGCGCAAAAGGAAAGGCCTCCTGCCGGAGCAGGAGGCCCTGTCCTTCGATCACCGCGCTTAGGCCACGCGCTCGATCGTCACTGACTCCAGCACCACCGGCTTGTGCGGCTTGTCTTGCGCATTGCGCGGCACCTTTGAGATTTTGGTCACGATGTCCTGGCCTTCGACGACCTCGCCAAAGATGGTGTGGTTGCCGGTGAGCCACGGCGTTGCCGCCACGGTGATGAAGAACTGGCTGCCATTCGTGTTCGGTCCCGCGTTGGCCATTGCCAGCTTGCCCGGCTTGTCGAATTTGTGCGTCGATCCGCGGGTCTCGTCCTCAAATCGGTAGCCCGGGCCGCCCATTCCTGTGCCTGCCGGATCGCCGCCCTGAATCATGAAGTCGGGAATCACGCGGTGAAAAATGGTGCCGTTGAAGAGCTTGTCTTTGGACTTGGCGCGGGTAACCGGATGCGACCACTCCTTGGCGCCTTCGGCCAGCTCGATAAAGTTTTTGACGGTGATGGGGGCTTCGGCCTCAAAAAGCCGAACGGTGATTTTGCCTTCCGTGGTGGCGAAGACGGCGTACGTTCCTGGTGCTAATGCCATGAATTCTCCTGTGATTTTCTGTTTCTGATCACTGACAACTGAAAATCTGATCGCCGTTTTACGGCGCCGGTGGCGGAATCGGTTGACCTTCGGGAACAATCGTCACCTTCTTAAGCACAACCGGTGTGAGCGGCCTGTCGTTCGCGTCGCGCGGCACACGCGCGATGGCCTTCACGACGGCAACGCTGGCGTCGTCGCATTGGCCAAAGAGCGTGTAATGCTGATCGAGAAAATCGGTTGCCTGCTCGGTGATAAAGAACTGGCTGCCATTCGTATTTGATCCGCTGTTGGCCATGGCCAGGCGTCCCGGACGGTCGAAATTCAAACCGGGATCGAGCTCGTCGTCGAAAAGATAGCCGGCATTGCCAAACCCCGATCCAGTGGGATCGCCGCCCTGAATCATGAACTCCGGAATCACGCGATGAAAGATCGTGCCGTCGTAGTATGGCTTGTGGCGCACGACTTTTTTCGTCGTGGGATCGGTCCAGTCCTTCGTGCCTTCCGCCAATGCAATGAAGTTGGCTACGGCGTTGGGCGCCTGTTTCTGGTAGAACTGGCAGGTGATCCGGCCCATTGAAGTATCCATCACGACAGACGGGCCGTTAGGAACCGTTGTGGCCTCGGGAGTGGCCTGCGGCGCGTCGGGAACGTCTTGACTCGTAGATGGGCTCGAGGGTGCGCCGCCGGATGTTGTAGCCTGTTTGGCGAAGACAATAAAGCCCGTGGCGGCGATACCAGCTACGGCCAGGGAAGAGAAGAGAAGCGTGCGCCGAATGTTCATTCCGAACTTCAGGGTAAATCATGCGGCGGGCAGCGTGCCAGCGGACCTCGCCGCCGAGGTGGAATGCGGGCTGGTGTGGTCTCTCCGAAATTCGCTCCGTAAGTCGAAGACCGAAATGCAGGTCCTTCGACTGCGTTTGGCTCAGAAAGCGAGCCAAACTCCGCTCAGGATGACTGGTGATTTATTTCTGCGAACTTCAGGGACAGGACACTAGACGAGCCGCAGAATCCGGCCCGGCTCAGTTGCGCTCCGGGGAACACTGTCTCGAGATTCTCAGCGCCGAGCGTGCGCGTGACCACTTCGCCCAGCACCTGGCGGTAATCGGTCGTCAGCGCCAGGTCGCGGCCCTCGTTGAGCTGTCCATCGTCGAGGCCCGGCCACTTGCCGTACACTTTTCCGCCCTTCACCTGCCCGCCCAGCACGAACATTGCGTTGGCGTGTCCGTGATCGGTGCCGCCGGTTCCGTTCTCGCGCGCGGTGCGGCCAAACTCCGACATCGTCACCAGCGTCACATTGGCTCCGCCATCGCCCATATCGCGCCAGAAGGCCGCGATGCTGCCCGAGAAATCCGTGAGCCGGTTTGCGAGCTGCCCGTTCACGCCACCCTGGTTCTGATGCGTGTCCCATCCGGTCACATCGGTAAACGCTGCTTCAACGCCGAGGTTCGCCTTGAGCAGTTGCGCAATCTGGCGCATGTTGTTGCCGAAATCGGTATTGGGGTAGTTCACTCCCATCGCCGGCGTGTACTGCGCGGGATTTGCCGCCTTCAGCATCTTCACCGCCTCAAATGTTTCATCGCCGGCCGCGTGAAAAATGCGGTCGCCCGAATCGGCATACATGGCCTCAAAAGCGCTCGCCGCGGGCGATGGCGCCGGACCTCGACCGGCCACGGTAAAGTTGTTCAAGTTGCCGATGGCGATTGCAGGAATTTTCCCGTCGAGCGTGCGCGGCACTTCGGCGCCGAGTGCCAACGCGCGAAAGGCCGTGTGCTCCTGGTTGTGACGGCCGCAGTTGCATGCTGCGAGATATGCATCTTCCGCCTGCAACGCGCGGTTCAACCAGCCATCCTCGGTGTTCTTTACTCCCGGCGTGCCCGATTCCATGTAGTCCTGCGCGTCAAAGTGCGATCGGCTCATATCGGGCGAGCCGCAGGCGTGCACGATCGCCAGGTGTCCCTGATCGTAGAGCGGCTTGAACGCGGTGAGCGAGGGATGCAGCCCGAAGAACCCGTCCAGATCAAGAACCTGGTTGTCCGGAATCGCAATGCTCGGCCGCATCTTGTAGTAATTCTTCTCGCGATAGGGAACCACGACGTTGAGCCCGTCCGCGGCGCCGCGCTGGAAGATCACGACTAGCCGCTGGTCCGGAATCCCGGCCGTCTGCGCCAGAACGCTGCGCACAAGAAAATTTGGCATCGCCGTTGTGCCGGCCACGGCCAACGCGCCGCGGTGCAGAAAGAATCGACGGTTCATTTGCATCTCCCCAGCCTCCAGCTATCAGCCGTCAGCTTGATTTTTCGTTCATCCCGAGTGTCGCTTTCTCCTGATCCGCCCACGTTCTTTCGAACTCTTTTCTCCCGCTGCCAAGCTGGGAGCTGATGGCTGACGGCTAGCGCTTCACCGCCGCTGAAACTCCGGCGAGCCAAGCAGCAATCCCGCCAGCAACTGATCTTCCCGCTCGTACGCATCGGCTGGCGCGCGATTCGCTCTGCGCGGCGCTGCAACCGGTGTTGCCATCAGGGCACTTTGCCCGTTCTGCGCCTCAAATTCCTTCAGCGCCGCTGCGCGCGTGGCGTCGCTCACTCCGCCCGGCAGCAGAATTTGCTCGAGGCGCGCCTCTTCTGTCTCCGGCGTCGGCACAACCTGCATCGCGGGCGCATTGTCGTCGAGTGCGCTCATGTCCATCTCCGGCGCCCACCCAACGGTGATTCCCAGGGAATCGGTTTGCGGCCAGCGACAACGCAAAGTTCATGCGGTCGACGAGCGCGCCGGTGCTGACCCAATCGGCCTCGTCCCATTTGTAGCCGACCGGCGGAATGCAGCCGTAGAGCGGCATTCCCATTTGCTTCAGAGCATTCACCAGCGGCTCATAGTTGGTGACGTTCGCATTGCTTGCCCGCACCGCACTCACGACGTACTCGAGCGGCGTCTTCACCTTGACGCTGCTGTCGCTCGTGGTCCAGAACTCCGGCGAGCGGAACAGCGTCTTCAGCACCGAGGGAATGTCGCCGCCGCTTGCGAGGTACGACTTCGCCATTCGGTCGACCAACGTCTGCGGCGGATCGTCGCTCACAAACCGGATGGCGAGCTGGCGCGAGATGAACTGAGCTGTCGCGGGCCGCATGGCAAGCATGTGCAGCAGCTCGCTGCCCTCCAGCTCGCCGTGCTCCTTGATCTTGGCGCCCATCACTTTTTTCGTTCCGGGCTCATGGCGGTTTTCGTTGAACTGAAAATCGCCGCCGAACTGCGGACGGTCCACCGTCCAACCCGTGAGTACGCGCGCCACCTGCGTCACGTCGGCCTGCGTGTAGCCGCCGTTGACGCCCACCGTGTGCAGTTCCATCAGCTCGCGGGCATAGTTTTCGTTCAGCCCCTCAGGCGCCTGACGCTTGGCGTTCGGCCGCCGCTCGTTCACCATCTTGGCGCGAGATGCAGCCAGTGAATCGGGCCCGATGCTTTGCGCGTTGTCAAGATAGATGAGCATGGCCGGGCTGTGCGCCACGGCCTCAAGCAGGTCTTCGAACTTGCCCAGCGCGTGCGGCCGGATCGTGTCGCGCGCATACCCAGGCAGGTAGTAGGGCATTTGCTCGTTCTTGCGCAGATAGATGTTGAAGTGATTCAGCCAGAAATCCGTCATCACTTCCTGGAGCTGCGCATTGGAGTAGATGTCGCGCGCCAGCCGCTCGGCGAACAGCTCTTTGACCACCGTCTGCTCGGGAGCCGCAAGATCTTCTACGGACTCTTTCAGGTCCGGGCTCATGCCGGCCACAAGCGCCGCGCGCTGCACGGGTTTGAGCGATTTGATGAAGCTGTCGAAATCCGCCGGCTGCATCGCCTGCAACCGCCGCACACGATCCTGCGGCTGAAGGGCGAGAACGCTTGCGATGAGAGCTTCATCGGCCACGGGGGCCGCAGGCGCCTGATCGGCGGCTGCCGGCGTCATCGTACTCATCGCCGGAGCGGTGGTCATCGATGGCGCTGACGCCGCGCTCATGTCGGGCTGCTGCGTCGCGCCGGGCTGCTGTGCTGCCGCATTCGGATTCGTTGCCGCCGCTGTCTGCTTCTCGGCCTGGGCAGCCTTCCGCATCTGGTACCGGTAGATCTGGTTCTCATACACGGCGTGCAGCGTTCCGCTGCCGGGAATATCGATCTTTCCATCTGCTGCCTGCCGGATCATTGCCGGGCTCGGCATGCGGAAGATCAGGTCCCGGGCGCTCCACTGCATGGCGGGATACTCGGCCAGCCGGGCGTTCAAGTCGGTTTCGTCCAGGCTCTCCGGGTGCAGTTGCGCGTCGAACCACTTGTCGAGGCCCGTTTCGCCGGGACCCATCTGGCGCACGGCATCCACATCGCCGGGCCGCGGGCCAAAGGTGAATCGGTTGAGAGCGTGAAGGATGCGGGCGTTGCCCTGGAGCTGCGTGGATATGTAGTCCGTTCGATGCTTCTGGGGAGCGGGAGGCGGCTGGTTCGCCGCGGCAACCTGAGGCGATGCGGCATTCTGAGCCAGAGCCAACGGTGCAGGGAAGCACAGGATCCAGCAGAGGACGAGGGCTGTTGCGCCGCGCAAAAACTCCATCGCAAATGCACCTCGTAGGGGAATGGCCGGCAGAGCACGGCACGAGCCTGCTGATCGTTCAGACTCTATTCTGCGCCGAAAGTTGTGGTCACGGCACCCCAAGTGCTTTCCTGTTCCGGTGCTCCCCGGTCCTTTGGTCACTCCGGACCTCGTTTGTTTGTCACATTGCATCGCCTTGCGGCGGTGGTATCATGGCGCGTCAATTTTAGGGACCTGGAGGATGACTTGAAATACGCGATCGTTTTGGCCGTTGCGGCATTTGCGCTTCTTACGGGGTGTGGACCCCAGGACAAGGGCGGCATTCCGGTTAAGCCCAAATTTACAGGGCCTCCTTACCATCTCTCTCTGGCCGCGGCGCCCGCAAAGCCCAGCAAGTCGGGCCTGACCATACCTCCCATCCAGTACACAGCCGATCCTGACGCGCCGTCGGACTCACTCGCCACACGGGCCATCCTCGTGGTTCGCGTCGACACTGCGAGCGTCAAGGGCAAAGCGCCGATGACGATGGATCAGATCATCATGGGCGCGGTCGATCTGCCCGGCACGGGGGGCACGCTGCCCGCCGACTATATGGAAGCGACCAATCAGGGCGTAGCCACGCTCCTTGAGGAGTACTGCGTGAAAGGGAACGTGAAGTTGACGGCGGCGCTTACGCGCTCATCGCTCTCGAGCACGGCCGGTGACGCGGAGATCGACGAGAAGCTGATTACGCCGTGGCTGCCGATCAGCCTGGTGTTCAAGAACCCGCATTCCGGCTGCTAGCAGGAATTAGCCACCACTTAGCACGATGCCTAGATTCGACTCTGGAGGGGCCGAATAGGGCCTCTATGGCTCACAAAATCGACGAAAATCGACGAAATCTGTCGACGGTTTCGGAGTAGATTCGTTGATTATAAAAGAGTTAAGTGGCAAAATATACCCCCGGGGGGTATAAAAATCACTGATCGCAGTTTCCAGGAGTTCCTACGAGCCAAAATGAGTGACTTGGATCACTCAAAACAGGGACGGGATCGGCGAGCTGGAGTTCGGTAACGATCCGGAGTCCCGAGTTGGCAAGCTGGCCGCGCTTTCGCGCGTGCTGGCGAGTTGGCAGGTTGGCTCATTGCCCACATAAGACAAGTGTAGCGAGTTTGGGGAAATGATCGGCAAACTTCAGGAAAAAAGTGTAGGAGTGGTTAAGTGAAGGCGAGTGAATGAGTTGGGTGGATCGGAAGGGCTGCAAGTCCAGGTGGGAGGGCTTGACAGGGAATCAGCAGAGGTTCGTTGCTCAGGTTGAGAACACCAAATGCAGGTCCTTCGACTGCGGTCGCCGCGGCGACCTCCGCTCAGGATGACGCCGCATTCCGGGGCTGACTCTGCATTCCAGCGCTGACCGTGCTTTCGAGGGCTGACTATGCGCTTGGGATGCGAACTTAAGAAACGAGGCGGCAGAGGCTGGAAGCTTCTATTTCGCCTTCTTGCACTTTTCCATGATCTTCACGTGCAGGCGCTCGCTGACTTCGGTGGGCAATTCATAGACCTCGTGGCAGCGGAAGATTTCGATGGTCTTGCGCGTGGTGTTCAGAACCACTTCGCAATGGCCGCACTTCTTGAGGTGGGCTTCAATTTCGGTGCGGGTTCCCACGGCGATGGATTCGTCGATCACGTCGTCGAGGATCTTGAGGAACTCAGTGCAGGTCATGCTTCAGCTCCGTCTCCGCCTGGCGCCGCGATGGCCTGCGCAATTGCCGGAGCTCTTCTGCCAAAGTAGCGCGTGAGGCGCTCGCGCAGTTGCAGGCGCGCCCGCAGCAGGCGCGATTTGACGGCGGGAACGCTCAATCCCAGCGTCTCGGCGGTCTCCTCGGTGGAGAGACCTTCCACATCGCGCAGCACAAAGACCACGCGAAAGCCCTGCGGCAGGCCCTGAATGGTTTTCTTGAGAATCTCGGCCAGCTCGGACTGCGTGTAGTTCTGCTCCGGATTCGGAGCCCAGTCGGCGAAGTCGCGGGGAACGGACCCCTCTTCGGTGGCCACGTCCTCGTCCATCGAGACGAGTTTGCCGGTGCGCCGCTTGCGCAGCCGCATGAGACTCTCGTTTACCGCGATTCGAACCAGCCATGTGTAGAACTTCGAGTTCCCTTGAAATTGATCGAGCTTCTCGTATGCCTTGAGAAACGCGTCCTGCATCACGTCTTCGGCATCTTCACGGTTCTGCGTGATGTGCTGCGCAATCCTGAAGATCTGCCGCTCGTACTTGCGCACCAGCGTGTCGTAGGCGGCAATGTCGCCATTGCGGACCCGTGCGACCAGCGCCACATCGGGATGCTGCTCGTCTGGTGCCGCAATTGGTTGGATGGTTGACATGGCAGTTGGTTCCAAAAAGATGGTTCAAAAGGGACAGCCTGACGGCTGGCAGCAGGGAATCTCGCTTGGCCGGCCCGGAACGATTCAGGAGGCCCGAAAGATGAGTGTAACGGACGCAGGCGGCAGGGGCCAAACCGGGTTTAGCGGAGTGAGCGCAGCTAGAGGGGTTAGCGGGGCTCGATTTCTCACCCTTCGAGCGGTGAGACCGAGCGAAGGAATAGATGCAGGTCCTTCGACTCCCTTCACCTTCCCCTTCACTTCGTTCAGGGTCAGTGTTCGGTCGCTCAGGATGACAGATCGTTTTTGGTGCAGACGAGGCGCGAAGGAGCGCCCGCCGCGACAGGGTGGTCGGCGCGGTGGTTACGCAAGTGATTCCCCGTGCCGTTCGGTTGCGTCCAATTCAGCATAGAGTGGAAATATGCGATGCTTGTCTTCCCCACCGCGTGTCGCGCCGCCTTTACCGCGGCTCGCGCTCGCGGCCCTGGCGGCCCTTCTGTGGCTCAGCACGACGCTCTCGCCAGCGCAATCCACTCCAGCGCCGGCAGCGGCTGAGCCGATGTCGAATGCGCACGGCTCGACAAGCGCTGGAGCCATTAAAAAGCCGAAGCCGGCGGCAAAGACGACGCACACCGCGCACAAGCCGACTCATTCGTCGAGCCGCGCCGCGCGCCTGGCGCGCACGGCACGCCTCAAGCAAGCCTTCGTCGCTTCAAAAGAGCTGCAGCCGATGGCCCAGCAGCTCGCCACGTTGCGCACACCGGCGGCTTATGCGGGTGTGACGGCCTACGCGCACAACCACACGGGCGAGGCCGCGGCGGCGGCTTACCTGGCGCTGGGGCACGCGTACCTGCTTGATAAGCGCTATGCCGAGGCTGAAGCCGCGCTGGCACAGGCTCGCCGCGCCGACGGAGAGCTGAGCGACTACGTGGACTTTCTCGATGCCGAGGCGAGCCATGCTGCGGGTGATGACGCTGCCGCAGAGAATGCTCTGCATGGATTTGCCGATCGCTATCCCGAGAGCGTCTTCGACGACCAGGCTCCGGAGCTTGAAGCCGACGTCCTGCTGGCGATGAACAAGCTGACGGCTGCACGCCAGGTTTTGGCCGCGGCTGCCGGCAGCGAAGCAGCGGACCGTCCGGCCTTTCAACTGGCTGAAGGCGAAGTGGAGCAGGCGCTCGGCCAGCAACAGGCCGCGGAAGCTGTCTTCAAGAAGGTTTTGCTGGAACATCCCTTGAGCCCGGAGGCGTTGACGGCGCGCGCCAAACTAACTGCGACGGGGGCTGAGGCGACGTTGACCGTGGCCGAGCTGCGCAGCCTGGCGGATGCCTATTACAACGCGGGCCGCTACGAGGAGGCCTCAGAGCAATTTCAGGCTCTGGAGCGCGAGCCGGGCCTGGATGCCGGGACCCGCGCCTCTTTTGACCTCTCCGAAGCCGCGTGCCAGTTGAAGCTGAAGCGGCTGACCCTTGCGGAGGCCACGGCGTTGCCCGACAGCCCCGACGAGAACGGCGCGCACCGCCTTGACCTGCTGATGGAGCTGGCCCGAGGGCGCGACGATACCGACACGCAGAAGCAGATCGTCTCCGAGATGGAGACGCGCTTTCCGCATAGCCCGTGGCTGGCCGATGCGCTCTTTTCCAGCGGAAACATGTACCTGCTGAAGCGCGACTACCCGACGGCGACCCAGTATTACAGCGAGCTTGCCGCGCGCTTTCCCGGCGACAAGAACGCCGCGGCCGCGCACTGGCGGTCAGGGTGGTTGAGCTACCGGTCGGGGCTTTACAAGGATGCTGAGCGGATCTTCGACGATCAGATTCATAACTATCCGTCCGCTGTGGAAACGGTCTCGGCTCTCTACTGGCGCGGGCGCCTCTATGAAACGCAGGATCATCAGGCTGCCTCGGCTGCGGCCAACTACCGCACGATCATCCACGCCTACCAGCATTTTTTCTATGCGCAGATGGCGCGCCAGCGGTTGTCGGTCCTGGGCGCGACACAGCCCGCGTCCGATCCGCAACTCGATCGCTTTCAGCCGGTGCCGCTACCGCATCTCGTGGACACATTCCCCGAGGATAGCCCGCACCTGGCCAAAGCGCGGCTGCTGGCCAACGCAGGGCTGAACGAATACATCGCGCAGGAGATCAAGGCCGATCCCGATTCGGCGTCATGGAGCGCGCTGGCCGAAGCGCAGATTTACTCGTCGTATGGAGAGACTTATCGCGCCGTGCGTTCGCTTAAGCGGGCTTTGCCGGGTTCGGCGTCGGCATCCATCGAGTCGATTCCGCTTGTGTATTGGCGAATCCTGTTTCCCGAGCCGTGGTGGGATACGATCCAGGCCGAATCGGCGAAGAACAATCTCGATCCGTACCTGGTGGCGTCATTGATTCGCCAGGAGTCGGAGTTCGATCCGTCGGCAATTTCGCACGCCAACGCGTATGGGCTGATGCAATTGCTGCCGGCCGTAGGCAGAACGATGGCGCACCAAGAGGGAATCACTTCATTCCAGACGTTCCAACTGCTTGATCCGGCGATGAACATCCGGTTGGGAACGCGGTATCTGCGACAGATGCTGGATCGCTTTGGCGGCGTGCGGGAGTATGCACTGGCGGCATACAACGCGGGGGATTATCGCGTCGCGGATTGGGAAGCAGCCGGACCCTATTCGGGCATCGACGAGTTTGTCGAGTCCATCCCGTTCACCGAGACGCGGGAGTACGTGGAGGCCATCTTGCGCAACGAGGAGACGTACAGAGCGATTGACGAATACGCACGCGCACACGGGGGAGCGGCGACGGAGGCAGCGCGCTAGCCTGGATGGTGGGTTTGCCTCAAGGGGAATCCCACTTGCTACTCCCGGGCTTCGATTCGAATTGACTTCGCCGGCCGGTCCGGCAAAACTGTCCTAAATCGGATTCACGCATCTAATACCGGTAAGTGTTTCGCAGCTTGTTTTCGAAGAAAAACGGAGCCGCGTGAACTCAGTCACGGCCCGGATCCATCAGACCCGGAGGGAACGAATGTCAGCCGACTTGAGTTTTCTGGAAGAGTGGATCCCCGAACGCATGGACCCGGGAACGATTTTTGTTCTTGAGAACCAAGCCAAGCTGGGGCAGGCGCAGAACCCGTACGTAGCCGTTATGTCTTGCCCGAAATGCGGGACGCTGGGGCTGATCACTCGCCGCCAGCTCTACTGCGGCGACCCGATGATCTGCGGGGGCGACGTTTGCTCGGCGGAATACCGGCTGGATGGCGAAAACATCTGTTACCGGTCAGCGCAGTGACTTGTACGGGCTGAAGCCCGTATCGTTCAAAAGCAACAGCAGGTCCTTCGACTGCGGCCGCTCGCCCGGGCGCGCGGCCTCGAGCTCAGGATGACAACATGATGTGAGTTCAGGAGCCTGAAGGCCCCTGCTCCTTTCGCTTCATTGCTCGCTATTGCGGAAGTGTGTAGTCCGCTTTGGTGGTCTTGGCGCCTGTCTGCGCGGGCGTGGGAAGCTGCGAACGGTCCCAGCCACCGCCCAACGCCTGCACCAACTCGACCGTCGATGTCATCTCTTCGACCTGGAGCGTGTTGAGGGTCTCCTGGCTGTTGAGCAGCGTGGTTTGCGCAAGCATGACGTCGACGTAGGGATCGACGCCGGTGTTGTAACGGACCAACTCAAGATTGAGATAATCCTGCGAGTCCTTCACCGCATCTTGCTGGCGGAGAATTTGCTGCGAATAGGTCCGCGTGGCGACCATGGAGTCCTCCACCTGCTGGAAGGCCGTCAGCACGGACTGCCGATAGGTGGCCAGGTCTGCGTTGTACTGAGCGACATATTGATGCAGCTCGGCGCGATAGAGCCAGCCGTCGAAGATGGTTTCTGAGATGGAGGGGCCAATGGACCAGACGCGGCTCGGCCAGGTAAACAAGCTGGTTATTGCAGAGCTCTCAAATCCAGCACTGGCGCCGATCGTCACTTGCGGGAAAAAGGCTCCGTAGCCGATGCCGATCACCGCGTTTTCCTCGGCCAGCGTTCGCTCCGCTGCCGCGATGTCGGGCCGCCGCTCCACGAGCTGAGAGGGCACGCCGGTAGGAATCGAAGGCGGAACAAAGACCATCGGCTTTACAGGAATGGAAAAATCGGTGGCTACCTTGCCGGTCAACGTCGCGATGGCGTGTTCATACTGCCCACGCAACAGGCCCACATTCGTGGCCGCGGCCTGCGCGGCATCCAGTGTTGTTTTGGCCTCGATCACCGAGATGTAATCGCCGATGCCGGTGTCGTATTGGGCCTGGTTGTAAGCCAGCGACTTTTGATCGGCGGCGACGGTCTGATTGAGGATTTGTTGCAGCATATCCTGGCCGCGAATCTCAAAATAGTATTCGGCCAGGCTGGCCTGCTCGGTGAGCTTCTCATTCTCAAGGTCGGCGGCGCTCACTTGCGAGGCGTACTCCGCCTCATGCACCTCATTGCGGATTTTGCCCCAGAGGTCCGGCGTCCACGAGGCCTCGATCGGGAAATTCCAAAGCGTTGACTGTTTGCCGACGTTCGCCTGGCTGGAGTTATTCAGAGTTCCGGAACTCTTCGACCGGCTCCAGGATGGGTTCGCGGTGATCGTCGGCCAGTATTGTGAGCGGGCCTCGGCAATCGTGGCGCGGGCCGCCATGTAATTCTGGAAATATTCTTTCAGGTTCTGGTTGTTGATATTGAGCTGATCTTCAAGCGAGTTCAGCTCGGAATCGCCGAAAACTTCCCACCAGTTGCCCTTGATCATCGCGTCCTGCGGGCTGGCCACTTTCCACCCATCGGCGTCCTGGAAGTTGACGGTGGACTCCTTGTAATTCGGCGCCGTAACCGACGGCGGGGCCGGAGCGTGATACGGAGGGCCAACGCGGCAGCCGGCAAGCAGCGCGAAAAATCCCAGAGCGCTGGCGGTGAATAAGGCCGGAATTCGATTCGATCGCTCAATCATGGTCAATATCCTTCATTAGACCGCACCTTCTGCGGTTGCCGGGAGGATGTCTCGAGTCCGGCCAAGTGCGCGGAGGCGAAGACGGTCCATCATCAGGTAAACCACCGGAGTGGTGTAAAGCGTGAGTGCCTGGCTCAAAAGCAGCCCGCCGACAATCGTGATGCCCAGAGGCTTGCGCAGTTCCGAGCCGGTGCCGGTTCCGAAGGCCAGTGGCAGGGCACCGCAGATGGCGCACATGGTGGTCATCATGATGGGACGGAAACGGAGCATGCATGCGGCAAAAATCGCGTCGCGCGTCGATTTGCCTTCGTTACGCTCAGCCTGCAAGGCGAAGTCGATCATCATAATGGCGTTTTTCTTCACGATGCCGATGAGCAAAATGATCCCGATGATGGAGATCATGTTGAGATCGATGTGGAACAGCATGAGGGCGAGCATGGCGCCGGCGCTCGCCGAGAACACCGTGGAAATGATGGTCAACGGGTGAACGAGGCTTTCATAGAGAATGCCGAGCACGATGAATACCGAAAGTAGTGCGGTGACGACCAGGATCGGGAGCGACGACAGCGATTGCTGATAAGCCTGGGCCGTCCCGGCAAAAAATCCGCGCACCGTACCGGGCATGGCCAGCTTTTCTTCCATTAGCGTCACTTCTCGCGTGGCATCGCTGAGCGCGGCGCCGTTCTTCAGGTTGAAGGAGACGGTGGTTGAAGGAAAGAGTCCGGTGTGAGCGACCTGAAGCGGCGTTGTGTTGGTGCTTGGCTTGGCCAGGGTGAGCAGCGGCGAAACGGCATTGAGTCCGGCCGACGATGAAGAACTGGGGGGCTTGAAGTAAATGTTGTTCAGACCCGACGGATCCTGCCAGTACTGGGGCGCCACTTCCATCACCACGTAATACTGGTTGAGCTGCGTGTAAATCACCGAAACCTCAGATTGGCAAAATGCGCTGCAGAGGGCGCTGTCGAGCGATTGCGGCGTCTGGCCCATGCGCGCCGCGGTGACCCGGTCGTAGTTGAGCAGCTCCTGCAAGCCTCCGTTCTGCCAGTCGGTGTTCACGTCCGTCACGTCGGGGAGCTTTTGCATGTTCTGGTAAAGAATCGGAGCCCAATGCGCGAGGTCATCGATGTTGTCGGACTGAATCGTATATTGGTAAAGCGCGCCGCCGCCGCGGCCCCCGATGCGCAAATCCTGCGCGGCCTGAAGATATGCCGAGGCCACGGGCAAGCGATTCATTTTTGGCCGCAGGCGGTTGATCACGTCTGGCGCCGCGGTCTGGCGCACCGCGCAATTGGGGCTTTCCTTGCATTGACTGCCCAGCGGCTTGAGTGCCATGAACATGAAGCCGGCGTTACCGCCGCCGGTGTAGGCCAGGACGTGAGCCACCGCGGGATCGCCTTTCACCACGTTGATCAGCGACGTCATGGAGAAATTCATGAAGGGAAAGGATGCGTCCTGTGGACCCTGCACCTGGCCCATGATGATGCCCGTGTCTTGTTGCGGGAAATAGCCCTTGGGGAGCCTGATGTAAACGAGGACATTCAGCGCAACGGTGAGCAGAAGCACGACCAGCGTGAGCCCGGGATTATCGAGGACCCAGGCCAGTGACCGGCGGTAGAACCAGATCATACCGTCAAAGCCTTTTTCGCTGGTTCGGTAGAGCCAATTATGCTTCTCGCCCTCTTTGTGAGCTTTGAGCAGGTGCGCGCACATGGTGGGCGTGGTGGATAAGGAAATGACCATTGAAATGACGACGGCCGTGGAAAGCGTGATTGCGAATTCGCGGAAGAGCCGCCCGATGATGCCGCCCATCATCAGGATGGGAATAAAAACGGCAATCAGCGACATGCTGATGGAGAAGATCGTAAACCCGATTTCCTTCGCGCCCTGGAGAGCGGCGGCAAGCGGCTCCATGCCGCTTTCCATATGCCGCGTGATGTTTTCCATGACCACGATCGCGTCGTCGACCACAAATCCGGTGGCGATCACGATCGCCATCAGGGACAGGTTGTCGAGCGTGTAGCCGAGCAGATACATGATGGCGAAGGTGCCAATGAGCGAGACCGGCACGGCAATGAAGGGAATGAGGGTGGAGCGCGGGCTGCGCAGAAAGATGAAGACAACCAGGATGACGAGGCAGACCGATCCGACCAGCGTTCGATAAACCGTATTGACCGAAGCGCGGATGGTCACGGTTCTATCCACATCTACAGTCGTCTTGATGCCCTCGGGCAGCACCGCCTCAAGAAACGGCAGTTGCGCCTTGACGCGATCGACGGTTTGAATAATGTTGGCGCCGGGCTGGCGGAAGACGGTGAGCACAACGCCCTTGGTGCCGTCGATAAATCCGGCGGTGCGGATATTCTGCGTGGAGTCCACAACGTCGGCCACGTCGGAGAGGCGAATCGCTGCCCCGTTGTGGTAGCCGATGATCAGGGGCGCGATAGTCGGCAGCATCGGAGATCTGGTCGTTGGTGATAATGTCTTCGCTGATCCCGGCATTGGAAAGCTGGCCCCTGGGGGAATGCGAGTTTTGCAGGCTGAGCACCGACTGCACGCTGCCGAGAGTGAGCCCAAAACTCTCCAGCTTGGTGGGGTTGACCTCGACGCGCACCGAAGGCGTACCGCCGCCTTGCACGCCCACCTGCCCGACGCCCTGAATCTGCGAGAGCTTTTGCTCGAGGATGGTGGAGGCAAGATCGTAGAGCTTTGTCACCTGGTATTTGTTGGAGGTGAGGCTGATGATCATGATGGGCGAATCAGCCGGATTGATCTTACGATAGGAAGGGTTGGATGGCAGATTCGCAGGCAGATAGGTACGCGCGGCATTAATGGCCGCCTGCACGTCTCTCGCCGCACCGTCGATGTTGCGGCTGAGATCGAACTGCATGGTCACGTTGGTCGAGCCGAGCGAACTCGACGAAGTCATCTCAGTGATGCCTGCGATGTGGCTGAACTGGCGTTCGAGCGGCGTGGCGACCGAAGCCGCCATAATCTGCGCGCTCGCGCCGGGCAATCCGGCGGAAACGCTGATGGTCGGGAAATCCACCTGCGGCAGCGGGGCTACAGGCAGCACCACGAACGCGATTGCTCCGGCAATGGCGACAGCAACGGTGAGCAGCGTAGTGCCCACGGGCCGCCGGATGAATGGGGCCGAAAGGTTCATGCGTTCTCTTCACCTGCCTGGGCCTCGAGCACTGAAGGCAGCCGCGAAAGATGCCGACCCTTGACGCGCTCAGCTAGGCGGTCGAAGAAGATGTAGATCACCGGTGTGGTGTAGAAGGTGAGCAACTGGCTCAGCAACAGGCCGCCGACCATGGCAATGCCGAGCGGGCGGCGCAGCTCAGAACCCAGGCCGGTTCCGGCCGCCAGAGGAATCCCGGCCAGGAGCGCAGCCATCGTGGTCATCATGATGGGACGGAAACGCATCATGCTGGCCTCGTAAACTGCCTCCGTCGAATCCTTGCCGTGCTTGCGCTCGGCCTCCAACGCGAAGTCCACAATCAGAATGCCGTTTTTCTTCACAATGCCGATGAGCAGAATGATGCCGATGATTCCCACGACGCTGAGATCCTGGCGGAAAGCCATGAGCGCGAGCAACGCGCCCACGCCGGCCGAGGGGAGCGTGGAAATAATTGTTATGGGGTGGATGAAGCTCTCATAGAGGATGCCAAGCACGATGTAGACAGCGACCAGAGCGGCAAGAATCAGCAGCGGTTCATTGGTAAGAGAATTCTGGAAGGAAGCCGCGGTGCCCTGGAAACCGGACTGCAAGCTGGCAGGAAAATTAAGGTTCTTCGCCGCTTTTTCAATGTCGCTGATGGCGGTTCCCAATGAAGCATTGGGCGCGAGATTGAATGAGACCGTAACCGAAGGGAACTGTCCCTGGTGATTGATGGAGAGCGCCTCGGTGGTGTTGCTCATCTGGGTGAAGGCGCTGAGCGGAATGGCGTTTGCGCCCGAGGAAGAAGAGGTGAGGTTCGAGGTTGACCCGGCTCCCGTGCCGCCGGAAAGAACTCTGGCCGGCGCGGTGAGAACTTCTGACGACGGTGTGTAGCGCACGGAAGACGTGAGCGCGTTTGACCCGGCCGACGAAGAAGCCGAAGAAGAATACGAGGTTGCCGCGCCCGCACCGGTGGCGCCGGTGGAAGCGCTCGACTGAATGTAAAGATCGCTCAGCTTCTTGGGGTCCTGCTGCCACTCCGGCTGCGTTTCCAGAATCACGTGATATTGATTGAGCTGCGTATAGAGAGTGCTGATCTCACGCTGCCCATAAGCGTCGTAGAGCGTGTTATCGATCGTGGTGGGCGCAATGCCGAGCCGGGAAGCGGTCACGCGGTCGATGACCAGTTGGACGGCGCGCGCGCCGGTCTGCTGGTCCGTTGCCACATCTTCCAGCTCGGGCAATTTCTTGAGCTGCGCCACGAACTTGTTGCTCCAATCATTCAGCTCGTCCGTGTCAGGGTCCTCGAGCGTGTACTGATACTGCGTGCGGCTCACGCGGTCATCGACTGTAATGTCCTGGACCGGCTGCATGTAAAGGTGCATGCCGTGCACCTGGGCCAAATTCTGCTGCAGGCGGCGGATGACGTCGGATGCTCCGACGCGCTGATTGATGGGTTTCAGATTGATCGAGATGCGGCCGCTGTTGAGCGTGGTGTTGATGCCATCGGCGCCGATGAACGACGACAAGCTTTCGACGGCGGGATCCTTGAGGATAATCTTCGCAAGCTCCTGCTGTTTCTGGCTCATGGCGTCGAAGGAGATGGACTGCGACGCTTGCGAGATGCCTTGAATCACGCCGGTGTCCTGCACCGGGAAGAATCCCTTGGGAATAAAGATGTAGAGGACGATGGTGAGTATAAGCGTGGCCACAGCCACCAGGAGGGTGAGGGTCTGGTAACGCAGGACCACGCGCAGCGTGCGTCCGTAGAAAGCAATGAGGCTGTTGAACACCCGTTCCGACGCCTGATAGAAGCGGCCTTCCTGGTGTTTCGGATCGTGGCGCAGGATGCGCGAGCACATCATGGGTGTGAGGGTGAGCGAAACCACCGCTGAAATGACGATGGTGACGGCCAGCGTGACCGCGAACTCGCGAAAGAGGCGGCCCACCACGTCGCCCATGAACAAGAGCGGAATGAGCACGGCGATGAGCGAAACGGTCAACGAAACGATGGTGAAGCCGATCTGGCCGGCGCCGGTCAGCGCGGCTTCCAGCGGCGGCATGCCTTCTTCAAGGAATCGGTTGATGTTTTCGATCATGACGATGGCGTCGTCGACCACGAATCCGGTGGAGATGGTGAGCGCCATGAGAGAAAGATTGTCCAGCGAGTAGCCGAGCAGATACATGACGGCGCAGGTGCCGATGAGCGAAAGCGGCACGGCCACGAACGGAATGACGGTTGCGCGCAGGCTGCGCAGAAAGAGAAAGATGACCATGACAACCAGAGCGACGGTCAGCCCGAGCTCAAACTCCACGTCGTGGACCGAAGCTTGAATGCTGGTGGTCATATCGGTCAGCGTCGTGACCTTGAGGCCGGCGGGCAGATTGGCCTCAAGCTGAGGCAGAACCTTCTGGATGGAGTCGACGACGGTGATGGTGTTGGCGCCGGGCTGCCGCTGGATATTGAGAATGACCGCAGGCGTGAGATTCATCCAGGCGGCCTGCTTGCTGTTCTCTACGCCATTGACCACGTTGGCAACATCTTTGACGAAAACCGGCGCGCCATTGCTGTACGAGACGACCACATTCTTGTAGTCGTCGGCGGTGTTGATCTGGTCATTGGCGTCGATCTGGTAGTCCTGGCGGGGCCCGTCGAAGTTTCCTTTGGCGGAGTTGACGCTGGCCTGCGTCAAGGCCGTGCGCATATCCTCCATGTTCAAGCCGTAAGAGGACAGCGCGACTGGATTCACCTGGATCCGGACTGCGGGCTTTTGGCCGCCGCTGATCGAGACCAAACCGACTCCGGCCAACTGCGAGAGCTTGGGGGCCAGGCGCGTGTCGACCATATCCTCAACCTGAGAGAGCGGCATGGAGTCAGAGGTAATGGCCAGCGTGAGGACCGGGGCGTCAGCCGGATTGGTCTTGGTGTAAACCGGCGGGACGGGCAGATCGGACGGCAGAAACGTCTGGCCGCCGTTGATCGCCGACTGCACTTCTTCTTCGCCGACGTCGAGCGACTCCGTAAGACCGAACTGGAGCACGATGACCGAGACTCCGCCCGCGCTGGTGGAAGTCATCTGGCTGAGGCCCTGCATCTCGCCGAACTGGCGTTCCAGGGGCGCAGTGATGGTGGTCGCTACGACGTCCGGGCTGGCGCCGGGATAGAAGGTGACTACCTGAATCGTCGGGTAGTCAACCTCTGGCAGCGCCGAAACAGGGAGCTGGAAAAAAGCGACCAGCCCAGCCAGGAGAATTGCGGCCATCAGCAGCGAGGTCGCAACCGGCCGCAGAATGAATGGCCGGGATGGGTTCATGGAGCAGCCTCAGTGGTATCGGAGGATGTGGCAGGAATAATGACCTTGGAGATGGAAATGGCGGAACCGTTGACCAATTTCTGAAAGCTGCTGTTAGCCACCATGTCACCGGGATTGATGCCGGTGACCGCGGTGTTTCCCTTATCTGAGATTCCCGATTTCACGTTCCGCATCACGGCTTTGTTCTTCTGGATCAGATAAACGTAATCGACCGAGCCGTTGTGCTGAACCGCGGAGGAAGGGATAAGGGTCTGGTTATCGAGGGTCTTGACCAGCAGGCGTGTGTTGACGAACTGGTTGGGGAAGAGAAGGCCGTTCGCGTTGTCGAATTGCGCGCGCAGCTTTACGGTTCCCGTGACGGTGTCAATCTGGTTGTCGACGGTGATCAGTTTCCCTTTTGCCAGCATGGTTTGCTGGGTACGGTCATAGGCGTCGACCTCAAGCGGTTTGCCGATGTGCATCTGTTTCAGAACGTCGGGCAAACTATCCTCAGCCAACGTGAAGATCACGGTGATGGGATGAATTTGCGCAACCACAACAAGCGGTGTGCTGGAATTGGCCGTGACCAGATTGCCTGGATCGACAAGCCGCAGTCCCACTCGCCCGTCGATCGGCGAGGCGATATGACAGAAAGAGACCTGCACCTCGTCGTATTGGACGGTGCCCTGATCGTTCTGCACGGTCCCCTGATCCTCGAGAACGAGCTTCTCCTGATCCTCCAGTGTTTGACGAGGGATGGCATTCCTGGCCCACGCGTCCTGGTAGCGCTTGAGATCCATCTGCGCTTCGGCGAGCAGATTTTGATCGCGGCTCAGGGCGCCCTGTGCCTGGTTAAGCTGCGCTTCGTAGGGCCGGGAATCGATATCGACCAGCGGATCGCCTTTGCGAACGTCCTGCCCTTCGCGGTAGTGGACAGCCGTAATCACGCCCGTAACCTGCGCGGTGACGGAGTCGGTGTATGTCGGCGTCACGGTTCCGATGGCTTCAAGATAGACGCCGATGCTGCCCTTGGTTGCGGTGGCGACGGTGACCGGCACCGTTCCGCCCATCGCAGCGCCGCGTCCGCCGCCTGCGGGAGCGGCGCTCGCACTGTGCTGTCTCCACACCCACCAAAAGAGGAGCGCAAACAGCACCAGGACGATCACCCAGATCCAGAGGTGGCGGCGTTTTTTTGTTGAGTCTAAGGGCGGCTGCCCAAGGTCAGAACTTGAAACAGAAAGGGGTTGGTCCATCGCCTTCTTCTTCTCTTATGTCCGGTTACGAGCGCTCGATTTGATAGGGACATTTTCTCATATTTGAATTGACTGCCGGGATGCACAGGGCATCGAGGTTAGTCACGGAGCCTCTTTGCTGAAGTGAATCCCAACCTGCGCGGTCGCCGCGTGATTTCAGGCGAGTAGCGGCAATCGGAGTCCGGTGAGGCGCAAATCCACCCAATGCGCCCATAGGCACGCTATTGCACAGACGAATCAACCCGGCGGAAAGTTGCACAACCGGCCTGGGCACGAATAAACGTCCCATTTTGGGCGGTTTTACCTTTGCGGGAGCGGCCGATGGTTCCGGGGATGAGGAGCCGGGCTGCGAAGGTTAAAGCGCCAGAAAGATCGCGCCGTCTTCCACGGTGAATTCGACGCCGGCGGCCTCGGCGGCTTCATCGAGCGCGGCACGCAGCATCACAACCGGGTCCGGGCTCACGTCGAGGCGGCGCATCAGCCCTTCGCCTTTCTTCGTGCCGGCGGAAAGTGTGATTTTCAGGCCGCGGCGTTTGCATCGCACCGCGGTGCCATCTTCAAGCTTGGTGTTCATCGGCTTGATGTAGGCGTCAATGTAATGAACGCCGATGCCGGATTTATCTTCAGTCTTGGCGGGAAGCTTGTTTTCAGCATCCGCATTCACATCACAAACTTTGACTTTCATGCTGCGCTCCCAAAGGTTCAATTCCTTTTTGTTCGAGAAACTCATCCATGACTTTTCTAAACGCGCGAATATGATCGGGCGTGCTGCCGCAGCATGCGCCGATGATGTTCGTTCCCGCTTCAAGCAGCGGGAGAACGCCCTTGACCATCTGTTCCGGCGTCTCATCGTAGACGACTTTCATATTCACGAGGCGCGGCTTTCCTCCGTTTGGCTGAACCATCACCGGTAGCTTTGTCGCGCTCTTGTATCGCTCCACTGCCAGCAGCGCGTGGGGCATATCCATTCCCGTGCCGCAGTTGAGGGCCACGATGTGCGCGCCGTGCTCCTCCATGAATTCGGCTGCGCGTTCCGGCTCAATGCCCATCATGGTGCGGAACGTTGAGCCGTCGAGCGTAACGTCGTAGGCCATGGATCCGATGATGCATTTCGCTCCGGCCGTCTTCGCCGCCTCAATGCCGATTGCGAGCTCTTCGAGCGATGTCTGGGTTTCGATGATGATGGCATCGGCGCCGCCAGCGACCAGTGCAGCCGCCTGCTCTTCAAAAGCGCTCTGCACCTGGGCGATGGTGAAGTCGCCGAACGGTTCGAGCAATCCGCCGAAGGGACCGATGTCGCCGAGAACGTATCCGTCTTTGCTGCCGAATGCTTGCCGTGCGATCGCAGCCCCGGCCTTATTGACTTCGGGCACATGCTCCGCTTCGCCATGGCGGTTGAGCATGATGCGCGATCCGCCAAAAGTGTTGGTGATGATGCAGTCGGAGCCGGCTTCAGCATAACGGCGTTGGATGGCGAGCACGCGCTCGGGGTGCGTCAGGTTCCAGGCTTCGCCGCAGTTGCCCTGTTCAAGGCCGGCAATCATCAACTGCGTGCCCATTGCGCCGTCGCCGAGCAAAGGCCGTTCCAGCACCTCTTCATGCAAAAGCTTCTTCATGAGTTCTCCGTCTCTCGGTTCGATTCCTTTTGTACCAGAGCGTAGTGGATGGTTTCGAGAACCAGCCCCCACTTGTGATTGCGGCTTTGCGGCTCGCAGTAGCAGCCGGCGCCGTTCGGCTCGCGCCGCCATTCGAGGACGGCGTTCAGGCGCTGACCGAGCAGAGGTTTCTCACTGTCGATCGCGGTCATCAGGCGATCGGAATCCTCAACGAATTTGCACATCGACTCGTGGCCGGTGTCGCCTTCGGCCGGGCTGCAGCGCTGGTCCAGAATTGGGTACTCGTCGGCGCGCGGGCCGAGTTTCACTTTGTAGATGAAGGCCAGCGGACGACCCATGTTCGTGCAGGTGGTTCCGTCGTAGCGGAACGTGGCGACCATCGACCCGTCGGCTTGCGTTGCGATAGCGAGGCGTTCCTCGGCCCATCGCTGCAAGGCCTTCCGATTGACGGTGTATTGCGCATCTGCGTCGAGGACACTTTCCGGCACATTGGCGGGCGCGGGTAGCGGCTCGGCTGTCGTCCGCGGTGCGCGTTTGTAAGGCGCGCGCCTGTACTGGCAAGGCCCGAATGAGCAGCTCTCACACGGAACAAGGCTCGTGAGCCGCTGCAGGCGCTCCGCGTGGCGCGTGACGCCGAAGACTGCGAGTTGCGTTTTCTTGGGGCGCAACATGCCGGTGTCAAACGCATCCACGCGGGAAGGGAATTGCTCGCTGCGGGTCTGCCGGATCAATTCCAGAAGACGCGGCTGTTCCGCGACGTCCCAATCGGGGTAGCCGGGACTGGAGTGAGGAAGCACAGCCATGCCGCGATGCTCCGCCCAATCGCAAAGACGGGCTCCGGCAATGGTGGTCAATTGCTCAACGACTGCCGATGCATACATCTCGAGGAAGAAATACTCGTCAGGCTTTTCTTCCTTCCAGAGCCGGCGGGCTTCTTCTTCGGCTTCGGGTCCAGCGCCGACGGCAACCAGAACTGCGCTATGCGCCCCGGCCTGCTGGAATGCGTTGTTCAGGCGCTTGCTGTTGAAGACCACGCCGTCGATTTTGATCAAGTCGGGCTGAAGCGTGCCAGCGTTGGCGTCGCTCGCAAATTCGAGGCTCTCAACCTGGCGCGCGTAGAACCATGGCCGGCCATGCTTGGCGTACCAGTCCCGCGCCCAATCGGCCAGCCCGCGGGCCCGACCGTCGAGAACCCAACCGCGTGGGTAGCCGAGCAGCCGCGTAAATTCCTGCTGCGGCACATCCACGCCGGCAAGTGCGTCCGCGATCTCAATGGATTCGGCTACCTGGCGCATGGAATCGGCTCCACGGCTTTGAACTGGCAACCCTCAACGAAGTAATCGAAGAAGTTGGGGTGCGTCTCAAGCCGGCAATGTTCGACTCTTTTTACCAGATGTTCCAGTTCCTGGCGTTTGGTTTTCGAAAGCAGGGCGATGGTCGCGCCTTCAATGGCCAGATTGCCGGCGCGAACGAATTTTTCCGGCGCGAGGCTGGGCACAAGCCCGATCCGTAGCGAGGACTCCACCTTGAGATGCCGGCCGAATCCGCCGGCAAGATAGAAGACGCCGATGTCGTCGAAGTCGATGCCGTAGGTGCTGAAGACAACGTGCAGCCCCGCGACGTTTGCGCCTTTCGCCTGAGCCAGTTCATTCACGTCGCTCTCAAGAAGATAGACGCCGCCATTTGCGCCGTGGGCTAGATCGATGCGATGGAGGTCGTCCTCGAATCGGCCGCGCTCGTTCATGCGGCCTGTGCGCAGCAGCTCACTCAGCAGGTCAACCAATCCTGACCCGCAGATTCCTTCAGGCTGGACGTCGCCGATGACGCGAATCCGGAATTGACCATCCTCATCAATCGCGACTTCTTCAACGGCGCCGTCGAGAGCGGGCATGCCGCAGGCGATGGCTCCGCCTTCAAAGGCCGGCCCTGCTGGGCACGAGGCCGCGAGAATGCGATCTTTGTTGCCGACGACCAGCTCGGTGTTGGTGCCAATGTCCATGATCGCGATGAGGCGTTCTTCGTGCGCCAGGTCCGCGGCCAGCATGCAGGCGGCAGCGTCGGCTCCGACGTGGCCGCTGATGATGGGAGCGCCATACACGCGGGCTTTGGGATGAATCGGCAAGAGGCTGCGCAGACCGGATTCTTGAAGGCTGGTTGTCGCGCGTTTGGCTTCGGCCATTTCAATTTCCGTGATCGAGCGGTAGGGCGTCTGGCCGATGGTGTACACGTTCTGCCGGAAGAAAAGATCGCGCATGGTGGAGTTGCCCACCACGACCATCTCGTAGATCGTCTTTGGATCGACGGGAAACTTCTCGATGGCGTGGCTCAGGTAGCCGGCCAGGGTCCGCATAAGCAGCCTGCCCGGATGGCTCGTGTCGTAAGCAATACGCGACATGATCTCCGAGCCGCCGAAGCGCTGCGGATTTTCAAAGGATGTGTCGGCGATCAGCTCGCCGCTCTCAAGGTCGAGCAGACGCACGACGACGGTCGTGGTTCCCAGATCCATTGCGAGGCCGTGAATGGGTCCCGTGGACCGCTCGACCTCAACTCCGTCGATCAGAATGCGGTCGCCATCGCGCGTGACGGCGGGATCGAGCGCGAGCTTCTGACCGCCGGCAGGCAATCCATATGCCTGGCGCTCGATGACCATGTGTCCGCGGCGCATGGTGTGGCAGCGGACCTGTCCAGTTGAGCCGGTGACAAAGGTCTGGCAGGAGAGACGGAAGTTTCCCTTCAGGTGACGCTCGGCCTCGGTCATCGGAGACAGGGCGTCCATGCCTTCGACGATCTCGACCATGCATTCCTTGCATTTGCCTTGCTTGCGGCACGACGTGGGCACGTCGATGCCCATGGCTTCGGCCTGGTCGAAGAGAGAAAGAGCCGCGTCGGCCTCGGTCGATTGTCCGTTGATGATTAGCGTGACGGCCATTTTCGGGATTCCCGTTGAAAAGCAACCGCAGATCCTTCGACTGCGTCCGCCACGGCGGACTCCACTCAGGATGACAGCGGCAATTATGGGTCGAACCTCAGAGACAAAAGGGAGCTCCTACCATCCCTTCGCCTCAAGCTCGGCTTTTAGCGCATCTGCCACATCCTGCGCGGACCCCTCGCGCTCCTGTTCGTCGCCCCACTTCCATTGCGCCAGGTAGTCGTCGGAGGCCTGCAATCCGCGCATGGCCGCAAGCCGATCGATGTGCTCCATGAATCGCCCGTCCAACTGCACGGTCACGTCGTCGATCCCGTCGTCGGCTTTGACTTGAGTCGGGATTTCCTGCCAATAGAGAATCCTGTAGGTCGCCATCTGGGTCACGCCTGTCCTGCGAGCCGCAGGAACAAATCCACCGCCGCGGAGGCATTGGCTCCGTATCCGTCGGCGCCAATTTCATCGGCGAACATCTGGCTGATGGGAGCGCCGCCCACAGCCATCTTGATTTCCGTGTGGCCCGCCGCATGAAAGCCCTCAATCACGGTCTTCATATACATCATGGTCGTTGTGAGCAGCGCGCTCATGCCGACGATGGTGGGCTTGCATCTTTCGGCGGCGGCCATGAATTTTTCGACGCTCTGATCCACGCCGATGTCATGAACCTCGAATCCCGCGCCCTCGGCCATCATGCCCACGAGGTTCTTACCAATATCGTGCAAATCGCCGCGAACCGTGCCCATGAGCAATACACCCTTGGGCTTGGAGCCGCCGTCCTTCGATGTCAGCAGAGGTTTGAGCACCGCCATGCCAGATTTCATGGCTCGTGCGGCGATCAAAACCTCCGGCACATACAGCACGTTGTGCTTGAAGTCTTCGCCGACCACGCTCATGCCGGCGATGAGACCTTCGGTCAACACTTCCTGCGCGGAGCGCCCTTCGGCCAGGGCCGCTTCAGTCAGCTTGCCCACCTGGTCGGCATTTCCTTCGTACAGGTGTTGATTCATCAAGGCGTAGTCGGGCATCGAATCGTGTCCTCAGCGAGCGCTTGCAACCGCTCCCGCGGCGCGTTTGGCGTTGAATTCTTCAAGGGCCTCAAGCATGGCCAGAATATTCTCGCGCGGCATGCCCGGGCTGGTTCCGCCGCCGACGGAGAGGATGATACCCTCGCCGCCGGAGCCCTCCAAAACTTCCAGGGTCTCGTCCTTCACTTCTTCGGGGGTTCCGCGGACCGCAACCTCGAGCGGATTGACATTGCCCATCAGGCACATGCGGTCGCCGACGCGGCGTTTGACCTCGGTGATGTGCCGCTGCTTGCCCCAGTTCAGCACGTTGAACCCAGTGTCAGGCAGGTGGTCGAGGCATGCATCGACTTCCGCATCGTTGTGATACAGCTTGACCCAATCCCTGGGGAAGGCGTCGCAGATTCGCTTCAAATATGGATGCGCAAACTCCAGGTAATGCTCCTCGTTCACAAACCCCACGATGTCGTCGAGGATGAAGATGCTTTCAACGGTATCGCCCATGACTTTTTGTTGCGCCTTCAGCCAGTCAATAATGACGCGCGTGCACAGGTCGAGCAGCTTATGCGCCCCTTTTGGGTCTTCGACCAGATCGATCATGAATTCCGTTGTACCGCGGACAAATCCCGCCGTGCACATGGGCCCGCGCGACGTGACCATGGGGAGTATGTAGCCGGCATCGAGAATTCGCTGCCGCGCCATGCCGATGCGGTGGAGGGTGAGGCCCGCAAACCCGTCGGCTTCGACTTCGTACTCGGGGAAGCTGTCGATGTCTTCAAGGCGATAGAGGGTGTGGTATTCGCTGGGCGTATTGTCCTGCCAGAACTTGATTTTGGCTCCCAGAATGGAGGGCTCAGCCGCCATCCCATACTCCATCCACCATGAGGGGATGAAGATGATGTCTGGAAACTCCTGCATGATTTTCAAGTTCGACTGGAACCAGAGCTCGGGGTCAAGAAAATAGTCCAGGTGTTTAATGCCCAGATATCCCGGAATCCACGGACTATCGATGATGAGCGCCATCGGGATCTTGTCGAGCTTTTCTCGACGCACTGCTCGCTTGAACGTCTCCCATTGTTCCGGCCGCATGCTTCTCCTCCCGATCACAGTCGTGATCCGTGCATTCCCGTCGGGCCCATGACTTGAATGAGCGGCCCCCTCGTCATCCGTCCTGCCCGAGTTGCCGATCTATTTCTTCCCGCTTGATGGTGCGCTCAGCACTCGGCTCAAGGAGCGCAGATTGCGAAGTCCACAACGAGCCTAAGTGCAATCATTCCCGTCATCTAAGATTTTCTTCGACTGTCGTAATAATTGCGACTCCGTAATCATAATGTAAGAGGAACGGGCGCACAAGGGTCTTTCCAGGACCGATGTGGCTGGGCATCAACCGGTGAAGGCTGGCTGTAACAGGTTGAGCCCTACGAATCCGGTAGGCCATAGCCCGACGTGCGGGAAGATGTAAGCCAGAGCGACCGGAGCACCATGGTGCCTGCAAGCAGGCGCAACCCACATTCAACGGTCATTGTGCTTTCCCCTTCCTGATGAGCGTGATTCTTCGTCTCTCCGGCGCCGTGATGGATTGCCTGCCTCGTGCATGGGCGGCACGCAGGGTCACGCTCCAGCGAAGTAAAGTCTCGAGCCTCCGCTCCAGAGCCTTAGGACCGCGGATTAACATGGACCCATGAAACTTGGAGTGAGTGCATTCGCATGGGCGGGAAAGATGGAGCCGTGGCTTCTCGATTTGCTGCCGGCAATTCGAGGTTTGGGCATGGACGGCTTCGAGATTCCCATGTTCGATCCGGCGCTGTTGCCTGCCGCCACGATCCGATCTGCATTCGAGCAGAGCGGCCTGGAATGCACGGTTTGCGCAATCCTTCCCGCCGGGATTAACCCCATCAGCTCCGATGCCGGCGATCGCAGGAAGGCACTCGGCCACCTGAAGCAGTGCGTAGAAGTGACTGCTTGTTTAGGTGCGAAACTGCTGGCGGGTCCTCTCTACGCGCCCATTGGCTATTTCACGGGCCACCGGCCGACGGCTGATGAGTGGCAATGGGCAGTTGCGGCATTTCAATCAGTCGGTGATACACTCGATGCCTGCGACGTCACGATTGCAGTTGAGCCCGTAAACCGCTCAGAGACGTTTTTCCTGCGGACAGCAAAAGAGGCGCGCGCGCTGTGCGAGGCCGTGGGCCATCCGCGCGTTGGCGTTACCGTCGACACCTTCCACGCGAACATAGAGGAAAAGAATCCTGCCGCGGCGGTTCTCTCTCTACGCGATCGCCTCATGCACATGCACATCAGCGAGAACGATCGCAGCCTTCTGGGGCAGGGGCACGTCGACTTTCCCGCAATCGTCGATGCTTTGCGTGCGATCGGATATCATGGCTATCTCATGATCGAAGGATTTGGTTTTCTGCCCGAAGTCAAGGACGGTCCGGGCGCGCTTTGGGCTGAGCGCAATGTCTCTCCAATGGACATCGCGAGCCAAGGCGCAGCGTACCTGCGCAGCTTGCTCCACAATTCACTCAACGGGCACTAACGAAAGTTGTTGGCGGATCTCCAACGAAATGGAGGTCCTTGCTCGGTTCCATCCCGGCCGATTCACTGCTGCAAGCCGTACTCCGTCTCGTCGGAGTGAAGAAGCACGGCGCGCGTCGGATTTGCAATCCAGTTATAGAGCAAGCCGAGGAAAAGCAAAGCGGCGAAGACGGTTGCCAGAACGAATCCTGCCTGCAGGCCTCCAAACCTGTCGCTGACGACGCCCATCGCCAGCGGACCGAGGGCGGCTCCGAGGCAGGTAAAAAAGAGGAGAACGCCGGAGATGGCGCCGTGTTCAGACTTCGGAAAACAGCTGATCCCCTTCGAGTTGAGAGTGGGATAGATGACCGACATGAACACGCCTGAAAAGGCCAGCAGATAAACTGCCGCGTTGGCTCCGCCGAAGATGGCGCCGACAAAGCAGGCGAGAATCGCGCCGCTGAAGAGAGCGAGAATGGTCGTCCAGCTCCATCGCGCTATGAACCATGCGCCCACGAAGCGCCCTGCGGCACGCAGGATAAAGAAGATCGAGACCACATAGGCGGCCATGAACGCCGACGAGGGCCTGTGGTCTTTGAGATAGGAGGGCAGCCAGACGTAAATGGCACACTCGACGGCAACGTAGAGAAAACAGGCCATGGAAAAAGCCAGCGCATAGGGGTTTCCCAGCAAGCGCAAAGTGCGATTCAGATTAATCGGCTCCTCGGAACGCCGCGCTGTATGCGGATAGCGCACCAGAGACGCCGTAATGATTAACAGGACACAAAGAGAACCGGCAATCACATAAAGCCATTTCCAGGAAACGCCTTGCAGCAGCAGCCGGGCGACAATGAGCGGACCAACGATGGAGCCGACGCCGAAGAAGCCTTCGACGGTATTCATGGTTGAGGTGTGTTGCTGGGTCGAATCGGAGATATCGCCGATCAGAGCCAGCGCTCCGGTCTTGAAGATGCCAATTGCGGCTCCGGAGATCGTAAGAAGGAGGACGAAAACGGCAAAGGAATTGGTAACTGCGAAGAGATACGAGTTAAGGGCAAATAGCACCAGGCCAAGGATGATGGTCCATTTTCTGCCGAAGCGATCGGCCAGAAATCCGAGAAAGATGGCAACCACAGCAATGCCCGACATGCTGGCATAGTGAAATGCACCCGCGGCGGTGTCGCTCAGATGGAGGGTCCGGATCACCTCGGGGATAATGACTCCGACCGAGTCCGTGGTCATCGCGAACATCATGAACATCAGGTAGGTGAGAGCGCGGATCACAGAATGATTTGCGCCGGGCGCGTGAAGGGTCACCGAGGTACGCCTCCTTGGTCGTTCATCTTGCAGGAATAGCCATGGTCGCGGTTGCGTCCCGGCCATTGGAGTATTCGAGCGTCGCGCAGGGTTTGCTCAGATCGAGGGCGAGCGAAATCCAGTGCTCATTTTGGCGCCAGCGAATTGTGAGTCGTTCCGGCGATGCAAGCTCGGTTGTGCAGTCGCCGTTGAAAGCGGGGTGACTGTTGCGCAAGCGGATCAGCGCGATGAGCCCCTCGACCAGAGGCGTTCGCAGCGATGCGGCGATTTCTTCGGGTGTGAAGTAATGGCGATTGATGTCGCGGCCTACGCCGCTCCTGGCCAGAAGTTCCATGTCGTTGTGTGCGCCGAGCAAGCCGACGTAATAGACCTGGGGAATGCCGGGCACAAAGAACTGGATCGCACGCGCGATGAGGTAAAGGGTTTCATCGCCGCCGAGAGCATCAAGGAAGGTGCAGTTGACCTGGTAGAGGTCCAGGTTGTTGGCCGCGGCTCCAGTGGCTTGTTTGCTCTCGTTGTTGCTGCGGCGATGGATTTCTTCGACCAGGTGATGAATGGCCTCGGGCGCAAGCAGACCGGGATCGCCTTGCTGACCGGCGCCGACATCGATGACGCCGATGCCATCGTGCGTGTCGAGGACGGTGATGGCGTTGTGCGGGCGGATCTTCATCCATTCATGGAGTGGTTGAGCGTTGGCCGTGTAAAGGGCATGCAGAACGAGCGGCGGCAACGCGAAGTCATAGACCCAATCGACTCGCCGCGCAATATCGACTTGCTGCTTGTAGTAGCTATGCACCTCGACGAGAACTTCCATGCCGAGCGAACGGGCCCGGCTTGTTAGCTCGGCGATGAAGTCGAAGGTCTCGGGGATCATGAAGCAACTGGTGCCGGGCTTTTTGATGGCGTAGCCAACGGCGTCAAGGCGGATGGCGCGAATGCCGGCCGCTTGAAATCGCTCAAGAATTGCGCCGAGGTACTCGCGGCCCCGCGGATGCGTCACGTCGATGTCGATCTGCTGCGACGTGAAAGTGGTCCAGAGCAGCCTCTTTTCGCCGTTGCGCAAGGTTGAATAGGTAAACGGAAGCCCGGGCCGCGGGCGATAGATGCGCAGCAGTTCGGCTTCCGTTGCGCCCTGAGGGAAGACGCGGTCATAGGTGAGGAACATTCCGGCGTAGGGCGAACTTGCGCCGCTTTCTGAGAAGTCCTGAAACTGCGGCGACTGGCTGGAAACGTGATTGACGATCAGATCGGCCATAAGCTCCACGCGGCCGCCCAGCGCGCGCAGGTCATCCCACGTGCCCAGCCGGGGATCGACTCGCGTGTGGTCGATGGGATCGAATCCGGCATCAGCGCCGTCGATCGGATCGAAGAAGGGAAGCAAGTGAGCCCCTCCGAAGACGCCTGCCAGGGGGCCGTTGAGCAGCAAGGCAAGATCCTGGACCCCGCCACCGGAGAAACGGTCGACATAGGCAATCAGCTGAACCTGGTTTTTCATGGAGGGTCTCGCGCGGGGTCACCGCGGTGCGGATGGATTCGATTTTTTGCGTGACGTGGAGCGGGAGCGAATCAGTGCAGCGTGCTCTTCGGTGTTCCAGTCGGGAGTTCCTCCGGGGCGGCCTGCGACAAGCGCGCCGAGCGCGTTAGCAAAGGTGGCATTCTGTTCGATCGGCCAACCGGCGTTCAGTCCGTGCAGAAAGGCGGCGGCAAAGGCATCGCCGGAGCCAACCGTGTCAACCACCTCGACTTTGAAGCCATCGAAGGAGCGCAACGTATCGTCCTTGAAAATGGCGCACCCGCGGCTGCCGAGCGTCACACAGATGGTGGAGATGTTGTATGTGGAAGACCAATGGCGGCAAAAGTCTTCGAGGTCGAAGTTGCTCTTTTTCCTAGTCAGCTCGTGGAGCATTTCGGCTTCGTGATGGTTAAGCTTCATAACATGGGCCGCAGAGGAGAGTCTCTCAACCAGCGCCAGGTTCCAATGTCCGCTGCGCAGGTTTACATCGTAAAAGCACCGCGTTTCAGGAAGGTTTTCGACCAGGCGCATCAGCGCCATTTCCATGCGCGGATTCGCCTGTGCGAGCGTACCGAAATACAGCCAATCGGGGGCGAAGTGAATCGCGCGCTGAAGCAGCGACGCATCGACCTCGACACAATCGAACGCCGCCGGCCGGTCAATCGTGAAAATCACGTTCCGATCCCCGCCCGTGGAAACGAATGCGGTGCCCGTAGGCCGTTCGGCCACCTGCTGCACAAATTCGGTAGTCAGGCCGAGATCCCGCATAGCCTTGAGCGTACGGGCGCCGCGTTCATCCTTGCCGACGGCGGTCAATACCGCGGCCGTGTTTCCAAGCTTCTGTAGTACGGCCGAGAAATTGAGCGGCGCGCCTCCGAGATACTCCTCCTCGCCAAACACGTCCCAGAGGACTTCGCCCATGCTGAGAATCTTCACTGTCAACTCCCCTTTGAATCCTCCGTGCATCATGGTCCGCTGTGCGGTCTATTCTGCTGCGCGCGGATTATTCCTCATTGGCGCTGCTTTCCAGCGAAGGATTTGGTGTGCTGTTGGGGTCTGATAAAGCTGTCGACTGACGGACAACGAGCTTGAAGTCGAGGAGATAGTCGCGGGCCGGCATGGCGGGATTCTTAATGCGCGCAAACATGGCGGCAAGCGCGGTAGCGCCTAGTTCAAGGCAAGGCTGATGTATGGTCGTGAGCGGTGTCTGAAGCAGGCTTGCGTAGCGCACGTCGTCAAAGCCCGTAACCTTCACCTGGGATGGAACGTCCGCGCCGAGAGCATATAACGAGGTCATCAGGCGTGCTGCCGTGAAGTCGTTGGCGCAGACAAAGCCATCCGGACGATGCCGGGTGAGGATGGAGCGAACCAGGGCAACATCGTTTGGATCTCCGCTTTCGGTCCATCCGCAGACATGACGATCCGCGGATGCATGGATGGCTTCAAAAACGCCCGCCGTGCGCATGGCGACAGTGGGCGCTGAATGCGGCCGGCTGAAGAAGACAATGCGCCTGACGCCGCGTTCGATCAAATGATGGGCGATCACGAATCCGGCGCGGCGATGATCGATCGTCACCAGATCGTACTTGCTGCGCTGTGGATATGCATAAAGGTCGCGGTCCAGGAGAATGATCGGAATCTGAGCCTCATCAATCGCGCCCGTGATGCGCCGGTTGATCTCTTCGTTCCGCGAAGCGAGTTCCAGGGGCGCAAAGAAGATGCCCGAGACCTTCCGCTGCAGATAGTATTCGCAGAGTTGCTGCGCCTGGTCTTCAACCGGCGCCCCGGGAGAGAGCGTCGCCCCCCACAGCAGATCGTGAGAGGGCCCGGTTCGATCAATCGAGATGCCGCGACAGATGGGCTCGAAGATCTCAGTCACTCCAAGGTCCGGGATGAGGAGGCCGAGGACGAAATTCTCCGTGGTCTTCTCCTCCAGAACGAAGGTCCCCGATCCGGCCCTGCGCTCGACCAGGCCCTCGTTCTCCAGTTGAGCCAGAGCGCGCCCGACCGTGGGACGGCTGGCGCCGAATTGCTCGACGAGTTCGTTTTCGCTCGGCAGCTTGTCGCCAGGCGCGAATTCGCGATTCGCGAGCGCGCTTCGCAGCCGCGTATAAATCTGCTTGTACTTCGGGGTCCCGCCGAGAGACTCAAGTTCGAGATTTTCTGCCATCGTTGCTCACTTCCGTCGAGCGGCACCAGTATGATCGTGTTCCGCTGAGTATGTCTATCAGCTCGCCGTCTCCTTGATTTGCAACTCGATAGGAATGACTTTACGCGACTGACTCCTGTTTTCGTTGTGGAGATTATAACTCTTTTCTTATCAATCACTGCCAAAATGTATTGACAGGTTAGCAGAAATTGCAAACACATGTCAATAATTTTTTTATTGACAAGTGCTGATGAAATATCTAGCATTTCCTTCGAAATTGGTAAGCAGCGATCCCCAGTTCTATCTTTGCAGGAATCCGAATCGCAGAGGAATGTTGGCCCCGCAGCCAATCAAGTCTGACCTCGGTAGGGGATTTGCAGTTGATGGGTTTCAGTTGGCCGTCTGGCCGCATCAGGCCCCTCACTCACGCAACGTCGGCTTCGCCCCGGTCCAAGGGTGAGCCGGCATGAGAATTCGGAAACAGAAATTGGAAGCAGGAGGCTTTATGAGGATGAAGCAAAGAAACCAAGCGATGAAATCCTGGGTCAACGGGTTAGTTCGCTTGCCGGTGATACAAGCAGCAGCGTTCCTGCTGGTGATGCTCTTCAGTTGCGTCGCCTTCGTGGCAGATGCCCACGCGCAAACCAGTTCCGGGTCCATCGTGGGTTTGGTGACCGACCCTTCGGGCGCCATCATTCCGGATGCCACGGTTGTTCTGAAGAATACGGCGACCAATGCGAGCCAGACCGCGGTAACGGGCGCTGCCGGTAATTACAGCTTCGTAAACCTCAATCCGAGCGTGTATGACATTACAGTGACAAAGAAGGATTTTGAGTCGCTCACGCAAAGCGGAATCAACCTGCAAGTTGGCGCCGTGGTGCGATTGGATGTGACTTTGAAGGTGGGCACGCAGAGTCAGACGGTGGTCGTCTCCGCCGCTCAATCTGAGATGCAGACAGAAAGCGCGTCGCTGGGCGGCGTCGTACAGGGCCAGCAAGTTGAAGAAGCCCCGCTGAATGGACGCAACGTAAACAATCTGCTCGATTTTATTCCCGGCGTGGTACCGGGAGGCGGAACCCAGGGCAGCACCATGTCCAATCAGGGCGACGGGCAGACGCAGGCGATTGCCTACAACAACTACCAGATTGGCGGCGGCTTCAGCGGTGAGAGCATCTTCTTTATCGACGGCATGGAGCAGAACATTGCCGAGAACAATGTGGATCCGCTCGTTCCCACGCAGGATGCGGTGCAGGAGTTTCGCGTTTCCACCAGCAACGTAAGTCCGGAGTTCGGCGGTTACGGCGGCGGCGTTGTCCAGATCGTGACCAAAAGCGGCACAAACGCGTTTCACGGAAACGCATATGAGTATTTGCGCAATACGGATCTGGACGCGAACAATTGGTTCAGCAACCACGACAATCTGGGAAAGACTCCGCTGCACCAGAATCAGTACGGCGCCAACGTCGGCGGACCTATCATCCGGAACAAGGCCTTCTTCTTCTTCTCCTGGGAACACGAGTCGCTGCTTTTATCTTCGCCTGAGAGCGAAACCATGCCAACCACAAAGGAACTGGCGGGCGATTTCTCCGCCGATCCGCAGGTCATTTACTGTCCTGCCGTCGGATCGTATGGCTGCACGCCCGGACAACCGCTGACCGGGAATAAGTTAACTTACATCGACACTACCGCCCAGAACATTGCAAAACTGGAGACTCCCAGCGAATCGCGGATAACGCAGACGCCCTTCACGACAAACTTCTCGGCTTCGGCGCCCTCCGAGGGTTACCAGACACAATTCAACGTTCGCGGAGATATGACGCCCGATGAGAAAGACTCGCTGTTCGCGCGCTACACATACTGGAATCCCCACAATGGGCCCAGCGATCCGACGGGCACGAATACGGGCCTGGGTCCGACCGGAAACAATACGCAGGAAGCTGAAGTTGGCGACAGCCACACCTTCAATCCGACAACATTTGCCGATATTCACCTTTCGTATCTTGAGAACTACAACTTCCAGCAGATCCTGAGCAGTGGCTTCAATATGACGTCGCTGGGTAGTGCCTATGGCACGATTCAGGGCGAGAGCGAGAATAAAAATCAGGGCATTTTGCCCGCTCTCGGCATTCAAGGTTATAGCATCGGCGCTGCTCAGAGCACACTGTACTGGAACAACAACGTGTGGGGCATCAACGGAGGTTTGACGAAGGTTCACGGCCACCACACGATCAAGGCTGGCGGGGAGTGGCGCCAGATGCTGTGGGAAGCCTATGGATATTGGACCTACGGCTTGAATGCGACGCCGTTCTATACCGCCTCTTCCGCAACGGACACGACGACGGGCAACGCACTGGCATCCTTCCTGATGGGTATACCGTCCAGCACAGTTGGTTCGTACGGCTCTACAGAGCATGCCTTTCTGCATAACTATGCCCTGTATGTCTCGGACACTTATCAGCCAACGAAGAAACTAACCGTATCCGCAGGCCTGCGCTGGACCCAGCCGGGCGCATTTTCTGAAGAGCATAACCTGGATTCAGTGCTTCAGCCTTCGGAATCGGTCACGATCGGAACGGTTTCTTCGTACACCAATCCGGTAACCTCACAGAGTGTTCCGCTGACCGGCGGAACGGCGCTGCTCGGCAGCTCGCAGTATCCAGGCACCAGAGATGAAATGCTGCATTGGCACCTGTTTGCACCGCGCGCCGGGCTGGATTATCAAATCACGCCGCAAACGGTCTTTCGTCTCGGATACGGAATCTCGTACCTGCCACCTGATTTGGCGCAGGAAGGGCCGCAGTTGAACCCAATCAACCGTGCCAACACAAACTACACGAACACAGTGGGACAACCCCTCATTGCCACGGTGGACAATCCCTTGCCAAACGGCTTCGTATTGCCGGGAGGCCACACCCAGGCGGCGCTCAACGGTCTATTGGGCGGCGGTGTGTGGGCAGGCCTTCCTCAAGTTCCATACGGCTACGCGCAGCAGTGGAACGTCGCAGTGCAGCAAGCGCTCGGAGCAAAAAGCAGCTTTACCGCCGCTTATGCCGGCGCCAAAGGAACCCATCTCGTCATTGCCAGCGCCTACACGGGCCCCGGCTTCAATCTGAATCAGCTTCCAGACCAATATGATTCTCTGCAGGCGAATCTGCTCAATCAGGTTCCGAACCCGTTCTATGGCGTTCTGCCCGCAACCTCGGTCGTCGGCGGGCCGACTGTTGAGGAGGGCTACCTTCTCGAACCTCACCCGCAGTATCCCGATGGAATGCTGCAATACAATCCACGGTACGGTAACTCAACCTATCGGGCGTTGCAGTTGCAGTACAGTCTGCGCATGGATCACGGCGATATCCTGCAGGTTGCTTACACCTTCAGCAATTTGACGAGCGATACCGAAAACACCAGTTCGTTCCTTGATGGCCAGGGAGCGGAGGGATTACCCCAGGACAACTACAATCTCAAGGCTGAGAAATCGCGGAGTATGGAGGACATCAAGAGTAATCTTGTGATCGATTACGGCTTTGACCTGCCTTTTGGTCACGGGCATCAGTATCTCAGCACTATGAGCGGCGCGGCGAATGCGGTTCTGGGCGGTTGGCGAGTGAACGGAATTACCATCGTCCGCAGCGGCCCGCCCATTGCGATGACGGCTCCGGCAAACGTCTTAAGCCAGTTTGGTGCAGGCACTGCGCCCTTTGGTCCCGGACAGTCGGGAGTCATCCGGCCTGCGTACACTTCAGGCTGCAACAAAGCCGGACCAGGCTCGGTGCATAGTTCGGCGCGTGCGGCGCAATGGTTCAACACGTCATGCTTCCAGCAGCCGGGCGAGTTCAGCTTTGGCAACGAGCCCCGCGTTGATCCAAGTCTCCGGGGGGACGGACTAGCCAACTTCGATACGGTGTTCAGCAAGAGTTTTGCTCTGCCGCGCGAAGCGACGTTCAAGTTCTCGGGTGAGATCTTTAACCTTTTCAACCACCCGCAGTTCGGTTTGCCCAGCAGCCTGGTAGGCGTGCCGGGATTCGGACAGGTAACTACGCAGGCGAATATTCCACGTACAGCACAGTTCGAGGGAAGGATCACGTTCTGAGATTCCTCAGCGCGAATTCCTGAAGCGTTTGCAACCCGAATGACGACGGAAAGCGCTGGAATCAGACTTTCCTGAAGTCAAAACACGAGGTTCAACAAGGGCTGATGCTCACCCAGACATGCATCAGCCCACTTTTTTACTCTTCCAGTGCGATTGGCTTTCTCTTGATGGATCCGAATCGCAGCCAGTGGGAGTTCAGCCGGGCCAATGGGAAGTTCACTATGATGCGGCGCGTTGCAATCTTTGCCGGGATGGCCGCGGGCGCGATCTGCCTGACCGGCGTTTGCGGGTGGATGCGGGCCCAAGAGCCCGGCAACGCCAAGCCTGAGGGCACGGTCGTCATCGATCATCTTGCTGTCCCCTTATCCAATCTATTGAGCCCGGAAGCGCGGGCTTACATGGTTCATCTCCTTGTCGACAAGCCTTTCGACGGTGGTCCGAGCGCCGATCAGGACATTCGAGGCTTTCGCGCCAGACAAGACGAGATCATGCGTGGGTTTCTGGCTCCGATCGAAAAACGCTATCCAGTGAAGATCGAGGAAAGGACGATTGGCGGAGTCTTCACGCAGATCGTAACGCCCCAGAGCGGAATTGCAGAGAAGAATCGCGATCGAGTGCTGTTGAACGTACACGGCGGCGGATTTGTGTCAGGCGCCAGAACCTCGTCCCTGATCGAGTCGATCCCCATTGCATCGATCGAAAGGATCAAGGTCATCAGCATCGATTACCGGATGGGGCCCGAGTCGAAGTTTCCGGCCGCCAGCGAAGATGTTGCGGCAGTCTACCGGGAGGTGCTGAAAGATTACCGTCCGCAGCATATCGGCCTGTATGGATGCTCCGCCGGTGGCATGCTGACAGGAATGTCCATTGCGTGGTTTGAGAAGCACAATCTTCCCAACCCGGCTGCGATCGGGATTTTATGTGCATCGCTGGGCCGCATGTTTGCCGGTGACTCAGCTCATGTGGTGGGACCGCTCATGGGGATGCAGGCGCCGCCGGCTCCTCACCCTGGTGCTGCGGCGCCGTCGATCGAATTCCCGGCTTACCTGGGTGATGCCGACCCCAATGATCCGCTTGTTTATCCCATCAATTCTCCCGATCTGCTTGCGAAGTTTCCACCCGCGCTGTTTATCACCAGCACGCGCGGCTTCGAGTTCTCTTCAGCAGTCGATTCCTGTAATGCGCTCAACCATGCCGGCGCTGTGGCCGAGCTGCATGTCTGGGATGGATTGCCGCATGCCTTCTGGTATAACTCCGATCTGCCGGAATCTCGTGAGGCCTACGAAGCCATTGCGAAGTTCTTTGACCGACACCTTCATCCGTAAATGCAGCTCGGCCCTGCCGGATGTTTGAGATAGAACCCAGGGGCGCCGCGATGCTGCGCAGTGCGCAAGCCCGGCGTTTCTGGCATTGAGAGATTCACCCATGAGGCTTACACAATGATGACTGCTTCATTCCGCCCGAACTCGCGCATGGTCTTCGCGCTTGCTTTTGTGCTCGCCGCTGTGTCAGTGCATGCGACAGCTCAGGATGTTCCTGCCCCCGCAAAGGTGACTGTAGAAGCCGACGGCACCGTGCATGTTCCACCGCTCACGGTTCCCGTGTCTAGCTTTCTGAGCCCGGAGGCGAAGGCTTACGTCGTCCAGCATCTTATCCAGATGCAGGATCCGGAACTCGTCAAACAGGATCACGGCGTTCCGTTCTTTATGAAGCCATTCATTGAGCGCGATAACGCGCTGTTCGCTGTCGAGAAAAGGGATCTCCAAATCGGAGGCGTGCACGTGGTTGAGTACACGCCGAAAGACGGAATCTCCGCCCGCAACGAGCGCAGGGTTCTGGTGAATCTACATGGCGGCGGTTTTTCAGGCTGCTGGCCGGGATGCGCCGAACTGGAATCGATTCCGATTGCGTCACTCATGCGCATCAAAGTGATCACAGTGGATTACCGCGAGGGGCCGGACAACAAATTTCCGGCGGCGAGCGAAGACGTTGCCAGCGTCTACTCTCGGTTGCTGAAGACATACAAGCCGCGCAGTATCGGAATCTATGGCTGCTCGGCGGGCGGCATGCTCACCGCGATGTCGATGGCATGGTTTCAGTCGCACGGCCTTCCCGCTCCGGGCGCGATCGGAATTTATTGCGCATCGGCCGGCGGCTTCGGTGGGGACGCGACCTATACGGCGTTTCCGCTTGGCGAAGGACGCATGCCGCCTGCCGGTCCACCGGGCGCATCTGCGCTCGGCTACTTCAGTACGGCCCAGATGCATGATCCGCTGGTATCGCCGCTTGATTCGCCTGCCGTGCTGGCAAAGTTTCCTCCCACTTTGTTGATAACGGGAACGCGCGACTTTGCCTACAGCGGAGCTATCTATACCCATGAGCAGTTGGTGAAGCTTGGCGTCGATGCCGAGTTACATGTTTGGGAGGGGCTTTTTCATGGCTTCTTCTACAACGCCGACGTTCCGGAATCGCGCGACGCATTCAATGTCATGATCAAATTCTTCGATCGCCACCTGGCGGGCGATTGAGAACATGCAAGGCAGCATGCGCAGCAGGTTTGTAATCAACGGGTCGTACGAGGTGATGAATGTCGAATGGGGTTCGGTGTCTCGCAATGGTAATGGTCGGAGCTCTCGGCGGAACTTTACTGGCCGCGCAATCCGGCAGGAAGCCCGCTGATCACTGGGTCGCCACCTGGGCCACGGCGCAGGAACTAAGCCGGACGGTTCAGGAGATTCCCCAGTTGCCACCGGGCGTTACCATGCCCGATTTCTCCAAGCTCAAAGGACCAGCGATGCCGCTGCGCATCCCCAAGACAGTTCAGGATCAGACAGTCCGAATGATTGCCCATACGAGCATCGGCGGCAACAGGTTGAGGATCGAGCTCTCGAATGCGTTCGGGCTGGGAATTGTCTCCATCGCAGATGCCCATATTGCAATCCGAACGTCGGAATCTTCCGTCGATCCCGCAAGCGATCGCAAGATTACCTTCAGCGGAAACCCGGGTGTCGAGATTCGGCCGGGCGCTGTTATTGTGAGCGACGAGATCGATATGGATGTGAAGCCGATGTCCGACCTTGCTGTCTCACTGTATGTGGCAAAGAGCGATGGCGAGCCGGCAAATCACATGGTTGGCCTGCACACCTCGTATATTGCCGGCGGAGATGCAACGGCTTCGGTAACGATGCCCAAAGGAGACACGACCAGCGGCTACTTATGGCTGCGCAGCATCGATGTGGTTGCGCCGCCTTCGAGTTTTGCCATCGCATGCCTGGGTGACTCGATTACCGACGGCTTCGGCACTACCGGCGATGCCGATCGCGCGTGGCCCGCATTACTCGCAAAGAGGCTGAATCAACGTCAGGCGGGGCCCCGCATCTCCGTCCTCAATGAAGGAATTTCGGGCAACGAGGTGCTTCGCGACGGAGCCGGAGTGAGCGCGCTGGCGCGATTCGACCGCGATATTCTCGGCGAACCGGGAGTGCGCTGGATTGTGCTGCTGGAAGGAATTAACGACATCAATCTTCATGGGCAGATCACCGGTCCGGGAGCATTATCGGCGGAAGATCTTATTGCCGGCTACAGGCAGTTGATTGCCCGCGCGCATATCAACGGCATCAAGATCATCGGTGCGACGCTCACGCCTGAAGAGGGAGTGTGGCTGGCAGGCCCTGTGGGCGAGGCCACGCGACAAAAAGTGAATGCGTGGATCAGAAACAGCGGCGAATTCGACGCAGTCGTCGACTTTGATGTCCTGGTGCGCGATCCGAACGATCCAGCGCGCCTGCGCAAGGACCTGGATCCAGGCGATCACATTCACCCGAATGATAAGGGGAATCAGTCGATGGCTGACGCATTCGCTCTGAGCACATTCCAACGTTAAGGAGTCTGTTCGAGAGGCCGTTTGATCCGTTCGGCTCTGGTTGGGGACCGAGCCTTTCACTCATCCGCCGTCCGGCCTCAGACGACCGTCATCGATGCAGCAGTAAATGGGGATCTCGCATTCGGGGCATTTGAGTTGCTGCCCGGACGACTTCATTAGCGGGGATGAATGAGGCTGATAGAGTCACCCGGCAAAAGCGCGGCCTGTGAGTTCCTGGTTGCGTTTCTTGAGCGGAAACAGGGGTATTGGAAGGCAATGGCTTAACGCATCCATCCCAAGCTGTTGCGTGCAAGTTTAATATAATGTGTAGATTAGCGAGAAAGGCCAAAATTCCCTAAAAGTTATGGCGGAGAGACTGGGATTCGAACCCAGGTTAGAGTTTCCCCTAAACACGCTTTCCAAGCGTGCGCCTTCAGCCACTCGGCCATCTCTCCGTTGCTGCGGGCTGACTGTCTGAGTTTACCATCTTCAAAGCTCTTGGTTTGCGCCGATTCTCATGCCGATTCGCTCGGCGAGCGGGGGCATTTCGTCGATTTCCTGAAAGCGTATACAAGTGGGCGCAGACTGGTTTATAGTGCGTTGTTGTCCGCCGCTTTATGATTCGAGTGCACCCGCGCCGGACTCTTAAAGGAAAGAGGTTGCCATGTCTCCCATTTCTCGCCGCACCCTGCTCTCATCCGGATTAGCTCTCTCAACTTCTTCGTTGCTGTCCCGCTCGGCCTGGGCGCGCGCTGCCTCCTTCATGGCTTCTGAGACGACTGCCGGCGGAGTTGCCGCGATTGGGCCGCGCGAACAATTGCTCTTCGACGCGGGCTGGAGGTTTCAGTTCGGCAATGGAACCGACCCCGCCAAAGATCTCGGATTTGGAAACTCGCAGGGAGACTTTTCGAAGACGGGCGACTTCAAATTTGCGCAGGTGGGATACGACGACACGAAGTGGCGCGCGTTGAACTTGCCGCATGACTGGGCGGTGGAGCTGCCGTTTGTCTGGGACGACACATTGGCGTCGCATGGATTCAAGCCGTTGGGCCGGCGCTATCCGGAGACAAGCGTGGGATGGTACCGGCGCGAATTCGACATTCCGGCGAGTGACGCGGGGCGAAGGATAGCGGTTGAGTTTGACGGCGCGTTTCGCGATGTGCTGGTCTTCGTGAATGGGTGCTTCATTGGCCGCAACGATAACGGCTATGCGCCATTCCGTTTCGACATTACCGACTTTCTCGCGGTGGGTGCGAAGAACTGCATCGTAGCGCGCGTGGACGCGAGCTTTGGGGACGGATGGTTTTACGAGGGCGCGGGAATCTACCGGCATGTGTGGCTCACGAAGTCCGATCCGCTTCACCTGGCCAAATGGGAGAGCTACGTGCGCGCGGACTTGAAAGGCCATGCCGCTGCGCTGTCGCTCAGCTCCATCGTGCTGAATGAGGGCAAAGACGCCGCGACCGCCTCAATAAGCTGGCAGATCCTGGACTCAGCCGGAAAGACGGTGGCGGCGGCCGACGCAGCCGCGCAGCAGATTGCCGTTGACGGCGCAGGCACGTTTACTGCAACTGCGCTGATCGATCAGGCGGAGTTGTGGTCGGTGGAATCGCCGAATCTTTACACGGCGATTGTGACTGTTAAGAGCGGAGACAAAGTTCGCGATGCCGAACGCATCACATTTGGCGTGCGCACGGTTCGCTTCGACGCCGATCAGGGATTCTTCCTGAACGGCCAGTCGATGAAAATCCAGGGCACATGCAATCACCAGGATCATGCGGGAGTAGGTGCGGCGCTGCCGGACCGGATGCAGGCATTCCGCATTGGAGTGCTGCAAGAAATGGGCTGCAACGCCGTGCGCACCTCGCATAACATGCCTACGCCGGAGCTGGTGGAGGCATGCGACCGCATGGGCATGATGATGATGTGCGAGACGCGCCAGATGAGCTCCAGCCCGGAAGGCCTGGCGCAGCTTGAGACGATGATCAAGCTCTACCGCAACTCGCCGTCAATCATCATTTGGTCTATCGGGAATGAAGAATGGATGTTGCAGGACAAAATGGCCGAGGAGGGCGCGAAGCTTGCGGCAACGATGGTTCAGCGCTGCCATGAGCTCGATCCCACGCGCGTGGTTTCCGCCGCGGTGAATGGGGATAACGAAAAGGGTGTCTCCGATCCGCTCGACATCGTGGGGTTCAACTACGGCTTGAATCGCCCCGACGGTTATCACAAGGAACATCCCACGCGGCCCATCTTTGGATCGGAAACAGCGAGCTCACTCTGTGCGCGGGGCGAATATACTACCGATCCGCTGCGCAATACGATGAACTGCTACAACGGCAAGGCGGATTGGGGAGAGACCGCGGAAGAGTGGTGGAGCTTCTACGGAACGCGGGAGTGGGAGGCCGGAGGGTTTGCCTGGACTGGTTTTGACTACCGTGGAGAGCCTACGCCCTACGGTTGGCCATCGATCAACTCGCAGTTCGGCATCGTGGACATGTGTGGATTCCCGAAAGATTACTTCTACTACTACAAGGCGTGGTGGACGAAGGAGCCGGTGCTGCATCTGTTTCCGCACTGGACGTGGGTGGGCAGGGAAGGCGATGAGATTCCGGTGTGGGTTCACTCGAACCTGGATGAGGTAGAGCTGTTCCTGAACGGCAAGAGCCAGGGCCGGCAGAAGGTTCCGCGGCTGGGGCATGTGGAGTGGAAGGTTCGCTACGAGCCGGGCGCGATCGAGGCTCAGGGGTGGAAGGACGGTAAGCTGGCGCTGAAAGAAAAGCGCGAGACGACCGGACCGATTACGTCGTTGCGGCTCGTGGCGGATCGAACGACAATTGATGCCGATGGCGAAGATGTGGTGGTGCTCACTGTCGACGCGCTGGACAGCGCGGGCCGCGCGCTTCCTACGGCCAGCGCCTTGATCAACTTCAAGATTACCGGTGAAGGCGCGCTGATCGGCGTGGGCAACGGCGATCCCAACTGCCACGAGAGTGACAAGGAGCCGCGCCGCTCGCTCTATAACGGGTTGGCGCAGGCGATCGTGCAATCGACCAAAACGGCCGGCACGACCACGATTGAGGCGAGCACAGAAGTGCGAGACAAGACCGTAGCGTCAGCAAAAATCGTAATCACGACGAAGCAGGTGGAGTTGCGGCCCACGGTCGCGTGAGAGTCGCGAACACAGGGCTCCACGGAGGGCATCACCTGGCGGGATTCAGCGCGGTCCACGCGGCGAGAGAGTCCATGTAGTCTCTCCAATGGACGATCTTGCGATTCTCGATGGTAACGACGGAGATGAGCCGGTTGTCGTAGGGCCCACCCGTCGAGAGAATCTTGCCGTGCACCTCGTACTCGAGAATCACGATGCGTGGATCCTGGCTGCGGTGCACGACGAGCGAGTCGCCACTGTGAACGCGGATGGTTTTGCCGTATCCAGCGAGGGCGGCGAGCAGGTTCGCGCGGCCCTGAATGATGACAGGCCAGCCCGGAAACCGATAGCGGGACTCAAAGATTGCATCGTCGGCAAACGTGTCGAAATAGTGCTCGCCGTCAACCAGTCCGCTCAGACCTTTCATGACTACTGCAAAAAACGGATCCATGGCTTTGTAAGCCGCATATTTTTGATTAGGCATGGGCGATCCTTGCGTAATAAAGCTGCTCAAGATTCTACGGCACGGCAGGGGCAGCGCGGACTAAGCCCGCAGAGTGGATCGCAGGGGGGTGAGTTATTCCGGGAGTCTCAATCCACAGGGCGTAGAGTGAACCAATAAAAGCGGCGCCAGCAAAACTTGCAGCGAACGGGGTGGAGAAAAAACAGGGCGAGCAGCGCATCGTACGGGCGCAACTCGCCGGGCTTGAATTCAACGGACTTGCAGCGAGGACAACGTCGCATCCAAAGGACACGTGGAAGCCAGCTCGGCCAGGTCATGGTTTCAACATTCATCTGGAACCTCCTGTCATGCGACGATCATTCCGAATCTTACTGACCCGACTCGGCCCCCGCGCTGGAGTTCGCATCGAGCCAAGCGAGCATATGACGGATACTTCCCGTGGCCAGGGCGACGCTCGAATCGGCCGCTCCGTAATAGAGATTGATGGTGTCTCCATCGGCGGCGATGGTTTGGCCGCATGGAAAGACGACGTCACGCACATCACCGACGCGTTCGTATGTGGCCTCGGGACCGAAGACCCATGAGTCTCCGCGTTGCAGACAGATCTCAGGATGTTCAAGATCGAAGAGCGCGAGGCCGAGACGATAGATGCTCCCCGAGGCGGTAGCTCGCACGCCGTGGTAGATCATCAGCCAGCCTTCGGGCGTTTCGATGGGCGGAGAGCACAGGCCGATTTTGTTTGCATCCCACCATCCCCCGCGCCGCGCTTCAAGGATGACTTTATGACTGCCCCAGTGGCGCAGATCGGGAGAGTAAGAGATCCACATGTGAGCGCCGGTCGCGGTCATGGGCCGATGGATCAGGGCCCAGTAGCCGTTGATCCGTCGCGGCAGCAACGCTGCATCTTTATCTTCGGGCGGCATGATCACGCCGAATCGCTCGAAGTCTGCGAAAGTCTTTGGTGAGGGCAAGCGAAACTCCCGGGCCGCCGCGCGCAAACGATGTGAACGCAACCGCATACTGCTCGAGTTCCGGCACATAAGTGATGCGCGGATCTTCAATACCCCAGATTTCTTCAGGGAATTCCCGGGGATTGGCCATCAATGTCGGTGTGGCGTCGATGCGCCATCCGTTGATCCCATTAGCCGAACGCGCGGCGCATAAGTGCGACAGGCCATTGCGGTTTTCCACGCGGCAGAGCAGCAGAGTGTCTCCGTCAGGCAGGAGGACGGCCCCGGCATTGAAGACGCTGTTGATGGCATAGGGCCAATCGTGCCCGTTGAGAATTGGATTGTCGGAGTATCGCGTGAGCAGCGGAAGGTCCGCACATGGCCCCGGTTTCGGTGGTTCCAGGGCAATCGCCTCGGGCAAGTCCATTGGAGGAGTGATTGGGTTCAAAAGGAGAAACTCATTTCCTGGCGCGTTTTTTCTGCGTGGATGTTGTTCGCTCCCTGCATTTGAAGGAGCGCCATGAGGAACGAGAGCGTCGATTCCGCTCCCTGATTTTCGTTGACGCGGTCGGGATGAAGTCCGTCTCTGCATCCGCCGGTTGTGGCGTCGTAGAGCGCCGACTGCAGATCGTTCTTGCCCAGAAACCACTGGAAGACACGATGTGCTTCTTCTGACCAGCGCTCCTGGCGGGTGAAGGCGTAAGCCTCAAGACAAGCGGCGATGGTGGCGCAGGCTTCAACGGGCTGCTGATCGAAGCGCGGTTTCTCGCCGCCCTGGGTGAAGCATTCGCTGGAGCCGATGGGGACAAAGATATCCAGGTTTCCGCAATGCTGAGCCGCCACGAGCCATTCGAGCGACTCGATTCCGGCCGCGACCATCCTTTGGTTGTTGCTTCGGCCGCCGGCCAGAATCAGTGCCTGTGGCAGCCGCGCGTTTGAATACGCAAGGCTCTTTTCGAACCAGTGCCACTTCTCGTCGCGGCTGCGCTCGTAGATATCGAGCAGGCGATTGGCGAGCGTGTTGCGAACGCCCTGGATGGCGCGATCACCGGGGAACCAGTCGAGATAGGCTTGCAATCCGAGCACGCTGAAGGCCCATGAACGGGGACTCGAGAATTTCAAAACCGCAGGCACGGCGGCCTCAAAGAGCCTTCCTGCGGCTCCCCGCAAGCCCGCACTCTGCGAGTGTCCGAGCACCGATCCCAAGGCCCACAATGCTCGCCCATGGCTGTCTTCGGAACCGATGTCCTCGAGCCAGTTGCGGTCGTAGCCAAGAAAGTTCCTGAAGCGGCCAGTATCGGAATGAAAGGCGAGCCACAGGAAAGCCAGGTAGCGGCGAGAGAGGCTGACATGATCATCGCCGCGGATGGCCCCGGCACTCTCGTCGAGAAGAATTGAGACGATGAGTGCGCGCGCGTTGTCGTCGGTGGTATAGCCTTCGCGGGTGTTGGGTACGGAGAAGATCGCGTGCTGCAACATGCCGGTGTCGTCGGTCATGGCGAAGAGATGACGGGTGTTCAAAACTGGAAGATGATCAATCGAGGCAGTCAGCTCCAGGGCGTCGTCCGGTTGCGTGGGTCTGGGCTGCAACGAGCGCTCAAATCGCGCCCGCTGGAAGGTTGCCATGTAGGCGCGAGCAGTCGTCGGCCAAGTGGTTCCACGGGAGTGCAAATAGGCCCGCTTGCGCATGGCGTGGCGCTCGGCATCATTCTCCAGAAGCGCGACCACGGACTCGGCAATCGCATCCGGATTGTCAAACGGGACAATCACGCCGCGCTTGTCCGCGAGAAGTTCCTTGGCATGCCAATAGGGCGTGGAGATGATAGCCTTGCCGGCTCCAAGCGCGATGGCCAGCGTACCGGAGACGACCTGCGCCTCCTGCCGGTAGGGCGTGATGTAAATATCCGCTGCGCCTACATGCTCCACCAACTCTTCGTTGCTTACAAAGCGATTGTTCAGAATCAAATTCGAAGAGACGCCAAGCTCGGCAGCCAGGGCCTGCAACTCTTCGCGGTAGCGCTCGCCCTCGCGCTTTCGGATATGGGGATGCGTTACGCCGGAGACGATATACACCACGTTGGGGTGGCGAGCGAGAATCGCCGGCAGCGCGCGAATGACGTTTTCGATTCCCTTGTTTGGAGAGAGCAGACCGAATGTAAGCAGAACGGACTTGCCCTCGGTGCCGAACTTGTCTTTGAAATAGTTGGGATCCATGAAGGGCATATCGGGCACGCCGTGCGGGATAACGTCGATTTTTCCCCTGGGCACGGAATACACTTCGTGTAAAAGCTCGGCGGCGAGTTCGCTCATGACGACCAGTCGATCGGAGAGTTGGGCGATTTCCTCGAGCACGATGCGTTGATTTGCGTCCGGTTCGCGCAGGACTGTGTGCAGAGTGGTGACCAGCGGTATCTTCAACCTGCGCAACAAGGCAAGAATGTAGCGGCCGGCCGTGCCGCCATAAATTCCGTATTCATGCTGCAGGCAGACAAGATCGTTGCTGTTGAAGTTGAGAAAATCGGCCGCTCGTTCGTAGGAGGTAATGTCCTCCTGCGTCAGCTCCAGGCGAACCTGATCCGGATAGTCGTAGCTCGAATCGGGATCGTTTACGGGGATGGCAAACAGTCGCTCTTTGCCGTATTCGCCGGCGAGCGCGTTGCAAAGGTCCGTTGTGAAAGTGGCAATGCCGCATTCTCTCGGGAGATAATTCCCGACAAAAGCAATGCGGGTTGGCAACGGCAGGCGGCTGACTTTGACTGCGATGGGCGAAGAAGCTAATGCGCCATTGTTTCCGGCGTGTGTTTCGGGATTAACGATCTCGGGGAAAGTCATCCTATCCTCTTTTCAGTCGCGATTTGATCCTCGCTTGATGTGTGCGCCGCCCAATGTCAGCGCGGGCACTTGCCAAATAGATTGATCTTGAGCACTCGTGCTCCGGGCGTCATGACTTATCGAGCGGGCGCGGGAAGTTGCTGCCAATCTCCGGCAATTTCGAGCCAGGTGTATTGCTGGAGCTGGCGTGGTTGCAGGGTGACCCTGGCGATGTAAAAGCCTGGATACCTGGTGGCACCGGCGGCAATGAACTCGGCAGCATTGAACCGCCCGGCGACACGATTCAACGTCCGCAATAACGCTCGCTGGATCGCGGCACTCTCCGTGAGCCCAAAGCCCGTGCGGGTACAGAGATGGTCGACGGGCATGAAGTGCCATCCCTTTTGGCGAATCATGGTGTCGAAGACCGGCGCAGTAATCTCTTCAACGCGCGACCAGTGTTCGCCAACCGGCTCCGTCAGTGGATCCAGAGGTTGGGGAAGTTCGCACTTGTTACGCAGGAAAACGGTGTGCGGCGTCACGCTTTCGCACTTTTGGGTACCGTGGACGCCTCAGGGTGAAAGGAACCGGGCAAAGGCCGGCTGGTCGCGACGGATGCGGAAGGTGACGAATGTTCGGCAACGAAGTCGGTGTCAAAACGCGACGGACTGGCTTTGGAAGCGCTAGGTTCGGGCTCGGAGAAACCGGTCGCATCGGGCTCGCTTTTAGGCGGGCACAAGTGGATTTTCGCGAGGAAAGGTGGGCGCAGATGGTTCTTTACATCACTTCGATTGAAGTTGCTCATGTCGGCTCCATTCGTTCGGTTGCGTAACCGGAAGATGCTCGTCTGGAGCTGGTTCTGGAGTGCCGAAGGCGAGAAGGGAAAAACGGGCTGCTGGCTCAAGCATACGCCTGATGGAACTTCGGTGCCGGCACGGTCTATCTCATCTTCCTTCGGCTCTCGTTTCCACTTTGGTGGAAACGATGGCTCTATCGGAATGCTCCCAACAGGTAGCAGACAAGCACGATGACAAGGATTGTGCCTAGCCCAACCCCTGCGCCACCGCCTCTGCCCCACCTGCTGTAACCCCAGTAGCCTCCGCCCCCGCCGAAAACGAGCAGCAGAATAATAATGAGAACGATCAGCATTTTCCGTCTCCCTTCACTCCGGGCGTCCCCCGGGCTGTGACTCTTGCTGGCTTACGCCGAGCGTTCCTCGCTCGACGATTCGCCGTCGGCGCGCGGACTAAACCTGGATGGATTGCGGGCGCTCTGCGCCGTCACTTCCGTGTGCTTCAAGGCTTCAACGGAGTAGTCCAAAGCCTTTCTGGCAAGCTCCTGGGCAGACGCGTGATCGCCGGTACTATGCTCATGGGCGGCTGCCGCGTGTGCGTAAGCTGCTTGTGTGTGAAGTTCCGCCAGATGCATCTCGTTGCTCTCGCTCATTGTGTGCTCCTGATTTCCGGGGAATACCACAACTCTCACACTCAAAGTTTTCTACAAGCGATCAGAAAAAGCTGAGCAATTGGAGACACACTCAACGGCGGACGAGCCCCCGGCGCCCACTACCGACTTCGTGGCCGTCCAGGAATGGCATGGATAGAGACGGTGGAGTCGCGACACGATTGGCCTTGTGAAACCGTCTGCAAGCGTGGTTCCTATTGCTCAGACTCCGGCAAGGCCTCCGATTAGTGTGATGCATGCGGCGCCGATCAGTAGATCGCACAAGCCGTGCCCATGGAGGTGAGCCAATGAATAGCAATCGAGTGAACGGTAAGGTCGATGAAGTGGTGGGAAGCATCAAACGAAAAGCGGGCAAAATAACCGGGGATACGCAGCTCCAAGTGAAGGGAATCGCCCAGCAGGTGAAGGGAAAGGCAGAAAGCACTCTCGGGAAAGCCCAGGATAGAGTGCGGGGAGCCAACCAGGAAGCCAGGGTGCGACAAGACAGAACTCCTTAATTGGAGTTGCTCTCAGGCGCAGATTGAAGAGGCAAGGACGCGCAATTCCTATTGCCGCGTCAAAATGAAGCCCGCATGAACGGGGGTCGATTGCCGGTTTGAGATGCTGTCCCTTGGGCTAAGCTGGCCCCGTGGGCCATTAGGCCGAATTGAGTTACGGCTCGATCCTAGGGGATCTTCAACCCACTTCTTTTGCCGACCTCCGCCCCATCTCGCTGGATTCGCGCGCTTCTGAAGGCGCTTGGGCCCGGGATCATTACCGGCGCGGCCGATGACGACCCATCGGGCATTGCGACGTATTCCATCGCCGGGGCCCAGCTCGGAACCAAACTATTGTGGACTGCACTGCTGACATGGCCGCTGATGGCCGCCGTGCAAATGATGTGCGCCCGCATTGGCAAGGTCACGGGCCGGGGTCTGGCAGGAAATCTCAAGCAACGATTTCCCAGATGGTTGCTGCTCGCGGTCGTTGTCGCTCTTTTGATTGCAAACACAATTAACATTGCCGCGGATCTGGCGGGTATGGCGGATGCGTCTTCGATGCTGTCGGGGATCAATTCCCGCTGGTTTGTCGTGGTGTTTGCCCTTCTGATCTCATGGGCCACCATCCGGCTCGAATACCGGCAGATTGCAAGCGTGCTGAAGTGGCTGGTCCTTGTGCTCGTTGCCTACCCCATCACTGCGTTCGTTGTGGGAGCCGACTGGGGCCAGGTTCTGCGCGATTCCTTGATTCCCTCCATGCCGCATAGCAAGAACGAATGGGCGACGCTGGTGGCGATCCTCGGCACCACAATCAGCCCCTATCTGTTTTTCTGGCAGGCAAGCGAGGAAGTTGAAGAGGAGAAGTTGGCAGGCCAAACCACGCTCGCCTCGCGGCGAGGCGCTACGCCGGAGGAACTCGGATTAAGAAATATCGATGTGGGTGTCGGCGCTTTCTTCTCGAACATGGTCATGTTCTTCATCATCCTGACCACCGCGATCACGCTCAACCGGCACGGAATCGTCAATATCGAAACCTCTCGGCAGGCGGCCGAGGCCCTGCGTCCCTTTGCCGGCAACTTCGCTGCAACCTTGTTCACACTTGGTGTCGTAGGAGTCGGTTTTCTTGCCATACCCACGCTTGCCGGATCGGCCGCATATGGTTTCGCGGAGACTCTGGGATGGCGCCAGGGCTTGAACAAGAAACTAACGGGCGCGCGCTGGTTTTACGCTTTGATTCTTGGTTCGACGGGAATGGGAGTTGCGCTGGACTTTGTCGGGATCAACCCGGTAAGGGCTCTCTACTGGACTGCAGTCATCAACGGATTGCTGGCGCCATTCCTCATGGTCGCAATCCTGATTGTGGCCGCGGACAAGAGGCTGATGCAGGGCCAGCCGAGCTCTCGCCTGGGATGGATTGTTGTGTTGATTGCAACCATAGCCATGTTCGCAGCCGGCATTGCGATGTTTGTGGTTTAAGCGAGTTTCGAATTTTCTGGCGAAGAGTGAACAGACACTGCAGGCTGCTTCAGCCCCGCAGGAGTTTCGTGTTGATTCCTATTCTTGCCAGCTTCCCGGCGGCCTGAGCAAGGTGCTCTGGCCGGAATCGTGCACAGTTGGAATCGAAGCGGGGGAAGCGCTCGCAGAAGATTGTTCCCGGGTGGGATTTGGAACGGAGCCTGGGGCCCTCGCCGCTGCTCCAGCGGGCTTGATCGGAGTCGCATCGGGTTGACTCACCCGCAGTTTCCTGCCGAGCCTCATGGCTCGCCGTGCTGCGAAATATTCTTCAACATCAATTTTCTTTATCAGGGCCATTCGGCGCTCCCTTCGCTCTGTCCAGATCCCCTGCGGCACTTTGAGGCGCAGGGGACACGAGGTTCGAGTCAGTTCAAGCTTCCAGTCGTCGCATTGGCGGGGCTTCCAATTGCGTCGCCCGAGACGAGCAACTCCACTCGGCGATTTTCCTGCCGTCCGGAGGAGTTATCGTTCGAAGCTACCGGCTGAGTATTGCCAAACCCCTGGGCAGTAACGGAGTTGGCAGATACGCCTTCTTGCACGAGGTAATCGCGAACGGCTCCCGCACGGTTCTCCGAGAGCTTCTGATTCATCTCGTCGCCGCCAACATTATCGGTGTATCCACCGACTGCAATGTTGAGCCCTGGATATGCGAGCAAGATTCCGGAAACCTTCGCCAGTTTCTCGCGCGCGCCCGGCTTCAGCGAATAATGCCCGGTGTCGAATAGCACGTCGGACATGCTGATGATGAGTCCGCGCGCCGTGTCGCGTGTTTCAAGAATAGCGTTGAGCTGCACTGACAATTGCGCGCGCATGGCGGCCTTTTCGCTGTCCGCCTGGTGTTCCTTGTCTTGCGCTTGCTGAGCCGCAAGACGTGCCTGGTCGGCGTCGGCTTGAGCCGCGTTCACGGCTGCCGTTGACGCATTTTGGCTGGCGACCGCGTCTGCCTGTGCTTTTGCCGTCGCGGCCTGGGCGTCTGCCGTTGCTGCCTGGGCATTTGCCGCGGCAGTTTGGGCGTTGGCCGCATCGATTTGCGCCTGCTCTTTTTGGCGGGTCGCGTTGGCCGCCTGGGCCTGCGCTAGCGCCTGCGCATCCGCGGAAGCCTGGCGATCGTTCTCCCTGCGAACCTCGTCGATCTTCTTGACGGCTATTTCTCGCGCATCATCCGCCGTCTGGACCGTTTCACGCGACTCCGCGATCAGCTGCTTCTCATTGAAATTTCTTTCCGTCGCCGTTCCGTCGGCGGTGTCCATCAACTGGGTCGCGCGTTGATAGCTCTCGGCGGCGTATAGTTCCGCGCCTTCAGATTTGGCGATACGAACAGCGTTGCGGGCTTCCAAAAACTCCAAAGGCAGCTTGGCATCCAGAACCACCGGGTCGAATTTGTATCCTGTCGGGATATAGCCGCCGCGCTCCATGAGTTCGTATTTCGCATGGACTGCTTCGGATGTTCCCTCGGTGTCGGCACGGACAACATTCTCGAGCACGACGACATTGCTGGGTTGACGAACTGCATAATAGGGCTCCGCGGTGACGATCAACGCGAAGGCCTGGAGATTGGTGGTGGCAGTCAGTTTGCTGCGATCGTTGTCGCCGATCAAAATTTCTCCAAGGTTGACCGCATGGCCGTCCGGCGAGATCGCCCACATCACATACGTCAAATACTCGGTGCCAAAGGTCGTGGGGCTTGCGAGATTTCCAAAGGTCGCTTCGACTTCCAGGGTGCCGCGCTTGCTGCGCACTTTCGCTTTTCCGTCGGCTGAAGGCAACAGATTGGTTCCGGCCATGTCTACGTCCGTTGCTCCGCCGCGATGTTGATAGTTAATCGCATCGACGGTGCGACTGGTCTCGTTCACGGAATAGGCAGGCAACGCGCCGACCGGTACAAGGGTAATCGACTCCTGCGGACTGGCCTGAGCAAACGCGCTCAAGCTGAGTACACTTCCCATCACCAACAATAGTGTGTGCTTCACGAGTTCTCCTGCAGTCAAAAGACTGCGAATTGCGTTGTTGCTCTGAGTTGGAGGGCGGAGCCGAGCCGGCTTCGATGCTGCGACGAGTCAACGCCCGACGCGAAATTGATGGAGGTGACCGAACACTCCGTAGAGATTTGCGATCCACAGGACCAAAACAATAACAACCAGTCCGTTCAGGATCGATTTGACTTGACTCTGCATGGGGATGAACCTGTTCACCAGCCACAACAGAAGGCCTGCTGCAACGAGCGTGATGAGGACCGTGGTAAGGGGCATTTTGTGTTCTCCAGTCGATTCTTAGATGTGGTGCCGCAAGCATCTTCGGGAAGTTGCGAGCAATCGACTCACATTGCGTGGTGCTTGAGAAAGGGGAGAACGGTCACTCGACTTCAGCCCTATTCTTCCAAGTCAATGGGAAAATATCTGAGCTATACTGCTCATCCATTCGAATGAAGCGGAAAACAGCGGGCACTGGAGTCCGGAGGCCTTCTATTTCCAGCCGCGGTTGAGGTATCGTTTGGGGGGAGGATCGAATGCGCGCTGCGGAACTGATTGCTCCAATGACATTCCGGCTGACGGAGATGGAGATCGACGATCCCGGGCCGGGCGAAGTGCAGGTGAGAGTGGAGGCAGTGGGCGTGTGCGGCTCGGACATGCACGCCTACACGGAGGGCGCGGTGGGCGGTAGCGCCAATGTGTACCCGATGCTGTTGGGGCACGAGCCGGCGGGAAGGATCGTGAAGACGGGCGCCGGCGTGACTGGCCTCGCCGCCGGCGATCGCGGGGCGCTTGAGCCCGCGCTGTATTGCTACCACTGCGAGTTCTGCCTGAGCGGGCACCACAATGTGTGCGCGAATATTCGCTTCCTGAGCACGCCAAATCATCCGGGTTTTTTTCGCGAGCTGGTAAATTTGCCGGTGGCGAACTTCAAGCCGATTCCGGGCGGGATGTCGTACGGCGAAGCGGCGCTGGCTGAGCCGCTGGCGATTGCGATTCACTCGCTGCGCCTGGCGCAAATCAGGCCGGGCGAAACGGTGGCGGTGATTGGCGCGGGGCCGATTGGGCTGTTGACGATCGCAGCGCTGCGGTCTGCGCAGGCAGGACGCATCTGGGCCGTGGAACCGCTGGAGCACCGGCGCGAGCTGGCGCGGGGAATTGGCGCCGATGTGGCGCTCGAACCGGGCGAAGCTGTGGAAGAGATTCTGCGCGCAACTGGCCAGCGTGGCGTGGACTGCGCGATTGACTGCGTTGCCGGAGCAGAGACGACGAGCCAGGCCGCCCTCGTTGTGCGCAATGCAGGGCGCATCGTGCTCACGGGGATTCCGACAGCGACGACTGTGCAGGTGGACGCCTCGGCGATGCGGCGCAAGGAACTGACGCTCTACAACGTACGGCGTTCAAACCACGAGACGGAAGAGGCGCTGGAGCTGCTGGGTGCGCAAGCCGCGTGGTTTGCGCCGCTGCTGACGCACACGCGCGAGATTGATCGCATCGATGAGGCTTTCGCAATCGTCAGCCAGTATCGCGACGGTGTCGGGAAGATGATCGTCAGGCCATAAGCGCGTATCGATATATAAGGACAAACGATATTGCCCGGGAGTTTACTAAAGTGTGGCAGCCCCCACACTTCCTCGTTGACACTCGCGACTCGCCGGTTTATTGTCCCTCCTACCCTGGCACTTCAATCCCCGGCCCCTAGCCAGGGAATGTCATGGAGGCAAGCCAATGACCTTCCCCTCTCCCAAGGCCCTTTCGACCATTTCCTTCGAACTCCTATTCATCGCATTTTCACTTTCCAGCCCCGCTCCGGCGCAAAACAGGCCGGAGCAGGCGCGCGCGATGAACCAGCGATCCTATGCAAGCTCGGTGATTCTGCAAGGCGGCAATCACGCGCAGACCATGCAGCGGCTGCATGTGGTGCGGCAATACGCGCTCCAGGACTTGCGCTCGAACCCGCATGTGATGCTGGGCGAGGCGCAGCTCGACCTTACGCCGATGCTGAACAATGCCAGGGCGCTGCCGAATGTCGCGATAAGGTTGCAGGCCCTTACACAGCATGTGCAAGTGCAGGCAAATACATCCGACGTGACTGAGGTCGACCAGGGCCTGGTGATTCATCATCTGCTCACCTACCAGATCCTTCCCGGCAAGTGCGCCGACGCAGGCGCGAAGGCGCAGCTTGCGGCAGCCGGTGTGTCGTGCTTTACGCGCAGCACCACGGCCCAGCGCATGGCTGAGTTCAGCGCGCCGGGGAGCCCGCGCTACGTTGCCGACCCCGGAAAGCGGCAGGCAGCGATCGCGGACTTTCAGCAGAAGAGCGCGGCGGCGGACGCGGATGCCAGCCAGCATATTGCCGACTTGCGCAAGCAATTGGCTAACCCATCGCAGCGCGCGGCCATTGTGGCCAAAGTGGGCGAGGCGGAAGCGGCCCGCATGAGCTCGCTGAGCGACGACGATCTGAAGGATGAGCTCATCAATATGTCGGCGCAGACCGTTGAAGAGACCATGTTCGTGCCGAGGCTCGAGTCTTCAATCTATGCGCACCCGCAAGAGAATCTGACGACGACCGCCAGTCCCGCGGAGGCGACGGCCGCGCAACAACTCATGCGCAACGGCGTCGCGGGCGGCAGCCCTGCCGGTTTCCCGAAACTCCTGAAAATTGTTCCGGGTTCAGAGCTTCATTTGAACGGTTCCGGCCCGCCGCGCGGCGATCAAACGGCCGACCTCAACATGGGCCCGTACTACTTTCTCACCGGCTTCACCATTAATCACGACTACGAATGGCAATGGGGAGTGTCGATCTCCATTAATTGGTGCGTCGTCGGCTGCACGTCAACCTACGGCATCCAGCTCAATGCCGGTTTCAACTATGCGTTCGGCCTGCGCTTTCCCATCCAGACAACGCTCAAGTATGAAACCGTTGTTCACCCCAACAACACAGCCGAGGCAAAGTTGACGCCTCAATTCGTGCCCATTGAGGGCGACGACCAGGATTTCCTCTCAACCGAACTTGACCCCACCCAGTTGTTCAAGGCGCAGGAAATTGTCGCGCAGGTGGGCGCCGATGCGGGCTTCAGCGTCAACCTGCCGGTGCTGAGTAACAGTCAGAATTTTTCAGTGAACGTGGACTTTACGCAGTTGCTGCCGGCGCCCTACACCGGCGGGCGCTTCCAGCCGCCTATCCCTGGCACGCACGGAATCGATTCCAACTTCGTCTTCAACCAAATCGATCTGCTCGGCGACTTGCTCAACTTCGGCGTCGTGGGCGGCTCGGTCTATCCCGCGATTCAGGTGAATCTCCACTCCGACAGTTTGCAGTTCAATCTCAACGACGAGCTCCAGCATCGATCGTCCACCATCAACTCAGGACAGACCGTATCGCTTGGCGATGCCACCGCCCAGAACGGCGACTACAGTCACTTCGCCGTTGGAAACCCCGTCTACAATCTGGGATTCACGTTGACGCCGGGCCTTGCCCCAACCGTTTGGGTCGACGTCGCGGTGTGGTCCGATCAGTGGCAATGGCCGGTCTGGTTTCCGCAGCTTGCCATCAGCCTTCCGCCGGGCGGGATGAACTTCAGTTGCCATGCCGGCACCACCTGCGTCATGGACTTCCAGCCCGTCTTCAACGCGTCCACCGGTCAAGTGCAGGACATGAGCAAGGAGCGGGATGTTGCGGACCGAACGCTGGTCGGCGGAGGATGCCAGCGCAATGGCTCGGAAGGAAATTATCTCTGCCCCGTGAACGGCATGCTGGGCCTGTGCCAGACGATGATGAAGAACAGCGCGGTGCTCAGTTGCGGCGCGCTCATCCCAACCTCGACCGACCAGATTCTCCGCCGCGGAGGTTGCTCGGAGGAGGGTCAGACCGGAACCTACGAGTGCCCGTCGAGCATGATGGGCCTGTGCGGACTCTATGTGAAGAATCAGGTCGTGGTTTCGTGCAAGCAGAAGTGAGTGGGCGGGGAGCCACGGAAACGCTGGGACAAAGGCGTCGGCGGGTTCGATCACTTGGCTGGGTTCAAGGCCGTCCAGGCAGCTAAAGAGTCCATGTAGTCTCTCCAATGGACGATCTTGCGATTCTCGATGGTGACGATGGAGATGAGCCTGTTTTCGTAGGGGCCGCCGGTCGAAAGAATCGTGCCGTGCACTTCGTATTCGAGGATCACGACGCGGCTGTCCCGACTGCGGTGCACAACGAGAGCGTCAGCGGAGTGAACACGGATGGTTTTGCCGTATCCGGCGAGGCTGGCGACTAGATTAGGGCGCCCTCGGATGACAAGCGGCCAGCCTGGGAAGTGATAACGGGACTCGAAGATTGCGTCGTCGGCAAACGTGTCGAAATAATGCTCGCCATCGACGAGTCCGCTCAGGCCCTTCATGACAACTTCAAAGAAGGGATTCATGGCTTCGTGAGCTGGATATTTTGAATTTGGCATCGGCGGACCTTCGCGTTTAGAAGCTCTTTTGGATTTTATGGTACCCATCGCTGCGCTCAGGGTGCACTTTCGACGAGTCCGCTTGAGCGCACTTCTCTCATGATGACATTTCTGCATGGTGACGGATGGGCACCCGATTAGATTGGAGTGATGGGGCAGGCGCGGGCGGAGTGGCGGGGGGAGCTGGGAGCGATGGTGAAGCTCGCGGTTCCTGTCGTGCTGAGCGAGCTTGGCTGGATGCTGATGGGCGTGGTCGACACCATTATGGTGGGCAGGCTGGGTCCGGCGGCGATTGGGGCGGTGGCCGTGGGCAACGCCGTCTGCTACACGCCGAGCATGTTCGGAATGGGCCTGATGCTGGGGCTGGACACGCTGGTGGCGCAGGCCTACGGGCGCAAGGATCACGACGAGTGCCACAGGTGGCTGGCGCAGGGCGTGTATCTGGCGTCGATTGCCGCGATGCCGATTATGGTTGGGATCGCGCTGGTGAGTTTTTTCTTTCCGCGTTTTGGAATTGCGGCGGAAGTGGCTGCGCCGGCCAGCGGATACATGAAGGTGTTTCTGTGGGGCACGCTGCCGCTGCTGCTCTATGGCGCGTCGCGGCGGTATTTGCAGGGCGTGGGCCAGGTGCGCGTAATTACCGTGACGTATGTGGCGGCGAACCTGGTGAACTGGCTCCTGAACTGGGTGCTGATCTACGGCAAGCTGGGGATGCCGGCGATGGGCGTGAACGGGTCGGCGCTGTCGACGGTGTTTGCGCGCGTGACGATGGCGGCGGCGCTGCTGGGGTTTGCGTGGAGATATGAGCGCAAGCGCGGGCATCCGCTGTTTAAGCACTGGGCAGCGCCGCAGGCGGCGCGGCTGAAGCAGTTGATGAAACTGGGCGCTCCGGCGGCGGGACAGATTTTGCTGGAAGTGGGCGCGTGGAACCTGGCGACGTTTTCCGCGGGGTACCTGACGCCGGTGGCGCTGGCGACACATCAAATCGTCTTGAACTACGCGAGCGTGACGTACATGGTGCCGCTGGGGATTTCAGCGGCGGCGGCGGTGAGCGTGGGGCACGCGGTGGGCGCTGGCGATCGGGCGCGCGCGCGACGGGCTGGGTGGCTGGCGCTGGGATTGGGCACGAGCTTTATGCTGCTGGCGGCGATGGCGCTGCTGGTGTGGCCGCGGCCGCTGATTGAGTTATATACAAACGACGCGCGCGTGCTGGCGGTGGGCCCCGGACTGCTGGCGATCGTGGCGGCGTTTGAAGTGTTCGACGGCATCCAAACAGTGAGTACGGGTGCGCTGCGCGGGTTGGGCGAGACGCGCGCGCCGATGTGGGCGAATTTGGTCGGCTACTGGGTGCTGGGATTGCCGCTGGGATTTTTTCTGTGCTTCGGATTGAGGTGGGGAATCTACGGATTATGGATTGGGCTGACGCTGGCGCTCGTGGTGATTGCGCTGGCGCTGATGGCACGATGGAAGAGGGATGCGGAGAGGCAGCTATTAGCTGTTAGCCGTTAGCTTTTCGAGTGAAGAAGCGCGGTGTGCGATCCCACCGTTTTCGCTGGAATTCCAACATGCAGGTCCTTCGACTCCCGTCGTCCGCGATTGCGGACACCGGTCGCTCAGGATGACATCTCAAAATTGGGTGGGATGGGCGAGCAGGGGTTGGCCTTAGTCGCTGAAAATAAGGCAGTTGTTGGATGTTTTTCCCAAAACGGACGTCCGTTTCGGACGGTGTGCAAGGGGGTTACCTTTGTGGCGCTGTGTGGGACGGTGTTAACAAGAAAGTGACTATAATCACATATTGGGGCGAACGGAGCAGGCACCCTAGAGAAGCAGATCTGCGCCCTTAAAAACGGCAAGAATTTATTGGAAGGGAATCCCGCCAAATGGCGACAGGAAACCTTGCTCTGGGTCAAGATCAGAGCGAAAGCATCGCGCGTGCGCGCATCGTCAACGACTTCAGCATCATCGTAGCCACCGTGAACGGATCCGGTTCGCAGTCCGCCAACAGCGTGCTGCTGAAGAGCATTTTTGGAATGGGCATTCCCGTGAGCGGGAAGAACCTGTTCCCATCGAACATTGCCGGGCTGCCGACGTGGTACACGATTCGAGCCAGCAAAGACGGCTACGTGGCGCGCAAGCGCGAGATCGACGTGCTGGTGGCGCTGAATCCGGAGACGGCGCGCGAAGACATGCTGTCGGTCCAGCCGGATGGCGCGGCCATTTACGAAGAAAGCCTGAACCTGAAGCAGTACCGCGACGACGTGGTCTGCTACCCGGTGCCGTTCGACAAGATCACGCAATCGATATGCCCCGAAGCCAAGCTGCGCAAGCTGGTGAAGAACATGGTGTACGTGGGCGCGGTGGCGCAACTGCTGGGGATCGATCTGGCGGTAGTGGAGAGCGGGCTGCGCAAACAGTTTTCGAAGAAGCCGAAGGTCTTCGAATTGAACTTCGGAGCGGTGCAGGCGGGATTTGAATACGCGAAGGCGACGTTCACCAAGCAGGATCCGTACTTCCTGGAGCGGATGAACGAGACCAAGGGAAAAATCATCATCGACGGCAACGCGGCGTGCGGCATGGGCGCGGTGTTTGCGGGCGTGACGGTGGTGGCGTGGTATCCCATTACACCGTCGACGTCGCTGGTTGAGGCGGCGACGGATTTGCTGAAGAAGTTTCGCGTGACGCCGGAAGGCAAGGCGACGTTTGCCGTGGTGCAGGCCGAGGATGAGCTGGCGGCGATCGGCATGGTTCTGGGCGCGGGCTGGGCCGGCGCGCGGGCAATGACGTCGACCTCCGGGCCGGGCATCTCGCTGATGGGCGAGTTTGCGGGGCTGGGTTACTATGCCGAAATTCCGGGAGTGATTTTTGACGTGCAGCGCAGCGGGCCCTCGACGGGCATGCCCACTCGCACGCAACAGGCCGACCTGCTTTCGACGGCGTTCCTTTCGCACGGCGATACCAAGCACGTGGTTCTGCTGCCGGGCTCGGTGAAGGAATGCTTTGAGTTCGGCTATGCGGCTTTCGATCTGGCGGAGCGGTTGCAGACGCCGGTGTTTGTGCTGTCGGATCTTGACCTGGGCATGAACAACTGGATGTCGGAGCCGTTTGCGTATCCGGACAAGCCGCTGGATCGCGGCAAGGTGCTGACGGCCGAGGATCTGAAAAAGATGGGCAGCTTCGCGCGCTACCGCGACGTGGATGGAGACGCGATCGGCTGGCGCACGCTGCCGGGAACGGCGCATCCCAAGGCTGCGTACTTTACGCGCGGCTCGGGACACAACGATGCGGCGGGATACACCGAGCGGCCTGACGAGTACCAGCAAGTGATGGACCGGTTGGCGCGCAAGTTTGAAAATGCTCGCAAACTGGTTCCTGCGCCGGTGGTCGTGAAGAACGGAACGTCGAAGATCGGGTTCCTGGCATACGGCTCGACGGACTTCGCACTGCGCGAGAGCCTGGATCAGATCCAGAAGGAACACGGCGTGAGCGTGGACTATATGCGCATTCGTGCGTATCCGTTTGCGCACGAGATTCACGACTTTGTCGCCAGCCATGAGCGCGTCTATGTGGTGGAGCAGGATCGCGACGGACAACTGGCGAGCCTGCTGAAGCTGGATCTTCCGGGCGAGCAGGTGGTGAAGCTGCGCAGCATTCTCGAGTACAACGGACTGCCGGCTGACGCGCGCACCATTACGGAAGAGTTCGCAACCAAGGAGGGCCTCTAAATGGCGACCACAACTGCGAGTGGGGCCACGGGCCCGAAGCTGAATCATATTGGACTGCCGGTGCTGGAGTATCGCGGCGGCAAGTCGACCTTGTGCGCGGGCTGCGGACACAACGCGATTTCAGCGAGCGCATTATCGATGCGATGTTCGAGATGGGCGTGGAGCCGGAGCGGGTAATGAAGATGAGCGGCATCGGCTGCTCGTCAAAGAGCCCGGCGTACTTCATGAGCCGCTCGTTCAGCTTCAACAGCGTTCACGGGCGCATGCCGAGCGTGACAACGGGCGCGATGCTGGCCAATCAGACAATGATGGCGCTGGGCGTTTCCGGCGACGGCGATACAGCGTCGATCGGCATAGGCCAGTTTGTTCACTTGATGCGGCGCAACCTGCCAATGATCTACATCATCGAGGACAACGGCGTATACGGCTTGACCAAGGGACAGTTTTCGGCCACAGCCGACATCGGTTCGAAGCTGAAGACGGGCGTGATCAACGAGCTTCCGCCGATTGATACCTGCGCTTTGGCGATCCAGTTGGGCGCGACGTTTGTGGGGCGCTCGTTCTCCGGTGACAAGAAGCAGTTGCTGGCGATGCTGAAAACGGCGATTGCGCACAAGGGCACCGTAATGCTCGACGTGATCAGCCCCTGCGTGACGTTTAACGATCACGAAGGATCGACGAAGAGCTACAAGTTCCTTCAGGAAAACGATGAGCCGATCAACGAGATCGGATTCGTGGCTAGCTTCGACGACATCGAAGTCGATTACGATTCGGGCCAAGTCTACGACGTGGAGATGCACGATGGATCGCAGCTGCGCCTGCGCAAGCTGCTGGAGGACTACGACCCCACGGACAAGGCGAACGCGGTGCGCACGCTGATGGAGGCTCAGGAGAAGGACGAGGTTCTCACTGGCGTCTTCTACATCGATACGCAGAAGCCAACGTTCATCGATCAGTTGAACATGGTCGACGAGCCGTTAGGCACATTGCCCGAGTCGCTCACTCGGCCGCCGAAATCGGCGCTCGAAAGCCTGATGGCGAATTTACAATAGCGCGGAAAATCAATTTGGATTCCAGCTGGAAGCGACGCATCCGCGAGGGTGCGTCGCTTTGTTATTGAGGGAAGAAAGCTAACGGGTCAGGAGGCTCTGGAGCGCAGTGCCTGCTCGGCGCGGTACCAATCCTCTTCATGATGACCATGCACACGGCCGCGCTCGTTCCAAAAACGATGGGCAAGCAGTGCGACCTGATCGTGGGAGATCGAGGTCCCGTTTCCGTTTGTGGAGGCAACGGTCTTTTTCACTGTGGGTTTGTTTTCTGCGGGTTTGCGCGCCTTCGCTGCAGCTTTCGGCGCGGCGCCTGATTTCTTGACGGACTTAGCCATGGGGAAACTCCTCTTATGCAAGTTCGACAAATTGACAAGCGTTCGTATACAGAATACCGGAGAAACAATTTGCTGTATGCGAAGCGCCTGCGAAGAACCTTCGCAATAAACCTGCTGCGCAGGCCTCGGAGATTTAGATGCGTGCGGGAGCCGCAGGGTTCATCTGCCACCAGTCGAAGAGAGCCATGCGCGGATAATAGAGGCCACCACAGATGCGGATATTGGCGCCACGGAGGTTGCGGAGGACGGTTGCATAGGCCTCGATCTGCGGCGCAAATTGGCGGCGCAACTCAGGGAGTAAAGCCGCGGGATCGAGGACGGCCTCGTGTGCCGTTTTGTAATCGATGATCCACCACACATCTTCGTCAGGTGATGTGGCGATGATCTTCGGCTGAGGGCCGGCGCGGAAGACGCGATCCACCTGCACGGTGCGTATGCTGCCGGCCACAACGCCGGTCCAGCGAATTTCATTGGCGGCGTCAGCATGCGGTGCGAGAATCCACTGCGCGATGGAGTCGTTGGCGGTTTGACGCACGACTTCGATTGCTTGCGCGGCGATGCGAGTGGCTGTGGCGGAATCGATGCCTGCGGCGCGGATGGTCGCGGCAATTCGTGGCTGCTGCTGAGCGAGTGCTGCAAGGGCAGCCTCGCGCGTTTCATTGGCGAGCCGCTGCGCCAACTTCTGAAGCAGCGCGTGAACGGCATTGCCGAGAGCGCGGGAGTGCAAGCCTCCTTCGTGGCGCTCGTAGAGGCGGCCGGCGCCGACGAGAGCTTCGTCGGCTGCATGGATGGCGGGCATGGGCGCTGTCGCGGCGAAGTCGGTTGGGAGGCGTCGAAGCAGAGTTGGCTTGTCCGCGACGGGCTGGATTTCAAAGAGATTGCCGGGCGCAAAGTCGGAGCCGGAGGCGGCAATGGAATCGAGCGTGGCTGGCTCGGCGATTGACAGGACGCGCCAATCGTCGAAGCGGCGCTGGATTTCAGTTTGCCATGCGGGCCACGCGGTGCGGAGCAGGCTTTCGCGCGGCTCTACAAGTTCAGCGGGCGCGTCGTTGACGGATTTATAGGATGGGCGTGCGAAAAAATGCAGTTCCTCGCGGGCGCGCGTGGCGGCGACATAGAGGAGGCGGCAGGCTTCGCGCAACTCGCGTTCGTGACTCTGGCGATCGACCCACTTTTTGGCTTTGCCGCTGTCAGCGCCTTTCTGCGCGAACGGCGCGATGAGAAATTCGGTGACGGATTCGGATGGGTCGGAATCGTCAGTGATTGAATCTGACGGCAAGCCGCGTTCGAGCCAGGAAAGCATGCCTGGGGCGCGGTGCCCCGGAGAAGCCTGAAGATCGGGGACGATGACGACTTCGAATTCGAGACCTTTTGCGCCGTGAATCGTCATGAGCTGAACGCCGCAATCGCTTCCGGCCGCGGGATCGGGCTGCGCCTTGAGATCGTCGAGTGCCGAAGCGAGCGCGGAGCCGAGGAGATCGGGTTCGCCCTGAGGTAAAGAGTCGAGACTCGTCCAGAGAAGATCGAGATTCGCACGGGCTTCCGTGCCAACACATTGTGCGCCGCCGAGCTGGAGCCAGACCTGCTCAAGCCAAGAGCCTGGCGGCGACGCAGGCTGCGAGGAACGCAGGCGCTCGGCGGCTGACGTTGCGCGCAGAACGCGATCGACAGCGAGCTGACCCTCGGGGCTGATGAGGTGCGCGCGCTCCAGTGCGAGTTCGGGCACCGGACGGGCGAGGAGCTCGGGCAAGTCGGCGCTGGTGAGCGTGTGAAGATCGGCGAGTGAGAGGGCGCACCATGGAGCGCGAAGGACACCCAGCCACGCGACGCGATCATGCGGATTGAGGAGAGCGCGAGCGAGAGAAAGCGCGTCGATAATCTCCGGACGATCCTTGAGTGCTTCGAGGTTGACGGCGCGGAAGGGAATGGAGGCCTGGCGCAAGGCTGCGGCGATGGGCACAAGCGATTTGCGCGCCCGGGCCAAAACGGCGACGCGGTACTTTCGTTGGGCCGCGTTCGCGGCCTCAATGTGTGGCACGTGAGCGCGGACAATCTCGATAATTTCATCGATTTGCTTTTGTTGTGCGGCCTCGCGCTGTTCGGCAATTTCTTCTTTGAGATTGGAGTTGGCGTTGCGCGGCGACTCCGGGATGAATGCGCAGTGAATCTGCATGCGCGGAGCGGACGCGGCGACCAGTTGAGGGCCGGATGGCTCGACGGTGGCGCGAGCCGGTTGCGACGCGGCGAAGGCGATGCCGCTGTCGCTCGAGGCGGCGAAGACCTGTGCGAAGGTTTCGTTAACGCTCGCCACAAGCGAAGGTTCGCTGCGGAAGTTGGCGGAGAGATGGACGGAATCGAAGAGGAGAGGAAGGTCGCCGAGGATCTCGATGCCGAGTTCTTCGACGCGCGGAAACAATTCGGCATCGGCTTCGCGGAAGCCATAAATGGATTGCATGGGGTCGCCGACGACGAAGCACGTCCGTCCCTCGCGGCCGGACCATGCGCCGATAAGGCGACGGAGCAATTCGTGCTGGCGGCGGCTGGTGTCCTGGAATTCGTCGACCAGCAGGTGGCGGATTCCATCGGCGACAGCCTGGGCGGCGTCGATGGGAAATTCGTCTTCGCCTTTGAGAACATTGAGCGCGATCTGCGCGACTTCGGTAAAGTCGGCAGCGGCAGCCTCGGCAAACACGACGCGAAGCTCGGCAGCGGCGCGGCGCAGGAGAGTGAAACAGGCGCGAACGATCTTCCATTCCGCGTCGGTGTACCGGATTGGAGTGGTCCCGTCGACGGCGCGCAAGAAAGGAGATTCGAGGCGCAAACGCAGTCGGTCGAAGTCCTGCTCGCCCTCCAGGACGAACTCCTGCATCCAGCGATCGCGGTCGCCGAGCATCTTCACGGTCAGGTCTTCGATCTCGCGCCAGTTGTTGTCGCGCCAATCAAGGAGAGTCTCGATGGCGGAGCTGAGCGCGGCGTTGGCCTGTCCAATCTCTTGCAGGGTGCGGCGAGCAGCGCGGCGATAAAGCTCGCCGGGCTGCTCGCGGATATCGAGATTGCCACCGAGGCCGGAGAGAACGGGTTGTTGCATGGCGAGGTCGCGACAAAACGAATCGATCGTCTGGATGCGTAGTTGCGCGGGGAGATTGAGGAGATCCCAGCCGAGCGCCTGCGAGCGCGCGAGGGCTCGGGCCGCAATGGGGCCGGGCTGATCCTGCCGGAGATCGTCGAGAATGCGGTTGCGCATTTCTGCCGCTGCGGCGTTGGTGAAGGTGATAGCGACGACCTGGCCGGGCTCGTCAACTTCGGCGAGCAAGGTGAGAAAACGTTGTGAGAGAAGCGTGGTTTTTCCGGAGCCGGCGGGCGCGCGCACCAAAATGGAGCGCCGGGGATCAAGAGACCGATCGCGCTCGGCCTGATCGGGAGGCGGATTCCTGTGAGTCGAATCAGGCATCAGGAACCTCTTCGCTGTTGTTATCCGGCAGCGGCGGGTTCTCGCTGATGCGGCAAAGAGCTTGCAGGCGGCAATTCTCGCAGGTGTCAGGGTAGGCGCGCGGATCGACTACGGCGCGACCAGTCAGAAACGCCAGGGCGAGACCTTCGATGGACTGCTTCCACGTGAAAAGCTGCTCTGAAGTAAGAGGTTTCCTGACTAGATTTGAGTTTCCACTGATCTTGCTGCGCAGAGTCGCTTTCGCGTCACGAACTTTTCCGGCGAATTCGGGTTCGCCGGCGCGGACTTTGGCGAAGACGAGGCCGCCGATGTTGTTCGGGTCGCCCCCAAGCGCGAAGTTCGAGTAAAGCGGCAACTGCACATCGTCGGGGCGAGGGAGATCCCAGGAGTTGGGCGTGGGATTGCTGGATTTGTAATCGATAACGAGAAGAGAATTGTCGATAAGGCGATCGGTGCGATCGAGGCGTACGCGAAGCGGCAGGCCGGCAACGGAGACGCTGGTCCTTTGTTCCGTCTCGAGAACCGTGAAGGGAACGCGCGTCCGCTCGAAGTCCAGCCATTCAGTGACGAGGTTTAGGAGGCGGGCCTCTTCGAGATCGAGGTAGCGCTGAGGCATGGATTCGCGCGCGCGAAGGGGCATTGCAGTTTCGATGACGCCGCGAACGTGAAGCGCGACGAAAGCGCGGAGATCGGGGAGCGCGACGAGCTCCGCATGGGAGCGAATGCCGCGTGGCGGGCCGGCCCAGACAGAATGCAGAACTTCATGCAGAAGCTGGCCGCGTTCCATCGCGGTGAGACTGGCTTCAGCGGGGTCCCGTCTGTCGGCATCGAGGCGCGCCGTGGCGAATGCCTTGAAGGCGCATTGCGACTGCGCGGTGAGCGTGGATGCGCCGCCGTGGGCTTCGCCGGGAGGGAAGGGAACGCGGGTCGAGTCTGAGAAAGGTGCGGCGAGCGGCGGCAATGGGGCTGGCGCGGCGAGCTCAGGCGGCAAAGGGCCCGGCGCGCAGGCGAGCTGCTCAACAAGGCGCGAAGGCCGAGCTTCCACGCCTTCGCTCTGGCGCGCAAAGCTGAAGTGAATATCAGCTGCGGAACCAAGCAGGCGGCGCGTAACGGCGCCGGCCAGATCCCAATCGAGGCGCGGCGAGGCATGTGGCATGGCGGCCGCGCGTTGCACAGAGATGGGAATGAAAGGATGCGTGGCGCCGCTGGCGGGCCAGGCTTGCTCGGTGGCGCCGAGGAACCAGATGGCATCGGCGGCGAGGCCCGCGGACTCCGCGGGGCCGGCAATCAGAATCGGCGCATCCTCGGATTCAGGCGCGAAGAGAGTTTCGCTCACCGCGCGATCGAGAAGAGCAAGGAATTCTTTCCATTCGATGGACCGGCCGTCGAAACCGAGCGATGCGCAGTCATCAACGGTTTGCTGCCAGCGACGATGAGCCTGGAATTCCGCGCTCGAAAGCGGACGACCGCCGGGCCAACCGGCGAGTTCCAGAAGTCGCGGAATGAGCTCGGCCCAGGCCAGCGGAGATTGCGGACGACGAGCGAATTCCTGCAAGCTGCGTTGGGCCTGGGTGGCCCGCGCGACCCACGAGGCGGGCAATTCTGTTCCGGGTCTTTGGCGAAGGAACTCCGCGAGCGTCCACCGAGTGCGCTCAAGCCCTTTGCGGCGCATCGCACGCATGAAGGCGGTAAGAACGAGCGATTCCGCTGGCGACGCGGCCATCTGGCCTGTGGAGAGAAGCCAGTCGAGCTCGTGCTCTTCGACGGGCTCGGCGAGCCAGTGCAAAAGCAAGCCCGCGCCGCGCGCGAGCGCGATTTGGCCAAGCGGAACGCCGAGCGAGAATTCGAAGACGCTGGGCTGCGCGAACGAGATTCCGCCCTCACAAACAAAACGAAGAAACGCGCGCTCGATCTCGCCGCGGCGTCGGGGCACATCCTGTGTGACAACGAGGAGTCGTGCTTGCGGATTGGCGGCGAGCAGCTGCTTGCACCAGATCGCGCAGGCGGCAAGCTCAGAGATCGGATCTGTGGCCTGATGGAATTCCATTCGCGCGGCGGATTCTCCGAGCGCAACCTGCTTGCAATCGCCCCATGCAGCGAAGAGTTCCTGCTGAGCGGGTAAAACACGATCGAAACCGGCGAGGAGAAGCGGAGCGCGCTCGGCGGAGTCCTGTTTGAGCGATCGAATCAACTCGAGAGGCAGGCGCGCTGAACTGATGAAGCCGCGCGACAGGCAAATCGCATCGAATTGCGCGAGCCAAACGCTAAAGGCGCCCGCGTCCTGATCCCAGGCGGCTCGCGATTTTGGATTCAGAAGGTGCGGTGCGTAAGCGCAGATAAGACCGTGAGCCTGCATGGCTAGTGCCGCCAAGCGATCGCGCGTGCCTGCGATGCGCGCCGCTTCAGGCGCGGCAGCCGACACGATTCCGGCCCAGAGCGATTGCTCCTGCAAAGAATTCAGGACGATGCGGGCGTCGAGGTTGCGCTCGTTGCAGACGTTGCGGATGAAGGTTTGCCAGTCCTGAACGTTGGGAGATGGCCAAGCGGTGAGGCCCTCGGCGCGACGCGCGCGATTGAAGGCGGCCGTGAGCGACCGAGCCGCGCGCTCGCTTGCCGTGACCACGAGCCCGCCGCCGCTGAGCCATGCATCGATGTTCTTTTCCGGTCTAGCCTCCATTACTGCTTTATACGCCGCAAGGCCCGATGGGTGCTAAACGGATCAGACATTGACGGAAGACCAAAATCCGTGCATCAGCTTATACTTGGGCGTGCAATTCGGAATCCCGAAAGGGTGAGGCCATGATTCGGAATCAAAGATCCGCTAGCTGGGCGATTGGCGTGGCATGGATGGCGGGAACTGCCGCGTGCCTGACGATTTCCGCGCAACCGCCGGCGACAAAAATCAACCCCGGCACAATGGTCCGCGTTGGAACTGTGGATGAGCGGTTCCAGTCCTACAATATTGAAGCGGTCGAGGTGACGGGAGGGCGATTCTGGAAGCCCTATGCTTCGGCTAGCGCACCGAATGCGGGCGCGCAGCCTGCGGTGAACGCTCCACCGGGGATGGATCCATCCCTTTATGAATACCGGGCGCCCATTGATTTGAGCAATCCGCGGCTGCGCAAGCTGGCCACCGCCCTGGGGCCAGCCTATGTTCGCGTGAGCGGCACATGGATGAACTCGACTTACTTTCAGGATTCAGACGACCCGGCCCCGCCGAAACCGCCAGCAGGGTTCAATAGCGTGTTGACGCGCAAGGAATGGAAGGGCGTGATCGACTTTGCGCATGCCGTCGACGCCAAGATTGTGACGTCGTTTGCGATGAGCACAGGAACGCGCGACGCCGCAGGTGTCTGGACGCCGAAGGTAGCGCAGGCGTTTTTCGATTACACGAAATCCGCAGGCGGGGATATTGCCGCTGCGGAGTTTATGAATGAGCCGACGTTTGCTGAGATTGGCGGCGCCCCCAAGGGATATGACGCGCAGGCGTTTGCGCGCGATTTTGCGGTGTTTCAAGCCTGGGCCAAGGCGAATGCTCCTGAGATGCGGATTATGGGGCCGGGCGGCGTGGGCGAAGGAACGCCGCTTGCGCCGCCGTTCATGCATTTGCTCACATCCGAGGGCATTTTGAAGGCCGCTGGCCCGGCCTTCGAAATCTTCACGTATCACTCGTATGGTGCTGTCTCGCAGCGTTGCGCTGTAATGGGAGCTGCCGCGGGGACCACGAGCGACGCGGCGCTTTCTGCGGATTGGCTCGCGCGCGGAGCGAACGCTGAGGCATTCTACTCCGCGCTGCGCGACCGTTACGAGCCGGGTCATCCTATTTGGAACAGCGAAACCGGTCAAGCTGCTTGCGGAGGTGACCGCTGGGCCGCAACGTTTCTTGACACGTTTCGCTATCTGAATCAACTGGGCAGCCTGGCGCGGCTCGGGGTTCAGGTGCAAATGCACAACACGCTTAATGCCAGCGACTACGGTCTGCTGGACGAAAACACTCTCGAGCCTCGGCCCGACTATTGGGCCGCACTGCTGTGGCGAAGGTTAATGGGAGCTACGGTGCTCGATCCGGGGCCCTCGCTGTCTCCGAATTTGCATCTCTACGCCCACTGCCTGCGCGACCAGCCGGGCGGCGTGTCGGTGCTGGCGATCAACGCGGACAAGGAATCAGAGCAGAGATTCCAGGTTCCTGGAGAAGTGAAGCGGTATACGTTGACAGCGGGCGATCTAATGTCTGGCACGGTTGAGCTCAACGGAAAGCAACTGCAACTGGGCAACGGAGACACGCTTCCGGTTCTTCCAGGCAGCGCGGTTCATTCCGGCACAATCACCCTTGCGCCGGCAAGTATCACGTTCCTTGCGTTTCCAAGAGCCGGAAACATGAGCTGTCGATAGGAAGGCCAGTGGTCAGTCCACCGGTTGTAAACTAATAGCTATCATGCGTATCTTGCTCTCAAGTTGCCTTCTGGCAATCGCCGTTCTGGCGGGGTGCCATTCCAACTCAACGCAGGGGCCGCAGAGCTCGACGAGCCCGCAGGATGCGGTCTATCACCTGCGCGGGAAGATCGTCTCAACCGATGTGGCGCACGGGATCATCGTCGTGGATCATGAGGCGATTCCGGGCTTTATGGACGCGATGACCATGCCCTACCAGCTCAAGGATCCGACCATTGCCAGCGACCTGCACCCAGGGGACACGATCACTGCGGACGTGCTGGTGTCAAAGAGTTCTGAAGAGACGGTGGTACTGGATCATATTGTTGTGATCGCGCAGGGCAAGCCGGATTACAAGCCGGCGGTGTTCTATCATGTGCCCACTGCGGGCGACGACGTTCCGGATTTCAAGCTGCGCAATCAGGATGGGCGCGCGATTCACCTGAGCCAGTTCCGCGGCAAGACATTGCTTCTGACGTTTATTTACACGCGCTGTCCGCTGCCCAACTTCTGCCCTCTGATTACACACAATTTTGCGGTCATCCATCAGCAGTTGGCGGCGAACCCGGCGCTCTACGCGAAGACCCACCTCCTTTGCATCAGCTTCGATCCGGAGCACGACACTCCGGAGCGGCTGCGCGCTTATGGCGCTCAATACATCGGCAGCGACGCGAAAGAGGCCTTTGCGCAATGGGATTTTGCCGTGCCGACGAAGCCGGAGTTGCTGGAGATGGCGAAGTACTTCGATGTGGGCATCACGCCCGGGCCGGACGAAACGATTACGCACACGCTTTCGACAACGTTGATCGGGCCGCATGGCAAAGTGGCACAGTTTTATCCCGGCAATGAGTGGACGCCGGATCAGGTGGTCGCGGACGTGAAGAAGGCAGTGTCTAGCTCTTAGCCATTAGCCATTAGCCATTAGCCTTTAGCTTGATGGTGCGGCTGCATGCGATGGAGTCTATGCGACAGTGCAGACGACTGGATGGAACGAAATGCGTTTTAGTCGACGGCAGATCGAGTGAAATCGAAGTTTGCACCGGATTTGAACGAACGTAAGGAGAGAACGATGAGTTACGGGCTGAATATTCGCAAAGATGGCGCTTTGGATTTTCTCGCGCTGGGGGCGCTGGTGCACCGGTTGGACCCCGGAATCATTCCTTTTCGCAAGGCAACGGAGTGCAAGATTCATGTGAGCGGCGGCGAGTTCAACGTGGCCGCGAACCTGGCAGACTGTTTTGGAATGAAGACGGCAGTGGCTTCGGCGATGGTGGATTATCCCATCGGCGATCTGATCGCCGAGCGTGTGCGCGCGATGGGCGTGAGACCAATCTACAAGCGATTCGAGCACAACGGCGCGACGGGCCCGAATATGGCGACTGTCTACAGCGACCGAGGCGCCGGCGTGCGGCCGCCGGTAGTGTTCTACAACCGCGCCAATGAAGCAGGCGCGATGCTGAAGCCGGGAGACTTTAACTGGAATACGATTTGCGCGCAAGGCGTGCGCTGGGCGCACTCGGGCGGAATTTTTGCGGCGCTGTCATCGACGACGGCGCCTCTGGTTGCAGAGATGATGAAAACGGCCAAGGAAGCCGGAGCCGTAACTTCATTCGATTTGAACTTCCGCGAGAAGCTGTGGAAGATCTCAGGCGGCGCGGAGAAAGCCGTGGAGACGATCGCCACGATCGTAAAGAACGTCGACGTGCTGATCGGGAACGAAGAGGATTTGCAGAAAGGGCTTGGAATTCCGGGGCCCGATATCCACGCGAAGTCGAAGCTTGATCCGGCGGCGTTCTTCGCGATGATCGACAACGTGGTTAAAAAGCATCCTCATGTGAAGATCGTGGCAACGACGCTGCGCGAGGTGCACTCGACCAACCGGCATAGCTGGAGCGCGGTGGCCTGGATCGATGGCAAGACCTACGTTGCGCCGACGGCGGAGCTCGACGTGGTGGATCGCGTGGGCGGCGGCGACGGATTTGCGGCAGGATTCATTTACGGACTGCTGACCGGCGAGAAGCCCGAAGATGCGCTAAGGCTGGGCTGGGCGCACGGCGCGCTGCTGACGACGTTCATCGGCGACACGACGATGGCCACGCTCGACCAGGTGCGCGCGTTTGCAAAAGGCGGATCGGCGCGGATTCAGCGGTGAAGACAGTTCGTAGTTCATAGTTCTTGGTTCGCAGTTCGTAGCCCCTTGCGAGATGGCGCGCCACGACAGTTCGGAGTGGAGAGCGCGTGACGAAGAACTGTGAACTGCGAACTCTCAACTGTTATCCTTGGCGATGCGGAAGGATGGAGAAGAGGCATGGCGAGGGTAACGATTGTCTTCGGCGTTTTGCTGATCATCTTAGGTCTGGTGAGCTTCTGGGGCACGGGGAGCATCCACTACACGGCGCTGATTCCCATGTGGTGGGGCCTGGCCCTGGTAGCTGGCGGCGCGCTTGCCATTAGTCCAAGCGAGAAGCGGCGCAAGATCTTCATGCATGTCAATGTGACTGTTGGGTTGCTGGGCCTGATTGGCGCCATCGCCGCGGCCTTGCAGGGCTACGGCCACGCGCGGTCGCTTGGTGAGGATCCAGACTATATTGCGCTCGCCGCCAAACTGGCCATGGCAGGCCTGCTGCTGATTTACGTGAATCTTTGTGTCCGCTCATTCATCCAAGCACGCAGGTCACGTCAGGTATAACTCATGGGGACAATGCGCGGCGGAATGGGAATGGGCATGCGTGCCGAGCGCTCACCGCGCGGCGGAGCCACGCGCGCGGGCGGCAGCCAAGAGAAGAAGAAGGTCGATTTTCGCAGGGCGATGCCGGAGATCTGGAGGCTGGTGCGGCCGCGGAAATGGCTGCTGCTTCTGGGCCTGACGCTGGTGGCCATCAATCGCGTCGCCGGCCTGACGCTGCCATTCGTGGTCAGGCCGTTTGTCAATCTGGTGCTCAGAAAGCATGAGAGCGACAAGCTGATGCCCCTGGTGATTGCGGTTCTTATCGCCACGATCATCCAATCGATCACATCGTTTTCAAACACACAACTGCTGTCGAAGGCGGCACAGCGCATGATCGCCGATCTGCGCCAGGAGGTACAGCAACACGTAGGCCGCCTGTCCGTAAGCTTCTATGACGCCAACCGCAGCGGCCTGCTGGTGTCGCGGATCATGAGCGACGTGGAAGGCGTGCGCAACCTGATTGGAACGGGCCTGGTGGAGTTTGTGGGTGGCCTGCTGACCGCGGTGATGGCGTTTATCTTCCTGCTGCACCGCAGTGCGGAAATGACGCTGATTGTTTTCTCGGTTGTCGGCGTGTTCGTCTTCGTTCTGCAATATGCCTTCAAGACGATCCGTCCCATCTTTCGCGAACGGGGAAAGATTACTGGCGAAGTGACAGGGCGGCTAACCGAGTCGTTGGGCGGCGTGCGCGTGGTGAAGGGCTACCACGCAGAAGAGCGCGAAGCTGCGGTATTCAAGGTGGGAGTGCTTCGCCTGCTGGATAACGTGATGAAGACGCTGACCATGACCAGCGTCATGTCCATGACGGCCACAACGGTGCTGGGAATTGTCGGCGCGATGGTGATGTTCATGGGCGGGCACCTGGCATTGCAGGGCCGAATGGACGACGGCACCTACATCCAGTACACGATGTTCCTGGCCTTCATGATTGCGCCGGTGATTCAAGTGGTGAATATCGGCACGCAGCTCACGGAGGCTGTTGCAGGCATCGATCGCACCATGGAGATTCTTTCGGAAAAGGACGAGTTCGCGGATGAGGGACGCGTGGTCAAGCTGGGCGAGATCCAGGGCTACGTGCGCTTTGAGCATGTGGATTTTGCCTACACGCCGGAGAAGCCGGTGCTGCACGACGTAACCTTTCGCGCCGATCCCGGGTCGGTGACCGCGCTGGTCGGTTCGTCGGGGTCTGGCAAATCGACGATCATCAGCCTGCTCTGCGCTTTTCACACGCCGGTAAACGGGCAGGTGCTTGTCGATGACATCGATCTCGCGACGGTTGACTTGAATACCTATCGCTCGCAACTGGGCGTGGTTCTTCAGGAATCGTTTCTCTTCGACGGGACCATCCGCGAGAACATCATGTTCTCTCGGCCAGACGCGACCGAGGAACAGTTTCGATTCGCCTGCCGCACGGCTTGCGTGGACGAGTTTACCGAGCGCTTTCCCGAAGGCTATGACACGATTGTTGGGGAGCGCGGCGTGAAGCTGAGCGGCGGGCAGCGCCAACGCCTGTCGATTGCGCGAGCATTGCTGGCCGAGCCGCGCATCCTGATTCTGGACGAAGCGACCAGTTCGCTCGATTCCGAATCGGAGGCGATGATCCAGAGCGGGCTCGCCGAGCTGATGCGGGGGCGCACGACCTTCGTGATTGCGCACAGATTGTCTACCATCCGGCGCGCCGACCAGATTCTTGTGGTCGAGGGCGGGCGCATCGTGGAGCGCGGCGATCACAGTGCGCTGTTCGCGTTGCGCGGCCGGTACCACGACCTCTACACGCGCCAGCACGGCCTTGAAGCGAACCTGTTTCTTGCGCCCGGCGAGGGCGGAGACTCGGAAGAGACGGAAGACAAGGCCTAGGCCGTCTCCAGTTCTGCCAGCGTGGATTCAATCGTATGGATTGCGCGAATTGACGCGAAGGCGGAGTCCCACCTGTTGACCCGCGTCCCAGCATATGAGAACCTAGAGATGGACTCAAAGGTTGGAACAGAGGATCAATATGCGAGACGCGATTCCCCAAGGCACTTATAAAGTACAGGCTCTCGACCGCGCTTTTGCGGTGCTCGACCTGCTTGGCGAGAGCGAGACGCCGCTTGGCCTGGCGCAGGTTGCGGCCTCGCTTCAGTTGCACAAGAGCACGGCGCATCGCTTCCTGATGGTTCTGGAGCGGCATCGCATGGTGGAGCGGACTGTGAATGGGAAGTTCCGGCTGGGGTTGCGGTTGTTCGACTTTGGCAACCGGGCGATTGAGCAGTACGATCTGCGAGATCGGGCGCAACCGCACCTGCGGCGGCTGGTGACCGAGACCGAAGAGACGGCGCACCTGGCGCTGCTTGAGGCGGCGCGCGTGATTTATATCGACAAGATTGAGCCCACGCGCGCGGTGCGCATGATTACGCGGATTGGCGCCAGCAATCCCGTGCATTGCACATCAGTGGGCAAGGCAATTCTGGCGTTTCTGCCGCCTGAGCGCGCCGCGGAGGTGATCCGGCGGATCCGCTACGAACGGCCTACGCACCGCACCATCTCATCGCCGGAGGCCCTGCGCACGGAGCTTGAAAAGACGCGCCGCCGCGGCTATGCGGTCGACGACGAAGAGCTTGAAGAAGGCCTGCGCTGCATCGCCGTTCCGATTCTGGATGCGCAGCGGCTTCCGGTGGCGGCAGTGAGCGTCTCCGGACCGTCGTTCCGCGTGACCGCGCAAAAGCTACCGGCCATTGCCAACCATTTATTACAGTGCGTTCGCGGAATTTCGACGGACATGGGCTATATGCCTTCAGGGCGCGCCGCGCGGGCGGTTGCGAACGCCTGAGGCTGGCCGGGGCAGGGGCTGAAGCGTGCGGCGATTGGCTCGTGATTTGTAGGCCTGATCCGGCCAGCAGCCGAATCAGGAAACTCGGCCTTTCAAGGCCGTTCGCGCGCATCAAGCTGCCAAGGTTGGGCCACGCAGTTTCTGATACACTCAAGAATGTTGCCGGAGAGAAAGCGCGCCGCATTTGCGGCCCTTTCGAGGCATCCCAAGCTCAACTTGGGGACGTAGCTCAGTTGGTTAGAGCGCTGCCCTGTCACGGCAGAGGTCGCGGGTTCGAGCCCCGTCGTCCCCGCCATACATTCCAAAAAACTTAGGAGTGTTTGGCGGGAACCAAGCTGGGTGCAAAAGGACACAGATTTGTGCCCCTTTTGTGTCCTTTTCACTAGCGTGTTTCCGCGCGACCTTCAAAGCTTACTAGTTGCCCATTTGAGTTCCGACGGCCGACGGAATCGAGACTCCGTTTGCAGACAAAACGAGCGACATCACAGCCGCCTGAGCCGCATGCTTCGACGGAGTGATTGCCTGGGTGTAGACGTCCAAGGTAGATCGCAATGAGGAATGCCGAAGCAGCTCTTGCATTACCTTGAACTCCGTGCCGACGCTTCTCAAAAGAGTAGAGTACGTGTGCCGGAAAGTGTGCCATCCGAAGCGCTTTTGAATGCCCAATTCCTGCGCCTTTGGCCGAATGAACTTGCGCAAAATCGCCTGACCCCAATACGGCTTTCGACCACGGTAACGGCGGCTGGCAAAGATCCAATTATCGGGTTTGCGGTAAGGCTGCTGGTCTCGCCATTTCAAGAGAGTTTCGACAATGAGCGGGTGAACTGGCACCGGCTTCTGCGAAGATTCCGTCTTGCACGGCCCTACGACGCCACAAACAATCGACCGCGTTACATAGACCGTCCTATCGTCAAAGTTGATGTCGCCCCACTTCAGGCCAAAGATCTCGCTCTGGCGCAATCCGGTTGATGCGGCAAGCAGCACTAACGTCTTTTCACGAAGCTCCAGACCGTTCACGAGCGTCTTGATTTCATTAGGCGTGAGCACATTTGGCGCTGTTTTGCGCTTTGCTCCTTGACGCACTAGACGAATCGGATTGCGGTCGAAGAACTCGTATCGACAGGCGTGATTGAACAGAACGGACATTACATTCCGGATCTTCGCGCAACTACTCTTTGCCAGTGGCAATCGACGCAGCCAGGACTCAACTTCGATGGTTCTGATGTTGCAAAGTTCATATCTTCCCCAATGGGGAACAATCCATCTACGTAAGTAAACGGCATAGCCCTTCTTCGTGGAATAGCTGCGCCATGTATTGCTCCGGGCCAGTTCACGTTGCTCGAAGTGGCTGCAGAGTTGAGCGATTGTCATCGCGATTGAATTCGAGCGCCGGTTGGCCCAGTTGACCTCGGAGATCAGGCCCGAGACCGCGTGACGAGCAGATTCCGCTTCGGGATACTCCTCGATAGTTCCGATCACTCTTTTGCGGTAGATGCGTCTGCCGTTAGGGTCTTTCTCCGACCAACGGAACTGCCAGACATCAGATCCTTCAAGTCGGCTCTTCATTTCGAGACTACCGTGTTGCATATAAATCCTCCTATACCGCTGTTGCGATATAGGGAAGATGTTCTGTGATGAGGGCCATGACTGGCATCGTTTGATTTGGGAGGACCTGGATGGCACCGAAAGGGTAGTAAATTCCTTAAGTGAGTTACCTTGCGACGGCGTAGCTCCACTTTCTCCTAGCCTTTGTATGTGCGCGGTAGAGGGTTTGCCCGGAAACAATGAGTTAATTGCAATCGAGTGTACTGAAAAGGGCGCTGAGCTATGCACTGAGCCTGCCAGGACCTCACAACCAAAGGCAGCGGGAAGTCCGCTCCCCCAAGCTCTCAGCGCTCAGCAGCGGATCGAACGGTCAGTGAATAAGAGCCGACTTGTCGGTACTGATCTTTTCCAAACGAGAGCGGCCTGTTCCGAGTTGTTTCCTAATTAGTAATTGACGGGTCGCCGGTGATTCGCTGGGAGCATAGATGCCTGTGGAAGCTGCGCCCGCATCGCAGGAATTGACCCTTCAAAGATCGGCGGCTCTTCTTCGACGGCGTGCCAATCATTTCCGCAGGACGACCGCCACCACAAGGCGTGGGGAACCGCCCGGCGCTCTGCAGTTACCACTCCCCTGGCACCCACTGAAGGTTATTCGCCGAAGTTCGAAGCGCGGGAAAACGCAAGCTTATCCTCGGATCGTGCGATCGCCGCACTGGCAGCACAGTTTCCCAGGACGTTTACGGCTGTTCTTCCCATGTCCATGATGGTATCTACGCCCAAAATCATCAGAATGGGTTCCACTGGAAGATGTACGCTGCTTGCCGTCGCCAACAGAATCACAAAAACGGCTCGCGGGACGCCTGCCATTCCTTTACTGGCTAACGCGAGCGTGCCAAGCATCACTACCTGCTGGCCGAGCGTTAGATGAATCCCAGCGGCCTGGGCAGCAAAGACGGCGGCCAGAGAGATGTACACACTTGAGCCGCACATATTGAAGCTGTAGCCCAAGGGGATCACGAAGGAAGATATCCATCGCGGCACGCCGAACTCCTCCATCCGTTCCATGGCGAGGGGCAGCGCCGCTTCAGAAGTGGTAGTTGCGAAGCCGATGGCGACTGGCTCACCAGAAGCCAAAGCGAATCGTCTGATTGGAATGCGGAAGATGAGAAGAGCCGGAAGCAAGACGAGAAGGCAGAAAGCGAACAATGCGATGTAGCAGGTGATGACGAGTTTGGCCAGCGGAACAAGCGCTGCCAGTCCCATTTTTCCCACCGTGTATGCCATTGCGGAGCCGGCAGCGAGTGGCGCCAGGTACATAAGGATGCGAACCAATTGAAAAATCGTGTCGGCAAGTGATTGCAACAGATTGACGACAGGCGCACGGTTCTTCTGGGGTAGCGAGGCCAGGGCAATTCCAAAGAGCAACGCGAAAACAACAATCTGCAGGAGGCGATTTTCGGCGATCGCCTGAGCTATGTTTTCAGGGAAGATGTTCAGGAAAGTTTGTTGCCATCCATGGGGGTCCTGCTGGACGGCCAATGTATCGGCTGCGGTCTGAATGTGCAGCGCGATGCCCCATCCGGCACCGGAGATGGATTCGGCGACGGAACCGATGATGAGGCCGGCGGTAGTAACGACTTCAAAAAAGATGATCGCCTTTAAGGCCACGCGACCAACCGATCGCAAATGATCGTGTGCCGCAATGCCGGCAGGAATGCTGGTAAGAATCAGCGGCGCAACGGCCATCTGAATTAGCCGGAGAAACAAGTTACCAGGAAGCTGCGATTGCGCGGCGATGCGCGGGAAATCGAGCCCCACCTCGACACCGGCAAGCATGAAGAAAAAGGTCCATGCAAGCAGTGTCGATCTGCGAAGAAGAAGAATCGCGATCAGGAGCAGCGCCAAACCGCGCAAGGCAATTCCGGAGTATGTGTGGCCTGCCCATAAGGCTGCTGCGCCCGCGCACCAGCACGTGACCCCTGAAATGGCCAAGACGACGACGAGACGCTTGCGCGTCGTTCTCGCCGGAATTTCAGCCTGTGCGCTGCCGATCATTAGTGCTTCACCCCTTATTGGCGTTTGCAGGCTTTCGTTCCGCGAAGGTCTTTTCTGTCGCGGCTTCAGACAGGCTGGACATCGTGCACGGGACGCTCGAGGCCCATAGCAGCGGCCGTCACGTCAGTGTATTTGAGACCCGAACCAGTGTTGAAGAGAACCACACGATCGGTTTTTTTCAGGAATCCGCTGGCCAGCAATTTGTCGTATGCGGCGGTCACGCTGGCCCCCTCCGGCGAAAGGAAGACTCCTTCGTTGCGGGCCCAATCCAGAATTGAATCGAGAATTTCCTTATCGGAGACTGCGAGTGAAACTCCGCCGGATGCGCGGAGAATCTCGAGGAGGATGTAGTCTCCATAGGGCTTTGGGACGCGCAATCCCGCGGCGAAGGTCGCCGCATTTTGCCAAGTCTGGCTGGATGATTTTCCGGCCTCGAATGCTCTGGTTACGGGAGCGCAGCCGGCGGCCTGCACAGCAATCATCTTCGGCCGCTTGCCCGGCTTTACCCACCCGAGTTGTTCCATCTCCTCGAAGGCCTTCCACATCCCGATCATGCCGACGCCGCCACCGGTGGGATAAAACACGCGTCGGGATACTCCCAGCCCAATTGCTCGACGAGTTCATAGCCCATGGTTTTCTTGCCTTCAACGCGAAACGGCTCTTTGAGCGTAGAGACGTTGAACCAGCCTTCCGTCTGCCTGCGCTCGTTCACAATGCGCGCGCAGTCGGAGATAAGCCCATCGACGAGCGTCACATTAGCGCCGTAGGCAACTGCTTCAACGTAGTTAGCGAAGGGCACGTCAATTGGCATGAAGATGTGCGCTTCGATCCCGGCAGCGGCCGCGTATGCCGCAAGCGCTCCCGCTGCATTACCCGCGGAGGGAATGGCCAGTTTGGGAGTCCATAGTGGCGCGCCATGGTCACTGCAAGCGCAAGCCCGCGGGCCTTGAAGGTTCCCGTCGGGTTGGCGCCCTCTTCTTTGAGAAATGCGCATGGGAAGCGTTTGCTGAGAAGCATTGGCGTCCAACCCTCGCCCAGCGTAACCGGCTTCGCATCCGGAAGCACGGAACGGTAGCGCCACATTCCTGCCCAGGTTGAAGCTGCGTCCTTTTCGAGTGCGTCTCTCGCTGCCAAACCGCGCAGATTCGAGAGGTCGTAGCGCACATAAAGCGCGCCGGCTGGTTGGTCGAGGCAGGCTGTGCAGACGGTTTGCGGAACCGCAGCGGAGAGTTGCGCGTGACAGCGCGAGCATTCAAAATAGGCGATAGCAGGCATGAATCCTCTACAAAATCTGATATCTGAAATGTTACATGGCCAGACTGGTTAAAATGGCATAACGCATGATCGATTCCATGAAAAGGCTGCCTGCCCCGCAGAACCTCACCGCGCTTGCATACACCAGCATCAAGAACTACATCCTTCACGAGGACCTCGACGAACAAAACCGCCTGACTGAAGAGGGCTTGTCTCGCCAGCTTGGCATCAGCAAGTCTCCTGTCCGCGAGGCGCTCAACAGCCTAAACACCGAGGGCCTGATCCGGATAGAAGCTCGGCGCGGCGCTTATGTACGTATCTTTTCCTTTCAGGAAGTGATGGACCTCTACGGACTTCGCGAAGCTCTCGAGGTGTACGCGGTGGGCACTGCCGCGATCACCCCCGATCTGATTAAGGACCTGCGCCAGAGCATTGCACGCACACGCAAGCTGCTTAAGGCGGGCGACCGGCTAGGTCACATTGAAGAAGATATGAACTTTCACGGGCTGATCGCAGCCGCATCGGGCAACGCCGAACTTTGCCGCACGCTCAAGAACATACAGAACCAGCTCTGGCTATGCCGGCGAAAGACCTATCATCTTTCCGCGTCGACCGCACCCAGCGCTCATAAGGCGATTCTGGATGCGCTCGAACGAGGCAATCGAAAGACCGCTCAGAGTGCCATGCGGAGTCACATTTCCCTGGTTCGCAAGCGCCTGCTCGAATCGATGAAACCGTAGCGTGGGGAATCCGTAGCGCGCGCCCACAGCTAGGGCGCGCGCCTGGCTAATCCTGGTTGTGCGGGTGCACGTCCTCCTTATCTGAATCGGGGAAGGCCACCTCTTCGGTGGTGGTCGAAGTGGTTCCATAGCGAGGGTTAATGTAGTGCTCCAGGAAGGCGAGCTGCCTGCGCCAGGCGTCAAGACGGTGCGCCGGCTGCGCAAAGCCGTGCAGTTCGTGCGGATAGGTAAAGTAGAAAACGGTTTTAGAGTGTGAACGCAGCGCTGCGACGAACTCGGCTGAATCAGCCGGGGGAACCTGCGGGTCGTCTTCGCCGTGCATCACCAATAGAGGCGTCTTGACCTTGTCCACTTGCAGCAGCACGTTAGCGCGTTTGTAGACTTCCGGCTTCTCATCAGGCGCGCCACCCATCTTCATCATCCAGCGGATGGAAGAGTCAGGATTTGTTCGCTGTACGAAAAGATCGCGGTCTACCACGCCGTAAAGCTCGATGGCAGCAGCGAAGAGATCGGGATAGTGCACGACCATGTAGGCAGTCATTGTGCCCCCGTGGCTGCCGCCGCCGATAGCCAGGCACGCTGGGTCGGCGAGACCCTGCGAAACAAGATACTGAGCACCGGTGGCAACGTCATCGACTTCGCCCCCGTTAGAATCTTCGACGTTCAGATTGCGGAATGCCTCGCCATAGCCAGTGCTGCCGCGATAATTCACTTCAAGAACCAGATAGCCGGACTGCGCGAGAAACTGAGCCCATCCGTCAGCGTGGTAAACATCCTGACCCTCCGGTCCGCCGTGCACCCAGACGACAAGAGGCAGCTTGGCCCCCGTTGCAGTGCTCTTCGGTTTATAAAGCAAACCCACAATCTGCTTGCCATCTTTCGACGGCCAGGTAATGCGATCGGGCACCTGTGCCGCAGCTTGGAAGTTTTTTGATGTGGTTTGCGTGATTTGCGTGGGCGGCGAGGCCAAACCGATTTCCGCGACGAATAGATCCGACGCCTCCACCGGCGACTGGCGATCGAAATAGATGTGTGCCGAATCCGGAGACCACTGCGGGTCGGAAACGATGCCGGGCACGTCAAACTTGGCCACCTGGCGCGCCTCGCCGCCTTGAGCGGGGATAGTCCAGAGATTCGTCGCTTCAAGCAAGCCGCGGTTGGAGATGAAGGCAATACTTTTTCCATCCGGCGAGAAGACGGGAGATTCGTCTTCAAAGGAGCCGTCGGTAATTTGCTTCGGCTCTCCACCGGCGGGAGAGATCAGGTAGAGATGATTCCAGCCTGAGTTTTGCAACACCGTGACCAGTTGCTGTCCGTCGGGAGACCACTCGGCACCGCGAATCGACCATCCCCCGCCGCGATCGGTGGGCGCCGTATAGAGTATCGTGGGCTCGCCGACTCGCTGGCCGGAGTTGGCGTCGAAGTGAATGAGATTCAGCCGGCCGCTGAAATACTCTTTCGCGCGGGTGACGTACACGATGGCATCGCCGCCGGGCGACCAGCGTGCTTCGCCGGCTTGATCATGCGGCCCAGTGAGGAAGTTCGTTGACTCGCCGTCAGCGGAAACCACAAGCAGACTGCCGATGCCGCGGCGTCCGCTCTCGAAGAGAATCCAGCGCCCCTTGGGCGACCACCTCGGAGCTCGATCCGTCGCCTGGCGCGGATCGCCGCCGCCCGCAGGTGCATCAGTTAACCTGCGCGGCGCGCCGCCGGAAACCGAAACCACCCAGATGCTGCCCTGGCTGACGAAGGCAAGCTGCTTGCCATCAGGCGACCAGGCGAGGCCGGATTTGCCGCCCTGCGTGCTGGTTAGTGTGACGGGCCAGCCCCCTTGAGCGGGAAAAAGCTCGATCTGCCCGTTGCGCGTGAAAGCGAGGGTTTTGCCGTCCGGCGACAGCGCAGTAAATCCGATGCCTTCGGGCTCAAGAATATCCTGCAGCGTGAGGCGTGCCGCAGATTGCGCAAAGCAAGAAACCGGTCCCATGATTGGGACAAGCAGAGCGGAGACGGCCAGAAAAGGAATTAGACGACGAAGCGAGATCATGATTTGGTTATCCTCGAAATTTCGGAGTTGAATCTGAAAATCTTTCTTGACTGTCGCGAGGGCAGCTCACCGAGCTGGCCGCGCGAATGACTTCCTGATGCGATGAGAACGAGAGCAGAGAGGAAGCGACCATGTATAGAAGCCGCTCCCCTCTGCACAGGGATTGCTAGAAGCTGTAGCGAACAGAGAACTGCGCCGAACGTGGAAGTTGAATATTCTGCAGCGAGCCAAAGGTGCTCGACGAGATATTGTTGCCGTTGACAAACTGCTGGGCCGCGCCGCCATTCAGGATGTTGAAGATGTCAACGTCCACTTGAACGGACTGCCGCTCCGTGATTTGGAACTCGCGGCCGCCAAGGGCATCCCATTGAATCAGCCACGGGCACCAGATCTGACTGGCACCGCGATTTTCGTTTGCGAACCGGTAGGTCTCAGCAAGGGGATTGGAGACAGTACGCGTGGTCCCGTTGTAGGTAACCGACTCCGTTGCGGGCCCGAACTGCCCGCTATAGGTTTCTCCCAGCGCAGCGAGCGTGGTAATCACCGGACCGCCCGGCGTGCCCGACTGCGCAGTAAAGCTGGTCGACGCCCGAATCTTGAACGGCGCATTCCAGTTGAATCCGGTGCGCAGTTGATTGCGCTGCCACATGCGGTCGCGCGTGTCGCCGGTGTAGTCGTTGGTGACGAAACCGCGCACTGAGCCCAAGCCCGCGTTGTTGGCAAACTTGGTCGGCTCGATAATTGCGGCAGGTCCTGGGGCTGCCATGTGCCGGCAAGATGATCGGGCGAGTAACTGTAGGTGCCGAAGAACCGCACTTTGGAAGTCTGTTTACTGGCGGTTAACTCGATTCCCTGATAGACAAACCAGTTCCACTTGTCGTTGGTCACGTAGTAGGTGTTATTAAGCGCGGAGATTACGAGCCCGCCCCAGGTCGTGCCCGTCGAGGTTGTGGTGTAAATCTGGTTTGTGTCGTATTCCGCGGGGCGATCGCGATATTCGCGCTCGACATAACTGGCATCCAGAACCAGCTCGCCGGGCAACTGCTTGCGAAATCCTACCGACCACTCACGCACATATCCCTGATGGCGGTTGGGGTCGAAGGTCTTCCCGGGGTGAGCGCGGTGCTTCCCGGTGTAACAAAAGTGACCCAGTTCCCGTTTTCCAGGTATTGGTTGGTTGTGGTCAGCGTGCTTGTGCCGGCCGTCCCCAGGTAGCTGGCATTTGTAATATCTGTGATCTTTGACCAGCTCACACGAATAATATTCTTCTGGTCTCTTGTCAGCACATAAGTAGCACCGATGCGCGGAGCATAGTTCCAGGAGTGCTGCGTGGTGACCTTGAATTTCGCGTCTCTGCCCAGAACCCAATCCGGGCGCAAACCACCGATTATGGAGAGGCGCGACGTAGGGCGCCAGTGATCCTGATGTACCACGCGTAATCATTGGCCGTTATATAGCTGCTGAGAACGCTGGGCGCGCTTACAGAGGTCTTGGCGAAAGATGGTGTAACCCGCTGCCGGGTTGGACGCATTGTTGAGAACCGCGTTCTCCTGGGTTAGCGTGCCACCGTCGGCATACAGCGTGGTCACCTTGCTGCTTTCGTGTGGCTGAAGATAGAAGCCGCCCTCTAACTCATGGGAGCCCCAGGCTTTGGCAATGTAATACGTCGCGTCGCCGCTGATTTCCGGTTTGCTGGCCGGATTCAGGCTGACCGACGACAAGTTATTGAGCGTCAAAAAAAAAAAAAAAAGGGATCGTGACCCATATCCACCGCGGCCAGTGGTGATGGCATGCTCTGAGTTGTCGGGAAGCACGATCACGTCGAAGCGATCGTTCAGGTTGCCTTTGGGAATACGGCAGCGACCATGCGGAGATAGGGAATGCCGTTGGTCGAAGATGTAGCGTGTCCAGCCTTCGTCCATCGAAGGCACCCAACTCTGGTAGAGGGCGATGCGTGGCAGCGCGACTTTCAGCGCGCTACCGAGCTGGTAGGGCGGTTGCGGAATGAATCTCCACTGGATACTTCTTTGCCAGGGCATCGAGCTTCTCGTCGATCCCAGCCTGGGCGGGAACATAAATCGTCCCCGGTTCAGCGCCGGCGCCAGTCAGCCGATAAGCTGTCACACCCTGCTTCAGCAAATCGAACAGCGAATACAAGCTGCTGTTGGTGTGGTCGCTGATTAAGTAGCCGTTGCCATTCGCGCTTTTTTCAAAACTCCCAGGCGCGGGCTTCGTGCGGTCCACAGCGCTCGCTTGCGCATCGAAGGGGTCTTTTACGGCGACTGCCGTCACTCCGAACAGTAGCGGCAACGTCTGCGCCGTCACATCGTAAGGCCGCTGCAATGGACCGCCCGGATACTGGGCAATGTTGGGATAGTGCTGGATTTCGAGCAGCGTTTTTGCAAACGAACCATACGGCTGCGCCAGCCGAATGATGTAGCTGCCCTTCGTATAGTGGTTGCCGCCGGCATCGAAATCGGCGCTGGCTTGTTCCACATCCACCGCACCAATGCGCAGCGTATTGATCAGTCTTGCGGTTGTCGCCGCATCGCTCTGGTCGGCAGGCACAACGTAGGCATACGGCCAATCCGTGTGATGCAACGCTCGCTCACCGATCTCATAAAAGTTGTTCAGGTAGCGCTCGCGGAAGACAGCCGCGCTGTTCGCAATGGAAAAGAATGCGTCAATTTGATAATCGACAATATCGCCGAGACGCCACTCGCCGCCCTTCCAGGGATTGGGAAAATTCCAACTGGAAACTTTGGCATCGTACCCGATGCCGCGCGCCAGCCTGTCAAAAGGAATGTTGATCGGCGAAGCAATATTCGCGCTTGCCGATTCGGTCAGGATGCGCAGTCCGTTGTGGTAGGCAATGTAATCCCTGAGCGGAGACCAGAAGTCATAGACGCCGTACGACAACACACCTGTTTTTCCTGTTGACCCGATCTCAAGCGCTGTGTTTGCGCCCAACGCGTTGATCGACGAAATGAGGAGCGGATCGAGATTTGGATCAAAGGGGTCAACAAACGGCGGCAAATAGATTCGAGCAGCATCCGCGCCCTGCTGATGCAGATCATAGAGGATCTGCGGGTGCCACGGATTAATGACTTTCTCAACCGCGAGCCGTGTCTCCACTTGTGTAAACGAGCTCCAGTCACGGTTGTCGTCATGGCCCACGTAGTGATGCCACAGCACCACGGGATTGCTGCCCTCATACGGCGTGCCGAGATATTTTTTGTACCAATCGACGACCAGCTGCTCGCCGTCAGGGTTCTGCGACGGAACCAGAACCACGATGACATTCTTCAGAATGTTTTGGATCTCGGGACTGTCGCCCGTCGCCAGCTTATAGGCGAATTCGGTCGCGCTTTGCGAGCTGGCAATCTCAGTCGAGTGAATGTTGCAGGTGACCACAATCACCGTTTTGCCTGCCACCACCAGCTGCTTCGCCTCGTCCGGAGTCGTGATCCGCGGATCGGCAAGCTTTCTTTGAATCTCCTTGTAGCGATCCAAATGGGCAATCGTGTCAGGCGATGAGATCGTCACCGTAATGTAGGGACGTCCCTCTGTTGTCTTGCCGACTTCTTCAAAGTGAATGCGATCCGATTCCGTGCCCAGTTTTTGAAAGTAGGCAACCAGCTGCGTCCAATCCGCCAGCTTGCGATCCGTGCCCGGTTCAAATCCAAAGGCCTCTGCAGGAGAAGTAATATGCTTCGCTGGCGCGGCAAATGCAGTGCTAGTCAATAGAACTGCGGCTACATACACAATCAATCTCTTCATCGTCATCCTCAATCGAGTTGAAACAAGCGACGGCCTGCTTTTATAGGCAAGGTGGGAACGAATCGCATCCTTATCCTGCACGCCGAGTGCAAATGTGCCCCTGGAGAGACACGCCTCCGGGTGCCTGCGCCTTGAGCGCATGGCGGCAAAGAAGAATAAGACCGTTCAGGGTTGGCTACTGTGGCAGTTGGTGAGAGTATCTTGCCTTTATCTGAATCGAATGCACTGCGGCGCATTTTTCATATGCGCGCTAGCGCCAACGAAGAGAAGAAAAGATTCCTTGCCTGCGCAAACAGGCTTAGCTCGGAATCAAATTTTCAGAAGAAGGGAAAGTAACTCAACCTCGAATCCACGATAGCTGTGGGTACAGGGAGTCAGAGGCAACATCGAACTGCTGGATTCACAGGCACATTCATCAGTGCGGCGTGTTCGAAAGGTTGACTCATAATTCGCTTAATATATCAGATATCAAAACCCTGTCAAGCGTGAATCGAAATTTCGCTTCATGATTTCTCTTAAAGGGCTGCCATCGCGCGAACTGAATTACGCTGTTCCCAGTCCGCCCGCACGGGCTCAACAATAGATACCTGCAGATACCTGCAACCGTCGTATGAGCGACTCCCTCGAGAAAACATTTTCGAGGAATTCTTGCCCTCCATGAGCTTTGGTGCTACATTAACCGAGTGAAGACTCTTACCGCTATGAAAGCCGAAGCGTGTTGTTGCGCAGCGATGTGTTGCGCGCACATGTCTTCTGGCGTGAGGAAATGGCTGGGGTAGAGTAAGTTACAAGCCGGCACCTCATTATTGACCCACCGCCAGAAATCGAACTGGCAGGTGGGTTTTTTATTTTTGAATTGAAGTTGCGGCAGGAAGTTCATTGAGAATGGAGAACATGCGTTCCTGAAATTCGCGTAGAAGAACTGAAGCAGCGGCTCGATGCGGGTGAGAATCTTTTCCTGCTTGATGTTCGCGATGAATCCGAGTACGAAATCTCAAACATTGGTGGGCAGCTGATTCCGCTTGCCGAATTGTCGAAGCGGGTCAACGAGCTTGATGTGAACCAGCAGATCGTCACGATCTGCAAGATGGGACCGCGCGGGGCCAAGGCCGCGCAAGTTCTCCACAACGCGGGCTTTACTCATGTATGGAATTTGACCGGAGGAATTCACGCCTGGTCGGATCGCGTCGATAAGAGCGTAAGAGTGTTCGGAAGTATTGAAGTGCATCACACTCAAGCGCCGGTGGCGAAGTGGCAAACGCGCAGGTCTGCAAAACCTGTATTCGCGGGTTCAATTCCCGCTCGGCGCTCCAGACTCAAAGCGGAACCATTTTCGAAAATTACGCTCAATGGCTTCTGCTAATCTTGCACCAACCACTTCGCGATGAAACCCCACTTTGCGGAGTTCATCTGCACCGGCAATCAACCGTAGGTTTTCAATACTGAAGGAGGCATCCAGTGCCTGAGGAAGTCAGCCGAGTCTCGTTAAGCGAGGAATCCGCATATCAGTTAGCCAATGTCACCAAATCCGCTCCTCAATTCGGGGCCATCACGCCGCGCTGGCTCGTTCGTCTGCTGGATTGGAAGCCGCTCGAGTCTGGAATATTCCGGCTCAATAAAGTAGACGAGGGCAAACCCATCGAGTCGACCTGCGGCCACGAAGACGAGTCGACACTTGCCGCCACATTTGTTGATTACCAGGAAAAGCCGCGTGAATACCGCCTGAGCAGCATTAATGCCGTTCTCAACGTTCACACTCGCGTCTCCGATCTCTTCAGCAGCCCCTACGATCAGACTCGCGAGCAGTTGCGCCTCCTCATCGAGAGCGTGAAAGAGAAACAGGAGAGCGAACTGCTCAACAACGCGGACTATGGCCTCCTCAACAATGTGGCGTCTCCGCAGAAGATCAAGACTCGCAAGGGCGCACCGACTCCGGACGACCTGGATGAACTCCTCACCAAGGTGTGGAAAGAGCCTTCATTTTTCCTGGCACATCCGCGCGCCATTGCGGCCTTCGGGCGGGAATGCACTCGCCGAGGCGTGCCCCCGCCGACAGTAACTTTGTTTGGCACCCCGTTCTTTACCTGGCGCGGAGTTCCCCTCATTCCGTCGGACAAGGTCGCGGTCAAAAGCAAAGACCAGAAATCAAAGATCCTCCTGGTGCGCGTAGGCGAGAAGAAGCAGGGCGTGATCGGGCTCTTCCAGCCCGGACTTCCCGGAGAACAGAGCCCCGGCCTTTCAGTTCGCTTCATGGGGATCGATCAGAGGGCACTGGCCTCTTACCTTGTGTCACTGTACTGCTCCGCAGCAGTGCTCGTAGACGACGCGATTGCGCTGCTCGAAGACGTAGACGTGGGACAGTATCATGAGTACAAGTAACCCAACGCCGGCGCCGGAAGGACCTGCTGAAACTATTCGTTGGGCCTCAGACTTGGGTCCGGGTGCAGCCCTGCCTGCCGGTGTCCCATCTCCGGCAGAGTTGGCGCGCCTGGCCAACGAGATATTCAATGCGTTGCCTCAGGACGCGCAGTTGCCCTTGACGAAAGCGGCCGCCACGGTTCTGCCGCCGAACTCCGCCTTCTCGGGAAATCCTTATGCAGCCGTTCCCGGTCCAACAGCACCCGCAGTTCCGGGGCTTTTTGCCGATCTGATGGAATCGACGCCAGGAGTATTCACGACAGTGACCGGCAGAAATGCCAGCCCGGACAGAAACGTCTCTCCAGACCCGCGCAGCAATGTTCCGTCTACACCGCGCCCAGCCGCGCCCGGCGGAGGCATCGACCCTTTCGGAGGTTCTGCTTTTGCATTTCTTGCGGATGCGCGGCCGATTTTTGTCGAACCCCGAGCAGAATCCGGGGGCCGGTGAATTCGCCCTCAAATGCATTTCTCGCGGGGGTCCCCAGCGATGAGGGATTCGCGGCGATTCCATTTTCTTTGGTCACAGACGCTCCCACGCCGCAGCCCTCGCAGATTCCGCAACCTCCAGCGCCGGCAGTTCCAGGTGCATTCGGCATCGTCGACTCTTCGGCGATTCCAGCAGTCTCATTTCTTGAGGAAGCGCGGCCACTGTTTTCAACTCCGCCCACGATTCCGGGTCCGATCCCGTCCGCTGTCGCGCCCCAAAAGTTCACAGACCCAACAGACCCAAAGGAAAACGCTGCAGGCGCCAACAATCCATTCGCCACGCCTCTCGCTCCGACGACACCTCAGCTCGCGGGCACGGTCGCACACCCGCTCGACTTCCGCGCGCCGGCATCGCAGGAACCCAACAGCCAACCCCGCCCGCTCTATCCCGCCAATGTCGGAACAGTTATCGCGCCGGTCATCACGCCCGTTGCCGGGATTGGCGCGGACCAAGTCCCCTCTCCTCGGCGATCTTGGCCTCTCTTCCTACTCGTTTGACGTCGAAGCAATTCGCCGCGACTTTCCCATTCTGCGCGAAACCGTTAACGGACATCCGCTCATCTGGCTCGACAACGGCGCAACCTCGCAAAAGCCTCAGTCGGTCATCGATCGTATCGCCTATTTCTACGAGCATGAGAACTCCAATGTCCATCGCGCGGCCCATGAGCTTGCGGGGCGCGCTACGGATGCTTACGAGTCCGCGCGCGAAAAGACGCGGCGCTTCCTCAATGCCAGCACCGTGCGAGAGATCATCTTTGTTCGCGGGGCAACCGAAGCGATCAACCTGATCGCGCAAAGCTGGGGACTGCAAAACATTCAACAGGACGACGAAATCGTCATCACCTGGCTGGAACATCACGCCAACATCGTTCCCTGGCAAATGCTCTGCGCGAAAAAGGGAGCAAAACTGCGGGTTGTGCCAGTAGACGATTCAGGACAGGTGCTGCTCGACGAGTACGAAAAGCTTCTTGGGCCAAAAACGCGACTTGGTCTCGATCGCGCACGTCTCAAATGCGCTGGGGACGATCGTGCCCGTGAACGCAATGACCGAAGCCGCCCACCGTCACGGCGCGCGCGTATTGGTTGATGGCGCGCAGGCCGTCTCCCACATGCGCGTCGATGTGCAGGCCATTGGCTGCGATTTCTATGTATTCTCCGGCCACAAGGTGTTCGCGCCCACAGGCATCGGCGTTGTTTATGGGAAGTCGGAAGTGCTGGACAACATGCCCCCGTGGCAAGGCGGCGGCAACATGATCCAGGATGTGACCTTTGAAAAGACTCTTTACCAACTGCCTCCGCAGCGTTTTGAAGCGGGCACGGGGAACATCGCCGATGCCGTCGGCCTCGGCGCCGCGATCGATTATCTGGATCGAGTCGGTATTGCGAATGTGTCGCGCCACGAGCACATGCTGCTCGCCTACGCCACCGCTGCCCTCGAGCGCATTCCGGGATTGCACATTATCGGGACGGCAAAGGAGAAGGCCGGCGTTCTTTCCTTCGTGATTGACGGTTTCCGCACTGAAGAGATCGGCGACTATCTAAATCGTAAGGGGATTGCCGTGCGCGGCGGCCACCATTGCGCGCAGCCGATCCTGCGCCGCTTTGGCCTGGAAAGCACAGTGCGCGCCACGTTTGCGCTCTACAACACCTGCGAAGAAGTGGACGCGCTCGTCGCCGCGCTATGGGATCTGCGGCAAGGGCGCAATCCGGGCCTGGCGTGAACTGAAGTTGACGATCGCAGCGAAAGGTCGGCCTCTTCGGGGCTGGCCTTTTTCCTCAGCGCTTCAATCTTTGGCTTACCCAAATAGAAAGGAGACAAACCTGCGTGCAAGCCTGGCTTTACAGGGAGTGGCCCTGGTATGTGGCGGGTCCTCTGATTGGATTGTTTGTTCCCGCATTGTTGCTCGTCGGCAACAAGGTCTTCGGCATTTCCGGCAATTTGAGTCATCTCTGCGCGGCCATTGCTCCGGGCAAGCTGGAATTCTTCCGTTATGACTGGCGCAAGGTTGGGCTGTGGAATCTCGTTTTCCTGGCCGGAGTCCTGATCGGAGGCTTCTTGGCTTTCCATGGAGGGCCGCCGCAGACCATCGCCATCTCCGCGGAGACCAGGGCTGCGCTGGCGCGGCTGGGGATTCACGATTTTTCCGGGGTAGCGCCGCACGAGCTTTTCAACTGGCAAGCTCTGCTCACTTGCGCGGTTTTGTGCTGGTGGTTGTCGGCGGGTTTCTGGTGGGCTTCGGCACAGCTTATGCCGCAGGCTGCACTTCGGGCCACGCAATCAGCGGCCTGGCAAACTTTCAGATGCCTCATTAATCGCAGTATTAGGATTCTTTGCCGGAGGCTTGGCTGCGACATACTTTATTTTGCCGTTTGTGCTGGGACGGCTATGACCACGACCTCAATTTCCGAATACGATGGCTGCGGCGCGGGTAGCACTGAACACCAGGGGATCCGGCCGGCATTTCTGGCTATTTACCTTCTGCTGGGCATCGCCTTTGGATTTGTTTTGAGCCGGTCCGAAGTGATCTCCTGGTTCCGCATACAGGAGATGTTTCGCTTTCAGTCGTTCCGCATGTACGGCATCATCGGCTCCGCGGTGGTCACTGCGGCCATATCAGTGGCGCTGATCAAGCGGTCGGGGATAAAGTCCGTCGCAGGCGATCCCATTTCAATCCCATCCAAAGAATTGACCAGCGGGATAAGGTACGCGGTCGGCGGCACAGTCTTTGGGCTGGGTTGGGCCTTGACCGGAGCATGCCCCGGGCCGCTCTTCGCGCTCATCGGCAACGGCGTCACCGTGATGATAGCTGCCGTCGTGAGCGCCCTTGCAGGTACGTGGGCTTACGGATGGTTGCGGCCGAGACTTCCACATTAAGCTTTGACTGGTTTTCACTTTGTAGAGGCCGCGGTTCAATGTCCCTCCGTGTCGCGAGTCGGAAGTGAGGTTGCCATGTACGTTCAACTCGCGGGGTAAGGTCGAACCGGGCCATGCTCCATCGGCGCTATTGTCAGCTCCAATCCGATGGATCAGTAACCAACGCCGAAGCGTCGGGGAATGGGGTAATGACTGGGTTCTCGGTAGCTCGTCAGACACTCATCTGCCGACCTCTGCCTGCGGAAGGCAGCAACCTGGAGAGAAAATGTCTAGGGTGCTGAGGAGGGTGCTGAAGGAGTTTCTGCCCGTGTTTTCCACTGCTTTTGAGTGCTTTTGTTAGCCATCGGTGCCCATAGTTTCAATGGGTTATGATCAAAAGCACTTCTGTCACGGCAGAGGTCGCGGGTTCGAGCCCCGTCGTCCCCGCCATCAATCAAAGAAATTCTACGATTGATGGTTACTCCCAGGGCATTCCACAGTTTGATTTCTTCGGCTATCTTGCGGTCGCGGTCAACGGATCGCGGCGAGCGGCGCGTTTATTGAAACGCCTGGCTCAGGCTCATGGGGTCGAGGCCGGAGAGAAATCTCTGAGCCTCCGCGGTGAGAGCCGTTTGCGTAGCGGCCGGATCACTGGAATGAGGTTGATCAGATTGCGGGGCGTCTGATTGGGGACGGTCAGGCTGCGGGCGATCGATGCGAATCATGATGGGAACGGGATGCGTCGCTCCGCCGCGAGTTCGCTGACCTGCGGCTTGAGAACAAAAAAGCTGAAGTGTCCCTTTGAGGCGACCTGTTGCGATTGCGAGCAGGAGCCCGGAGTGCACGCGACGCTGACGACGATGCTGTCGGTGACGCCGTCGTTATAAAAGCCTGTGCTGAGATCGAGGGATTTGCCTTGGGCTGTGACGAACGGCAGGGAAGTGACGCGCTCGGGTTGGAGGCCGCGCGCCAGCCAGCACGAAGTGGCGTCGTGGTAGTAGACGAACGGCGCAACCCAGACGGCGAGGATGATCTCGTCTGAACCGGGCGCAGAGTAGGCCCCGCTCTCGACGAGCGTTTGTCCGCCTGACTGCTCGTACCAGGTGCGCGTGAGCGCGAAGCCGCCGATTTGTTTTGGGAAGCGGGCGAGGGATGCAGCCGACGGCAGGGTTGAGGCCGGCGCGCCTTGCCGCGAGCGTAGCGCGGATGAAGGTAGAGCAAGAACGGCGAGCAGGACGACAGCAAATGCGGCGCAGCGGAAGAATTGATTGCGCGCTGACGGCGCTGATTTCTCGCTCCGGGAACAATTGGCGCGGGGCCCGGACTTTTCGCCGGGTTGGGCGTGATCCGCAGAGGCCGGTTCCGCTTTCAGGCTCGCAAGGCGAATAAAGATCAGGATCGCCAGCAGGAACAGGGAGCTTCCGATGACGTAGTCGGCCTGCTTGGCAACGTCCTCCAGCGCGGGATGGCCGAGTGCGATGCGGTAATAAACGACGAGAACGCATAGGCGGATGAAGTTGAAGAAGTAACCAAGCAGGACGCCACCCACAACGTACGCCACCCAGCGACGCAGCGTAACGCGCTTGAGATAGCCGAGGATAAGAGCCAGATATCCCAAAGTGACTGCGCCGCGAATGCCGTCGCAGCCGGGCGCGATGAACATGCCAAAATCCGGCGAGAACATGAGACGAAGCTGCGGAGTGGTGGGAGCGAAGTGGATGAGCGTTGCGAACTCGCGCGCGACGCGGGCGGAGATGTTCTGCAAAGGGATATCGATCATGCTGCTGGTGAGCACAGGCACGGGTTGCGAGAGCAGCAAGAGCCCAAGAGGAAACCAGGCCTTGCGCCAGACGCGCGTGCCGGCAAAGAGAAGGACGATTCCGCTGCCATAGAGATAAACAGGCAAGGTGAGCGGAATGAGGGAGACGAGCGCGTTGCCTGCCGTAAAGAAAAGTTCGGCGCTCTGGTGGAGAATGCTGACGAAAAATGCCGCGCCGATCAGGGCCAGGCCCCACCAGCTTCCGCGCAGTTGCCAGCCGTTTTGCCGCCAGACGCGAAGAGTGAGGATGATGCTGGCCGGCGGGATGAGCATGCCGATCGAACGCAGCGGATCGGTGGTCCAGCATCGCCAAAGGAGTGAGAGCTCGCGCTCGATTCCGAGGCAGCCTGCCGCGGCAAGAAGGCCGATGGCGCACCAAAGCGCGATGGAGGTCGTAGCAGGCCGCCTGGAGTCCGCGACCGGTTCGAGCGCGATTTGATCCGCTTGCGGTGTCGCGAGTGCCATCTCTTAAGCTGACCGTCCCTCGTTGGATATCATCGCATTCCGCTGCGCGCCCGTATATGCTGAACCGCGCTACGGCGTTTGCGGCGGGCCAGCCAGAGGAGTTTTTACCGGAGCCGCGACACCGATGAATTCGGTGAGAGTGTTTTTGCCGGCGTTTGTGAGCCAGAGATTTCCGCTGGCGTCGATTGCCAGCCCATATGGATCGAGAAGGGAAGCGTCGGTGCCGAATCCGCTCGAGGGCGAGAGAAAACTTCCGGGGGTTGTGCTGGACGCACCGCTAAGCTCAGAGAGCGAGTTGCCCTGGTAGTTGGCGACCCAAACCGCTCCAGCTCCGTCAACGGCGATTCCCTGAGGACGCAGCACCCCGCCGCCGGTTGCAGCATCGACTTCGAGCGTTCCGCAGGTATTTACTTCGCTGACGCTGTTGCCGTAATAATTAGCGATCCAGAGATTGCCCTTCTGGTCAGCGGCAACGCCTGATGCTCCATTGCAATCGCAGTCGTAGTTGGTCACCTTGGAGCCGTCCGCGGAGATTTCGGTGATGGGGAGCAGGCCGCCTTGATTTACGACCCACGCGTCATGGCTGGCGTCAACGGCCAGCGCCACCGGGAACGCGAGCGATGTGCCTCCCCAGCCCGCAGAGCTTGAGATCGCAGTGCCGGAGCTCGACAGCAGGGTGACTTTGGAGTCGCCATAATCGGCGAACCACATATTGCCGTTGGGGTCGGCCGCGACGCCGATCGGAAAGTAGATGCCTCCGCTGGTGATTCCAGTTTCGAGAGCCTGGCCTGAAGAATTCAGCTCGGTCACATCGCCGTTGCCGCTGTTGGGAGTGGTTTGCTCGTTGGCGATCCAGACGTTGCCCTGAACATCGAGCGCCATACCATAGGATTCGTTGATTCCGGAGCCCGTGATTCCCGCGGGGAAGACTGCAGCGCCGGCCGGCGAAAACTCGGACACGGTGTTGAAGTAGCTGGAGGCCCAGACGTTGCCCGACGCGTCGACGGCAACCGATGCTGGCGAATCCATGCCTCCGCCCGAGACGGTGTTGTGCAGCATCCAGTCAGGAGGCGCGGCGGTGAGAGCCGGCGAAAAGTCGGTGTTGGTCGAGCTGAGAGCATAGATTGCCGCCACGTTGCCGGAGGGAGCGCGCGCAATGTCGAGTGCGGCATCGAGCGTGTCCGTGGGCACGCTGCTGCCAGTTGCCGCGCTGAAAAGCGGAGAGCATAGGCTGCCGCCGGCGGATGCAGTACATGAGGCCAGCGCGTTAGCCAGAGTGTTCAGCTTGGCGGTGGGCACGGCGAGCGTTGCGGGAATGCCGGTCCCGGGCGACGCGCCTGTGGCGGCGTTCACGAGTTCGTTGGCCGTCACGAAGGCATTGTCGAGGCCCGTGGTATTGGTGCAACTGGCTCCCACATTGCCGCCGCTCGACATGAAAGGAGCGAGCGCCCAAGCCGACGCGGCGGTGGTGACCTCATTGACGGTGAATGAACTGCCGGAGGCGATGCTGCCGCAGGGGCCAAGCGCCGTCATGAGCCACAGAGAAGAGTTTGCCGAGGCCGCGGAGGCTGGCTGACCGCCTCTGGACAACAGATAAATGGGAGTCTGCGACGAAGGGCAGGTGTAGCCGGCTGCGACCAAGAAAGAGCCGTCGGCTGCGGTCTGCACCGCTATAGGGAGTAAGGCGGATGGCGCGGAGCCATTGCCGGAGTTGCCCGCTGCGTAGAGCTGGACGGATGCGCCAACGACTGGCTTTGTGGCGGCCATGACCTCACCGGCGAATGCGACGCCTGGAACAGGAGTTCTGGATGGACAGGAAGCTGGCGTACTCGCATTCACGCTTGGGGTGCAGCCGCCGCCACCACCACCACCGCCCGTGGTGACAACGCCGCCACAACCGACGAATGCGGAAGAGCAAAGTGCTGCAAGGCTGGCAGAGATCGAAAGCGAAAGAAGAGTGCGGGGAAGGTTCACCGTCGAATTCCCCAATCCATAGTCGAGCCGGATCGCTGGTTGAAGGCTACAGCTTGCGGCTGCGCGCTGCCCGCGCACTAGCCACGAGTGCGCCTGCGCCACCCACCAGCGCCAACACAATGGTTGGATCTTCCGGTGAATCAGTGCAACCGGTTTGCGCGCGCAACGGAAGAACGGCGGCGGCCAGCATCAGGGCCAGGAGAAGAGCATAGCGGCGAGTCATTCGGAACTCCTTCTCTTCAACAGCAAACTGTTAGCGCAAATCGGATGTTGCCGCCGAGCCAAGCCCACGGCAATCACTTCCAGAATACACGGAAAATTGTGTTATGGGTCTATGCCCCAAAAGGGTTACCTGAGCGATAACTGCCGAGTTTCCCACAGCCTAGCCGGGTCGGCTCCCCTGAGCTGGATCGAGGAAACCAGGGCCGATAGACCCTATCGGTCGATTGCGCTTGGGTGTTCGAGGATGTGGCCCATTTTCTCCTGCTTCGTTCGCAGATAGCGCTCGAAGCTCTCCTGAGTTTCGACCTCCGCGGAGACGCGCTCGGTTACAGTGATCCCCGCGGCCTCCAAAGCGGCAACTTTGTCCGGATTGTTGGTCATCAGGCGCACGCGCGATACTTTGAGCAGCTTCAACGCTCCCGCTGCCAGGTCGTAGTCGCGGCAGTCAGCGGCGAAGCCCAGCTCCTCATTCGCCTGCACGGTGTCGCGTCCGCGGTCCTGCAGTTCATAGGCCTTGAGCTTGGCCATCAGGCCGATGCCGCGGCCCTCCTGCTGCTCGTAGAGCAGGATGCCCGCGCCCTCTTTGGCAATCGCGGACAATGCCATCTCCAGTTGCAACCTGCAATCGCAGCGCAGGGAGCCGAAGACATCGCCGGTGAGGCACTGCGAGTGAATGCGGACCAACGGCGGCGCATCATGAATGTCGCCCATCACCAGCGCCACCAGATCTTCAACCGTCCTTGAAGGGTCACATCCCGGTAGGGTTTGAATCCGGGCTCCTTCGAAGCCCAGGATGCGGAAGTTGCCCCAGCGCGTTGGGAAATCGGCTTCGGCGACCTTTTTTACGCTTTCCAATGCCATACCTTCATTTTACGGTGCGGCCACAATTCCGGCTTTCGCTCTTGGCTTGAGACCGTCCATCGAGTGGCGATAGGTCTCGATACAAAGGCGAAGAGAGATGGACACGCTCTGGCAGATTCAACCCGTTGAAGGCGAGACAGCGGTCGCAACCGTGCGCACCATGCTGCTGGAGTATTGGGACTCGTTCGGCTTCACTCCGTGCTTTCAAAATTTCGGCGACGAAGTTGCGAGCCTCCCAGGTGCCTATGCGCCGCCTGGCGGCCGCCTCGCTTTGGCCACCGTCAATGGCGAGCCGGCTGGATGCATCGCATTGCGTCGCGTGGATGAGCTCCGCGCGGAGGCCAAGCGCCTTTACGTTCGCCCGGCATTCCGAGGCACCGGCCTTGGTCGTACGCTTCTCGAATGGGTGATGAACGAAGCTCGTGCCGCCGGCTACCGGGAGATTGTGGGGGACACAATGCCGGTGATGCGCGATGCCCTCGCGCTCTACGACAGAATGGGCTTCAAGCGTGCGGAGCCCTACTCAGAACATCCCACTGAAGGCGCGATCTTCATCCGTATTGAGCTTTAGAGACCCCGATGTTTCTCGCGTACCGGAAGTGCGCCGCGATACATTGATCGTGTGACCGACAACCTTATCTGGATCACGCTGCTGGTAAAGCTGGGCGTGGTGGCCTCGGTGGCTAGCGTGCTGGCGCGCGTGACTACTTTCCGGCGCCTGTTCTTTGCCGATAGGCGAAGTCGCCGGCAGACCCTGGCGCTGCTGGCTTTTTTCCTGGTGCCGCTGACTCTTGGGGTTTGGCTTCGGTTTTGGGTTCCCAACTTTCTTGCCGCCGACATTTCCTTTGAAACCGTGATTCTTCTCGGCCTGCTTCTCGGGCCGGGCTGGGCCATGCTCAGCGGCGGAGTGTTGTCTGTCCCCGCCGTTCTGCACCACGAATATCTCGCGCTCCCTTTCAACGTTGTTTTGGGTCTCGCCGCCGGCATGATCGGCCGCTTCGTGGAGAAGGAAGAGATTTGGTCCTTCACTCCGTTCATCGACCTCAGCCTCTACCGCTGGGTACGCCGCAACCTGGTCAAGCCGCGCATCGACCGCCAGTTCCTGCTCCTGGTTCTGATTGCAGTGTTGGAGATGGCGCGCGACTGGATCGCTCACGCCTTTCCGCATCGCCTCTTTGCGTTGCTTGCCAGCAATCTGTGGCTGCAAGCGCTGGTCTGGCTGTGCGCGCCGATTTCGGTGGGAGTCGCCATCAAGGTGTGGAATGCCCTGCGCGTCGAGATGTCGCTTGAGGAACAGAAGCGACTGGTGCTCGAGGCGCGCCTCGATGCCTTGCAGCGCCAGATTAATCCCCATTTCCTCTTCAACACGCTTAACTCCATTGCCTCGCTGGTGCGCAGCAAGCCGGAGATGGCCCGGCAGATGACCGTGAAGCTGGCCAACATTCTCCGCGCGCTGCTCAAGGATCACGACGCCTACGTGCCCCTGCGCGAGGAGTTGAAATTCACCGACGATTACATCGACATCGAAGTCGTTCGCTTTGGCACCGACAAGCTGCGCGTTGAAAAAGACATCGACCCGCGAACGCTTGAGGTCCTTGTTCCCAGTATTCTGCTGCAGCCGCTCATCGAGAACAGCATCAAGCACGGGCTGGAGCCGCGCATTCACGGCGGCACTGTCACCTTACGCAGCCGCCTGGAGGGCGGCAGAATCTCGATTGAAGTGTCCGATGACGGCGTCGGCATGACCGGCCGCCCCGAATCCGCAATTCGCCGGACAGGCTCGGGCATCGGCATGAAAAATGTGCAGGAGCGGCTGGAAGTTCTCTACGGCAACCAGGCCAGTTTTAACGTAGTCTCGAACCCCGGCCGCGGCACGGTGGTCTCCATTGTGATTCCTGCGTCGACCGCAAGCTCAACCTGAGCCTTCCGGAAGCGCAGCTGGCGCAGTTGATTGTATTCTCAATAGATGGTGCGCTTCACTGTGCTGGCCTCGGGCTCTAAAGGAAACAGCACGATTGTCTGCGGCGGGCGCACGCGCATCCTCGTTGATGCAGGGCTGAGCTGCCGCGAGCTTTTTCGGCGCATGAAGCTGGCCGACGAAGACCCCGAAACCCTCGACGCCATCATCATCACCCACGAGCATCAGGACCACGTCAACGGCCTGGCCGTGACCGCTCGCAAACTTGGCATCCCGGTTTACTTTACTGAGCCCACGCATCGCGCCTGGATGCGCTGGCTGACCCCGCGCCGCCAGATGACCTACGCTCAGTGGCTCGAACAGTGCCGGAAGCAGGCTGCCGAGCGCGAGGCTGAGCCGGAGGTTACCGTCCTGGAAGCTTCAGCCGAAGAAAGCGACCCGGAAGAAGCCGGGCAAGAAGAAGCCGAGATCGATTGCCAGACCCCTGCTGCCGGAACGCTCCAGCCTGCGAATGTCGAGCCGGGGCCGGCCGAGGAGCGCATGGCCGCGGAACCGGCCTCGAACAAACCGCCATCAATGAAAGAAGACCCCACATGGTTACCGGCAGTTGAGTACTTCCGCGCCGGCGAGCCGTTTTCTATTGGCGATATTGCCTTCAGCCCGTTCACCATTCCCCACGACGCCGCCGATCCGGTGGGTTTCGTTCTCAGCTCCGAAGGCGTCCGCATGGGTTTCGCCACCGATCTCGGCTACATTCCGCCCAACGTCAAAGAGCAGCTCCGGGATCTCGATTTGTTGCTGCTCGAATCCAACCACGACCTGGAAATGCTCCGCGACGGCCCCTATCCCTGGTCAGTCAAGCAAAGGGTGCTTTCCCGAGTTGGGCATCTCTCCAATGACGCCACAGCCGAGTTCCTTTCCAGCGCCTACGATGGCCAGGCCGCCTATGTTATTCTGGCGCATCTATCTGAAAATAATAATCTTCCTGAGCTTGCCAGGGTTGCGGCCGAACGCGCTCTGCTGGGCCGTGCAAGCCTGCTGGCCAACCGCCTGTTACTTGCAGAGCAACACCAGCCACTTTCGGCTATCCGTTTCTAGCCAAAAAGATTAAAATCAAAGCAGGTTACGGCCCAAAACAGTCGTGAAATCGGGCCGGAGCAAGGCGCCAGGTTGGTTATCCTGGCGAGCTGTATTTTCGGGACGTTGTGCATCGGTCACCAGGGATTCGGCGTCCAATAGGCAGCTTCACCTGATCGGCGGGTGAGAGCTCCGTGGTTGAACTGACTTTCTTTGCAGGGTGACTCCTCTATGTCTACACTGGCCAATAAGTGCACCGACCGGGTTGTAGGCGCAATCCTGGCAAGCTGGCGCTATGACATTTCCGGCATTTCGCCTGAAATGCGCCGTGATTACGAGAATCATTTTGCCGAGTGCGCCCGTTGCCGCGCCCGTCTGAAGTTTCACCGCAGCCTTGACGTGACGCTGGCCGTTCTGACGTCGACCGCAGCGCTCTTTTTCCTCTTCGCGCTCGCGGTTTTTGAGCACATTAAGCCGCTGGAGCATGTCGCGTTTAAGGTCCTGGGTCTCGACATCTTCGACATGTACCACATGTTGATTTCGGCTGGAATCGCGGGCCTTTGCTTCTCGCTCATAGCTTTGGCATTGGTCCTGATGGCCACGCCGGCCCCATCCTACCTGGGCGGCATCGCCGCGGAGCATGCGCGGTTGCTTGAGCAGCGCGTGGCGGCCATCAAGTCGCTGCGCCCTCGCTGAAACGAAATCTGCCCTCCCAATTGAAAAGGCCTCCCGCGCGGGAGGCCTTTTGCGTTTGGGCCCATCTCGCCCTGTGTCGCGCAGATCACCCGAAAGCAAAACGCACGTTCCGTATAATTGATGCGAATCACCAACGAAAAAAGAGATTCCATCCAGGAAAGAGAGTTTCGCATGTATAAGGTCGTTTTGATCCGTCATGGAGAGAGCATCTGGAACAAGGAAAACCTGTTTACCGGCTGGACGGACGTTGATCTGTCCGATAAGGGCAGGGAAGAGGCTACGCGGGCCGGCCTGACGTTGAAGGAGCAAGGATTCACGTTCGATATCGCGTTTACTTCAGTCCTGAAGCGCGCAATACGCACTCTGTGGATCACGCTGGACCAGATGGACCAGATGTGGATTCCCGTCCAGCGCGACTGGCGGCTGAACGAGCGGCACTACGGTGCGCTGCAAGGCCTGAACAAAGCGGAGACGGCGGCCAAGTACGGCGAGGACCAGGTGAAGATTTGGAGGCGCAGCTACGATATCCGTCCGCCGGCACTGGAAGAGTCCGATCCGCGTTATCCCGGGAAGGATCCGCGCTATCAGGGCCTGACGAAGCAACAGCTTCCCTTGACCGAATGCCTCAAGGACACCGTCGAACGCTTTCTGCCTTGCTGGCACGAAGCGATCGCACCCGCGATCCGGTCGGGAAAGAAGGTCGTTATTGCGGCGCACGGCAACAGCCTGCGCGCGCTGGTGAAGTATATCGAAGACATTCCCGACGACAAGATTGTCGATCTCAACATTCCCACAGGCGTGCCCATGGTGCAGGAACTCGACGAGAACCTGAAATCGATTCGCCATTATTATTTGGGCGACGAGGCGGCGATTGAGCAGGCTGTGAATAAAGCGAAGAGCACGGGGACGAGCCACTAAAGAGACACAGGGTCGGCCGAATCATCGGCCGATAGCGGCAAACAAAAACAGGGCGGAGCATGGCGCTCCGCCCTGTTGCTTATCTGGTCGCCGCTTTCTTACTCGCCGTAGTTCAAGCTCTCGAGTCCGAGGTACACAGCGCCCGAACCCAGCTCCTCTTCAATGCGCAGCAACTGGTTGTACTTCGAGATGCGGTCGGTGCGGCTCACCGATCCGGTCTTGATCTGGCCTGCGCCGGTTGCCACGGCCAAATCGGCGATGAACGTGTCTTCAGATTCACCCGAGCGATGTGAAATGACCGAAGTGTATCCGTAACGCCGGCCAAGCTCGATGGCCTCCAGTGTCTCGGTTACCGTGCCGATTTGATTCAGCTTGATGAGGATGGAATTGCCGACGCCCTCTTCAATGCCGCGCTGCAACAGTTTTACGTTGGTCACGAAAATGTCGTCGCCGACCAGTTGGATTTTGCCGCCCAGCTTATCGGTCAGGATGCGCCAGCCTTCCCAATCATTCTCGGCGAGGCCATCTTCCAACGACACGATGGGGTATTGACGGACCCAGTTGTCATAAAACTCGACCATCTCTTCGCTGGTCCGCTCGCTCTTGTCGCCCTTCTTGAACACGTATTTCTTCTTCTCGGTGTCATAGAACTCGCTCGACGCCGGATCGAGCGCAATGGCGATCTGCTCGCCGGGCTTGTAGCCGGCCTGCTCGATGGCTTCAAGGATCAGCTCGATGGCCTCGGCATTCGATTTGAGAGAAGGCGCGAATCCACCCTCGTCGCCTACCGCGGTGTTGTATCCCTTCTTCTTCAGCACGCTCTTCAGCGTGTGGAAGGTCTCTGCGGCCCAGCGCAACGCTTCGCTGAAGCGCTCCGCGCCCACGGGCATGATCATGAACTCCTGGAAATCGACGTTCGAATCGGCGTGCGCTCCGCCGTTCAGCACGTTGAGCATGGGCGTAGGCAGCACACTCGCATTCACTCCGCCCAGGTAGCGATAGAGCGGAATCTCCAAGGTCTGCGCAACGGCGCGCGACGTGGCCATCGAAACGGCCAAAATCGCATTCGCGCCCAGCTTGCCCTTGTTCGGCGATCCATCCAGCGCAATCATCGATTGGTCAATGAGCCGCTGGTTGGCCGCGTCCATGCCTTCCAGTTCCGGCGCAATAACCGTTTCAACGTTGGCTACGGCTTGCAGCACGCCCTTGCCGAGATAGTGGCTCTTATCGCCATCGCGCAGCTCCACGGCCTCATGCTCGCCGGTCGAAGCGCCCGAAGGCACAATCGCGCGGCCCATCTCGCCGCTTTCCAGAATGACGTCAGCCTCCACGGTCGGGTTTCCGCGCGAGTCCAGGACTTCGCGGGCACGAATGGCAACGATCTCAGTCATATTGCTCCTCAAAATGCGGTGCTGCAGCCGGTCATTCAGTTGGGGACGGCGATCCACGGCCAGGGTTTCTCCGGCGGCGCTTTGAATGGTGTCCAAAAGCCCTGGTTCGCGCAAAGAGGTCTCTCCGTCCAGCGAAGAAGTACTTGTGGAAAAATTGCTTCGATCCATTCGAGTTTAACAAACAGGGTGTGGATTGCCCATGTGGCGCTGGTCACACATCGAGAAGTCAAAGATTGGGGCGCTAAGCGATTACCAACTTGATTCTTGCCGTCCGCGGCACGCACCGGTTATCCACCAATGCGCCATTGCGCAATACCGCGCTACGCTTACATTGGCTGGTTTTACGCCTGCGCCGGAACAAGGGCCACGGGCGCAGAACTTTCCCGTCCCCGCAGGGTCTAACCGAGGTAAGGAGATCTTTGCTCCGGGAGAGGAGATCTGGATGAAGCGGATCATTTTCGTCTATGTCGTTTTGGCTGCTACTGCGGCTGTATTGGGAGCGCAGCAGGCAAGCCAGCCGTCTCCGTACGCGGGGACTTCGAATCCGCCGCCCGATGACACCATTTCCACCCCGGCTCCAGAGCCGACGCCCGAAGCCAAGCCCTCCCCCAGTCATTACACGCCCGCGCAGCCGCAGGCGCAGCGCTCTCTCGACGGATCGCTTTACTCGGTCCCGACGAATGACGCTCCAGCCAACACTGCTCCGGCCAACAGCATGCCGGCCAACACCAATCCTCACAACCAGGCCGACGGCACTGACGACGGCATTGTGCAGGTGGCGCCCGACGCATCCGCTGCACCCGCGCTAAATGAACGCGCGATCACGAGCGATCCTGATGGCGACATCGTTCACCCGGCCCCATTACCGCCCGGCACCCTGGGCGAAGGCGCTGTCATCCGCGTTCGTTTGATGGATCGAATCTCGACCGCCATGAACCAGAACGGCGACCCATTCCGCACGCGCGTTGTGTCCGACGTGATGCAGGATGGCCAGGTTCTTATTCCCGCGGGCGCGGAGATTGATGGCAAAGTCGACTCGGTTTCGAGCGGTCATTTTGCAGGGCACGGTTCCATGCGGCTGCATCCCGAGGTCGTGATCCTGGCGGACGGCTCAAGATTTCGTCTGTACGCCGATACCACCGGCGCGCCTGGTTCGAACGATCGCGTCGGCGGCGAGGGCGCGATTACACCCGGTTCGCGCTTGAAGAAAGTCGGCATCGAATACGGCACTGTGACAGGCGCAGGCATCGTAACTGGCGCCATCATCGCCGGGCCCGGTGGTGCGCTGGCGGGCGGAATTATCGGCGCAAGCGTCATCACGGTCCATTTGCTGGTCAATCATCCGCAGGCAACGCTCGATGACGGCGCGGTCCTGCTGTTTACGCTCAATGAGCCGCTCCAACTGGTCCCCGCGGCTCAAACCGGCAACTAAGTTTTGCCAGGTCAACCGGGAGCATTGCGAAAGTCGTTTTCCCGGACCCAGGAGGTAAGCAATGAACTGCAGTCAACTACTGGAACGGCGCACGGCAACGAATTGGGAAAGACCCACTCAACCCGATCGGAACTTCAGCGAGAATTCCGAGCCGCAATCGACGGATACGTATCGCTGGAGTGCGGTGCGGTTTTCCTCGGTTGGGCAAACGTTCGCGTCCCGGTTCACGCCGTCCTTCAAGGGTTCGAACTAGCCGACACTCGGCTAGCCAGAATCCCGCGCGCCGCGCTGAATTGAGCGCACGCAAAGTCATAAGCCTGCTCATGGCCGCGGGCTGGCGGATGATTCTCTCACCGTCGCCCGGTTGGCCGTCACAATCCTTCGTACCTCGACTCGTCTATCTTCCGCATTGACACTTTGAGCAGAGAGCTAGAAGCTGAAAGCTGCAAGTTCTCGCATGTCTAAGCGCTGAAGGCCCGCTCTTTTATGGATAAGTTTGTGATTCGCGGCGGCAATCCGCTCGTCGGCACCATTCGCGTCTCCGGCGCCAAGAACTCGGCATTGCCTTGCATGGCCGCGGCCATCCTGACAGAGGATGAAGTCACCCTCGAGAACATTCCCCAGGTGCGCGACATTGAAACCGAGCGGCGTTTGCTGGCTTCGATGGGCGCCGAAGTGGAAGTTCGCGAAGGGGAATTGAAGGATCGCACCACGATCAGTTGCCGCACGCTCTCCGATCCCGTGGCCCGCTACGAAATCGTCAAGACCATGCGCGCCAGCTCGCTCGTGCTGGGCCCGCTTATTGCTCGTGCCGGCGTGGCGCGGGTGGCCATGCCCGGCGGCTGCGCCATTGGCGGCCGGCCCATCGACCTGCACATCAAGGGCCTTGAGAAGATGGGCGCGGTGATTACGCAGGAGCACGGCTATCTCGAGGCTCGCGCGGAACGCCTGCGCGGCGCGCATCTCGTCTTTGACAAGATCACCGTCACCGGCACGGAAGACCTGCTGATGGCCGCTGTGCTCGCCGAGGGCGACACGCTGATGGAAAACTGCGCACGCGAGCCGGAAGTTGCCGACCTCGCCGCACTGCTCACCGCCATGGGCGCGCAGATCGAGGGCGCTGGCACGGCCACGATCCGCGTGCACGGAGTCACCAGCCTGCATGGCGCGCGCTACCGCATTAATCCGGACCGCATCGAAGCCGGAACCTTCCTCATCGCCGGTGCCATCACCGGGGGGGACCTCATCGTCGCCAATTGCAGTACGTCTCACCTCGGAGCCGTGATGGCCAAGCTTCAGGAGACCGGCGCGCGCGTTGACGTGCTCGGCCCCGATTCGGTTCGCGTTCGCGCCGCCGAACTGCGCGCCGCCGACATCTCCACCGAGGAGTATCCCGGCTTTCCCACCGATATGCAGGCGCAGTACATGGCTCTGGCCACGCAGGCAGAGGGCGTGAGCCAGGTCCGCGAGAATATCTTCGAGAACCGCTTCATGCACGTGCAGGAGCTGGTCCGCATGGGCGCCAACATCAAGGTGGACGGAAGCGTCGCTACTGTCCGTGGCCCGGCCCGGCTCACCTCTGCCGCCGTCATGTGTTCCGACCTGCGCGCCTCTGCTTCGCTCGTTCTGGCGGCTCTTGTCGCCGAGGGCGAGACGATTGTCGACCGCGTTTATCACATGGACCGCGGCTACGAGCGCTTTGAGGAGAAGCTGATTGGCGTGGGCGCGCAGATCCAGCGCCTGGGCAATGTGTTTGCGCCCCGGGAGCCGGTTGCCGCTGCCGGCTAACCGGATGGCGCGGGATGCGCATCCTAAAGGTATGGAAGGGGATTCGGGGAGGCGCTTTTTTCAACAATACGCAACCAATGCTTGGCTACAGGGTTGATACTATGAATCGCCAGGAATATGGTCCCCGATTCCGGCAGATCTAAACCACGGAGGTTTAAGATTCCTGTGAAAAAGAGACTCTTGGCAGGGCTGCTTGCTTTGTGTTTCACTTCCGCCGCCGCATTTGCGCAGGTTGTCGTCCGCATTGCGCCGCCTCCACCCATCCCTGAGCATCATGACCATGCACCGCATGACGGATGGATATGGGTCGAGGGCCACCATCGCTGGGACGGCCAACACTACGTCTGGGTGCATGGCTTTTGGGCGCATCCGCCGCATCCCGGCGCTATCTGGGTCCACCATCACTGGGAACGGCGCGGCGATGGCTGGGTGCTCGTGGAAGGCCACTGGGAGTAACTGGGATCCAGCAAAGAGAGAGCGGGGCGCGAGCCCCGCTTTCTTCTGCATTGCTGTTACGAATTGACCTTCGCGTTCCCGCGCGTCGACCGTTACTTGATCTCGATCACATCCGAGGCCGCTGCCGCCGCCTTCTCGGCCAGCTCCATCACCTTCTCCGCGATCGTGTAGAACGCCGCCGCCTGCGGGCTCTTCGGCCCTGCAAGCGCTACCGGCAATCCCCGGTCGCCGCCCTCGCGGATGGCCGGAATCAATTCGATCGCGCCCAGAAACGGCACGTTGAATTGCTTGGCCGTGCGTTCCGCTCCGCCGCGCGAGAAGATGTCGATCTCGTTGTGGCAATGCGGGCAGGTAAAGTGGCTCATGTTCTCCACAATGCCCAGCACCTCCACGTTCACCTGCGCAAACATTTCAAGAGCCTTGCGCGCATCCTCCAGGCTCACGTCGCTGGGCGTTGATACCACTACCGCGCCGGTGAGCGGTACAGTCTGCACCAGTGAAATCGCTACATCGCCCGTCCCCGGCGGCAGATCGACGATCAGATAATCCAGCTCGCCCCAGTTCACCTGCTGCAAAAACTGGCGGATGATCTGGTGCAGCATCGGGCCGCGCATCACCAGCGGTTTGTCTCCGGGCGAAATGTACCCGATCGAGATGGTCTTCAGGCCATGCGTCAGGTTGGGCTCAATCACGTTGCCTTCGCCGATCTTGGGCGGCTGCGAGCTACCCATCATCAGCGGTACGTTGGGCCCGTAGACATCGGCGTCCATCAGTCCAACGCGCTGGCCCAGCTTGCTCAGCGCAATGGCCAGGTTCACGGCTATCGTGGTTTTACCCACGCCGCCCTTTCCTGAACCGACGGCGACGATCTTTGAAACGCCGGGCAGAGCCACCGGCGAAGGCATGTTAGGCGATTGAGCCATCGTTTTTCGTTGCTCCTGATTCGATTGTTTCAGATCGGACGACGCATTGTTTCAGATCGCGGGTCGCGCCCGTCAGCGTTTCTCTTCCGCTTCAGCCAGCGCTGCCACGGCCAGCTTGCCCTCGGTGCGACGCACGCTCTCCCGCTCGCGATGTTCTCGGCGGCGAAGAGCATCCTCGTAACGCCGCACCTCGTCCGGCGTCTCCGGCTTCAACAGAGGGACCTTCTGCACACGCCCCTGCTCGTCGACCGCCACAAACACCAGGTACGCGCTGGCTACGTGCGACACTTCGCCGGTCCGCGTATTTTCCGCCCACACTTTCACGCCCACTTCCATCGAGCTCGTGAACGCCCGGTTCACGCTCGACTTCAGCGTGACCAGGTCGCCCAAGTGCACGGGCCGGATAAAGTCGATGTGGTCCATGGAAGCCGTCACCACGTTGGTTCTCGCATGCCGGTAGGCGGCCATAGCGCCTGTCAGATCAATAAAGTGCATCAGCCGCCCGCCCAACAGGTGGCCCAGCATATTGGTGTCATTGGGCAGCACAATCTCAGTCTTCTCTGACTGCGTGCTGGCTACTGTGCGCACCTTGGGGTGCAGCTCCTGGCTACTCATGCCGCCTCCATTTCCACTATTTCTTCTCGCGGTCTTCATAGCGCGCCGGTTAAAATAGAACCAGCGGCAGCTTTGGCCCGGAAGTTTTTCCCACCTATCTATCTTCCAGTGTGGGACAATCCGCGGCAAAACCGCAAATCCTTCACGGTCCGATCGAGCGAAATCGGCCCGGCACAGGCAAAATGGATAAAGTCGCAGGATTGAGAGAGATTCTCGCGCTCGACCCAAAGAACAGCTTCGCCCGTTACGGTATCGCCATGGAATTGGCGAGCCGCGGCGAAATCACTGCTGCGATTTCAGAATTTGATACACTCTTAGCCAACGATCCTGATTACACCCCAGGCTACTTCATGTCTGCGCAGACGTTGGCTGGCGCGGGCAGAAAGCCGGAGGCTGTTGGACGGCTCAGAGCTGGCATTGCATGTGCCGCGAGAAGCGGTAACACACATGCCCTTAGTGAGATGCAGACGATGCTTGGCGAGATGGAGATGCGGGGGTAGCCCACGGGCCTCAGCGCAAATTGACTCTCCTCTCCGCAGCGAGCTCCGAATTCAGGCGACGAACTGCATCCATTCGAATCCAGGGGATTGCCCCAGACATCCCTCATGCATCTAAGGCGTCTAAGGAGCGATATGGCGAAATACTCGATCGTTGTCCCTTTTCACAACGAAGAAGAGAACGTAACCATTCTGTATGCACGGCTCAAACAAGTCATGGAACAGGTGGACGAGTCCTTTGAACTGATCCTCGTTGACGATGGTTCAAGCGACCGCACGTTCAAGCTCCTCGAGGAGGTGGCCGCCGTTGACAGCCGCGTCCTCATCGTCAAGCTCCGCCGCAACTTCGGCCAAACTTCCGCGCTGGCGGCAGGCTTCGATCATGCCTCGGGCGATTTTGTCCTGGCTATGGACGGAGACCTCCAGCACGATCCAAACGATATTCCCGCATTCCTGGAAAAGCTCGATGAGGGCTATGACGTCGTCTCGGGCTGGCGCAAAGTGCGCATCGACAACTTCATCTTTCGCCGTGTTCCCTCCGCCTGCGCCAACTGGATCATGGCGAAGCTCTCCGGGGTTCCCATTCACGACTTTGGCACCACTTTCAAAGCCTATCGCCGCGAGGTCATCCAGAACATTCCGCTTTACGGCGAGATGCATCGTTTCATTCCGGCCCTCGCAAGCTTGTACGGCGCATCCATCTGTGAGATTCCGATCCGCAACTTGAATCGTGTGCGCGGCAAAAGCCATTACGGTCTGGGCCGGACGTTCCAGGTCGTCTTTGACCTGATGACGATCCGTTTCCTGATCAAGCACATGAGCCGTCCGCTGCACTTCTTCGGCGGTTGCGGCATTTTCGCCATGTTTGCCGGCAGCGTCATGGCCGCATTTCTGCTGGGAATGAAATTGCTTAATCCCCATTTGGATCTGATGGAATTACACGGCCCCATGTTCGTCATCGCTTCCGTTCTTATCGTTTCCGGTATTCAGTTGCTCGCTCTCGGCCTTCTCGGTGAACTGCAAGTGCGCCACTACTACAGCAGCCAGCGCCCCACTTCTTACACCATCGACCGCCTTGTGAGACTGGAATCCTCTGACGAGCGGACGTTGCTCTCGGAGAGCAAGGATGACAACCTCTAGGTTTGCGATTCGCTCCTGGAACTGAAAGAAAGCGGCTTCTTTCGCAGCCGCAGCAGTGGCGTCAGCCGGCCCTGGCCCGCACATCGGGTTCTTCTATTTCCTTGCGGTAGCCAGCCCTCAAGGTTCATTCTTGACGAAGTCATGAAAGCCATCCAGATCCAGTCGACCGGCGGGCCTGAGGTCTTGCAGCTTATTGAGCTGCCGATCCCTCAACCCGGACCGGGCCAGGTTCTCATCCGCATTGAGGCCACAGGCGTCAATTTCATCGAGGTCTACTTTCGCAAGGGCGTCTACAAGGCTTCGTTCCCCATGATTCCGGGCAGCGAGGCTGCGGGCACAGTGGAGGAGCTTGGACCCGGCGTCAGCGGATTCAAAGCCGGCGATGCAGTCGCCTCGGTCAGCGTCATTGGCAGTTACGCCGAATACGCACTCGTTCCGGCCGCCCAACTTGTGAAAATCCCCGAAGGTTTGAGCCTGGAGCATGCCGCCGCCGCCATGTTGCAGGGTATGACCGCGCATTATCTTGCTCTCTCCACCTACCCTCTGAAGAAGGGCGACACGGCGCTGGTGCACGCAGGAGCCGGCGGTGTCGGCCTGCTGCTTACGCAAGTCGCGGCGCGCATCGGCGCGCGTGTCATTACCACCGTTTCGACAAAGGAAAAAGCCGAGCTTTCGCGCGAGGCAGGCGCCTCCGACGTGATTCTTTACGCCGAGCAGGACTTCGAGGCCGAGGTCAAGCGGCTCACTGGCGGCAAAGGCGTTGACGTTGTTTACGACGGCGTAGGCAAGACCACATTCGATAAGAGCCTCAGCTGCCTGCATCCCCGCGGCATGATGGTTTTGTTTGGCGCATCCAGCGGCCCGGTTCCGCCCTTCGATCCCAGTTTGCTCAACAGCAAAGGTTCGCTATTCCTCACACGGCCAACTCTCTGGCACTACATCGCCACGCGCGCCGAGCTTGAGTGGCGCGGCGGCGATGTGCTTGGATGGGCCGCCAAAGGCGAGCTCAAGCTTCGCACCGAATACACGTATCCTCTGGCAGACGCCGCTCAGGCACAGATTGATCTGGAAGAGCGCAAGACCACCGGCAAGATTCTGCTCGTGCCCTGACCTCTGTTCACGCATTCACCTTTTCACCCATTCACTTCTTCGCTCTCTCACTACGATTCACGACCCACGATCCAGACCCACGATCCACGATCATGTCCATCTCCATCGCAGCCTCCGACCGCGTCTTCGTTCTCACCGGCGCGGGCATCAGCGCCGAGAGCGGATTGCCGACCTTTCGCGCCTCAGACGGGCTCTGGGCGGGGCATCGCGTCGAAGAGGTTTGTACACCCGAAGCGCTCAAGCGCGATCCATGGCTAGTGTGGGATTTCTATTCCAGGCGCCGCGCCGATAACGCGAACGCTCAACCCAATCCCGCGCACGTTGCGCTCGCCGAATTGGAAGCGCAACTCCCCGGCCGCTACTTTCTCTGCACGCAAAATGTCGACGACCTGCACGAGCGCGCCGGGTCGCGGAATCTGATCCACATGCATGGAGAGTTGGCCAAAGCACGTTGCGAGCGCGAGTGCGGCCGTCTGCCCGTCGAAGACCGCGCCGTCTACACGAGCCTCAACGAAGTGGCTCATTGCTCATGCGGAGGCCGTCTGCGTCCGCATATCGTCTTCTTCGGCGAGATTCCGCTTGAAATGCCGCGCATCGAGCGCGAGATCGCTGAATGCACTCTGATGATTGTTATCGGCACTTCCGGCAACGTGTATCCCGCGGCAGGTTTCGTCCATTGGGCTCGACAGAGCGGCGCGCGAACCGTCTACATCGGCCCCGAACCGCCGCTCAACGCCGCGGCCTTCACGCACATCGTTGAAGGAAAGGCCGGGGAAGTGCTCCCCGGCCTCTTCGAAGTCCAATCGTGACCCGTTGGTTCGCTGGCCTGTCGGGTGCCCCACCCTCGCGGTGTCTTTGTCTTTGCCGCTAGGGTGGGAGGGCCACCGACCCGCCAACCTGCCAACTCGCTAACGCCCGTGAAGCGGGCGCCAACTTGCTAGTACTTGAACCTGTACTTCGCCTCCACCGCGAACATCCGCGGATCGTTGTAATGAAAGCCTCCAATTGTGACTGAGTTATCCAGCAGCACGCGGTGATTGGTCACATTGATCACCGTCGCCGACAGCTTCCAGTTTTCGCCCAGCGAGTGGCCTACCGACGAATCGAACGTCGTGTGCACCGGCAAGTAAGACCCGTAATAGGGTCCGTTATCGGGGCAAGTAGATGGATCGGTGCAGGCCAGCCCGTTGGCAAATCCTGACCCGTAATACACGTTCGTCGCGAACCATGTATGCGCCGGCAAGTTCGCCGTGAACCCCGTGTTCAGCGTGTCGCGCTGGTCGTGGTCAACAGGCGAGTAGTCAAAGTCGCCCGGCGAACAGGCAGAATCGCTCGGGTCCGAGCATGTGAAGCCGCCGATAATATCTCCGCGCTGCTCGGCGATCTGGTTGGAGTACGTTACATAAAACTGCCCATAGCGCCACAGCGACGGCGAGTGCAGCGTCATCTCCCACGCGCGAACCAGCGCGCCATCCACGGCAATGGGGAAGTACATGTTCGATTCGCCAAGATTCGAATGATCGAGGAAGTTGTTCACGCGACTCTTGAACGTGTCCACATCCAGCATCCATCCCCGGTAGGGAATCTCGATGCCAAACTGGTGCTCCTCGTCGCGCTCTGAGGGCAGAGGCGTGAAGAAGTTTTCTCCGCCGCCGAGGCTGCCGGCGTAGTTGAGCACGGAGCTCGAAACGGTCAGCACGGGCGCCGGCTGGAAGAAGTGTCCGTAGAACCCGCGCAGTACCCAGTTCAGTTTCGGAATTCGCACCGTTGCCCCGATGCGTGGATAGATTGCGCTTTCATCCAGCTCCGCGCGATAGATCGAGAAGCGTTCTCCGCCCAGCAGCGTTACATATTTTCCCAGGCGCAGATGGTCGTCAATGTAAAACTCCACTAATCCCGCGTTGGCATTGCCCGGTTGGTTGGGGTAGACAGTCGGCGGCGCCGTTGTATTGTCAATCACGCCGAACTGATCGCGTTCCGCCTGAACGAACGAGTAAAGTCCACCGGAGAAGCTGTTCCAGCCCGCATCGATGTGGCCGTCGGCTTGCGCGCCCGCGTAGTTGGAGTTTTGATCCCATGTTGTCGCGGCCGGCATGTCGTCAGGGCGGGAGTGATAGTCCGACTCGTTGAAGTGATAGAACGGGGCCACTGAAACCAGCGCTTTGGGTGAGATCGTATGCACCCAATTTGCAATCACGAATGAATCGCGCTCCGTCTGCCCATCCCTTAACCCCGTGCTGCAGTAATAATCCGAATTGCATTCGTAGTCGTTCGCGTTCGGATCGTACGGCACCTGAAAGTAGTCCTGCCGGTACTGCCCATCCACGCGCAGCTGATCCTTCGGCGTCTGGTTGCGGATCACCGACACAAACCCGCTTTCCGAATTCGTCGCATCGTGGTAGATCGCAGGAACCGGCGTGGCCAATCCGTAATTCGATCGCGAGCCCGTCACGCTCGCATACCAGGCGCTCTTCTCGGAGTGATCGCCCAGCGCAACTTGCGCCTCGCCGGTGTCCAAATTGCCCGCGTAGAGTGTCAGCTCGCCGTCGCGGTTGAATTCAAATCCATTGCGCGGCAGCACGTTGAACATTCCGTAGGTGCGGTCGCCGAGGCCGGCGTCATAGCTGCCACGCAGGCCTTCCATGGAGTCAATGTCCTTCGGATCGATCTGCGGCCCTACGTTCGACGCGATCTTGGTGTTGGGAATTGAAACGCCGTCGATCAGCCAGGTGGTTTGATGGCCGCCGCGCATGTGCAGCATGTCGTGCGTCATGTACGCGCCGGGCACGTAATCGGTAATCATCTCCGTGCCGATGGTGCGGTCCGCGCCAGGCGTCTCCTCGATCGTTTGCCGCGTAATCAAATTGGTTGGTGTTACTGTGTCGGCCGAGCTTTCCTCGCCGTTCACGATCACGGACTGAGTGGAACCCGCCACGTCCAGCGGAATGTGCAGGACCGGATTTGTTCCCGAAGCCACTGTCAAAGTCTCAGTCGTGTCGGCGAATCCGGCCGCCGTCACCGTCAGCCGATACACTCCGATCGGCGCCTCCGGTAATTCGAATTCTCCATCGGAATCGGTGGCAGCGTGCAGGGCAAAATCGGAATCCGCGGCCTGCAGGTTCACAGTCGCTCCTGCAATTGGCCTGTGCTGCGGGTCGTGAACCACCCCGTGCACCGTGGCAAACACGGTCGCTGATGCGGGAAGGGAAGCGGCCGCCAGCAGCGCCGCCGCAAGAGTATGAAGAAGATTTCGCATAAAGAAATGACCTCGCTTTCGTTCTCGAGTTAAACGCGGCAGTCCTCGCGGACTGCGAAGGTGCGCCAGAATCACCGGCGGATTTTGGGGAAGCACCAAAGAACACCTGGCAAAGGAGAAGACCACTCCCCTGCGACGAGAATTGAAGCGCGACACAAAGATCTGCCCGCGCCAATCAAATGGACGCGGATCGTCGCCCTCTCGATCAAGGAATTCTTTTCAGCGCAATGGTTAGCTTGGGTCTGCCGCTGGAGGACCGCGGCCGGCGTGCGCCCGGCTCGGGCGACAAGACGCCGCCATCCCCTCGAACGCGGGCGCGGAAGAACGCGTAAAGACAGCGCAGACCTCCGACGCCGCTGTCGCCCGCGCATGGGCTGGCGTCCACATTGAAAACGCAGGTCCGTGATAGAGCGGGCAGGTCGGCGGTGCGGAGAAGCCCGGAGTTGGATCGATGCCGCGGCCGGCTCTCGATGCCATGATCTCCGCGTACATCGCGCAGTGGTGCGTCCCGTGGCGGCGGCAACACGCAGGCAGGCCTGCGTCCTGGCTGCCGTCGACAAAGGCCGACAGCGGGCCCAGCCCGAAGAACAGGATCAGAAATAGGGAGAAGCCGCGCCGCATCTGAAGCTCATGCTAGCAGATGCCAGACCCCGAAAAGCCATGAGCGATCAGCAAATGATAATGATCCTTCGCCTCGGCCGCCGGGGCAGTTTCCGTATTTCCCTTTTCGTCTGCGTCGGTCGCCTTACTCAGCGTTCCCTCGGCCCCTTGGTCCCTGGGTCCCTGTTCCTCTATCATCAAGTTGTTACTTGGTTTCGCTTTTCCGGCATTCAGCAAAGGAAGATTTCGGTGCCTCAAGTGCACAGTTCATCTCAGCCGTCCGACGCCCCTGCAGCGCACCCGCGCAAGTCCGGCCCCACACGCCATCTCCGCATTGCAATCTTTGGCTTTGGCACCGTGGGCAGCTCAGTTGCGCGCATCCTCGTCGAGTCCAAGCCGCACGGCCTGGAGCTGACGCACATTTTCAATCGCGGTGTCGCGCGCAAGCGCGCCGCATGGGTTCCCGCGAGCGTCGTCTGGAGTGAGAACGCCGACGCAGTCCTCGCCTCAGATGTGGATGTGATTGTCGAGCTCGCAGGCGGCCTCGATCCAGCCGGAAGCTGGGTGCGCCGCGCGCTCGAAGCTGGCAAGAGCGTTGTTACCGCCAACAAAAAACTCATTGCCTATCACGGCATCGATCTGGAGCGTCTCGCCGCCGCCAAAGGCGGTCATCTCAAATACGGTGCTGCCGTAGCCGGTGGCATCCCTGTCATCCCCGGCCTCGAACAGGGCATGGCCGGCGACCGCATTGAGCGTATGGAAGGCATTCTCAACGGCACCTGCAACTTCATCCTGAGCAAAATGGAAGAAGGCGCGGACTACGCCGTAGTTCTGGCGGAAGCGCAGGCCAAAGGCTATGCGGAAGCCGATCCCACCGAAGATGTCGGCGGATTCGACGCGCGCGCCAAGCTCGCCATTCTCATGCGCCTCGCTCTCCGTGTGCAGGTCGACCCCGAAGAAATTGTTCCGCGCTCTATCACCACCATCACACCCGTCGACTTTAGCTATGCCCGCGACCTTGGCTGCACCATTCGCCAGGTGTCTCGCGCGCAGCAAGTGGAGGGTCGGATCGCGGCCACCGTCGGCCCCATGCTCGTCGCGCTGCGTTCGCCGCTTGCCTGGTCCAGAGGGACCGAGAACATGGTCATTGCCAGCGGCCACTACGGCGGCGATGTGGTCTTCTCTGGCCACGGCGCGGGCGGCCATCCGACTGCGGTCGCCGTAGTCAGCGATCTGCTCGCCCTTGCGCACGGCTCGCAGCGCGTTGAGATTCCTTCAGCTCCGGCGCGCCTTGGCGACGAATTTGAGGTCCCTCACTACATCCGATTCCTGGTGAAAGACCGCCCCGGAATCGTCGCCGCCATTACCACCGCACTGGCCGAAGAGCAGATCAATATCCGCGCCATCGTCCAGAAAGCGGGTTACCCGGCCGACGCATTGCCGTTCGTGGTCACTGTCGAGCCATGCAAATCTTCGGCGCTCAAGCGCGCCTTGGCCCGCATCCGGTCTATGGATTGCATGCTCGTCGAGCCGCTCGACCTGCAGATGCTCGAGTAAAATTGTCTCGGGACCAGCAAATGTCCAACTCGTTCCCTTGGTCCCTCGTTCCCCGTCTTTTGTGAGGTCCGCCCGTGATCGACACCATCTACCGATGTGAAATTTGCGGCGAAGAGAGTGACAACCCGCAGCATTGGATCGTCGTCCATTGCAACGATGCGCAACTGACGGTCTACAAATGGACCAAGGAAGCCGCGGATTCGAAAGGCGCGCGGCACTACTGCGGCGAGGCTCACGCGCAGGTGTACATCAGCCGCTGGCTTGCGGCCGCGTGCAGTTGAACGTTTAAGTCCGGTTTTTTGCGGGCCCGGTCGACTCGCGAACGACCAGTGTTGGCGCCATCAAGACCTCGTTCGACGTGGGTGGCTCCTTGCTGGCAATCTGTTCCAGCAGAAGCTGCGCCCCCTTCTGGCCCATCTCGAAGAGCGGCTGGTGCACCGTGGTGAGTGAAGGCGTAGAGAAGGCCGCCGAAGTAATATCGTCGAAGCCGACCACCGAAATGTCGCCCGGCACGTCAAGACCGGCGTCTCGAATTGCCCGGATAGCACCCATCGCGGCTGTGTCATTGAAACAGAACAGTGCCGTAACGTCAGGGGCCTTGTTCAGAAGGGTACGCGTCGGGTTATAGGCGATCTGCGGGTCCATCGGGTGGTGGCCCGTCTTCATCGGCCAGCCTGACGAATCGAGCCGTACCACCAGCGAGGGGTCAGTTTTCAGACCCAGTTCTTTCGCGACCTTTTGTATCCCCTCCCATCGGTATTCTGAGTCAAGAACCACCTTTGGCCCACGCATGAAAGCGATGCGCCGATGTCCCAGATCGTAAAGGTGCGTCAGTGCCAGCTTGGCAGCGATGTAGTGATCGAGGACGATATTGGTCGTCCCCTTAATTGCGCAATGCGCCGAGATGGCTACGATCGGCACGGGTACCGACAACTCGCCCATTGTCGTGTTCAGAAGCAGAAAGCCATCCACCGCACGCTCAACCAGCATGCGCGGGTAGCGCTCCATCAACTCTTCGTTCCAGTTGTGGCACGCGGTGAAGAAGAAGTAGTGTGAGCGGTTCAGCTCCTGCACCACACCGCTCATCACCCGGGTGAAGTAGCCCTCGCTCAGGTCCGGCGCCAATACTCCTACGCTCATGGAGCGGCTTTGCCGCAGCGACCGGGCAAAATAATTGGGCCGGTAATCCAGCCGCTTCGCCGCCTCAACCACCCGGTTGCGCGTCTCCTGCGGGATGGACTTGGCACTTGGCGAGTTATTCAGGACAAGGGAAACCGTCGTTTGAGACAGGCCCAGATGCTCGGCGAGCATGCGCAGGTTCACATGCCCGGGCGCTGGCGTCGTCTTGCCCTTTGTCATGTTGGAGTTGTACCACGCTCGACCGCCGCGCGAATAGACGGTCGCTCGGCCACTACATCGATTTTCTAATCACGATGTGGTCCGTTTCAGCCCGGAACACTTCATTTCAGCGTCAATTTTGCATTTTGCCACCGCTGCGGGTCCTCCGCGCACGGCAGCCCCGGGGCACCGCTCACGTTTTCCACCCGTATGCGCTTGATTTTGCTTCCTTGTAACCTCGCGTTCATAATTCCTCGGTAGCCTGACCCTTGTGGACGCCACTGTGCCCGAGATTCGTATCTCCCAGCCCCAGACGCAACCGGAAGCCGATTCGATTCCGCCGCAACCGCCCACTGGCGCGTTGGTGCAAGAGCATTCGGCTATTCGCCGCCACCTGCTTGGCCGGGGCAACTCCGCCGTTGCCGATGGGATCTTCAAGGCGCTTATGGTGCTGTGTGCCCTAAGCATCTTCGCCATCGTAGCCCTCATTGCCTGGGAGCTCGTTCAACGTTCGCAACTCTCATGGCACGCATTCGGCTTTAAATTCTTTTATAAGACCTACATTGACGAGACCACCGGCCTCCCTTCCTATTGGGACCCCGTCAACAACTACTTCAGCGCCTTGCCCTTCGTCTACGGCACGCTGGTTTCGTCGTTTCTCTCGCTGCTGTTCGCGGTTCCGCTGGCTATTGGTGTGGCCGTCTTCCTCACGGAAATGTGCCCTGGATTTCTGCGCGGTCCGCTCGCATTTCTTACCGAGCTCTTAGCCGCCATTCCCAGCATCATTTACGGCTTGTGGGCGGTTTTTGTTCTCGTGCCGCTACTTCGCGAACACGTGAATCCAGTGCTGACCAAAATGTTCGGCTGGAGCGGTTTCTTCGCCGGCGACAATCCGACGGGACTCGGTTATTTCGCGTCGGGTGTCATCCTGGCGGTCATGATTCTTCCCATCATCTCGTCGCTTACACGCGAGGTGATGACTGCCGTGCCTCACTCGCAGCGTGAAGCTGTGCTGGCTTTGGGCGCCACGCGCTGGGAGATGATACGCATGGGCGTGCTGCGCAACGCGCGCATCGGAATCGTCGGCGCCGTCATTCTCGGCCTGGGCCGCGCGCTTGGCGAAACGATGGCCGTCACCATGGTCATCGGCAACACCCCGCAGATCAGCCGGTCATTGTTGGCTACAGGCAGCTCGATGGCCTCGGTGATCGCCAACGAATTTACCGAGGCCGTCAGCGAGATGCATTTGAGCGCGCTCATGGAAATCGGTTTGGCGTTGTTCATTGTCACCATCATTGTGAACGCAACCGCCCGCCTGCTCGTCTGGGCGGTCACGCGCGGGGCCCCGGCAACGCAACGTTGAGAGCAAGAAAGACGATCGGCAACCGCTTAAGAAGGGGATCGCAGAGAAAGTGCCGCAAGAATATCAATTTCGGACACGCCTCCGCTGGCTGGTTGACAAGACTGCAACTTCGCTTGCCGTGTTGTCGACAGTCCTGGTGATTGTGCCACTGGCGGCGATCTTCATTTATCTCATCTTCAAGGGCGCCAGCTCGCTGAATATGGACTTCTTCACCAAAACCCCCGCGCCCGTAGGCGAGACTGGCGGCGGAATGGCCAACGCCATCGTCGGGTCGATCACCCTGCTTGGCCTTGCCAGCCTCATCGGCGTTCCCGTGGGAATTGGCGGCGGTGTTTTTCTGGCCGAGTTCGGCCGAGGCACCAAGCTGGCCTATGCCGTCCGCTTCACCGCCGACGTACTCAACGGCGTTCCGTCTATCGTCATGGGTCTCGCCGCCTACGCGCTGATTGTCGTCCCGCAGCATCATTTCTCGGCATTCGCCGGCGGCGTCGCGCTCGGCATCATGATGATCCCCACCATCTGCCGTACGACCGAAGAGATGCTGCTCATGGTTCCGCATTCGGTGCGCGAAGCCGCGCTCGGCCTGGGCGTTCCCAACTGGAGATCGGTTCTCTCCATTACCGTAAAGACCGCTTCACCCGGCATCATCACTGGCTGCATGCTTGCGTTCGCACGCGTCGCTGGAGAAACCGCGCCGCTCATCTTCACCGCGCTGGGCAACGATTTCTGGAGCACCAGCCTGAATCAGCCGATCGCCGCGCTTCCCCTGCAGATCTGGATTTATGCTCAATCTCCCTACGACGATTGGCACCGATTGGCGTGGGCGGGATCGCTGGTTTTGATTATTCTCATTGTGCTCGCCGTTTCGCTGGTGCGTTTTGTCACCAGCCGAGGCGTCTTGAAAGGAACAAGCTAAATCAATTCGTAATTCACAGGCTCAGAAGGACTCGAAGAACTGTGAACTACGAACTAAGAACTGCGAACTACGAACTGCAGATAGGAGAAATACGCACGTGGGTGTCGGCATTGAGGTAACCAACCTGAACGCGTGGTACGGCGCCAATCACACGCTGCAGGACATTAATCTGAATATTCCGGCCAACCACGCCACGGCGCTGATTGGGCCCTCTGGCTGCGGCAAGAGCACCTTTGTGCGTTGCCTCAACCGAATGCATGAGACCAACCCCATCGCCCGCGTTACCGGCAGCGTCCGTATGGGCGACCTCGACATCTATCACGATGCGTCGCCGGTCGAAGTCCGCCGCCGCGTGGGCATGGTCTTCCAACGCCCCAATCCCTTTCCCACCATGTCGATTTACGACAACGTCTCCGCCGGTCTCAAGCTCAATGGCTACTCCAATCGCCATTCGCTCGACGAAGTCGTCGAAAAATCCCTGAAGAACTCGGCGCTGTGGGACGAAGTCAAGGACGACTTGAAGAAAAAGTCCGGCGCGAGCCTCTCCGGCGGCCAGCAGCAACGCCTCTGCATTGCCCGCGCTCTTGCGGTCGACCCCGAAGTCCTGCTTATGGACGAGCCTGCCTCGGCCCTCGATCCCGTTTCCACTTCCAAGATCGAAGACCTTATCTTTCAACTAAAGTCGCAATACACCATCGTGATTGTGACGCATAATATGCAACAGGCAGCCCGCGTGGCGGAGAAGACTGGTTTCTTCCTCAACGGCCGCATGGTCGAGTTCGATTCGACCCACAAAATCTTCACCAATCCTTCTGACAAGCGCACGGAGGATTACATCACGGGCAGGTTCGGATGACACGTATACGCTTTCAACAAAGCCTGGAAGACCTCAAGGAGAACCTGCTGGTCATGGCGGGACTCGCCGAGCAGGCGATCCAGCGCGCCATTGAGGCTTACCGGGTTCGCGATCTTTCCATCTGCGACCTTGTCAGCCGCAGTGAGATTGCCATCAATCGCATGGAGCGCGACATCGATCAGGCCGCGCTTGACCTTCTCGCCATGGAGCAGCCCATGGCCATCGACCTGCGCTTCATTCTCAGCGTGATCAAGATCAACGCCGATCTGGAGCGCGTGGGCGACGCCGCCAAAAGCATCAGTGACCGCGTCCGCATCATGGAGCGCATGGCTGCTGTCGATCTTCCTGTCGACATTCCCCGCATGGCCTCGATGGCCGCTGACATGGTACGCAAAAGCCTGCAAGCCTTTATCGAGGGCGACGCCGAGCTGGCCCGCGGCGTGCTCACCATGGACGATGCAGTGGACCAGATGAACCGCGCCGCCTTTCGCGCTCTCACAAAAGTCATGGAAGAGCAAAGCCATCTCGCGCCTCAGGCCCTGAATGCGCTCATGATCTGCCGCAGCCTCGAACGCGTCGGCGATCACGCAACCAATATCGCAGAGGACGTCATCTTCTGGGTGCAGGGCGCCGATGTCCGCCACTACAAGAGCGTGGCGAAAGCGGCCGCCCTTGCCGGCGCTGCTGCGCCTGCAGTTGCGCCCGTCTCTCCTGCCGCCAGCGTGGACGGAACCGTGCCAATCGACTCGGCTCCTGCGAAAAGCTGATTCACAGATTCCAGCCCAATGAAAGAGCCCCGCTTGTCGCGGGGCTTTTTCGTCGCTTGAATCGAGCTCTTTCTAGTCACCTCAACCGTCAGCATTGCAAGGATTGACCGGACGGCTGAAAGCTGTCTCTACTTTGTCGCCTCCGCCTTCACGCCCATTGCCGTCAACTTGGCGCGCGCCGCACGCGCCTCCGGCGTCTGCGGGTGCCGCTGGATCAGCGAACGCAACTCGTGAATGCCTTCTTCGTGTTTATCCGATGCAATCAGGGCGAATCCTTTGTGCAGTTGTGCCGCCGAAGCCTTGGCGTTGCCGCTGAAGCCTTCCAGCACTGCGTTGTAGTCGTTGATCGCTGTGGGATAGTCCTTTTGCTGGTAGGCAATTTCGCCTAGGTAGAACTGTGCCGTTCCTGCCGCGTCGTCCAGCGGATAGTAATGCACCAAGTCCTGGAACTCTCCCTGTGCCACCTGGTATCGTCCGGCGGTGTAATCGCGCACTCCGGCTTGCAGAGTCTCCTGAAGCGGTGGCGCCTGCTGCGCAGATGCTCCGCTGGGCGCTGCTCCACTCGGCATTCCGGATCCCTGATCGGGGCTTCCCGACGCCGCTGTCCCGCCCGGCCCTGCGGCACCCGGTTGCTGCGGCGCCTGCGCGGCCTGCATGGCCTGCAGTTGCGTTTGCAAGTCCGAGACCGATTTATCCAGCTTGGCGATACGCGCCTTCAGCTCGTCGACCGAATCGTTCAGCGACTGCACCTGTCCGGAGACGCCGTCCACTTTGCCGCTCACCGCATCGTTCTGCGCGCCGATCTTCTGCTGCAGGGCAGTCACCGCCGTGCTCACCTGATTCGACTGGTCGGCAGTCTGCTGCGCCAGGTGCTCCAGCACTCCCAGACGCGCATCCATTGTCGATTGCAGCCGCTGCACCGAATCCAGCAACTGCTGCACCTGGGTTTGCAGTTCGACCATTTCCTTTGAGACCGCATGCGCCGGCCTGGCCGCCGGGCCGGCAAGAAGAATCAGCGTTGCAACTGCAGCTAGACGATGGCGAAGAAGACTTGATTTGAGCATGTCTTAAACCCTTCCTCAGTAAAAGCTTCCTGCATACAACATACGGCAGCCGGGCTCTTGGGAGCGAGGCTGCCGTGTGTCAATGCGAAACGGATTTCCATTTGCGACCCGAGAGCCGGCAGCGACAGGCTGTCCTACTTGTCGATCGTGAACCCATCTCTGCGGTTCAGTTGCCAGCACTCCTCGGTCGAATCGGAGCAGAACGGCTTCTCCTTGCCGTAGCTGATCACGCGGATGCGATCCGCCGCGATGCCCGCCGTCACCAGCGCCGTCTTGGCAGCCTGTGCCCGGTTCTGGCCCAGAACCAGGTTGTATTCGTCCGATCCGCGCTCATCGCAGTAGCCGCCAATCACAACCTTGATATTGGGGTGAGCATTCAGGTAATCGGCGTTTTTCGCCAGAATCGCCTGCGCATCGCCCTGTATATCGTAGTTGTCGTAGGCGAAGAAGATCGGCTGCACGTGTGCGTCAAATTCCTGCTGCTCGTTCATGCTTGTGCTCGGCACGCTGATCGCCGGCGGCGCATTCACCGTCACGGATGCCGAGGCGTCCGCCGAGCCGCCATCCCCGCGCGCTACCAGGTGATACGTTGTCGATTCCGTCGGGGTCACGGTCTTTACGCCCACCGTTGGAACATCGCCAATGCCGTCAATTGAGACCGTGCTCGCGTTCGTCGTCTTCCAACTCAACTGCACCTGGTCTCCCGCCGAAATCACCGTTGGCGTTGCACTCAATTGCGCAGTTGGAGGGGGCACCGACGTAGCCGGCGCCTGTTCGGCGCCCGGCAAGGGCTTGGTCTTTTTATTGCAGCCGGAAACGGCGGTCAAGGCAACCAGCAAAAATGCAATCGAAAAAACAGCTTTCTGTGTCTTCACGGGAATTCTCCTTCTCAAAAAAAGCTAGGGTTTACCTTCCAGGCGACCGTTTCTTTTTGTCACCGCAGCCTGCCGCCCCTCCGCTGCCTTCGCGCTCACTTCCAGCTCCAATTCGGCATCATGTTGTCGCCGGAGAAGGTCAGTTGCTGCTGATTCGTGCCATCGGCCAGCATCGTCCAAATCTGTGTGCGGTGCCCCACCTGACGCTGGAACACAATGTGCCGACCATCCGGCGACCACGACGGAAAATCGTTGACGCCTGATTCGTGGGTCACCTGCAGCCAATTCTTGCTGGCAATATCCATCACGTAAACGTCGTACCCGCCAGGATCGCCGGGACCGTACTTCCGGTTCCACGCAAACGCCAGCATGCTTCCGTTGGGCGACCATGACGGAGAGATGGCATAACCGCCGTCGGTCATACGCTGCACGTTGGCGCCATCCTTGTCCATGATGTAAATCTGCGGCTCGCCCGTTCGCCCGCTGACAAAAGCAAGCTGGTTGCTGGTGCGCGGATTCCAAACCGGCGAAACATCCGATCCGAATGAAGTGACGCTGTGCGCGTTCCCGCCGCTCACATCGGAGATCCAAATGTCCGGATGCCCCCCTCGCGCCGAAGAAAATGCAACCTTCGATCCGTCTGCCGACCACGCCGGCGATTGGTTGCTGCCTCCCGCGGAACCCGCTGTGAAACCCACCAGCCGCCCTAAATCAAGCGAATACATGCGAATCGCCCATCCTTCGCTTCCCAGCGAGGCAAACGCAATTCGGGAGTTATCCGGTGAGATGCGCGGAGACAGCGAAATGCTGCCTAAACGTGTGACGGCGTGTTGATTCTGCCCGTCGTAATCCATCACCCAGATCTCTTTTGATCCGGTCCGATTGCTTACAAAGTAAATTTTGGTCTCAGCGATCCCGTTGATGGCTCCGCCCAGCCGGTAAATGATCTCGTCGGCAAACCGGTGCGCTATGGTGCGCGCCATCTCTTCGCTGGCCGCCTCGTTGTACTGGCTGGCCAGTACCGGCGCGCTTCCCGCCGTGCGCGCGTCGGTGAGCCACCCATACATCACCAGTCGGCCGTTCGTGGCCGAGAGCGCGCCGAAAGCCACCATGGCCGCGCTGGCCGGCGCCGACGACCACTGATTGGCCTGAAACTCCTGCGGCGAACCCGGCGTCGCTTGCGGCGCCAGGCTCTTTGACACCATGTCGAAGATTCCCGCGTTCGACAGATCGTTATAAAGTGTGGAGTCGAAGATCGCCTTCAGCGGCACAGTTTCAGGATCGCTGCCCACCGGCTTGAAATCGGCGGCCGCCAGGCGGATGCGCTCATTGCCAAGGTTGGTTCCGGTGTGCACCCAGTCCTGGGCGGAGAGTCGAGGCGTTAAAAAATACGCCAGGCAAAGCAAGTACAAGGGGAAGACCCGAATTGTTGCCTTCATGCGATCTGCAATCCTTCCTGTTGGGGTAACAGTTGATTGTGCGCACGCTCTTCAAATTTTCGCCGTTCGCTCACCGGCTTGTTGTACCGCTGGCCAAGCTGACGGCTGATAGCTGAAGGCTGCTCTTCAGTACTCGCAGTAATACGAAACCTTCAACGTGCTTTGATTATAGTTCGCCGGAAGCTGGCCAAACGTATCCACGCGCCGAGCTGCGATCATGCACGAGTTGTCCAGCGTTGGGCTTCCGCTTGAAGTGTCGATTTGCGGCGCACTGTGGCTGCCGTCCCGATAAATTGTGAAGGCCAGGAATACGCGCGCTCCCTTGGGCGTCCGCCCATCCACCTGGCCCTTGTCCCATGTCTGCGACATCTTCCGGTTGATCTGGTCCACATACCACGGAAACAGGCTGGCAAAGTTGTTGTCGCCAACCGTCGTCGGCCCGGCCGATCCAGGCTGCATCTGGTGCGGGATCACTGACCCCGACTGCTCGCCAAACTGAGCCACATTTTGTTTCGGCGGCGGCTGGTGCGGTTGCGTCTTCGGAATATTTTGCGGCGTCGGCTTCGTTGGCTTGCCGAGAATCGGGATCGCCGTCTCATCCACGTGCTTCTGTTCTTTCGGGCTTGGCGCAGCCGGCGCTTTGCTCGGTGTCTCGGTGGCGAGCACGTTCTGGTTCACCGGCTCGGTCGGCAGCGGCAGGGCGTTCGTCAGCGTTACCTGCATCGATCCGCCCGCTCCCGCGGTCCCCCAGAAGTTGTGATGAAACAGCCCCATCGCCCATGCGTAAGCTAAAAGCATTCCGACGATCGACAGATGCAGCACAACCGAGGCCGCCGCCGGTCCCGCAAAAGGCTCCCGCGCCAGTTCCCGCTCCAGGTGTTCGCCGCCCTCAAGAACGCTTTCCATAAAATTAGGCTGTCATCCAGAGCGAGGTCGCCGCGGCGACCCAGTCGAAGGACCTGCATTTCAAGCAGGCGAGTCTCGACTCGAAACCCGGCGCAGTCATTGGCTACCTCCGCCAGATCCCTTCAGTTCCAGCGGCTGCGTCACAATCGAAACATTAGTAATCCCCGATTGTTTCACTGCATCCATCACGCTGGCGAAGGCTCCGAAAGGGACCCGCTCATCGCTGCGCAAATAAATCGCTTGGTGCGCCGGATCCACTCCTGCCTGCAACAGCCGCGCCGGCAAATCGTGCACATTCACTGGCTGATCATTCAGAAACACATTTTGCTCGCGGTCGATTGTCACCACCATCCGCTGCTCGGTGATCTGTTTTACCACCCGCGTCTTCGGCACATTCACTTCAATTCCCGATTGCAGAACCGGTTCAGTGATCATGAAGATCACCAGCAGCACCAGCACCACATCCACCAGCGGAGTAATGTTGATCTCCGCCAGCGACGAGCGCGTTTGTCCGTTGAGTGTCGAAAATGCCACGCTGAACCTCTTGCGAAATCGAGCTAGCTCCGCGAACTCCGCTGACTTCGTTACTTATATAGACTGCGCTCGGCCTCGCGAGGCATCTCCGCCGGAACCCTCGGCGCCTGCGCCTGCGTCCGTTGAGGCATCTCTTCGAGCGAGTTCAGCAGCTCCCGGCAAAAATCGTCCGTCGCCGAAGCGAATAACCGGATCCGCGCTGAAAACTGGTTGTACGCGACCACCGCCGGTACGGCTACAAACAAGCCCGCCGCCGTTGTAATCAACGCCTCGCTGATGCCCGGCGCCACGGCGCGCAGCGTCGCTGCTCCTGCCGTGCCCAGTCCGCTGAACGCATCCACCACGCCCATCACCGTCCCGAACAGGCCAACAAACGGGCTCGTAGCGCCGATCGTCGCCAGCCACGTCATGCGCCGCTCCAACGCCGTGATCGCCGTGCTGGCCGCGGTCTGCGCGGTGCGCTCCAGCGGCGTCAGGTTGCGCGGTGGTCCCGATCCGCCCGTCTGCCGCTTGTAGGTCTCGTACACGTCCTCAAAAACCTGCGCCAGCGGGCTCGCGCTGTAATCGCTCGTCAACGCCGCAATCTCATTCAGCCGAGTTGCTTTGCGAAATGCGCGAATGAATTTCCTGCTCTGCGTCGTCGCTTTGCTGAACGTGGAAATCTTGCCCAGAATCACCATCCACGAATACAGACTGGCGAGCAGGAGCAACGCCAGTACAAAAATTGCTACCGGCCCAATGTGGGTCATCATGCCGGCCAGTTCGCCGAATCCCTGCGAGGTCGGCGCGCCCGTTCCGGCGCCCCCGTCAGCCTGCAAAAAACACGCTAATGGTACGATAAAAATCGCCATTCACCTCATTCTCCACGGTACCAGACTGCGTTCTCCCGCCCAAGTGACCCTTTGGGTGCCTTTGCAGTCGCTTAGCCATTGTTTGTCTCGACCCCGCCGAGCCGCGAAAGTCGCGCCCGCATCCCTTTTGACGCCCCGTTCATGCTATGCTGCGCTCGGATTCTCATCGATCACGAACTCCGTGGTAAAAACGGATCAACCATGCTCGTCGAACTGCGCGCTGAAAACTACGCCGTCATCGATCACGCCATTGCCTCCTTCGGCCCCGGCCTCAACCTCCTCACAGGAGAAACCGGCGCCGGCAAATCCATCCTCGTCGACGCGCTCGCCCTCCTCTTAGGTGGCAAAGGCTCGGGAGAATTGGTTCGGCACGGCGCCGAAAAGGCCGCGCTTTCGTGCGTCTTCGAGTCCACCCCCGGCGCAGAATCCATCCTTGAAGCCAACGGCATCGATGCCGAAGGCGCCGAAATCATCCTTCGCCGCGAAATCCTCTCCAACGGCAAAGGCCGCGTCTTCGTCAACAACCAGCCCGCCACGGTCCAGGTGCTCAAGCTGCTCGCGCCCGAGCTCGCACTCGTCCACGCGCAGACTGAAAGCCTCTCCAGCTTCGACCAGTCGCAGCAACGCCTGCTCCTCGACCGTTTCGCCGGTATTTCCTTGGATGCAGTCTCCGAAGCTCACGCTCGCTGGCATCTCGCCAGCGCCAAACTGAACGACCTCCTTCACGGCGAGCAGGACCGCCTGCGCATGGTTGATCTCTGGAGCTATCAGAGCAAGGAAATCGAGCAGGCTCACCTCGTTCCCGGCGAAGATGAAGCCCTCGAAACCGAAAAGCGCGTCCTCGCCAACGCCGAAAAGCTCTACGCCGCCGCCATGAGCGCCTTTGACCAGCTCTACGAGGGCAGCGCCAGCGCGGAGGCCGCTCTCCGCGACGCCGTCCGCAACGTTGAAGAGCTGGCCCGCTACGACCAGCGCTTCACCGAATCCGCCCAGCAGCTCGCCTCCGCCCGCGCAACCATCTCCGACATTGCTTCCGCTCTGCGCGACTATGCCGAAGGCATCAACGCCTCGCCCGAGCGTCTCGCCGAAATTGAAGATCGCCTCGCCCTCATCGACCGGCTCAAGAGGAAATACGGCAAGACCGTCGCCGAAATTCTCGCTTTTGGAGAAGACGTCGCCGGCAAACTCGCCGAAGTCGAAGACCGCGATGAGATCCTCAAGACCCTTCGCTCCGAGCTCGATCAAACCGCCGCGGCCTACCGTAAAGCGGCCGGCAGCTCTCACCGCCGACCGCCAGGCCGCCGCAGTCAAACTCGCCAAGCTGGCCGAGGCCCAAATCAACTCGCTGGCCATGAAGGTCAAGTTCCAGGTCGCCGTCACTTCAAGCGATCAGGAGTCCGCGTGGTCCGCTTCCGGCTGGGACTCGGTCGAATATCGCATCTCGACCAATCCCGGCGAGCCTCTCAAGCCGCTCGTTGAAATCGCCTCCGGCGGCGAGCTCTCCCGCGTGCTCCTCGCTCTCAAGGTCGCCGTCGAAGAAGGCTCCACGTCCAAGACCAAAAAGAAAACCACGCCGCGCACGCTCGTCTTCGACGAAATCGACATCGGCATCGGAGGCCGCGCAGCCGAAGCCGTCGGCCAGAAGCTCAAGGCTCTCGCCCGCGCCCAGCAGGTCCTCTGCGTCACTCACCTCCCGCAGATTGCCGCCTTCGCCGATCAACACCTGGCCGTCGAAAAGCGCGAGAAAGACGGCCGCACGCAAACCCGCATCCGCGTCCTCGACGACCGCTCACGCACTCACGAAGTCGCCCGCATGCTCTCCGGCGCCAAGGTAACCGACACCAGCCTCCAGCACGCCGCCCAGATGATCGCCGGCAGCCGATAACAGCAACCGTGGATTGTCACAAACCACCGCGAGCTGCCAGTCGGGAGCGGAGCCCGATCAACTCATCAGTCGGCTATTTGGAGAGCAGCCCGATGCACAGGACCAGCAGCACGACTCCGCCGACGATCATTGCCACGGTCGTCAGTGTGAGCCTGGTCCGGACTTCCGGCGGAAACTCGCTGCGCGGAATCTTACCGCATTGTTTGCATTGCATTGAACCGAATGCGGCATAGAAGAGCGCTCCGACCAGCCCTGCAGTTATTTGCGCAGTCGAGCTGTAAGCTCGCGAAACCTTGCCACCGCATCGTGGACATAGAGTCGCCATTGTGATTCATTCCTTCTGGAGGAGGGTCGCTGGGATCAGGACATTATTACACCAATGCAGATTGGCGCTTGAGGAACCCCGTCAAAAAGGCGCCGCTCTGGTGCCCGCCGTTTAGCTTCATTGAGCCGCCTCCCGGAGTCTTTGAGCGCTCCCAGCTTGTATTACCGAGGTAACTATTTTCCGTATTTTAGTTTGCATTAGACTGGTGACTTCGATAACCTCTGTATCGAATCACCTGTAGCCTTACTCCCCTTGACCCCCTTGTTTTTCGGTTCAGCATTTGCCTGCCTTGGAGTTTCCCTGTCTCAGGAGCATCTATGCGAGTGGCGTGTCTCCGTAAATCCCTGCACCGTCGCAGTTCTTTGCGCCCACACGGTTCCTCGTCGATCGTGTTTCGTTCGGCGTCGTTACTCTTCGTGATTGCGCTCGTACCGGTCGCCCCCTTGATGACAGGATGCGGCGGCGCCTCACTCGCCGTGAATCTGAACACCATCGCCGCCATTGGGACTCCAGCCTCAAGCGTCCGCGTCAACCAGACCTTGCAGCTCACCTCAAGCTATCTCGCCTCCGGGCTGCCGATGACCTTCTATGTCAACGGAATCGCCGGCGGTAACGCCCAGGTCGGCACCATCTCGAGCACGGGCGTTTACACGGCCCCTGCGGTCGTTCCTACTCCTTACACGGTCACGATCACCAGCTCCATCGCCAAATATCCAACCGCAGTGCCCGGCTCAGTGTCCGTGCAGGTGTGGAACCCCATTCCAGTCCTCAGCGCAGCCACTCCCAACGGTTTCTCCGAGGGCACGACGACCGTTACCGTAAGCGGTTCGCAGTTTGTTTACGGAGCGCAGATCAGTTGGAACGGCGCCTTGGTGCCCACCACCTATGTCTCCAGCACGCAGTTGGTGGCGCAAATCGCCGCGCCAAACCCCGGCACGTTCCCGCTCACAGTCACCAACCCCGATCCCGGATCGGCCAGCGCGATTCCGCTTTCCATGAAGGTGGGCCCCGGCCTCGTCGTGTTTACGCTTGAGCCGAACTCCGGCACCGACGTCCGCGTCTCGAACAGTCTGAATCTCGGCTTGATGGTCAATGGAACCGACAATCCTGCCGTCACGCTGCAAGTCAATGGCATTGCCGGCGGCAATGGTGTGGTCGGCACTGCAATCTCCAATACAAATGGATCGATCACCTACACTGCGCCGCCCGTTGTTCCCACGCCAAGCAACATCGTCCAGCTCACCATCACCAGCGTCGACAATCCCGCGGTCGCCATCTCGCAGAATATCTCGGTGATGAATCCGATTCCGATTCTCACCTCTGCCACGCCGATGGCCTTCGATCCAGGGCCCGCAACCATCGTACTCACCGGCCAGAAGTTCATTACCGGCGCGCAAGTGCTTGTGAACGGCTCTCCGGTGTCCACCACCTTCAACAGCGGCACGCAAGTCACCGCGAGTGTCGATCAAGCGCAACCCGGCGTTCTCGATCTCCAGGTCCTCAACCCCAACCCAGGTCCGGCTGCATCAAACGATCTCATCGCTACGGTCAGCGGCACCATCCCCACTCCAGTCGTCTCCCCCAGCGATGCCGCTCGATTCCTTGAGCAGGCTACCTTCGGCCCCACCGACGCCGACATCCGTACGCTCTCACTCGAGGGCTACTCGGCATGGCTCAGCCAGCAATTCGCCTTGCAGCCCACGCCCACCGAGCCCGCTGTCGAGCAGGCCGTCATCGTGAATAATCCGCCTTGCGCTTCCGGCGACGTCAAATGCAATGCCGCGCTCTTTGTCCAAAACAACCAGAACGAGGGTCTGGTGCAGGACACCTTCTGGCAGCAATCGCTCACCGCGCCCGATGAGCTCCGCCAGCGCGTCAAGTACGCCCTGTCGCTTCAGTTCGTCATCTCCAGCAACAACACAACTTCCATTCAAAACATGCCCCGCGGCGAAGCCGGCTATTACGACCTGCTTGGCGCTGACGCCTTCGGCAACTTCCGCCAGTTCCTTGAGGACGTAACCCTCAATCCCATGATGGGCCAGTTCCTCTCCATGCAGGGCAACGACAAGGGCAACGCGACCACCGACCCCGACGAAAACTACGCGCGCGAGATCATGCAGTTGTTCACCATCGGACTGTGGAAGTTGAATGATGACGGGTCGCAGCAGCTCGACGGCACCGGGAATCCCATCCCCACGTATTCGAATACTGACGTGAAGGGCCTCGCCGCCGTCTTCACTGGCTGGAGCTGGAACATTCCCGGCGACTCGACCGATAATGCCTGGTCCAACTGCTGCGTCTACGTCGGTCCCGGCTACGGCGAAGAACTGCTGCCTATGCAGAGCTTCCCCAGCCACCACTCCACCGTCGAAAAGGACTTTCTCGGCGTTACCATTCCCGCCTCAGGCAGTCCCGATCCCGCAGGCGATCTCAAAATCGCTCTGGACACCCTGTTCAATCATCCCAATTTGCCCCCGTTTTTCTCCAGGCAGTTGATCCAGCACCTGGTCACGAGCAATCCGAGTCCGGCCTACATCAGCCGCGTTGCCAAGGTCTTTGAAAACGACGGCACCGGCGTGCGCGGCAACCTTCAGGCCGTCATCACCGCCATTCTCACCGACCCCGAAGCCCGCGACACGGCCACCGACACCACCGACCCGCAATTCGGAAAGGTTCGCGAGGCTCTGGTGCGTTATACCGAGTGGGCCCGCGCCTTCACAGCGCAATCCCGCACCGGCTCTTTCGATGTGGGCAGCACCGAGGATCCCATCTACGGCTTCGGTCAGATGTGGCTCCGCTCTCCCACCGTCTTCAACTGGTTCGCGCCGGGCTATACGCCGCCCAATACTTCCATCTCCGCCGCCGGCCTGCTCGCGCCTGAGATGCAGATGACCAATGTGTCCTCTGTCGTTGGCTACATCAACTACATGCAGAGTGCGATCGGCTCCAGCGCACAGGGCGGTCCTGACGTCTTCTCCTACTACTCCACGGAGATGTCCTTGGCTGCCACGCCCGATCAGCTCATGGACCGCATCAACCTGCTGCTCATGTACGGCCAGATGTCCACGACTCTCTACAACCAGATTCTCGGCGCCGTCAACGCCATCCCCATTCCCACGGGCGACCAGAACGCAATCAATGCCGCGCTTCTCGCACGCGTACAAACAGCCGTCTATCTCACCGTGGCGTCGCCCGACTACGCCGCGCAGCAATAGGAGCCAGCCATGAGCTGCAACTGCAAACATACCCGCCGGCAATTCCTCAGAACGGCCTCCATGGCGTCCATGGCCGGCATCTATGCCAGCCCGTTTCTCCTCGAGCTAAACTCGCTCGCCGCCATGGCCCAGTCCGCCAGCGGCTCTGACTACCGGGCGCTCGTCTGCGTCTACTTGCAGGGCGGCAACGACGGCCACGGCACCGTGATCGCCACTGACCCTTCCTCCTTCGCCGCATTCACCTCCGCTCGCTCCGGCGCGCCGGGCCTCGCCTATCCCATCAACGAACTGCTGCCCATCACGCTCAAGACTCCGCAGTCGGGCCGCACCTTCGCCCTCAACCCCGCTCTCGGCGGCGTGCAAACGCTCTTCAACACCGGACGCGCTGCCGTCGTTGCCAACCTGGGAACTCTCGTGGCTCCGGCCACTAAGACGCAGATCGACTCCAACTCCGTGCCGCTGCCCGATTCGCTTTTTTCGCACTTCGATCAAACCGCCGCGTGGCAGGCCATCGCCTCCAATCTCGGCAGCAGCGAGCGCGTGGGTTGGGGCGGCGCAGTGGCCGACGCCATTGAAGCCATGAACATGAACTCCAATTCCATGTTCACCTGCATCTCCACCGCCGGCAACGCGCTCTTCCTGGCCGGTCAGTCTTCGTTTCAGCTCAACGTCACCTCCGCCGGACCCATTCCGATCTACGGGCTCCAGAACCCGCCCTTTGGCCTTCCTTCCGCGGCCAACCCGCTCAACTCCATCCTCACGGCCGACGAAAACAACCTCTTCGCCAAGGAGTACGAGGTCGTCATCAACCGTTCCATGCAAGCCCAGGCCACTCTATCCACCGCCATGGCGCCTGCGGGCGTGGGCGGCGTCCCCAATCCACCGCAATATCTCGATCCCATGACCAACATGCTCGCCGACAATCCGCTTGCCACTTCCATGCAGACCGTCGCGCGCATCATTGCCGGCCGCGGACAGCTCGGCGTCACCCGCCAGATCTTCTACGTCCAGCTCGGCAGCTTCGACACGCATGACAACCAGGCAGTGCAGCACGCCCGCCTTCTCAACCAGCTCGGCGCAGCCTTCCAGTATTTCGATGGCCAGATGGTCAACATGGGCCTCGGCAACAACGTCACCGCCTTCACCATCTCCGACTTCGGACGCACCCTCACCTCAAACAGCGACGGCACGGACCACGGTTGGGGCAGTCACCACTTTGTTGTCGGCGGAGCCGTGCAGGGGCAGGACATGTACGGCCAATATCCCGTCGTTGGTGTCGATCAGGCCAACGATCTCGGCGCCGGCCGACTCATCCCCACCACAGCCGTCGAGCAGTACGCCGGCACGTTGGCCAGTTGGTTCGGCCTTTCCGATTCGCAGATTCGAACCGTCTTTCCGAACTTCGGCAACTTCGGCACCGACCCCTACCTCGGCTTCATGAGCTAGGCGACGAACCATTCACTGACAACGGATCACTGAGAACTGCGAACTACGAACTGTGAACTGTGTTCTGTGAACTGTTTTCGACGTCTCTGCCACGGAAGGGGCAGGACATTATAGATAGATAAAGCAATTAGCTTAACCAGGGGGAACCCATCCGTCGTGCTGATTCATCGCACGATGGGTGGGAAGCCTCGCCAACTGACCGCCGGAAGTCAGTCGTTGGAAGCTATCGCCTGATAGTTATCCCTGAAGCTGACCCTCCGTACACCGGGTCCGCCGTGATGCGCTTCCACGTCCCTGTGCCGAGTTTCCCGGTCATTACGACATCGGTCGTGCCCTGCATCGTGTAGGTTCCTTCGTCGTCCCACGGCGAGACCAGCGAGTGCAGTGTGTACTTTCCTTTGCTGGCAGTAAAGTCCCCGGCATGCGGCAGCGTGCCATCCGTGGCCTCGCTGTGAAAGGTATAGGTCCCGTTTGCCGAGATCTGCCACACCCAGATGCCCGAGCTCAGGTTGAATTCCCAAAGGCCCACAAGGTTGGGATCGACCAATCCCGGCTTGCCGCCTGGCGGCAGCGGCAGCGGTGAAGGGAATCGCACGTCGTCGCTGCCGCAGGGCGCCAGGTTCACGACGCAGTTATTGCCGCCATCCTTCGTGCACGCTGCCACCGCTTCCGCCGCGGCCCCGTCCCGAGTCGAACCGGTCCCCACACCATATTGATTCGGCACGGGGGTCGGAGCCTGAGCCAGCGCCACGCACGCATTCACCGCGGAATAAACCTTGCAGTCCTTGGCGCCTTTGTTCTGGCAGTACTGAAGAGCGCCGCCCTCCACACTGGCCAGTGAAGTCGTCCCCTTTTCCGCGCCGGCCCACGTGGTCGACGGAGAGACGGCGATGGCCGCGTACCCCTGCGCCGCCGCCGGCCGCGCGTTCAGCCCCCCCAACAGCAGACCCAACCCAGCGCACGCTCCCACGCTGGCTCCACGCATCCACCAACTCGATCCCCGCATCGCCGTCCCTCCTTAAGCTCGCCCTTCTTACCAACCATCACAATGCCGTGTAGGCTGAGTCAAGCATAAACTCGCACGCCGATCCGGCTCCAAATCCGGCCCTGGGGCGGCTGAAGGGAATCTGCATTTGCTTTTGCCACCGGAGGCTGATTGCGATGACTCAAAAGCGAACCGTTAACAGTTGATAGCTGTAAGCTGATAACTAGATGCCTTTTCGGCTCATCTGCGTGGTTGCTTCCCGTTTAAGGCGCACCAGAGCGGTCCCGCCAATCTTCTGGTTCTCAATTTCAATTCTCCCGGCGGCGCTCCCTCTGTTGTCGCAGGCACCCTCGTCGAACGCGGAAATCAAATCTCCCGACCTGGACTCGATCCTTCAGCACATGGAGGACGCCGAGCACCCCACCCCCGCTCAATCCCGCCCGTACCGGGTGACACGCGAATACAAAGTGTTTATGGGCGCGGATAAGCAGCCGACCTCTGACATCATGGCGCAGATCGATTTCGTTCCTCCCGCTACGGAGACTTTTACAATCACCCAATCGACAGGGAACCCATGGGGCGAAAAGATCATTCGCGACCTTTTAGTCAGCGAAACAGCATCGGCAAGGCAAGTAGACAGTTCTGCGATCAACCGGGCAAACTACGACTTTGTTTTGATTCGGCAACAGAACTTCGGTGAGGTTCCCGAGTATATTTTTGCGATCTTTCCAAGGCGGAGAGATAAACTCCTTTTGCGTGGGCAGATTTGGGTCGATAAAAGCACTTTCCGCATTCGCCAAATCCAGGGAGTGCCGGCCGTAAGTCCCTCCTTTTGGCTCTCGGACCTTCACCTCACTTTTCAGTACGCTGAAGTTGACGGCGAGTGGGTTCTCGTCACGGTCGATGGTCTCGCGAAGGTTCGCTTTCTGGGACAGTTCACACTGACCGGCCTCAATATCCGGCCACCTGAATCTTTGTCTCCCGGGCCCAATTAGACATCAGCGATAACCTCCGATGGTCGGAATACAGAGACAGTATTCCTGCGCGCGCATTTCCGTTTCGTCGCGCAGCACCGGAACAACTGCGACATGCAGAACCGCGCTGTCCTGGCCGTGAACGACCTTACCGCCGCGAGCCAGCCGTTGATCGCGGCAGGCGAGGCTGACAACAGGGCCGCTCGGCACGAGTAGGTTCTCCGTCCTCCGATCCGGAATCGACGAAGATCAAAAGGTAAGCTTCACGGCGCCTTGGAGAATGCGCGCCGGCGCCGCGCTGATCGCGTTGCCAAAGGTGGAGCTGCCGATGTTTCCATCGATCGCACTCGGCCCGTTGAACTGCGCGTGGTTGAAAACGTTGAATGTTTCCACTCGAATGAGCAGGGCTGTCGATTCTGTCAGCGGCAGGCTCTTGGCCAGCGCCATGTCGTAGTTATCCGCTCCCGGCCCGTGGAAGAAACGCCTCTTCGACGTGCCCGGTGTTCCCAGCGCATTCTCGCTGAACGCCGCCGCATTGAAGTAGTTATTTCCGTTCGTACGCGGATTCGGGTTCAGGCGAAGCGACCCGCCGTTGAAGTCCGGCTCGTCGATGCTGCTGTTGTTCACTCCATTCGGATTGGTTCCGATCAACGAATTGTCTCCATTGTTCGTCATCGTGACCGGAAACCCGCTGGCAAATCGCGTGATTCCCGAGAGCGACCATCCCGATGCGAAGCGATTCGCACGCATCAACCTGTCAACCGGCAATTGATACTCGTAACTGAGAACGAAGTTCTGCTTCACATCGAACGCCGACAGCGCATAGCTCAGCGCCGGGTTAAACGGATTGACCTCTTCACCGATGTTCGACGAGTCATCCAGAGACTTGCTGTATGTGTATGCAGCCGAGAACTCCAGCCGCCCGCTCGTATGCTGCGCGCTCAGTTCCAGCGCGTTATAGTTGGCGCGCCCCGTGTTCGATTGCAGCGCGTTGCTGCCGAAGTTCGATCCCAGGGGTCCGCGCGTTCCATTCACCTGTCCGCCCGCTACTGGGTAATACACCGTGTCCTCGCCGCCCGCGCCGCAGGTCAGCGTACCCGGCTGTACCTCACTCGGTTCGCTCAAGCTCAGGCACAGCGCCGGATCGCCCGCGTTCGCTTCGATCAGCACGCGCTGCCGATGACTCGAGGTCCCGATGTAACTCGCGCTCAGCACCGTGTCCGGCCCCGCCTGCCGCTCGATCGACAGCATCCATTCCTCCGTATACGGCACGCGATTGTGCACATCGTATCCAGGAATTCCGCTGATCGGTTCGTATGTGCTCCAGTCGATATCTCCATCCGGGTGGCTGCGCGAAGAGTTCAGCGGCGCAAACGTGTAAGGAAACGGCTGACCGTAATTCGTCCCATCGGCCGCGGTCACAAACGGTGTTGCGAACAGCGGCGGGGCAGGACTGGTATATGTCGTCCCATACGGCGCATTCGCTGCCAGCACGCTGATGGATGCCGCATCGATCGCGGTATAAAAAGTGCCGAAGCTCGCGCGAATGCTCGTTGTCCCCGGGCTGCCCAGCAACTTCTCAAGCGCTCCGCCTTTCGCCTGCGGAGACCACGCCACGCCAACGCGCGGCGAGAATTCCAGGTTGTCCACCGGCGCCAGTGTGCGCGGAACCCCCGGATCGCCGGGATACAAAATCCCCGCCGGCGCCCCGGGAAACACCTCCGATTGTGCGCCCGCCACAAACGTCGAAATCTGATTGTATTTTTCCGTCCACGGCGCGATGCGGTCCCAGCGCAGCCCGTAATTCAGTGTCAGGTTCGGCCGCGCGTGCCAGCTGTCCTGCGCGAACAGCCCCACATACCGGTTCCTCGAGTAAAACGGGTTAAGCTGGCTCTGGTTATACTGGCTCGGCACGCCGATCAGGAAATCCGCAAAATCTACGCCGGTTTCCGCGCCCGAAAACACAAAGTTCCCGTTGAACTGCGCAATCGGGTGCGCGTTTACCTGGTCGGCGTGAAATTCCGCGCCCACCTTCATCGTGTGGCTGCCCACCACCTTCGAGAACGCGTCCGACGTCTGGTACGTATTGTTCGCCTGGATCAATTGATTGGCCGCGGCGCCGATCGAGTAGCCGTTGAAATTCAGATTCTCCACGCTCTCGCCCTTGGGATCGAGCGCCACGATGCTCGGCGTCCCGTCCGCATTTGCAAATCCTTGCGAAACCAGGCTCACCCCGCGCCCGCCCACTGGCTGACCCAGATTTGTCATGTCGCGCAGGAAACTCAAGTGCGCCTCGTTCACCGTCGTCGCGTTGATTGCCTTGGTCAAACTCAGCGCCAGCAGTTGCGCGCGTCCCGTCGTCAGCGCGTCGAATCCCGGCACGCTGGCGCCGCTCTGCGCCGTCGGATACGGGTTGTCCAAATTGAAGTCGTCGACAAAGGAATACGCCGACGCCAGCCCCCATCGCGTGTTCGCATCCACGCGCGCGCCCGCCTTGTCGTCGCGCACCGTCTGGTTGTACGCCGACGTCGCAAACCCGTTCGCGTTCTGCGGCGCCGGGATGTACTCCAACATCCGCTGCGCCGGAACCGACCACGCGCTCTCGGGAATCTCCTCATTCCCAAACACGCACTGTCCCGCCTCGGCATCCGCCGTCGTGCAGCCGTTAGAGGAATACGGCTCGCCCTGCGTAACCCTGTAGCCCAGCCTTTGCGTCAGCAGGCTCGCAAAGTACGGCCCGCCCACTGTCCCCGTCAGCAGCGTGTTGCCCTTGCTGTCCACAAAATCCGAAAGGTCTCCGGCCCGATCCGCGTTTGAGGGCACGCTGATCTCGCCGGTATCGATCCCCTGTGTCTGCCGCGTGCCTTGATAGTCGGTAAAGAAGAACAGCTTGTCTCGCCGGATCGGCCCTCCCATCGTTGCGCCAAACTGGTTCTGGCGATACACGCCACGCGTCGGAGAAAAATAATTCCGCGCATCCACATCCGTGTTCCGCAAAAAATCAAATGTACTTCCGTGGAACTCGTTGGTTCCGTTCTTGGTAATCACGCTCACCTGGCCGCCGCTGAACTCCCCATACTCGGCGTCGAAGTTACTCGTCACAATCCGAAATTCCGCAATCGCATCCAGGTTGGGAACAATCGCCGTGCCCGCGTTCACGTCCTCTTCTGAGTCGCTGCCGTTCACGCTGAAAAAGTTTGCCGTCTCGCGCTGCCCGTTCACTGAAATCGTTCCTGGGTTCAGCGTTCCCGAGGGGTCCAGAATCGTCGCGCCCACGTCCTCCACCGTCGCCGCGCCAAGCGTCGTCACCGGAGCCACCCCCGGCTGCAGCGCCAGCAAATCGGTAAAACTGCGCCCGTTCAGCGGCACCGCCGTCAGTTGGCGTCCCGTGATCACTTCTCCCGACTGCGTGCTCACCGTCTCCACGTGCAGCGCGTTGTCGGTCACGCTCACCGTCTGCGAAATCGCGCCCACTTTCAGCGGGCAATCGAGCGTCAGCGAAGCATCGGTGTCGAGCACAATGTCTTTGCGCTCATAGGATTCAAATCCCGTGGCCCGCGCATCCAGGTCGTAACGGCCCACCGGCAGCGCCGGCAGCGTGTAGTATCCGTTCGCATCGCTGCGCACCTTGTGCTCCGTCCCGGTCGACCCCTCGCGCGCGGTCACGTCCGCGTTCGGCACCACTCTTCCCGCAGGGTCCTTCACCGTTCCTGAGATGCTCCCCGTCACCGCGGCCCACGCAGCAGGCCCTGCAAGCATAAGAATGCAAATGAGTTGGATAGAAAATCGTTGCGTCTTACCCGGCTGTCCCATGCTCCGATTCCTCTGCTCTTTCCCGCCGCAGGCGAGCTCCTGTCAGAGCCCTGGCACGGCGGCTTTAATATACGACCGATTCGGTCTTCTTTAATATACGACAAATTAAGTCGCCATTCTTTGCAGTGATTTGAATCACACCACATGGTGAAAAAGGGCAGTTTTTTCACTTTCAGGTTTTTCCGGTCCAAGGACCCCGGCGCGTTATCCTTGCACCGGGCGCCAGCGACACGAAAGCTGGATGCCAGGAACAACAAGCTGTGTTAACCACACAACCATCCACTCTTCCCATCCCTCAAACCATTAGGAGGAAACATGTCCAAATTTAAAGTCTTTGGATTCGCGGCATTCGCGATCGCCCTGTTCTGCTGCGCGCGTCCCGCGCCCGCCCAGATCTCCATCAGCTTTGGAGTCGAGCCCGTCTGTCCCTACGGCTACTTTGACTACGCTCCGTATCAATGCGCGCCTTATGGCTACTACGGCCCCGACTGGTTCGTCGACGGAGTCTTCATCGGAGCGGGCCACTGGTATCACGGCCCGGCCCACTTCTACGGCCACGTCGATAACCGCTTCGATCCTCGTCACGGCTATCACGGACCGTTCCCGGAGCGCGGCGCTGAGCCTTTCAACCACTTCCACGGCAACGAAGCGCGCGACGGCCGGGGCCACACAGGCCACGGCGATCATGACGCCGGTGGCGAACACGCCCTGCCCGGCTATCACGGTGGCGGCGATCATGGCGGCGACCACGGGCACCACTAAAGCGGACTTGGAAACCGCTCGCCAGGTGAAAAGAACGGGTGCCCCATCCAAGCTTCGCTTGGGTGGGAAACCACAAACCTCAATTCCGGCGGCTTTTGTAATTCTTAGCCCCTCGCCCAACATCGGCGCGTTCGCCACGGCGAACGCGCCGATGTTTCTTGTCCGGCTCCAGAGGGCTCGTCGGTTGAATTCCCGTGCTGCCAGTCTGCGTAGCGGGCGAAAGACGTTAGCCCCATGGCGTAAGCCTGGGGTATAAGGTTTAGACCAGAGCCCATAGCCCCGGAGGGGCGCAAGAATGGCGCAAACCTACACCAGCCTCCTCATCCACATTATCTTTTCCACGTCCGGCCGCGCGCCTCTCCTCACCGATGCAATCCGTCTCGACGTTCATGCCTATCTGGGCGGAATCCTCCGGGAACTTGACGCCATCCCCGTCGCGATTGGCGGGACGGCCGATCACGTTCATCTTTTGACTCGCCTGCCTGCCAACCTTGCTTTGGCAGATTGCCTGCGGATCGTGAAAACCAACTCTTCGAAATGGGTGAAGGAGCAGTGTTCCCAACAGCGCAAATTCGCCTGGCAGGGCGGGTACGGAGCGTTCAGCGTCAGCGAGTCCAGGCGTGCGGCCGTGATCCGCTACATTCGCGATCAGGCGCAGCACCATCGGCGCATCTCGTTCCAGGACGAGTTCCTCGCCCTGCTGAAGAACCACCGCGTGGAATTTGACGGGCGTTATATTTGGCAATAGTTCTTTCGCCCGCTCAAGCGGGCTCGCGCACTGGTCAATGTCTTCTTCCCCAGTCTCACGACTGGGGCTACGCTATACCGCCCGCTCCGCGGGCTCGGTGCAAAATCGTCCCGCCGTTCGCGCTGACCGTACGGCATCGCCTGGAACAGGGCCGTATTCCCGACATAAACCTTTGGTCGCTCCCTTGCCCTCGCGCCACAAAACAATCGTTTCTTGTCGCCGCGAACCGCTTTAGCCTGCGCGGTGGGCTTGAAGACGCTAGCCCCACGGCGCAAGCCCGGGGGATTCGATGCCCGTCTTCTCGCCAAAAGCCCGCGTCAGCGGGCATAAGAAGGTAGCCCCGCGGCGCAAGCTCGGGGGATTCGATGCCCGTCTTCTCGCCAAAAGCCCGCGTCAGCGGGCGAAATAGGATAGCCCCAGGCGTGAGCCTGGGGTCCGGAATTGTGGAACACGCCAGCCCGCTTGAGCGGGCGAAAGAACCCCGGACAGAACGAACTCCTCGCCACCGCCAATCCCGCTGCTTTTTCGCTGTCAAGCCCCCCTTTCTCCGACCCCAAGCCTCGCATCCCAGCTAACCTGCTGATTTTCCATTCACTTAATCACGCGTTCACTCGTTCACTTTTTCTTCCCAAGTTTGCCGATAATTATCCCCTCTTGGCGCACAATCAAGAAAAGTACCAATCCAGGCGAAACTCCGAGCGGGCAAGCACGACGCCCCGACCGGATGGCTCCGCCGTCAAGGGAGAAACGCCATCATGTACTTTGCCATTTGTCCAACCAAGGTGACTGCGGACGCGGTCGACAAATCGAATCCCTCTTTTGCCAACCTCGCCGTTGCGCACTGTTGCAAAGCCTGGAAAAAGGCTTTCCACGAATCGTTCGAGGCCGACGGACTTGAATCGCGCGCAGAATCAAGAGGCGGCGAGGCATATCGCGCTGCCATGCCCGCGCTCTCCACCCGCGATAGCTGTCGGGACTTCATCGCTTGCGTCGCTCAGGGCATGTTGCTCGGCGCGATTTCTGAAAAAGACGGTGGCAAGCTCCTCTATGCGGCGCAGGTCGCTCTCGCCGCGGCCAACGTGGAGCGCAACTTGCCCGACGCATCCGGCCCCTCCGGTCCCGCCCCCACGCGCAGCCGCAAACCCCAGGACAAGCGGAGCTCGAGCCGATGAAGAACATCACCGTCACCATCTCCGATCAGGGCTACTACGCCGCTCGTGTATGGGCCGCCGAGCATCGCACCTCGCTCTCGAAAACCGTCGCCTTCATCCTCGATCATCTTCGTTCCATACCCATCGCATCCAGAGCCTTCCCCGCCAACAAACCCTCCACGGCCAAAGCCAGCGAAAGAACCAGGCAATGACCCACCCGATGCCACTGCTTCGTTCGCTTGATCCCTTGTTCACCCGGTTTCTGTCCTTTTGCTCCCTTGTTCACACCGTCCCTGTCCTTTTGCTCCCTTGCTCCCTCGTTCCCTTGGTCCCTCGGCCCCTGCTTCCCCCCACCCCCCCTGCCTCAAACGCGAGACTGTGAATCTGTGAAACTGTGAGCCGAGCCGAATCAACGACTTGCAGTCACAGTCTCACAGATTCACAGTTTTGTTTTTGAGGTTTTGTCTTCAGAGGAGTTGTCGCTCTTCGCCCACCGCGAATCGAACTACGAACTATGAACTGCGAACTACGAACTGCTTCTCAGCCCCAGATCGCCATCACGATGTGATTCACCGCGAAGGCTGCTCCATAAGCGAGAGCCAGCATGTAGAGGAATTGCACGGCGGGCCAGAGCCAGCTATTGGTTTCGCGGCGGACGACGGCGATGGTGGATGTGCACTGCATGGCGAAAGCGAAGAAGATCATCAGCGCCATTGCGCCGCCGAGCGTCATGTCGTGGTGCAGAGCGGTTTGCAGATTGAGCGCCTGCGTGCTGGGGTCTGCGCCGTAGAGCGTTCCCATGGTGCTGACCATGACCTCGCGCGCCAGCACGCTCGAGAGCAGGCCGATACCGATCTTCCAGTTGAAGCCGAGCGGCGCGATGGCCGGCTCAATGAAGTGGCCGAGACGGCCGATGAGCGAGTCGGCCAGTTGCGGCGCCGAGAGCGAGCCCGTTGCGGTGTGGATGACGGGCAGATGCGCGAGAACCCAAAGGGCCAGCGTGACGGCTACGATGATGGTTCCGGCCATCCGAATGAAGATGCGCGCGCGGTCGAGCAGGCGCAGGCCCAGCGTGTAGAGAGTGGGCATGCGGTACTGCGGCAGTTCGAGGATGAAGGGCGTATCGCTGGAGCGGAGGATGGAGCTCTTGAGCAGGCGCGCGGTGGTGAATGCAGCGACGAAGCCGGCGACGTAGAGGCCAAGCATGACGATGGTGCGCAGGCCGATGACTCCGTGCAGGAAGTAGGTGTTGGGAATGAAGGCTGCAATCAGGAGTAAATAAACGGGCAGGCGCGCGGAGCAGGTCATGAACGGAGTGACCAGGATGGTGGCGAGGCGGTCGCGCTTGTTTTCAATGGTGCGCGTGGCCATGATGGCTGGAACGGCGCAGGCGTAGGCCGAGAGCAGCGGGATGAAGGCCTTTCCATTCAGACCAATGGTCCGCATGACGCGATCGGCGATCAGTGCGGCGCGGGCCAGGTAGCCGGTGTCTTCGAGGATTCCGATGAAGAGGAAGAGCAGAAGGATCTGCGGCAGGAAGACGAGCACCGAGCAGATGCCTTTCCACACGCCGTCAAGCAGGAGAGATTGCAGCCAGGGGATTGGAATGAGCGGGCGGGCGAGATCGGCGGCGCGGGCGAGGAGATCGCCGAAGCCATCGGAGAGCGGCTGGCCGAGCGCGAAGACGACTTCGAAGACGCCAATGACGACGGCGAGGAAGAGCAGCGGTCCCCAGATGCGATGCAGCAGGACGTTGTCGATCTTGCGCGAGTTCTCGGCGGAGAGCGGGGCCCGGTAGCCGGTGTTGCGGCTGACTTGTTCAGCCCAGTTGTGCGTGCTCTGCGCGTTGCCCATGACGGGCAGCGAGAGAGGCTTGGATTTTTCGCCGTGGCCATTCTGCTGATTGAGGAAGAGCGGGACGGCGTCGAGGCCGGTGCCGTGGACGGCGCTGATGAGCGCAACCGGAGCGCCGAGTTCGCGCGCGAGCTTGAGCGTGTCAATCTGGCCGCCACGCGACTTCATCAAGTCAGACATGTTGAGAAGAACGAGCGTGGGCAGGCCAACGTCGAGCACGGGTGCGGCGAGCATGAGCTGGCGGGTGAGATGCAGCGAGTCGAGGACCAGAAGAACAGCGTCGGGCTTGGGAGTGCCGGGCATGCGGCCGCGGAGCACGTTGACGGCGACGCGCGCGTCTTCAGAGTACGGAGTGAGCGAGTAGATGCCGGGGAGATCGATGAGCGTGAGATCTTCGCGGCCGACACCGGCCATGAGGCCCATGCGCTGCTCGACGGTGACGCCGGGATAGTTGGCGACTTTTTGGCGCAGGCCGGTGAGCTTGTTGAAGAGCGTGGATTTGCCGGAGTTGGGAGGGCCGATGAGGACGACGGTGCGCAGCGAACTTTCGGTTGGCGCCTTGGGCGGCTCAAAGACCGGAGTGTCGCAACAGGCGTTCATCGCGCGGCCTCTGCGAGACGGGGAGCTTCGTCGGAGGTGGGTGCGGATTGTTCGGCGGCGGGTTCAACAGGCCGTACTCGGATGGCGGAGGCGGTCTCATGGCGGAGCGCGATTTCAAGGCCGTCAACGCGGTAGACGGTGGGATCGCCGGCGGGAGCGCGGCGCAGGGCGGTGACCTCGGCGTCGGGCACAAAACCCATGTGCATCAGGTGGTTCTGGACGTTCTCAGGCAGGTCGAGGGCGACCAGGACCCCGCTTGCACCCACCGTCAAATCGCTGAGCACGCTCACCCGACGAACCCCGTGTTGCCGCCCGAAACGGCGGGGCAGCAGAAAAATACGACCGGAATGGTCGTATTTAAGTATACGGCCAAATTGCCCGCGGCTGCAATCGTGGTTTTGGGGGATTTTTGATTCGGACATTCCCATGACCCGGCCTCCAGGGAGAGATGGATCGGCTGGGATCGCCAGCCCTCCCGTGCAGCCCCCCTGGCGGGCCCCTTTGCTCTATTCATCGGAACGATGGTTCATTCTTAGCAGGGTGATTTTTGGGCCGGAAGTGATCCAAATCACAGTACCCGCTTGCGGTCTCAGACGCTGATAAGGATGGTCTCTCCCACCCAAGCGAAGCTTGGGTGGGGCGCCCGTTTGAGAGGGACACGCAGAGAGTGGTAAAAGCGAACCATGACGGTTGAGGAGTTTCGCGCATCGCTTTCGCGGGCTGAACTGCCGCACGAATTGCCGGCACCGCTGGCGGCGTTGTGGTGGGATGCAAACGGAGATTGGGCCCGCGCGCACGGAATGGTTGACGATCTCGAAACGCATGATGCGATGGCCGTGCACGCCTACCTGCATCGCAAAGAAGGCGTGGAGTGGAACGCAGATTATTGGTATAAGCGCGCCGGGCGCCAATTTCGCCGGCCAACATTGGAAGCGGAGTGGGAGGCGCTGGTTGCTGGGCTGTTGAAGACTTGACGAGTCAGCGGGAGCGGTTGCGTGATTCAGCGGCCAGCGATCGCGCTGCTTCGGGCGATGGTCGCCCACGGTGACAGCAAGGATGGGGTTTTCGGCGGGCAGCAACTCAGTGCAGGAGCACGGCGGCGTGGGTGCCGATGTAGTAGGGCCATAGGACGAGTGCGAGAGCGCCGGTCCAGAAAGTCAAGTGCAGGTAGCCGATGGTGAACAGCCACGCGGCGAACCAAGCCATTCCCATAAACGTTTGCTGCTGAATCTGGATCTTTTGAGTGTCCTTCTTGCAGACGTCGGTTGACATGTGTTCCTCCGTTGTCGGGTGTTTTGTACGTGGATACGGAGCGGTGTGCTCCTTTGTTCCGCATCGAGACGACTTGATGAAGGCTTCGCGGATGGTTTCAGCGATCGCACACCCATCGTCGGGTCCACGCTGAGTTGCACGATATAAACGTCGTTTCACAGGGTGGGATTTCTGACCCTTCCTGTGTTACTCATCACTGCCTCCATCCTCCTCAGCGCAGAGACTCACGTTAGCGGCCGATTCCCTCAAGTGCCGCATTGTGGAGCGAAGCGAATGAGTGAACCAAAGACTGTGATTCCCACCGTGATTCTGGACGGGAACGAGGCTGCGGCATCCGTGGCCTATCGCCTGTCTGAAGTCGTCGCCATCTACCCGATCACCCCCTCGTCGCCGATGGCGGAGTGGGCTGACCAGTGGCGCTCGGAGGGAAAGAAGAATATCTGGGGCGCGTTGCCCATTGTGGAAGAGATGCAAAGCGAAGGCGGCGCGGCGGGCGCGCTCCATGGCGCATTGCAGGCCGGCGCATTCGGGACCACGTTTACCGCATCGCAGGGCCTGCTGCTGATGATTCCCAATATGTTCAAGATTGCCGGTGAACTAACCCCGGCAACGATGCACGTTACAGCGCGTACGTTGGCGACGCATAGCCTGTCAATTTTCGGCGACCACTCCGACGTGATGGCTTGCCGCTCGACCGGGTGGGCGATGCTGGCCTCGAATTCCGTGCAGGAAGTTGCCGATATGGCGCTGGTGGCGCAGATCGCGACGCTCGAATCGAGGATTCCGTTCATCCATTTCTTCGATGGCTTCCGCACCTCGCACGAAGTGGGCAAGATTGTGCCGATCAGCGACGAAACGATTCGCGCGCTGGTGGACGACAAATACCTGATCGCGTTCCGAAAAAACGCGATGACGCCCGATCGCCCGTTCATTCGCGGCACGGCGCAGAACCCCGATGTGTTTTTCCAGGCGAGGGAAGCGTGCACACCGTTTCATGCCGCGGTTCCCGGAATTGTGCAGTCGGTGATGGATCGGTTTGCCGCGCAGACCGGCCGCGCGTATCGGCTGTTCGATTATTACGGTGCGCCCGACGCGGAGCGCGTAATTCTGCTGATGGGTTCCGGCGCGGAGGCTGCTGAAGAAGCCGTGGATGCGCTGAACGCACAGGGCGAAAAGGTGGGCATGGTCAAGGTTCGGCTTTACCGGCCATTCGACAGCAAGGCGTTTTTGGCCGCGTTGCCGGCAAGCGTCAAGTCGATTGCCACTCTCGACCGCTGCAAGGAGCCGGGCGGCGTGGGAGAGCCGCTTTACCAGGACGTTATGACGGTGCTGGCGGAGAATGCCGCGGATCTGCCGTTTGCAGGTATGCCCGCAGTGATTGGCGGCCGATACGGCTTGTCGTCAAAGGAGTTCACGCCTGCGATGGTTAAGGGCGTCTTCGACGAGTTGGCCAGGCTTTCGCCGAAAAACCATTTCACGATCGGCATCAACGACGACGTGAGCCACACGAGCCTGGAGTACGATCCCGAGTTCTCGACTGAGGATCCGAAGACTGTGCGCGCGTTGTTTTATGGACTCGGGTCCGACGGAACCGTGGGCGCTAACAAGAACTCCATCAAGATCATTGGCAGCGAGACGCCGAACTATGCGCAGGGCTACTTTGTTTACGACTCAAAGAAGTCGGGCTCGATGACGACATCGCACCTGAGGTTCGGGCCCAATCCGATCCGGTCCACTTACCTGATTACGCGTGCCAGCTTCGTGGCCTGCCACAACTTCAGCTTCCTGGACAAGATGGATGTGCTCGAAGCCGCCATGCCGGGAGCTGTGTTCCTGTTGAACTCGCCTTATTCCGCGGCCGACGTGTGGGACAAGCTGCCGCGCAGCGTGCAGGAAGAGATGCTGCGCAAAAAGATTGAGTTCTATGTAATCGACGGCTACAAGGTGGCGCGCGAGGCGGGCATGGGCTCGCGCATCAACACCATTATGCAAACGTGCTTTTTCGCGATCAGCGGAGTGTTGGAACGCGAGGAGGCGATCAAGCAAATTAAGAAGTCGATCAAGAAGACCTATGGCAAGCGCGGCGAGGCGGTGGTCGAGAAGAACTTTGCCGCCGTGGATCATGCGCTGGCTCATCTGGAAAAAGTCGAGCTGCCGGCTGCGGCATCGTCGGACTTCGATTTGACCGGGGCCATCTCGGCCAAAGCGCCAAAGTTTGTTCACGACGTGCTGGGCCAGATTGCCGCGGGCAAGGGCGACTTGCTCCCAGTGAGCGCGATTCCGGCGGGCGGCGCATTCCCGACGGGCACGGCGCAATGGGAGAAGCGGAACATTGCGCAGTTTATTCCGGTGTGGGATAAGGATCTGTGCATTCAGTGCGGCAAATGCGTGATGGTGTGCCCGCACGCCGTGATCCGTGCCAAGATCTACAACTCCGAGCTTGGCGACAAATCTCCGACGACATTCAAGTGGGCCAAGCCGAAGTGGCGCGGGATGGAAGAGGAACGGTACACGCTGCAGGTGGCTCCGGAAGATTGCACCGGATGCGCCGTGTGCGTAGAAGTTTGCCCGGTGAAGAACAAGAGCGACGCCAGCAAGAAGGCGATCAACATGGCGCCGCAGGAGCCGCTGCGCGCGCCGGAACGGGAGAACTGGGATTTCTTCCTCGACCTGCCCGAAGTCGACCGGTCGAAGCTATCGCATTCGCAGGTCAAGGACATTCAACTGTTGCGGCCGCTTTTTGAGTTTTCAGGCGCGTGCTCGGGCTGCGGAGAGACGCCCTACATCAAGCTGATGACGCAGTTGTTTGGCGATCGGCTCTACATTGCCAATGCGACGGGCTGCTCGTCAATTTACGGAGGCAACCTGCCGACAACGCCGTACACGTGCAACGCCGAGGGCCGTGGCCCGACGTGGAACAACTCATTGTTTGAGGACAATGCGGAGTTCGGATTCGGCATGAGGGTCGCGCTCGATCAACAGAAAGCGTTTGCGGAAACTCTGGTGACGCGTCTCGCGTCAGCAATCGGCGCGGAGCTGGCGGCGGATATAGTCGGCGCTTCGCAGAAGACCGAGACGGAGATCAATCAGCAGCGCGAGCGCGTAGGTGCACTTCGTGCCGCATTGGCAGGAAACAGCTCTTCGGATGCCAAGAATCTGCTGGCGATCGCCGACACACTGGTCCGCAAGAGCGTGTGGATTCTGGGCGGCGACGGCTGGGCGTTCGACATCGGCTTCGGCGGACTCGATCACGTGCTGGGGTCAGGCAAAAACGTGAATGTGCTTGTGCTCGATACCGAGGTTTACTCGAACACCGGTGGCCAGGCGTCAAAGGCAACCCCGCGCGGCGCAGTTGCTAAATTTGCCGCCAGTGGCAAGCAGAACAGCCGCAAGGATCTGGCCATGGAGGCTGTCAGCTACGGCTCGGTCTACGTGGCGCAGGTGGCTCTGGGTGGAAACGACAGTCACGTAGTGAAAGCTTTCCAAGAGGCCGAAGCTCACGACGGGCCGTCGATCATCATCGCGTACTCAAGTTGCATAGCTCACGGCTACGACCTGGTGCATGGGCTGGAGCAGCAGAAGCTAGCGGTGCAGTCGGGATACTGGCCGCTGATGCGCTACAACCCGGCGCTGCGCGAGGAGGGCAAGAATCCGTTCCAGCTCGACTCGAAGGCCCCGTCGATCCGGCTCAAGGAGTTTGCTTATCGAGAAGCTCGTTACACGATGCTGGCGCGCGGTAACCCGGAGATGGCTGCGGAGCTGCTTACTGAAGCGCAGGATGACGTGGAGCGGCAGTGGCGCGTCTACTCCGCTCGCGCGGGGATGCCGGGCCGCGGCGAAACGCCTCACATTGCGCCACTCGAAAAGGCTGAGACAAAGCCGGAAAGCAAACTGGCGGCCACGGCTGCCGGAGGTGAAGAATGACCGACCTTTCCATGCAATACCTGGGCATGAATCTGAGCGGCCCGATTGTGGTTGCCAGCACGCCTCTATCGGAGTCGATTGACAACGTTCGACGCATGGAAGATGCGGGCGCCTCGGCCATCGTGCTGACTTCGCTTTTTGAAGAGCAGTTGGCGCTGGAGTCTCGCGCCCTCGACGAAGATCTTTCGCGGGGCACCAATTCCTTCGCCGAGTCGCTGGATTATCTTCCGGAATTGTCGGATTATCGCATGACGCAGGATGGATATCTCGAGCATCTGAAACGCGCCAGCGAGGCCGTCGATATTCCCATCATGGCCAGCCTGAACGGCGCAACCAGCGGCGGGTGGGTGAGCCTCGCGAAAGAGATGGAGCAGGCCGGAGCGGATGCCATCGAGTTGAATACTTTTGCGCTGGCAACGGACAGCCGCCAGACCGCAGAGGCGATCGAGAAGCAACTGCTCGAGCTGGTTTCAAATGTCTGTAGCGCGGTCAAGGTTCCTGTCGCCGTCAAGCTCTCGCAATCCTTCACGAGCTTGCCGCATCTTTGCGCGCAGCTCGAAAAAGCCGGCGCGTGCGGGGTGGTCCTGTTCAATCGTTTTTATCAGCCGGATTTCGATATTGAAGCGCTCGAGGTGAGGCCCACGCTGCACTTTTCGACGCCATCAGAATTACTGCCGCGCCTCCACTGGGCGGCGATTCTCTATGGTCATCTCAAGGGAGACATCGCGATCACTGGGGGCGTTCACTCCGCCGAAGACGTACTGAAGGCGATTATGGCCGGGGCCAACGTAGCGATGATGGTTTCAGCGCTGCATATTCACGGCATCGGGCATATCGCCCGCGTGCTTGCGGACTTGAGATACTGGCTCAACAAGCGCGAGTACGCTTCGCTCAAGGAGACGCGCGGCTGCCTGAGCCGCCGTTCCGTTCCCGACACTTCGCCGTACGACCGGGGGAACTATATCAAGACGCTCAGCTCCTACAGCCTAAGGCAGACGCTGGCGGCGTTTTAGACAAAGTTCTGGGTTGCACAAATGAATACGGCCGCACGAGAGTGCGGCCGCTTTTTTGCTCTCGCGAATCTGCTGAGAAAGTTGCTCAGTTATTAAGGAATCGCAGTACGGCTTTTTCCAGGATTCCGCGTGCCCGCGGGAGGGCGGCTTCGACCGGATCGCTGAAGGTTTCGCCAAGTTCTGTTGTGCCAGCGCCGACGGTGAGAAGCATCGCGTGCGCCGACATGGAACCATAAAGCTCACGGGTTAGACCGAGCAGCTCAGTCGGGTCAATGTGGTGAGTGGCGAGGTTATGGATTGCGCCTTCGCAGCCGTTCACATGAGTTGCAACAGGAATGAGGTTCACTCGTCCGGGCGCGGAATCGACTGAGGAATCGACAAAGAGCACGGAATCAGCATCGGCTATATCTTTCGCGAGATCGGGCGTCCATTGCTGGCGAGCCAGAATGCGAACGTTCGAGTCGTCGCGGAACCGATGCGCGGCCCACTCAGCAAGCCGGGGCCCGACGCCATCGTCGCCGCGCAGCGTGTTGCCACACGCGAGGACCAGGCAGTTGGATTTTTCAAAGTGCATCGGCTCCGCGAGCTGGGGATTCAATTCGTCTCCTTTATGGTTGTCCGTCATTCGTTTGGCGCGGGCCTCGCGATCGTAGCACTCAGTCGCGCACGACCCGGTCGAGTTCTTCACCCTCGGCCGAGATTAAGGTAATGGCCAACGGCATCTGGCCAAAGGCATGCGTGGAACAGCTCAGGCAGGGGTCGAAGGTGCGAACAACAGCTTCTACGCGATTGAGAACGCCCTCGGTGAATTTGCCATCTTTTACATAATGCCTGGCGGCTTGCAGAACTCCGAGGTTCATCGCCTTGTTGTTCTGTCCGGTGGCGATGACCAGGTTGGCCCAGGTGATCTTGCCGTTTTCGTCCACCTTGTAATGATGGTGCAACACGCCGCGCGGCGCCTCGGCTTGGCCCGTGCCCTCGAGATGGTTCACGCCTGCCGTCGCGCGCACATGTTTGTCGAGAATGCGCGGGTCGCTGAGGATTTCCTCGATCTTCTCAATTCCGTAGAGCATTTCGATGAGGCGCGCGTGATGATAGTGGAAGGAGCTCTCGACCGGTCCGGCGGCCAATTGCTTGAACTCGGCGAATTGTTTTTCTGCCTTTGGAGTAGACATGTGCTTCACGATATTTAGGCGCGCAAGCGGTCCCACGCGATAGCTCCCGTCGGGATAGCCGAGGGGCTTGTAGTAGGCGAACTTGGTGTAGCTGTAGGGCTCAACGGCTTCGCCGATGACTTCGGCATAGCGGGTTGCGGTGATGCCTTCCTCGATCGTGTTGCCGGCGGGGCCGATCAAGCGAAGCGCGCCATCGGTGAACTCGATGGATTCGTCCTCGTTGATGAGGCTCATATAGTTGGAAGGGAAGTTCGCGAAGACCGCGATCTCGGCTTTGAAGGTGTCCGCAATCTTCTTGTATGCGTCCAGCGCCATGGCGATATTGGAGTATGCTTCCGGAATCATCGCCAGGATTTTGTCGCGCTTTTCAGTAAGCAGGGGTTCGGTGACGCCGCCTGGCACAACCCACCCGGGATGAATGCGCTTGTCACCGAGCAGCTCAATGATGCTTTGCCCGAAGCGCCGCAGGGCGACACCGGCGCGGCCCAGCTCGGGCTTGGCCGCAGCAAGACCAAAAACATTGCGCAGCTTGGGATCGGATTCCATTCCCAGCAAAAGATCGGGCGAGGCGAGATAGAAGAAACTGAGGGCATGCGACTGCACCATCTGCGCCAGATTCAACATACGCCGCAACTGCGCCGCCGTATGCGGGATGCGCACCGACATGATGGCCTCGCAGGCTTTGGCGGAGGCGATGAGATGCGAAACGGGGCAGATGCCGCAGATGCGCGCCATGAGGCTCGGCATCTCGTAGAAGGGGCGGCCCTCGCTGAAGCGCTCAAAGCCGCGGACCTGCGTGACGTGGAAGTGCGCGTCCTCGACCTCGCCCTGGCCGTTAAGGTGGATCGTGATTTTTCCGTGGCCTTCAAGGCGCGTTACCGGATCGATGGTGATGGTCTGGCTCATAGATCAAGCTCCAAAGCGGGTAAGCGCCGGAATATCCAGCGGGCCGCCGTTGACCAGCGCGGTGAGCGCGGTGTGGAATGTGTCGGCCGAGGGCGGACAGCCGGGCAAAAAGACGTCCACCTTCACAAACTCGTGAATGGGCCGCACGATTTTGAGCAATTTAGGCACAACGACGCAAGGAATCTGCGCCTGCGCGCTTGCGTTCTCAATGTAGGCGCGGTCGAGGATTGCCTCTGGCCCGATGGGGTTGCGCATAGAGGGCACGTTGCCAGTGATCGCGCAGTCGCCCATGGCCACAAGCATTCGGGAGTGGTCGCGGACTTTCTTGATTTTCTTTTCGTCGTCGACCGAGCTGACGGCCCCTTCAACCAGGGCGATATCGACTGTGTCAGGGAATTCCTTGGCGTCCACAAGCGGGCTGTAAACCAGATCCACGAGCTCGGCGAGCTCCAGAAGCCGCTCGTCCATGTCAAGAAACGACATGTGGCAGCCGGAGCATCCGTCGAGCCAGACCGTCGCTAATTTCAGTTTGCTCATTGCGCTTCCCTCATCAAATTCAGATAGGGCAGAAACTCCGGATACTTGGGATGATCGGAGCCAATTTTACTTTTGTCGAAGAGGGCTCCGGTGGGGCAGACCTGTACGCACTTGCCGCAGCGCGTGCATGCCGAGCTTCCCCAATCCTGATGCAAATCGGAGATGATCAACGAATTGATGCCGCGGCCCATCACGTCCCATATGTGCGCGCCCTCGATCTCAGAACAGACGCGAACGCAGCGGGTGCACAGGATGCAGCGATTGTGATCGAGGGTGAACCGTTCGTGCGAGGCGTCGACGTTGAGCTCTGGGTTGCGATAGGGCAGACGAACATGGGTGAGGCCCTGCTCCTGGCCGAGAGTTTGCAGCTCGCAGTGGCCGTTCGAGACGCAGACCGAGCAGATGTGGTTACGCTCGGCGAATAGCAACTCGAGAATCGTGCGGCGATGCTTTTGCAGGCGCTCAGTGTTCGTGCTGACCTCCATGCCTTCCTGCACAGTGGCAACGCAGGCAGGAAGCAGTTTGTTCGAGCCTTTGATCTCGACCAGGCACAGCCGGCACGCACCCACATCGCTCAGGCCTTCAAGATGGCAGAGGGTGGGAATGTTGATTTCGTTCTCGCGCGCGACTTCGAGGATGGTTTGGCCGGCACGAGCGCTGACCTCCTGCTCGTCGATGACAAGAGTTTTGACGTCTGTTTCGGCGCTCATGCCATCACCTCGCTTTGGATTTCGGACTGGGCGGCTTGCATGTTGCAGACGCCAGCCGGACAGCGCTTGTGCACAATGTGCTCGATGTACTCGTTGCGGAAATATTTAAGCGTGCTCAGCACGGGATTGGGCGCCGTCTGGCCAAGCCCGCACAGGCTGGCCTCCTTCACCGTCGAGCAGAGGTCTTCGAGGAGTGCCAGGTCGTCCATGGTTCCCGTGCCATCGCAGATGCGAGAGAGCAGCGTGAACATCTGCGCCGTGCCCGCGCGGCAGGGAATGCACTTGCCGCAGGATTCCGTCATGCAGAACTCGATGAAGAAGCGCGCCACGTTGACCATGCACGAGGTGTCGTCCATGACGATCATGCCGCCCGAGCCCATGATGGAGCCCATCTTGAGCAGTGCGTCGTAGCTGACGCCGACATCGAGCATGTCCGCAGGGATGCAGCCGCCGGATGGCCCCCCGGTCTGGACGGCTTTGAAAGTGTGGCCGTCAGGGACGCCGCCGCCGATCTCCTCAATGATCTCGCGCAGCTTGATGCCCATGGGGACTTCAACCAGGCCGGTGTTGGCGATTTTGCCCGTGAGCGCAAAGACCTTCGTGCCCTTGCTGCGCTCCGAGCCCATATTGAAAAACCATTTGCCGCCATTGCGGACGATTGGCGCGATGTTGGCGTAGGTCTCGACGTTGTTGATCAGAGTGGGTTTACCCCAAAGGCCTGACGATGCGGGATACGGAGGCCGCGGTTTGGGCGTTCCCCGCCGGCCTTCGATGGAGGCGATCAGCGCAGTCTCCTCGCCGCAGACGAAGGCGCCCGCGCCAAGCCGGATCTCCACATCGAAATTAAAGGGCGTATTGCAGATGTTGTTGCCAAGCAGGCCATGGCGGCGTGCCTCGCGCAGGGCAGTCGTGAGCCGCGAGACTGCGACGGGATATTCGGCGCGGACATAGATGAATCCCTTGCTGGCGCCGACCGCGTAGGCGGCGATCGCCATGCCTTCGATGACTCGGTGCGGGTCGCCTTCCATGACGCTGCGATCCATGAATGCGCCGGGGTCGCCTTCGTCTCCATTGCAGACAACGTACTTGAGGTCGCCCGTGGCCTTGGCCACCGTGCCCCACTTCAGGCCTGTCGGATAACCGCCCCCGCCGCGCCCGCGCAGACCGCTTTCAGTAATCCGATGGACGACGCCGTTGGGTGTCATCTCCGTCAGCACGGTGAGGAGGGCCTTGTAGCCATCGCGGGCGATGTAGTCGTCAATCTTTTCCGGGTCAATGTAGCCGGCGTTCTCCAGAACGACGCGCACCTGCTTGTCGAAGTGCTCGTCGAGATTCGATTGCAGATCCGGAACGGGTGCGGCACCTAAGCTGTCGACGATTGCTTCGGCGTGGCCCGCGTTCACGCGCCGGTACAGTCTCGGTTCGGGATCGACGCGCGTGTCCACACGGACGAGCGGCCCGTGCGAGCAGGGCCCCATGCAGCCGGTGCGGCGGACGAGAACCTTCTTTGCGCCGGCCTCGGCAGCTTTCACGAGGGCGTCTTTCAGCTTGTCTGCGCCCTGGCTTGCACATGCCAGGTCCATACAGACATTGATCTCGTAGTCGTATTTCTCGTTCTCCTGCTTGACGTTCTTAGCGATTTGCTCGAGCTCCTCGATTGTCATTCGGCCTTCCACCTTTCCAACTGCTCGAGCATCTGCTCCTCGGTGACCTCACCAGCAACCTGGCCGTCGCACAGGGCCACGGGAGCGCGGCTGCAAGCGCCGACGCATCGCGCTACCATCAGGCTCACCTGCCCATCGGGGGTGGTTTGCCCCTGCTTGATGCAGAGTCGTTTTTCCGCCGCGGCAATCAACTTGTCAGCGCCCTTGATGTAACACGCTGTGCCGGCGCAAACGGTCATCGTATGTTTGCCGGGCGGTTTCAGAGTGAAGTAGTGGTAGAAGGTCGCTACTCCATACGCCTGGCTCAGCGGCACGTGAAGCGATTGCGCGACGAAGCGAATGGAATCGTCATCGAGATAGCCGAACGACGATTGCACAGTGTGCAGCGTTTCGATCAGCGCGTGACGGGCAAAGCCGTTCTTGCGCATGGTACCGTTGACGATTTTCCATCGCTTGTCATCGCTCGGTAGTGGTGGGGGCGCGATTCCGGGCACATTCCCTCCGTGATTGGTACAACCAAAGCATGCATCAGGGGCGGGCGGCGCGAATTGAGCTGCTTGCGCCTGATACTACCATTGTTGTACGACCGCGGACCGCCGAGCCTCGGTGACCGCAATCACCAGCGTGTGTGGCTATCCCATTTGTTGGCATCGATTTCGGACGTTCCAGATTGAAACGATTGGCCGTTCGATCTCATTGACATCAGCCCGTGCTTGGGCGCACAGTGGCGGCGAAAATCAGGCCGGAAGCTGTGCGGGAGATCACGCTCGTTAGGTGGTTCTCAGTTCACCGCGGTCCGAGAAGCAGTTCGCGGCAGTTATCCCGGCTGACTGGCGAGGGCATAGCGAGATTCTACTTGCCGGTTTTCATCTCAAGTTTGTAATCGCTGTAATCGATCGTCACAACGGTTCGGCCGAAGAGCGCGCTGTCAGACTCAGCGCGCGCATGGATCGCCATCGAATAGCCGTCGATGTTTGTGTATTGCCGCATCAAGTGAGTGGCTCCTGAAAACGCCGAAGGGTTCTTCGATGAAACTCCATCGATCTGGACCAGAGTTCCGTCCTGCGCGTCAACCCAAATGATCCCGATGATCAGATTCGGAGCGACTTGTCTGGGCCTGACGTCCAGCGCAAAGCAGTCGCGCCCGTTCAGCTTCTGTATATTTTCGGCTTTGAGCGCCATCGAGTAGTTCGCCGAATTGAACCACGACTTCTCGACATTTCCAGGCTGATTGATGGTTTGCTCACTTTCAAGAAGCGGTTTCAACCCGAAGTGCAGAAGAATCGACGATCCGCTTTCGGAGAGAACAGCGTAGGTTTTGCCGGCTCCCTTTTTGTAAGTGTCTTTGACGGTCATCTCCGCAACCGGATGTGTTCCATCGTTGCCGCGGTAGACCGCATAGTGCTCGACATCGGTGAAGCCGAGAATGCCTTCGAATCGAGCGGCTACCGCAGCATCGACCAGCCGGACGACTGCCACAGGATCGTATTCCTGCGTTGATCCCGGGGCGCGAAACGACAACAGAATGAAGAGGCTAGCAACCGTGCGCATCGTTCTCAACCGCCAAAGACCCATTGAAACCGCCCGTCCTTCTCATTATCGGTCCGCCGCTTTGATCCGGGCCGTCCAGTCGGCATCGACTCAGGATCTGCGAGACGTTCCAGATGGGAGAACTTGCAACCGGCTGCGCTATGCTGATGCCTGAGCGAGGCGCCGAGTTGAACAGGAAATCCCGACCGAAACCAGAACTGCCCAATGGGCTGCTGCGGCGCGAGACCATCGCCGTGCGCGGCGTCGTGCAAGGCGTGGGGTTTCGGCCATTCGTCTACCGGCTCGCCGCGGAGGAAGGGCTCGCGGGCTTCATCGGCAACGATACGGGCGGCGTGACTATCGAGATTGAAGGGCCAGCCGAGAGAGTGGAAGCGTTTCTGCGCCGCCTGAAGGATGAGGCTCCGCCACTTTCGCGCATCGATTCGGTCGATTCGCAAGAGATTCCCCCAAAACAAGAAAAGGGGTTTCGCATCATCTTGAGCGATGCGAGCGGGTCGGTGAGCACCGGTATTCCGGCGGACGCGGCGACTTGCGCCGACTGCCTGCGCGAGTTGCTCGATCCAAAAGACCGGCGGTACCGCTATCCATTTCTCAACTGCACCAACTGTGGTCCAAGGTTCACGATCACGCGCCGGATTCCTTACGACCGGCCGCAGACTTCGATGGCGCGATTCAAGATGTGCGCGGAATGCCAGGCAGAGTACGACGATCCGGCCAATCGGCGCTTCCATGCGCAACCCAACGCATGCGCCGTGTGCGGACCGCGCGTGTGGCTTGTTGGCCCTGATGGGGCGGAGATTTCGACGGACGATACTGCGAGTGGGCCGGTGACTGCGGCAATCGATCGCCTGGTGGCGGGCGAAATCATGGCGATCAAAGGGATTGGCGGATTCCATTTGGCCGTGGACGCGACGAACGAGTTTGCGGTGATGCGGCTACGCGACCGCAAGCATCGCTTCGGCAAGCCGCTTGCTGTGATGGCGCGCGATATGGATGCGGCGCGCGAACTCTGCGTGTTTACGCCCGAGGAGGAAGAACTGCTGGTTACGGCCGCGCGCCCGATTGTGCTTGCGCCCAAACGGGCCGGCTGCGGCATCGCACCCTCGGTTGCGCCGGGAATTCCGTGGCTGGGAGTTTATTTGCCTTACGCTCCGTTGCAGCATTTGCTTTTCGCCGACGCGCGGGTCCAAGCGCTGGTGATGACCAGTGCGAACCTGAGCGAAGAGCCGATTGCAATCGACAACAGCGAGGCACTGGCGCGGCTCAAGAAGATTGCGGACGCGTTTCTGATGCATGACCGTGAGATCTTGCAGCGTTGCGACGACTCGGTAATCGCGCTGGTCGACGGCGCGCCACAGTTGATTCGCCGCGCGCGAGGATTTGTTCCGCTGGCTGTGCCTTTGCCGTTTGATTCGCCTCCGTTGCTCGCAGTCGGCGGCCATCTCAAGAACGTGTTTGCGCTCGCACGCGGACGGTTTGCCTACCAGAGCCAGCATCTCGGCGACCTTGAGAACGTGACAGGCCTTGAATTCTTTCGCGAATCTCTCGCCCATCTTATGCACACCTTCGAGATCGAGCCCGAGACTGTGGTTCACGATCTACATCCGGGCTATTTGTCGACGACGTGGGCGAAGGAATGGGCGGCGGAGCGCGGCAATCGTGTCATCGCCGTGCAGCATCATCACGCACATATCGCCGGTTGCATGGCGGAGCATGGAATCGAAGGGCCGGTCATCGGTCTTTCGATCGACGGAACCGGTTACGGCATCGATGAGCGCATCTGGGGCGGGGAAGTGTTGATCGTGAGGCTCGATGGCTCGAATCCCGGCGGCTTCGAGAGGTTCGCGCATCTGGATTATGTTCCGATGCCGGGCGGCGAAGCGGCAATTCGCGAGCCATGGCGAATGGCGCTGGGGGCAATCCACGCGGCCGGTTTCGACATCGAGTCGGCTGAAATCTTGGCGGCAGTTGGGGCGAAGCTCCAAGACGCGCATGTGATTCGGCGCATGATCGAGCGCGGGCTCAATACGCCACTCACGTCCAGTTGCGGGCGGCTCTTCGATGCAGTCGCCGCAGTAGTTCTGGGGCGCGGGGTAGTCGATTATGAAGCGCAGGCCGCGATTGAGCTGGAGGGATTGGCGATCGACGAAGCAGACGATCTTGAGTCCGGCTACGCGTTTGAGTGGTTGAATGGAGATTGGAATAAGCGCGAGGCCGGTCGCATCTCGGCGGCTTCGTTGTGGCAAGAACTGCTTGAGGATTTGCGCTCAGGCGTTGCCAAACCGCGCATTGCCGCGCGTTTTCATGCCGGCGTTGCGGCCGCATTCACTCACGCGGCAGTTCAGGCCCGCGCGGCCACGGCGGTTGGCCAGGTGACGCTTTCCGGGGGCTGCATGCACAACCGCCGGCTTGCAAGGCTGCTGCGCGCGGCGCTTGAAACAGAGGGTTTTGAGGTTTTTCAACACAAACAAGTGAGTCCGGGCGATGGCGGACTAAGCTACGGGCAGGCTGTGGTGGCGGCGGCAATCCTCAGAAGCGAGTCGGCGGATCGCGCGGTGAGGAGAACGTGACGATGCGAAGGAATAGCCGCGAGGTGTTCACGATTCCTGCAGGGGTTTTCAGTTTTCTGCTTACTCTTTACGGGCTTGCCGCGGTGCGCGGCCTGGATCTTCGGCAGAACACTGTTTTGTCTTTGGTTTATTGCGGATTGCCGCTTCTCAGTCTTCCGCTTTATTTGTTGGCGCTCGCGGTGCGCAAGCTGCTGCCGCTTCAAGCTATTCTGGCCCTCGCATATATTCCCGTCTACTCTGCTTTGAACTGGAGAACCTGTGCCGAGCTGGGATATTGCAGCAGTATCGCACCGGTCGTCCTCGCGACAATCGCGACATCGAAAGTGCTGCTCTTTTTGGGTGTCGCCCTCAGCAGCGTTGCCGCGTTCGTGGTGGAGGGGCGCGGCAAGCTTGGGTCAAGCAGGAAGAACTGAATCGGTGATTCCAGTGCTATCGTGTGCGGGCCAGGAGGCCCACGCTACAGCCGGTCTGGAGAGCGGCGCTACTCCTTCAGCCCGATAACCGCACCAGTTCCTGCGCCTCGTCGCGCGGGCCGAGAATGGACATGCGCGGAATGCGCCCGCGCACCATGGCGACTTCATCGCAGCGGTGCAGGCGGGGACACATCTGGCAGTCCTTGAAGATCTTGTCGGGCAGCTCCGATTTGTCTTCAACGGTGCGGAAGCCGTACTTGAAAAAGAAATCGGGAATGCGCGTAAACAGGCAGACCGATTGGATGCCGTGTGTTTCGGCCTCTTCGATGAGGGCTTTCAGGATGCCGCCGCCGGCACCCTGGCTTTTCGCTTCGGGCTTGACGACGATCGAGCGCACCTCGCAGAGATGCGGACCGTAGAGGTGTAGCGCGCCGCAGCCCAGGAATACTCCACCATCGGACTCGGCGACGGTGAAGTCGCGAATGTTCTCGCAGATTTCCGCGAAGGGCCGCTTGAGCAGGGTGCCGTCGCCGGAAAGAGAGTTCACCAGGTCGTAGATATTGGAGGCGTCGTGCAGAAGCGCTTTACGCACCAGCATGCATTGCCTCCCCAGCCGGGTGTTTTTCGAGAACGCGAATCCAGTCCGAGGCCCGATCGAGGGCTTTGCGCACGCGCTCTCGCGCAGTTCCTCCGATCACATCATGGCAATCGAGCGTCGCATCGAGAGTGATTGCGGCATAGAAGTCTTCGCCGAACTCCTGGCCAAACTCGCGCAGCTCCTCGAGAGTAAGGCCATCCAGCTCGACGCCTTTCTCGATGGCAAAGCGGACTGCGCGGCCGATCTTTTCATGGGCAGTACGGAAAGGCACGCCCTTATGAACCAGATAGGTTGCGGCGGCCATCGCGTTGAGGAAGCCTGACTCGGCTGCTTGGCCCATGCGGTCGCGATTGAATTGGATGGCGGCCGTGAACCGCGCAACAAGTTTGAGCATTTGCGGCACGAAGCCGGCGGAAAAGACCGGCTCCTGAGTCTCCTGCATGTCTTTATTGTAGGCCAATGGCAGCCCTTTGAGCTGCATTGCCACCGTTTGCGCCGCGCCATTGATGCGCCCAACTTTGGCGCGGATCAATTCAGTCAGATCAGGATTCTTTTTCTGCGGCATCGCGCTTGATCCAGTGGAAAATGCTTCAGGCAAAGTAACAAAACCGAATTCCGCAGTGGCAAACAGAGTGATCTCCTCTGCGAAGCGGCTGAGATGCAGGCCAACGAATGTGAGCGCGTTGAGGTACTCGAGAATAAAGTCGCGGTCGCTTGTCGCGTCCATCGAATTGGCGGTTGGCGCCGCGAATCCGAGTTCACGCGCCGCGATGGTCCGATCGAGAGGAAGAGTGGCACCGGCCACCGCTCCCGATCCCAAAGGACAGAAATTCAGGCGTGCCGCGCAATCGAGGAGGCGATCGGCATCGCGCAATGCCATCTCAACATAAGCAAGCAGCCAATGCGCTATCAGAACAGGCTCCGCCCGCTGCAAATGCGTGTAGCTCGGCATGACGGCTTCGCCTGCGTCGCGCCCCTGCGCAACCAAAGCGGCGGCCCAGGCTGCGAGCCCGCTGACGACAAGCTCGATTTGAGCGCGCACATAAAGGCGCAGGTCCGTTGCAATTTGCTCATTGCGGCTGCGGCCCGTGTGCAGTTTGAGCGCGAGATCGCCGACGCGCTCGACGAGCTTAAGCTCAACGAAGTGATGAATGTCTTCGGCAGTGGCATGATTGCTCATCTCGACTCTGCCGGAGTAAGAACCGAATTCCGTGGCAATCTCGTCGAGCGCTGTCGTCAGCTCGACGGTTTCGCTCTTGGAGAGGATCCCTGCCGCGGAGAGGGCCGACGCGTGCGCTTTGCTGGCGGCGACTTCCTGATCGAGAAGGCGCCAATCAAAGACGATGGAGCGCTGCCAGGCTTCGAATTCCGCGTCCAGCGGCTCACGAAACCGGCCTGACCACATCTTGCCGGATTGTTGTTCATTAGACATTGCTTTAAGCCTACCTCAAGCTATTCTTTCTCCTTGCCATTGTTGAGCTGGGGCATCTCGCTGCCCTTGCTGAGCGTGAGGAGGCCGGTCTTGGCGTATGTGACGAGCTTCTCGCGGGTGTCGGTAATGTCGAGATTGCGCATGGTGAGTTGCCCGATGCGGTCGCGCGGGGAGAATGTGGATTCAGTTTTCTCCATGCTGAGGCGCTCGGGATGGAAGGTGAGGTTGGGCGACTCGGTATTGAGAATGGAGTAGTCGTTGCCGCGGCGCAGCTCGAGTGTGACCTCGCCGGTGATGGGTTTTGCGACCCAGCGTTGGGCGGATTCGCGGAGCATGATGGCCTGGGAGTCGAACCAACGGCCCTGATAGAGCAGGCGGCCAAGCTTGCGGCCATGGTCGCGGTACTGCTCAATGGTGTCCTCATTGTGGATGCCGGTGACAAGGCGCTCGTAAGCGATAAAGAGCAACGCGAGGCCAGGGGCCTCGTAGATGCCGCGGGATTTCGCCTCAATAATGCGGTTCTCAATCTGATCGGACATGCCGAGGCCGTGGCGGCCGCCGATGCGGTTGGCTTCAAGAAGAAGATCGACGGGCGAATCGAATTGGCGGCCGTTGAGAGCGACGGGTGTGCCCTCTTCAAAGCGAATGACAATTTCTTCGCGTTTGATCTCGACGTCGTCGCGCCAGAATGCGGCGCCCATGATGGGAACGACGATTTTGACGGACGAAGAGAGGTGCTCCAGATCCTTGGCTTCATGGGTTGCGCCAAGAATGTTGGAATCGGTGGAGTAGGCCTTCTCGGCCGACATTTTGTAGGCGAATCCCGAGCGCTGCATATAGGCAGACATCTCGGCGCGGCCGCCTAGTTCGTCAATGAACGCGGCATCCAGCCAGGGCTTGTAGACCTGGAGACTGGGATTAACGAGCAGACCATAACGATAGAAGCGTTCAATATCGTTGCCTTTGAACGTGGAGCCGTCGCCCCAAATGTTGACGTCGTCCTCTTTCATGGCGGCGACGAGCATGGTGCCCGTAACGGCGCGGCCGATGGGTGTGGTGTTGAAATAGGGGACGCCTGCGGTGGTGATGTGAAAGGCGCCGGCCTGGAGTGCGGCGATGCCTTCGCGCACGAGTGGACCGCGGCAGTCGATAAGGCGAGCCTTTTCAGCGCCATATTCCAGGGCCGCGCGTGGAATGGATTCGTAGTCGGTCTCGTCGGGCTGGCCGAGGTTGGCTGTATAGGCATAGGGGATCGCGCCCTTCTGCCTCATCCAGTGGAGGGCGGCGGAGGTGTCGAGCCCGCCGGAGAAGGCGATGCCGACTTTCTTCCCCGTGGGGAGGGACTCGAGAATTACAGACATGCTCTCCTTTAAAGTTCACAGTTCTTAGTACTCGCGCATTTGCTGGGCCGCTACCGATGAACTGTGAACTAAGAACCGTGAACTACGAACTGTTTTATTGAAACTTCTCCACATTCACAAGTCCGCCCAACAGCAACAGCAACAATGCTTTCTGCACATGCAGGCGATTCTCGGCCTGATCAAAGACGATGGACTGCGGGCTATCGATGACGGCGTCGGTGACTTCATCGTTGCGCCGAGCGGGAAGGCAGTGCATAAAGACTGCATGCGATCCCGCCTTGGACATCAGCGCTTCATTCACCTGGAACGGGCGGAAGATGGGGGCACGCTTCGTCGACTCGTGCTCGAAGCCCATGCTCACGCACACGTCAGTGTAGACGGCGTCGGCGCCTTCGACGGCAGCCTGCGGGTCCTGAAGCAGGCGAATCTCGCAGTGGTTGGCCTCGGCCATTTCCCGGGCCTTGGTCACAATTTCGATGTCGGGCGAGTAGCCGCGCGGCGTAGCCACTGTGACGTTGACGCCCAGTTGCGCACCGGTGAGCATAAGCGAATGGCAGACGTTATTTCCATCGCCGACGTAGGTGAAGTTGAGGCCGACGGCGGTGCCGAAGTGTTCTTCGAGAGTCATAAAATCCGCCAGGGCCTGGCAGGGATGCTCGAAATCGGAGAGCGCGTTGATGATTGGGACGCGAGAATTAGCCGCCATCTCCGTGATCGTGTCGTGCGCGTAGGTGCGCAGGACGATCACGTCGACCCAGCGCTCGAGATTCCTGGCAACGTCGGCGATGGTTTCGCGCTCGCCGAGTGGCGAGTTGGTTTGATCGACGAAGATCGCGTTGCCACCCATGGTGTTGATGCCGGCTTCAAAAGCCAGCCGAGTGCGCAGACTGGCTTTCTCAAACATCAAAACCATTTGTTTTGCATCGAGCGCATCGCGATACTGGCGGGGGTTGCTCTTGACGTCGTGACCCAGCTTCATGAGGGCACGCACCTCGGCGCTGGAGAGATCGGCGATGGAGCAAAGGTCCTCGCCTGCCATGCGCGCGGCCGCGGCGAGGACATCGGGGTCCTTTTGCACGGGGATCGTGGACTTTGTCTGCTCCTGAACTTTACGTTCCAGGGTTGTTCTGCTAGCCATGTTGGTGACCTCTCGCAGGCGTGGTGTGCGCCGCAGCGTTGACAGTAAGAATGTCATCGAGCGCCGCAATTGCCGTATCAACGTGAGAGCGCTCGAGAATGTAAGGCGGCAGGAAGCGCAGCACCGTGTCGCTGGTGCAGTTGATGAGAATGTGACGCTTCATCATTTCGGCCACCGTGAGCTTGGCCAGTTCTGCTGAATCGAGCTCGGCGGCGATCATCAGGCCCTTTCCGCGGACGTCGATGATGGCATCGTGCCGGGCGGCAAGCGAGCGCAGGGACTGCTGGAAGTAGTTGCCGACTTCGGTTGCGTGGGCGAGCAGGCCCTCTTTCTCGATTGTGTCAATGACGGCGATCCCGACAGCGCAGGCCAGTGGGCCGCCGCCGAATGTTGTGCCGTGCATCCCGGCGTGCATCACGCGAGCAACTTCCTCGGTACACATGACGGCGCCGAGCGGGAGACCGCCGGCAAGAGGCTTGGCAAATGTGGTGACGTCGGGCTGAATTCCGTAGTGCTGATAGGCGCTCCATTTTCCTGTGCGGCCCATGCCGGATTGAATCTCATCGACGATGAGCAATGCGCCGGTGGAGTCGGCTAGTGCACGCGCTTCGGCAAAGAATTCATTGGTCAGGGGACGAATTCCGCCCTCACCCTGAATCGATTCGACAAGGATGGCGCAGACATCGCTCGAGAAGTTTGTCCGCAGGTCGGAACGTCGTTAAAGCGCACGAACTCGACACCGGGAACAACAGGACCGAACGGCTCGCGGTACTTTGCCTTATAGGTTGTGGACATGGCGCCAAAGGTGCGGCCGTGGAAGCTCTGCTCAAGGGCCAGAAACTTTGTGCCAATTTGCGCGCCCTCGCTGCGCCTGAGACCGGCGTAGGCGCGCGCTAGTTTGAGCGCGCCCTCCCACGCTTCGGTGCCGGAATTCGAAAAGAAAGCGCGGTCGAGGCCCGTGCGCTCCGTGAGTCGCATGGCGAGCTCCGCCTGGCCCTCGTGATAATAGAGGTTCGATGTGTGAATGAGGGCTCGGCTCTGGCGGGCGATCGTATCGACAATTGCCGGATGGTTATATCCGAGCGCGTTGACGCCAATGCCGCTGAGCAAATCGAGGTACTTCGTACCGTTCTCGTCCTGGATGTAGACCCCTTGACCGTCCACAAACAGAACCGGACTGCGGTCATATGTGGAGAGGAGCAGCCGTTGCTCCGCGGCGCGAATCTCTTCGAGTTTCATCGTTGCTAAAACCTCCTATGCAACCATCACTTCAGTGCCGTGGACTATGCGCGAACTGCACAAATCGGGAAGGGAACCGGCAGCTTCGGCGGGAAGAATACGTACGCGCTTCACGCCGTTTAAGAGCGCCTCCCGGCATGCGCTCAGCTTGGGCAACATGCCACCGGAAATCACCGCGCTCTTGGCCATCTCCGCAATTTGATCGATGGAAAGCCAGCGCAGCACTTCGCCGTTTGCACCCTTCACGCCGGGAACGTCGGTGAGGAAAACAAGCGCGTCGGCATGACAGGCTACGGCGCAGGCGGCGGCCATCTCGTCAGCGTTAATGTTGTAATACTCGCCGTCGAACCCGAGGGCCATGGAACAAAGGACCGGTACGCCATTCAACTGCCAGATGGCATCAAGCCAGCGGGGATCGCTCGCGGCGATTTCACCCACGAATCCAAGGTCAGGCGAGGTACGTTTTTTGCGCGCACGGAAGAGAAGCCCGTCGCCGCCGGAGAGGCCGACCGCAGGCTGACCGAGCGCGCCGAGAGCTGCAACCAGACTTTTGTTCACGCGGCCGGCAAAGACCATCAGAGCCACATCGCGCGTCTCCGCGTCAGTGACGCGCAGACCGTCAATGAAATCGCTTTGCTTGCCGAGCGCCTTGAGGGTGCGAGTCAACTGCACGCCGCCCCCGTGAACGACGGCAACCTGATTGCCATCACGCACAAGGTCAGTGATCGCCCGCATGCAGCTATCGAGGAGCACCGGAGACTCCAGGCCCGCGCCTCCCAATTTAACGACGTACTTCATTCAAGGCCCTCCGCTGCGCATTTCATGCGAGACCCTCCGATTCGGGCCAGCCCTCGATCACGTTCAGATTCTGGACCGCCTGGCCGGCAGCGCCTTTCAGAAGGTTGTCGAGACAACTGACAATCACTGCGCGCTTGCCGCCGGCATCAAGCTGAAAGCCAATGTCAGCGTAGTTGGTCCGCACCGAGTATTGAATCTGCGGCAACCCCTTTTCGTAAAGCCTGACCATGGGGCTGCCCGAAAAAAACTCGCGATACACCCGCGCCACGCTCTCATGTGATTGCGCCTTGGCGAAGTGGACGTAAATCGTGGAGAGGATTCCGCGTGGAATCGGCAAAAGGTGCGGGGTGAAGACAATCTGGCAAGCAGAAACGCCGACTTCCTCAAGAATCTCGCCGGTATGGCGATGCGCAAACACGCCATAGGCCGAAAGATTGTCGGCCGCGTACATGAAGTGCGTTTTGGCGGAGGGAACCTTGCCGGCGCCGCTAACACCGCTTTTGGCGTCGGCCACAACTCCGTGCTCGAGATCGATGAGGCCCGCGGCAATAAGAGGCTTGAGCGCGAGAATGATCGACGTCGCGTAGCAGCCGGGATTGGCGACTAATTTTGCAGACGCGATCTGCTTGCGATGGAGTTCGGGCATGCCATAGACGGCCTGCGCCTGCGTGGCCGCGGCAACGTCGGAGCCTTCGTCAGAGAATGCATACACGGCGCGATTGGCCGGCTCGGTCAAGCGCCATGCGGCACTCAGATCAATGACGCGTAGCCCACGCTTGAGTGCTTCAGGCACCCACTCGCGGGACTGTTCGTGCGGCGTAGCGAGAAACAAAACGTCAACACCGCGCTCAGCCAGCAGTTCCCAGGAGAAGGCTTCGAGCTTCAGGTCCGCGCTTCCGTTGTTATCCGCGAGTTGAGGGTGAATCTCGGTAAGCGGAACTCCGCCGCGCACCTGATCCTTCGGATCGACGCGCCCGGCAAAGACCGGCGGATGATTCTTCAGGCGGGGATGATGCAGGAGCAGCCTCGCCAACTCGGCGCCAGCGTACCCGGTGACACCCACAACCGCGGTTTGTGTCGTCTTCGTCATATTTTCAGCATCGTCCTGAGTCGCGCTTCGACTTCATTTGCGTGGCGCGCATCCGTGCAAATGATCAAAACGGTATCATCCCCGGCGATGGTGCCGACGACTTCAGGCCACTCTTCACGGTCAAGGGCCGCCGCAACCGGCTGCGCGCCGCCCATCGCCGTACTCAGAACCACTTGATTCATTGCGCGTCGCACGCGCAAGCCAAAGCTATCGATCATTTCACTGACGGAGGGCAACTGGTCTTCATCCGCCGCGGCCGCGATAGCGGTTCCGCCGTGGCCATTGGGGAGCGAATATCCGCCGGGACCTTTTGAGACCCGCAATTGGTGAATGTCCCGCGAGAGCGTGGCCTGGGTTACGTGAATGCCGCGACGGCGCAACTTGCGGCGCAGCTCATCCTGGCTTGCGACAGGCGAACTGGACAGCACTTCACGAATTACGTTGAGGCGCAGGGCGTTCATTTTTCCAAACCGATTCCTGAATCAGGGCAAAGCAAAGGCGCGGTTCCCGGCAGGAAACCGCGCTTGAATAAATATACGACGGAAGTGCATAAGTATGCAAGGGATATTTTGTGGAAATATCGAGGCCTAACCAAGGGCAGGCAAATCAGCGAAGGCTGGATTCCGGCCCAATTTCAGCGGCGACGACGCGACCCCTTCGCTACGATACAGTCCAATAAACAGCAAACCGTTGCCAACTTTGGTTCAGGGGCTTCAGATCCATATCACGCTCCTGGCCCGTTGTGCGGAATGCGAGAGTCTCGCCGGGAATGGGCCTGATCCACGAGTTGGGATCGGCGCTGCCGGCTTTGAGAGCAGGAACATCGACGGGAGGCGCTTTATGGATCTCCGGTCCCTGATTTTGCTCAAGTTTCTCTTCGAGGCCGTTTCTTGGAAACTGGCCGGCCAACACCAACGGCCCGTAGAGAAACGCCTGCTGCGTGGTGTCGTCGGACAGAGGTTCGGCGACGAGGCGCATCGGAAGGGTGAGTTCGACGCTGTCGCCGGACTTCCAGGCGCGAGTGATGGCGAGATAACTGCCCGGCGTGCCGGAAACGTCCAGCTTCTTACCGTTTACGGCGATGACATTTGCGGCCTTTGTCCAGGCGGGAATGCGAACGCGCAGCGTCCACTCGGTTCCGGGCGTCTTCTCGATTTTCAGCTCGGTACGTTCGCTCTCAGGGAGCGTCGTATTCTGTCTCAGCCGGATGCCGCGATCTTTCCAGTCAACCGCCGACGCGAAGTAGAGATTGACATAGAGCGAGTCGTCGTCGTGGAAATAGATTGTGTTATTCACCTTGGAATACTCTTCAACGCCGGTTCCGGTGCAGCACCAGAAGGAATCGTCTTCGGTACATTTTGTTTTCCAGGCCCCCGGAGAGAGCGAGAGGAAGTAGCTTGTGTGGCCGGTTTCAGGCTCGATTGTGCCCAGCCGGTGATTGAGCAAATTGCGCTCGTAGTAATCCATGTAGCGACTGTCAGGATCCCACGTATAGAGGTGACGTGCGAGCTTCATCATGTTGTACGAGCAGCAGCACTCCTGGTGATTCGGGCTGACTGATTTTTCGGCGGCCAGATGATCGGGATCGACAAGCCAGTGCTCATTCGTGCTGGAGCCGCCGGTTGAAAAGGTGCGGGCCTCAGAAACCGTCTCAAAAAAGAAGCGGCTCAGGTCGCGGAAGCGGTAATCGGAGCTGATTTCGTAGCGGCGGGCGGCGCCAATTACCTGTGGCACATGCGTATTCATGTGCTGGCCCTTGAGCGCATCGTGGCGTAAGACAAGTGGCGTAACGAAGACCTTCTTAGTAAAGCGGTCGCCGGTGCGTGCCCAGCGGTCGTCGCGGGTTGTAGCGGCGATGTTGTAGAGAACCTCGCTCATCCCTCCGAACTCTTCGTTGAGGATGTCCTGCATGTGCTCTTCGGTTTTCGCCGCGGTCCAGGCATCGACCCATCCGGCCATTTTGACCACCACGTCGAGGGCCTGATCGTTGCCGGCCTGCGCCTTCATGTCATAGAGCCCGGCCATGATTTTGTGCATGGTGTAAAACGGCGCCCAGACTTGTTTGCGCTGGTCGAGCCGGTCAAAGTACTCGGTGGGGAAGGCGCTGAGATAGCCGTTGTCGTTGAGCTTTGCCTGGCACTCGGCAAGCCCCGCAACGAGTTCGTCGGCCTTCGCTTTGATGGCCTTGTCGCCGGTGGCGGCGTAAAGCATGGAGCACGCGGAAAGATAGTGACCGACAAAATGGCCGCGAAGCTCACATTTGGGTTCTTCCCAGCCACCGAGCGGCTGGGCATCGGTCGGCAATCCGGCATTCACGCGGAAGTTGCGCAGGAGCCGGTCGTTTGGAAGCCGCATCAGGTAGCCGCGGTTCCACTCGCGGGCCTGCTGGAGCGGGCCAGCATCGAGAGACACTTCGCCGAGGGCAAATTCGCGAACTCTGGGCTGCATTGGGTTGCGAGCGAACTCAATGGGTGCAGCGAAGGGCTCCGGCTCATCGACGGAGAAGCGAAGAGTGGGAGGGACCTCGTGCGCAGGAGCCGGTTTTGGGGCGGCCGGACTTGGAGGAGTTGCCTGAGCATGGGCAAGTAGAGACGATGCGGCCGCCAATCCGACTGGGGCAAGGGCAACACTCTTGGCGAACTCTCTGCGGCTGACTTTTTTCATGGCGATTCCTCCGACTCTGGCAAACGTTTACCAGTCTAACTCGTGGAGGGCCTTCATGTGCGGGCGAGGACCCTTCGACTCTGCTCAGGGCAGGCCCCCGCTCGATAGCTGGCCGGGAGGCTGGCGGCACACAGGGATCGCGGTCCACTTGATGGCTCAGGGTTTACAAAAGGCACGAGGGACCTATTTCAGGTCGCGCCAATTCGGCCCAAAGGAAAGGTCGGCGACCAGCGGCACTTTCAGCTTAACCACGCCTTCCATTTCGGAACGTACGAGAGCCGCGGTTTCATCTTTTTCGTTGACCGGAACTTCGAAGAGCAATTCGTCATGGACCTGCAAGACCATGCGCGTTTTCAGCTTTCGCTCCGTCAGTTTGCGGTCGAGCGAGATCATCGCCAATTTGATGAGGTCGGCTCCGGTCCCTTGCAGAGGAGTGTTGATGGCGGTGCGTTCGGCAAAGCCGCGCTGATTGGGATTGCGGCTTTCAATGTCGGGGATGGGCCGCAGGCGTCCGAACATGGTGCGCACGAAACCGTCGCGACGAGTCTGTTCAAGCGTTTTCTCAATAAACGCGCGCACGCCCTGGTAGCGGGCAAAGTACCGCTCGATGTAAGCTTTCGCTTCGGCCTGTGGAATGCCGAGCTGCGTGGCGAGACCGAATGCAGAGATTCCGTAGACGATGCCGAAGTTGACGGCTTTGGCGCGGTTGCGGGTCTCCTTATCCATGGTTTCGACGGGGACGCCGAAAACCTCGCTGGCGGTGAGAGTGTGAACGTCGATGTCTTCAGCATAGGCGCGAATCAGAAGCGGATCGCCGGTGAAGTGCGCGAGCAGACGCAGCTCGATCTGTGAGTAGTCGGCTGAGAGCAGCTCAGTGCCGGGCGCGGCGGTGAATGCGGCGCGAATCTCGCGGCCAAGCTCGGTGCGCACAGGAATGTTCTGAAGATTGGGGTTGATCGAGGAGAGGCGGCCGGTGGCAGTTGCGGCTGATTGAAAGGTTGTGTGCACGCGCGAGTCGGAATCGGCGAGGAGCGGCAAGGCGTCGACGTAATTCGATTTCAGCTTGGACAGATGGCGATATTCGAGAACGAGTTTGGGGACCTCATGCTTGTCGGAGAGAAACTCGAGCACGTCTACCGCGGTGGAGACGGACTTGCTCTTGCCGCGAGCGGGCGGAGAGGGCAGGCCCAAGTTGGTGAATAGAACGACGCCAAGCTGCTTGGGCGAGTTGATATTGAAGCGCTCGCCGGCTAGCTCGAAGATACGCTCGCCGACGCGTTCAATTTCTGAGCTGAAGCGCTTGGACAGGCCGTCGAGCACGCCGGTGTCAATGCGAACGCCCGCTTTCTCCATGCGATAGAGCACGGGCGCGAGCGGGAGATCGATTTCGGCATAGACACGCGCGACGCCGGCTTTGTCGACATCCCGGCGCAAAGCGGGAACGAGCGCAAGAATGGAGGCGGCAGCGGCGGGCAGGGAAGATGGTGACGGCTGATTGTTGCGCGCAGCGACGTCGGCCAGGGACTGCGTAGAGTGGGTCGGGTTGAGGGCGTAGGAAAGCAGTTGCGTGTCGTCGACCGGGCCGTTGAGCGCGACATCTCTATCGCCGAGGACGTGGAGAGCGAGTTTCAGATCATGAACGCGCTTGGTCACCGAGGGATCTTCGAGCAGCGCGCGGAATTCCGGCGTGAGCGGCAAGCGAAGCGCGCGCACAGGATCTGCGCAGGCTCCGATGTAGAAGTTGGCCTTCTTTTCGGCGGCTTCGGCAAGGTCGAGGAGCGACTGCAGCGCGGGCTGGTCGTCTTCGGTTTTAGGTTCGGCCGGTTCGGCGGCATCGAGGGCCAGGGAAAAACCATTGGCGCGCGCGGCGGTGTAGAAGGCCGCGATTTGCTCAGGCGAAGGGTCTTCGATCAATTCCGCTGATTGGCCGCCCTCCACAGGAGCGAGATCGCGGAGCATGGATGTGAACTCAAGCTCGGTGAAGAGCGTGCGGCAGGCCTCGAGGTCGGGCGGCTGAGTTTCCATTGCAGCCAGATCGAGCGGCAGCGGCACATGGGTGTCGATGGTGACGAGTTCCTTGGAGAGCAGGACGGTATCGCGATTCTGCGCAAGCGATTCGCGGTAGGCTTTACGTTTTACTTCCGCAGTGCGGTCGAGAACGGCCTCGACGCTGCCGAACTCTTTGATCAATTCCACGCTGCCCTTGTCGCCGATGCCGGGCGCGCCGGGAATGTTGTCGACTGAATCGCCGCGAAGGGCCATGACGTCGACGACTTTGTCCGGAGGGACGCCGAGCACTTCGATGACTTTGTCGGGATCGAGGATCAGGTTGTCTTTTTGCGGGTTGAGGATTCGGACCTGAGGCGTGACGAGCTGCATCATGTCCTTGTCGCCGGAGACGATGAAGACCTCGTGCTGCTGCTCGGCTGCTTCGCGGGCGAGGGTGCCGATGACGTCGTCAGCCTCAAAGCCTTCAGCCTGGAGGATGGGGATGCGGAGAGCTTCAAGCGAGCGGCGGATATAGGGAATCTGACGGCGAAGATCCTCGGGCATGGCTTCGCGCTTGGCCTTGTATCCGTCGTAGCTCACGTCTTCGAAGCTCTGCGTCTTGCCGTTCCAACGACGCAGCGTTCCGATGGCGCGTGCGCGCTCGTCGCGGAAGACTTCGCCGCTGACGTCGAATACCGCAGCGAAGTATTTGGGTGAGAAGTCCTGGCGGAGCTTCTTAATCATGTTGACGAAGACGTAGGTGGCCGCGGTGGGCAGGCCGGAGCGCGTGGACATGGGCCGCGAGCGCTGCATGGCGTGATAGGCGCGGAAGATGAAGGACATCGCGTCGAGAAGAAAGACGGGCGGCCTGGACGAATCGGGCATCGATTGTGAGGATAGCAGTGGGGTCCATCTGTTGCACTCGCCAGTTCGAAATGCAGGTCCTTCGACTCCCTTCGTCCGCTTCGGCGGACGAAGGTCGCTCAGGATGACAACCTTATTGAATTAACATGCAGTCGCCGTAGCTGAAGAAGCGGTAGCGGGATTGGACGGCGTGGCGGTAGGCGGCGAGGACGCGGTCGAGGCCGGTGCGCTGGGGACCAGCGAAGGCCGAGACCAGCATAAGCAGGCTCGACTTGGGAAGATGGAAGTTGGTCAGGAGCGCGTCGACGATGCGGAAATCAAAACCGGGCGAAATAAAGATGCCGGTTGAACCGGAGTGGGGCTGGATTGGGCTGCCTCCGGCGGCTAACGCAGCGGCTTCGAGCGTGCGGACGACGGTGGTGCCGACGGCGACGATCCGCCTACGCTCCGCTACGGCGCGATGAATTGCGTCTGCAGCCTCGGCCGAAATGGAATAGCGTTCGCGGTGGAGATGGACTTCGCTCACGCGCTCGACGCGCAGTGGAGCGAATGTCCCGAGGCCGACATGGAGCGTGATGCGCGCTATTTCGATTCCTTCGGATGAGAGTTGCGCGAGAGTGTCCGGAGTGAAGTGCAGGCCGGCGGTGGGCGCGGCGACGGAACCTCGCTCACAGGCGAATACGGTCTGGTAGCGGCCACGATCGGAGTCGGCGTCGTCTCGATGGATGTAGGGCGGAAGGGGAATGTGACCGATTGATTCGAGGACGGCGAAGAAGCCATCGACGGGGGCGAACTCGAGCAGACGCTCGCCGAACTGGCCACGCTCAAGGACTTCAGCTTCAAGGGCGATCGCGCCAGAAGGCGCGGGAAAGACGAGGCGCTCGCCGATAGCGACCTTGCGGCCGGGACGAACGAGAGCGCGCCAGCGGTTGCCGCCGGCAGGTTCGGTGAGCATAACTTCAATGCGGCCGGTGGGCGTTTCACGATCCCGGACGAGAGTGCGGTGTGCGTAGAGGCGCGCAGGAATGACGCGGCTGTCATTGAGGACGAGAAGATCGCCGGGGCGCAGATGCGATTCGAGGTTGGCGAAACGGTCGTCGCGCAATGCGCCTGAAGCGCGGTCCACGACGAGCATGCGGCTGGCGCCGCGCTCGGCTGGAGGCTCTTGCGCGATGAGGTCTTCGGGCAGGTCGTAGTGGAAGTCGGAGATGGCGAGGTTGTTCATCCGCAATGCTCCACAACTGGAGGGAGAGTGCGGGCGAGGACGCCCGCACTACAGCCGGCGAGGACGCCGGCGCTACAAAGAGCGATGCGATTCACTGCGCGGCTTTCCCGAAGTGGTTGAGCGCGTGGAGGCGGGCGCGCTCGATGGTGGCGGTGAGCAGGTCGCGCTGCTCTTCAATCTTGTCTTCGGCGAGGTCCGGGGGGACATGGGTCCAGCGAGACCAACTGACAGCGATGCGCGTAAAGGGCATGGGAACCAGAAAACGGTCCCAGGAATGCAGAGACCAGGCACGCCGGGGCTGTAGATGAAAAGCGCCGATACGCGCGCCAGTGAGCGCGGCGAGGCGGAGGGGGCCCGTCTTGGTGCGGAAGATTGGGCCGCGCGGGCCGTCAGCGGTGAATATTGCTGTGTGGCCGAATTCAAGGACGTGTTTGAGGCCGAGCAGCGCCTCTTGCGCGCCGCGCGAGCTGGAGCCGCGGACGGTTTTGTATCCGAAGAGCCCGAGAATGCGCGCGATCAATTCGCCATCGAAGCTCTGGCTGACGATGATGGTTGCGCCGGAGCGGCGGAAGTAAAACGTGCAGGGCAGAACGCACTGGTGCCAGAAACAAAAAATCTCGGCCCCCGCGCCCTCGCCGCCGGGAAGCGGCGTGGCACCCAGTTCGGCGATGGTCTCGAAGCGCCAGGTGCGGCCAACGATCGAGAGCAGCGCCCAGACCAGACGCGGAACCACGGCCAGCACGAGACGCTGGCGGAGCGAGAACTGTTCGCTGGCTGCGGTAGTCACTTCGTCGATTCTACGGCGAGAGCAGAGAGTTAGCAGAGCCGGGGCGCAGAGAACTGGCTTGGTTGCCAGATTCAGGCCGGAAAATCAGGGGTTAAGGCCGGTGAGCAGCAGTTGATCGGAGATCAGTGACGGGTGAACCGAGACCGAGGAACATGGATCAATTAGCCGCCGGGCTTGGCGGCGTCGGGCCAGGCGGGGCTCGCCAGTTGGATGGTCATCACCGGGCCGTCCGGATAGATGGGGCCTTGTTCTCTGACGAAGGTCGGAGGCTGCCCGGGCACGGTCCAGATCTCAATATTTGGCGGAGCCTTGCCGATAAGGGGCGCCACGAAGCCAACTACTCCACCCAGTTCGATCTTGATTTCATAATGGATCGCCTTGCGAGCAGTGCCGACCAGGGAGTAGTTGTCTTCGCCAATTTTGGAGATGACGAGTTTGGCCACGAGCGGATTGGGTGCGGCCACGACCATGGAGATTGTTTTTGAAGAGTCGCCGGGGCTCATGTTTTCAACGACGAGGGGAACCATGCCGTTGGCGAGGTCGTTTGGCAACTGAACGTGGCTGGCCTTGACCTCCTCCTTGCCGTCTTTCCCGATGGTGCGGGTTATGAATTCACCGCTGCGCGCGTCAACAAACACCGCCATGGGATGAGGAAAGAAAGGTCCCTTTTGAATATGGTGTTCCGAGATGAGCTGGAATGTGCTGTGTTGCGAGAAGACAGTGGTTTCCTCGTCCGTTGAGCCATCCTTGAAGGTGAAGGTTGTTTGTGACGTAACGCGATCGCCACGGACGACCTGAGTGCTATCTCCTAAAGCAACCACCTGGCCGTCTGGGGACAGCAGTTCGAGGAATCCGTGATAGCTCCCTTGCGCGTAACGGACAACCTGGGGGGCTGCATGGATGCGCGGCTGGATGGCGCAAATCAGCGCGGTGACGAGGAAGGCGCTGAGAGAGAAGGATCGCGGAGTTTGGTCAAAGAGATTCTTCATTCGGTGTCTGCCTTGTGGCGATTAGAGACGATAGCATTCGCTCTGGGCGCCAAGCTGAGCAATTCTGAGCATCGGACGCTACGCAGCCGCTGAGCGCGCTCCCGAATGAGTAGATGGGATTCAAGCGGGATGAGTTGTAAGCGAGGACAGAGAGCAGAGATCAGGACTCTAGCTGTAGCGGAGCCAGCGGAAGATCTCAGGGAGAGTGGCACGCTTGCCGTACATGAGGATTCCGACGCGATACAGGCGGGAGGCGAGCCAGATGACGGCCCAAATGCTGAAGACCATGAGAGCGAGCGAGAGTGCGAGCTGTCCCCAGGGATAGGGAGCGGACAACATGCCGATGCGAGGGACCATGACGAGCGGCGCGGTGGGAGGAAAGAGGGAAGCAGCAACGACCCAGGGCGAGTTGGGATTGCTGAGAAGAAAGGGCAGGATGGCGAAGCTGGTCCAGGTGGGAATGACGGCGAGAGTGATGTACATCTGGAGGTCCTGCGCAGTTTCGCAGGTGGCGGCGAGGCCGGAGAAGAAGGCGCTGTAAAGAAAGAAGCCGAGGATGAAGTAGATCGGAAAGAGAACGGCTTCGAGAACACTGAAGTGAATCTTCATCTGGCCGCTGAGGATGGGTGCGGCCAGGGCCGAGCCGGAGAGGAGAGCGGCGGCGGCGAGCCAGATGGCGATTTGGGTGAGGCCGACGGCGCCTACGCCGAGGAGCTTGCCGGCGAGCAGATCTTCAGGACGGGCGACGGCGAGCATAACCTCAAAGATGCGCGAGCCTTTTTCTTCGATGACGGAGCGAGCCATGTCCATGCCGTAAAGAAGAATGGGCATGGTCATGAGGAACGTCATCAGCATGGCGGCGTAAAAGGGCGCCATGCCCTGGCTCTTTCCGGTTTTGCCGCTGGAGGAGACCTGAAGAGTTTCAAGGGGGACGGTCTGTACGAGGGAGTGAACCTGGAAACTGGAGATGCCCTGTTGGGCGAGGCGGAGATTGAGGAAGCCGGCGTTGATGGCCTCGGTGAGGCGCGAGGTATCGAGTAAGTCCGCTGACGATTGCGATTCGTAAATGACGCTGGGAGATGCGGAAGCGGAGTTATCGATAATGACGAGGCCGTCAAGGGATTTGTTTTGGACGCGGGCCTGAAGATTGGCGCGATCCTGAGCAGTGAAGGGTGCAACCGTGTCGATGGTGTAATGGGCGCCCTTATCGGCGAGGAGATCGGTGCGGATATCGGCGGCGAGAGAGGCGTTGTCGGCGGCGATGGCAATGTGGCGTCCGCCGGCGAGTTTGCGGCCGGTGAAGCCGCTGACGCCAAGAAGAAAGAGAATGAGCGCAGGCACGAGAACGGTGGAGATGCGGAAGGCGCGGCCGCGAATTTGCTCGAGGTACTCACGGCGGGCGACGAGGAGCATATTACGCATTGGCGCTGCCTCCCACGGTCTGGATGAAGATTTCCTCTAGTGACGGCTCGACGAGCTCGAAACGATAGATTGCGGCCATGGAGGCGGCGAGATGAAGGAGCTTTTGCGCGTCGCCGTGCGGCTTGAGGGTGATTTCCGCGTGGCCTGAGTAGTTGTTGGCCGAGGCGATTTCATCGGATTTGAGGAAGTCGGCGCTGCCCTCAAACTCGACAATGACACGATTGCGCTCGTAGCGGCTCTTGATCTCGCGCAGGTTGCCGCTGAGGACGGCCTCGCCGTTGTTGATGAGGCAGATGGAATCGCAGAGCTTTTCGACTTGATCCATGCGGTGCGTGGAGAAGAGGATGGCTTTGCCCTGCGACTTGAGATCGAGGAGTGCGTCCTGGAGGAGCGTGGTGTTGACGGGATCGAGGCCGCTGAAAGGCTCGTCCATGACGACCAGGCCGGGATCGTGGAGCAGCGTGGCGATGAATTGAATCTTTTGCTGCATGCCCTTGGAGAGTTCCTGCGTCTTCTTGTCGAGCGAGCCGGAGATTTCCATGCGCGACGCCCAGTCGACGGCACGCTTGCGGGCGGCTTCCCGGGTGAGGCCGTGGAGCTCGCCAAAGAACACGAGCTGGTCGAGAACCTTCATCTTTTTGTAGAGGCCCCGCTCTTCAGGCAGGTAGCCGACGCGGTCGAGGTTGCGGCGATCGAATGGTTTTTCGAAGAGGCTGATGCGACCGGAGTCGGGCATGGTGATGCCCATCATCATGCGGATCGAACTGGTCTTGCCGGCGCCGTTGGGGCCGAGAAGGCCGAACATCTGGCCGGCGTCGATGGAGAGCGAAAGGTCGCGCACGGCGACTTTGCTGTCGTAGGCCTTGGTGACCGCGGCGAGCTCAACAACTGGCATGTAGGCTCCCGCGTTGGTGGGGGATTGAATGCATGGTGGGGCTGAGTGATGCTTCAGGAGAAGTGTAGCAAAGCGAACGGCAGGGAATAGGAATCAGGGAACAGGGAATAGAAAACGCAAGAGAGGAAACCATCGGGCGTCGGAGCGTCGAAGATCTCTGCTGCGAACGTTCGAGGGCGGCGGTATACTCGAACAGCCTTCCATCCCCCAAGAAGGAAAGTTGAATCTGAAAGGTGATTCCCCATGGCAAGTTATCTGGTTCAAGCTTCGTACACGAGCGAAGCGCTGGCATCGCTCATCAAGAACCCGGAGAACCGCACAGAGGTCGTGAAGAAGGTCGCGAAGAAGCTCGGCGGCAAGCTGAGCGCATCGTGGCTGTCGTTTGGAGAATACGATCTGGTGATGGTCGTGGAGATGCCGGACAACATCGGCATGGCATCGTTTGCGATTGCCGCGGCTGCTGGCGGGTCATTGAAGGCCGTGAAGACGACACCCTTGATGAGCACCGATGATGCAATGGCTGCGGTGAAAAAGGCAGCGACGTCGGGCTACAAGCCGATAGGGGCCAAGAAATAAATTCAGAGTCCCCTCAATTGAGGTCGCCGATGCGCGTGCTGGCGCAGTGTGGCGGAGAGTTGCGCGCGGATGACGGCGACCGCTGGTGCAGGCGTTCGCGTTGCTTACAAGAGGCGGCGGCGGACGAGATCGAGGGCAAACTGTGCGGACCACTCGCGGACGCGCTGTCGATCGCCGCGGAAGGTGCGGTCGATGGAGTCGGTGCCCTGCGCATCAGAGACGGCGATGTAGACGAGGCCGACAGGTTTGGAATCGGTTGCGCCGGCGGGGCCTGCGATGCCGGTGACGCCGAGGCCGATGGTTGCGCCGGTACGCGCGCGGATGCCTTCGGCGAGAGCCCTGGCGACTTCAGCGGAGACAGCGCCGTGCCTTGCGATAAGATCGGGCGGCACGTTGGCGAATGTAGTCTTGAGCGGGTCAGAATAGACGATCGCGCCGCCTAGAAATGAGCGCGAAGCTCCCGGGACCGAAGTTATGCGCTGAGCGATCAGGCCGCCCGTGCAGCTTTCGGCAACGGCGAGCGTGGCCTGGCGCAGGCCGAGATAGTAAAGAACGACTTGCTCGAGCGTGTCGCCTTGCGAAGAGTAGAACCATTCGGCAAGGGCATCTTCAATGCGCTCGGCGAGCTCGTTGACGCGGGCCTCGGCGGCTTCAGCAAAAGGCTTGGAGCAGATGAGTGTGATTTGAAGGTCGCCGGTGTGCGCGAGGAGCGTGGTTTCAACATCGGTGTAGGTGGAGTAGATGGGAGCGAGGAGCTTGTCGGCCTGGGACTCGGGGATCATGGCGGCCTTGAGCGTGCGGACGGCGATGGAACGGGGCGGGACGATGCCGCGGAGGCGGGGCAAACATTCGGAATCAAAAAGCGGGGTGCACTCGTGGGGCGGACCGGGAAGGAGCATGACGAGCTTGCGATAGCCGGAGAAAACGACGTCAAGCCATTGGCCGGGCGCGCTGCCGTTGGGATTGGGAAGAACGGTTGCGCCCTCAAGCACGTCGGCCTGCTTGAGATTGTTCGGCGGCATGGTGATGCGCCAACTGGCGGCGCGCGCGTGGAGGGCAGCGACCTGCGTGGCGTCGCGGCGAATCGACAGCGAGAGAGCCTCGGCGACGGCTTCGCGTGTGAGATCGTCTTCGGTTGGCCCAAGGCCGCCCATGAGGATGAGAATGTCAGTCCGGGTGAGGCCCGTTTTGATGGCAGAAATGAGATCGTTGCGGCGGTCGCCGACGATGGTTTTGAAGGCCACGATGACGCCGAGTGAGTTGAGTTTCTCTGTGAGATAGAGAGAGTTGGTGTCCTGGCGGTGCGGAGTGAGCATCTCGGAGCCGACGGCGATGATTTCGGATTTCATAAAAGCAGCTCTTGGCTATTAGCTCTTAGCTGTTAGCAAGTTTCGCGGGAGACTTGAGACTGTTGCGTCTCGCCGACACAGCCCGCAAAAGTTTGCTTTCGCAAGCCCGAAGCTAAAAGCTAAGGACTAACGGCTAATGACTAAAACAGGTTGAGGCCTTCGACTCCCAAGTCCACATCATAAACGGCTTCGTTGGTGGCGAGGATAGTGGTACCAAGGGGCGAGAAGGCGACGCCGACCAGGTTGGGCGCAGAGAGGACGAGCGATGCCTCGCCCGCGGCAGTGATGCGAACGAGTCCGTGGCGGCCATGGAGACATGCAGCGACGTAGACATCGCCCTCGCTGGAGATGGCGAGCCCCTGCGGACGGCCGAGGCCGCGGTACCAGACGCGCGTGTCGCCGTTGGGCTCGATAGCCCAGATGGCTTCATTGGACGAGAGCGAGGGAGCGGTGACAAGGAGCGTACCGGCTGCGTTGACCGCGAGATGATAGGCGGCGACGCTGGCCTCAAGCGTGGCGTGAACAAAGATCTGGCGCTGGGTGTTGATTTTGAAGATCGTGCCGCTGCGATCGCCGACAAAGAGATTGCCTTCATGGTCGAATGCAGCGCCGGTTGCGACGCCCATGCCTTCGACATACTGCGTGAATTCGCCGGCGGCGTCGACGCGGTAGACGTTGCCTTCAGCGCGCGAAGTGACGAAGAGGTCGCCGTCGGGATTGAAGGCGAGTCCAGTGGCGTTGAGGATTCCCGTAACGAAGGGAGTTGCGCGCCCGTCGGGCGAGACGCGGACGACAGAGACCGGCGTTTGCTTGCCACGCGGACCGGAGATCGTGGCGTAGACCATTCCGGAGCGGCTGACGGCGGGACTGGTGACGGGATGCAGGCCGTCATTGAGCTGGCGGGCGACGCGGAGGCTGGCAGGATTCGCGGCGCCGGCGGGCGTGCGGACTTCAATGAGCCCCGCAGAAGCCTGCGCGGGGACGCGGAAGACGAGACGCGTGGGCCGGCTCATAAGGACGTGGGCTGGCTGGTTGTCGACGGCGACGGAGGGCAGGCCGAAGCCGTTGGGACCGAGAGATACCCCGATCAACTCGACTTCGCCGCTGGGCAGGGCGGCAGAAGGTTGAACATGGTCGACGCGAGGAATCTGGCCGACTGGATGAGCGGGTTGGGGGGACGAACGAGCCATATTAGAACCAGATGCGCAACAGCGACGCTATACCCAAAGCATACAGTCCGGCGGCCACGTCGTCGAAGACGATGCCCCAGCCGCCGGGGAGGCGCTCGAGGCGGCGGACGGGGAATGGCTTGGTGATATCGAAGAGGCGGAAGAGGACGAGAGCGATGAGGGCGTGACGCCAGTCGACGGGGCAGAAGAGGAGCGCGATCCATTGGCCGATGACCTCGTCGATGACGACGAATTGGGGATCGTGGCCTCCAGATTGGCGCTCGACCATGGTGGCGGCGGGGACACCGAATATGAGCGTGAGCGCGATGCCGATGAGGAGAGCGACAAGGAGAGTGAGTGCGCTGGGATGGGCGAGCCACGCGTATGCGGCCCAGAGCAGAACGGCGGCGATAGACCCGTAGGTGCCGGGACCGGGCTTGAGATAGCCGATGCCGAAGAAGGTGGCGACGGACCAGGCCCACGGAGTTTTCTTCATGGCTTGGGAATTTTTCTGGTCCTGGGCTGGATCAGCGGGGGAACGTTCATCCTTCATCTGAGTCTCCGCCGCGATTGCTGCCGAGGCCTCCGAGATCTTCGAGGACTTCGGGGTCGAGAACGGGAGAGCTAATTTTGTAGACGCCCATGGCCCATTTGCCGAGATCGATTTTGCGGCAGCGGTCGCTGCAGAAGGGGAAGTCCTCGTCCGCAGGGCGGACGATCACCCCGCAGGTGGGGCAGTGAAGATGCTTGACGTTTTTTTTGCGGGGCGACATAGTATGGTGCGCGCGCGAAGGCCGCGTTCAACAATATGTTAGCGCGTGGGAGGGGCGGCGAAGGGTTCGTGCTTTCCGGACAGATGCGGGCGAGGACTCCCGCACGACAGCCGGCGAGACGCCGGCGCTACATTTTCCCAAGAAGCGCTTTGAGGCTCGCGAGTGCCTGCGTGCGAGCCGTCGTGTTGGCGGGGTTGGTGTTGGTGGGATCTTCGCCGGCGCGCATGAAGCCGTGGCCCGCGCCATCGTAGATGACCGGGTCATACTTTTTGCCGGCGGCGGCCATGGCAGTTTGGGCGTCGGGGACTGTGGCGGAGATGCGCGCGTCACTGCCGCCATAGAAACCGAAGACGGGAGCGGTGATGTTCTTCATTGCGTCGGCGGGCGGCGGAGGGCCGTAGAAGACGAAGGCGGCCGAGAGACCCTGGCGCGTTGTAGCGAAGCGGAAGGACTGGCCTCCGCCCCAGCAGAAGCCGATGACGGCAAGCTTGCCGTTGGCGGAGGGGAATTTAAGCGCGTAGTCCGCGGTGGCGTTTAGGTCGGCGGTGATGGTGCCGGGATCGAGGCCGGAGACGGCTTTGATGACAGATTGCTGATCGGGGAACGCGCTGGTGCCGCCGCCGTTAGGGCCGTCGCCGGAGAGCAGGTCGGGCGCGATGACGATGTAGCCCATGGCGGCGAGGTCGTCAGCCTGGGAGCGCGCCCAGTCAGAGAGGCCGAAGATCTCGTGAATGAGGAGAATGACGGGCGCTTTGTGGCTGACTTCGGGATAGACGACGAAGGCGTCGACTGTCCGGTTGTCGTATTTAACTTTTACCCATTCCTGATGGCGCGGGGATTTGTCGAGGATGGCTTTGGCCCAATCCTGTCCGGAGGCGGGCGCAGCGCATGCCAGGGCGGCACAGAGAAGCAGGATTGCGGAGGCCAGACGGGGAAGCGGGTTTTTCATGGCCGAAGGATAGCAGAAAGACACGGAACAAGGGACCAAGGGAGTGAGGGAACGAGTGAGCAACGAAACTGGGACAAAGGACCAGGAAGACAACTCCGCCCGGAGAGCTCTGGCGGGCAGTGCCCTGTTGTTGCGCGTTCGATCTTTAGGGAGTAGTGTCCGAAGAGGATCATTCCCGGTTCTCAAACCGATATTTTTAAGGCGATTCACTTAACTTGGTAATTCCCTCTGAACGCTGATCGACGATTTCTTCTTCTTTTCTTTCTGAATGCGCCGACGATCTGCGGCGCGTAAGCGGCAAGGCTTCGCGACAAAAGGTGGCTTGCTTCGTAGCGAAATCTCGACCCGGCGGTTGCGCCGCGTTGAGGCTTTGCACTTCTGTCCTACAGATCTTCCAAATGGCAACTAAGGAGAATCGATGACGATTCCGCATAGAAAAATGCGCCTGTGGGCGCCTGGCTTCTTTGCTCTTACACTCTTGACACCCCTTGGATGCAAGGACGCGGGAGGCCAAGGCGCCGGTCAAGGGAGCGGCGGAATTTCAGGACCGCTTACGATGCTTCCACAATACGGATCGCGAGCACCGAGAACCTGCTCCGCCGTGAAGAGCGCGCCGTCGGGTGCTCAGGCTGCCGTCTTGGTTCAATGCACAATGGACGGAGATTCGGCCACGGGGCTGGGATTAATTCAGGATGTGAAGCTGGAGATGGGTTCCACCAGACCGTTTGTGTATTGGACCGATGCCGGCCTGGACGGGATCGATATGACTGCGAAGGTCTATGATTTGCGCGGAAGCTATACGGGATACTTTTGCACGCTGATAAGCGCCAGCATGAACGCGCCGGGGCAAAACTGCATGAAGAGCGCGGTACCGGTGGCCAAGGGATGGTGCTGGAAGACGTCATTCGGCGATTGGAAGTGCAAGATGCAAGGCGGCGCTCCCGATACGGTGATTGCCGGGCCACCGCAAACGTTTTAGTTGACTGTGTCCGAGCGTATGGCGAGCGGTCTAGGATTTCCAGAAGGGCGAGGGGCCGATCCATTGCATGTCGTACTGGTTCATGAAATCTTTCGTGGGCGCGAGTTCGGGATGGACGACGGCATCGTTGAAGTACTGCTCCATCTTGTCGGCCGGGGTGAAGGCGATCAGCATGTGCGCTGGTGCGCCAGCAGCGGAAAAGGTGTGAGGGATTTGGCGCGGAGCGAGGATGGACTCGCCCGGGCCTAGCCGCAGGCGACGATCGCCGACCTGGAAGCGCACTTCGCCTTCCATGACGTAGAACCACTCCTCCTGAGAGAGATGCAGATGCAGGGCTGGGCCCGTGTTGGGCATGAGATTGCTGTGCTCGATAACGAGTAGGTTGCCGCCGGTGTCAGATGGAACGACCTTGAAGGCGAGCGAGCTGAAACCGAGAGAATGGAGATGGCCGGTGCGATCCTGGCCGGCGGGGACGGGATGGACTCCGGGCATGTCGGGTGCAGGAGCTTGCCCGAAGAGGTCATGGAGCGCGGCGGCGGGAACGATGGAAGCGGCTGACTTGAGGAAAGAGCGGCGTTGGATGGACATGGAGGGATGTTAAGACAGGGAGTAGCCGATGGGGAATAGGAAATATGGTTAGCTTGCCGGCGAGAGGATGCGGGCCACAAGGTCGTAGTCGTGGCTCTCGGTGATCTGGGCGCGGTAGAAGCGGCCGGGTTCGAGATCGTCGAGCGCGCCGAAGTCATTGATGAAGACCTTGCCGTCGATCTCGGGAGCGTGGAACTCGGTGCGTGCTTCCCAGAGAAGCGGCGTTTCGGCGCTGGGCCCTTCGGCGAGGAGGGTGAGCTCACGGCCGACCCAGTTCTTCTTGGCGCGGCGCGAGATGGATTGCTGGAGCTTCATCAGGCGGCGGCGACGCGACTCGATGGTGCGATGAGGAACTTGCGCGTCGAGTGCGTAGGCGGCCGAGCCTTCTTCATTGGAATAATTGAAGACGCCGAGCCAGTCGAACTTTGCTTCGCCGATAAACTCCTCCAAAAGTTCAAAGTCGCGGAACGACTCGCCAGGAAATCCGACGATGAAGCTGGTGCGGAGGGCGATGCCGGGGACTGCGGCGCGGACCTTGGAGAGCGTCTTGAGGAAGATGTCGGCAGAGGCGCCGCGCTTCATGCGCTTGAGGACATCGGGCGAGGCGTGCTGGAGAGGCAGGTCGAGATATTTGCAGATGTTATCGTGCTGCGCAATGGTTTCAAGCAGCTTCCCGGTGATTCGATTGGGATAAGCGTAGAGAAAGCGGAGCCACTTGAGATTCGGGATCCGGGCGAGCCGGTCGAGGAGGGTGGCGAGGCCGTCCTTGAGACCGAGGTCTTCGCCGTAGCAAGTGGTGTCCTGGCCGATGAGGGTGATCTCGCGAACGCCGCGGGCGACGAGCTGCTCGGCTTCGGCGACGACGGACTCAAAACGGCGCGAACGGAATTTGCCGCGCAGGTTAGGGATGACGCAGAAGGTGCAGGGGTGGTCGCAGCCCTCGGCGATTTTGATGTAGGCGGAGGCGCGGGGGGTCGACAGGAGACGCGGGGTGGTTTCGTCGTAGAGGTATGTGGGCAGATCGGATGAAGCGCCGGCCCAGGCGTCGCGAAGGAAACGGCCGGAGCGCTCGCGGGCATCGCCTTCGGGTCGGCCCTTGTGCGTGCCGGATTGGGATTCCTTGCCGGATCGGACTTCGGCGCGGGTGCTCGTCAGAATGGTGAATGGCGAGGCTGCGACCGGTGCGGGCGCGGGGTTCAAGCCGGCAGCTTCGAGGATCGATTCGAGCTCGCCGGTGCCGACGACTGCGTCGACTTCAGGGATGTTTTTCTGGATTTCGTCGCGGTAGCGCTCGACGAGGCAACCGGCGACGATGAGTTTTTTTGCGCGGCCGCTGGTTTTGTGGCGAGCCATCTCAAGGATGGTCGAGACCGATTCCTGCTTGGCAGTGTCAATGAAGGAGCAGGTGTTGACGACGAGGATTTCGGCGTCTTCGGGGCGGGCGGTGAGGCGTGCGCCGGCTCGGTCGAGGAGGCCCATCATGACCTCGGAGTCGACGAGGTTCTTGGGGCAACCGAGAGAGACGAAGCCGACCGTGGGGGAAGGTTTGGGCACAGATCTATTCTACGTGGACGGTGAACCGTGGACATTGGACCGTGGGCGGTGAACCGTGGAGTTGGATCGCGGGCTAGCTATCTTTTCGGTAAAGCAGGTCGCGCATGGCGCGGCGGCGGGCAGCATTGACTTCAAGGGTGGCGCGGCGCTCAGCGTAGTCGGTGGAGGGGCGGGCCTCGGGCTCGGCGGATTCCTCAGGCTCGCTGCAAGAGGGGCAGCGATTCGCGAAGCCGGGCTTGCCAGGACGGAGTTCGAACTCCTCCTGACAGATGACGCAGGTTTTGATTGGGAAGGACATGCGAGAAATATTTTAGCGAAAGTCGGCTGTGGAAATCAGCTGAGAGTTCGCAGTTCTTACTTCAAAGGGCGCAGCGACTTGCTCTGCGTTCCGAATCTGGTCTTGCACTGGAAGTTATGTCCGCGCATGCGCTAGTTGGCGAGGACGGCGCGGTAGCGAACTTTGCCTTTTCTCACTTTGTCGATGGCCTCGTTGGCCTTAGACATGGGGAAGCCCTCGGTGACGGCTTTGACGCCATGTCGGGCAGCGACGTCGAGCATTTCGCGGAGGCGGAAGGGGCTGCCGACGGGGCTGCCGCCGATGGTGCGCATTCCCGAAACAAGCGGGAAAGTGTGAACGGAGACTGGCGATGGCGGAACTCCGACAAACCAGAGAGATCCATTGGGGCGCAAGGCCTGGAGGTAGGCGCTCCAATCCTGGTCGGCGTTGACGGTGGAGAGAATGAAGTCGAGAGAGCCGGCGACTTCCTTCATGGATTTGGACTCGCGGCTGTGGACGAAATGATGCGCGCCGAGGGCGCGGGCTTCCTCTTCTTTTCCTACTGTGGTGGAGAAGGCGGTGACGTGCGCACCGAAGACGCGGGCGAACTGGATGGCAAGGTGGCCGAGCCCACCGATGCCGACGATGCCGACGCGGGAAGATGGATTGACGCCGAAGACGCGCATGGGGTTGTAGACGGTGATTCCGCCGCCGAGCAGAGGTGCGCTTTGCTCGCTGGGCAGAGCGTCAGGGATAGGAACGACAAAGCGGGAGTTGGCGCGGATGCGGTCGGCGTAGCCGCCATGGCGATGGACGCAGGTGCCCTCAGATGCGGCACATAGATTTTCCTGGCCGCGCATACACCACTCACAATGGCCGCAGGAGTTGGATTGCCAGCCAAGGCCGACACGCTGGCCGAGCTCAAGCGTGCGAACCTCGCTGCCGAGGGCAGCGACGGTTCCGACGACCTCGTGACCGGGAATGAAGGGATATTGGCTGATGCCCCAGTCATTGGCGATGAGGTGAAGATCGCTGTGGCAGACACCGCAGTGAGTGATGGAGATTTCCACCTCGTACGCGCCGAGCTTTCCCGGGTCGTAGCGCAGAGGAAGCAGCTCCGACCCCGCCGCATGAGCCGCAAGTCCCTGTATTTGAGCCATAATTTGCCCCGAAGCCTCAATCGAATCTGCAATTCGCCGGCTCAATCCCCAAAAGCGCCGGTCGAAGGAAGGTCAATCGATATCGTGTTCAGTCTAGTTTAAACCGCCGGGCTCGATGTTGAGGTTGAGAATCCAAAAGCCGGTGAGGACGCCTCCGGCGGGGGCTTCGCCGACGAGCTCGGCGGATTCGCCGTTCAGTCCTGCATCTTGAGCATTGCGGAGGGGCTCAAGGGCATTGGCGACCGAGAGCGGGAGGCTGGTGAAGGTCTGGCCGTGGATCTCGGCCTGGGTTTCAGGTGCGAGAAGGCTGACATAGATGCGGTCGGCCGCGTGCTGATCGCGGGCCTCGGCGAGGACGGCTGCGAGGCTGGGCGTGGAAGAAGAAAGACGAGGCTGAAGCAAGGTGCGGTCGAGGGTTGCCGCGTCAGAAACGAGAAGGCGGAGGTTGCCTGAAGCAAGGCGGGACGGCAGTTTGAAGGCGATACGGACGTTGCGTTCCGGCTGATGCGAAGGGCGGAGGGTCGCCTCGATGGTGATGGTGTCGCCGGCGTGAGCGATATCGGTGGAAGCGATGCGCGCCTGATCGAGCGCGACGTCGACCGGATGGGGGACGGCCTGGACGTGGAGATCAATGGAGCGAACAACGCCCTGGCGCGCGCCGTTCGAATAAAGGCGAGTGAACTGGCCACCGGCGAGAAGAGCGGCCGCCATCGGCGCGGGAGTTGGTTGGCCGGAGGGGGCCCAGAGATCGAGCGGGACAGGTGGGAACCCGGAGATATCGATGTTGCCGGTTACGTGATAACTGAGCGCTTCGGAGCTCTGGTTCGATTCGAGAAGTGAATCGTAAAGAACAACCTGGACGGCGGTGGGGGTCAGGGACGGCAGGTCGAGGACATCGACGTTAACCTTTCGTGGACCGTCAGTGGAATCGATGGCGATGTGAACGGGGATCATGTGGGCTTCGGCGCCGAGAACGCCGCGAATCGCCGACTCGCGATCTTGAGTGAACGCGCCGATGGTGACGCCTGTGTTGATGATCTTGAAAGAATTCAGCGGCGAGGCGAGAGTGGCGACGACATCGGCGGTGGTCATGGGGAGGGAGACCGGTCCGGCGCCGAGAACGGGATGGCCGCAGGCGAGGAGTTGCTTCGGGTCGACCCAAGTGACGGTGCAGGTGGCGGAGACCTCAAGATCGCCGCGAATGAGCTGCATGCTTACGGCCGAGCCGGGCACAAGCGTCGGGTGCGCGGAGGGATCGGAGTTCGGGCTTGAAGAAGAAGCTGGCGATGAGGAACCTGAGGACATTCCGCCGGACGAGATTCCGCTAGAAGAGCCGCCCGCGGCGACAGGTTCGAGGGAGGTCCCGGCGGTTTGCTGCTGCCAGAAGCGAATGGCGTCGGGCAGAAATCCGCTCAAGACGAGTGGAGTGTCCAGCGGCTGAAAGCTCATGTCGCCAGAGGCGAGTGGGTTCCGATCTTCGGCAGGGTTGCTTGCCACGAGATCAGGAGCGGCGGACGCGCTTTGCGCGCCGATTTGCGTGTCATTGAGGTCTGCAACCGGGAGGTCGTGCAACGGGATGTCGCGGACTTCGAGCATTTGCTCGATAGGCGTAATGCCGGCGATGGGTTCTTTGGTGAATTGACCGATGCGGTACGACAACGAGCCGGCCAGCTTGCCGTCGATGTAAACTGGGCTGCCGCTCATGCCTTCGACGACGCCTGTGTATTCGGGCTTGTCGCCGCGGAGGCGGGCAAGGATGAGGTCCTGGCCGGGGCCGCGCGCGCCGCGCAAAACTCCGAGAATCTCGACCTGCATGGGCTCGGGCGTGGAGCCCTGAAAGACGGTCCATGCGGTTCCGTTCATTCCGGGGCGAATCTGGCTGAGGGGAAAAAAGCCGGGATTGGCCGGAGGGCCAACGACGGTTTGAGACGACGCAGAGGGAGGCGTGAGGGAGGACGGTGACGATTGCGCGGGCAACAAGGCGGGCGAGGTTGCCGCCAGCGCCAGGGCGGCGAGGAGGGCGAAGGCGGGGAGTGTGTTGGTTCCCTTCGGGCGGGTTTCCACGTCTATTAGAGTACGGCAAGGGAGCGGCGTTAGCGGAGTTAGCGGCGCTGGCGGAGTTAAAGGACAAGCGCGGCTGGTCGCCCCTTCGGCGGTTGCCGCTCGACAATGCAGATCGCGTATGCTGGGGAACACAAGAGGTTGCGATGATCAGGACTCAGAAGATTGGGGCACATTCGAAGGCACGAGAGATGGGCGGATTTTCGCTGGCGACTCTGTTGATGGCGCTTTTGATGGCGGCGGCAGCCGTGCCGGTGCACGGGCAATACCAAAGTCAACAGCCCGCGGCGCCGCAGCCTGCGGCACAGCAGCCGGACCAGCAAGCGCCGGAAGCGGGAGGCCCGAGCGGGGACAACGGCCCGATCGCTCTGCCGAAGAAGCCGGACAATTCAGACAACACTCCGCCGCCGGCGCCCGCGCGGCCCGAGTTCAAGGCCCCTGAAGGCGCGCCCAACATGAGTCTGCGCGTAGAGGTTCCGGAGGTGACGGTGGACGTGGGGGTGCTGCTTGAAAAGACCCGTCAGTTCGTGCCCGGACTGAAGCCCTCGAACTTCCGTGTTTACGAGGATGGGGTGGAGCAGAAAGTTGAAGGATTCAAGCGCACCGAGGCGCCGATCACGGTGTTGATCCTGATGGAGTATGCGGCGCGCGGCTTCTTATTCAGGGTGGATGCGTTAAATTCGGCGTGGGCGTTTACGGAGCAATTGCGGCCTCAGGATTACGTGGCCATGATGACCTTCGATCTGAATACGCATATTGTGAGCGATTTTACGCAGGACAAGAAACAGATCATGGAAGGAATTAACCAACTGGCCAATAGTGTGTACTCGCCGGCGGCATTCCAGGAGACGGCGATCTTCGATGCGCTGAACGAGGGGCTGGACCGGATGTCGCGCGTGGAGGGCCAGAAGTACATCCTGTTGGTTGCTTCCGGCGTGGACACCATGTCGAAGCTGGACCTGGACCAGATTTTGAAGCGAGTGAAGGAGTCGCGCGACACGACAGTTTTCTCGATTTCGACGGGCGGGTTCCTTGAGGCAATGCGCGGGGAAAGCATGACCTATCTGCAGGCGGAAAATCAGATGAAAACCTTCTCCCAGTTGACGGGCGGCATGCACTTTGAGCCGCGATTCGTGGGCGAGCTGCCGGACGACATGAAGGCGATCAACGAAAGTATCCGGGCGAAATACGAGTTGGTGTATCACCCGACGAATGCGAAGCAGGACGGGACGTGGCGCAAGATTCGCGTGGAACTTGTGGACGATGAAGGCCAGCCGCTGCGTATGCAGGATGAGAAGCACAAGCCGCTGAAGTTCGACGTGATTGCGCGGGATGGCTACCGCGCGAAGCAGGAAGTGGAATAAGGCGGAGCCAGGAACAACGCAACAGCTGAGTTAGCGGAACGCTCGTTTGGGGCAGTTCTGACATTCCATAGAGTAATGAAGATCGTGCGGTGCGTGACTTGGCGTCACGGCTCAGTTCTTCCCGGTCAAGGATTATCGACCGTTGCAATCTTCCTGCTTCGCAACATCAAGGTAATCGCTGCGGCTAGCCACCAGATGGGTTGAACGGAGCCAGCTGCGGCGACCGCATCCGGCAGACGCAATGTCAGCATGAATAGGGCGCCTGCCGCTGCAAATCCACAAGCGATGATTAGTGCAAAATAGCCGAATACTTTGGGAAGAACTTGGGAGCCGAGCAGGACGACACCGAGTGGAAAGAACAGCGCCGGCGCAGCCACCATAAAGTACAGGTGCTGAACCGCATAGACGAGCTTGATGCTGATCGCAGGCATTAGATCGGGGATGGCAAACATCCCGCTTATGTAGAAAGTGATCTCGATCAAGTTCACAGTCATAAGCGTCGTGGCTCCGAAAATGGTCATCCATCCCGCCAGGCGTTGAGTAGCGCCGGCCAGATGGACAAGTGCAAATGCGAACAGAACGATGAAGACTGGGCCTACCGCCTGTAACCACGCTCCCCAAAGTTCAGCGGCCTCATGTTGCTGTGCGAATTGGATCAAAACTGGGACAGATGCATCGCCCGGAAGTCCTGGATTGATGTTGAACGACACAACCAACATAACGACCCCAAGAATGCCGCTGATCCCGCTGAGCAGACAAAAAGCTCTTCTCGAAATGAATTCCCGGTTCATGTTCTCGCTCCTTCGCTCCTGCGCAAGCTCATTTTGGCTTTTGCTTGACGACGTGCACCGTCGGATCGACCATCCGCCCCACGCCTGAGTCTGTCTGCCAGTGGCAATGAACACTTAAGGGCGTGTGACCTCGTACTTTATACGGACGGGTTCGAGAATAGGTTCCTCATCGATTTTTGTTTTCAGGGTCAGCCTGTTACCTTCCGCCCATTGGTGCGGCGCCTTCACATTGCCTTACCCTCGGATCGATCATGGCACCGCGCTCGACCTCTGGATTCAGCCGTATCCCCGAATTGCTCTGGATTTTTTCATTGTGGGACGATTGCGGTCACACTGTGACTCCTGTCACCCGGACGCAATGCCACCAGCCGATAAGATGACCAGCGTGAGGCACGCAGCGAGCGCGTCCGCGATTCATTTGCGGATGCGCAGGATGCGGACCGCGCAAATTTTTAACCCTGGAGACTGAAATGGGATTTGTTCCTATCATGTGGGCTGTTTGGGGTGTGTCGTTCGTCTTTATGGCCGGCGTAACCATTTTTGCGGCGAGAGTGGGACGGAATGAGGAGGCGCAGATTTATCTGGCCGAATCGTCGAACCGAGTGAAGTCCGATCAGGACGCCATTCTGGCTCGGGTGAACAAGATTCGTCCCGTAAAGAAGATCGCATTGGCGCTTGTGGGAGTGATGACGGTGGTGGTCGTGGGGTACTATCTCTTCGACATCTTTCATCAGTTCTGAAGCTCGAAATCGATTCGTCGCGGGGATAGAAGCGCGTGCGCGATGACGCGCGGGCCGTTGCTACCACGGGCGTGCGAGGCCGAAGAGGCCCCGCGCGTCATGGAATGCGCCAGCTTTACTGGATGAGATGAAGCTGTAGCAGAATATCGTGAACGTAGTACGCGAAGACGATGACGGTCATACCGACCACGAGCCAACGGGCGATGCGGACCATCGGCTCGACCTTGGCTACTTTGGAAGCGATGACTGCCTGCTCCGCCTGTTCATGCGAAAACGAATCGTCGAGGAAAATCTGATCCTCTTCATTTTTGGTCAGGTTGGAGCGATAGATATACAGGGCAGCGGCGAATACAACAAATGCCGACCAGACGGTCCACATCACCGGAACAAACATAGTCCACCTCCGAACGAATTCCGGTCCCAGAAACTGCGGGGTCGTAGGGAATTGCGGTCTCGCGGCCAGAGGGGCCCTTACGGTTGATCATCATAGCTCCGATTGGGTAAGAAAGGGAACCACAATCTAAGCCGGTTGGGGCGGAACGGCCGCTTTGGGGCGAGGAAGATTGACTTGCGTCCATGCGGCGGAGGGTGCATCTAATGGGATGTGTACCCAATGTGGGGCTTGTGCAAGGTTTCGCCAAAAGGTACAGTACGAACAGAGCAAGGACTTTAAGTCACCAAGGGAGAGTTTATGGCCACGACAACAGTAGCGCCCGTTGAGGAAACCGTTAAGAAAGCGCCACTTATGTTGACACCGCAGGCGATTGCCAAGGTGCGCGAGATTATGGCGACCCAGGACCCGCTTCCGGCAGGGCTGCGCATTGGCGTGGTCGGCGGGGGCTGCTCGGGATTCCAGTATTCGATGGCTTTTGAGAACCAGGGCGGGATGATGGACAAGGTCTTCAGTTTCGAAGACTTGAAGGTTTTTGTGGACGCGACCTCGCTGATGTACCTGAATGGCTGCACGGTGGATTACGTGGAGACGTTGGAAGCAGCAGGATTCAAGTTTGACAACCCCCAGGTGAAGTCGACCTGCGGATGCGGATCGTCGTTCCAGGCGTAAGAAGCAGGGAACAAGGGACCGAGGGAACAAGGGAACAAGAAGACAAAGGCTCGCCCGAAGAGGGCGGGCCTTTTGCGTTTATGGGCAATGCAGGGAGCTACTGCGGCGTGGTCTCAGGCGGCCCGGGAGTGGTCGTTTGGCTTGGAGTGGAGCCGAAAGTTGGTGTACCTACCGGGGTGGTCGTACTGGAGGCGGGCTGGCCGGTGAGGCCGGTGTTGCCACCGCCAACGGTCTGCATGTCGGAGAGCGGGTCATAGGTGAATTCCCACTCGTTGTAGTGGTTCTTCTTCTTGTAGACCAGAATGGATTGTCTGGGGCTGGCCGGCTCAAAGCCGATGATGCCCGCGCCGCCGAATGTTGGAGTGCCGGAGCCGGCGCTGGTGGCGTCGCCTGAGGTTCCCGTCGTCCCTGACGGAGAGCTGCCGGGAGTTCCTGGGGTCCCGGATGAGTTGCCTGTGCTGCCGGTTGAGCCGGATCCGCTTGCGGGGGAAGTTTGATCACTGGTGCTGTCGGAGGAGCCAAAGATAGAGCCACTGGAGGAGCCAGAACCAAAGCTGCCGGTGGAATTCTGCGATCCCGGCAAGCCGCCGGTGCCGCCGCTGGGGCCGACGCCGGCGAGCGTGGACGCGTTGCCGGCAAGGGGCTGACCGAAGAATCCCATGGCTGTGGGAGTTTTGTTCTGTCCGAATGCGATGGGCTTCCAGTCGTTCTGGCCGGTCATGGGATCGATATATTTCTTGCGCAGAAAGTGAATGTCGTTGGTGTTGAGGAGGGCCTCAACGTTCGGCGGATAGGCTTTGAATTTGCGGTAATAGAGCTGAATGGCGCGGCGGTATTGCATTCCGCGATGAAATGTTTCGACGTCGCGGTCGCGTTGAATGGAGCGGGCGACATTGGGCGCGGCGACCGCCAGAGCAATGACGAGGAGCGCTATGAGGAAGATGGCGATGAGCATGACGTAACCCTGCTCGGAGGCGGGAATGGGTTTGCGGGGGCTTCGGGGGACGCGCAGTGGTACAAGACGAAAAGCAGAAACAGGTCCTGCGGCTCCGCTGAAAGACGCTTCGCTCGGGATGACATCACGAAATGGAGACGAAAGGATCATGGCGTGACTCATTGCGAAGAAATAACGATCGTTTGCGTGTTGTTGTAAGCCAGGTCGGTGACCTCAACATTCAAAGGGCGAATGACTCCGATCTTATAGCGATGGTCGACGATGTCGCCTGTCGTAGCCATGAAGATGTCGTCGCCGTGCATGAAGAAGGCCTTGAGCTGCTTATGCTCGTCCTGAGAGTAGCCGAAGTAGCGGAGATCGATGGACGGCGGTTTGGGCGGCGCTGGCGGCTGATTCTGCGTTGCCACGGGACCGTTGGGGCGTACCGGCGCGAGGGGCTTGGGGATCGCGATGGGAACGGACTCCGCGGAAAAGATGTTACGGCCCGAGCCGGAATATTCGACATCCTCGCTCTGGGCCAGCTTATCGAAGTGCAGCGATGGATCGATGCCGGCATTTGTGAGGCGCTGGGCATCGTTGCCCGCTGCGCGCGACCCAGCAGGAGGCGTACTGGACGAGGCGGGAGGATTCTGGAGCGCGGGAGCAGCCGGCACGGGACCAGAATCGGCCGGCGACGATGATCCGAAGAACATGTGGAAGACCCAGACGCCGCAAACGAGCAGGACGACGCCCAAGCACGCTGGCCAGAATCACCTGGCGCTTGTTTTCGGTGCCGAGAGCGAGAGCCATGGTTATTCGCCCTCCTTGCCGGGGAGGGATGCGGCCGGCGATTCGTCGCCGGAGGATGGAGCCATGGGCAGACCGCTGGCTTCAGCGTCGGCGGGACGCAGCCAGGTGGAGACGCGAAGACGAAGATTGACGAGGCCGCCCTGCTGGCCGGTGAGCGACATGGCGCGAATGATGAAGAAGATTTGATCGCGCTCCAGCGAGTTGATGAAACGCATGATGGAGGGATAGTCGCCGCTGATGCCCGCGTCCATGGAAATTTCAGTGAGTTCGGCGCCGGGTTTTTCCTGCACATACCCGACGCGCGAGAGGCGAACGCCGGAGGTCACTGCCAATTCGCCAATTCGGGCAGAGATGACGGAGTAGTCGGCAGGGATGCGCTTTTCGTAGAAAGCATCGATCTGCTGGCGCGTTTTTTGGACGCGCTGGTCGAGTCCGTGAAGAGGTGCGGTCTGGATCTCAAGAACCTTCAATTGAGTCTGCTTGCCGGCGAGGACTTCGCTGGACCGGCTGTTCATCGCGGCCCAGTCGAATCCGAGCCGAACGGCAAGGAAGACGGCGAGGACGAGCAGAACCACGAAGCCCGCGATGTGCCAGGTGAGCGGTGATGCCAGCCGTTCCCGAAAGGTTGAGGGAGTTCCGTTCGCGCTCATTGCGGGCCTCCTCGCGACGGTCCTGTGTAAGGCGGGCGGCCGTTCTCTTGCGGGCTTGCGGGATTTAGGCGCCGACGTTTAGGGTTTTCAATGCCGAGGGGAGTAGACGGGGCCGCGCGGTGTGCAGGCCTTGAGGCGATGCGCTCTTCTTCGAACGTTGGCGGATTGTATTCAGCCAGGAGATCGAAGTCGAAACGGTTGGATATGCTGATGGGCTCCTGGCGCTGCAAAGGGTTGTTGCTGGACTCCGCGTTTTCGCCGGTAATGCGCGGCTGAAGGAATCGGCGGGATTGCTCGAGATTGGCGACGAGATCGTCGGCTTTGTCACGGGGACCGACGACGCGAACATGGACAGTGATGTGCCCGTCGGGAGCGCGGATTGGCTCGATGGAGGTGACCTGCACGCCGGCGGGAAGAACGCGCTCCATTGCTTCCATGGCGAGGGTCCAGGAGAAGGCTTTTTCGTCGAAGAGTTGGTTGAGCGCTTCGGCCTGTGTGAGCACGCGGGCATTCTCGGGCCGGTGCATCATGTTGACAGCCGCGGAGCGCTCGGCCTGGACACTGGCGATCCGGCCGTCGAGCGAGTGCTCAAGAGCGCGGGCGTCGTCGGCCTGGCGATCGAAGAGATGAAGGCCAAATAGGAAGAGGAGACAGAGCACGGCTAGCGCGACCATGGCAATGCGCAGGCGCTTGAGAGCGGGGCCAATGTTGGCGTAAGGACGAGAAGCGAGATTGAGACTGATTCGCATCGGTCAGCTCGCTCCAGCCAGCGCGCCAACGACGCCGGCAAAACAGGCTTGAGGAAGCGCGGTCATGGCGCCTTCATTGGGGCGCGATGCCCAGTCAACGAGGGAGAGTTCGGGATCGCCGATGGAGGCCGCGAATTCGGCGGGATCCTGAACTCCCGCGTAGTGAAGGGTGCGGGGACGCGAGCCGAGCTTGTCTTCAAAGTAGGCGGAGGCGACGGCGATACTGCGCTGAATTTCAGCGCTACGGTGCGCGAGGTCCTGGGGAAGATCGAGGGTGCGATAGAGGAGGAGCTCCTGACCGGTGGCGATGGTGGTGGTGATCGTGTGCGCGCTGAGGTTTGCCGCCATAATGGCTTCCATGGATTCGAAGGACTCGAGTGCGGCGAGGGAGGAGGAGAGAACAGCCCCCGGCTCGTAACCGGCGGCGCGCACGGCGGCCTCGTATTCAGCGAGGATGGGACCGGGTACTACCGCGGCGAGAACCTTCCATTCCGATGCGCTCTGCGAGAGCACCTGGTAGCTGACGCCAGCGTGCTCAACTTCAAAAGGAACCATCTTGCGTAGCCGGAAGCGGACGACGGGGATGGCTTCAGCATTCTTAGCGGGAAGGGAATCGAAGTCGAGGACGAAGACGCGGACAAGCGCGTCAGGAAGGACCAGAGTAACGGAGCGCGTGCGGGGAGAGATTTCGTCGAGGGCGGAGCGGATCGCAGCCGTGACGGTTTCGGGCGCTCGCAGGTTGGGCTCTTCAATCCCGGGAACGATGGCGCCAGGGGACAGCGGAACAAAGGCATAGACGTTGCCCTGCGCCGGTTCGGATGCGTCACGGCGAGCCCGCGCAGCGGGGCGCGCAGCAGCGAGAACGCCTTCAGGCGCGATCTCAATGGCAGCGGGCGGACGGCCGGCAGTCTGAGTAACGTTGCGAGTTTTGCTGAACATCGGTGCCACTATCGTGATGCCTCAATAAATGTAACCTTGTTGATCTCTTTGAGTGTAGTGACGCCGCGGCGAACGCGCTCAATGGCTGACTCGCGGAGAAAACTCATGCCTTCCTTTTGCGCCTGCCTGCGAATCTCGGAGGTGGGTTTCTTGGCCAGAATGATCTCGCGAATGGTGTCAGTGAGGTCGAGCAGCTCGTGGATGGCGGTGCGGCCTCGGTAGCCGGTGCCGCCGCACTCCATGCAGCCAGTGCCCTCGCGGAAGTTGAAGTCGCGCCACTCGGCGGGATCCATGCCGCTGGAGAGAAGGAGTTCGTCGTCGTAATGAACGGTGCGTACGCAGTACTCGCAGACGGTGCGCACCAGGCGCTGGGCGAGGATGCAGTTGAGCGCTGAGACGAAGTTATAAGCTTCGACGCCCATGTTGAGGAAGCGGCCGAGGACGTCGACGACGTTGTTGGCGTGGACGGTGGTGAAGACCAGGTGGCCGGTGAGCGCGGAGTTGATGGCGATCTGCGCGGTTTCCTGGTCGCGGATTTCGCCGACGAGAATTTTATCGGGATCGTGGCGAAGGATGGAGCGCAGGCCGCGAGCGAAGGTGAGGCCTTTCTTTTCGTTGACCGGAATCTGGGTAATGCCGCGAATCTGGTACTCGACCGGGTCCTCAATAGTGATGATCTTGTCTTCGTCGCTCTTGATCTCGTTGAGTGCGGCGTAGAGAGTGGTGGTTTTGCCGGAGCCGGTTGGTCCGGTGACGAGCACCATGCCGTAAGGCTCGCGAATGTAGCGGCGAAAGCGGCGGAGGTCCTCTTCAGCGAATCCGACGACGTCGAGCGTGAGGTTCTTGAATTTTTCGCTCATCGACTCTTTGTCGAGGACGCGGAGGACGGCATTTTCGCCGTAAATCGTCGGCATGATGGAAACGCGGAAGTCGATGAGGCGGTTTTTGTAACGCACGCGGAAGCGGCCGTCCTGCGGGACGCGCTTTTCGGCGATATCGAGCTCGCTCATGATCTTGATGCGGCCGAGGATGGTGCCGTGGTGCTCGCGGGCGATGGGGGCCAGGGCTTCCTGGAGGACGCCATCGATGCGGTACTTGACGTGAACCGAGTCATCGTAGCTCTCGATATGAATATCGGAGGCGCGGCGCTCAAGAGCCGTGAAGATGGTGGTGTCAACGAGGCGGATGATCGGGCTGATGTCTTCCGTGTCGCTGGTGAGCTTTTCGATGGAGATATTTTCGTCGGAGTTTTCATCGCCGGTGAGCACGTCGAAAGTGAGTCCTTCGCTGGCTTCGTCAAGGACGCGCTGCGACTGCTCGGTTTTCTTGAGCAGATCGGTGATCTGCGAGAGCGTAGCCACTCGCGCGGTGATGCGCGAACCGAGGAGGCCGGCAATCTCATCGAGGACCATGAGGCGCGAGGGATCGCTGACGGCGATGATGAGCGTATCAGGGGTCAGTTCAATGGGGACGAAGTTGTAACGGAACATGAGCTCTACGGGAACCGTGCGCAGGAGCTCGTGTTGGATTTTGAAGTTCTTGAGGTCGACGAACTCGGCGTGATAGCGGCGGGCGAGGGCTTCGGCGTTGGCACGCTCGTCGGCTCGCAGGTCTGGGCCGCCAGGAGCGGGGAGCGTAACGACGTTGGTTTCGGCCATGGTGACAACCCTCCTGAAAATCCCAGCAGCTACATTCCGGTGGACTGCCCGAGCGAGAAGATGGGCAGGTAGAGCGAGATGAGAATGAAGACGACAACACAGCCCATGACGATGAGAATGGCGGGCTCAATGAGCGCGAGCGCGGCGGCGAGTGCGGTGGCCACATCATCCTCAAAGAACTCTGAAACGGAGTTGAGCATTTGAGGCAGAGCGCCGGTTTGTTCGCCGACGGCGATCATCTCCGAAGCGAGACTGGGAAAGACGCCGGTCTTGATGAGTGAGTCGGCGAGGCTCTTGCCTTCGCTCACGGTGGTGATGGACGACTCGACGGCCTTGGAGACGCGGCGCGAAGAGATGGAGCGCGAAGCGGTCTCAAGTGAAGGCACGAGCGGCAGGCCGCCGGTGAGCAATGTGGAAAGCGTCCGCGCGAAGAGAGCTACCTGGTACTTGAGCCAGATTTTGCCGAAGACCGGCATCTTGACGCGAACGGTGTCGACAAAGTCGCGGCCGCCCTCTGTGAGAGCGAAGCGATAAAAAGCGAAGGCTGCGATAACCGCGCCCAGTGCGAGCCAGATGAAATAGTGCTGCATCCACTGGCCGAATTGCAGGAGATCGACGGTCAGCGCCGGAAGCTTGCTGCCGAGCTGGTCATAGAGCTTGGCGAACTGGGGAATGACGACGGTGAACATGAAGATGAGCAAGCTAAAGACGAGGACGAGCAGCACGCTGGGATAAATGAGGGCGCCGACGAGCTTTTTGCGCAGAGCCAGGGCGACCTTCTGGAAGCTGACGTAGCGATCGAGGACCTCGGTCAGGTTGCCGGAACGCTCACCGGCGAGGAGCGTCGTGGTGTACATGATGGGAATACCGCTTTGCGCCTCAAAGGCTGCCGAGAGCGCCTCGCCACGCTTGACGCGGCTGGCGACGTCGTCCAACTGGCTGGAGAATGCGGCTTGTTTCTGGATCTTGCCGAGCATCTGAATGGAGCCGAGGATGGGCAGGCCGGCGCGAATAAGGGTGAGGAATTGTTGGTTGAAGATGAGGAAAGGCTCGAGCTTGATTTTGCGGCGGCCGAGAGCGATGCTGCCGCGGGCGCGGATAGAAAAGACGTGGTAGCCGGCATGGGAGAAGCGGGCGCGCAACTCGTCGGCCGTAGCCGCGGTTTGAACCTGCTCCTGCACGTGGCCACGCTCATCGGCCAACTTGATGACGAACTCTGCCATGGTCGCGTTTACCGGCCGCACGCTTCAGACGTAGCCGGAAATCCTCGAAAGAATGCTCCAGATCAAGGGTAACAGTCTTAACTGCAAGATAGACGAGCGGATGGGGTTCAACGTTCGGAGGGTGTGGACCCGGAAGATACGGGCGCGGCGGTTTTGAAGGCCCTCGAGGAACGGTGCCTGTATGCTGAGACCAATTGGGTTACGGCTGGTGAGACGGCTGGGGCCGGGAATACCGTGAGCGAGGGACTGAGAAGCCGATGGATCAGGTGTTGAACGGACATCCACATTGGAAAAGTGCCGGGCGGAAGCTCAGACCGGGCATTTCATCGACGCTACGCGATCCACTTCGGGGCGGGTTGACCAAGCGTTCGAAGTGGCTGGCCGGGCTGATTCCTCTTTTCGCGGTGGGCGCGGCGCTGATTCCGACGGTCCTTGTCCCGGCGCTGCATGGGCGGCTGAATGCCGCGGTCGTCACACCGTATCCGCACGACCTGGCGCGGGTGAGTTTTGCCGTGGCAGGGGATGTGATTCCGCATGAGGCGGTGAAACAGTCGGCTGCCGCAGCAGGAGACGGCGAGCAGGGGTGGGCGGCGCAGTTCAGCGACGTGTCGGATGTGTTTGAGGGGACAGATTTCGGATTCGTGAACCTGGAGACGCCGGTAGCGCCGACGAACTCGCACGGAACCAAGGCGTTCCTGTTTGACGCGCCGGTGGCTCTGCCCGAGGCGCTGAAGGCGAGCGGGATCAAGATTGTGTCGTTCGCGAACAATCACGTGATGGATCAGGGATGGGCGGGTTTCACGGAGAGCCGCGAGCACTTGAAAGAGGCGGGACTGCTGTTCGCGGGGACCAGCGACGATGCGGCGACAGCTTGGCAGCCGGTGATCACCGAGGCAAACGGGATCAAAGTGGGCTGGCTGGGGATGACGCGGTGGCTGAACGGAAACCGGAATCCGGACAAGGACGATCAACCGCATGTGAATTTCTATCCGTACCCGGGTGAATCGAACGGCGCTCCGGGAGCGGATGAGGCGACGGTGATTGCGGCGGTGAAGGCGGCACGGGCGCAGTGCGATCTGCTGGTGGTGAGCATGCATTGGGGGATCGAATATGCGACAGCTCCGCGGCCGGAAGATGTGGACCTGGCACACAAGATGCTGGAGGCGGGGGCGACAGTGATTGTGGGCGGGCATCCGCACGTACTGCAGCCGATTGAGACCTACCAAACACAGGATGGGCGCGAAACGGTGATTTTCTATTCGATGGGGAATTTTCTCTCGAACCAGTCACGGAGTTATGTGGAGGGGCTGAATCCGGACTCGAATGGCGAGCCGAGAGACGAGATGATCGGGTTGTTTTCCGCGGTGAAACGAGACTACGGGCCGGCGGGAGTGCGCGTGGAGCTTGGGCATGTGGGGGTTCTGCCAGTGTGGGAGGACAACAATCGCAACGGGCTCGCGTCGGGACTGGAAAAGAAGCCGGTGATCAAGCCGGTGCTTATCGACCGTGAGATTCCGGCGCTGGAGGCGCGGCTGGACGCGCTGAATAAGGCTGCCGGCTTGAGCACGACGAATGCTGCTGCGCCTGTGGGCGGCCCGAACGCCGAGGCCGTGCCGGGCGCAAATGCCGCATTGCCTGGACAGGAGAGCGGGCTGACGGCGGACCAGAAGAAGGAATTCATCGGCATGACGAAGCGGCTGAAGCTCTTGACAGACCGGCGGGCGCAAATCCTTGCGCGGGTGGGCGACGACTACGTGGCGGCGCCCCCGAAGCTCGCGATGAAACCGTGACAGGCGGCAACGATGCGAATGCCGGAATCAGAAAACCTGCGACAGCTGAAACTCGGGACAGGCGTCTTCGCGTGGATCCTTGGGCTGGTGCTGGTTCCATTTCTATTTATCGGTGCGAGTTTTGCAGCGCCGTATGTATTTGTCATGCGATGGCGGCAGCAACATCGCGAGGATGTTCTCAAGAAGCTGATGAAATCGCAAGGAAGATTTATGGGGTGGGCGGAGTTCCAGCGAACGATGCGGGAATCGGGAGGCACCTGCATCGAAGAGCGATTCTCGGCGAAGGGCCCGGTCCGGTTCTGGTGGACGCCGGAGAATGTATACGGCGAATCGCCGCACGAGATCATTGACTGGTTCACAATGCGCAAGGGCGGAAGGTACGTGCCGTTTGTTTTGTGGTGCCGCGAGCGCTTTACGAGGGCGGACGGAGGTAGTGCCATCCTGGTTGAGACTTGGGGCGTGCCGAAGAAGGAGATCTACGCACTGTGGGCGAAATGCCGGCCGGAGTCAGGCAAGGATTCGAACAGGGCGCGATGGATTGAAGTTGCGCCACCGGAGATTCTGCCAAGGCGCGCCGGTTAATAGCCGTTCGCGACCAGCCACGCTTCGGTTAAAGCGAATTCCGGCTTTTTCGCGGACTGCATCTGCATTGCGGCCAAGTTTGACGAGCACATCAGCCTCAATATTCATGAGCGCGCCGACAGCGAGCGTGTGCAGATTGGTGCGCCAGTAGGTGAGGGGCAGGATGGCGATGGAGATTTCATCGCCAATCGACCGTCGGCGATGGTGAGGCTGATGCCCTCGACGGCTACAGAGCCTTTGTGGACCATCCACTGACGGACGTTTTCGGGGACGCGAACCTTGAGTGTCCAGTCGGTGGTCTCGCGGTCGAATTGAGGGCTTGATTCGGGGACCACGGGTTCGAGAGCGGTGAGCACACCGGTGCCGTCGACGTGGCCCTGAACGATGTGCCCGCCGAGGGGGCTACCGGCGGCGGTGGGCAATTCAAGATTGACGCTGGCGCCGGGAGCGAGAGAGCCGAGAGATGTGCGGTCGAGGGTTTCCTGCGCGAGATCGGCGTGGAAGTAGGTGGGGTCGGGGTCGAGGGCCGTTAGACAGACGCCGGAGACTCCGAGCGAGTCACCTTCACGAAGGCGAGAGGCGATGCCGGGAGCTTCAACGGTGATGCGGCGAACGCCGCCGCGATCTGTGAGGCTGACGAGGGTTCCGGTCTGCTCGATGATGCCGGTGAACATGGAAGTATTTTACGGGCAGGTAGATAGGGGTCAAGAAAGTGATAGACCTGCGGGACAGCCTATCGTGGGACGGAGCAGCCGGTTCTTCAGAATTTGATTGCGACACCCTTCTCGCACATGTCACCAAAGAGGGAAAGAAGATTGGTGATGCCGAGGAGTTCGCGGACCTGCTTGCCGAGATTGATGAGTTCGATGCAGGAGCCTGCGGATTTAGCCGAGACGTAGAGGCGGACGAGAGTGCCAAGTCCCATGCTGTCGACCGAAGTGAGGTCAGTGAGGTCAAGGATGATGCGTTTGTGGTCGGGAATGAGCGGGTGGACCTTGGCGTAAAGTGCGCTGCAAGCCCCGGCGTAGAGGCGGCCGTGGCAATGGACGATGGCCGTCGAGCCTTTGTGCTCGATTTCAAGGGTGAGAGAGTGCGAAGCCGCTGCCTGGGGCATTGAATTTTTCCTCGACAGGGAATGCGTTGGGGAGACGCGTTGCGGATGATTGTCTCATAAAGGCAGGGAATAGGGATCAGGGCTCAACGTGCAGCGTCTGGGATCGGATCGATGCCGGAAACGCGGGTATCATTCGGCGCGCCGGAACCGCAATGCCTGATTTGGGCGACCCGTAAGTTTGATTTTTGCGTTTCCTTCAAAGGTCCCCGGAATCGGGCTGATTGTCATCTCCCAGGGATCGATGTGCTCGGCTGTGAATTTTCCTTCGGGCAGCGAGAACTCATAAAAGATTGGCTGATGGAGATCGAAATAATAGAGACCTTCCTGCTTTTTGTTCCCGGTCGAATCGGAGCTCCAGGCGCTCAAGTAGGAATGCTCGGCCTGCGCTTTGAGCCCGGCGCGCTTTGCATCCTTGCCTGACGCGCCTGCGGCCTCTTCCACCAGCTTTCGCAAAAATCCGATTCGCTCAGGGCTGCTGCCATGAAGTTTGCCGCCGTGAGACCACCAGATGACGGGAGTGCTGTTCTCATCGAGAGCCGAAAGAGGCAGGTCTCCGTCAAGATACGTTTCTCCGTGAGTTACGTAGCAACCAGCGATTACACCGAGCCAGAAGCGGCGCGTCATCTCCGGGCCAGAGAGATTTCCCCAGCTCCTGTTTAGGTTCCCTTCGTATTGCACCTCGTCAAAGCAGATGGGCTTACGCCACGCCTCAAGCCATTCGGGGGCAGAGTCGAATTTTGAGTTCTGCAGACTGGCGTGAGTCACCCACGGCAGAGCGTAGTCATACATCGTGTTTCCGTAGTGAATCGAACGAAGATGCGACACCGGGTCGTTCTGTTCAACGATATGAAAGAAGCGATCGAAGTCCTGACGCGACTTGGCCTTCATAAAATCCCACTCGTTTGCCAGCGACCACCAGATGTTTCGATGGGCCGACATGCGCGCGAGTACATAGCGCAGATAGCGGTCGTCATCGGCGGGCGCCATCGCCGCGTATCCCCAGCGGTCGTAGGGATGGAAGAGGATCAGGTCAGCTTCGATATTTATTTTGCGCAGCTCGGCGATGCAGTCTTCGATATGGGCGAAGTACGCCGGGCTCGGGCGCGTGAAGTCGCTCTTACCCTCCGCATCGCGCTCGAAGGGATAAAGCGCGGGCTCATTGTGGTTGTATTCGTAACTCTTGGGAAAAACGCACATGCGGATTTTGGTGAACGATGCTGAAGCGAGCGTCCGCAAAGTCTCCTGCTGGATGGCCTCCGTCTGGTTTACCCAGGCGTAGCAGGTGGTACCGAAGGGGAAGAACGGCGTTCCGTCCGCGTAGGCAAAGTGTTGGGTATTGCAGACTCCGACCGGGCCATGCGCGCCGGCAAGGGCTGCTACGCAGGTGAAGGCGCCGGTCTTTCCGGAAAGCGCAGGAGCGTTGCTGCTGGTGGAGTAGGTCCATTGGCCTTCGGTGTCGGGCATGAAACGGATCTTGTAGATGCCCGCTCCGTCGTAGAACCCATTCACCTTGACCGTCCGGTGCTCGAGCGTAAATGTCGCCGCGAGCTGAACATCCGTGAATGGATTTCCGCTGGACGGCCCAGTCAGAGCCAGCTCAAAGACCTCCCAGCGCGGCACAGGCGGGTGATTGTCTTCGGCTTCAGGCAGCGCCGCCGGTGAGGCTGCGGCGGCGGCGATTGCCGCCAGAGAGCAGGCCGAGCCGATCTTCAACATGTCGCGACGATTCATTTTGGTCATCGTGGGGTTACTCTTTTCGCGGATTTGGGGTTGAGTTGGCCGATCGAGCGAATCAAGGCGCCCCGACCCGTTTCATAAATAACTCTGAAGCATAGCGCGTGAGCACGCGGCCCGACAACAAGATGGGTTTGTGCGGTGTGTGCCGATTTTGTGAGGTGGGGCGAGACGGAGCTTTCGCGAACTACTCGCCGGCGGGGGCTTCTTCAGGGAGTTGCGCGGCGGCGAATGCGGGACTGCTGGTAAGGGCGCGCCAGGCGAGGAGGAGTTTCAAACGCCAGCGCAGGATCATGCCGAAGGCGAGGAGATAAAAGAGAGCGCCGGTCTGTTCGAGTGTTAGGAATCGATCGAAGAATCCGCGGGCGAGGTAGCGCACGACTGCCAGCCCGATGATGACCGCAAAAAACGCACTCGACCGCTTCATCATGATGACGCCGTTCTGCAGATGGAGGTCGGAAGTGAGCAGGAGCGGATAGGCGAAGATGATGGCACCTACAAGGAATGCGCCGAAGCCCCAGGTCCACGGAACACGGAAAGCAGGGACGATGAACATGCAGAATCCGGTGGCCATGCCCAGAGGCGGCATCACGATCTTTTTGAGAGTCACGGCGCTGCGGCCCTCTCGAATGCGCCAGGCGAGCACGCCGGCGAGACCGATGAGCGAAACGACAGCCGTGATGAGTGGGCTAGAGTGCATGAAGGTTGCCTTACGTTCTAGCTGCAGGCGGGTGACTACACAAAGAGCGCAGCCGGAACAGTACTTCTCCATTGTATTGGAGTTGACGGGTCCGAAATAGGTTCAGGAACTCTGCTCCGGAGGCCATGGATCCAGGAGAAGAGACGATAGGCCGAGATCGTCGCCGTAACGCTCGACTTCGACTTCGGTCATGGGTACGAAGCTGGGCAGGCCTTTGAAGGCGGGAACTGCGTCGGAGCCCATAATTTGCGGCGAGATGAAGAGGTGCAGGCGGTCGACGAGTCCGGCGGCGAGAAAGGCGGTGTTGAGGCGCGTGCCGGTTTCAGTGAGGAGGGTGAGGACGCCTTCTTCGCCGAGTTTCGATAGCACTTTGTCCAGCGGGACTCGGCCGGCATCCGCGGGAAGGACTTCGACGCGGACGCCGCGGGTTTCAAGCTCGCGGATGCGGGCTTCGTCGTGCGAGACGGTGAAGATGACGACGTCCTTTTGAGCGGTTGAGACGAGTTTGCAATCGAGGGGAATGCGCAGTGCGGAGTCGAGAACGACGCGCAGAAGTGGGCGACGGCGGCGCAGGCCGCTGCGGTCAGTCATCCAGGGATCGTCGGCGAGAACGGTATCAACGCCGACCATGGTGGCGTCTGCGGCCCAGCGGAGGTGTTGGACGGCGGCGCGAGCGAGTTCGCTGGTGATCCAGTAGGGCGCGTGGGGCGTTTGCTGCGCGGGCGGCGGAGCGATGCGCGCATCGAGAGTCATGGCGACCTTCATGAGGACGAAGGGGCGCTGATGCTGAATCCAACGGGCGAAGCCTTCGTTGAGGCGGCGGGCTTCGGCCTGGCAGGGGCCGAGCGTGACTTCGATGCCTGCCGCACGCAGTGCCTCAAGGCCTCGACCGGCGACGGCAGGGTTGGGATCGATGGTGGCGGCGACGACGCGGGCAACACCAGACTTAATCAGCGCGTCCGTGCAAGGCGGCGTGCGGCCGGTGATGCTGCAAGGCTCGAGGGTAACGTAGGCCGTGCCACCGTGAACGCGGTCATGCGCGTGCGTCGTGGCCTCGCGGAGGGCGACGACTTCAGCGTGGTCGAGGAGATCGTATTCGTGCCAGCCCTCGCCGACGACCTGGCCGGCGCGATCGAGGATGATGCAGCCGACGGCAGGGTTGGGTGAAGTGACACCGATGCCACGGCGCGCAAGCTCGAGGGCGCGGCGCATCCAGTGGAGATCTTGATCCGAAAATTGGTCTGGGGCGCTCATCTTATTCCAGCAACGAATCAACAAATTCTGCTGGCGAGAACTCCAGCAGGTCGGTCATTTTTTCGCCAACGCCGACGAAGCGGACCGGCAGGGACAGCTCGCGGGCGATGGCGACGGCGATGCCGCCTTTAGCGGTTCCATCCAGCTTCGTCAGGACGATTCCGGTCACTCCGGCGGATTGTGTGAAGAGACGCGCCTGCTGCAATCCGTTCTGGCCCGTCGTCGCATCCATGACGAGCAGGACTTCATGGGGCGCGCCGGGGACGAGGCGGGCGGCGGTGCGGCGCATTTTGTCGAGTTCATCCATGAGTCCGGTTTTGGTGTGCAGGCGGCCGGCGGTGTCGACGTAGAGCTCGTCGATCGAGCGAGACTTGGCAGCGGAGATGGCGTCGAACAAGACGGCCGCGGGATCGCCGCCCGGCCGAGTCTTGATCATCTCGACGCCGGAGCGCTGGGCCCAGACTTCAAGCTGCTCGATGGCGGCCGCGCGAAATGTGTCGGCTGCGCAAAGGAGAACCGAGCGTCCCTGAGCTCGAGACCATGCAGCGAGCTTGCCGCTCGAAGTGGTTTTGCCGGTGCCATTGACGCCGACGAGGAAAGTGACTTTCGGGGGGCTGGGCGGCGTTGGGATTTCGCGCTCGGGGCCGTTGAGGATGGCGATCAATTGCCCCTTCAAGAGGTCGCGCAACTCGGAGCCGCCTTCGATGGCCTGATGACGGGCGCGATCGCGCAGGGCATCGAGGATGGCGGTGGTGGTTGGCACACCGAGATCGCTCGATAGGAGTGCGGTTTCGAGCTTGTCGAGGGCGGACTCGTCGACGGTGCGTGTAAGAGCGGCGAGATCGGAAATTTTGGCGGAAAAGGATTCGCGGGTGCGCGAGACGGCCTGGCGCATGCGGTCAAATATGCCGGTCTTCTGCGTTTCTTCGTTGGATTTCTTCGGTTCTTCGCTGCCGAAAAGGGTGGTGATCATCTTCTCCAGTCTAATTGGGATGGCGTTGCTAGCGGAGTTAGCGGAACTAACCGGCAGTTTCAGAGGGAAGTCCTGCCGGGTCCGCAAGTTCGGGGCATGGACATGATGCCCGTTCAGGCCGGAGTTGTGGCAGTCCAGTGCTTGCCTGGGCACGTTCGGCGCAGAACTCGGCGGGGTAAGGCGCGGGGTCAGATATTCTGAAGGGGGTTCGACGTAAATCCACGAGAAGAAATGACTAAGGCTTCCCAACATCCGCTCGGAAAGATCATCGAAAGCCGGATCGCCATCATTGATGGAGCGACGGGTACGACCATCCGCACCTATGGCATGAAGGAAGCGGACATTCGCGGGGAGCGGTTCAGGGACGCGAAGAAGGATTTGCTGAATAACGGAGACCTGTTTACGCTGACACGGCCGGAGTTGATTGGCGATATTCATCGGCGGTTTCTGGAGGCAGGGGCGGACATTCTGGAGACGAATACGTTTGGCGCGACGAGCATCGCGCAGAGCGAGTTTTTCGTCGATGATCCACGGGAGCGCGGAGGGCGGAAGGATCCGGAGTTTTATCAGAAAGTGATTGACGACAAGTTTCTCGGCGATCTGGCATGGGAGATCAACGAGAAGTCGGCGCGGCAGGGGCGTGAATGGGCGGATCGCATCGGCAACGAAACAGGGCGGCAGCGATTTGTGGCCGGAGCGATGGGGCCGCTGACGGTGTCGCTCTCGAATTCGCCGGACGCGGACGATGCTGGCTTTCGGGTGGTGACGTTCGATCAGGTGAAGGCGGCGTATAAGCAGCAAGCGCGGGCGCTCGTTGCGGGCGGCTCGGATTTGCTGCTCGTGGAGACGATCTTCGATTCATTGAATGCGAAGGCGGCGCTGGTGGCGATCCGCGAAGTGTTCGACGAAGATGGGTTGACTGCGGGCGGCAAGGAGCTTCCGGTGATGATCTCGGCGGCAGTCGGTCGCGGCGGCGAGACGATGATCTCAGCGCAGACGATTGAGGCGTTCTGGACCGCGGTGCGGCACGTGAAGCCATTCAGCGTGGGGCTGAACTGCTCGCTTGGACCGGATTTGATGGCGCCGTTTTTGCGCGAGCTTGCGGAAAAAGTGGATGTAGCTGTTTCGTGCTATCCGAATGCAGGATTGCCGAACCCGCTGTCGGCGACGGGATTCGACCTGGGACCTGAAGATATGGCGCGGTACCTCGGAGGGTTTGCGCACGAGGGGCTGCTCAATCTCGCGGGTGGTTGCTGCGGGAACACGCCGGAGCACATCGCAGCGATTGCGAGGGCGCTGGATGGCATCGCGCCGCGCAAGCTGCCGGTTGCGGCAGCCGAGCCATGCGGCGTTGAGAGCGCGGCATGAGCACGGGTTCGAAAATGTCTGTTGAGACGAAGCCCCTGCGATTGTCCGGCTCGCAGCCTTTCACGCAACAACCCGGCGTCTTCATTCTGATTGGCGAGCGGACCAACGTGGCCGGGTCGCCGAAGTTCGCCAAGCTGATCAAAGAAGGCAAGTACGAAGATGCCGTCAGCGTGGCGCGGCAGCAGGTAGAGAACGGCGCAAACGTGCTCGACATCTGCATGGACGAGGGAATGATCGATGGCGTGGCGGCGATGGCACGCTACCTGCAGTTGCTGGCCAGCGAGCCCGAGGTGGCGAAGGTCCCGTTCATGGTCGACTCTTCGAAGTGGGAAGTGATCGAGGCGGGATTGAAATGCCTACAGGGCAAGGGCATTGTGAACTCGATCTCGCTGAAGGAGGGCGAGGCGAAGTTTCGCGAGCACGCAGCGACAGTGCTGAAGTATGGCGCGGCGGCGGTTGTGATGGCCTTCGACGAGCAAGGGCAGGCCGCGGGATTCGAAGACAAGACGAGAATTTGCGAACGGGCCTACAAGATTCTGACAGCAAGAGCTGTGCTTTCCGCCCGAGGACATCATTTTCGATCCAAACATCCTGACGGTTGCGACGGGGATGGAGGAGCACAACAACTACGGGATGGACTTCATCAAGGCGACCCGGTGGATCAAGGAGAATTTGCCGCACGCCAAGGTGAGCGGCGGCGTTTCGAACGTTTCGTTCAGCTTCCGCGGAAACAACAAAGTGCGCGAAGCCATGCATGCGGCGTTTCTGTATCACGCGATTGCAGCCGGCATGGATATGGGCATTGTGAACGCGGGCATGCTGGAGGTTTATGAGGAGATCGAGCCGGAGCTGAAGGAGTTGGTGGAAGATGTGCTGCTGAACCGGCGGCCGGATGCGACAGAACGGCTGGTGGAGTTTGGCGAGAAGTTGAAGGCAGCGGGAACCGCGAGCACGGGGGATGAAGCAGACGCGAAGAAGGTTGAGGAGTGGCGCAACGGGACAGTCGAGTCGCGGCTGAGCTACGCGCTAGTAAAGGGAATCGACGCGTACGTCGAGGCGGATACGGAAGAGGCGCGCGTGAAGCTGGGACGGCCTCTGGCGGTGATCGAGGGCCCGCTAATGGACGGCATGGGCGTGGTGGGGGATCTGTTTGGCGCGGGAAAGATGTTTCTGCCGCAGGTGGTGAAGTCCGCGCGGGTGATGAAGAAGGCAGTCGCGTATCTGACGCCGTTTATGGAGGCAGAGAAGGCGGAAATGGCCGCTGCGGGCCAGGCGGTAAGGGTGCAGGGAAAGATTGTGCTGGCAACGGTGAAGGGAGACGTTCACGACATTGGAAAGAACATAGTGGGCGTGGTGCTGGCATGCAACAACTACGAAGTGATCGACATGGGCGTGATGGTTCCGGCGGAAAAGATTCTGGAGCGCGCGCGAGAGGTGAAGGCGGACATTGTGGGGTTGAGCGGGCTGATTACGCCGTCGCTTGATGAAATGGTGCATGTGGCGCGTGAGATGGAGCGGCAAGGAATGAAGCTGCCGCTGCTGATTGGCGGCGCGACGACGAGCCGTGCGCATACGGCGGTGAAGATTGCTCCGCACTACAGCGAGCCGGTGGTGCATGTGCTCGATGCGAGCCGTGCAGTGCCGGTGACGACGAGTCTGCTGAGCGAAGACGGCAAGGCGGAGTTTGTGGCGAAGCATCGCGCGGAATACGACGCCCTGCGCAAGGCGCACGCAGCGCCAAAGCGGGCTGTAGTTGCGCTCGAAGTGGCGCGGGCGAGACGAACGCCGATCGAGTGGCGGGCGGAAAATTTGGCGGCTCCAGAGTTTTTCGGCGTGCGCGTGCTGCACGAGTTTCCGCTTGCGAGGCTGCGGGAGTTCATCGATTGGAGCCCGTTCTTTCACACGTGGGAACTGAAGGGGGTCTATCCGCGGATTCTCGAAGACGAGAAGCAGGGCGAGCAGGCGCGACAAGTTTTTGCGGATGGAAATGCGCTGCTGGATCGGATTGTGAAGGAGAAGCTGCTGCGGGCACGCGCCGTATATGGATTTTTTGCGGCGAACGCGACGGGCGACGACGTGGAGCTGTACACGGATGAGAGCCGAGAGACGGTGCTCACGCAGGTTCATTTTCTTCGGCAGCAATCGGATCGCGAGGGGAACGAGCCGTGCCGGTGCCTGGCAGATTTCGTTGCGCCGAAGGAGACGGGGCTCAAGGATTCGATCGGCGCGTTTGCGGTGACGAGCGGGTTTGGGTTGAAGGAATTGTGCGACCAATTCAGAGCTGCGCACGACGATTACAACGCGATCATGGCGGAGGCGATTGCCGATCGGCTGGCCGAGGCGTTTGCGGAGTGCCTGCACAAATGCGTGCGCGAAGAATGGGGTTATGGCCGCGCCGAGAAACTGAGCACCGACGAGTTGATCCATGAAAAGTATCGCGGGATACGGCCGGCGCCGGGGTATCCTGCGTGTCCCGATCACACAGAAAAGGGAACTCTGTGGCAGTTGCTTGACGTGAAGAAGAATGCGGGCATCGAACTGACCGAGTCGTTTGCGATGTGGCCAGGTTCAAGCGTGAGCGGGTTCTACATGGCGCATCCGGCGAGCCGGTACTTCAGCCTGGGAAAGATCGATCGTGACCAGGTGGAAGATTATGCGCGGCGCAAAGGGATGAGTGTGGCCGAAGTGGAACGCTGGCTGGGTCCGAATCTAAACTATGAGCCAGGAGCGTAGTCGATCTTCACTTCCATCCGGGCCCGGCGCCGAGGCGTGAAGGTGAATCAAGACCAGGACTGAGTTTCCGTGATTTGAGTTGAGTTAGACGATTCAGAATCCCTTTTGGCCTTCCTTTCAAAAACAATTTTGAAAAACCTGCGAAACTTTTGAATCCCGCGTGGGTTCGTGTGAGTAATTGGGTTCATCCGTCCATTCACGCCTGCGGGAGTGTATCTCGCGAGGCGCACAGGTAATTCTTGCCTTGGAGGGCAGTGTATGAAGCGCGCAATGCTTGTTGTGTTCTCACTTCTAATGACGCCATCGCTGTTTGCCGATGCCGGTTCACGGCTGATTCCCGCGGGTGCGCTCGTTTCGTGCACGACCGGCGACGGAAAAATCTCTTCGAAGACGACTGCGGTTGGAGATCCGGTACTGTGTAAAGTGCAGTTCAGGCGCGGCGACTTCATGCTTCCATACGGAAGCTACCTCGGCGGCCAGTTCGCCGAGTATAAGGATCCGGGCCACTTCGTAGGCAAGGGCTGGATGGAGCTGGACTTTGACCGGCTGTACGTTGGCGATACGGTGATTCCGATCAGCGCCAAGATTGCGGACGTGCCGGGGTACAAGATCGATGCGCAGGGGCGGATACTGGGCAAAGGTCACGCGGTCCGCGATACGGTGTTGTGGATGATTCCGGTTTTGTGGCCAATTGATCTGATCAACCTGCCGCGGCGAGGCCCGAGGCCGACGCTGAAGTCGGAGACAGCGCTCACGTTGCGCGTAATGGACGATATTCAGGTTCCGGTGGTACCGGAGCCGCAACGCGATCCGTACGGGTTGTATCAGCGCGGGCCGCAGTCCTATGCGCCACAGCCGGCTCCGCCGACCCAGGCGCCGGATGAGGGACCACAGCAATCGTATATTCCCGAGCAGCCCGCACCCGATGAGCAGCCGGCACCACCGGCAATGGCATATGCGCCGCCGGTGGCGTATCCCGCACCTGTGCCCTACGCGGCCCTCGGTGACGCCGTATCCCGAGTGTGATGCCTTATGTCGGCGTCACAATCGGGCCGAGGATTGGAGCGTATGGGTACGGGCCGAGACCGTACGTGCGGAACTATGGATATGCGCGGGCTTACGCTCCAGCGGTGCGACCGTACGGATATGGATACACCGGACGCGGCTATGTGGGCGGCGGATTCGCGGTGCGCGGAACGATGATGGCGGCGCGCGGAGGGATATCCTTCAGGGGCGGAAGAGGGCGCTAGCCGAGCGGGCTGAAAGATCCAGGCATCGCTGCGGCCGGAGCGGGACTGCGAAAAAAGCAGCTCCGCTTCGGCTTTTTTGATTTTGAAATTGGCGCAAGTGCTGGACCCAATTTGCGACGGATCGGCTCCGCCATCGGCGGAGTTGCCGAGTTTCGGTCAGGATATTTGCACTGTTTTCGCGGCAGATTGACTGTGCTTTCACAGTCCCGGCGCAATACTGAACGCGTGATTCCACAGATTGGGCCAAAGGTACCTTTGAAGCTGGCTCTTGACGCCAACTTGCTGGTGGAGATTGCACCTCCAACCGGCATGCCGATTCAAACCGGATCCGCAACGGGCTCGCGGATTCAAGCCGATGTGGGGCATTACCGTCTGCGGCTCGCTGAAACGCTGAAGGATCGCGAAGCGGCGTGCCGGCTGCGCTTCAGAGTCTTTAACATCGAATTGGGCGAGGGACTCGATAGCTCGTACGAGACCGGACTCGACATGGATCGGTACGACGCGATCTGCGAGCACCTGCTGGTTGAAGACAAAGTAAGCGGGCGCGTTGTGGGGACGTACCGGATGCAGTCGGGCGAAACGGCTAAGCGAAACCTGGGCTACTACTCCGAGCAGGAGTTCAGCCTGGGGCCGTATGAGCCGCTGCGGCCAGGGATTCTGGAGTTGGGACGCGCGTCGATCGACCGCGAGCACCGCACCCCCGAAGTGCTGATGTTGTTATGGCGCGGGATTGCGCAGTATGCTACCGACATGGGGCTTCGTTATTTGCTCGGTTGCTCTTCTTTGAATTCCAATGACCCGGCGGAAGGTTGGCAGATGTATCGCCTGCTTGAGAACTTCAGGGTTCCAGCGGAGTTTGAGACGAGGCCGACTGCAGCGTACGCTTGCCTCCCAGGAAGCTGCGGTTCAGCCCAGCAGAGCATGGACGCACAGCCGTCGCCCTGCGAGGCCGATCGATCGCATTCGGACGATTCCGCCGCAGCGCCCGTTCATGCCGCGGTGAAGGTTCCCAAATTGCTGAAGACGTACCTTGCGATCGGCGCGCGCATTGCGGCACCGCCGGCATGGGACCGCGAATTCCGTACCATCGATTTTCTGACGCTCCTGGATTTGAAATTGCTTTCGACGGCGGCTCGGCACCGGTTTCTGGCGCCACTGACGACTTGACTCTGCGCCGTACGCGGCGCGCTGTGGCGCTGGCCTTCGCTCTTGTAATGTGCGTTGTTCGCTATTGGCTCGATCGTTTGCACGGGCCAATGACGCTGGAGCGGCGCGCGCTGTGGCTGCAAGGATCGGCGCGGGCGATTCTGAAAGTACTGGACATCGAAACTCAGGTGGAAGGCCGGCCGCCGACGTGCGGATTGGTGGTTTCGAACCACCTGAGCTATCTCGACATCATCATTATCAGCGCGACGATGCCGTGTTTTTTTGTGGCAAAGATGGAGATCGGCAGTTGGCCGTTCTTCGGCAGGGCTGCGCGGTCTGGCGGAACGATTTTTCTCGATCGGTCGAGTTTGGCGAGCGCGATGACCGTTGCGGAGAAGATGACTGAGCGTCTCAAGCTGCCGGTTCCGGTGTTGCTTTTTCCTGAAGGCACAAGCACGGACGGAGCGCAGGTGCTGAGATTCCATTCGCGTCTGATCGATCCCGCAACGGCCTGCGGCTCGCCGATTACTGCGGCGGCGATCCGTTACGTGATTCAAGGCGGCTTAAAGGAACGAGAGCTTTGCTGGTACGGCGATGAGGAATTCGCGACGCATTTGTGGAAGGTGCTGGGCGTGGCGGGGTTCGCGGCGAAACTGCACTTTGGCGAGCCTAAGATTTATTCCGACCGGCGCGTGGCGGCGGACCAGACACACGCTGAGATCACGGCCTGGCGAGAGGCGAGCCCGCTCGAGACCGAGAGCGCAATAGCGGCGCAGTAGTGTCGGCGCGGAGGTTATCTGGTCGCGGTGAGCGAGCGGTCTACCTGCCATGAGCAGACAGTGCCCACGGGTTTTTGCTCCGGCTGACGCAGAGGCGCGCGGGAAAAACGGGCTGAATAGAGATTTCACTTCGATCGATATTCGTCCCGAGGCCGGCCGCTGCGCATATTCGACGCCAGTCGTCAGGGACGAAAGAGCGCGCGATTGAGACTGGGCCATCATGCTGGACGAAACGATGAAGTCCGGCGACTTTGGTAAAGATGCGCAGGAGATGATAGGGAACCGCAGCGCGTGAGAGATCGTTGATAAACCAGCCAAGCTGGGCGTGAAGTTCCATCCATTGCACAAAGCGAATCAGGCCGGGCTCGCTGAGGTGGTGCGTGAAGAGGGAACTGACGATGAGGTCAACCGGCTTATCGGGCTGCCACGCGAAAACATCAGTAGCGACCCAACGGATGGCGCTTGTCGACGGGGTGGCTTCGGCAGCGACAGCGATTGCATCGGGGTTGAGATCGAGGCCGGTGAGTTCGACGGCATCGCCGCACGTCTGCGCCCAGCGCTCGATGCGGCGGAGGCTGTCGCCGTATCCACATGCGACGTCGAGGATGTGAAGCGGCCGGGTGGAGCTGGATGGAGCAATGGTACTAAGCCAATTGAGAAGCGGGCGGTAGGCGAGAAACCAGCGATTGAGTCGGGCAAGATCGCGGAGACAGGCGCGTAGCTCTGCACGCGAACAGGGCTCGTCCATGAGTTCCGTGAGTTCGGAGCGATGACTGAAGTCGATTGTGTCAGACGGCATGGAACATCATGGTTTCGGCAGTAACTCCGGGGCCAAAGGACATGGCGCAACCGAGCTGGCCGGGGCGCGCTCGCTCCATCAATCTCTGCAAGACGAACATGACAGACGCCGAGGACATATTGCCGTAGTTAAGGAGGATGTTGCGCGAGTCGGCGAGTGCTTCAGCAGGGAGAGCAAGTCCTTGTTCCGATGCGTCGAGGATCGTACGGCCGCCGGGATGAACAGCCCAGAGATCGATCGATGAGAGTTCGCGGCCACGGGTGATTCGCGTACCCGCTTGAGCGAGGCCGTTGCGCAACTGGCCGGGAACCTGGCCGGATAAATGCATATCAAAGCCTTGTTCGCCAATGCGCCAGGTGATGAGCTGATCGGTACCGGCGAGATTGACGGCGAGAAAGCTGTCGAGGGCGAAGCCGCGCGGCTCAGCAGTAACAAGATACGCGGCACAGCCATCGGCAAAGACCGTGAAGGCAAGCAGTTGCTCCAAATCCTCAGTCTCCTGCATGTGAAGGGAGCAGAGCTCGAGCGAAAGGAGCAGAACTTTGGCGTCCGGTTCGGAGCGCACGATGTGGCGGGCAGCCTTGAGCGCGTTGATTGCGGCGTAGCAGCCCATAAAGCCGATGAAGGTGCGCTCGACGGAGGGATTGAGTTGAAGCAGCTCAATGACTTCGTAGTCGAGGCCGGGCGCATAGAGTCCGGTGCAGCAGGTAACGATGACGTGCGTGATGCCCTCGCGTTCTGAATCGGTGAGCGCGAGCTTTAAGAGGGCACATCGAGCGAGCTGCGGAGCGAATTGCCGAAAGGCCTCCATGCGCCGCGCAGTCGAAGGAAAGTGGCCACGCACGAAAAGCGCGTCCGCATCCTGTAGCGTGCCATCGTCCGTGACGATCGGCTTGAGGAACGAGTAGCGGTGCTCGATGGCGGCGAGGCGCACCATGCGGCGATAGAGATTCCGATGCGTGCCTTCTGGCAGGAGGCTTTCAGCGAAGGGAATGAAGGCGCCGTGCATATCATGCGGCGGCACCGCGGTGGCGATGCGATTGAGATAGGCAGTCGTCATTGCGCGGCCTCCGGGACGCGGGGTCGTTCATTCTCTCTGGACAGAATATCGTGCTGAGCGGCGCAGGGTTGCGGCCCTCAAGTCATTCGATGCAATCTTGGACGTTGAGACCGGCGATTCGGCTTTATGCTGCGGGTGGTGCGGCCGTGGAATCGCGAATGACAAGAGTGGTCGAGACGAGGAATTCCCGCTGCAACCGCGCGTTGCCGGCGTCCTCGATCTGGGCATGAAGAGCGTTGAAGGCGGCGCGGGCGAGGTCGGAGCGCGAGAGGCGGATGGTGGTAAGCGGAGGCAGAGTGTATTCAGCAAAGGCGATATCGTCGAGGCCGATAACGGAAAGATCGTGGGGCACGCGAAGGCCCTGCATGTAGGCAGCACGCAGAACTCCGATAGCTGTCATGTCGTTGGAGCAGACGACGGCAGTAGGACGCACGGCCAGCTTGCTCAACTGCTCGAAACCCGCGACACCGCCCTTCAGAGTGTGGTCGCATTCGATAACCCACTTCTTTTGAAGCTGCATATCTTCGGACTGCATGGCGGCCCGGAAATCATTCTCACGCGTAATAGCGGAGTGAAGGCTGTGGGGCCCAGAAAGAAATGCGATGGCCTTGTGACCGAGGTCAGCGAGATGACGAACGGCCTGATGAATTCCCGTGGAGTAATCGAGAAGAATCGTGCTGGCTTTGGGATCATCGACTTTAAACTCGGCCAGTACGATTGGGACGCCGCGGTGCGTGAGCTGATCGAGCACAGGCTCTTCCTCGCCGAAGGTCATAACGGCAACGCCGTCGACCTTGCGCTCAAGCATGCGGCGGGCGCATGAGGCCAGAATCGCAGGGTCGCTATTGGTGGAACTGACGAGAATTTCATACCCGCGAGAAACGGCGATTTCTTCGAAGCTTTGGATCAGTTCAGGGAAGAAAGGGTTGGAAATGTTCTCAACGATGATGCCGAGAATACGGCTCCGCCCGGAGACGAGGGTCCGAGCATGGGTATTGGGGAGATAGTTGAGCTGTTTGATTGCCTGCCAGACACGTTTGGTGAGACGCTCGCTGACCAGCGGAGAGCCGTTCATGGTTCTGGAGACCGTGGCGATGGAGACCTTGGCTACGGCTGCAACAGCACGAATATCGGGGAGTTTCCCAGCGGGTTTACGCTTTGGTTTGCGAGGCACCCACCAATCCTAATGCAGCGGGGCGAAGTGCAAAAGGGCAAAATAATTCGATTTTCCACCGGGTTTTCCGCGCGAGGGAAGTGGGGCGGCGTCAGTCGGTTTCGGAGATAAGGAGGCGGAGGTCTCGCAGGTTGTGGCCGGTAGGCCCGGTGACTACGGTGTCGCCGATTGCGGTGAAAAGCGGACAAGCATTGAATTCCGCGAGCGATTGCTCGGGATCGAAGCCGAATGCGCGGGCGCGAGCTACGGTTGTGGGATCGGCGATTGCGCCGGCAGATTTCGTGTTGCCGTCGATGCCGTCAGAGCCGGCGCTGAAGACTGTGAGGCGCTCGCCGGGATGTTTTGCAAGATCGAGAGCGCAGGCCAAGGCAAACTGCTGATTGCGCCCACCCGCGCCTGGGGTACGTGCGAGGGTGACGGTGACTTCGCCAACCGAGATGAGGCAGAAACGGCGGTGCTTGGCGCGGAATGTGTGAAAACGCTCCAGCAGGTAGCGGGCGGCTTCGGCGTAGTCCCAGTCGTCGCAACTATTGTCGACCACGACGTCGTAGCCTGCGTTCCGCGCAAGCGTGCGCGCGCTCTCAACCAGGTCGTGGCTTGAGAGCAGAATCTCGTAGACGGAGTCGCGGAAGGCAGGATCTTCGCTGCTCATGCTGGCCGCTGAGGTAATACGGCGGGGGCGAGAGGCGTCGGTCCAGGGAAGCCTGGGTAGCAAAGACTGACGCCACCCCTTGTTACCGGGCGATTCGGGCAAGTCTTCGCGCTCAAAGAAGGTTCGGATGGAAGCAGGTAGTTTGGGCGCGAGTTCGTACTTGGCAAGGAGCTCGCGTACTTCGGCAACGGTTGAGTGGTCTGGCGTGCTGGGGCCCGAAGAGAGCGCATCGAGCGAACGCAGCGGCACGTCGGGGAGCAGCAGGCTGACTTTGAGCGCTTCGGGCGCGGCCGTGGCCAGGCGACCGCCCTTGACTGCGGAAAAATGCTTGCGAAGGGTGTTGACCTCACTGATCGGCGCGCCCGACGCAAGAAGCAACTGATGAAAAGCGGCGGTTTCTTCGAGAGTAATATGCGGATCGAGAGGGAGATCGAAGATGGCCGAGCCGCCGCCGGAGATGAGGAAGAAGACAAGTGTGTCTTTGCGGGCTTTGCGAAGAAGGGCGAGTGCAGCGCGGGCAGCGGCGAAGGAGTCTTCGTTGGGTACGGGATGGCCGCCTTCAAAATAGCGGAAGCGCCAGTTACGGGCGGAGGGGGGCAGGTTGGTACAACAGATGCCGCGCAGGCCTTTGCGTCGCTTCATTCGCTCGAGCAGGATCTGGAGCATGGGTCCGGCAGCCTTGCCGATGGCGATAACATAGACGCGCTTGTATGCGGAGAGATCGACGGAGGAGGGGCCACTGCCGTCGGGCATAAGGCGGTTAAGCCTGTGGCCTTCAAAGCGCAGGCGGCGATCAAATGCGGAAGCGATGTCGCTTGCTTTTAGCGCACCGGTGAAGATGCCGGTGGCAGTGGTGTGCATGACCTCGAGGGCGACATCGCTAACGGAGGTCATGCCAGCAACCCCCTGCGCCAGGGCGGCGCGTCTGACCGATGTGTTCCAAAACAGATAGATATAAATTCAGAAATCATTTCAATACTGATTTTACGCCGAAAGGGACTGACCTGCCGCGCGCTTGGCCTCTACGGTATTCTGGCAACATTATGAACGATTCTTCGAAGTGGCTTCCTATTGACCCGATTGCGCTGACGCGTCAGTTATGTGAGATTGAATCGACGACCTACCATGAGGGCGCAGTCGGCGATCTCCTGGGAGATTTTCTTGCCGGGCGCGGATGGGAGGTAGAGAAGACCCCGGTGGCGCAGCCGGCCGACGGCGCAGCGGCGGAGCCGCGCTGGAACGTGTATGGAGGCCGGGCGGGGGAGACGCCGGATCTGGTTTTTTCAACGCACATGGATACGGTGCCGCCGTATATCCCATACAGCGAAGACGCAGAGTTTATGCATGGCCGCGGAGTTTCGGACGCGAAGGGAATTATTGCCGCGCAAGTTGCGGCGGCTGAGGCGCTCCGCACCTTAGGGTTTCGGGTCGGAGTTCTGTTCGTATCGGGTGAAGAGCGCGACTCGGCCGGGGCGAAGGCGGCGAACCTGAAACCGAAGGGAAGCCGTTTCTTGATCAATGGAGAACCGACCGATAATCGCGTGGCTCTGGCGTCGAAGGGAGCGCTGCGCGTGGTCTTTCGCGCCGCGGGCAAGATGGCGCACTCGGCGTATCCGGAGCTGGGAGAGAGCGCGGTGCACAAATTGGTGCAGGTGATGACGAAGCTGCTCAAGCTGGAGCTTCCGGTAACAGAGGATATTGGCCCGAGCACCCTGAATATCGGGCAGATTCATGGCGGGCACGCGCCCAATGTGATTGCGGACAAGGCCGAGGCGCAGGTGCTGGTGCGGCTGGTGGGCGATTCGGCGCCGGTGAAGGCTGCGCTACTTGAAGCGGCGAAGGGGCTGGCGGAGGTGGACTTCACGCTGGAGATTCCGTTTGTTCGGTTGCGCGCGCCGGAGGGTTTGCCGACGATGGTGGCAAAGTTTACGACGGACATTCCGCAGCTGAGCAACTGGGGCGAGCCTCTGCTGCTGGGCCCTGGCAGCATTCATGTGGCTCACACGCCCTTCGAGAAGCTGGCGAAAAAAGAGCTACTGGAAGCGGTGGAATTGTACGTGAAGGTGGCGAAGCGGCTGCTTGCCTAGGCCGCAGCGAGAACTCGCTGGGGGATGCGCGCCGCTATTGATAGTTGCCGATGAGAACGAAGGGTGCCCAGTAATAAGGATGCGCGTAGCCGAGGCTGCTGGGTGCGGACGATTGATCTTCGGTTTCAAAGCCGCGGCCCGTGCCGCCACCGGGAACCGCTCCTCCGCCATGGATAAAGGCTAGCTGGGCTTGGCGAAGCGCTTCAGCTTTGCCATCGGCTGGATTTCTGACCCAACGATCGTAGAAATCGCTCATGATGTGGCTCGTGCTCAGGTCGTTCACGTCCCAGAGCGTGGCGAGCACGGCCTCGGCATCCTTCTGCTGTGCGATCATTCCCAGCGAATCCATCTCAAGACCGTTGCGCGATTTGTAATCCTTGGCCGTGCTGCAAGCCGAAAGGGTGAGCAGGCGCGTGCCGCGAAAGGCAATTGTGGAGTTCTCCATGGAGGAGAGATTCCACTCGAATCCGCTGGGGTCGCCGGTGATGTCGCCGCCCATCATGAGGAACGGCTCGTCGCCGCTACCGGCGATCAGGACAAAGTGGCTGGCGATGTGAACGACGGAAAAGTTGTTGCCGGCGCCGAGATCCGATTTGAGATTTGCCAATGTGAACTGGTCGTCGGGCAGCAGTTTGCCTTGCATCGGGCCGTGGGATGCAGGATCGGATGGATCGTGAACGATGGAGTCGAGTTCAGGAATGACGCCGGGAAGGGCAGGGAGGCCGTTGTAGCTTTTCGATAGGCCCATGGCCAGCGCGCTCGGCGGGGTTCCGCTTTGAAGCGGTGAATCGGCGATGTGGCCGTAGCTTTCCGGAGTGAAGAGCACGTTGTGGAAGTGCTCGACCAAATATTTTTTGCCGTCATAAAGCGCGCCCATGGGGACATAGCGCAAAGCATCGTCGAGCGACCAGAGGAGAGTAGGGACGTCGACTTTAGTGCTGCCTTTCGGACCCGGTGCGGATTCGAGCGACTTGAGATTGCTTTCGATGGGCGCAACCACCATGGAGTAAAGCTGATTCAACTGCGGACGAGGATCAGATGATGGCGAGTCCACAGCTTTGAGGGCTTCAAGTGCCTTGGCGCGGATGTCGGCCGAGGAGGCCGGCAGAATCACCACCTTGCGCGCATTGGCGGTCACGACGATGGCGTATGCGTGATCGTCGCCAAGCAAAACGCGAATGCCCATCACGCGGGGGCCGAGTTTGGAAAGCGACTCCTGAAGGAGGCTTTTCGATGTGTTCGCCGAAGCCTGACCTGAGGCCGATTGCGCGTCAAGCTCGGGGAAAATCTTGCCGGTCAGAAAAGACTGAATGTCGCTTCCTTGTTGCTGAATGGTTGCGCTGAGCGATTTGAGCTGGGCGTCATCGGCGGGTGTGCGTGACGGCTCGGCCTGAATCTGCGCGTAGGCGAGACTCGCTTCCTCGATGACGCGGGCTTTCTTTTCGAGGTCGGGCAATGCGTCTTCAGCATCCTGCTGCACGGGCGAAAGCTTGAGAGGCTCGATGCCCGCCGAGGAGCCGGGCATGGCTGTGGTGACAACATCCTGGAGTTCCTGCTCTTTGAGGAGATCGAGAATCTGTTCGGCCTGGCCGACGCGGCCACTCTCGACGAGCAACTCGGCCAACATGCGGTAAGCACTGGAACGCGATTGCGCAAAGCCTGCTTGGACCTCCTTGTCCATACCCAGAATGTTCTTGCGGATCTGCTCGTAATCGTTGACCGCGAGGAGGCCGAAAAAGATGGCTTCTTCAGGCCGATTCTGCTTGCGGAAGCCGATCATGATGGAGTTTTCGATGTTGCCTTCGATTTGGGGATCGGCGGTGGCTTTGGCCAGGCCTAAAGCGGCCAGCGCACTGGTGAGGGAAAGTTCCGGTTGCTTCAATTCGGAATGGGCCCACGCAATCGTCATCAGGTCCTGCGCCTCGTCGCGCTGATCCTTCACTTCGCGCCAGATGTCAAGCGCCTGAAGGTCGAGGTCGTACGCCTGCTGTGCGTCGTTCATGTCGGAGTGATCGCGGCCCAGGTTGTTGAGGACCATGGCCTCACCGCGGCGACTGCCGGTCTGGCGGTAAATCGGGAGTGCCTGGGATTGAAAATCGAGAGCCTTGGCCGGTTGGCCGAGATCGGCGTAAGCGCGGCCGATATCGCTGAGCGCAAGCGCTTCGCCACTGCGGTTGCCTACTTCGCGCCAGATGGGCAAAGCCTGGTTGTAGTAGTCGAGCGCCGTCTGGTGCTGGCCGAGGTCGTTATAGAGGCGGCCCATGTTGTTGAGCGTGAGCGCTTCGCCCTGGCGATTGCCGACTTCGCGCCAGAGCGCTAAGGCCTGGTTGTAGGCGTCGAGAGCTTTTTGTTTTTGGCCGAGGGCGGCATAGGCGGGACCCGTGTCGTTCAGCACCAGGGCTTCGCCGTTGCGCTCGCCCAGATTGCGGAAGATGAGAAGCGCCTGATTGAAGTTGTCGAGGGCCTGCTTGCCGTCACCCATGTCGGACCAGGCTCGGCCCAGATTGTCGAGCGTGCTGGCTTCGCCGTTGATGCTGGCATTCGAGGTGAAGCTTGATGCGGGCGCAGTCGTTGTCGAAACAGCGCCGGGTGAAGTGTTAACTGCAGAAGGCGAAGTATTCGATGCATTGACTTCGTGCCAGATGTTAAGGGACTGGTTGAGGTATCTCTGCGCGGCGTCGTGTTGTCCGAGGTTGTTATAGACTTTGCCGATGTTATTGAGAGTCTCGGCCTCTCCGGTGCGCGACGGAAGCGCGCGCCAGAACGGCAGCGCCCGATTGAGCATGTCGAGAGCCTTGTCTTCCCGACCGAGATCGGTGTACACGCGGCCCATAGTGTTCAAGGTTGTGGCCTGGCCGAGCAGACTCGAGTACCTCTGCTCGATGGGTAGGGCCTGATTGAGGTAGTCGAGCGCTTTTTCGAGCTGGCCTGAGCTGTAGTAAAGTGCGCCAAGAATGTTGGACTCTGAAACCTGCTGACGGATGTTCTTGCTGGAGCGCGCCTGAGCCAAGCTTTGCTCATGTTGTGCGATCTGGGTGGCCAATGCGCCGGGCTGCGCAGACGCCGATGCAACTGCGAGAATCGCCGCAAAGCAAACTGCACTGGTTTGAAGCCAATCGAGGCCGGTTGTTTTCATGGCCTGCACCATGATCAAGGGTGAATGCTCGCGGTTGTGGCGGGAGGAGTGCGAAGAGCGAAGTCTGCGTCGGCGGAACTGCGATTCATCACAGGGTGCTGGTGCATGCCTTGCGAGGAGACGCTCGTCGAAACCTGCTGCGCCACCGATGCATAAACCTGGCTCAAGGGCGTCGCTCCTTTGCCATTCTTGAGAGCTTGAAGCAGGAAATAGGTGAAGTAGCCGTGATGGAGCTGGCTGCTTTCAAGCGACTCCTCGTTAACCTCGCTGGCAGCCATCACGATGCGCCCGGTTCCGTCGGTCATATGTGTAAGCATGCTGCCTGAAGGCGCGGTATTGGCGAGCGGAGCGGTGGGTTGCGAACCGCTCGCGCCGGCTGCGCCACCGCTGTAACACGTGTCGAGAAAGACGGCGGTGCGCAGTGCCTTCATGCGCGAAGAAACAGCATCGGCCAGCTCAACCATCGGATACGCGGTGGCGTAGAGCGAGTCCTCGTCAAGGCTGCCTCCTGAGTAAGCTTCGGTGTCGTAGGTGATGAGGTAGTTGGCGCCGCCCGCTGTGTCCGTCGTGCGCGGCGTGCCGTGCGTGGCCACATAAATTACGACCAGATCATTAGGTTGCGCTTGACGCGCGATCCAATTCAGTTTTTCTTTGATGTTCTTGGTCGTGGCCTGATCGTCGGTCAGGACCTGAACGTTGTCGGCTGGAAAACCGCCAATCGCAGGATCCTTCAATTCGGCGGCAAAGGCTGTCGCGTCGGCGCCGGTGTAATTGAGCTGAGGAATCTGCTTGTCAGTAAAGTGACCGATGCCGACGACCAGCGCCCACTTCTGCTGCACGGGGCCGGGCTTGACTGGCGGAGCGGCGGGTACCGGAGTTGTGGCGCCCTCGGCCTCGAAGCCGCGCGAGGCAGGAGTGGACAGGACGAGAGGATTCAGGCCTTGATCAAGCGCGTCGGATCCGTTGAAACGCGCTTTGTCCATTGCGTAGTTGGCAAGAGAGTCGTGGCCGAGGCGCTTCTCCACGAGACCGCGGTAGTACCAGGCGTCGCCTAGTTCGGGGCACTCGGCGACGGCAGACTTGAGCAACTGCAGCGCGTCTTCAAAGGCATCGTCGCCGCTTTGTGGCGTAATGCGCTCCAGCGCCTGGACGATGAGGTCCTGCCCGGCGCCGCAGCGAACTCCCTGAGCGCGGGCAGAGGGACAGGCAATCAACGTTGCGGCAAGCAACGAAAAGATGGCGAGTCTGGATCGAGTGGGTGAGATCATTTTTCAGCTACGTGCTTTTGGGTTCCCGCCGGCTTCTTTGTTGCCCGGGCCTTCATGGCATCGAGAACACGGGCGCTGACACCGTCGCTGGTGAGAGTTTGCTGGCCCTCAGCGCTGAGGTCGAAATCGATGGCATTGGCGCCGTTGATGGCTTGGATGATGGTTTGCTCATCCATCCCCGACTTAACCATGGTGATGATCTGCATGTTGGAAAGGCCTTTGTGCACGACGGCGGCCGGCCTTTTCGCCGCCTGCGTCTTCATCTCAGCCAGCTCGCGGGGGCTGACTCCTCCGGCGGTGAGCGCTTTCTGGCCCGAAGGAGTGAGGTCGAAGTTGACGGCAGTGGCTCCCCGGATGGCTTGCAGCACGGTAGATTCGTCAATTCCGGACTTGACCATGGTGATGACCTGAGCGTTGGTGAGACCCTTGCCTGCGTCCGCGGGGGAATTGCCGGATGCGGCCTCGGCCTTGGCGCGGGCCGCCGCCTGCTGTTCCTGATCCAACTCCTTGTAATGAGCGATCGCCGTTTCGATGCGCTTCTGCGGATCGAGGAAATATTTCTCATCCGGCTTGGCATCGATGGCTTTGCCGTAGTTGATGGCAGCCTGGTCGAGGTACTTCATGGCCGCCTTCTGATCCTCAGCCTGATAAGCCAGCGCCTCATAGGCTACACCGATGTCATAGAGCCGATACGCGTCCTCGTCCGGTTTGGGGAATGGCGTCGCAGTCTCATAGGTCTCAAGGGCGCGCTCCCAGAGTCCGGTCATGGCATCTTTGTCGCCGTCTTCGAGCGGGCCATCCTTGCGCGCCAGAAAGACGTCCACGGTTTCGTTACTGTCGACGAGATGCTCCGCGATCTGCTGAACCGCATCGATGATCAGCCGCGAACGCAGCTCCGATGGCGTGGGAGGGCCATCTTCGCTCTTCGCTCCGCCCTTCACGTGCGAAAAGGTCCCGCCCACCTGGCCGAACACGCCATGAGATGTGGAGTTTCCTGCGCTGTCGAACTCGCGATCGTACGTCGAATCAATATTGTCGGAAATCAGCATTCGACCGGTCGCGTCCTTGGCTTGAAAGGAGACGTCGAGTTTTCCGGTGATGCGCTGAGTAGCTCCGATCTTCGAAGCGGTCCTCGAGAGCGTCGAGAGCGGGGAGTTCGACGAGCCAAGAGCTTGTCCCGACCCCAATTTGTTGGTGTAGATGGGATCAGGGTGCGAGTACTCCGTGATCTGGCAGATGATCTGCGTCGAGGGATTGTCGTCGTCGCGGAGATTAGGATCGTCTTTCAACAGCTCGGTTTCAAGGAGCGCCTGAAAATCGTAAGGCAGGGTCCCGTCTTCCTCGGAGGACGTGACGGTGACTTTGATCGTGTCTCCTGGCATATGGACCAGCGCGGGAAGCTTACGTTGTAGCGTAACTTTTTCCTTGGCCGCGCCGAAACCTTGCGCGCCTGAGGGAACTGCCGTAAGCAGCCCGATACTCAACAAAAATAGCGGAACGATTTTTGCCGAACGGCTCATCTTGGCCCCCGTCGATTTACCGTTTGTGCTGCGCCACCAGCCCCCAAGCCAGAGGCGCATTGCACAATCAGCATACCCGCAGATGCGGGTTGCCGTCTTGCCCCGTTTTGATGCCGCCTGTTCTTAGCCTCGGACGCACTTTCAGCGCCGATTGACGAAATCGAAACATGGCGGATAAAGCTCAATTTTGCGCAGCAGCGGGCGCACTGTGAACAGTCATCAGTCCAATGCCCCAATTCGTGGGAACCTCGCCTGAAAATCCGCGGGTTCCTCCACTGGTTTGGTTCAACAGTTTCTCCAAGGGTGATGAAACTCCGCGCGAACCGCGCGTTGCCACGCCTTCAAAGTTCAGCACGTACGGGTCGGCCAGCGGCTGCTCTGTGCTGAGCATGATGAGCGTATCCAATCCATAGGGCGGACCAATGCGCAGTACCGGCGCACCAGGCAGAATGAACTGCCGGCCATTGTCGGCGTCATTCGGAAACTGATTTTCGGCGTTGTCGCGCGGGTAAAGCACGGTGCCCTGGCCGTGGCAGTCGATGTCGAGCACATAGACCCAGCGATGATCGACGATGCGGTCATCGGAATGCAGAGCCATGACGAGCTGATCGCCCTGGTGTGTTGTTTGATTGGCCGGAAGCGGCGTCGTGGTGTTGGAGGGCAACAGTGTGAGCGAGTAGAACTCATCGGTGGACGCGTCTGCGGGGCTGTTGGCCAGCGCGAGCCAGCCATGGACCTTGGCGAGAAGCGATGAATAGTGGTTTAGTTTGTTTCCGGCGGCATCGATGGCGGAGGCACTGCCAATGGGAACCCAGTCGGTGCGTACGGGATACTGCGATGTGGCAGAGCAGCCAGGGCTGTGCGGGGGCGTATTGGGCGAGGGCGGTCCGGCAGCCAGCTCGCTCTTGTGAAACCACGCATAAGCGGGGCCATCGGCGGTGAGGACGCCGGTGAGCGCGTAGTGCGCAATAGACATCGTGCCAGCGAGCTGCACGGCGCTGTCGCTGCCAGCCGGCTTAAGTTTTGCAGCCAACTGCTGTGATGGCGGAAGATTGACCCACAGTTTTGCGCCGGCGGGGAGATTCTTCTTGATGGCGTCAGAGGAGAGCGGAGCGCCGAGCGCAATAGGAGTGGCCGAGCCGGCCTTCTGGATCGTCCAATTTGTTCCGTCCCAACTGAGGATGTGGGTCCATTGCTGTTCGGCAGGATCGGAGACCAGATCGGCTCCTGAAGCCCGGACTTGAGCCGCCGCAGCGTCAATCTGCTCGTCAGAGAGATTGGAGGGCGAGAGCCAGACCAGCAACGGCGGATTATCGGCAGGGATCCACTTGCTCAACTCGAAGAGATCGCCGGGAGACACTTTCGCTCCTGCCGGGCCGACGATCTCCGCCGACGAGCGGGCCAGACCATCCATGCTTGTGATGCGAAGTTGAATCGTTTGTCCGGCGCTATTGGGCGTGGTTGCGGTGAACTCGCTGCCGACGCCAAGGCCGGAGGCGCGGCCGATATCGAGCGAGACAGTTCCGTCGTCGTTGGTGGCAAGGGCTGCAGCGCGCACTTTGTCGGACTTGGAAGCGGAGCCACCGAAGAGCGGTTCCTCGCGCCGCGTTGCGGTCGCGTCGAGATCAGGTTCCTGATCGGGCACGTTGCCGCCCTCGAGGACGGCCTTGACACGCTCGTAAACGATGGAGGAGGGTGTGTCGGCGGGCAGCGCCTGCAAGGCCTGAAGCAGCGCGGCAGTGAATGCTCCGTGTGGCTCGGTGCCGACGGGCAATTCCTTGGCCGTCTGATCCTGTTGCGCGGCGGAAAAGACCAGCGCGGGATTGTCAGTGCGCTGGGTTGGTACGGGTCGCGGCTGCCCATCGGCTAGCGTTTCTGGAGCTTCGCTGATGTCGCGCGGATCGAAAGCCAGGGCTCGTTCGCGGTAAACCGGGCCGATGCCGCGACTGATTCCCCCAGAGTGGCAACTATCGAAGATGACAGTGAGGTGGACACCCTTGTCGAGTGCGGCGTTGAAGATGCGCGTCATCTCGCGGTCGCGAACGTCGTAACCGCCCTTGTAGGCGTCAGAAGGGACCAACGTGCTGTCAGCGTGGACATATTGATTGCCGACGAGGACGGTGAGCTTGTTGCCCTTACTGTTGACTCGAAGCGAGCCGTGGCTGGCGTCGTAAAAGACTACGGTGTCACCTTTTTGTGGGAGATCTACGAGATATTTCTGCATCGCGGCAAGAATGCCATCGTGGGTGGTCTGGTCCGCGGGAAGGAGGATGACGCCCGGGCTCGCGCGAGGCGGCGCCGGGTTCGTCAGCAAAGCAATGTTGGCGGCGGGGAAGCCGAATTTGGGACTGGTCAGCAGATCGGCCATGGCCTGCGCGTCGTTGACTGAGCCATCGAGGTTCTCGAAGGTGCCCAGCTCGCACCGGCCGTAGATGCAACCGGCAGGGTGATCTGCGGTGGTTCCCGCGGGCTGATAGGTATTGATCCCGATCAACAGAGCGCGCTCGGTCTGAGCGGCAGCCAGCGATCCCGCGAAGATGCAGGTCAAGGCAGAAAATGCGGCGAAATTCGCTTTCATAAGCGCTCCCGATGCAGAGTGCGAGCGAGGGCGTTCCCCCAAATTGCCGCGGGTTGATTCGCGGACCCTAAGAAGTCTCTGCGGCCTGCTCATTAGATCGATGCTGCGCAGCCAGATAAATCGCAGAGTTTCAAGCCGAATGAGACACTCCGATTTCCATCAGGGTGGTCAACCGGCTTCGCAAGAAAAGGTATGCTTCCAGGCCGTCACCCTTGCGTTATATCGACGGTTGCCGAGACGCGAGGGTTTCAATCGATTTTGGAGCTGCCAGGGGGGAGTCGGCGAATCTAATCAAATCAATTCCGCTAAAATTCTCGCCGGGCCGAACAGCCAAAGTATAGCGCCTCAAGGCGATCGTCCGATCAAGAATGTTGGAGCGCAGACCCGCCCCACTTTGGTTCCGGGAGACGATCGTGCGGATCGAGTCTACCTGAATCGGCCTTACCCAATCCTGGCAAACAGTGCGCGTTGGGCCTGCTTACGAACGTGCCCCAATCAGTGCGTACAGGCGGGTCGTATCGGTTGCAGTTTGCCGTTGGTGCGGGGCAGGGAAGAATCCGGTCAATCCCCCGAAAGTAGTTTGAATTGACCTTTCTATGCACCTAATTCCATGGACATGAGCAAATTATCTGCCCGAAAATGCAAGGAGATGGGGTGTCTACGGTCGACGGGGCCAGTGACTCAATAACCCCCCCAGAAGGATGAAAACATGATGCGAAAACTGTGGGTCTATGCGCTCCCGATCGCCGTATTCATGACGTTGGCAACCGGCATTTGCGAGTCTCAGTCGGTTTTGACGCATCACCTGCGCAACGCCACGCAGGACGGAACTGCGCCGCGCATGGGCCAGCTGGCGGCAAACCAGAACCTGCACCTGGTCATCGCGTTGCCGCTGCGCAACGAGGACCAGCTGGATCAGCTCCTGAACGATCTCTACGATCCCAGCAGCCCGAGCTACAGGCAGTTTCTGACCGTGGAGCAGTTTACGGAGCAGTTCGGGCCAACCCAGGAAGAGTACAACTCCCTCGTTCAATTCGCGCGGGAGAATGGCTTGACCGTCGAGGGTACCTCACCCAATCGGCTCAACCTCCAAGTGTCTGGGCCGGCGACGAACGTTGAGGCGGCATTTCATGTGAGTTTTGGGGTGTACCAGCATCCCACTGAGAATCGAACGTTCTACGCGCCCGATCGCGAGCCGACCACCAACCTGACGTTTTCTCTTTGGCACATCTCGGGGCTCGACAATTTCTCGAAACCGCACCCTGCCGGGCTGGAACAAAGGCCCGCAAACTCCGAATTGAGCTCAAGCGCCACCACCGGCTCCGGCCCCTCGGCGTCGTTCCTGGGAAGCGATATGCGAGCCGCTTATTATGGTGGCACGACTCTCACTGGCACCGGCCAGTCGGTTGGTTTGCTTGAGTATTACGGCACCGATCTTGCCGACCTGAATACGTACTTCACGAACGCCAAGCAAACGAACACTGTTCCCATCACGCTGCTTTCTACGGACGGAACCAGCACCAGCTGCGTTGACACCACGGCCGGCGGCAGTTGCGACGACACCGAGCAGACTCTGGACATGACGCAGGCGCTGGGTATGGCGCCGGGGCTATCGAGCCTTGTTATGTACGTGGGCTCAACCGATGCCGCAATCTTCAACGCCATGGCTACGGCCAGCCCGTTGAATGCTCAGTTGGGCTCGTCATGGACGTGGTACCCGGCAGATCCGACCACCGACGACCCGTACTTCAAGGAGTTTGCGGCGCAGGGCCAGAATCTGTTTCAGGCGGCCGGCGACAGTAAGAAATGGACGACGACGGGCAAGGCTTCGGAAATTTATCCAGCGGACGATGTGTATGTGACCTCAGTGGGCGGGACCGACTTGACGACGAGCTCGGCGGGCGGCCCTTGGGCCTCTGAAACAGGATGGGCCAACAGTGGAGGTGGCATCTCGCCCGACAAATATGCCATCCCATCGTGGCAGACTGCTGCCGCAGCCGGTTGCGCCAGTTGCTCGCAGAGTTATCGCAACGGCCCCGATGTTTCGGCCAACGCCAACTACACATTTTACGTGTGCGCCGATCAAACGACGTGCACAGCAAACAGTTACGGAGGCACCAGCTTTGCCGCACCCATGTGGGCGGGCTACATGGCTCTCGTCAATCAACAATCGGCGACAAACGGCAAAGGGCCTCTAGGCTTCATTAATCCTAGTCTCTACTCGATTGGAGCCGGCTCAAGCTACTCCACGGATTTTCACGACATCACCAGCGGGAGCAACGGCTACTCGGCGACGACTGGCTACGATCTGGCCACAGGCTGGGGGAGTCCCAGCGGAAGCGGTCTGATCAATGCGTTGGCAGGGTCTGCCTCGGCAACTGCGGGGGCGATCACCAGCCCATCGCCGGGCAGCACATTAACCGGGGCATCGACGACGTTTACCTGGTCGGCCGGCTCGGGTGGAGTGACGGCATACTTTCTCCACATCGGCACAACGCCAGGCGCTGCCGATCTGGTGAACCTCTTTGTTGGGACCAGCACCAGCGCGACGGTGACATTGCCCACCAGCGGAGCCACGATCTACGTGCAGTTGGAGACTCACCTGGGCGGGACCATCCTTGAAAACAACAACACCTACACCGAATTCACGATGACGGCGGGGGCGATCACCAGCCCCACACCGGGCAGCACGTTAACCGGGGCATCGACGACGTTTACCTGGTCGGCCGGCTCGGGTGGAGTGACGGCATACTTTCTCCACGTCGGCACAACGCCGGGCGCTGCCGATCTGGTGAACCTCTTTGTTGGGACCAGCACCAGCGCGACGGTGACATTGCCCACCAGCGGAGCCACGATCTACGTGCAGTTGGAGACTCACCTGGGCGGGACCATCTTTGAAAACAACAACACCTACACCGAATTCACGATGACGGCGGGGGCGATCACCAGCCCCACACCGGGCAGCACGTTAACCGGGGCATCGACGACGTTTACCTGGTCGGCCGGCTCGGGTGGAGTGACGGCATACTTTCTCCACATCGGCACAACGCCGGGCGCTGCCGATCTGGTGAACCTCTTTGTTGGGACCAGCACCAGCGCGACGGTGACCTTGCCCACCAGCGGAGCCACGATCTACGTGCAGTTGGAGACTCACCTGGGCGGGACCATCTTTGAAAACAACAACACCTACACCGAATTCACGATGACGGCGGGGGCGATCACCAGCCCGACGCCGGGCAGCACATTAACCGGGGCATCGACGACGTTTACCTGGTCGGCCGGCTCGGGTGGAGTGACGGCATACTTTCTCCACATCGGCACAACGCCAGGCGCTGCCGATCTGGTGAACCTCTTTGTTGGGACCAGCACCAGCGCGACGGTGACCTTGCCCACCAGCGGAGCCACGATCTACGTGCAGTTGGAGACTCACCTGGGCGGAACCATCCTTGAAAACAACAACACCTACACCGAATTCACGATGACGGCGGGGGCGATCACCAGCCCGACACCGGGCAGCACGTTAACTGGGGCTTCAACCACGTTTACCTGGTCGGCCGGCTCCGGTGGGGTGACGGCATACTTTCTCCACATCGGCACAACGCCGGGCGCTGCCGATCTGGTGAACCTCTTTGTTGGGACCAGCACCAGCGCGACGGTGAACTTGCCCACCAGCGGAGCCACGATCTACGTGCAGTTGGAGACTCACCTGGGCGGGACCATCCTTGAAAACAACAACACCTACACCGAGGCTCCCTAGCCCAGAGGTCCTCTCCCCGTAGCCGGCACTGAGTCCGGCCGAGTTACAGGTCTCACCGCGGTTCCGTGGAGGCTTGTCTACTCTCAAACGGATCACGCCGGACGACGTCAGCCCGTGGCTCCGACTCCGCAACTCGGTCTACGGCATTGCCTAGAATGCTCTAGTTGCTCTCCGCGAGAGGTCGCGTAATTCTTGCCCTGCGTCCAAGAAGACGGCTCTCCATAAACTGCCACGACAGTGCGGCGTAGCCGATCGTTAGCGCTAGTGCCAAAGCGTCACCGGCAACACCATCGATGCGTGACTCAACAAGGGTTAGAATACCCACGTGGACCAGATACATAGAGTAGCTAATCCGACCAATATACATAAGAGGCCTCAGGCACAACCACCCCACGTGCCATCCGCTGAGCGTGTAGATCATGAATCCAAAGCAAATGAAGAGAGAAAATTCGTAGATAAGAACATTGCCGAGCCGGCTGTTGCCGTCGGTTGAGATGTGACAGTGACGAAGAACGGCCAGCCCCGTAAATCCCAGAATGGCGAGCGGTGCGCTGATCTTGGCACCCCAGCGTTCGATGCCGGCGCGATTCCGTTTCCATTCCAACCAAAGCAGGGCTCCTGCCGCCAACAGATCCATGCGAAACGGAGTCAGGGTATAGATTGGCGAATGCTCTTGGAAATGAAGTGACCCTCGGAGGACCGGAGCCAAAACGATCAGCAAAACCAAAAGCCTGCGGAGATGCTCTTCGTCCAAGAAATACACTGCAAGGGGCCACACCAGATAAAACTGCTCCTCCACAGCAAGCGACCAGAGCGGGGCAAAGGCATCGGGATGCGGAATCTGCAACGGCAGCAGGAGGTTAGTTAGCAGAATATACAGGTACCAGTGCCGCATCCATGTAACGCCGAAAAAAAAACTCACAACAATCAATGTAAGCAGGTAGGGCGCGAGAATTCTGCGAGCACGGCGCGCGTAGAAATGTGCAAAAAAGCCTCCAAATGTGTGATGCTTGGCACTGAGCAAAACGCCGGTAATCAGAAAGCCGGAAAGAATGAAGAAGAGGTCGACGCCCATCCAAAGCATTTTAATTTTGAGCGCATGATGAAAGAAGACCGCGAGAATCGCTATAGCGCGGATGCCATCTAGCTGTGGAATTCTCTTCATTTATCGAACATCCGGGTGGTTATCGAGGAAGATGTGAATTGTTGGACACGCCGAGGACATCATTAAACTGGAATCCCCAATTTGGCGTTCCGATGAACGCGAGTATACGCCTCGCGCTGCCCGACAAAGCAATTCAGATCCTGAAGGTTGCCTGAGGCCGACCCGGCGCCGCCGATCTGGTGACATCTCGGTGTCTGGAGCCAGCACCAGCGCGACGGTAAATCTGCCCACCAACGGAGCCACGATCTACGTGCAGTTGGAGACTCACCTGGGCGGAACCATCCTTGAAAACAACAACACCTACACCGAAGCTCTCTAGCGCTGCGGCTATTTCCGTATGTCTGGCGCCGTGTATGGCTCCGGCGCTGGCATGTGCCACGATCCCGTGTTTGAAAGATAGTCAGTCGAATCGCGCCCTTTGCGCGAATGAGTCGATCTGGTGAAGAGGCCGCCAGAATCTTGCGGTCGACTGTGCAACTGGAAACGGGCGCGGTGTCATCCAAAGGGATTGAGCGTCGCACGCCCGTTGAATAACGGCCAGGTTTTCCACAGTAACGCTTTTGGAATGAAAATGTTATAGAGATCCCCGAGGACTCAAGGTTGTCAAGCATTTGTCATACATCTTCCTTGCGCCCACCACACCCTCCATGCTATTCCTTGCTCATTCCCAGCGTCGAATCGATGCAAACGACGGGAAAAGTCATCCGAGTGAACGTTGAAAGACGCTGCTTCTCCAGCATTCCGAAGAGCGAATCTGGTTACCTAAAGTTCCTCTGATTGCCTGTGACTCACGGGGGCGGAGCCTACCCCAAATCCGATCTAAATCCCGATTCTTTGAGACAACCTTGGTGTTTTCATGCTTTACCTGCCCTGCCGTTGAAGAGAAAGCAGAGAGTGAACTGCGTCGTTTTGAATTTCAAACTCGGCTTTGGGGTCGACTATGACAGTTCTGAAACCGCGCTCACGCAAGGTCAGCGTTCGTCTCTCCGAAGAGGAGTACGTCGCTCTTAGGCGCATATGCTCCTTAACCAGCGCGCGCAGCGTATCGGACGTTACGCGCGAAGCGATGCGCGCTGTCGTGAAAGACGTGAATCGAGAGGATCAAGTGGGTCGTCATCTGGACGAGTTCCGCGCCGGGATGAAAATTCTAGAGAGAAAAGTGGAGCAGTTGGAGGCGAAGATTGCAGCGTTCAAGGGCGAAAGCGTTCAGTAGCCGATTTCACCCAATGAATAAGGTACGCGGGATTGGCGGTCCTCGCCCGGAGCGACAACTACATCGCGGGTTTCGTGATACCCGATCCGAGGACCGGAACGAATCGCAAAAGTTTAGAGCTTCGTCGTAATGCCCGTTGTGTGAGAAGTTGGAGAGGAAACGCTGGCTGCTCTCACAAGCTGACCCAAGTTTCCCATGGCATGACGGCGGGAATCGAATCGTCGAGCTCGCAAAAGGCGGCATGCTCAAAACACTGACCCAGGAACGACCAACAGAAGCCTGAGAAGGTAACGAATTGCGCAACGTATTTCACTTGATTCTACGAATGGCTGGATCCGGAATTCTCCGGAGCCGCGTCCGAAGTCTGGCGTTTACGATCGGGTTGGCGATCTTATTCTTTTGCTGTCCAGCGCGTACAGGCGCAGGCAACGGACCAAAACTGTAGCTCCGACGAGAACTCTCCTGAAGCTTGCGCGACGAACGGCAATGCTCAGGCGCCATCTTCTGGAGATAGCGCGCAAGGACCGGAGCAGAATAGCGTTCAGGCGCCGGAACAGAGCTGTAGCTCCGACGAGACATCTCCCGATGCATGCGCGCCCAAGGGGCCAGCGACTGAAGCACAAGCACCTCCTGACAGCGGTAGTGGCGAGCAGGGGGCGAGTCAATATTGTGGCGCTGAGGACTCTCCGGAAGCGTGCGGCCCGAATGGCCAGGCGAAAACACCAACTCCAAATGAGGCGCAGGAACCCAATTCTGCAGGTGATGGTGCTGCTTCAGAAACCGGCGCTCAGGGAACGGAATACGGCACCGACGAAGAAAAATGCATTCAAGCGTGCGGCGAAAGCAGCGATGCCGAGAGCTGCCTCCGAAGCTGCGCGCAGAGCAGTAAGGCTAAGGCGTCCCCCAGGAATGGCGCGGCCCCAGCGCCATCCCCGAATAATTCCAGAAAAGCGACGGATGCACATGCGACGCCGGCACGACCGCGCTCGCAAGGACATCAAAGTGAGCCGCAAGAAATACAAGAACCGAGCCCGTACAAGAATTTGCCCTCACTATACGATCTCTACACGCAGATTCCAGCGTCGGGCGGGAAGCTGCAGCGTTTCGGCAGCAACGCTTTTGCTGTTGGCACGGGGAACGCGAACCTGTTGCCGATGGATCTCCCAGCCGGCCCTGATTACGTTCTCGGGCCGGGCGACGGTCTGATCGTGAATATGTGGGGTGGCCAATCGGCCCGGCTGAACAGGACAATCGACCGCCAAGGCCAGATTGATCTCCCTGAAGCCGGCACCATCATGATCAATGGAATGACGATCGCCGAGGCGCAGGCGGCCATTCACGAGGCACTCAGCGCGCAATTTCACGATGAACATGTCGAGATATCTCTGGGGCGGCTGCGCACAGTGCGCGTCTATGTTGTAGGGGACGTGCAGCGGCCAGGCGCGTATGACGTTAGTTCGTTATCCACGGCGTTGAGCGCGCTTTACGCCGCGGGCGGCCCAACGAGTCGAGGATCGCTACGCATTCTGCGCCAATATCGCGGCGACCGGCTGGTTCGTGAGATCGACCTGTATGACTTTCTTTTGAAGGGCGTCCGCTCGGACGTCGAGCATCTCTTGCCCGGCGACACACTTCTGGTGCCGACAGTCGGCCCGCAAGTAACCGTGGAAGGAATGGTGCATCGTCCGGCGATTTATGAGCTCAACGGTGAGAAAACCCTGAATCAGGTCATCGATCTCGCCGGGGGTGTACTGCGCACTGCGAGTTTGAAAGAAATCAATGTTGGGCGAATTGTGGCCCAGGAACGCCGCACCATGGTAAGTCTGCAACTCCCGGACGATCCGGCTGAGGTCGCAAAGAAGCTGGCGGATTTCCAGATTCAGGGCGGAGACGATGTTGTAATCTCGCAGATTCTTCCCTACAACCAGAATGCGGTGTATCTCGAGGGACATGTCTACCGACCCGGTAAGTACACCTACAAGGACGGAATGACGATTGCCGATCTGTTGCATTCGTATCAGGACGTAATGCCCGAGCCGTCTGACCACGCAGAACTGGTGCGACTCCAGCCGCCCGACTTCCGGCCGGAAATCATCAATTTCAATTTGCATGACGCGTTGATTGGCAACGATTCATTTCCACTTGAACCGTTCGATTTGATTCACGTCTTCGGCCGCTACGAGATCGACCCGCCCATGGTTTCGATTAAAGGAGAAGTTCTTCGACCGGGCAAATATCCGATGTCTGAAGGTATGACCGTAGCCGGATTGGTGAGCATGGCTGGAGGATTCACGCGGAGCGCTTATCGGGACGAAGCGGGTCTCTCAAGTTATGAGGTGCAAAACGGGCAAAAGGTTCTGGTAACACACAGTACCGTTGCCATTGGGAAGGCGCTTAATGGCGACAAGAGTGCCGATGTATTGCTTAACCCGGGTGACGTCGTCAGCGTTCAGCAATTGGCCGGCTGGCAGGACATCGGTTCTTCAGTGACGATAAGTGGTGAGGTTGAGCATGCAGGGAGCTACCCCATCCAAACTGGAGAGCGGCTGAGCTCCGTGCTGACGCGGGCGGGAGGCCTTCGAGCGGATGCCTATCCTCCCGCAGCCGTCCTGGAGCGAGCCCAAGTCCGTCTCCTGGCCGAGCAGGCGCGCCTGCTGATGATTCGGCAGATCGAGAATACGCCTACGCAGGTCAGGCAGGGAGCGATCGGCGCGCAAGCGGCGACAAGCATTCAACAATCACTGGATGCCCAACGGCAGGAGATCCTCGCGAGCCTTCGCAGCCACCCCGCCAGCGGAAGGCTTATCATCAACATCTCTTCCGACGTGAGCCGGTGGGCAAATACTCCTGACGATATTGAGATGCGTGCGGGAGATACTCTTTTCATACCCAAGCGGCCAAACTTTGTTGTTGTAAGCGGTCAGGTTTATAACCCCGCCGCGATAAGCTACGTTTCGGGAAAAGATCTTATTTGGTATCTGAGAAAGGCGGGTGGCGCGACACCTAACGGCGACAAGAAGCAGATCTATGTTCTGCATGCCGATGGGTCAGTTGTGCCGCGCGAATCGAACTGGGTCAGTAATAACTTTATGAACCTCCACATGCGGCCCGGTGACACGATCTTTGTTCCCGAAAGGATCGTCGGCGCTTCAACGGTCTGGCAGAACATTGCAGCGGTGGCGCAGGCCATGTCCGCGGCGGCCCTGCCCATTGCCATTGCGGGATCTTACTAGAAAATTCCGCGGACTGTGCGATTAGCTTGACGCGTCAGACGATCCGCGGAGGGTGCGCCCTGAAGCGAGCAGCTGATTGAAATGACTGCCGATCGCGAATGAACAGGCCTACACAATTCGCATTCGACTCATTCGCTTTAGCATAGTCCCCTCCAGGATGAGTTACTAATGGATGATTCTCAAGATATAACACCCGAATCGGAGTATTCGAGCCCTCCAAGCGATGTTGAATCCCCCGACGCCGAAGAGTCGCCGGAATCGATCAGTGCGTCCATCGCCCGTTTCTTGCGAACATGCTGGCTGAAGCGAAAAATCGTCTTTGGCATTATCTTCGCGGGCATCTTAATCGCAACGCTCTATGCTTTCACTCGGCCGAATGTTTATACATCGACAGCAACATTAATGCCACCGAGTGACTCTTCGCCGTTCCCCGGAGTCATGAGTGCGCTCTTGCCTAACAGCGTCGCAGGCGAACTTGGCGGCGGAGCATTCGGACTCGAAACTCGCGGCGATTTATTCATTGCTATTATGAATAGTCGGAACGTCGAAGATGCCTTGATCAATCGCTTGGGCCTCGCCAACATCTATAAGGCTCGGAGCATCGAGGACGCCCGCAGATCGCTGGCAGGCGCTACGAAGATCGAGCAAGACCGAAAAAGCGGAATCATAACCATCAGCGTTACGACACAGAATCCTGTCCTCGCCTCAAATATTGCGGGGGGGTATATAGAGGAACTTAACCGGGTGGTAACCGGCAACTCCACGTCTGCCGCTCGCCGTGAACGGATATTTCTCGAAGAACGGGTAAAAGAGGTCAAGCAGCAGCTCGATGATTCGGCGAAGCAACTTAGTCAGTTTTCTGCAAAAAGCGGCGCGATCGACGTCTCCTCGCAGACAAAATCGATGGTCGAGGAAGGCCTTCGATTGCAAGCCGAACTCATAGATGGCCGAAGCCAACTTGCGGCACTCCGGCAAACTTACTCAGAAGATAATTCCAGGGTGCGGGCTCTGGAGGCGCATAACGCAGAATTGCAGAAGGAATTAGACAAGATGGGCGGAACGCCTCAAGGATCGGGGGCTAACTCCGATACGGGCGAATCGCCTTATCTTACCGCGGAAGAACTGCCCGCTTTGGGCCTTACTTATTACGACTTGGAACGAAAAATGCGCGTTGACGAGGCGTTGTGGGAGGCTCTTACCAAGCAATATGAAGCGGCCAAGGTAGATGAGGCCGAGGAGCTTCCAACCATCACCGTCTTGGACGCGGCCGATATTCCCAACCGGAAGTCCGGGCCTTCGCGGAGGCTGATTGTCGAGATAGGCGCCCTGCTTTCCTTGGTCGTGGCCTGCATGATCGTTCTCGTCGGAATGATTTGGGAGCAAATGGATCCTGAGCAAGAGCCTAAGCGCCTGCTTACAGAGTTCATCAACCGCATGTTGAATTCTGGACGATGGTATTGGAAACTGCCGGGAATGGCCTGGATTCACAGGTGCATAGTGGGATCAGAGCAGCCCGGTTGATTCGGCCGGATCGCTACGCGCCGAGTGAAGTTGCAGTTGCTGGCTCAGGGGCAGTAACTGCTCGAAGTTGCGTGGAGGGTGATCACTAGGATGGAGTTCCGCGGTGAAAGAGGCCAGTGATTTCCGTATTTCAACAAATCGCACGCATATTGTCCTTGTTTCGTCTGCGTCCGTTCGAGACAGCGACAGAAGGAGGACGTTCGAAGGAGCGGCTTCGCCGCGCTGGGCTGACAACGGTTGCTGCTGCCATGGCCAAGGCCATTGGCCTGCTCGCGTCCCTCGTTTCTGTTCCGCTAACCTATCGATACCTCGGTCCAGAGCGCTACGGCATCTGGATGGTTTTGGTTTCCATCATTGCGGCGATGAGTTTTGCCGATCTCGGCATCGGCAATGGGCTGATGAACGCAGTATCGGAGGCGTACGGCAAAGATGATCGCAGGCTGGCGCAGCAGCATGTCACAAGTGCCCTGGTTCTCATGGTGTGCATCGCGGCCTTTCTCGCGCTCGGAGGGACATTCAGCTACCCATTTCTGCCGTGGATGCGATTATTTAATGTCAAGTCTGCGGCCGCCGCTGCCGAAGGCGCCAGCGCCTTTCTGGTTCTCTATGCCTCGTTTGTAATTAATGTTCCGCTAGGTGTTATCACGCGCGCTCAGGCTGGATTGCAAAAGGGCTATACCTCACAAATTGTAGGTGCATGTGGCGGCATACTCTCGCTCGGAGCGATGGTGCTCGTCATTTTGATGCATGCCGGTTTGGCGTGGCTTGTCTTTGCCTCTGTCTTCCCGAGCATCATTGCGACGCTAGTGAATGGCTGGATTCTGTTTCGCGAGTATCCCTGGCTGCTGCCTTCCCGGCAAGCCTATCGCGCAGATTCGGCACGCAAGATTTTTAAGCTCGGAATGATGTTTTTCGTGCTTCAGTGCGCGGTCGCTCTCGCCTTCACCTCCGACAATATCGTCATTGCTCAGATTCTGGGCGCGGCTGCCGTTGCCGTGTATGCGGTCCCGCAGAAGCTCTTCGGATTTGTAACTACTGTTGTCTCGATGGGGATTAGTCCACTATGGCCGGCTTACGGTGAGGCGATAGCGCGCGGCGATGTGGCCTGGGTGCGCCGGGTCTTCTTCGGCTCCCTTTGGCTCACGCTGGGGACGACGGTCCCGATATGCACTCTTCTCGTCTTTGCCGGACCTTGGATTCTGAGAGTGGCTGTTGGGAAATCCTTTCATGCTCCGATGTCATTGCTGATCGTTTTGGCGGTATGGGGAGTTGTGAACGCAGTATCTGTGGTGATCTCCATGCTCCTCAATGGTGCGGGGGTCTTGAAGCCGCAGACTGTGGTTGCGGTCATTGCAAGTATGAGCAACTTGGCGCTCTCGATTTTTCTCACACGCCGGTTGGGAGTGATGGGAGTCTGCCTGGGTTCGATCATTACTCAATTGCTCATTTCGTTTCCGGCATACTCCATTTTGATCCCGCGTCTGTTTGCGCGAATGGCAAGAGCAAAAATTGAAATTGGTCCACAGGGAATAACGTCCTTGGCCTGAACTGCGCCCACGCGGACAAACGGTGCCTCAGTGAGCCTCAAACCGGAAGTGCCAGTGTTCAAGTCAATTACTTCGAAAGTAGCCGCGCTTCGCCGGGCAGTTTCGATCATTCAAGGAATGACGATAGGCCTTGATGAATTGAAAATCAACCAAGGCATCATGCTGGCCGGACAGAATAGGGGGAAACATTCGACAAACCTTAAAGACTACGAATTCAAGGTGTTTTCTCAGTGGGGAGAGGACGGCATTCTGCAACATCTGACCAGTGCCATTGAGGTGCGAGAAAACCTTCATCGAGTTTGGCGTGGGGGATTTTTTGAATCCAATTGCCGGTTTCTCTTGATGAAGGATAATTGGAGCGGTCTTGTCCTCGATGGGTCGGCTGCGAACATTCGCCGTCTAAAGGATCTTATTTCTATTGGAAATACGATCTTTTGGCTATCGACGCCTTCATTACCAGGGACAATATCAATGAATTAATGAAGAGGAGCGGGTTTGGAGAGGACCTGGGAATCCTATCTATCGATTTGGACGGAAATGATTACCATGTGCTCGAGGCTATTAAAGATTTCAGGCCTCGGATCCTGATTTGCGAATACAACGCCGTCTTTGGCCCGACCAGGCGCATTGCCGTTCCATATGATCCTGGCTTCATCAGGACTAGGAAGCACCACTCAAATCTTTACTGTGGCGCCTCGCTGGGTGCGATCGCTTATCTCGCGAAAGCGAGGGGCTACACCTTCGTGGGAACCAACTCGGCGGGCAACAACGCCTTTTTCGTTCGTAGTGACCTTCTAAGCCACAAGATCGCTGCCCTTAGTGTAGAGGACGGATTCTCTCCATCAAAGTTTCGAGAGAGCCGCGACGACGATGGCAGCCTCACATGCGTCGCCGGTGACGCCAGGCAGAAATTGATCGCCGGATTGCCCGTGCTCAATGTGGAGACAGGCAAGGTTGAAGAGATTTAGCAATGGCCTTCCATCGAATATCATGTCAAGGAATAAAACGAGACAATTCAAGCGACGAGATGGAGCAATCTGCGCCGCTCCGTCTGCCCCGTTCCCCGAAAGCAATGGATCGATCAACTTTGTTGAGTGAGGCAGGATCTCAATGGACACAGTGACTGCAGCGAAGAGCCCACCTATTCCAGTCGCGGCTGCCGACTTGTCGGGAAACGAGGAGGCGTATGTTGTGGAGGCGATTCGTAGCTCGTGGATATCGTCCACCGGCAAATTGGTTTCACATTCGAGCAGGAGTTTGCGGCAATGTGCGGTACGCGCGCCGCGATCGGCGTGTGCAATGGTACAGTCGCGCTGCATCTGGCATTGCTCGGTTGAACATCCGACCTGGGGACGAGTCCTCGTTGCCTTCGCTCACGTATATCGCTACAGCGAACGCCGTCCGGTACGTTGGCGCGGAGCCCGTGTTCGTGACGTCGATTCGGATACGTGGTGTATCGACCCAGTTCCTTGAAGCGAGCATACCCGGCGCACCAAAGGAATCATCGCTGTGCACCTTTATGGTCACCCGGCCGATATGGACGCCATCAATCATATCGCCGCAGTACACGGCTTGTGGGTGGTGGAAGATGCCGCTGAGGCTCATCTCGCAACATATAATGGGCGTCCAGTCGGTGGGCTCGCCGATGTGGCTACCTTTTCTTTTTATGGCAACAAGATTTTGACGTGCGGCGAGGGAGGCGCCCTCACTCTCAACGATCGGCAGCTTGAACTGCGCCTGCGCACCCTGCGCGGCCAGGGGATGAATACGGAGCGGAGGTACTACTTTCCCGTCACCGGATACAATTTCCGGCTGACGAATGTCGCGTGCGCATTGCTGTGCGCGCAACTCGAGCGAAAAGATGCGATCGTGGAAGCACGGGGCCCAATATTCCGCGCCTACAAGGAGTTGCTGGGCGGCATACCGGGGATTGGGTTCCAACCGGTAGCGAACTGGGCCGTTCCCGCTCCGTGGCTCTTCTGTATGACAGTGGATAAGGCTGAGTACGGTTGTTCCAGGGATGAGTTAATGCACATTCTTTCCGAGCGAGGCATTGACATCCGGCCGTTCTTCTTGCCGCTTCACAAGCTCCCCCTTCCGGGAGAATCGAGAAAACGGGGCGAGTGCTTGCCCTATACTGACGCTCTTTCAGATTCGGGCATGAACCTACCGACCTATTCTGCACTTCGCGACGCGCAAATAGAGCAAATCTGCGAAATCATAAGGCAGAGTCGAAAATGACTGTGACAACGGCAAAGACGCTACCAGTTCTTGAGTTTCGGCGTATTTCACCGGTGTTGTGCGACGCGCTGGAGGAATTCTTCGTACGACTGAAGCGCAAAGGCGATGAAAGGCATTTTCATCCGCACGAATTGACCCGCGAACGAGCACGGTTGATTGCGCACTACATGGGCAAGACCTCTATTACGTACTCGTCGCCGATGGCCAGGTTCTCGGATATGGGATGCTCCGAGGCTGGACGAAGGCTACGAAATTCCCAGTCTCGGCATTGCGGTGGCGCCGGCTTGGCGCGATGTGGGCATAGGCAGCGCTCTTATGGCGATGCTGCATCTAGCCGCGCGCGTGCGTGGCGTAAAGAAAGTCAGGCTAAAGGTACATAATGACAATGGTCGCGCAATCGAGTTGTACACCCGGTTTGGGTATAGTTTGTTTCAGAAGAGGCTGGGCAACAGGTTGGATTTGAGAACTATGAGCAGCCCGCTGCGAGTCTGTCTCGATGCCCGCGTAATCCAGGAAAATCCGGGGGCTTGGAACAGTTCATAATCGGCATGGCGAATGGCCTGTCCTCGCTGCGCGATGGAGATGAAGAGTATCTTTTTCTGGTCAATCAAGAATGCGCTGATAGGATAACGCCGTCCCTCGGTGGCGCATGTCGTTTGCTCATCGCGCAAGGATCGGGAGCGCGGGAATGGGGAACGGTCAGTCATTTCAGTTCCGGCTGTGAGGCATGCCTGGGATTGGCTGAGAGCCTTCTTTGGGCCAGCCACCGTTTCCTTGCCGGTATCAGATGGCACAGTGGAACGAGCAGGCGTGGAAGTGATGCACATGACCTTGCAGCTCGGATTTCTGACGGATTTGCCCACTATTTATCATCCGCACGACTTGCAGTATATGCATTTGCCACAGTATTTTTCACGACGCCGGCGCTTGACCTCCGACGTTTACTTGAGGACGCTGTCCGAGCGCGCCAATTTGGTAGCGGTTGCCTCTTCCTGGTGCAAACAGGATGTCATGCGGCAATATGGGATCGCCGAGGAAAAGATTGCCGTGGTTCCTCTTGCGCCGGCGTCGAGCACTTACGCACCGCCTACTGCTCAGGATATCGAAACTGTTAGCTCCCTGTTCTCGCTTCCGCCGGCCTTTGTGTTTTACCCAGCCCAAACGTGGCCTCATAAGAACCATATCTCTTTACTCAAGGCGCTCGCATGGCTGCGCGACCGCAGGGGGATCGTGGTCCCGTTTGTATCGTCTGGATTTTGCAACGATTTCTTTCCCACGATTCAAGCGGCCATTCGCGAACTTAGATTAGATGCACAGGTAAAATTCCTTGGCTTCGTTTCCACCTTACAGATGCAATGCTTATACACACTCTCCAGGTGCGTTGTAATACCGACAAAGTTCGAGGCGGCGAGCTTTCCCCTATGGGAGGCGTTTTTAGCGGGAGTGCCCGCGGCGTGCTCAAACGTAACCTCGTTGCCGGAACAGGCGGGTGATGCTGCTCTAATTTTTGATCCTGAAAACATCGAACAGATTGCTAAAGCTATTGAAACTCTCTGGATCAACGAATCTCTGCGCGCCGATCTCAGTGCGCGCGGCCGTGCCAAGGTGGCACAGTTCAGTTGGAACACGACGGCAAGAACGTTTAGGTCCCACTATCGCCGACTAGCTAATCGCGATCAAACAGACGAAGATCACTTATTACTCTGCACGGCATCTCCAGCAATATGAAATTTATTGGACGGAAGATTATTAAATGGGAAAGATCCGAGAACGATATGAACGACTCGTTAAACGCGGAAATGAGTCTTAGGGCAAGATGACTTCTGTCTCTGCGCAAGCCAAATCTATCGCGGCGAAGCCAGCGCAACGGCGTTTGAAGCGTGTTGCCCCAGTTGACATTCTGGTCTTTCTCATCCCCTGTGTGCAGTTTGTTCATGTCAATTTAATCGGGGTCCTGAGCGGCTCCGACTTGATGCTGCTGGCTACATTCTTGTACCTTGCTTTCCGTAAGAAGCTCCGGCTTGCGACGCCAACGAGTAAAGTGTTTGTGATTTTCGGCTCTTTGTGGCTGGTTTCGCAGTGCGTCACTGACATGGTTCGGCACACCGCTTTCGCCGACCTTGCGCGCGGCTGGAGCATGATTGGATTAACCCTCAGCGGATTTGTGGTGCTTTACACGCTGATGTATGGGCAGCCGCGGCGGCTGGTGCTCTACGGATGGGGATTAGTTGCAGGCAATGTGCTTGCTTTTTTTATCAGCCCCAGTGACTATGCCCTGGGTTATCCCTGGAAATTTGGGCTTGCCGCTCCAGTGACCTTGGCAGTGCTCCTTTTTGCTTCGCGCCAGAAGTGCCGCGCCCCTTGGAAGATGGCACTCTGCGTGGCGATCGGCATCGTAAACATGATTCTGGGTAGCCGCGGAATAGGGGGAGTATGTCTGGCCGTAGCCCTGTATCTTCTCTTTACCCGCATCATGCAGAGGAAAGCCGCCGCGAATACCCGGGTGAGAGTCGCACTGAAAGTGGCGTTGGCCGCCTCAATCGTTCTGGGCGCTGCGGGGATCATGTGGGCTTATCAATATGCGGCCACCACGGGTCTTTTAGGTGAAGAAGCAAGACAGAAGTATGTAAGCGAATCGAGTGGGCAATACGGAATCCTGCTTGGCGGGCGTGGGGATGTATTGGGGGCCTTTGCGGCAATTTATGATTCGCCCATTCTAGGCCATGGCTCGTGGGCAAAGGACTGGTCCTATATCCTCGCGCAGCAGGAGACGATGGCTTTGTTGGGTTACCGGGACGCAGGGGAAATCTCGCAGGAAGAGGTGGAAGGGGGCGTCATTCCGGCGCACTCGCACCTTCTTCAAGCCTGGGTATGGGCGGGTATTGTGGGCGCGCTTTTCTGGGCGTGGGTCTTCGTGTTAACGGCAAGAATGCTGATGCGGATCTATCCTCCTGCCGTTGTCCTGCTCCCCGTCATGTCGTTTATGGCGCTCTCGTTGCTGTGGGATATTCTGTTTTCTCCCTTCGGCGCGACCGAGCGTATCATTTTTCCGTACGACATCGTTCTTCTGTTGACATGTGCGGAAATGGTGCCTCGCAAGGTTGTGCGTACTTCACCCAGCAAGATAGAAAGAAATGCAAAAGGAAGGATCAATGCCGTGCTGACGCCGCGGCCGCAGCTCTGACCCGCGCATCTTAATCCGGTTTCGTAGTGTGCGATTGCGGCCTCTTTGCCGAGCTGAAACGCGACGAGAAAACTGGTGGCATCAATAGCGGAGAGAGCAGAACGTTCGGATCAGGACTGCGGAGCACGGGTCGTAATTCTCTGATGTCTCATCTTAAGCATGCTCCTGATCCGTCGCCGGAGCGGCTTCGCGAGCAGCGCTGCTGGAAATCGCATGAGCCAGGAACCGACCGAGCGCTCGCTCTCCACAAACTTCTTCCCAGTACTTGAGAGATTGGCTGTGCATCTCTTCAAGCCTGGCCTCGTCGGCGAGCAGAGGAAGGATCGTTTCTTCCAAGTCATTCCAGCTATCCAACTGAATGACCGGCGCTCCCCGGTAATACCATTCGTCCGGAAGCGGATTGGTGATGACGGCGCATCCGCTCTTCAATCCCTCGAAGAATCGCCAGGTATCGGCGACTGAGCCGCGTGGAGCGAGGCAGATCTTGGAGTCCATGAGTCGCTGAGCATAGTCTTCGATATCCGACAACTTGCCTGTTGACGTTTGCTCATGCACCTTGACCGTCTGATCCGATGCGAGGGATGGATACTTCTTTTCAAGTTCTGCAACCGCTTTGACCAATGATTGCCTTGCCAGAATCTTCGGAGAGCTCGTGAACCTCCGGTATCCAAAATCAGATCCGAGCGCGATTGCCCCGGAGAAGTAGTAATTCCTGGTTCTCTCTCGCATGCTCTTCATCGGCACCTCCACGAGTGATGCAGACCCCCAGGGCAGGTGCACGATGCTTGCTTTTTTGTGGACCCTGCCTGGCCACCAGGACGGCGGGGTTTTGTAGCGCCACCAGCTACGTAGATGATGGCTCCAGTTGCGGAGGAATTTCGCGCCCAACTGGAGGTTCAGACGGTGGAGGGGAAACCACTTGCGGACCCCAAGAAAGGGATAGCGGCTCATCACTCTCGCGACCAATCGGACGTGACGCGCATAACGGGGAATCAGTCCCCATTCTTCGCCGATGAGGATGGCCACGACGTGAGGTCCATACTCCGGAAGTGAATCGTTGTCCCAGGTAAGATAACAATTGATCTCTTCGCCGAAGAGATGCTGCTCCATCTCGACCAGCGCTTTGCCGAAATAGAGACAATCCCTGGGTAGCTCCGGACCGGGATTGCGAGGATTCCACTGACGCGGCGCCGCGTACGGCTCAACAATAAAATGATGAATCAACTGGTTGAGTGCTCCCTTTCGGCAGCTCGACGAACCTTAATGAGATGAACCGCCAATTCGATTATCCATTGGAAATTCGGTTTTGTTTTCCCAGTTACGAACCAATATACTCTCAGCGCCGCACCAGGCCTGCATTCTCCATCTGTTTCCATCCAGATGGCACGCGCAGATTGTAAAAGGGCGCCTCTGGGCCGACAGTTTGGGTTGGGATTTCTTTTCATGCGATTGTCCGGATAGCTTTTCCTCAAATCGCCTCCGTCATGTCGATTGGTGTCGCCGGGCTGCCGCGTCGACCTGGCTGGAAGCGGCAACGCCAAAATCGCAACAACATGTTTCAGGTTCACATCAGCTGGATGCAAATGGCACATCACGTGAATCGCTCCTCCAGCTAACAGCAGCCCCATCGGTTCAAGCCGTAAGTCCTGGAGTCGATCCGAGAGAATCCTGTTAACAAATACGTCGGATTAACCCGCAAGGAATGGCATGAGAATTAGTATCGTTACGTTGTCTTATAACCAGGGTGCATTTTTGCAGGAGGCGATGGATTCGGTTCTGCAACAAAATCACTCCGACCTGGAGTATATTGTCGTCGATCCTGGATCGACCGACGGCAGCCGCGAATTGCTTAGGAGTTATGGAGAGCAGATATCTCGTTTTATCTTCGAACCCGATCAGGGCGCCGCGGACGGCCTAAATAAAGGGTTTGACAATGCGACCGGTGAGATATTCGGATTTCTGAACGCCGATGATTTCCTATTGCCCGGAGCCCTGCATCGGGTTTCGGAGTTTTTCGAGTCGCATCCGCAATGCGATATCGCTATGGGAAATGGGAATGTTGTGGACGGCCGCGGCCGGAATCTGCGTCACCTGAGGGCCAGAGACTTTACGGTTGAACGTTACCTCTATGGCGGAACCCGGTGGCTCCAGCAGGGGACGTTCTTCCGGCGCGAAGCATTCCTGCGCTCGCCGCGTTTCAATGCCGAGAATAGGACGAGCTGGGACGGCGAGTTGTTCGTTTTGATGGTACACATGGGGGCTACCGTTGGCTATATCGACGCGGATCTTGCCGCCTTCCGCATCCACAACGCATCGATTTCAGGGACCGGCAGGGTGCAGGATGCTTACCGGGAGGATTGCAGACGCATTTTTCGGCAGATTCGCGGTCGGAACTGGCAAGCAAGCGACGAATTAGTGCGGTTTTCTTATAGAGTCGAAGGTCTTTTGCTCAGCGCCGTGTCGTGGCCCAATGCTCTGGCAAGGAAGAGAAGTGTTACATGAGAGTTGCCATTCTTTGGACCGGTTTGTCCGGGTACTTGAATGCATGCCTGAAGGAGCTCGCCAGCCACGAAGGCGTGGAATTATTTGTAAGTCACCAGGCGCCCATACAGCAAGTACCTTTCGATGACAAACAATATGCATGGATACCGAATCGATTGGTGTGGCGATCGCAGGCCGATCTCGCCCCGCTCGGAGAGAAGCTGCGCGCATTTGATCCAGAGATAGTGGTCTTCTCAGGATGGCATGTGCCCGCATATCGCCGGATAGCGAGGGGACTACCTAAGCGGTGCCGGCGCGTGATGGCCATCGATAACTGCTGGATGGCCACGCCGAAGCAGAGGATGGGAACGCTCATTGCGCCCTGGTTTATCCGTCCCCTCGCAGATATGATCTGGGTTCCAGGAGAGCGGCAGGCGGCTTTTGCCAGGAGGCTGGGGTTCGAACAGCGCGCAATTCTCTGGGGTCTTTATTCCTGCGATCAGCCAGGGATCGAAACTGTGCACCTTTCGCGCCTGGCTGATGGACGCTCCGTGCCGCACTCGTTTCTATTCGTCGGACGATTCGTCCCTGAAAAGGGTATAGATCAACTGGTCAAGGCCTACCAGTTTTACCGGGAAAAATCGGTCGACCCCTGGCCTCTAGTGTGTTGCGGCGCTGGCCCTCTTCGCCCCCTTCTTCAAGGCAAACCCGGGATTCACGTCGAAGGATTTGTGCAGCCAGACCGCCTGTGCCACATACTCGCCTCCGCCGGATGCCTCGTTCTGTCGAGTAACAGCGAACACTGGGGTGTTGTGGTCCACGAGGCGGCGTCTGCGGGGCTGCTGATTCTCGCATCTGAGAATGTTGGTGCGGCGGTTCACCTGGTCCAGGATAACTACAACGGGTACTTATTTGATAGTCAGGACGTGAAAAGACTGGCCGCGCTCATGTCTCATGTCAGCAATCTGAGCGAAGCACGCCTTGACGCAATGTCCCGAGCCAGTCATCTGCTCTCAAAGCAGTATTCACCCGTACGATGGGCCGACACACTCCTCCAGGCCCACGATTCATTCTCGCTGAGCTGACTTGGCCGACTGATGACCGAATGACCAAACAGATTTACTACAACGCGGCGGATCAGATTCCGGCGGGCACGGCAAAGGATCCTTACCTCCGCCCGGCTTTCTCGCTCAGGGACAGACTTGGTCGGATGGCATGGAACGTCTGTTGGCTGTTCCTTTATCGGCCATCGCCGCGGCCGTTCCATGGCTGGCGTGCTCTGCTGCTCAAGGCGTTCGGAGCGAAGTTGGGGCCGAACTGTCACTTCTATCCTGGTTCGAAGGTTTGGGCCCCATGGAATCTGGTGTGCGACGACCAGGTCACGGCAGGCGATGGCGCTGAAATCTATAACCCGGCGCCGATGTACTTCCACTCGCACGCGATTATGTCGCAGGGTGCCTATGTCTGCGGCGCAACCCACGATTTCGATAACCCGGCATTTCCCTTGCTCGCTTTTTCTATGGTCATCGGAGCCTACGCCTGGATATGCGCGCGGGCTTCGGTGGGTCCGGGAGTTAATGTGGGCGACGGCGCTGTGTTGGGATTGGGTTCAGTTGCAACGCGCGACCTCGAGCCGTGGGGAGTGTACGCAGGAGTGCCGGCCGTAAAATTGAAAGAGAGAAAGCGCACCATCAATGGCGCGGCGATTCCTGCGCCGCCGTCAAGCCAACCTCTCTCACCGAAGCCCTGAGCTTTTGCCGGCTGGATTCGCGGCCTCAAACATACAAGATGAGTTCAACCGCATCATCCCCTTCGCGCTACGAGACGATCCTGGGCATTCGTTTTTTCATTGGGACTGCTCAGGATGCTATTGACGAAATCTCGCGAGAGGGCGGCCTGGTGGTGGTGCCCGCCGCACCCGCGCTCAAGAATCTTGCCCGCGACAACCAGTACCGCGATGCCCTGCTCGGTGCGGACTTCGCGATCGCCGACAGCGCCCTGATGGTGCTGCTTTGGAATGTGATGCAGCGCCCCCGCATTTCCAAGCTCTCAGGGTTGAAGTATCTGCGCGCATTGATCGAACAAGCAGATCTTCGCCAATCCGGGAACAGTTTCTGGGTGATGCCTTCGCCGGAAGCGGCCCTGCGCAACGCTACATGGCTTCGAGGGAAGAGTGTTCCCGTGGTGGATGACAGCATTTACATAGCACCGATCTACGGAGCGGTGATTCGCGACCTGGAGCTCCTTGAGCGACTTGAACTGCGCCGGCCCAGGCACATAGTGCTTGGTATTGGTGGCGGAACTCAGGAGAGGCTCGGGTTCTATCTCAAGCAGAACCTAAGCTATCGGCCGGCGATTCATTGCGTGGGCGCGGCGATCGCGTTTCTCTCTGGAGATCAGGTCCGCATCCCCGTATGGGTTGACGAGATGGGCCTTGGCTGGCTGTGGCGCAGCATCTCAAGTCCGCGGCGTTTTGTCCCGCGCTATTGGGATGCGCGACGTCTTGTGCCGATCATGTTGCGCTTTCGGGAACGGATGCCGGTCGAGCGCTCTTGAGGGGCCGCCATTCCCAAACCCCCTCCGGTCAAAATGTAGGTTCCATGCGTACACTTCACATAATTCGGAGTCTGTCTCCAGAAGATGGCGGTCCACAAGAAGCCTTGCGCCAGCTTATAAAAGCCTATATCGATGCAGGCGCCGGAATTGAAGTGGTTTGTCTGGACAATCAGGCGGAGCCATTCCTGACAGGTATTCCCTGTCCGGTGCATGCTCTTGGTCAGTCCTATCTGGGAAGGTATGCATTTTCTCCTCGACTGTGGCGCTGGCTTCGTGAGAATATCGATCGCTTCGACGGGATCGTCATGCACGGGATATGGTCTTTTCCCAGCGTTGCCCTTCGTCTTGCGGCGCAGCGCGCCAGAAGGCCTTATGGAGTCTTTGTTCACGGTGCGCTCAATCCCTGGTTTTACCGAAAGTATCCGTTCAAGCACCTTAAGAAGCTACTTTACTGGCCCTTGCAGTATGTGGTCCTCCGCGATGCGTTGGCGGTCTTCTTTACGGCCGAATCTGAAAGAGATCTGGCAAAGGTCAGCTTTCGTCCGAACAAATGGAACAGCGTGGTAGTCCCGTTCGGGATCAACGACCCCGAAGAGAGTGGGGGAGATCCGGCAGGCCAGATCGAGACGTTCTATCGCAGATTCCCCGAGCTTCGCTCCCGACGCTATCTGCTATTCCTGGCCCGCATCCATGCGATTAAGGGTTGCGATCTGCTGCTCAACGCTTTTAGACAGGTTGCAAACTTCTGTTCCGGATGTGGACCTCGTGATTGCCGGTCCGGACCAGATGGGAACGCAGGCGAAGCTTCAACGCATGGCCGAGCAGTTTGGCATTGCCGGCAGAGTACACTGGCCGGGTTTCATTGACGGTGACCTCAAATGGGGTGCGCTCCGAGCATGCGATGCGTTTGTCCTTTCGTCTCATTCGGAGAACTTCGGCGTCGCAGTGGTGGAAGCGCTCGCTGTCGGACGTCCAGTGCTCATAAGCAATCGGGTAAATATCTGGTCCGAGATACAGGACGATAAGGCAGGCCTCGTTGAGGACGATACGCTCGAAGGCACCGAGCACATCCTTCGCCGGTGGTTCGATCTTCCTCCAGCGGAGCGCGACGCTATGGGCGCCCGCGCAAGGCGTAGCTTCTTAGGGCGGTACACAATGAGTCAGACGGTGATGGCCCTCGATCAACTTTTCTCTTCCAGGGCCTCCACGGACGAGCAGGGCCGTAGTCGGGACGTGGTTTCGAATGATGCCCACCGCTTCACCTCTCCTTCGTAGTGGAATGGGCGTTACATCTCCACTTGTCATCGTTCGATCTGGATTTTCGCGCGCTCATTCGATTGCATCTTTCAAGATGCGGCATACTGTTTCTAGGAATCGACATCGGGGCTCTCGATTGCGAGCGCGACCGCGACGACACGGTGCCACACGGTCATTCGTCTGCGAATGCAGCTTCACACTCACAATGCGATACACGAGCTGCAACGTTGGAATGAATAGTTGCCGCAAGAAGATGATTCCGATTCAGACCTCCTTGTTTTCGAGAAAAACAGCCGCTTGCCCTGACCTCAACGACTTATCTAAAAAGCAACGATTCCGATTGTGCGCGAGGATTCTGCAATGAATGGACCGGCGAACGTTGCAGTGATAATCCTCACCTACAACGAAACGCTGCATTTGTCGCGCGCCCTGGAATGCGTAAAAAGTTTTGCGCGAGAAATATTTGTCGTGGATTCGTATTCGACTGACGGTACGGTGGACTTGGCGAAATCCCATGGCGCGCACGTCCTTCAACACACCTTTCAAAATCAGGCAAAGCAGTTTCAATGGGCGCTCGAACAAGCACCGATCACCTCCGAATGGGTTATGCGACTCGACGCTGATGAGGTTGTCGAGTCCGATCTTGCCGCGGAGATTGTGACGCGGCTCTCCGAACTTCCGCCCAACGTTACCGGCGTGAATCTCAAACGTAAGACAATCTTTCAGGGGAAATTCATTCGCCACGGAGGAAGATACCCACTCACGCTTCTTCGAATCTGGCGCCGCGGTAAGGCGCAGATTGAAGACCGCTGGATGGACGAACATATCTATCTGACTGAAGGGCGTTCCGTGACCTTTGCCGGCGGATTTGCAGACCACAATCTGCAGGATCTAACTTTCTTCATTGATAAGCACAATAAGTATGCAAGCCGGGAGGCACTTGACTCGCTGAACAAGCGCCTTCATCTATTTGAACAACCTCAACTCCTTACCAGTAAATCCACTGCGCCTCAGGCAAAGATAAAGCGTTTTTTAAAGGAATCGATCTACGATCGGCTTCCGTTTGAACTTTCTTCCCTCGCCTATTTTTTCTATCGATTTGTCATCCGCCTGGGGTTTCTCGATGGAAGAGAGGGCCTGACCTATCACGTCCTGCAGGGTTTTTGGTATCGTTTTTTGTCGGGTGCGAAGCTGCGCGAACTGGAGACGCTGGTACGAAACGCCTCATGCAGCGATGATATCCGCGACGAAGTTGCCCGCTTGACGCGGGAACGGTTGTGAGGCGCGGTGTTATTGATCTCTCGCGGGGTATTACTAACCTTGGTAGGTAACTGATTCAATGGCTACCACTAAACCGAGCCCATTGTGATTGTGTGTCCGATCAAAAGGAGAAGAACCTGATGGCAATCAAGAAAGCGTTGGTTTGTGGCGCTGGCGGTTTTATCGGCAGCCACATGGTAAAGCGGTTGCGAACTGAGGGCTACTGGGTGCGCGGAGCTGATCTGAAGCACACGGAATACAGCCCCTCGGAAGCGAATGATTTTGTGATTGCCGATCTGCGCCTTCGCCAGAGCTGGGAAGCAATTCTTGATGAGGAGATCGATGAGGTGTATCAATTCGCGGCGGACATGGGCGGCGCCGGCTATATCTTTACGGGAGAAAACGATGCCCACGTCATGCATAACTCGGCCATGATCAATCTTCATGCAGCCGATTTCGCCGCACAGCACCAGGTGAAAAGAATCTTTTACTCGTCTTCCGCCTGCATGTACCCCGCATACAACCAGGAAGATCCCGATAACCCAAAGTGTGCCGAGGAGACCGCCTATCCTGCAGCTCCCGACAGCGAATATGGATGGGAAAAGCTTTTCAGCGAGCGGCTGTATCTCGCTTTCGCGCGCAACTTAGGACTCAATGTCAGGATTGCCCGCTTTCACAATATTTTCGGCCCCGAGGGCACCTGGCAGGGAGGCAAGGAAAAGGCCCCGGCCGCATTGATGCGTAAAGTCGCTGAACAGCCTGATGGCGGACAGATTGAAATGTGGGGCGATGGACTGCAAACCCGGTCGTTCCTCTACATCGACGAGTGCATTGAAGCCGTGCGCCGGCTCATGGAGACTTCTTCATTCCAGGGTCCGGTCAACATCGGATCGGAGGAAATGGTCACCATCAATCAAATGGCCGAGATGGTGATGAAGATTGCCGGGAAGAAGCTCTCTATCAAGCACATTCCGGGACCAACAGGCGTGCGCGGAAGAAATTCAGATAACAAACTGTTGCGCAAGGAGCTTGGCTGGGAGCCCAGGCGGAGTCTTTTTGAGGGTCTGTCGAAAACTTATCCATGGATCTACGGTCAGTTAAAAGCGGTGACGAAAGAGTCCGCGAAGGTGGCCGCTGGTACACGATAGAAAAGGATGACTATCTTGGAGCGAACTCGGTCGATATTTCTTTGAGCCATCTCGGTATCTTGCCGCCGCTGGGATTCTTTGAATTAGGAACATGTGACAAACGGGAACTCGGGTCCGCTTGTCCGCCTTTTGACTGGCTTATTGACCAAAGAGATGAAAGCAAGCTAATTCGCAACATATCTGGCGGCATCGCATGCGGAGTAAGTGCGACGTGATTCATGATCGTCGCAGGAAACAAGTCAATATTGCAGGGACGGAGGATCCCACTACGCACATGAGAAAAGCACTGATCACTGGTTGCACCGGCCAGGATGGCTCTTACCTGACGGAGTTCCTTCTCGCGAAAGGATACGAAGTCCATGGCCTTAAGCGGCGTGCGTCAAGCTTCAATACTGAGCGCGTCGACCACATATTCCAGGATCTTCACGAAACTGAGAACCGCTTTTTCCTGCACTATGCCGACTTGACCGACGGCAGCTCGCTCTCTGCGCTTCTACACGAGCTTGAGCCTGACGAGGTCTACAACCTTGGCGCGCAGAGCCATGTGAAAGTGAGCTTCGAGATTCCGGAGTTCACGGCCGATGTAGTGGCCAGCGGAACACTTCGCTTGCTCGAAGCCATGAGGCTGACAGGCGTGAAATGCCGCTTTTATCAGGCTTCATCAAGCGAGATGTTCGGAAGCGCGCCGCCGCCCCAAAGCGAGACGACGGCCTTTCATCCGCGAAGTCCCTATGCCTGTGCGAAGGTGTTTGGGCACAACATTACCGTGAATTATCGTGAGAGCTATGGAATTCATGCGTCGAGCGGCATTCTCTTCAACCACGAATCTCCACGCCGAGGCGAGACTTTTGTCACCCGCAAGATTACCCGTGCCGTCGCGCGCATCAAACTTAACGTTCAGCAGAAGCTCTTTCTCGGTAACCTTGAGGCGCGGCGCGACTGGGGTTATGCCCCCGATTACGTTCGCGCCATGTGGTTGATGCTCCAACAAGACAAGCCCGATGACTATGTAATTGGCACCGGAGAGGCGCATTCGGTCCGCGAATTCGTCGAACTTGCCTTCGCGACTGCCAACTTGGATTGGCAAAGGTATGTGGAGATAGATCCTCGCTACTTCCGGCCTGCCGAGGTTGACTACCTCTGCGCGGATACGTCGAAGGCGCAGAAGGCGCTGGACTGGGAACCGAACGTTACCTTCACGGAATTGGTCCGGATTATGGTTGAGGCCGATATCAAAGAACTGGCAACCCGTCTCAAAGGCGGTGCCGAGGCTCTCCAGCTTGCCGCAAACGCTGAAGGCAGACACTCATGATCGACCTATCCAGTAAACGAATTCTGGTTACGGGTGGAGCGGGTTTTCTCGGCCATCATTTGATCGCAAGGCTCGAGGAAGCCGGCTGCCACAACGTCATTGCCCCTCGACACAGTGAATACGACCTCACTAGCCTCGAAGCGATTGAGCGCATGTTTGATGTGTTTCAGCCTGAAATTGTCATTCACTTGGCTGCTGCCGTCGGTGGGATCGGCGCGAATCGCGCCAACCCAGGACGATTCTTCTATGAAAACGCGATCATGGGTATCCAATTGATCGAGGTGGCGCGGCGACGCGGGATCGAGAAGACCGTGGTCCTAGGCACCATCTGCGCTTATCCAAAGTTCACGCCGGTGCCGTTCCGTGAAGACGAACTATGGAACGGATATCCTGAGGAAACCAACGCTCCTTATGGAGTGGCCAAGAAGGCGTTGCTCGTGCAGTGCCAGGCCTATCGTGAGCAGTATGGAACGAACGCTATCTTCCTTTTGCCCGTGAATCTTTACGGTCCCCGCGACAACTTTGATTTGCACTCCTCTCACGTAATTCCCGCGCTGATTCGAAAGTGTACCGAGGCCGTGAAGGCGAAATGTCAGGAGATCGTCCTTTGGGGCGATGGCTCCCCTACGCGAGAGTTCTTGTATGTTGAAGACGCTGCGGAAGGCATTCTTTTAGCAACCGAGAAGTACAATGGATCCGATCCGGTTAATCTCGGCAGCGGAATGGAGATTTCGATTCGAGATCTCGCAAACACCATCGCGAAGATGACCGGCTTCGAAGGGCGGATTGTGTGGGATGCGAATCAGCCGAATGGGCAGCCCCGTCGACGGCTGGACGTTAGCAGGGCAGAGAAGGAGTTCGGGTTCCGAGCTGCAACGCCGTTTGAGGTTGGCCTGCGTAAGACGATCGATTGGTATCTCAGCGCCGCGAAGTCTTGATTGGGATAGGCGGCACTCGATGACGTTTGTCGCCTGAGGCTTACTCAGACAACCGTGCCCTCCGACAGCTCATCAAATTGAGCTGACCTTTTAAATAGATGTGTTTTTTCAACATGCCGTGAATCTTGTCCTGCTGTTGAGCGCGGCTCATGAAAGAGAACCGGGGTAAGAACGTGAGCAAGAGATTGGCTGTGACGAACTCGATCCGCTCTGCGGCGGTGCTGGCTGGACTCGCCTTGATATTCGCCGGCATTTCTGCCGCTGCAGAACCAGGGATGCCAGAAGGTGCAGGACAGCCCGGTGGCAGTCAGAGTGCCGACGATTCCGATTGCCAGCCTGTCACGAAGGGTTCACCTTACATTCCAGTCGACAGTTGGGTTTACCCAGCGGTGCTTCGGCTTTATGCGCTGGGCTATGTCGACACCGTCTACTTGGGCTTGCGACCGTGGACGCGCGCAAGTGTCAGCCGGATGCTGGACGAGACCGAAGAGCGTCTTGAGGATGTGGATCAAGGGCAGACTGCAAGCGAAGCTGAAGGTTTGTACGATGCGTTAAAACGCGAGCTGCGCGATGACAGTTGGAAGTCTTGCGAAGTGGACAAGGGAACCATTCACGTCGAGTCTGTTTATAGCGTGGCGCGCGCTATAAGCGGCACGCCCCTGGATGACAGCTATCATTTGGGCTCGACCATCGTAAACGACTATGGCCGGCCCTTTGCCAACGGCTTTAATAACTACTCGGGCGCCAGCGGCTACGCCTCCGCCGGGCGATTTGTCCTCTATGTCCGCGGTGAGTTTCATGGCGCGCCTTCGACAGCTGGCTACTCGCCCGCGCTGGCCCAAACGCTCTCCAGCGAAGATCAGACTCTCTACTTTGTTCCTTCAACTACGCCGCCATATGGCCCAACTACCGTTGTATATAACCAGGCCACGATTCCTCAAGGACCAATCCCCGCCGCGACTCAGGGGCGTTTTCTCGAGGCCTACGTTTCGTACGAATATCTTAACCATGTATTCTCTTTCGGAAAGCAGGATGAATGGCTTGGACCTGCGCAGGGGGGTAGCTTTGCCTATTCAAACAACGCACAGAACATCTATGCATTTCACATCGATCGCATTGAGCCACTCGATGTTCCCCTGCTTTCCCGATTGACCGGTCCGTTCCGCTATGAGTTTCTCGTCGGCGAGCTGCAGGGTCATACCTATATGCCGAACCCTGCCTATGAAGCTAATCCTTCGCCGGCTGTAGCGAACGTAACTAATCCAGGCAATCCTTGGGTCCATTTGGAGAAAATTAACTTCCGGCCCACGTCGAATCTTGAGTTTGGATTCGAGCGCACCGTGATCTGGGGTGGCAAAGGCCATGTGCCGATCACCGTCAAGAGCTTCCTTCGAAGTTTTTTCAGCCTAAGCTCTCCCGAATGCCAGGTTCCGACCCCTGCTGACCCCAACCCTCCTTGCGCAAAGGACGACTCGGATGATCCCGGGGCCCGATTCGCCTCCTTCGACTTCTCCTACCGGCTTCCCTTCGTCCGCAACTGGCTTCTGCTCTATTGCGACTCGGAGGTACATGACGATGTCTCCCCGGCTGACGCGCCACGCCGCGCGGCTTGGCGGCCGGGTCTCTACTTGTCTCATGTACCGGGCATGCCGAAGTTGGATGTTCGGGTGGAGGGCGTTTCCACCGATCCACCGGTGTCGACAAGCAACAGTGGCCGCTTCATGTACTACGAGGGAATCCAGCGTCAGGGCTACACCAACAACGGCCAGCTATTCGGCGACTGGATTGGTCGTGAAGACAAGGGCGGCCAGGGTTGGATCACTTACCACTTGAGCGGCAATGAGTCGATTCAGATTGGGCTGCGCGATCAAAAAGCGGACAAGGACTTCATTCCCGGCGGAACCAGTCTAAACGAAATCAACTTCCGGGCCGTCAAACGAGTTGGCAAAGACTTTGAGATAAAGGGGAACTTTACCTATGAGCACTGGAAAGCGCCCATTTATCTTTCAGGGCAGCAAACTGTGACCACGACTACAATTCAGCTCACATGGTTCCCAGGACGAAAAGTCAACTTTTAGTAGCACTTTGATCGAACCTCTGCCTCGGGATGTGTATCCAAAGGATCAACAAAGGGGTAGTCGAAACATATATCCTATTTTGGATCTGGAAGTGAAAACGGGAACTCCGGATCGTGTCCGGAAGCACGGAAACCGGCTCGAAAAATCATCCCCAAGTTACTGCAGTGCTGCTGGGTTTCTGCCTTGCGAATCCTGAAATGAGATGAATCGCTCTCGCCTCTCTCTCCTGAAAAGGAGATTCTCGCGGAGAGTTCGTTCGTCAATTCTAAAGGAGTGAATATGGATCTGAAGCCCACTTTTAAACTCGTTTTCGCGGCGCTGCTTGTGGCCGCGGTAATGCCCCTCCACTCCCAAGTCGTTCCGGCTGCCAATGAAGGCGGCATACCAATCGTCGTTGGCGTGGGTTTTTCCGATTACAGTCTCGATTGGGGGCCCGGCCAAAGAATGGAAGGAGTTTCGGCATGGGCCGACTGGTTCCCCAAGCGGCTGCCTGCGGTCCTAAATGGCCTGGGCATCGAGGCCGAAGGTCGTGATATCGATTTTGGCCGACCAGCGGGAATTTCGAAGATGCGCCAGGATACGGGTGTAGGCGGAGCAATCTACGCTTGGAATCGGTACCGCAACTTTCGTCCTTACGTCAAGTATCTGGCGGGCATAGGAAGCATTGACTTTCCGCCTTCGGGAACATACTCGCATGATACGTTCTTGGTTCTTGCTCCCGGCGGGGGAGTGGAATACCATGCCTGGCGGCACATTTGGATCCGCGGTGACTACGAGTACCAGTTCTGGCAGCATGTTTTCGGGCCTCATGACCTCACGCCTACTGGCTTTACCATTGGCGCGTCTTACGACTTCAGACCCTGGGCGACTGAGGAAAGATAGAATCCGGTAAGTGGTCCGATTAATTGTCAGGTTCTTGAAATCCCGGACATTACGTGCGGGCCCGCCGTCGGCTAACCAAGGACCTGCCCCGATAGAACACCGTCCCAATTCGGGTCCTCGACCCTCAAGATATCTCTCATGTGGTTTTGGTGAAACCTCGTCCTGAATCTCTTAGGAGTGCGGGGCCGAGTGAATATTGCGATTTGCGCCTGAAGCTAAGGAGCACAATCTTATTGATGATCGCGCCACGGTCGGACGTCTATCCGCCGAGGCGATTCGCCGTGATTGATCCCAAGACGCATAGGTGATTTCTCTGAGGGCGTACTTCAATCTAAGGTATCTCCTCGATCGTCAGCTAAAAAGCCGCTATCTTTCAAGCGCAAGGCATCATTCGTTCGTCGCCCTTTTTGTTAGAATCGGCGCAACGTCTGGAACCCTTGATCGGCACATCTTTAATTTGCACGAGAGGTTTACTGGTTGACTCCCTTGGCAAGTGATCCGATGCAGCTCAACACAATTTCTGTATTTGGGGGATCAGAACTGACTGCCACGATTGTCATCTGCACGCGGAATCGGCCAATACTTCTGCGGAAATGCCTCGAGGGAATCGCCCATCTGGACCGCTCACCAGATGAGGTGATCGTAGTTGACAACACTTCAGGAGACGAAGAGACGAAGGCTGTAGCCCGGGAATTTGCCGCGGTCTATACGTTTGAGCCGGTCCAGGGCTTGAGCCGCGCGCGCAACCGGGGGATGTCAGAGAGCAACTCCGACATCGTTGCATACTTGGACGATGACGCTGTGCCTGATGAGCATTGGCTCGGAAACCTGCTCGAGCCATTCAAGGATCAAAAAGTTGCAGCGGCGGCTGGTAGGATCGTGACCCCGCAGTCTCCGTCTGAAAACAGTACAAGTCAAGTCGCCCGTTCCCTCAGCAACAAGGACCCCAAGTGGTTTGAAATCGCCACTTTTGGAGGCTTTGGCCTGGGCAGCAATATGGCAATTCGCAAGCAAGCCTGTGGCGGCCAGAGAGTTTTCGATGAGCGGCTGGGCAGGGGAGCACCATTTCAGATTGCAGAAGAAAACTACGCCCTCGCATTCCTGATATCGCATGGCTACACCGCCGTCTACCTTCCCGATGCGATCGTCTTCCATCCCACTTTAAGGCCGCTCGAAATCGCACCTGAGGCACGCAATCGGATCGCATATTGGATGCTGCTATTTGCAGAGTTTCCCGACAGGCGCCTGGATCTTCTGCGATTTCTTTTTCGCCGCATGCGGCGGAAGCCTCTCACTTGGTCACGAGATGCTCCGGACCCTGGCGAAATTGCTAGCAGCGGATGGCGTGTCCTGCTGGCAGCGAGCCTGAGCGCCGTTCCGCTCTTCTTCCGCACCAGAAAGTCCAAGGGCAAATAGCCAATCAGCGCGTGTGTATTCAGCGCACTTCTGCGGTAAGCAGCAAAACCGCTTGCATATTGTTTTGGGATGAGGCCGTCCCTTCTTGGTGTCCTCCTCTATCGAAGGGACCGAATCACCCGGCTTTGCGGTAGTTGTGGGCTCTAATGGGCAGATAGGATAACCGATGCCGACAAGGCCGCTCGAATACATCTATCCGGGAGTTCTAGCCGCGCAGGCAATCTACACGGCAGTCAAGTTCGGCGTTCCGGACCTTCTTGCTTCAGGTCCTAAGACCGCATCGGAACTGGCGTCGACTTGTGGTGCGCATGCGCCCACGTTGGAACGCTTGTTGCGCGCTCTCACCAGTATCGGAGTTTTTGTCAGGAGTCCTGAAGGCCGCTACCGCAATTCGCCGATCACGGAAGTTCTTCGCACGGATCACCCGCAATCTCTGAGTTCCGAATGTATGTTCCTGCCCGCACCTTTCATGTGGCGGCCGTTGGGCGAGCTTTTCGAGTCGGTGCGAACAGGTGAGCCGGCCTTTGAACGAGTCTTCGGCCAACACTTTTTCGCATATCTCGCTGACCATCCCGACGACGCCGCAAATTTCAACCGGGTGATGACTCAGGAGACCGTATGGGCAATTCCCGCTCTGCTTAGGGCCTGCGACTTCGCGCGTTTCAAGCTTTTGGTTGATGTGGGCGGAGGCCAGGGTTTGTTCCTGAACCAATTGCTTAAGGCCACACCAGGCTTGCAGGGAGTCCTATTCGATCAGCCGAATGTGATTGCCAGGTCGAAGGACTTATTGAATGTCGATGTCGCCGCGCGAATAAGAATCGTCAGCGGCAGCTTTTTCGATCTCATACCGGAAGGCGGCGATGCCTACCTGCTGCGAAGGGTAATTCACGATTGGGAAGACGCGGATGCAGTCAAAATTCTTTCCAACGTCCGCCGGGCCATGAATGCGGATGGCACCTTGCTTCTGGTTGAAGGCCTGATTGACTCCGCGGTAAATCCCGCCGGACTTATGGATCTTATGATGCTGGTGTTAGGCGGCCGAGAACGTACTCAAGCGGACTTTCACTTACTCCTTCAATCTGCCGGATTCACCATAAGCCGCATCACTCCGGCAGGAGCTTACTCTCTGATCGAGTGCCATCCTCACCAGCTTTGAAGCGCACATTCTTTGCGAAATGCGCCGTTGCCATAAGCCTCCTTGAACTTCGCCGAGGGGTATGCAACTGGCGATAGGCTGCTGGGTCGCCGCGGCACATCGATACAAACAATTCTCATCCCAAATATCATCGGAATAGACCCGACATGCGCCCGCCCTCTCCACGCAATCCTACATTCATAAATACGATTCTTCTCGGCGGGGCTCCCGGGCAGAAAATCGAAGCTGCCCGCTCGGCAGGCTTCGATCAAGTCGAGATATGGCGGCAAGATGTGGAAGTTCACTCTGCCGGTCCTCACGACCTTGGCAGCAAGCTTCGTGAGAACGGGATAGGCGTCACCGACTTTCAAGTGGTGCGGGATTTCGACGGTGCCCCCGGCGCCCTTCGCGAGGAAAAACGCCGAGACGCGCTCTTCATGCTCGAGACCGCCGAAAGACTCGGGACCGATACTGTGCTGGTGACGGCTTCAAGCGATCCTGCTTGCATTGCTGATCATATCGATGATGACTTGCGCTGGCTCACCAGGGAAGCCGCTTCTCGTGGTCTGCGTATCGCCTATGAAGGCCTTGCTTGGAGCTCGATCAACTTCACACTGGCTTCCGCGTGGGCCTGCGTTAAGCGCGTCGATGAACCGAATCTTGGAATTGTCGTGGATCCCTTTCATATCTTCATACGGGGCGGCGACGCGAGCGACCTGGACGGCATTCCCATGAGCCGCATTTACCTCATTCAGCTTTCCGACTCCGATCTGGACAGTTGCGCCGATCTCCAGCTAGTTATCGATACGGCGCGGCATCGTCGTCTCCTGCCCGGCCATGGGTGGTTTCCAACACACACCATTGTCGAGCGCCTAATGGGAGAAGGCTATAGTGGACCGGTCGGAATTGAGGTATTCAATGATGAAATGAAAGCGCGGAGCCCGCAATTGGTTGCACATGAAGCGATGTTAGCGCTGAATCGAGCTTGGCCGCAGCGCACATCCTGATGCGAAGAGCAATCGGCTCGGCAGTATCGCAATAAGCTGAAATGAAGACAAATCGACTCGCAGATATCCGCTAAGTCTGTAACGATTCCATTTTGTCTAACTTCGAGGTAACCAAGATGCTTTCCAGCTCCTGTACGTCGATTGGGGCCATTGCACACTTCGCCGAGTGCAGCCCCCAATCGCCGGCCCTGATAAAGCCGGATGGCATCACACTAACTTACAAAGAGTTGTGGGCGACAATTTCAGCTGTTAGCGGCAGATTGTGCGAAGGGGGCATCGGCGCTCAGGACACCGTCGCGATCCTTCTGCCGCAGGGAGCCCTGGAGGTTCTTGTGGTGGCCGGAGTGCTCGGCCACTGTGTTTGTGCTCCACTGCAACCGAAAGCGACCGTTACGGAGGTTAAGGCGGTCCTGGAAAGGTTAGGTGCTAGAGGACTTATCGTTTCGCCAGAGCGTGAGGCCGAGGCAGAGGTTGCCATCGAAATGGGGCTGAGTGTTTTTGTCGCCCACAACATGGAGTCTCCTGGAGAGTGGCTGATTCGCCGCTCTGTATCTCGACGTCGAGTGCACGCCGCTGTTTCCGACGCAATTCTATTGCTGGTCACCTCTGCAACTACCGGTAACTCCAAGCTGGTGCCACTAACTGCCGCAAATCTCGACGCCCAAACCGCGCCGAGAAGCAGGCTATTGCGCTTGACCGCCTCAGACCGTCTGTTGCAGATGACTTCTCTTTGTCACAGCATGGCAATCGAGAACACTCTCGCTCAATTCCTCGCGGGCGGCGCAGTGATTGCTACGGGCGGTTTCGATCCCACTGCCTTCGTGCGCTGGCTTTACGAGCTGCGGCCGACTTGGTACGACTGCTCGCCAACGATTCATCAGGCAGTGCTCGCGGAACTAAAGCGCACTTCGCTCGACAGGCCAATCTCCCTTCGTCTCGTCCAATCGGCCGGAGCTCCACTTCCAGACGAGATCCGGCAGGGCCTTCAGCAGATTCTCCAAGTCCCGGTTCTGAACGACTATGGAATGTCGGAAACTGGGCCCATCGCCACTGACGCTTTCCTTTCGCGCGACGGCATTTCGAACACGGCGGGGCGCTCCTGCGGACTTGAGATCGCCATCCTGAACTCTTTCGGGGAAGCCCTTCTCTCTGACGAGGAAGGGGAAATCGCGGTCCGTGGTCCAGCAGTGTTCTCCGGGTACGCGGACGGCAGCGAAGCCAATCGGAGCGTGTTTCGGAATGGGTGGTTTTGTACGGGTGATATCGGCCGTCTGGATCAGGAAGGAAACCTTTTTGTAACCGGCAGAATCAAGGAGATGATTAATCGCGGCGGTGAGAAGATTCTGCCTGACGAAGTGGACGCAGTATTGGCCGTTCATCCCGCGGTTTGTGAGGCGGCCTGCTTTTGCGGTTCCGCATCCGACCTTAGGCGAAGACGTGGCCAGCGCGGTGGTTTTGCGACCTTCAGGCGAATCGCCGGTGAGCGCTAGTGATCTCCGAGCCTTCGCGGCGCAAAGACTGGCAGCGTTCAAAGTTCCTCGCCGCATTTACTTTGTCGATGAGATTCCTCGTGGAGAACTGGGCAAGCCTCAACGCTGGTTGCTTACAGAACGTCTGAGCGGCAGCCAGTCAGCTCCGCCGTCGCCAGCCGAGGTGAATGAAAACAGACTTGCCGACGAAGTCGAATATGTCCCCTACAAACTGCACGAGATCTGGGCGCGGATACTGGAGTGCGACAATCTCGGTTTTGACGAGGACTTTTTTACCGCTGGAGGTGACTCGTTGATGGCGATCACCATGCTCGCCGAGGTCGACCAGCGATTTGGGAGTCAGACAAGCGCATCGGCAGCGAGCTTTCTTGATGAGCCAACGCTCGCTCACCTGGCGGACTTGGTGCGCGGCGGGCCGCGTGCTTTGTCTATCCAGAATACTTCAAGCGAAATGGAGATTTTCCCGGTTTTTGAAGCAGGTCTGGCGAGGAAATTGTTCTGTGTTCCCGCCGATGAAGAAGAGGGCCTTTACTTCCGGCGTCTGGCAAGACATCTGAGTGGTCAGATTGATGTGTCGATCGTGCGCCCGGCGAATACGCGGCATTGTTATTCGCTCTTTACTTTTGAACGAGCAGGGGAGGCCATGGCAAAACTTATCCGCCAGGCTCAACCCGACGGTCCGTATCTTGTGGGAGGGTTCTGTTACGGCGGCATCGTCGCCTTGGAGGCTGCGCGTAATCTCATCCTTCACGGCCAGACTGCCCGGGTGGTTTTATTTGACGTAATGACGCCTGGTTTTCCCTCTCCATTTCGCGGTTGGCGCGCGTGGTTTAAAAGGGCTGGTTCTGAATGGCGCACATTCCGCGAAGGTAACCATCGTGGGGCTGCCAAGAAGCTCCGTGGCTTTCGACTCCGTTTGGCTTGGTTCGCTATTGCTCCTCTTCGCGGACTTCTCGCGCCCATTGAGCATGTTCCTGTTATCCGGCGCGTTCTTGGCTGGGCCCAGCAAGGATATTTCCCCCTTTATAGAGCGCGTCCTATTCGCGCTCCGATCCTTCATTTCCTCAGTGCAGATGAGGCCGACCCAATCAACAGCCTTTCTCGTTTCGGGTGGAGATCGATAGCGCGCCGAGGCATTGAGGAACGGTTTGTGGCTTTTGACCACGCGAACGTCCTCCATGAGTCCAATCTGCCGGAGATTGTAGCTGCCATTCGAAAGTGGTCCGGTCCGTCAGGGTCCGAGGCCGATAGAGCCTGAGTGAGTCTCATCGCGGCTCGGAATCGCTGCGCATTGACCGCGGATGTTGCCCATCTTCAGCGTTTGGAAGAGTTGCCAGACGCCAAATATTGGAGCCAAGTGAACCCTATCGGTCGCACACTTCCGCAAGTGGAGGGAGTAGTCGGTCCTCCAAAATGCGCAATCATGCTACACAGCGTTTGCGATCCGCACACAAAAGAGGAAGCTGCTTACTACACTTCGCCCCGCCGCTTTCACGAGCTGATGCGCTCGTTCCTGGAATTCGGTTACAGCACAGCGACAACCGCACAATGGTTGCGTGATGAAGTGCCTGCGAATCATGTGCTGCTTACATTCGACGATGGATACGACGATCTTTATGAGCATTTACTTCCCCTGGTGATTGAGCATCACTACACGCCGATTGTGTATCTGGTTGCCGATCACATCGGCGGGTCGAACGTTTGGGATCAGGCAAGTGGTTTGCGCGCGCGCAATCTGCTCACGGTCGAGCAGATTCGTGAAATGCAGAATTACGGTGTCGAGTTCGGTTCGCACACGCTGACCCATCCGAGGCTATCCAAAGTGTCCGACGCGCAGTTGCATCGCGAAGTCACTGACTCGAAGCATCGGATAGAAGAGTTGCTTGGGGTTGAAGTGACATCCTTCGCCTACCCGTTTGGAGATATCGAGAGTCGTGTGTGCACCGCCGTTGCCGGCGCGGGATACAAGCTGGCATTTACCGTTGAGCCTGGCCTTAACCGTCGAAATGATCTTTTTCGCCAGAGGCGAGCTGAGGTGAACGACTCCACCACGGTTTCGGATTTCAAGTTCATTTTGCGAAGGGGATCGGGACTAAAGCAGTTTTTCAACCCCCGTCGCTTTCTTAAAAGCGCCCTTAATTGGTAACTTCAAGAACCATTAGCGCAACTGGCCTTAGGCGCGAGTGCCTCACTTCGCCGCGGCCTTTATTCTTGATCGAACCCGATATGAGTGAAATACGGTCATGTTATAGCTCAGCCAAGGGCGAACGGTCCCGTTTGCCATCTTAATGTCGACGCCACGACCGCACATAGTGCCGGAGTTAAGCCACCAGAGCCACAAACGGGGCAGATCTCGTTCTCAAGCCGTGCTCGCTTGGGTTGCACTGTTGGCGCTCGCCCTGGGCCTTCGCATTGCTTTGGCGATCTATTCGCCAAGTATCTTTCAACCTGATGAAACATATCAAACACTGGAGCCGGCGCACCGACTGGCTTTTGGCTACGGCGTCATTACTTGGGAATGGCGTGAGGGAGTTCGCTCCTGGGTGTTTCCGGCGTTTCTTGCAGGCTTGATGCGTTCCATGGCCTGGATAGGCCCTGGTTCAAGCGGTTACATCGGCGGGATCGTCGTCGTTCTTTCCCTAATATCCTTGTCAACGGTGTGGTTCGCCTTTGCGTGGGCCAAGCGCGCAAGCGGCTTGAATGCTGCGATCATTGCTGCCGGGGCATGCTCTATCTACTATGGGCTCGTCTACTTTGCTCCCAAGGCATTCTGTGAAGTGTTTGCGGCGCATTTGCTTCTTCCGGGATTGTATCTTGGTATCTATGCCGATCATATCGGCGAGAGAAAGCGGATGTTGTTCGCGGGACTGCTCTGCGGGCTCGCAGCGTCGTTGCGGATTCAGCTAATACCGGCCGTCTTATTCGCTGCAATCTATTTCTGTTATCCCCGATGGCGCCAGAGAATTCCTGTCGTTCTCGCCGGCCTCGCGATACCGATTCTGGCGTTTGGTCTTGTGGACATGATCACCTGGTCTTATCCATGGCAGTCGTTTGTTCGCTACTTTCAAGCTAATTTAATCGAGGGTCGTGCAGCCGCAGATGGGATCAAGCCCTGGTATTGGTACTTGGAGGCCGTGTTGGTGTTACTCGGCCCCGTATTCGTGTTTCTTTGGCACGGCGCTCGCCGAAGCCCATTTCTGGCTGTATTCTCGGTCATCGTTGTTTTGTCACATTCTTTCATCGGTCACAAGGAAGTTCGCTATCTGTATCCTGTCCTACCGCTGTTGATCGTTCTGGCCTCGATCGGTTTCGTTGAGGTTGCTTTGGGTATCAAAGTATTGGCGCGGCTGCGCGCCTCGCCAAAGAGTCTTGTCGCGACCGGCCTTATCTTTTTTGCGTTATCTTCCTCTCTACTAGCGTGGCGTTTTTCTCGGTGGTTCAAGACTCCCGGCGCCGAATCTGCCTTCGACCGGCTAAGCCGCGATTCCAGTCTCTGCGGTGTAGGTTTCTACGGGCCCGACTCGGATGATTGGACTCTCAGTTGGTACACGGCTGGCGGTTATGCCCATCTGCATCGAAACGTCCCCATTCTTCTGGTTCCGAGCGTCGCTGAACTTGCACAGGACAAGCTATTTCTCAACGCGCTGATCGTCCCAAGTTCTATGACTAAGATGCCCGATAACTTTGGGCTGACCCAATGTTGGCACGAGGCTTGTTTGCTCGAACGTCCGGGTCAATGTGCCTCTGCCCCGGAAGAGAAGCAGTTGAATGCATCATTGCTAAAGACCGGAAATTGAGACTACTCTCAGGCGGTTGAATGAGTCTTTCGTCTCGCCGCCGCCGCGGCGGCCGCGTCGAAGTCCTGAAGTAAGCGCTCATCCAGAGGAAATTTGCGAGCGAAGAGCGAATCCGAAGACAAAGGTTTCGGAAAGTCTTCGTAGCCCAGAGTCTTCGGGTGCGCGCCTCCAGAATTCCAGTCGATATAGGTGAGGCATTGGTTCACGATCCGTAACTTCCTATCGTTTAGAAGGATTGTATGGTAATAACTCTCGTCCGGGCAGAACTGATCTTTAATGCGCTCGAACTCTATCGGACAAATCTGCGTTCGATCTAGATTGTAGCCCCGTCTTTTCGGCGCGGCGGGATACCTCGCTCGATATCGGACTAGCTTTAGGTGAAGGAAATCGCCGGCGATCGAAGGCATCTTGATCTGCCGAATCGAAGGATACAGGCCGCCTCCCTCGAGCGTCGAAAGTTGCGCTCTTTCAAGGTAAACCCGAACTAACCAGCTACCTGAGAACAAGGGGCCGATGTCTCCGCGATACATTTCACCGGACTGGTATTAACAATGGACGCCTCGGTATCTCCAATTATTGGGAATAAGAGCCTCGGCGCGGTCAGAGCTCTGACCCTGTGGTTCCTTTTTGTTCTGATTTCTTTCGGGCTTGGCTATCCGACACTCGGTCGCTACGACATTCGGGGGTTAGGCCCGGATCAGCAAGTCTATTACAGAATGGTCATCAATCAAGCCGGGCCCGACGAGATTCCGTTCTGTTTTCGTGTCCTTGTACCGGAAGTGGCCAGGCCGTTCTATTTACTGGCGAAGGGTCGAGTCCACTCCTGGGATCCTGTATCCTTCGCGTTGCTGATGTCGAATTGCTTGTTCTGCGCCACCGCTACTTTCCTGTTTCTGCTAATCGGTATTCGCGTCCTGCAAGATCTTCCCATCGCGCTGCTCGGCTGCACACTCTACCTGCTTAACTTCGTTGTTCCTAACTTGTGGCTTTCGGGATTTGTAGATTCATCTGAAGCATGTCTCATGATGGCGGTTACCTGGGCGCTGATCTCGGGTAAGTGGTGGTTGCTCCCGGTTATTGGGATTCCGGGAGGAATGGCCAAACAAAGTTTCCTGTTGTTCTCCGCGACGTTTGCGGGGACGTGGTGGTTGACTGAAAAGAGAGTTGCCAGGACGAAAGGCCAGATCGTTTGGGTAGCTGCTCTTGGTTGTACCTGCGCCTTATCGGTTGTTGTTGTACATCGGTTGATCGCAGGGTCAACCATGTCACCGTGGGCAATGGCGGCTTGGTGGGGCTCAGATGGCCACTACGCCCTGTTCATTCTGAAGGGATTCTTAGATCAGCAATTCTGGTACGCGTTTGTCTGGCTCCTACCGCTTGGAATCTGGCGTCTTAACCGGTTTCCCAAGCCCTGGGTGATGGCGTCGAGCGCAACAGCTCTGCTTGCCATTGGCCTTGGTGGTTACGCCGAGAGTCTTGGATCAGTAAATCGGCCATTGTTCAGCATCATAGGTCCGGTCCTCACCCTATCTGCCGCTACCTTCATTGCACGTGGTCCCAGTGGGAATCACAGTTAGCTCCGGATTGGGAACCCCGGATATTCCACTCGAAGCCGGCAAGAACCAGGTCGACTCCGCTGCATTGCTGCTCTTTTTGTGCGAGATTGAGTAAATGATCGCCCGGCACTCTCGCCGCGAGGGCAAAAACATTCCAATACACGATAAGTGCAGGGCAACGGTCGTCGTCGGCCCCAAGTAGCTGCCACAGACGGTCGTACGCATACTGCGCGCGGAATTTCAACGATTGGAGTTGTTCCCAGATGTCAGGCAAATGCGCACGCCGCACTGATATACACTGACCTCTGAAGGAAACTCTTCGTGCGTCCTGCTTGGGGGCGAAGTCAATGTAGCCGGCGGGAATAGACCGGGTCAGGCCGCTCCCACTTGCGCGCGAACGGTCGTCGCCACGGATCGTGAATCCTCACTATGGCTGAACAAAATGATCGAATGCTCAAGGTGATCCGTCCGGGTGCCGACCGGATCGGAGTAGAGTTCAGCCGCCTGAGGGAGTACCGGGAGCTGCTTTTCTTTCTGGTTTGGCGCGATTTGAAGGTGCGTTACAAGCAGACGGCACTCGGAGTCACATGGGCGGTGTTGCAGCCCTTGGCGACCATGGTGGTCTTCAGCATCGTATTCGGCCGCCTGGCCAAGATCCCATCGGATGGTGTACCTTACCCGATCTTCGCCTATTGCGCGTTGGTGCCATGGCAAATGTTTTCTTATGCCTTGACCGAATCGTCCAACAGCATGGTGCAGAACCAATACCTCATTTCAAAGATCTATTTTCCGCGTTTGATCGTTCCCCTAACGCCGGTCTTCACCGCTACGGTGGACTTTCTGCTCGCATTTGTGATGCTGATCGCGATGATGCTCGTCTATGGCGTGGTCCCCAAAGTCACGATTCTGCTGTTGCCTTTCTTTCTTGTGCTGGTCGTGCTCACCTCCTTTGCCGTTGGCGTCTGGGTGTCGGCGCTCACTGCGGAGTATCGTGACCTCCGCTACACGGTTCCGTTCCTCGTTCAGTTCTGGATGTTTGCAACCCCTATCGCGTATCCGAGCAGTCTCGTGCCGGAAAAGTGGAGGATGCTCTACGGACTGAACCCCATGACGTCGGTCGTCGATGGATTCCGTTGGGTGTTGCTTGGCACAGCGGCGCCTCCACTAGGGCCGATGATCGCCTCCGGGCTTGCAGTTGTGGTGATCGTCTGCGGCGGAGTCATGTATTTTCGCCGCGTGGAGAGCACTTTTGCCGATGTGCTCTAGCTTGGTTCAGTCATGAGCGAATTTGCCATCCGGGCGGCGGGCCTTGGAAAGCAGTATCGACTCGGCAATCAGCCCATATACAAGACATTCCGGGAAGCCGTCGCCGGGTTCGTCAGTGCATCCTGGCTCCGCGCACGGAGCACGCCGGAGGAACGCTTCTGGGCGCTGAAGGACGTTTCGTTCGAGATCAAGCCGGGGCAGGCGGTTGGCATCATCGGAAGAAACGGCGCCGGGAAATCCACGCTCCTGAAAATACTGGCGCAGATCACCGAACCCACCGAAGGCATCGTCTATCTTCGTGGAAGAGTGGGCTGCTTGCTCGAAGTCGGTGTTGGTTTTCATCACGAATTGACCGGCCGGGAGAATATCTATCTGAACGGCGCGCTGCTTGGCATGAAAAAAGCCGAGATCGATCGCAAGTTCGATGAGATTGTGGCCTTCGCCGAGGTGGAGAAGTTCCTCGATACGCAGGTCAAGCACTACTCCAGCGGTATGTTCGTCCGTCTCGGATTCTCTGTCGCCGCCCATCTGGAGACCGAGATTTTGTTTGTCGATGAAGTCTTGTCGGTGGGCGATATTGCCTTTCAGGAGAAGTGCCTGGGCAAGATGCAGAACGTCGCCAGCAGTGGCCGCACGGTGCTTTTTGTCAGCCACAATCTGATGGCGATCGAGGCGCTTTGCCAGCACGTGATCTGGCTGGAGCAGGGCGCCGTGATGGCAGAAGGACGTCCTAACGCCATCGCCTCGAGGTATCTCGAGAGCGTGCGCAGTTCCAGGAAGGAGATGCTCTACGAAGAGCCGCAGTCGGCTCCCGGAAATGAAATAGTCCGGCTGCGTCGTGCATCCGTGCGGGCAGTTACCGATAGCGGTGCGTCTCAGATCACGGTTCATACTCCTATTCTCATGGAGTTTGAACTGTGGGTTCAGACAGCCGGTGCGCGCCTCAGTTTTGAGGTGCAACTCCATAACGCATACGGAATTCTCGTGCTTTTCACGGGGCTGATGGATGGCCGTTCCTACCCCGAGGGATTACTTCGAATCACGGCACGGATTCCCGGCGATCTTCTTAACACAGGCATCTACCGGATTGAGTTCTTTGTCCTGGATCCGGCGGAATTTCCGCTCTGGAACTGCCCGGATATTTTGACATTTGAGGTTGCGGACACGCTCGATCTCCGTGGAGGGTATCTTGGCGAATGGCCAGGAGCCGTGCGCCCGCCTATTCCGTGGACGGTCGAGTCCATTGAGTGATTCCTCCGAGTCGATTGTTTTTGCGCCGCGCAAATTTGTGAAGATCAGACTCAGAATGGACTGAAAGCATAAGGAGGGATAGGTTTGGCTGAGAGTGCGCCGGTTCTGCAGCGCGCCATTCCCCTGTCTTCTCCTGAGGACTGGAAGCAGGCGCTTTCCGGCATCCCGCACAGCTTTTTCCATACATGGGAGCACAGCTATGCCATGCACCTGACGCACAAGCTGCCGGCTTACCTCTATTGCGCGGAGTCCGATGGCGTGCGTGTTGTGTGCCCTTTTATCGAGCGGCCGATCGGGGAGTATGTCGACATCGCGACGCCATATGGCTTTTCCGGATTTGCCGGAAATGGCGAGATCCAAGAGCTTCCGCTTTATTGGGACCGGTTTGTGCGATCGCGCGGCTATGTCAGCGCATTCATCGCACTTCATCCGCTCTTTTTTTGTTCTTGCCACGCGCGGGTTGAAGAAACGCATGAGTTAAAGGGTCTTTACTTCCTTGACTTAACGCTTGAGACGGAGGAGTTACTGCGAAGATGCTCAGAAAAGAGAAGACTCTTCATAAGAAAGTGGGAGGCAAGAGGGATCTCGATTGTCACGGACCGGCCGCGCCTGGCACGATTTGTCATCGATCGTTATCAGGACTTCTTCCGTAGAAAAAACGCCGGGGGGGCTTACAACTTTAGCCCAGCCACCTTCGAGTTCCTCCTTAGTTTGCCGAACGTTTTGGCAATCGGCGCAGCACGAGGTGAGGATATCGAGGCTTTCCACCTGACGACTTACACTCGTTATGCCGGGGAGTCCCTGTTCTATTTCGATATACAGGGCGCCGAGTCGCGATGTATAAGCCTGATTTGGGAAGCAGCGAAACGCCTTCGGAACTTCGGGATAAGCGCCTTCAGCCTGGGAGGCGGATTGGCGGATGGCGACACTTTCGATGAGTTCAAGCGCCGCTTTGGAGGGGAACGCCGTCCTTTGCGGGCTCTGAAGCAGATAATTCGCTCTGATATCTATTCAGAACTATGCGGGGAATATCGGACGGAGCCTTCGGGCTACATTGGCTATTTCCCTGAGTATCGTTCGTGAATGACAAAGACAAACAGAATCGCCGGCTTCGCCTTCCGCTGACTAGGGTAATGCCTGACCTTGGAAACTGAGGCGAGACTCGAGTGGTTCCGGCGTGTTGTCGATCAAACGCCTTTGGAATCAAGGTTCATTCCTGTCGCGGCACGCATGGGAGAATCAGAATGAAAGAGTTGCCTGTGGAGATTAGTCAGCGTCGGGCCCTCGTTAGAGACGCAACAGACAATATGCCATCTTACTGGCACTCTTTTTGGAATAACTATTTCCCCGGAACACCGGTTACAGACGATGAATTATTGCGCCAGACCGCAAATACTGTGAACAAAAAGCCGATTCCTCGGCAGGCGATCCGACAAAAAGCGAGAGGGATTGCGTCAGTCCTGGAGCTCTCGCTAAACGATGAATTGATCGACTTTTGCTGCGGTAACGGTCTCACCGATTTCGAACTGGCCCCGTATGTTAAATCGATTGTCGGAATCGACTTTGCCGAAAACATGGTTGATGCCGCGTTGCGCCTGAAGCAGCGGCCAAACATTCGCTATTGCATCGGTAACGTAACTGCGTCTCTGTCTTTGACGATCGGCGAAGAATCTATGCCCAATAAATTCTTGATGGCTGGTTCCCTGGGTTATTTTCAGCCACGAGAACTAAATGAAATATTGGGAAATATCACACGGCACCTGAAGGATCGCGCCTTCCGGTTTCTGATCGAGGGGATCCCCAACCTGGAGTTACAGGCGAATTTTTATAACACGCCCGAACGGGTCGCGCGCCACCTTGAGAACGAGCGGATTCATCCCAATACCAACGACGGAGTAGGACGCTGGTGGCAGGCGGAGGAAATTGAGACCATTTGCCGCAGTTGCGGGCTTTCCGTGCACATAACAAATCAAACCTTGGGCGGCACGGACTACCGAATGGACGCGTTAATACGCGGAGACTCGACGACTGAAGAGGCAGATGGCTAAGTGGTCTTGGGCGATGTGAGAACCGCTGGTAGCATCCGCATGCCATCGAGCAGCCTTTCTCGCAGCAAAGGTTAGAATGGGAGAATCCTTAGTTGTCAACTTTAATAACAAAGGCTGGAATGGATCTTCATCGAGCGCATTCCGATCACTTCTCCGGTAAGGAAAAATCTTCCATTAGTGCCTTGGCGCTGTTCGGTGGAGAGCCGCTTTTTCTCCAGGATATTCATGTCGGTCGACCCAACCTGCCCGAACCGGAGAAACTATTGGCGCGGTTGCGCGGCGTTCTGGATCGCGAATGGCTGACCAACAACGGTCCCGAGGTAGACGAGTTCGAGCGGCAGGTTGCGAAGATCGCCGGTGTTCGCAACTGCGTGGCCATGTGCAACGGAACCACAGCGCTGCAAATTGCCGTTCGCGCGGCAGGGCTCAGCGGAGAAGTCATTCTTCCTTCTTTCACCTTTGTCGCTACCGCGCATGCGCTCCAGTGGCAAGGCATTCAACCGGTCTTCTGCGATATCGACGAGACTTGCTGCCTCGATCCTCGCGAGGTAGAGAAACGAATCACTCCTCGAACTACCGGCGTGATCGGCGTTCATCTCTGGGGACAAGCATGCAATGTCGAGGCGCTGAGTGCGATCTGCAAACGCCATAATCTAACCCTGCTGTTCGACGCCGCGCACGCCTTCGGTTGCAGTCACAAGGGAACGATGATCGGCGGCTTCGGGCAAGCGGAGGTCTTCAGCTTCCATGCCACCAAGTTCGTGAACGCGCTCGAGGGAGGCGCCGTAGCGACGAACGACGATGAATTTGCCGACCGCTGCCGGTCCATGCGTAACTTCGGTTTCAGCGACGAGGATTTAGTCACCGCTCTGGGAATCAACGGCAAAATGAACGAGTTCGAGGCGGCGATGGGCATTGAATCGCTCGGCAACATGGATCAAATCGTAGCCGCCAACCGCGACAACTATCTCGAATACCAGCGGGGTCTCGCCGGCATTCCCGGGATTCGCCTGAGGAACTACGATCCAAACGAGCGGAACAATTATCAATATATTGTTGTAGAAGTCGACGGCGAGGCCGTAGTCAGTCGCGACCAATTGCATACTCTGATGCACGCTGAAAACATCCTGGCGCGCCGGTACTTCTATCCCGGCTGCCACCGCATGGAGCCTTATAGAACTCTTTACCCTGGCAGTGAGCAGCACCTCCAGCAGACAGAACGAGCCTGCTCCCAGATCCTTTGTTTGCCCACGGGTACCACTCTTTGCGGCGAGGAGATTCGCGCCATCTGCGGCCTGCTGCGCTTTGTTGTTCTGCACGGTGCGGAAGTCCGAGGGAACTGGCCCGTACCGGAAGGTGCATCTGCCGCCGGATGCATACGACAGTGAAAGTCACTGTACTTTTCATCACCTACAATCACGAGCCATTCGTTCGCCAGGCACTGGACAGCGTTCTAGCGCAGCAGACTGACTTCGATTTCGAGATCTTGATCAGCGAAGACTGCTCGACAGATGCGACACGGCAGATTGTCCAGGAGTACGCTAAGGCGCTTCCCGCCAAAATCCGCCTGTTACTTTCAGAACAAAATCTCTGTTCACCGTTCGTCGTTGAGCGCGGGCTTGTGGCGGCGCGTGGGGAATACATCGCTTTCCTCGAGGGCGATGACTACTGGACTTCGCCCGAGAAGCTCCAAAAACAGATTGCGCTGATGGATCGTCATCCAGAGTGCGTTCTCTCCTGGCACCCGAGCGATGTCGTCGATGCGGATGGCAAGTGGCTGGACACCTTCCGGAATCCGCTCTCGCTGACTTCACATTCCATTGAGGATTTCCTGTCGCGCGAGCCGGAGGCGTTCACTGCTTCCGTAATCATTCGCAATTCGATCCCGGAGATTCCACACTGGTACCGGTCGTGCCCGGCCGGAGACTATCCACTTTGGGTCATCGCCCTTCAATATGGAACTGCAGAGTACCTGGACGAAGTGCTTTCAGCCTATCGAGTTCACAAAGGCGGGTATTGGTCTGCATTGGATGAAGCCAGAAAGCGTGAATTTGGTCTGTCCTGCTATCGGGCACTCTATCAAAATCTCGGAGCCAAGTACCGGCCTTTCATGCGAAAGACTCTGGCCAGATACTGGCGCGTTTTGGCGGCCGGCCAGCTACAAGCCGGACAGAAAGAAGTCTCCAAATCAACCGCCAGGGAAGGTCTAAAGGAATGTCCCCGTGCGCCCCTGCTCCTGATTCTGGCTTACGCGCCATGGGCATTTATGCCGCTCTGGAGACTTCATCGGTTCGCACGTCGGATTATGGGCCGTAGAGCGCGGCAACAGGCATGGTGAGGGATTCGGAGTTGGCATCAAGAATCCGCGTGGCTGCCTTTCGGGCTCGAACGCCGGACCGCTCCAACTTTTCTCGCATATCCAATTCGATTCGTTCTTCCGAATTCTAAGATCGCAGCAATAATCGTCGGTTGTGTTCGCGCGCGATCGCAATGAAGATTGCAGGCGCCGCGGAGTTGTCGAGGAGATTAGTTTTGTGAAGCTCAGGTATCTGATTCCCAGGCCGGTACGCGACTGGTTGAACACCGGCCGAAAGGCTGCTCAGCGTGGAAAGCTTGTCTTTGATGGCGTAACGGACTGGTCCGTTTTGCGCAGGGTACAGCCTTACCGGCGCGACTTCGGCGACGGACATGGCCAGTTTATCGACCGGTTCTACATCGAAAAGTTCTTCGCCACCCATCAGGAGTCTATCCGCGGGCACGTGGCGGAGATCGATTGCGATCATTACACCCGGCTCTTTGGCCGTAACCGAGTCGAGCACTCCGACGTTCTGGACATCAAAGAGCTGAATGAAAAGCGCACAATCAAACTCGACCTCACCGACACTCGATCTGCTCCAGAGGATGTATTCGATTGCATCATCTGCCCACAAACCCTGTTCGAGATATACGACCATGCTTCCGCCGCAGGTTCACTCTTTAAAATGTTGAAGCCCGGCGGAGTTTCACTGGTCACGGTGCCTGGAATCTCTTCGTCTGTGCGCGGAGGAATGCTCGGAGGCGCTGGTGAAGATTGGTGGCGTTTCACTGAGCGTTCCGCCCGGCGTCTATTTGGAGAAATTTTCGGTCCAGATAATGTGGTTGTTCACACATATGGAAACGTGCTGACCGCAGTCGCCTTCTTACATGGACTCGTCCAGGAGGAGTTAACCCAGTCCGAACTCGAGTATCATGACCCCGATTACGAGATCATTATCGGAGTCAAGGCAACGAAACCAATCGCAAAGTAGTCTCGGAGCACAACGATGATATCTCCTGATCTGGCTGGTCCGCCGGAGATCCTTGAACCCGGTTTGCGGATAGCCGGCAGAGTGCGGCATCGACCTGCCGCGCCTCGTTTTTGCGTTGAGATTTTGCAACGGCCGAGCGGGCCTCCGAAACTGCGGAAAGCTCGAAGCGCCGAAGGCGTCCTCAAAGCGGGCAGAACTTGAAGTTTCGTGGGCTTAGAGCTGCGGAGCGGAGAGTGTGTTTTTGACCCGAAATGCGGTGCAGAAGGATCGCAGCCAAACGAGTACGCGTCGCAGTCAAATGGGTGGAGTCCACGGCGCCGACCGGCAAAGGAAGCGGCAAACAGCGCATTCTTGGGTCATTGTTACCAAGGTAATCATTGCCGGTAACCCTCGCTTTGTCGCAATCCTCAAACACGACATCTCCAGGCAAAGAGATGTCCGCTCGTCGCAACTCCCGTGATATGTTTAATGATGCTGTGGGAACCTTCCACCGCTCTGCAAACTGCGCCGATGCGCCGGGCTCCGAATCATGGACCGCGCTCAGCAATTTTAATCGGTCACAGCTTCTCTTTCATTTTGGATCCCTTAGACGAACTGCGGAGGATAATCGCATGAAAACTCGTGTTTTGAAAATTATGGGCCGGATTTTCACCTTGGCTTCGGTTGGAATCATGTTGCCCGCTGCGTTAATGAGTCAGGCGGCGCCATCAGCGCGAGGCGCGAGCAACTACATGCCTTCGCGGTTTGACATTTTTGCCGGCTACAGCTATCTGGCTCCCAAAGGAACTGTCCAGGTTCTTCAGCCGAACGGCACAACTGCTCCCTATAGTTACGATGCGGTGAATATTGGTGCAATATTTAGCGGAGCCTATTACTTCAACCGCTTTGCTGGTATTCAGGCGGAGTACGCCGAGCACGAATGGGGAAGCCAACAGTCAGCCTCGAACATCGGTTCAAAGGGCAACGACGATGGCTTCCAGACAGTAGGCGGAGGCCTGATTCTGCGCTTCCCCGACGGAAACATCACTCCGTTCGCGCACGCGTTGGTTGGGGCGGCATTGGTGGACGGACCGGATCACGAGCCCGGCAAGTGGGGGCCTGATCTAACGGTGGGCGGCGGGATGGACTACGAGACCCCGTGGCTCAACCACCATCTGGCAATCCGTCTTTTCCAGGCAGACTACGAGTACATGCATGCCGATTGGGGTTATGGAGTGTTCGCCGGTCGCGCGAATGTAAACGCAGCCCGGCTCAGCGCGGGCCTCGTGTTGCATGTGGGCTCGATTGCGCCGCCGATGCCAGTCACGCTGGCTTGCTCGGCGAGCCCTGAGTCGGTTTTCCCGGGCGACCCAGTGACCCTGACGGCCACTGCAGGCAACCTCAACCCCAAGGACCACGTCATCTACAACTGGTCCGGTGCGGGGGCGTCGGGTTCAGACACGACAGCAAAGCTGGATACGAGTTCACTGGCGCCTGGTGAGTACACGGTCAACTGTGGCGTGAAGGAAGGCAAGCCCGGCAAGGAAGGATTGAAGCCGTGGGAGACGGCATCTGGCACTGCTGGAATCACGGTGAAGGCCTTCGAGCCGCCGACGATCAGTTGCTCGGCAAGTCCGAGCACCATCAACCCCGGTGACAAGAGTGCGATCACAGCCGCTGGCGTCAGTCCGCAGAACCGTCCGCTGACCTACAGCTACTCTGCGCCATCCGGCACCATCAACGGCACCGGCACGTCGGCAACCTATGATTCCACCGGAGCTTCGCCTGGCGATGTACCCATAACCTGCAACGTCTCTGACGACAAGGGTCATAGCGCAACCGCGAGCGCCTTGGTCACAATCACCGCGCCGCCTCCGCCGCCGCCTCCGGCACCCACCCCAGAGCAAATCCAGCTTGAGGCTCGCTTGGCTCTGCACAGCATCTTCTTCCCGACCGATCGGCCGAGGATCGACAATCCCGATGGTGGCCTCGTGGCCAGCCAGAAGGGAACTTTGACGACCCTGGCGACGGACTTCAAGCGGTATCTCGAGATCAAACCGGGTGCCCGCCTCACTCTGAGCGGACATACGGACGTGCGCGGATCCGTCGCGTACAACCAGGCACTGTCCGAGCGCCGCGTCGCCACCACAAAGCAGTTCCTGATCAGCCTTGGCGTTCCCGAAGCCAGCATTGAAACACGCGGTCTTGGCAAAGAGCAGCAGCTCACCACGGATCAGGTGAAAGCTCTGATCAACCAGAATCCTGACCTGAGCGATGCGGAGCGGTCGAAGGTTCTTCACAACCTGAACGTCATCGTGCTGGCTCAAAACCGGCGTGTAGACGTTTCTCTCAACTCCACGGGCCAGCAATCGACACAGCTGTACCCGTTCAATGCTACCGATGCCATGACTCTTATCAGCACCAAATCTCCTGTGCCCAGCAAGAAGGCCCCGGAGAAGAAGGCAAAGAAAGGTCAGTAACCCGCACGCAGGCTCCCTCTGAAAAGGGGGAGCCTGGTTTTCCAGCACATTGGTGAAGGAGATCCAAATGCATTCGTTCAATCTGAAGTCTGTTTTGCCGGTTCTCGGCGTGGCGGTTTTGGCCCTTTTGCCGATGGGATGTAAGAAGGCTCCGCCGATCACGTTATCGTGCAACGCCAGCGCACCGACGGTTTATCCGGGCGATCCGCTGACGGTAACGGCTACTGCCGGTTCGGTGGACCCGAACAAGAAAAACAACGTCCTTTACAGCTGGAGCGGGGATGGGGTAACGGGCAACGGCACGTCAGCCAGCGTCAATACGGCTTCTCTGGCTCCGGGTTCCTACACCGCGAAGGCTGAAGTGAAGGAAGGCAAGAAGGGCAAGGAAGGGCTGAAGCCCGGCCAGACCGCCGATTGCTCCGCCGAATACGCGGTCAAGCAATTTGAGCCGCCGACGGTAAGCTGCTCGGCCAGCCCCAGCACCATCAAGCCGGGTGACTCGGCGACGGTTACGGCAGTGGGCGTGAGCCCGCAGAACCGCCCGCTGACCTATAACTACACGGCCACGGCGGGTACGGTGACGGGTACCGGAACCACCGCGGAGTACTCCTCGGCCGGCGCGCCGACGGGCGCAGTGGGGATTACGTGCGGCGTATCGGACGACAAGAACCAGATGGCGTCAGCGAATACGACGATCACCATTCTGGCTCCGCCACCGCCGCCTCCGGCGCCGAAGACCCAGGCTCTGTGCTCAACCAGCTTCTCGAGCGACCCCCGGCGCCCGTTGCGCGTGGATAACGAAGCCAAGGCCTGCCTGGATCAGGTGGCTCTGGATCTGAAGCAACAGGCTGATGCCAAGGCGGTATTGGTGGGCGAGTCGGATGCCAAGGAGAAGGCGCTGACGGACAAGCAAGAGAAGTACGCCGCCAAGCACAAGCATGCCAAGGTGGAGGACGCCGCGGCGCAGCGCGCCGTGAATGCCAAGGACTACCTGGTGACGGAGCAGGGGATCGATGCTTCGCGGATCAGCGTAGCCACGGGCATGACCGACGGGCAGACGGAAGAGAACTACCTTGTGCCGGCCGGCGCGACGTTCGCGACTGACGTGCAGGGCACGATGCCGGTGGACGAGACGGCCGTGAAGCCGCAGGCACGCAAGCCGCTGGCGGAGCGTCACACGAAGAAGGCGGCGCAGTAGGCCGAGCAGGCCGCGCTGCAAGTTAGGGATCCGCGAGCTCTTCTTCCAGAACGAGAAGGCCGCGGAATCTTAACTCAGCATTCCTTCGTTCCAAGTGTCTTTGAGGCTGACCGGTGAACCTACCGGTCGGCCTCTTCGCTTTTGGGGACCCATGAACATCGATGGCTTGATCGGAAGGATTTCTTAGTCGGCTCTGAACAGTGCTGGGTGACTTTCTCGATTGACTCGAGAATCGGCTTGCTTCATTGCCTTCGTCATTTTCCCGACTCCGGAAACTGCGGTGCTTAAATATCAGCGAGAATCAGTCCTTCGCCTTACCTGGATGTATTACCGTTATGAGCGGGCCGCTCGAACGCTTAAAATGCATGCATAATCCGGGAGACATCATGGTTCAGTTCAACAAGAATACCGCCTGCGTCGGGCTTTTGCGGCGGCGGGTTCTGATTAGTGTTTTGTTGACCTTGCTGGCCGTTGCTGTTGCGCTTCCCGGGGCCGGTGGCCAGACGGCAAAACCACCTGCGAGTCAGGATGTGGACCTAACCGTAACCGCCAACGAGGTTTCGCTCAATCTGGTGGTTCACGACAAGAAGAACAAGCCTGTTTTGGATCTGAAGCCCGATCAGATAGCGGTCAGTGACAACGGCACTCCGGTCCAGCTCAACAGTTTCCATCTGGTCAACGGCGTGCAGAAGAGCGACTGTCTGATCACGCTGGTCTTTGACCGGCCGATGCAGTTGGCGGGCAAGAATCTTGAAGCCGACCCGACGATCATGAAGAACGCGCGGGAAGCGGCGGGGAAGATACTCGCCATGGTTCCGGAGAAAGGTTTCTCCATTTCGGTTCTGACCGCCGAGGATCGATTGCGGCTTGAGAACTCGTTCACATCGGATCGGAAGTCGCTTACGCAGGCCATCGGCTCGGCCACCGAGCCGAAAAAAGTCTGGAACGGCGGCGAGGCCAGCCCGCTGGAAAAGCAACTCATCACAGCCGCGCTGACCGGCGTCGGTCCGGAGGGAAAAGCCGTCAGCGTGCATGATCGGGCGCTGGATAAGTTGCTCGTCAGCGCAATCACAGGCTCCGGCAAGATTGCACAGAATCAGCATTTCCAGCCTTTCCTGGCGGGCTTGCTCGCTTTGGCGCAATCCCAGCAACAAATCCATCAGAGAAAAGTGTTAATTTTCTTTACGGCCTTTCAGGAAGAGAAGAACAACTTGCGCACCAAGGAGGCGATCCAGTCCATCATCGGAGCTGCCAATCGAGCTGGGGAGAGCATCTATGTTGTCGACGTGAACTCATCGAACCGCGTTACGAGCCAGATGAGTTCGTCGTCCGCCGAAGTCCTGGGCTTCGCACTCGGCGGTCCAACGAGCGGAGGAGCCGACGGTTTGACCAGCGCACAAGGCAAGATCAATTCGATGGGTATGGAAGGGTACATGCAGTTAGTGCAGAGCGATAGAAACAACGACGACATGAAAGCCCTGGCTGGGGAAACGGGGGGCAGTTACATCCCATACGACCAGTTGCGGAAGTCGCTGGCCCAGATTCTCCAGGACATGACCACATATTATGTAGCGACCTATGTGCCTCCCATCAAGGAGTACGACGGAAAGTTTCGTCCCATCACGATCAAGCCGCTGCGCGCAAAGCTGAAAATTCGCACGCAATCTGGGTATCTTGCACTGCCGCCGCAGAGCGGCGGCGATGCCGCCCCGCAGCCCTTTGAACTGCCGCTGCTGAAGATCCTCGGCCAGGAGAAGTTGCCCACGGATGTGCCCTTTCACGCCGCGATCCTGAGCACGGCCGGGACGCCCGATGGAGAGGTCAGTACGCTGGCCATCGAGGTGCCGCACTCCGGCCTGGAGATTCATGAAGACGCCAGCACCGGCATCCACTCCGCCAGTCTTTCGATCGTCGCCAATATCAAAGACAAATCCGGTGAAATAATCGAGCACTTCAGCGAGGATATTCCGCGCCGCAGAATTCAGAAAGACAGCGACAGCGCGGAATTCGGAGCGATTTCGTTTCAGCGGCACTTTCTTGCGCCTCCGGGCGAGTACATACTGGAGGCTGCCGTTCTGGACCGCTACAGCGCCAAGGCCGGCGCCCGGCGCACAACCTTCGCGGTCCCCGACACCACCGCTGTCCCATCGCTCGGCAATATGATTCTTGTACGCGAAGCCGAGCCTTTGCGCGCCGACGACGACACTGCGGAGCCGCTGCGCCACGGAAATGAGATTCTGACGCCGAATCTCTCCGGTCAACTGATGCCAGGGGCCAAGGTAATCTCGGTCTTTTTGAGTGCCCACACCGACCCCCACGCAGCCGAGCCTTCCGCCCTCAAGATCCAGATTTACCGGGACGGCAAGCCGCTGGGCGGCGAGCCGATGACTGTGCCTCAAACGAGCGGATCGGAATTCGCCTCCTATTTGAACAGCTTTTCCATCAACCCTCCGGTGAACGGCGTTTATGAGGTGAAGGCAGTTCTCAGCCAGGGCGCCAAGAGCGCGGAAACCAGCACCACGTTCGAGGTGACGGGCGGCCAGCAGTCCGGCGACATAGAGATCGCCTCGGTTCTTGATGCGCCGCTTCCCGCTCATCCCTCCGGTCCGCTGGCCATCACCATTCCGGCCAACCCGATCGAGCGCCCCTCGGCGGACGAGATCAACTCCATCCTCGCGGATGCAACTAAATACGCGCTGACCTATCGGGATTCCTTGCCCAACTTCATGTGCGAGCAAGTGACCGATCGATATATCTATCGTGCCAATCTGGGCGGAAAAGGACAGTGGGATCATAAAGACAAGTTCACTGAGTTATTGACGTATTTCGAGCACGAGGAAAACCGCAGCTTGCTGGAACGGGAGCAGAACGGCTCAGCCAGCAGCGATGACACGGAGAATCCTCGCGGCGCCAGCTCAGACGGGGAGTTCAGCTTTACGCTTTCCGGCATCTTCCGGCCCGCGTCCAAGGCGGATTTTCAATGGAAGCAGACCGGAGTGCTGGGAGACGGTACGGTGCAGGTCTTCGACTATCGCGTCGCGACGGAAAACTCGACCTTCAATCTCCGCGCGAGCGCCACCGATGTCGTTACGGTCGGCTACCACGGCCAGGTGTATATCGATACCGTGACGCGGATGGTGCGGCGCATCACGAAGACGGCGGACAATGTGCCGCCCAAATATCCTATCCAGGGGGCTTTAGTCAGCGTGGACTACGACTTTGTGGTTCTCAACAACCACGACTATATGCTGCCCATCAGCGCGCAGGTCATTTTGAAGAAGGGCCGGAGCGAGCTCGACATGAACCAGATCGACTTTCAGAACTTCCGCCGTTTCGGTTCCGATACGCGCATCGTCAACGACGGTTCCGTGGCGAAACCCTGAGTCCGCCGCGGCGGACGAAGAACCTCGGGCATTGGGTGTGAGGCAAGATGTCTGTGTGAGCGTCACGCGAGCGTCTGCTGCACGCAATGGCGGAGAGGGAGGGATTCGAACTTGAGCCGTTTTCAGGGCGTGAGGAGCAAAGCGACGGGAGCCTTGAGGCGAAATCCTGAGCGGAGTCGAAGGATCTGTTAAAGCGGGCGTCGAGATAATTCCGCTACGAGCGACTAGCGAGCGTCTGCTGCATGCATGCAATGGCGGAGAGGGAGGGATTCGAACCCCCGATACCCGTAAAGGTATGCCTGATTTCGAGTCAGGTGCATTCAACCGGGCTCTGCCACCTCTCCGCGCTGGCCGTCGCTTCAAAAAGCCGTCTTCAGCGCGATGCGACGCGCACACGACCTCTTTCCGGCGAGACAGAAACACCGGCCTTCGCTAGTTTAGCGGTAAACCAGCCCCGCCTGCAACGCGCCGCCTGCGGCGGGCGGCTCTGAGAAGTTACAATCACAGTTTCCGGTTCGCACCTAACCCATGGGTGTATCTTTTGCTTTGGTCACGACTGTGCCAAAGGGACGCGGCAGACTGGCGAACGGACCCTCGGGGAGCGAGTTCTTGACGATGGAGTTCCACATTGCGCGCAAGGCCCGGGAGCGATACGGTTTCGCGGACTCGCTCTTCTCTTACAACGGCAATGTGATCCTGGCCAACTTGCCGTCCTGTCGCGAGTTCGCGCACCGCATGAATCAGGTGCGCGACGTCCAGAAGCATCCCGAGCTGGCGGTGCACGCGGGTCAGCTCTTTGCCATGGGGCTCATCGACGAAGCCAGCCATGTGCTCATGGCGCGCTATCGCGAGCAATTCGATCCCCAGGTGATGACTGCTGCGCTTGACTGGTTTGGCGCGCAGGTGGGAACGGACAATCTCGACAAAATGTTGCTCGTTTTCGTGGAGCAGTTCCCAGGCCAGAGCGTGATGCGTGGCAACGAGACTCCGGCGCAGTGGCTAGCGGAAGAGACGGCCGGCATGCCCCATCGTGCCGCTGCACTTGAAGAGTTGCTTCTGCTCTGGACGGCCAACCGCAATGAAGCGTTCAAGCCATTCGAGGAGCTGTTTGAAGACCGGACTTTGGCGGAGAAGACCGTCTACCGCCAGGTAACGGCGCAAATGCCGGAGTATTTCGCTTCGCGGCCGCTGATTCCGTTGCCGGGAGCAAAGGCCATCAGCCTGCTCGATCTCTTGCGCGCTCCTGCGCTGCGCTCTCCCAAGTCGCTCAGCGACCAACTGGAGATCATTCGCCAGCTTTGGAAGCCGCTGATCGGCGACGCCCTGGAGCGCTTCCTTCTGATGGCCAGCGAAGTTCTCCGCGAAGAGGAGCTTGCTGTCTGGGCCCAATTTAACCCGCCGGGAACAACACGGCGCGGACCACAGCAGTGGCCGTCATTTGTAAGCCGCGCCGAGGTGCCAACCTTCGGCGATCCGATGAACGAGTACGAGAAATTTTCGCCTGACCAGGCGTGGATGCCGGGTGTGGTGCTCATGGCCAAGAGCACTTACGTGTGGCTGGCGCAACTCAGCCGCTGGCATGGCCGGCACATCGGGCGGCTCGATGAAATTCCTGAAGAAGAACTGGCAGCCCTGGCTCACCGCGGCATCAATTCTCTCTGGCTCATTGGAGTGTGGGAGCGCAGCCGCGCGTCGAAGACCATCAAGCAGCTCTGTGGCAATAAGGATGCGGTCGCCTCGGCCTACTCGCTCTTTGACTACCGCATCGCCGACGATCTCGGCGGCGAAACGGCGTACATCAACCTGCGCGACCGCTGCTATCGGCATGGAATAAGACTGGCCAGCGACATGGTGCCCAATCACATGGGCATTGACTCGCCCTGGGTCATCGAGCACCCGGAGTGGTTTATCTCGCGCTGGGATTCGCCCTATCCCGCCTACTCCTTCAACGGACCCGATCTCTCACACGACGGCCGCGTCGAGATCAAGATCGAAGACCACTATTACGAACAATCCGATGCCGCCGTGGTGTTCCGGCGTCGCGACAAGGCCACCGGTGAAACGCGCTACATCTATCACGGCAATGACGGCACAAGCTTTCCCTGGAACGACACCGCGCAGCTCGACTATCTGAATGCTGCCGTTCGCGAGCAGGTGATTCAAACCATCCTGCACGTCGCCCGCCTGTTTCCCGTGATTCGTTTTGACGCTGCAATGACTTTGGCCAAGCGGCATTTTCACCGTCTCTGGTTTCCGGGCCCCGGTTCGAGTGGCGCCATTCCTTCGCGCGCCGAATACGGAATGAGCCAGGCTGATTTTGATCGCGCGATGCCGCACGAGTTTTGGCGCGAGGTCGTCGATCGCGTCGCCGCCGAAGTTCCCGGCACGTTGCTGTTGGCCGAAGCTTTCTGGCTCATGGAGGGCTACTTCGTTCGCACGCTCGGCATGCATCGCGTGTACAACAGCGCGTTCATGATCATGCTGCGTGACGAGGACAACGCCAAGTACCGCTCGGTCATCAAGAACACCCTCGAGTTCGATCCCGACATCATGAAGCGCTACGTCAACTTCATGTCGAACCCCGACGAGCGCACGGCAATCGACCAGTTCGGCAAGGGAGACAAGTGTTTTGGCGTCGCGGCCATGATGTCCACACTGCCCGGCCTGCCCATGTTCGGCCACGGGCAAATCGAGGGATTTACTGAGAAATACGGGATGGAATATCGCTGGCCGCGGTACGAGGAAAACCCAGATCGCGCGCTGGTAGAGAGGCATGAGCGCGAGATTGCGCCACTGCTCAAACGGCGCTGGTTGTTTGCCGAGAGCAGCAACTTCCTGCTCTACGATTTCTTCAGCCCCAGCGGCTCCGTGAATGAGGATGTCTTCGCGTACTCCAACCGCAACGGCGGCGAGCGCGCGTTGATTGTCTACAACAACCGCTACGCCAATGCGCACGGCACCATCGATTTCTCTGCCGCTTATGCCGACAAGGGATCGGGTCGGCTCGAGCGTCGGCGTCTGAGCGAGGGCCTTGGCCTCAGTGGAGACTTTGGCGCCGTGGTCGCCTTCCGCGACTCGCTTACCGGCCTCGAATATCTGCGCCGTGCGGAAGACCTGCTCAATCGTGGCCTGACGCTCGATCTCCACGCGTACCAGTGCCATGTCTTCCTCGATTGGCATGAACTGCATCCGGCGGCGGAGCAGCCGTGGGACCGGCTCTCGGACCTGCTCAACGGACGCGGCGTTCCGAATCTTGCCGATGAGCTCGTCAATCTGGAGCTCAAGCCCACGCACGACGCACTGCGGCAGCTTCTGGATCCTGCCGTCGTGCGGCACTTCGCGGATATTGCCGAGCATCCGCGCACCGTTGGCGCTGAGCGCGTGAAGAAGATTGAACGGCAGCGCAACGAATTCCTCAAGCAGGCATGGACGAAATACGAGAAATTCCTGGCTGAAGCCAGCGCTGCATACACGATGCGGCTCAAAGCAGAGAAACAGTCGGCGCATCAGGTTGAAGCGTCAACAGCCGAGTCGCAAACAGCGAAGTTCACAACACTTCTGCGCGCGGCTATGCGCATGCCTCAAGTCGAGGCGCTATTCCCGGCGCCGTGGACTGCCGCGGCCCGCCGCATGTTGCCCAGTCCCAGCCCGCAATTAACCGCCACGGCGATGTGGGGCCCGGTGCTGGCCTGGTGCGCGCTCCAGTTGCTCGCCGATGAGATCGATCAGAAGCACCCGGAACAGACCGCGCTCGATCTCTTTGATCGCCTCCGTCTCCGCGAGCCGTTTGCTCACGCGCTTGCCGCCCTCGGCTTCGAGGGTGAAGAAGCCTGGCGCGTTGCGGCTCGGATCAAAGTGCTGCTCCTTGTGAACGCCGGCGTCGGCAACGAAACGGTTGCCAGCGGAAAGCAGCCCCAGTCCGCGTCATCGGCAATCGTAAAGCCCAATGCCGCCGAGTTGATGGTCGCACCTCCAACTGCGCCTGAATCCACGCGCACTTTTGGTGAGAAGTTGGCACTTCCGGCCGCGTTGTGGCTCGATCCTGATGTGCGCTGGCTTTGCGGCGTCCACAGGGCTGAGGGTCACGACTACCTGATCCGCGAATCCTACGAGGAGCTCCTCTGGTGGCTGCTGATGCCGACTTTTGCGGATCGCCGGCGAATGGGCCCCGAGCCGCGCTGCCGTCGAGGAGCTGGGCAAATCCGTCGCGGCGGCATTAGCGTCGGCCGAGGCTACCGGCTATCGCATCGACGTGCTGCTCGGCAAAGGAGAGGCCGCGCCTGCCGCTGAATCGCCTAAACCGGCGTCCAGCAAGAAGCCGCGTAAGAAGCGCCCTCGCAAAACGAGGAAATAGGGCTGGACGCTCTGTGCGTCGCTGAATCCCAATTTGCTCTTAATCAGGGTCGCAGCGGTGCAGGACATTCGTTTGATTGCGCAGCCGCTTAGCCGCGACTGTCACACCCGCATGTGATCTCAGGCACATCCCAATGGATGGGACGAGGTTCAGAGTTCCAACCGGACATTCTCTGGGAGACTTTTACGAGCCAAGGGCGCAGGGCCGAGCTAAATCGAGTCGTTCAGCTGGCGGCGCAATCAATACAGACTTCTTTCTTCATTTCGTTCCTTCTTCCCGAGAGTCCGCCGACATGCGGGATACCCCGGTGCAACCCGTGAGCACGGGGCCAGGTAGGGAGGGAACATGGCAAGCGCCACCCACGCCGTTGCCCATGAAGGTCTGGACGAACAGGAACGCCTGCTGATCGATCAGACCATCGCCAGAAACGGCAGCCAGCCCGGAGCACTGCTGGGAATCCTGGAAACCGTTCAATCTGCCAACGCCCACAAGTTCCTCTCGATGGATGCGCTGCGCTACATTGCGGCCGAGACCGGCATTCCTCCGTCCCGCGTTTACAGCGCGGCCACCTTCTACGCCCTCTTCAACCTCGATCCGCAGGGCGACAACGTGATCTGCGTTTGCCGCGGCACCGCGTGCCACACGCGCGGCTCACGCGATCTGCTCGGCAAGCTCTGCCTGGATCTCGGCGTGAGCGACCACGAAACCGACGAGAACAGCGAAGCCGACAAGATGGCCATCACCACGCCGGATCGCCGCTTCACCATCCGCACTGTCGCCTGCTTCGGCCAGTGCGCGCTGGCGCCCGTCGTCGAAGTCAATCACCACATTCTGAGTCATGTGAATGAGCGCACATTGCAGCGCGAGGTCAAGTCTTTAGCACAGGGGAGGAAGTAATGCCGCGCATTCAGGATATTGGCGCATTCAACGCGGTGCGTGAATCCGGGCTTGCCAAGCTCACGCCTTCCATTCCGCGAATTACGGTCGGCATGGGCACCTGCGGCCGCGGCAATGGCGCTGAAGATGTCTTCCATGCGCTGAATGAGGCGATTCAAGGCGGCGGTCTCGACGCGCTGCTGGCCAGCGTAGGCTGCTTCGGCTCGTGCTTTCAGGAGCCGCTGGTGGGTATTCGACTGCCCGGCAATCCACTCGTGATTTTGCGGCGCGTCCAGGCCAATGACGCCGGCCGAATTTTAGAAGGGGTCACATCGGGAGTCCTGCCGAAAGATCTCATCTACTGCAAGATCGAAGAGTGGGACCACATCACGGCGCACATCCGTTACGGCCAGGGTTATCCTGACATCCCAACGTGGAATGCGATTCCGTTCTTCAAGGGCCAGAAGAAAATCGTCCTGCGCAACTGCGGCCTCGTCAGTCCAGGCGACATTGAGGAGTACATAGCAGTCGGCGGCTACCAGGCGCTCTACAAGGTGCTCATCGACGGGCGCACGGATGCAGTCATCGATCAGATCAAAGCGGCGCGCCTGCGCGGGCGCGGCGGCGCGGGGTTCCTCACCGGCAATAAGTGGGACTTCATGGCCAAGGCCAAAGGCGACGCCAAGTACATCATTTGCAACGCCGACGAAGGCGATCCCGGCGCCTACATGAATCGCAACGAAATCGAGGGTGATCCCCATTCGCTCCTCGAGGGCATGATCATCGGCGCTTACGTGATGGGCGCGACGGAAGGCATCGTGTATGTCCGCGCAGAGTATCCGCTTGCTGTGCGCCGCCTCAATCGCGCCATTGAGCAGGCGCGTGAGTACGGCCTGCTCGGCCAGAATATCCTTGGCCGCGGCTTCAACTTCAACATTGAGCTGGTGCAGGGAGCCGGCGCCTTTGTCTGTGGCGAAGAGACCGCGCTGATCGCCTCACTCGAGGGGTTCGCCGGCCGTCCGCGTCCGCGTCCGCCCTATCCTGCGCAAAAGGGATTGTGGGGCCGGCCCACCAACATCAATAATGTTGAAACCTGGTACAACGTTGCACCCATCATCACCCGCGGTCCAGCGTGGTTCGCTGAAACGGGCAGCGCAAAGAGCCCGGGCACAAAAGTCTTCTCACTGGTGGGCAAGGTGCAGAACACCGGACTTGTGGAGATGCCGCTCGGTACTCCGCTCAAGAGCTTCATCTACGACATTGGCGAAGGCGCCGTCGCAGGCCGCCGCGTCAAGGCTGTCCAAACCGGCGGGCCCTCCGGCGGCTGCATTCCCGTCGAGATGCTCGACACTCCGGTCGACTACGAAAGCCTCGCGCAACTTGGCTCCATCATGGGCTCCGGCGGCATGGTTGTCATGGACGAAGACAACTGCATGGTCGACGTCGCGCGCTACTTCATCGAGTTCACGCACTCTGAGTCGTGCGGCAAGTGTGTGCCGTGCCGCGTGGGCCTCAACAAGGCGCTGCGCATTCTCGACGCCATCTCTACGGGCAGCGGCACTGCGGAGCATATGAACCTTCTCGACGAGTTGGGCCGCATGATCCGCGACTGCTCGCTCTGCGCGCTCGGCCAGTCCGCGCCCAATCCCGTGCTCACCACCATTCGCCACTTCCGCGACGAGTATGAAGACCACATCGTGGCCCATCGCTGTCGCGCCGGCGTATGCCAGGAGCTCGCCCTCTCGCCCTGCGAGAACAGTTGCCCGTTGCGCATGAATATTCCGCGCTTTCTCTCGCTTTACAGTGAAGGCCGGCTCGACGACGCGTTTGAATCCGTGATTCTCGATAACCCACTTCCCGCCTCGACCGGCCGCGTTTGCCAGCATCCCTGCGACAACCGCTGCCGCCGCCAGTCCTTTGACGAAGTCGTAAACATGCGAGAAGTCCATCGGCTCATCGCGGACTCCATCTACCAGTCCGATCGCTTCGGCTTGATGTTGCAGCGCATTCAGGAGCGCAGGCTCCCGCCCACTGGCCGCAAAGTTGCCGTCGCCGGTTCCGGCCCCACAGGACTCACCGCCGCTTTCTATCTGGCCATGCTCGGCCACGAGGTCACCGTGTTTGAAGAGCGCAGCGAAGCCGGTGGCATGTTGCGCTTCGCCATCCCCGAGTACCGTCTGCCCAAAGCCGTTCTGCGCCGCGAGCTCGATCTCATCGAGGGATTGGGCGTGAAGTTTGTGTTTAAGACGCGAGTCGGCTCCGATCTGGCGCTCAATGAGTCTGGCATCGCGCTTTGACGCAGTCTTCATCTCCATCGGCACATGGAAGGAGTCCTGGCTCTATCTGCCGGGCACCGAGCTGAAGAACGTCCATCCGGCTCTGTTGTTTCTTGAGGCAGTAGCACGTCGCGAGAAAGTGTCGGTCGGCTCCCGGGTAGCAATCATCGGCGGCGGCAATGCGGCCATCGACTCCGCGCGCACGGTCGTGCGCATGGGCGCGCAAGCCACCATCCTCTATCGACGCGAGCGCAAAGACATGCCTGCCATCGATGAAGAGATTCAAGCGGCGGAAGAAGAGGGCGTGCGCTTCGTTTTCCTCGCCGCACCGCATCGAATCATGGGCGGCGCCGATGGCAGCGTGAAGGCCATTGAAATCGTGAAGACCCGTCTCGGCGAGTACGACAAATCCGGCCGCCGCCGTCCCATCCCTACGGATGAAGTGCAGCGCTTCGAATGTGACAGCGTGATCCTTGCCGTAGGCGAGACCTTCGACATGGATTTCTGTCGCGCCTCGGGCCTCGAGCTTAAGGAAGAAGGCACCATCGTCGTCGATCGATTTACCTTCGAGACCAGCCGAACCGGATTTTATGCCGGCGGCGATGTCATCACCGGCGCTTCCAACATGTCCAACGCCATGAGCGGCGGCAAGCAGGCGGCGCGCAAAATCGACGAACGCCTGATGAGCCCGAATACTGACCGATGGGAGCAGCTCTTTCCCGACGTCGAATATAGTCACCTGGCGCCGGGGGAGCCAAGCTTATCGCGCCGCCACGCCGCGCCTTCATTGCCTGCCGGCAGCCGCGCGCGCTCGGAGGAAGAAGTCGTTACTGGACTCAGCCCGCAAGAGGCGCTGGAAGAGTGCCGCCGCTGCCTGCGTTGCGACTTGCGCAGCGCCCAGGGAACCGGATAGTGCCGGAATGAAATGAAAGCATGCCGCGACTTTTCCCCGCAGTTTAACGAAAAAGTGAGCAGCAGATAACGCTTTGAGTTTCTCGAACACGGGTTGGTACAAAAATGGAAGCGAAAATCGAAGCAACCAAGAACGTCTCCCTTCGCATCGATGGCGAGCTTGTGACCGCGCACTCGGGAGACACCATCCTGGAGACGGCCCAGGCAAATGAAAAGTACATTCCTACGCTCTGCTATCTAAAAGGCCTCAGCGCCGTGGGCGCCTGCCGCCTGTGCGTAGTCGAACTCGGCGGAACCGACCGCTTGTTGCCGGCCTGCACCACGCCCGTGCAGGAGGGCATGGCGATCAAGACATCCTCTGCGCGCCTCACTCTCTATCGGCGTATGGCCGTCGAATTATTGCTCGTGGAGCGCAACCACGTCTGCTCGTCCTGCGTTTCGAACGGTCACTGCGAGCTTCAATCTATGGCGCAGTCGCTCGGTGTCACCCATGTGCGCTACGCGTACAACAATCCCCGGCTGGCCGTCGACATGACGCATCCTCGTTTCGTCCTCGACCACAACCGGTGCATCTTGTGCACGCGCTGCGTGCGCGTCTGCGCCGAACTCGAGGGAGCAAATGTTTGGGAGGTCTCTTCGCGCGGCATCTACTCGCGCATCGTCAGCGACCTAAAGGACGACTGGGGACACGCATCGAGCTGCACTGCATGCGGCAAATGTGTGCAGGCCTGCCCCACCGGTGCCCTTGCCGAGAAGGGCTTCGCGGTTCACGAGATGGTGAAATCCAGCGAGCAGGTCAGCCACCTGGCCGCGCGGCGTGCCGGCCATTCCAACGGGGCGCATTGACGCGGCTTAAGGATTGCCGCCGAATGCCGAGGGCTGAACCGTGATGGTGCCCATGCGGCCGGAGTTCTCGTCCACGATGACGACGCGAACCACACCAGCCGCTGGAAGCGATGGGATCCGCTCGTTGAAGGTTAGCCCGTCGCGCATGGTTTGCTCGTAGGTTGCGGGCAGCATGCGCAGTGCCTCCACCACACCAGAGACCTTCGCGTGCCAGTCGGCATCGTCCCGCTCCACAAGAAAAATATCCAGCTTATCGGTCCAACGATCGCCATCCTTTTCCAACGCCAAACCCGCTTCAGCCACACTGAGCCGCAGCAGGCGTCCCTGGGCGTCGCTTTGTGCGGTCGCCGTGATCGCAATCTCGTTGATGTCGGCCGGCTGCCACACCGCTTGTTGGAATCTTTCTTTCATGGTTGCGGGCTCTTTGGCATAGAAATACCCGGTGCGGTAGTGCAACGCGATTCCATTCCGGCCCTGGACTTCCACGGTCAAACGATGATAGGCATCATCTGGTTGTGTGTCGGGCGTGAAGCTCACCAGGTAGGTGGCGCGGCCGTCGGCCACAATCGAGTTCAGCTCCGCGGCAATATCGCCCGCACGGCGCAATGCGCGGCCGCCGGTCGCCGTCGCCAGATCGCGAAACTCTCCCTGAATGGGATGTGTGTCCTGCTGCATACTCGACGTGAGTCGGCCGGGGTCGGCGTTGCGCTGCGACTTCGCCAGCGCCTCCGCCGCTTCCTGCTGTTCCCCGGGCGGAAGTGAAGCCATATCTACCTGGACATTGGCCACGGGATTCAGTTCTACGTTGGCCCCCTGCAGATTGGCGCCAACGCCGCCGGCTTCGAGCTGGGAAACGTCAAGCGGATAAAGACTGACGTTCGCGTCGTTCAAAGTCTCCCGCACGTGCAAGGTGAGCGGGCCCAGGTTCTTATCGCCTTTTTCGTTATTCGGTTCCTTCTCGCTGAAGTCGGCGAGCACGTTATCGCTGGCCACCCAGACAAGCGACTTGTGCCCGGAGATGGCCGCTAACCGCCGGCCGACACCTTGCAACGCGACCAATGCGTCCAGCTCCGGAGAATCTCCGAGCGACTGCAATTGCGGATCAGGGGGATTAAACATCTCAAATTCGCCGCTGGGCGTGTTTCCGTTCACTGAGAACAGGTCCGTCACATGCCGGACGTAATCCATACTCTGCCGGTTCCTCTCCTCCTCCTCCTGCGCCTGCGCCAGGTCCCGCGCGTTGGGCATCCACTTCGCCAAAGCCGCGGCAAGCGCGGCGTGGTCGGTCTGTGGCTCTTGCAGCACCTTAAAGCCATGCCTGCCCATCACGTAGATTCCCACCTGTTCGCTGGCGGGCAGCGATTTAAGAAAACGCAGCATCTCGCTGCGCGCGTTACTCAGATCGCCGAAAGCGACGTTCGCGGTGTCGATCATGAGAATGGTGACGCTCGCCTTGCTCGGTGTGACAGATGCCTGCTCGCCCGTCGACTCCGCATCCGGCAGGTTTGAGTAGACCGGCGCGGCGTTCGCCGCGGATGGGCTCGGCGAGGCCCCAGCCGCCGTCGCTTCGCTTGCCTGCGAGAAGAACCGGATCTGCTGCTTGACGCCGTTGTCGAGAATGACAAAATCCTCCGGCTTCAAATTCGTCACCGGGTTGCCCTTCTTGTCGAAGGCCGTCACGTTCACATCCACAAGCCGCGTGGTCGCGCGAAGAGTGAACTGCGGCGCCGGCGCGTTTGTCGGTGGTGGAGAACTGGGCAATCCTGTGGCCGTCGCCTGGCTGATCTCGGGAACTTCGGGAGCAGCAGCCGCGGCCGGCGCAGGTGCCGCGGCGGGCGTTGTTGCCGCGGGGTTGGCTGATTCACGTGCAGCCTCGGTCTCCGCTGGCGGCGCTGCGGGGGAAGCGGCGCTCTCGACCGCCGCCGGAGTTTCGTTCGTGCCGGGCCTGGACGCCTCTGCCTGCGTCGCGCTCGGGGAAGGTGTCTGGTCTCCCTCTGCCGGCACGATCCGCGTCTCCGAGCTAAAGACGTGATACTGCGTGAAGGTCACGTCGTTCAACAGAGTCTGCTCGGCGTCTGAGGGCTTGGTGCCTGTGTAAACAGCGATCGGTGTCGATGCGACGCCGATGGGTGCGGTAGGAACGAGCTGCTGTGTTTCTTCCGCAAGGCTTTGCCCCAGAGACAATGCAATGCCGTGCACCGGGCAAATATAGGTCTTGCCGCCGATGTCCACGGGGCTGTATTCGACGGCAATCTCGGCCTTTGTGATGGGATCGCCGGGTTTGAATTCGGCCTCGATTTCAAGCCGGTAGATCGCGCCGGTATCGGTATCGACGGCCATCTCGCCCGTGTAGGCCGCCGGCGCATGGAAGACGCGGCTTTCGCCCGTGGGATCCGTGGTGCAGCAGTAATCGATCTCGAAGTGCGAGTGTTCCTTGGGGACTGAATAAGAGAACACACCCAGCGTTTCCGCGCCGGCCTGCTCCCAGCGCAGCCACGCCAGGTTGTTTTGCGCGGCATCGAGCAAAACGGTGGACAGGATGGGGCCAAACTCGCCCCAACTCCGAAGGCCGCGTCGCGCGGCCGCATCACTTGCGTTCTTGGCCTCGTTGTCGGCGATCTCGCGACCGTCCCTGTAGCTGACCTGTCCTTTGTCGGCGCCCTCCAGGTGCAGCGGTTCGTACTTGGCTTCAGATGAATTCAGGCGCTGGGGCGAGTCCGCGAAGCGAACCGTTGTCCTGGTGGCCAGAAAATCCGGCAGTTGCGGAACGGTTTTTACCACATAGCTCACGACCAGCTTCAAGATTCGCCGTTGCTCGGCGAGGTCAGGAGTCGGCTTCTCGGGCGTCTGCTGCGCCGGCGGGCTTAGAAACGCGGATTGATCCACGACCGCGAGCAAAGCCTGTCGGCTCTTCTCGCCAGGCAGCGTCTTTTCCAGCTCGCTCTCTTGATCGCGGGTCATCCGCTCTGTCAGCTTCAGGTCGGCAATCTGCCGCGCTGCCTCGCCGTCTCCCTTGGCGCTGAATGGCAGCAACTGCTGGCGCAACTGCTCCACGGTAACCGGGCGTGCGGCGAAAACGGGAATGGCAAATAATAGCGGGAGCAAAGTGAGACTAAAGACGCGTGTGGTCATGGACTTCTGAGCCTTTCCGGGGGAAGGCCGCCTCAACGATGATACCTCCGGGCAGTGCCACACGAGCTCCCAATTCGTGCTCGAGTCCCGGTGAGCTCTTTCTGTCGAGCACAATCAATTCAGCGGCTCAAAAAGGGTAAGGGCGTCCGATGCCCGAGCCGCCGGCCCGGTTCTGCGTTTCCAAGGCCAGTTGCCTCACGATCGCTACGTCTCGCAGCCTCGTTCGCTGGCTGCCTGTAGAATGACCAGAGGGCCGGCGTTATGCACACGGCGCCTCAAAATCGATGAGTGAACAGGAAACAGAAGGTTTTTCCCAGACGCAGCGCGTTTCGCCGGCTTGGGACAGGATCGAGCGGGCGCGGCATCCGCAGCGCCCTTATCCCATGGATTTTATCGAGCGAATCTTTACCGATTTCAGCGAGATTCACGGGGATCGCGCCTTTGGCGACGATGAAGCCGTGGCCTGCGGCATGGCACGTCTGGGCGACGACGAAGTCATGGTGATTGGCAACCGCAAGGGCGGCACCACCAAGGAGCGTGTGCGCCGCAACTTCGGCATGCCCCATCCAGAGGGCTACCGCAAGGCCCTGCGCGCCATGAAGCTCGCCGAAAAATTCAACCGTCCCGTGATTACCTTCATCGACCTTCCCGGTGCGTACCCCGGCGTCGGCGCGGAGGAGCGCGGTCAGGCCGAGGCGATTGCCCGCAACCTGCGCGAGATGGCCCGCCTGCGCGTCCCCACAATTTCGGTTATCAGCGGCGAAGGTGGTTCGGGTGGAGCGCTGGCGCTGGCCGTCAGCGATCGCGTGTTGATCCTCGAGAACGCCCTCTACTTCGTAATCACTCCCGAATCCTGCGCCGCCATCATGTGGCGCGACGCGGCGCACAAGCAGGCGGCCGCTGAGGCCATGCGCATCTCGGCGCCCGAAGTTGCCGCCTTGGGCTGCGTCGATGAGATTGTTGTCGAACCGCCGCAGGGCATCCACCTCGACCGCGAGGCAGGAACCGGAATGTTGGGATCGGCGCTCAAAAAGCACCTGGCCGAACTCAAAGCCATGCCCGTCGACGCGATGGTATCCGCGCGCCAGCAGAAGTTCCGCAACATCGCCCAGTTCTATACGCAAAGCTGATCGACACGCGAACCTCACTCCCCGATCCACCTTGCAGTCGGCAGAAATGTGAACGCGGTAACCATCATGCATGATCGAGTGAATTTGCGCGCCACACCCCGCGCGGCCTGTCGAGCCGGTCGCCCCGCTTCGGCCCCCTCCCGGAGGCTCGCATGAGCCAACCCAGCTACACCGGCGGTCGCCTGCGCGCATACCTTCAATTCCTCGCCGCAATCCTCTACTTCTTCTTGGCGCGCTCGCTGGCCTTTCACGGCGCAGCCGGCTTCGTTGGCGATACCTGGTTTCCTCTTGTCGATGAAGCCATGCTGGCGTTTTTGCTTCTCGTCGGCTTTGCTGCCATGGGTTTCTGGCTTGACCATCAGACGCAGCCCATCAGCGAGCAGGGTTTGCCGCGCCGCGAAGGCTGGCCGCGCGAAATAGCCTCCGGCCTGGCCATCGGCTGGGCAGCGGCGCTGGTCTGCGTGCTGCCTTTGCTGGTTGGCGGCGGCATCGCCATCTCGCTCTACACGCAAGGCTCGTCCTGGGGCTGGCTCGTCGCCGACGCGGCGTTTTTCGCCGTCGCCGCGCTCGCCGAGGAGATCGCCTATCGCGGCTACGCCTTCCAGTGCTTTATCCGCGCCGTCGGCCCAGCCGGCGCGGTGCTCGGCTTCGCCGCCATCTACGCCATCATGCAGGCGCTCAATCCCGGCGCCAACCGCGTGAGCCTCATCGTCTCGCTCGCCTTCAGCTTTCTCCTCTCCACCGCCTATCTCCGCACCCGCGCGCTGTGGGTCAGTTGGGGCCTCAACTTTGGCTGGAAGGCGAGCCGCGCCCTCGTCTTTGGCTTGGCCATCAGCGGAGTCAGCCGCCACTCGCCCGTCGTGCAGGGCGATCCCATGGGTCCCCTCTGGCTCACCGGCGGCGCATTCGGCCTCGACGGCAGTTGGCTCGCGGCGATCGTTCTTCTCGCCGCCATTCCCGTCGTCTATCGCGTCACGCGCGATCTTGACTTCCGCTACAACGCCCCCGTCATCATCTCCGGCGGAATCCCCGTCGACCTCGACGCCGCCGCCCGCGCGCAGCACGATGCGGCCATGGGCCCAGCCGCCCCCGCAGCTCCCGCCTCCTCCGGCCTCGTCCAGATCGGAATGCAGCCAACAGCAGCCACAGACCGCGCGCCAAACGAGCAACAGTCAACGACGGCCGCGGAGCACGCTCCAACCGGGCTACAGGGAACTGGGAACAGCCAATAGCCGGCAGACGCCCCGCTTCGTTCTATTTTGAAATTGGTGGGCTGAGCGCTGAAAGCTAGTGTCACGATTCTGAAGTTCGTTAAACAAATGCGCGGTCATCCTGAGCGAAGTTTGGCGCGTTCTTGGCGACAAACGCAGTCGAAGGACCTGCATTTCGCCGCAGGAGTGTGCGGCGAAAGAATGACCCAGGATGCTAGTCGCTAGAAGCTAATAGCCAACAGCTAATAGCTAATAGCTAATAGCTAATAGCTAAAGCTAAAGCTAGAAGCTAGAAGCTAGAAGCTCCCTCGCTCCCTTGCTCCCTCGCTCCCTTGCTCCCTCGCTCCCTTGCTCCCTCGCTCCCTGCTCCCTCGCTCCCTTGCTCCCCGTCCCCCCCACTTGCCATTTCTCCCCCATTGGCGCTAACGTTTGCCTATCAGCGTTCGCACCCATGGGAGGCTCCCATGAACCGGCGTTTGCTTCGCCCCGAGATGTTCCCCATCTGCCCATCCGGCAGATTCGGCCCGGCCACTCCCGACCCCCAGCGCGCAAGCTGGCTCGGCACAGCGCGCACATTCGCCTTCGCTACCCTGCTCATCGCCGCGGCTTCCGGCGCCCAGCTCGTCTCCGCGCAGGTCATCACTGTCGATACCGGTGGCGGCAACGGCCCTATCGCCACATCGGGCCAGGTCGACCGCCAGTTTTCGCAAATCGTTCCTACCCACGTTGACCTGCCCAAGGCCGAGCTCGATCCCAAGTCGCGAATCCTTCTCGAGCGCGACCTCCAGTCCGATCAGGGATTCGCCAATCGCCCCTTTCCTCGCGGCCACAAGGGGCTCACCCTCCAGGCCAACGGCAAGCTTGAGCCGGCCGGCGCCGCCTATCTCAACATGGTCGTCAACGAGGGGCTCTCCGCCAAGCCCGGCACGCGCGTCGTTGTCTCCAACATCAAAATCGACAAATCCCGCATCGTCCTTGATCTCGATGGAGGCCCCGACTTCAAGCATCGCTTCCTGCGCCACATCCAGATCGGCATGGGCCCCGATATGGGCGACCCCGACCAGGACCCCTCGCTGATGGATCAGCAGGGCGAGCCGGCCGGCGCGCGCATCACCCTTGTTTTTCCCGGCAACGTTCCCGATCTCACATCGGCCCAGGTCAAGCAGTTGCTGGCCCCGCTCATTTCGTTCGATGTCAAGTCGCCCATCCAGGCATTCACTGACACGCTGCCCGACGCCCTCAAACAAGCCATCCTCAACCACAAGGTGCTCGTCGGCATGAACACTGACATGGTGATGTTCGCCAAGGGCCAGCCCACCTCCAAATCGCGCGAGATGGAAGGCCAGATGCCCTTCGAGGAGTGGATCTTCGGCACGCCGCCCGAAGAAGTCGACTTCGTCCGCATCAACGGCAACCGCGTCATCCGCGTTGAGATTGCCAGGGACGGGCAGCCGCTCGCCATCTTCACCAAAGACGTGGTCTCGCCCATGCTCATGGCCGCCGGCTCGCCCGAGCTGGCCGATACCAAAACGCACATCATCAAGGAAGGCGACGTCGAAACCGATCCCAACAAGCAGGAGGCCGCTCCTCCGCCCAGCCTGCGCAACCCCGGAGAAACGCTGCCCACGGATAACACCAGCGTCGGCGTGATGCGCCCCGTGCAGTTCCCCAAGCCGCATGACAACACGCCCGGCGCCGATCCCGACGAGCAGTCCAGCACCCCGCCGGCAACCGCGCCGCCAGCCAGCGCGCCGCCCAGCGCGCCGCCCAGCGCGACCACCGAGCAACCCGCTCCGTCCAGCACCGCGCCTCCCGCCCCAGCCAAGCAGCAGCCCCCCGCCGGATCGAATCAGTTGGTATCGACGCGCACAACCAGCGCCGTCACGAACTAGCGAGAAAGCGCAGCGAAGCTAACCGTTAATTCGCCGACGGAGGGAGCAGGGGCCTTCAGGCTCCTTGAAGCTCGCTGGCGAAGAGAATGGCTTTTGCCAAGGGTTTTTCACAAATCACCGTGCGGTCTCGTGGATGTGTTTCTGTCTCATGTGGAGATCGAATTGAATTGCGAACCATCGATTGCTTTCCGCTGACGAAGCGCCCTTCGATTCCATCAGAGGCATCTGAACGTTGCAGGCCGAACACTTCGCGGCGACTGGATGTGAATTCGCGCTATAGTCGATTTGCAATTCCGGTCTCGGTGCCATAGGCAGAGTCTACGCCGGACTTCGGGCGCTCGTGCGGTTTCAAGAATCCATATTCTGAGGCTACGAGCGCCAAATGAGCAAAACAATACGGATTTGGTTGTTAAACAGGAGTACATACCCCGTATGACAGCCACAACGATAACGATACTAACCACCGAATCCGATGGCGATGATGGGCTGATTGTGACGTTCTCAGACGGGACGACCGGCGCGTATGTAGTTGAGGAACTGCTTGAGTTGAGGCCCATTCGAGAGCGTGTAAAGACCAAGACGACGCTGAAACCCTCCGAGGGTTAAGCGCGACGGCCATCGTCAACACATAAATGAAATCCCCGACTGCCAGGGCGGGGATTTGCATCAGGGCATCGGGCAAGCAGCCGCCCCCAGCCGGCTCAAACCAGCTGGTGTCGACGGGCACTGCGGTCGCCGTCACGAATTAGCGGGCTTGAGGGTTCCGAGAGAGGGGTTGCCGCTGATAGGGTGCGTTTACGGGCACTAATCCTCTAGAATTCCCAGAAACAGTGCTGGATGAGTGCCTTGGGCCAGAAGTCGTCAGTCGAGAACACTTGGCCCCGCTGCTCGTATCCGGAGATCACAATGCACCCCGGATCTCAGCTAACTTGTTCGGAGCTTTGTCCGCGAAATAAGTCACCTCAATGGGCCAACTAGGCAGCCCATTCATCGAATCGGCGCATGGTCTTCATGAGCCAACATCCCAGCAGGATGACAGAGCCCCACAATATGAAGGGAACGCCGTAGAGGATGAGATGCTTGCGCGAACGGGCCAACTCAAACACTCGTACCTTCACAATCGCGTACACGTTCGCTGCGAGATAAGCAACCACCAAACAGCTCACGACCAGGTTGTGCATGTCCATACTCCTCCTTTTAACGGCCTGCATCTCCGCGCCGATACTCATCGGTCAGCTCATCAAGCGAGGTCCACACCTTAGAGTTGGGACCATCCTCCGTCGACCGGAAGTTCGGCGCCGGTCGTGAAGGTCGCGTCGAACGCAAGGAAGAGGACGGCCTTCGCGATTTCCTCCGACGTCCCCCAGCGCTTCATTGGGACCATACCCGTCATCATTTCCCTAATCTGAGCGGCTGCGTCAGCGGGAAACGCTTTGCCGATGATCGGCGTGTCAATGGGGCCGGGCGTCACTGCGTTGACGCGAATCTCGCGAGGAATCAACTCAGCAGCGAGCGTCCGAGCGAATGATCGCAGCGCGGCCTTGGCGGCTCCGTATGTGGCGTTGCCGGCCATTCCCTTGACGTTGGCGATCGAGGTCGTGAGGACGACAGAGCCTCCCCGGTTTATGAGCGGCGCGAACTTCTGCACCGCGAAAAGCGGTCCCTTGGCGTTCAGGTTGAACATCTCGTCGTAGATGGCCTCGGTAATGCTCTCGAGAGGCGCTCGGATGCTGAACCCGGCATTAACGAACAGCAGGTCGAGGGTGTCGAACTCGGCCTTCGATCGAGAGGCGAGTGCGTCGAGGTCCGTCAACGACCGCGCGTCGCTCGAAACCACGATGGCGTCTTTTCCAAGCTCTTTCTGCGCCGATTCCAGGCCCTCCTTCGAGCGACCCGTCACCAGAACGCGCGCGCCCCCATCAAGAAGCATCTTCGCCGTAGCGAGCCCCATGCCGCTCGTGCCGCCGATGATTACCACTTTTTTACCTTCGTACCGTTTCATATGAATTCTCCTTGGGAACGGTTGTTGTTCGTTTTGTTGCCGTAATTTCAAGTTAGGGAAGTGGCGATGTTGTTTTGCATCCAGTGGCGCGCCGATCAGCGCTCCTTCAGGACACCGCGGTCAAGGATGCTCGGCTAAGACAAGTCCACGCCGGAGACGTTGACCACCGCCTGCCACGCGGCTTCCTGGCTGGCGCGATCGTGAAAGTGCGGGTGGTGCTGCGCCTCAATGGGGCCTGAAAACTTCCCTTGAGCCGAGGCGAAGAATTGCCCCGATACGTCGGTTCCGAACTCCTAATTGGTGAAATGGTGAATTGCCTCGTAGGCATTATCTTGAAATGAGGTGTTTTTCAAATCAGTCAAAAAAGTGCTCTGGTCAACCATCTCCCCGGATAACTTACCCTCTTTACTGGCATAAAATACGCCACTTTTATACTGCTCATCCGAAATGGCATCTACGAAGCGTTTTGCACCTACGTCCAGCGCATGCACCATTCCGCCCATCAATGGGAATACGATAGGCATCATCACAAACTTCAACATGAACCGCATTGGTCCGGGAAGACTATCTGGCGCCAGAGTTCCTGTTGTATTCCCTGGGCTTACAACAACAAACTTTAGCTTGGGGTACTTTCTCGCCATGGATAACGTCCACATGGTTTCTGCATACTTGACATATGCATATGCATTCAATGCAACGAACTTCTTACCAAAATATGATCCATCAAGAACAGCAGCAAACTCATCTACAGAAGAAGTCCTCATTGAAACTCGTTTTATTCCAAGCGCCTTTACTCCTGGAACCGCTTCCGCACTGACTGCTAGAACTGTTTTCCTTAACTTGTCCCGTTTAATTAATTCCTCCACTAGAATTACATTGCCTAAAATATTCGTGGCAGCTAATTGATTCATGCCGGAAGGCGTAGATTTCGCAGCCGTTTTCCCAACTACTCCACCTGCATTCAAAACGATTGCGTCAATAGGTTCTTTTATTCCTTCTACTGCTTTTCTTACAGAATTTGCATCCGTAACATCCCCGATAATAATTTCAAAAATCTTTTTCCCTGTTTTCTCCTCAAGGTCTTTTTTGGCCGCCCCTGCTCTGGCTTGATTTCTGCAAAAAAGAATTACTTTCTTTGTTTCTTTTTTCAATGCCAACTGTCGGGCAGTCTCTTTCCCAAGCCCAGCATTTGCTCCGGTTATCAAGATACTTTCGTTCATTTTTTTCTCCTTTTCAGGTTGTTGATTACTTGCGGAATGGACCAACCCGACAGTCAGTTGATGATGGCCGATCAGCGGGGCCTGAGAAGCCTCAACGCCCGCCGCGGTGAGCACGCGCTTCTTGGTTGGGACCAATCCGGCATTGAGCAGCAGGAAATCGATCGGCCGACCTCGCTTGACGAGCGAGGCGAGGGCGGATCGAATGTTCCATGGGTGTCTCCGTGGTGTAGGGTGAAGGCCGTGTTGTTTTTCCTTTGAACCTAACGATGTCGTCTTTCGTGTTTATCGGTCTTGAAGCATTACGAACTTCAGCGTACGATAATCACAGCGACAATGCAAGGAGTTTCGTACGCTATGGTAACTAATATTTTGAAGCGCCCCCGAGGACGGCCAAAAGGCTTTATCCCCGACGAAGCACTCGACCGTGCCGTTGAGATGTTTTGGGAGCATGGGTATGAAGGAGTCGACGTGGATCGGATCGCGCGCGCCGTGAACGTCACCAAACCCGCGCTATACCGAGCCTTCGGAGACAAGTCCACCCTGCTGCTCAGGGCGGTCGAGCGCTATGGGCTGACGTATGGAGCTCCCAGAATGGCAGCCTTTCAAGCGGAGCCGGACATCCACAAGGCAGTAACTGCGTTTTGCGAGGCTACCGTCGACTCCTGTACTGGCGAGGCTCGCAGCGGCTGCATGATGGCCGCTGCTGCGCTGGGACAGTCGGAGCGGGTAACGGAGATCCGTTCCCGGCTCAAGAAGGGCCTGACCGGATCCGCTGATATTTTCGCGAAACGTTTCGAGCGGGAGATAAAGGCGGGCCGTCTGACTCGCACACCCTCTGCCAGGGTGCGGGGCCGTTTGCTCGTTGACTTGGTTCAGGGTTTGCAGCTTCGCGCCAAGGTTGGTATCACTCGCGAGGAATTGCTGCAAGATGCTCGAAGCTATGTGCCCTTGATTCTTGGCGAGTAAACACTCTTCTTGGGGGACGCGCCTGGACGAGTGCCAAATCGCCGATCCGCTCGTCGACCGCAGACTTGTATCGGAAAGTCGGCTCGTGGTGATTGCGCAATCGACCAGGCTCCAAGGGGGAGCCGTCGATTTTTCCCTCGACTCACCCGCTGTCAAGCCCCGCCCACGCAAACTCGCCGCCTCAAAAACCCTCTAACTCATTCACTCGCATTCACTTATTCACTCCTTAACTTTTTCCCCCAAGTTTGCCGATCATTATGCCCTTCTGGCGCATACTCGTTCCATGATCCGCAAACAGAACAGCCACCAGCCGCCAGTCACCGGCCACCAACCACCGTCCACCGGTGCCTTTCCAGGGTCCGAGTTAGCTCCGCTAGCCCCTCTAAATCCGCCGACTCCGCTGGCCGCTAACTCCTTTGTTTCCATCAAAGGAATTTATTTAAGAAAAATATTTCAACTTTTCGCCAAACTTTCGCCATCTAACTCGTTTAGAATCAACAAATCGATCTCGAAAGCTGCGAAAAATGCCGTCAAATTACGCGCAGTTTGTGCCCCACAACCCTTTTGTTTCTAACGTTTCGTTCGCTCATTTCGTCACTTGCCGTAACGGTCCTTTTCAGAGACCGCCGGCTCCGGATTTTCGTCGCCGCTGGAGCAGGGGTCGGCTGGTTGTAAACCGCACTTGCCCGATTGAGTACGAGAAGGTCCGGGCTACACTGGAATTCTTCAGTCGAAGGAGAAAATGGCATTCGTTAGTTTGACGCGCCTCAGAATCCGCTCCATTCGATTTCTTCCGTTCTTCGCGCTTCACACCTGGCGGTCGCTGAGGCAGATAAAGCGCGCAAACGGATTTCAGACCGGCGCACTCCTGCCTGATCGAAGCTGGACCTTCTGGACCATGACAGTGTGGGACAGCGAGGAGAGCATGCGGCAGTTCATGGCCTCGGGGGCGCATAAGAAAGCCATGCCGCATCTGTTGGAATGGTGCGATGAGGCAGCCGTAGCGCACTGGACCCAGCCTGAGACCGAGGTTCCGTCCTGGATAGAAGCCCACAGGCGCATGCGCGAAGTTGGCCGTTCCTCGAAGGTCAACAATCCGAGCCCACAGCAAGCCACGCGGAGCTACAGCGCTCCACGCACGACCGGCGGCGGGAAGATCGTTCGATCCTAGCCCGCGGTTGGCGGCGGCCGAAAATGGCCCCAGGCTTGCGTCTGGCGCAGCGCCTTTCTCGCACTTCGCAGGCTCGCTATCGGTCGAGCACCTGGTAGCGCGCCATCATGCCGGCCAGCATGTGGTCGCTGATGTGGCAGTGATAGAGCCAGATGCCGACGGCATCGGGCACCATGTCGGCCGTGATCATCTGCGCGGATGCGATGTTCAATACATCGGTCCGTTGGCCGCCCACCAGCACGGTGTTGCCATGCCAGTGTGGCGTATGTCCGTTGAAGAAGTCGCCGAGAGTGGCCACGTACCAGCGCACATGATCGTCCTTCTTCATCACCATCATGGGCCCGTTGCCGTAGATGTACCCGTTGATGGACCACTTGATGTTGGTTTCAAAGAACCCTGTGCCCGCGATCGTCCCCAGGATGCCGTCCGCGGTGGGCGGCTTGGACTCGTAGCGATTGAGTTTTGAAGGATCGGGAATGTGCGCCTTGATGTTGTCGTCGAGATACCAGCTCTCGTTCTCGTTGATGGCGATGTAAATGGTGACGAATCCCTCGTCCACATCCTTGGGCGTGCCGTCAGGCCGCGCCATGCCGCGGCGCGTGATGACCAGGCCGCCGAAGAGGCCCGAGGCCACGTCGCGCAGCTCGTCGCAGTGCGAGTGGTAGAGCCAGAAGAGGGAACTGGGATCGTTGGGGCCCGGTCCGGAGCGCTCGGGAACCTGCCAGGTGTAGGTGTGGGTTGGCGCCCGGCGCAATACATGCGCCTCGGTCTTCCATGTCGCCGCTGCCGCCGTTGTAGTTCGCGCCCTCGGAGTCCTTCTGGTAGAGAACACCGTGGGGATGCATGCCGTATGGATGTGTGGCGTTGTTCTTGAAAACCACTTTGATAGTGTCGCCGACTTCGGCGTAAAGAATCGGCCCGAGGATGCCGAGGTACGCGTCCTTGGCTTCGCGCGGCTTGATGGTGGTGAAAGTCGCGTCGGTGTACTCGTGATAAACCGCCTTCTTGTACACGCGGCCGATGTGGTTGGCGCTGGTCTCAACAAAGCCCTTTGCGTTGGCATCGAAGGGCATGCCCATCGCTTCATCGCGGCCTGATGGGGCGTAGTCCCATTGCACTTCATCGGCGGCGACGTAATAGGTGCGGGTCTTGCCGGCGTGTGCGGCAGGTGCGGCATGAAGGGACGCGGGCAGAGCACACAGAGTGGCGGCGGCCATGGAGAATTGCGCCCAACATGGCGCGGCGGAGATTTCGCTTGTTCATCGTTCCTCCGGGGAAATCGGTTGAGCGGCACCTGCGCAGACAGAATCCTGCTGCGCCATGCGTTTCAATGAAGCCGTTGAGGGTTCTGGGGAAGCTACGCTGGCGATTCTAATTCGGCGACCGCGACCCGGCATAGCACTTTCTTGCCAATCAGATCTTCGCCGGCCTCGATAGCCTCGCAGCCCGGCTCATATAAACTGGTGAGAGCGAGTCGTGCTCTTTACGCACACTGCGGATGCCTTAAAAGATCCGTTGCAGTGAGCAGGAGCGGTGGCCGCGCCGTTGAAGCCGTCCGCCCTGGCGGATGAGTGCAGAGACACCTCACAAGGAGAACCACCTACACATGGCAAAAATTGCAAAAACAGGTGACCGCAAGAAGGTCATGGACACCACGAAGTCGACCGACTGTCCCAAGTGCGGCAAGCCCACGCGCATCGTCAAGCGCGTAAAAGATCGGGAGCGGGGAGTCCCGGGCGGAGTCTATATTTCGTGCTCCGTATGCGAGTTTTACGAAAAGCTTTAAGTAAGGCTTGGATCAATGGGCTGCCCCTTCGGCAGCCCATTTTCCTTCAGTACCCACAACCGGCTGCCGCTCCCTCGCCCGCAAAGATACGTCTGGCCACCAGCCCCCTCGGAACCGGTCTAGTTGTCGGATTTCCGGAACCTCTCACACGTCTCTTGCGTATTCCACATCAACGGGAGAACTCAATGAAAAGCTTCGTTCGCCTCACCGGTCTCGCGGCATTGCTTTGCCTGGGCGGCTCGCTCAGCCAGGTGGCCGCACACGCTGCGTCGAAAGACAACTCGAGCGCCATCGTCATCGTCTTCAAGGACGGCCATCGCCAGACTTTCAACCTCGCTGACGTTGACCGCGTCGAGTTCGCGGGGACCTCTGCGGCTTCCGCTGACAGCTTCAACTCCAGAGTTCCCAGCCGTGGCCGGTTCATTGGCAAGTGGGAGTGCGGCGACGGGCAAGGAAATGACTTCTACATCACACTGAACGAGGATGGCACTGCCTACAGGTCCATCGGTGACGTTCACGGTCATTGGGAGTATGTTGACGGCGAAGCTCGCATCTCGTGGAACGACGGCCGCCAGGACGCGATTCGCAAATACGGATCGCAGTTCCTGAAATTTGCTTACGGGCCCGGCAAGTCGTTCACGGACGATCCTGACAACGTGGCCCATGCGCGCAGTGCAACGCCTCACTCGAGCTAGGCTGCTGGGCTACTAGAGCGCTTCCGCCATCTCCTCCAGCACCGCCTGCGCCGCCTCGGCAGGATTTGCCGCCTGCGTGATGGGCCGTCCGACGACGAGGTAGCTGGCGCCGGCGCGAAGCGCTTCAGCTGGCGTCGCGAGGCGCTTCTGGTCGTTTGTGTCGGCGCCCGCAGGACGAATTCCGGGGATCACCAACACGCCGTCAGGTCCGGTGAGCGCGCGCAAAGCGGCAACTTCCTGCGGAGAGCAGACAAAGCCGCGAATGCCGGCTTGGAGGCACATGTTCGCCAGCAGCTCAACCTGCTGCCCTGGCGAGCGGGCTACACCCGTGGATTCGAGCTGCGCAGCGTCCATGCTGGTGAGCACCGTGACGGCGAGAAGCTCAGGCGGGTTCTTGACTCCATCGAGTGCGGCTTTGGCGGCGGCCAGCATCGCTGGCCCGCCGGCGGCATGCACGTTGACCATGCGCACACCCCACGTGGCAGCAGAGCGAACGGCTCCAGCAACCGTGTTGGGAATATCGTGGAATTTGAGGTCGAGGAAGACGGAGTGGCCGCGCTCCACAATTGGCTCGATGACGGCGGGCCCAACTGCGGTAAAGAGTTCCAACCCAACTTTGAACCACTGGCAGGTTCCTTCCAGCTTCTTTACCAGCTCGGCCGACGCGGCAGCGCTGGGCACATCGAGTGCGACGATGAGACGCTGGCGCGCGGCTGCAATCTTGTCCTCGATCAGCGACCGCGCGGGAGCGGAAGCTGGGTTCAAACGCTCGGGGATGGGCATACTTCGATCCTAACGGATTGCGGGCGATACGATAAGAGAGAAGGAAACCGGCCTTGAGGATGGGATTGTTGCGTATGCGTTGGCCGATCATCGGGGTTCTGTGGCTGGCGATCGCGGGCTCGGCACGGGCTGCGACCGTCGATACCAACCCGATGAACTACGACCCGCAGGTGCGCGCCGCATTCAAGGATTTCTACAATCTGGATTACGCGGGCGCGGTTCAGAGCTTCGAGCGCTATCACGCAGAACACCCGGGCGATCCTCAGGCGACGGCGTATCTGCTGAACGCGATCATCTTTCAGGAGCTTTACCACGAGGACCTGCTCGACACGACCTTTTATGCGAATGACGGTTTCCTGACCGGGCGTCACGCGACGGAGGAGGATCCGAAGAAGCGCGACCAGATTTTTGCGCTGGCCGATGAGGCTGTGCAAGAGTCGGATTGGCGGCTGAGCCAAAATCCCAACGACGTGAATGCGCTGTTTGCGCGAGCGTGGGTGCGCAGCCTGCGATGCACGTATGTGGCGATGGTGGAGCGGGCCTTTGGCACGGGATTTCATCTGGCGACGAAAGCCCGGGACGATGCGGCCCGCGTGCTGGAACTCGATCCGAATTATGTTGACGCGAAGCTGATCACCGGGGTTTATGAGTATGTGGTCGGTGCGCTGCCGTGGCCATTCAAGCTGATGATCGGCTTTGCCGGCATCACGGGATCGAAGGCCACGGGCCTGGCCATGCTGCGCGACGACGGCAGCCGAGGCGTGCTGACCAGGTTGGACGCGAATACCGCAATCGCGCTGTTTTTGCGCCGCGAGGGGAAGTACGACGAGGCGATTCAGGTGGTGATGCAACTGAAGAACGAGTATCCGCGTGATTTCCTCTTTTGCCTTGAAGAGGCCAACCTGCGCAAGGATGCGGGAGAGGGCATGAGAGCAGTCGATGCGTACCAACAGATCCAGGCCGACAATGCCAAGCCAGGCTACTTTGCCGAAGCGCGCATGGAACTGGCCGACTTTGGGCTTGGTGACGCATTGCGCGGCCAGCGGCATGACGATGAGGCGGCACAAGCCTACGAGCAGGCCGCATGGACGCCAGGTGTGGGACCGGAGCTCAAAATCCGTTCACTGCTGGATGCCGGCGAATGTCGCGATAGGGCCGGCCAGCGGCAGCTTGCAATGCGCGACTACCAGGCGGCCATCGACGCGGGACCCAATACTTCGCGCGCCGACCAGGCGCGAAGGTATCTCCGTGCGCCGTACGAGGGAAATTGAGAAGCAGGGACATAGGGACGAGGACCATGGAGCCAGAAGCGCGGTGGAACCGGCGGGATTGTAAATCCGTATGATGAAAGGAATGGGGCCTGTTCCTCGGAGGGATTGATCATGGCAGCCTTTTGTCAGCAATGTGGTAGCGCTTTGCACCCGACCGCGCGGTTTTGCTCAGGGTGCGGGACGGTTGCGCCGATGGCGCAAGCCATGCCCGGTCGGCCGCTGATCCGGCCTCACGCGGGGCGCATGATTGGCGGCGTCTGCATGGCGTTGGCGCAGGCCAATGGATGGGATGTGGCCACGGTGCGCATTCTTACCGTGATCGGCTTCTTCGTTTCGAGCGGACTGGTCGGCGTGGCCTACGTCGCCGCTTGGATTGGCATTCCCGAAGAGATGCCACCGTTTCCTGGCCCGTATCCTGGAGCGTATCCTCCTCACGTGTAATCGATTCAAGTGTGACAGACTCAAATATCAACGGCGAGTACGTTTCCGGCGGCGCCCGCTTGAGTTTCAGCGAGGCGGGCGAGGGACTGCCGGTTGTTCTGCTGCATCCCACGCCGCTCGATCGCGAATATTGGCGACCCCTTACGCGAGAGCTTGCGGGGATTCGCGCGATTGTTCCCGACCTGCGCGGGCATGGACACTCGGAGTTGGGATCCGGGCTACCGGCCGGAGGGTTTACGCGTGTTCCCGGCGCGCCGGTGCTCACGATGGCTCAGCTTGCCGCAGACATTCTCGTGCTGCTCGATCACTTGAAGATCTCGAAAGCGGTTTTTGGCGGATGCTCTATTGGCGGCTACGTGCTGCTGGAGTTGTGGCGGAGGGCCCCACAACGGATGCGCGGCATGATGTTTGTATGCTCCAAGCCGCAGCCGGATTCTGAAGCCAACTTGACCACACGCATGGAGACCATTGCAAGGGCTCGTGCGGATGGTGTTGAAGCACTGTTCGACGGCATGGCGCAGAACACGGTTGCGCCGTCAGTTCGCAAAGAACGGCCCGAGGTGGTGACCGAGGTGCGGGCGCAGATGACACTGACCGCAGAGGCTGAGATTGCGGTGCAGGCTGGGCTGGCAGCGCGGCCGGATTCGGTGCCGACGGTGGCCACGATCCGGGTGCCGGTGCTGGCAATTGCGGGCGCAGAAGATTCAAACGTGACTTCAGCGAACATGGAGGCATTCCGCGCGGCACCCGGCGGATGCGAGCTGCATGTGCTGCCGTGCGCCGGGCACTATGCTGCATACGAGCAGCCAAAGAAAGTGGCCGCGTTGATGGCGCCGTGGCTAAGGCAGTTTGCAGAGTAACTGCCGGCGCGAAGCCGAATCAAATGCCGCGCTGATAGAATTCCGCACGAATCGCTTTCCCATCTCAAGGAGACTCGCATGACCAGTGTTGTCTTGAAGAATCCCGACCGCCGCGAATTCCTGCGCGCCGTACCGGCGGGTGCGGCTGCTGGTTTCACGATTGCCAATGGGTCGTTGTTTGCTCCGGCCGGCCAAGCACACGCGCAAAACGTGGCAGGTGCGGCGAGCTTTCAGCTTTTCACTGCGCAGCAGATTCAGGATGACGTGAGGGCACTTCAGGCCAGCCCCGGCGACAACAATCTTTTGCAAGGGAAGAACTTTAAGGTAGCTCTCACCGTGGAAACAGCGAAGAGCGCCAAGGAATTCGAATGGCACGAGGGTCGCGACCATATTCTCTTGGTTTTGGACGGGGAGACGGTTTATCAAGTAGGTGGAACGCCGAAAGGCGCGCACAGCATGGGACCCGGCGAGTGGCACGCGCTGGATGCGGAGGGAGCAACGACGCTGACGCTCAAGAAGGGCGACATGCTGGTGATTCCACGCCGGCACCCTTCACAAGCGGAGCACTGCGGGAAGCGTGACGTTCTACCTGATATCGCCGCAGGGGACTGCGAACTAAGAACTGCGAACTGTTTTTCAGTTGCGGCTGCGCATTTTGGCCAGCAGGTTCAGGATCTCGATGTAGAGCCATACGAGCGTGACCATGATGCCGAAAGCGGCGTACCACTCCATGTATTTGGGTGCTCCAACGGCAACGCCCTGTTCAACAAAATCAAAGTCGAGGACGAGATTGAGCGCGGCAATGGCAACGACGAGCAGGCTGAAGCCAATGCCGATGGGAGTTGCGCCGTTCACGGTTGTGAAGTTGACGCCGAAGAAACCGAGGATCATCTCCAGCATGTAGAAAAGAAAGATGCCGCCAGTGGCAGCGACGACACCGAGGCGAAACTTCTGCGTGACCTTGATCAGTCCGGACCTGTAAGCGATCAGCAGCACGAAGAGAGTGCCAAAGGTGAGGCCCACGGCCTCCATGGCGATACCGGGGTAACGCTGCTCGAAGATCGCGGACAGCCCGCCGAGCACAAGTCCTTCGAGAAGTGCGTAGATGGGGGCAGTGATTGGCGCCCAGGTCCGCTTGAATGACGTGATCAAGGCGAAGATGAGTCCGCCGAAGAGCCCGATCATCAACGCCGGGCCGGCAAGGGTAAGGTCGCGAGTTTGCATGAACGAGTTCCACGTCCACGCAGCGGTGACCACGGCGCAAAGCAGCAGAATGCCGGTTTTGTTGATGGTGCCACTCAGCGTCATGCGCGATGCAGCGTCGATGAGGCTACCGCCGTACTGGCTGTTTTGGAAGTCGCTGAAGGTGTTCTTGCCGAGGGCGGGATTCGATGTCTTCATCAGGGCCATTGCGATTACTCCGTCACGCGGACCTAAAGATACTTACGTTGCTTCAGTATGGCTTGGCCGCAACTGTCATTCTATTCGATGGAAAAAAGCCCATGAAAGTTTCAGGTGCCCAGCCAGCGGGCTAATCGAGCGCCTGCACGCCGTACTCGCTTTCATTCCGAGCGGAGGTGGCCATCAGGTTCTCGATGGCAGCGACCGGCTGAATGCCGCCGCGCGCGCCCTGGGCCATGCAGTTCATGGCCGCTGCGGCGCAGGAGAAGTCCAGTTGGCGGTCGAGCGGCCAGTCGCGCAGCAAGCCGTAGATGAATCCGGCGCGAAAGATGTCTCCAGCGCCGGTAGTGTCGACAACGTTCACGCGATAGGCGGCGCTGTGGATCATCTGCTTGCCGTCCCAGGCCAGCACTCCGCTTTCACCGAGCGTAGCCGCACTCAGGCGGCATCCATAGCGCGACTGCATGCGGCGCAGCGCGCTCTCGAGATTGGTCTCGTTCATCAGGCGGCAGGAGAAATCCTCACTGACGATCAGATAATCGATATTCGCAACCAGCTCTTCGATACCGGGATAGGTGTCGTCAAGGTCGGCGACGACAGGGATGCCTGCCTCACGCGCCCAGGCAGCAGCTTGCGTGGCCGCGGCGGTGTCGTGGCCGTCGACGTGCAGAACGCGAGCATTGACGATCCATTCGCGGCGAAGGTCGGTGGGTTGAAGAACCATCTGGTCGTTGCGCTGGCAAATGACGGTGCGCTCGCCGGCAGCATCGATGAGGATGACATTGTGCAGGCTCGTTGCCCCAGGAACGGTGACGATTTGCGCTTCGGCGCCCACGCGGCGGAACGCGTCCAGGTGCAAGCGCGCCGCGTCGTCGCCGCCAAGTTTACCAACGTAGCGTGTGCGCAGGCCCCAGGTCTGGCAGGCCACGACGGTGGTGGCCACCTGACCGCCGGGTTGTGTGGACCGATTGCTGTATTGGACTTTGGAGCCAGGCTCAGGAAATCGCTCGAGCGGAATGAGAGTGTCCGTCGCGTTCAGGCCGACGCCGACGACATCAACGAGACCAATGGGGGGTAGCTCAGCCACAGAAACATTGTAATGGGCGTACGAAAGAGGCCGAGCGCGCTGAAACATGAAGGCCGAATGCTGTAGGCTCAAATTATTCTTTTGGTTCTGGACGAAACCTGTGACTCAACGAACATTCTCACGCCCTTTTCAACGCCCTGAGGGCGACGCCCTCTATTGCGGGGGCGTGCCTCTGGAAGCGCTCGCCAAGCGGTTCGGCACGCCGCTTTATGTCTATTCCGCCGACCAGATTGTGGAGCGGCTTGAAATGTTCCAGGAGGCGCTCAAAGGAAGGGACCACCTGGTTTGCTATGCCGTGAAGGCCAACTCGGCCCTGGCGATTCTGAAACTACTGGCGGGGCGCGGCGCGGGATTCGACATTGTTTCGGGCGGCGAACTGGAGCGTGTGCTGGCGGCAGCGCCTGATGCGGCCGATCGTGTGGTTTTTTCCGGAGTGGGGAAAACGGCGGCAGAGATCGACGCGGGGCTGAAGGCCGGAATTCTGGCTTTCAACGTGGAGAGCGAAGCAGAACTGACCTTGCTTGCCGAGCGCGCGCAAAGGCTCAAAACTCGCGCTCGCTTCGCGTTGCGCGTGAATCCAGACGTGTTTGCCGAAACTCACCCGTATATTTCAACGGGACTGCGCGAGCATAAATTTGGCATCGACATTCGGCGGGCGCGAGCAATCTACAAAGACGCTGCGCGAAATCGCTGGCTTGAGCCGTATGGCATCAGCGTTCACATCGGATCGCAGATCCGCTCCGCGGAGCCGTTTGGCGCGGCCATTGAGCGAGTAAGCAAGCTGTCGCGAAAGTTGAGGAGTGAAGGCATCGAGATCAAAATGATCGATGCGGGTGGCGGTCTCGGCATCGACTATCACGCCGGCGACTTTGATGCAGCGGCCAAGGTGGAGGAGTACGCCGAGGTGCTGGATCGCGCGCTTAGCGATTTCAATGGGCGATTGCTGATTGAACCCGGAAGATTTCTGGTGGCGCAGGCCGGCGCGCTGCTGGCGCGGGTGCTGTACGTGAAGAGAAATGGCGCGAAGAATTTCGTGATTACCGATGCGGCCATGAACGATCTGATCCGTCCCGCTCTCTATCAGGCGCATCACGAGATTGTTCCGGTGCGGCCCAGGGCAGGGAGGGCGCTTGTCGTCGATGTTGTTGGTCCGGTGTGCGAATCGGGCGACTTTTTCGCGCGCGACCGAAAACTGGCGCCGGTCGAGCCCGGCGATCTGCTGGCCTTGCTTGATGCCGGCGCCTACGGCATGGCGCAAAGCTCAAACTACAATACACGTCCGCGCGCGGCGGAAGTGCTGGTGGAGGGTAGGAAGGCGCGGTTGATTCGTCGACGCGAGACGATGGCCGATCTGCTGGCGACCGAGAAGCTCTGAAGGATTTTGGGTGCTACTGATGGACGCCCGATGCGGCGATGAAGCCAGCGTCTTGCGAAACGGGCGCGGCCGATGAAGGTGGAGTCGCGAAGCTCGATCCGCGAGCGTTGAGGGCCGTGGAATAGTCGGGGCCGAGGCCGAGGCTCTTGAGCGCGCGCGAGTCAGGCATCAACTTCGTTTGCCAGCCATGATCGGCTTGATATTTTTGCATTGCAGCGATGGTGGTGGAATCCCAATCGCCATTGGGATCGGCGGTCAGGTAGTGTTCGCGAACCAGGGCCTGCTGAATCTGCGTCACGCGATCGGAATCGATCGCCTGCTGGCCACGAGGGCGGCGCGTTTTGTGCCGGCTGTGCGAAAGCTTGTGGGTCGTGCTGGAGTGACTGGTCGAGGAGCTTCTGCGCGCGTTCGCGGCAAAGGCGGGAGGCGCAAGAAGAGCCGCGGAGATCAGAAGCGTCAATCCTGCGCGAGATAAAAACATCCTAAAGCCGCCCGACCCAAAAGAAGATTTGAAGAACTGTTCAAAGAAGTTTAGCGAACGAACCGCTACGCGGCAAGGGTAAAACGAACTGACTGCCACGGGGTGGATTACTTTGGATACCTGCGCCGGAAGCGAAATATCGCCACCGGCGCGGTTCCGGAAACACTATAGCGTGCCGCCAATATAGTTGATGCCAAGTTCAGGATGATGCGGGTCTATGACTTCAAAGACTACATCGTCGCCGGTCTTGAGCTTGCTGACTACGGCATCAAATTGTTCCTTGTTTGGAGTTGGCTGCCGGTTAACGTGCGTGATAACCAGGCCGGGCGCCAGTCCCTGCAAGTCAGCGAAGGACCCGGTTCGGACCGACTCGATGACCACGCCGGAAGTGTGGATCCGAGAGACCGTTGCCGGCGGAGCATCCTGCACAACTACGCCGAGCTTGGCTTCACCAGCCCCGCCGCCATTGTCCTGGTCACTTTCGGGCTGCGGATTGTTGAGATCGGCGAAGACCTTGTCGCGATCGCCGATCGTCACAGTCGTATCCTGCGGCTTGCCATCGCGAACGTAGCCCAAACGGATGGTCGATCCGGGAGCGCGACTGGCAATTTCGTTCACCAAATCGTCGCCATCCTTGATGGAGCGCCCGTCGATGGTCGTGATAATGTCGCCCGCCTTAATACCTGCTTTGTCGGCAGGTCCGCCAGACTGGACTTCCTGTACAAGAACGCCATTCTTGAAACCGTAGACGCGATTAACTGCGCCGGACAGCCCTTCACGGAACTGAATCCCGATGGAGCCGCGCGTGACCTTGTGGCTGGGACTGATGAGGTCGTTGTAGACCGAGACCACGGTGTTTGACGGCATGGCAAAGCCGATGCCCTGGTAGCCGGCCGACTGGGTGTAGATGGCGGTATTGACGCCAATGACTTCGCCGTTCATGTTCAAGAGCGGACCGCCGGAGTTGCCGGGATTGATGGCTGCATCCGTTTGGATGAAGTGCTGGAATTGGCCGGGTGCGCCCTGGTCGATAGTGCGGTTTTTGGCGGAGATGATGCCGGCGGTCACAGTTTGCGCAAGCGCAAATGGGCTGCCGATGGCCTCGACCCAATCGCCGACCTCGGCGGTGTCAGAGTTGCCCAATTTAACGGTAGGAAGCGGCGAACTGGTGTCAATCTTGATTACGGCAAGGTCGGTGGCCTTGTCGACGCCGATGACGCGAGCGGGGCGGCCAAGATCCTGAGTATCGGGATCGGTGGAAAGCTTGACGTAGATTTTGTCGGCTTTGTCGATGACGTGGTTGTTGGTGATGATGTAGCCCTTGGAATCGACGATGAAGCCGGAGCCGAGCGATTCCTGCACCTGGCCATTGTCGGCGCCGTCATCAGGGCCGCTGGGCGCCTGGCCGCCAAAGAAGCGATTGAAGAAGTCCTGAAAATTGTCCTGTCCTTCCCTGTCCCTGTCCCTGCTGACCGTTGTCCTGATTGTCGTCATCGCCCGGATTCTGCTGGTTGGGCTGCGAGCGGAACTTATGGAAGTGCGGGCCGTTTTCCGACTGCTTGGGCAGAGTTTGCGTATTGATGTTCACGACGGCGGGACCGACGAGCTTGGCGATTCTCACAAAGTCGTTGGGCGGTGTGGGATTGGTGACGACCTTGAGAGGAGTCGCGTCGCTGCTGCTCTGACTCTCCTGACCGTGGACTCCGTGAGCGGCAAACGATCCGGCCACGATGGCGGCGGAGACGGTGGCAAGCAACACGAAAGCCGAAGTGAGACGGCGTGAGCGAAGCCGTTCGAAGAGCGATTTCATAGATTTCACTGACCTCTGATCGAGCACAGCCTGACGGCCGGGGTGTGGTTGGTGCTGCTCCTTCAGTATAGCGATCCCAAGAGCGGGTCCCACGCTGACACTTCCGCGGCCCGCGCGGGAACGGATGAGGCCGAAGCCACGCACTGACAAGTTAGACGCCGCATCGGGGGAAATAGCCGCAATTGCCGCAAGCACCTGACGCAGCGGCAGGAAGAGGCTGGGCTAAATCTCCGCAGCCCAATCCAGCATGGCGAGGGTGAGCAGAAGCACGCGCTTGAGCGCGAGATCGCGGTCCCTGGCCGAATACCATTCGTGCAGCGTGTGCGCGGCGCCGCCATCGCCGCCGGCGCCGATCGAAAGGGAAGGGACGCCCAGCGCAAGAGGAATGTTGGCGTCGGTTGAGCCAAGGCGGAGATCGGTGCGCAGGCCGAGATGACGGTCGACGGCGCGCAGCGTGGCCAGCAGGGGAGAATCGTCGGGCAACTGCGCGGCCGGGCGATCGCCGATTTTGGAAACCGAGAAAGACAACCGAGAACGCGAACCGCTGCCCGATGATTTCGACTTTTCGTTCCAGTGCTCGACTGCATCCTCGACCGCACGGTGAAGAGCGACTTCAAGGCGCAGGAGCTGATTGGGATCGGTGGAGCGGAAATCGATGTTCGCCTGCGCGCTCTCGGGAATGGAGTTGACGCTGATGCCGCCATGGATGGTGCCGAGATTAAGGGTGGTGCGGGGCTCGTCGGGAAGAGGGGTTTCGGCAAGCGCGGCGAGAGCTGTGCAAAGCGCGGCGATGGGGTTGGGGGTGCCTGCGTCGGTGAAACTGTGGCCGCCGGGCCCGGTAATGGAGACCTGGTAGCGGCGGCTGCCAAGGGCTTGCGTGACGGCGGCGTCGGCGCCGGGCCCGTCGAGAACAATGTGAGCGGCGATGCGGCCGGCGAGCGGGCTGTGCTCGTAGATATGGCGCACGCCGCGCAGGTCGCCTTCACCTTCTTCGCCAACGTTGCCGAGGACGACGAGTGGAACTGGAAGTTCGATGGCCGCGTGGCGGAGCGCGGTTACGAGGGCTAACATTCCGGCCACTCCGGCCGCATTGTCGCTCGAGCCTGGGGCTTCAAGACGGTCGCCGTCGAGGATCGGATTGAGTGGAGTGCCGGCGGGAAAAACGGTGTCAATGTGCGCCGAAAGGAGAATGACGGGACAGGTGCAGTCGGCCGGCAGATTGACGGCAGGCAAGAGGCCCAGGACGTTGCCGGCGGCGTCGATCTCGACATTGGCCAGGCCCACGTGAGCGAAGCGCTTGGCGAGCCACTCGGCACGTTCGCGTTCGCCATTCGTGGGAGCGGGAATGGCGACGAGCTCGACCTGCCAATCCATGATGGTTTTGGGATTCGCGTGCAACCAGGAGAAGGCGGCGTGAATGGGCCGTTGCGCGGCGAGAGCAGTCACGCGCGAGAATGCTGAAGCTGAGGAGAGGACCGGCATCGAGTTGAAACCAGAGTAGCAGGGAGTGGATGCGTGAGCGACGGCGGCGCGATCCGGGATTGAGAGTTTCAACGTGCTCATCATTGGAGATCTTCCGGCGGGTAATCGACTGAGTGGAGAAACAATCCGCGCGCGGGGGCAGTGGGCCCGGCTTGAGAGCGACTGCGCGCTGCGAGGATGCGGGGAATTTCGCCGAGAGCCAGTTGACCGCGGCCGACATCGATCATGGTGCCGACCAGATTGCGCACCATGTGGTGAAGGAAGCCGTTGCCGCGTACGCGATAGATGAGAAGGTCACCGGCGTCGGTCGGGCGCTGCTCCCATTCAGAAGAGAAGATGGTCCGGAAGGTTTTTTCCTGGTCTTGGACGAGATCGGTTGGATGAATGGAGGCGCGAGAAGCGAGGTCCGGATCGGTTGCGGCGAAGCTGAGGAAGTCGTGCTCGCCCTCAAAGAGGCGCGCACAAGCCTGAAGCGTGTCGAGCGAAAGCGGCCAGGTGCAGGCGCAGACGTAGCGTGCGAGGAAGGGCGGGCAATCGGAGGCGCGGAGGATGCGGTACTCGTAAGTCTTGGCGACGGCCGAATGCCGCGCGTGAAATGCAGTGCTTCGCACCGTTTTGGCTTCGGACACGCGAATCGCTGCTGGGAGGGTTCGATTGAGGGCGCGATGCAAATTCTCCTCTGGAATGGGAGCGCGCAAAGAGAAGCTGGCCACCTGGGCGAGGGCGTGGACGCCGGCATCGGTTCGGCCGGAGCCTTGAGGCAGAGGCGATTCTCCCGTAACGCGGCCGAGGGCTGCCTGGAGCTCGCCCTGAATCGTGGGCAAGCCGGGCTGCACTTGCCAACCCTGGAAGCCGGTGCCGTCGTAGGCCAGGGTGAGCTTCCAGGTTTGGAGGCCGGGATCGGATTGAGGCTGGTTCGTCACAGGAGTTGCTTACCCTCAGGGTAGCCGAAGCTGATGGTTTGGAGAGTGATCGGAGATCGGCGGATGGGGGAGCGCGTGGATCGCGGATTGTGAGACGTGCATGAGGGAGCAAACGAGTGAAAACGCGCATGTCGCATTTGTGCTGAGCGCGTGTTGATTCCAAATGGGTTGTGAGGCATATTTTGCGCGTAATTTGACGGCCTTTTTTGATGTCTCCGAGATCGATTTACTGATTCTAAAGGAGTTAAATGGCGAAAATTTGGCGAAATGCCTAGTTATTTTTCTTAAATAAATTTTCCTGACGGAAACAAAGGAGTTAGGGGCCAGCGGGATCGGCGGAGTTAGCGGGGACAGATGAGTTGACGCAGAACCCGAAGAGACGCCGGCGGACGATGGTCGGTGGCCGGTGACTCGCGGTCGATGGCTGCTCTGTTTGCGGATCATGGAATGAGTATGCGCCTGGAGGTGAAAATTATCGGCAAACTTGCTGGAAGAAATTTAAGAGGTAAAAAGGCGGATAAGTTTATTAAGAATCAGTGAGTTAGAAAATGAGTGAAAGCCGACGGTAGGCTGCGGGGACTTGACAAGGAGTAAGAGAGAGCCAGAGGAGTTGCGTGCAGGGGCTAACTGGCGTATTTTACTAACCAGTTAGTTAAATATTAGCCGCGCCCCCGATGGCCTCTCCAAAGCGACGAAATGGGGCAGGCGGGGGCTGGAATGCAGATCTGTTGGTTCGGCAGCGCATTGACGGCTCGAGTTCGCTGTTCGCGGCAAAGAAAAAAAGACATGAGTGCAATGGCGGGTCTGGGGTGTCTAAAGAAACAACCGAGAAAACAAGCAGGAAAAGAATCAGGGAATCAAGCGATGTGTGGAACGACAGGGGTATCGAATTCGTAATTAACTTCGTAACGTGCAGTCGCCTATTCCGGGAACGTCGAAGCGATAATCGATTTGACGCTCTCATAACGTGCATCCGGAGCTGCAGAGCCGCCTCCGCGAGGCATCCAATCCGCGCGGCGCAACCCATTGGAGAGAAAACATGCACTTGAAGAGGACCGGTGTGTTGAAGGACGAGAAGATTGCTACAGGAAGTGAACGCGCAAACGCGGAGCCGACGCGGAGGGTATCGAGGCGAGGCGGCGAACGGTTGCGCGCCGTAGCGGGCGTGCTGCTGACTCTGGTGGCAACAATGCCGGGGTACGCGCAGCAAACGGGAGCCGGATCGAATGGGCCAGACAAAGCGGCCTCGGAGCTGCCGATAGCGCCGGCACCGGTTGCGACGCAGCCGATCCCATTGCGCACCTCGAGCCGGGACTATTCCAAGCCGTTCGGAAGCTGGCTGCGCAATCCGCTTGGTGTCTACATGCCGACGAACATTCCCAAGGCGAGCTTTACCAACTCAGTGCGGCTGACCGACCTGGTGAAGGACGGCAAGATTTACCTGAGCCTGTCGGATGCGATTGCGCTGGCGATTGAGAACAACTACGACATCGCGATTGCGCGCTACGACCTGGACATTGCGGACACGGATATTCTGCGCACACGGTCGGGAGCATTGCCGCTGGGCGCGCCCTCGGCGCTGGTTACAGGAACGCTAGGCGGATCGACTTCCACACTGTCGACCGGCGGCGGCCCTGGCGGGACATCGGTGGGAGCAGGCGGCGCTGGTTCGGGCGTGAATGGACTGACGCTCACAACTGCGGGCGCGGGACCCATCCCCGAGAATCTCGATCCGGCGGTCACAGGGACGATTCAATTTGACCGGAGCCGGTCACAGCAGACGAGCCTTTTCAGTCCCGAGTCCTCCAACAGCAATGACGAATACAACTTTACGTACAACCAGGGCTTTGTTCCGGGAACGTCGCTGGCGATCTCGTGGAACAACAGCCGCACGAACACGAGCAGCACGCTGGCCAGCTATACACCGCAGCTCGATTCTTCGTTCAAGGCCACGGTGACGCAGCAACTGTTGCAGGGAGCGGGGATTTGGATCAACAAACGCTTCATGTATCAGGCGCTGAATGACCGGCGGATCACGGATTCCTCGTTCCGCCAGCAGATTCTTTACACCGTGAACCAGGTGGAGACGATCTACTGGGGGCTGGTGCAGGCTTACGAGGACGTGCAGGCCAAGGAGCGGGCGCTGGACCAGAGCAACCAATTGCTCAGCGACAACAAGAAGCAATTGCAGATCGGGACGATGGCGCCGCTGGACGTGGTGAATGCCGAGTCGACAGTGGCCACCGACCAGCAGTCGCTGATCAGCGCGCAAAGCTCATTGAATTATCAGCAGCAGATCATCAAACAGGCGATCACGAAGAATCTGAACGACGCGCAGCTTTCGGCCGCGCCGGTGATTCCGACGGATCGCGTGAGCCTGGAGGCGCTGCCCGAGGAATCGCAGCCGGTGGAGGCGCTGGTGCAGGAAGCGTTTCAGCAGAGGCCGGAGCTGGAGCAGGCGGTGCTGACGCTTCGCAACGACGAGATCACGCTGAAGGGAGCGCGCAACGCGCTACTGCCGTCGCTGGATGTCTACGGGTTTTACGGCGCGAGTATCATCGGCGGGCCGGTGAATCCGAACTGCAATTTCGAAGGGTTTTCGTGCGTGGTCGCCGGCAATACGGCACCGGGCAGTTATGGCGGCGTGCTTAACGACCTGGTGAACAGCACGGCTCCGGACAAAGGAGTGGGCTTCAACTTGACGGTTCCAATCCGCAACCGCGAAGCTCAGTCGCAGCAGGCGCGCTCGCTGATGGAATACCGGCAGGCGGAGCTGCGGTTGGAGCAACTGCACACAGAGATCCGGATGCAGGTGGCGAACGCGATGTATGCGCTGAACAACGATCGGGCCCAGGTGAAGGCAGCGGAGGCGGCGCGGGATTACAACAAGCAGAGCCTGGACGCGGAACAGAAGAAGCTGCACCTTGGCGCATCGACAACCGCTAATGTGCTGCAACAGGAGCGTAGCCTGGCGATGGCCGAGGACAACCTGATTGCGGCGCACGCGGCCTACGCGAAGGATCGCTCGGGTCTCTACCAGACTCTGGCTTCAACGCTGCGGCATTACAACATCAACCTGACGGAAGCGGCCTCGGGAACCGTGACGACGGCGCCGTTGATTCCGGGAGTGGAAGCGGCGCCGGCAGGGAATGAGCCGACGATGGCGCCTCCGGCGACGCAGGAACAGCCGGCACCGCCAGCGCAGTAAGCAAAACAGCAAGTTAGCGAGTTAGCCCAAATACGGCGTTCGAAGATGAGATGGCCCGGCGAAGAAGCCGGGCCATTTTTTTGGGGCGAGTGGTGGGTTGGAAGTGGCGGGTGGGGATTGTGCTGTCCCACCCAAAGCGCGAAACATCGCGCTTTGGATGGAGCACGGAGACATTTCTTTGGAGATGAGTGGTGGGTTGGAAGTGGCGGGTGGGGATTGTGCTGTCCGGCCCAAAGCGCGAAACATCGCGCTTTGGATGGGGCACGGAGACATTTCTTTGGAGATGAGTGGTGGGTTGGAAGTGGCGAGGTGGGGATTGTGCTGTCCCACCCAAAGCGCGAAACATCGCGCTTTGGATGGGGCACCTGCCATTTTGTTTGGAGGTCCGAGTGTGATTGGGTGCGGGCGAGGACGCCCGCACGACAGCGGGCGAGGACGCCCGCACGACAGCCGGCGAGGACGCCGGCGCTACATAAAGAGGCCCGCGCGGCACATAAGGAGACGGCAGCAGTTTCTCAGCGTTCGGCGACGCGATCCAGAAGGTCAAAGAATTCAGGGAAGCTGATGGAGGCGGAGTCGGCGCCCTGGATGAGTGTGTCTCCGGTGGCGCGGAGGGCTGCGACGCTGAAGGCCATGGCGATGCGGTGGTCTCCGCCGGAGTCGATCGTTGCGCCGTGGAGGGTCTGGCCGCCGGGGACATCGAGGCCATCGTCAAACTCCTCGACTTCAGCGCCCATGGCGCGAAGGTTTTTGGCGACGAGGGCGATGCGGTCGGATTCCTTGACGCGGAGCTCTCGCGCTCCGCGGATGCGAATGCCGCCGCTGGTGAAGGGCGCGATGGCGGCGAGGACGGGCAATTCGTCAATGAGCTGAGCGGCGAGGGCGCCGCTGACTTCTGTTGAGCCGAGGCCCTCAGGCGGGGCGGTAATCTGCACGACGCCGAGCAACTCGGCGTTCTTTTCTTCGAGATTCAACACAGAGATGCGCGCGCCGAGAGCGGTGAGGACGTCGAGCAATGTGGCGCGCGTGGGATTGAGGCCGACGGAATCGAGAACGAGGCTGGAGCCGGGGAAGAGTGCCGCAGCGCAGAGGAAAAATGCGGCAGAGGAGAGATCGCCAGGGACGGCGGCGCTGATGGCGTGGAGCCTTTGCGGACCGGTGATGGAGATGGAGCCGCTTTCGCGGGTGAGCGTGGCGCCGAAGGCGCGGAGGGCCAGCTCGCTATGGTCGCGGGTGCGCACTTCTTCGAGGATGGATGTGGGGCCGGGGGTTTGCAGAGCGGCAAAGAGGATGCAGCTTTTGACTTGGGCGCTGGGAACGGGCGTGGCGTAGTCGATGGCGCGAAGCGGACCGCCGTCGATGGTGAGCGGAGCGTGGCCGTCGGTGAGCGTGAGGCGCGCGCCCATCGCTTCAAGCGGTTTGCGAATGCGCTCCATGGGGCGGCGGGATAGCGAGTCGTCGCCGATGAGGGTGAAGCGTCCGGTCTGCGGAGCGAGAAGGCCGGAGATCATGCGCATGGATGAGCCGGAGTTGCCGCAATCGAGGGGATGCGATGGGGGCGTGACGCGGCCGGCGACGCCGGTGATCTCGACTGAATCGGCCCCGGTTCGGTTGACCTTTGCGCCAAGCGCCGCCATGCAGGCAAGGGTGGAGGCGCAGTCGGCGCCGGTGGAGAAGTTGGTGAAGTGCGAAGTGCCCTCGGCGAACCCGCCGAGCATGGCGTAACGATGGCTGATGGATTTATCGCCGGGCAAGCGAAGGCTGCCGATGATGTTGCGAGCGGGACGGATGAGGCGTTCTGAGGGGGTGGTTTGCAATCGGACTCCGTGGTCAAGCAGCTATCAGCCCTCAGCCATCAGCTCGTGTTGCGGGAACGAGAAGATTGCGTTTTCGGAGCTTCTCCGAATGGCGCGGGGTGGGTGCGAGGGCTGCAGATATGAGTTTATCGAAGTGGGGCGGGAGGCTGTCGGCTACCTTACGCGGAGCACGATGATGGTTTCGTCGTCGAAGCGGTCTTTGCCGCCCTGGAAGCGCGTGACGTCGGCGAGGATGGTCTCGGCGATTTCTGAGGCGGGCAGCTCGCGGCTCTCACAGAGAAGACCGGCAAGGCGGTCTTCGCCGTACATCTCCTCTTTGTCATTTTCGGCGTCGAGAATTCCGTCGGAGATAAAGACGATGGCATCGCCGGGCTGCGTGGCGACGCTGAACTCCTCATAGGTGACGTTGGGAAACATGCCCAGGGGAAATCCTTCGGCGCGGACAGGGAGTGACTGTCCGGCGCGGCAGACGACGGGTTGGACAGCGCCGGAGTTCGCGACCTGAAGGGTCTGATTCTCGTCATTCCAGACAGCGAAGAGCATGGTGACGTACTGCGAGTCGAGCTTGCGCTCCTGAATGGCGTCATTGAGCAGGGCGAGCATGGCGGCCGGCTCGGGCTGCTGTGCGGCGGCGGCGCGCATAATGCCGCTGACGAGCGCGGCGAAGAGCGCGGCGGGCGCGGCCTTACCACTTACGTCGCCGAGAACGATTGCGGTGCGATTGGGACCGTAGTCGAGAAAGTCATAGAGGTCGCCGCCGATGGTGCGGGCGGGCAGAAAGCGAACGGCCATGTCGGCGTGGGGATGCAATGGGGCATCGGTCGGGAGCAGGCGAAGCTGCACCTCGCGGGCCATGGTGATGTCTTTTTCGAGCTGGCGCTCCTGCCGGTGCACGGCCTGATAGAGGCGGGCGTTCTCGATGGCGATGGCGATCTGCGAGGCGAGCGTGGTCAACATGCGCTCGTGTTCATCATTAAAGAAGTTGGGACGTGTGTGCTCGAGATCGAGGACGCCGATGACGCGGCCTTTATAGAAAAGCGGAACGATGAGCTCCGAGCGGGTTTCGGGGTTCATCGGCAAGTAACGAGGATCCTTCGCAACGTCGGGAACGTTGATGGGACGCCACTCGCGCACCGCGGCGCCGACAATGCCACTCGATATGGGAACGCGGCGAATGGGTGCGTGTACGTAGCCGAAGCGCCAGGCGTATCGCGTGATGAGGGATTCGCCTTTTTCATCGAGCAGCATGATGGTGAACATCTGGTAGTCGATGAGGCGACGCAGGAGCTGACCCACACGCTCGAGCAGGGGATTGAGATCAAGGATCGAGGCGAGCTCGACTGCGATCTCGTTGAGGACCTCGAGGGTTTGTGCCTGGCGCGAGACACGGGCGTAGAGGCGCGCGTTCTCAATGGACTGCGCGATGCGCGACGCGGTCATGGTGAGGACGTGAAGGTGCTCAGGGCGGAAGAAATTGAGCTGCTCGCTCTCGAGATCCATGACGCCGATGAGGCGGTTTTTTGCGATGAGGGGAACAGCGAGCTCGGAGCGCACATCGGGATTCGCGTCGATGTAGTAGTCGGCGGTGGAAACGTCGTTAAGGAGAATCGGCTGACGGGTGAGCGCGACCTGGCCGACGACTCCTTTGCCGACGGGGACGCGGGTGCGCTCAACTTGCGGGGTGTGGCCGATCTGGAAACGCATGCGCAGATCGTGCGTGCGTTCATTGAGGAGAAAGATGGCGAAGATGCGATAGGGGATGAGGGAGCGAACCAGCTCGGAAGTGCGGGCGAGGAGGGTTTGCAGGTCGAGCGTGGTGTTGAGCGCGTCGGTGAGGCGCATGAGGTAGGCGACGTCTGCCGGCTCGATGCGGGCGTTGATGGGGTCGAATGCGACCGGCGAGGTCGCGGAGTCGGCGGGACGATAATCGCCCTCGAACTCGTGCGGCGGCGGAGATGGAGGAGTGTCAGACATTCGGGGTCAAGGAATGATAACGCAGTGGGCAGTTCTCAGTTCATCGTTCGTAGTTCACAGAAATCTGCATCGGGACGGTCGCCGGCGGCTGGGAACTGAGAACTATGAACTGCGAACGGTTTTCACTCGGCGCCGAGTTCTCGGAGGATGGCGACGGAGGCGGAGGAGCCGATTCGGTTGGCGCCTGCCTCGAGCAGGATGCGGACCTGGTCGACAGTGCGGATGCGACCGGCGGCCTTGACACCGCAGCGCGCGCCGACGACTCCGCGCATGAGGGCGACATCGACCGGGGTCGCGCCGCCCGAGGCGAAACCAGTCGCTGTGTTGATGAAATCCGCGCCGGCGTGAATGGCGATCTCCGATGCGCGCAATTTCTCCTGCATGGTGAGCAGGCAGGTTTCGAGGTTGACCTTGAGAACAGCACCACGATCATGGGCCACTTTTGCGACGGCATAAATGGAGTGTTCGACAGCGTGATGATTGCCGCTTTTGAGCTGGCCGATGGGAAGTACCATGCCGAGCTCTCGAGCACCGAGCCGGATGAGCGCCGCGGCTTCCTGGCGGAGCGTTGAGGCGAGCGATGCTCCAAAGGGGAATCCTATGGTTGCTGCGACGGGGATGCCGGTGCCGGCGAGGAGCCTGACGGCTGTGGCTGTCCAGACAGGATTCACGACGACGGAGGCGAAACGGTAGCGCGCTGCCTCTGAGCAAAGGCCTTCAACCTGCTGGCGGGTGGCATCGGGCTTTACGAGCGAGTGATCGATGACGGCTGCGAGAGACTGCCAGCCGGCGAGAGCCTGAGCGGTAAATGCGGCAGAGTCGAAAGTTCCGTGATCAAAATCCAGATCGGAGTTCTGGATGGCTACGGGGGCGGACATGGGGGATGCTCCTAAAGTGCAGTTCGCAGTTCGCAGTTCGTAGTTCGTAGTTCACAGTTCGCAGGCCATGGTTCACAGTATTTTGTGCGCGAGCGATCCGCAGCTGCAAACCAAGAACCGCTCAACGGCGCCCAGCTTGCAAAGGCTTGCGATGCAGTCTATCGGCGGTGCCGGGAAACGGCTACCGGGAGATGAGTATACGGCGGCGTCAAGCTGGAATGAAAGGGATCGATAAAAAATTGTGAAGCGGACCGGTCCGACGACTGAAGTGGGATTTGCTAATCCGCGGTTTGCAGAGTTTCCGGCGATTCGATGTCCATCCGTTCGATCAGCCCGTCTCGAATGCGATATGCATGGTGGACGACGGTGTCAAGGATCAGTTTGCCATCGAGGTCGCGGACGGTCTGGTGGACCTGGACGATGAGCCGGCCGGAATGATCGGGCTCGATGCGGATTGGCTCGACGTGCGGGTTGAGAATCTGAAACTGGCGAGTCCAGTAAGCGCGCACAGCTTCAACCCCGTGAACGTGGCCGCCCTCCATCCCGTTAGCCCACATGACATCCGGATGCATTCTGGCAAGAACGGCGTCGATCCGGCGGGCGTTGAAGTCGCGATAAGCGCCGGCAAGCAGTTCCCGATCGTCCATTCTTCAATGTTCTCCAGGCTACGCGGTTTGGCCGGGCGCCATGATGCAGATGTCGGGCAAATTGCGATAGCGCTCGCCATAGTCCATGCCGTAACCGATGACGAAAAGGTTGGGAATGGAGAAACCTACGTAGTCGGCATCGATTTTTTCGATGCGGCGGGAGGGTTTATCGAGAAGCGTTGCGATGCGGAGCGATTTTGGATGCTGCTGGAGAAAAAGTTTGCGCAGGTAAGCGAGCGTCAGGCCGGTGTCGAGAATGTCCTCGACGATGAGGACGTTTTTGCCTTCGATGGGCTGGTCGAGATCCTTAATGACTTTGACTGCGCCGGAAGAGCGCTGGCCGTTGCCGTAGCTGGAGACCGCGACGAAGTCGAAGGTGGCATCTGCCTGAATGGAGCGGGAGAGATCGACGAGAAAAAATGCCGCGCCCTTGAGCACGCCAACCATGACCAGTTTTTCACCGTTGAGGTCACGGGTGATCTGCGCGCCCATTTCGGCGACGCGTTCGGCAATCTGCTGGCGGGAATAAAGGACGTCAAGGCCTTGGTAGGTCATGGAAGCCATGCACACAGTATCGCGCGATTTGCGTTGGGGCCGGTTGTGAAAATCGAGGACGGAAAGCGAAGGACAGCGGGTTTGACGGGGCTAGCGGGGTTACGTGGGGGAATTGGCAAGTTGGCGTGCGCTCGAGCGCACGTTGGCAGGTTGGCGAGTTGGCAGGCGCGAGGGATAGCAGAGTTGACGGTGCTACCATCGGCCCATGTTTAATTTAGGCAGGCCGTCCACGCCCGGCCAATGGATTGGCCATATTTTTCTGGGCGTGGTAGCGCTGTTTCTTATCTGGTGGATGATGCATTTCCTCTAGGTTGAGCGCAAAGGCCAAAACGGCCACGAGTTAGCCGGCTCTCGCTCCCAGGGCCGGGTGGAAGCGGACGCCATTGCTGCAGCGGATTGAGACGAGCGCACGTCTATACTTGAAGAGAGATGCTTCCCTATTTGCACATCGGGTCGTTTCACCTGCCCACGTTCGGGCTCATGCTGTGGTTGGCGGCGGTTGCGGGCGCGATCATTGTCGACCGCGCGTTCAAGCGGGCGCACATTGACGCGGACGCGGTGGGGATGGTGGCGGTTGCGCTGGTTGTGGGCATCATCGGCGCCAAGGTCTGGCATGTGCTGGACACACCGTCGGAGTTCAGGGAAATTGGCTGGCAGGTTTTGTGGGATAACGCAGGCTTTGCCTGGTACGGCGGCTTGACCTTCGGCATCGCGGCGCTGGTCGTGATGGGGTGGCGCGCGAAGCTTGGACCTCTGCGGACATTGGATCTTTGTGCTCCAGCGGCGGCGATCGGCTACGGCATCGGGCGGATCGGATGCTTTCTTTCGGGGGACGGCTGCTATGGGATCGCGATCGAGCCTGTGCATATTTTCGGCATCACATTTCATCCGTGGGGAATGGCATTTCCGAACGGAATCGAGCCAGTGATGGTTCCGGTTTATCCCACTCCGCTTTACGAGCTGGGAGCCGGGCTGCTGATCGGCTGGTTCTTGTGGTGGCGGCTGGGAAAGAAGCACGCAACGGGCGCGATTGTGGGGCAGTATCTTGCGCTGAGCGGGATTGCTCGCTTTCTGGTTGAATTTATCCGGCGCAACCCCAAGGTTATTTGGGGTTTATCGAATGCGCAATTGGCCAGTGGCGGGGCGGTTCTGGTCGGGATCGCGCTGACGTGGTGGGTTTCGACGCGGCCGGTGCGAGCGAAGGAAAAGGCGCGAGAAAAAGCGCCAGTGACGGCGGAGAAGACGGCGTAGGGCGACGCGCGAAGCGCTACTTTGAAGGCTCCCAGGGATCGACGACGTCAAGACCGCATCCGGCAAAATCATCGACATTCCGAGTTGCCAGAGTAGCGCCGTGAACACGCGCGATGGCGGCAATCTGCGCATCAAGCTCACGGATGGGCCGCCCGATTTTTCTTCGTGCGGCGAGAATCTGCGCGTAGTGGCGAGCAGCGGGCAAATTGAAGGTGAGCATCTGGCCGTGAAAATCCTCGCCAATCATGCCATCGACCGCTTCGCGTAATGCCTTCTGTTTGCGGCCAAAGGGCATGGATTCGATTCCAGCGAGCAATTCGGCCATGACGACGGAGGTGGTCCAGACGTTCGCGCGTGGGTGCTGACGAAGCCATCCCCGAACGTCCGGATCCGGCCGCTCGCGCATCATTTCAGAAACAACGTTCGTGTCGAGCAGAATCATCAGTCGAACTTAGGCAGCGGCCGATTGGAGAACCTGCGCGGTGGGATGTCCAGGTCTACGCCGCCTAGCGCGGCAAATCGTTTGTGGATCGCGGTGCCAATATCCACTTCGTCGATATCACGGAGTGCCTTAGCTAGAGATTCGTGAAGCATTTCTCGAGCTTCGGCCTCCATGGAGCGGCCATTGCGGGCGGCGCGGATTTGCAGCCTGCGCTTGACGGACTCGTCGAGCTTGCGGATGACGATGGTGGCCATGGAGAGAGACTAGCACATTGATGCTAGCACTGCAAGCAGTGCTAGCATTGCTTGCGACTAAGGAGGGGCGAATGCCTCGCCTCTGCTGGCCTGCGGTCTCGCCGCAAATGTGATTTAGCTCACCAGCCATCTGACGCCCTCCCGCCAGAAGTGATTTGCGACACATGTGATGGCGCGCACAGCCACTCGTATTTTCGAGTAGGTAACGTCGCAGCCATTGACCGGTGGGTTCCTATAGTGTGATCGGCCTCCCAGGCAATCGGGGGCCCATCGGCCCAGAAGTTTGAGCGAGGCAGGCATGGGCGAGACGATTTGGAATTCGATGCAGCAGAAGGGCTACAGCCGCAGGGATTTCCTGCAATTCTGCACGGCAGCCGCGGCTGCGGCCGGGTTCGCGCAAAGCGGCGTGGCGCAGGTTGTTTCAGCGTTCGAAAAGAAGGAAAAACCGGCCGTGGTTTGGATGCACTTTCAGGAATGCACCTGCTGCAGCGAGTCGTTTATCCGGTCCTCGCACCCGATTGTTGCGGACGCTCTGCTGGACGTGCTCTCGCTGAACTACACCGAGACGCTGATGGCGGCGAGCGGCTTCCAGGCGGAGAAGAGCCTGAGCGATACGATCGCGAACAACAAGGGTAAATACATTGTGCTGGTGGAAGGCGCCGTGCCCACGAAGGACGATGGCGTTTACTGCATGGTGGGCGGCAAGACGGCGGAACAGATTCTGCAAACGGTTGCCGCGGATGCAGCGGCGATTGTGGCGTGGGGAAGCTGCGCCTCGAATGGATGCGTGCAGGCGGCAAAGCCCAATCCTACGGGCGCGACGCCGATTTCCAAGCTGGTGAACAAGCCGGTGATCAATGTGCCGGGGTGCCCGCCAATTGCGGACGTGATGATGGGCGTGGTGACGCACCTGCTGGTGCTGGGGCAGATTCCTGCGCTCGACAGCCAGGGGCGGCCCAAGGAGTTCTACGGGCGGCGCGTACACGACACCTGCTATCGCCGGCCGAACTACGATGCCGGGCTGTTTGTTGAGGCGTGGGACGACGAGAACGCGCGCAAGGGATATTGCCTGTACAAGATGGGCTGCAAGGGCCCCGTGACTTACAACGCCTGCTCGGTGGTGCGCTGGAACGAGGGGACGAGCTATCCCATCCAGTCAGGACACGGTTGCATCGGCTGCAGCGAAGCGGGCTTCTGGGACAATGGCCCGTTCTATCAACATCTGGCGTCGTTCCCTGGATTCGGCATCGAAAGCACGGCTGACACTATTGGTACCGCCGTTGGAGTGGCCACGCTGGCCGGAGTTGCGGCGCACGCGGTGGTGACCAACATACGCAAGCACAAAGTGATCGCGGAAGTGCACGCAGAAGATCAGAAGGAGTCGTAAACAGTTATGGCAACTCGTGTTGTTGTCGATCCTGTTACTCGCATTGAGGGCCACCTGCGGATTGAAGCGGTGGTGGAAAATGGCGTCATCACCGACGCGTTCAGCGCCGGGACGATGGTTCGCGGCCTGGAAAAAATTCTGATGGGCCGCGATCCGCGCGATGCCTGGGCGATCACGGAGCGCGTGTGCGGCGTGTGCACAACGGTTCATGCGCTGGCCAGCGTGCGCTCAGTGGAAGACGCGCTGGGCATCACTGTTCCGCCAACGGCGGAGTTGATCCGCAACATCATGCTGACCACGCAATATGTGCAGGATCACGTGATCCACTTCTATCACTTGCATGCGCTGGATTGGGTGGACATTGTGAACGCGCTGAAGGCCGATCCGAAGAAGGCGGCGGAGCTGGCGCAATCGTTTTCAAAGTGGGACAAGAACAACACTGCGTACTTCACCGCGGTGCAGGACAAGATCAAGGCATTCGCGGCGAGCGGATTGGGGATTTTCGCGAACGGGTACTGGGGACATCCGGCGTACAAGCTGCCGCCGGAGGTGAACCTGATCGGCGTGGCGCACTACCTGGATGCGCTGGAGTGGCAGAAGGAGATCGTGAAGATCCATGCCGTGTTCGGCGGCAAGAATCCGCACCCGAATTATCTGGTTGGCGGCGTGCCGTGCTCGATCAACGTGAATGAAGTGGCGGCGATCAACATGGAGCGGCTGAACCTGGTGTCGCGGCTGATCGGCCAGGCGGATGAGTTCATCAACGAGGTGTATATTCCCGATTTGCTGGCGGTGGCTTCGTTCTACAAGGACTGGGCCAGTTACGGCGGCGGGCTGCACAACTATCTCGCGTACGGCGAGTTTCCGACGAACGGATACGGACACCCGGAGTCGTTCAAGTATGCGCGCGGCGCGGTGCTCAATCGCGATCTGAGCACGGTGTACCCGGTGAATCCGCGCGATTCGCAGGAGATCAAGGAGTACATTGCGCACTCCTGGTACAAGTACGACGGAGGCGACAGCGTAGGGCCTACATCCGTGGGACGGCGAAACGAATATCGCCTACAGCGGGCCGAAGCCGCCGTTTGAGAGCCTGGAAGGATACGAGAAGTACTCGTTCCTGAAGACGCCGCGCTGGAAGGACAACGCGATGGAAGTGGGACCGCTGGCGAGGCTGCTGGTGTCGTACGCGTCCGGCCACGCGGATGTAAAGGAAACGGTCGGCATGGTGCTGGGCAAGCTGAACGTGCCTGTGGCTGCGCTGTTCTCGACCTTGGGACGGACGGCGGCGCGCGGCATCGATGCGGCGCTGGCCATGATCTGGCTGAAAGACTTCTTTGGGCAATTGATGGATCGCGTGAAGATCAACGAGGTATCCACGCATAACGGCGAGAAGTGGGATCCGAAGACGTGGCCGGCGGATTGCGAGGGCGTGGGGCTGGTGGAAGCGCCGCGCGGGGCACTGGCGCACTGGATCAAGATTCACAATGGCGCGATTGAGAACTATCAACTCGTTGTGCCGACGACATGGAACGGATCGCCGCGCGACGGTAAGCAGCAGAGGTCGTCGTTTGAGGCGGCGCTGATCGGGACTCCGGTGGCGAAGATCGACGAGCCGGTCGAGATTTTGCGCACCATCCATTCCTTTGACCCGTGCCTGGCCTGCGCCGTGCATCTGTACGATCCGCAGGGAAGGCACCTTCACCAGGTTTCATTCGAGTAGACCGATGAGCACACAGAGCACTGGTGTACGAGACGTTTTCAAGCTGAACGGCGGAGCGCCGGTTGAGTACAAGCGCGTGTACGTTTGGGAATTGCCGGTGCGCGCGTACCACTGGATCAACGCGATCGCGCTGACGCTGCTGTGCGTGACCGGTTATATGATTGGCCGTCCGGTTCGCATTGCGTACGCATCCGAGGCTTACCAGCAATATTGGTTCGGATGGGTGCGGTTTATTCATTTTGCCGCTGCGTACGTCTACATCTTCAACTTTCTGGCGAGGCTTTACTGGGGATTTGTGGGAAATAAGTACGCAAGCTGGCGCGCCTTTTTCCCGCTGAAGCCTTCACAACGGCAGGAGATTGTCGACGTCATCAAAGCCGATGTGTTTGAAACCAAGATGCACGGGCCCATCTCAACCGGACACAATTCACTGGCCGGCCTGATTTACTTCTTCACCTTCCTGGCATTTGTCTTCCAAACGATTACCGGCTTTGCGCTTTATTCGAGCATGAGCAATTCCTGGATGCCCCGGATGTTCACCTGGGTCGTGCCATTGATGGGCGGCGACTCGGGCGTGCGCTTCTGGCATCACACGTTCCTGTGGTTCTTTGTGGTGTTTATCATCGTGCACGTGTATCTTGCCTTTTATCACGACTACATCGAGGGACGCGGGACAGTAAGCTCGATCATCGGCGGGTGGAAGTTTGACAGAGTCGAGAGTGGCGGAGACGCTAAAAAGCGGTAATAAGACGCTGGTGCTGGGTCTGGGCAACGTCATCATGGGAGATGAAGGCGTTGGCGTTCATGTGGTACGCGCGCTTGAAAAGCGGACGCTGCCGGCTGGAGTGGAGTGCCTGGATGGCGGAACCGGCGGATTTATTCTGCTCGAGCCCCTTGAAAACGCCGACCGAATCATCTTGATTGACGCTGCCGCGGACGGAAACCCACCCGGGACGGTCACGCGTACGACGCCGCGATTCTCAAGAGACTATCCGCCGACGCTGACCGCACACGACATCGGGGTGAAGGATCTGCTGGACGCGTTCTATATGCAGGGCGGAACGAGGGAGGTGGTCTTATACGCGATCGCCATCGATCCTCAGCAGCCAATCTCGATGGAGTTGTCAGCGGAATGCGCGAGGGCAGCCGAGACGGCTGCATACGAAATCCTTGAGGAACTGAATGCGGCTGCGGTTAGCGCGTAAGTCCTGTCGTTACTTACCTTAAAAGCAACCAAGATTGCAAATCGGACCAAAAACGTCTAGTATTTGACCATGGAACTCACGGCCTGTTGTCGCTCATGTAAGCTGCTCACGCGGCAAGGGTGACCCGGGTCTGAAGTTCGCAATATAAGTCCACGGCTTCCCGAATGCCCGCGATTGAGCCAAAGCTCTCGCGGGCATTTTATTTGAACGGAACGAAAGAGAAGAGAGAAGATGAGCGAACCGACTGCGCCAAAAGAGACCAAAGCTCAGAAGGCAGAGCGTCTAAAGCGCGAAAAAAACCCTTGGGCCGTCTTCGATGAGGTGCGCGCGTTTGCGCGGGCGGGCCGTAGCAGCGTTGTGCCGGATTGGGCCGGCTTTTATTTCAAATGGTGGGGGGTTTACACCCAGGGCGACGGCGTTGGCGCGACCGGCGGCAAGGGTGGCGAAGGGCTGGCGACCGAATGGTTCATGATGCGAATCGGGATCCCCAACGGGATCATTTCGGCGAGTCAACTACGGAAGATCGGCGAAATCACTCGCAAGCACGCGCGGAACCTGGCCGACATTACAGTGCGCCAGAACATTCAGCTTCATTGGCTGACCATCGAGTCGCTCCCGGAAGTTGTGGACGCGCTGGACGCCATTGGGTTTTCGCCCAAGGGTGCATGCGGCGACGTGGTGCGCAACGTGACCGGATGTCCGTTGGCCGGCGTGGACGCCGACGAGCTGATCGATGCCTCGCCGATTGCGCTGGCCATTGCACATGAATTGACGGCAAACCCGGAGTTCTACAATCTGCCGCGCAAGTTCAAGATTTGCGCAACCGGCTGCCCCTCGTGGTGCAGCTATCCGGAGATCAACGACATTGCACTGACGGCGGCGAAGCGCGGTGATGATGTTGGCTACTCGCTGCGCGTGGGTGGAGGGCTCTCCAATGAGCCGCACCTGGCTGTAAAGCTCGACGCGTTTGTGCGGCCAGATCAGGCGCTGCGCGTGGCGCGCGGGGTGACGGAGATCTTCCGCGATCAACAAGTATTGCGCGAGAGCCGCGACAGGGCGCGCATGAAGTACCTGTTTATGCGCGAGGGTTGGACGGCGGAGCGCTTCCTGGACGAACTGCACACGAAGATTGGATTCAAGCTCGATCCGGCCGCGCAAGAGAAGGTTCCGGACGATATTCTTCGCGATCACGTAGGGATCCATCCGCAGCGGCAGCCGGGACTGGCGTATGTGGGCGCATCGGTGCTGCGCGGGCGACTTTCAGGCGAGCAATTGGAAGCGGCGGCGGAATTGGCGGAACGGTTTGGAAGCGGGGCGCTGCGGCTAACGGTTTCGCAAAACCTGGTGATTATCGATGTGCCGAAGGCGAAGACGAGTGAGCTTGCGAAAGAGCTGGGCCAGATTGGATTGCAGGTGGAAGGCTCGATGTTCTGGCGCGGCGCGGTGGCCTGCACGGGAACAGAGTTCTGCAAGTTGGCGATTACAGAGACCAAGGGCTTTACACGGTGGCTGGTCGATGAGATGGAGGAACGCCTGCCGCAGTTCGATCAGCAGTTGAAGCTGCACGTAACCGGTTGCCCCAACGGTTGTGGCCAGCACTGGATTGCGGACATCGGACTTGAGGGCAAGAAGATCAAGCACGAGGGCAAGCTCACGGATGCTTTCTATTTCTGCCTGGGCGGAGCGGTGGGCCAGCATGCAGGAATTTCGCGGCCGGTGGGCTACCGGTGCCCGGCGCCGCTGGTTCCGGAGGCGATTGAGCGGTTGCTGCGGCAGTATATGGCGGAGCGGAGCGGGCAAGAGGATCTGCGCGCATGGTTTGCGCGGCATACGAACGACGAATTGCGCGCGCATCTGGCTGGAGAAACTCTGGATGCGGTGGAACGCGATTTGCCGACTGCACGCGTGCCGCATGGCGTGGCAGAGATAAGAGAACAGGGAGCAGAGAAAAAGAAGAAAGAAATAGACGATGAGTCTGTTACCCATATTCCTGAAGCTTGAAGGGCGGCGGTGCCTGCTGGTTGGCGCGGGGACGGTGGCTCTGGAAAAGATCGGGACGCTGCTCAAGACCGGCCTGCGGCTGCGCGTGGTTGCGCCCGAGGCGAGGGAAGAGGTTCGTGCACTGGCGGCTGAGGGAAGAATCGAGTGGGTGCAGCGGGAGTTTGTGCCGGCAGACCTTGACGGCAACTTTATCGCGATTGCCGCGACCAATGTGCCTGAGGTGAATGCCGCCGTTTATCGCGAGGCGGTAGCGCGCGGGATTCCTACGAACAGCGTGGACGACATTCCCAATTGCGACTTCTTTTTTGGATCGGTGGTGAGCCGCGGCGATTTGCAGATTGCGATTTCGACGGCCGGCGAGAGCCCGGCGGTGGCGCAGCGGCTAAGGCGCGAGATTGACGAACAATTGCCGCAGGATTTGGGGCCATGGCTTGCGAAGCTAGGCGAACTGCGGCGCGAGGTGCTGGCGACTCATCCGCGCAGCGAAGAGCGGAGGCTGCTGCTGCATGAGCTGGCGCAAAGGCAGATTTGCGATTCGGCGCTTTGCGAAACGAAGCAGTTGGCGCGGACGGGCAGGGAAGCGCGGGCCAGTTGCAGGAAATGTTTATCTGGTCGGCGCCGGGCCGGGCGATCCGGAGTTGCTTACATTGAAGGCGGTGCGGTTGATCGAGAGCGCGGACGTGATTCTGCACGACGATCTTGTGCCGCAGGCGATTCTCGAATTGGCGAAACCAGGCGCCGATGTGGCCAACGTTGGCAAGCGCTGCGGCGCGAAGACCATTACGCAGGAAGAGATTAATTCCTTAATGACGGAGCACGCGCAAGCTGGCCGGAGCGTTGTACGCCTGAAAAGCGGCGATCCGCTTCTGTTTGGCCGCGCCAGCGAGGAATTGGATGCGCTGGCCGAGGCTGGCTTGCCGGTGGAGATTGTGCCGGGCGTATCGGCTGCATTCGCAGCCGCGGCCGCGATTAGCCGGTCGCTAACCGATCGAGATTGGGCGTCGCACGTGGTTCTTACCACGGGTCACCATGCGCAGTCGCACAATCGCGAAGCGCTGCCTGCGGTTGAAGCGGGCACGCGCGTGGTCTACATGCCGGGCCGGGACCTGAACCTGCTGGCGGCGGAATGGCTGGCGGAGGGATTGCCTGCCGATCTTCCGTGCGCTGTGGTTTCGCGCGCGGCGCTGCCGGATCAGAGGGTTTATGTATACGACGCTTGGCGCGCTGGGCGAGGTTGAGGCGGCTGCTGCGCCCAGCCTCCTGATCGCCGGATGGGCGGTGCGGGAGCTTCGGGCTGGCGACACGGCGGCTGGACGCGCGTCTCTCATCGAGGCTTCAGACTAGAATCCTCCTTCTCAGCCTCGCCTGCCTGCACCCTCAGCGAAGGTTTTGGTTCCAGGGCGCATGGTCTTCCCTGGCACACGAACCACCCTCATCCAGAATTCAAGCTGCGGAACTTCTTTGAAAACAAAGGATATGGGCGTGTTTGTAACGTTACAGAGGCGTATTGAGACTACCGCTCGAAGAGCATATAGGTAAATCTCACTGCAACGGCGGATAGGCTGATCGGCTCGGTGGCCGATGGGGGGGACCTAGCTGGTTCACTTTTCCGCTCAGGCTTCCGCCGTGCAATATCCCTACTCCCCAGGGAGATTCTCATGGTTCAACTGCGCATCGTGGGCACGCGACTGGCCGCGATCGGCCGTTGAGCTCTGGAGGATTCTGGCAGGAGTACTGCCCACACAAGCCGTTGTAGATAGTTCCCGGGCTGTTGAGCCAGCAATCGCCCGCGAAGGTTTAGAAGGCAAGCGTTCCCGGCGGCCTACTGACTGAGAGGGTTTGCGGCTTCGATGGGGACTCTCACGGCTCTATGTTTCAACCTTGCAAACACCGCCTCGATGGGCCATGGAGAGGGTGGTTATGCTCTCCGAATCAGGGACTTCAAGGCTAAAGTGGAGGACTCCCGCGCGTGGTAAGATCATCCCATATCCGCGGAAAAGGCTCCAGATGCCTGGCACCATCGAAAGCCATACTCCCTCCAGCTATCCTGACTCGAGCCCAGAAGATATACGGGCTACATTGGAGCGGTTGCTCGGGACGCAACATTTTGCCGCCACGAGCCGGCGCGGCCAGTTGCTGCGCTATCTGGTGGAGCACACGCTCGCGGGCGACGCCGACAAAATCAATGAATATGCAATCGGGCTGGACGTTTTTCAACGCCCGGCCTCGTTCGATCCGCGCATTGAGTCCGTGGTGCGGACGGAGTTCAGCCGGCTGCGCCAGCGGCTCAGGGACTACTACGCGGAAGACGGACGCCACGATGCGATCGTTATCGAATTCCCGCCGCGCAGTTATGTGGCCAGCTTCACGTTCCGCGATGCTGCAAAGCTTCGCGAGCCAACTGCGTTTCCAGAGCCGGTTCTGGCTCCTCAACTGGTACCGCCCAGCGCGCGTGGTGCGCGGCGGAACTGGCTTATAGGGGCTATCGCCGTGCCCTGCATTGCCGCCGCCGGAGTTGCAGGGATCATGCTGTGGAGACAGCATGCGGCGATTTCCCTGTCGAAGCAGCCGATCCACGCGATCGTGGTGCTGCCGTTCGAGGATTACTCGCCCAACCATCAAGACGAATACATTGCCGATGGAATCACGGAGGAGCTGACCAACGACCTGGCGCAATGGCGTGACCTGCGCGTGGTAGCGCGCACCTCGGCGTTCGCCTTCAAGGGCAAAGGCGAAGATGTGCGGGAGATTGGCCGGCAACTGAACGTGGATGCGGTACTTGAAGGCAGCTTTACGCGATCCGGCGACCAGATGCGAGTGACCGCGCAACTGAACCGGGCGACCGACGGGTATCATCTTTGGTCGCACTCCTACGAAACACAATCGAACGACATGCTGGCGATGCAGGATGAGGTTGCGACCTCAATCACCGATGCCATTCGCCATATCGGCGGGGGATCGCCGCCTGCGATTCGACCGCCGACAACGAACAACGAAGCGCTCGATCTTTACTTGCAGGGTGAATATCAGAATCACCTGCGCACGGCCGACGCGCTTGCTAAATCGATTAGTCTCTTCGAGGCCGCACTCCAGAAGGATCCAAACTTCGCGCGCGCATATGTGGGGATTGGCAGCTCAGAGATCGGCACCATATCGATGACGACGATCACCGCGAAGGAAGGCTTCCCAAAGGTTCGCGCGGCGGCCGAGAAAGCCATCGAACTCGATCCCGATCTGCCCGAAGCCTACGAGCTGCTGGCGGACGCGACCTACAACTATGGCTGGAACTGGGCGGAGGCGGAAAAGGAATTCCGCCACGGCATCGACCTGGGCGGGGGCGCAGAGGTTCGCGCGCGTTACGGCTGGTCGCTGGCTACGCGGGGCCGTTTCGCCGAGGCGCACGAGCAGTTTCGTCTCGCGGCGGAGCAGGATCCGCTCTCGGTTGTGCCGCCATTCGACGAGTTCGTGGCCTACTATCTTGAGCGCGACGAAGCCGGCCAACAAAAGTCCATCGAGCGCATCGAGAAAATCAATCCCCAATTCTTCGGCGGGCCTGGCTGGGCCCTGGTGGGTGCGATGGCACGCGGCGATTGCGCGACGGTTGTGAAAAATGCCGGACCGTTTGTGAAGGCGTATCCCAAGTTGCCGATGAGCCAGACCATGCTGGCTTTCGATGCGGTTTGCCGCAAAGACAGGCCCCGTGCGCTCGCCGAGATCAAGCAGATGCAGGCGCAGCAGACGCCGCACTACCAACTGGCGATTGTGTATGCGTTTCTGCACGACACAGACGACGCCATCGCCGAGCTCAACGAGTGCGCCGAGGCGCACGAGGGACAGATTCTCTATATCCGGTACGATCCTTTCTTCGACGGGATCCGTAGTGATCCCCGGTATGTGGCACTGGAGAAGCGCGTGGGGCTGATACCCTGAATTCATGAAATTCGGCGTGGTGGTGTTTCCGGGGTCGAACTGCGATCACGATACCTACAACGTGATTGCCGAAGTGGCGCGGCAGCCGGTGGTTTTCCTCTGGCATGACAGCGAAGATTTGCAGGGCGTGGATGCGGTGCTGGTTCCGGGTGGGTTCGCCTACGGCGACTACCTGAGAACGGGAGCGATTGCGCGATTTTCGCCGGTCATGCAGTCGGTGAAGCGATTTGCGGCGGGCGGCGGGCTGGTGCTGGGAATCTGCAATGGATTCCAGATTCTGACCGAGAGCGGATTGCTGCCGGGCGCGCTGATGCGCAACGCGGGGCTGAAGTACATCTGCAAGCCGGTGCACCTGAGGACGGAAACGACGGACAGCCCGTTCACGAATCAATTGAAAAAGGGCGCGGTGCTCAAGATTCCAATTGGGCATATGGAAGGCAACTATTTCTGCGAGCCGGATGAGCTGAAGAGGCTGGAGAGCGAGGACCGGATTGCGTTTCGCTACGCGACGCCGGCGGGTGAGATTACGCAAGAGGCGAATCCCAACGGGTCGCTCAGTAACATTGCGGGAATCCTGAACGAAGGACGGAATGTGCTGGGCATGATGCCGCATCCTGACCGTTCAAGCGAGGCCCTGCTGGGGTCGGCGGATGGATGGGGGATTTTTGCGTCGATGCTTGAAAGACAGCCGTCAGCTATCAGCTCTTAGCTTTTTAGCTGCGGTGCTGGAGGACAGAGAGTTTCGGATTCCACGAGAAAAAGTTACGAGCTAATGACTAACAATTAAAAGCTGGTTCCTCGAACCATGATCGATATACATCACCACCTTATTTATGGAGTCGATGACGGCGCGCCGGACCTGCAGGCGTCGCTGGACATGGCGCGAATGGCAGCCGATGAGGGCGTGACACATATTGTGTGCACGCCGCACGCGAGCGGGGAACACTCTTTCGATAATCCGCGGATTGAGGAGCGGTTCGCCGAGCTGAAAGAACGGCTGCGCGGCGTGGTGGAGCTAAGCCTGGGTTGCGACTTCCACATGACGGCAGACAACGTGAGCGATGCGGTGGCGAACCCGCTGCGATACTCAATCGGCGGGAAGGGGTACCTGCTGGTGGAGTTTTCGTGGGGCGAAATTGCGGAGGGGATCAACGATGCGCTGCGCCGGCTGCAGGCCGCGGGATACACGCTGATCGTGACGCATCCGGAGCGGTATCCGGCGGTGCTGCGGCAACCGCACCTGCTGAGCGAATGGATGCGGATGGGATGCCTGGTGCAGGTCACGAGCGGTTCGCTGTACGGGCGATTCGGGAAGGAGTCGGAGGCGTTCGCCAACGAGTTGCTGGAGCGAAACTGGATACATTTTCTGGCAACAGATGCGCATCATCCCGTGTGGCGGCCGCCACACCTGAAGCACGGATACGAATACATCGCAACGAAGTGTGGCGAGGAGACGGCAATTCGGCTGTGCGAGACGAATCCGCGAGCGGCAGTGGAAGGCGCGGCATGGCCTGAGCAGCCCAAGGCCGAAGGATTATGGGAGAATGTGCCGCTGAAGTTTGCTCAGCAAAACGCGGGGAAACGGACGAAGGGCCGACCGACGGAAAAGATCGATGCGAGTGCGGGTGAAGAGAAGGCAGGGTTTTGGAACCGGCTGTTTGGAAAGCAAGAGCGGAACCAGGAAAAAAAGGGGCGTTAGCAACGTTGGGTGCGGGCGAGGACGCCCGCACGACAGCCGGCGAGGACGCCGGCGGTACTTGTGAGCGACGGTGCACGATTTCAGGGGTGATCGGGGTTAGTTGAGGCCGAGGCCGCCATCGACGACAAGTGTTTGGCCAGTGATGAAGTGAGGACCGGTGGAAAAAAACAGTACGGCTTGAGCGACGTCGTTCGCATCGCCGTTGCGGCCCATGGGGGTTTTGGCGGCGAAGCGAGCCGCCTGCAATTCCGCTCTGCGCTCGGATTCGGTGAGTGCGCTCGATGTGCCGGCCGATCCGATATCCGATCCCACCATAGCGGGGCCAGGGTTGGGCACTGCCGGTTCAGTGGAATCGGACGTGCTTTTGACTTCGATCCAGCCGGGAGCGACGCAATTCACACTAACATCGGGCGCGAAGGCCTTGGCCATGGCTTGGGTGAGCATGTGCAGAGCGGCCTTTGAGGCGCAATAGTGCGCGTGTCCGGCCCAGGCGTGGAGACCGCCGAGCGAACCCATATTAACGATGCGTCCGCGAGCGACGCGGAGATGAGGCAGGGCTTCGCGCGCAACGAGAAACGGGCCGCGCGTGTTGGTTTCAAATGCGGCGTCCCATTGATCGAGAGTCAGGCTCTCGAGTGCCGCGGAGCCGAAGACAGCGGCGTTGTTGACGAGGACATCGAGGCGACCGAATCGGGCCATGACTTGTGCCATGGCGGCGCGGACAGAGGTTTCGGAGCGCACATCGCAGGGCACGGCGAGGGCGTTGCGGCCGAGCGCGGCGATTTCTGCGGCGGTTTCAGCGGCGCCCGATTGGGAGGTGCGGAAGGTGATGGCCACGTCTGCGCCGGCCTGAGCGAGGGTGAGCGCAATGGCGCGACCGAGTCGGCGCGCGCCGCCCGTGACGAGGACGGTTTTGCCGGTAAGGGGATGGGTGGAAGTCACAGAATCAGTGTAGCGATTCTGCGAGAGAGCATAAAGACAGGGAACAGGAAAGTCAGCGAGCAAGGGAGCGAGTTATTGAACGGGCGGGTTCGCGTGCGCTGATACGCACGTTCGCGAGTTCGCAAGTTGGCGAGGTGCGGGCCGTTGGAACTGGCGGAACGAGGACGATGCGGCTATTTGGGCGGGGGCTGCGATTGGCTCGGATTCGATTGTGGGTCGGATTGGCCGGGAGAGCCAGAGGGTTTGTTATCCGACGCGGGGGGCGGGGAGCTCGGCGAGGAGCCGGAAGATTTGCCAGAGCCGTCGCTGGAGTCTTTTGCAGAGTCTTTGTAGGTGGAGTATTGCTGCGCCGGCCGGTTCATGCGGACTTCCATCGCCATATTCAGCTTGTCGATTTTGTAGATCTGGCCGTAGGTCTGGAAGCCATTGGCGATGACTTGAAGAGTGACGGTGTCGCCGAGGGGAATCACGTCGATGGTGACTTTGCCGTCCTCGTTGGTCTTGAGTTCGAGAGCACCTTTGTCTCTATCGCCCTCAATGGGGTGGAAGATGACGTGGGCGTCCGAGATCGGCTTGCCGTTATAGGCACGAACGACGGTGACGGCAATCGTCGCGGAGGGCGGCGGGACTTTGTATTTGCGACCGTGGTGTGAGTCGTCTTCCTGGGCGCGGAGGGCGAGGCCGCCGGCGATAAGGGAAAAAGATGCAAGAACGAAGCAGAACGGGCGAATCGCACGGCAAAACATGCTCTTTATTGTAAACGGGCGAGAGACAGCAGGGTTGGCGGAGCGAGGGGTGCGGTCGGATTTAGGGGTTTGCGAGAGTACTAGAGACAAATCCTAAAGCCGCTCCGAGGTCGATTAGGGGCGAAATGGGGACAAGCATTCACGGAAGAGTCACAAATATGAGCGAGACTCACTCAGATATTTACACTTTGGGACTTGACAAGCTCGCCTGGGATGCCTATCTTTAGCAATTGGAAGGTAGGAGTGCTAGCAGCCGTCTTGTGAGAGCGCTCATGGGTTGGCTGAATCTTCCCGGATGGGTACTCCGCAACCTCCTGAATCTCTTCATCTTACCAATCACCAAAGGCCGCGTTCCGGGAACAAACCGGACGCGACAAGGAGAAGCAAAGCGATGGCAGTAAAGGCAGCAACAACGACATTCACTCCGCTCCACGACCGGATTCTTGTCCGGAGGGTGGAAGAGGGCGAGACGATTCGTGGGGGCATCATCATCCCCGACAGTGCGAAGGAAAAACCCCAGGAGGGCGAAGTCATCTCCGTGGGCAAGGGCAAGTCGAACGACGAAGGCAAGGTATTTCCGCTGGACGTGAAGGCGGGCGATCGCGTGCTGTTTGGGAAGTATTCAGGCACGGAGATCAAGATCGACGGCGAAGAACTGTTGATCATGCGCGAGGAAGAAGTTCTGGGCATTCTGAAGAAGTAAGCGCGCGCGAGCGCGCGAGTTCACGGTTCGCAGTTCGTAGTTCACAGTTCCCGAGTGAGTGCGGCTGACCGAACGCTGTGAGCTTTCCATTGAGAGTTTCGACTAAGAACCACGAACTGAGAACTGTGAACCAGGAGAATTCGAGACATGGCAAAACAAATCTTGCACGGTGAAGAATCCCGTCAGGCGATTCTGCGCGGCGTGAACACGCTGGCGGACGCAGTGAAGGCGACGCTCGGGCCGAAGGGCCGGAACGTTGTGATCGAGAAGAAGTTTGGCTCGCCCACCATCACCAAGGACGGCGTGACGGTGGCCAAAGAGATTGACCTGAAAGACCCGCTGGAGAACGTGGGGGCGCAACTGGTGCGCGAAGTGGCATCGAAGACGAGCGACGTGGCCGGCGACGGCACGACGACGGCGACGGTGCTGGCGCAATCGATCTTCCGCGAAGGCGTGAAGACGGTGGCGGCGGGCGCGAACCCGACGGCGCTGAAGCGCGGCATCGAGAAGGCCGTTACCGTGATCAACGGTACGCGCGACAAGGATGGCAAGTGGAACCAGGACGGCGCGCTGAGCAAGCTGTCGAAGCCCGTGAACGAGGGATCGGTTGCGCAAGTGGGCACGATCTCAGCCAACGGTGACGAAGAGATTGGCGCCATCATCGCGGAAGCGGTGAAAGTGGTGGGCAAGGACGGCGTGATCACGATCGAAGAGTCGAAGACCATGCACACCGGCCTTGAGACCGTGGACGGCATGCAGTTTGACCGCGGCTACCTGAGCCCGTACTTCGTGACCGATGCGGAGCGGCTGGAAGTGATTCTGGAAGATCCGTACGTTCTGATCTATGAGAAGAAGATCAGCGCGATGAAGGATCTGCTTCCGCTGTTGGAGCAGGTTGCGCGCGGCGGCAAGCCGTTGCTGATTATCGCCGAGGACGTGGAAGGCGAAGCGCTGGCCACACTGGTTGTGAACAAGCTGCGCGGCACGCTGAACGTGGCGGCGGTGAAGGCTCCTGGATTTGGCGATCGGCGCAAGGCCATCCTGGGCGACATCGCGATCCTGACCGGCGGCAAGGCGATCACCGAGGATCTGGGCATCAAGCTGGAAGGCGTGAAGCTTGAAGACCTGGGCAAGGCGAAGCGCATCACCATCGACAAGGACAACACGACGATCGTTGACGGCGCAGGCAAGGCCAGCGACATCGAAGGCCGCGTGAAGGAGATTCGTGGCCAGATCGACAAGACCACCAGCGACTACGACAAGGAAAAACTGCAGGAGCGGCTGGCGAAGCTGGTGGGCGGCGTGGCCATCATCAAGGTGGGCGCGGCGACCGAGACCGAGCTGAAGGAGAAGAAGGCTCGCGTTGAGGATGCGCTGCACGCGACGCGCGCGGCTGTCGAAGAGGGAATCGTCCCAGGCGGCGGCGTGGCGCTGGTTCGTTGCGTACCCGCGGTCGAAAAACTGATCCTCACGCTCGAAGGCGACGAGAAGACCGGCGCCCAGATCGTGCTGCGGGCATTGGAAGAGCCGCTGCGCCAGATCGTCGCCAATGCCGGCGAAGAGGGCGCGGTGGTGGTGGCCAAGGTGCTGGAGTCGAAGGAAGCGCACTTCGGCTACAACGCCCTGACCAGCAAGTTCGAGGACCTGGTGAAAGCCGGCGTCATCGATCCGACAAAGGTGACGCGGACGGCTCTGCAGAATGCAGCTTCGATCGCGGCACTGCTGCTGACCACTGAAGCATTGGTGGTTGAGCTGCCCGAGCCAAAGAGTGCGGCCCCGGCCGGACACGGCGGCGGCGGCATGGACGGAATGTACTGAGAACAGTTCACAGTTCGTAGTTCACAGTTCCAAGCTAGAGAAACAGTGAATTGGCAACTGTGACGAACAACAAGCAATTGAAAAGGCCTCCAGCTTCGGCTGGGGGCCTTTTTTTTGTGCACGCAAGATCATCTGGCACAGCGCACTTGTGGAAATGCCGCCAAGCGAACCCAAAGTTGGTTCGGGTCGATCGAATTATTTCCGCACTACATTACCGCAACGGACGCAGTAGCTGTGGCAATTCCCGCATCATTGACGGAGGGTTGCGGGCGCAGCGAGCGCAACCAACCAGCGGAAAGCCATGCGCGAGGAATCACGAACTCCGACCAGCCACAATCCAGGCAAACCCGAATGTCAGGAGAAGGCGTCATCGGGGGATGACTCAACGTACGCGGACTGTTGCGATAGAGCCGGACTTCTGCCGGGACGACGGACAGAGCGGCAGATTGGCACTTGGGGCAGATCATTTGTACACCTCAGGAGGTCCGAAAAAGGCCGGAACTCCCCAAAAAGATTTGAGGGAGTGATTCAACATAGCGGAATAACGGTCGAGATTTCAACAGGTTCGAGACAAAAGATGCACGAAAGTAACATTGAAGTTTGTTACGTGAACATATGATTTGACTGCATGAACTAGGTTTTGTCGATCAGATGTGCCGGAAAACAGGCAGGTTCGGGCGGATTCAAAGCCGGCTGGGCGAGATTTTTGAGGTTTCCTGCCTTGAACGTGTCATGTTCGCTGGGCGCAGTGGGAATTGACGGGTGCGGGAGAACGGGGGGCAAATGCGCGCCGAAAATAGCGGCCAAATCGACGCCAAACGCGGAAGTTCGAAGCCGCGAGGAGATTTGACATAGCGGATTTGGCGCAAAGAAAAACGCGGCGACCGAAGCCGCCGCGTTGTTGTTTTCAGCACAGGCAAGATGCTGCGCCAGGGATCGGATCAGAACTGCATACGCAAGGTGAGCTCAATCTCGCGCGGAGTGTACATATAGACGTTGTTCGAGCTGGTTACCGCGCCGAAGCCAGTGGCCGAGATTCCTGAGCCGGACTTTGGCAGGTAGGTCATGGTCGAGCATTCTTCCTGCGCCTGGCCAGCAACCAACTGACTCCCGGAGCAGCCGGCCGTCACCGACGAGTTGGATGCCAGGGTGTACGCGGAGCCATTCACAGTCGTCTCATTTTGATGGTTAGCAAGATTGAAGAATTCGCCCATCAATTGCAGATGATAGGGTTTGTCGTGCATGTCTATCGTGAACTGCTTCTCCAGGCGAGCATCGAGCACCAGCACACGAGAAAACGCGTAGGTGTTGCGGCCGATAGCGGGAATCCATCCGCTCTGTGAGCCATTCCATGCATAGGAGTTGTAGGCTGACGTCGCCACGGATCCACCGCTGGTGCTGAAGGAGGCCGAATACGGGAGACCGTTCTGCCCCTGGAATTCGGGGTTGAGGCTCCAATCGTTGACAACCCATTTGAGCCAGCCGTTTGTCTGGACGTTGGGCGAATTGATCAGTGCCCAGGCCACAAGCCGACTGGGGATGTTGTAGATCGAGTTGCCGTAGTTACCGCCTTTCGGCAACCCGTCGATGTTGTATGGATCAATCACACCGTTACTCATCGTCGTGGCGTTGGCGTTCTGATTGAAGTCCATCGCATGTGACCAGGTATAGTTTGCGTCAAACTGTACCGTTTTCCAGGTCTTGTTCTGGATCTCGGCCACGAAAGCGTTGTAGCTGGAGTTGATATTGCTGAACAGCTCGTTGACAGCTCCGAAGTGAGTATTCATGTAACCGGTGTACGTAGGAACCGTGAAGGTCTTGCCATTGGGAAGCGGGCCCTTGCCGGTTGTGTCGACTACGGTAATGACGGTTTGCACAACGCCATTCGGACTGCCTGAAGTTGCGGTGTTGGCGTTGGGATTGAAGTTGATATTGACGGCGTTCGGCAAGTCGCGTCCTAACGCGCCCATGTAGCTGAGCTGGAGGATCGTGCCTTTTCCCAACTCCTGCTGGACCGCAAAGTCGAATTCGTGGACTTCGGGATTCTTGAAGTTCTGGGCGAAGAAGTAGGAGGTCGGAGTTCCTCCCGCGCCGGCGCCAACGATGTTGGGAAACAGCGGCGCGCCCGCTGTATTCGGATAATACGTTGACGTGGTGTATTGTCCGAGTGGGCTGCCGGTATTCAGCAGGTTGTTGAGGATGACTCCGTTGGTGATCGGTCCAAAGTACAGTCCGTAGCCGAGGCGAACGGTTGTCCGGCCGTCACCATAGGGATCGAGCGCGATGCCAATCCGCGGACCGAAGTTTGTCTTCTCGCTGGGGTGGTTGGTGATGTTGGCTTTGGCAGCCAACTCAGGGCAGGTGCCTGGGCCGGTATAGGCCGCGCACAGGCCGTTTGTTGAAGCCAGGTACGGAGTGAAGCTGCCAGAAGCTGCAACCAATTTGGAGTAAGGAGCAGGCAGGCCCTCGTAATCGTAGCGCAGGCCCAAGTCCAGCGTAAGCCGCGGTGTTAGCTTCCAGTGATCCTCACCGAAGAAGCCGTAGTTCATGACCGCGATATCCCAGGCCGGAGGCCCGAAGCCCTGGACGAAGGTCCCGCAAGGCGAAGTGCCCGTGTAGTTCGCGGATGAGCCGGGCGAAGTCACGGTGTGGGTGCTGTTGCACACGCCGTGCGCGCCTGAGCCGAAGGAGTTTGCTTCGTTCAAAATATCGGCGAAGTAGTTTCCGATATAGGAGTAGGTGTAGTAGCCGTTGCTCTCATAGGTGTTGTCGATGAGGTCGTAATTGTGAAGCATGTCTACGCCGAACTTAATGCTGTGGTTACCCTTCTCCCATGCGGCCGTGTCGCCAACCTGCCATTTGTGCTCATCCGGCAGGGCCTTGCGGTAGTCGTAGTATTCCGACCCAAGATAAATGCCGTTGCTTGAAGGACCATCGAGCGAGACGTTGGTCACGTTCGGCGAAAAGCCCAAAGCTGGGGTATTGGTGATCCCGTTCAAGCCCGTCAGATACTGTTTGGTATAGGAGCTGAGCGGCTGCTGGCCCTCATCGTTGAGCTCGCGGCCATATTGATAGCGGACCTCGTTGCTGAGGTTGGATGAAATCAAACTATCCAGCTTGATAAGCCCGTAGTCGAGCTTTACGAAGTCGGTGCCGAAGGAATCGATGGCGTATGTGTTGGTGGCTTGGGTTTGGACGCCGCCCGGCGAATCCCAACTCAGGCGGTGGTAGAGAATGCTGACGTGATTCTTCTCGTTCACCTGCCAATCGAGTTTGGGCGTATTCAGAAGCAGGTTTCCGGAACGAGGAACCGGGCCAAGGTCGGGAAGGAGATTGGCCAATCCGGTGGAATAGGCGTTGGCGCCGGCGGCGTACGTTGTGTAGCCGAGGCGCGCGGCCAATTCGCAGGACTCCTGGTCCACCTGATAGGTCGGAGAAGATGAGGTCAGGCCGGTCATGGTTCCGGCTGTGGAGCCGGTTGTGTTACAGGTGGAACCGCCGGGAGCGGCAGCGTCGGGGATATTGAAAAAGCTGCTGGGCGTGGCCGCTTTGGCAGTGCCGGGGAAGTTGCGGTGAAATTCGTTGTAGCCATAGAACCAGAAGAGCTTGTTCTTTTTGATTGGGCCGCCCACATCGAATCCCCACTGCTTGCGCCAGTCCTTGGGCTTGTAGGGGCCGGTTTTGAAGCTGGTCGGCAGGGATCCTCCGTTCGCGTAGACGGCGGTTGTGTTCGTCGTAAAAGCGTTATAGGCGCCCCAACTTCCGTTGTCGCGGTCGGCAAAATAGAGGATGCCGTGCGGATCGTTGGCGCCGCTCTTGGTGATGGAGTTGACTACGCCGCCGGCAGAACGGCCAAATTCAGACGAGTAGACGCCAGCATTTACCTGGAATTCCTGGATGATGTACTTCGAGGTTGAGTAGCCTTCGCGGGTACGTCCGCGCTCTTCAGCGTAGTAAGCCTGGTTGTCGTCAGCGCCGTCCACCTCAACGTTGTTCAGGATGGTGCTGATGGCGCGAAACGAAATGAGCCCATACCCGGACGTATCGAGCGTAGCGCCTGGAGTCAATAGGGTGAGATTTGACCAGCGGCCGCCGTTCAGCGGAAGGTCAGAAACGGCATGAGGATTCAAGACCGTGGAGATATCGGGAGATTCGAAGTTCAGGATGGGCGCCTCGCCCGTGACTTCAACGCTTTCCTGTGTGCTTGAAGTTGCCAAGTGCGGCGTAATCTCAGTTGTCCCGCCGACCTGGACGATGACGTTCACTTCTCTAAATGGCGCGAAGCCCGCTGCTGAAACCGTCACGGTATAGACCGCGGCAGGCACGAGCGGGTCCTTAAAGTAGCCGCTGCCGTCGGTTACGAACTTGTTCTCGGCATTGGTCCCATCGTTGTGGATTGTGATCGACGCGCCAGGAACGACGGCGCCGCTTGGATCAAATACTGTTCCAGCGATGGCGCCTTCAGTATAGGTTTGCGCGCTAAGGCTGAGCGCCGCAAAACATGCAGCGAAGATGAGAAGCGCCAGGTAACGAACGCCAAGGCGAAGTCGATTGAATGTCATAAGAACTGCCCTCCAAAAGTAGTCGTTTGCGTTTGACCCGATTACGCGTGAATGATTGCGTCGTCGCCCGCGCCATCCATCGACGCCAAAGTCAACGCGCAGAAACCGGGGAAATATGAGTTTTGCAGCAATAATGTCTGAGAATTCCAAGGAGCCAATCAAGCAATCCTGAACCGAACTTCAAGCGAAACAATGGAGCCTGGAAATGAGCTTACAAACCCTCGATGAATCACGAGTGAAAAAACAGCGGAATTCTATGGCCAGGAAGCCGTGGGCTGCGCACGAGGCGCGCCAAAAAACACGATGGACAATCGGACGGAGATCACGAATCCGATCAACCGGCTTCAAATGTCAACAATCGGGCCCTCACGCGAAAGCGGCTCAAGTCGGGCTGCACATAAGGTGCAGAGACAAAAAAGATCTGCAGGCTGCGGCGAGGAGGCGTCCCTGATTTTGCGATGCGCCGCTGTGCCACAGTCAACGCGTGAATAGAACTCTATGGATTTTCAGCCGTGCCCCAAACAAGGGCTGAAAAATCCTCTTAACGAATGGAATTTTGGGGTACTGCTTTCTCTCAGGAGAGGTCATTGTAGGCCAGATGCGACCCTCTTTCCAAGAGGGGAAGTGCAAAAAAGCATCGGAATACGAGAAAAACGCGGCTACCGCAGGCAGACTGTGGAAAAGTCGGGACGAATCAAGGACGAGCTCACGTGAAGACCGTCGATGGATCGGGCGGGATGGGGCTACGGCAGAAAAAGCAAAGCGGGCACGATCGAGCGAAGCGCCTTTAACCGTGCCCGCATCCGCGAAGGGATTCACTCAATGGCCACAGGTCTCAGTGACCGCTGCCCGGGCCCCAGCGAAGGCGCAGGCCGGTGCGAACCGTGAAAGGAAGGCTGGGATAACCGATGGGCGCGATGTGTTGCTCGCCGAGAAGGTTCTCAGCCTGCGCGTAGACGTCAAGCCAGTTGAGTAGCTGATAGCTGCCGCCAAGGTCGAGCTTGGCGTAACCATAGTCTAGATTGCGATTGGGGAAGAGCAGGCTGTTGCCGCCAAAGGAGTCCGCGCCTTCAAGGTAAGTTGAGTCGTCGCTGCGGCTGGCGAAGGCCGCGGTGAAGATTCCAGTGATTTTCTTGCTGGCGTAAGTGGCCGTGAAGAAGCCTGTGTGAGGGGCGCGGCGGAACGGGCGCGCGCCCTCGAGTGGCGAATAAGGGCCAATCTCAATGCCGTTGGGAATGTTCTGCCAGGTGGGAATGGGGCCCAGCAGAGCCGCGTCATCATTGGTGAAGGAGCGCTGGACCACGGCGTCGAGATAGGTGTAGCCGCCGCGAAGAAACAGGTTGGCGCCGATTCCCGATTCGACCGATGTCTCGATACCCTGGGCGCGGAAGGCTTCGGAGTTGATGGTCAGTTCATAGGCGAAGTTCGCTTGCAGGATCGATTCGAGCATGGCCTGCTCCGAGGGAGTGAGATTGGGTGTCAGCGCCGGGACGAGGTCGAGGCCAACATACTCGATCTCTTTGCCGAACTCGTTGTGGAAGTAGCTCGACTTGAAAACGATGTGCTGGCTGAAGAAGGATTGCTCTACGCCGCCTTCGTACGTGCGCATGGCTGGCGCGGCGAGCGGGCTGATGTGAAGCGACGGGATGGCGGATGGGTTGTAGGTGGCGAGGAAATTGTAGAGCGAGTCGTCCTGATCGGTGAGCTTGGGCTCGCGCACCGCTTCGCCAAAGTTGAAGAGAACGCGCGTGCCACTGAAGGCGCCGCTGCGCGGACGAAGAACGTAATAGTTAAGGCCGGCGCGCGGTGAAGTCTGGAGTCCGAACAAAGAGTAGTGCTCAATGCTGCCGCCGAGAGTGTAGAAGAAGCGATTTTTGAAGTCGCCGTGCACCGCGAGCGGAATGAAATAGTTGGTGCGCGAGACAGGCGTGTAATACGTGCTGCCGGGCTCGGAGCCGCGCTCGTCTTCATACTGAAAACCAACAGAGCCCGGCCAGATGAGGAGTGATGGTGATGTCGCCCTGATAACCGGCATGATCGCGATTGGAGACATACTGAACCTGGAAAGTGGAACAATCGAGGACCGCCTGGCCGGTTGCGGAATAACCATTTGCTCCATTGATGGTGACGATGCTTCCAAGGTACGCAGGGCCGAAGCAGTCATTGTTATAGGACTGGTCGATACCCGGGGTGGTCCAGCGAGCATCCTGCTCGCGCTTGCGCGTAAGGCCGTAGCGGACCACGCTGTGCAGGCTTGCTGTGGTCTGATTGTCGACGGATGCGCTGAGGAAGAGGTCCTGATCTTTCTCAGTGGCGTCGTCGGCGATGTGATAAAAGTCCCACGCACTGGGCACTCCCGTGGCATCGACGCCGTAGTGAAGAGTGGCGCGGAGCTGCGTTGTCCCGTTGAGAGCCCAGCCGAGATTGGCCGCGCCCGTGGCGACGTGGTACTCGTCCATGGGCAGATTGTTGGCTGTCTGCATCCAACTGAACGCGCCGAGGTAGTCGAGCTTTTTGCGGGCGCCGGCAACTTCAAGCTCCTCGCGCGAAGTGTCGAGATTGCCTGCATCGCCATGGAAAAGCAGAGAAGGGAAGCTGGTGGTGCCGTGCGGAGTGGTGAGGCTGACGACGCTTGAGTCAGCGCCCGCGCCGTAGAGGCTCGCATCGGGGCCGCGATAGACCTCGGCGCTTTCGATCGCGGTGGTAGAGAGTGTACCGAAATTGAACTGGTTGCCCAGGTCGCCGATGTCGACGCCGTCGAGGAGCATTTTGTTGTCGTCGGAGTCGCCACCGCGGACGAAGAGCGAAGTTGCCGCACCATTTTGGCCGGACTGCACAACTGTCGCCCCAGGCATGAGCCGAAGATTGCTGGTGAGATGGTCACGGAGGGCTAGATCGAGCGGGCCTAGCACGGTGGTGGCAGAACTGGTTTGTGATTGTGGAGTGGGCGTTCCAGTCGCGGTGACAACAATCGATTCGCGCGCCCATTCCGGCTCAAGTACGACGTTGCGCTCAATGGAGTCAAACTGGCCAGCGTAAAAGTCCGGCGTTTGCAGTTGGCGAAAAGACTTTGCGGAGACGACGAGAAAAAAGCGGCCAGAAGCACCGGTGAGGATCTGGAAGCTGCCATCGGCTGTGGAAACCGCCGAGGCGATGACCTGACCGTTGCTAAGGAGGGAGATGGCTGCGCCGGTGACTTTGGCGCCCGTGGCGTCGGTGATGACGCCGCGAATGGAAGCGGCGGGACAAGAGGCAGCGCAGAAAACGAGAAACGCGGCAGTGAGCGCGCAAAGCAAAACGCGGGCAGACCTTGCGCAACGACGATGAGAATTCGGCATGGATGCTCCTTCGTTCCCCTCGGAACGTGAAAGCGGCTAGGTACGCCTGGACCGGTCTCCTGACTTGCGCTGAATTCAGCCGCCTTCCCAAAGCCGAACCCATATGGATTCGACTCCAGTGGTTTCAAGTGGATTCCGCGGATAGCGGAAGCACCGGGCTGAAACCCTGTTCCCTCCAATGCCTCGATATAAGACGACAACGGAGACAGGTGCGCTCACAGTTGCGGGGCAGTGGCGGAGTTTCACCGCCTTCCCGAGCATCCTGGCGATCGCGATGATGAGCAGGCTGCGGCGCTGGCCGCAGCAGTGATGTCATGGAAACGACTTCCATGACATCAACTTTTATAGCGGTTTCGGTGAGGGAAGTCAAAACGTGCTCCCAAGAATCCGGAGGAGAAGATGAAGTAAAGTGACGGCGTGACGAGGAGTGGTGACCCCGGGCTGATTCGAACAGCCGACAAGCAGTTTAGGAAACTGCTGCTCTATCCATCTGAGCTACGGGGCCACTCGTTCTGATTTTACGGGATCGCGGGCGCAGCAGTTTCGGAAACTGCCGTTGTCGATCTCGGTCACAACTTGAGACAACGCCTTGATCGCCGCACACGTCGAGAAGGCGGTGCGGGATGAAGGGCACTCCAGCCACGACTCAAGTTATTCGGGCTGCGTCTTTACACGGTCACCGCTAGGCTTTAAGAACGATGATCCGAGTCAATGGGCGCTGCTGGGATTATGCCAGCAGCCGCTTGCCGCGATCAGAGCGTCAGCCTGTTTCGGTCCCCATGTCCCACGCTTGTACGGACGCACTCGCGGATGGTGCTTGAGTACTCGGTCGACGACAGCCCACGCCGCTTCCACTGCGTCCTCGCGAGTGAACAGCCCCCCGTCGCCCTTCATGGCGTCGCCGAGCAACCGTTCATAGGGCGTTTCCTCTCCCGGCTGCTGTTCGAGGAGATACAGCTCTCGCTGCTCGCCGATAAACTCCTCGCCCGGTAGCTTCACGCGGGCGGCGAGTGCGATCTCTGCGTTGGGAGAGAGGCGGAAGCGAAGATAGTTTCCCTGGCAGTTGGCTGCCGCTGCGTCCGCGAAGAGCTTTTGCGGCGGAGCCTTCAGCTCCACAAGAACCTCGGTGGCTGTTACGGGCAGATACTTGCCGGAGCGCAGATACCACGGCACACCGTCCCAACGCCATGAGTCAATGAATAGCCGAAGGGCGCAGTACGTTTCGACATCGGAGTTTTTCGCGACGCTCTTCTCTTGCCGGTAGCCGGCGTATTGACCGCGCACCAAGTCGTCGAATTTCAGAGGACGCATCGCCTTGAAGACGGTTGCCTTTTCGGTTTGCACTTCTCCGAAATGCCGGCCCGCCGGCGGCTCCATGGCAAGAAGCGCGACGATTTGAAAGAGATGATTCTCGATGACGTCTCGCAGGCAGCCTGCGGACTCGTAAAATGAGCCACGCGTTCCCACGCCGAAGGTTTCAGACAAGGTGATCTGGACACTGGAGATGTAGTTCCGATTCCAGATCGGTTCAAGGAATGAATTGGCGAAGCGGAAGTACAGAATATTCATGATCGCTTCCTTGCCCAGGAAGTGATCGATGCGGAAGATTGATTCCTCAGGGAACACCGAGCGCGCCACGCGGTTCAGAGCACGCGCCGAAGCCAGGTCGCGGCCAAACGGTTTCTCCACGATGACGCGCGCATTCTCGGCCAACCCGGCCGCGCCCAGCCCCTTGATGACGGTCCCGAAGAGCGAAGGCGGAATGGCGAGGTAATGCGCGGGACGACGCGCTTTTCCGAGCGACTCTTTAATGGCTGCAAAGGTTTTGCTGTCGTTGTAATCCCCGCTGACATATTTGAGCAGAGACAGAAGATGAAGAAAGGCCCGCCTATTGTCTATCCCGCCCGACCGCTCGATGCTGTGCGTGACTCGCTTTTGCAGACGCTCAAGAGACCATTTCGGAAACGCCACGCCGATGACGGGAACTTTGAGAGTTCCGCGTTTCACCATCGCATAGAGCGCGGGGAAGATCATCTTGTGGGCGAGATCGCCAGTCACGCCATAAACGACAAGAGCATCGGAATCAGAAGTGGGCATCAGGAACCATCCTTGATAGCGGCCGCCGTTCCCAAGGCCACCGAAATTGTCTCGCCTTTCCGATCATAGCTTCCCGGTGCGGAACGGCTGGATTACCGGCTGCTCGGATTGGGCCTCAAGGAGGGCAATGCGCGGCTGGCGAAACAATCCGCGACATTTCAACGCGGCGACGCAAAGGCCACGTACTGGCCACCGATGGGGCAGACAGGTAGCGTGATGCGAGGCACGGGCAAACGCGTTTCTTGGCTCAGCCGGCAGAGTCTCTCGCAGATCGAGCGGGTCAGGGAAATCAACAACTAGTCTGGGGAATTCTGACTGCTTTCCTTTCTTCTCTCAGAACGGCGACAGAGAAGGCGCCTTCAACACATTCAAAGATGAGGCGCTCCCTGACTCCCGCCCGGCAGACACGCAGGCTGTGGTCGGGTCCGTCGACAACGGAGGGCATGGACAACTTGAGGCCGCCAGCGAGGACGCACTTTAGATTGCCTCCGATCATGTTCGACAGTTCGCCGAGCACATCGCGCACCACGTCATCCACGGCCTCCGGCGGATCGATGGAAAGAAAGCGCGCGGCGAACGCGCAAGCCTGCTTATGGCCGCACTCCAGAGCCAACGCGCCCTTCCAGTCGCCCGCCAAATGGATCGTCGCTGTCAGACGATCCCCACCAGGGTTCCAGGGCTGGTTGGATGCGCACACTTCCAGGCACACCATGGTCCGGAACACATATTCCACAATCTGCGCCAGCTCGCCCATCTGAATTTCGATACTCGAATCGGTCGGCATGGGGTCCTCTCAGCGTGCGACGTATACAGTTGCATTTCCTACGGTCAGTCTTTCGAAATACTCCTCGATTCCAAATGCCGTCTCAATGCCTCCGAGCAGCAACCATCCGCCTCGAAACAAGGTGCCATGAAGTTCCTTCAAGATATTCATCTTTGTCTCGGCATCGAAATAGATCATGACGTTGCGGCAGAACACGAGATCGAAAGGGCCCAGCGCGCGCATACTGTTGCGCAGGTCGATGGTTTCAAAACCGACCATTTGGCACACTCGATCATCCAACTGCCAGACGGTGCCGGAACGGCGGAAATGTTTGACCAGGAGCGCCGCCGGCAGCCCTCGATTCACTTCGATCTGCTGATACTTTCCGGATCGCGCACGCTCTAAAGCCTGCGAGGAAAAGTCGGTGCCAAGAATCTGAATGTTCCATTGGCTCAATCCCTCCTCGATAAGAAGCATGGCCAGGCTGTAGGCTTCCTGTCCGGTCGAGGAGGCAGCCGACCAGAACTTCAGCTTTTTTGTGTCTCGCCGTTCTTTCATTAACCGCGGCAACAGAACAGTCCGGATGGCGTCATAGTGGGAAGGATCGCGGAAAAAGTAGGTCTCGTTCGTCGTCATGGCTTCCACCACCTGGTGGCCAACTTCCGGCTGACGAGAGGACTGGATGAGGGAACACAATTCGTCGATGGAGTTCAAACCGAGTTGCCTGACGATGGGCGCGAGGCGGCATTCGAAAAGATAGTGCTTATCGCCTTCGAGGACAATGCCCGCATGAGAATAGACATGGTCCAGGAGGAATTTGTAGTTCGTCGGATTGATCACCGCGGTTGTGGCTTGGCAAGACATCCATCGGCTCCCTTACGCTCGGTCGACTCTGCGCACGATCTCCGGCACGATCTGGTTGAGCGGCAAAACGCAGTCGGCCAGGCCGGCATTCACGACGGCGCCGGGCATTCCCCAGACCACGCTCGAGGCCTCGTCCTGTGCGAGGATGCTCGCGCCCTGAGCCTTCAGGATCTCCACGCCACGCAGCCCATCCTGGCCCATGCCGGTGAGGACGACGGCAATGGCCGCGCCGCCATAGACCTCGCCGACTGAAGAGAAGAGCGCATCTACCGAAGGCCGGCACGAGTTCTGCGGTGGCGACTGATCCAGAAAGACATGGGTCTCAGCGCTATTGCCGGCCACCTTCATATGAAAGTCTCCTGGCGCAATCCATATGGTGCCGGCAGCGACTCGATCGCCGTGGCTCGCTTCTTTGACTGACAGCCGGCAAGAGCAGCAAAGACGCTCCGCAAGAAACCGTGTGAACAGAGGCGGCATATGTTGCACAAGCAGAATCGGAAGGGGAAATTCAGAGGGCAGTTGAGGCAAAATCGCGCCCAGGGCGGTCGGCCCGCCCGTCGAGACTCCGATGACAACAACCCTGGGACGGATTTTCGCGCTCTGGGAAGCGAGCTTGTTGGGCCGGAGCGGGGACGCCCCTTGCACCGGCGCCGGTTCAAGCTTTGCCGCCGTACGGGTTCTCGCCGGAAGAATGAAGAACTGCTTGATCTTCGGGACCAGCTCATCGCGCAAACGCGCCATGGAGCGGTCGAGCGACCCTTCGTTGGATGCTTTGGTCACATAGTCGCTGGCGCCGAGTGTCAATGCTTCAAGGGTGACGGCTGCCCCGCGCTCGGTGAGCGTGCTGAACATGATGACCCGCAGTTGAGGATAGTCGCGGCGAAGATGCCGCAACGTTTCCAGGCCATCCATCTCCGGCATCTCGATGTCCAGCGTGAGGACGTCGGGGTTGTACTGCGGGATGCGCTGCAATGCAATCGAGCCGTTTGCCGCGGTTCCCACTACAGCAATGTCGGGGTCCTCCTCGAGAGCATGCGCGACCAGGCGGCGGATGACCACTGAATCGTCAACCACCAGCACACGAATCCGCTCTCCGGGCTGCAGAACTCGTTTGTTTACCGCGGGCATGGAGCGCTCCTCAAGGGTGGATTCCCGCAAGCTCGAGCTTCTCCACGAGGATGTCTCGCGTGAACGGCTTCATCACATACTCGTTGGCGCCAGCTTCCATGGCTTCCGCGATCTGCTCGATTTCGGTTTCTGTGGTCACCATGACCACGGCCAGGGAGTTGAGCGCGGGATTCTGGCGCAATCGCTTCAGCAGGTCCAGGCCGTTCATCTCCGGCATGTTCCAATCCGCGAGAACCAGCCTGACTCCGCTGTCTCCACCTTCAATGATTTCCAGAGCCTCTTTGCCGTTGGCAGCCTCCTGAACCTCATACCCGAGTTGCCTCAGGGTCCTATTGAGGAGCATTCGGATGGCCCTTGAATCGTCAACGACCAACGCTTTTACCATCCATTCACCTCCAGTTTCCGGTTGTGTGAATGGACGCGGCCTGGCGGACAAATGCGATTTTTCAGGCCGCGTCCACGATCGCTGGTTCGATCAGAAGGTGAATCTCGAGACAACTTTTTGCAGCTCGGCAGCCATGCGGCTCAACTCCTGCGAAGCCTTCTGCGTATCGCTGGCGCCTTGCGTGGTGTTTTTTGCCGCCAGAGCCACGCTGCCAATGTTCTTGGCGATGTCGCCTACCCCGGTGGCGGCTTCGGTTACGCTGTGGCCGATCTCATTGGTTGTCGCTGTCTGCTCTTCAACCGCCGAGGCGATGCTGTTGGAGATGTCGTTAATCTGGTTGATGATTGCGCTGATCTCCTCGATCGCCGTGACCGCACCCTTGGTGTCGCCCTGAATGGCCTCGATCTTCTGACCGATGTCCTCCGTGGCTTTGGCGGTCTGCTTGGCAAGCTCCTTGACCTCGTTGGCCACGACCGCGAAGCCCTTGCCCGCCTCACCGGCGCGCGCGGCTTCAATGGTCGCGTTGAGGGCCAGCAGATTGGTTTGTTGCGCGATGGAGGTAATCACCTTGATCACGTTGCCAATCTCCTGGCTGGACTCACCCAGCTTCTTCACGGTTTCGTTTGTGGAATGCGCCACGTTGACGGCGTTCTTGGCCACGCGCGCCGATTCGTTGGCGTTTTTTGAGATCTCGCGGATCGAGGCCTGCATCTCCTCGGAGGCTGAGGCGACTGAGGCAACGTTCCGTGAGACCTCTTCGCTGGCCGCCGAAACCACGTTGGCTTGCGTTGCGGTCTCTTCCGCATTGCCCGCCATCTGCTGGCTGACGGCCGTCAGCTCCTCCGAAGAGGAAGCCAGGGTCGCGGCGTTCTGCGCGGTGACTTTCAGGGGCTCGACGACCATCTCGAGGGTCTTGTTGAGGCCTTCGATGATCTTGCGGTAGTCGCCCTTGTGTTTGCCGGCATCGGCGCGCGTGCCCAGCTTGCCTTCCGCTGCCGCCTTCGCCAACTCGTCGGTGTCGTCGATCAGCTTGCCGATATTGGTCTTGAGCAGCACCAGCCACTCGTGAATCTGGTCCAGATCGGAGGCTTTGGCCATGGTTGCCGACATATCGCCGTTCGCAACCTTGGTGATGTAACCAATCAATTCGGTGAGCCAGGCATGCACGCCGTTGATGGAGTCTTTCATTTTGGCGTGATCGCCCTTGCAGTCGATTTCCACCCGCTCGCGAAGATTGCCGCCGCGAATGAGAGTGAGCACGCGGTTGCCTTCGCCGATGGGCAGCAGGATTTCGTCGAGCATCTGGTTGACACCCTCGACGATCCTGCGGTATTCGCCCTGGTGCTTGGTTGCATCGGCGCGCGTGTTGAGCTGGCCGTCGGCGGAAGCTTTGATCAGGGCGCCGGTCTCCGAGACCAGAGCCTTGATGTTGTCAATGCAATTGTTCAGGTTGTTCTTGATCTCGTTGAAGTCGCCGTTGTAGTTGTCGGTGATGCGGGGTGGAATGTCGCCCTTGGAGATGCGGTCGACATACTCCGCCGAAACGTTGAGCGGGCCGATGACCGCATCGAGGGTAGCGTTGACTCCTTCGACGACTTTGCGGAAGTCGCCCTGATGTTCGCTGGCGTCAGCGCGCGTGGCCAGCTTGCCTTCGACGGCGGCCTTGGACAACAGGGCGGCATCGGCGACCAGCGCGTTCACGGCATCGATGCAGGTGTTCAGGTTGTTCTTGATCTCGTTGAAGTCGCCGTTGTAGTCGTCGGTGATGCGAGGTGGGATGTCGCCCTTCGAAATCCGGTCGACATACTCGGCCGAGACATTGAGCGGGCCAATGACCGCATCGAGCGTGGCATTGACGCCTTCCACCACTTTGCGGAAGTCGCCCTGGTGCTTACTGGCATCGGCGCGCGTAGCCAGCTTGCCCTCCACGGCGGCTTTGGTCAGAATGCCGGCGTCGGCGACCAGCGCGTTCACGGCATCGATGCAGGTGTTCAGGTTGTTCTTGATTTCGTTGAAGTCGCCGTTGTAGTTATCGGTGATGCGGGGCGGAATGTCGCCCTTCGAGATCCGATCAACATACTCGGCCGAGACATTGAGCGGGCCAATGACCGCGTCCAGAGTGGCATTGACGCCTTCGACGACTTTTCTGAAGTCGCCCTGGTGCTTGCTCGCGTCGGCGCGCGTGGCCAGCTTGCCCTCGACGGCGGCCTTCGACAAAACACCGGCGTCGGCGACCAGCGCGTTCACGGCATCGATGCAGGTGTTCAGGTTGTTCTTGATTTCGTTGAAGTCGCCGTTGTAGTTGTCGGTGATCCGGGGCGGAATGTCGCCTTTCGAAATCCGGTCCACATACTCCGCCGAAACATTGAGCGGACCAATGACCGCATCGAGCGTGGCATTGACGCCCTCGACGACTTTGCGGATAGTCGCCCTGGTGTTTGGTGGCGTCGGCGCGTGTGGCCAGCTTGCCTTCTACGGCGGCTTTAGTCAGCAGAGCAGCGTCAGCCAGCATCGCGTTCAGCGCTTGCTTCTGCGGCGTGACGTCGGTGGCATACTTGACCACTTTGAAGGGCTTGCCATTGAGATCCATGATCGGGTTGTAGGATGCCTGAATCCAGACCTCCTTGCCGCCCTTGCCGATGCGCTTATACTCCGCGGCCTGATACTCGCCGCGGTTCAACGCCGCCCAGAACTCCTTGTACTCGAAGCTCTGCCTGTAGGCCTCGTCTACAAACATGCTGTGGTGCCGTCCTTTGATCTCATCCAGCGTGTAACCCAAGGCCTTCAGAAAATTGTCGTTCGCGGTAAGGACCGTGCCGTCCATCTTGAATTCGATAACCGCCTGCGCTTTGCCGATGGCTGCGATCTGGCCCACATAGTCTGCGTTTTGCAGCTTTTGCACGGTCATGTCAGTCGCAAACTTGACCACCTTGAAGGGTTTTCCGTCGGGATCCAGAATCGGGTTATAGGAAGCCTGAATCCAGACCTCCTTGCCGCCTTTGCCGATGCGCTTGTATTCGGCCGCCTGGTATTCGCCGCGATTCAACGCCGCCCAGAACTCGCGGTATTCGCTGCTCTGCTTGTAGGCCGGCTCGACAAACATGCTGTGGTGCTGGCCCTGGATCTCCTCGAGCCTGTAACCGAGCGCCTTGAGGAAGTTGTCGTTGGCATCGAGAACTGTACCGTTCATGTCGAAGGCGATCACCGCCTGCGATTTGCGAATCGCGGCGACCTGCCCGGCATAGTCGTTGAACTGTTCCTGGTCCACGGCGCCAGGCTGAGCGCCATGACCATTCCTGGTTGTGGGTCGTTCAAGCTCCGGACGGTCCAATACTGCGGCGCCGGCGGACGAACTGCGGCCGGGGCGATCTCCCCGGCTGAAACTTGATTGTCTTTCCATGGTCCTTGCTCCTTTGCGTTTCTGCTTCGCTATTTCGCCGCCACCGGCAGTGGATAATTCATCGTTCCGCGCCCTTCGTTTGCTGGCGCACATGAGGCGGCGATTCGTTGCGATTCGCGCAGCCTCTCATTGCATCGCTCGGTGAGTGGAGGACCGTGCCCAAAGTAGATCCGCCGCACATCGCGCGCGCACAGCTTCTCCAGTGCCGCCTTAAATCCGGCCTCGTAACTTCCTGTCGACGACGAGATCAACAGGGGCGTGTCGCCGGCGAACAGCACTCCTTCAGCCTCGTTGTAGAGGCAGATCGAATCGCTGCTGTGGCCGGGGGTGTGGATTACTTCGAACAGTTGATCGCCCATGCGGAGCGTGTCCCCATCCCGAACCGTTGCATCGATGCCGGCAAGACTCGGCGAGAATGCCAGCACCCTGGGGTGAAATGCCGCGTGAACTTCGGGCAACAGCGCGCAGTGATCGGAATGGCTGTGCGTAAACACGACTTGGTCTACGGACCATTTGCCCACGCCGGTCGGCGCCCTTTCGATGCTTCGCAGGATGGCCGGGTCGGCGCCTACATCCACCAGGGTGTTCACGTCCGCCAATTGACTCGCGTCGCCGAGCACGAGGTAAACCTGGGAGGTATAGATTCGGCCGCTATTCTCTAAAGTCACGACGCGCATAGGGCAGCCTCCACCTTGCGGAACAGTTGTCCGTCGGGGATCACCCGTTCAAACAGCGGCCCGAGTTCAAGCGGCATTTCCTGTGTCTGCTCGGTGACCAGGAAGCCTCCCGGCGCCAGCGCCCGATGAAACATCCGCAGGACCTCAACTCTTTCCGGCGGACGAAAGTGGAGGAGCACGTTCTTGCACACGACCAGCGAGTAGTCGCTGCCGATCTCCTTCAAAGAGAGAAGATCGTGGCATTGAAAGACGACGCGCTGACGGATTTTGTCGATCACGCGGAACTTCCCCGGCTTTTCGCTGGCCTCGAAGTACTTTCCCAGGATGCCCTCAGGCAGACGGGATAACTCGTCCTCGGGGTAAAGGCCAGCCTCGATCGCCTGAGCGAAGGAACCCGTTTCCTCCACGTCAGTGGCATCGACGCGGAGATTGTTGAAGGCGAAGTGGCCCATGCGCTCGGCAAACAAAATGGACAGCGTGTAGGGCTCCTGCCCCATGGCCGCGCCGGCATCCCAGATGCGCGGGTGGTTTCGGCCTGCGATCACGGGGAGACAGTGTTCCACAGCCTTTTCCAGCACGTGTTGGTCGCGAAAAAAGAACGTGAAAGCCACTCCGAACCCCTCTTGCATCCTTGCGGAATGCCGTCCATTCAAACGCCGCTCGCTGCGCTGCCTAGCTCGGCATCAGCACACAGCAGCTCTCGAAACCGCGATGTCCACTGTCCGTTCCGTATCGAGAACCAGCAGCAGCCGGTCCTTGAGCTTGTAAACGCCGTGAATAACCTCGCGCGCGGCGGGATCGAGATTCTCCGGCGGCCGTTCGTAGGTGGCGGCATCCACGTCCAGCACGTCTCCAATCTCGTCTACCAGCAAACTCACCGCGCCATCGTCGGTGCGGATCACCATGTTGGTCGGCACATGGCCTCCGGTACGAGGCGGTAATCCGAGCCGCCGGCGCAAGTCGATGGCGGTGACGATCTGCCCGCGCAGGTTGATCAATCCCTCAATGACCTCCGGAGCCCGGGGCACGTGCGTCATCTGCTGGAAGCGCAGGACCTCCTGCACGCGAAGAACATCGACGCCGAAAAACAGGTCCGCCACAAAGAACGTTGAAAGTTGTCCGTTGGTCCGGCCAGTCTCCGGCTTCAGGATCGCGGGTTCGCTTGCCATCGCTTACTTCTCCTCTCCGGCCGAAATCGGCTCGGTTTTTTCAGGAGGCTGCGCGGAAACCAGCCGTGCCACCGACTCGAGGACAGCGTTGCCATCGAACTTTGCCTGGCAGTCTTCAAATCCAGCCGTCCGTGCCGCGGACGACTGGAGCTGGCCGGCTGAATCGGCCAAACCCAGGAGCGGAATCCGCTCCCACTCCGGTCGTGCGTGCATGGCAGTGACGAGAGCCGCGCCTCCCCTGGGGGGCAGGTCCATGGCCGTTACGACGACGTCCGTAGGCTGCTGCTCGATCTCGCGCATGGCCTCGTCGAGGTTTGCAGCCGCCTTGACACGGTAGCCTGCCATCTCGAGTCCGCTCGAGAGCAAGCCGCGCGAGAACGGCGAGCCCTCCGCGACGAGAACGGTCTTGCCGACTCCGGAGCCGCCCGCGCCCTGGAACCAGCTCTCGCTGGCCGCGTGAATCACCTCGTTCAAATCCAGGAGGTCCGTGACGCGCTTGCTGACCACCGCCGACCCGAGCAAACCTTTGCGCGTCGATTTCTGGCGCGTGATCACAGTCTCTTCCACGACATCGAGAATCTGATCGACCACCACGCCCACGCTGCGGTCGCCGTCGTTAAAGACAATCACCTGCACCGGGTCGGCCTTTTGCCCATGGCCAGGCGTTGAAGATTCCAGGACGTCGCGCAGAGGCACAAGCGGGAGAATGCGGTTGCGGTACTGCACCACCTGGCATCCGCCGGCAAGCTCGATCGAGCTCAAGGGAAACTCCTCGAGCCTGGCGACGAGAGACAGGGGCACAGCGAGGCGCTCGAAGGAGCCGGCGCTGAACAAGAGCAGGCGCTGCTGCTCGGCGCCCGCGTGCGCATTCTTTTTCGCGGAGGCGCGCGCCTGCTCCCGGCCTTCCGCCAGCACTCCGGAGCGCTGGCCGATGCCGAGCACATCGAGGATGAGGGCCACGCGGCCGTCGCCCATGATCGTGGCGCCCGCATATTCCGTCAGGCCTTTCAACTGCTTGCCGAGCGGCTTGACCACGATCTCCTGTGTGTCGTTGATGCCGTCGACCACCAGCCCGAACTGGCGATCTTCAGCCTGAAGAACTACGATGCTGACGGCCTCGGCGTGCTCCGCCGACTCAAGCCGCAAAACCCGGTTCAGATAAGCAATGGGCAGCAGGCTTCCGCGGCGGCGATAAACCGGCGTTCCGTGGACCTGCTCGATGTGCCGCTCGGAGGAGTCTCCCTCCAGGCGGATCAACTCGAGCAAACTCACTTGAGGAATGACAAACCGCTCGCCTCCGCTGGTAATCACGAGGCCAGGAATGATGGCCAGCGTGAGCGGAATCTTCAGCTTGACGGTGGACCCCTCGCCGGGCCGGTTGATGATGTCGACCACGCCGCCAATCTTCTCGATGTTGGACTTGACGACGTCCATGCCCACACCGCGCCCGGAGACTTTGGTCACGGTTTGCGCCGTTGAAAAGCCGGGCTGGAAGATCAGGTTCAGCGCCTCACGGTCGCTCAGCTTCTCCGCCTGTTCGGGGCGCAGAAGGCCTTTTTCGACGGCCTTTTGCTTGACCTGAACGACGTCAATCCCGGTCCCGTCGTCGCCGATTTCGATGTTGACCTGCCCGCCTTCGTGATACGCGCGAAGCGTCAGCCTTCCCTGAGGCGTTTTGCCTGCGTTGGAACGCGTTTCAGGCGTTTCGATGCCGTGATCGCACGAGTTGCGGACCAGGTGCACCAGCGGATCCTTGATCGCTTCGATGATCGTTCGGTCCAGTTCCGTGTCGGCTCCTTCCATCTCCAGGCGAATCTGCTTGCCAAGCGACACGGCCATGTCGCGCACCACGCGCGGCAGCTTGTTCCAGACCATCCCGATGGGTTGCATGCGCGTCTTCATCACGCCTTCCTGCAACTCCGTGGTAATCAGGTTGAGCCGCTGCGAGGTCGCATTGAGAGCGGGATCCTCGCGCTCGGCGTTGAACTGGAGGATCTGATTGCGCGTCAATACCAGCTCGCCGACCAGATCCATCAGTTTGTCCAGATGCACGACCCCGACTCGGATGTTGGCATCGACAATGGCAGAAGACCGGGTGCTGTCCTCCTCGATTTTTGCGCTGTCCGGATGATCCGGAGAGCCAACTCCGTTGCGAATCCGCCGAACCGGGGCAGGCGACTCCTGAGGGTCGATTCGGCTCTCGATGCCTTCGAGAGACTGGGCCTCCGCCCGCAAACGTTCCGTCAGGTCTTCGTAGAGGTCAGGGCCCTCTTTTCCACTCGCCTCAATGGACGCCAGCACCTTGCGCGTCGCGTCCACGGTTTCCAGAATGAGAGAGATCAGCGCCGGATTCAGTTCTCGTTTCCCGTCGCGCAGTTGGCTGAGCAAAGTCTCAGCCTGGTGGGTGATCTTCTCCAGAGTCGAGAATGCGAAGAAGCCGCACGTGCCCTTGATCGTGTGGATCGTCCGGAAAATACTCGCCAGGCGGCAACTGTCTTTCGGGTGCAGCTCCAGCTCAATCAGATCCTGATCCAGGCGCGAGAGATTTTCATGACTTTCGACTAGAAACTCACGGACTACATCCTGATCGTCTTGCATGCGATTCTTCTCCAGAGAGCACTCATTTTCCTGCGCTGCCTGTCAGCCGCGATGCGCTGGCTTCCACCGTCAGGCCTTGCTCGAACGTATGGCCCCTGCGCGGTGAGCGGCGAAACCGAGTATCTTATCGGCGTCGAAACCCGAGTCGCGTCCGTGATCGCAACCGTTAGTCAGCGGACGTCCCGAATTGAATCTGAGCGGCTCCACGCCTGATGAGACCTGATTTCTCCTGGCGTCAGTCGATCGGAGGCCCCAGCAACTCGACTCCTTCTGCAAACCGGCGGCATACAGGCGTCGTGTAGCTTCTGCCGGTTGCGACGGAGCATTCGATGCGCCTCCGATCGCAGGCCGGGATGAGAAGCCTCTTAGAAATCATTCAGATTCGGACGCTGCATTCACTTCGCCGACCTTCAGGAGGTCTCGCGCGTCAGGAGTTTTCTCAAATGGACGTGACGGTTGTGGCGCGATCCGAGGGACGAAATGCCGGGGAACAGATGGAAGATCCTCTCCACAGTCGTGCACGGATCGGCTACTGGGCCTTGTTCGCCCGGACCATCTCCAGAAAGAGCTGCTGCACGCGCGTGTCAGCCGTCATCTCTGGGTGGAACGTGCATGCGAGGAGATGACCCTGGCGAACAAGGACGGGGAATTCTTCGCGGCTGGCGAGGACCTGGACACCGTCGCCCACACGAGTGATGCGCGGCGAACGGATGAAGACCATCTCCAGTCGGCCTCCGGGAATCTCTGTCGGCAGTGTGAGGATGGTCGAGTCGATCTGGCGGCCGTAGGCGTTTCGCTCGACCGTGGCGTCGAGCGCACCGAGGCTGCGCTGCGGCGGATTCCTGACTTCGCTCGCGAGAAGAATGCACCCGGCGCAGGTTGCGAAAACCGGCTTGGCCGCGGCGAACCGGACGAGCGCCTCAAAGAATCCGTCCTTCTCGAGGAACTTGAGCATGGTGGTCGACTCGCCGCCGGGGATGACCAAACCGTCGAGACCAGCCAGCTCTTCCGGTTTGCGCACCAGCACGGTTCGCGCTCCGCTGCTTTTGAAGGCGCGTGCGTGTGCCTCGTAGTCGCCTTGCAGGGCGAGTACGCCAATAGTGAGGGGACTGCTGTTTGCCGCGCTCTGAGGGGCGGGCTGGGCTGCCTGAGTGGCCATGGGTTTCCCTATCAATATGATACCGATCGTCGGGGAAACGATGCAGCGTGCCGCGATGTAGATGCGCGGTATGGATGCCCTGTATGCTCATTTCATGAGCGAAGGCGCGCCCTCGAAAACCGGCAATCAACTGGAACATTCGGCATCGTCGTATCTGCGATCGGCGCGACATCAGCCGGTGCGCTGGCACGCTTGGGGCGAGGCGGCGTTTGCGCGGGCGCAGGCTGAAGACAAACCCATTCTGCTCGACATCGGCGCGGTTTGGTGCCATTGGTGCCACGTGATGGACCGCGAATCGTATGAGGATGCGGAGATCGCCGCCCTCATCAACGACCTTTTTGTGGCCGTCAAAGTGGATCGCGACGAGCGGCCCGATGTGGACGCGCGCTACCAGGCGGCGGTCTCAGCGATCAGCGGGCAAGGTGGATGGCCGCTGACTGCGTTTCTCACTCCCGACGGACGGCCGTACTTTGGGGGCACGTATATTCCGCGCGACGACCGCTACGGGCGGCCGGGGATGGGACGCGTCTTGCTGGCGATGGCGCAGGTGTGGCGCGAACGCCGCGACGAAGCGCTGGAGACGGCGAGCAGCGTGATGGCTGCGATCGAACATAACGAGAGCTTTTCGGGCCGGGGCGGCGCGCTGAGCTTGCAGCTTGTCGATAAGATTTCCGATGCGATCGTGGCCCAGTTCGATCCGCGCTACGGTGGATTTGGCTCGCAGCCGAAGTTCCCTCATCCGGCGGCGCTCGACCTGTTGCTTGAAGTAGCGATCAATCGCGGCAACGAGCGAGCGCGCGAGGCGTTCACAACGACGCTCGAGAAAATGGCTCGCGGCGGCGTCTACGATCAACTCGCCGGAGGCTTCCACCGCTACAGCGTGGACGAGCGCTGGGTGGTTCCGCATTTCGAGAAGATGATCTACGACAACACCGAGTTGCTGCGGAACTACGTACACGGCTATCAGAGTTTTGTGCGCGAGGATTTTCTGTTGATCGCGCGAGAGATCGTTGCGTGGCTCGACACGACGATGATCGACCGCGAACGGGGCGGCTTTTATGGATCGCAGGATGCGGATGTGGGCCTGGACGACGATGGCGATTACTTTACGTGGACACAGGACGAGGCCCGAGCGGTTCTGAGCGGGGAAGAGCTTGAGTTTGCGGCGAAGTATTGGGACATTGGCGATCTGGGAGACATGCACCACAATCCTGCAAAGAACGTGCTGCATGTGAACCAAACATTGGCCGAGATGGCGGCGCAGACAGGCGCGAGTCCGGACGCGAATATTGACTCGTTGCGCCGGTTGCGCGACTCTGCACGTGAGAAACTGTTGGCCGCGCGCGCACAGAGGACTGCGCCGTATATTGATCGCACGCTCTACACAAGCTGGAATGCAATGGCGGTAACGGCTTACCTGGAGGCGGCACGCGTGTTGCGCGACGAAAAGGCGCGCGACTTCGCGCTGCTCACGCTCAACCGGCTGCTCGACGAGGCCTGGGGCGGAAGAACAACGTTGAAGCATGTGATTGCTTACCCTGACGGGTTGTCGCCTCGGGAAAGCGCGCCCGGAACGCTCGACGATTACGCCTTCACGGTGAATGCGTGCATTGACGGTTGGCTGGCGAGCGGCGCGATGAAGTTCTACCGCGCGGCGACGAAGCTGGCTGACTCCATGATCGAACAGTTCCACGACGCTTCCGTTGGCGGCTTTTTCGACACTTCCGCGCCACTTAACGACGAGCCAGTAGGGATCCCGCTCGGCGCACTGACGGCGCGGCGCAAGCCCCTGCAAGATTCGCCCACGCCCGCCGGGAACCCTACTGCTGCCACGGCGTTGCTGCGCCTTGAAGCTCTGAGCGGACGCGAGGACTATCGCACGATCGCGGAAGGGACGCTGGCCAACTTCGCCGGGATCGTGGAGCACTTTGGCCTCTACGCGGGCAGCTATGGATTGGCCGCCGAGCGTTTGCTGCTCGATCCGATGCAGGTGGTGATTGTGGGCTCAGGCCCCGAAGCGGATCGGTTGGAGGCCACAGCGGTTGCAGGCTTCGCGGTGAACAAAACTGTGATTCGGATCGAGCCCTCAAAGCGGGTTGCAGGCGAACTGCCGGAAGCGCTGGCCGAGACGGTATTGCAAGTGCCGAAGCCGGAGGGAGCGACAGCATGGGCGCTGGTTTGTCGAGGGCGAACCTGTCTGCCGCCAGTCAGGGACTCGGAATCGCTGCTGCAAGCGATGTCTGGATGAGATTAGGCCGCATTGCGGGCGCGTGGAGACAGAAAGCCAGCAAGCAGGCGAAGTTAGCAACCAGCGGCTATGGTTTCCTCGATGGCGGAAGCAGGAATCCGCCGAGGGTGATGAGGATTCCCGACAATAAATACATCTCATTGCCGATGAACCAACCCATGAACGAGACCCAGATCGGGATCTCGGCCAGCAGCGAGAATCCGCAAAACAACACAAGGACCTTGCGAATGCGCGTCTGAGACCATGCCGCGATTAAAGCCACAATCGCAATCGTGATCCAGGCCATTCCGACTATGAGAAAGACCGCTCGCATGGCGTTTCCCAGAATGCCGCCCAAATTCGAGGCTGCAAGCGCCTTGGAAAGCAGCGGGTAGCCGGCCATCATATGAAGGCCGGCGCCAACCAGCACGTTGAGTGATCCCAACCCAACCAGCAATTGCGCGACGATCTGACGCTTCTTCATTGCATTGCTCCTGACTCTGGAATCGTTGGGGAAGGCGACTTAGCAAGAATAGAACAGAAAAGGGAGGATGCCGGCGGCAACGTTTATTCGCTGCCGAATAAATTCGCATCCGGCTGCTTGATCGTTGTTGGGTCCGGCGCAGGCTCGGGTTCCTTTTCTTCGAGTTCTTCGGCTGCGACAGCCGGCTCACTCGTCGGTTTGAACACACGATAGGGGTCGCCGGGAAGCATCTGCTTCTCTTCGAGTGCGAGCCGCACGCGGCGCTGGAATTCGCGCATGGGACCGTATTGCTTGGTTGCGAGGGTCTTGAAGACAACCGGGAAGATGACCTGCGAGCCTTTGACCGCGTCCACGCCCAGAACCTGCGGGTCCTGGAGAAAGACGCCGTTAAATTCCTCGCTGTTCCGAACGTCCATGGCGATTTGCTTGAGCAGTTTTGTCACTTCGTCAGGATTTGCCGAAAAGTCAACGCTGATATTGACGGTGGCCACGGAGAAATCGGCGCTCAGGTTGGCCACGGTCGTGATCTGCGAGTTGGGAATGACGTAGAGAGTTCCATCGGCGTCTCGCACCGTGGTCTTGCGCAGCGTCATGGATTCAACGGTTCCGCTGAGCCCGGCAAGCTTGACGACATCACCCACATTGAACTGATCCTCAAGCAGAAAAAGCATGCCGTTGAACATGTCCTTGACGATGTTTTGCGCGGCCAGGCCGATGGCGATGCCCGCGACTCCTGCCGAAGCCAGTAGCGGGGCCAGATTGAACCCCATGGAGTCGAGCGCCTGTAGCAATGCGATCACGGCGATAATCGCCAGGCCGGTGGCGCGAATGACTCCGGCCATGGTTTTGACTTCGGCACTGCGCCCCAGTCCGGATCCGCCCTTCTCTGCAACACGGATCATGCGCGAGGTGGCGAGGGCCAGCAAGCGGCTGAGCACAAAGGCGATGATTGCAATGACAACCAGACGCGGCAGCTTGGTGTGAATGAACTCCTGGCTGTCGTTGATCCATTCGTCGAAGACCCGGCCGAGGAATCGGCCCTCCTGGAACCAGCCCCAGCGCAAGATGAGAATGAATCCCGCGATCGCCGAAGAAACGAACATGCCAAAACTCCACTTTCTAGACTAAACTGTGCGCAGGATGGGCGCGACTTGCTTCCATGCTCGTCCTCAAGCCTTCCTCTCCGACGGTGAGAGTATGAAAGCAAACACCAGCGAACCGACGAGCCGGACCCTCCCGGCAAAACTCCTGGCACAACGGCTCTGTTCTGTTGGATGCGCAGTGGCGCTGGCCGTTGTGGTGGTCTTCGGGCTGGTTCGTATCGCGGCTCAGGAATCGTTTCCGCTCCCGGCGATCGACCCTCCCGGGGCCAAGGCCGCAGCCCCAGGCACCCAAACGGCGCCGTCGCAATCGGGGAGAGCGGCCCTGGATGCACATGCGCCAGAGGTCTCTAAGCAATGCGCCGAACTGCTGAGATTGGCGACAGACCTGAAGGCAGCCGTGGATCAATCATCCGCAGGCACACTTTCGGTGACCGTGGTCCGCAAGGCAGGCGAGATTGAGCAGTTGGCACACAAAGTAAGGAATGCGAACACGAAATACTGAGGCGTCGCATGCGATTTGTTCCAGGACAGCGCAATAAACACCGAAGGTGGATGTGCAGTGGAGAGCGGGCACTGGGGAAGGTGGGTGTCGTCGCTGTGTTGGGGTGCCGGCCTGGCGATGTTGATTGGGTTTGCCGCAGAACCCGCGATGCGTCCCCAGTCCGGGGTCCCATCGATGAGTCATCGTAGCGCTCAGATGCCGAGGGATCCGGCAGTATCGAGCGAATACGATCCAATTGCGGCGGAGCGACAGTTCAAAGCGCTCAATATCGAGCGCCAGAGGGATATGGTCTCCGACACCAACAAGCTGCTCACGCTGGCCAAGGAGTTGAACGAGGGGCTGGCGGCAAACAGCTCCTCAACGCTGACCGATGAACAACTGCGCAAAATCGCGCAAATTGAAAAGCTGGCGCACAGCGTCAAGGAAAAGATGGCTGATGGGACACCACAACTGTCGCCGGCCATGCAGATGCCCGTTCCTTTCCCGTCCCACTAGAGCGGTTTCACAATTCGCTTGCACTTTCCGGAGTTTGCAAAGGGTGGCTTTTTCTTGATGAAAAAGCCACTCAGCATTTTCGGTTTCGGCGTAAGGCAATTGTGAAACCGCTGTAGCCGTCGATTCGCGCGGGCAGAAAACGGGAGGCAGCCCAATATCCGGCAAGCATCGGCACATGGCAAATTGCTACAATCAACCTAGGTTTTAACCGGAAGAGGGTTCTTCCGGCGAAGCCGGAACGACAGTGGCCGGGTTGGCTCGGCGCTCGATCGTCGCGATCAACTGATTGCGTCGATTGGCTGGCCCAGCATCAGGTCACGCTCGCTCTGGTTTTCGGTATGGGGGTCGACCGGAATGGAAGTGGCAATTTCCAGCGCTCGTGCGTCCGGAGCCTATCCGGCCCGGGACGAGCTGACCGCGCAGCAGATGATTGAGATCTACCGGCTGATGTTTCTTTCCCGCGCGGTAGACGATCGCGAGATCCTCCTTAAACGGCAACAGAAGATCTTTTTTCAGATTTCCTCAGCGGGGCACGAAGCTCTGCAGGTCGGAGCTGCTCTCGGCTTGCGCTCAGGCTACGACTGGTTTTTCCCCTACTATCGCGATGGTGCGCTGGCGCTGGCGCTGGGCGTGACGCCCTACGACATGATGCTGCAGGCCGTGGGCGCCGCTTCCGATCCAGCCAGCGGCGGAAGGCAAATGCCCAGGCACTGGAGCAACCGCGAGCTGCATATCGTCAGCACTTCATCTTCGACGGCCACGCAGTTGCTGCAGGCCGTGGGTTGCGCCGAGGCTGGGCGGGCATTCAGCAAAAATCCCGCGATGGCCGCCAAAGTGGAGGGCGATTATCGCGCCTTCCACGATGTGGATTTTCACGGTGATGAAGTGGTGCTCACTTGCGTTGGCGAAGGCTCAACTTCGCAAGGCGAATTCTGGGAGGCGATCAACACCGCGTCGAACCAAAAACTGCCGGTGATTTTTTGCGTGGAGGACAACGGCTACGCGATCAGCGTTCCCGTCGAGGTGAATACTCCCGGAGGAAACATCTCCCGGCTCGTAGCGAACTTTCCCAACTTCCACTTTGCCGAGATTGACGGGAACGATCCGGTCGTGACGATGCGCGCTTTTCAGCAAGCGGCGGAACATTGCCGGGCAGGGAACGGGCCGGCGTTCATTCACGGCCATGTCGTGCGGTTGTATTCCCATTCGCTTTCCGACGACGACAAGAACTACCGTTCGGCCTCCGAACGCGAGGCAGACCTTTTGCGCGATCCCATCGCGCGTTTCCGCAGTCGGCTGATTGGCGAAGGAATTCTCACGGTCGAGGAGATCGACGGGCTGGAGCGGAGCCTGGAACGGGAGGTAGCCGAGGCAGCGGAGCGTGCACTGGAAGAGCCCTTGCCGGAAGTGAAGGACATTGCCACTCACGTTTACTCCGAAGACCTGGATCCCACAAGCGTGTCTTTTGCCACCGAGCAGCCCGAGACGGCGACGAAAGTGAATGGGGCCGCGGAAGCCGGTCAAAAGGGCGCCGGCCCTCGCACGATGGCCGAACTGATCAACATTTGCCTCCGCGACGAGATGCGGCGCGATCCGCGCATCGTGGTTTATGGCGAGGACGTGGCCGATGCGAGCCGGGTTGAAGCGCTTGCTGAAGTGAAAGGAAAGGGTGGGGTCTTCAAACTGACTGCAGGCTTGCAGACCGAGTTTGGATCGGATCGCGTTTTCAACTCGCCGCTCGCCGAGGCGAATATTGTTGGCCGGGCAATCGGCTACGCTTTGCGCGGCATGAAGCCGGTCGTAGAAATTCAATTCTTTGATTACATTTGGCCAGCCATGCACCAGATTCGCAATGAGTTGTCTGTGATGCGCTGGCGGTCGAACGGAACCTGGGCAGTGCCGGTCGTGATCCGCGTGCCCATCGGCGGATATCTCACGGGAGGCGCGATCTACCACTCGCAATCCGGCGAGAGCCTCTTTACACACACTCCGGGACTGCGCGTTGTCTTCCCATCGAACGCGCTCGACGCGAACGGACTGTTGCGTACGGCGATTCGTTGCGACGATCCGGTGTTGTTTTTCGAGCATAAGCGGCTCTATCGAGAGACCTATGGCCGCGCGCCGTATCCGGGGCCGGATTTCGCGATTCCCTTCGGAAAAGCAAAGATCGTTCGTCCCGGCACGGACCTTACGCTGGTCACCTATGGTGCGCTCGTCCCGCGTGCAATGCAGGCCGCACAGCAGGCACAGCGCGAGCACGGCATTGATACGGAGATCCTCGATCTTCGCACGCTGAATCCTTACGATTGGGAAGCGATCGCCGAAAGTGTGCGCAAGACCAATCGCGTGATTGTGGCGCACGAAGACATGCTGAGCTGGGGCTACGGCGCGGAGATTGCTTCGCGCATCGCCGACGAGCTCTTCGACGATCTTGACGCTCCGGTGCGGCGCATCGGCGCAATGGATACATTTGTCGCGTACCAGCCGAAGCTGGAAGATGCGATTTTGCCGCAACCGGAGACCATCCTGAAGGCCATCGTGAGCCTGAAGGCGTTTTGATTCGTTCCCGGCCGGGCTGCGCGCAAAGGATTCGATAAGAGCCGCAAAACCGAGGTCACGCGGGAGCGAGGCGCATCGCTTCCAGCGCGGATACAATACGGGGATGGACTTCCGCACCCAATTTCAGCAGGGAATCAGGCGCAGCAAGCGCCGGGCAGGCCGAGGCGCATGAGGAATTTCCTGCGCCTGCTGCGCTATGGGCTGCCGTACACGCTGGAGTGGCTGCCGGGGGTGATTCTGTCAGCGCTGGTGGGGGGGCTGGATGCGTTTCGCATTCTGCTGCTTCAGCCGATCTTCGATCGTGTGCTGACGCCGAGCGCGCCGGAAGGCCCGATCATGCTGGGTCTTCAGAAAACGCGATGGCACTTTGACCTGAGAAGCCTGATCCCGCATTTCATGCATATCCATAATGCGTGGGACGTGGTGGCTCTGGCGCTGGTGCTCGCCACGGTCCTCAAGGGACTTTGCGACTACGCGGGAAATTATCTCGTGAACTATGCCGGCTTCGGCACAATCACCGATCTGCGCAATCATCTCTACGAAGTCACGATGCGCCGCTCATCGAGCTTCTTCCATAAGAATCCGACCGGCACCATCCTTTCCACGCTCATTAACGACGTTGACCGCGTGCAAACCGCGTTGAGCTCGGTGCTGGGCGATTTTCTGCAGCAGTTTTTCACATTTCTGGTCGCGATTGTCCTCATCGTCAGTATGGGCGGATACCTGAGCTGGGCGCTGGTCCTCTTTATTCCAGTAGTAATCGCCTCAGCGCGCAAGATAGGCGGCGAAGTGCGCACGCGGACACGAACGGGACAGGACAAGCTCGCGGAAGTACAGAACATCCTGCATGAAACGGTGACGGGCAACCGCATCGTGAAGTCGTTCAACACCGAGCTGTGGGAGATTCTGCGCTTCAAGAGCGCAGCCAAGCGGCTGTTTCGCGCCAACCTGCGCAGCGTGCGGATTCAGTCGATCAGTTCGCCACTGATGGATACGGTGGGCGCGATCGCCATGGCGCTGCTGTTGTGGATCGGCCGCAGCGCAATCATGACCGGCTACATGACCATCGGTGTTTTCGGCGCGTTCATTTTTCTACTCTTCAAGCTCTATGATCCGCTGCGCCGCTTTGCTTTTTTCTACAACAGCTTCCAGCAGGCGATGGGCGCGTCGGCATCGATTTTTTCCTTCTTTGACGCCGAGGACGACGTGAGAGAACGCTCGCGCGCCGGGACATTCACGCGCTTCCGCCAGGCCATTCGATTCGAGAACGTAGGATTCTCCTACTCGACGGACGAAGGCGAGCAGGAGATTCTGCACGATGTGGACCTTGAGGTGAATGCGGGCGAGGTGCTGGCCATCGTCGGGCCGAGCGGCGCGGGCAAGTCCACGCTAGTGAACCTGATTCCGCGATTCTTTGACGTCACCTCGGGCCGCATTTTGATTGACGGCCGCGATCTGCGCGATCTTACGCTGGCTTCTCTTCGCCGTCAGGTGGCTCAGGTAACGCAGGAGACGATCCTGTTTAACGACACGGTGCACAACAACATTGCGTACGGCCAGCCCGATGCCAAGCGCGCGCTGGTGGAACAGGCCGCGCGCAATGCTCTGGCGCACGACTTCATCCTGAACATGCCGCAGGGCTACCAGACGATGATCGGCGAGAAGGGTTTCCGGCTTTCGGGCGGCGAGCGTCAGCGCCTGGCCATCGCGCGAGCCATCTTCAAGGACGCGCCGATTCTGATTCTCGATGAGGCCACGTCGGCGCTCGATTCGGAAAGCGAGTCGCTGGTACAGGCCGCTCTGGGTAACCTGATGCAGAATCGCACCGTGGTCGTGATTGCGCACCGCCTTTCCACCATCCGCCGCGCCAACCGAATTGCGGTTCTCGAATGCGGCCGTATTACCGCAGTCGGATCCCACGATGAGTTGCTCAACACTTCGCCAACTTATCAAAAGCTCTATCAATTGCAGTTCATCGACATGCCTGAGGCGCTGGACGTACCCGCGGCGCAGACCCCCGATCCTAACAAGATGTATCTGCCTTTCGATGAAAGGGCAGCGCTGGCCACGGGAGCGAAGGAGTAAGTATGGCGATTGCATCGATGACCGGATTCGCGCGCGTGCAGGCTCGCGCGTCTCTTGGCGGCGAGGAGCAGCTGAGCTACACGCTCACCGCGAAAAGCGTGAATCATCGCTTTCTCGATCTACAGTTCCGCCTGCCAAGCGGTCTCGATGCTGTGGAGATGGATTTGCGTCGCGTGCTGAAGGAGAACCTGATTCGCGGCCACGTCGATTTGACTCTGTCCGTCGATCGCTCCGCGCAGGCCAAGGCGGGGTACAACCGCGAACTGATCGCCGGGTATCTGACGGCTTTTGACGCTGCGCGCAAGGAGCACGGTTTGAATGGCGAGCCAGACCTGAACGCGGCATTGCGTTTGCCTGGAGCGTTGCAAACCGAAGATCGCAACAACACCGACCTGAGCGCGCTGGCCGCCAGCGTGCTGGAGCAGACCGTTCCGCTGCTGGAGCAGTTGAAGGCGATGCGCGCGCGTGAAGGCGATGCACTCGAGGCGATTTTGCGCGGTACCCTCGACCGGCTGGCTGCCGCGACTGCCAGCATTGCAGAGCTCCGGCCGGAGATCGAGCAGCGCAGCCAGGAGCGGCTCACACAGAAACTCACCGCCGCTGTGGGGCCGGAGTTTAACCAGCAGAGAGTGCTGGAGGAAGTTGCCGTCCTGGTGGAACGTAGCGACGTCAGCGAGGAACTGGCGCGCATGACGACGCACATCGATCATTTTCGCGAGCTGCTCACGACCGGTGGCGAAGCGGGAAAGAAGCTCGACTTTCTGCTGCAAGAGATGAACCGCGAAGCGAATACTCTGCTTTCAAAAACGGCAGGGATCAGCGGGAAGGGAACGCGGATCACCGAGTTGGGGCTGGCCATGAAATCGGAAATCGAAAAGGCCCGCGAGCAGGTTCAGAACGTGGAATAAAGAGAGCTGTTAGCTTTTAGCCGCTAGCTCTTAGCTTCTCCAATGTGAGAGCTAAGAGTTTGGCTTAGGCGAGAATGTAACTAAAAGCGAATGGCTAACGGCTACTAGCTCGGTTTCTAGAGGAGACGAAAGACAAAAGTGGCAGGAATCCTATTTATCATCTCGGCGCCGTCCGGCTCCGGCAAGAGCACGCTGGTAAGCGAGCTGCGCAAACAGGTGAGCGGCGTCGACTTTGCCGTCTCCTGGACGACGCGCGCGCCACGCGGCTCGGAGGAGAACGGGCGCGAATACAACTTCACCACGCGCGAAGAATTCCAGCGCATGATCGATGCTGGGTTGTTTCTGGAATATGCGGAAGTGTTCGGAAAAGACTTGTACGGAACCGCACGACAGTCTCTCGACGATGCCTTGGCGTCAGGCCACGACTTGATGCTCGACATCGACGTGCAAGGCGCAGCGCAAGTGCGCGCCAAGATGCCGGAAGCTGTGGGCATCTTCGTTCTGCCGCCCAACCCCAAAGTTTTGCGTACACGGCTACGCAACCGCAGCCGTGCCGAGGGCGTTGTGGACGACGAGGAGGTTTTTCGCCGGCTCGGTGAGGCGCGCAGCGAGATTGAGAATTATCGCCAATACGGCTATATTCTGGTCAATGACGTTCTGGACCGGGCGGTAGCGCAACTGGAAGCCATTGTGTTGTCGGAGCGTTTTTATCGCAATGGCGAAGTGATCGCTTATCGTTCGCGACGGGTTTTGGAGGTCGCCGCGGCCTGCTTGCAATCGAATTCGCAGGAGCGGCTCAAACCTGTGCTGGAGGCCTTCGGCATCGATGGCGACTCCAGCCAGCAGCAGCTTCCCTTTGGAGATGACCCCGATGACGATTGAAACGAGTTTCGATTCAAACTATCGCAAGGTCCTGGTGGCAGCGCGCCGCGCTCGCCAGATACAAAACGGCTCCCAGGCGCTGGTCCCCACTCGATCCAGTAAGGCATGCCGGATCGCGCAGGATGAGATCGAGGCCGGCAAAATCTCTTACGTCAAACGCGAAGTGGAAGTGGTCAAGCCGCTGGTTGAAGGTCCGGCGGTTCCGATCCTGCTGAGCTAAGAGCGGTGGACGGTGAGCGGTTCACCGTGCACGGTGGACCGCGCATGGTCATCGTTGCTCGAACTGGTCAAATCGAGTGATCCGGAGCGGGCGCGGCCGTCGGGCAAAGTTGTCTTTATCGGCCCACTGCGCACTGCCACCATTCACCGTCCCTGAACTACAATCGAGACATGAGAGCGATCGTAGGCGTCTCCGGCGGAATCGCTGCGTATAAGGCAGCCGAGCTGGTGCGCGCATTGCAGCGCCAGGCTGTCGAAGTGCATGTCGTGATGACCGCCTCGGCGCAGAAATTTGTTCAGCCGCTCACGTTTTCAGCACTTACCGGGCACAAGGTCATCACCAGCCTGTGGGAGGATTGGGACCCAGGCGCGGCCGCTCCGGAGCAGAACGGGATCGACCACATCGCCGAGGCTCAATGGGCCGATGCGCTGGTTGTCGCTCCCGCCACAGCCAACATTCTGGCCAAGTTCGCCCACGGCATCGCCGACGATTTTCTCTCCACACTCTATCTCGCCACGACTGCGCCGGTGGTGGTTGCGCCGGCGATGAACGTGAATATGTGGAACCACAAGGCCACGCAGGCGAACATTGAGACGCTTCGTCAGCGCGGCGTGGCAATTATTGAGCCGGGAACGGGCGATTTGGCTTGCGGCATGGTTGGCACGGGCCGCATGGCGGAGCCGGAGACGATTGCATCGGCGGTTTTTGCCGCGCTCGGCGGGCGTCACGATCTGGCCGGCGAGGTTGTGCTGGTGACCGCGGGAGGAACGCGCGAGGCGCTCGATCCGGTGCGCTTCATCGGCAACCGCTCCAGCGGGAAGATGGGTTATGCGCTGGCCGAGGCGGCGCGCAGCCGCGGCGCAAGAGTCATTCTCATCAGCGGGCCATCGAGCCTGCAAGCTCCGGCACACTGCGAAGCTGTGAAGGTGACCACCGCAGACGAGATGCGGAACGCGGTGCTCGAGCGGATGGGGGAAGCAACGCTGGTGATTAAAGCTGCTGCTGTGGCCGACTATCGTCCCGTAGCGGTTTCCGCGCAAAAGCTCAAACGCACGGGGCCGCTAATACTTGAGCTCGCGCCGACTGAAGACATTCTTGCGGAAGTCGTCCGCCGCCGCAGGCCGGGGCAACTGATTATTGGCTTCGCTGCGGAGACTGAGAATCGAATGGAGAACGGACGGGCAAAGTTGCTGGCGAAAGGCGCCGACGCGATTGTGGTGAACGACGTGGCCGCCGAAGGCATAGGCATCGATGCCGACACCAATGCGGCGACGTTCCTGACACGGGCCACGTCCGTCGAGCTGCCGCAGATGCCGAAACGCCAACTGGCTGATCGCATCCTCGACGAGATCCTCAGCTTTCGACGTCCGCGGCCTTTGGTTGAGGAATTCGATCAAAAGCCGGACGTGGATGTGCACAACCGGCAGGCCGTTCAAGACCGCGTGCTGGGCGAAAGCATTCCCGTTGGCGCTGGGCGACGCCAACTGATCGTTGAGTGATTCGATTGCCGCGCACGCTCGATTCCCGCACTCGTGACGCTCTCGCCGAGCGGCTCAGGTTCTATCGCGATCTGGGGCTCATGGAGTTCTATCGCAGAGAAGTTGAGCCGGCCGCCGCAGTCGACGACCCCAAGCTGGGCCGGAGCGTGGCCGAGGAGTTGGCGGAACGAGACGGGCTCTTGCAGGCCGCGATTGAGGCTGCGGCTCAATCTACAGCTGAGCCTTCGGCAGGGCAGGAAAACTACTTTCAAGAGGAACCCACCATCAAGACGCGCAAAGTGATCCCGGCACCGCCGCAATCCGCCGCTGTCCCCGCCGTTGAGCGCGCTGCCGCGCTCGAAGCGATTCGCGAAGAACTCGGCGATTGCACGAGATGCGCGCTGCATAAGGGCCGCAACACGATCGTTTTTGGCGTCGGCGATCCCGCTGCCCGGCTGATGTTCGTGGGCGAAGGGCCAGGCGCCGATGAGGACGCGCAGGGGCTGCCCTTTGTGGGCCGTGCCGGTCAACTGCTGAACAACATGATTGCTGCAATGGGGCTCAAGCGCGAGGAGTGCTACATCGCCAACGTGGTCAAGTGCCGTCCGCCAGGCAACCGCACGCCGGATCCCGAAGAAGCCAACACCTGCTCGCCCTTTCTCTTTCGCCAGATCGACGCAGTGCGTCCACAGGTTCTGGTCGCGCTGGGCGCGACGGCGGCGACCTATCTGCTTGGCCAAAGGCAGCCGCTCGCCGGGCTGCGCGGGCGCGTGCACGCATTCCGAGGTATGAGCCTCATCGTCACATATCACCCAGCGTTCCTGCTGCGCGATCCGCGGCAAAAGAAGGAAGCGTGGGCGGACTTGCAGATTGCAATGAAAGAGCTGGGACTGAAGGCGCCGGCGCGCGCGTGAGCGACCGCCTATCGCCGCTCGCGTAGCCCGCAGCCTATTTCCAGAGCAATTGAACGGTCCGCTGCAGAATCAAGCCCGTGCTGAGGGCAACCAGAAAGCTCGCCAGCGAGCCGAGCAGAAAGTAATTGGAGAACTGGTGATTTTCCAGCTCTTTTGAGCGGACCAGGCCTTTGGCCGCAAAAAAGAATGCGAGCGCCTCATAGCTGCCTGCCACCACAATCATGACAACGATAATGCGCTCCAGATAGCCAATCATGCGCCCAAACGCGTCGCGCGCCGGCAAAGCGGATTGCGCGGCCGCACCCTGACTGCCCGTCTTCTTAAGAATGCTGGCGACGAGATAGTCTCCGCCTCGCACGGTATAAAGCAGGATGGCCGATCCGATCAGAACGCAGGAAGCCTGATTTTGACTCAAATGAAACGCTGCCAATGAGGGCTCATTGCAATGCGCATTCTCTGAGATCTGCCAGAAGAGATAGATGAAAATTCCGTTGGTAACGAGATCGAATTCCAGAAGGTTCTGCAGCGGAATGAACTTGCTGCGACATGCCAGCATGCCAAAGGTCCCGAGCACCAGGAGCACCGACGCCTCGACGTGAGCCCGGCAGAAGAGTCCCGCGCAGGCCAGCGGAATTGCGAATCCGATGCTGCGGAGCGATATGTTCCACCACAACCTGGTCGCCGATTCTGCGTGCGAATGTTCCTTGCCGTGATCCTTCGTAGGATCGACGCCGAATGCGTAGTTCGCCAACGTCCAGAGCAGCAGCGACTCCGCGAAGAGGAGAGAGTTATTCATTGGTAAGAGTCACGTTGATACGCCAATGATCATACACAGGATGCGCCGCCCTGCGGATATTACTGCCCGGCGGCGCTGAGAGAGAGCTCAATGGCCTTGCTCAACGCGGATTCCCCTTCGACGTATGCCTGCCATCCTGCGGTTTGGGCATAAGCAGTGACGGCCTGCTTGCTGAGGCCCAGTTCCATCGCAGCGTCTGTCTTGCGCAATCCTCGGTGAAGCAAGAGGGCGAGGCGGTGCTGTTGCGGGCTCCAGCGCGCGCGCTGGTAATGAAGAACCCGGGCCAGCCCGTTCAGGATCGTGTTATGCGGCTCACCGAATCCGGCGAAAACCCCGCCAAGAGATTTCTTTTTCGCCGCCAGCCGAATGGCCTCCCGCGCTGCGTGAAAAGCCGGACCGTCGATCACGTTCGGGTTGGCGCCGATAGCGGTATCGATGGTGCCCAGTCCAACGCCGGTGCGCACCTCGATCGGATCGTCGTTGTTGTAGGTCGCCAGTTCGACGAAGGCCTGATCGACCTGCCAGATGATCGCCGGAAGAACCTCGGGGACCGATGAACTGGTCAACAAGCCTTCGAACTCATCCCCCGACGTGACCGTGAATTGCGCGGCCAAGGCGGCTGTGAATTCCCGGTTCAGAGAGTGGATAAGCGCCAGGAACTTCTCCTGAACCATCCTTCGGCAGGTGGGAGAGAATCGGCGCGAGGCCACGATATCGCCAATGATCGCCACGTAGCGGGGCTCATAAGTGCCTGTGGTGATTCGGTTTGTGGCATTGGTTTCCATTAGGCCGTTCCATGCATGATCTTCAATCAACACTATAGCATGTATTCTATAAAAGTCAGCATCTAAAAATTGACTCCATATAAATCAATACTATAACACTGATTTGTGGCCAGACTATAAAATGGGACCTACTCGTATCAGCCCATGCCCCCTTACTGCGAAGTCGCGTTACCGGTGCCGCTGGACCAAACGTTTACCTATGGGATCCGCCAGGGACAGTCGCCGCAGCGCGGCGCGCGCGTGATTGCGCCCTTCCGCAACGAGAAGCTGATTGGCGTGGTGACGGCGGTCGACGCGAAGGCCCCCCCTTGACGTCGAGGTCAGGTATCTCGAGGCGGTGCTCGATGAGGAGCCGCTGCTCAGCGACCATCTTCTGGAACTCGCCGAGTGGACGGCGCAGTACTACCTGGCGCCGTTGGGCGAAGTACTGCGCGCCATGCTCCCCCTTGCCGCCGAAGTGCGGCGCACGGTTTACTACCGCATTACTGACCTGGGACGCGACGTGCTGGCGACAGCGATGGATGGAGAGGAAGGGTTTGAGAGAAAGACAAATGCAGGTCCTTCGACTCGTTCGCTCGCCGCGGCGGACGAACTCGCTCAGGATGACAAGCCTTTGAGAAGAGCGACAACAGGGAAGCGACGCGGCAAACTCTCCAAAGAGGACCAGGACATGGAGCGGCGGGTACTTGAGAGGCTGGCCAAGGGCGAGCCGGTAAAGGTGTCGACGCTGCGAACAGCTACGGCAGCATCGTTGCCGCTGCTGGCCGCGATGGTGCGCCGGAAGTGGATTGCGCGCGAGACAGCCGCTGCCGAGCGGGATGCGCGGCGGATGGAGCGGTTCGCCGTGCTGGCAGGCGATGGGCGGCTGCCCACGCTGACCGAAAAGCAGACGGCAATCCTGGCGGAGCTGGCGGCGAGCGGCGGCGAATTGCCGCTTGCGGAGCTGCGGCGTCGCGAGTTGCCCTCGTCCACTCTGCAAACACTTGTGCGGCGAGGGCTGGTGCGCATCGACGAGCGGCCTGAGGCATTTCGGCTGGGCGGGATCACTCCTTCGTCCGAGCCAATCTACCTAAACCTGCCGCAGATCGATGCGCTCGACACGCTGACCAAGGGGCTGGGAGCATTCCATCCATTTCTGCTCTACGGCGTGACGGGATCGGGAAAGACGGCGGTGTATCTGGCCGCGATGCAAAAGGCGCTCGATCGAGGACTGACGTCGATCCTGCTGGTTCCCGAGATCGGGCTCACGCCGCAGATGGCCGGGCTGCTCGATCAGGCGTTTGGGCAGAAGGTGGCGCTGCTGCACTCGGCGCTCACCCCCGAGGAGCGCAGCGAGCAGTGGCGGCGGATTCGACGCGGCGATGCGCCAATTGTTGTCGGCACGCGCTCGGCGATCTTTGCGCCGGCGCCGAAACTGGGATTGATTCTGGTGGACGAAGAGCACGACCAGAGCTACAAGCAGGAAGAGACGCCGCGCTACAACGCGCGCGACGTGGCCGTGATGCGCGCGAAGCTCGCGGGCGCAGTAGTGGTGATGGGCTCGGCCACGCCGTCGCTCGAAAGCTGGCAGAATGCGGAGCGCGGAAAGTACACGCGCATCGAGCTCGTCGATCGCGTGATGAATCGGCCGCTGCCCGAGGTGGAACTCGTTGACATGCGCAGCGAGTTCAAGGAGTCCGGCAAGGACGCGCTCTTCTCACGATCGCTTGTTGAACAAACCAAGGCGGCGCTCGAGCGCGGCGAGCAAGCGCTGATTCTGCTCAACCGGCGCGGCTATTCCTTTGCCGTGATGTGCCGCTCGTGCGGCGAAAAACTCGAATGCCAGAACTGCGCCATCGCGCTCACGCATCACAAGGCGCAGCTCGATGACACCGCCGAAGCGCGGGCGGGGCAGCGGCTGGAGTGCCACTACTGCGGCTACAAACGCACGGTTCCCGCGAAGTGTCCCAAGTGCGACAGCGAGCATTTGTATTACCTGGGCGCGGGCTCGCAGCAGGGCGAGGAGCGGCTTACAGATATCTTTCCGTTCGCTCGCATCGGGCGCATGGATCGCGACACGGTGCGTGGGCGCTACGATCTGGAACATCTGCTGGCGCGCCTGCACTCGGGCGAGATCAATCTGCTGGTCGGCACGCAGATGATTGCCAAGGGCCACGACATTCACAACGTGACGCTGGTGGGCGTGGTGGGTTGCGATCACGCGCTCTCCATGCCGGATTTTCGTGCGGCGGAGCGCGTGTTTCAATTGATGACGCAGGTGAGCGGCCGCGCGGGACGCGGCGATCTGCCAGGACGAGTCGTGGTGCAGACGTATTACCCCGATCACTACGCAATCCTGGCGGCGATGAAGCACGACTACAAAGCGTTCGCAGAGCGCGAGCTGAAGTACCGGCGGTGGATGCACTATCCTCCTTTCGGCGCGCTGGCCAACGTGCTGGTGCAATCGCCAAAGCTGGAGGAAGCTGCGGCGTGGTCAGCGCTTCTGGGCAAATGGCTCCAGAAGGCCGCGATCGAGGGCGTGCGAGTGCTGGGTCCTTGCACGGCGCCGATTGCGCGCATCAAGAACATTTATCGCTTCCATATGATCTTGAAGAGCGCGACGCGCAAGGCGCTGAATGAGGCGCTGCGCGGAATGCTGGCGCACGCGGCGGAGAAGGATGTCCCGCGGCGGAATCTCATCGTGGATGTGGATGCGCTGCGGCTGATGTAAACGGTGGACGGTGAGCGGTGAACGGTTGACTCAGACGGCGGTTGCAGCGCGCGCGACGGTGAGGACTGTGATGTCATCTTCCTGGCCGAATGTTTGAGCCGCATGGGCGATGGCTTCGGCGGTGTGGGTGCTAAGAGCGGCGGCGGATTCAAAGCCGAAGAGAGCGCCGGCTTCGTCGCGGGCTTCGATGACACCATCGGTAAGAAGCGTGAGTTGCTGCCCTGGGGACAGTTGGAAGGTAGATTCGGCGTAGATTGTGTCGGCTGCGATCCCTAGTGGAAGACCATTCTCGGTCTGGAGTTCTTTGCCGTCAACGTAAGGCGCGATGTGACCCGCGTTGGCGATGGTGAGCGTGCCGTCAGCGTCGGCGCGGAGGACGAGGCACGTGGTGAAGCCGCCGTGGCTGCGGGCGAGCATGCGCTGGTTCATGGCGGCCAGAATTTCTCCGGGGCTTTGCGTATAGTGTGCCAGCGTGCTCACCGTACCCACAAGCAGAGAGACGGTCATGGCGGCCGGCATTCCCTTGCCGCTGACGTCGCCGATGATCACCAGTACTCCGCTGGCGCTTTCATCGCTCTTCACCGGCAGCACCTGGAAAAAGTCGCCGCCGACTTCTCCATAGGGTTTGTAGACCGATTGAATCTTGAATCCAGGGATTGTGGGAACGTCCTCAGGGATAAGAACCTGCTGAACAGCGCGGCCGGCGGCCAGTTCAGCGGCCATGCGCTGCTTCTCGCTGCGGTCGCGGATCAGTTCGCGAATAAAGATCGCCAGCGTCGCCATTCCCGCCAGGGTCAGCGCGCTGGTTGTGTACGGCCATTGCCAGCCGCCGATGGGAGCAGTGTGGTCCTTCACGGCAATCAGGCGCTTGAAGGAGCCGAAAGATGTGAGACGAACGAGCCAATAGCACAAAAATGCGATGGCAATCATTCTGTCAGGTGCGTTCTTGCGCATTAAGCCCTGGAAAATCAGGATTGCGACCAGAGCCTGGGATACGAGCAACGGCCACTCGGAGGCGAAAGACAAGCCCGGAAACCACACCGCAATGGAGGCAAAGAGATAGATTGGCCAGAACAACAGTGTCCAGCGGCGCCGCGGAATCTGCATCGCCTCGCCCGCTGTCGCAACCAGCATGCCCGCCGTTATGCCTCTCAGAGACCAATAGGGAATCTGGCCTCCGAAGTAATTGAATAGCTCACCCACCGCTGCAGTTGAGTAAAAGACGCCAATGTTGCGAAAAGCCCGAAAATCATTCGCGGCTCGCCAGAGGGCCAGGAATGCCACGGCAAGGCAGCACATCAGCACGGCCAGGATAAGCGTCGGTGTCTTTTGCACCTGCTCGGCGAGCGGCATTGATGGAAAGAGCCGGTCCATGAGCGGCAGTTCGGCGGCAAGAAGAAGAATGGCCGTCATGCGTGCGCCGCCCTTTGCACGGTGAGGACTGTGATGTCATCTTCCTGGCCGAATGTTTGCGCTGCGGTGGCGCTGCCGAGGTCGAAGCTCTGCGCGCGCGCTGGTCCGAAGAGCGCAGGCGCGAGCAGCAAAAGAAAGAAAAGTGACTTTTTCATGCGGGCAGTGGGAATCTGTGTGGCCTTGGCAAGCTATAGCACGATGGGCGCCTTTGGCGGAAGGAAATATGCGGCTCGGGAATATGAAGCGGGCAACCGGGGGCAGGGAGCGGAGAGATGGTGGGGCGGGAGAGGGGCACGCGCGAATGTGCGCGAGATGAGCAACTTGGCGAATAACAAAGTTTTCACTTGCTGGGGAATTGAGTGTGCCGGTATGATCCGGCCAGCTTCCGCACGGTCCTGAGCAAGCGCGGTCTGTGGATCCTGGAGGCGGGTCAACAGCGGATCGCAATCCTTTCCCCGGCAAGCGTGGACGCAGCAATGAAGTGGCGCCGGCACTTGCCTCAGCATTTTACAAATCGCGAGTCCTGCCGACGGGCGTGAAGTTCCTTGTTCCCGGAACGGAAATGAACAGCACGAACTGGACGGTATTCGGCGATTTGAGGAGGAGACTATGCGAACGTTCACGAAGCTTCTAGTGACAGCGATTCTACCCGCGGTGCTGCTGGCGTGCCTGCTTCCGCAGCGGGCGGTCCCGCAGAGCCGGGCGAACTTCTGGTTCCTGAACAACACGGGAAAGACCCTGAACAACCTGTATGTGTCGCCGCACTCTTCGGGTTCATGGGGCGCGGACGTTCTTGGGCGCGCGTCGCTGCCTGATGGGATGGGAACGCTGATCGTCTTCCCACCGCAATGGCGCGGCGTTTGCCATGAGGATTTCAAGCTGGTCTTCAGCGACGGAACCGCCCAGCAGTACCAGCAGGGCCTGGATGTATGCCAGTTGCACGCCTTACAGTTTGACGCAGCAACTGTTTCGGGATTCTAAAGGGAAAGCAGCAGACAGCAAAGAGCAAGCGGCCGGCGCGCAACGATCTTGGGCCCGACCTGTGGGCTTTTTGCGGGGCGAGTGGGTTTGACCCCCAGGCTCGGACCTGGGGCTGATCTATCCCAAAACTCACGCAGGCTGACGTTTTGCGCGAAATCGGGCCCCAGGCATGAAGCCTGGGGCCCGCGTTTTTTGGGGGCGCAATCCGAACTTTTGTTTTTCCGGGAAGCTGGCGTCGCCGTCCCTCGGAGATCTCATTCCTGACGTCCTTTTCAAACCTCTTGCGCGAAAATCCGTAGTTCATTTTCTAGGGGAAGGGAAGCTCCGGTTTTGGGGCGGCCGCCGATTCCGGCTTTCGCCGGCGGTCCGATAGTAGTCACAAAATTGATTCATTTATTCAAATAGAATCTTGTTGAGATTACTTTATCAAGAAGATTCTTATAGAATAAGTATTGCTTATGTCAACCCAAAACCGCACACAGGTTGTTTTGTCTATCAGCCGGGCTCTGCGCGAGTTTGTAGCCGGTTCGAGCTTCGTGAGCCTTTCCGTTGCCGGAAAGCTCGGTTTGCTGGCCACGGATCTGCAGTTGTTGAACTTTCTGGAACTGTATGGTCCCGCGACCCCGGGATCGCTGGCCCGACACGCGGGGCTGACTTCAGGCGGCGTTACGGTCGCGCTGGATCGGCTGGAACGAGCGAAGACGATTCGCCGACGCGCCAATCCCGCTGATCGCCGGAGTTGGCTGATCAGCATACGGCCGGCGCAGGCGCGGCGAATCGCTGCCAAATACAAGAACGCGCAGACCAGGTTTCATGCGGCGATGGCGCAATTCACGAAGCCCGAACTGAAAGTTATTTTGAAGTTCTTCGCGGAGGCGAATGAACAGCCTTAGCAGCGCGGGACGCAGCCGAAAATGCTGCCGGCGAGGACGCCGCCAGTACAGCCGGCGAGACGCCGGCGCTACAAAGGACATGAGGCGAGCCGCTAAGAAGGTCTAGGGAAGGTAGCAGCGCCGGTGGCTAGCGCGGAAATGTGAAGGGGGCAACGTTGAGCAGTTGCAAAAGGGAATTGTCGTAAAAGGGCGTGGGCGTGAAGGTCAGGACGAAGAGGGCGAGGCCGAGAACGCCGAGGACGATCCGGCCACGAGAGAGGCCAGAATCGATGGGAACTTTGGGATGGCGCAGCGCGGGGAAGAGGAGAAAGACGCCCCAGAATAGCCAGCCAACCCAATAGATGGTTCCGGCGAGGAAGAGCAGGAAGGGCAGCAGATTGGTCATCAAGCGATGGACGCGCGGGGAGAGCGCGTAGAGAATGTGTCCGCCGTCAAGCTGGCCGCCGGGAATGAGATTGAGCGCGGTGATGAAGAGGCCGATCCAGCCGGCGACGAGAATCGGGTGCGGCGAGGCCTGATTGAATGCGGGGATGGCCGGGTTCCAGTGAGCGAGAAGGCGGCGGAGCAACTGGATGGTGAGCGGATCGCCGCCGAAGCGAATGAGAGAGTCGGGAACGCCAGGCGGGCGCGGCGCGCTGAGCATGAGGCCGACGGCAACGGCGATGGCCGAGGCGATGAAGCCGGCAAGCGGGCCGTAGATTCCCACGTCCATGAGCGCGTTGCGGCTGGGGATGCGCGTGCGGATGCGGATGATGGCGCCGAGGGTTCCGCTGAGCGTGGGAGCGGGAATGACCCACGGAAGTGTGGCATCCATGCGGTTCGCGGCGCAGGCCGCATAGTGGCCGTATTCGTGGACCAGGAGAATGGCGAGCAGCGTGAGCGAGTAGGCAAAGCCCGTGGAAAAGAGTGCGGGATGACGCAGGAGCCAGGGCCAGGGCCACAGGTCGCTCTCGCGCGCAACAGGCGGCAGGCCTTCAAGGAAGTTCTGCATGAAGCGCGCGCCGTTGACGGTGGTAGTGACGATGCTGGCGACGAGAAGCAGCAGGGGCAGGGCGTAATCGCGAAAGAGAGGACGCAACCGGGGCCTTTCATGAGGAGCGCGAGTTTCTATTAGCGCTCGGTCGGGTCCTGGGGTTGGTCGACTCGAGAATGCATTGATTCAGCAATCGAATTGGCTTGATCGCGAGAAGGCTGATCGACGACGCAGATCGCAGTCGCTCGCGCGGGGTGGCCGGAAATCTGGCGAGAATATGCGCGGCTAGCTGGGCGTAGAACCCGGCTCGAGCGCGTGCAACTCTTTGCCCGGCTTGAAGCGGACGGCTTTGCCGGGGGCAATGTTGACCTCAGTACCGGTGCGGGGATTGCGGCCGATGCCGGTTTTGCGCGCGCGAACGCTGAAGACGCCGAAGCCGCGGAGCTCGATGCGCTCGCCTTTGGTCAAAGCCTGCTTGAGGCCCTCGAAGACCGTGTCCACTGCCGCCTCAGCCTTGGTCCGCGGCAGGCCCGTGCGCTCGACCACGTTGTGAACAATATCCTGCTTGATCAATGGAGTCACCTCGCTCAAGACGAACTGGTTGAAGCGTATCTTACCACCAACTTGCCCCATACTACAGATTTTGTTGCGATTAGAAAAGCACGGACCAAGGGAATAAGGGACCGAGGGACCAAGAGGGAAGAGACCGAGAAGACATGGACCGAGGGCGCAAGAGATCAGAGATGCGGCGAGCGGGGCGGCGAGGATTTTCGACTTGGGGGGTGGTTTAAGATGGTGAGTCGGGTTCGTAAACACGACCAGGCGAGCCGCAGCAAGCCGGGCGCAACACCCGGCACAGGAGAGGCATGTCGATACAGAGCGATCGATGGATCAGGGAACAGGCGCTGAAGCACGGAATGATCGAGCCGTTCTGCGAAAAGCAAGTGGCGGCCGGCGTGATTTCCTACGGTCTTTCTTCGTACGGCTATGACCTGAGGGTCTCGAACGAGTTCAAGATTTTTACCAACGTGAACAGCGCGGTCATCGATCCCAAGGCTTTCGACGAGCGGTCATTTGTATCGGTGGAGGCGGATTCGGTGATCATTCCGCCGAATTCGTTTCGCGCTGGCGCGGTCAGTGGAGTACTTTCGCATTCCGAGAGACGTGTTGACGATCTGCGTAGGGAAATCGACCTACGCGCGTTGCGGCATCATCGTGAACGTGACGCCATTCGAGCCGGAGTGGGAAGGGTTTGTGACGCTGGAGATTTCAAATACCACTCCGCTGCCGGCCAAGGTGTACGCGAATGAAGGATTGTGCCAGATTCTGTTTTTCCACGGCGACCAGCCGTGCGAGACCAGCTACGCGGATCGCAAGGGGAAGTACCAGAAGCAGCAGGGAATTGTGCTGCCTAAGCTATAGGGACTCTGAGCGGGAAGTTGGGTGAAGCATTTGGGGAGGAAAATGCAGGTCCCCGTTCGACTCCGATCGCATCCGCGATCTCCGCTCAGGGCAGGCTTTCGGCTTCGTCCCGGCAAGCCGTGACTCCGCTCAGGATGACAGCGTTTTTGTTTGATGAACGGCGTCCGGATGCAACCTTAGCGTCAAAGCCCTAGCACCAAATTCTCAGGGCGCCGGATGATGGTGGTATTTGCGATCTTGGTTCACCGGTGAATGATTCAAAGAGGGACACAAGCAGGGATTTGGGTTGATGGAACCCAGCATGTCCCGGCGCATCCTGACCCTGTGCGATCTGGATTCACCGGGCCGGTCAGAAGTGGAGACGCCGGATGGCGCTTCCTGAGCGCGCTGACGAAGTGGATTGAAACAGGGAATATCGAGACAAGGTCTTCGCGGTTGTTTGGGGCAGTCGCGGCGAACCGGTCAAAGAAACCAAAGTTGCGCCGACATTTTCTCCCGGATCAGCGAATCGAACATCGACAAAATTCGACCAGGCAGGTCTGATTCCATCTGGGCGTCGACCGACGTGGGGACGGGTGTGGGGATGACATCGTCAAAACATGGTCCTGATGCAATTCGTATTGGGGTGGCAGCGGATGAACCGATTCGCGTTGCCGGTTTAGCCAGCATCTTTGATCAGCCGGGGCAGGATGGCGAATGTGAACTGGTTCCGGTGATCGCGCCGCTGAAAGAACTGCTGGCGATCCACGACATCGAATATGTGGTGATCGACCTTCATTCCTCTCCAGGCGACCTGGAGGTGGTGGAGAAGATTCGGACTGTCCGGCCGGATGTGCGGTCGATCGTGATTGGCCCTGACGGCGATGACGAACTGGTCCTGAATGCGATTATCGCCGGGGCGAGGGCTTACCTTGGGCAGTCCGCCGGGCCCGACATGGTGCGCAGAGCCATTGACGTGGTGACGGCGGGATCGATCTGGGCTCCGCGGCGGCTGCTATGCCGGGTTATCGATCGGCTGATGAAGGCTCCGAGCTTGTCGCAAGTGCTATACAGGCAGCAGCTTACGCAGCGCGAGCAGCAGGTTCTCGAGCTGATCCTGGGGGCACATTCAACGCGCGAGATCGCCCGGCAACTGGGAATCGAGCAGCGAACGGTGAAGGCCTATGTGGGCCGGCTTATGCGCAAGACGGGCGCTGACAATCGGATACAGCTCTCGATGTCGGCGCTGAGCCACTCTTTTCTCCCCAAGGGAAACGGGCGACGACCAGGGGTTGGAACGCACGAGATTGCATCAAACTAGGTGATAAACCTATTACTTTTAGCCACAACACCTAAGTACTCTTGTGTAGTTACCGGAATTTCCGCATTCTTATCCACAGAAACAACGCAGATCTGGGGAAAGGAGTTCCCCGGCGGCATGTTTCACATGATGCCTGGGAACTCCTCTTTTTTTGGTTCTGCACGGTTTTCGAGCAGATAGTGCTCTCTTTCCAGCCCTCCCCCCACTCCAACCGGGCATTTTGGACGCCGAGCGAGCAGCCCTGACCAGGCTGCGCGAATTGGCCGTCAGGCGGCGCTCCGATGCTTCAGCTCGCGCTCCATTCGAGCGGCGAGCAGTTTGCGAGCCTTTTCCAGGCGGCGAAGCCTTGAAGGACTCAGCCTCTTGGCCGCATGGCAGATATAGAAATCAAGCAACCTCATTCCGGCGGCGGATCCCTGCGGACTCACTTCCTTCGAGGCGAGAGACTCCGCCAGGACTTCGGGGGACTGGGCGAATAGACCGGGATGCGGGTTCGCGGATTCCATATTGAGGCTCAAATTCCGTTGGTGAATTTGGTTGGAGGGGAAAGATGCCGGCGCGGACTCTCGGACGAGAGACCGCGCCGGCCTTCGATGCGGCTTAGTGGTGCATTTCAGCGTCGCCGAAGTACTCGTCGGATCGCGTGCAGAAACCCCTCGGCCCGCGGAGGGGGAGGCACGTCGCCGCGGAGAATGGCGTCGAAGTGATGGGGCCCGCCATAGAGCTCGTCGGTGTCTCCGGTATTCTGGCTCACCGTCGCTCCATTCAGGTCGATGCCTGCAAAGATGCCGCGGCTCCGCGACCATGTGAGCATTTCAGCGCGCATGCTGATGTCGGTCGAGGCTTGCGCGTCGCGCCCCACAGGTCCGGCTGCTGCCGACGCGTCGGCGCCGATCTTGAACTTGTCATGCAGAAGATCCTGGAAGCCCTTGTAATTCGTCGCCACCAGCACCAGATCGGTACCCTGTCCGCCCGCCTGGAAGCCGAACGACCCGCCGGCCAGCCGAATAAACACAGGCCCGCTCCAGCCATGACCGGTGCGGCACGTAACCACGCCCTGCCCGTACTCGGCGCCGACGATGAACGCTCCCTTCACAACGCCGGGCACCACGGCGATGCATTTTGCATGGCGCGCGATCCCATCGGGAACGGCCTTGTCAGGCACAGACATAATCGAATCGATCACGTTTCGGGCGGCGTCGAGGCGGCCGTCGAGCCTGCCCCTGTCGTGCTCGTCGCCGGCGGCATGCGCCGCGATGGAAAAACCGCATCCAGCAATCAACAGCATCGCAAAGAATTTCTTCATGGGGGAACCTCCTTGATTTCACGCCGCACGGGCGTCATTGGAGAAACATTCTCAGAGTTGCCTTTGCCACCCTTGCTTCGATGCAGGTTATTGAGCGGCGGCAATCGGAATTCTCGATAAAAATTGGAAGTCTTTTCTGGACAGGGAGATGCGGTGAGGGGGCTGGCAGTCCGGGATGTTTACTGGGCTACGGTCTTGACTGGGCGACCATCGGACTCGGAACTCCGGTTGTACTCTCGTAAGAGATGCGTGGTCCTTTATCTTTCTGGATAACTCGATGACAGCGATTCGAATCTCCGGAGGAGTCGTACATAACCTTCCGACTGATCTTCGAAAGGCGCTCGCGACCGATGCGAAGGCACTCGCGGCCTGGGAAGACATAACGCCACTCGCACGCAACGAGTGGATTTGCTGGACCATCTCTGTGAAGAAAGATGAGACGAGGCGTCAGCATGTCGAGAGAGTGTGCTCCGAGCTCAAGGACGGGATACGGCGGCCATGCTGCTGGCCGGGCTGTCCGCATCGATAGGCGTTCTGCGCTGTGATGCGTGCTCGATAGCCAGCCATTCGACAAAAGACGTTGGTTGGTCTTCGATCACGCCAACGGCGCGGACGAGCAATTGTGGAAGCGATATGCCGACGAATGCTGTAGCCTGTTCTCGGAGGATCCGGCGCAGGCTGCCATGCGACCGTTCCCATGAATCCTCCGGCTCGATGATTTTGGCAGAGAGACGATTCCCCCGATACAAAGTTCTCGCATCCGCGGCCCAAGGCGGCGGAATGGAAAGGATAGGAACATGAAAAAGGTCATTGTTTCGATTTGGGTTTCGATTTGCCTCAGTCTTCTGCTCCCCACTGCGGCACACGCCGCGTCAACGCGGGAGGATTTGCAGGCGCGCATCGATGCGGCCAAAACGGTCCTGGACCAGATCATGAACGCGGGCGACAGGACCGTGCCCAACAACATTTTGAAGTCGGCCACGTGCGTGGCCGTAGTTCCAAGCATGGTTAAAGGCGCGTTCTTCGTGGGCGCTCAGTATGGACAGGGCGTGGTTACGTGCCGCACCGGTCACGGATGGAGCGGGCCGGTGTTTATCCGCATGGCCGGCGGGTCGTTTGGATTTCAATGGGGCGGTCAGGCGACAGATCTTATCCTGATTGCGGTGAATGACCGCGGCATGCAGGATTTGCTCAAGAACAAATTCAAGATTGGCGGCGACGCTTCGGCCGCAGCGGGTCCCGTGGGACGCTCGGGAACGGCATCGACCGATTGGAAGATGAGCGCGGAGTTGTTGAGCTATTCACGCACCAAGGGCATCTTTGCCGGGATCGACCTGGATGGGACGAGCGTGAGCCAGAATCAGGACGACACGACGCTCTACTACGGATCGCCCCACCACTTCGAGACGATTCTGAGCGGCGACGTGGGCGTGCCTCCGGGGGCGGTGCCGTTCGTTCGCGACGTGGCGCAGAATTTCGTGCAGGCGAGGGCGCACTAGGTAAGACGCGCCTCGGGCGTTCACGAAAATCCCGAGGCAGCATGCTCGTCCTAAATTTCGCTTATTTGGCGGAGAGGATGGGTTAAGGGCTCCGCGGCCTCAACCGGCCGCGTTAAGCGTCTACACTGATCCTTGCTCATGCGGGAAAAGATCGAGTATGGGATTGTTGTAGCCGTGGCGCGTTGCCTGGGCGCGATGCCGCGCGGTCTGGCGCGTATTCTTTCCGGCTGCATTGCGTTTGGAATTTACTGGGGCTTTGGCCGGCTGCGGCGCGTGGGTGCGCGAAACCTTGAGCTGGGGTTGCCGGAGCTTTCCTCCAGGACCAGAGAGAAAATCTTACGCGGCGTCTATGTCCACCTGGGCTGGCAGCTTGTGGAGTTCTGCCGCATGACGCGGTATACGCCGGAGAACACGCGCGACTGGATCCGCACAGACGGACTGGAACATTATCTGGAAGCAAAGGAGCGCGGCAAGGGCGTGCTGGTGCTAACGGGGCATCTGGGCGCGTGGGAGCTGTCGAGCTTTTATCACTCGCTGATGGGCTATCCGATGGGCATGCTGATCCGCAGGCTCGATAACCGGCGGCTCGATGAATATGTGAATCGCATTCGCTGCCTGCACGGGAATTTTGTTCTGTCGAAGGACGACTTCGGGCGCGGGCTGCTGAGGGCGATGCACGAGGGCCGGGCGGTCGGAATGTTGATCGACACGAATATGACGCCGCCGCGAGGCGAGTTCGTAAAGTTTTTCGGGATCGATGCATGCACCGGGACGGGCCTGGCGCACGTAGCGCGGAAGACGGGCGCGGCTGTGCTGCCGGGGTTCATGGTGTGGGAGGCGGCCGAAGGGAAGTACGTGCTGCGTTTCGGGCCGGAGGTGGAGATTCCACGGACGGGCGATGCGGCCGCGGACATTCTGGAAGGCACGCGGCGCTGTACAGCGGTGCTGGAGGAGTGGATTCGGCGCTATCCTGACCAGTGGTTGTGGATTCACCGCAGATGGAAGACGCGGCCGGCGGGGGAGCCGGGGCTGTATTGAGATTCCTTGTTTAGGGGCTGATGAATTGAAAAGAATCCCGATGCTCGCCCTGATTGGCCTCCTCGAGCTGGGGTCGGGAGTCTCTGGATTATCCCAGGGAGTCGCAACGGTTCAAATCGCGACGCCATTTAAGGCTCAGGCACTCGCGGGAATTGTGCGAGCCGGTTCGCCGGAGGTCGCCGTAGAGGGCGTCTTAGTGGAGGAATGTACAAGTGGCTGGAAGGCCGTGAAGTCCTCGACGAGAACTGACGAGGCCGGGCACTTTTATTTGCCCGGCCCGGCGGCCAAGGGGCTGCACTATTTGCGCTTCTCCGGCAACGGATTTGACCCGACCTTGATCAAGGTCATTATTTCTGGAAGTGCTCGCGACAAGGAATTGGCCTTGAAGATCGTGGTCGCAACATAGAGACTAGAGTGCCGGATCGGAGAGCGATGACGATAGCGGAATTGATGGAGCAACTCGGTGGGAAGCTGGCGCAGGGCGACCGGGAATCGACCTTGCGGGAGTGAATTCGCCGGCGAGTGCGCGCGCGGATGAGCTGGTGTTTGCCGAGGATGATGCGTCGGCGGCAGACGCCCTGAAGAGCTCCGCAGGCGCGGTGGTGCTTAAGGCGGGGATGACGGTGTCGTACGCGGCGAACCCGTCGATCGCTGTGATTGAGACGGACCAGCCGAAGCTGTGGTTTGCGCAGGCGGCGAAGTTGCTGCGACCCAGGATTGAGTGCGGGTGGATTCATGAGACGGCGGTGATTGGCGAAGGGGCGATGCTCGGGAGCGGAGTGACTGTGGGCCCGCATGCCGTGATCGGAAAGGACGCGGTGGTCGGCGACGAAACCCGCATCGAGGCGGGCGCGGTGATCGGCGAGGGCGTGAGGATTGGAGCGCAGTGCCGGATTTACCCGCGCGTGGTGGTTTACTCCGGAACGACGATCGGCGGCCGCGTGACGATTCACGCCGGCGTAGTGCTGGGTGCGGATGGATTTGGGTATGTGCGCGATGCAAAGACGGGCGGTTATACGCAGTTTCCGCAGCAGGGAACGCTGGTGATTGAGGACGACGTGGAGATCGGCGCGAATTCGACGGTGGATCGCGGCGCGCTGGGAGAGACGCGCGTGCGGCGCGGAGCAAAGTTCGACAACCTGGTGCACGTGGCGCACAACTGCGACATTGGCGAGGACGCAATTCTGGTTGCGCTCACGGGAGTCAGCGGGTCGAGCACGATTGGAAAAGGCGCGGTGCTCGCGGGACAGGTGGGCATCGGCGACCACGTCCATGTGGGTCCGGGCGTGATTCTTGGCGGGCAGGCCGGGGTGTTCAGCGGCGCGACGGTGACGAACGATGGATTGAAGCCGGGGACGGTGCACTGGGGCACTCCAGCGCGGCCGCTGAGAGAAGTGCTGAGGGAGCAGGCGACGCTGGCGCGATTGGCGAAGAAGCAGAAGAAAGCTGTTGGCCCTTAGCTATTAGCTCCGGCGCGGTTGAGCCGGCGGTTTTGGCTCCTGCAAAAAAGAAGCTAAGAGCTAAAAGCTAATAGCTAGAGCCTGAGGATTTCGATGGCGGTGATCGTTGTGGGCGGGGGCGGGCGCGGCGCAGGGAAGACCGCGCTGGTGTGCGGCCTGATGCGCGCGCTGCCGGAGATTTCCTGGACAGCGGTGAAGATCACAACGCACGAGCATGGGAAAGCGACTCCGATCTGGGAAGAAACGACGCCGGGAGACACGTCGGATACGGCGCGTTATCTGGCTGCCGGAGCGCGGCGCGCGCTGCTGGTGACCGCTGGCGAGGACGCGTCGGGAGCAGGACAAAACCCGCTGGGACCGATTGTGGAGAAGATTCTGCGGGAGTGTCCACCGCGTGGGGGCGTGATCTTTGAATCGAACAGCGTGCTCGGCCATGTGCGGCCCGAGGTTTGCCTTTGCGCATCTTCGAGTCCATGGACCGAAATGAAGGCTTCGTACGACCTCGTGCTGGAGCATGCGGATGCCATGGTGGAGTTGGCCGGACACGATCACATCATCGAGGCCGAGAAGATTACCTTTCGGCTGGCGGCGATGGAACGCGTGTCGGCGGTGATGCTGGACTGGGTGAGAGAACGGCTCGGTGACCGTAAACCTTGACTTCCTGGACGTCTGCTTGTAACGTGGGCGAACATTCCCTGGATCTGCGGTTGTGTTTCAAAAGAAGACAGCCGGAGTGTGCGAATTTTGGACAGTGTATCGATTTCGGACAACCGCGCGGGTTCAAACATCGGCGCGGGCGCATTGACGGAGCGGCCCGGTAGCGCAGAATCGAAGCGCGGACAGCAAAACGACAAAGGTCAAGGTCCTGGAGAGAACGAGCTGGCGTGGCTGGCGCTGACCCTGGCGCCGGGGCTGGGGCCGAGGCGGATTCTGGACGCGGTGAAGCAACTGAAGTCGGCGAGCCAGATTTTTACGATGGCCCTTACAGCGCTTGAAGGGCTGAGGTTTCCCGCAGAGGCGGCCCAATTTCTTTTTGACGGCAAGGGGCGGAAGGCTGCCGAAGACGAATGGGCGCGGGTGGCTTCGCAGGGCGCGGCGATTATCGATTACGCAAGCCCGGACTATCCGGAACGTCTGCGCGAGATTTACGATCCGCCGACAGTGCTTTGGGTGCGCGGCGACGCGAAGCTGCTGAGCCGGCCAGCAATTGCGGTAGTGGGAACGCGGCATCCGACGCCCTACGGGACGGGCATTGCCGAGCTGTTGTCGCGTGATCTGGCCGCGCGCCGGTTGGTGATCGTGAGCGGGATGGCGCGGGGCATCGACTCCTGTGCGCACAAAGGGGCTCTGGCGGCGCGCATGCCGACGGTGGCCGTGTGGGGCACGGGAATTGATGTGGTTTATCCCAAAGAGAACAGGAAGCTGGCCGAGGAGATTCTGGCGACGGGTGGGGCCATCGTGAGCGAGGTGCCGATGGGGACCTTTCCCGCGCCGCAGAACTTTCCCCGGCGGAATCGGATCCTGAGCGGGCTGAGCATTGCAGTTCTGGTCGTGGAGGCGGGAGAGAACTCGGGGACGCGAGTGACAGCACGGTGCGCCTCCGAGCAGAATCGGGACTTGTATGCGGTTCCGGGCAATGTGACCAACAAAGGTTCATGGACCCCTAACACATTGATAAAACAGGGGGCTAAGCTGGTGGCGACCTGGGAAGATGTGTGGGAGGACCTGCCCTCGCAGGTGCGGCTGGAGCTGGAGGCGCTGGCCCCCGGTGAATCCAAAGCCGAGGCCCAGGCATCCCTATTGGCTGACCCGGTACTTCGGCCCCAGGAGGCCATGGTGCTGGAGGTCCTTCGCACCGACGAGAGCCTGCAGATTGACGAGATTCTCGATCTGCTCGAGACTCAACTCACTTCCTCTGAGGTATTTACGGCGCTTTTTGAGCTGGAGATGGCGGGCCGGATTCGGCAACTGCCAGGGAAGAATTATGTAAGAACGATGTGATGGGCGGGGACCAGGGACCGGGGACATAGGTTGTGTGCGGACCGAAGTTGGGGCTTTTCGCTCCCCCTGCCGAAATGGGGAAGTTACTTTTCGGATGCGCCTCTCAATATGGATGCAAAGAGGTGGATTTGGCGCGGTTTGCGGGCCGCGGAGGCGGGTTGCTACGCGCGGAAATGGGACAGTTGGCGAAGAAAAATCGTCCATGCTGGTGGAAATGAGGGGGTAATCCGTGCTACGGTGCAAGCCTTGCGGCCATTTTTTGCCGGAGCCAGCCCGAAGAGGCGTGGGCCGCGCGTTGGCTGACGCGATCAAGACTTGGTACACGATGTTCATGAAGGAACGGGAGCGGACCACTGGAACCGATTGGCTGTGAGAGAGTCAAACAAGAGAATTGGACCATGAGACGAACCGGCGAGGGGCCGGGAACGGGCAAGCGAGCAACAGAGAGGGAACCGGGTTAAGGGATGGCAACAACAAAATCATTGGTGATCGTTGAGTCGCCGGCGAAGGCGAAGACGATCGAAAAGTATCTGGGCAAGGGGTTCGATGTGAAGGCCTCAGTGGGCCACATCATGGACCTGCCCAAGAACGAACTTGGCGTGGAGTTGAAGAAACGCACCTTCGAACCGGAGCTGATTGTCTCTCCGGGCAAAGAGAAGGTGGTGGATCAATTAAAGAAGGCGGCAGCCAAGGCCGACGAGATTTATCTGGCGCCTGACCCGGACCGCGAAGGCGAGGCGATTGCGTACCATCTCGCCATTCAGCTTGGGACCAACGCAAAAGAAAGAAAGAAGATTCGCCGCGTCACCTTCAACGAGATTACGAAGAAGGCCGTTCAGGAAGCGTTCAAGCATGCGCGCGACATCGATCAGAACTTAGTGGCGGCGCAGCAGACTCGTCGGGTGCTCGATCGGCTGGTGGGCTACCAGATTTCGCCGCTGTTGTGGGACAAGGTGCGGCGCGGATTGTCGGCGGGGCGCGTGCAAACAGTGGCGCTGCGACTTATTGTGGAGCGCGAGCGCGAGATTCGGGCTTTTCAGCCGTTGGAATACTGGACGCTGGAAGCGCAGCTTCATCCGGAAAAACAGGCCGACCAGAAATTCAAAGCCAAGTTCGTCGGCATCGGCGGCGAGCCGGTTCGCGTGGCAAACGGCGCGGACAAGGACGGGAAAGAACAGTTCATTGCGAGCGCGCTGCCTGACAAGAAACAGATGGACGAAGTGGTGGCCGCGCTTGAAAAAGCGGAGTGGTCGATTACCGGCGTGCAGGCGCGCGAACAGCAGCGCAGGCCACTGGCGCCCTTCATCACCAGCCAACTGCAACGCGACGCAGCCAACAAACTGGGCTTCAACGTGCGGCGCACAATGGGCGTTGCGCAGCGGCTTTATGAAGGCGTCGATCTTGGCAGTGAGGGAACGACGGGACTGATCACGTATATGCGTACCGATTCGCCGCGTGTTTCGCCCGAAGCTGTAACCGGCGCGCGCGAGTGGATTGGTAAGGAGCTGGGCACGAAGTATCTGCCCGACGCTCCCAACACCTACAAAGGCAAAAAGGATGCGCAGGACGCGCACGAGGCCATTCGGCCGACGGATGCGGCGCGCACGCCGGAGTCGATTGCGCGTTACCTGAGCGACGAGCAGTTGAAGCTCTACACGCTGATCTGGCGGAGATTTGTGGCTTCGCAAATGGTTCCCGCGGTGTATGACGTGACCACAGCGAACATCGCTGCGGTTTCAAGCAAAACCGGAAAAACATACGATTTCCGCGTGAGCGGTTCGGTGATGCGTTTCGACGGATTCCTGAAAGTCTACGAGGTTTCAGAAGACAAGAAGGACGACGACGATGAGAGCGCGAACCGGCTGCCGAATCTGGACGGTGTGAAGGTGCTGGGACTCGACGAGTTGCTGCCTGAAGATCACTTTACGCAGCCACCGCCACGCTACAACGAATCTTCGCTGGTCAAGGAGCTGGAAGAGCGCGGTATCGGCCGGCCTTCGACGTACGCGTCGATCATCAATACCATTCAGGATCGCGAATACGTAGTCAAGCACGGCGGGTCGCGCGGGCGGTTTTATCCGACCGAGATCGGCGTGGTGGTGTGCGAACTGCTGGTGGAGAATTTCCCGTACATCTTCGACACCGCGTACACGGCGAAGCTGGAGACGGAGCTGGACGACATTGAAGAGGGCACTGAGAAGTGGACCGATCTGCTGAACGGCTTCTACGACCATTTTGAAGACGAGTTGAAAGATGCCGGAAAAAAGATGCGGAACATCAAGCGCATGGAGGAAGTGACCGGCGAAAAGTGCGAGCTATGCGGGTCGCCGCTGGTTTTGAAGTGGGGCAAGTTCGGCACATTCTTTGCGTGTTCGGCTTACAACAAGAAAGATCCGACGAGCTGCACGTTCACCAAAGAGAACATCGCCGCGAAGCCCGACCTGAATACTCCTGAAGCGCAGGAGGCCGGCGATACCGAGGAATATTGCGAGAACTGCGGAAAGGTGATGGTGATGCGGCGCGGAATCTTCGGGCCGTTCATGGCCTGCCCGGATTACAACGCCGATCCACCGTGCAAGACGTTCAGGAAGCTGAGCCAAAAGCAACAGCAGAAGCCGCCAGAGCCGACTGGCGAGCCGTGCCCGGTTTGCGGCAAGCCGCTGGTGTTGCGGCAGGGCGCATACGGCGAGTTTGTATCGTGCTCCGGATACCCGAAGTGCAAGTACGTGAAGCAGAATTTGATTGAAGGGATGAAGTGTCCCAAGTGCGGTGACGGCGATTTGGCCGAGCGGCGCGCGCGAAGAGGCAATGTCTTCTGGGGCTGCACGAATTATCCGAAGTGCGACTTCACGTCGAATCTGAAACCGGTCGCGAAGAAGTGCCCCAAGTGCAACAGCCCCTATCTGCTTGAGAAGACGCTGAAGTCGGGCGTGTTTCTGGTGTGCCCGAATCTGAAGAAGACCGCCGAGGAAGAGGCTGCGGCGACCAGGCGCGGTAAGAAGAAAGCGCCGGTGGCCGAAGAAGGAGCCAAGGTGGTTTGCAGCTACTCGAAACGGATTGGCGATGCGCCGCCGCCGCCGACCGCGGAGACACACGGCCCTGTCGTGGAGAAGAAGGAAGAGAACGAGGAGTTGCAGCCGGCGTAAATAAGGCAGGGAACAAGGAGACAAGGGAACGGGAAAGCAAGAAAACAGCTGCGAATCAGCGGAGAAAATGGCGCGCTAAATGGCGCGCCTTTTTCGTTGACGCGGAATCCACGACATGACACCGGTCGAATCCTGTACCATTGGCAGCGGAGACTCCCCCATGGAACGAATGCTGGCTACGCCGGCCGATGCCGAAATTATTCTTAGACTTTACGAACTGCGCACCGAGGCGGTGATGCGCCAGGCGCGCGCGTGGGTAGGCGGCGAGTTTTGGCCGCAAACCGTCGAAGAGTTCTACGCTGTCTACGAAAACCCGCGCGACCCGCACAATCCATGGCTGCGCCAGGTGCTTACCTACTGGGAGATGGCGGCGGCGATGGTGCTCCACGGCGCGGTTTCGGCGGAGCTGTTTGTGGACTGTAACGGTGAAGGATTTTTTCTGCTGGCCAAATTCGCGCACATCCTGAAAGCGATTCGGGAGAAGAACCCGACATTCCTGAACAAGACCACCGATATGATTAGTCGTTTCTCCGCGGCGGCGCAGCGCTATGAGGCGACTTTGAAGCGCGTGGAAGCGACGCGCGGCGCGCGAGCGGCGAAGTGAAGCCGGCCGGAATGAACCTGGTTGGTACTCGCCACGCCGCACCAAATTCTGATACTGTCATATGGATTCCTGTGGTGCAGCGGTCCTTGAGATCGCGCGCTGAGCGGGAAAGGCTTTGACTGAAAGCGACCAGACAACCATGGCGCGAGCAACCTGGAACGGCAGAGTCATTGCAGAGAGCGAACGGACCGAGGAACTGGACGGAGATGTTTACTTCCCTGAGTCCAGCCTCAAGCGGGAGTATTTTCGGTCCAGCTCAACCACGTCAACCCATCCCCTGAAAGGCCAGGCACGATTCCTGACCGTCGTGATCGACGGGCAGGATAATCAAGATGCCGCCTTCTACTATCCCGATCCCAAGCCGGCGGCGCGCAAGGTTAAGGGCTATGTTGCGTTCTGGCGGGGCGTGGAAGTGGAGAAGTAACTTTCAGCCATCAGCCATCAGCCATTAGCTCCATCGCGCGTGTGCGAACTGCATTCGCGATTCCGAAGGATCATCTGCTCAAAATAGGTCCACGCTGACCAGCTCTTGGCGGTGCCCGCGCGAAGTTTCGGGCCATTCTTGCTCGAAACGAGCTGGAGGCTAGGAGCTCCAGGCTGGGTCTTAATACGCCTGAAGCTGCTCCAAGGGCAGCCGCACGCGAAAGCATGTCGAACCCGGCTCGGACTTCACGCTTAAATGGCCGCTATGCTTGCGCACGATGCGCATGGCGTTGTCGAGGCCCAGGCCCAGCCCCTTGCCGGGTGCCTTGGTGGTGAAGAAGGGCTCGAAGATGCGTTCCTGGAGCTCGGGAGGAATGCCGGGTCCCGTATCCCAAATCTCCACCAGCAGCATGTCGGCCTCAAGGCGGCAGGCGACGCGCAGGCGACCCTGGTTGCCCAGCGCGTCGAGGGCATTCTCAATAAGCGCCGTCCACACCTGGTTCAGCTCGCCGCCGTAGGCGCTGATGCGCGGAAGGTCGGGTTGATAGTCGCGCTCGATCTCAATGTGGGTCATCCGCGAGGCCAGCATTTGCAGCGTGGCGTCAAGGCCGGCTGCTACGTCGACCTCGAGAATCGGGGCGCGGTCCATGTTGGAATAGTCCTTGACGGCGCCGATGAGGTCGAAGATGCGCGCAGTGGAGTTAACGATGGTTTCGGCTGCGCGCGCAGAGCGCAGATAGCGAGCGAAGTATTGCAGGACGACGCAACACTCGCCGGGGCTGAGAAACGCGTGCAGTTCGTCAAGATCTGAAGTTGTAACGCCCTGCTCGGCCATTTGCGCCGCCACTTCCCATGCGTCGCCGCAGCCGACGCCGTTGAGCCAGGCGCGAAGCGATTCTTCGCGGCCAATAAAGCCGAGTGCGTTGGTTTCGGCGGGCGGGTCGAGTGTTTCGCCGGAACGGGAGAAAATCTTCTCCTCCCAGGCGACGACTTTTTCCATCTGTTCTTCCGTGAGGCGCAGCGTGATGAGCTTGATGCGGTTGCTGCGGTTGGCGCGCAATGCGCTAAGAAGGGTTGCAGCGGCGCGCTGCGCGGCGGATGCGGGATTGTTAAGCTCATGCGACAGGTTTCCGGCCAGTTGACCGAGAGCCGCGAGCTTTTCAGCCTGCTGCTCAATGCGCGTGACTTCGCGGACACGGTCGAGCAGCGTGGAGACAACGCGCTGCGCCATGGAGGGGACGGCCGCGAGCATTTCAGGGAAAACCGAGCGATGAATCAGCAGCGTCCAGACCGGCGAGACGGCGAATCCCTGGCCGCCGTAGCCCTTCATGCGCGAGAAGGGCAGCAGGCCCGTCATTTGCCCGGTACGTCCGATAAACAGTGTCATGGGGCCGCCGTGCTGTCGGCGCACATGAATCTCGCCTTTGAGGATGAGGACCATGTGCTCGGCCGGAGCGCCTTCCTCGAAGAGAATGTCGCCCGGATTGGCGATATATTCCTGGCCGTGACGCGCGAGCCACAGACGATCTTCAAAAGGAAGGCCGTGGAGCGGGCCGATGTTATCGATGGCTTCCGCGACTTCTTCAAGCGGCGTGGGAGTGGCGGGAGCGACGACGGTGGGGGAAAGCATCCGGGACCTCCGAGTACACCCACAGGATAGCCGACGGGCGCGATCGGAAGATGAACGCTAGCGCTGCCCGGGCGCGGCAGGTTGGCGCTCGAGTTACAGTGGCTGGCCGGCCGGTTGTCTTTCGGATTTTGGCGCGACATTCCACGCGTCGGCAACGATGTAGAGCGGCCGGCCTTTGCTTTCCTCGAAGATCCTGCCGACATATTCGCCGAGAATGCCGACGGTGATGAGCAAGGCCGCGTTGCTCATGCAAAGCACGATCATGAGAGATGTCCATCCGGGGACAGTGCGACCGGCATGAAACGCAACCAGGGCCCTAACGGCCTCCTCAACGGCCAAAAGGGCCATAAGTCCGCCGGCGAAGAAGCTCATGCGCAGCGGCAGAGGCGAAAAGGAAACGGCGGCGTTCCACGCCAGGCGGATCATGCGGCTGAGCGGGTACTTGGTGGTTCCGGCCACGCGAGGCTGGCGCTCGTAGCGCACGCAGATTTGCGGATAGCCCACCCAGGCCACCATGCCGCGCAGAAAGCGATGCAACTCCCGCATGGAGCTGAGGCTTGCGACGCAACGGCGCGACATGAGACGAAAGTCGCCCACATCGGCGGGCAGCGACTTGAGAAAAAAAGTCTGCATGAGGCGATAGAAAAGCCATGCGGTGGCACGCTTGAAAATATTCTCGCCGGCGCGAACCGATCGTTGCCCGCAGACCACATCGTAGCCATTGCGATACTCGGCCACCATCTGGTGAATCACGTCGAGCGGGTCCTGGAGATCGGCGTCGATAAGGACGACTGCGTCGCCGGTGGCATAGTCAACGCCTGCTGTCGCGGCCAACTGGTGCCCGAAGTTCCTGGAAAAGCTGAGCACTTTAATGCGACGGTCGCGCGCGCTCCAATCGACAAGAAAGTCGATGGTGCGATCGGTGCTGCCGTCGTTGACCAGCACAACTTCGCAGGGATAGGGCGCGGCGTCAATAAAACGCGTAATCTCCGCGGCGAGCAGGGGCAAGCTTTGCTCCTCGTTGTAGCAGGGAACGACGAGCGACAGGAGAGCGGGGTCGGGCCGGGTTTGCAGATAGCTGGCGGACATGGTCAGTGGGTATGGGATGGAGCCATTGACTTTGATGGTATCGCCTGCGGGGCAAATTCGGTTATATTGTGTCGAGGCCGGGAGGTAAAAACAAGATTCCAATGAAAACGAGTCTCGCATGATCAAGCGGATCGCCCAGGCATTGGGGTTTGCGGCCATTCTTCTTCTTCCCAACTACATTGACATGACGTCTTCCGACGGCGATGACCGGATGCACAGTCCGGTGATGCTTACGAAGATTGCGCTGGCTCAGATTACCGACCTGGCGATTGTGGCCATCGTCTTCCTCGTCTTGATGGCAATTCTTCGCAATCTTAAATCGTGGCCGAGGTTGCGCTCGGTCTTGATGGCCGCTCTCCCTCCGTTCCTGTTTGTACGAAATCTCAATGTGTTTCCATTCGAGGTTCCCAAAGCTGCGGTATTCACGGCAAGCCTGGCTTGGTTCGCCGGACTCGCGTTTCTGATTCTGTTTGCACCTGCGATTGCGGCCAAATTTCGAAGTGTAGGCAGCGCCGTCCTAACAGGATTTGCCGTATTTGCATTGGTCATGACCTGGCAGTTGGTTCGCGCAACGACATGGCGGCCGGGCCCGCAAGCCTATGCGATGCCCATTCCGGTACAGCCAGCAAACAAGCCGCGCCTGGTCTGGATCCTCTTCGACGAGTTGTCCTACAAACCCACGTTTGGATTTCGCGATCCATCGCTCGATCTGCCGAATTTTGACCGCCTGCGCGGCGAAAGCACGCTCTACACCGAAGTGACACCGATCGCCTACTGGACTACTCAGGTGGTTCCGAGCCTGCTCCTGGGCCGCGTGGTCACTGACATCGCCTATACCGCAGACAACCACTTCCTGGTGCGGACCGAGGACGCGCCGCATTGGCAGGTCTTCGATGTCGACGCGTCGCTGTTCGGCATGGCGAAACAGCATGGTGTGACGACTTCGATTGTTGGGTGGACTCTCCCTTACTGCCCGGTCTTCGCGGGTACGGCGTCGGAATGCTATTGGGGCAACGACAGCACGCAGGACCGCGGGCCTACGTCGCTCGACGCCAGCTTCGCTGAGAATGTCTGGTTTCCGCTGCGCATTCTGGCCGAGCAATTCACAGTCCCGAGCAAGGCCTGGGTGGATACTGCGGCATGGAAATCCGCAGGCCATATTGCAGCGGTTAAGGACGTGAGCCAGCATGCGCTGCAAACGCTCGCTTCGAGCCAAGCCGATCTCATCTACGTTCATCTTCCAGTGCCGCACCCTCCAGAGTTCTGGAACCGGCATAAAGCCGCGTTTGCGTCTGGAGGGTCGTATCTCGATTCGCTCGATTATTCCGACAGGTTGTTGGGTCAGATGCTCGATCTGCTCGAGGCGGAGCCGCGCTGGGCAGCAACAACCCTGATCGTGCAGGGAGACCACTCGTGGCGGACGCAGATGTGGCGTCCGCTTCCGGGCTGGAGCGCCGAAGATGAGCGCGTTTCACACGGAGGCCAGTGGGATCCGCGGCCAGTCCTGCTCATTCATGCGGCGGGCGAGCAACACCCCGAGACTGTTAGTAACCCAACGAGCTTGATGTTTGTGCACAATTTCGTTGCCACGCAAATCCAATCCATCGCTCGATAGCTTTGGCTGACCGTGTGCTTTCGAAAGGGAGCCGCAGCGCGGCCTTGTGTGGATCTGTAGAATTCACTTGGCGCTGAATGGGAGTTTCTTGTTGAGTACTATGATTCACAGTCGTCTACGTGCGGTGCCGGTTACGACTTGGATGGTGCTGATCGCGTTGGCCCTGCGGTTGGCGGTCATTCCATTCAACAGGTTTCTCTTTGAGGATTTGATGGATGCCAACCACATCCACGCCTGGGAGCAGGGGAACGTAGCGCGTGCGTTGCTGGCTGGCCAGGGCTTCGGCAGCCCGTTTCTTTCTACTCAGCCGTCGGCGATCATGCCACCGGTTTATCCGCTGATTGTGGCCGTGTTTTTCCACTTTTTCGGCATTCATACCGCCCAGTCGATCTTTGCCATTCACGCCTTTGACTGCCTGATCAACGCGCTTGCCTGCATCCCGGTTTTCCTTATAGCGCGGGGCAGCTTTGGTCAGCGCGTGGCCTTGTGGTCGGGCTGGGGATGGGCCATCTTCCCCAACGGTATCTATTTTTCCGCGGCGTGGGCTTGGTCAACGCACCTGCTTCTGTTGTCTCTTTGCTGGCTGCTCTACCTGGCAAGCCGCATGGAACAGTCGCCGCGGCTTGGATTGTGGGCCGGGTTTGGCTTGTTGGCCGGGTTCGCGGGATTGACCGAGCCGTCCGTTCTGGTGCTGATTCCGTTTCTGCTTGGACTTGCGGCCTGGAGACTGGCGCGGGCGTCAAAGAGGTGGTGGCTGCCGGGCATGGTTGGATCGCTCGTGATGGCAGCCACGATCTCGCCCTGGCTGATCCGCGACGCGGTCGTTTTCCATCGCTTCATTCCGATGCGCGACAGCATGGGGCTGGAGTTGTGGCTGGGCAACAATGGCAGGTCTCTTCATTGGACGAACAACGACCTGCACCCTCTGCACGACGCGCAGGAACTGGCTGACTACAACAGAATGGGCGAGCTGGCCTACATGGACAGCAAAGCGCGGCAGGCCAAGGCCTATATTCACGAACATCCCGGCTGGTACGCGTGGATGTGCGTACGGCGCGCGGTCTATCTTTGGACCGGCTACTGGAGCTTTTCGCCCGCCTATCTGGCCATGGAGCCGACCGATCCGGAGAACATCCCGTTCTTGACGTGCATGACCCTCCTGGCGCTGACCGGCCTGATTCTGGCGTGGAGGAGGAATAAACCGGATGCCATTCGCTTCGGCGGAGTCATGTTTCTGTTTCCTCTGATGTTTTACTTCGTTCATCCGGAGGCCTACCGGATGCGTCCGCTCGATCCGCTTATGGTGATTCTTGGCTGTTACGCTATCCTGAGCTGGCGTAGCCGGCTTGGAGGACGCGCGCGCGGTGCGCCCCCGACTCTGGCGAACTCCTTGTGACCGCTGGTCAGTTGGACGAAGCGCAGCCTCCAGACTGAGCGGTGTATACCTTCATTTTGGAGCCGGAACAGGGAGACCTCTCGATGCAGATTACGTTTGCCGCTTCGGAAGCCACTCCTTTTGCCAAGACTGGTGGGCTGGCCGATGTTGTCGGAGCGCTTCCCCGGGAGCTGGCGAAGCTGGGGCACCAAGTTTCGGTATTCCTGCCGTTCTATTCGCGGGTGCGGCGACTAATCGAGCGTGACGGTGTGGCTGAGCCGAAGTACGCAATTCGTTCGCTCACGATTCCATTTCGCTATTACAACCGGTTCGCTGGCGTGGTCGACGCGGGCCAGCACGACGGGGTGCAGCACTACTTTATTGATTGCCCGGAGCTATTTGATCGCAAAGAACTTTACGGGCCGGGCGGAGCCGAGTACGCCGACAATGCGGAACGGTTTGGGCTGTTCTGCCGCGCGGTGATCGAGGCCTCAAAACAGCTCGGCGTGCCCGACGTCTTTCATGTCCACGACTGGCAGGCGGCGCTGATTCCGGTGTATCTGAAGACGGTGTATGCCGCGGATCCGGAGCTTACCCGAGCTGCGACGGTGCTCACCATTCACAATGCCGCGTACCAGGGCGCATTTCCGCCAAAGACTACTGAAGAGTTGCTCTTTCCCTGGGACGTTTTCACGATGGACAAGCTGGAGCAATACGACCACTTCAACTTCCTCAAGGGCGGGGTGGTTTTCAGCGACCAGCTGACAACGGTGAGCAAGAAGTATGCCGAGGAGATTCAGACAGCGGAGTTTGGCGAACAGCTCGAGGGGGTTCTGCACAAGCGCGCGAAGGATCTGCACGGCATTTTGAACGGCGTTGACTACGCGCTATGGGATCCGGCCAAGGACGGTTATCTGGCCGCGCACTACACGCCGGAGAATCTTGAAGGCAAGCGCGCGTGCCGAGCTGATCTCCTTCATGCCTTTGGATTAGAGAATGTGGCGGAAGAAACACCGGTGATTGGCATCGTTTCGCGCTTCGCGAAGCAGAAGGGCTTCGACATAATGGCCGAGATCACCGAGGAGATTGCCGAGCGCGACGTCGCTGTGGTAGCGCTGGGGACGCACGACCCCTACTACGAAGGTCTGTTTCGCGCGTGGGCGTTTCGGCACCCGTCCAACATCGCAGTGCAGATTCGCTACGACGAAACGCTTGCGCACAAGATCGAGGCCGGCTCCGACATGTTTCTGATGCCGTCGCGCTACGAACCGTGCGGGCTGAATCAGATCTACTCGCTCAAGTACGGAACGGTGCCCATTGTGCGCGCGACTGGCGGGCTCGACGACACAATCGAGGAGTGGGATGCTGAAAAGGGAACTGGGACGGGATTCAAATTCGAGGGATTCGATTCCAAGGACCTGCTCGTGGAGATCGATCGAGCACTGGATGCATTCCAGGACCGGAAAGAGTGGGAACGCCTCATGCGGAATGGGATGGCGCGCGACTATAGCTGGCGAGGGCCGTCGAAAGAATACGCGCGGGTATACGATGAGGCGGTGCAGAAGGCAGGGACCAGAGAAATAGCGATCGACGGTTAGGAACGCGTCGTGAGCGCAGTTGGGTTGTGATAGGCTGCAAGGGCTTGGAACGAATTTCTTTTGGAGGTCGACAATGAATTTTCGGTTAATGGCAACGTGTTGTTTGTTGGGGATGGGTTCGCTTGCGGCTGCGGCGCAAACAGGCAGCGCACCGAGCGGGCCGGCTGCCGGAACAATTGTTAGCCCGGCGAGCGCTTACGACTCGCAGTTGAACATCATTGAATTTGAGATGATGGGCGCGGTGAAGGCGATGCCGGCCGACAAGTTCGACTTTGCCCCGAGCCAGGCGATCTTTGTGCCGGGGCAAAAGGCCGAGTTCGCGACGGTGAGGACGTTCGCGCAGGAGGCGACCCACGTGGCGCAGGCCAACTACTTTTTCTACAGTGGCGTCAGCGGACTGAAGCCGGATGTAGATCCGGATGGGTTGACCAAGCTGACGAAGAAGGATGATGTTGTAGCGGCGCTGGCGGGATCGTTTACCTTTGCGCACAAAGCCATTGCCACGCTGACAGCGGCAAACGCGTTTGAAGTGGTGACTCTGCCGATCCCGGGCGTGTGGACGCGCGGAACGCTCGCCGGGTTCGGCGTGTCGCATGCATTCGACCACTACGGCCAGATGGTGGAGTATTTGCGGATGAACGGGATTGTGCCGCCGGCCAGCGCGAAGTAGCCGGCGACGATGAAGACGCTGGCCAGCACGCAGGACAAAGCCGAAATTGTTCAGCGCATCGGGTCGATTGGGCCGTCAAACCGGCGGCGATGGGGCACAATGACCGCCGGCCAGATGATCTGTCATTTGAGTGATGCGTTTCGAGTGGCTCTCGGTGAGAAGCCTGCAAATCCGGTCAAGAATCGGTACAACGGGCCGCCGATGAGGTGGCTGGCGCTATGGCTTCCGCTCCCGTGGCCTCACGGAGTGCCCACCGTCCCGGAGTGCGATGCCAAAGTTGGCGGGACCCCGACGGCGGAATTTGAGCGTGACAAGAACAATCTCCTTGCGCTGCTCGAACGGTTTGCAGCGCATCCCAATTTGGTCGCACAGCATGCGCATCCATTTTTCGGACCGATGACAGGGAAGGAATGGATGCGCTGGGGATATCTGCACGCAGACCATCATCTGCGTCAGTTCGGTGGTTAGGCGCCTGTGGGGATTCGAATCTTCAGCACGTCTTCGATGATGTCCGCGGCGCGGTCGAGGCCGTCAATCTCGGCGATGGCGGCCTGAATTTTGCGGGCGGCGAGCCGATACGATTCGTTCTCGAGGACGGCTCGCACCGCGGAATGAAGGCGTTTCGCATTGACCTTGCGCGGATTCACGACCACACCTGCTCCGTGCGCTTTGACGCGCGCCGCGACGCCCGGCTGGTCATTGCCCAGAGGAATGCAAACCAGAGGCACACCTTCAGACAGCGACTCGAGGACCGTATTGAGCCCGGCGTGCGTGATAACCGCCGATGCCCGTTTGATGAGATCCAACTGCGGAGCGTAGTTCACGACGATCGGGTCGCCGCTCAAGGTTCCTAGCTGTTCCCGGTCGAGGCCTCCGCCCAGAGACAGGACAAGTTGCACATCGAGGGGCGCGCACGCGTCGGCGATGATGGCAAATTTCTCGCGCGATTGATTCTGAAGCGTGCCCAACGAAGCGAAAATGAGCGGCCGTCCGTCGAGCTGATCCCAGGGAAAGTCCACCGGCATGCGCTGCGCAGGGTCGACAAAAGGGCCGGTGTAATAGAGGTTGGGAGGCAGGGGGTCGATGTCAAACTCCAGCGCCCGTGGCAACTGCGTGATCTGCGCGAGCTTGGAGAGTCCCTCTTCCGGGATCCAAACCCCGAGCCCCCAAGTGGCGCGGCATTCGTTTACGGCCGCAAAGATCGGCGACGCTACGCGAGTGAGTATGCGAATAGAGATTTCATTGCGCAACCGTGCCCACCAGCGCTTACTTCCCTGCCAACTGAAGTAAAAGGGCGGAAACCGATTGTCGTTCACCAGGGGCGGAATGAGCGCGAGCGAAACGAAGGGAAGGCCGAGATATTCCGCAATGTTGCTGGCCATGTCGGCTTCATCAATTAACAAGGCATCCACGTTCACGTTGCGAACCGCATTCGGCCCGTCACGAAGCACCATGCGGGCAGTGTTGGCGATCCGCTCCATGGTGAAGCGGAGAACTCCGGTGCCCGTCATCTTTCCCAATTGCTGGTCCAGCTTCTGAAGGGTTCCCAGGGGGTAATCGCTTTGGCCGATCAGGCAGAAATCGATTCCCGCGGCCCTGACACGCGACTCGACGTCGGCGATTCCGAAGATGATGACGGTGTGTCCGCGCTGCTGGAGGCGTCGCGCCAACGCGGTGAGCGGATTCAGGTGACCGGTTCCCGGGAAACAGAATGCGCCTAGCCTGGCCATGTGTTCCTATGCTAATGGACGGTAGCGGCAAGCACCGAGTTGGCCGGCATTCGCCCTGCTTGCTCTTTCCAATGGCTGATCGGCCGAAAGTTCTCAATGCCGGTGCAAAGCGAGCCATTGGATCACATAGAGAACAACCCGCAGTTCCGCGTAGACCGCGATGGCGACCATCGCGACGGCCTCAAAAGCGCTGATGAATGCAGTTGCGGCTTTATCTTTTCGCAAGCGCACATAGAGTGAGCCTGCCCCTGCCAACGCGAAAAAGCCAGAGAGCGACACCAGAAAGACTGAATAGAGGCTTCCAGCCGGACGGTCGCACGGACACAACAAGAGGACGAACGTGGACGCACTGATGAGAGCGGCGATCGATGCCAACCCAATCCAGGAGCGTGGCGAAGCGCTGGAGTTGGGGGACGGATCGCGCATTCCGGGCGATTCGGAATCAAGAAGCATACGAATGGGCCAGAAAATCCTGAGGACGGCTTGCGATCAGCCGGTCCTCTCGTTCAATTGTGCTTGCCCTTCCATTCCTCGTAGGGTCCCTGGAAATCTTCGATGCCGTGTTCGTGGAAGATCCACAAGCGCGTGGCCACTTCGTCGATCAGGTCGTGATCGTGCGTGACCAGAAGCACCGTGCCCTCGTAACGCTGCAGCGCAATGTTGAGCGCGTTGATGGCCTCGAGGTCGAGGTGGTTGGTGGGCTCGTCGAAGATAAGAATGTTGGGCTTGGTCAGGATTAGTTTGCAAAACGCCAGGCGCGCCTGTTCGCCGCCGGAGAGCGCCTTGGTCGGCTTGGAACCTTCCTCGCCGGAGAAGAGCATCTGGCCGAGGATGCCACGTATGTCTTCGACGTGCGCAGCAGGGTTCCACTGGTGCAGCCAGTCGGTCACGGTCATGCCGTGCGCGATGGTCGCGCCCACGTCCTGCGGAAAGTAACCCACCTGCGCCTCGTGGCCCCAGAAGACCGAGCCGGAATCGAGCGTGAAGCCGGCTTCTGCGAGGCCGGGATAGTTGGCCAGAAGACTCTTGAGCATGGTGGTTTTTCCGGCGCCGTTGCGGCCCATGAGGCAGATTCTTTCGCCGCGCAGAAGATTGGCCGTAAATCCATCAATGACTTTTAGATCGCCGTAAAACTTCGATAGATGCTTTAACTCAAGAACGTGCTTGCCGCTGGGCCGTACCTGGTCAAACTTGATGTAGGGGCGCTGGATGTTGGAGCGAGCCAGCTCGTTGGTCTGCAGGCGCTCAACTTCTTTGCGCCGGCTGGTGACCTGTGAGGAGCGCGTTCCGGCGGCGAAGCGCGCAATGAACTCGTTGAGCTGGGCAATCTTTTTCTCGCGCTGGGCGATCTGTGACTCGAGTGTGGAGCGAATCTGCGTTTTGGCCATCACCATGTCGTCGTAGCCGCCACTGTAGGTGATGATCGTCTGGTAATCGATGTCGGCGGTGTGCGTTGTGACGGAGTTGAGGAAGTGACGGTCGTGCGAGATCGCGATCATGGTGCCGTCGTAGCTCAACAGAAAATCCTGGAGCCAGTGGATGGAGTCGAGATCGAGGTAGTTGGTGGGCTCGTCGAGCAGCAGAGCCGGCGGCTTGCCGAAGAGCGCCTGCGCCAGCAGCACGCGAACTTTTTGGCCGCCCTGCAACTCGCCCATCTTGCGCTCGTGGAGCGGCTCGGCAATGTCCAGGCCGTCAAGCAGCACGGCGGCGTCGCTCTCGGCGGTGTAGCCGTCCTCGTCGCCGATGGTGCCTTCGAGCTCGCCCAGGCGCATGCCGTCTTCATTCGACATTTCAGGCTTCGCGTAGATGCGGTCGCGCTCCTCGAGCGCCGCCCACAATGGCTTGTTGCCCATGATGACGGTGTCGATGACGCGATAGGCATCGAAAGCGAATTGATCCTGACGCAACACGCCGAGTTTACGCGGACGAACGACCGTGCCCTTCTGCGGCTCCAGCTCGCCAGACAGGATCTTCATGAAAGTTGATTTCCCGGAGCCATTCGGCCCAGTGAGGCCGTAGCGGCGGCCCGGAGTGAACGCTGTGCTGACGTCTTCAAAGAGGAGCTTGGAGCCGTAGCGCATGGTGACATTGCTGACGCTGATCATCTGTTCGATTTCCTAATGTTTTCCCGCTCGCCGTCATCAGCCGCAGCGAGGCAATGGCCGCGCGGACCAGTTGAAGTTGATTTTGAAGTGGGTTTAGGGCATTCAAAGCCGCCCCGAAACGGGTGCTCACTTCCGCTCTTTTAGTGTCTCATGGCGGCTCGGAAACGCTGCAAAGTTGATGCTCGAAAGACGAAGCCCCGGTCGGTGTCCATCGAGTTTTGGGCTATGACTCAGTACCAAGACGCGCGCCGCCGAGAAGTCTCGCGGCGAGAAGGGCTGACCATATTGTCCGCGTAGACGCGGCCAGTTTCTCCAGCAATCCGGCGGGTCCGCCCAGGTGGTTGGCAGCTCCGAAGGCGGCGAGAAGCGCCATCATCAGAATCGCGGTGATGAGTGAATAGGCGCTCCATCCCTTCCATTGGCGATCACCCCAAAAACGCCAGGCAAATGTGAACAGGACGAGTAGTGCAGAGTTAAATGCGATCAGGTCGCAGACGAGATGAAGAGGGTCGTGAATGAAGATCGCATCGCCGATGACGCCGATTCCCGAGAAGGTCTGAAACAGAGGGATCAGCAGCGCACCGCGCCCGTGGCCCAGTTCCCGGCGGAGGGCGGCGGCGAATGCCCAAAGTAGCAGCCCAAAGATGAGGAAGTTTGCCCGCTGCGCGACGCTCATCGGCGTGAATTCAAGGGAGCTGATGGTATCGCGCGCAAAACTATAGTTGGGAGCGAGCGCGCCGAGAATTGTGAAGGCCGAAAAGAAGACGACTCCGCTGAAGCCGGCTGCCAGAAGGGTTTTCTGGAGTGCGGATCGTTGTACACCCTGTCTCGAATTAGCAGGCCAGATCGATGGGTTCGGTTGGTTCATAAGTAGTTTGTGCATGATCGTAAGAAGAGCCCTCGCCGTCTACTGGGTTGGTGGCGTGGCATACTTGCCGGACTTGGCGTACAGCCAGTCGCCGCCATCGGCCGGGTTGCTGGGGTCTTTAATCACGTCGTAGAGCACGGTGACGGGCGCGAAACACTGGCGGTAGATGAGGCCGACGTCGGCGCCGCGATTCGGCGTGGGAATATTCACGCCGAACATGAAATAGGCAGGCGGATTGTCGATGCGGAGCATGCCGTTGCGGATCTGATTGGTGATCTCGTGAAGCCCGCCGCCAGAATAGGTTGAAGTGCCGTCAGCGCCCACGCCAAACTCGTAATGGGGCGGAGTGGGGTTGTTCTGGTCGTAGGTGGTGTCAATTGCGGCCTGGTACTTGCGATCGATTGGCGTCATGGATTTGGCGGCAACGACGCGGACAAGGATGGAGCACGAATTCGCGGAGCCGGGGCCGTAATTGGCGCTGACCCAGTTGGCGGCGTCGTCTCCGGTCTCGGCAGCGATCAGCTCAGCCGGAGTGGGCGGCGGCTTGAGGCCGGCGCAGGCTGCCGGCAAGACGAAGACGGAAGCGGGCGGCGCGCTGAAGGAGACCTTCGTAATGTCGACCAGCGTCATCGGTGGAGCGTTGGGCGCGCTCATCTGAGCGCGGATCACGAGGCCGTCCTTCTGATCGAGCCAGGCCTTGATATTGGCGCCTTGAGAAGTACCGGCATATACCTGGGTCGCAATGCCGGCAAGGGTCTCGGTTCCCGCGGGCTTGAAATCACCCTTGGCAATTCCCGAGTTCACATCGGTGGTCATGGCGAAGGGGTCACCCCAGTCGCCGGAGAAATGGGCCACGTTGCATTGGACGGGGCTTGCAGTGGGGTCCCATGTGGTGCTGGTTCCGGCCGTTAGGTCATAAAGGCTGAGGGATCGAGAGGCGGGTGTATCGCCCTGTGCCGGTTGGATGAAGTCGACCAGTACTTTAGAACCGCTGCGGGAGATAGTGGATGTGCCGCCCGCAGTTCCGACTGCCGCCTTGATGATGTATGCCGTGGGCGGCGTCGTTTGCGCATGCAGGAACGGCAAGGACAGAAGCAGGCAAAGACAAGCGAGAACGCGTGGAGTTGGCATCGAACAAAACTCCCTCTGAAAGCGATAAATGAAACCGGGAAAATGCGATGTTGACGGAGCGAAGGGGAACCTGAAAAAGATGAGCCGATGATATTTGCCGGAGTCGCGGGCGTCAAGACGCTCAACGAAGCTGAATGGTCCGGATTGATTCCGGTCAAAAGAACTCGCGGAGTTTTGTGAACGCGTCAAGCTCGATCAGGTTCTGGCCTTCGGGCGCTTTGTCGACGGCCGCGTGCTCCAGCACCCATGTGTCCGGGTGATAGAGAAACACCGCGTGCAGGCCGGCGGCGAGCGCGGGGTTGATGTCGCTCTTGGGGCTGTTTCCGATCATCCACGAGGTGTGCGGTTTGAGCTCATGGCGTCCGATTACAGCCCGATAGGCAGCGGGGTCTTTCTCGGCGGGAATTTCAACGGCTGAGAAGTAAGGGGCGAGGCCGGAGCGCGCCAGCTTGTCAGCCTGTTCGGCGCGGTTACCCTTGGTCATCAGGATCAGATGGTGGCGCTTGGAAAGATCGGCCAGGGTTTCGGCTACGCCGGGCAGCAACTCAATCTCCTGCACGGCGATGGTTTTGGCGAATCCCCGAATACGCTCGCGCTTCTCCTCGGTGACGGGCGCGGGGCTCAAGCGCTCAAAGCAATCGACCAGCGAGCGCGTGAAGCTGGTTAGGCCATAACCGTGGGCCAGGATAGTCTCGCGTTCGACGGCGTTGAGAGTTTGGCGGACTTCGGCGGGCGAGTACTCGCGGTGGTCGAGGAAGCTGATGAACGCGGCGATGGCGCGCTCGAAGTAAATGTTATTTTCCCAAAGCGTATCGTCGGCGTCGATGAGCAGCGTTTGGCCGGCAGGGAAGCGGGGCATAGGCACAGAATACTAGGTTTCAGAGGCGAGTTCAGAGGCCAGCGAATGAGTGAAGAAGTGAAGGAGTGAATGCGTGAAAAAGTGGGCGGCGAGGTCAGAGGCGCAGACTGCGATCCGGGCGAGGAACACTGAGCGGGCCAATGATCGGGTGCGAATGCTTGCTCATTCCTTCCACGCCCCCAGCAACCGCCTGATCAGGACCAATTGTCCCAGGTGATAGGCGTTGTGATCGGCAACGAGCAGCGCCTCGCGCAGGATGGTTTGGCCGCTGCCGTGCGGAATCGGCGCATACAGATCGGTCGCCGGATTCTTGACCAGATCGCACATCGTAGTCAGATCGCGGCGAAAGGCGCGCACACTCTTGTCCCAAGCCTTCGCGTCGGGCGGCGTGGGCGTCGCGGGCCAGTAGCCGCTGGGCCAGTCCGGAGATTCGTGACCGGCATCGCGCGAAAATTCCAGAATGTCCCACTGCGCGATGCGCAGATGCTCCAGAATCTCCCACGGCGAGTGGTCGGCGCCTTTAGGCCGCTTGCCGCGCAGCGCGGGTGAGAGGCCGCGGACGGCGGTGTCGAAGTCCACATGCGCATGGCCGCCGTTGATGAGTTCAAGCAGATGTTGGCGCAGCGCCGCGTCGCGATCTCGCGGTGCGGAAATTTTCTTCGTTGGCATGAGGACTCTCCCGTTCCGAGCGCTTTCTCAATCAACGGACGCAAAGCACAATCCGCACTCTATAGGTCGCATTCGTTTCCGCTTGCGTTCGATGCAACAATTCCCGCATCCGGTTTGCGAATCGCAAAAAGCGGAGCGTCAAAGGCCACTAGCCGGTAGTCTAAGAACTAAGAACTAAGAACTAAGAACTAAGAACTAAGAGCTAAAAGCTAGAAGCTGGAAGCTAGCACCGCCCTTTGCGCAGCAAAGATCTCCTTCATTCCCGTCTCCGCCAGATCGATCAGCCCATTCAATTGTGCGCGCGAATACGAACCTTTCTCCGCCGTCGCCTGTGTCTCTACAAGACCCCCATCGGCGGTCATCACTACGTTCATGTCCACCTCGGCCTGTGAGTCTTCTTCATAGCAAAGATCGAGCAGCGTCTCGCCGCCCACGATCCCAACCGACGTTGCGGCCACCAACTGCTTGAGCGGCGAGGTTTTGAGAGTGCCGGCCTTGACCAGCGCATTGAGCGCCAGCCCCAGCGCCACCGCCGCCCCCGTAATGGCTGCCGTGCGCGTGCCACCGTCCGCCTGAATCACATCGCAGTCGAGGATGATGGTGCGCTCTCCCAGCGCGTGCATGTCGACGACGGACCGCAGGCTCCGCCCAATCAGCCGCTGAATCTCGTGCGTGCGCCCGCCGATCTTGCCGCGTTCGCTCTCGCGCGGGGTGCGGGTCACCGTCGAACGGGGCAGCATCGCGTACTCAGCTGTCACCCAGCCGCGTCCCGAGTTGCGCAGCCATCCGGGCACGCCCTGCTCAATGGTCGCGTTGGTCAGCACCCGCGTGTTGCCAAGACTCACCAGCACCGAGCCTTCGGCGGTCTGCACATAGCCGGGCGTCAACGTCAGCGGGCGGAGCTGGCCCGCGCTTCTGCCGCCGGGCCGAAGGGAGAGAGTTGCGGGCTGCTTTGCACTTTCCACTGCTTTTCCGGGTTGCATTTCTGTCGCGTTCATAAACGGATTGTACGAGAGCCGCGCTGGATGCACTCGGCTCGGGAGTTCCGGTTCCGCATTGGGAATTCTTGGAACTCAAGTACCGCAAGGGGAATCCTCTCCTAACTATCTGATAAGAAAGTCTTTCTCTTTGATTTGAACGAGCGGGTCCTCCCGTTTTGGAACGGCCGGGCGTGGGACGCCGCCTCGAACCAAGCCGCTGCAAAGGCATATCCCGTCCATGATCAGCGACTTAGAAAACTCGTTCCCGTTTGGCACGCCACGTGTATGAAAACAGGACAAAGTTCACCAGCATGCGCAGAATCGGGAAGCTGGGCAGGGACACAAGGAAGGGGCCCCGACCCGCGAATCACGGCGCACGAACCATGATCGACGGCAGGAAAGGAACTCTCTCATGCACCAGACAGAGACATTCAGGGCAGCGGGACGGAAACGGATCGGCGGGGGGCGGAAGGTCCTTGACTCAAAAATAATGCGTGGCGATGCCAGCCAAATTGCCCCCGACAGGAAGCGTGTGGAGACGGTGGTTGAGACCCTCGCCACTCTGCACAGCCAGGGAGAGACTCTTGCCGAGGCCGCGCACGATGCACGCAACATGGTGACTGCACTGGGGCTCTATTGCGATCTTCTGGAGGAGCCCGGCGTTCTCGCCACCCCCTTCATCCATTATGGGCACGAGCTGCGCCTGGTGGCTGCGGCCAGCCGCCGCCTGGTGGAGAAGATCGTCGCCATCGACGCCGAACGCGACGCACCCGCTGCGGCCAGTGTGACTGGGACGATGGCGACGGCATCTGCCCAGACCCCCACAACGGCCTTTCCGCAAACGATCGACCCCTATTCAAGGACTGCCCGGCAAGAGCCGGGACGCGCCGCCGCTGCTGCCACCGGCAACCCGATCATGGATCAGGATTCAGGCGGCGAACCGTCCACGGGATTCAACACGGGCATTGCCGGTTCAGCCCCGGCCCATGCAAGCCGGCGATGGGATCTGTTGCCCGCACTCCCGGTCTCGAACCTTGCCGCCGAGCTCCTGGCTAACCGCAATCTGCTGGCCGCTCTGGCAGGGCCCACCATCGCCCTCACCGTTCATGCCGAGGGCGGCGCGCGCCCGGTGCGCCTGACCGGCGAAGACCTGACGCGGGTGCTCGTCAACCTGGTAAAGAATGCCACCGAGGCCATGCCCTCGGGCGGCCGCATCCATATCAGCCTGCGCGAGGAGCCTCCCGCGCAGGGCACGGCGGCCTGCCTTCTGGTCACCGTCGAGGACAACGGTCCGGGAATTCCTCCGGAGGCTTTGGAGACGATCTTCAACTCCGGCTTCACCTCGCATGGCATGAGCGAGGGCTCCCATGGCAACTGGACCCTCAGCCATCGCGGCCTGGGCCTCACCATCACGCGCTCCATCGCGGAGGGCGCGGGAGGCCGCATCACCGCCGGCAACCGCGAGCACGGCGGCGCGCGTTTCACCCTGGAACTGCCGTTGCGCAAGGCAAACTGATCTTTTTGAAGCCCGCCCTGCGGGTGCTGCAAATGGGGATTCCAACCGGAGACCTGCAATCGCCGGAACCGCAAGAAAAAAGCTCATCGCTAAGAGCTAAAAGCTATGAGCTGTGATGAACACCCAAGAGGCGCATACAATGCTGGATACAGTCTTCAACACACGAGAGATGGAGTTCATTCCTCAACATGCCGAGCCGGCCATCCGTCTGCACCTTCTGGTGGTGGACGCCGACGCGGCTGTGCGCTCGGCCTGCGCGGAGATCGCCGAGAGCCTGGGCTACGCAGTCGACAGCACAGGCGACCTGAACCAGGCAAGGAGCCTCCTGCGCGGCCACATCGCCGACATTCTGCTGGTCAATCTGCCCTCTGGGTCGAATGAAGGCCTGGAACTGGTCTCCGAGGTCAAGCTGCTGTATCCCGACACTTCGGTGATCGCCATGACGGCCACCGGTTCGGTGAACGCGGCCGTCGAGGCCATGCGCTGCGGCGCCTCCGACTACCTCACCAAGCCCTTCGCGATGGACGAGCTGTCGACGGTTCTCGACCGCGCCGCGCAGTCCCACATGACCGACACCGCCACGCGCCAGTTGCGCGAGCGCCTGCGCCTTTCAGAAGGCCTGGGTTCCATGATCGGCCGTTCGCCGGAGATGGAGAAGATCTACCGCATTCTCTCCAAAGTCGCCCAGAGCACGCATCCCGTCCTGATCCTGGGTGAGAGCGGCACGGGTAAGGAGCTTGTCGCGCGCACCATTCACGCCTACGGGCCCAACTCCCAAAAGCCCTTTTTGCCCGTCGACTGCGGATCGCTCGTGCCCACACTCATCGAGAGCGAGCTCTTCGGCTACGTGAAGGGCGCTTTCACCGGGGCCATGCGCTCGAAAGACGGATTGCTGGTAGCGGCCGAGGGGGGCACTGTCTTCCTCGACGAGATCGGCGAGCTCACCCTCGACCTCCAGGCCAAGCTGTTGCGCGCTCTCCAGGAAAAAGAGGTTCGCCCTGTTGGCGCCACCCATCGCATACCGATCAAGGCGCGCATCGTGGCCGCCACCAATCGCGATCTCGCCGCCATGGTCGAAAGGGGCACCTTCCGCAAGGATCTGTTTTACCGGCTCAATGTGGTCAACCTGCGCCTGCCTTCGTTGCGCGACCGGCGTGAGGACATTCCGCTTCTCGCCGCGCACTTTCTCGACCGCATCAGCCGCGAGCACAACCGCAAGTTCACGCTCTCTGACGAAGCCCTGCGCACCATGATGCGCCACGACTGGCCGGGCAACGTGCGCGAGCTCGAAAACTCACTCGAGCGCGCCACCGCGTTGTCATCGGGTCCGGTGCTGCACCTTGGCGATCTGCCCACGCAGTTGCAGCAGCAGGGGCTCCAGCAGAACTTTGACGCGCGCCACGCAGGCATGGGCGATGAATCTGAAGCCGCGGCCGCGCCCGGCGTAAAGCCTCTGGCCGACCTTGAGCGCGACGCCATCTTAGGCGCCATCCGCACCCTCAACGGCGACAAGCTGCAGGCAGCCAGGCTCCTCGGCATCGGCAAGACCACGCTCTATCGAAAGCTCAAGGAGTACGGCATTGCCGACCCGCTGCAGGAAGAGTGAAACGCAGCTATTAGCTCTTCGCCGTTAGCTCTTCCGTTGCCGGATCGGCCATCATGCCTGACATCGTCGCACACAAAACATAAATCGCATCCAAATTCAACACTGACCACCGACCAAACCACTGAAAACTGACAACTGACCACTGACAACCGAAACTAAAAGCTGCGAACTAAGAACTGGAACTGTCTACTGGAATCGGGAGATCAAACATGAGCATCCTTTTAGTCACCGGAATCGAAGGCGCGCGGAACTGCGCCGACGTCGTTCAAAAGCACCTCGGCATGCCGGTTGAAGTGGCTGACGGGCCGCCGCGAAGCCCTCGCCTGCCCGCGCAAGGGCGAGTATCAGGCGCTTGTCATCGACGAGACCCTGGCCGAGTGCGACCCCGCAGCCGCCGACCGCATCTGCGAGGCTGCCGGCCTGGCCATACCCTTGCAGATCAACTTCGCCGTCTCTGGAGCGGCCCGCCTTATCCGCGAAATTCGTTCGGCGCTCCATCGCCGCGAGCGCGAGCAGGCTGTGGCTCGTCGGGCCGCCGCGGCAGCCATGGAAGTCGAGCTCAAGTCGACGGTCGCCGGTCTCCTGCTGCACTCGCAACTTGCCCTCTCAGGCGCAGAAGTCCCCGCGCCGGTCGCCGACCGCCTGCGTGTGGTCGCGGATCTGGCCGGCAGTCTGCGCCAGCAGTTGAGTGCGCCAATGGCCGCCCGCGCCGGAGCCGCCTGAGGTGCAGGTGAAAAAGTGAGAAGGAGAAAGAGCGAAGGGTTTAGACAATGAGAATGTGAGTCGCATCTCTTGAGTTCTCCACGCCTTCACGTCTTCACCGCTTCACTCCGTCACTGATTCACTTCTTCACGATTCCGCAAATTCTCTGCCGTTTCCATGAGCCCCGCGTCATCGAATACCCTAGATGGTGCAGGGAGCCATCATGACCGTCATCCGCCAGGAAGATTTCATCGCCAGCGTCGCGGGCGCGTTGCAGTACATCAGCTACTACCACCCGGAGGACTTCATCCGCTCGCTCGCCGAGGCCTACGAGCGTGAGCAGTCGCCCGCGGCGCGCGACGCCATGGCGCAGATCCTCATCAACAGCCGCATGTGCTTTGAGGGCCATCGCCCCCTCTGCCAGGACACGGGCATCGTGAACGCCTTCGTCAAGCTGGGCATGGACGTGCGATTCGAGGGCGCTGCGGGCGACAGCCCCTCGCTCTCACTGCAGGAGATGGTGGACGAGGGCGTCCGCCGCGCCTATCTCGATCCCGACAACAAGCTTCGCCTCTCCCTGCTCTCCGACCCCGCTGGCAAGCGCATCAACACCAAAGACAACACGCCCGCCGTTGTCTCTGTCGAAGTCGTGCCCGGCTCGACCGTTGAAGTTACCGTCGCGGCCAAGGGCGGAGGCTCAGAGGCTAAATCGAAGTTCGTCATGCTCAATCCCAGCGATTCAGTCGTTGACTGGGTCCTCAAAACTGTGCCCACCATGGGCGCAGGTTGGTGCCCGCCGGGAATTTTGGGCATCGGCATCGGCGGCACGGCGGAGAAGGCCATGCTTCTGGCCAAGCAGTCGCTCATGGACCCCATCGACATTCAGGACCTGATCGCGCGCGGTCCCCAGACCACTGCCGAGAAACTTCGCGTCGAGCTTTACGACAAGGTGAACCGCCTCGGCATCGGCGCGCAGGGGCTCGGCGGGCTCACAACCGTGCTCGACGTGAAAGTGGTCGACACCCCCTCGCATGCCGTCAATCTGCCCGTCGCTATGATCCCCAACTGCGCCGCCACGCGCCACGCGCACATCGTGCTCGACGGCTCCGGCCCCGTCTTCCTCGATCCGCCCCCGATCGACGCATGGCCGAAGCTCACGTATGACGTGTCGAGTGCGCGCCGGGTCAACCTCGACACGGTCACGCGCGAGGAAATATCTTCCTGGAAACCCGGCGAGGTGATTTTGCTGAGCGGAAAGCTGCTCACCGGCCGCGACGCCGCGCACAAGCGCATGAGCGACATGTTGAACAGGGGCGAAAAGTTGCCTGTCGATCTCAAGGGCCGCTTTATTTATTACGTAGGACCTGTGGATCCAGTACGCAACGAAGTTGTCGGCCCCGCCGGACCGACAACCGCCACGCGCATGGACAAGTACACGCGCCAGATGCTTTCTCAGGCCGGATTATTGGGTATGGTAGGCAAAGCCGAGCGCGGCCCGGAGGCCATTGACGCCATCCGCGAATTCGGCGCGGTGTATCTGATGGCCGTCGGCGGCGCAGCGTACCTCGTCTCCAAAGCCATTCGCGGCTCGCGCCTGCTGGCCTTCGGGGACTTGGGCATGGAGGCCATTTATGAGTTCGACGTGAAAGACATGCCCGTCACCGTGGCCGTCGATTCCAAAGGCACGAGCGTGCATGTAACCGGCCCCGCCGAGTGGCAGCAGCGCATCGCCGGCATTCCGATTCTCCAATAGGCCCGCGGTGGCCTAGTCTTCCGCTCGTCTCTGTCTCAAGACTGAGACGGCAGGCACCACGTTAGGCAACGCCTCGCCATGAAGAAGCTGCTACGCTGCAAGAATTGTGAATCAGCCCTTGCTTCTTGCGTTCTGCGTTGCATTTTCGTCCGCCGCCGTCTGCGCCCAGACCTCCGGCTGGCAGCCCTCGCCCGGCCATACACAAACTCGTCTCTGGCCCGGTGCCGCGCCCGATCCGCAGCCCGTCAAAGGCCCGGAGACCGCAAAGACAGACACCAAGAGTCTGGTTGCCGGCAAGCCGTGGACCTATGTCGAGAATGTCACGACTCCTACGATGACGGTCTACGCGCCGACAGGCGCAAACACGGGCGCTGCGGTCGTCGTTTTTCCCGGCGGCGGCTACCAGATTCTGGCGATCGATCTGGAGGGATCCGAAGTCTGCGACTGGCTGACGCAAAAAGGAATCACGTGCGTATTGTTGAAGTACCGCGTGACGGACGTGGGACCTTATCCGAAATCAGGCCCTTATCCGGAGTCGCCGATGGCTCTCGAAGACGCGCAGAGAGCACTGCGGCTGGTTCGCTTTCATGCTGCTGAATGGCACATCGATCCGCACAAAATTGGAGTGCTCGGCTTCTCCGCAGGCGGCCACCTCACCGTGGCGACCAGCGTGTATTTCGACAAGCGCGTCTATGCGCCAATCGACGCGGCTGACCAGCTCAGTTGCCGCCCCGACTTTGCCGTGGCCATCTATCCGGGCCATCTGTCGCGGGCAGCAGCGGAGTACGATGCCGGATTTGGCGCGGCTCCATTTGCGCTTCCTCCGCGGGACGCCTTATCGCAGGCCGACGAAAATCTCGGCCTGAATCCCGACATAACCGTTACCAGCCAAACGCCGCCCACGTTTCTTTTGCAGGCGGAAGACGACCACATCGACAGCGTGTACGACTCACTGTCCTATTACATCGCGCTCAAGAAAGCCGGAGTCCCGGCGGAGATGCATTTGTACGCGCAAGGGAATCACGCGTTCGGGCTGCGGCCGACGAAGCTTCCCATCACCGGATGGCCTCAACTCGTGGAAACTTGGTTGAGTACCATTGGAATGGTTTCCGAGTCGTCACCCGCCGCAGGCTCAAACCAGCTCCGCTAACTCCGTCAACTCCGCTAACTCCGCCTACGCGAGGATAGTTAGCTCGCTGGCCCGTTCCCAAGTGTGAAGCTAGGAGCTAGAGGCTAGAGGCTGCTTCACGCGTGCGTCAGGTACCCCATCCCATCCAGCACGCCGCGCATGAACGCGAAGCTCTCGATCACTCCGGGCATCGGATCGTCGGGATGAATCTCGTATTCGAGATCGATGAATCCCTGGTAGCCGATCTTGATCAGCGCCTCGAACATCTCGCGGAAGGGCATGATGCCTTCGCCCACGGGAACCTGGCTTTCCTTGCTGGCGAAACTGGTCAGGTCCTTAACGTGCATGTTGAAGAGACGCGGCCCGCAGGCGTGAATCGCCTCAACAAGATTGGCTCCGGCGCGCGCGGCGTGGCCCACGTCAATGCAGCAGCCGATGCGCGGGTCCATGTTCCTGATCGCCTTCAGCACGTCGAACGGTGAAGGGAAGAGCTTGTCTTCAGGCCCGTGATTGTGGATGGCGAGGCGGATGTCGTATTCCTTCACAAACGGCTCAATCAGCGGAAGTGTATCCGGTGTCGGATCTCCCGCCACAATCACCTTGATGCCGGCCCTCTTGCAGTACTCGAACTTGGCGCGAATTTCGTCGCTCGAGTTGTTCTTGAAATAAATGGCGCCGGCGGCGTGGAGCTTGATGCCGTTGGCGGCGTAGTCAGCCAGCGCTTGAGCCTCCAGCGTGGGGTCCATCGGCAAATGGTCCTTCACGTCCTTGCAGTTCAGATTGGCCACGTTCAACTGCTTCATGAAGCCGATCAATTGTGCGCGTGTGAAGTTGCGAAAGGTGTAGCTGGCCAGGCCCAGGCTGAGCGGCGAAAACTTGCCCGAAGCCGGGATCGCCTCCGCGCTGGCCGTCGCAGCGCCCATCAACGACGGAACAATGCCGGTTGCCGCGCAGGCCGCTGCCGCGCCCGATTGCAAGAATCCGCGGCGAGAGAATTTGCTCTTCATCGCCTCAACGCTTTCCAGGTGCTTACCGCTCCCTGCTCCAAGATTAACGAACGACTGCGAACTAAGAACTAGAACTAAGAACTAAGAACTAAGAACTAAGAACTGTGAACTGCTTTACTGCTTTCCCCACCGGTACACCAGTCCGCCGGTAAAACCCCGGCTCGCCTGAATCGTGGATCCAAAGCCGGTGAAGAAATACTCGGGCGCGAGCTTCAGCGCGAGGTTCGGTGAAATATTCAATTCCCCAATCACGCTCGCGCTCGCAGCAAATGTTTGGCCATCAGGGTAAAGACCCTTGTCGACGGGCGGAATGCCATTCGTGTCGCCGGAAAAGTTGCCGTAGGCCCAGCCGGCCATCGCGCGGCCTGCGATGGAGAACTTTGGTTGCAGGTAAAAGCGATAGACGGGACCGCCGATCACGTCGTACTGGCTGATCGCGGGGCGCGTGAAATAGCCCGTGCAGTAGGTCGTGATGTTGCAGTATGCCGTTCCAAAGTAGCCGCGGCCGACCAGCGTATAGCCCAGCCGCTCGTTCGAGAACCTCGTCAGGCCTGTCTCCCACGCGTAGTAGGTGAGCCGTTGCAGCGAGGGTCCCGGCTTAAATCGCAGATAGCCCATGTCCAGGTATGTTTCCCAGCGGTGGTCGTAGGCGTCGTGGATCGCCGTGCTCCGGCGCTGTGCGCGGCGCAGGCGAATCCGCTCCTGCACGCTGATCTCGCCCTGGCTCTGGCTCGAGGCCTGCTGCGCGTCGCCGGAAGGCTGGTTCTGAGCCAGTTCCAGGTTTTGAGCGAGATTCAGGTTCTGATCCAGCGCCGGGCTGGAATAGGTGGGATTCGACGACGAATAACTCGAGCTTTGCGCGTGAACGGCGGGCATCACCGGGAACAGAAGCGCCAACAAAATTGCAAGACGGCGAAAGAAGACCATCGGGTTCGAAATTCCTCCAAGGGAGTACGAAAGCTTGCGCGTTGACCGGTCCAATTCTGTGTTTCGAGCGTCCGCCGCGGCGGTATCGCTCCTCTCGAATCGTGGTTTCAAGGCGGCCTGGATGCGGCGCTTCCCCCATCTGGTATTAAATCACCTCGGGGCGCGCTCCTGTGCGAGGCGCGGCATAAAACTCGCCACGGAACTGGCCGCCCAACCCCTGATCCGAGATGTGCAGTTTAGACGTGTGCCGGCCGGAACCGGCACTCTGCGGCGTGCGCGACATTGACCGTCAAACTGGAGCCGGGTCTGCGATGATAGCCATGGGAGGCGCCGCGAAAGATGGGACGCATTTTGCTCGGGATCATCTTGTGTTTAGTTTTGTTGCCGCTGGCTGTGCTGGCATGGTTTCACTTTGGGCATCCGCCCGTAGCTGTAGCCGATGCGCCGTTTCCAATGGAGCGGCAGATCGTTTCGATTCCGCTCAGCGCGCGCATCGATCGCGAGATGCCCGGCAACCCGCCGCTTCAGGCGGACGAGGCCACTCTCACTGCCGGGGCCGAGGTTTACGGTGACCAATGCGCCGTGTGCCATGGCTTCTATGGCAAGCCGTCGACCCTTGGCGCAAACATGTATCCCAAGGCTCCGCAGCTTTGGGTGCAGCACAAGGGATCGAGCGTCTTAGGAGTCAGCGACGATCCTCCCGGAGAAACCTACTGGAAGGTGTCGAACGGCATTCGTCTCACCGGCATGCCGCAGTTCAAAGGCACACTCACTGATACCGAAGTCTGGCAGGTGACCCTGCTTCTGGCGAATGCGGATAAGCAACTGCCTCCGGCCGCCCTCCAGATCGTACGCGGCGAACTGCCGGCGGATGCAGCGCCAGCCGCACCCACTGCGCCGGCTCATTAATGCGCTCTCGAAACAGGGTCAACGACATACGAACGGCGAACTGAGAGATGAAAGTATGAAAGTGATGGATTGGCTGCGCAAAGGCTTCGGCTTCGTGCTCCTCAGCATGGGTGTGTCGCGTCCTGCGCCCAAGCCCAGGACCCAATCAAAACCCGAGTCCCCGTACAATAAAGAAGGAAACGTAAAACCCCCAGCCGATGGCGGATAAAGAAGACAACGAAGCGAAGCAGACCGGAAGCGCAAATCGTCCACAGAACGGCTCTGCCCAGCCAAAGCGCAAGGCCGATGACGAGGTCGCCGGCAAGGTTTACGATGCGCAGCTGATGCGGCGCCTCGGCCGTTTCGTGCGCCCCTACTCGATGCAGGCGGCCATCGCCTCGCTCTCCGTTTCTCTCAAGTCAGTCTGCGACGTGGCCGGTCCTATCCTGGTGATGGTCGCCGTCGATCGCTACCTGGCTCCGGAAGCCAGCGACCTGGATCCCTCCAACGCTGTCGCGCATTGGGTCGCCGTCAAGAGTCCACTGGCGCACGTGCTTCCTCAGGGCGCCGTCGAGGGTATTACCCGCCTGGCCGCAATCTACCTTGGCATGCTGGTCCTGGCGTATCTTCTCCAGTTCGTCCAGGTTTACCTCATGCAGTGGATCGGACAGAAAATCATGTTCGATCTGCGCCGCGACATTTTTCGGCACATGCAGCGCATGGATGTGGGATTCTTTGACGTTCATCCCGTGGGCCGCCTCGTCACGCGCCTTACCTCCGACGTCGACGCGGTCAATGAAATGTTCACCGATGGCGTACTGGCCATCGTCAATGACGCGTTCATGCTTACCTTCATGGCCGCTGTCATGCTCGCCATCAGTTGGTGGCTGGCGCTCCTGGCCTTCGCTGTTCTGCCCATCATCCTCATTGTTACGCGCATCTTTCGCGACCATGTGCGCGAAAGCTATCGCCGCGTCCGCACCGCCATCGCGCGCATCAACAGCTTTACGCAGGAACACATCTCTGGGATGGCTGTCGTCCAGCTCTTCAATCGCGAGGCGCGCGCCTATAGGGACTTTGAAGACGTCAACCGCCAGCACATGATCGCCTTCAAAGACACGATCTTTGCCTACGCGCTCTATTACCCCGCGGTCGATTTTCTTTCCTCGGTGGCCATCGCGCTCGTCGTCTGGCGCGGCGGCTTCGGAGTGCTTCATCTGCCGCCAACGGTCACCATCGGCGTGCTCATCATGTTCACGCAGTTTTCCCTGCGCTTCTGGCGGCCGATTCAGGATTTAAGCGACAAATACAACATCCTTCAGGCGGCCATGGCGGCCTGCGAGCGCATCTTCAAGCTCATGGATTCGCAACCGGAGATCGTGAGCCCCGCGCATCCGATTCCAGGCGACGGGTCGAATCGCATTGAATTCGACCACGTCTGGTTCACTTACCAGAAACTGACCGACGAGCAGAAATCCGCCGTTGCCGCCGCGCAAGGAAGAGTAACGCCGGCGTCCTCGCCGGCTGTCGTGCGGGCGTCCTCGCCCGCACCCTATCGAACGCATCCGGAGCCGCACGAAGTGTCAGGGCACGACTTCAGTCGTGCCAATCAGACCGCAAATTCGAACGGGGCATTAGCCCCTGAGGGAAAGCTGGAAGCCGCCGCGATCGCGTCTCTCGACGGCATCGAATGGATCCTCAAGGACGTCTCTTTCACCATCGAACCGGGACAGACCGTCGCCATCGTCGGTCACACCGGGGCAGGGAAGACCACGCTCACCAGCCTCATGATGCGCTTTTACGAGGTCACAGCCGGCCGCATTCTCTTGGACGGAGTTGACCTGCGCGATCACGACCTCACCGAATTGCGCAAACACTTCGCCGTCGTCCTGCAGGACCCATTCCTGTTCTCAGGCACCATCGGCGAAAACATTCGTCTCGGCAACGAGCAGATTACGAACGAGACCATGCGCCGCGCCGCGCGCGACGTCAACGTGCTCGATTTTGTTGATAGCCTTCCGCACGGATTCGACGAGCCTGTCCGCGAGCGCGGCAGTTCGCTCTCGACCGGCCAGAAGCAGCTCGTCAATTTTGCAAGAGCTTTGGCCTACAATCCGCGCATCCTCATCCTCGATGAAGCCACATCCAGCGTCGATACCGACACTGAGCTGCGCATCCGCGGCGCGCTGGAGCGCATGGTCGAGGGCCGGACGAGCGTGCTCATCGCGCACCGCCTGTCGACAGTGCAACGCGCCGACACCATCCTCGTCATGCACAAAGGCCAGTTGCGCGAAATGGGCTCGCACCAGGAACTTCTGGCGCAGCGTGGCCTTTACTGGAAGCTCTATCAGCTCCAGTACAAGGATCAGGAAGCCGGCATCCTCGCGCCGTCTTCGCCCGAGCCTTCCCCCGCGCAGGCGGTCTAGCCGACGAACAAATAAGTAGCGCCGGCCTCCCGGCCGGCTGTCGTGCGGGCGTCCTCGCCCGCACCCCGCGATGTAGAGCCTCCGCAACGGAGGCGGCTTGCGCCCCAATGCCCCGGAGAGCAGGCGGGCGCGCTCTGGCTAGCTATTGCTTTCCCGCGCGTTGTTTTCTATTCTCAATGAATGGAATTGCTCACCCAGGACGAGCTTGTCCGTCTGTCTCCGTCCGAGCGTCTTGCGCTAATCTCGCAGCTCTGGGACAGTTTGGAAGACGACCAGCTTCCGCTAAGCGTCGCGCAGCAGGCAGAGCTTGACACCCGCCTTGCGGCACTCGACCAGGACCGGCGGCAGGGCATCACCTGGGCGGCCTTGAAGTCTGAGCTTGAGCGCCGTTGCCCGTAACGTTTTCGGTCATTTTCACGCCGCGCGCCCGCGCCGAATTGATCGACGCGCAAGACTGGTATGAGAACGAAGTTCCAGGTCTAGGAAGGCGTTTTCGCGCCGCGGTTGAAGCTCTAGTCGAGTCCATGAGCGCCAATCCCCGCCAATTCCCCGTCGTCTACAAGAACGTCCGCCGCGCTTTGCTCCGCCGCTTTCCGTACGCGCTCATGTTCATGATTGAGGCAGACGAGTCACTGGCCGTCATCGCATGTTTCCACGGCAGCTGCGATCCGGCACATTGGAAAAAGCGGGCGTAAGCCACGAATCCGACGCAGCAAACATCCCCGCGTCATGGCCAGGGATCTCCCGCGCCACGATATGATGGAATCAGACGATTCCCCGCGTATCCCATTGCAGTTCGGCCGGGACTCTCAAACTGAACCACCGTGACTACGCCGCCCCAAGTCGAGCTATTTGACACCAGCCTGCGCGATGGTCTGCAGCAGCCGGAGCTCGAGATCTCTGTGCCCAACGCCGTCCTGCTCCTGCAGCGCATGGCCGCATTCGGCGTGCGTTACGCGGAGATCGGTTTCGCCGGCGCCAACCAGTTTGTCTCCGATCTGACCGCCGCGCTCGACTCCGTTGAAACCGGCGCGATGCGTCTCGCGCTTTTCGGCCGTTCGCGCGGCCGCGGCACCAAAGTCGAAGATTGGCCTGATGTCCAATTTATCGTCCGCCACAAACACCGCATTCCCGCCGCCGTCATCGTCGTCAAATCGCGCCTGCTTGACGTGGAGCGCTCGCTTGAAACCACGCTCGAAGAAAATCTCCTCATGGTGCGCGAGACCGTCGATCTTCTGCAACAACAAGGACTCGAAGTTCTCATCGATCTCGAGCACGCGATGGACGCCAGTTGTGGCCGCTGTGAAAACGGCAATCCCTGCGGCGGAGACTTCGCCCAGCGCAGCCTCGATCACTTCCACCGCCTCGTCGAACAGTGCGTGCAACAGAAGGTCAGCCGCATCGTCGTCTGCGACACCAACGGCGGCGCCGGGCCCGAGGAAGTCTCGACCGTCATTTCTTCGCTCATCAGCAATTTCCCCGGCGCGCAATTCGGATTTCATGGGCACACCGATCGCGGCCTCGGCATCGCCAACACGCGCGCCGCGATTCTGGCCGGCGCACGTCATATCCAGGGCACACTCATCGGAACCGGCGAGCGCTGCGGCAACGTGAACCTGACCACCGTCGTCGGCGCCATGCAGCTTCGCGGCGAGGCGGAGTTCGTTCCTCCCGCGTCTCTGCCCGGCCTCACCTCGCTCGCCCACTCAGCCTACGCGGCCTTTGGCCTTGAGCCGCCGCACGGAGCGCCCATTGTTGGTCCCGGCGCATTCGGCACATGGGCCGGCATGCACGGCTCCAGCGAGCGCAAGAATCCCGGCGCCTATCTTTGGACCGATCCTGCTCTCGTCGGCGCAAGCCCTGTGATCGGCGTCAACGCGCAATCGGGCCGCGCCAACATCATGCTGCTCTCGGAATCGCTCGGCGTGCCGCTCAACTCCGCGCAGGCACAGGCGCTCATCGATTCCAACCAGGCCATGATCGAGGGCGGCGGCTATACCTCAAGCGAGGTTTCCTTCCGCCTGGCCTGCATGCGCACGCTGGGCACCCTGCGCAACTGGTTTTCCGTCAAAAGCTGGCGCGTTCACGATGAGTCCGACGAGATCGGCGGGCGCTACGTTCAGGCCCACATGGTCCTCACTATTGGCGAGTCGAAAGTCGCTGTCTCCCGCGCCGAAGGCTCAGGTCCCGTTGACGCGCTCACCAAGGCCATGCGGCACGAGCTCGATAAGTACTATCCAGCGCTCGCAGAAATGCGCCTCGGCACATTTACAGTCGCCGCGCTCGACGTCCGCGCGCACGATTCCGCGGCGCACGTGCGGGTTACCGTCAGCTTTATCGCCGACGGTCACGAACCATGGGTCACCGCCGGAGTCAGCAGCGATTTGAACGAGGCCGCGCTGATGGCTATCGTTGACGGCTTCCACTACTGGCTATTGATGCAGAATGGCAACAGCGCCCGCTCCGGCAAGGCTCCCGACCATGTGGCTGCCCAGCCCGTGAGCGGCCTGATCCACTAAAAGCCGCCTCCGCAACCCTCCGCAAACCAAACAACCAGAACGAATTACCACGCTTCCCACTTTGAGCGCGTCATCCCGCATTAGAACTGTCCGTTCACAACTGGGTTCTATCCCCATAATGGGTGATTTTGCTCACAGAACTCGCGCGCCCATACTCCGACACTAAGGCCAATCCAGCGAAGACTGGTTTCGAGCGTCAGGAAAATCGCAGTTTGTGATGTTCGTTTCTTCTCTTCTGATCTGTTGTGATCGGCCCCGTGGGAAATCCCCGGAGGGAGGACTGCCGTGTCCACTCAACTACTTCACGCGCCGCTCGATTTTACTGTCAACGGCCCCGCTTCGCGATACATTCGCGAAACCAGCATCGAGCTTCTCGATTACGAGACCGAGGAACTCGCGGCATTGCGTTTCTCCATCATCCTCACTGCGCGATGGGCTGCCTCGGAGGATGAGGTTCCCGAGCGCCGCGCCGAGTTGCGCGATGAGCTTGCGCTGCTTCGCCGGCACTACGGCGACAAGATCGACGAGATCGCCATGACCTTCGGCGTGCACCAGGCCGTGGAAGCTCAGAGCGAAGTGGAGCGAACGGTTGTTGTGCCCTGCGATGTGAAGCCGATCTCCGCGCCGCGCCGCAGCATCGAGCGCCGGGAATACACCGAGGAAGATCTGGGCCTCTGACGCTGGCCAGGTCATCGCGCCCGGCTACGCGCATCCAGCACACGCAAGAATGCGTCGCCTCCATTGCGGAAGCGTCGCATTTCTTCTTTACACTTTCAAAACGTTGAGTCGCGGCGTCCAGCAATGGAAGGCGCGATTCCTGCGCGGCTCCAGAAAGCGCAGAATGAGCTATGATTGCGCCCGGGGGTTCTCGTCATGCCACGCTTTGCAGCGCGGGCATTCCACTGGCTTAGCGTCCTCGCGATTCTGGTTCTGGCTTCCTCGGCGCCGCTTGCCGCCAAGGATCGCACTCCGCTTTCCGCCAGCCAGGCACTCATTCTGGAGGGGGCCCGAAGTTACGTTCTCGACTACACGCACAACCTGCCAAACTTCATCTGCGACCAGTTTACGAATCGCACTGTCACTACCTCTCCCGAACAGGACAGCGCAGGGCCGCCCCCAACTGGTGTCTCAGGGCTCACCCCCGCCGGAATCAACTCGCAGCTTCCTTCGCAGTCCACTCTTGTCTCTGAGGGTTCGATCGAAGAAAAGCTCACCTACATCAACTGGGAGGAGCATTACGAAGTAATTGCCATCAACGGCAGAAAGGCTACCTCGGCAGATCCCGAGCAAGTAGGGGGAGCGGTTTCAGGGGGAGAATTCGGCACTCTCCTCAGCGCTATCTTCGAGCCGCAAGCGCACACCGTCTTTACCTGGGAACGAATGGCCCGTCTGCGCGGCCGCAATGTGAACATTTTCGCCTTCGAAGTGCCGAAAGAAGCCGGAATGTCCGTCTCGCACCTGAACCCGGATGCAGAGGTTATAGCCGCTTACACCGGAGAGGTCTTTGTCGATGCCGAAACCGGCCAGGTGCTGCGGGTGACCAGTCATGTCATCGGCCTTCCCCCTGATTTTCCCGTCAAGTTGGTGGAGCGCTCGGTGGACTATACGCCCATTTCCATCGAAGGCAAGGTCTATAACCTGCCATCTCACTCCGAACTTCAAATGCGCGACAGCGAGCGCTTGTACGTGAACAAAATCAACTTCAAGGACTACCACAAGTTCACCGTGGAATCGACCATCCGCACGGGCAGTTTCGCTGGATCGCCCCAACCCGCGAGTGCGCCGGGAAGCGGCAACGCGGCGGCGAATCCGGGCGGTGCGGAGCAGGTAGCCGAATCGGCTCAGCCGCGACCGCCGCCGGTCTCCGATGAGAGATCTTCCCCACGAAGCGTTCCTCCGCAATCGCCTTCCTCAACCCTGGCCTCGCAAACGACTGCCGTGCCTAGTCCAACTTCGCCCGCTATTGGCGCGGAGCCGGCATCGCCCGTTCCTGTCGCCATTCAGCTGCCTTCACCTGCACCTGTTCCGACACTTGCCTCACTCAGCACGCCCGCGCCTTTGCCGGGCGACGCACTGAATTCGCCTTACAGCTTGAAGATCGGTGTGGACTTGGTGACGGTGCCTGTTGTCGTGCGCGATCGGAGCGGCCGCTCCATCGGAAATCTGACCCGTGACGACTTCGAGATCTTCGATAAAGGCAAGCGCGAGCCGATTTCGGCCTTCAACGTCGAATCCCTTTCCGCTGAGGCCGGCTCCGCGCATTCGAGCTCGTCCGCGGCTCCGCAGACGGCCGCTGCCGCCGGTTCTCAGCCCAACTTTATCGTCTATCTCTTCGACGACATGCACCTCAAGTCCGCCGATCTGGCCAACGTGCGCGAAGCTGCCGCTCGCCAGATCGACGCGTTCACACCCTCCGACTTGGCCGCGATCCTCACCACTTCGGGAACCGTCAGCAGCCCGTTCACCACCGATCACGCACTGCTGAAGCAGACCCTGCTCAACCTTCGCGCCAGCCCCCCGGCAGGATCGACGCCAGTCACGCCGTGTCCTCATTTGAGCGATTACCAGGCCGACCAGATGCTCATGCTGAGCCCTGAACTGCTTGGAAATCCGCCGCTACAGTTGGCCTATGCGGAGATTCTCGGTTGCCGGCACTCCGCCAAGATCGATTCCGACCTGATCATTCAGTCGGCACTGGATGCGGCGCGCGCAGTAAAGCACTCTGGCGATCTTGAGAACCGCAGTACGCTGCTGGCCGTCCGCGATGCCGTTCGCTGGCTCGCAAAGGCTCCGGGCTCCAGGAACCTCGTCCTGGTTTCCCCCGGTTTTTTCGTTTCCAGTGACAACCGCTTCGACGAATCCAATGTGATCGAGGAGGGCATTCGGGATCAGGTAGTGATCAATGCCCTCGATGCCCGCGGGCTCAACGGTGCGGCTTTCGCCGGCGGCGCCGCAGCCGACAGGTCCGCGTCTGCCGGGCCGATGAATCTCAATTCGAACCTCGCGCGCGAGGAGGCATTGCAGTCTTCGGCAGTGATGGAGGAGATCACCGCAGGCACCGGCGGCGCTTTCGTCCACAACAGCAACGATTTCGACGGCGGATTTGCGCGCCTGGCCGCGCCGCCCGCCTTTGTCTATCTGCTCGGCTTTAAGCCCGCAAAGCTCGACGGCAACTTCCACCCCCTGAAAGTCAAACTGACATCAGAAAATGGAAAGCTCGATCTGCAAGCGCGCCTGGGATATATTGCGGCAAAACATTAGATGCAGGGAAGGGCGGAACATGAAGCCGCGTCTCGTGCCTGAAAGCAATCGGGCCGCTTCGCTGGTGCGAAGCGGCCCGGTTGTCGTTTCTTCTGAGGCTGCCTGGACTTACTTTGCCGCCAGCGATGGCCGCGGATCAAGCGAGCCGTTGGCGTAGCCCTTGGCTATCTCGGTGATCGGAATCGGCTTGTAGTCGCCCGCGTGGCCGGCCTGCCCGAACTCCGTCATGCGCTCGGCCACCACCTTGGCCATCGCTTCGCGCGCCGGCTTCAGGTAGTCGCGTGGATCGAACTTCTCCGGCGTCAGCGCGAACACCTTGCGGATCGCGCCCGTAATCGCAAGCCGGTTGTCGGTATCCACGTTGACTTTGCGCACGCCGTTGCGGATGCCGAGCTGAATCTCCTCGACCGGAACTCCCCACGTCGGCTTCAGCTTTCCGCCGTACTCGTTCACAATGTCCTGCAGTTCCTTGGGCACCGACGAACTGCCGTGCATAACAAGGTGCGTAGCCGGCAGCCGTTTGTGAATCGCGATAAGAATGTCCATCTTCAGCACTGAGCCGTCCGGCTTCTTGTTGAATTTGTAGGCCCCGTGGCTGGTTCCGATCGCGATCGCCAGCGCATCTACGCCGGTCCGCTCGGCAAATTCCACCGCCTGGTCGGGATCGGTCACATGCTCCAGGCCTGTGCCGCCCGCGCCGTGGCCGTCTTCAATGCCGCCCAGCACGCCAATCTCGCCTTCGACCGTCACGCCGCGCTCGTGCGCGTAGTCCACCACGCGCCGCGTCACTTCCACATTTTGATCGAACGTCGACGGCGTCTTTCCATCCTCCAGCAGCGAGCCGTCCATCATCACGCTCGTGTAGCCCAGCTCGATCGCGCTCTTGCAGGTTTCAAAGCTATTGCCGTGATCCTGGTGCATGGCAATCGGAATATCCGGATTCAGCTCCGCCGCCGCCTGAATCAGCCTGAATAAGTAAAGGTCCTCGGCAAACTGGCGCGCGCCGCGGCTGGCCTGCACAATCACCGGCGACTTGGTTTGCTTGGCCGCCATCATGATGGCTTGAATCTGCTCCATGTCGTTGACGTTGAAGGCGCCGACGCCGTATCCACCCTTCGCAGCTTCATCGAGGAGCTGCCGCATTGAAACGAGAGGCATAGAAGTTCTCCTTTGTCTTGGCTTCGGCCGCTTATCGCTTCACGCAATTCGAATCTGCGCGCCAACGTTGATCAGTTCGGCCGTTAGGATTGCTGTCAGTCCCATGGTAGCAGAGGGCCGCGTGGAAAAATCCCGCGTCCCGAGTCCATGGACGCAGTATCGAGCCGATCTGAAATCGCCTTGTGCCAATATAGGACTCAATCGCTTTTGGGCACAATCTCTGGGGTGCTGGCCGCTCTCAATCAAAATGAGCCCGCTTAAGCGGGCGGCAAGATGGTAGCCCCAGGCGCAAGCCTGGGGAATTGATCGCACCAAGAAGGTCAGCCCGCGTCAGCGGGCGAAAGAACCAAAGCTAGCAGGCCTGGATTTTTCCGCCGCATCTTCGCCGTCCCAAGTTAGTTTTATTTCTGTCCCACCGTGTCGCCGAAGCGCAGAATCCGCGCGCGCAGCGCCTCAAATTGCAGCTTGCTTAGCGCCGCCGCCATTCCCGCTCGGAAACTCTTGGCCCGTTTCCGCTCCGATTCGAGCGCCCGCGCCAACAAAATCCGCCGAAACTCGGCCGACCGCTCGCCTTCGGAGATGAGTGCCTCATACACGTTCAGAATCGGTTCCGCGTGGTGGCAGATCAGCAGAAGATCCGACCCCACGCGCACGGCCTCCACTCCCGCCTCGCCCATCGGCATAAAGTTCGCCACGCCGCCCATCTCCAGATCGTCCGACAAAACCAAGCCGCGATAACCGATCCGATTCCTCAGCACATCGCCGACCCAGAAGCTCGACACGCTCGCCGGTCGCTTCTTCTCTTTCGTCAGCGGATACGCCGCATGGCTGACCATCACCATCGGCAAATCATTTCGCAGCGCGCGATAAGGCTCCAGATCCTGCTGCCATATCTGATTCCAGCTGCGCCGTATCTTCGGCGTCTCCAGGTGCGAATCGAGCGTTCCACCTCCCAGGCCAGGGAAATGCTTTCCGCATCCCGCCACGCCCTGCGCCGCCAAGCCCGACAGAAATGGCCGCGCGTACGCAACAACTTCCGCCGCCGTCGATCGCCAGCGCACCGCGTTCCCAAAACCTTCTGCGACGCGGGCAGACCAAGGTCGAACACCGGCGCCAGCGGCGAGTTAAATCCGAACGCCTTCACCGCCCGCGCAATCAGCTCCCCGTGCTCGCGCGCCAAAGATGACGGGGTGCCCCTGGTCCCTCGCACTTGGGGACCAGGGATAGCACCGTCCCCAACCAGGGTGCCCCACCCCCGGCGCGCTCCTGTTTTCGCGCCTTGGGTGGGATCGCACAAACCTGCGCGCTCGCGCAGCCGCATCGCACGTGCAACCAACTCCACCGCCGGAATCGGCGCGAGCGCGTCTCGAAGCCGATCCACGGTTCCGCCCTCCACATCGACAAACCGTGCGCAATGCGGCGTGCAGAATTGCGTCGCATCGGCTAGAAGCGCTCGCGTCTGCTTTGCGTTCTCGATGTTCCGCCGAAACAAGATGATCCCCGCCGGACGCAGCAGCTTCAGCCACGCACGCTCCAGCGGAGCCAGTTCCGTCCCCTCGAGCCCGACCACGAGCAAACTTCCCGCCGCCTGTCGCAAACTTACCGTCATCCGCGCACGCCTTTCACTTCTTTTGTAACGCCGGCGTCCCGCCGGCTGTCGTGCGGGCGTCCCGCCCGCACATGAGCACTCCGCAAGCCAACCGTCTCTACGTCTCAGATTTCTTCAGCTCGTTCTTCAACTCTTCCAGCAGATTCAACGCCGCGAGCGGCGTCAGCGAATTCACATCCGTCTGCTCGATCCTATCCACAATCTTCTGCGAAAGCGGCGTAAAGATGGTCAGCTGCATCGGATCGGCCTCCGTCTCCACCTGCACGCTCTGCCGCTCCTGCTTCTCGTGCTGCTTGAGCACGTGTTTCGCCCTCTCAATCACTGCCGCCGGCAGCCCCGCCAGCCGCGCCACTTCAATTCCGTAGCTCTTGCTCGCCGCGCCCGGCTCAATGTTGTGCAGAAACACAATTCCGCTCGCCGTCTCCTTCACGCCCACGCGTAGATTGCGCACGCGCGGCAGCTTCTCCGCCAGCATCGTCAGCTCATGGTAGTGCGTCGCGAACAGCGTTCTTGCACCTACCTCTGCGTGCAGGTATTCCACCGTCGCCCAAGCCAGCGACAGCCCATCGAACGTCGCCGTCCCTCGCCCCATCTCGTCCAGCAGAATCAGCGACCGATTCGTTGCCGTATTCAAAATCGTCGCCGTCTCCGTCATCTCCACCATGAACGTCGACCGCCCGCGCGCCACATTATCGCTGGCGCCAATTCGCGTATAAATGCGGTCGACCAAACCGAACCGCAAACTCTCGGCCGGAACAAAACTTCCCATCTGCGCCATCAGCACCAGCATCGCCGCCTGCCGCAGGTACGTGCTTTTGCCGCCCATGTTCGGCCCCGTCACGAGCAACAAGCTCGGCATGGAAGGTGCCGCGGCGCTCGCGTCTTTCATGAAAGAGTCGTCGTGTGCGCGCAGATAAAGATCGTTCGCAATGAAGCGTCCCTCACGCGTCTCCTCCAGCCACTGCTCAATCACTGGATGCCGCGCCGCAACCGCTTCCAGCACCGGTTCCTCGGTCAACTTCGGCCGCGCGTAGCGCCGTGCCGCAGCCAGATGCGCGAAACACGCCAGCAGATCCGCTTCGGCCACGGCCGCCGAGCTCCTGCGAATCCGTCCCGCGCTTTCGAGCACGAATTTTCTCAGCTCGGCAAAAATCCGCTTCTCGATTTCGATCGAGCGGTCGTGCGCCGAGAGAATCTTCCGTTCGTATTCCTTTAGCTCCGGCGTTGTAAAACGCTCCGCATTCACCAGCGTCTGCTTCCGTTCGTAGTCGGCCGGCGCCATCGCCAGGTTGGCCTTTGTGATCTCGATGTAGTAGCCGAAGACCGAGTTGTAGCGCACCTTGAGCGAGCCAATTCCTGTGCGCCGCCGCTCGCGATCTTCAATGGCCGCAATCGCCTGCCGCCCGCTCGTCGAAATCGTTCGCAGTTCATCCAGCTCCGCATCTATTCCCGCTGCAATCGCGCCGCCATCCACCAGCGTCAGCGGCGGCTCGGCCACCAGTGTCTTCACAATCCGCGTCGTCACATCGTCGAGCGTGTCGAGATTCGCCGCTACCGTCCGCCATCTCGTTGCCGTCATCGCGATTAGCGCCGTCTTAACTCCCGGCAGCCGAGCCAAACTCGCCGCCAGCGCGCGCACGTCGCGCGGTCCCGCTGAATCAAGAGAGATCCGTGCCAGCAACCGCTCCAAATCCAGAATTCCGCCAAACGTGCGCCGAATCTCCTCGCGCTTGAGCAGATCTCCATGCGCCTCGCCGACAGCCTCGTAGCGTGCTTCAATATCAAGCGCGCTGTTGAGCGGCCGCAGGATCGTCGCCCGCAGCAGCCGCTTACCCATCGGCGTCAGGCAGGCATCGAGCGTACGAAACAACGTTGCTCGATCATCCTGTCCGGAAAAAAGCGGCTCAACCAGCTCCAGGTTCCGCACCGTCACCTGGTCCAGCTCCAGCGCCGTCGAGTGTTCCTCGAATTTCAGGCTGTCAATGTGCAGCGCATCGTTCTTTTGCGTCGAGCGCACATAGTGCAATACCGCGCCCGCAGCAATCGCCGCCGCCTCATGCCCATTCAGGCCAAATCCCTCAAGCGAGTGCACATTCAATTGCCGCTCCACGAGCGGCACCGCATACTCGCGCGTCCACACCCAGTCTTCGACGCGCGTCCGTGCGGGGATCCGCTCCAGCAATGGTGGCGCCTCCTCGCTGGCCGCCATCAATACCTCGCTCGGCGCCGCGAGCAGCAGCGCATCGATCGCCAGCGCCCGCGCATGTTCTCCGCGAAACTCCATCGTCCGAAACTCGCCCGTCGAAACATCCAGCAGCGCCACCGCGCAAACCGTTTCGCTTCCCCTTCCAGATGTCATCCCGAGCGAGTCGCGCGCAGCGGGACGAGTCGAAGGACCTGCTTCTGTTTTCTCTCTGGATTCGTGCGGTTTTGCCTGCCACAACGCCGCCAGAAAATTGTTCTGCTCCTGCCCCAGCCCCGCGTCGAGCGCCGTTCCCGGCGTCAGAACCCGCGTCACCTCGCGCTTCACCAGCTTCTTGGTGAGCTTCGGGTCCTCCATCTGGTCGCAGAGCGCAATGCGGTAGCCCTTGCGCAGCAGTCGCGTCACATACTGCTCCACCGCGTGATAAGGCACGCCGCACATGGGAATATTGCGTTCTTTGTCGCGCGCCGTCAGCGTCAGTTGCAGCTCGCGGCTGGCCACGGCGGCGTCGTCATAAAACAGCTCGTAAAAATCGCCCATCCTGAAGAACACCAGGGCATCCGGATTCTGGTGCTTGGCCGAGGCCCACTGCCGCATAAACGGCGTAAGTTCCGGAGCGCCTTTCTCCGCAGGTTCTTTTCCACGAGAGACCGCCGTCAGCGCAAATTCATCAGCCAGCCGGGCTCTCGACCAGGAGTGGAGAGCGCGGACCGCCGCTCGCGCCGGGTTGTGGATCCAGCTTTGATCACGTTGCCTTCAAGACTATCGCGGCCCTGCACCGCCGCGATAGCCGAGTTCCGGTCCGAAATTCCACCGTCCTCGCGCCAGCCGCGGATTTGCCAGGCCCGTCCACCGATCCTCTCCACTTGCAAAACAAATCTACCCGCCAGTACCGTTCGCCTATACAATCGCTCGGTCGCCCGGGCCGCGCACTTCGCCCCAATTGGGCGCCGAGTCAGATTTCAAACCCCAGACTCCCCAAGGAGGAACATGCAAATATCCAGCACCCGGCGCTATGCACTCTGCGCCCTCATCGCCCTGGCTGCCCTGTTAACGGCCGCCTCTTCTCCAGCCCAGTCGCCGTTCGATGGCACCTGGAAGACCGACCTTTCCAAAACCAAGTTCAGCCCCAAGCCCCTTACCTTCTACACCAGCGCCGGCTGGTATCACTGCGTCAGTTGCAGCTCCCGCCTACGACGTCCAGGCCGACGGGCAGGATCACACGGTCTCCGGCCAGTCCTTTGACACATAAGCGTCACCATCGTCGACGCGCACACCATCTCCATCGTCGCTAAGAAGGGAGGCACCGTCACCTTCGAGCAGACGCGCACCGCCTCCGCCGACGGCAAAACGCTCACCGTGAAATCTACTGGTCACCCTGCGAGCGGTGGTCCGGCCACAAGCTTTGAAACCACTGGCAAGCGCAGTGGCACGCTGCCCTCCGGCGTGCACGCCACTTCCGGCAACTGGATCATCGCAGGAGCAAACCGGGAAGCTCCAACGCCTTGCTGACCACCTACAAGACCAACGGCGATGAGCTCACCATGACCTCACCCACAGGCGAGACCTACACCGCAAAGCTCGACGGCAACGACTACCCGGTCAAGGGTTCGTATGGCTGGGACGCCGTCTCGCTCAAACAAATCAACCCCCACACGATTGAGGAGATGACAAGCGCAATGGCACGGTCATCGACGTGACAACAATGACTGTATCAACCAACGGCAAGACGATGACTGCCGTCGACACCAGCAAGCCCTCCGGGCGCGTTACCACGTACGTTGCAACCAAGCAGTAGCACTAACTAGCTGCGCTTCCAGCAACTTACGCTAATCCAGGGTCCGTCGTCACATCTTCGATGGCGGGCCCTGTCACTTGAGTCCGAACAAAATCCGACGAATCGAGTGACAGAAATCACATCCAACAGGCCATCTTCAAGGCAAACTGGCTTTCTCGAACGCAAAAATTCGAAGGGCCACGTCATCATGAACAGCACCGTCCTGCTCCGCAAACTCATCGCCATCGAACGGATGGTTGGAAACACAGATAACAACACACTCCGCGGGCTTGTTTACGACGCAGAGGACTACCTCATCCAGATGCAAAGCGCCCAGGCAAAGAGCTTTCTGGCGGAGGCATGGCGCGACGGCATGGCTCCGAGCGATGTGCTGCGCCGGGCCTAGTAAACCTCAACTTCTTTACGCTCCCAACCGGCCTTCAGGCCCCTGACAGCTGGTTCCTTTCGCCCCGACCCACTCCCAGCCCCTCATGGTGATTTGCATCACAGTTATACTGGATGTTTACGCCTTAACGTAAAACCTGCCATGTATCTGCTTTGGCTACGAGTTGCGGCCATTCTCTATGCCGGCGGATGTGTCGCCGTCTTCCCGGCGGTGCTCTATAACTCCGTCCCGTGGCGGAAGACCTGCGTCCACCTGAGCGGGCTCGCGTTCTTCTTTCATTTCGTTTCGGTAATCGAAATGCTCGTCCTCGCGCATCGCTGGATGCCCGTCGGCGTTCGCGAGATCGAATCCCTCCTTGGGTTTCTTGTCGCCGGGCTGTTCTTCCTCGTCTGGTGGCTCTACGATGCCATCTCGCTCGGCCTCTTTGCTCTCCCGGCGACAGTTTTCTTCGTCTTTATCCCTGCTCTGGGGACCAGCGCCTATCGTTTTCCGTCGCAGCGCGTGTGGATGAGCTGGCTGGTCGCGCACATCATCGCTCTGCTGCTGGCCTACGCCGCGCTTGGCTTCAGCTTGCTCGCCTCCGTCTTGTATCTCGTGCAGGAACGCCGCATCAAGTCCAAAATCAGGCCCGGTCAAACTTCGCGTTTCGCGCCCCTTGACTGGCTGCCACCGCTCGACACACTCGAGCGTCTGGCGCTCGCCACCCTCGAATTCGGATTTCCCTGCATGACCGTCGGGTTGTTGATGGGATTCGTTCTGGTGCAGGAATCCTCGATCGGCGCCTCCTATTTTCTCGATCCCAATATCCTGGCCTCGTTCGCGATGTGGGTCGTCTACGTCACGCTCCTGTTGCTCCGCCGTGGCGTAGGACTGCGCGGTCGAAAGGCCGCTTACGTCTCCGGCGCGGCGCTGGTCGTGATGATGGCCGTCTGGGCCGTCAACTTCTTCAGCCAGGTGCACAGGTTCGGTCCCCAATGACGCTCACCCTCATTGGCGTGAACCATAAAACCGCGCCCATCGCGCTGCGCGAGAAGATCGCCATCGGCCGCGACGAACTCGCCGAGACCACGCGCGCTCTCGCCGCTACTCCCGGAGTCGCGGAGTGCATGATCGTCTCCACCTGCAATCGCGTGGAGCTGATCTCGGTTGTGGAATCCGACGGCACTCCTGTTGCATCGTTTCTCTCGCGCCAATTCGGCATCGAGGCCTCGGTCCTCGCGCCTCACCTCTACGAGTACCGCGACAAGGAGGCCGTCAGCCATCTCTTCCGCATGGCCGCCAGCCTGGATTCCATGGTCGTAGGCGAGCCGCAAATTCTTGGCCAGGTCAAAGAGGCCTTCGCGGTCGCGCGCGCCGCCGGAACCGTCTCCGGCCACCTCGAGCACCTGTTGCAGAGCGCCTTTGCCGCTGCCAAAAGAGCGCGTAGCGAAACCGGCATCGGTTCCAACTCCGTCTCCATCGCCTCCGTTGCCGTTGATCTCGCTCGCAAAATCTTCGGCTCCCTCGAGGGCCGTACCGTCTTTCTCGTCGGCGCAGGCAAAATGAGCGAGATCGCCGCGCGGCATCTCGTGCAACAGGGCGCCGGAGCCATCCTGGTCTCGAACCGAACCGCCGAACGCGCTCGCCGCATGGCCGCGGAGCTCGAGGGCGGAATCATCCCCGAAGTCATCGACTACAGTCAGCTCTACGAAGCCGCCAGCCGCGCCGACATCGTCATCAGCTCCACCGGCGCGCCGCATCCCATCTTCCGTCCCGAGCACGGACAGGCGTTTCTTCACAAGCGCCGCAACCGCCCCATGTTCTTCATCGATATTGCCGTCCCGCGCGACGTCGATCCGCTGATGAACAAGCTCGACGGCATCTTTGTCTACGACATCGACGATCTGCAACAAGTCGCTGCCTCGCACATGGATGAGCGTAGCCGCGAGGCTATCGACGCCGAGGCACTCATTGCCGCCGAAGTCGAGCGCTTCCATCAGCGCCAGCGCACGGTCAACGTCGCGCCCGCAATCGTGGCTCTACAAAAAAAAGCAGAAGAGATGCGCGTCGCAGAGATCGAGCGTATTCACTCTCGGCTCGGAACACTGACCCCCGAGCAGCTCGCAGCCGTCGAGGCGCTCACCCGCGGCCTCGTTAACAAGTTTCTCCATCAACCTATGGCGGCTCTCAAGCAGGCAGCGCGTGAAGGCGATGCAGCCAAACTCGATGCGCTCTGCGAGGAGTGGTCCGTCTCTGCGGCCGCGCCGGTCGAAGCTCCGCAAGCCGCATCAAGCGCGGCCCCGCGATCCGAATCGAGCGAAGCGCCTCGCACCGCCGCAAACCCTGAGCCACAAACAAAAGAAAGCCTGGAGAAAGTTGAGGTCCGCCGATGAAACTCCGCATCGGCAGTCGCGGCTCGCCGCTTGCCCTCTGGCAGGCCAATCACATCGCCGAACTGGTGCGTATTCAGGGTCACGAAATCGAAATCGAAATCATCAAAACAACCGGCGACCGGCTGCAGGAAGTCACCTTCGCCGAAGTTGGCTCCAAGGGCATGTTCACGAAAGAAATTGAAGAAGCCCTCGCCGCCAGCCGCATCGATCTCGCCGTGCATTCGCTCAAGGATTTGCCCACCGAGCTGCCCGCCGGCTTCGCACTCGCGGCCACGCCGCCGCGTGTCGATCCTCGCGACGTCTTGGTCTCCGTCAAGTACGCCAGTCTCGCAGAGCTGCCGCGTGGCGCCCGTGTCGGCACCAGCAGCCAGCGCCGCCGCTCCCAACTGAAGGCCCTGCGCAAGGATATTGAGGCCGTGGAGTTTCGCGGCAACGTCGACACGCGCCTGCGCAAGCTGTCTGAAGGGCAAGTCGACGCGATACTGCTCGCCGCCGCCGGGCTCGATCGCCTTGGCAAGACCGATCACGTCCGCGAGCGCCTCGATCCCGCCCAGTTTTGTCCTGCCGCGGGCCAGGGAGCCTTAGGCCTTGAGATTCGTAGTGGTGATGTGGAGACCCTCGCCGCCGTGGCCTTCATTGACCACGCCGACACGCGCTTTGCCGTTACCGCGGAACGCACGGCTCTGGCTGCGCTCGGCGGTGGTTGCCAGGTTCCCATTGGATTTCACTGCCGCCCTTCCTTTGCTCAGGACATCGCCTCCGTTTCCTGGTGGGAGATCTTTGGCGTCGTCGCCTCGCCCGATTCAGGCCAGATCATCCGCGTTCATCTTCACGCGCCGCGCAAGAACACTGATCCTGCTTCGTTGGGACGCGAAGCCGCGGAGGTTCTGCTGGCGGATGGGGCTGGCGCGCTGCTGGCGGCCGGAAGCAATATAGCCGGCGGAGCCGCCTGATGAATCCGCTGCCGCTGTCTGGCCGGCGCATTCTCGTAACGCGCGCTGCGCACCAGGCCGGCAAACTGAGCGAGGGTCTGCGCGCACTCGGCGCCGAGCCGGTCGAGGTTCCGGTCATCGAGATTCGCCCGCCGGAAAGTTACGACGCGCTCGATGCCGCCTTGCTTCCAGATCGACGAATACGATTGGCTGCTCTTCACAAGTGCGAACGCCGTTGCGTTTTTTCAGGTTCGAGCCAGGACCTCGGCGTACCGCTTTCCGATCTCCAGCCACGCGTCGCGGCCGTGGGAAGATCCACGGCCGAAGCGCTAGAAAAACTTCTGCATCTCAAGGTCTCTCTCACGCCTCGAGAATACGTAGCCGAAAGCCTCGTCGCCGAGCTCGCGCCCGAGATTGGTGGCCAGCGCATTCTCATCGCCCGCGCCGCCATCGCTCGCGACGTTATTCCCCACGCGCTTCGCGCCGCCGGTGCAACCGTTGACGTTGTCGACGCCTACCGCAACGTTATGCCCGAGTCCGCGCCCGAGCTCCTGCGCGATGCTCTCCAAAAGGGAATCGCCGCTGCGGCCTTCACCAGCTCGTCCAGCGTCACCCATCTCGCCGACGCCGCGCGCCAAGCGGGAATCGCGTTCCCCTTCGCCGGCGTCGCCGCTATCTCCATCGGCCCCATCACCAGCAAGACTCTGCGCGATCTCGGCTGGGAACCCGCCGCGAAGCCGACCCTCCGACGTATCCCGGCCTCATCCAGGCGATCACGAACGCCCTTTGCTAACCCTCTGACCCCCGCCAACCCGCTAACAGAACAGGCCCGGCGAAGGGGCCTGTTCGCTAACTCGCCAACTTGCCGCTCCGCTCTACGAACTCCACGTCTTGTCCTTCGACCGGCAGAGCGGCTCCAGGTTGCACTCGCGGCATTTCGGATTGCGCGCCATGCACACCTGCCGCCCGTGTTGAATGATCTGGTGCGAGAAGCTGATCCACCTGTCGCGCGGCAGAACCTGCATCAGCTCCTGCTCCACCTTCTCCGCCGTGTCGCCCTTCGCCAGCTCCAGTCGCCGCGAGATCCGGAACACATGCGTATCGACCACCACGCCCTCGGCCTTGCCGAAGCACACGCCCAGAACCACATTCGCCGTCTTGCGCGCTGCTCCGGGAATCGTGATCAGCTCGGCGAGCGTCTGCGGAACCTGGCCATCGAACTCAGCGATAATCTTCTTCGCCGCGCCCTGGATCGATTTCGCCTTGTTGCGGAAGAACCCCGTCGTCCGGATCAGCTCTTCAAGTTCCGGCAGAGTCGCCTTGGCCATCGCCGCCGGGGTAGGGAAGCGCCGGAACAGCTCTGGCGTCACCAAGTTCACGCGCACGTCCGTGCATTGGGCCGATAGAATCGTCGCCACCAGCAGCTCCCACGGCGTCTGATGATTGAGCGCGCACACGGCATTGGGATATGCCTCGTCGAGCCCCTTCAGAATCGCGTCGACGCGTTCCTTCGCAAGCGCCCCGCGCGCAGGCTTTGCGGTGGCCTTTTTCCTTGGCGGTGTCTTTGTTTTCGCGTTGGCTTTTCCGGTGGACATGCTTAGGAGTTTAATCCCGTACTTCACCGTCGCAATGAACTTTACTGTGGAGTAGACTGTGGAGTATAGTCGACATATGGAAACAATCCAGGTTGTTCTCGACAAGAAGCTTCTGGTCGCCGCCGACCGGGCGGCACGAAAAATGAAGGCGAATCGCTCGGCGCTCGTGCGCGAGGCTTTGAGAGAGCACCTGCGCCGCCTGGAGATCCACGCGAAAGAGAACCGCGACCGCGAGGCCTACATCATGCAGCCGCAGGATGAGAACGAAGCACAGTTGTGGACGACGGTGGCAGCGTGGCCGGACGAATAGTTCGAGGAGACGTCCGTCTCTATCAATTTGCCTCACCGGACAAGCTGAGGCCGGTGGTCGTGCTCACTCGCGACACCGCGATTGAATATTTGGCATATGTCACCGTTGCGCCTGTCACCTCTGCGGTCCGAGGCGCCCCGTCGGAAGTCGTTCTCACCGCCGAAGACGGAATGAAGGCGCCCTGCGCTGTGAATCTCCACAATGCTGTGACCATTAAGAAGAACCTGCTTGGCAGGCGCGTGACGCAGCTCAACTCGTCGCGCATGAACGAAATATGTGCCGCGCTGCGCTTTTCCCTCGGCTGCGATCATTATTAACTTGGGTCGTGACCGAGTTTCTACGGGCTTAGTTGCCCAGCTTCCCGTCCAGCCACCCACCCAGCTTCTCCATCGGCAGCCGCACTCCGATATAAAACTGCCCGAACAGCGCGTAAAGCGCGCTCACTTCGTCGAAGCGCATCTCATAAATCAGCTTTTTGAAGATCACCGGATCTTCGGCGAAGAGATCGACGCCCCACTCCCAATCGTCCATGCCAATCGAGCCGGAAATAACCTGCCGCACCTGCTCGGCGTATCTCCGCCCGATCATCCCGTGCTCGTGCATCATCCGCTGGCGCTCGGCAAAGGGCACCGTGTACCAGTTCACCTGCTCGCCGCGCTTGCGGTCCATGGGATAAAAGCACAGATACTTCGCGTCCGGAATCGCCGGCCACAGCCGCGGCTTCATCGCCTCCGTACCGCGCTCGAGCGAAGTCGCAATCTCCGCATTCCACTCCGTTGAAAATGCCTCGAAGCCTTTAGCGGTCGCTGCCTCATACGTTTTGCGGCTCGACTCGTACAATCCCAGTTCCACAACCGAAACATACGAGTGGCGCAGCTCAAGAAAATCGTAGAGCGGTGTCTGCGCCAGTGCGAGCTCAACCCGGTTCAGCTCCTCCAGCGAGTCGCGGAAGTGGATGAGCATTAAATCGCCCTTGTGCCCGAGCTGCGAATACAGTGCCGAACGAGCAGGCGCATTCGCGTCTTTGCGTTCGAGCACCTTCAGCGTCTCCATCGCCTTGGCAACGATGCCTCCACGTTCGCTCGGCGCGCAGCCGCGCCACGCCTTCCAGTCAAAGTGGAAGAACTGGTGCAGTACGCTCGCGCCCTCAAGCGTCAGCGGAACCGGCGGATGCGAATCGGGTACTTGATCGGTCAATGAGTCACCCTCGAACACATCCCATCCTAACAAACGCGAATTGCAGACGTGTGCAGCCGTGTCTCCCGATGCTCTCGTCCAAAGCGCAAGGGCGCGTGAGCGCGATATACTGGGAAGGCTCATGAGTGAAAGAATCCTGGCCCTGCTGGTGGAGTTCGTGACCCGTGTGATCAGCGCCGGGGGTTACGCAGGAATTGCCGCACTCATGGCCGTCAACTCAGCCGGAATTCCGCTCCCCTCCGAACTCATCATGCCGTTCTCCGGCTTTCTGGTTTATCTCGGCCGCTTCAATCTCATCCTGGTTGCGATCGCCGGCATGGTCGGCTGCAATGTCGGCTCGGCCATCGGTTATTGGATCGGAGCCAAAGGCGGGCGTCCATTCGTCGAGCGCTACGGCAAGTTTGTCCTGATGAGCAATCACGATCTCGACCGCATGGGCTGGTTCTTCGCCAAGTACGGTTCCGTCGCCGTTCTTCTCGCGCGCATGATGCCCGTATTGCAAACGTTCATTTCCATCCCCGCGGGAATCGCCCGCATGCCGCGGCTGCGCTTCCACATCTACACATCGTTAGGTTCAATCATCTGGTACACGTGTCTCGCCTGGGCAGGCATGAAGCTTGGCGAAAAATGGCAAACCGATCCGCGCCTCGAACAAATATTTCATCGCTTCCATCTTGTTGTGGAGATCGCGATCCTGGTCGCAATCGTCTGGTTTGTCTGGTCGCATGTCAGCCGCGCGCGTAACGCAGAGGCCGCATAGCAAATTCGATTTTGAAATCATCCGTTAAGGAAGGGTAGGAGAAGACAATGGCAACGAAGAAGAAAAGGCGGCGCGAAGAACGAGGTCCCATCGTCCGATGGGCCGAAAGACTGCTGCAATGATGGTTGAGCCCGCCAAGGGCAAGTTAGGCGTGATGGTTGTTGGGCTCGGCGCAGTGGCCACCACGATGATCGCCGGCGTTGAAGCGGTTCGCCGCGGTCTGGCCAAGCCCGTCGGGTCACTCACGCAGATGGGCACCATCCGCCTGGGCAAGCGCACGGATAACCACTCGCCGCTCATCAAGAATTTTGTCCCTCTCGCCGATCTGAAAGACATTGTCTTCACCGGCTGGGACATCTTTGAAGACAACGTGTACGAAGCGGCCGCGCACGCTGCGGTTCTTGAGCCCGAAATGCTCAAAAAGCTCAAGCCATATCTCTCCAAGATCAAACCCATGCCCGCGGTCTTCGATCGCTACTACGTCAAGCGCCTTGACGGCACTCATGTCAAGAAGGGCAAGAACAAACGCGACCTGGCAGAACAGTTGCGCGCCGATATTCGCGCCTTCAAGAAAACCGTCAACCGCGTCGTCATGATCTGGGCCGGCTCGACGGAGATCTTCTTGAAGCCCACCGCCGTCCATCAATCCATTGAGGCTTTCGAAAAGGGTCTGGAAAAGAACGATCCCGGCATTGCGCCCTCGCAGATCTACGCCTACGCCGCGCTCAAAGAGGGTGTGCCGTTTGCCAATGGTGCGCCGAACTTGACGGTCGACGTTCCGGCCATGATCGAGCTCTCCAAGCAGAACGCCGCGCCCATCTGCGGCAAGGACTTCAAAACCGGCCAGACCTTCATGAAGACCGTGCTTGCGCCGGCCTTCAAGGCGCGCATGATCGGCGTCAAGGGCTGGTTCTCCACCAACATTCTCGGCAATCGCGACGGCGAAGTGCTCGACGAGCCGCATTCCTTCAAAACCAAGGAAGAGTCCAAGCTCGGCTCGCTCGAATACATCTTCCAGCCCGACCTTTACCCCGATCTCTACAGCGACATCTACCACAAGATTCGCATCAACTACTATCCGCCCCGCGGCGACGAAAAAGAGGCGTGGGATAACATCGACATCTTCGGTTGGCTCGGCTATCCAATGCAGCTCAAGGTCAATTTCCTCTGCCGCGACTCGATTCTGGCCGCGCCCATCGCGCTCGACCTCGTGCTGTTCCTCGACCTTGCCAAGCGCACGCCCGAGCTCCGCTCCATCGGCATTCAGGAGTGGCTCAGCTTCTACCTCAAATCGCCGCAATCAGCCAAAGGCCTCTACCCCGAGCACGATCTCTTCATCCAGTCCATGAAGCTCAAGAACACGCTCCGCCACATCATGGGCGCTGACCTGATCACGCACCTCGGCCTCGAGTACTACGACTGAGGCGCAACCGTTTCGCTACCTCGGGGCTGCTTCGGCAGCCCCCAGCTTTGTCATCCTGAGCGACCGAAGCGCAGCGGAGGGAGTCGAAGGATCTGCGGTTGCTTTTTGAATGCCTCGATCGTCACAAACACCCGCCGTCGGTAGGAGTGTCGTAATCTGAACTCAAGATGAAAGATTCCGCTGTTCTTTTGATCGATTGCCCCGATCGCAAGGGCCTGGTTGCGCGCGTCTCCGGCCTGCTCTACGAGCGTGGCGCCAACATCCTCCACGCCGACCAGCACATCGACCGCGACCTGGGCCTATTCTTCATGCGCGTCGAGTGGGCCCTCGACGGATTCGATCTCGCGGCCTTCAGGGAAGTGTTCGCGCCCATCGCCGCCGAGCTTGGCATGAACTGGAAGCTAACCTCGAGCGAACGTCCGCCGCGCGTCGCGCTTTTCTGCTCCCAATACCTTCACTGCATGGCCGACCTGCTGCACCGCTGGCGCGCCGGCGAACTGGCCTGCGAAATTCCCGCTCATCGTCTCCAATCATCGCGATGTAGAAAAGCTCGCCGCATTCTACGGCGTGCCCTTTGAGCATGTGCCGGTCACGTCAGAAACCCGCGCCGACGCCGAGGCCAGACAGCTCGCGTTGCTTTCGCAACACAAAATCGATCTCGTCGTTCTCGCCCGCTATATGCAGATTCTTTCACCGCAATTCGTCGCTCACTATCCCGCAGCCATCATCAATGTGCACCACTCGTTCCTGCCGGCTTTCACCGGAGCGAGGCCCTATCACGCGGCGCACGCGCGCGGCGTCAAGCTCATCGGCGCCACAAGCCACTACGTCACCGAGGTCCTCGACGACGGCCCGATCATCGAGCAGGATGTGGCCCGCATCAGCCATCGCGACCAGGTGGAGGATCTCGTGGCCCGCGGCCGCGACCTCGAGCGCATGGTCTTGTCCCGCGCTGTGCGCTGGCATCTCGACCGCCGCATCCTCTGCTACGGCAACAAAACGGTGGTCTTCGACTAGCGCGCCAAACCGAAGGTCAAACGGATTCTTCGCTTCGCGGCGGGGAAGCTGAGCCTCGGGCTGCTCGGAACCCCCTGACGCCCCCCACAAGAAGACTATAAGAATCTATGACTTATGGTGAAATTGTCGCCATCAGCCACGGAATTGACTTGCCAATCCATCCGTTCTGGGTTATTTTACTAACCAGTTAGTTAATTATGACTCCACACTCCACAACCGATGCCCAGGCCGAGCGTTCCGCTGAGACCCGCAGCCGCATTCTCGACGCCGCCCTCAGCGAATTCGCCGCCAACGGCCTCGCCGGCGCACGCACGGAACAGATTGCCGTCGCCGCAGGCGTCAACAAGGCGCTGCTCTATTACTACTTCGAAAGCAAGGAAAAACTGTACTCAGCGGCGCTTGAAATGGTCTCGGCCCGCGTTCGCGACCGCTCCATGGCCGTTTTCCTCCGTGATGCAACCCCAGGCGAACGAGTGATTCGCGCCGCGCTCGATCATTTTGACCGCATTTTGACGCAGCGCGAGTTCCAAACCCTCATGCAGCACGAGATGATGCGCATGCATAAGGGTGAAGAAGGCGAGTGGCTGATTCTGGTCAAACGCATCTTTGCCCCGCTGCACGCCATTTTTCAGTCCATGGTGCGCGAAGGCATCTCATCCGGCGAGCTCATCGAGGCCGATTGGCTGCAAATTGTCCTGGCCGCGCTCGGCGGAAACGTCTTCTACTTCCTCAGCGCGCCGATATGGCGTCACATCCTGCACTTCGAACCCTTCGAGAAAGACGCGCTGCAGGCGCGCCGCGTGGCGCTGGTCGAGTTTTTGGGTCAGGCGATCTTTCAGGACCGCAAGCACGGCGCGGAGCTCGCGGCAAAGGTTCTCAATGACACGCCCATGCCCGAGTACGCGGAATTCAAGAAATTTGAGGTGAAAGCCAAGTGAGCGCGAGAAATCGAGTTTTTCTGATCTTGGGACTTCTGACCATCGGATCGCTGATCTGGTACTTGCTGACCACGAATCGCGGCGGCGATCTGCAATTGGTCGGCACGGTCGATGCCAACGAAGTGATTGTCAGCTCGAAGATCCCCGGCCGCATCCAGAATCTGACGGTTCAGGAGGGCGACTCGGTAAAAGCGGGCCAACTCGTCGCCACCATCGAGAGCTACGATCTTGCTGCGGCCCTCAAAGCGGCTCAGGCGACGGCCGCAAGTGAGAATTCAAAGTTGAGCGGCACCGTCGAAACGGAAGAGCAGAACCGCGGCGAAACTTCCAGCGCGACAGTGAGCGCTGAGGCCCAGGTCAAAGCTGCGCAGGCGGCGCTGGCGCAGGCTCAGGCAAACTTCGAGCATCAGCAGGCCGATACCAGCCGCACCGTGGCGCTCGAGAAGCAGGGAATCATGAGCACGCAGTCGCGGGACGAAGCCGTGACCAGCCTGCAGGCTGCACAGGCCGCAGTGAACGCCGCGCGCGACAACCTTTCCGCGGCGCAAGCCAACCTGCGCCAGGCCCGCGCCCATGAGCTGCTGACCGCGGTGTCGGAGCATACGGTGGCCGAAACGCGCGCCGAAGAAGAAAATGCCCGTGCACTGGCCCAGGAAGCGAGTGTCGAGGAGAGTTACGCGCAGGTGGTCTCGCCGATCGACGGCAAGGTGGATGTGTGGGCCGCGCGCCAGGGCGAAGTGGTCACCATCGGCGCGCCCATCGTCACCATCATGGATCTTTCGCAAACCTGGGTCTACGCGCCGCTACCCGAGACGCAGGCTGACAGCGTCCAGCTCGGCGATTCGCTCCGCGTCGTCATGCCCAGCGGCGACACGTTCTACGCCAAGGTCATCGCCAAGGCGGCCGAAGGGGACTTCGCCACGCAACGCGACGTGAACAGCATGAAGCGCGACATCAGGACCATTCAGCTCAAGCTTCTCATTCCCAATCCCGGCGAAAAGTTCGTGCCAGGCATGACCGCCTATGTCTACATCCCCAAGGCCAAGCTGGTGAAGCAGTGAGCGCGGCCATCAATCAAAATCCGGCGAATAGCAACGGCGCCGCCAGGCCCGTTGCCATCGCGGTCGAGAACATCTGCAAGCGCTACGGCGATTTTGAAGCGGTCAAGAGTGTCAACTTCAGCGTCGCCGAGGGCGAAATCTTCGGCCTGCTGGGCCCCAACGGCGCTGGCAAGAGCACGCTCATCCGCATGATGACCACACTCATCCCGGTCACCTCGGGCAAGGCCATCGTCGCCGGGCATAACGTGGCCGACGATCCTGACGCCGTGCGCCGCGTCATCGGCGTCATTCCTCAGGCCCTCACCAGCGACCAGGATTTGACGCTCGGAGAGAACCTGAGCATCTACGCCAAGCTCTACGGCGTGCCGCGCGCCGAGCGCGAAAAGAACATTAACGACGTCCTTGAAGCGGTAGACCTCACCAAGTGGCGAGACGCGCAAACCAAAACCCTTTCCGGCGGCATGCGGCGGCGGCTTGAGATTGCGCGCGGCCTGGTGCACAATCCCAAAATCTTCTTCCTCGACGAGCCCACCACCGGCCTCGATCCGGTTTCGCGCATCGCGGTGTGGGAGATGCTCAACAAGCTCAAGACCACGCGCAACCTCACCATGCTTCTCACCACGCATTACATGGAAGAAGCCGACAAGTTGTGCGACCGCATCGCCATTGTGGACCATGGCACGCTGGTCGCGCTGGGCACACCAGTGGAACTCAAAAACAGCGTCGCCGGCGCGAATGTCGTCGAAGTGCATTTCGATCGCGAAACCGAGGAGTGGGAAGGGCGCCTCCAGAAGCTTGAAGGCGTAACCAGCGTGCAGCCGGAAAGCGCCGGCTTTTACCGCGTGCTCACCACGTCCGGATCAAGGACCACCATGCAGATCGTAGAGCTCGCTGCCAGCCTCGGTGAGACGCTCACATCGCTCAGCGTGCAGAACACCACGCTCGACGACGTATTCATCCACTACACGGGTCGCCAACTGCGCGATGAGCAGGTGAAGCCTGTCTTCACCATGCCGCCGCGGCCGGGAGCGCAGCCATGAACCGAATGTTTGCCATCATCGAGCGCGAGATGCGCAAGTTCTTCCGCTCGCCCACGCTCATGATCATGTCGCTCATGTTGCCGATCCTCCAGCTCATCATCATCGGCAACGCCTTCGGCGGCAAGATCGTTGGCACGCACGTCGCGGTGGTCGACCATGATCATGGACCACAAGCCGTCAAGGTGCGCGAGGCGTTCGCTGCCGTCGCAGCCAATATCAAAACCTTCACCACCATCGACTATCCCGACGAGGTGCAGGCGCGCGAAGACGTGCGCACCGGAAAAATCGACGCCGCAGTCATCATCCCGGCGCAGTACTCGCGCCGCGTCTACGCGCAGGATGCACCCCAGCTCGGCCTCGTCGTCGACAACTCCGACCTGTTCACATCGGCCACCCTCGAATCGGAGATGCAGTTGTTGGTCAACGCCATGAACACGCCGCAGGTTCAGGACCGGCTCTCGAAGTTGATCGCATTGGAGATCGTCGAGCTTTATCCGTATGTGAATTACCTGAAGTATCTTCTGCCCATGACGGTGGCGCTAGCCATGTATATCTCGGTCATGATCGGCGGCGGCATGCTTTACATCGACGACAAGGCCCGCGGCGTGCACGAGGGCTACCTGGTCACTCCGATTACCAAACTTGAGCTGGTCTTTGGCCTCAACATCGCCGGCGCCATCAAGGCCACGTTGAGCGGACTATCAATCGGCATCATCGGGTCGCTCATCGCAGGCCTGGGGGTTGTCTTTCACCCCATCGTCATGTTGCAGATGTTGTGCCTCATCATCGCCGGCTCCATCGCCTTCAACGGCATGATGTTTCTGCTCATGGTCCGCGTCGACGATCCGCTCGTGCCGCGCGCCATGTTCGGCGTGCTCAATGTGCTTCTCTTATATCCCTCGGGCGCCATGTATCCCACAGCGTCGTTCCCCAAATGGATGCAAGCGATGTCCGTTGTTGATCCCTTCACCTACGCAATACACGGCTTCAAGGCCATTCTTTTGAAAGACGGCGGCTGGATCGCCATCCGCGGCGATCTCGCGTTCCTCACCATCTTCGGCCTGGCTACGCTGTTCATCGCTACACCGCTCTTCAAGCGCACGCTGTAGGGTTCTAACACATCGGAAAGGTCTCCATCGGAAACTACGTCGCAGGTTAGGGCTTGCCTATGCCTGCGGTGACATTATCTTTGCCGTTACTGACGAGTGGGCGACAACACGCTCGGAACTCGCTCACGATCCCAAATCTTCATGGATCCTCCGAAAGGAGCTAGTCTTGAATCAGCATCGTCCAATGACCAGCATCGGGTAAAGGAGAGAGTTCCGTCATGGGCAAAGCTGCCCCCGCTGTTTGTGCGCTATTCCTGATCCTTGCCGTCGCCGGTTCTGGCGTTGTTCCTACCAGGGCTGAGGCTCTCAAACCACGAGTCATCGTATTTGTCCATGGCATTCACGGTAACCGCGAGACATGGCGCGCATCGAATGGCGCATATTGGCCGCAACTGATCCAGAGCGATCCACATTTTGAAAAGTCGGATGTTGTGGTTGCCGAATATCCAACACCGACGATCGATGGCCAATTGTCGACAGTCCAGCTCTCTGAGATTCTTTGGAAGGAACTGGAGCGCCAGAATGTCTGGGAGCACAGCGAGATTGTTTTTATAGCCCACAGCTTAGGCGGAATCCTCACCGAGGAGATGCTGCTCAACCACCCTGACGACGCCGCGCACGTCCCGTTCATCGTTTCGTACGCAACACCCCATGAGGGATCGTTTGTCGCCAATCTGGCCAAACTCTATGACCACGATCCCCTCCTGACCGACCTTAGGGACGGGAACGATAACAACTTTTTGATGGACCTCGAACAAAAATGGAGAAGCACTCAGGCGGTCGCCAGGATTCATCGCTATTGCGCCTTCGAAGGGTTAGACACCGTTGCCGGCGCCGGCGTCGGCCGATACCTGGGGGCACATACTCGAGTTGTGAATTACTACAGCGCAACCTATGGGTGCGACGTAGATGCGCCACCCCAGAAAATTCCGGCAGATCACATCGATATTGTGAGGCCGGCCAGCCGATCGGCCGACGCGTACACGTTCTTCGCCAGAATTTACCGCGAAAACCCAATCATCGATGTCGTCGAAACCGATCGAGACAACAAGGTGTCCGGGCTCATCGTTGAATGCAACGGTACCAATTCCGCGGATGACTTCCAGGTTCCGATCGCTCTTGACCCCTTACTGCACGAACAGCTTTTGTCGGCCGAAGCCGAATTCGTGGATGCAGTAAAGATCCGGGATACGTCACCTCCAGTTGTCAGAAGCATCGATCCAAGTGGAATCGCACATATCTCTTACTCGTTCAAAGGAAAAGGAAGAGCCCTCCTGCTGGGGTGCCCCACCGGTCATGCGTCGATTCTCGTGCACTTCAAAATCCGGAGCCAACTGCCCATTCCGGAGTAGATTTGCCGGCATCTGAATGCCTCGACAGAAAAGTGATTGCGACCGTCATCAAAACGCGCGCGCGTTTTCTTGATCCCTGGCTCGGCCCTGTCAAGCCCCCCGCGTCCATCTTTTTTCTTCGCCCTTCCTATTCGCTATTACAACCCCTTTCAATTCAACACTTGCGCTGCACCGTTCAATCAAAACTTTCTGCCCCAAGTTTGCCGATAATTATGGCCTTCCGGCGCATACTCAGTCCGTATGTACTCAAAGAAAGAAACACGAGCGAAAGCACACCAGGGAGCCCAACTTTCAGGCGCTTTTCGCGCTAAAAACTGCGCGGAGTTCTTAAGTTACGGGAGATCGCGGGTGAATGGAGTGATTTTTATACCCCCCGGGGGTATATTTGTGGACTTAAGTCGTTTATAATCAGCATAATCATGTTGAAACCATCGACAAATTTCGTCGTTTTTCGTCGATTTTATGAGAGGAATCGGCCAAATTCGGGCCCCAAACCCGCTTCGCCCCTCCCGGACCGGCCGTTGGCTGGGTGCCCCCGGTCCCTCGCCTTTAGGGACCGGGGAACGCCCATCAGAAGCATCGCCGAAATCTACTGTGCCGGCGGCGGTGTCCCCGTCGTCGCGCCCGCATCCTGGTTGGTGAACTGGAAACTGCATGGCCGCCCCAGAATCCCCGCACCCTCTTCCCGCTTGCCCGTTCCCGATGGTCCGTCGAACTTCGCATCCACGTAGTAGTCGTATTTGTTGCCCTTCATTTGGGTAATCAGTCCGGCTTTCCCCGCCGAAACCTTCCCCTTCGCGTGGAGCTTCGCCGAGCCGTTGGCTCCGATTGTTCCGTCCATCACCATGTACCCCGGACCGCCCTCTTCGCCGTGCTGCCCGTGGAACGTGCTGTTCGTAATCGTGCTCACGAACGTCCACGTATACGCAGGCATGTGTTCACTCGCGTCACAAGACATGTTCGTAGTCCACGTGCCGTCGAATGGGCCTCCCGCGGACTGCGCCAACAGCAACGCCGGCGCGCAGATCAAGGCAATAGACAGCGCTTTCCCGATTCTCATGGATGACCTCCAGATGGATTTGAGAATACGCGCAGTGGCCTTGAACGGGTCAAGAGGTTTTTGGGGGATTTCCTATTGGGCCGGCTGCGCGAGCACCTGCTCGTAATATCGAACGTATTGCGGCACCACTAAGTTTGCGCAGAAGCGCTTTTTTGCAGTCTTGCGCGCGGCTTCGCGCATGGCTTCGAGGCGCGGCGGGTCATTCAGCAGGCTCAGCGCGCCGGCGGCCATCGCGTCCACATCGCCGACGGGGAAGAGCAAACCGGTGACGCCTTCGTCGATGAGTTCAGGCACGCCGCCCACGCGCGTCGCGATTGATGGCACGCGGCAAGCCATGGCTTCAAGCGCAGCGAGACCAAAGGATTCCAGTTCGCTCGGCATCAGCATCAAATCGGCAATAGCCAGCAGCTCTGCCACGCGCTCCTGTTTGCCCAAAAAGTGAACGCGCTCGTGAATGCCCAGGTCGTGCGCCAGCCACTCCGCAGCCGAGCGGTCCGGGCCGTCGCCGATCAGGATCAGTTGCGCCGCCCGCTCTCGCGCAACTTGTCCAAAAATCTTCACCACGTCGGTTACGCGCTTCACAGGCCTGAAGTTCGAAAGGTGCACCAATATTGGCTCATCGGGCGCTGCGTAATGCGCGCGGCAGGCCGCCCGCTTTGCTTCGTCTTCGAAGGGCTTGTAAACGTCGCAGTTCACAAAGTTGGTGATGGTCTCGATGGGCCGCGTGACGTTGAAGTCGGCGAGCGTCTTATCGCGCAGATAATTTGAAATGCTGGTCACACCGTCGCTCTCCTGGATGGAATAACGCGTGATCGGCAGATAGCTGCGATCGAGGCCGACCAGCGTAATGTCGGTGCCGTGAAGTGTAGTGACAAACGGCAGGCGGCGGCTGCGGGTCGCGGCCATCTGGCGTGCGAGAAGCGCCGAGACGGAATGTGGAATCGCATAGTGCACGTGGAGCAGATCGAGCGAGTAGTACTCCGCCACTTCAAGCATGCGCGAGGCCAGCGCAAGGTCATACGGCGGAAACTCGAACAGCGGATAGCTGGAGACAGGAACCTCGTGGTAAAAGATGCCGTCGTCGCGCCCGTTCAAGCGGAAGGGCTGGCTATAGGAGATGAAATGGACTTCGTGTCCCAGGGCGGCAAGCTCAATGCCCAGCTCGGTGGCCACAACGCCCGAGCCGCCGTAAGTCGGATAACAGGTAATCCCGATGCGCATAATTCCTTCTTACCTTTGGATAACTTTGCCGCTACGCCTTGGACGCGCGGCAGTGATTAGAGGATGCACAGAGTCAGCATGCGTGCCCTTCGGCATGTTAGTCGTCGAGCGGGCCGGAGGCCAGGCCTGCAAACGAAATCAGCTTGATCGCGGGAAACTCTTTGAGTACTTCCAGCGCCGTGCGCTCAGTGTCTCGCGTCGCCCGCAGTCGCGTGCGAACGCGTTCGAGGTCAGCGTCGCGGTAGCCGGGATGCGTGACCAGCTCCCAAGTGCCGGCGGGCAGGCATTGGAGCAGGGAACGCAGAGTTGCGGAGTCCAGAATGCCTGTGCCGGCCACGGCAACCGTGCCGCTGGTCGTCACAAAACCCTCTTTCTCGATAATCCGCCGGGAAGCGGGCTCCAGCCAGCGCAAAGCGCCCACCTGCGCCAGCCGCATCCAGTGCGCGCGTCGCGTGGCGCGGGTGGACCAATGCGGCTCGAATGGATTGCGAACGGCGCGAATTCCGGCTGAGCGCGCCGCTCGCAGCAGCGGCCGCAAAACCTCGCGAAACACATGCGTGTGCTTATGCGTGTCCACGTGCGTCAGGTGAATGCCGCGTTGCTGCAAGAATGCAATCTGCGCGGACATCTCGGCTTCCATTTCAGCCGTGCGAATCCCGCCTGTAAACAAGCGCCTCAGAAACGTGCCGAGCGAATTCGGAAAACTGCCGGTCTTGGAATCGATGAGCGTGGGAATCTGATCCCTCGGCAGCACTGGCTCACCATCGACGAGGACCACGTGGCAGCCTACGCCAAGCGTCGGCGTCCGCACCGCAAACTCGATGGCTTCTTCCGTAGCGCCCGCGCGGGCCATCAGCGAAGTGCTCGTCACAAGGCCGGCGGAGTGCAGTTCCATGATGGCGCGATTCACACCAGAGGTCAGCCCGAAATCATCGGCGTTGACGATGAGAGCGCCCACCAGGTGAGTTTATCAACTGGCTGCGGCGCGTCTTCCGCATCATGAATCCGCTGCTATCATGGAATATGCCGCACCGGTTTGCGGCGGAGTGGGCGGTTAGCTCAGTTGGTTAGAGCGCCTGCCTTACAAGCAGGAAGTCGGGGGTTCGAGTCCCTCACTGCCCACCAGCCTTGTTCGCAGTGGCGAAAGAGGCTGCCGCGCCGAAGCCCACAGAGCGAAGGCGGGCAGTGCCTCATTTCAGCGAAAGACTGAATTTGCCCAGGATGTACCCGTACTCGGCGGCCACCACCGCCTGAGCTCCCGCAGTGACCGCGAATTCCAACGCGTTCGACTTGCGCGTGATGCGGATGTTGAGAGTTGCAGCGCTGTGGTACACCTGCACAAGCTGGATCACATGCTTCCCAGCAGGGATCTGGAAAACGACGGTTTCGCCGATTTGAACCGTTCGGACATCCAAGCCATCGACAACGATGGTATTTGTGATTTGACCGAAAAACCCTCCGTAGTCAACAACTGTGAAGTTGACCCAGGCGGTTGTGGCGGGCGTTTGAATCGGAGTCACGTCGGCGCCAGCCGCAGACGGGTAAGCGGGAATCAGAGGATCGGCAGAAGATTGGTTGACGTCAGCGCCGCATACCCCACAGAACCGAGCGCCATCTTGGAGAATTTGACCGCATTTGGGGCAGTACTTAACAGCCGCACCGCACTGAGCGCAGAATCTCGAGCCATCTTTGAGCGGTCGCCCGCATTTCGTGCAGTCTGCCATCGAACACCTTCGCCTCGTTTTTTGATTTCAAAGATCATAAGTGGATGATCCCGGGACGTCAACCCATTCACGTCTCGTTTGGCGACGATAGCGCGTCTCATCGGCGATGATAAGAGAAGCGTCCTTACCCCCGTCGGAGTTGTGAGTCCGTTGCGGCCTGACCTGAAAAAGACGGCGATCCCCCAATCGGCAATCATCGTCGGCGGCGGTGTGGCCGGTATGAGCGCGGCGTGCGCCCTCGCCGAGGCTGGCCTTCGCGTCAAGCTTCTAGAGCGCCGCGGTTACCTGGGCGGCCGCGCAAGTTCGTACCGTCATCCGGGCGTCGACGAGGTCATCGACAACTGCCAGCACGTTCTCTTCGGCTGCTGCACAAACTTGATTGGCTTCTACCAGCGCATCGGTGTCGAGGATCGCATCCACTGGACCAGCTCGATGACCATGATCGAACCTGGCGGCCGGCGCTCAGCGCTCGGTCCTTTTCGATTAGGTCCGGTATCGCTGCCCGCGCCATTGCACGGCCTGCCCAGCCTGATGACAGCCAAGGCGTTCACTCGCGAAGACAAAATGGCGCTGGCGCATGCATTTCGCGCCCTCATGCGCCCGGTGCCTGCTGATTCCACAGAAACTCTTGGCCAATGGCTCAAACGCAACGGGCAAACCCCCGGCGCCATCAATCGCTTCTGGCGTCTGGTCATTGCGAGCGCGCTGAACGCGGATTTGGACGAGATCGCGCTACCCTACGCCGCCAAAGTGATCCGCGAGCTTTTTCTGAATTCAGCCGCAGCGGGCAGTATGGGAATGAGCTCCGTGCCGCTCAGTGAGCTCTATTCCGGCGCCGAGCAATATTTGCGCGAACACGGCGGCGAAGTGCTCTTCAACGCAAGCGTCGAAGGTGCGGCGTGGGACGAGGAGACGTCGCAATGGACCCTGGCGACGCGCGCGGGAGAGCAGGTCGCGGACTCTCTCGTGCTTGCGCTCCCGTTCGAAGCCACGGCGAAACTGCTGCCGCTCATGCCGCCGGCCGTAGGCGTTGAAAAACTGGCCTCTCAAATCGCGCGGCAGGAGCATGGGCCAATCTGCAGCGTGCATCTTTGGTTTGACCGCAAAATTACTGACCTGGACCACGCCGTCCTGCTCGATCGCCAGATTCACTGGATGTACAACAAGAGCCGGTTGCAGCCGCGGCGCAAATCAAAGGGCAGCTATCTGGAACTGGTTGTCAGCGCGTCGCACGAGTTTGCGGCACTCAGCCGGGAAGAGGCCATCGAGTTGTCTGTGCGCGAGCTTGCCGAGTTTTTCCCGGAAGTCGCCGCGGCGAAGCTCGAAAAAGCTGTGTTGGTCAAGGAAGTTCGGGCCACGTTCACCGTCCCGCCTGGAATCGACGCGGCGAGGCCCGGAACGACATCGCCGTGGCCCAAATGCGTCCTGGCCGGCGACTGGATTCAAACCGGCTGGCCCTCGACGATGGAGAGCGCCGCGCGGAGCGGCCACCTCGCCGCGGAGGCAGTTTGTTTGGCAATAGGCGAGCAGCGAAGATTTCTGAATCCGGATCTTAGACCGAGCGGGTTGATGCGTTTCCTTCGATAGGGGCCGACAAGACCTGGACGATCTTTCTTTCGCAAGATTGAGGAGGATCAATCGTGCCTGGGGACATTGTTCAAAGTAATGAGTTGCCGAGTGTGGAACAGAGTGCGCTCGGCTGGACAGCGGGTGTTTACGGTATCTACGCAGGTATTCTGGGCGGCGAACACGGGTTCTTTGAGGCTCTTCAAGGAAATATCGCAACTAAGCACATGAGAATCTTCGCTGTCTCCTGGGAGTTGCCGTTCCCCTTTGGACACGAGCCAGCCATGACCCTGATTCCCAATTTTCTGGCCACGGGAATCGCGGCCATGCTTTGCAGTGTAGTGATGATCGTTTGGTCGGCGCGATTCATTCGCGGAAAGCGCGGGGCCGTGGTTCTCGCGCTGCTTTCTTTGGTCCTACTTCTCGTGGGTGGCGGGTTCGGCCCAATCTCGCTGCTAGTTGTGGCCTGCATCGCCGCGAGCCGGATGGGCAGGCCGCTCAGGATCAGTCGGGGGTTGATTCCGCCGGTCTTGTGTCATGCTCTGGCGCGACTTTGGCCTTGGATGTTTATCGCATCACTGGCGTGGGTACCGGCGGAATTCGTTGTCGGGCAGATCTTCCATTTGCAGAACGACCATCGCCAGATCCTGACGAATCTGAATTTATTACTCTCATACCCAATGCTTGGTCTGTTCGCGCTGGGGCTTGTTTCGGCTATTGCTCGGGAGATTGAAGGACAGAACTCCGGAAAGGTTCTGGGCGAGGCAACCTAACTTGGCGGTTGCCCGGGTGGGTGAAGGTTATTTCAGTGCGCCAGCAGATACACGCCAATGCAAACCAGCCCCGCGGAAATCCATCGGCGGCGATCCACATTCTCTTTGAGGAAGATCTTGCCTGCGACCGCGTTGGTAACCAGCGTCAGCGAGGCCGCGGCAGGCGCCACAAGGCTCAGGTTCAGGTGATTGAGTGCAAAGAGCAGTGAGAAGAACGCCACCGCGAGAAAAAACACTCCGGCAAAGAACAGCGGGCAAGTGAGAACCGCGCGAATGGCGCCCTTCAGGCCGGATCGCGCGCGAATCACATCCAGGTCGCCGATCGACTTCATCGCTGCGGCGGTGAGGACTTCGCCCGTCGTGGATGTGAGCACAATCGCCGCAATCATGGCCGCGGCCATCCATGGATTTGTCGTTAGGGTTTGCGGCGTGCCTGGAATCGTCATCGCGGTTGCGCCTCCGTTTCGACCCGCTCATCCGATTCGCATCTCCTCGTCGGTCGGAGCTGGCCGCTCGGTGAGGGCAGGTCCTTGCGCCACGAAGCCCACGCCAAGAGTGATGAGGACAATCCCTGCCCAGCGCTCGAGTGAGATGGTCTCCTGGAGCCAGAATCTCGAAATGAGCGCCACAATCACGTTGCCAAGTGCCGTTGCCGGCAACACAAACGTCAGGTCGGCCCACGAAAGCGCCGTCAGATAGCTGGCAAAGAACCCGATCAGCAGCGCGATCCCCGCCGCGATCCACGGTGTGAAAACCGCTGCAATGAGCGCGCCTGGATGGGCGATCGAAATGGTGGGCATCGTGGTCATGCCGCGAGCCAGGCAACTGTCGCCCAAGGGGGCGCAGAGGGAGACCAATCCCAGGATCAGGTATTGGCGCGGCAAGAGTTTGTGTTGACCCATCTGTCCAGTATCTTGCGGTTTGGATGTAGAAGGCCTAAAGAAGTTGAGGGCGGACGTCCGCTATGGTGGACGCCGCCCTCGACGTTGCGAATCGAACGTTGCTTACGCGCCGGCTCCGGCAGGGGCGGTTGGCGTTGCTTGCTGGCTGCGCGCCACCTTGACCATCTTGTTGCGCTGCGCGCGCAGCTTGAGGAACGCTTTGGCCTCGACGTACAGGCGAGGCAGATCGCGATTCATCATTGCTTTCCATACCACGCGGAAAGCGGCCTTGGGACGGAAGTAGTATTCGTCGTAGAAACGGTGCACCATCTCCATCACGTAATCCGTTGGCAGGCCAGGGTACTCGATATGCGCCATCTGGTGCCCGCCGCCGTCTTCCATCTTTTCATTGGTGATGAATCCGTTGGCCTTGGCGTAGTCGTAGAACTCTGTGCCCGGATAGGCATGCGCGATCGAAACCTGGATCGTCTCCACGTCGAGCGACTTGGCGAAGTTGATGGTGTTGCGGATTGATTCTTTTGTTTCCCCGGGAAGTCCGAGGATGAAGTCGCCGTGAATCGTCAGCCCCAGGTCGTGGCAGTCTTTGGCGAAGGCCCGCGCGCGCTCAACGGTTGCGCCCTTCTTGATGTTCTTGAGAATCTGCGGATCGCCTGACTCGAATCCGACAATGAGCAGGCGGCAGCCCGCTTCCTTCATCGCCTTCAACGTGTCGTAGTCGGTGGTCACGCGCGACGTGCAGCTCCAGGTCAGGCCTAAAGGCTTCAGTTGTTCGCACAGCTCGATGGTGCGCACCTTCTGGATGTTGAAGGTGTCGTCATCAAAAAAGAACTCCTTCACCTCGGGGAAGTTTTCCTTCGCCCATTTCATCTCCGAGGCAACATCCTCGGCAGAGCGCTTGCGCCATGCGTGCCCGCTCAGGGTTTGCGGCCACAAGCAGAAAGTGCATTGCGCCGGGCAGCCGCGCGTGGAGTAAAGCGCGATGTATGGATGGAGCAGGAAGGGAACGTTGTAGCGGGTAACGTCAAGGTCGCGCTTGTAGATCTTTGTGGCCCAGGGCATCGCGTCGAGATTCTCGATCTGCGGGCGATCGGGATTGTGGACGATCTTTCCGTCCTGCTTGTAGCTGATGCCGAGGATCTCGTTGAGCGGCTTGCCCTGCGCAAACTCCACCACGGAATAGTCAAACTCGCGCCGGCAGATGAAATCGAGTACAGCGCATTCATTCAAGGCGCGCTCAGGATCCGTAGTGACCGGCGGTCCGACGAAGGCGATGCGAAGGGCTGGGTTGGCCGCCTTGATGGCTTCGGCAAGGCGCTGATCGCCCTCCCATCCAACGGTCGAGGTAAAGAGCACCAGGAACTCGTAGTCCTTGCAAATCTTGATCGTTTCCTCGGCGGAGACGTGGTGGGGCGGGGCATCGAGCAGCCGCGAGCCCTCAAGCAGGCCGGCCGGATACGTGAGCCAGACCGGGTACCAGTAGGATTCAATCTCGCGAGTCGCAGGCCAGCGCGAACTGGCGCCGCCATCGAAGTTCTCGAACGAAGGGGGGTTGAGGAAGATTGTTTTCAAGGGCATTGGCATCTCCTTCATTCTACCATTCGAGCTGTTTTGTTAGACGCGCTTGACCAGAATCCCAAGACGCAAAAAATGCGTCGAAATGCGGCCTCTTTCTTGCCGCTAACCCGAGCCGAATCAACGCAGGAATAGCATTGATGAGAGGGCTGAATGCGCAATCCGAGGGGTTGCTCCGGGGGTACCCAGGCGCATTTACTTCGTGTGGAGCTCGTCCAGCCAGTCCTGCATGTGGCCCAGGGCGCGCAGCAGGTCCAGCCGCGCCTTGCTCAGGTCCAGCCCGGAGTCGAGTGCGTCAACGTACTTCTGGCGTTCGTCGATGCGCGCCTGCTGCTCGGCCGTGGGCGAGAGCTGGGGCGGCGCGCCCGGTGTGCCGGTAGCGCCGTTGCCCACTTCGAGTTGGGCTACGATGCTCTTCAACTGCTCTTCGGCAATCTGCTGCTTCAGGCCGGCGACTTCTGCCTGTGCGTCGAGCTCACGCAAACTCGCTGTGAGCTGGCTGATCTGAATGTCGTTCTGCTGCTGTGCCTGCTCGGCCTCTACCTTGGAGCGAAGTGCCTCGGCCGCGGAGACCTTGGCCTTTGCACGAACGGAAAAGTCAAAGAAGGGAAGATTAATCTGGAGACCGAAACTGACGTTGTTAGGCGTGAAGTTCCTGTAGTACGTGCTGTAACTGTTCAACTCATTGGAGTCGTAGTTATAGACAGCGCCAAATCCTATCGAAGGGCGGCGCCACGCCAAATCGGCTCCCTTTGCTTCAAGCAGCTTGGAGCGCGCCAGGGCATCCGCTGATTGAATGCCGAGTAAAGGCTTTGGCATTTCATCGGCGGAAACGGCAGGAATCTCGGGAATGCTCGCGTGATCGGGCACGATGGAACCGTCCGGCAAGCCAGTGAGCGTTGCAAGCTGCTTGGCCAGCGTCGCGGAACGGGTCTCGAGATGCATGCGGCTGAGCTTCAGTTGCGCCGCCGTCAACTTTACTTGCAGGAGAGAGCTAAGGGGATCGACACCGGCATCCGTGCGCTGCTGCTCAATGGCGACCAGGCGCCCCGCATCCCTCTCCTGTTCGCGGACAGCTTCGAGTTCGGAATTCACGGTGTCCATCTCAATGTAGTCGGAGGAAGCGTCGAGGGCGACCTGCTCCTTTGCATCCTTGAGGTTCAGGTTGGCGGCTTCCACGCCGGCACGCGCAGCCTTGGTGTACTGGCGCTGAGAGAAGCTGAGAACGAGCGACTGCATCGTGGCGCTTCCGACGGAGGGCTGTCCAGTTGGGAAGCCGTGAGAGTAGCCGATCTGGGAACCAATGACGAAGTTGGGGATATAGGCATCTTCAGTCTGGGCGAGAGCGGCCTGGGCCTTTAAGAGGTCTGCGTTCGCGAGTTTTACCGCGGTTGAGTTCTGCTGCGCCAACTCTACGACAGTGGTCAGCGATACCTGTGCCTTCGCAATGGTTGGCGCGGAGGCGAGCGTCAACGCTGCCAGGGCTTGCGCCATGCACACCAGCGATTTTTGTCGAAGCTTCAAGCGTGCCTTTCGCATGGGTGACTCATGCCTGTGCCGGATTAAACTCTTTCGCCAATTGCGCGGCAATTGCCAGCTCTTCCTTGGCGCCTGCGGCATCGCCGAGCTGCTGCTTTAGGCGCGATAGCAGAATGTGCGCGATAAATGCCGGCGCGTCCTCGGTCATCGACGAGCTCGCCAGATAATTCTCGAGCATCTGGGCGGCCAGCGAAGGGTTCCGTTTGGCCGCAATGAGCACGCCCGCGCCGTCATAAAGAGCAAAACTCGATTTCTTGTCCTTTGATGCCGCGGCGATGCAGCCTTGAATAGCCGAGTCCAGATCGGTCCACCGCTGGCGCTCGCGATAGAAGTCGGCAAGAACACTCCAATAGTCAGCAGGCTCTTTCGCCACGACGACCGCCTGGCGATACTCATTTTCGGCCGTGGTGTAGTCTTTCTGGGCCATCGCGATGTCTCCGCGAAGTTGTGCAGCCCTGGCGGCATCGACTTTGTCGAGCTGCGAAGCGATTGCCTGAGCCTTGTCAGTCCCGCCTCCCGCGATTCCGGGAGCCTGTGCATAGTAATCGCCGAGGTCAGAGAGGGCCGGGCCATTCTGTGGATTGAGCTTGACCGCGGTTTGCATCTCAGAGAGTGAGTGTTTGGCGATTCCGTATGCGGAAAGGAAGCTCGCGTGACTGGCCTGCCGGCCTAGAACGCGGCCGAACCACATGTGATCGTCCGAATTCTGCGGGTCCAGATTCACCGCTTGCTGGCAGTTCGCCGCAGCCTGCGACCATTGCCTCAAAATAAATCGGACCCGGCAAAGAAGGTTCTGGGCTTGTGCAGCCCCACTGCCGGAAGTTGGCAGCGCTTGCAGCAGTGCAATTGCCTCGTCCGCCTGACCGGCCTGCAGGTATGTATTGGCCCGATTCAATGTCGCCGAAGAAATTTGCGCATAGCCCGGATTCACGGCCGCACCCATCAGGCAAGCCAGCGTGAATGCGATAGCCGACACAGGTGAACGCATCACCGTTCTTCCTTGATCGGTACGCCCTCCTGCATGGGCTGTCCGTTGGTTGTCCCGATTGCGACTTTGTCGCCCTCTTCGAGCCCGGAGAGAATGGGCACTTGAGTTAGATTTGGGGTTCCGATCGTGATTGGAACGCGGACCAGTTCGTCGTTTTCGACCTTGAACGCAAAATACTTTCCGTTCTGCTCGTGAAGCGCCTCGCGCGGCATGCTCAGGGTGTCGGGCTCGCTCGAGGTCGTCACGGTCAACGTGACATTCGTATCAGGCAGCAGCCCGTCCGGCGACTCGTCGAAATCGATCAAAGCCTCTCCGACATTGCGCGTAGTGTAAGTGACCACATCGGAGGGAAGGCGAGATACGTGCCCGTGCCACTCGACGCCGGGCTTGGCATCCCACCGAACCACAACCAGTTGTCCAATGGCCAGTCTTCCCAGGTCGGGCTCGTCAAAGTAGCCGCGCACGCGCTCATGGTGCAGATCGGCGATTTCGAGCAGCAGGTTACCGGCCGCTGAGAATTCAGATTGCGAAGCATCCATGCTGTAAATGGTCCCTGTAATCGGGGCCCGAATTTCGGTTTGCGATTCGATGTGCTGCGCGGCGGCAAGACCCGCTTGCGCATCGGCCAAAACCGCTTGGGCGTGTGCCAAATCGCTTGACGAATAACGATGATGCGCGCTCTGTTCGGCGGTGTTCAAGGTTGCCTGTGCTGTATCAAGGCGCGCACGCGCCGCAACAATCTCGCCCGGCGCTGCTGCGCCAGTAGCAGCCAATTTGTTGAGCGCATCCAGATCGTGTTGGGCCTGATCGCGCGTCAGGCGGTCCTGCGCGACTTCGCCAGCGGAAGCTTGCCGCTCCGCCTGGGTTCCGTTGTTTTTCACTGCATCCAGAGCCGACTGCGCGGAACTCACCGCGCTCTCAGCGCTCGCCACCTGAGCCCGCGCCGCCACGTCGTCAAGTGTGATGAGGAGCTTGCCGGCAGCAACCGTGTCGCCTTCCTGCGCGTAAACGGCCTTTACCGTGGTGGCAATCGGACTGTAGAACTGATAGTTCGCTACCGGCTCCACGCGGCCATTGGTGCTGATCGTATTGACCAGCATTGCGTGTTCCACAGCCGCCACGCGTACCGGCAGGCGCTCGCGCAAGAAATAGCGCGCCGTCAAGAACACGCCAAGCAGAACAACAACTGCGGCAGCCCAAAACCACCATCGGCTTATTTGCGATCTTGCTTCAGCCATGCGATGAACCAGAGTCAGTATATAAGACTCAAAAACAATGGGTAAGAAGCGGCAAAATATGCTGGATCAGAATCGCGCCTTTTCATTGCGCCTCGTACAATACCGGTATGGCGGCAAAACCCAGATACACCGACCAACACGCCAAGGCCGGGCTTGATTTCGCATTTCCGGCCATTGAGACTTGGCAGAATCAGTTTCCCGGTTACGAGATTCAGATCGACGATCCGGAGCTGACCTCGGTTTGCCCAAAGACCGGCCTGCCAGACTTTGGAGTTCTGACCATCCGCTACATGCCGCGCGACCGCTGCCTGGAATTGAAATCCCTTAAAGAGTACCTCTTCAGTTACCGCAACCTCGGCATCTTTCAGGAGAACATCGTGAACCAGGTCCTGGAAGACATCGTGAAGGCGTGCAATCCAGTTTGGGCTGTAGTGAAAGGCGAATTTCGCCCGCGCGGCGGCATCGGGACCACCGTTGAAGCGCGCTGGCCGCGGCCCTCAGCGTAGATCGAGAGCGCAGGTTGGGAGATCGCGTTCTTTTGTGATATTTCTGGGTTCTCTCGTGTCGCTGCTTCGCCCCGGAGATCCTTGCCAAACATGACTCAGCCTGCGCGCCCCAGCATCAGCCCCGCTCTGGGAACCGTGGCGCTACTGCTCGCGCTCAACCTGCTCAACTATATTGACCGCTACATTCTCGCCGGCGAAGTCTCGCCCATCCAGCACGAGTTTCATGCGACGGACCAGCAGATGGGTGCACTGGGCACCGCGTTCTTCGTCTTCTACATGATTGCCGCGCCGCTGACCGGCTGGCTGGGCGACCGCTATCGGCGCAAGCCGATGATCATCACCGGCGCAGTGCTTTGGAGCCTGGCCACGCTGGCTGCGCTCTGGATCCATAGCTACACCACGCTTTACCTGCGACAGGCGCTGGTAGGGATCGGCGAAGCGACCTTCGGGATTTTTGCGCCAGCCGTCCTTAGCGACTTCTATCCGGAACGCGAGCGCAATCGCGTGCTTTCGGTGTTTTATGTCGCGATTCCTGTCGGCGCGGCGCTCGGTTACCTGGCGGGAGGGCAGATTGGATCGCACTGGGGTTGGCGCGCGCCGTTCTTCGTCTGCGCCCTGCCGGGGTTTCTCGTCGCCGCTCTGTATGGATGGATCGGACGCGAGCCGGAGCGGGGTGCAAGCGATCACGTCCAGGCAAACATCGAAACGTGCCACCGTGTTGGGGATTATTCGGAATCCAGCTTTCTTGACCGCGACCTTCGGCTTGGCGATGCTGACCTTCGCCATGGGAGGAATCTCCTGGTGGGTACCGGAGTTTCTGCGCCGCTTTGCGGGCATGTCGATGGGCACTGCGAGCCTCACCGTAGGCGCGACGACGGTGATTGACGGGATTGCCGGAACGCTGGTGGGCGGGTGGATAGCGCAGAGGTGGCTGCGCCGGAATCATCGTGCGCTGTATCTGCTATCGGCGTGGAGCGTGGCGCTGACCCTGCCGTGCGGCGTCATGCTGTTCTTCGGGCCGCACAAATGGGCTGTGCCTTCGCTGTTTGCAGCCGAGTTCTTCCTCTTCCTCAACACCGGGCCGCTCAACACGGCCATCGTCAACTCGGTCGCCGCGCCGGTTCGCGCGACAGCCATCTCCATCAACCTGTTCTGCATTCACTTCTTCGGCGACACGTTTTCGCCGCAGGTCATCGGCGCCATCAGCGACCGGTCGAATCTCAGCATCGGCCTGGGCGCGACGCTGGTCTTCCTGCTGATCTCGTGCACCATTCTCTTCGCGGGCGCACGCTTTGCGCCGCAGCTGGAAGAAACCTAAACTCCGCTACTTCGCTGGCAATCGTTCCTGATCGCGCGTATTCATGAACGCACGGCGGCCGCCCTGCGGGCGAAGGTCCGGATCACGGACAGGCCCGCGCTCCTCATCGGCCGAAAAGCCGCGGGCGAGAAGGGGATTGGGCTTGAACCTGGGCGGTCCTCCGTAGAATTGCCGCGCGTGGCTCAGGACCATTCCCGCGCGGCCATGCATCGGCTGGACGATCCCGCGAATCTCTACGTCGGCGTCGCGGTACCTCTTGAGCTCGCCGACCTCGCCGCGATCCTCAGGCAGACTCACGACCGTGAAGCGGCATTGATCGTCGGGCGTCTCTGGCGAGCACACGTCAAGGAAGCGCGTGCCATCGGGAAGTTCCACCACATCATAAATATGGGCGGAAACACAAACGTCTTTGTTGAGCAATTTTGCGGCCTGGTCGGCGGGCACGCAGGGCTTGGTTTTTGCGGCGAACGCGTGGGGGCCACCCCATAAGGCGAGGGCTACAAGGGCAAGGAGGAGGGGCCGCATCGGGAGTCTCCGAGGAGTTGGAGATAGCGTAATGCGGATGAGCAGGCGAAGTCAGTGACGGCCATCGCAGGTGTGAGAGGCGCGTCGTTGGAGCCAATCGCAGCAGCGCGAAGACGCAGCGCCCTCTGGTCTCTAATCTCTGTTCTCTGCAATCAGCGCGTGCCGACGAGTTCGCCGCTCTTTGCCGTCTGGCCGTAGTGGCTCTCGACATAGTGGTCGAGGATCTGCTTGAACTCCGCCACAATCGTGTCGCCACGGAGGGTGGTGGAGAGCTTGCCGTCAACGTAGACCGGGGCGACTGGATCCTCGAACGTACCCGGCAAGCTGATGCCGAGATTGGCGTGCTTCGATTCGCCGGGGCCGTTGACGACGCAGCCCATGACGGCGAGCTTGAGCTCTTCGACGCCGGGATACTTCTTGCGCCACTCGGGCATGGAGTTGCGCAGGTAGCTCTGGATCTGCTCGGCGAGCTCCTGGAAGTACGTGCTCGTGGTGCGGCCGCAACCAGGGCAGCTCGTGACCTGCGGCATGAAGCTGCGGATGGAGAGCGACTGCAGAATCTGCTGCGCGGCCAGCACCTCTTCGGTGCGGTCGCCGTTGGGCTTGGGCGTCAGGCTCACGCGAATGGTGTCGCCGATTCCCTGGAGCAGCAGCGGCGCAAGGCCCGCAGTCGAAGCGATCAGGCCCTTCGAGCCCATTCCGGCTTCGGTCAGTCCGAGATGCAGCGGATAGTCGCATCGCGCGGCAAGCTTCGAGTAGACGTCGAGCAGATCGCGGACGCCGGAGACCTTTGCCGACAGAATGATCATGTCGTGGCCCAGGCCGTAGCGCTCGGCGGCAGCGGCAGATTCAAGGGCGCTCGTGATCATGGCCTCAATCATCACGTCGCGCGCCGGCAGCGGCTCGGCGAGCTTGCTGTTCTCGTCCATCATGCGCGTCAGCAAGATCTGGTCAAGAGATCCCCAGTTGACGCCGATGCGTACGGGCTTGCTGATTCTCGACGGCGCACTCGACCATGATGCCGAAGTTCGAGTCGTCTTTGCGGCCGATGGAAACGTTGCCGGGATTGATGCGGTACTTGGCGAGCGCGCGCGCAGTGGCCGGATATTTCTTGAGCAGAATGTGGCCGTTGTAATGAAAATCTCCAATGATCGGCACGCGCAGGCCGCGCTTTTCAAGGCCCTCCACGATGTGGGGAACGGCTGCCGCGGCGTCTTCATTGTTGACCGTGACGCGCACCAGCTCGGAGCCGGCGCAGAGCGAGCGCCGCGACCTGGTCAATTGTGGACTCTACGTCGGCCGTATCGGTGTTGGTCATCGACTGGACGACGACGGGAACTTCCCAGCCGACTCGGACGTTGCCGATGCGGACGGTTGGAGTTTTTCTGCGGGCGATTTCTGCCATGACTCCAGTTTACCTAAAAGCAGTTCACAGTTCGTAGTTCACAGTTCGCAGAGGACGACGAAGAGCAAACAGCAGACAGCAAGTTAGCAAGTCAGCGAGTCAGCGAGTTTGCGACAAATTTGCGGCGAAAAGCTCGAAAACCTGACTTCAAAACTGTGAGACTGTGAAACTGTGGCTGCAAGCCGCTGATTATAAAGGCTCCACAGTTTCACAGATTCACAGTTGCACAAAACGGCATAGGGGGGTGGGGGGTAGCTTGGCCGTGAATCGTGGGTCGTGAGTTGTGGACCGTGGCCGGTAGCGAGGGACCGATGGCGGTCTGCGCGTCGATCATGGATCTATTGTGCGCCAAAGGGGCATAATGATCGGCAAACTTGGCGGAGATTATTTGGTCGGGGTCAGGGGGCAGAAAAGGAACGAGTTAGGGCGGGAATGGCGGGGTTGTTTGGGCGGCGGAGGGCTTGACAAGGTTTTGGGGTTGGGGCGGCGGAGGCCGGGTTGGCTTGCTCATGAGTTCGCGGGTCGGGAGAGTTGAGTGGGCTTCTCCCTCACCGCAAGAATGAAATCTTCCCCGGTCAGGGACTCGAATCATAATGCAAGCTAATCATTTAATTGGAGATAAATATATGTCCAATAGAAATACCCCCAAAAGTACCCCCAAGCAAACGGTGCTAGGGGAGACAGCCTCTCTTGAGAGATAACCCGGTCGATACAGGCAAAGCGCACAAAGCCGAATCGCGCGTCTTAAGCACCTCCGTATATACTCCTTGCTAAATCCATTTACAGCAGTGGCGGAGGCACGGATGCGCACTCATCGGCATTTGCAGTTGGCAGTGGGACTCGCAATTTCGGCCTTGATTGAGATCACTGGCTGCGGCGGCAGCGCAGGAGGCGGAACGACTCCCCCGCCACCAACCACTTACACCATCGGTGGCACAGTTTCCGGACTCACTGGCACAGGGCTGGTTTTGCAGGACAATGGCGGCAACAACCTGGCAGTGAGCGCCAGCGGCAGCTTCGCATTCAGCACAGCAGTTGACAGCGGAGCGGCCTACAGTGTCACGGTCCTTACCCAGCCCACCGGCCAGAGTTGCACAGTGACCACCGGCAGCGGCACGGTCAGCGCCAATGTGACGAATGTCCAGGTTGCTTGCGCGAATCTTCCACCAACGACCTATACCATCGGCGGCACTGTCTCAGGACTCACCGGCACCGGGCTTGTCTTGCAGGACAATAGCGGCAACAACCTGGCAGTGAGCGCCAGCGGCAGCTTCACATTCAGCACAGCCGTTGCCAGCGGTAGCACCTACAGCGTCACTGTGCTCACTCAGCCCACGGGGCAGAGCTGCACGGTGACCAACGGCAGTGGCACGGCCAGCGTCAATGTAACGAATGTCCAGGTTGCATGCTCGAACAGCGTGGTATGGACCAACAAGACCAGCTACGTTCCCACACGTGCCACTCCGTACAGCGCGGTCTACGATTCCGTTCATGGCATGATCTACTCCGCCAATCAGGTCTGGAATCGTGTTGATGTGATCTCCGACGCCACCCGTAAGATTGTCAAATCCATCTTCATTCGCGACCCGCGTGGTATGGACCTCTCCATCGACGGTTCTACTGTCTGGGTGGCCACCGGCTCACCGGTCATGTACGGTATCAACACCACCACACAGCAGGCCACTCTTTACCAGTTGCCCCCATACAAACTCAATTCAGCATCTTCCGCCATTTCATGGGAAGGAATTACCGTCTTCGCCCTCGCCGATGGAACCGTCCTGCTGGAAACCAACATGCAGCTCAATGAACCGGTCGCTGGAGGCAACTCGTTCACTGTGCTCATCTGGAACCCCTCCACAAACTCCTTTACTCAGCCCTCGACCTTTGCTTCAGCGCCGTGGGGAGTTATCGCCCGTTCCGGCAACGGTAAAATCGTCTTCTCCGCAGGTATGGATGAAGCCGAGACCTCCTTTACCTACAATGTTGCTACTCAGGCAATAAGTACTCCCGTTCAGTTGTCATCCTTTGGGTACGCATCACAGGTTGCCGTTAACACCGACGGATCCAGAGTTGCGATCACAACACTGGGAACTCAGCCCTTCGGCCTTTACGACGGCAGCTTGAATTTGATCGGCACATTGCCCGGCGATGGCGGCGCAGAAGCCTTCCCTCCCTTAAGCATGATCTATGGGGGATCGGTGTTCAGCGCGGACGGCTCATCCCTTTATGAAGAAACCGAGGCTTACGCAACCCCCTTCATCATCCAGATCGATGTAGCCACTCAACAGGCCGTAGGTTTTGCTCCAGCCATGGATGTCATCCCAGTTGGATGGCAGATGGCCCCGACTTTCTTCATCCCTATTCCCTTTGCTGTAGACAGCTCTGGTATGGTTCTTGGCATTCAATACGAGGGTATCGCCTTCGACGATTCCACCGCTCAGCTCAACTACGCGTCCGACACACCCGGTGCGTTCACCTTCATGCAGCATATGGATGTTTACAGCGGTCCACTTGCCGGTGGCACCACTTCCGGGGAATTCGGCAACGGTTCCTTTGTACTGCCCGATGTCTACTACGGTCCCACCAAGGGCACGGCCACTCTTTCCGGAACCACGCTGCAGATCACCTCGCCTGCGGCGACCTCACCCGGCCCCGTTGACATCAAGATGCTCTTTCCAGATGGGAACGAGGTCTACAACCCCCAGTTCTTTACATTTGGCACACAAATCCAGGATGCCATCGTCTCCGCCGTTGGCCCTGCTGGGGGCGTTGCGGCCACGCTGGACGCATTTGGTCTCCCACTCGACCCCAGCCAAGACACTTTGACCGTCGGTGGCAACACCGCGACAGTAACTTCGACCGTCACACAATATCCTCCCTTCACAGGCGAGCAAACGGACATGTACCTTTCCTATACCGTCCCCGCAGGGTCTCCCGGACGTGCCGATATCACGGTCTCGACGCCCAACGGAACCGGAACCCTGTCCAAGGGCTTCTTCTATGCGAAAAGCGTGACGGACTATCCGATGACCGACTTCCCAAACATTATTCTTTATGACAAAGGCCGCAACCAGCTTTATCTTAGCGCCGGCAACCATATCGATGTCTTCTCGCTTTCTTCTCTCACTTTTTCCACACCTCTGACCCCTCCCGTGACAGGTACCAACTTTGTTGACCTCTCTCTTACTCCCGATGGCAAGACGTTACTTGCCGCCGAATATGGTACGGGAGCTCTGGCAGTCATCGACCCCGACACGCCGCAATCCAGCTACGAAATCAACGTCCTGAGCAGCGTGCCTGGTTACAGCCAATGCAACCCTGCTGCTATGAGTGCCGTGCCGGACAATCAGGGTAATGCTGTGGTCTCCTTTTCCTCGATATCCGGTCCTGCAGGTTGCCCTGGGCAGCTGAGCGAATTATTTCTCGTCAACCTGACCTCCAAATCAATCTCAGTCCTCAGCGCTGCTGGGTGTGACACCTATGTCAATGGCCCTGCGCTTGTCGCGAGCAATGACGGCAGCCTTATAAGTATCTTCGGCAGAGGAGAATTCAGCACCTACATTCCGTCTCAGCACACGTGCATCGCCAACGTCCAAACGCCCCCATGGGGCGCATTGGGAGCGGTCTCCGGCGATGGAAACGTCTATGGCCTCGCTTGGGGTGCCGCCAACCCTTCGGGAGCACTCCTTGGCCGCAATGCCTCGCCGGTTCTCTTTTATCCCGGAGCTGCCACTCCGACCTCATTTGACGGCTATAGGCCGTCATTCGACAAAGGCAGTGAAACGCCCGTTCTCAATAACGCGGGCAGCCTCGCTTTCTATAGTTTCCCAGGGCACATCGATATCCTGGACATCCAGCATGGCACGCCAACCCTGCGTTTCGCTCTTAGTGAAACGGGAATTGGCAACTTGGCCATCGACAACGGGGGCCAGCGCATGTTCCTCATCACCAACCAGGGCCTAACGGTCGTTGATCTGGGCAATGCTCCACTCTCAATAGGCCACTTGAGCCTATCTTCGGCAACTCCCGGAACACAGGTGGTAGTCCGGGGGAGCGGCTTTGAGAATGGCATCGCTGCAACTGTTGGAGGAGTCTCTGCCCCGGTAACTTTTACGGATAACGAAACACTCACGCTCACCGTGCCCTCTGTCAGCGCAGGGTTGCAGGATCTTTTTCTGTCGAACCCGGATGGGACCGTTTACACACTGCAGAATGCCATTACCGTGCAGTGACGTTAACAGCAACTTACGCTAGCTGGAGTAGCTGCTGGTCATCTGGGATTTCTCAAAGCATATTTCGGAAAACTCGGGGACAGACGGGATGTTCCCTGGGTTTACGCCGTTGGGCTACCGTCTTATGCCCGCTACGCGGGCGGGGGAGGCGCATGACTGCGAAGAGAGCGCGCCAGGTTTCATCGCGGCTTTGCCGCGTACTTAATTTTCAAGAAAAATGGGTGGGCGGGTTGCGGCACGTCCCCAGGCTTGCGCCATGGGGCTACCATCTTATGCCCGCTACGCGGGCTGCGGGTATCAAACACGGGGCACCCGCCAGCGTGCGGAGTCGCGCAGAAAGTGGCGACCGAATTCCAACCGAGCCCGGCGGACGCCGGCCGGGGACTGCTCGCGGCTTCGCCGCGTACTTTGTTTCCGAGAAAAATGGGTGGGCGTCTTGCAACCCCAGGCTTGCGCCATGGGGCTACCATCTTTTGCCCGCTACGCGGGCGGCGCAGAAGCCCGCGTCGATTTGGGGCACGCGGCACAGGGTGAACGCGCGCCGGAATTTGATCGCGGCTTCGCCGCGTACTTAATTTTCAAGAAAATGGGTGGGGGGTTGCGGCACGGCTGAAGCCGTGCCCTGATACAAAGCTCCGAGGCTGAAGCCCGCATTGATTTGAGGCGTTGATTCAGGAGCCTGAAGGCTCCTGCTCCTTCCGATCCTTGAAAAGAGAAAATGCAGGTCCCCGTTCGACTCGCTCGCCCAGGGCGAACTCGCTCAGGGCAGGCTTTCGACTTCGTCCGCGTCGCGGACTCCGCTCAGGATGACAGCGCATCGTTGGTTCGTGGTATCCCACGTCCCAAAGTCGGGACATGGGGCACCCGTCTTTTGTGGTGGGTGGAGGTTGCGAAAAGCAAGATAAGCGCGCCGGTGGGCGGGGCTTGATCGCGGCTTCGCCGCGTACATTGTTTTCAAGAAAGATGGGTGGGTTTCCTGTCCCCACGCTGAAGCGCGGGGCTAAAGACCGCTGCGCCTACGGCGCGAGAGCTCCGGGGCTGAAGCCCGCGTTGATTTGGAGCTGTGATTCAGGAGCCTGAAGGCTCCTGCTCCTTCCGATTTGCGAAAGGAACAAATGCAGGTCCCCGTTCGACTCGCTCGCCGAGGGCGAACTCGCTCAGGGCAGGCTCTCGCACGACAGCCGGCGAGGACGCCGGCGTTACAAGTTCGTGCGGTGACGCAGTGCGGTGGGAGGACCCTTCGACTCCGCTCAGGGCAGGCTCTCGCAAGACAGCCGGCGAGGACGCCGGCGTTACAAGTTCGTGCGGTGACGCAGTGCGGGGGGAGGACCCTTCGACTTCGCTCAGGGCAGGCTCTCGCAAGACAGCCGGCGAGGACGCCGGCGTTACAAGTTCGTGCGGTGACGCAGTGCGGGGGAGGACCCTTCGACTCCGCTCAGGGCAGGCTCTCGCAAGACAGCCGGCGAGGACGCCGGCGTTACATAGGCCGCCGGCATTACATAGGCTGCGCGGGGCTACATCGGCGCTTCCCAGTCGTCGGTTGCGGTTTTGCCGCCGTGGGTGTAGGTGACTTCGATGGCCTGGTAGTCGAGCGTGATCATCTCGTTGTTGCCGCCGGCCTTGCGCACGCTGAGGATGGTGGCGTTGGTGAGCACGATTCTCTGCGCTGTTTTCGCGCCTCCGGTGGCTCCGTTGAAGTTGATTACCACCTCGCTCAGGACCTCGTTGGTGCTGAGCGCCTGGAACAGCTTGGGCGACGCCCGATCAATCTCTCTGACGATGGTGATGGTGGCGTGAGTCCGCCTGCCGGTGGACATGCCGGTTGCAGTATCGCGGGCGACGCTGACGAGCCGGATCTGGCCGGACATCGCGTCGCCCTTGATCTGCCCCTGTTTGGAGCCCTTGATGGTCATGTACGCATCCATCGCGGCGTAGGCCGGCAGCGCGGGCAAAAGAACAGCAACAACGGTGGAGAGCACAAACAACCGTCCTAGAGGAACGATACGCATGGGAAACCTCCTTGAGATTCGAGTCCTTGGGAAACCATGAAGCCGGGGGAAGCTATGAAGCCGGATTGCTTTGCCAGCGGCGCCAGTATAGCGCCGGGTCGGTACGACGGTCTTGATGGGGTGCGGGACCGTATCTGAGTTGACAACGGAAGGGCAGGGAGCAAGGGAGCGGAAAGGCAGGGAACAAGGGAGCAAGGGAGCGAAAAGGCAGGGAGCAAGGGAGCGGAAAGGCAGGGAGCAAGGGAGCAAGGGAGCGGAAAGGCAGGGAGCAAGGGAGCAAAGGGCGAAATACAGGTCCTTCGACTTCGTCCGCCACGGCGGACTTCGCTCAGGATGACAGCGCGTCAGACATGGACGCCTACGTGTTCGGCAGTGCGGACGTGGATCCTCTTCAAGAGTGCGGCGACGGACATGGACCTGCCGAAGAGCCATCCCTGGGCGTAGCGGACGCCGCGGTTGAGGAGGAACTGGGCCTGCGCTTCTGTCTCGACGCCTTCAGCGATGGTTTGGAGATGGAGCGAGCGGGCCATCTCAATGATGTGAACGACAACCTGGCTGGTGGCGCCGTCGGTGTTGATGGTTTCGACGAAGGCCTTGTCGATCTTGAGCGTGTCGAGCGAGAGAGATTGCAGGCAGGCGAGCGAGGAGTATCCGGTGCCGAAATCGTCAATGGCGACGCGGAAGCCACGGTTGCGGAGCGTGGCGATGAGCTGAGCGGTTTGGGAGTCGTGGAGGAAGGCGCGCTCGGTGGCCTCGATGCCGATGTTGTGGGGCATGGCGCCTGTGGCCTTGAGCAACTGATCGAGCTGGGCGAGGGTGCGGCCGGAGCGGAGATCGCCGGTTGACATGTTGATGGCGACTTCAAAGTTGGGATCGATGGCGAGGAATTGAGGCAGATCGCGCGTAATGATTGCGAGGACCTCGGCGGTGATGAGATGGATGAGGCCGCGATCTTCAGCGAGCGGGATGAAGTGGTCAGGAGGCACGTTGGCGAGGGGGCTCTTCCAGCGCACGAGAGCTTCGGCGCCGATGACGCGGCGCGAATCGAGCTCAACGATGGGCTGATACTCGACATAGAATTCCTTGCGCCTGAGGGCGCGACGGAGGATGGAAGGAAATGAGGAGCGGAGCTGGGTGATGTAGTTGACTGTCCAGGCGAGAAGAATTCCGCAGATGATGCCGATGGGGGCAAAGACGAAAGCGAAGTCGCGGACGTGATGAAAGGCGTAGTGCTCGGGGATTGCCGCGACAACAGCGAGGTCAAATTTGGGGGAGCGGACGCGGGAGACGATGTAGCCATGATCGAGGCGTGTAGCCTCAGTGCCTGCGGTGATGGGCTCAAACCAGGCGGGCTGGAAGTTGCTGCCGAGAACGGAAAGGCGGTCATGGTTGGGGGCTGAGGGGACGAAGGCGGAGAGCTCGACATCAGCGCCTTCGGTGGGAATGTCGATGGGCAGCCTGGGGTCGATGATGATGGCGAAGCCGCCGAGGGAGAAGACGTCGAGCGGATGCCATTGGTGGGGCGAGATATTTACGTTGAAGTACTCCGAGACGCCGCGGGAGGAGATGAGGCTGGGCTTGCCGAGAAAGACCGGAGTGGTGACGCCGAGCGAGGTACAGAGAAGCGTGTTGCCGGAGGTGCGGCCTGCGGCCTGAATGTAGCTGGAACCAAGATCGATCTGGCGCAGGAGATCGATGTCGTCGGGCGAGCAGGGGGCGAAATTTTGCGGTGTCGATGCGGTGCTTGGCGAGGGCAAACTGGTTGGCGGCTTCTTCAACGCGGCGAAGAGAGTCGTGCGCATAATCGAGGCTGAGCGATTGCTGGGCAGCAAGACTCAGATGCCAGGCGAAGTAAATGGAAGCCAGGATCGGCGCACAGATGGCGGCAGACCCGACGGCGAGCGCAAAAGCGATGCGAGGCCGATGTGCCAATTCGAGACCTCTCCGCGGGGGGAATTGGGACCCGCTGAAAGATGATAGTGGATTGAAAACGTTGGGCAACAGACCTATGTGGGGGTTGGCATCACTCTTTTGGTGCAGAAGGGGCGGGCGAATCCAGGGTGGATTTAGGGGGGAAGGCTGCTTTCAGCGGCGACGTGAACCGCTGCTAGAGGGAGCGCTGGAAGCGGAGGACGTGGACGGCGGCGCCCCAGACGGTGTCGGTACGCTGGAGTCCGTCGGGGGTCCACTGGTCGGTTTTGTAGAAGCGCTGGGCGCGGAGGTTATCGACAAGAGTGAAGAGGTAGGCCTGGCGGAGGCCGAGAGAGACCATGTGGGCGCGAGCGGCCGAGACCAGAGCGACGCCGACACCGAGTCCCCAGGAGTGGGGATCGACATAGAGGGCGGTGAGCTCGCCGTGGTTGGGAAGGTCGGACTCCTGCGAGGGGCGTGTGGTGGAGAAGCCGTGGATGATGTTGCCGGTGACAGCGACGATGGTGTGGGGGTGGAGCGGATCGGCGTGGGAGAGATCGTATTTGTCGGCGCGGTCTTCCGGGCGGAGCTGATTGAGGTAGCTGGCGGGGAGGATTCCGGCGTAGCCGTGCTGCCAGGCGCGGACGTGGACGCGCGCGATGGCGAGAGCGTCAGCAGGCTGGGCGGGACGGAGAAGCATGGAGCGAGTATTGCACGAGAGACAGCCTTTAGCCCTCAGCTTTTAGCTTGATTGATGTGACGGCGGATCGGCTATAGTGGACAGGTTCCCTCTGCTGAAGCAGATTCCCCAAAGACAACGCGGGTTCCCCGAAACAAAAATCAAATCAAGAAGTGACTGAGGAGGTCACAAGTGGGCGAGCATCCGACACCGGAAAAGATTTTGCAAATCGGCTTGGGGTTCTGGGCCTCGAAGATACTGCTGAGCGCAGTGGAGATGGGATTGTTTACGGAGCTGGCGCGAGGGCCGGAGGGATTGGAAGCGGTGCAGGGGCGGCTGGGACTGCATCCGCGGTCGGCGCGGGATTTTCTGGACGCGCTGGTGGCGCTGGGATTTCTGGAGCGGCGCGACGGGAAATATTCAAACACGGCGGAGACGGATTTGTTCCTGGACAGGAAGAAGCCGTCGTACATTGGCGGAATTCTGGAGATGGCGAACCACAGGCTGTATGGGCATTGGGCACATTTGACAGAGGGATTGCGCACGGGGCTGCCGCAGAATGAAGTGCGAGGCGGGGGCGCGCCGCTGTTTGAGACTCTGTATGCCGATCCGGCGCGGCTGAAGGGTTTCTTGAAGGCCATGACGGGGATCAGCCATGGTTCGGCGATGGCGATTGCGGCGAAGTTTCCGTGGAAGGAATACAAGACGTATTGCGACGTGGGCACAGCGCAGGGCGATACGGCGGCGCAGATTGCATTGGCTAATCCGCACTTGAGCGGGATGGGGTTCGACCTGGCGGAGGTGGGGCCGATCTTTGAGGAGTACGTGGGCGAGTTGGGTCTGAATGGGCGGCTGAAATTTGTGGCGGGGAGTTTTTTTGAGGACGCGCTGCCAAAGGTGGACGTGATCGTGATGGGGCATATTCTGCATGACTGGGATTTGCCGACGAAGAAGATGCTGATTGGGAAGGCGTATGAAGCGCTGCCGAAGGGCGGGGCGTTCATTGTGTATGAGGCGATCATCGACGACGACCGAAGCAAGAATGCATTTGGATTGATGGCGAGCCTGAATATGCTGATCGAGACTTATGGCGGGTTCGACTATACGGGCGCGGATTGCCAGGGATGGATGAAGGAAGCGGGATTCAGCCAGACGCGCGTGGAGCATTTGGTGGGGCCGGACTCGATGGTGGTGGGGATCAAATAAAGCAGCCTTTAGCTATTGGCTCTTAGCTGTTAGCCGTGGTTGTGGGAGATCAGAGGACTGTGCCCGGGGCGAGGCCTCGCAGACCCAAGTGCGAATAGCCGGGCGACGTTGCATCATCTGATCGAATTGATCCGTCGCTCACATTGATCGCTGTATGATCACGGGTGCGAAACTTTAAGACAATGGTCGACGCGGAACATCACGCGATCGGAGGGGACTCTCGCGCTGCCGGCGGCGCGGGCGCGGCGCTGCGCATTTGCGGGCTGAAGAAGGCGTTCGCGGATGTGCAGGCGGTGAATGGGATCGACCTGGAGGTAGCCAAGGGCGAGTGCTTTGGATTGCTGGGGCCGAACGGGGCGGGAAAGACGACGACGATTGAGATTTGCGAAGGGCTAACGCCGGCGGACGAGGGAACGGTAGAGCTGTTGGGGCTGAATTGGATCAGCGGCGCCGATGAGCTGCGGCAGCGAATCGGCATTCAACTGCAGGAGACGCAGTTTCCGGACAAGTTGACGGTGGAGGAGACGCTGCGGCTGTTCCGGAGTTTTTACCGGCGCGGGATTTCGTTGGAGGAGTCCATCAAGCTGGCGCAGCTTGAAGAGAAGCGTCGGTCGCGCGTGGGCGGGCTGAGCGGCGGGCAGAAGCAGCGGCTGGCGATGGCCACGGCGCTGGTAGGCGACCCGGAGATGCTGTTCCTGGATGAGCCGACGACGGGGCTCGATCCGCAGGCGCGAAGGCACTTGTGGGATCTGGTGGAGGAGATGAAGAAGGCGGGACGGACGATTATTTTAACCACGCACTATATGGAGGAAGCGGAGCGGCTGTGCGATCGCGTGGCGATTATGGATCATGGCAAGGTGATTGCGATGGGGACGCCGAAAGAACTGATTGCGACGGTGGGCGGCGAGGACATTGTGGAGTTTGCGGTGGACCGGAAAGTAAATGCAGGTCCTTCGACTTCGGCCACTGGCGCGGCCTTCGCTCAGGATGACAGCCAGTTTATTGCCGCTCAGGATCATAGCCGTGGTTTGGGTGGAGTGGATGTTGAGAGCTTGAGGGCGATTCCGGGCGTGCAGTCACATCGCGTGGATGAGAACGTGCACCAGCTTTCGGTGAGCGAGCTGCACACGACGGTGCCGCGGATCTTTGCGGCGCTCGAAGAACAGGGGCTGCATTTGAGCGAGTTCAGAACCCATTCGGCGACACTGGAGGATGTGTTTGTGCGGCTGACCGGAAGGAATTTGCGCGATGAGTAGTTTCGAGACCAGCAGCCTCTATCAGTTGACCGCGACACGGCTGAAGCTGACGCTGCGCGAGCCGGAGGCGATCTTCTGGATTTTTGTTTTTCCGATTCTGCTGGCGATCGGGCTGGGGATTGCATTCCGAAATCGGCCGGCGGACGTGTTGCCGGTGGGGGCGACGACTCCGCAGTTGACGCAGGCGCTGGCCGCGGACAAGGACTGAAGGCGACGGAGATGGACGAGAGCGTGGGAACGCACGCGCTGGCGGTGGGGACGATTGTGCTGCTGGCCGAGCAGCGCGGGGATGGAGTGGTATACCACTACGACAATACGAATCCCGATGCGCGGACGGCGCGCATGATTGCGGACCGAGCGATAGAGGTGGCGGCTGGGCGGAAGGACGTGGTGGCTGCCGAGAACGAGCTGGTACGCGAGACGGGCTCGCGGTACATCGACTTTGTTGTGCCGGGGCTGCTGGGCATGAACTTGATGGGCTCAGCCATGTGGGGTTTGGGCTTCTCGATTGTGGACGGGCGGCAGAAGAAGCTGCTGAAGCGAATGGTGGCCTCGCCGATGCCGAGATGGCAGTTCCTGGCGGGGTATTTGCTGTCGCGGCTGGTGATGCTGGCGATCGAGGTGGTGTTCTTTCTGGGATTTGCCAAGCTGGTGTTTGGCGTGCCATTTCGCGGGCCGCTGTGGCAACTCGGGCTGCTTTGCGTTTTGGTCTCGCTGGTCTTTTCAGCTCTCGGGCTTCTGGTGGCATCGCGGGCGAAGACGATGGAGGCGGTGAGCGGGCTGATGAACCTGGTGATGTTTCCGATGTGGATTCTGTCAGGAGTGTTTTTCTCGGCCTCGCGGTTTCCGGCGATCGTTCAGCCCCTGGTTCGCGCTCTGCCGCTGACAGCAGCAATCGATGCGATAAGAGGAAACATGCTCCAGGGTGTCCAACTCGGGCAACTGACGGCGCAGGTGGGGATTCTGTTGTTGTGGTGCGCAGTGCCCTTCGCGGTGTCGCTGAAAATTTTCAGGTGGCGGTGAGAGAGGCAGGGACCGAGGACCGGGAACAAGGAGCAGGGAATAGGGAATAGGGACGCGCGGGCGAGGACGCCCGCACAACAGCCGGCGGGGACGCCGGCGTTACAAGGGAACAGGGAACAGGGAACAGGGAACAGGGAACAGTACACGCCGATATACAGTGAATGGGTGAATCAGTGATTGCAGAAATCCGGCAAATGCGGAGAATCGATTTGAGGTATAGAGAAACGCACTTACGTGGCGTTGCACTCGTGGTTGCGGGGGCATTGTTGTTTCTTGTGCCGAATGGCGCTGCTGCGCAGCCTGCGCCTGCCGCGGCGGCTGAGCCGCTGCCGTTTGTGAGCGCGATCTTTGGCGACAACATGGTCTTGCAGCGCGGCAAGCTGGATACGATCTGGGGGTGGTCGCAGGCGGGCGACAATGTTCGCGTGGAGATCGGCGGCCACGCGGTTGTTGGCGTTGCGGGAAGCGACGGACGATGGCAGGTGAAGATCGATCCGCCCAAGGCCGGCGGCCCATACACACTCAAGATCGCAGGCCACCAGTCGGTGGAGCTCAAAAACATCATGGTGGGCGACGTGTGGCTCTGCGGCGGGCAATCGAATATGCAAGTGCCGCTCCGATTCACGCTGAACGGCGAGGATGAAGTGAAGGCGGCGAATTATCCCGAGATCCGCTACTTCACCGTGGCCCAACACGTGGCATACCGCCATTCCGACATGGTCGAAGGATCGTGGAAGGTGGTTTCGCCGGACACGGCGAGCTTTATGTCAGCTGTGGCGTATTACTTCGCGCGCAAGTTGCAGTCGGAGATTCATGTTCCGATTGGTCTGGTGGTGGATGCCGTTGGCGGAACGCCGGCTGAAGCATGGACGAGCGCGGACGCGCTGAAGCCGCTGCGCGACTTCGACGTGCCGCTCGACCAAGTGGAGAAACTGGCGGCGGAGGGCGCGCCGGAGTATGGGAACTACATCATGCACTGGTACGACGAGTACGATGCGGGGTTAAAAGAGAAGTGGTTCGCTCCGGAGCTCGATGACTCGGAATGGAAGACGGTGGATATTCCGGGTGGGTTCGCAGAGTTGGGCGTGCCGGACACGCCAGCGGTGGCGTGGTTTCGCAAAGAGATCGATGTCCCGAATCCAGTTCCCGACGGGCGCACGATGGTTCTGCTCGGCTCGATTGAGAAGATGGACACGGTCTACATCAACGGCACGGAAGTTGGCGGCAGCTCATGGGTTGAAAACCCGCGCGCATATTTCGTTCGGCCGGGCGTGCTGAAGCCGGGGAAGAACCTGATCGCGATTCGGGTGTTCAAAACCAAGCCCGACGGCGGGTTCATGGCCAAGCCGGATGAACTGCATCTGGAGTTGGGCGACAAGACGAGCGTTGCGTTGGCGGGTAAGTGGAAGGCGAAGCTGAGCGTGGATGCGCGGCCGCCGCATGCGCTGCCGGCGGCGTGGGAGAACTGGCCGGTGATGCCTGCGGTTTTATACAACGGCATGCTGGCGCCGATTGCGCCGCTGGGAATCAGAGGCGCGATCTGGTATCAAGGTGAGCAAAACTCGCCGCGAGGATACCAGTACCGCAAGATTCTTCCGCGCGACGATCGGGGATTGGCGGAGTGTTTTTGGCCAGGGTGATTTTCCGTTCTTCGTTGTGAGCCTGCCGAAGTTTTCGCCGCGGAGCGCGGTTCCGACGGACGACGGATGGGCGGACATTCGCGAGTCGCAGGCGATCGCGGCGGCAGCGGTTCCGGACTCATGCCTGGTGGTAACGATCGATACGGGCGAAGCGGATAACATTCATCCCAAACTGAAGGAGCCGGTGGGTGATCGGCTGGCATCTTGCGCACTGGCCAAGAGCTACCACAAGCACGTCGTCTATTCGGGGCCGACTCTGAAGTCGGTGGACCGGCGGCCGGGAGAGATTCGGCTGCGGTTTGCGAATACGGCGGGTGGTCTGGTGGTGAAGGGAGCGAAGCTTGCTGAGTTTTCGATCGCCGGCGACGATCGCAAATTCCATTGGGCAGATGCGCGGATTTCGGGTAACGAGGTGATCGTTTCGTCGCCCGATGTGCCGCTCCCAATGGAGGTTCGGTACGCGTGGCAGTCGAACCCCGAGGCGACGCTCTTCAACGGCGCTGGCTTGCCGGCGGGACCATTCAGAACGGACACATGGCCGCTGATCACGGAAGACGCGAAACCGTACTAGGCCGTCAAAGTGGGTAGAACAAGACGGCCGAGAATCGGAATCAGCGCGAAGGATTAATGGCTACCGGGTTTGCGTAGTAGCCGGTGCGTGTGCGGGCGATGAGGCCGGGCTGGTCGAGTTTGACTTGGATGGCGTGATACTCGTTGGGCTTGTCGGCGGGCGGCGGATCGAAAGTGATTTCATACCATGAGCTCGCGTCTGTGATGCACTTCTGAATATTCCCGGTGACGTCGTTGTCAGACGTGAGTGTGAGGCCTCCGCTCTGAACGGCAAGCACCTGAAGGCCCAGGTTGGCATATCGCGCATCGGATAGTTTGGACAGGCCCTTGAGGAAGGTCTTATAGTAGTCGGTCCTCATCAGGGATTCAGAAACCCCGAAGGGATTCACGTCGTAGAGAGTTATTTTGGATTGGCGCAATTGCGAGGAGATGTCAACGACGCTGTCGAAGATCTGGTGCTGCTGCCTGGTGTCGAGAAAGTCGGCGTCGCCGGAGAGGAAAGGCCAGCCCGGCGAGATGTAGAGGAAGAGTTTCCGGCCAGGGAGTGTCGAGGCATATGCGACGAGCTGATGAAGATCTTTGAGGCAGATATTGATGCGCTCAAGTCCGCCCCATTGCGAATCTCGGGTGACGGTGCGCAGACCGATCGTGTAGTGTTCGAACGCATCGCTAAGAGAGTTGCCATCGGTGGAGAATCCACTGGCCATCTTAACGTCCTGATCCGTGAGGACCGCAATGGCGGTGGGATGGGCCAGAGTGCCCTCATTCGCCTTAAGGAACCTCATTGTTTGATCGTGCGCGTAAGAGACCGTCTCATATGGCAAATTGACGGCATCGATGATCACGATGACTTCGACAGGCTCCTGCTTCGCGGTGACGATCTTGAAAGAAGTGATGGGCCGCGGGGATTTGTTGTCGAGAATGGTGAAGGCCTTTTCGGGCAGGCCGGTTACATGCTGGCCGGATGGGGTGTCGACGACCACGTCGAGATGGATGGGCCCCGAAGAGGCCGAAGGGCCTGGCGTCGATGTGGAGGGATTGAGTTGTTGGGCAGAAGCCGCGGGCAGAGCCGCGAGCAACGTGATGGACAGCGTGAAGACGATCCTCTTGATGGTCATCGGGTGCCTCCGGTCGGAGTCTTGCGGGCCCCGGCAATGTGTAAGTGAATGCAGCTTGGTTATAAGCCAATGGATGCGGGGGCGACAAGGCGGGTTGCTTCGCCTGGAATCGACGACTGGCCCAGTAGAATGATCGTTATGGATTCAGCTAGCCAACTCCCCAATGCGGCGGAGACGATTCTTGCCGGAAGCCGGTTTGTGCGCGCGTGCCTTCGCAAGCCGGTGGACCGGACGCCGGTTTGGTTTTTGCGCCAGGCGGGACGGTACATGCAGGAGTACCGCGATGTGCGCAAGCACCACACACTCGTGGAGATCTGCAAAAAGCCGGAGCTGGCCGCGGAAGTGACGATTACCGCGGCGGAAAAACTAGGCGTGGATGCGGCGATCATCTTTGCCGATCTGCTGCTGCCGCTGGAGCCGATGGGGCTGGACTTCGAGTTCCAGGCAGGCGAAGGTCCGGTGGTGCATAAGCCGGTGCGCACCGCCGAAGATGTGCGCGCGCTGCGGACGGATCGCGCGGGGGATCTGGCTTATGTGGCGCAGGCGATTGAGAAGGTGGCCGCACATTTTCGCGATCGGCTGGGAGTGATTGGATTTTGCGGCGCGCCGTATACGCTCGCGAGCTACATGATCGAGGGTGGCGGCTCGCGGAATTACATTCACACGAAGAAAATGATGTACCGCGACCCGATTGCATGGAGCGGACTTTTGGACAAGATTGTCACGGTGCTGACGGAGTACTGCCGGATGCAGGTGCAGGCGGGAGCAGACGTGATCCAGATTTTCGATAGCTGGGTGGGATCGCTCTCGTTGAGCGACTATCGTGACTTTGCGTTTGAAGCGTCGAAGCGGCTGGTGCGCGCGGTGCAGGCGATGGGCGTGCCGGTGATCTACTTTGGCGTGGAGACGGCGGGTCTGCTGGAGCAGATGGCGGCGACGGGCGCGGACGTGATTGGGCTGGATTGGCGGCAGCCACTGGACGAGGGCTGGCGCGCGGTGGGACATGCGCATGCGGTGCAGGGAAATCTGGATCCGATAACGCTGTTTGCGCCGCAGGAAGTTCTGGAGATGCGCGTGAAGGAAGTTTTGCGCGCGGCAGGAGGGCGGCCTGGGCATATTTTTAATCTGGGCCATGGAATCGTGCCGGAGACGCCGGTTGAGAATGTGCAGGCGGTGGTGAAGATGGTGCGCGAGTTCCGGCTGGAGGGCGCGCATGCCTAGACAAGCGGTGCTGCTGCTGGCGCATGGAACGCCGGAGACGGTGGAGCAGATTCCCGAATACCTGCGCAACGTGGTGAGCGGTCGGCCTGTGCCGCAGGCGGTGGTGGAGGAGATTCAGCACCGGTATTCACTGATAGGGAAGAGCCCACTGACGGAAATTACGATGGAGCAGGCGCGGCTGGTGGAAAAAGAGCTTAACAGTCCAGACGAAGCGAACTCCGTTTCCCACCCTAGCGACAAAAACAAGGACGTCGCGAAGGTGGGGCACCCGATTCCGGTTTATGTGGGGATGAGGAACTGGCGGCCGTATATTCCCGAGGTCGTGAAGCAGATGCGCGCGGACGGAGTGGAAGAGGCGGCGGTGATCTGCATGGCGCCGCAGAACTCGCGCACCAGCGTAGGGCTCTACCGGCGCGCAGCGGAAGCTGAAGCGGGCGGACTGCGCATCGACTTTACGGCCGGGTGGGCGGAGCATCCGCTGCTTGCGGAGGCGTTCGCCGAGCGCTTGAGGCCGGCACTGACGAAGCTGAGTGCGGAGGTTGGCGAACCGGTGCCTGTTTTATTTACCGCGCACAGTGTACCGACGCGAACGGTGGAAGCGCCAGCTGCCGGCGCGGAAGGTGCGGGGCCGAGGTTGTGGCCGGGTGAGGGAACTGATCCCTATGTGAAGGACGCGCGGCGGACGGCGGAACTGGTTGCAGCAAGAGTGCCTGAGATTCCGCGATGGTGGTTTGCCTTCCAAAGCCAGGGCGCGAGCGGCGGACCGTGGATTGGGCCGAGCGTGGAAGAGACTCTGGACCGGCTTGCCGGCGAGGGAGTGAAGACGCTCATCCTTCAACCGATCGGGTTCCTTTGCGATCACGTTGAGATTTTGTACGATGTGGACATTTACTTTCGCGAATATGCCAGCAAGCTGAAGATTCGCCTGGAACGTCCAGAGTCGTTAAACGAATCGGAAACGTTGGCAAGAGCGGTTGCGGACTTGGCGAGAGATGGTCTGCGGAGGTTGCGGGACGCAAAGGCATGATGAATTGCTTTTGCGCGTAAAGATCGGCGCTGGCTGGAAGACGGATCAAGAGCGGAAGAAATTTCGCGCCAGGAAGATGACGTTGGCAGGCCGTTCAGCCAGGCGGCGCATGAAGTAGGGGTACCATTCGGTGCCGAAGGGCACGTAGACGCGGACTTTGTAGCCCTGGCTGACCAGCTTGCGCTGGAGATCGCGGCGCACACCATACAGCATTTGAAATTCGAAGTGGCTGGGGTCGATTGCGGCCTCTGCGGCGTATGCCTTCATTTTGTCGATGAGGGCCTCATCGTGCGTGGCCAGCGCGTGGTAAATGGGGCTGTCGACGAGCATCTTTGCGAGCTTGAAGAAATTCGCATCGACGTCGGGCTTGTGCGGGAAAGCGACTTCAGACGGTTCGTTGTATGCGCCTTTGCAGAGGCGAACGCGAATGCCGTCGGCAAGGAGCTGCTCGATGTCGGCCTGCGATCGATAGAGGTAAGCCTGGACGACGACGCCGACTGCGCCGCGCAGGCCGGCATGCGAATGAACGCGGCGCACGATATCGAGCGTGTCCTGCGTGAGTCGCGAGTCTTCCATATCGATGCGCACGAAATTCCGCGTGGAGCGGGCGTGCTGAACGAGATTTTCTGCGATCTGCTCGGCCAGTTCGGGAGATAGTTCCAGACCCATTTGGGTGAGCTTGACGCTGATGTTAGCGTCAAGGCCGCGCTCAGCGATGGAATCGAGGAGGCGATGATAGACGTCGGCGGCGCGATGCGCCTCGGTGGGCGAGGTGACGCTTTCGCCAAGTGAATCGAGAGTGACGGAGATGCCCTGGCGATTGACGGTTTCCGCGACGCGGAGCGCATCTTCCTGCCGCATGCCGGCGATGAATCGCGCATTGAGGCGGGTGCCCAGCGCGGAGTGCTCACAGAAACGGCGAAGCGGACGGTTGTGCGAAAGCGCGATGAAGCCGGAACGAAGAAGAGCCATGACTCGCCTCTGCTCAAGAATGCGCCCGAGAGAGCGTACAAGGCAGACAAGTTAGTTTCGCACATGGGGACAGGCAAAAGTGTAGTTGCTAACACGTTCGTGTCAGGCGATCTCGTGGGACCGCGGCGATTTAACTGTTCGCTGGTAAGAGCGAATCAGCGGACTTCAAACAACGCGCAGCCGTGAGGCGGCAGCGTGACACCGATCTCCTTTGACTCTTTGAGGGTTGCGTCTTCCCACACGTTGCGCGCGGAGTGCTTTTGGCCGGCGAGGCCGAGTTGACTCCAAGTTGTACGAAGAGTGGCGGGAGTGTCCGCGAGATTAAAGAAGGCGAAGTACTCTGCGTAGCCGCGATCGCCAGGCTGGCCAATGGAGGCGCGCCAGACTGCGGGCATCCTGAAAGCCGGGGCCGAGGGTAGAGACATCAACGGGACGGCTGTAGGTGGCATTCTGATTGATGAAAATAACCGTCTGATTGGTGATGAGAGAGCGGGTATAGTCGTCGAGACGCGTTAGGTTTGTTCCCAGGATGAGGGGCGAGCGCGCGACGGACCAGAGAGTGAACTCGGTGCGTTGTTCGTCCGGGGTCAGGCGTGACTGGCGGGCCTCGCCCGTGCCCGGCTTGGGACCGAGCCAACCCTCGGGGAGCATGTCGGCGTCAGGCCAGTTGCCGGGATTGGTGTAGGTATACCACTTCGCGAGGACATCGAAGTCGCCCTTCAGTCCGAAAGGATATCCGTCGGGAGTGTGATGCTGGAACTCCCACGCATCCCAGTGATCGTTGGTAATGCGCCACATCTGCGCGTATTGGGCGACTTCGGAGGCGTGTTCAAGCTGCGTGGGGCCGGGCGAGAGCGAGAGCACAATGGGCCGGCCGGATTTGCGGATGGCCGCGGCGATCTGACGAATCTCAGTGACTCGGTAGGGATGGTCGGAGATGCAGTCGACCTTAAGGAAATCGAGTCCCCAGGAAGCGAAGAGGCGAATCATGGAATCGTAGTAGGCCTGGCCGGCAGCGTTGTCTTTGATTCCCCAGTTGCCTTCGTCCCATGGACAGGGAGAGGTGAGGTCGGCTGCGTCAGTGGCGTGAAAAGAAGTGCCCGCAATCGGCAGGTTGGCCGTGACGACCTGGCGGGGAATGCCGCGCACGATGTGAACCCCGAATTTGAGGCCTCGCGCATGGAGCCAGTCAGCCAGCGGTTTGAAACCGGCGCCGTTGGCAGCGTCAGCAAAACGCGCGGGATCGGGGATCAGCAGACCGTTTGCGTCCCAGATATATTTGCGCTCTTCGACGTTCTCGCCAGCGGGGTTGGTCATATACCACCCCTCGTCGATGACGGCATACTTCCATCCGAATTGCTGAAGCGACGCAAGGACAGTGGCGTTCGCTTTGAACTGGTCCTCGTCAATCGTGAAGCCGTAGGAGTCCCAGCTATTCCAGCCCATGGGCGGAGTCGGAGCTACGGTTTGCGCAGGAAGGAGCGATGGGGCGAGGAATGCGACGGTGAGAATTGCGGCGGAAATGAGGACTGGTCTTCTCATGGAGAAAGGATAGTGCAACGGGCCGGGAATTGGGTTCGGGGTTCGCGGGATTTCGTCAGGGTGGGGTCCGTGGTGTCCCACCCCTGGCGCGAAGACAAATCCGCGCCAAGGATGGAGCACACAGCGGAGTTTGCAAGTTAGCGTCCGTCGCGGGGTGCCGCAAGTGAGACGGCAGCAGAAGAGAGTTATTCTAGGCGCAGCCCGCAGAGACAAAGAGACGGCCGGACCAGTTGATAAGGAGAGAATTCATGACCAGAACCCGAGGGGCTGGTGTGCGGTGCGGAGCTCTTGCGTTGTGTGCTGCTGTTTTTCTTGCAGCGGCGACGGGCATGAAGGCACAGGGCCTGGCGCCGATGGGGAAGAAGAAGCCGGCGACAGTCGAAGCTCTTTTTGTGAGCGATATTCATCTTGATCCGTTCTGGGACCCGAGCAAGGTGGATCATTTGAAAGATGCGCCGGTGAGCGAGTGGAAGGCGATTCTGGCTGGCCCCGAGGCGGTGGATCGAGGGGAGAGGTTTGCACAGCTCGAGCAGGCCTGCAAGTTGCGCGTGTCGCCGGACACGTCTTACGGACTGTATGCTCGGAGCCTGCGCGCCATCAGCAGGGATGCGAGCGGAGCGAAGTTTGTGGTGCTGAGCGGCGACCTGATGGCGCATGAGTTCGCATGCAAGTTCGCGACACTCGTACCCCAGGCAAAGCCCGGCGAATATCGCGCATTCGCCGAGAAGACGATTGAGTTTGTGATGCGCGAGCTGCGCGGGGCGCTGCCGGGTGTACCGGTGTACGCGGCGCTGGGGAATAACGATTCCGATTGCGGCGACTACCAGCTTGATCCGAACGGCGCATTTTTGAAGGTGGCCGGCGCCAGCATGACGAGCGATCTGCGTGCGGGAAACCGCGCGGAAGCGCTGCGGACATTTGGCGACGGAGGATTTTACAGCGCGAGATTGCCTGCGCCACTGGAACGAACCAGAATTCTTGTGCTGGACGATCTATTTATGTCGCAGCGGTATGAAACCTGCGGTGGAAAGGACGATCCGGCTCCGGCAGCATCGCAGATTGAATGGCTGAAACAGCAACTGGATGCGGCGCGGCGGAACCACTATAAAGTTTGGGTGATGACGCATATCCCGCCGGGGGTGAATATTTATTCAACGGTGACCAAGGGAATCGATGTGTGCAACGGGAGCCAGCCGCAAATGTTTTTGAAGACGGAGGCGCTGGCGGAAGCGATTGCCGGATACGGAGATGTGATTCAACTGGCGATTTTTGCGCACACGCACATGGACGAAATGCGCCTGCTGAAGCCGAAGGAACAGGGCACGCCGCCGGAGGGTGTGGCGATCAAGATGGTGGGATCGATTTCACCGATCGGCGGGAACAATCCGTCGTTTACGGTGGCGCAGATTGATGCGGCGACGTCGGAGATGAAGGACTACCGGGTCTTTGCGGCATCGGACAAGGCGGGCGCGCATTGGAGCGAGGAGTATGACTTTGACGAGACCTACAAAGAGCCGGCGTTTACGGCAGCCACTGTGGGAGATTTGATTGCGGGATTCAAAGCTGACCCGAATGCTCAGGCGGAGACGAGCGCAAGCTATATACAAAATTTCGATTCTCACGGTGCGGGGTTGAAGGCGCTCAAGCCAATGTGGAAGATCTACACATGCGAACTGACGGGCGAGGGGGCAGAGGCGTTCAGGGAGTGCGTGTGCGGTGAGCCGATGGGGCAGGGGAAGCCCTAGCGCGCGGCTGCGACCTGCCGGGAGCGTGCGGGCGCCTTGTCTTCTTTGGCGACAAGGTATTCGTTGACGGCGGCGGCGGCTTTGCGACCCTCGGAGATGGCCCAGACGACAAGCGACTGGCCACGGCGCATGTCGCCGGCGGCGAAGATTCCGTCGACCGAGGACATGTAATCGGTGGTGGCGATGTTGCCGCGATTGTCGAGTTGCAGGCCGAGCTGCTCGATCATGCCATTCTTCACCGGGCCGAGGAAGCCCATGGCGAGCAGAACCAGATCGACTTCAAGAATGAATTCCGTGCCGGCCTGGACTTCGAACTTGGGCGGAGGGCCGACGCGCACGCAGTGAAGCTCCTTGACGTGGCCGGTGTCGTCGCCGGTGAATTTAACAGTATTAATCGACCAGTCGCGATTGCCGCCTTCTTCGTGAGAGCTTTCAGTGCGCAGTTGCAGGGGCCAGAGCGGCCAGGGGGTTGAAGTGGCGCGTTCGGCGGGCGGACGCGGCATGATCTCGAACTGATGGACGCTTTTTGCGCGCTGACGATGGCTGGTGCCGAGGCAGTCTGCGCCGGTGTCGCCGCCGCCGATGATGACGACGCGCTTGCCAGTGGCGAGGATTGAGGCAGCGGCACCCATCGACGAAAGGAGCTTGTCTTCGGAGTCCCCTTCATTGCGGCGATTCTGCTGGGGCAGAAACTCCATGGCGTAGTGAATGCCCTTGAGCTCGCGTCCGGGAACGGGAAGTCGCGGGGATGCTCGGCGCCGCCGCAGAGAAGGATGGCGTCGAATTGCTCGGTAAGTGACTCGACGGGAATGTTGACGCCGACGTGCGCGTTGGTCTGGAAAATGACGCCCTCGGCCTTCATCTGCGCGACACGGCGATCGACGATGTGCTTCTCAAGCTTGAAGTTGGGAATGCCGTAGCGGAGCAGGCCGCCGATGCGGTCGTTCTTCTCGTAGACGGTGACGGAGTGGCCGGCGCGTCGAAGCTGCTGCGCGGCGGCAAGGCCCGCGGGTCCGCTGCCGACGACGGCGACACGCTTGCCGGTGGCTTGCTCGGGCGGTTCGGGATGGATCCAGCCCTCGTCAAAGCCGCGCTCGACGATGGAGCGCTCAATTAGTTTGATGGAGACGGGTGGTTGATTGATGCCGAGGACGCAGGCGGCTTCGCACGGTGCGGGGCAGATGCGGCCGGTGAATTCAGGGAAGTTGTTCGTGGAGTGGAGGCGGCGGACTGCGGCCTGCCATCGATTGTTGTAGACGAGATCGTTCCAGTCGGGGATGAGATTGTTGACCGGGCAGCCAGTATGGCAGAAAGGCACGCCGCAATCCATGCAGCGAGCGCCCTGCTCGCGCTGCTTTTCTTCGGGGAACGGCTCGTAGATCTCGAACCAGTCGCGAATGCGCTCGTCGGCCTTGCGGCGCGTGGGTTGTTCGCGGTTAATTTCGAGGAAGCCCGTGACCTTACCCATGCTTCACCTCGGCGGACGCTGCGACCAGCGTGGGCGTGGCGAGCGGGGAAGTATAAACAGTTTGCGCGCGCTCGACACCGAGGACGCGCTTGTACTCGTGGGGGAAGACTTTGATGAAGAGCGGCTGCGCGTCGGCCCAGTGTTCAAGAACCCATGCTGCGCGCGGGCTGCCGGTCAGGTCACGGTGGCGCGCGAGCAGTGCTTGGATTTTCTCGATGTCGTCGGAGTTGACCAGTGGCTCGAGGTCCACGCTGGCCTGGTTGCAACGGCGCGTGGCGAAGTCGCCCTTATCGTCGTAGACGTAGGCGATGCCGCCGCTCATGCCTGCGGCAAAGTTGCGGCCGGTGGAACCGAGAATGATGGCGAGGCCGTTGGTCATGTATTCGCAGCCATGATCGCCGACGCCTTCGACGACGGCCGTTGCGCCGGAGTTGCGGACAGCGAAGCGCTCGCCGGCGATGCCGTTGAGGAAGACCTCGCCGCTGGTGGCTCCGTAGAGGACAACGTTGCCGACAAGGATGCTCTCTTCGGGCAGGAAGCTCGATGTCTTGGGCGGATAGGCGATGATGCGGCCGCCGGAGAGCCCTTTGCCGAGATAGTCGTTGGAGTCGCCTTCAAGCTCGAGCGTGACGCCATTCGGAACGAATGCGCCGAAGCTCTGGCCAGCCGATCCGCGGAACTTGAAGTGAAGCGTGCTGTCGGGCAATCCCGCGGAACCGAAGCGACGCGCGATTGTGCCGCCAAGCATGGCGCCGACGGTGCGGTGCACGTTGCGAATGGCGAAGCTCGCGGTGACGGGCGTCTGCGATTCAAGCGCGGGCTTGGCCTTGGCGATGAGCGCATGGTCGAGCGCGGGGCCGAGGCCGTGATCCTGGCAGGTGGTGCGGCGGCGCGCGACGCGTGAGGGAAGCGGCGGAGCGTGGAGGATCGACGAGAGATCGATGCCCTTCGCTTTCCAATGCGCGTCGTCTATATGGGTCTCGATTTTTTCAACGCGGCCGACCATTTCGTCGACGGTGCGGAAGCCAAGTTTGGCCATGTGCTGGCGCATCTGCTCGGCAATGAAGAAGAAGAAGTTGATGACGTGCTCGGGCGTGCCGGTGAACCGCTCGCGAAGAACGGGGTCCTGGGTGGCAATGCCAACGGCGCAAGTATTCAAGTGGCACTTGCGCATCATGATGCAACCCATTGAGATGAGGGGCATTGTGGCAAAGCCGAATTCTTCCGCGCCAAGCAGGGCAGCGATCACGACGTCGCGGCCGGTCTGAAGCTTGCCGTCGGTCTGCACGCGGATGCGGCTGCGCAGATCGTTGAGGAGCAATACTTGTTGCGTCTCGGCGAGGCCGAGCTCCCAGGGCAGGCCGGCATGCTTGATGGAGCTGAGCGGCGAAGCGCCGGTGCCGCCGGTGTCGCCGGAGATGAGGACGACGTCCGCGTGCGCCTTCGAGACGCCCGCAGCTACGGTGCCGACGCCGACTTCGGAGACGAGCTTGACCGCAATGCGCGCTTCCGGGTTGACGTTCTTGAGGTCGTAGATCAGCTGCGCGAGATCCTCGATGGAATAAATGTCGTGGTGCGGCGGAGGCGAGATGAGGCCGACACCGGCGATGGAGTGGCGAATGCGCGCAATCTCGGCATCAACTTTATGGCCGGGGAGCTGGCCGCCTTCACCGGGTTTTGCGCCTTGTGCCATTTTGATTTGCAGTTCGGTGGCGTTGACGAGGTAGTTGGTGGTGACGCCGAAGCGGCCACTGGCAACCTGCTTTACGGCCGAGCGGCGCGAATCGCCGTTGGCGTCAGGCGTGAAGCGCGCTTCATCCTCGCCGCCTTCGCCGGTGTTCGACATGCCGCCGAGGCGGTTCATGGCGATGGCGAGAGTTTCGTGCGCCTCTTTGCTGATCGATCCGAAGCTCATGGCGCCGGTGGTGAAGCGCTTGACGATTTCTTTCGCGGGCTCGACCTCTTCAAGCGGAATCGGCTCGTCAAGATACTTGAGCTTGAGCAGGCCGCGCAGGGTGCAGAGGGTGCGGTTCTGGCCGTCGATGAGATCGGTGAATTCCTGGAACGTTGCCGGGTTATTGTTGCGGACCGCGTGCTGCACCTTGCTGATGGTCAGCGGATTGAGCAGGTGGAACTCGCCGCCCTCGCGATATTGGTACTGGCCGCCGACGGCGAGATCGGTTTCAGAGTCGGTGAGCGGCTGGAAGGCGTATTCGTGCTTCATCTGGGCTTCGCGGGCGAGCACGCCGAGACCGACGCCTTCAATGCGCGAGGCGGTGCCGGAGAAGTAGTCCTCAATGAGGGAGCGATTGAGGCCGACGGCCTCAAAGACCTGCGCGCCGCGATAGCTTTGCAGCGTGCTGATGCCCATTTTGGAGAAGGTCTTGAGCAGGCCCTTGTTGATGGCCTTGATGAAGTTCTTCTCGGCGTACTCGGCTGAGAGTTTTTCGGGCAAAAGGCCGCGGCGCTTTAGATCGTGAATCGTCTCGATGGCGAGATAGGGATTGATGGCGCTGGCGCCGTAGCCGATGAGCAGAGCGAAGTGCATGACCTCGCGCGGCTCGCCGCTCTCAATAATGAGCGCAACTTGCGTACGCTTTTCTTCCCGGACCAGGCGGTTGTGGACGGCGGCCATGGCCAGCAGGCTGGGAACGGGCGCGTAGGTTGAATCGACGCCGCGGTCAGAGAGAATGAGCAGCGAGTAGCCGGAGTCAACGGCATGAGAGGCGCGGTTGCTTAGGTCTTCAAGCGCGTGGCGCAGGCCCTTTTCGCCGTCCTCGGCGCGGAAGAGCGCGGGCAGCGTGGTGGCGAGCAAGTCGCCCGAAGAGACGCGGCGCAGCTTTTCAAGGTCGCGATTGGTGAGGATGGGATGGGGAAGCTTGAGAGTGTGGCAATTCTCAGGCGCCTCATCGAGAATGTTGCGCTCGGTGCCGATGTAGCTGATGAGCGACATGACGAGCTCTTCGCGGATGGGGTCGATGGGTGGATTGGTGACCTGAGCGAAGAGTTGCTTGAAATAATTGAAGAGCGGTTGCGGGCGATCAGAGAGGCAGGCGAGGGGCACATCGGTACCCATGGAACCGATCGGCTCCTGACCGTCAGCGCCCATGGGTGTAAGAAGGATGCGTAGATCTTCTTCGCTGTAGCCGCAGGCGCGCTGGCGGCGAAGGAGGGTCTCTGCATTGAACCCGATGACGCGCGCGGGCTCGGGAAGCGAGTCGATGGTGACCTGCTGCTGCTTGAGCCATTCGCCATAGGGCTGGCGCGCGGCGAGAGACTTCTTGATCTCGCCGTCGGAGATGATGCGCTGCTGCACCGTGTCGACAAGGAACATGCGGCCGGGCTGCAGGCGGCCTTTCTTCAAGATGTCCTCGGGCGGAGCTTCGATGACGCCTGCTTCAGAGGCGAGAACAACAAGATCGTCCTTGGTTACGATGTAGCGGCCGGGGCGCAGGCCGTTGCGGTCGAGGGTGGCGCCAATGACGCGGCCATCAGTGAATGCGATAGCCGCGGGGCCATCCCACGGCTCCATGAGACGAGGCGTGGTACTCGTAGAAGGCGCGCTTGTCCTCGTCCATGTCGGGATTGCCGGCCCACGCTTCGGGAATGAGCATGGCCATGACGTGAGGCAGGGAACGGCCGGACTGGAAGAGGAATTCAACAGCGTTGTCGAGGGAGCCGGAATCACTGCCGCCGGGAACGACGACCGGATAGAGCTCTTTGATTTTGTCGCCGTGAAGGGAGCTTTCGAGAACCGACTGGCGCGCATTCATCCAACTGACGTTGCCGCGAATGGTATTGATCTCGCCGTTATGCGCGACGTAGCGATAGGGATGGGCCAACGGCCAGCTTGGGAATGTGTTCGTTGAAAAGCGCTGGTGAATGAGCGCGAGGGCGCTGGTGACGAGGGGGTTGGCAAGTTCGAAGTAGAACTTCTCGATCTGCGGGGCCAGCATGAGGCCCTTGTAGATGATGGTGCGACAGGAACAGGAAGGGACGTAGAAAGTCTCCTTGTCCTCGATTTCGGAGGCGAAGATCTCGTTTTCGGTGCGGCGGCGAACGCGATAGAGAAGACGCTCGAAGGCATCTTCATCGAGACCTTTTGGGCGGCCGACGAAAAGCTGTTCGATGTAAGGCTGCGTGTTGCGGGCTTCGCGGCCGATGGCATCGCCGTTGACGGGCGTGTCGCGCCAGCCGAGGACGGTGCAGCCCTCTTCCTGAGCGATGCGCTCAAAGACACCTTCGCATTGCAGGCGGTTCTGGCGCTCCACGGGAAGGAAGCACATGGCCACGCCGTAGGCGCCGGGATCGGGCAGCTTGATGCCCAGCTCGGTACATTCCTTTACGAAGAAAGCGTGGGGAATCTGGATGAGGATGCCTGCGCCGTCGCCGGTTTCGGGGTCGCAACCTGCCGCGCCGCGATGGGTGAGATTGATAAGAACCTCAAGCCCTTTGCGGATGATCTCGTGACTCTTCTCGCCCTTGATGTTCGCCACCAGCCCCATGCCGCAGGCATCGTGCTCATCTCGGGGATGATAGAGGCCTTGCGCTTGGGGTGGGCGGAGACGGCGATTCGAAGATGCCATGGCGTCCTTTTGGGTAAAAAGTTTGATTGCGACAAGCTGGATATTTCGAAGTACACAACCGCTGTGCGATTCCCGAGGGCAAAAAATCGCCTTGCAAATGGAACAAATGGGTTTAGATGAGCAGAACCGGCCGCATCCCGGAGCTGCACTGCTTTTAATATAACGAAAAAATCCGGACTATGCAGCAGTTCCTTTCAAGATGGGGGACGGCAGGGTGGGAAGCGCCGCGATATCAAGAGGATTCCAGCCGGGGCCGGACTGCAGATGACCGAACTGGGACGTCGCATGGGTCGTATTCTGTACCGTATACTCGGGGTCAATGAAACGCATGAGCCAGACGATTTTGGTGACCGGCGGCGCGGGGTTCATCGGTTCGAACTTCGTTTTAGGCTGGTTGAAGGGCGGGGCCCGCTCGAAGGCAGGGCCGGTGGTGAATCTTGACCTGCTGACCTATGCCGGGAATGCGGCGAACCTGGCGTCGCTTGAGGGCGATGAGCGGTATAGCTTTGTGCGCGGCGATATTTGCGATGCGGAGCTGGTGGGATCGCTGCTGAAGAAATACCAACCGCGGGCCATCGTCCACTTTGCAGCGGAGAGCCACGTCGACCGGTCGATCGCCTCACCCGAGGAGTTCATCCGAACCAATCTAGTCGGCACATACATGTTGCTGGAACAGGCACGCGCTTATTGGGCGGGGCTGGATGAAGCCGACCGCGCGACATTCCGATTCCTGCACGTTTCGACGGACGAGGTGTACGGGTCGCTGCGTCCGCATGATCCGGCATTCAGCGAGGAGACTGCGTACGCGCCCAACAGCCCGTATGCGGCATCGAAGGCAGGATCGGATCACCTGGCGCGCGCGTACTTTCACACGTTCAAGCTACCGGTGGTGACGACGAACTGCTCGAATAACTATGGGGCGTTTCAATTTCCGGAAAAACTGATTCCGCTTACGATTCTGAATGCGCTGGAAGGCAAGCCGCTGCCGGTGTACGGCGACGGAAAGAATGTGCGCGACTGGCTGTATGTGGAGGATCATTGCGCGGCGATTCGCGCGGTGCTCGCGAACGGGCGCCCGGGACAGACGTATAACATTGGCGGAAACAGCGAGCGGGCGAACATCGATGTCGTGACGACCATCTGCGATCTGGTGGACGAGATGCGGCCGCAGGATGGGGCCGCGCCGCGTCGAAGGCTCATCACATTCGTGCAAGACCGGCCGGGGCACGATCGCCGGTACGCAATCAACGCGACGAAGATTAAGCGCGAGCTGGGATGGAAACCGGCTGAGCGATTCGAGCACGGGCTGGGAAAGACTGTGCGCTGGTATCTCGAGAACCGCGAGTGGGTGGAGAGCGTGCGGACCGGCGCCTATCGCGACTGGATTGCGAAGAACTATGGGGAGCGGAAGACGGTGAACGGCGGACGGTGAACGGTGGATGGCACTTGCAATCTGTTTGCTTCGGGCACAATGGATCCAATCACAGTTCACCATTAACGTTGCGCGCACCGGGAAGGGCGAGGCATGAAGGGAATCATTTTGGCGGGTGGATCGGGGACGCGGCTGTATCCCGTGACCCATGTGGTTTCAAAGCAACTGCTGCCGGTCTACAACAAGCCGATGATTTATTACCCGCTGAGCACATTGATGCTGGCGGGGATGCGCGAGATTCTGATCATCTCCACACCGCAGGACATTGGGCGCTTCAAGGATTTGCTGAGCGACGGAAGGCAATGGGGATTGGAGATTGGCTACGCCGTGCAACCGAGCCCAGATGGATTGGCGCAGGCGTTCCTGATCGGGCGGGATTTCATCGCGGGGCAGCCAAGCGCGCTGGTGCTGGGAGACAACATTTTTTACGGGCAGGGCTTCTCGAAGCAGGTGCAGTCGGCCGCGCAGCTTGAGGAGGGCGCGACCATCTTTGCGTACCCGGTGGAGGATCCCGAGCGCTACGGCGTCGTGGAGTTCAATCAACAGGGGCGAGCGGTGAGCCTGGAAGAGAAGCCGGCGAAGCCGAAATCGCGGTATGCGGTGACAGGCCTTTACTTTTACGACCGTGACGTGGTGAAGATTGCCGCGACGCTGAAGCCCTCAGCGCGCGGGGAACTGGAGATCACGGACCTGAACCGGCGCTACCTGGAAGCGGGAAAGCTGAAGGTGGAGATCATGAGCCGAGGCATGGCGTGGCTCGACACGGGGACGCACGATTCGCTGCTCGAGGCGGCGCTGTTTGTGCACACGATCGAGCGGCGACAGGGACTGAACATCGCGTGCCCGGAGGAGATCGCCTACAGGCAGGGATTCATTGACGCTGAGCAACTGGAAAAGCTGACGGCGCCGATCGCCAAGAGCAGCTACGGGCAGTACCTGCAGGCGCTGTTGCGCGAGCCGTACTTTGCCGCCAGGACCGAGTAACCATGAAGATCGACGAGACATCGTTGCCGGGTGTGCTGATCCTGACGCCGAAGGTTTATCGTGACGACCGGGGCGCGTTCTCTGAGACCTTTAATTTGCGCCGCATGGCGGAGGCGGGACTGCCCACACAGTGGGTTCAGGACAACTTTTCAGTCTCGCAGAAGAATGTGCTGAGGGGGATTCATTACCAGATCGCGCAGCCGCAGGGAAAACTGGTGCGAGTGACACACGGAGCTGTGCTGGACGTGGCGGTGGATCTGCGGCGGAGTTCGCCGACATTCGGCAAGCATGTTGCCGTGGAGCTGAGCGGAGAAAACGGCAGGATGCTTTGGATTCCGCAGGGATTCGGTCACGCATTTCTGGTGCTGAGCGAATTCGCGGGATTCGCCTACAAAGTGACGGATTATTATTCGCCAGAGGGCGAGCGGACGATCCTGTGGAACGATCCGGAGTTGAAGATCGAGTGGCCGATCGCAGCGAGCGGCGCAATCGTGTCAGAGAAAGACGCAAAGGGGAGCCTTCTGCACGACGCAGAGGTATTTGCGTAAACTGAGCAGGAACGCAAGCCAAGAGAAAACCTAAGAACAGGAGAGATTCCGTGAGGGAGATTCTGTGCGCGGAGGCGTCCGTCGCTGCGTTACCGGGCTGGTTGGAGAGATTGACAAGACGATCGGGCGATGAGACGACGGGAGAGATGGCCGCACCACGGCCTCTAAGCGAAGCATTCGGCAAAGTGCCCGAGGTGGCGATCGGTTTCTGGATTATCAAGATCGCCGCGACCACGCTGGGCGAAACCGGCGGCGATGCGCTCTCCATGTCGCTGAACCTTGGCTACGCCACGAGCACGATTATTTTCTTTGTGCTTTTTGCGGTTGCTGTCGGTGCGCAGATCCGAGCAAAGAAATTTCATGCGTTTCTTTACTGGGTCGTGATTGTAGCGACGACGTTAACCGGGACGACGATGGCGGATTTCGCCGATCGCTCGCTGGGAATTGGGTATCTGGGCGGGTCGATCATCCTCTTCACCCTGGTGATCGCGGTGCTGACAACCTGGCGGCTGAAGATGGGAACGATTTCGGTCGAATGCATCACCTCTCCAAAGGTGGAGATGTTTTACTGGACGACCATCCTCTTTTCCAACACGCTGGGCACTGCGCTGGGCGATTGGGTAGCGGATTCGGGTCCGGGCTACGAGGGTGGCGCACTGATTTTTGCGGGATGCATCGCCGTCGTCGCGCTGATTTATTTCTTCACGAAAACGTCGCGTGCGGTGTTGTTCTGGGCTGCGTTTGTGCTCACCCGGCCGCTGGGCGCAACGCTGGGCGACCTGCTGACCAAGCCGGTTGCAAGTGGCGGGCTGAATCTGAGCCGGTACAGCTCGTCGGCTGCGATTGCGTGCTTCATGGTCATCTGCATTCTGGCCTTTCCGCAACGCGCGGGGCAGCATCCGGGGGCCAAGCCGGGCAAGTAAAAGAGAAAGAGCGGTCGAATCGCAGTGGGTCCGGCGCCTGGCTTTACTTGCCGCATGAGAAAGTGTTACGTTGCAGGAATCCCCTCCAGGAATTCCCTTTAGAGCCGGAGAATTGCTATGTCTTGTCCCCGTTGCGGCGCCGAGTCGCGGCCGAATCAGGAGTTCTGCACGAGCTGCGGAGCAGCCCTTGGAACTCAGGAAATCCCGCAGGGTATTGCTGCCCCTGTCGCCGGGCCCGTCGCGTCTGCTGCGCCGCCGGCAGCGACCTCGATGCATCCGATCCCCGAGGGCGGACTCACACTGGAAGAAGTCGTTGCATGGTTGCAAAGCGGGGGCTACGCCGCGAAGGTGGTCACCGCCGAAAGCGGTAAGCGCCACATCCTAACCAATAGCCATGGCACCCCGTTCGACATTTTTATGCCCGGCTGCGACAGCGGCCGCTGCTCCTCGATTGAACTCGTGGTCGCCTTTGCGTGCAAAGGCAAATTCGATGTTTCGAAGTTGAACGAGTGGAACCGCGAGATCCCCTGGTGCAAGGCCTATTACGATAGCGTCAACGATCCATCTCTTGACATGGATATCGCTCTCTCGCCCGGCGGTACGTACGAATCGCTGAACGATCAGTTTTTGACCTGGAATCGAGTACTCGGCACGTTCATCGCCAAGTACGATCTGCGATAGATGCCTTGCCGGCGCCGGATCGACGGCGAAGGTCTCGCTTGCCGAATCAGGAATTGATGCCGTGTGAAGGCCTGGTACGGATTTGTTCACTAAGAATGGAGAGTCGCGATGTCTTGTCCTCGTTGTGGCGCAGAGACCTTGCCGGGTCAAGGATTTTGTACGAAGTGCGGAGCCGCTTTAGGAACCGCGGAAGACGCGCAAGGTACTGCTGCCGCGGTTCCCGCGTCGACAGTTCCCTCAGTGCCGCCGCCGGTCGCGGCCCCTTCACCCATATCGATACGCCCTATTCCCGACGGAGGATTCACGATAGAAGAGATGTCTGCGTGGCTCGAGAGCGAGGGCTACGGCGTGAAGTTCGTAACCGGCGAAAGCGGGAGACGCCACATCGAAACCAACAGCCAGGGCTTTCCGCTCAACATCTTTTTTGGCGACTGCAAGGGCGAGCGCTGTACTTCGCTCGAACTCGCTACAGGCTTTTCCACCGGCGGCAAATTCGATGTTTCGCAGATCAACGGCTGGAACTACGACAACCGCTGGTGCCGGGCTTATTACGACGACGACAAGGACCCATGGCTCAAGATGAATATCGATCTCTGGCCCGGCGGCACCTATGAAGCGCTGAGCGCACGGTTTGAAACATGGAATCGCACGCTGGGCAGGTTCATCGACAAATACGAGTTGAGATAGATGCCACGGCGCCGATCTTCTGACTGCGGTCCCCATTGCGATCCTCGGGTTCCGGCCGCACATTTTGCCTCCCGGAATTTACGTTTTCCCCTCTGAAACAGGATGGAATTCAGGCTTCTGGCGGGCCGCCAGACCTTGTCTGGCTGGGTTATACTTGCAGGGTCACAGTGCGGATATCCGCTATCTTTCAAGCCGTTTGAGGTTGTTATGTCAGGCCACTCAAAATGGGCCACAATCAAGCACAAGAAGGGCGCGCTGGATGCCAAGCGCGGCAAGATTTTCACCCGTCTCATTAAGGAAATTGCGGTTGCCGCCAAAGGGGGCGGAGATCCAGACGGGAATGCGCGACTGCGCACAGCGATTCTGGCGGCCAAGGCTGAGAACATGCCGCAGGAGAACATCAAGCGAGCCATCCAGCGCGGCACGGGAGAACTCGAAGGCGTCAGCTATGAGGAGGCCAGCTTTGAGGGGTACGGGCCAGGGGGCGTGGCTGTCCTGGTGGACGTGCTGACGGACAATCGCAACCGCGCGGTGAGCGAGATCCGGCATGCGTTCGCGAAGAATGGTGGAAACCTGGGCGAGACAGGCTCAGTTCGGTTCATGTTCGCGAAGAAGGGCCTGATCGCAGTGGAGAAGTCGGCAGCCAGCGAAGAAAAGCTGATGGACATTGTGCTGGAGCATGGCGGCGAAGACCTGAAGGACGAAGGCGACACGTGGGAGATTCTTACCGAGCCGGGATCGTATGAAGCGGTGTCGGGCGCGGTGAAAGCCGCGGGGATTCCGACGGTGATGAGCGAAGTGAGTATGGTGGCCTCAACCTACAACAAGCTGGAAGGGACAGCGGCCAGTCAGATGGTCCGGCTGCTGGAAGCGCTCGAAGATCTGGACGACGTGCAGAGTGTCCACTCGAATTTTGATATGGACGCCGAGCAGATGGAGCACACGGCGGGATAAGCGGGACCGGGCAGGCAGTAAAAAGGCCGCCCGGTTGTGGCGGTCTTTTTTTGGTAAGAGCAGAGAACAAGGGACCGAGGGGCCAAGGGAACGAGTGGATCGGAGCCGGACGGGATGGGGAAGATTTTGAGGAGATTTTCTGGATTCTTGTTGATTGTTCTGGTGGCTGGGACCATGCTGGCCGCTGCCCAAAATCAGGGCAGCGCGGCAACTTCAGCAGGCCCGAGCCAGGTTCCCCCCACATATTCCGATTCCGACGGCCGCCCGATGGCACCGAACCCCGTTGCCGAGGCCAGAAACACCCGCAGTTGGGAGTTCGGCCCGTTTATGAATTGGGGCACGGGCGTAGGCGACCGATCGGACTACAAGTTTCTCTGGGGCGGATTTCAGATGGCGAAGATCATCTCGCCCGTGGTCCACGCCGGAATCTTCAGCGGCCAGTTTGAGTACGGGGGCGAGATCATGCCGCTGTGGCAGGCCTACACACCGCCGCCGCATTTGCAAGCGTACACCTGCGAAACCCAAACGGGGCAGTTCTACACGTGCGACCTGCCGTTCGGCGGGGGAACGTTTTACGGCGTGAGCCTGGAGCCAGTGATCTTCCGCTGGAATTTTCTTACCAGGTCGCGGCGCATTCAACCGTGGTTTCAGGGTGCAGGCGGGTTGATCTATACCACGCACAAATTTCCGCCGAACATTATGAGCAACAACAACCCCAACAACGGGCCCATTATCGACGGCGGAACGAGCGTGTGGAATTTCACACCGCAGGGCGGATTCGGAGTGCACTACTTCCTGAAGTCGAAGCGCTCGATCGATCTCGGCATCAACGCGGTGCACATCTCTTCGGCTTCGTTGGGCGACCGCAACCCCGGCGTCAATGCCAGTATTCAGATCCAGGCGGGATATACGTTCTGGACTCGATGAGGCAGTCATTAGCTTTTAGCCATTAGCCCTTGGCTCCTGGTCCTCAGCAGGCGTTTGCCACGAGATACGGACCGTGGATCTTGAGATCCCGAACTCAGGACTGCGAACGACGAACCAGGAACACGGGCTTCGAGCTGCGGGCCGCGATCAGGGCCGGAGCGTAGGAGAGCAGGGCGCGAATGAGCGGGGCGATCGTAGAGTGCGTTCCCAATTTTTCAGAGGGCACCGACGCTGGTCGCATGGAAGCGATCGTCGCTGCCATGCGCGTGGACGGAGTGCACCTGCTCGATTGGTCGATGGATGCAGACCATAATCGCTCGGTGGTAACGATTGCCGGGGAACCGGCCGGGGTGGTTGAAGCGGCGGTGCGTGGCGCCGGCAAGGCCGCGGAACTGATTAACTTGACGCGCCAGCAGGGGGTTCATCCGCGTATCGGGGCTGCCGACGTGATTCCGTTCGCGCCGGTGAGGGGGATCAAGCTGGAGCAGTGCGTGATGCTGGCGCGACAGGCCGGCCTGGAGATCTGGCGGCGGTTTGGAATCCCGGTCTACTTCTATGAGGCGGCCGCGGCAAGACCGGACCGGAAGAACCTGGAAGACATACGCCGGGGGCAGTTTGAAGAGCTGCGCGACGCAGCGCAGAAAGACCCATCGCGGCGGCCGGACCTGGGCGGGCCGGGGCTTCATCCGACCGCGGGGGCGAGCGTGGTGGGCGCCCGCAAGTTCCTTGTTGCCTATAACATCTACTTTGATTCGCCGGATGTGGCCATGGCTCGGGCGATCGCCAAAGAGATTCGCGCCGCTTCAGGAGGACTGAAGGGCGTGAAGGCCATGGGGGTTTTGGCCCACGGGCGGGCGCAACTCTCGATGAACATTACGGATTTTGAGGCTACCCCGCTCTCGGTGGTCCACCGCAGGGTTGTGAGCCTGGCGGCGCGGCACAAGACCGGTTTGGCCGAGGGAGAGGTCATCGGGCTGATTCCCGAGGCGGCTTGTGAGCGGGAAAGCGATTGGATGCGTCAATTAGGTGAGTTCGACGAGCAAACCAAGGTCCTGGAACGGCGACTGGACCACCCGCTGGAGTGGCCACAAGAGTAACGTCCAGCAGGCCAGGGATGCGGCCCGAGCGACAAGCAAATCGGTACAATAACACCATGCGCCAGGCAACAGAAGGCGCGAAGAAATACGAATTTGGACCCGCGGCGAGCGAATCAAGAGCCGAGCGGGATCGAGTTTCGGAGGGTTACGTTGAAGAAATTCGCAGGAATTTCGATTGCAGCGATGATGCTGGCGGCGGTTTTGCCAGCCCCTGCAGCACAGTTATCAACGGATGCGCGCGGAGCCATTCCGCACGACGTGCAGCAATTGGTAGTGATCGACTATCGCGCGATGCAGAATTCAACGGCGGCAATGAACCTGCGCAACCGGGTGGAGCCGCCCGAGGTGAAGCAGTTTGACGAGGCGTTGAGCAAATTCACGCTAAAGCCAGTCCTGCCAAACGGCAAGCCAAGTACGAGCCAGGGCGAGCCCATCGACCAGTATGTGGATGAGCTGGCATTTGCACTGTTCCGGCCGACGCCGGGGAGCGATGCACTCCAGTCGGTGGGGGTCGCGCAGGGGCAATTTCCTACCGATGACATTCTGGCCAGCTTTAAAGCGCAGAAGATGAAGCCGACGATGCTGAGATCGAACAGCATATACCCCATGAGCAAGACGGGGATGGTGCTTTGCTTCGTCGATCCGTCGACAATGGTCTTCGGCAGCAAGGAGTCTGTGACCAAGGCACTCGATGCGCGGGACGGAATGGCCGCCAGCATGCTCACCAACAATTCGATGATGGAAGCGATGCAGAGCGTGGACTCGACTTCACTGTGGAGCATTCTGGACAATCAGGGCACGCAGACAATGATGAAGCAGTTGCTGGGCGAAGCGGGGTCGGTGACCGATTTCGACAGCGTGAAGCAGCGGCTGGAGGCTTCGTGGTACGGGATGGACTTCAGCCATGGTGTGCGGTTCGATCTGACGATTCAGACGGGTGATTCATTTGCGGCCGCCACGATTTCTTCGCTGCTGTCGGCGGCGGTGATGCTGAGGAAGATGACAGGATCGGACACGGAGAAGCAGGCGCTGAGTGAGACTTCGATCGATTCGAATTCAGGAAAGCTGGAGGTTCATTTTGCAGCCTCGGATACTGAGTTCAGCGCGCTGTTGCAGTCGCCGCTGTTCCAGTCGATGGTGCACTGACTGCTACAGGTGCCTCGCTAGAGGCGCGCGTGAACAAGTGAGTTTCTGATTACATCTCACGACGGGCGGCATTCTGCCGCCCGATACCTTTTGAAGTGAAATTGCGAGTGCGCTCCGATCGCGTTGATGGCGAAGTGTGCCCGGCGGTCAGGAAGCAGGCGTGAGTTGCGGCACGAATTGGACTTTACCGGCGGGGAGAAGGACGATCTTGAGTTGACCCTGCTGGCCCTCGACGAGGGTAGGGCCGGCGATCTGGACCTGCTTGCTGTCCGGGCCTGTGTAAGTGATTTTGAGTGGGCCGCTGCCGCGGATCTGGAAGCGATAGTGGTAGACCGCTCCCGAGGCGATGCGATCGACGCCAAAGCTGGCGCTGGGGTAATCGATTTCAAGAAGCTGAACATCGGCGCCGGTGCGGTTCTCGACGGTGGCGTCGACGTGGTACGAGTGGCACGCTGTGGCGGCGAGGAAGATGGCGGAGAGAAAAGCGGCGAAGAGTGCGCGGCGCCCTGCAGCCGATGCGGGTCACTTGCTAGGTTCCTCGTTGGCTGCGGCCGAATCAGCGGCGGGAGGGTTGTGCGCGGCGTGTTTCGCGAGGTCCTTTTCTACTCGGTCAAGGCGCTTGAGCAGTTCCGGAAGGCGCTGGAAGATGGCGACGGCGCGCAGCCAGATGCGGTTGTCGAAGCCGGGCGAACCGGAGATCATTTTGCCGGGCGGAACGTCATGGGAGACGGCGGACTGTGCGGTGAGGATAACTCCGTCGCCGACCGTGCAATGGCCGGCAATGCCCACTTGGCCGGCGAGAATCACGTTGTTGCCGATGATGGAGGATCCGGCGAGACCGGTTTGCGCGCAGATCAGCGAGTCTTTTCCAATTCTCGATCCGTGGCCGACCTGGACGAGATTGTCGACCTTGGTGCCGTCGCCGATTTCGGTCGCGCCGACAGTCGCGCGGTCGATGGTAGCGTTGGCCTGCACGTCAACGCGGCTGCCGATGCGGACGGGACCGGATTGCGGGATTTTCTCCCAGTGGCCTTGCTCGTTTTTGGAAAAGCCGAAGCCGTCCGCGCCGATGATGACACCATTTTCGAGCGTGACGTGGTCGCCGAGGATGCAGTTTTCGCGAACGACGGCGTGGGCGTGAGCGAAGAAATGACTGCCGACCTGAACGCCGGGATAAAGCACGACGTGGGGCAGGATGGTTGCGTGCGGGCCGAGGCGGACGCCGGGACCGACGACGGCGTATGCGCCGATGTGGGCGCCTTCAGCGATGACGGCCGTGGGATCGATGACCGCCGTGGGATGAATTCCGGGCGGATAAGCGGGCGGCTGGTAGAAGAGGCCCAGCGCGCGCGAGAAGGCGTGATAGGGATTCTTGATGCGCAGCGTTGCGGCGGAGATTTCCTGAAATTCCGGCTCGACCAGGACGGCGGCGGCGTGGGTGGTGCGGGCAAGCGCGGTGTACTTAACGTTCGCAACGAAGGTGATTTCGGTGGGACCGGCTTCTTCAATGCCCTTGACGCCGGTAACTTCGAGGTCTGGATTGCCGCGGAGTTCCGCGCGCAGCTTCGTTGCCAATTCGCCTAGCTTCATTGAGGAAATTGTAACGGAACGGCGGGAGGACCTCCCAAACTTCACCGGATAAACGCGCAGAAACAGAGGCCATTGCCATCTGGATCAGTAACTGCAAATTCACGCAGGCCCCAGGTCTGATCGACGGGAGCGGTGTGAATGGGAGAATCGGGCCGCTTTGAAGTATCCAGACCGCGCGCGCGAAACGTCGCGTAGCGCTCATCCACGCTATCCACAAAGACGCGATTGACCGAGCCGAAGATGCCGTCCCCGGCATGACGTGAAAGCAGCAACTCGGCCCCGTCTTTTACCAGGTGTGCCACCCCGTTGGCCCTCTGGCGCTCCTCTTCATCATGCCATTTCCAATCGAAATCGAGAACCTCCGTGTAGAAGTGGATTGAACGATCCAAATCTCCGGATTTGATAACGGGAACAATCTTCATGACGCTCCTCTCCGAACGTACCTAGCGTTGCGGCGCGGGATCGGTGACGGCGGGGACCGCCGTTTGCGGCGGCGCTTGCAGCGTGTGGGCGGCGGATTGCGCGGCGTCGAGCGTTGCGCCCGGAATGATGCCGAGAACCAGCGTTGCGGCGACGGCGAGGAACAGGGCCGCGATGACGGCTGCGCCGACAGCGGGCTTTGGGGCCAAGGTGCGCGCGATTTCCGCTTCTTTGTCGGGATCGGGTTTTTGCGCGGCGACAACAGCGAGCCGGAGATAATAGGCAGCGGCTAAACCAGAGTTGAGGAGGCCGATGATGGCGAGCCAGATTGCGCCGCCGCCGACGGCTGCCGTGAAGGAGTAGAACTTGCCGAAGAAACCGCCGGTGAAGGGAATGCCGATGAGCGAGATGAGGAAGAAGATGAGCAGGCTGCCCAGGATTGGCGAGCGATAAACGAGGCCGCGGTAGTCGTCAATGAGGGAAAGCTGCTCGTCGTAACCGGCGACGAGGGTGACGACGGCGAAGATCCCGACGTTCATGGCGGCGTAGGCGGCGATGTAGAAGCTGGCGGCGGCGATTCCGATTTCGCCGATGCCGGCAAAGGCGGCGAGCAGGTAGCCGGCATGAGCGATGGCGGAGTAGGCCAGCATTCTTTTCACATTTTGCTGGCGGAGGGCGGCGAGGTTGCCGACGGTCATGGAGAGAACGGCGACGACCCAGAGCAGCGGCGCCCAAATAGAGCGGAGATGCGGGAACATTTCGTAGACGACGCGAAGCAGCAGCGCGAAGGCGGCTGCTTTGGGCGCGGTAGAGAGCAGCGCGACGACGGGCGAGGGCGCGCCTTCGTAGACGTCGGGCGTCCAGACGTGGAAGGGCGCGGCGGAGACTTTGAAGAGAATGCCGACCAGCATCAGGGCCAGACCGGCAAGAACGAGGGATTGGTTTTGCGCGACGGGCGCGAGGGCGGCGACCTGGTAGATCTGCGTGGTTCCGGTAGCGCCAAAGATGAGCGCGATGCCGTAGAGCAAAAAGGCAGTCGCGAACGAACCGAGGAGGAAGTATTTGATGGCGGCTTCAGGGCCGCGGCCGGTGTGCTTGCGCCAGCCGGCAAGAATGTAGGTGGAGATGGAGGAGATTTCGAGAGCGACGAAGACGACCAGAAGCTCGACGGCGGAGGTGAGCAGGCACATGCCGACTGCACCGAACACGACAAGAGCATAGAACTCGCCTTGATGATGGGTATTTTCCGGGAGCGTATCGAGTGCGAGCAGGAGGGCCACGAGCACGATGCCGCAGATGAGGACGTGGAAGAAGACGGTAAAGGCGCTGGTTTCGACGGTCGAGAAAAAGCCTGTTCCTTCAGGCAGTGAAAGCTGCCAGACGCTGGCCCAGAGAGCGACGGTGGTTCCGATGGCAGCGACCCATCCAAGCGAACGGCGCGGCCATGCGGGCGGGAGCGTGGCGTCAATGAGCATGATGACAACGCCGGTCAGCGTGAGGATGACCTCGGGGAGGATGCGGTCGATGTCGGGCACTGGAGTCACCGCTGGGCCTCCGTTGACCGTTGCGTCGCAGCAATCGCGGTCTTAAAAGCAAATGCAGGTCCTTCGACTGCGGCCGCTTTGCGGCCTCCGCTCAGGATGAGAGAGGTTTGTGGGACAGGTGACGCGGACGAGTGCAATTCGACGCTCGGCGGCGGATGCACGCCGGTGCGGATGGTATTGAGCCAGAGAGACGGCGCAAGGCCCATGACCAGCATGAGGACGACAAGCGGAGTGAGAATCGCGAGTTCGCCGAAGCGTAGATCGGTGGCTGGTTTGGAAGTGGCGAGCGCCGACTCGGGTCCGTAGAAGAGGCGCTGCACGAGCCAAAGCATGTAGGCCGCGCCAAGAATCACCGCGACAGTTGCGGCGACGGCCCAGGGGCGGCTGACTCCGGCAAAAGTGCTGGAGAGAATGATGAATTCGCCGACGAATCCCGAGAGCATGGGCAGGCCGATCATGGCTAGCGTGGCGATCACAAAGTAGGTGGCCATGCGGGGCAGCTTTGCGGCGAGACCGCCATACGAATCGATGACGCTGGTCGCGTAGCGCAGCTCAAGCGCGCCGAGGAGAAGAAAGAGCGCGCCATCGACGACGCCGTGCGAGAGGATCTGGTAGACTCCGCCGGCCCAGCCAAGGAATGTGAGGCCGTAGATGGCGAGGACGATGAGGCTCAGATGGCTGAGTGCGGCGAAGGCGATCAGACGCCAGAAATCGCGCTGGACGAGAGCGAGACATGCGCCGTAGAGAATGCCGATGACAGCGAGAGCGATGAGCAGTGGCGCAATGGCGCGTGCCTGCGCGGGAAACAGTCCCACGTGGAAACGAAACATGGAGTAGAGGCCGAGCTTGCCGGCGACGACCATGGCGAGCGCGACGGGTGCTTCGTTGTAGGTGTCGGCGAGCCAGCCGTGGAGCGGGAAGACGGGAACCTTGACCGCGAACGCGAAGAGAAATGCAAGCGCGACCCAGAAGAGCGCGTTGGCGGGAAGGACGCCGCTGGCGGTCTGGTATTGGAGGTCGGCGAAGTTGAAGGTGTGCGTCTTCGCATAGAGCCAGAGAATCGCGACGAGTAGCGGCGCGGAGGGAATGAAAGTGAACAAGAAGAATTTGAGCGCGGCGCGCGGGCCCTCTTTGCGGCCGTACATGGCGATGAGAATGGCCATGGGAACGAGCGATAGCTCCCAAAAGCCGTAGTAGAGCATGAGGTCGAGCGAGATGAAGACGCCGAACATGGCGGTCTGCTGGACGAGGAAGAGCGCGTAGTAAACCTTGCGGCGGGACTCAATTGTGTTCCAACTGGCGATGATGCCGACCGGCGCGAGCAGGCCGACGAGAACAACGAGCCAGAGGCTGAGCCCATCGACCCCAACGTGAAAGAAGATGGCTGGATTTTCGATCCACGGAACGTTCTGCTCAAACTGGAAACCGGACTGGCTGGAGATGAAATGCGCGGGAAGGTGGAGCGTGAGGAGGAAAGTGAAGAGCGTGGTGAGGAGTGCGATCCAGTTGGGCAGCTTGGCGCGGTCGGGCAAAAGCGCGACGAGGGCCGCACCTGCAAGAGGAACCAGCAGGATGAGGGTGAGAATGGATTGGTCGATACTCATCATTCTCAGTGCCCCGCCTGTCCTGGTTGAATCACGGAAATGTGACTCACTTTGAAGATGGTTTCGGAATGAAAGAAGGTGAGACTCCACACGTGGGGCGAGCCCGTGAGCAGCAGGAACAGCAGTACGGCAGCCGCTCCCGCGGCCAGCCAAGCGGCATAGGAGCGGAGATTGCCGGACTGCCAGCGCTGAAGAATCATTCCGGAGATGCTGGCGATGCCGGCAAGAAGCCAGGCGACTCCGGCGAGCAGAAGGTCCACTCCGCCCAAAACGAATTTTGAGAAAGCGAACAGCGGCTTGACGATGACTGCGCCGTAGATTTCGTCGACGTAGTACTTGTTCAGCAGCAGCTTGTAGCCAGTGGGCAGCGCGGCAGCGAGCTGGGCAGGGCGATCAAGTTTACGCCGGTAGTATTTGTCGGCGATCAGCCAGCCTTCAAGAGCCACGAGAACGGCGGCGATGGTGAGGATGAATTCGAGTGCGGGATTGCCGGTCGGCATCGGGCGATGCGCTGCGGTTACGGGAGCGAGATAGGCGCTGAATTGCTCGATGCCGATCCAGCCGCCGCAAACGGATAGAACGCCGAGGATCACGAGCGGCACGAGCATGGATAGTGGCGTGGCGTGATGATGCTTGACTTCGCTGCGCGGTTCGCCCATGAAGGCCATGTACCAGAGGCGAAACATGTAGAGCGATGTCAGCAGTGCCGTAACGATCCCGACAAACCAAAGAAGCTTGCCGCCCGTTCCCTGAAGAAATGCCGCGTAGAGGATGGGGTCTTTGGAGAAAAAGCCGGCGAAGGGCGGGAGCCCGGCGATGGCCAACACAGCCGCGGTCATGGTCCAGAAAGTGACTGGCAGTTTTTTGCGCAGGCCGCCCATCTTGCGCAGGTCCTGCTCGCCACCCATGGCGTGAATGACGGAGCCGGCGGCGAGGAAGAGCAGCGCCTTGAAGAACGCGTGCATGACCAGATGGAAGATGGCTGCCGAGTAGGCCGCGACGCCGCAGGCAAGGAACATGTAGCCGAGCTGCGAGATGGTGGAGTAGGCGAGTACGCGCTTGATGTCGTTCTGGACAAGGCCGATGGTGGCGGCGAAGAGAGCCGTGGCTGCACCGACGATGGCAACCGTCCAGAGCGCAACGGGCGAGCGGTCAAAGAGAAGATGCGTGCGCGCAATCATGTAGACGCCGGCAGTGACCATGGTGGCGGCGTGGATGAGCGCGGAGACGGGCGTGGGGCCTTCCATGGCGTCGGGCAGCCAGACGTAGAGCGGGAGCTGCGCGCTCTTGCCGGCAGCGCCGACCAGCAGGCAGAGACAGATGACGGTCAGAACGGTTCCGTGCCAATCGGGAGAAACCGCGAGCCGGACAGTGATGTCGGTGAAACTGAGGGTGCCGAAGGTGGAGAGTATGAGGAAGATTCCAATGAGGAATCCGAAATCTCCAATGCGGTTGACGATGAAGGCCTTCTTGCCCGCATCGGCCGCGGATTTGCGGTCGAAGTAAAAGCCGATGAGGAGATAGGACGCGAGGCCGACGCCCTCCCAGCCGACAAACATGAGGAGAAAGTTGCCGGCGAGGACCAGGACGGTCATGAAGAAGAGAAAGAGATTAAGAAAGCTGAAGTAACGGGCGTAGCCGGGCTCGTCCTTCATGTAGCCGACGGAATAGATGTGGATCAGGAAGCCGACGCCGGTAACAACCAGAAGCATGACGGCCGAAAGCTGGTCGAGGACAAAGGTGAAATCGACATGAAGCGCGCCGATGGCGAGCCACGGATAAGAGAGAGTTTCGGAAGCGGGCAATGCGAGCGCGGTGACCTGGCCGCAGTTTGGACAGCTTGAGGCTGCGGAGATGATCGTCGCTCCGAAGTCACCCAGAACTATGACGAACGACGCCAAAGGCGCAAGGATGCCGATAGCCGAGACGAGCCGCCGCGGCAGCCGCGAGCCGAGGATTCCGTTGAGCAGAAAGCCCAGGAACGGAAACAGCGGGATCAGCCAAAGGTGTGCGGACTCGTTCATAGTTTCATCAAATCGATTCGGTCGACAGCCAGGGTGGAGCGGGCGCGGAATACGGCGATGATGATGGCGAGGCCGACAGCGGCTTCAGCGGCGGCGACCATCATGACGAAAAATACGAAGATCTGGCCTCGCACTTCGTGCCATTGGTAAGAAAAGGCGACAAAAGAGAGATTGACGGCGTTGAGCATGAGCTCAATGGACATGAAAACGGTGATGAGATTTCGCTTGATGAGAAAACCCACGACGCCGAGCGAAAAAAGAATGGCGCTTAGCAGCAAATACCAGGAGATGGGGACGTCGTGCTGAAGGAAGGTCACTTTTCGACCGTCCTTTCAGAGGCTGCGATCTTTGAACCTTCGACATGGGCGATCGCCACGGCGCCAAGAATGGCGATAAGGATCAGGACCGAGGTGACCTCAAACGGGAGCAGCAGCTCGTGGAAGAGCACCTGGCTGAGGAGGACGAGATTCGATTGGCCGGGCGCGTTGGAGAGCCCTTCGCCGAGATGTGCCGCGCCGAGGCCCTGAGCGTGAAGGAAGATGGTGGCGAGGACGGCGAAGAGTGCAACAACGGCAGGGAAACCAACGCGCGATGCGGCAAGACTGCCGAGAGTACGCTCCTCGCGACCGGCATTGAGAAGCATGACGACGAAGGTGAACAGGACCATGACCGCGCCGGAGTAGACGATGATCTGCGCGATGGCGAGAAATTCCGCGCCGAGAAGAAGGTAGAGAACAGCGAGGGAGGTCATGACGACGATGAGCGAGAGCGCGCTGTTGATGGGATGGGTCTGCAACAGGAGATTGATGGCTCCCGCGAGGCAGAATCCGGCGAACAGGAAGAACAGAATCAGGTGCATCGTCGTTCGAGGAAATCCTTCCCGATTGTAAATGAGCGTGATTCAGCCGCGATTCAACATCGGCGTGAAAACACCGTCAGCGATACGCAAGCCACAGGCTTGTTCCCACAATGTTGAGGATGGCGAGCGGAAGCAGAAAGCGCCATCCGAAGTTCATCAGTTGGTCATAGCGGAAGCGGGGCAACGTGCCGCGCACCCAGACGTAGAGGCAGAGAAAGAGGAAAACCTTGCTGACAAACCAGAAAATGGGAAGCAGGGCATTGATAACCGGGTTCTGAAGCTGCGGCATCAGGTCGCCGAGAGGACTGGTCCAGCCGCCGAGAAACAGGAGCGTGGCCACGCAGCCCACGTTGATCATGTTGCCGTACTCCGCCATGAAGAACATGGCGAACTTCATGGAGCTGTATTCGGTGTGATAGCCGCCGGTTAGTTCGCTCTCAGCTTCAGGCAGATCGAAGGGCGAGCGGTTGGTCTCGGCAAATGCGGCCATCAGATAAATGAAGAACGCCACAATCTGCCCGCCACCGAGGACGTTCCATGTTGCGGCGCCAAGCGTGGCCTGCTGCTCTACGATGACGCGAAGGTTGAGCGATCCGGCGCGAAGCACAACGCCGACCAGCGAAAGGCCGAGCGCCAATTCGTAGCTGATGAGCTGCGCGGAGGAACGGAGCGAACCGAGCAGGGAGTATTTGTTATTTGACGACCAGCCGGCCAGTGCGATGCCATAGACGCCGATGGATGTGACGCCAAGAATGACGAGCAGGCCGACGTTGATGTTGGAAATCTGGAAGAGGTCGATGCCGTGCGGGCCCATGTTCGAGCCGAAGGGAACAACGGCAATGGCAATGAGCGCGCAGCCGAGCGAGATGATGGGCGCGAGAAGATAAATCGGGCGATAGACAGCGGTCGGAATCAGGTCTTCCTTGAGGAAGGACTTGGCGCCATCGACAAGCGGCTGCAAGAGGCCGAAGGGGCCGACGCGGCTGGGACCCCAGCGGTTCTGGATGCGGCCCACGAGCTTGCGCTCGAGCAGAACCGTGTAGGCGATGCCCATCAGCATCACCACCGTGACCACGGCGACTTTGGCAAGGCTCCAGAGAAAGAATGCGAGAATCGTCACGTGCGTTCGGCCTTCTTCGAAGTGCGAGTCAGCAAGTCAGCGGGGACGGAGCGGAATCGCTCAGTCGGCTGCGGATTTTGCGAGTTCCTTTGATTGATGTTTTTGGAGTTGTTGGAGCGCTGCGCTGTAACGGCCCAGCGTGCCTGAAGTGAAAAGAGTGTCGTGCGCGGGAACGATGAGTTCGGGCGCGGAAAGTGCGGAGACGGGAACGAAGCCCGGCGAGGCGAGCTCGCTGTGTACTTCATTGCCCGCGAAAAGGTTGATGCGATCGAGGGTGTACCCCGGAACCAGCCGCTCGATTTCGTCGAGCGCGGCGAGGGGATCGAAGGGGCTGAGCCTGGGCTCGAGGCCGTTGGCTTCAAGCCAGACGGCGTGACGATCTGCCTCGCCTGCCTGCGCGCCGCGCGACTGACCGAGATCGCCGGTGGTGCCGCGCTTGCCAAACGGAACCAGCGTGCTGACGTCGACACCCATGCCGCCAGCGAGGCGGACGAGAATTTCAAAGTCGGGTTTGACTCCGGCGCGGTCGGCGGCTTTGCGGACGATTTGAATGTCGCCGAAGGTGTTGGTGACGGTGCCGGACTTTTCGTAGAGGCTGGCAGCGGGAAGGACAACGTCGGCGAGCGCCGCAGTCTCGGTGAGGAAAAGATCCTGCACGATGAGGAAAGTTTTGGCGAGGGTGGCAGGCGAGAGCTTCGCGCGTGAGACGGGGTCTGCGCCGACGACGAGGAGCGCGCCGAGATCGCCGGAGTTTGCCGCGTTGAGCATTTGCGGCAATGAATGGCCGGGCGCGGAAGGGAGGTTAGGGTACTCGGCGAACGCGCCGGGCGAGTTGACCGGGACGTAACCGGGCAACAGATCGGGGAAGAGGCCCATATCGGCCGCGCCGCGTGAGTTTGAGTGGTCTCCGAGGTAAGCAAATTTCACGTTTCCGCGCTTGATGCCCCAGGCGACGAGAGTTTCGACTGCTTCGCCGCGAAATTCTTCACCGAAGATCACGACCAGCGATTCCTCGGCAAGGATCGCCTTGCTGAAATCGGTTCTACCGGTCTCGAGCGAGGCGGCGAGCTTGATATAGTCGCCGGGCTTGAGTTCGCGCGTGGCTTTCGCCTGCCGTGCGAGCTTGATGGTCTTCGCGTTTGCAACGTAGAGGCGGGCGCGATTGAGACGCACGTTGGTGCGGAGCAGCCAGGCGAGAAGCGGATGCTCGTCAGTCGGGTTGCCGCCGATGAGGAGGACTGCACAGGAAGACGCGATGTCGCGCAGGCTGGCGGTTTTGCCGGGATGGCTGCTTAGCGCGCGCGCAAAGGATGCGTAATCCGTTGAGCGCTCATGGTCGATGTTGTTGGTGCCAAGAACCGTGCGAGCAAACTTTTGCAGGAGGTAGTTCTCTTCGTTGGTCGTCCGGTTGGAGCCGATGACGCCGATGGCCGAACCGCCGCGATCGTCACGAATCTCTTTGAGTTTGCCGGCAGCCGCGCGGATCGCATGCTCCCATGTGGCGGGCTCGAGCTTGCCTCGCGCGTTGCGGACGAGAGGTTGCGTCAGGCGGTCGGGGCCCTCAACGAAGTCGAAGCCGAAACGGCCTTTGGCGCAGAGGAAGTCGCCATTGATGCCGCTCTTGTCGCGATTGTCGGCGCGAACAATCTCCGAGCCGTCGTTAGACTGGCGCACGCCGAGCGTAACTTTGCAGCCGTCAGAGCAGTGGGTGCAAACCGTCGAGACATGATTCATCTCCCACGGCCGCGTTTTGTAGCGATAGCTGCCGCTGGTGAGCGCGCCTACAGGGCAAACATCGATGCACATACCGCACTGCTCGCAGTCGAGCTGGCCCGCTCCGTGCGCTTCGGGCACATTGGGCACGATGACGGAGTCCGCGCCGCGATTGTGGATGCCGAGCGCCCACACGTCCATCCCTTCGCCGCACATGCGGATGCAGCGATAGCAAAGGATGCAGCGCGGGCGGTCGTAGAAGACGGCGGGCGACCACTGCTGCTCGTCGCGATGGTGCTTGACCTCGACGAATTGGCTCTCGCCTGCGCCGTATTTGAAGGTCATGTCCTGCAATTCGCACTCGCCGCCCGCGTCGCAGACGGGGCAGTCAAGCGGGTGGTTGCCGAGGAGCAATTCGATGGTGGCCTTGCGCGCCTGCGCGATTTCTGGCGACTCGGTGATGAAGACCTGGCCTTCGGCGACGGTGGTGGTGCAGGCGGTTTGCAGCTTGGGGACTTTCTCCTGGCGCACGACGCACATGCGGCAGGCAGCCTGAAGCGAGAGGCCGGGGTAATAGCAAAAGGCAGGAATCTCGATGCCGGCCTTGCGGCAGGCGTCAATGAGCAGCGTTCCCGCGGGTGCGGTGAGCTTCTTTCCGTCGACAGTGAAGGTTACGTCGGGCATTTTTTTCTGGTCTTGCAGCGGATCCTCGGAAATTTGGCGCCTGTTATACGACGGTGAGTTGCGGCACGCCTTCCTTTGCATACGGGCAAGGCTGGCCATTCAAATGATCTTCAAACTCCTTGCGAAACTTTTTGACGAAGGCAATGGTCGGCATCGCTGCTGCGTCGCCGAGCGGGCAGAAGGTCCGGCCCAGCATGTTCTCGGCGAGGTACTGAATGTTGTCGATGTCGGTTTTGCTTCCAAAGCCGGCGTGGAAACGGGTGAGCGATTTTTTGAGCCAATCGGTGCCTTCGCGGCAGGGAATACACCATCCGCAGCTCTCGTGTGCATAGAAACTAATGGTGCGGAGGGCGAATTCAACCATGCAGGTCTGGTCGTCGATCACAACCACGCCGCCGGAGCCAAGCATGGAGCCGGCTTTGCCAACCTGGTCGAAGTCCATGCCGATGTCGATCTCTTCCGGCAGCAGCACGGGAGTAGACGATCCGCCGGGGACGACGGCTTTCAGATTGCGGCCGCCGCGAATTCCGCCGGCAACTTCGTAGATCATCTTTTTGAGGTTGTAGCCCATAGGCAGCTCGTAAACGCCGGGGCGCTCAACATGGCCGCTGATGCCGAAGAGGCGCGTGCCGCCGTTGCGTGGCGTTCCGACTGCCGCGTACGCTGCCGCGCCCATTTGGATCACATGAGGCACGGTGGCGATGGTCTCGGCGTTGTTGATGACCGTGGGACCACCGTAGAGGCCGACAACTGCGGGGAAGGGCGGCTTGATGCGCGGAATGCCGCGCTTGCCCTCGAGCGATTCCATGAGCGCGGATTCCTCGCCAACTTCGTAGGCGCCCGCGCCGGTCTGGGTGACGATCTGGAATTCGTTTTCAGTTCCGAAGATGTTTTTGCCGAGAAAGCCGCGATCGTAGGCGTCTGCAACGGCGCGCTCCATGATCTCGAGGAGATAGCGGTACTCGCCGCGCAGATAGATAAAACCCATCTTTGAACCGACGGCGAGGCCGGCGATGATGGTGCCCTCGATGATGGAGTGCGGATCGTAAAGAAAGAGGAGATGATCTTTGCAGGTGCCGGGCTCGCTTTCGTCGCCGTTGACCAGGATGTACTTTGGTTTGGCGGCCTGCTTGGGAACGAAAGACCACTTCATGCCTGTGGAGAAGCCCGCGCCACCGCGGCCGCGCAAGCCACTGGCCTTCATCTCATCGATGATCCAGTCGGAGCCCTGCGCGAGGCACTTCTTGACGGCCTCGTAGCCGCCCAGCTCCACGTAGCGATCGATGTCCGTCGCTCCCATGCCGAAACGGCGCGAGATGATCTTGACCTCATCGGGATGGGAGACGAGCCTAGGCATCTTTTTTCTTGTCCTGAAATGGGTCCTGGGCCCGATCCTCGATTCGCTGCGCATATGCGCCCAGAATGCCAGGCACGAGATCGGGCTTGAGCTCGTCATGGAATTCGTAATTCACCTGGATCGCCGGAGCCCAGCAGCAGGCGCCGATGCACTCAACTTCTTCGAGAGAGAAGAGACCGTCCGCCGTAACGCCGTCAGGGCCAACGCCGAGTTCTTCGCGGAAGCGCTCGTAAACTTCGTAGGCTCCGCGCAACATGCAACTGATGTTGGTGCAGACCTGGATGTTGTACTTGCCTGCGGGCTTGAAGCGAAGCATGGAATAGTACGTCGCGACGTTGCGCACTTCGAGCTCAGTGATGCAAATGCGGCGGGCGATCTCGGCGACAACTGCGTCGGAGAGGTAGCCGACCTCGTCCTGCGCGTAGAGCAGCATGGGGATCAGGGCCGAGCGGCTCACGGGATACTTCAGGACGAGCGCATCGAAGCGCGCAGCCAACTCGGGAGAGAAGACGGAGGAGGGCTCGGATTTGGCCTTCTTAGGGCTCATTGCATGATCTCCCGTGCCCATTGTTCCGCGGCCAGGTCCATGGCTTCCTCATTCGTGCTGCTGCGCAAGGTTCCAGACTCGGTCAGCTCCAACGCTCCCATAGTTCCATTTTCTCGCGTCCAGGTCACATTTGAGTCGCGCCGGATGAGACGCAGCCACTTTTCGCCGTGGCGGACAGTGATTTGTTCGTCAGTCAGCTCGACCACCGCCTCGCGCTTCAAGTGGAGCCCATGCGCCGCTGTGTAGCTGCGGAGAAGGGAAGCGAGCGAGGTCCAAAGTTCTGCCCAGAGCGCTTCCAGTGAATGAGCCGGTGCGGAGGTCAACGGTCGATCTCCCCCAAAACAATGTCGATGGAGCCGACGACGGCGACGAGGTCGGCGATCAAGCGGCCCTTGCACATGGTTTCAACAGCCTGAAGTGTGGCGAACGACGGATAGCGCATGTGCACGCGGTAGGGCTTAGCGGTGCCGTCTGACACAACGTAATAGCCCATCTGGCCGTGGCCGCATTCCATGCCTTGGTAAACCTCGCCGGCAGGAACGTTGAAGCCCTCAGTCACGATCTTGAAGTGATGAATGAGGGCTTCCATCTCCGTCTTCATCTTTTCGCGGTCGGGCAAAACGACTTTGGGCGCGTTAGCTTTGACGGGGCCGCCCGGCATACCGTCAAGAGCCTGTTGAACGATTTTGGTGCTCTCTCGCATCTCGACGAGGCGCACTTCGTACCGGGCCCAGGTATCTCCGACTGTCGAGATGGGCACCTTGAACTGGAACTTCTCGTAGCTGGAGTAGGGCATGTCGCGGCGCAGGTCGATATCGACGCCGGAGGCGCGCAGGGGTGGACCAGTGACGCCGAGTGCAATTGCATCTTCTGGAGAGAGATAGCCCACACCCTTCAAGCGATTCATGAAGATCGGATTGCCCGTGAGCAGGTTCGAATACTCGTCGATTTTCTCTGGGAACGTGGTGATGAAATGCTGCACGCGATCGAGCCAGTCGAGCGGCGGCTCCATGGAGAGCCCGCCGATGCGGAAGTAGCTGGTCATCATGCGCTGGCCGGCTACGGCTTCGAAGAGGCGGAGAATCTCCTCGCGCTCTCGGAAGGTGTAGAGGAAGACGGTGAGCGCGCCAATGTCCATGGCGTGGGTGCCGAGCCAGATCAGGTGCGAATTGAGGCGGCTGAGCTCGGTGAGCAGAACGCGAATCCACTGGGCGCGCTCGGGAATTTCGAGGCCGAGCAGCTTCTCGACGGCAAGGCAGTAGCAGAGATTATTCGAGAGCGGATCAAGATAGTTGATGCGATCGGTGAGCGGAACAACCTGCTGGTAGAACTTTGCCTCGCAGGTTTTCTCGATGCCGGTGTGGAGGTATCCGATCTCGGGCCGAACGCTGACGATGACTTCGCCGTCGAGTTCGACAACCAGGCGCAGCACGCCGTGCGTGGCCGGGTGTTGCGGGCCCATGTTCAGAACCATGCGGCGCTCGCCGGCAGTTTCCGTTGCCGGTAGATCGATGACGGGGGCGCCTGGGTTGGAGCTCATCAGCGGTAGCCCTCCACCGGATAGTCCTTGCGGAGCGGGTGGCCCTTCCAGTCGTCGGGCATCATGATCCGGCGGAGATCGGGATGGCCGGCGAAGCGAATCCCGAAGAGGTCAAAGACTTCGCGCTCGTAGTAGTTGGCGCCCGCCCAGACGGATGTGATGGATTCGATGGCTGGATCGGGCTCGTCGACCATTGCGCGCAGGCGGATGCGCTCCTTAAAGGCATGCGACAGAATGTGATAGCTCAACTGGAAGCGCGGCGAGGCAGGGAACCAGTCGACCGCAGTCATGTCCTCAAAGAAGTTGTAGCCCGCGGCCTGAACGGCAGCACAGGCGGCGCAAATCTCGGACGCCTCGACGGTGAGAGTCAGCTCGCCGAAGTCGAAGCGTCGCGTCAGTAAACGCCTGCGGATTCCAGGCCTCGAGAGCCTTGACGGCGGGATGATCCGGCATGGCTTCCATGACAGCCTGCTTGCCGGAGAGTGTGGAGGATTGATTCGCCATGCTCAGAAGCCCGCCTTATCCTCTCAAGAATTGCTTTCCGTTGCGCCAAGAATCTGTGAACCTCGGAAGGAACTGATCACTGAACCACGAGTCACTGAATTACAGATCCGCTTTGTCGTGGCTCCAGTTCAAGATTCCTTTACGCGCAATGTAGTAAAGGCCGACAGCCACAAAGCCGAGGTAGACGAGCATCTCCCAGAAGCCGAAGAAGCGGGAGCCGGTGATCTGTGGGAGCTGGCGGTAGATAACGGCCCACGGCATCATGAAGACCATTTCCACGTCGAAGAGGATAAACAGGACGGCGACCAGGTAGAAACGCACGCTGAAGCGGCCGCGCGCGTCGCCAACGGCCTGAATGCCGCACTCGTAGGCGTCGAGTTTGACCTTGGTGTTGCGATGACGGCCGACGAACCACGAGGCCGTAACCATGACCACGCCAAGGAGAATGGCGGCGAGAATCTGCATCAGCAGAGGGAGATACTGCCAGAAATACGGGGTTGGATTCATCGCCCAGCCTGAAGAAATTGGATAGCAAACCGACTCAATTGCAGAAAAAGTGCCTCGCCGAATAGAAAATCCTAGATTGAGCTTAGGTTTTCAGGCTGCTTGAGTCAAGGCGAGGCGCGGTGCATCCTTTTGTCGGGGGTGGGAACGTTGACCAAGGTGGTGTGAGCGTCGTCACTGGCTTTCCCTTAACGATTCGGCATAACTGTGTGTGCACCGTTTTGGGACAGGACCTTTGTACTCTGTCCGACCCAACGGTCTGCGCCGAAGAACCGGGTTGAGGATTGATGTATGGGCTCCTGTTCAACGCTGAGTAGTCTCCCGGGTTCAGCAGCCATTTCCGCTCCGCTCACAAACCAGGGCCACAAGCACCGGAGACGCATCGCGCCCGAGGCAGGCCATGCGCTGGAGATTCTTGGTCACGCCATCGAGTACCTGAGCGACGAGTTTGTGCACGCGGGGGGCTCATTGAGTGCGCATAATGCGCAGGTTGAAGCGGTGCAAATGCTGATGGCGGTGAATCGACAGATCTACTTCGCGTGTCCCGAAATTCCCAGCATGGGCGAGCGCTGGCGCGCGATGCTGCATGGAAAGACAGCTTAGCTCTAGCTGCTAGCCTCTAGCTTGTTCGTGCGGCGGCTTGCGCGCTCAATTTGTCGCGCAACTTTTCCTGGAAGTTCCATCCTCGAACGAGATTCATTTGTGCTGTCCCGTCCCTGACCGAAAATCCGCCCGCGGCGGAGGTTAGAGACGGGGCGGCCAACCCACGAGAAACGGCCGTCAGCTTTCAGCTCCCATCCCTCATCCCGCCGCCGTGCTACGTTGGTATCAACGTGCGCAGAAAAGGCCTGAGTCCGGGACGTCTAGAGGCGTTCTCCGACGGCGTTATCGCCGTCATCATCACCATCATGGTGCTGGAACTGAAGGTGCCGGGCCCGGACGGCGCGGCGGGTCTGCGCGCGGTGGCGCCCACCCTCTTTCTCTATCTGCTCACCTTCGTGCAGATCGGGATTTACTGGGTCAACCATCACTATCTCGTCGACGAGGTGGAGACGGTGACCCACGGTGTTTTGTGGGCCAACCTGGTTTTTCTCTTCTGCCTTTCGCTCTTCCCGTTCGCCACCGACTGGATTGGCGTCAAGGGGCTATCGTCCTTCACCACCGCGCTCTACGCAGCCGTCAGCATTTTTCCGGGGCTCGGCTACATGGCGCTCTGGATTCAGATTCGGCGGCAGAGCGCTGCTCCCGCGCACGCAAGCTGGGGCAAACAGATCGCGTCCATTACGCTTTATCTTGCAGCTATTCCTGCAGCCTACGTCAGGCCCGGAGCCTCGTTGGCGTTGATCGGGATCGTTGCAGTGCTGTGGCTTCTGCCGCCGAAGGCCAAGGTCGCACAAGAGTAAGAGGCCGAGCGACTGTGACGTAGGCAAGCAATGCGGCGCTGGAGAGTGCGGTGTGCGCAGCTACCGGGAGGCCGTAAACAAGCCATCCGGAGCCAGCGACGGAGAGGAGCGCTCCAGATCGTCGATCTTGCGCGCCAGCGCCTGATAGCGCGGCTCGTCCTTCAGAGTGCGCAAATCGGGATGTGAAAGTATCGCCAGGAACTCAATGTCGTGCTGGTTATAGGCATCTTCCAGGATCGTCAGTGCCTCCTGCTTTTTGCCCATAAGCACACAGGTGGCGGCGAACATGGCAACGTGTACTTTGCCTTCTCGAAAGTATTGCCTCTCCCTTGCATACAGCGCATTCAACAGGCCGCGGTCTCCGCCATGCGTATAACCGGCCCGCGCGGATGCGATGACATCCTCCATGGCCGGATCGTTCTCCGCCTGGGCCGTGCGCTCTCCCTCGGCTAGAAAACCTGGATAGTCGCGAAGGTTCAGCTCGATCCGCATCAGATAGAAATGAGGCGAGCGAAAGTCGGGAGCCGACTTCTCCACTTCTTTAAGCAGGCCCAGCCCCTCCTGCGTGCGGCCAGCGTTGTACAGCATCAAACCCTTGTCGGCCAGGATCGAGCGCGACGAGGGATCGAGCTGCTGTGCCTTGTCCATCTGATCCAGCGCCTCGGGGAAGCGGCCCAGTTCGCTGAGCGCATTGGCATACCAGAGCCGTGCCTGGGAATCGTTGGGATTCAGAGCGATGGCCCGCCGAAACTCCTTATCCGCGTTCCCAAAATCCCACGTGCCGTACATCTCCGCGAAGGCCAGTGCGCGATGTGCCTCAGGAAGCGAATCGTCCAGCGCCACGGCCTTGCGCGCTGCGGCAATCGCCCGCGAAAAAGCATCGTCATCTTTCGCCGCGGTGTATTCGCGCAGCAAGTTGTAGGTATCCGCCAGCCCCGCATAAGCACGCGCATCATTGGGATCGTGCACAATCGCCTGCGTGAAAAGGTCGAGCGCCCGGTTCAGGCTCTCCGGCGTCCGCTGGTTCCACTCGTACCGCCCACGCAGATAGAAATCGTTGGCCTGGCTTTTATCAAAGTCTGAGACGGGCGGGGTTGAACGCTCAGCAGACGGCGAAAGATGCGACCAGAACCTGCGCGCAACGCTGGCCGCCGACGCCCCAACCGTGAGCCGGGCAGTGGCATCGAGTGCCACAGCAAACACGACCATGGCTGCCAGCGCTGTCGCCCACTTCCGCTTCGCACTCCACGGCCCGTGGTAGGCTTCCGCCGACGAATCCGCGGGCGCACGAGCAGCCGCAACAGCTACAGCCCGCGTATCGGCAATCTCAGGCTTTTCTTCTATATCGGGTTCAGAATCGGCCTCAAAAGCGCTGGCCGACTCCAGCCACTGGTCCAGTTCGGCCGGATAGGCATAAACCGAAGTTTTGGCCACTCCCGGTACCCGATGAATGGGCAGACCGCGAGTCTTTCCCCAGCGCTTGACGGTTCGCTCGGTTTTCCCGAGGTGAGCGGCAATCTCTTTCCACCCCACCAGCCGCGGCGCAGCATCCACTTTCTCGGTGGAATCCGGGAGACTTGGGTCAGAAAACTGCATGGAGTGTACCTATATCCGGCTCGTGGCCCTATTTGTCACTCATCAGGCACAACGTGTCCCTTGGCGCCTCGGCATTTTGCCCTCATGATAGCACCGGTGGGGTGTATTAGAATCGCCCTCACTTGTCCCCCAAGAACAAAGGATTGCATCCGGGAGCCACGCCTCAGAAGACATACGGCTCAAGGGTGAGTGTGTAGATAGCGGTCAATGGGCATCGTACCGGGCCGCCGGGAGTGACTCACATGTCCCGCTCTTCCCTGAATCTGCGGGCATCACTGGGCATTGCATGCGCGGCTCTCATGGCGTGTGCCGCCGCCGTTCAATCGCCTTCTCAGACCGCAACCAACACTGTCGTCGCTTTTGCCTACGGCACGAGCATGCTTCAGGCGGGTGACCAGAATTTCTACGGGATTTCTACGTCCGTTGAATTACCGTGCGTACCCGGTGTAGGAGAGTGCAACAAAATCTATCAGGTCACTCCTGGCGGAGTGGCGAGCGTCTTCTATACATTTGCAGGAACCAACAGCAATTCCCCGTCCCTCAATAGTCCCGGCAGCTGCCAATTGACAGATTTGATCGTCGGCACGGACGGAAGCCTCTACGGAACCTGCATTTATGGCGGCAATGGCGGAAATGGCTCGATCTTCAAAATCCCGCTCGACGGCTCGCAGCCGAACCCAATAACGCTGGCCAGCTTCGGAAGTTTGAACGGAGTTCCCAGCTTCGGTTACCAACCGCAGTCGCTGGTTCAGGGCACTGACGGCGACATCTACTTCACCAACGCGGTGGGAGTTTCTAAGCTCGACTCCTCGGGCGGTGTGTTCACCGTCTACACCTTTCCGATTGAAAACCCTGCCAACATCTGTACAAATGGCTGCTACCCGACTTCGATCATGCAGGGAAACGACGGGAATTTCTACCTGACGCTCGAAGTAGCTCCTGGAGCGCTCGCACAACCGGGCGGTTTGGGCCTCCAGCCCGGCGCCATCGTCCAGGTGAGTCCTGCCGGGCAGTTCCAGCTGATCCACACCCTGGCCTCCGACGGAAGCGAAGGCGACACACCCAGCGGCCCGCTGGTCGAGGACAGCACGGGCGCCTTTTATGGAATGACCGCGTCGAGCAACAACAACTACCTCCAGCCCGCCGGAGGAGTGGCTTTCAAAGTGACGACCGCCGGCCAATATACGATTTTGCACTCCTTCACCGGCGGGGCAGACGGCATGGTCGACATTGATAAGTTTATGCCTGCCTTGATTTTGGGAAGCGATGGAAACCTCTACGGCACAACCGTTGCGGGCGGCAACACCACCTCGGACAATTGCAAACCGTTTGGATGCGGGACGGTGTTCCAACTGACGACGGCAGGAGCGCTGACGACTCTTCATACCTTCACAGGCGGCTACCCCGACGACGATACAACCACCGTCCAGCAGAACCCGCAGGTCGACGGAGCGGGCCCGCGGGCACTGGTGCAAACTTCGGACGGCTCTTTCTACGGCATCCAGGAGGGCGGGGCTGATTTTCCCGTTGTCTTCAAGATCGCGCTGACGGATCCGGATCCTCTTCCCGCGCCGATTCAAATCACCTTCGATCCCTCAACGGTGTCGCCCGGCGATCCGACGAGCCTCAACTGGTCGGTTGTGAACGCCTTTTCGCAGACCGCGCAGGTGTGCTCCGCATCGATTGTTGGGAACCCCGCCGGCGCCGACGCCGCAGATTGGACCGGCGTACAGCCGGGGTCGTTGTCAGGTCTCGTTTATGAGGGGGGCACCACCATCACCCCGACCGCACAAGGCACTTTTACGTATGCGCTCACCTGTGGCGGACAGGAAAGCGGGTTCGCCACGCTGGCTGTGAATAACAACTCGTCGTTGCAGATCACCCCGCCCAGCATGGCCGCGCTGCAGGCGACCGTCTCACAGCCTTATGAGCTGGATCTGACGGCATTCGGCGGAACGGAACCGTACACGTGGTCCATCCCCGAAGGTACCGTGCTGCCCCCCGGCCTCACGTTCGAACAAAACGGAGACAAAGGCGTCTTCGGCGGCACGCCGCAGCAATTCGGCAAATACTCACTCGTAGTCGAAGTGGAGGATTCCTCCAAGCCGAACCCGCTGCCGCCGCAGTATCAATCAATCACCTTGAATGTCGTGTCTGGACTCAATCTTCTGAACAGCCTGCCGAATGGCGCCGTCGGGACGAACTATCCGGGCTCTCTTGCGGCCCTCACAACAGGCGGATTGCCTTCCTACACCTGGGCACTCACCAAAGGGACTCTGCCCGCGGGACTTCAACTCGATCAGACCACCGGGGCGATCATGGGGACCCCCACGACGCAGGGCACCAGCACGTTTACGATTACCGTCTCGGATTCAGAAGACACGCAAGCCACTTTCCAGCAAACCTTCAACCTCGTCATCGGCGGGACACTTGAGCTTACGACCCCGTCTCCATTGACGCCGAATGCCGCGGTGGGGCAGCCTTACTCGGTTCAACTCGCGGCATCCGGAGGGACAGCGCCGTACTTCTATAGCTTTGTTACGGACGCAGGCAGCGTGCCGCCCGGGTTGACCCTCTCGAGCAGTGGAATCCTCTCTGGAACGCCAACCCAATACACGATTCCTGCCGGCGGTTACAACAACTTCTTCGTAATGGTGACTGACTCATCGAATCCCCAATTGTCGTCGACCTTTGGAGTGGCACTTCAGGTCCAATCCACATTGCAGATCGTGACTCCTACTCTGGGGGACGGCGACCCGGGTCTGCCGGACGGCACCGTGGGGGTTTTGACGAGCGTTCCGCTGATGGCAACCGGAGGTATTCCACCGTATAAGTGGTCTGCCAGTTCCACGCCGAGCGCAAACCTGGATCTCGCGATTGTGGACGGAAATGTGCTCCAGTACTTCCCGACAGCTCCTATTTACTACATGGTCACATTGACCGTTGCGGATTCGGAACAATTCCCGCCTACCCCCCAGGTAGTTGTGCCGCTGATGACCTTGCCTTTGGCGCTGCCGACAACGACAACGCTCACGTCGTCCAATACCACCGCGGGAACCGGCGAGAGCGTGACGCTTACCGCCAAAGTGACCCAATCCTCTGGCGCAGTCCCAACAGGGCAGGTGCTCTTTGCTTACGCAACAACCACGCTGGGAACTGTGACGTTGGATGCAAACGGAAATGCGACCCTCCAGACATCGTTTGCCGCAACAGGCGTGTACAACATCACCGCCTCATACAGCGGGAACGGGACCGACGCGCCCAGCGCATCGAACCCACTGACGGAGACAGTGGTCACACCCGGAATTACAGCATCGGTGAATCCCACAAGTTTGAGCATTCAGCCGGGAAGCTCGGGGCAACTCGTCATCACGATTACGCCGAGCGGCGGGTACACGGGGACGATTGATTTCTCCTGCGGCACGTTGCCGGCACACGTATCATGCACATTCGCCCCGCCGACTTTGACATTGAATGGCGCCGGGCCGTTCACCGACACATTGACTGTCAGCACGAACGCCGCGGCGACGGCCCAACTCCGTATTCCTGGCGAGAACGGGAAGTTCGACGGCCTGGCCCTTGCCGCACTCCTCTGGCTGCCCGGATCGATAGCAGCCATGTTCGGACTGAAACGCCGTAAGTCGAAGCAGTCAACTTCGCGCCCGGTTCTCTGGTTGATTGCGATCCTGCTGTGGATTGGTGCCGGCGCATTGAGTAGCTGCGGAGGAAAGTCGAGTTTCGCAGCGCCAGGTACCTACACGATTCCGATCACGCTCACGGTGAGCGGAGGATCGACCCAGAACATCAATGCAACCGTGGTCGTCGAGTAAAGCCGATGTTTCTTTGCTCCGATGGCCGAGTCAAGAACAGCTAAGAACACGGGAGAGAACTTAACCATGCAAAGATGCGATGTCATGAAATGTCTGCGGATCGCCGCCCTGCCGGTGATCTCGATCCTCATCGGGGTTCCAGGCTTTGTCTCTGCTCGAGCGCAGACGAACCCGCCTGCAGCGCCTGCCGCACCCCCAGTCCAGTTGCAGACCTACACAGCGTCGGACCAAAGCGCCTCTGCCGGTGTGCCTGCCGGATGGAAAGTCTACGGAGCCGCGCAAACGAATATCGAAATGACAGGGCCACAAGGCGAGGTCATCAACCTTGGACAAGCGCTTATCGCGCACGACGGCGCTTTTCAATTGGGACAGACGGGACCCGACGGCTCGAATATGTCGATGCCGTACTCGGCAAAGCTTACTGACAAGCTCACGATGTTTTTAGAGCAGCGTGCCAAGCTCAACGGAAACCCGGTTCCTCAGGTCAAGTTCCTTTACGCGGCGCCTCTTCAATCGATGCCGGCCGGGTTCCAATGCGGCGTGTTTGTTGTCGGCCTCTCCGGGATCCGCCACGCCGGCCGATGCCCTGGGCATATTCTGCTCGCTGCCCGAAGACCGCCTCCAATTTTACAAAAACATTTTGATCATTGGATCGGCCCCGACCGCCATAGCACCCAAGGATGCGCCCACCGTTGCGGCCGTCCTTAAGAGCTACAAGGTACCTCCTGCGTGGCTCGAGAAAAAGTTTGCTCTCTTCACGGCGCCCGCCTCGGCATCCCCTGATCAGGGGCCCGGCGATCCGGCCGAGACCGAAATGTATCTAAGGGCGATGCAGGAGCAACAGAATGTCATCGATCACGGCGCCAGTTGCGTAGACGCTGGCCTCGTCGGCCCCTCCAGCTTCGGGCAAGCGGTCGGGTGCGGTTATTTGTACTTCTAGAGTTGATCCCGGCTTTCTCGATGCGGCCGCAAAAAATGCAGGGAGCATGAGCCTGATGGCTCCTGCTCCTTTGCCGAAGCTGCTCAAGAGTGACGTGACAGTGGTTCGTTTTTTGTGGCAGAAATTAGTTTTCCCCAGAGACTGCTCACTCGCGCCTGATTCCCGGTGATATGCTCGGATTTTGGCCCATAATGCCTGAATCAGACGCAATGACTGGACGCACGGTCTCCCACTACAGCAGCCTGGAACCACTGGGCAGCGGCGGAATGGGCGTGGTGTACCGCGCCCGCGACACGCGCCTGGGGCGCAGCGTCGCGCTCAAATTTCTCCCTCAGGAGACGGCGAACAATCCCGCGGCCATCGAGCGCTTCCACCGCGAGGCGCGCTCCGCATCGTCGCTCAACCATCCGAACATCTGCACCATTTACGACATCGGCGAATTCGAAGGCCGTTCGTTCATCGCCATGGAGTTGCTGGAGGGCAAGACTCTCAAGCATCGCATTGCCGAGCGCCGCATCGAGTTAGCAGAACTGTTGGAGATCGGCATTCAGATTGCCAGCGGACTTGACGCGGCGCACAACAAAGGCATCGTCCACCGCGACATCAAGCCTGCCAATATTTTTCTGGTCGAGCGGGGCCAGGCCAAGATTCTCGATTTCGGGCTCGCCAAGCTCACCGCCGTGATGCGCGAGGCCGAGACTGTCGGCGCGGCAGCCGGCGGAGCAGGTTCCGTCCAAACTGCGCTGGAGCTGACCAGCCCCGGCAGTGCCATGGGCACCATCGCCTATATGTCTCTGGAGCAGGCGCGTGGCGAAGAACTCGACCATCGCTCCGACCTATTTTCGCTGGGCGTCGTGCTCTACGAGATGGCCACCGGCGAGCTTCCTTTCACCGGCACTACCTCCGCGGTCATCTTCGACGGCATTCTCCATGGCACTCCGCGGCCAGCCAGTGAGGCCAATCCTCAGTTGCCGCTGGCCTTCGAGAAGATCCTCGATAAGCTCCTCGAAAAGGACCGCGATCTGCGCTGCCAGACGGCGGCCGAGCTGCGCGCCGATTTGAAGCGCTTGTCCCGCGACCTGGATTCTGGAAAAAGTGCGGCCTCTCGCAAAAGCGGTTCGGGACCCACTGCCGTTGCCGCGCCCGTCAAGCAAAAATCCGTCGCTGTGCTCTACTTCGAGAACCAGAGCGGATCGAAGGAGGACGAGTACTTCCGCGACGGAATTACCGAAGACATCGTCACCGAAATCTCCAAAATCGGGCAGCTCGATATTTTCCCGCGCTCGGAGATGCTTGCCTTCCGCGACAAGCCCGTCACCGCGCAGCAAGTGAGCCAGCAACTGGGTGCGGCTTATGTTCTGGAAGGCTCGATCCGCCGCTCCGGTAATCGCGTGCGCATCACCGCGCAACTGGTGGAAGCCTCCACTCGCCATTCCGTCTGGGCCGAGCGCTACGACCGGCAGTTGGAAGACGTCTTCGCCATCCAGGAGGAGATAGCGCGCAGCATCGCGCAGGCCCTTCGCATCACCATGACGCCGCAGGAAGAGAAGACCATCGCGATTCGCCCCACTGAGGATGCGCAGGCCTACGATTTTTACCTGCGCGGCAGAAATTACTTGCGGCGTGAAAACCTGGAGTACGCTCTCCAAATGTTCGAGCAGGCCATCCAGCTCGACCCGAATTTCGCACAGGCGCACACGGCTATTGGCCATGTTTGCGCCATGATCTACGAGTTACGCGAGCAGAATGTCCGCTGGATCGAACGCGGACTGGCGGCCTGCGACCGGGGCACTGCGCTGTCACCGGATTTGCCCGAGGTCCTGGTCGCTCGTGCCCGCATCGCCTACGTCCAGAAAAAGTACGATGAGGCGGCGCTGCTTGCCCGACATGCCATCGAGCGCAAACGAGACTGCGAGGGCTCATGGAACATTCTCGGGCGCGCCTACTTTGCCTCCGGCCGCCACGAGGAGGCTGTGTCCCTGGTGCAGCAGGCGATTGACGCGAACGGTGACGATTACAACACCTTCATGCCGTACATCAACGCCCTCGAGCGGCTCGGCCTCAAGAAGGAAGCGGCGCAGTATCGCGAAAAACTGATCGTAGTCTTGCAACAGCAGTTGGAGCGAGTCCCCGAGGACGTGCGGGCGCGGATTCTGCTGGGGGTGATGCAGGCGCTCTTAGGGAACGAAGAAGAGAGCGTTCGCCAGCTGCAGACGGCGGTGGCTCTCCGGCCCAATGAGGCCGGCATCCTCTACAACGCCGCCTGCGCATACGCTTTGATGAAGCGGAAGACCGAGACGCTGGAGATGCTGAAGCGTACCATGGCCGCCGGATACGGCAACCTGGACTGGATGCGCAAGGATCCGGACCTCGACTTCGTGCATGACGATCCGGACTTCAAAAGGCTGGCAGGCCTGGAATAACGCGGTCTGCATGTTCCTCTGCACCCTGAGTATCTACTTTCAGCCCATTGCCAGTTGCCAACGCAGATTCCGCAGCGCAGTCTTGCGCAGAGCGTTTGTATCCCGCCAGCTTACAGCCAATGTTCCGCAACAGGGCCGTTTGTGGAATCGCAGTGCCCGACCTTTGCGAAGCCAGGATGGAAACCGCTCATTGTGTTGAACGAGGTTTGTGTAGAGCGTCTGCGCATCTCTGTTCAACTCTGCTTGCGGGCCGAGCCTCGCAGAGGATGGCAACCCTGGTGGTGAGTGAGGGTTATTGTCCGAAGAGGAGCACCGCGAAGAGGATGAGCCAGGCGAGGCCCATGGTGTGCCAGAACCATGCGGTGGCGTCAACGGCGATCTGGCGGGATTCGATGCGCTTGAGATGAGAGAGCGCGATGAGACAGAAGACGATGGCGAAGACGCCGGCGAGAAGGTGCAAGGCGTGCAGGCCGGTGATGATGTAGAAGAAGTTGCTGGCCGGAGAGGCCCAGCCTTCAAAGACGAATCCCTGGGAGTTGAGCTGGCGCCAGGCGATGACTTGTCCGGCGAGAAACAGGAGGCCCAGAGCGAGAGTTGCGCCGAGCCAGGGCAGGGTGCGGCGCAAGGCCGGGCGTCCGAGGCCGAGCCATTCCTCGAGAACGTCGAACTCGCGAAAGATGTGACGGCGCGCGAGCTCCATGGTGACGGTACTAAGAGCGAGAAGCGCGGTGTTGAGGTAGAGGATACGCGGCAGCAGGATGGGATGCCAGTCGCCGATCTGCTGCATGGTTCGCGGGTCCATGTGCGTCGACAATTGGCGCGCGTAAAACGCGGCCACCAGGGCGACGAAGAACATCATGTCGCCGGCGAGGATGATGAAGACCGAGGTGCGGATTCGGTTGAGGGCCTCGCGGGGGCCTCGGCGCGGACTGCGCCAGTCGTCGTCACCCCCGCCGCCGCCACCGCCGGTGGGGCGGCGATCGACCGGAGGCTTGCCTCCGGTGCCGGGGGCTTTGCGCTCAACGTCAGACGGAATGGGAGTGAAGATGGAGGGCATGGGGAACCCCGTGAGGATGAGGTTACCTCACTTTTGATTGGACGCGTCGAAAATCAGAAGAGGTGCTTGAGGCCGAGGAAAAGAAAACGAGGCCGCTCGAATTACCGAAGTGAGCATCCCGATTGAATTCCAATGTTTGCGGCGTCGGCGCTTCGATCGATGCCTTCGGAGGGGGTCGGAGACACAGAAGACTGTGCTAGTGATTGGCAGCCGGCTGCCCACCGCCGATGGCTACCAGCCACGGGTTTGCAGAAGCTGCGATTCATCGAGGCCGGCGGCGGCAAGGCCCTTCATGGTTCCGGTGACCTGCTCGGCGACCTCGGCGAGAATTTTGGGATCGTTCCAATGCGTGGTGGCGACAACGATGGCCTTGGCGCGCGAAACAGCTTCTTCGCGTTCCTTGGGCGAGTTCTCGACGTCGAGCGGAGTGGCGCGCTCCTTCATAAAGATGCCCGAGCCGACGAAGATGGCTTCGGCTCCGAGTTGCATCATCAGAGCAGCGTCAGCAGGCGTGGCGATGCCGCCGGCGGAGAAGTTGGGCACGGGAAGCTTGCCGGTTTTCGCGACCATCCGGACGAGTTCATACGGCGCCTGCAGATCTTTTGCGGCAGCGTAAAGCTCCTGCTCGCTGAGCACGGTAAGGGTGCGCATCTCGCGCGTGATGGTGCGCATGTGCTGGACGGCGTGAACCACGTCGCCCGTGCCTGCCTCACCTTTGGTGCGGATCATGGCCGCGCCTTCGGCGATGCGCCGAAGAGCTTCGCCGAGGTTGCGCGCTCCGCAGACGAAGGGTGTGGTGAAGGCGTGCTTGTCGATGTGGTGCGCCTCGTCGGCGGGTGTGAGCACCTCGCTCTCGTCGATATAGTCGACGCCCAGCTCCTGAAGAATCTGCGCTTCCGCGGTGTGGCCGATGCGTGCCTTGGCCATGACGGGGATTGAAACCGCCTGAATGATTTGTTTAATGAGCGAGGGGCGCGCCATGCGGGCTACGCCGCCTTCGGCGCGGATCATGGCGGGAACGCGCTCGAGAGCCATGACGGATGTGGCGCCGGATTCTTCGGCGATGCGAGCCTGTTCGACGGACATGACGTCCATGATGACGCCGCCCTTGAGCATCTCTGCCAGGCCGATTTTGAGGCGCAGGCTGGTGCCGGCGAAACCGTTGTTTTCTGTGGATTCAGGCATCTTTTTCGACCTCGGCGAGCGCCAGATTCCGCTCGGTGCGGGATGAAAGCCGCAAAGTCTTTCCAACTCCAAGTGTATCAGCGATGTGAATGGTGCGCAGCGGCGCGGCCCGGGCGCGGTTGCGCGCGGCGGGCGGAGTGGCGCCCGGACCGAACTGGTCGAACGTGGTACGGGCGCAATTCTTAGTCCATTCCAATTTCCCCAATCCCCCTCTGGACCCGTTGCTGCAGAGTTAACTTCCGCGATGGCCTCCTCTCAACCAGTTGCGACGGGTGGGCAATCTCCGGCGGGTGGGCAAGTTCCGGCAGGAGGGCCGATTCAAGCGGGAGCGAGAGCGGCTCCGGCGACCGCGCAGATTCCGGGGAGCCCTCATCCAGCAGCGACGGGGACGCGTTCGGCTGGAACGGCTCAAGCGAATGCTGCTGGCGGCGACACGGGGACAGCGCTGGTTCCCTCGCCGCGGCAGTTGGGCGAGGACGAGAAGGAGCCGGGGTTCGGGCCGCTGGTGGCGCGATTGCCGGTGGAATTGGACGTGGCCGTGCCGGTCAGGGAGTTTCGCGTGCGGCATCTTCTGGCGCTCGAGCCGGGAACCGTCATTGAGTCGCAGTGGAATCACGGCAACGACCTGCCGCTGGCTGCGGGGGATGTGAAGTTGGCGTGGACCGAGTTCGAAGTGATTGAAACGCAGTTGGCGGTGCGCGTGACGCGGCTGGCGTGAGTAAAGCAGGGAATAGGGAACAGGGAATAGGGACGAGGAAATGGAAGCAGTGAGTGGAGCCGGTGGGATGGCGGAGAGAGTTGGCGGGCTTGCGGGATGGCTGATGGCGAGACTCAGCGGCCGGCGCAGGGGCGAGCCGCGGCTGGCCCTCCTTGAGCGGATCGCGCTGGCGCCGCGCCAGTCACTGGCGCTGGTCGAGGCGGAAGGACGAAGGATTCTGGTGGCGACTTCGGCTGAAGGCGGGCCGGCGTTCTATCCACTTGATGAATCTCCGGGAAACGCTAACGGGAGTGTGCGAATCGGCGCAGGCAGAACGGCACGCGCTGAGAATCGCCGGCCGCCGAAGTTCACTTCGCAGAGGGTTTCATGGTGACGGCCTGTTTGGCAGGCTTGATAGGGGGCGGGTTGAGCGGCTGGATGGGAATATCGATGGGCTGGGCAACTTCGCTGGCTGCGGCCGCTCCGGCGAGCGTACCGCTGCTGCCCGATTTGAACAGCAAGCTGCACCCGTCGGACTCGACGCCGTGGACGATTCTACTGGTCCTGACGCTGATCACGCTGTTGCCCGCGATTTTGATGTGCATGACGCCGCTGGTGCGGCTGCTGGTGGTGTTTCACTTCCTGCGCCAGGCGCTGGGCACGCAGACGGCGCCCTCGAATCCCACGCTGATGGGCCTGGCGCTGATGATGACGTGGTTTCTGATGACGCCGGTACTCATGCAAGTCGACCAGCAGGCGGTGGAACCCTATCGCACGGGCGAGATTACGGGAATGGAAGCGATCGATCGCGGCACGTTGCCGGTGAAGCATTTTCTGCTACGGTACGCGCGCGAGAAAGATTTGGCTCTTTTCGCGGCGGCAGGGCAGATTCCGCGACCGCAGATGCCCGACGACCTGCCCATGCGCGTGATCGCTCCGGCCTACATTCTTTCGGAGCTGAAGGCCGGCTTCGCCATCGGCGCGGTGCTGTTTCTGCCGTTTCTCTTGATCGACATGGTGACGGCGGCGATCACGACTTCAATCGGCATGTTCCAGTTGCCGCCGGTGGTGGTTTCGACGCCTTTAAAGATTTTGCTTTTTGTCATGGTCGATGGATGGAATCTGCTGGCCAGCTCGCTGCTGAAAAGTTTCTGAAAGGAATTTGGATGACGCCGGATCTGGTTGCCGAACTGATGCGCCAGTTGATGCGGGAGGCGATTGTGCTGGCAGCGCCGTTGCTGATTGCGGCCGCGGCTTTGAGTTTTGTGCTGAGCCTGGTGCAGACGCTGACCAGCTTGCAGGACCAATCGCTGACCACGGTGCCGCGCCTCGCGGCGATTGCGCTGATTCTGCTGGTGGGCATGCCGTGGTTCCTGGAGCGGATGGCGGCGTATACGCGGCTGCTGCTGGGCGACTTTCACCGGTATCTGGGCTGAGTCGCGAATCGTGCAGTCGTGGATCGTGAACCGTGGACGGACTCCCAACTACGAACCACGAACCACGAAACACGAACCACGGTGCGCGCCGAACGAGGAAAGCAGAACGGGATGCCTGATTGGCCGACATTTCTGAGCGCGATGACGCTGGCCCTGGTGCGGGTCAGCGGCATGGTGGCCTTCGCTCCGTTCTTCTCATCGACCGCGCTGCCCATGCGCGCGAAGGCGGTTTTCGTGGGGGCGGTGGCATGGCTCGTTGCTCCGCTTGTGGCCGCATTGCCGCATGCGCAGGCCACGCTCAGCTTTTCGGCAATCATCGGCGAGCTGGCGGTGGGACTGGTCTACGGACTTTCGCTCACCCTGCTGAGCGAGATGCTGATCTTTGCCGGGCAGATCGCGGGCTTGCAGTTCAGCTTCTCGCTGGTCAACCTGCTCGATCCCGAATCGGCGATTCAGACGCCGCTGCTCGGAGATTTGTTTCAACTGATGGGCACGCTGGTTCTGATCACGGCGGGTCTCGACCGGATTCTGCTGGCGTCGGTTTTTCGAAGCTTTCGCGCGGTGCCTCTCGGCACTTTCACTCTGGCTCCGGTGGCGGCATTGGCGATTGTCCGCGCCGCCGGGGGAATTTTTCTGGCCGCGCTTGAGCTGGCCGCGCCGGTTCTGGCCTGCACCATGCTGGTAGAGATTGCCGTGGCACTGATTGGAAAACTGAGCCCGCAACTGCCGGTTATGTCCTTAACCGTGCCCATGAAGACGCTGACGGGCTTCCTGATTCTGGCGAGCTCGCTCGCCTTGTGGCCGCGCTTTATCGAAGCACGCTTTGCCAGCCTGCTCGACTTGGCCGAGCAGATGATTTCCGCGCCGGCCGCGGCGCACGGGTTCAGGGGCTAGACGATGGCCGGCGAGCGCACCGAACAAGCCACGCAGCACCGGCGCGAAAAGGCGCGCAAAGAGGGCGACATCCTGCACAGCCGTGAGCTGACGGCGGCGGCGGGAACACTGGCGGGCGTTATAGCGCTGGGAGTGATGAGCGGCCGCACCATCGAAGCGTGGCGGGAAGCGTTTCAGGGGTTTTTGCTGTTGGGAGCCCCCGCGCGCTGGGAGCCGGCGATGCTCGCGCCGACGCTTTTCGCCATCCGGAGGCTGATGCTGGCGGTGCTGGCCGCGCCGGCGGTGGTGATGGCCGCAGTGGCTGTGGCGGCGCTGGGAGCGGGAATTGCGCAGACTGGCGGCGTGACGGTGCATGGCAGCGCCATCGCCTTCAAGCCGGAGCGCATCAATCCCGTTGCGAACATCAAGAATCTGTTTTCGCTGCGCGCCGCATCGAGGCTTGGAAAATCGCTGATCCCGGCAAGCTTTCTGGCTGTCTTCGCGGTGGAGCGGATGGCGCACCAGTTGAGCATTCCGCCGTTTTCGACTGAGCGGCTGGAGTTGTTAGGCCGGGACGTCTACGGATTGCTGCTGGCCGCGGCGTGGCTGCTGTTTGGATGGTCGGCGATCGACTACATGGTGGAGTGGCAGTCGCGCGAATCGCGGTTGAGGATGAGCCGGCAGGATCTGCGCGACGAGTACAAGGAGACCGAGGGGAGCCCGCAGATCCGCAGCCGCATTCGCAACCTGCAGCGCCAGATGCGCCGCCGCCGGGTGAAGGCTGACGTGTCGCGTGCCGCGGTGGTGCTGACCAATCCCACGCATTATGCGGTGGCGCTGGGCTTCGACTTTGTGAGCATGGAAGCGCCCAAGGTGATGGCCAAGGGGCGGAATCTTCTGGCCGAAGAGATCAAGGCCGAGGCGCGCTGGGCCGGAGTGCCGATCGTCGAAAACCCGCCGCTGGCTCGCTCGCTTTACCGCACCGTCGAAGTTGGCCAGGCGATCCCGGTGGAGCTGTATGCGGCGGTGGCCGCGATTCTGGCCTACCTCTACCGCCAGCGCGTGGAGGCCGAGCTGCGCGACCGCCAGCGCTCGGCGCACTCCGGCGGCTCCGCCGTTCCAGGCTTTGGAGCAGTTTCGCGATGAGGCGGCGTTCCACGCTTTCGGGTTTTGGAGGAGATTTGCGATGAGGCGCTCCGCGCTTTTGGGTTTTGGAGGAGTTTCGAGATGAGCACAGCAACTCTGGCCGCGGGAACATTGCCGGCAAAAAACTCGCTTTGGCACAGCCTGCGTGACTATCTGTTGCCATTGGCCGCGATCAGCGTGATCTTCGTCATGCTGGTTCCGGTGCCGGCCCCGGTGCTCGATCTCCTGCTGGCGATCTCGATGGCCTGTTCGATCATCGTGTTTCTTTCCGCGGTGCAGATTCGCCGGGCGGTCGAGTTGTCGGTCTTTCCCACGCTGCTTTTGCTGCTGACGCTGTTCCGGCTGTCGTTGAATATCGCCTCCACACGAAGGATTCTGCTGCACGGCCAGGAGGGAACCGCGGCCGCGGGAAAGGTGATCGAGGCGTTCGGGCAGTTTGTGGTGGGCGGCAATTACGTGGTCGGTTTCGTGCTGTTTCTGGCGTTGGTCGCGATCCAGTTTCTGGTCGTATCGCACGGCGCGGTGCGCACCGCCGAGGTGACGGCGCGGTTCACTCTCGATGCCTTGCCGGGCAAGCAGATGGCCATCGACGCGGACATGAACGCGGGATTGATCGACGAGGCCGAGGCGCGCAGAAGGCGGCAGGCGATCGCGCGCGAGGCGGAGTTTTACGGGGCGATGGACGGCGCGGCACGCTTCAATCAACGAGACGCGCTGGCCACGATTCTGATTACCGCGATCAATATCGTGGCGGGCCTGCTGATCGGTACATTGCAGCAGGGAATCGAGTTGGGCGAGGCGGCGCGGACCTACACCGTGCTGACGGTGGGCGACGGGCTGGTGACGATTATTCCTTCGCTGCTGGTTTCAGTGGCGGGCGGCATCACGCTGACGCGCGCGAACTCGGCCGGCATGCTGGGGGGTGAGATCCGGCAGCAACTGCTGGCGCGGCCGGCGACGCTCTATATGGCGAGCGCGGTCTCGGCCTGCATGTGCCTGATTCCCGGATTGCCGAAGATCGCATTCCTCGCCGTGGCCGCGGCCTTGTTTGTGGGCGGAAGGCGCGTGGCAGCCGCCGCGGCGGCGACTCTTCCGGTCGAGAGTCCGCTCCAGGACCAGAAAAAAACGGCGGCGCAGGGATCGGATCTCGCGGCCTTGATGCGTCTGGAAGACCTGACGCTCGAGATTGGCTTTCAGCTGATTCCGCTGGTCGACGAGAAGCAGGGCGGGCAACTGTTGGGTCGCGTGCGCTCCCTGCGGCGGCACCTTTCGTCGGAGATGGGCTTTCTGGTGCCGCCGGTGCACATCTCGGACAACCTGCGCCTGAAGCCGCGCGAATACGTGGTCTCGCTGCGCGGGATTGAGATCGGCCGCTGGCAGACTGAAGGCCCGCATCTGCTGGCGGTCTCGGGCGAACCGGGGCGGCGGCCCTTGACGGGCAGAGAGACGCGCGAGCCGGCCTTCGGAGTTCCCGCGATCTGGATCGCGCCCGCACTCGAAGAGCCGGCGATTGCCGCTGGCTATTCGGTCGTGGATGCGGTCACGGTGGTCACCACGCATCTCGGAGAACTGATCCGGCGGCATGCATGGGAGTTGCTGGGGCGCGCGGAGATCAAGCGGCTGCTGGACGCGATGAACGACTCGCACCCCAAGCTGCTGGAAGAGCTGGTGCCGAAGCTTCTGACGCTGGGCGAGGTGGCGCGTGTTCTGGTTGAGTTGCTGCGCGAGAGAGTGTCGATCCGCGACCTGGGATCGATTCTGGAGGCTCTGCTTGAGACGGCGGCGGTGCAAAAGAATCTGGTCGCGCTGGTCGAATCGGCGCGGGCTGGGCTGGGACGAAGGCTGGTGCAGCCGCTTGTGGATGGAGACGGCCAGTTGCCTGTGCTGCTGCTCGATCCCGGTCTCGAAGAAGAAATCATCGCGACGGTCGCGCCGGAGACTTCCGGGATGGGAGGACAGCGGCAGCTTGCTGCCCATGCGCGCCCGGCCACGCCGGTGGTTCGCCGTCTCGCCGATTCTGTGAGATCCCTTATCGGTTCGGCATCCTCCTCGGCCCCGCCCGTGCTCCTTTGCCCGAGTCCGGCCCGTTTTTTCGTCCGGCGGTGGCTGGAGCCGATCGTGCCGCGCCTGGCGGTGGTTGCGGCCAGCGAAGTTCCACCCGAAGTCCGGCTGCGCCCGGTGGGCACGGTTCGATAGTCGGGCGGTTAGGCGACAGAAAAGTTGCGCGACAGAAATCGTGGGTCTCAAGGGGAAGCAGATGGCGATGGAAGCAGCGGCAGCGAGAGAGCAAAGGCCGGCGCGGCGCGGCGCGGTTCCGGGCGGCTATCCGCCGCAGGCGACGACTCAACCGGCGCTGACCACGGAGCAGGAGCGTGTGCTGCTCGAGCACCTGCCGATCGTGCGCTTTCTGGCGCGGCGCATCCACGAGCGGCTGCCGCAGCATGTGGACATCGAGGACCTGGTTTCGGCGGGCGTGGTGGGGCTGATGGATGCCTTCGCCAAATTCGATCCCACGAAGAAGGTGCAGTTTCGCAGCTACGCGCAGTTCCGCATCCGGGGCGCGATTCTGGACTCGCTGCGCACGCTCGACTGGAGCCCGCGCGAGCTCAGGCGCAAGGGCCGCGCGGTGGAAGAGTCCATTCGCGTGCTGACGGCGCGGCTGGGCCGCGCGCCGGGCGAGGGTGAGATTGCCGCCGAGATGGAGATGGGCCTCGACGAGTATCAGCAACTGCTGGGAGATTTGAAGGGCCTGGAGATCGGCACGCTGCATATCGAGCGCAACGAGAACTCGGGCGAGGAGGAGCTGGCCTACGTGCCGGGGAAGCCGGAGGACGATCCGCTCTTTCACTGCCTCCGGGGCGAGCTTGAAGAGCGGCTGACCGGCGCCATTGCGCACTTGCCTGACCGCGAGCGGCTGGTGATGACGCTCTACTACTACGAAGAGATGACCATGCGTGAGATCGGGTTGGCGCTGGGCGTGGTCGAGTCGCGCGTCTCGCAGGTGCATGCGTCGGCGGTGGTGCATTTGCGCGCCGCGCTGCGCGACCTTGCGGGCAGTGCGACGGAGCGGGCGGGCTCGAGGCCGGTGACGCGGAGCAAGTAAGTCCGGCAGAAGTCGATCCGGCGGAATCAGGCAGGGTTTAAGAATCAGGCGGGGTGGAAGAATCGGGCGGGGTGGGAGAGAGCCGGAGGAGATCGTTCTTGACCGAAAAGACACTCAAGCAGGATGAAATCGACGCGCTCTTTCAGGCCGCGCGCAGCCAGACCCCCGAGGCCGCGCCCGCCGAGGTGCGAGCCAAGGTGGTGCCTTACAACTTCTCCTCCGCCGGCCAGATTTCAACGGAGCAGTTGCGCGCCATCAGCATGCTGAACGATCTGTTTGCGCGCAACCTGACGCACAACCTGGCGGCGTGGCTGCGCACGCGGTTTCAGGTCAATCTTGTGTCGGCCGAGCAGATCCAGTTCAATGAGTTTCTGCTCAGGATTCCCGAGATCTGTTACGTGGCTTCGGTCCGGCTCGAGCCTTTGGGCGCGCTGGCGGTCCTGCAACTCGATCTCGGACTCGCTCCTCCCATCATCGATCTGCTTCTGGGCGGCGACGGCAAGGACGGCCCGTTGCGCGAGCTGACCGACATCGAGGAATCGATCCTGGCGAGCGTGGTCGAGATCGTGTGCCGCGAGCTGACGGTTGCCTGGCAGCCGGTGGGGTTGAGCTTTCTGTTCGATCGCCGCCAGATGCAGACTCAGGTGGCGCGCATTATTTCGGTTGCGGAGAAGACGCTTTGCCTGAGCTTCGAAATTCGCATGCCGCATAGCTCGGGATTGCTGAACCTGGCTTTTCCGGCGGTGGTGGCGAACACCATTCTGCGGCGGCTGACGTCGGAGTGGGGGCGGCGGCGGGGCCATGCGGGCGGCACGCGGGCGCGCATGAGCGACGTGGCGCGCGCGATCCGCTTTGGCTGTTCGCTGCAACTGCCCACGGTGCGCGTGGCGGCAAGCGATCTCGAACAGGTCAAACCCGGCGACGTGCTGCGCCTCGACGTGGGAACGAACGCGCTTTCGGAGTTGCGGGTTGCGGGCCAGGCGCTTTCGCTGGCCCATGCCATGCGCCACGGGGCGCATCGCGCGGCACGAATCGAGCGGGTTTTAGCTGGAGGTGAGCCGTGAAGACCTATCTGGACTGCTGGACGCAAGTGGCGGCGGCGCTTTTCTCGCAGGCTCTGGCGGGGGAGCCGGAGCTGAGCGAGTCGCTGCCGAAGCCCCTGGGCGCCGGCTCCTTTGGCTTTGCGGCGACGCTCGGCGGCGATGTGACGGGACGGTTCTCTGTGGTTCTCGACGGCGCGGTGCTGGAGACACCGCTAATGGGCGAGGGAGTGGATCAGAAGGCCGGCTGGAAGGAGCTGCTGAGCGAGGCGGCCGGCGCCGCGGCCGGCGATCTGTTGGCCGCGACCGGAAAGAAATGCCAGGTGGCGAGCTTTGAGGAGATCGCGGCCGAGGCCAAGATCACGCAGGCCTTCCAGCTCCGATCGAGCGGGCGCGCGTGGACGGTATTGGTGCGGGACGAGGTGCGGGAGGCGGTTCCTGCTGAAGCGAGCGAAAAAAGGACGCAGCCGGCTGCCGAGCCTGCTCGTCCGACTTCGCCGCCGGCATCCGCGCAACCTCCGGCGTCCTCTTCGGCTTCACCGCACGCGGTGTCTGACGATCTGAGATTGGCGGCGCCGGCGCTCAGTCCGGGTCTTGAACTGCTGCTCGACGTGGAGCTCGAAGCGTCTCTGCGCTTCGGTTCGCGGGAGATGCCTCTCGGCGAGATTCTCGATCTGGGGCCGGGCGACGTGGTCGAGCTCGATCGCCATGTGGCCGATCCGGTGGACCTGATTGTGGGCGACAAGATTGTGGCGCGCGGCGAAGTGGTTCTGGTGAACGGCAACTTCGGCCTGCGGGTGACAGAAGTGGCCGCGCCGAGGAAACGGTTGGAGAGCATTCGATGCCTCTTCTGAGCCGGCGGTCTCTCCCTCGATTCTCCGAGTCGGTGCCGGAGCTGGCGACGGCACATGGCTCGGCCGGCGATCGGCGGCCCGCAAGCGCATCGCCCGGGATTTCTCATGCCGGCGGCGCGGCAGCGATGTTGCGCACAGGCATCTTCTCGACCTGCGCCAATCCCCGTTGTGGTTCGGGCTGGTTGCGGCTGTGGCGGAGGCGCGAGACTCCGGTCTTCGAAGGCGGCTGGTGCTGCTCTGAAGTTTGCATGGCGGCGCAAGTGGCTCGGGCGCTCAGCCGCGAAATGGATGGGCGAGGCTCTCCGCGCGAGGGCCATCGTCACCGGATTCCGCTGGGCCTGGTTCTGCTCGAGCATGGCTGGGTCACGAACCAGGACTTGCGCTCGGCGCTACAGTCGCAAAAATCGGCGTGCGCCGGAAGGCTGGGCCGGTGGCTGGTCGAGAGCCGGAGCGCGAGCGAAGAGAACGTGACGCGTGCTCTCGGCCTGCAGTGGGGATGCCCGGTGCTGGGCATGGAGTTTCATCAACCCGAGGGGTTGACCGCACTTGTGCCGCGCCTGTTTGTGGACGCATTCGGAGCGCTGCCGCTGCGCGTGGCGGCGGGGAAAATTCTCTATCTGGGGTTCGAGGATCATCTCGACGCCGCTCTGGCGCTGGCTCTGGAGCGTATGACAGGTCTTGAAGTCGTAGGCGGGCTGGTACAGGAATCGCAATTCCACCCGGCGCATGCGCGCCTGCTTGAGGCGCATTTTCCCGCGGCTGAGCTGATCGAAGCGCAAACCGAATCGGCGCTGGCCTCGGCTTTTGCAAAGGCCGTCGAGCGGGCGCGGCCCGTGGAGTCGCGCCTGGTGCGGGTGCATGACTGCTTCTGGTTGCGCATGTGGAACAGGCTGGAGAGCGGGCCGTTGCCGGAAGTGGACTCGATCCGCGACCTGATCGGCTCGGTCCGCCTGCAAGAGCGGTCGCGGATTCACCCTCAAGGATCGCTCCCGCGCGCCGATAGAAACAGAGTGGAGGGAGCTTGCATATGAGCGAGATTCGAACGCTGATCGTCGACGACTCCTCGGTGATGCGCAAGATCGTCGAACGCGCCTTGCGCCAGGCGGGGTTGGATCCGATGGAGGTGCACGAGGCGGGCAGCGGCGTCGAAGGGCTGGAAGTTTTGAAATCCAGCCCGATCGACTTGATTCTCTCCGACATCAATATGCCGGCCATGGACGGCCTGGAATTCTTGCGCCAGATCCGTGCGCAGAACCTGGCAGTGGGCATTCCCGTTGTGATGATCACCACGGAATCGAGCGAGGAGCATGTGAAGCAGGCGATTGAGGCGGGAGCGCAGGGGTATATTCGCAAGCCGTTTACTGCGGAGCAAGTCAAGGAGCGGGTATTGCCGCTGTTGCACGCGGCGTAGCGGTCTTTGCGGCCAGTTTGCGCAAGTTTCTTTGCGGAGCCGGCTTCTTTGGAGTCCGAGAATTCGATGGATTCGGGATTCAGTTTGTCCAGCCCGGGGCACGCAGAGTGAACCGGGGAAAGACGGGTTAAGGACAGGAGGGCGCCGTGCTGTTGAACGGTGTACGTTCATCGGTCACCGGGGGACACAGTGGCGGCCCGGGCAAAGGCGTTGCCGGCGGAGATGCGGGCGGCGCGGTTACGAGGGAGCGTACGATGCCGGTTTCATTGCGAGAGTCCGTGCAGCAGGTCTCCGATCCGCGGAACCTGGATGCGAGCGTGGAAGAGGTTTTCCGGCTGATGCTGGGGCTGGAGTGCAAACGGGTCACTGGGCCCGCCGTCGTGGACACAGAGTCGGTGACATCGGTAGTGGGATTCGGCGGCGTGTTGAGCGGCGCGTGCGTGTTCAAGTCCGGGGGGCAGACGGCAATCAAGATCGCGGCGCATATGACGGGCATGGAGTTCTCGGCGATCGACGACACGGTGAAGGACGGGATCGGCGAGATCTGCAACATGCTGGCCGGGGCGTGGAAGGGCAAGGTGCCGGAGCTGGCGGCCAATACCGGGCTTTCGGTTCCCGCGGTGATTACCGGCCACGACTACAAGCTGCATGTGCAGGCTCCGGAGTTTCAGATTCACCATACCTATCGCTTCGACGACCAGGTGTTCGAAGTCACGATCGTGTGCGACGGGCTGCAGTAGAGCAGCTTCCAGCTACTAGCCGCTAGCTTCCAGCCGATCCTGCTGAATGTTAGTCCGCGGCATGGGCGGCAAAGAAGTTGGCAAGTGGAGAATTTCTTCGAGACGGGGAGAGAGCGATGTGCTGAATGGGAGTAAATGGTAGCCAGAAGCCGGAAGCCGGAAGCCGGAAGCTAGGAGCCAGCAGCTCATAGCTAGCTGCTAGTGGCTAGAAGTTAGAGGCTGCATTGGTTTTCTCCCACCGCTAATCTCTTCTAATCTTTCCCCCTCCCCTTCGGTCCTTTTTCTGCATCCAAATTCCCCGTTATGGACAGCGGCTACTACGCGGCGATGACGGGCCTGGTGGCGCGCACCCAGGCTCTGGACACGGCGGCGGCCAATCTGGCGAACGCGCAGACGCCTGGCTATCGCGCCGAGCGCGAATTTTTTCGGTCCGTGCTGCTGGGCCCGGATGCCCTCGACTCGCAACTGGGCCAGACCGTGAACAACTACGGCCTGCTCGGAGGCGATCGGCTGAGCATGGCGCAAGGGGCTCTGGAACAAACGGGCAATCCGCTGGATCTGGCCATCGAAGGCCAGGGATTTTTTATGGTCCAGTCGCCGCAGGGCGTGCGCTATACGCGCGACGGCAGCTTTCACCGTGCGCAAAGCGGGCAGTTGGTGACCGAGGCCGATGAGCCGGTGCTCACTGCGGCGGGCCAGCCGATTGCGATACCTCCGGGCGAGGTTTCAGTGGGCGGTGACGGAACAGTTTCAGTGGCCGGCGGCGCGGTGGCGACGGTCGGTGTGGTCACGTTTCCAGCGGGAACCGAACTGACGCCCGAGGGCGCGAACCGCTACGTGGCCCCGGCCGGCGTGACGCCGGTCGCGGCGAAGGATGCAGCGGTCCATGAGGGCGCGCTCGAGGCCGCCAATCAGGATGTGGTGCAGGGATCGTTAAATCTGATCGTGATGCAGCGCCAGGCGGAGATGATGCAGCGGGCGCTAACGGTGTTTCACACGGAGTTCAACAAGTTTGCGACGGAAGATCTGCCGAAGGTTTAGTGCGACAGGAAAAAGACCGAGGATCTCGTCCAAGACAAGGAGAAAGATGATTCGAGCCTTGTATACAGCAGCCAGCGGCATGAGCGCTCAACAGATGAATTTGGACACCATTGCCAACAACCTGGCCAACTCATCGACCACCGGCTTCAGGCAGTTGCGCCTGCAGTTCCAGGACATGGTGTATCAAAACATGGTGACGCCAGGTGCAGCGCAGAGCCAGAACACGGTTTCGGCGGGATTGCAGATTGGCCTCGGAACAAAGTCGGCGGCCACCGAAGTGATCAATACACAGGGCGAGATGAACCAGACCGACAACCCGCTCGATGTGGCGATTCAGGGATCGGGATTCTTTCAGGTGCAGCGGCCCGACGGCACGATCGCGTACACGCGCGCCGGGCAGTTTCATTTAAACAATCAGGGAACCATCGTGACCACCGACGGCGACCCGCTGATTCCGACGATCACGATTCCTTCGAATGCGACGGCGGTGACGATTACTGAATACGGCGTGGTGAACGCGACCCTTGCCGGGCAGCAGAACCCGTCGCAACTGGGACAGATTCAGCTGGCCACGTTTCCCAATCCCGGAGGCCTGGAAAGCATGGGCAACAACCTGCTCACGGCCACGCTCAGCTCGGGCGATCCGGTGCTCGGCAACCCGGGCGGGACCGAAGGCATGGGCACGCTGCAACAGGGATACCTCGAAAACTCGAATGTGGACGTGGTGACGGAGTTTGTCCAGATGGTGCTTGCGCAGCGGGCCTATGAGTCGAATTCGAAGGTCATCAAGGCAGCGGACGACATGTATTCGGAAGTCAACAATATGACGCATTGATCTACCGGCGTTGGTTGAAGAAATGTTGCAAGGGTGACGAAGGTGAAAAGAGCGGTTGCGACCTCGATGATTCTGGTTGGCGTTGCGGGGCTCGGTTTTGGTAGGCCGGCGGTCGCGCGCGGCCAGATTGCAGGCCAGGTCGTTCGGGTGATCGACGATGCCGCGACGGGAGATCGTTGGCTGCTGATGCGCGACGCGAGCGATCCCGGAGGCCCTGGGCGCATGATGCGCGCCGCGAGTGCGGGATCAACGAATGGATTCGAAGGTGAGGCGGCGCGAACCGAAGCGGTGCGCGTGGCGAAGAAAGTGGTCCGCCCCGCAACGGCTCCCGTGATTCGTGCCGGCGACGCGGTGATTGTCGAGGAACATTCGGCGGTGGTAGACGCGCGGCTCGAGGCCACAGCGCTGGAATCGGCGGCGGTTGGAGCGGAGTTCGAGGCGCGACTGAAGATCGGAGGCAAGGCAATTCGCGTGGTGGCGCTCGGGCCGGGAAGGGCCGCGCTCGAAACAGAGCGAAGGGAACATCCATGAAGAAGTGGGCAGTGGCGATTTTGGCGGGGGCGCTTCTGGCGGCACCGGCGGGATCGTGGGCCAGGAAGCGCGCGGCAACGCCGCCGGCGAAGGCGACTCCGCCGGAGGAGGCCTTGCGGAACTACATTGCGCGGGTGCGCGCGCAGCAGGCAGCCGAGGTGCATACGGCGGGTTCGCTGTGGAGCCCCGCGGGTCAGTTGGTGCGGCTGGGCACGGATGTGAAGGCCTACAGGATTCACGATGTGGTGATGATCGTGGTGGGTGAAAGCCTGACGGCGTCGACCGGTGGGCAGGTAAAGAACTCGCGCGCGTCCAATGCGAACTCCAGTGTCACGTCGCTGTTTGGTGCGCTGAAGGCGTCGAATGCGCTGCAGAATCTTGTGGGCGCGACGGCTGCATCGGGGTTGACGGCACAGGGACAGAGCACCACCGATTCGAGTTTGGCGACCACTTTCGGAGCCGAGGTGGTAGACGTGCTGCCCAATGGAATGCTGGTGGTGCAGGCCACGCGGCAGATCACGTTCTCGCAGCAGACACAGCTGATCGTTCTGCGCGGGCTGGTGCGGCCCGAGGATGTGAGCAACCAGAACCAGGTGCTGTCGACGGCGATGACGGATCTGGAACTCGAAGTGACGGGCAAGGGAATCGTGAACGACTCGACCTACCGGTCGAATCCTCTGGTGCGTTTGCTGGAGAAACTCGTAGTGTTCTGAAGTTTCGAGAGGCCGGGCATGACGATGCGCGCAGCGGTTGCGGACATGAGGAGTAAAGGCAAGTGGAGCCGGGTCACTCCCTATCTCGAGAGCCGCGCGTTCTGGTGGGGTATAGCGCTGGCCGCATTTTGGCTTCTGGCGATTACGATCGCCCCGCCTCAGGAGCCCGGACAGAAGTCGCGCATTAAGGATGTGACGAGCATCGAAGGCATCCGCGATAACCAGTTGGTGGGCTATGGCCTGGTGGTGGGCTTGAAGGGCACGGGAGACAGCTCGCAGACGGTGTTTCCGGCGCAGACGCTTGTGTCGGCGCTGGAGAAGATGGGCATCACGGTTCCGCAAACCGGATCGAACAGCGCCAGCAACATGCAGGTGAAGAACATGGCAGCGGTGTTTGCGGTGGCCACGCTGCCGCCGTTCTCGGGGCCGGGGTACAAGGTGGATGTGACCGTTTCGTCGGCCGGTGATGCACGGTCGATCGAAGGCGGAATCCTTTTGATGACGCCGCTCTACGGGCCCGATGGGCAGATTTACGCGCAGGCACAGGGAGCGCTGGTGTTGGGCGGCTACACGGCGGCCTCCGGCGGAAGCGCCAAGCAGGTGAATCATCCCACCACGGCGCGCATTCCCGGGGGCGCGATGGTGGAACGGGCGGCGCCGTTTGACTTGAAGCAAATGCGGACGGTGAGCGTGATCTTGAACGACGCCGATTTTCATACCGCGGAGCGAATGGCGGCGACGGTGAATCAGACGCTTGGCACAGCGCGCGCCAAAGCCATCGACAGCCGGCGCGTCGAAATCGCGGTCCAGCCCGATGAGGATGTGGCGTCGCTGCTCGACAAGGTGGAGGAGCTCGAGATCGATGTCTTTCCGCGGGCGCGCGTGGTGGTGAACGAGCGCACGGGAACAGTGGTGATCGGGGGCACAGTGCGGCTGCAGCCGGTTTCGATTCTGCATGGCGGACTGAGCATCAACGTGATCACGAACGTGGAAGTCTCGCAACCGGGTGCGCTGTCTTCCGGAACCACGCAGGTTGTGGAGCAGACCACGGTGCAGGCGCAGGACAAGCCGGTGAACAGGATCGATTTGAAAGAAGGCGCGACGGTGGAGGATTTGGTCGAGGAATTGCAACGTACCGGTGCGGGAGCGCGAGATGTGATCTCGATTCTCCAAGCCATGAAGGCAGCCGGGGCACTGGATGCGGATTTGGAAGTGCTGTAGGGCAGGGACCAGGGGACCGAGGGAACGAGGGGCCGAAAAGGCGCGGGAGAGGGAGTGGGATTAGCGATGCACGTTGGGTCTATCGCCGGAAGTACTACTGCAACTGCTGCGCAAAGCGCGGCATCGCCCAGGCTGGTGCAGGCAGCGCACGAGTTTGAAGGCCAGATGATGAAGGAGTTGCTGGGGCCGATGACAAGCGGCGATGGGCTGACCGGGACCGATGACAGCGTCTCGGGTTTGGGTTCCGGAGCGGGAGCGGGTTCGACCGGCGCCTTGGGCGAGTTTGCGTGTGAGGCGCTTGGCAAGGCGCTCAGCGAGCGCGGCGGGTTCGGAATCGCGGATCGAATTGTGCAAGAGCTTTCCCGGTCTGGTAGCCACATGGGTAACCAGCACGGAAATGGGAAGGTAACCGGAATTCTGCACGGCAATACCGTGATGAGAGCTCCTGAATGACTAGAGTGATTAGCGAAGAAGCCGATAGGCATGGCAAGGAGCAAAGTGTATGGATATTCGAAGCAGCATGGACGGATTGAGGTCATTGTTGGGGGTGAATCCGACGGCCCAATCGGCGCCGCAGCCGAAGGGCAGCGCGGCCGCGACGGGAAGCGCATTCGATTCCGACAAGGCGACTTTGAGCAACGCGGCCAATGAAGTTTCGCAAGCCCTCACCGATGACGGCGTGCGTCCGGAGAAGGTGGCGGAGATTCAGTCGGCGCTGGCGGCGGGAACCTACGATGTGCCGGCGTCAGCGGTTGCCTCGAAGCTGGTGGATGCCATGCTGAGCGGCGCATAGCCCCTCCGGCATTGGGGTAAACCAAGGATGGAACGACAGAACGTCCGAGCCAGAAAGCGCGGGCGCGCGAACAGAAGAGGAATGGAAGGATGCCGGAGCCTGAGGCGACCGCGGCGAACCCGGAGCTGAAAGCGCTTGTGGTGGAAGCCTCGCGTGCGCTGGCGCTGCTCAATGCGCCGCGGCTTGAGGAGCTTGCGGTCTCCTGCGAAGCGCTCAATCAGAACCTGGACTCGATGGGCGCGGACGAAAAGAGGGAGCTGGCGCGGCAGGCGCGGGAGGCGCAGGCAGATATGTCGGTGCTGAAGCGGGTGTTGGAGGCAACGCGCGCCAATCGCAACGTGATGCGGCGACTGCGCGAGATGCGCGAAAGGCGTCTTGAGTACAACGAGAAGATGATTCGCGGCAGCGCGAACAGTGCCGTGGAAGACGCCGCCGAAGTTTCAGATGGCGTTGCTGCGGAAGCTGCCACGGAGGTCGATGCCCAGGCGGGGGATGCTCATGGGCACGATTAACTCCGCTTTAAGTGTGATTTCGGGGGCCCTGGATGCCGACCAGGAAGCTTTGAACGTGGTGGCGAACAACGTAGCCAACGCCAACACAACGGGTTACACAGAGGAGAAACCGGACTGGCAGGAAAACACACCGATCTCGGTTGGCGGCGTACTGGTTGGCGATGGGGTGACCGAGACGGGCGCGACGTCGCAGCGCGACCGGGTTCTGGAAGAGCGGCTTGACCAGCAACAGCAACTGGCATCGTCTTCGAGCACGCGGCTGACGGCGTTGAACAACATACAGGCGCTATTTACGCCGGACTCCGGCTCATCCAGCTCGACCGCCGGAGATATTGGCAGCGACATCACAAGCTTCTTTGATTCGTTCTCATCGCTCGAGAGCGATCCGACAGACAACGCGCTGCGCGAGCAGGTACTTTCGTCGGCGTCGACTTTGGCCGGGGACATTTCGAGCGCGGCGAGCAGCCTGAATTCGCAGAGTGCGGCGCTGGACCAGGAGGCATCGGGGGTGGCGAGCCAGGTGAACTCGCTGACCAGCGCGATTGGGCAACTGAACCAGGAGATCGAATCCATCTCTCCGAACTCGGACGCGGGAACGCTCGAGGATCAGCGGCAGCAGGACTTGAGCCAGCTTTCGCAACTGATCGGGATCAACCAGGTGACGACGGAGAACAATGGGCTTTCGGTGACAACGACATCGGGGCAGTTGCTGGTGTCGGAGGGTCAGAGCTTCCAGCTCACCACGGGAACGGTGAACGGCGCAACAGACTTTTTTCTGGGCGGAACGGACATCACTTCGCAATTGGCATCGGGAGGCGGACAACTGGGCGGGTATCTGACGGCACGGGACACGGACATTCCGAACGCGCTCAGCTCGCTCGATCAGCTGGCGTATGACGTTTCGACCTCAGTGAATGCCGCCAACAATACAGGCACAGACCTGAATGGCGCGACGGGGACGGTCGCCAATCCTCTTTATATCTTCAAGGAGCCGGCGCAAGTAGCGGGAAGCGCCGTGGCGATGAGCGCCACCATGACCGATCCCAGCCAGATAGCGGCGGCGGGATTGGGAAACGGGACTGGAGACAACTCAAATGCCGTCACGATGGCGAACCTTGCCGGCGGGCTGATCGTGAATGGGCAGACGCCGATCAACTACTACTCAAATTTTGTCTCCACGCTGGGCTCCACAGTTTCTGAAGTGCAAACGGAGAACACGGCGCAGAATGCTTCGGTGACGCAATTGCAGACCCAGAACAATGCGCTGTCGAGTGTGAACCTGAACGATGAGGCTTCGGCGATGTCGACCCTCGAGACAAGCTACCAGGCCGCGTCGCAGGTGTTCGCGATTTTGAACACAGTGATCGCCTCGGCGCTGAACCTGGGCGAGGAGACGGCGGTGTCGTAAAAACAGGGAACAGGGAATAGAAAACCAGACCTGAGGCAGCGGCAAGGCGTTCATTGTCCGTTGCGATTGTGGAGCAAGGCGATGCGGGTTGATCCGACATACATTTCGAATCTGGTGGGCTCGCTGGATCAGACGCAATCCAGCGAGCAGCAGTTGAGCTCGGAGCTGTCGAGCGGGGTGAGCATCACCTCGCTTAGCCAGAATCCGGTGGGGGCGGGCGAGAACGTGCTGCTTCTGAATCAGATTCAGCAGGACGATTCGTTTACCGAGAGCTCGAACCTGGTGACGGGACAATTGCAGGTGGCGGATTCCGCGCTGGGCAGCGTTGTATCCGAGTTGACGCAGGCGATTTCGCTGGCCACAAGCGCCAACAACGGGACGATGAACTCGAGCGACGTGAAATCGATCTCGAACCAGATCTCGGGGATTCTGAACGAAGTGCAGTCGCTGGGGAACACAAGCTATCAGGGGCAATATATCTTTGCCGGAGGCAAGACGACCGCGGCGCCGTTTTCGACTTCGACGGCGACATCGCCGGGCGTGACCAGCTACAACGGCGACGAGAACGTGAACTATCTCGAATTGCCCAATGGACAGAAGATCCAGTTGAATGTGCCGGGAGACCAGATTTTCATGGGTGCTGGAACAAACAGCGTTTTCGGTGCGTTGAATGCGCTGGTGGCCGACTATTCGAGTGGCACGGTGAATGAGCAGCAGGCGGCAAGCGACACGACGGCTCTCAGCACGGCATTGAACTACGTCTCGCAGCAGCGCGTGACGGTTGACAATTCGATCTCGCAGATCAGCGCGGCGTCGGGCGCGGTAACCAACGAGAAGACGCAGCTCACGGCCGCGCAGACTGACCTGATGCAGGCCGACATTCCCACCATTTCAACCCAGCTTTCGCAGGCGGAGACGCAGCAGACGGCTCTGGAAGACGTGATCGCGCAGTTGGAATCGACGTCGAACAGCCTGTTCAGCAAGCTGCAGGGATGACGCAGTCACAAGCGCAGGCTTCGTCGCCTTCTCTATACTGAGGGGCGAGGGGATTCTTCTTGTTTGCTGCGCTGCGTTTCTTGTGGAATGCGACGCGGGGCCACAGGCTGGCTCCGTGGCGGAGCGAGTTTCTGCGCTGGCGCGTTGAGACCTACTCGGGCAAGAAAGCGGAGACGCTGACGGCTGGGGCGGTGCTTGGCTTCATGTGGGCGGAGCGCTGGGATCTGATGCGTTTTCTGGCTTGGTCGGGGCAACTGGAGCGCGAGGCGCGAAAAGCAGGCACCAAGTGACCGAGGGATCGAGGGACCAGAGCAGGGATTAGCGAATTGGCGGTCAGGAGCAGGAACGCTGGTGCGTGCGCGAAGGGCTGACGGCAGGCAATAAATTTGTCAGGACCCCCAGGCTTACATTTGATATTTCCAGTTGCGCTGTTTGCCTTCAGCGATCCAGGTCACGGCCGTGGCGATGCGCTGCTCGCGGGTCTCGGCACGTTTGGCATCGACGATCCACTCAATATATTCGCGGCGGCAACTGGGGCTGAAGGCGGCAAAGCCGGCGACGGCCTTTTTGTTTTTTGCGAGAGCCCGATTCAAATCCGGCGGAGTCTTGAGGGCGGGGTTGGCCGGCTTGACGACGCGAGGGCGGGCCGCGATGGGGCTTCTTTCCCGGCCGGTTTCGATAAGTCCTGCGGCCTGCCTAACCCATTCAATGATTTTCTTTTCCGGCGGAAGCGACGCAATGCTGGTGATGCGGCCAAGAGATCCCATGGCTCCATCGCGCACGACGCCGGCCTTGCGCAGGATGGCGCCGATTTCGAGCCCCCAGAAGCCAAGGCTGCAGTGCTCCTTGAAGCCCGAGATGTTGCAGACGATGGTGCCGCGGTACTCGAAAAAAGGGCGGCTCCACTTGATGGTTTCCTCAATGCCCGGGCAGCCGGCGTGGATGGCCTTGCGCAGATGGGCGAGGATGGGCTGCGCGAAGGGGCGAGCCTTTTCAATGTAGGCGTCGACTTTCGGATTGCGATTTGGCGCGGTCATGCGGTCCTCCCGAAACGGCAGAATAACAAGGAACAAGATGGTCGGGAAACAAGAATTTGCAGGCGGAAATAGACCGGCACGGGTCGGGAAGCCGCATCGCTTAGGATCAAGTCTAAGTGAGAATGAGCCTTCGATTTTACCCTGATGCATTTCTTGCGTGCTTGGCTTTGGCAGCTGGCTCGGCTGCGTGGGCGCAGCAGGTGTCGACGCCCCAGTTGCCGCCCATTGAGCCGCCCAAGCCGATGCCCGCCGCGGCCGGCTCTGCGCCGAGCCTCCGCGTGACCACGACCGAAGTGCTGGTGCCTACGCTGGTGGAGAAGGACGGCGCGATTGTCTATGGGCTGAAGCCGAGCGATTTTGTGCTTGAAGACAACGGCGTTCCGCAGAAGATTAAAGTGCAGGAAGAGATGGATACCGCGCCGGTGGCCCTTGTGGTTGCAGTGGAGCGGGGTGGTGCGAGCGTGCTGGAGTTTAGCAAGCTGGCGCGGCTTGGCCCGCTGCTCGATGTGTTTCTGTTCGATCAGCGGAGCCAGGTGGCCTTGGTGGGATTCGATTCCGCACCGCACCTGATCACCGACTTTACGCACTCGGGCGACGAGGTGAACAAGCAGTTGACCGAACTCAGGCCGGGCAATGGCGGCGCGGCAATCCTGGACACAGTGAATTACGCGGTGACACTGCTTGAATCGCAGCCCAAGGAATACCGGAGGGTGCTGCTCCTGATCAGCGAGGAGCGGGACCACGGCAGTAAACATACCAGGCCGGTGCAGCTGATCAAGAGGATTGGTGAGTCGGACGTGCTGGTGCTGAGCGTGAGCTTTTCGCCGGGGCTGGCGGAGCTGGCAGGCGGGATGAAGGGGCCTTATTACGGCCAGACCACACAGGCCCACACGCCGACGCCAGGATTGCCGGAGCAGACGGCAGCGGGCAATTTGCTGGCGCCGCTCGCGATGTTGATCAATGCTGCGAAAAAGAATGTGACCAAAGAGGTCGCCGAGATGAGCGGCGGCGAGTACACAACTTTCTTCAGCGACAAGGCTTTCGAGGGGGAGATCATGCGTGCGGCGCGGGATGCGCGCAACCGGTACTTGATTACCTTCAGTCCGTCGGACCCAACGCCGGGGCTGCACTCGATTCGGGTGCGGACGGTCGAGGATTATGGGGCGCGGATTGTGGCGAGAGCGAACTACTGGCGAGATGCGCAATGGCAGTGACCCGGAGGGCGTTTGCCGCATGGTGTTGCAACGAAGGCACCTTGCGTGATGCGCGTTTTGCCGGAGGGCGGGTTCATGTTAATCTTTCAGTAGACACTGAAGAGTGGATACGAAAAGAATGAGGAGTACCTAACGCCGTGCTGGCGATTGAAAAAAAGACCGACCTGATCAAACGCTTCCGAACCCACGAAACGGACACCGGATCGCCGGAAGTCCAGATCGCGATTCTGAGCGAGCGGATCAACGAACTGACTGGGCATTTCAAGACCCACAAAAAGGATCACGCATCCCGCCGTGGATTGTTGATGCTGGTGAGCAAGCGACGCCGCCTGCTGGATTACCTGAAGACGCACGATACGGACCGCTATCGCGACGTAATCGGCAAACTCGGGATCCGGAAGTAACACGAAGAAAGCCGACATTGAACCGGAAGTATTCAGACCGGACACTGGTCACGGTCCCCATACAACATGGAATACCTGACCACGGCGCGCCGGGCGGCCTGAAAGGGACGCCTGGGCTTGCGCCGAGTTGTCTTTTGCGCGGAGAATCGCGCATTCCCTCCACAAATTTCCCAAGCGAACAAAACGAAACGAGGACACTATGTCTACGAAGCATGAAGTAGCCGTCGAGCTGGCTGGCGGCAAACGGCTGGTCTTTGAGACCGGCCGCATGGCCAAGCAAGCCTCCGGCGCCGCGCTAGTGACGACGGGCGAAAGCGTAGTCCTGGCCACCGCTGTGGCTTCCCAAACACCGAGGGAAGGGATTGATTTCTTTCCGCTCACGGTGGATTACCGCGAATACACGTATGCCGGCGGAAGAATTCCCGGCGGATTTATCAAGCGCGAAGGACGGCCCAGTGAAAAAGAGATTCTGACCTGCCGTCAGATCGATCGGCCGCTGCGCCCGCTATTCCCCGATGGATTTCGCAATGAAACGCAACTGATCGCACTGGTGCTCTCCGCGGATAAGGAGAACGATCCCGATGTGGTCGCAATCAACGGAGCGGCAGCTGCTGTCGCCCTGTCCGATATTCCCTTCGGCGCGACGGTTGGCGCGGTGCGCGTGGGACGCGTGAACGGCGAGTTCGTGGTCAATCCCACGTACTCTGAGCGCGCAGCAACGACGGTGAACATCATGGTTGTCGGCCACAAGGACGGCATTGTGATGATCGAGTCGGGCGCGAAGGAAGAGACCGAAGAGGTGATTCTCGCGGCCATTGAGTTTGCGCACGGCGAGATCAAGAAGATTGTCGCCGCCATTGACGAACTGGTTTCGAAAGCCGGAAAGAAGAAGCGGGCGTTTACCGCGCCGGAGTTCGACGAGGCGTATTACGGCGAGCTGAAAGCGAAGGTCGGCGACCGCCTCAAGGACGCGTTGGATACCAAAACGCATGGCAAGATCGAGAGCTATGCGCTGGTTGACGAAATCAAGAAGGAGTTGGCTGCGGGACTTGCTGCCGACGACTCCGACGGGAAGAAGAAGCTGGCGCATTATTACGAGCACCTGCGCGAGCGGATCTTCCGCGAGCAGGTGACGAAGGAGCGCATTCGGCCCGACCGGCGCGCATTCGACGAGATCCGGCAGATCACGATCGAGACGGGCGTACTGCCACGGACGCACGGATCGGCTCTGTTCACGCGCGGCGAAACGCAGGCGCTGGTGACAGCGACATTGGGGACGGCCGACGACGGGCAGAGGCTGGAGAGCTACGAGGGCGAGCAGCGTAAGAACTTCATGCTGCACTACAACTTTCCGCCATTCAGCGTTGGTGAAACAGGACGTATGACCGGCGTGGGCCGGCGCGAAGTGGGCCACGGGGCACTGGCGGAGCGCGCCATCAGCGCGGTTTTGCCGAGCGCCGATGAGTCGCCGTATTCGATCCGCATCGTCAGCGACATTCTGGAGTCGAACGGATCGTCGTCGATGGCTTCAGTGTGCGGAGCAAGCCTGGCGCTCTACGATTCCGGTATCAAATTGAAGGGCGCAGTTGCCGGAGTGGCGATGGGTCTGGTGAAGGAGGATGACGATTACGCCATCCTGACCGACATTGCCGGCGCGGAAGATCACTACGGCGATATGGACTTCAAGGTAGCCGGAACGCGCAAGGGAATTACCGCTCTCCAGATGGACATCAAGATCGGCGGCCTGACGCGGGAGATCCTGCAACAGGCAATGGAGCAGGCCCGGCGAGGCCGGCTGTTCCTGCTGGACAAGATGGACGCGGTGCTGGACGGGCCTCGTGTGGAGCGTTCGAAGTATGCGCCACGCATCGAGACCGTGATGATTCCGACGGACAAGATTCGCGACCTGATCGGCAAGGGCGGAGCGACAATTCGCGGCATCGTTGAACAGACGGGCGCGAAGATCGACGTGGACGACACCGGCAAGGTGAGCGTGGCATCGAGCGACGCAGAAGGACTCGCCAAGGCTCTGGCCATCATCGGCAACCTGACCGCGGTTCCCGAAATTGGCAAGACCTACCTTGGCAAAGTGGTTCGGCTGGCTGAGTTCGGCGCGTTTGTCGAGCTGTTCCCGGGGACGGACGGCCTGCTGCACATCTCCGAGATCGCGGAGCATCGCGTGAAGGAAGTAAAGGATGAGCTGCGCGAGGGCGACCAGGTGATGGTGAAGGTTCTGGCCATCGAAGGCAATCGCATCAAGCTGAGCCGCAAGGCGCTCATCAAGGAGCAAAAGGCAAAGCTGGGGCAATCCGCGCCGGCGCCGTCTGAAGAGACGGAGTATTCGCAGCCAGTCGTTCAGGACGCGCCGGTTCGAAGCCCAAGAAGCTCCGCGCCGCGCAATGAGTTTGATGAACGCCAACCGAGCTCAAACCAGAGCACGATCCTGATCGAAGGCGGAGACGACTTCGATGAAGATGGCGGTGGCGTCGAAATCGACGAGGCGAATGAGCCCAACTTCAACCGCGTGGACGGAGCTCCGGTGGTTCATGCCGGCGGCCCACCGTTCAGCGGAGGACCTAGGCCAGGTGGAAGCGCCGGTGCAGGCGCTAACAACCGGCGCCGGCGTCGTCGCGGCGGGCGGAGACCCGGCGGCGGACAGGGATGAACAACGCTCCGCTTCATGGAGCAAAAGAAGACCCGGACTTTATGTCCGGGTCTTCTTGTTTTAGGGCGACGCTTACGTTGCCGAGCATTTAAGGCGCGGACAGCCAACTGCAGCATTACTCCGCTGCTGTTTGAAGGCCCGGCTCGCGTTTGATGCTGCCCGGCGATTTCCGTTTTTGCGGCTGGACGATCGCTTCGGCGCCATTCACTTTGGCGGCGGTCTTGCCCGCGTACATGCGAAGGTCGGCCGCTATGCGCAGAGCCTCGGAGTCGGCGGCGTCGTCAGGGAAGACAGCGATGCCAACGCTGGCGCCGACGCGCAATTCTTTTCCGCCAAAGGTCACCGGCTCGTCAAGAAGTTTGGCGAGGGTCTTGCCCACGCGCCCGGCATCGGCGCGGGTCATGGGCTCCTCGAGAATGACAGAGAACTCGTCGCCGCCGGTGCGGGCAACAGTATCGGAACGGCGCACCCTCCCGGTAAAGAGATTCCCGACGTGCTTCAGGAGCTCGTCGCCGGCGTGATGGCCTGCGGTGTCGTTCACCAGCTTGAAGTTGTCCAGGTCGATGAGAAGCAAGGCCACATGCGAGCCGGTGCGGCGGGCGCGCTCAATGGCGCTGTCGAGGCGATCCTGAAAGAGGCGCCGGTTGGGAAGGCCGGTGAGCTCGTCGTGCAGCGCCAGATATTTGTTGTACTCGAGCTGATCCTCAAGAAGGATCATAATCATGCCCACGGCTACGACGTATTTGGGCAGGTTCCACACTTCGTCTTCGAGATGGAAATTGGGGAAAAAGAACAGGAAGCAGGGTCCGGCCGAGAAGACGCCGGCCCATGCAAAGAAGCCAGCGATGGTGATGAAGGCGCCCGCGGTGGCGCGACGGTAGGTGTACCAGAAATGGATGGCGCAACCGAGATAAATGATGAAGAGCACAGCCTCGAAGGCGAGCGTCGGGCCGATGTCGGCGCGATTCTGAACGGCCAACAGAAAAACGGAAAGGCAAGCGTTAAGGGCCACGATAGCCCAGCGAAGCGGGTGACGGAACTCGCGGAACGCGAGAATCAGAATTGAAAGGGGCAATATGCCGATGAGGACCGCCGCTGGTGTCAAAGCCCAGGATGCGATTGGGTCGATGACGAGTAGACCTATGTAGAGCGTGTAGATCGTCAGCAGAGCAGCAAACATCCAGCGGCTTGAGCGTTGCTCGTTGCGATGCGGGACCGCTGCCCACATAAACAGAACACCGGCACAAGCAAGCGCGGCGACACCCACAAACGACGCGAGATCGGCCCAGTGTCCGGGAGCGCCGAGAAACATGAAGGCGGCGAAGTGAGTTGCAATCAGCAACCAGCCGGTTAGCCAAATGGAGGAAACAGCTGCGCGCACGTGACGCGCGACCGACGCAAAAGCCAAGGTGAGGAGCGCGACGGCTCCTAAATCGGGAAATTTGCTCCAGTCAACCAAGGCACTCCGTTCATGCGCGTGCATGGCGCCGCGCTTTATCTAATCTCTATTGATCAAAGAATCGGCGATTTTTAAGGAAAGAGCGATAGCGCTTTTGTAGGACTCTTCAGGCGTCAGTATACACTTTGGTAACCTTACCCTCCAACTTCAAACAGATTCAATGAGTTAATTCTCGATGAATGGAGCGGATATGGCCCTGAATGGGGTGCAATTCTATGCCTGAATCGGGCAGAAACGGAGTTTTCCTCCGTTCCACAAATTGAGCAAATCGGAGATCCTGGCGAGCGATCGAGATCGCATCGGGATTCTCGCGTTTCAAAGCCGACGAAACACTCGTCCACTGAACAAACCGGAGAAGGACGCCGATAAACTTCGATGCCGGGTGTGCGCGCAGATCTTGCGCGACCCGTCCCGCAATTGAGGCGGCAATGATTTCGCTGAAAAAATATCTCGAATCGCAACAAGTTGATCCGGTCGCACCCTTGGGACGCGCAGAAGGCGAACTGCTTCCCGCGGTCGTTGACGCCTACGGCTCCACGTTGATGGAGATAGGGAATTCAAGTCTCGAAGCATGCCCCGGAATGGGCGATGAGCTCAAACGGAATCTGAGCGAGCTCAAAACGAGTCTTTCGCCGGCGATGAGCATGGCGGCGCTGGCGACTACCGACTCTGGCATTCGCGATCAGATCCGCGGGTGGGGCCGCGGGACGGCGAAGCACCTTCAGCAGAAGGCCTGCGAAGTGAAGGAAATGCTGCTGATGATGGCGCGGACCGCCGAGTCTGTCGGCGCGCGCGACCAGCGATGCGCCGGGCAGATGAGCGAGGTGACGGAGAGACTGAAGGCCATCGCGAGCCTGGACGACCTGACCGAGATCCGCATGTCGATCGAGAAGAGCGCGAGCGAGTTGAAGTCTTCGATCGACCGCATGACGGCCGAGGGAAAGGCGGTTCTGGATCAACTGAAGGAGCAGGTGGCGACGTATCAAACCAAGCTGGAGGAGGCGGAAGAGATCGCTTCGCGTGACGCGCTCACGGGATTGAGCAGCCGGCTTTATGTCGAGGGCCAGTTGGAAAAGCGCATGGCGGGCGAGACGCCGTTCTGCGTTGCGATTGTCGACATTGACCGCTTCAAAAAGGTGAACGACGATCACGGGCATGTGACCGGCGACGATTTGCTGAAGCAATTCAGCACCGAGTTGCGTTCGGCTTGCCGGGCGACGGACGTGATCGGACGCTGGGGCGGCGACGAATTCATTCTGCTGTTCGATTGCGCGCTCACGGAGGCGGAAGCGCAAGTTGTGCGGCTGCGCAAATGGATCTGCGGCAACTACACGATGAGGAGCAAGGCCGGCGAGGTGAAGCTGCGCGTAGACGCCTCGGTTGGGTTGGCGGAGCGCGCGCCGGGCGAGGAGATGAAGGAACTGATGGCGCGGGCCGACGCTGCGATGTACGTAGAAAAGGCGGCGGGAAGAACAAAAGCAGCGTGATTGCAGCGGGCGAACCACCGGCGACGGAGGACTAACCCGCAGGCTAGATCGAAGTTGCCGCTGGTCCGCGGGAATTTCTGTGTCTACCGTCACAAGCCAGTATTCTTCCGCCCATTAAAGGACGCTCACCTTCCGCAAACTCGATTTTGGTTTTGGCTCTCCGTTTTTCCCCTCGTCTTTCTTGAGTTCTTTTCTCCCACGAGGGAAGGTGAAGGTGTAGCCCTGCTCGCCGCGGCGCTCCCGGGAACAAAAAATAGGAGCGCAGCAGAAAAAGAAGGCGCGGCGAGTGCAGAGCGCGGAGCGGTGGAAAGGATCTCATGAGACTACTCATTGCCGAAGACGACAAGGCGCTGGGGCAGTTCCTGACTCGCGGACTGGAGGCTGACGGGCATCGCGTCCACCTGGCTTATGATGGCGGCGCGGCGGTGGAGGCATTTCGAAGGGAGTTGCCGGACCTGACCATTCTCGATCTGAACATGCCGGTAAAGGACGGCGAGCGGGTGCTTGAAGAGGTGCGGTTGCTCGATGCCGATCTGCCGGTGCTGGTGCTGACGGCCCGGCAGGAAGTGGACATCGTCGGCAACGGCGGCGGCGGCTACGAATACACGCGCGCCGGCAACTTTACGCAGGATACGAATGGCAACCTGGTGGCTGCGAATGGAATGAGCGTGATGGGCTACCCGGCAGTGAATGGCGTTGTGAACACCAACGCTCCGCTCACGGCGATCAATGTTCCATTAGTGGGCCAGGTGCAACAGCCGCAGGCTTCGACGGCGATGAGCCTGACGGCGAATCTGGATAGCGCGACGACTGCCGGAACGACCTTTCCGGCGGAAGTGACGGTCTACGATTCGCTGGACGAGTCGCACGTGGCGACAGTTACCTTCAAGCCGGGCGCAGCCGTGAATACGTGGTTGTATTCCGTTGCGCTGCCTGCCGCGGATTATTCAGTGGTAGGCGGAGACGCGGCGCCGGCGGCGATCACCGGAACCATGACCTTCGATCAGAACGGCAACCTGACGCAAGTTCAGCCTACAGGCGCAGCGAATCCGTCGAACGTCGGAACGGCTGCGAATGACGTGGAGTTCATCGACCTCAATTTCAATCCAGCCGCAACCAATGTGTTGGCTGACGGAGCCGCGGGACTCGATATCAAGTGGAATCTTCTCGGCTCAGGCGACAGGCCCAATATCAGCCAGGTCGATACCGCTTCGGCAGTCTCCGGAGCGAATTCGAACGGCCACACCAGGGGCACCTTCCAGAGCTTTACCATCAACTCGAACGGAACGGTGGCGGCGACCTACTCTAACGGCCAGACCCAGACGGTGGGACAGATAGCGCCTGCGAATGTCACCAATCTTCAAGGGCTCCAATTGCTGGGCGATGGCGATTACGCGACGACCTTGGCCAGCGGCACGGCATCGATCGGCGCCGGGGGCACATCGGGTCTGGCCACCATTGAGGATGATGCGCTGGAGGTCTCGAACGTGAACATCTCCACCGAATTCTCCGATCTCATCGTGGCGCAGCGCGCGTTTGAAGCCAATGCAAAATCAGTGACTACGTTCGACACGGTCACGCAGGACACCATCAACATGGTTCACTAAACGGTGCTCGGTGAACAGGGTGCTGTGAGCAGCGATTTTGCATCCTGAATGCAATGCAGTCGAGCGGGATCTTCATTCATTGACCACGCGGCGGGAAAACGGCGGTCTTCGGACCGCCGTTCATTTTTTGGGCGAGACCTCAATGAAGAGCCCCTTGGCTTCGGCGAGCACGTGCCCCTTCTCATCGAGAATGCGTGCTTCGGCCCAATGCTTGCGGGGCTCGTTGCGAACCACACGTCCTTCGAGACGAAGCGGCGTTTCGCCAGGAACGGGGCGTAGGTACTCGACTTCCATCTTGCGCGTCATGGAAGAACGGCCACGGGCGCGTACCGCTTTGCTCATTGCCTCATCGAGCAGCGTGGCGATGATGCCGCCATGCAGGTAGCCTGGATGCCCTTCAAATGCGGCGGCGACGACAGGAAAGCTGACGACCGATCCGTCGTCCGCCAGAAGAAAATCAAGTCGCAGACCGGTCTGGTTCGCGGGGCCGCAGCCGAAGCAGCCATTGCTCGCTGAATGGGCAAGAGGGGTGAGGTGCTCGTGACGCTCGGTCATGCCTGCCTCGCTGCCGGGAACTTGCCGCTGAGCGCTGCGACGAAAAGTTCACGGTCGACATTGCCGCCGGTAAGGGCGATTCCGGCGCGTTTGCCCGCGAGCGACGATTTCTCCTTGAGCGCGGCGGCCAGGGAAGCGGCGCCGGCGCCTTCGGCCACGTTGTGCGTGTCCTCGAAGTAGATGCGCATGGCTTCAGCAATTTCTGCGTCAGTGACTTCGACGATGCGTGCGACATGGGCCCAGATGATTTCGAGCGCGTCCTGATTGGGTCTGCGGCAGGCGAGGCCGTCGGCGATTTCGGAATCGGCGGGAGACTCAACCAGTTTGTGCTGCTTGAAGCTGAGCGCGGCGGCTGCGGATGCCGTTGCCGTAACGCCAATAATCTCGGTCGGCAGATTGAGGGCATTACGCGCGGCTATGATGCCGCAAATCGATGAGCCCAGCCCGATGGGAACGTAAACTCGATCGAGCTTCGGCGCTGCTTCGAAAAGTTCTAATGCATAGGTCGCGGAGCCCCAGACCAGGCGCTCGTGAAACGACTCGACCATGGCGTAACCGCACTCTCGCGACAGGACGCGAGCATACTCAAGCGATTCCTGAAAATCGTGCCCATGCTCGACCAGCTCGGCGCCCTGGGCCAGCGTAGCGCGATTCTTCTCGACGCTGTTGCCGTGCGGCACCACAATCACTGCCTTCAGTCCGAGCAGGCGCGCCGCCGTGGAAACTCCTATGCCAAAGTTGCCGCGCGTGGCCGCCACAACGCCTTTGAGGTCCGGCTGTTCTTGCTTGAGCCACGTAGCGTAGACCAAGGCGCCGCGCAGCTTGAACGCTCCGACCGGCGTGTGGTTTTCGTGTTTGATCCAAACTTCGGCTCCAAGCCGCTGATTGATCTGCGGCCAACTGTATTGCGGAGTGGCCGGCATGTGCCGATAGATCAGCGATTGAGCTTCGCGGATTTGGTCCAGCTTGGGAAGAGCCATAGGATAAGGATAGTCGGCGGGCGGCATGGCGGCGTTGTGGACGGAAATTCACGAAGAAGGCGTAGAAAACTGTGAGGAAGTTAGGCTGTATTGTTGCGCTGATGGCGGCAGGAATCACGGGATGTCGGTCGGCGCCAAAATTAACCGATCAGCAGGCCGAGGGCAAGCATCTCTACAACGTCGGCTGCGCTCACTGTCACGAGGAGAACGACCTGCATTTGAAGAAAGTTCCACCGAGCCTGCATGGACTCTTCAGCCAGAACACGTTGCCCGACGGCGAGCCGGCAACCGACGCGGAAGTGGAGCGGGTATTGAGGTCGGGCAAGGGAATGATGCCGTCGTTTGCCTACCAGATGTCGAAGGACCAGATGGACGCCGTGGTGGCGTATCTGCACAGCGGCTTGCGAGATCAGCCAGAGCAATAGACCAAAGCAACAGAGAGGACAAACAGTCATGAAGGTTGGAGTTTTGGGTTCAGGCGATGTGGCGAAGTCGCTCGCGGAGGGGTTCATCAAGCACGGCCACCAGGTGATGATCGGCACACGCGACGTGGCCAAGCTGGCGGAGTGGCAGCGCAACAATCCCAAGGCGCAGGTGGGCAGCTTCAATGAGACTGCGGCGTTCGGCGAAGTGCTGGCGCTCGCGGTGAAAGGTTCAGTGGCGGCCGATGTCTTGCGCCTGGCCGGAAGCGCGAACCTCGATGGCAAGCTGGTGATGGATGCGTGCAACCCCATCGCCGACGCGCCGCCCGTAAACGGAGTTCTGAAGTTCTTCACCACGCTGGACGACTCGCTGATGGAACGGCTGCAGCGCGAGTTTCCCAAAGCGCACTTCGTCAAGGCTTTCAACTCCGTGGGCAACGGTCAATTTGTGAACCCGCAATACAAGGCAGGGAAGCCCACGATGTTTATCTGCGGCAACGACGACGGGGCCAAGCTGGCGACAGCGCAGATTCTGGAGCAATTTGGCTGGGAGACGGCGGACATGGGAAAAGTGGAGTCGGCGCGCGCCATTGAGCCGCTGTGCATGTTGTGGTGCGTTCTGGGGTTCACCAAGAACGAGTGGACGCACGCCTTCAAGCTGTTGCACCAGTGAAACGGCCGGGCCAGCGGAGTTGGCGGGGCTGGCAGTCCATCGGCCTTGGGCTACCGAACAGAATTCCCCGTATACTAAGAGGTCTATGGCGACCGAGAAAACATTCTATTTGGAGACATTCGGCTGCCAGATGAATGCCCATGACTCCGAAAAGGTGATTGGCACACTCTGCCAGCAGGGCTACCGGCAGGTGGAAACCGAGGAAGCCGCCGGGCTGATCCTCTACAACACCTGCTCCATCCGCGACAAAGCGGAGCAAAAGGTCTTCAATCGCCTGAACGACTATAAAAAGCTGCACAAGCAGGGGAAGCGCTTTGGCGTCCTGGGCTGCGTGGCGCAGCAGGAGGGCGAGAAGATCTTCGAGCGTGCGCCGTACGTATCGCTTGTGTCGGGATCGGCCTCGTACCGCAAGCTGCCGGAGATGCTTACGCGCCTTGAAGCGGGCGAAAACCGCATCACCGGCCTCGACGACCGCCAAACCGACGAAACCTTTGAGACCGAATTCACGGCGCGCCAGAATCCCTACCGCGGATACATCACCATCATTGAGGGCTGCGACAAGTTCTGCTCGTACTGCGTGGTTCCTTACACGCGAGGCAAAGAGCGCAGCCGGAGCTCGTCGTCGGTGCTCGAAGAGGCGCGCCGTATCGCCGACTTTGGCTATACCGAGATTCAATTGCTGGGCCAGAACGTGAATAGCTACCGCGATCCAGAAGGGAAGTCGAGCTTCGCTGAGTTGCTCGCGACGGTGGGCCAGGTGCCGGGAATTCGGCGTGTGCGCTTCACCACCAGCCATCCGCGGGACTTTACGCGGGACATTGTGGAGGCAATCGACCGCGTGCCGACGCTTTGCGATCACGTGCATCTGCCCGTGCAGTCGGGGTCAGCAAAAGTGCTGAAGCAGATGGCCCGCGAGTACACGCCGGAGTGGTACCTGGAGCGGATTGCATGGATCAGGGCTGCGCGGCGGCCGATTTCGCTCTCGACCGACATTATTGTGGGCTTTCCCGGCGAGACCGACGACGATTTTATCCAGACGATGAATCTGCTGGCCCAGGTCGAGTACGATTGCGTCTTCGCCTTCAAATATTCGGCGCGCCCCAACACTCCTTCTCTGGTCATGATTGACACGGTGCCCGAAGAGGAAAAGGCCAAGCGGCTTCAAGTGCTGCTTGAACGGCAGAGGGAGATTCAGAGGGCCAATTATTCAAGGCAGATCGGCGAGATTCTTGAGGTGATGGTGGAGGGCGCGAATCCGGATCGCGGACAGATTTCCGCGCGCAGCACGCAGAACAAGCCGGTAAATATTACCTGGACGCAGCCCATCGCGCCGGCGCCGGGGAGCTATCTGCAAGTTCGCATCACAGGGGCGTATCCTAACAGTTTGGTTGGCGAGGCGGTCTAAAAGCGGGGAACGAGGGACCAGGGGAACGACGGAGTAGCGGAACCTGAATCAAGAACGCCTGATCGAAGAGCGCGCCGGTTAACCAGGGATCAGGGAAAGAGGGAACGGATGGATATCGAGGTTCGAATTCGCGGGCTGATGATGGATCCCTCCACGAATATGCCGATTGTGGTGCTGAAGGATGTTGGGTCTGAGGCGGTGATTCCGATCTGGGTGGGCATTTTTGAGGCCAACGCGATCGCTCTCGAAATCGAAAAGATGGCGGCCGCTCGGCCGATGACCCACGATTTGACTCGAAACCTCGTGCGGCACTTGAATGGCGAGCTGGAACGCGTAGTGATTACAGAACTTAAAGACGATACATTTTACGCGGTCTTGTGGCTGCGGCAGGGAGGCGAACAGTTGGCCGTGGATGCCCGGCCGTCCGATGCCATTGCCTTGGCGCTGCGTGCCGACTGCCCGATCTTTGTTGCCGACAAGGTGATGGAAAGCGCGAAGTTGAACACCAGCGGGCCACCCGAAGGGCCAACAGCCGAGCAGTTGCGCGGATGGCTCGAAGGCCTGAACGACGAAGACCTTGGCCGCTACAAGATGTAATCCAACCAAATCTTTACGGAACAGAGCATCGGCAGAGAGCTGAGCGGCGCGGACGTGCGTTCTGTTGTGGGCCCTCGTTGCGGATATTCAGCCAGGGAACTGGGACCTTCTAAGGAGGGGTAGGAGGGAAGGTGGCATTCAGGCCGTTGACTAGCAAAGGGATAGGAACAGAAGATCTGTGGATAACGTGAGTTAACAGAATATCTGTTATCGGACATGAGATATCCGCAGGTTAGTTCCTGATTTCCACCAATAACCCCTCAACTTCGGCCTTTTGCACGGCCGTGAGAGGCAGGATCGGCGCTCGGGGGCTACCGCCGTAGTAACCGTTGAAGTCGCAGGCGTACTTGATTCCCGCCAGGCCCATCGCGCCGATAATTCCACTCCCCGCGGCGAGGATCCGTTGTTGCTTCTCTTCTGCAAGTTTGAGGTCGTGGTCTTTCCAGGCGAGGTAAATCTCCTGGGTAACCTGCGGGGCGAAGGTGGCAAAGGCAACGATGGCGCCGGAAGCGCCGGCCTCTAGCGCCGCAAGAATGGACCGCTCTGAGCCGGTGAGAACCTGAAAGCCCACTTCCCGGCTGCGGGTTCTAAGGGGGACGGCAGGTGGCGCGGAGGCAACGGCTAGTCCGCCTGCCAGGTCGCTGGCCGAGACATAGGTCGAGTCGCCGGCCATTTGTGGCGCCAGCATCATCCGCGTGGTAGCTGCTTCAAAAACCTGCGTGACCGGGACCATGTGCCGGGGCGCGCCCTGGGTGGCAGCGACGGTTTCGCGAATCCGCTCCACGTTACCGCTCGAGTCCTTGATCCCGATGATGTTCGGATGTTGGGCAAGTTCGGCAATGAGCTCCACCGGCATCTCACATGGGACGAACTTTGGAATGTAGTACAACACAACGGGAAGCGCCGAGCGGTCGGCAATGCTGCGGAAATAATGGAGAACAGCAGCGGGCGAAATTTGCCCGCCATAGTAGCTCGGCGGCCGGACAAGGACAGCGTCGTAATTGAGAGTGGCCGCGAACTCCGCCAGCTCAAGGGTTGCATGAACGCTTTCACGGCCGACACCGGCAATGAGCACCTTCTCCGGCGCGGTGGCTTCGGCGCTGGCGCGAAGAACGTCGCGCGTCTCTTCATCGTTGAGAGCGACGGCCTCGCCGGTCGAGCCCAGAACCACCATGCCCGCCAGCAGGCTGCGCGAGTAGCGCGCCATGTTGGCTTCGATTTTCCTGAAGTAAACGCGCTCGTCCGAGTAAAACGGCGTGGTGACCGGGGCGAAGATGCCTTCGAGAAGCATGGTTTCATTGTAGAACCCGTCGCGGAGCGATAGCGCTCAGTTCCCTGTCGTGGCGCGGGTTCGATTGGCCATGAAAACCATGCCGGTGTATGTTGGAGTTCACGCAGCAAACGAACCGCGCTCAAGGCAAGACTCGGCATTCTAATAAGAAGGGGCGCCGAATCATGGAATCTTCGTCGTTCCACAGTGGACAGATGACCCGGAAGGCGCCGACACTCGCCCGCCAGGCGTTGTCATTTTTCCTACACACGCTGCTGGCGCTGGTCTCCTGGATTGCATTGATGCTCGTCGGCTATGCGATCAATCCCGTGGGTATCTCGCAGAGTGTGATTCTGGTCCTATCGATGGCTGTGCCGCTCCTCGTCGGATTGATCGTTGCTAAGATTCATCCGAGCGAGATGGCGACCGCCGTATGGTTGCTGGGGCTGATCTGGGCGATGATCGTCGGGCTCTACGTTTTGGATTTGCCTACCGGGCCGGGCCGATGCTTTCAGTGCGGCGCGATGGATAAACTTTCGCGGACGTTTTTCAGCCTGCCTGGCGCAAGCGGCCTGATGGATGACGATGGTCCGTTTATCGGCACGTGGCCGGCTGCGGCGCTGGTGGGCTACTCGATCGGCGCGTGGCTCGCGCAAAGGCGCGCACTCGTAGCGTAACAATTTCTAGGCCGCGTCGAGAAGCAGCCGTTTCCCTAAGGCACGCAGGGCCACATCGATTCGGTCGATTTTTGTGGCATGCCTGAGGTTCGTAAGGCGATTGACTTCCTGCCTCGTCACGCCGATTCGCCGCGCCAGTTCAATGGGGCGAACATTCTGGCGCAACATTTCATTCAACAAAAGCACTTTGGCTGCGATGCTCGGAGGCAGCTCAACTACTGCCTGACCGCGTTTCGGATTCGACGGCGCCGGAACGGGGCGTTGCTCGTCAAAGTAAGTATCCATCGCAGTTTCCAGCACATCCCGTGCCGCCCTTAACGCTTCCGCGCGGTTGCGTCCTTGCGTGAATGCTTCCGGAATGTCCGGGAACGATACAAAGAGGTATTTCCCCTCACTGCGGAGCTTAACCGGATATCCACGCATGGCTAATTGCCCCCTACGTTTTTCAGCCCGAGCTGTTTCTTGATTGCCTGGAGCACGCCCGCCGTCAATTCTTTGTTGTGCATCGGGATGATTGAGCGGCGGCCATTAAGGAAAACGTGAAGATGAGAGCCTTTGCCGGGAGCGAATGTGGCGCCTTGCTTCGCCAACCAGCGTTTCAGCTCGCTGCTTTTCACAGAGATAGTGTAAACATTCTTGATTACAGATGCAAGCTTTTTGCTTATCGTCCGTTGGCCGAATGCAACGCCTGCAGCGCGTACACGTTCACGGAGTGCTTCTGCATGGAGGCGATTCCCTCGGCGGCGGCCTGCGCGGCGGCCAGCGTAGTAATGGTGGGGACGCGCTTGAGTACGGCAGCGCGGCGAATGGCTTTCTCGTCGAAGATCGCGTCCTGGCCGCGTGGCGTATTAACGATCAGCTGGATGCGGCCTTCCTTGATGAGGTCGACGGCGTTCGGCCGGCCCTCATCCACTTTAAAAACGCGCTCTACGATCAGGCCCGCACCCTCGAGCACGTTGGCCGTGCCCTCGGTAGCGACAATCTTGAAGCCGAGATCGGTATAGCGGCGCGCGAGCGGAATCACTGCTTGCTTGTCGTGATCGTTGACGGTGAAGAACACCGTGCCGCCGGTGGGCAGCAATTGTCCCGCGGAAAGCTGCGCCTTGGCAAAAGCCTCGCCAAAGGTAGACGCGACGCCCATCACTTCGCCGGTCGACTTCATCTCCGGGCCGAGAACCGTATCGACGCCGGCAAACTTCGACCATGGGAAGACGGGCGACTTGACGTAGTAGTAGGTACCTGTTCCGAGATCTTTTCCGGATTGGAGTTCATCCGGCAGCAGCTCCGACAGCTTGCGGCCGGTCATGAGTCGCGCGGCGATCTTGGCCAGCGGTATGCCCGTGGCCTTTGAAACGTAGGGAACGGTACGCGAGGCGCGTGGATTGACTTCAATGACGTAGACGTGGTCGTTGCCTTGTTCGTCGCGCTGGATTGCAAACTGCAAATTGACCAGGCCGACGACCTTCAGCGCCAATGCCAGCTTGCGCGTGTAGACGCGTAGAGTTTCAAGCGTCGACTCACTGATGCCGACCGCGGGCAAGACGCACGAAGAGTCGCCGGAGTGAATGCCGGCTTCCTCGATGTGCTGCATGATGCCTGCGATCAGAACGTCTTTCGAGTCGCAGAGGGCGTCCACGTCGACTTCGATGGCGTTTTCAAGGAAGTGATCGATCAGAACGGGGCGCTCCTGAGAATACTCAACCGCCTGGCGCATATAGCGCGTGACGGCCTCGGCGTCGTACGCAATCACCATCGCGCGCCCGCCGAGCACGTAGCTGGGACGGACGAGAACGGGATAGCCGATCCTCTCGCCGACAGCGAGAGCTTCTTCCACGCTGGTCGCTGTTCCTCCGCGCGGTTGCGGAATGTTCAAATCCTCAAGCAGTTTGCCAAACTGTTTGCGGTCTTCCGCGAGATCGATCGATTCAGGAGACGTGCCGATGATGGGCACGCCCGCCGCACGCAGGCGTTGCGCAAGGTTCAGCGGCGTCTGCCCTCCGAACTGGACAATCATCCCGATCTTCGCGCCGGACTGCGCTTCGTGCTGGTAGATCGCCAGTACGTCTTCCAGAACCAGCGGCTCAAAGTAGAGCCGGTCGCTTGTGTCGTAGTCGGTGGAGACAGTCTCAGGATTGCAGTTGACCATGATGGTTTCGTAGCCGTCGTCTTTGAGCGCGAAAGCCGCATGACAGCAGCAGTAATCAAACTCGATGCCCTGGCCGATGCGATTGGGGCCGGAACCGAGAATGATGATCTTGGGCTTCGAAGTCGGCGGCGCTTCGTCCTCTTCCTCATAGGTCGAGTAGAGGTAGGGCGTCATCGATTCGAATTCAGCGGCGCACGTATCGACGAGTTTGAACACTGGGCGGATGCCATGCCCCTCGCGCAGTTCCCTCACCTGCTGGATGCCCGCGTGGCCCGGCAGCTTCCACTCTGTGGCGATACGCTCGTCGCTCAGGCCGAGGCGCTTGAGCTGGCGCAGTTGCTCCGCACCGATTTCCTTTGGAGTCGTTTTTGCGATGGCCTGCTGCGCCAGCGTAATCTCGCGCATTTGATGCAGGAACCACGGATCCATCTTGGTGAGGCGCGCAACATCACGCACGCTCAACCCGCGCTCGAAGGCGTAGCGGATGTAGCCGAGGCGCTCGGGGCGCGGCGTAACCAGCATCTGCGTCAAGCGGCGGGGCTCCAGCACTTCCGCCCCGGTCTTCTTGCCGGTTTCAAGCGAGCGCCAGGCCTTCATCAGCGACTCTTTGAAGGTGCGGCCAATGGCCATCACTTCGCCGACCGATTTCATCTGCGGGCCCAGCGTTTCGTCGGCGCCGGGAAACTTTTCGAACTGCCATTTGGGAATTTTGACCACGACGTAGTCGATGGTCGGCTCGAAGCAGGCGGGTGTTTTGCGCGTAATGTCGTTAGGGATCTCGTCGAGCGTGTAGCCAACGGCGAGCTTGGCGGCAATTTTCGCGATAGGAAAACCCGTGGCTTTGGACGCGAGCGCCGAGGAGCGCGAGACGCGAGGGTTCATCTCGATGACCGTCATGCGGCCGTCCTGCGGGTTCACTGCAAACTGCACATTCGATCCACCGGTCTCGACGCCGATCTCGCGCATCACGGCGATAGCCGCGTCGCGCATCTTCTGGTACTCACGATCGGTAAGCGTCTGCGCCGGCGCAACAGTGATGGAGTCGCCCGTGTGCACGCCCATGGGGTCAAAATTCTCGATCGAACAAATAATGATGACGTTGTCGGCGAGGTCGCGCATCACCTCGAGCTCGAACTCTTTCCAGCCAAGCACGCTTTCTTCCAGCAGGCATTCGTGGACAGGTGAAAGATCGAGGCCGCGGGCAAGCAGCTCCATCAGCTCTTCGCGGTTAAAGGCAATGCCGCCGCCTGTGCCGCCAAGCGTGAAGCTGGGACGAATGAGAACCGGGAAACCGAGTTTGCTTGAGAATTCGAGGCCGTCGCGCAGGTTGTTCACGAGCGCGGAGCGCGGAACGTCAAGGCCGATGCGGATCATCGCATCCTTGAAGAGCAGCCGGTCTTCGGCTTTCTTGATGGCCTCGAGCTTGGCGCCGATCAGTTCCACGTTGTAGCGGTCGAGGACGCCGGTGTCGGCAAGATCGACAGCGAGATTCAGGGCGGTCTGGCCCCCAACGGTGGGCAGCAATGCAAACTTGCCATGGCCCGGGTTGGCCGTAAGCATCTCGGTTTCGATGCGAATGATCTCTTCTACATATTCATGAGTCAGCGGCTCGATGTAGGTGCGGTCGGCCAGATCGGGATCGGTCATGATGGTGGCCGGGTTCGAATTGACCAGCACCACCTCGTAGCCCTCCTGCTTGAGGGCCTTGCAGGCCTGCGTGCCGGAGTAGTCGAACTCGGCCGACTGGCCGATGACGATCGGGCCGGAGCCGATCACCAGGATTTTCTGAATGTCATTTCTGCGTGGCATGGTTCCTTATTCTTGTCCGTTGTGCCTTAAATTCATGTGTCCTTCAAAACAACCCAAAAAAAGCGGAGCCAAATGCCCCGCTGCTTTGGAATTCCGTAAATTATGTGGGGGGGAAAGAAAAAAAGAAAAAAAAAAAAAGAGAAAAAAAAAAAAAAAAAAAAAAAACAGCGGAGCCAAATGCCCCGCTGCTTTGGAATTCCGTAAATTTTGTGGGTCGCGGGCTTCATCCCTTCCACTCCTCCATCATCTGCCGAAAGTCGCGGAACAGATAATGCGAATCGTGCGGGCCCGGAGCTGCTTCGGGGTGGTATTGCACGCTGAAGAGCGGCAATGTCTTGTGCCGAAGGCCTTCGAGCGTCTGGTCGTTCAGGTCAACGTGCGTCAGCTCCACCTCGTTCGCGTTGATGGAGTCGGGATCGACCGCGAAGTTGTGGTTGTGCGCCGTGATTTCAACCTTGCCGGTGGCATTGTTCTTCACCGGATGGTTTCCGCCGTGGTGGCCGAATTTGAGTTTGTAGGTGCGTCCGCCAAGGGCCAAACCGCAAAGTTGATGGCCTAAACAAATCCCAAAGACCGGAACGCGGCCCATCAATCCGCGAATGGCGCGGACGGCATAATCGACCGGCTCCGGGTCGCCGGGGCCGTTTGAGAGAAACACGCCGTCCGGCTTGAGCGCGAGCACGTCTTCTGCGGTCGTCTCTGCCGGAACCACAGTCACGCGGCATCCGTCGCGCGTCAACATGCGTAGAATGTTTTGTTTAATGCCAAAATCATAAGCTACTACGTTAAGGATGGGCTTCTTCGCCTGCTCCTTCTGAATGAACCCCTCAGCCAGCAGTGGCTCCCCGCTCTGGTTACGCGGATCGGAGGCGTCAAACTCGTAGCTGGCCTTGGTCGAAACCACGCGGGCCAGGTCAGTTCCCTCCATCTTCCTGATGGCCTTGGCTTTGGCAACCAGTACGTCCGGGTTCGGCTCAGTGGTCGAGATCACGCCGCGCATCACGCCCCGGTCGCGCAGGTGGCGCACCAGGGCGCGCGTATCGATCTCGGCGAGAACCGGTACGCTATAGCGCTCCATGTACTCGTCGGTAACCTGCTCCGAGCGCCAGTTTGAGCTGATGGCGGAGAACTCGCGGACAATCAGGCCTTCGATATAAGGCCGCGCGGCCTCATTGTCGGCGCGATTGGTGCCGTAATTGCCAATTTGGGGGTTGGTGAGGACAACAATCTGCCCGGCGTAGGAGGGATCGGTCGCAATTTCCTGGTAGCCGGTGAGAGAAGTATTAAAAACGACTTCGCCCTGACATTCGCCTGGGTGTCCGTGGCCGAGCCCGCGGAAGATGCGCCCGTCTTCGAGCGCTAGGATCGCCTGCATCGCCTCTCCGAGGAGTGGATTCAATCGATTTTAGCAGGTTTATCCGGACAGATTTGGTCCGGTTTTCCACTATCCGCGCTGGCGAGGACCCTTCGACTTCGCTCAGGGCAGGCTCTCGGACGACGACCGTCGAGACGCCGGCACTCCATGTCGATCAGCGCACGACGCCCGCATCCCGGGCCGGCCAGTAGACAAACACAGCCTTGCCGTAGATGAGCGAGCGCTCGACGGGTCCGAAGTCGCGGCTATCCGAGGAAATGGAGCGATGGTCGCCCATCATGTAATACTCGCCGGGCGGCAGCGTCATCTCCGCAACCGAGCGGGTGTCGCGATACTCTTGCGGCACGTAGGGCTCGCGGATCTGCCTGCCGTTGACGAAGACGCGGCCTTGATCCACGCGAAGCTGGTCGCCAGGCAGCGCAATCACGCGCTTGATATAGCTCTTCTCCGGGTCGCGCGGGTAATGAAACACCACCACGTCGCCGCGATTGATCGCCGTGAAGTGGTAGACGAATTTGTTGATGAAGAGCCTGTCGCTATTCTCGAGGCGCGGCAGCATGCTCGTGCCTTCAACACGGACCGGCTGATAAAGAAAAGTGATCATAAGGGCGGAGGCCACAGCCGCAATGGCCAGATCCCGGAACCAAAGAAAGATGCCCGCCGACCTCTTCTCCGCAGCGGCAGACTTTTCAGCGGGAATCAGGGGCAGCCATTCCGCTGAGTCAGTGTCAATAAACGATCCATCCTCGGGGGCGCCCGCTGACCCGATTTCGGACGCGGAAGGCTCAGCATGGGCCTGAGATGGCGCGGTCTGGAGCTCCGGCAAAGCGGCACCCGCGGGCGGTAGCCTTAAAGCTTGCGGAAGGCTTGAGTCCAACTCAGGAAGTGTGGGGTCGATTGAGCCGTTTTCCATCTTTATAGTTCCAGATTACTCCTGAACTGCGCCTTCTTGCACTTACCGGGCACCCTGTCAGTAAAGTCCGCCGGCCAGAATGGCGCGGTCGTCGGAAAGATTTGATCTGCTCATCCCACTTTTTCTTACTCTCGATGGAAATCTTTCGACCAACCGATTGACCGTGTGCGCATGGCGATTTAGTAATGCCCCGTTCGGTGGATTGTTGGGTACCCGAGAAAATCGTTTAATGACTCCAGTAATCGAAAACCCTCAAATGAGCCTTTCAGCAATCCACTCCTGCGGAGGACCATGGTAACCCTCATCGAAACCCCTCGAGTCGCATTCGTATCCGGATCCAACCTGCCGGCATCTTCGCCGTTTTCGTTCTCCCGGTTTATTCTGCCCATTCTCTGCGTCTCACTCGGCGTCTCCGTTGGCACCGCGACCGGGCTCACGCTCGCGCTGGTGAATGCGGCCAATCGCTCTGTGTCCGCTTCGAGCGATACCCTTCAGGCCAACGCCGCGCCCGCAGCCAACCTTGCCGCGAATTCCAGCCCCGCGCAAGCGACTCAGCTGACGGTTGCCGCGTCGCCTATTGCCGCCCCGAGCGCGACAGCCGCGAATGCGGATTCCAACCCGACCGTCGAAATGCGGCAGGCAAAGCTGAGCTCCGCCCCAACGAGTTCCGAACGGTCTGCGACCTCGTTCTCCAAGGTCGAGGTTGCTTTTAACACAACACCGGACGCGCTCAAACCCGCTACATTCAAGCTGGACGGGAAGACATATCACGTCGCAAGAATGATGATCCTGCCCTCTGCCAAGCCCGAGCAGCACGAACCATCGGCCACCCAACTGGCGCCCACAACGGCTTTGAATACAACGCAATGGAGCCTTGATACGCCAGCCCCGGCGAGCCTTTACACCGAAGGTGATCTGACAGTATCGGACTACAACGCGTCGACCAGGACTCTTCAAACCAGCGACGGCAGAACATTCGTTCTGGGAACGACAGTTGCCGCCGGAAACGCAATATCGTGGGATACTTACCGCTCCGATGTCCACTACCGGTGCGACCAGAATGGAAGCTGCATGTTGATGCGCGCCGGCGTGGTCGCGCCCGACGCGAAGCTCATTTAGTCACCCAAGGACTTGCAAGCGATTGCGCGATCAGACACCGGCCTGTCCTCAGGTGCAGCCTTACTCGCAGCCCAGGCCGCCCGGCGGGCAAAGAATCCGCGGGCGATGGTTCGTAATGGGCCTCTGCTGGTCAGCAGCGGGCACCAATGCGGGTGCGGTCCCCGGTGCGCCCACTCCGGCAAGATTCTCTTCTTCCAACAGCAGCGGACGTTGCAGCACCATCTCCACTTGCGTGCCGCGAGGAATATCAACGTCAGCATTGCGTGTGAAGAGCGTGACAATGCCCACGGTGGCGAGGCCGGCGCCCAGCCCCGCAAGACCCCCCTCGATGGGATGGCCAGACTCCGCTCCGCCGATTGTGCCCACACCTGCGCCTGATGGCAGGGCGATCTCGGCGGTTCTTCCAGCGTTGCGGCCCTTATCGCCGTTTTGCTCAATCGTTCCCTCACCGTTGTTCTTGACGGATTGGTTTTTTGAGCCGGGAACACTGTCCACAACGCCGGGAATCTCGACCACCGAGCCGTTGGGGAAGATGATCGAGGTAAAGTGCATGTCCAGTTGCGCCTTGGTTCGCATGCCGCCGCGCTGCACCCGGTCGACCACCCCCTGCACGTAAACGCCGGTGGGGATCATGACCCGGTTGCCGACCACGACCGGAAAAGTCGAAGAAAGGTAGACCCCGTCGCCGGCCTTGGCAGACTTGGTGTTGACGGCGCTGCGCAACTCCAGCAAAACCTTGGTTCCGGCGGGCACCGTGTAGGTCTTTCTTGCCGGGGTCGCGTCCGACAGGCCGACCGGCTCGGCAGGGGCCTCTGCCTGAGGCGCCGCTCCAGTTGGAGTGTCGGGTTGTGCTGGTACGTTTGCGGTCGCAGGGTTGGAGGCCGGCGGTGCTCCGGGCTCGGTAGCCGCTGGAGCCGGTGTGTTCGCGGCGGGTTGGACTGGCGCCGGGGCCTGAGCGGCGCAGAGACTTGGGCCCGCTGCAACCGAAGAGGCCAAAATTGCCGCCAAATGCCATTGCCGCAGCCTTGTCATGCCACGCTCCACGTTCAGTTGGATAGACGGAACTCCCGCACACAAGGATAGCTCGACTTGGTTTGTGCTGCCGGTGAATTGTGCGAGCGGCGCGGCGGGAGGGCAGTTGCCGCGTTACCATGCCAGAAAGCGATGGTTCAACAATCCCAAAGCTCCGCGGCCGGCCACGGCCAGGCGAAAAGCCGGTTTGCGTCGGCCTATCGCGTGTTGGAAGAGGCAATCGCGGCGCGGGCCTTCCCCGGATGTGCGTTTGGGGTGTTTGCCGGCGGTGAAGGGTTTCTGAAGGATGCCCTGGGCCGATTTACCTACGAACCCGAGTCGCCGGCGGTCACCGTTGAAACGCGATTCGACGTGGCCAGCCTGACGAAGGTAGTCGGCACGACGGCCGCCGCGATGCGGCTCGTCCAACGCGGGCAGATCGACCTGGAAACGCCCCTGGGTGAGATTTTGCCAGAGTTCCTGGCTGGCCGCGGCCCCGAAGATCAGGCGCGCATGGTCACCCTACGCCACCTGTTGGCGCACAATTCAGGCCTGCCGGGGTATGTAGAGATCTTTCGCAAGGCGACCACACCGGATTCGCTCATGCGCGCCTGCCTCGCTCTGCCCCTGGAAGCCGAGCCGGGCGAACGCGCCGAATACTCCGATCCCGGCTTCATTCTGCTGGGTAAAGCGCTGGAAGCGCGAATGAACCTGCCGCTGGATTCATGGCTCAAGCGCGAGGTTTTTGGCCCTTTGAAAATGGATTCAACCGGATTCTGCCCTGCCCCGGCCGAGCGAATCTCCATTCCCCCGACGGAACTCGACACGTGGTTTCGCCATCGTCTGATTCAGGGCGAGGTGCAGGATGAGAACGCATCGGTGCTAGGGGGCGTGGCCGGACATGCAGGACTTTTCTCCACGGTTCCGGATCTTCTGCGCTTCGCGGGAGCCATTCTCAATTCCCAGTTCCCTGCTCCAAAACCTCAGGGAGCGGAGCTTATGAACAGATTTAGCGAGCGGCAGCCACCCCCGGGAAGCTCGCGCGCGCTGGGATGGGACACGCCTTCACCCAACTTTTCTTCGGCGGGCAAACACTTTTCCAGCCACTCAGTGGGCCATCTGGGCTTTAGCGGCTGCTCACTTTGGATCGATCTGGACGCCGCAATCGCCGTCGTTCTGCTCACCAATCGCACCTGGCCCGATCGAAAGAATCAGCTTATCCGCGAGGTACGGCCTGCCTTTCATGACGCGGTTCGAGAGGCGCTGTGAGAGTTAGCGCTAAGGGTTACTTCGGCGGCTCTGGCTTGGCGAAATTTGTGTAGGGCCTTGACCCGATTTATCGATACAATCAATGCTGGGGTCTGACGCGATGTTACCAATGACAACGCTGCAGGAAACGGCCGGCTCCCGAACAAACGGGAATCACAACGAACAGGCCAACCTGCTTCAGCAACTCACCACTGAGAGCCAGAACGAGGCTTCTCAGGGGCTCGATACCAAATCCGCGCTGGAGATCGCTCGCATCATCAATCACGAGGATGCGAAGATCGCCGCAGCAGTCAAGAAGGCCATCCCTGAGATTGCAGCAGTCATCGATCAGGTAGCGCGATGTCTGCGCGATGGCGGCCGTTTGATCTACGTCGGCGCAGGCTCCAGCGGGCGGATCGCGGCGCTCGATTCATCGGAGTGTCCTCCCACCTATTCCACCGCGCCAGGACAAGTGCAATACATCATGGCCGGCGGTCCCAAGGCGCTTGCATCCGCCGTTGAAGTGAATGAAGACTCTGAAGAGTTGGGCCAGCGCGACATCGCGCGCCGCCGCCCCACCCGCAAAGATATTGTGGTTGGCGTCTCGGCTTCCGGGCGCACGCCTTATGTTGTCGCGGCTGTAGCCTACGCCCGCGCGCGCGGAGCACACACCGCCGCAGTCACCTGCAATCAGGCAACGCCCTTGTCTGAAGCGGCGGATATCGTCGTCGTGGCCGACGTGGGCGCCGAAGTCATTTCGGGATCGACGCGCATGAAGGCCGGCAGCGCGCAAAAGATGATTCTGAATATGATCACCACTGGCGCCATGACGCGCCTGGGCTACGTGTACGAGAACCTGATGGTCAACGTGCACATGCAGAACTCGAAGCTGGTGGAGCGCGGAATTCGCATTCTCATGTCGGCCTGCAACATCGACCGCGCGACGGCAGTAGATACCATCAAGAGCGCCGGCCGCAGCGTGCCTGTGGCCCTGGTGATGTTAAGGGCCAAAGTAGACAAGCCCGAAGCGGTGCGCCGTCTGGCTAAGTCCGACGGCAATGTCCGGCTGGCGATCGAAGACAACGTGCTGGAGCTGTAAAGCGAGCCTGCAACCGGAGGCCTCACGCAGATGTCCCGAGCAACAATGGGAGCAATGTCCCCTTGCTTCATCGTCTCCGACGTCAATGGCACGCTCGCCTTCTATTGCGACAAGCTCGGATTTCAAAACCGATTCCAGCAGCCGGATACGAACCCGTTTTTCGCGATCGTGGGCCGCGATACTGCGCAGCTTTTCGTGAAGGCCGAGAAGAATGTGCTGCCTCAGCCCAACCACAGCCGTCATCCCTATATGCGCCTGGACGCGTTTGTTTATGTTGAGGACCCCGATGCGCTTGCCGCCGAATTCTCCAGCCGCGGCGTAGACTTCAGCGCGCCGCTCAAGGACACAAACGACGGTCTGCGCGGCTTCGAGATTCGCGATCCTGACGGCTACGTTTTGTTTTTCGGACGGCCCAGATAACAGGAATGCTGGCTCTGCCGCGACACGCCGGTGGCGCGCCTGCTCACTTTCGAAGCATTGCTATTAGTCGCGATTTACGGCAAAACGCGCTGAATGTGCAGGAACAGAATCAGGTTCAACACAACGCCGATCACGAGCATGCCGATTCCAATCACCGCGACGACCTTCACCCTGCCGGAAAATGTCTTGAGATCTTCCAGCAGTTCCTGCTGCTCGAGCGTGTTGCGATCGGTCGCTTCGCGCACCATCTCTAACTGATCTTCAACGCGCTTGAGCGAGGCGTTCTGCTCGGTCACCTGCTCGCGCAGGCCGCGATGCTCGGTCTGCAACTCCGCCAGGCTGGTTTCAAGAGGCGCCAGATCGACTTTGGGCGCGGGCGGCGGCGCTTGCGGCCGCGGAGTCATCACATTGGAGATAGCGGTGAGTACATTGCCCTCAAGCAGAGGCAAAAGGCGCTGCACGATGGGCATGACCGTGCGAAACAAGTTCATGGCACGCTGCGCGCCGCTCGGCTCGTCCTCGCTTGCCGGTGCCGGCAGCGCGCGGCCGGGAGGCATGCGATTCGCCGGAGCCGATGTACTGATCGGTCGCCGGCCGGAGCCCATGGGCAAAGGCGATCCCATCGCTCGTGATTGCTGCGCGTCGGATCTTTGAGACAATGAGGCCCGATCGATGGATTCGATGCTGTCGTGCTGATTCATGGAGGTCCTTCTCTAGTTGGATCAAGCAAACCTCATATATAGCTCATTTGGCGTCCGTTTGGAACTCCGATTTATCCACTGCCATCGCTGGGCAAGACCAACACCAGCGTATCCTCGAAACGAGGAGAACTGCGTGAAGGCACATGTGAGCCGCACGCTGCGCAGTGTGCAGCGAAGTATCCTGGCCGGAATCATCACCATTGGACCGCTCTTTGTTACCTACCTGATCTTCAGCTTTCTTCTGAATGAGCTGGCTCAGGCGGGACTGCCGGCGGTGCGCTTGCTCGCTCCCCTGCTCCCCGAGGGCTGGTTCCGCTACACATGGATTCAGCCCGTGATGGCGGTTCTGCTCACGCTGGTCGTGCTTTACATCGTGGGCCGGATCACTTCACTGGTCATCGGCCGACAGGCCTTTGGGCTGTTTGAGTCGATCCTCGAACGGCTGCCCTTTGTGGCGAAGGTCTATACCTCGGTGCGGCAACTGCTGGACACGATGATGGCCAAGAAAGATGCCAGCCAGCGCGTGGTGCTGATCGACTTCCCCATCGCAGGACAAAAGAGCATTGGGTTCCTGACGCGCACCATGACCGACGCTGCGAGCGGCCAACCGCTGGCGGCAGTGCTGGTGCCGAACGCCATCAATCCCACGTCGGCCTTTTTGCAAATTCTCCCCATGGACCGCGTGATCGAGACCGACCTGACTATGGAACAGGCGATGAGCATGGTGATGACCGGCGGCGCAGTGGGACCTGAGACGATTCAATATTCGAAGACGCCGGGCGGCGAGGCGCAGGCAGGTGGGGCGAGAACTCCGCCCCCCGTTCTGAAGTAGGAGCAACTCAGGAGGCACTTCGGTGGTAGAGGTTCAGACAAAAAAACGCCCCATCACGATCACGAGCCTCAGTTGGCTGTATATCGCAGTGGGCACGCTGGGGACAGCCGGGCACTATGGGAATTTCTGGACACACAAGCCCACGGTGAACGAATTCGTCTGGATTACCGTGCTCGGAGTTGCTGCGGTCCTGGCTGGAGTCTTTATGCTGCGCGGCCGGAGCTGGGCGCGATGGCTGGCGCTGGCCTGGATCGCCGCGCACGTCGTCATCAGCGTTTTTCATCCTCTACAAGAGCTGCTCGTGCACTGCGCACTGCTTGTGCTGTTCTGCTATCTGCTCTTTCGTCCCGCGGCGCGCGAATACTTCAGCGTGGCCTGATCGGATCGACGGCCGGCGACGATGGATCTCCTGCTGCCGGCACTCCGGATTCTTCATTCACGACGAGCTCTTCCTCGGCGTGCTCGCTCTCCACGGCCACCTTGCGTAGACTGATGTGCTCGAACTGCGCCCAGATGAGGCCTATGGGAGCGATGCAAAGGAACGTGGAAATCAGAATCGTCGTGGCGCACGCGGTGGCGGCTTCCGGCGTTGCACCGAACAAGCTGGTGAGCGCCGCAGCCACAAAGGCAATCTGCGAAAACCATCCCAGGATGGGAAGCTGCAACACGCTTACGCCGCCGCTGATCATCATCAGCAGAACGCATCTCGAGAAGCTCATCCCGGCAAGCGATGGACTGGCGGTAAAGGCGTGGATTGTCTCAAGGTACGCAAGTGCGATGAGAACCCACATGCTCAACGAGATCGATGCGGTGATGGCAAAGTCAGAGAAGCTATGGATCACGTCGAGCCCGGCGTGAAACGTTCTGATTTTATTGCCGGCGGCCTGGCCCAGGCTCTTGGATATGAGCCCGAAGGAATGCTCAAAAAAGCTGGCCACGGCGTTGCCCGATAAGCGAACAGCTACCAGCAGAAGAACGCCGGCCACCGTAACCAGCAGCGCCCCAAAGCGCTCGAACACGACCGAGAGAATCGGATACCGCTGCATCAGAGGGGCAAAGAGATGACTGAACAATCCTGCATGGCCGGGAGCGGCGCTCAGGTCCGTTTGTGGAATCCACAAGAGAGCCAGCGATACGATGAGCGCCATGGAGCCGAAATCAAAAAGCCGCTCCACAATGTAGACCGCGACCTGCGAACCCAGCGGCTCCCCGGTTTTTTTCGCGACCAGATAAGGCCGGACGGGATCGGCGAAGCGTCCGATCAGCGCCACAGCTGTGAACCCAATGACCTGGGTTCCTAAAAGAGAGAAAAGCGGGACTTTTTTGTTGTGCCGCATCAGGATCGTCCAGCGCACGGAGCGGAAGATCATGGCCAGATAGATCACAGCGGTGCCAAGGGCAATTTTGCGCCAGTCAGCCAGCGCAACCTGCGCGGCGAAAACGTGAAAGTCGAAGTGGATCCGCGTTCGTGCCCATAGAAACAGGGCAGCCAGCACCAGCAGCAAAACCATGCCCAGAATCCATCGGCTCTTCTTCACGCAATCTCCGTCATGCAGTTGGCAATAAGGGTCTGTGGCTATATTCTCACGCGCTCGCGCCGCTCGGGCGATTGGGATTTGCAGCCGGTCCTCGTTGAGTCAACGGCTTGCCTGCGTGAAGGAATCGCAAAAAAGCCGTGGTATTGCAGTGCTAGGGAGCGGGCTGTGTGGCTGGACCGTTTGCGGCCGTGCCGGCTCGGCGGGCCTCCGCTTCGCGAGCAAGGACGCGGCGATTGAATTCGTGAATCACGCGGGCGATGTAAGCATGAGTTTCGTGATACGGAGGAATGCCGTTGTATTTGGCCACCGCCTCCGGGCCCGCGTTATACGCGGCCAGCGCCAGCGCCAGATTGTCGTGGTACTTGGTGAGCAGCGCGTCCAGATAAGTTGATCCGCCGCGCACATTCTCGTGGGGCTCAAAACTGTTCTTCACGCCCAGCCCGGCTGCCGTTCCGGGCATTAGTTGCATCAAGCCCTTCGCACCGGCGCGGCTCACGGCGCGAGCATTGCCATCACTCTCGGCTTTCACCACGCTGGCCAGCAGGTCCACGTCGAGATTATGGTCCGCACCGGCTTGCGTGAGCATCTCGCGCAGGTCGTCTGGCGTCAGAGGGGTCTGCGCCTTGGGCTTGGCCAGAGGATCGGGCGCTGCGGGCGCGTGCGGATCGGGGATCGTTTCGAAAATTACGATCTCCGCGGGATTGAACTCGATGTAGCTATCCTCGCCGGTGCTCAAGAAGAGGCGCATGCGGCCATCGACCAGCGCATGATGATCGCACTGCTCGACGAAGCCATTGCTGAGCGTTACGCGCTCGGCAGCGCGCGCCGTGTGCGGCAACGCAGCCAGTGCGCCTAGAACAACTGCCGCGACTGTTGTCGCCCCGCGCGTTTTGAATCGTACTTCCAAACGAATGATCCTCTCAGATTGCCGCTGGCGTCATCGTTGCCAGTGCGCGCTCGATCACGACGGCCACTCCATCGTCATCGTTCGACGGCGCCTGCTTCCATCCGCGCGTATTGGCCAGTTCGCGCAGCTCGGGCGCCGCGTTGGCCATCACAATCCCCTGCCCGGCCCACTCCAGCATGTCCGCGTCGTTCCAGTTGTCGCCGATGGCCATGGTCTCTTTGCGATCCACGCCGAGACGCACTGCGAGCCGTTCCAGCGCCCATCCTTTTGATACGCCCAGTGGCAGCAGATCGAGAATCGATATATCGCGCGCCGGATACTCCGTGCGCACAGCCTCACATTCCGCGCCCCACTCGCTCGCCTTCAATGCTCCTTCGGCCTCTTTCATCTCGAAGATGGTTCCCGCCGCCATGCCTTGAATGGGATCGTCGCCATCAATGAGCGCCGACTCCAGCGGCTTCACCACTTCAATCGCGTTGCGATTGGTCTCGACCCACATTGCGATGCGTCCATGTGCTTGATCAATATCTTCGAGCACCAACTCGCCGCGTCCCGGTCGATCGAAAGTGAAGACGACCGCTCCAAAGGGCCGAAGCACGCCGCAAAGACCCCGCGCGACTCGCGACTCCATATGGCTGCGATCAATGACACCTCCGCCCAGCGTTGAGAGCACTGCACCATTGGACGCGATAAGCGGCGTATCCGCTCGCAGGCCAAGGCCTACGAGTAACGGCACCGTGTACGCCGGCCGGCGGCCCGTGGCAATGGCCACCGTGATCCCCGCCTCCTGCGCCGCTCGCAGCGCCTTCGCATTGCGCTCGCTGATCGTCTGGGAATTCGTCGGCAGCAATGTGCCATCCATATCGATTGCGATGAGGCGCGGGGCTGGGTGCATAGCTTCAGTGTATCGAGAACTGCAACCGAGGGACCAAGGGAACCAGGTATCAAGCCCTTATCAACGAAAGGCACGCACGTGCTGCGGCCGGATTCGATAAGCTTGGAGTTATGGAACGAATCTGCAGCCAATGCCACGCGGTTCTGGCCGAAGAGACAAAGGCCGATTGGTGCCCGGCTTGCGGTGGCGCGCTGGTTGAACGGAAGCGCTTGGCTGAATCGGACTCCGGCAGACTGCCGGCCGAAGTTGATCATCGTGGCATCGTGCTGCCGCGTCGGCACGCCCTGGGCGGAATCATTACGCCGCAGTAGCTTGCGCGATGCTTTCACGGATTGGTGTCGAGTCCAACGGCTTCAGCCAGTTTTGCCTGGCGCTCGTCAAAGGTCCAGAATTTGTCGGCACGTAACTCGAGCGCGCAAGCGACGTGCAGTGAATCGAGTGTGCGGACACCGATGGTTGGGCCGTACCGGCGGGCGAGATCAGAGCAGACCGACCAGGCACTTTCCGGCAGACCCTGTGTCATCCAAATTCCAGCGCGGCTGTCCTCCTCGAATTCCGACCAAGCCCGCGCGGCAGCGCTCACCGAGAGCTTTTTAAGAAAGACGTGAAGATAGATCGCGTGAGCCAGTTCTGCTGCATGGAATGGCGTCAGTCGGATCACCGGATGAGCAGAAATTCGCAGCAAAAACTCGGCGTTGTGCGAGTCCTGTACATAAGGCGAGACCAGAAAGCTGCTGTCGACGTACACGATCAATAGCGGCTCTTCTCTCGCTCTTCGATCAGGAGGTCAGCGCCAGGAAGAATCCTGTCTCCGAAGTTGCGCTTGAGCCGCGCTTCAAAATCGGGCCATTCCACCGCCGGCTTCGGCGGCGTTCGCGGCACCAGATCCGCAATGACCTCGTTTCGTTCGCGGACTTCAATGTGCACACCCGCGCGCAGCCAGGTCTTCACCTGTTTCGTATCCCGCAATTGACGCAAGGTTATGCTCTGCATATAAAAAATGTGACACATTTTGTGTCACATTGTCAATTTCGCGCTGATTCTAAGTCGCTTACTCGTACCGCAAGGCCTCCGCCGGCAGCACTCTTGCAGCCGACGACGACGGATACACCGTCGCCAGCAACGAAATTCCAATCGACACGACCGACACGATCAAGCCGTCAAGCAGTCGCGGCGCAAAGGGCAGTGTGTCAATCGAGTAGACATCCGCCGAAAGATGGATGAAGTGGTAGTGGCCTCCGGCCCAGGAAGCGATGTACCCGAGCGCAAGACCAAGAACAGTCCCAACGACACTGATCAGCAACCCCTGCAACAGGAAGATCCTCCGCACCTGGCCCGGATCGACGCCGAAACTCATCATCACGGCGATATCGCGCGTTTTCTCCATCACCATCATGGTGAGCGCAATAAGGATATTGAGCGCGGCCACGATCACAATGAGAGCGATGACGATAAAGGTGACCACCTGCTCCAGCCGAAGCGCGCGAAACAACTCGCGATTCTCTTCGGTCCAGTTTGTGGTCATGTAGCCCTTGCCCGCCGCCTGCTCGATGGCGTGCGCAATCTCCGGCGCATTGTTGAGATTGTCGACTCTGAAACTGATCACCGAAAGCAAGTCGGGCTCATCGAAAAGGTGTTGCGCGTCGGCGAGCCGCAGAAAACCCATCTGCGCGTCGTATTGATAGAAGCCGGAATGAAAGGTTCCGGCCAGCCGGAAACGGACATACTTGGGAATCACGCCCATCGGCGTCATCTCGCCCTGTGGGCTGATGATCAGCACCGAATCGCCGACGGAGGCGCCGATCGTATCGGCCAAATCGCTGCCCAGAACGATCGGCGGCAACTCCGCGCTGGCTGTCGATCCGGATGCGGTTTGCGGCTCGAGAGCTTGCACTGCGCCGGGCGTTGCCTTGTTCAGCAGGTCACTGACCGTGCGCTCGTCATCGGGCAGAATGCCCTCAATCATCGCGCCGCCATCGCGCGCACCGCGCGCCACCAGCACCTGTTCGTACAGGCCGGGAGACGCCGCAACGACATGCGGAACCTGGCGCAAACGGGCTAGCAATTCCTGCCAATCGGAGATTCCGCGCCCGTCCATCTGCATCAATTGCACGTGCGCGCTGGAGCCGAGCAGCTTATCCTGCAAGTCGCGACGCATGCCGTTGGTAATGGCCAGAGCGATGATGAGCGCCGCAACGCCGGCTGTCACTCCCGCAATCGAAATGACCGTGACCACGCCGACGACGGCCTGCCGCCGCTTGGCCTTCAGGTATCGCGCCGCCACATAGAGTTCAAATCGCATGGCTTCTACTGTGCCTGCGCAGGAATGATCGTTTTCGCCACGCCTACATTGTCGTAGCGGTCGTAGGCGCGAACAGTGATCAAGTGTTCGCCGGTTTTTCCGTTCTCAACATCGAGCGAGATATGGAACTCATAATGCTCGCGCTTGGAGTCAGAGATCTTTCCGGCCGGATCGATGGTCTGCCACGGCCCCGCGTCGATCGAGTATTCGGCGTGCGCCACTGGCGAGGCCGCGTCCTCGGCATCAAAACTCACGAGAAACGGCTTGCCGCAATTCGGACCCGCGCAAGGCGTCTGCTGCGCTTCAGCCTTCAGGTTGCTGATCACCGGCGGTGTCGTGTCAACCGCGAACCGATCGCTGACTTTCTCGCCCGTGAGCGCATCGCCCGGCGAGTGAGACGGTGCGTCGGATGCGACCACCTTGATCCGGTAGCCGCCGTCGGGAATTAATGTGGCGTCAAAACTGTAGGCCTGTTCCTTGAGCTTCTTCTTCAGCGGCCACCACGCGCTGTCGCCATCGCCCTGTAGGAATAGCGAATAAACCATCGAATCGCCATCGTCATCATGCGCCGCCCAGCGAACCGTGACCGCAGTACGATCCTTCACTGCCTGAAGAGGCTGGCTTGAGGAGTTGGCATCAAAAGTGATCGTCGAGCCCTGGTTCGAAGACGGGAAGGTTATGTTGACCGTTTGATTTTGCGAGTAGTTTGCCTGCGGGTTGATCCGCGCGCCCGGTACGACTACCAGCTCGTCGACAACGGGCGCGGAGTTTACAGGCAGATAGTTGACACCCACGCTACCCAGCAAGCCGCCCGCGTGCAGCACCGCCTTCCACTGCAAAAAGCGGCCCGGCGGCGATGCCACGGATCCATCCGCGAGCGGCTGCCAGTCGCTCCAGCCGCGCACGGGCTGCTCTACATTTCCGCTGCGCGTCAGAATGTCGTAGCTAGTTGAACCGGGTTCGATCTCGACGCGGCCGAAGCGAGCGAAAGCCCCTGCATCGAGAACATCGCTGGCGTATTCGTGCGTTTCCGCCGAGCCCAGCTCAAAAACTTTACCAATATTGCCTGAACCAACGAAAATCCGATCCGCGCTCGGCGCTGAAGCCAGGCTCAGCCCCTGTTGCGCCTGCAAGTGAGCAATGTCGGCGTAACTGCCGTCATCCTGAATGCGGAAAATTTGTCCGCGATTGCCGCTGAATGCGAGCAGGCCGTCAGCTCGTGCAGCCAGCGCGTAAACAATCGAATCCTTGCTCGACCAAAGCGAGCGCGGCGCCTGCCCCTCAGTAAGAGCGAAGATTTCGGTTCCTTCAGGCACTGAACCGCTGGCGTTGGCCGCTTGCATGGACTGCGGCTGAACGACCGTGATCGTAATCGAGGATGTCCCCTGCACCGGCAGCGGAGGCAGCGGATTGCGGCTCTTGTCACCGACGCAGGCGGCGTAGATCGTTCCGTTAGCGCCAATCGCGATCGAAGTGATCTCTCGCCGCGGAGCCTCGAAGAGCACATAGCCTTTGCCGCTCGGGTCAATCCGGTAAACCAGCCCGGAGCCGTCGGATCCGGCAATCAGGTTTCCCTTCGCGTCCCACGCAAGAGTCCGGATGTGCGCCTCGTCGCTCTTGAAGAACAGCTCGGGCGTCGCGCCAGGCTTGGCCGGATCGACGCGATAGACCGCCCCGGGATTTCCAGTCGCAATGTAGAGTCGTCCGGCGGAATCAAAGGTCAGGTCCCAGATGTAATGCGATTGCGCGGCAGAAGCTGAGGCGGATTTTCCCTCGCCGGTGGCTGCATCCGGCTTGGAGGCGTCGAAAACGACCGTCGCATTGGAATCATCCTGCTTGGTGGTCGCGTCCGGGTTGAGTTTGTAAACTTTGCCCCCCGAAACCGTGGCGGCATAAAGCGCGCCGTCGGGCCCGATGACGAGCGCCTGGATGCTCAAGTCCCTCGTTTCAAGAAGTGTGAACGGCTTGTCGCCGGGCTTCGCGCCAAGGCGAAGGACGGTTGCGGGCGATCCCGTGCCGGCAAAGACGATTCCGCTCTTGTCGACGGCGATTGACCACACATATGTCGATGGGGTTGTCGCGAGTTCGGTCAGTCCCGGTCCCTGCCGAAGGTGACCATCGCTCTCGATGGAAACTCCCGCGGGTGTGCCCTTTTCAAACTCCTCCATCTGCGATTGCTGCCACAGATGGGTCCCCTGCGCGGCCGCGCACACGCTGGATAAGGCCGCTCCGGCGGCAAGAATGGCCAGGAGCGCGATGAAGGTTGGTGCGGACGGGGAACTGTGAAAGACGCGGGAAGGCGAAGACATTCTGCCGTTGAGTCTACTAGACTTTGCCGTCTTGGATCGATGCGGTGTTGCAGCCGAGTCGAGGGATTTGGAGTGGTCGCTAGGCTGCGGCGGACCCATGTGGAAAACTCAGACCAGCTGTTGCCAACTCTCCCATCGGGCCGATTCAGCCCAGCAAGCCGCCTAGCAATCATTTGCCCAAAGTGCTCGATATGTGCCCCTTATCGTGAGCCAGACCACATATTCCATGTAATGAACGTGAATTTTACTTTAATCAACGCGACTTTTGCACAAGCTGCACCCCCGGCCCATCTTTCCCCTTTCGGGTCTTGCCAGTCGTATTTTCAGGGGACTAGTATCCGGTTTGTTTGGGGGGTCTGCAACCACGGACCAAAACTATCCTCCACTATGCATGCAGTTGTTCCCAAGTTCAAAGAGCTTCAAAAACCAGCGGCGTCTGACAGTCTTGGCGCACGCGGACGGAGTGTCTCGTCATGGCATGGTATGCCTACTGCATCGGTGAGAAACAAGCATTTCCAGCTTTAGCCCGCCATCGCAAACCAGTCGCGTTGGATTCGGTTTTCGGAGTCAGTGGCAGTCAGGTTTTCCTTTATCCCGCAAGCGACCTTGCTATCGTCGTGAGCGAGCACAACCCACAGGAGAGCTTTAACCAGCGGTCAGGCGTCGACCACGCACGCGTGATCTCAGACTGCTTTCAGCACTCCACAGTACTTCCCTTCCGCTTCGGCACCGTCTTCAACGACGATGAGTCGCTGCGCAAGTCCATTCGTTCCAATCAGCGCCAGTTTCAGGGCAACATCGACAAACTGCGCGGCAAAACGGAGATGCACCTCAAGATCTTCGTCGACGATTGCTGCGGGCGCGAGATTGAAAAACGCTTCAACGGCGAGGGTGTAGGGCGCGAATATTTGAGCAACCTCAGAGAGAATGCCTCCAGGGCGCGCGAGCGGCAAACCCGTGCTCGCGCAGTCAGTTTCCAGATGCACCGGCTGTTCATGCCTCTTGACGAGGAAGTGAGTTGCCGGCTGATGGATAACGGCAAAATGATGCTCGACGTCGCGCATCTCATTGATCGCAAGTGCGTGGAGCGGTACCAAAACAAGTTCGCCACCACCAGCGCCCTGATGCGTGAATGCCAGATGCAACTCTCCGGTCCGTGGCCGCCTTACCACTTCGTTCACCGTCTCACGCGCCCGTTGCACGCGACCACGCAACAGACGCCTGCCCCGATCGTGGCGCCCTTGGTCCCCATGTTGGAGCCTGCGCCGGCACTCGCGTAGGAAAATCGAATTCCGCTCGAAGGTTCCACAAAAGCTCCAGCTTCGGCTGGAGCTTTTTCTTTGCGCTCTCCGTGGCCAGGCGGCGGCTCGGATATTTGACAATATATCTAAAAGATGTATCTTAGAGATATGTCAGCCCTGAACCCAACTGCTTACACCGTCCTCGGCCTCCTCTCTATTCACGCCGACCTCTCCGGGTACGACATGCGTAAGGGGATACAGAACAGCACAGGATATTTTTGGGCGGAGAGCTACGGCCAGCTTTATCCGGCACTTAAACTGCTGGCCCGGGAAGGCCTCATCGCGCCATCCAGCTTTCGGTCGGAAGGGCGCAAGCGCCGGACGTATGTGATCACGGAACCGGGGCGCACTGCGCTGCGCCAGTGGCTTGCGTTGCCCTTTCACAACGAGCCGCCCCGCAACGAATTCTTGCTCAAGCTTTTCTTCGGCCGCGAAGCGGCTCCAGGTGTGGCGGCGGCGCACGTGCGCGACCTGAACGACCGCAACCGGCGCGGGCTGGCGATACTGGATCAGATTGAAGCCTCGATGCCTTCCGCGCAACTGGCCCATCCTCACATGCGCTACTGGATGCTCACCCTGAGCTGGGGCAAGGCCATCACCTCGGCCGCACTCGAATGGGGCGAGCAGGCGCTGGCAGCACTTGAGGGAGACGCCCTCCCCACGACAAAGAAAACGGCTGGGGCGCATCCGCAACCGCCGGTCACGCGCACGCGATCCGATTCGGCCCGCGCCGGAAGAACCTCCGTCACTTCCCTTAAACACGTCCGCGCCAGGCGCGGCTCCACGAGGTCAGAAAGAAAGGTCTCGTCATGAATGCAACCGCCGCTTCGTTTCGCCGCAGGCAGATTGTCGCGTGGGCAATTGTCACTGTCTTTGTTCTCGGTTTCTTCTTTGCCCCAGTGGGTGTGTGGACCGGCGCGGTGCTGGGCGTCTGGCTTGCCGGCACGCAGCGCGTCGGTCGCGGATTCGTGGTCATGCTCGGATTCGCGGTGCTGTTCGCCTTGCCGCACCTGGTGCGCGGCGCGGTGCACGGAGGCGTTTCTTCCCTGCCCTTGTTTCTCGGCTGGACGCTGGCAGCCTTGGTGCTGAACACTTTGCCTTTTACTTTTCACCGCATGGTGAGCCCGCGGTTGCCGGGATGGTTATCGACTCTCCCGTTGCCGCTTTTCGGGGTCGTACTCGGGACCCTTGCTGCTGCATGGGTTCCGTCAGGATTCCAAACAGGTCAGGATGCCGTGCTCAACCTTCAATTCCCGCATCTCGACTCTATGTTTGGGACCAAAGTGCCGCTTTTCATCGTCTACTGGTTTGCGGCAATCATGATCTGGATGTGGTATCAGGAATCTCGCACGGGACGCGTCAGGCAAAGGCTGAGTCTTCTGGGAGCGCTATGCGTGCTGGCCGCAGGTTTAGCGGTGCTTCGACTCGCATCGCTTGGGACGTTGACCATCCCCGCGCTGCCCGCGATCGCGCCGGGGGCGCGTTTTGCCTGGGCCTGCCTTGCGTTGGCGGTCATAACAAGCGGATGGGCGCTCTTTGCAGCGATCCGAGATCGCAAATTGGAATGCGGGCCTCGCACCCTGCGAAATCTTCAAAGTCCCGCGACTGGCCAGCCATTGCATCTTGACGGCAATCGAAACCGCCAGTTGCTGGTCACGTCCGCCGGTGAGCGGTTTCCAATCCGCAGCAAGATTCCCGACCTGCGCCGGCCCGCCGATATGACCGGAGCCAACGAAAAATACAATCACCTTTACGAAACCATTGGCGGTTTCTATGACGATATACAGCGCGTGGTCTGTGCGTGCAGCGCCATGGATCGTGACTCGTTCGTAAGCAGCTACATGAGCCCGCTCGAAGTGAAGGCAGGAGATTCGGTCCTGGAAACTTCAGTCGGCACAGGCCTCAACTTCAAGTACCTGCCCGCGGGCGTCGTGCTCACCGGCATCGATCTTTCACCAGAAATGCTGGTCAATTGCCGGGCAAACCTGCGCCGGTGGGGGCTCCAGGGCGATCTGCTTCTGGGCAATGCCGAGTGCCTGCCGTTTACCGATTCGAGCTTTGACGTTGTCTTTCACGTGGGCGGCATCAACTTCTTCAACGACCGGGCCAGGGCCATTCGGGAGATGATCCGCGTCGCCAAACCCGGCAGCCGCATTCTGATCGCCGACGAGACCGAAGAGCATGTGAAGGATATGTACGAGCGCGGGCCCATTACCAGCCGCTTCTACCGCAATCGCAAAGAGCCCGTGACCGCACCAATCGACCTTGTGCCGCCTGAGATGCTGGAAACCCATCTCGAGATTTTGAAACCGATGGGGAAGAACCGCTTTTACGCGCTCACATTTCGGAAGCCCGCAGTCAACGCCGAACCAGCCGCGACGGCGAACCAAAAGATCCCTGACGGTCTCCCTGCACACAGAACTCCTAACGGCACAAGCATAAAAATTTGTGTGCCGTAGGCAGGATTTTCGATTCTGCCGATTGCGGAAGGCCCAGTTCGCCCGCGAAATGTCCTAATCTAGAGGCATGAGCGAGTTGCCGCCCAATGGGATGAAGAATTCTGATGCGTCCGACCTTGATCTTCTGGTCGTGGGGGCGGGACCAACGGGTCTGGCTACCGCCATCGAGGCGCAAAAGGCAGGCTTTCAGGTTGCGCTCGTGGATAAGGGTTGTGTTTGCAACTCCCTCTTTCACTATCCCGCGCACATGACCTTCTTTACCACTTCGGAACGCCTCGAGATCGGAAGCATTCCCTTCCCCAGCGTGAATGCCAAGCCCACGCGCGGCGAGGCGCTTGAATACTATCGCCAGGTGGCAGCCTACTACCGTCTGAATGTCCACCAATACCACCGCGTGGAGAGCGTAACCGGGGTCGATGGAGCCTTCACGGTCCACACGGTGGACCGCTTTGGCCGCCCAGGAACCATCGAAGCGCGCAAACTGGCCATCTCCACCGGCTACTACGACCTGCCGAATTGGATGGGCATTCCCGGCGAGAACTTGAGCAAGGTTCACCACTACTATCACGATCCGCATCCGTTCTACGGCATGGACGTGATGGTCATCGGCGGCAAGAACTCCGCTGCGATTGCAGCTCTCGAACTGTGGCGAAGCGGTGCCCGCGTCACCCTCGTCTACCGCGGGCCCGAGGTTACGCCAAACGTGAAGTACTGGATCAAGCCGGACATCGAGAACCGCATCAAAGACGGCGAGATCAAAGCATACTTTTCGACGCAGGTCCTGGAGATCACGCCCGACGCGGTCGTGGTGGATACGCCTGCAGGCCGCAAGACTCTGCCCAACGATTTCGTCTTCGCCATGACGGGATATCACCCGGATTTTTCGTTCCTCGAGCGCATGGGAGTGCGTTTCGAGGGCAACGACCGGTTGCCCGTCTGCAATCCCGGGACGTTGGAAAGCAACGTGCCGGGCATTTACCTCGCAGGCGTCATCGTCGCCGGATCGCGAACCAGCGAGATCTTTATTGAGAACGGACGCTTTCATGGGAAGCAGATCGCCGACTCGCTGCTCGCCAATGCGCGCTCCCGGACCTTGGCCCGTGATACGTTTCCCGCATCCAATGCCATAGACTAATTTTCCTGATCGACATGGGGGGTGGGTTGTTGCGCATGCGCTGGTGGCCTCGATCCATTCGCTGGCAGATGCTGGCCGGCCTGCTGTTGCTGGAGATCCTCTCCATCGGCCTGTTCGCCGGGGTGCTGACCTGGCAGCAGATGCGCCGTACCGATCAACGGGCGCAGTATTGGCTGGAGTACGAGTCGAAAGCCCTCGCCACGCAGTCTGCTGAAGCTCTCGAGCAGCAGCGGCCCAGTTGGGTCGATCTGGCCGTGCGCACCACCGTCGACGCGCCGATTGTGCAGTCGGCCAAAATCGTCAGCCCATCCGGCGAAGTGCTTTTCTTCAGCAGCGATAAACAGGAGCAGGCGAATCTCACCCCCATCGAGCGTGCGCAGATCCCTCTTGCCAGGCGCGATGAGTCGAGAGTCTTCCAGACCGCCAACGACGGGTGGGAAGCGATCCGGCCCATCTACACCAAAACCAATCTGCGGGGCTACGCCTTTGTAACCTTCGACCGCAGTTCGGCGCGCCAGCAGTTGGGTTCGCTCTTAGACGACACGGCCATCTTCGGCAGCATCTGGATCGTGGCTTCCGCGCTTTTGGTGCTGGTCATGGGACGCACCATTACGCGGCCTTTAGCGCTTTTGCATCAGGGCACCACATCCCTCATGACGTCTCCCGAAGAAAGTAGCCGTTTTCCCCTCCCCGTGAGCGTGCAAAACGAGATTGGCGACTTGATTGAAACCTTCAACCGCATGGTCGCTTCGCTGGCTGAGCAGCGCGCGGGCTTGAATGACACGCTTTCGCTGCTTGACTCCATGCTGGCCAATGCGCCCATCGGATTGGCATTTGTTGACCGCAATGGCCGCGTGGTGCGCGTCAACCAGATCTTCGCGGGCTTGACAGGGATCTCCGTCAGCCGGCATCTTGGCCGCACTCTAAGCGACTTGCTGCCAAAGACCGTGGCTTCAGAGATCGAAGGTGCGGTGCATCGCGTTTTCTCAAGCGAGGAGCCTGTACGCAATTTTGAGTTGAATGGCGGAGGCGGCAACATGGGCCGGCCGTGGACCTGGCTCATCAGCGCCTACCCCGTGCGCACGACGCCGAATCAGGTGCGATGGGTGGGCATTATCGCGCTCGACGCCAGCGACCGCAAGCGCAGCGAAGAGGCTCTGCGGCGAAGCGAAAAACTCGCGGTAACCGGGCGTCTGGCCGCCTCGATCGCACATGAGATCAACAACCCCCTTGAAGCCATCACCAACCTGCTCTTCCTGCTTCGCTGCTTCAGCGATCTTCCAGACGCGGCCAGGCAATACGTGACCATGGCCGACAGCGAAGTGCGCCGCATCTCAGAAATTACGCAGCAGACTCTGCGCTTTTACCGTCAGCCGACGCAGCCTGGCCGAGTCCCGGCTGAAGAGCTGCTGGACTCGGTGATCGATCTCTATCAAAGCCGCATCCATGCGGTGGAACTTCGCGTGGAGCGCGAATATGAGCAGGGACTGACACTCTTCTGTTTTGCCGGCGAGATCCGGCAGGTCTTCGCCAACCTGGTGGGCAACGCGATCGATGCAAGCAGCCCCGGCGGCCGCCTTTTGCTGCGGACGCGGCGCTCGCGCGACTGGAGAAATCCCGCGCAAACCGGCGTCCGGTTTACCGTCGCCGACACCGGGACGGGCATGGCGCCCGATGTGCGCGAACACATCTTTGAAGCTTTTTTCACCACAAAGGAAGCGACCGGAACGGGTTTGGGTCTGTGGGTCAGTCAGGAGATTGTCCTGAAACATCACGGGTTAGTAAGCGTACGCAGCCGGGTCTCTGCACCCTCAGACGCACCGGAACCATGGGGCTCCGGCACCGTCTTTGAGATTTTCCTTCCCGACGCGCCGCTGCTCACTGCTGCCGCGGGTCATTCCGGCGGCAACGGGGCCGCAGAAGCGAATGCCACGGCGCAGCCGGCCCATCGCATTGAGACTTGAAGCCCCTCACAACGGGTAGCCGATAAAAAATCTCGCCGGCCCTCTTGACAATCGACCTCATCCTTGTGTTACGTTCAGTAACACTATGGACCGTAACACACAATCTGGCCACGACCCCAGCGAGCTGGGTGAGCTCGAACGTAGCATTCTGCTCACCATTTGGCGCAAAGGAACACTCACTGCCGAACAGGTTCGCGAGGAACTCGGCCGCCCACTGAAGGACTCAACCATTCGCACCGTCTTGCGGCGGCTTGAGGAGAAGGGCTATCTCGTTCATACCGTCGAGGACCGCACTTTTCTCTATCGTCCCGCCGAATCGCGGCAGCGCGTAGCCGGCCGCGCCGTCAAACGCATCGTCGACTGGTTCTGCGCGGGATCGGTGGAGGCGCTGCTGGTCGGCATGGTCGACTCCAAGGTTCTTGACCGCAACGAACTGCAGCGACTTGCGGAGCGCATCGCCCAAGCGGAAGAAGGCACCGGCGCCAGGAAAGGCGCTCGCAAGAAGGAGGGAAAACCGTGATTCGATTCGCGCTGCCCATCTTGTTTGAAGCCGTCTTGCGCGCACTCGTGGCCGCCTGCATTCTTTGGCTCGGTTTGCGCGTCCTGCGAGTCAAGAATGTTCGCGCTCAAAAGGCAGCCTGGAGCGTCATGTTGCTGGCCGCGATCGCTATGCCGCTGCTCATACTCCCGCCATGGATCCCCGCCTGGGCCCCAAACTGGGCTGTCGTCCGGTTGCCCGCGCCGTCGTGGTCAAGAATCATTCCTCAGCGGCAATCGCCCGCGAGCGCAGCGCACATCGTGGTGGCTCCGGCTCTGGTATCCACAACGGCACCGGAATCGATTTCCGTTGCATCGAGCACAAATTCCCTGCCCCATCATCGGGCCGGCCACTTCAAGACCTTGCCCGATCTCGCAACTGTGAGCACGTCCATATCCACAGCCCCGCCGCCCATCGCGGCATCGACAACGCCGGCGCCCCAGATGAGACCCTTCCGATTCGACCCGCTCACGATCGCCTGGTTCCTCTATCTCGTAGTTTGCGCTGCGCTCGTGCTCCGCTGGTCCATCGGCCTTGCTTCGTCCATTCGGCTTTGGATGGAAGCCACACCGGTTGAGGCCGCACCGTTCGGCGAAATAGACTCAGCCATCTCTACGCGTTCGAGCAGCCGCATCTTTTCTCCCGTGAACATCGGCTCCGGCATCGTTCTGCCCGCCGATTACTCGGAATGGCCCCCGGAAAAACTGCGCGCTGTGCTGGCTCACGAAACCTCGCATGTTCGCCAGCGCGACTTCTATCTGCAACTGCTTGCCGGGCTTTACGCTGCACTCACCTGGTTCAGCCCGCTCGGATGGTGGCTCAAGAGCAAGCTCTCCGAACTGAGCGAAGCCATCAGCGACCGCGCCGGCCTTGAAGAATCGCGCAGCCGCTCCGCTTACGCCCAGCTCTTACTCGAATTCGCGGCACTGCCGCGCCCAACCCTGACTGGAGTCCCCATGGCACACAAAGGCAATTTGTCCCGTCGCATTGACGGTCTTCTCAACGATTCAACCTTCAAGCAGGCTTTTGGTGGAACACGTCGCGCCCTTGTCGCGGCTGTGGTCGTCCCGCTTGTCCTCATCGCCATGGCGGCCACTGTTCGCGTCAAGGCTGCTGCGTCACAGGAAAATCAAGTGGTGGCGCCCGCAGCCCCTGCGCAACCCACTGCCCAGGCCAATCCCGCTTCGCCTCAAATGAGCGAAGCAAGCGCACAGCAGGCTCCAGCCGCTCCGCCGGCGCCGGACGCAGCGCCCGCACCCGCTGCTGCGCCCAATCCTGAGCCAGAGCCTGCTCCGGTTCCGCCGATGCCTCCCGGCGATCAAACTGTACCCGTTCCGCCTCTACCGCCGATTGACGTCCAAGTCCCGCGCGTAGATGTCGAGGGCCCGAATGTCGATGTGCACATTGCGCCGATCCATATCCACCGCGACTTCGATTTCGCCTTCAAAGGCGACCGGTTCGATTTCGGTGGCGAGCCCATCGCCATCGTTGGCGATCCCGGAACCGAGCCGCGCTTTTTCGGATGGTGGAATTCCGATCGCCGGGATTCAACACGCGATGAAGAGATCGACAAGGTCCGGAAGATCGCGCACGGGCATTTCATTCTATTTCGCCGTGACAACAAGACTTACTTCATCGACGATCCCGCGACGGTGGACCAGTTTGAAGCCTTGAATAAACAACTCGACGACCTCGGCGGCAAGATGAAGGATCTCGGCAACCAAATGAGGGCCGAGGGCCGGGAGCGCAGGGACGATTGGGCAAAGGTCCGCGAGTCCAGCGAGAACATTCCCACTCCCGACCTGACAAAAGAGATGGCCAACCTCGATGCGGCAGTCGCCGATCTGAAGGCCCACCAGGGAGGAACCGTCACGCGCGAGCAACTGGGCGAGATTCAGCGCGCCGTCGGCGAACTGCAGCGCCAGGTGATGAGCGCTGAGTTTAAGGTCAAGGTGAACCTGGATATGAAAGCGATGAATGCCTTCTCTGATCAGCAACGCGCACTTGGCCAGCAGATGGGCGAGCTCGGCGGCCAAATGGGACGCCTGGCGCATGACAACATCGACAAAATGAATGGGCTGATCGACCAGGGCCTTAAGAACGGCCAGGCTAAGCCGGCGAACTAGGATCCTTCGTCGGTCTCAGTAGAGCTCCACGCCGCGCAGCGAGTGAGTCCGGAGCAGATCCGAGTCGCTGACTGGATGCGCAACCGGGTGCGCCATGCAGTGGCTTTGCTTCCGGATCAGTCCGCCTAGATAAGACCGCGTGACGTGGAGCCGATTCATGATGACGTACCTGGTGCGGAGCCCGTTGATCGTCGCCGGAAGCGAAGCGGGAACCTGCGTGCGGTCGACGTAAATCACCAGCGAAGCTTCCTTCGGGTTATCGAAGCTCTGCCCCACGCCCACTCCAAAGAAGGCCGGATTCTGTTTCATCAGGCTCTGCGCCACCTGCTCTTTCGCGGTGATCGCCTGATTGAGCACCGCGGATGGGAGCGAAGGAATCGCGTTGGTCTCGGCCAGAGATTTGGGAACTGCGCCGGCCGCCACCGCCTGCGCCGTGGTGGCAATCACTTCCGTGCGAATTCCATTCACCATCTGCGGCACAGTCACGTTCATATTCTGGTCGACGTAGAGAATCACGGCTGCCTGGCCGGCGTGGTCGCTGCTCTTGCCTGCCGCAACGCCGAGGATCCCAGCGGAAGGATTAACCAGCGTGCGCGCCTGAGCCAGCGCCTGCTGCGCAAGCTGGCTCTGCGCGTCTGTAAGCGCGGTGGCCTGCGCCGCTGTCGCCGTGGCGTTGCCGTAGTTCAGGCAGCTCACCGGGTGGTCCGTGGTGCCGACAAATGTGTAGGACGTCCCCTCCTGCGTGCCTAGCTCCGCCAGCACCGCAGACACGGGATTCGCTACGCCCAGGCTCACACCGGTGTTGGTCACTCCGCCTGCAAAGAACAATCCAACCGGCTCGGCATCGGCGGAATCAACCACCAGCGATCCGGAGTCGCCTGCATCACTGAAGTCGTTCCCTTCGATCGAAATCTGGTTGCTATAGGTCTTGGTCAGGTAAGGCTCGGTCTCCTCGCAGTTCTTGAAGTAGCCCACTTCCACGCTCAGATTGACCGCCGTAATGTTGGCGCATGTCAGTCCCGTCGTTCGCCCGCTCTTGGCCACGGACATATTGATGGCGGGGCTCTCGCCCTTTCCGCTCGTCGAAGAGGTGCCCGGAGGCGCAGCCGCCAGCACACCGCCCGCCCCGGGCAGACCCAGTTCCATAATTGCGCCGGTCGAGCTCACTGCTCCAGAGTTGACCTGCGCAATGGCCGCATCGGCGTTCGTGGTGTTCGAGCTGAGCGGCAGCCACGTTGTCAGAACGCCGACTGGCGTGGTTCCAGCTCCATCTCCATTGGGCGTGCAATTGTTATCGATCAGACCCGGCTGCACAATCGTCTCGCCCACCGATGCCTGATCGCTGCGCGCCAGCACGTGGTTGCAGCTCAAAATGTACTGCGTGTTGCTGCTGTTCTGGATCAGAGCTCCGAGCGTGCCGCCGCAGCAATCGATAATCTGGTTGCCCTGCGTATCGTAGTCGTTGTTGTTGCCGCCTGAGCTGCCCAGCAGAATCGGCGTCGACAGTTGCGTCTGGTGCGTCGCTGGATTGCTCGAGATTCCGGCCGTGTTCAGCAGGACTTGAGAAGAAGTCTTTGAAGACGAAGTGCCGATCGTGCCGACCACATAGGTCGCAGCCGTCGTTGAGATCGTTCCCGGAGCCGTGTAGGTAACGGAGCAAGAGGTAAACGCCTTCGCGCTGCGCGTGCAGTTCGTTGTTCCCAGTGAGCCTGACCCACCGCTCGATCCCGTCGCCGTGTTTGACACAGCGTAGTTAATCCCCGTGCTGCCGCCGGCTTCGGCGATATAGCCCGTGACGGTTACATTTCCGTTCGCACCCAGCGCCACATTCTCGGGCGAGAGCGGCTCAAGGAATCCCGGCGTCACGGTGATTGTCGCGCTAGCCATTGTGCCCGCGCCCGTCCCCGATGCGAGGGTGGCCGTTACGGTCACTTTTACGCTGTCTGCCGTTAGATAAGGAGGTGGGGCGTATTGGCCGCTGGATGTAATGGATCCGGCTCCCTCAGCCGTATCGCCGCCGCTCACTGCCCACGTTACTGAAGCTGCCCCGCCGCCGCTCAGAGTGGCGGAGAGCTGCTCAATGGCCTGACCAGAAGTGTTGACGGCGTTGCAGCCAGTGCAGTTGGTGTCGACCGTAGCCGTGCCGGGAGAAACGGAGAATGTGCCATTCGAGGAGGTGCCAGATGCCGACCCGCCGCAGCCGGCCAGCAATACGAAGATCGGAACAGCGCCTGCCGCCAGCAATCGCTCGGGCCTGCCCAGGAGCAAACTCGGCCAGCGGCCTACAATCTTAGCTTCCGGCCGCCGTGAGCGGCTCCTGGCGCGCCAGACCCGTGAGGGCAAGCCTGGCTCTTGCGGTTCCGTCGTCGCTGCCATTCCCCTGCTCAATTTGCCCGGCGCCTTTCTGGCCAATCTTCCTGCTCAATCCCTCTTAGACGAACTTTCGCTGGACTCGTCTGTCCTCTTCTCCGCAAGCGCCGGAGCTTGCGCAAGACCCCCAAAAAACTTACCCCCATGTCTTGCAATTTTAGACCCGTGCTGCACGAGAAGAGTTGTCTCCCGATGTTCGCACAAGGTCAAAATCCAATGAACATCGCCCTCCGGAAAGCAAAGCACGAAAGTACCGTGTCACGGAATTATCAACGTCCTCATTCCCAGGTTGTTCCGGTTTCGGGTGCCCTCGCCGGCGATCTTCAAATACGCCCGCGGAGAACAGCCCGGAACAGCTCGGCACACTAAAATCGAAGCAGGAGCCATCATGGAATACGTCAATCTTGGCCGCACCGGCCTGAAAGTTTCCCGCATCTGTCTCGGATGCATGACCTACGGCAGCCCCGCTCAGGGAAAACCGATGCCGGGACGCCATGCGTGGACCCTGAACGAGGCCGACAGCCAGCCGTTTCTGCGCCAGGCCCTCGATCTTGGTATCAATTTCTTCGATACCGCGAATGTTTATTCAAGTGGAGATAGCGAAGCCGTCGTGGGCCGCTTCCTCAAGGCCAACACGCGCCGCGAAGCGGTTGTGATCGCTACCAAGGTGCACAGCATGATGCGCGACGAGCCCAACGGCAAGGGCCTTTCGCGCAAGGAAATCATCTTCGAACTCGATCAGAGCCTCAAGCGCCTCGAAACCGATTACGTTGATCTCTACCAGACCCATCGCTGGGACTACGAAACGCCCATTGAGGAAACTCTAGAGGCCTTGCATGACGTGGTGAAGGCGGGAAAGGTCCGCTACATCGGCGCTTCGTCGATGTTTGCATGGCAGTTTGCGCAGGCTCTTTATCTCGCCGACCTGCACGGATGGACGCGCTTCGTCTCCATGCAGAACCACTACAACCTGCTCTACCGCGAAGAAGAACGCGAGATGATCGGCCTGTGCAAGTCCGAAGGCATCGGAGTCATTCCGTGGAGCCCGCTGGCCCGCGGCCGCTTGACGCGTGCCTGGAAGGCAGAAGAAACTTTGCGCTCCGAGACTGACCGATTCGGCAAGTTTCTCTATGGAGGAACCGAAGAGGCCGACCACAAAGTCATCGACCGCCTGGGCGAAATCGCCGAGAAGCGCGGAATCTCTCGCGCGCAGGTCGCGCTTGCGTGGCTCCTGGCCAAACCTGCCGTCACCGCGCCGATTGTCGGCGCAACCAAGCCTCATCATCTTGACGACGCCGTCGCCGCGCTGTCCGTAAAACTCACGCCGGAGGAGATGAAAGCGCTCGAGGAGCCGTACATTCCGCATCCGGTGCTGGAATTCAGCTGAAGTGCCCGCCGGTCGAGTGCCTGCTTGCTCGTCGCGAGGAGCAGTGCTGGCCCAGACGATTGACAGGCGGCCATTGAACAGGTATCTTTCGGGCAATCCAGAGATACGGTGGTTCGCTTCCCTGCTTTCCCCAAAATGCGCATTTCAGACCATTTCCGTAAGAGGTGAAATCTCATGTTGCGCAAAGAACTCATTGTATTGGTCCTCTTCGTGACCACTGGCGCCGTCGCCGGTCACGCCACTTCAGCAGATTTCGTAGATGCAAACTCGCAGGCGCTTGGGATGCACATTTGCCGCGCCTTCGCGCCCATGCGCGGTGTTGACGCGGAAAACAACCTATTCGTGTGTCTGAGCGGGATCGCTCTGAATGGAACGCCCTCCGTTGACTCTTCAACGCAGGCACAGATCAACTACAACGGCGGTTCACACAGCGTTCATGTGTGCCCGGCAGGGTCGTTCATGGTGGGCTGGAATCAGGGCGCGAATCAACTTGCGTGTCTGAAACAGGCAAACGTCGCGTTTGTTGGAAGCTCTTTCGCCGACACCTCAAGCCAGGAGCCGGAACCGGGACAGCAATCGCAGACGATCCATGTGTGCGCTGGCGGCAATCAGCCATCGGTGATGGTGGGAATCGAAGCGAACGACAATGTTTTTGTCTGTCAAAACATCGGAGCGGTTACACATCCGCCGGCGCAGATCGACTTCGAAGACGATGAAACACAGTTCGATCTGATGCACAACTGCCCGTTGGGCTCGGCCATGCGCGGCATCGACGCAAACAACAACCGTTTCTTCTGCCAATTTACCGGCAGTCTCAATGAGACGGCAATTGAAGACGACAGGACACAGCAGTCGTTTCTTGCCAGCGGCAGCCAGCAGCAGGTTCATGTCTGCCCCAACGGGTTCTACATGCGCGGATGGGACAAGAACGGGAACAGGCTCACCTGTTCCCCTTTCGGCGCGGTTCTGCCGGTCGGGACGCGTTTTCCAGATCCCGGCAGCCAGGAAGTTGAGCAGGGGCACGGCAATCTATCAATGCATGTCTGTCAGGGCGCCGGAACTCCGTCTTACATGGTTGGGGTAGATAACGCCACGAATACCCTGATTTGCCAAAAGATTAATCTCCCCGCCAATGCCGGATCACCACCCCAGAACCACTTTGTATCGTGGGTTACATTACCGGGCGGCGTGTTCGGCAGCATCATTCCCGACCCATCTCAATTCACGATGAATAATGCCACTTACGTGAATGTTTACTTCGGCCCCGGCTGGAGCAGCAATAACAATCTGAAACTTATCCGGCTGCAGATTGACGCGGCGCTCGGCGCGCTGGGTAACACCAACTATCTCAAACTGCTGCTCGAATACGGCCTGAATCCGCCAAGGATGGTGGGAAGCGTACTTGCCACGGCTCAATGTGAACAAGACTTTAAGCCGACGCCGAGCAAACCCTACGCACCGAATGGGACTGAGCTTACATCTGGAACGTTCTCCGATCTGGCAGGATGCATGGAGCGGAGTGGTGCCTTGCCAAGCCATCAATTCATCAACGTCTTCGTCGACCCGTCAACACATCCCGACGAGTGGCCTACGGAGCAACCATGCGGCAACACCGCTCCCGGCGCAAAGGATTTCGACGGATACCACAACTTCACAAATGGAAATCTAACCACCGGCGACGTGTTGAAGGGGTACTACTTCACCGTGATTCCGATGTCGTCCGACTGCTTGAGTATGCCGTTTTCCGGGGCAACTCCAGTCGCGTCGGTGCTCTCTGCGGTCTCACACGAAATCGTTGAGACTGTCTCTGACCCGCTCTCGACGAGGGGCTGGATCCACCCCATCGGACCTGTGCGGTTGAACGGCCAGGAGGGCGATCATGGGGAGCTCGGCGACATATGCGAGTCTGAAGGGTTTGTGCCAGATGGATTCTCGACCAACGGTCTGACCTTCGTGCAAGCGACACTGGCCAACTCGAAGGTGGCGCTGGCGCGATATTGGTCAAACTACGAAGGCACCTGCATCCCGTCCATCGTGAAGTGAGGCGTTGAACGGGGATTGTTGTGCGCTATGGGGGCCATTTAGCATCCAGATGTGCCCACCCTCAGCGATCAGGTGCAGTATGTGCGCGGCGTCGGTCCCACCGTCGCCAAGATGCTCGCCGAAAAAGGCATCCTGACCGCCGAGGATCTGCTCTACCACCTTCCCTTCCGTTATGAGGACCGGCAGAACCCCGTCAGCCTCGACGAATTGAAACCGGGCGAAGTGGCGAGCGTAATCGGCGAAGTGCGCGGCTCGGCTCTGTTGCGCACGCGCCGCATGCCGCTCTTCGAGCTCACGGTCGGCCAGGGTCGCCACGCCCTCAAGTGCGTCTGGTTTAATGCGCCTTATCTCAAAGACAAATTCCTGGCCGGGCAAACGGTCGCCGTCTACGGCAAGGTCGAGCCATCGCGCTCCACCACGAACTTCAAAATGATCCAGCCGCAGTTCGAGATTCTGCCCGACGCAACCGCCGACGCCGAAACGCAGATGCTTGAAGTGGGACGCATCACCCCCGTGTACGAGTCGCTCGGCGGCAGCCGCCTTGCCTCGCGATGGCAGCGCCGCGTGATCTTCAACCTGCTCGAATCCATGCGCGGCGCGGTGCCGGAGTGCCTGCCCAAATCGATGCTCGCTCGGCTCGACTTTCCCGATCGCGAAACGGCACTGCGCGAAGTTCACTTCCCGCCGGAAGGCACGCCGTTCTCCGAGTTGCAGAGCTTTTCAACCCCCGCCCATCGCCGCCTTATCTTCGAAGAGTTCTTCTTTCTCGAGCTGGGCCTCGAGCTCAAGCGCCGGCGCATGAAAGAGCGCATCGGCGTCGCCTTCGCCACCAATGACAAAGTGCGCGAGGCTATTCGCGAGGTGCTTCCCTTTCATCCAACAGGGGCGCAAAAACGTGCGCTCGGCGAAATCGTCACCGACATGCGCGCGTCTCACCCCATGCGCCGCCTGCTCCAGGGCGACGTGGGCTCGGGCAAGACGATCGTCGCGTTTCAGGCCATGCTGGTCGCCATGGAAAACGGCTACCAGGCCGCGCTGATGGCTCCCACCGAGATTCTCGCCACGCAGCACTACCTGGCCGCGCGCAAGCTTCTGGAGCGCTCCAGCCGTAAGCCGCGCATCGTGCTGCTCACCGGCTCGCTTGACGAAGACCGCAAGCGCACCAATCGCGGCCTCATCAATCGCGGCGAGGCCAACCTGATCATCGGCACGCACGCCCTGATCGAGGAGAAAGTTGAGTTCGACCGGCTTGGCCTGGTCGTCGTTGACGAGCAGCACCGCTTCGGAGTGGTGCAGCGCTTCAAGCTGATGAAGAAACCCAACCAGCCCGAGCCCGATGTCCTGGTGATGACGGCCACGCCCATTCCGCGCACGCTCGCGCTCTCCCTCTACGGCGACCTCGACCTGAGCACTCTCGACGAGCTGCCGCCGGGGCGCATGCCCATCGTCACCCGGCGCATGCCCGGTGAGCGCGCCGACGAGGTGTGGGACTTTGTGCGCAAGCAAGTGGCACAGGGCAGGCAGGCCTACATCGTTTACCCGGTCATCGAAGGATCGAAAGACGATCAGCCCGAGCTCGATTTTTCTCGCGACGAACCGGAAGCTCGAGAGGCCGGCCCGTCGTCGCCGACTCGACGCCGATCTAGTCCAAAGAACAAAAGAGCGGAGCTCTTTCCAGCATTGGCAAAGGAAGCGACTCCAACCGCGAAATCAGGGCTCAAGTCCGCCGTTGAAATGCACGAAAAACTCCGCAAGGGTCCGTTCGCCGGCCTGCGCGTGGGCCTGCTCCACGGCCGTCTCGACGCCGACGAAAAGGAAATCATCATGCGCCGCTTTCAGCGCGGCGAAATCGATGTGCTCGTCTCGACCACCGTCATCGAGGTCGGCGTCGACGTCGCCAACGCCACCGTCATGGTCGTCGAGCACGCCGAGCGCTTCGGCCTTGCGCAGTTGCACCAGCTTGCGCGGCCGCGTGGGCCGCGGTGCGGCCAAGAGCTACTGCATCCTCGTCACCGGCGAGCGTATCTCCGACCTGGGCGAGGAGCGTCTCAACGCCATGGTCGAAACGCAGGACGGCTTCGAGCTTGCCGACCTCGATCTCAGGCAGCGCGGTCCGGGCGAATTCTTTGGCACGCGCCAGGCGGGCTTGCCTGATTTCCGCGTCGCCAATCTCCTGCGCGATCGCCAATTATTGGAGCTAGCCAAGAAAGAAGCCGCGAGTTTTGTCCTCGGCCCCGAGCCCGCAGTGACAGAAGCCGAGCGCGCAGCGGTGCGGTCACAACTCAAGCAGTCGTGGCAACGCAAGTATGGGCTGGTTGAGGCGGGCTGAAAGCTGGCTCTACGCCGGCCCGGTCGACTGCATCACGTCTGTAATCTCCGGCGGAAACGTCTGAACCTCCAGATCGACGCTGGCGATCTCCGCTCCGCAATCCCGTTGCTGGCTGCGTGTGCACTGGCACAGTTCGGTCAACCGGACGTGCCCGTTCTGGCTCAGCTCCAGCCCCGTCGCAATCAGAATTGTGTAGATGTCCACGCAAGCCTGCCGCTCGAACTCGAATAGCATGTTCACCCTGCCCGGAGTCGTTCGCGCCGCGGCTCAGCACCCATCCGCCGCAGCCGAGGATGGCGCCGGTTAGCGCCTGCACCAGCCGCGACGGATCTTCGGTGGAGACGGCCTTCATCTGCATCGCCCAGGGGATGCTCAACGCCTGCCGCCGGCTCGTTTCCTGCATCTTCATCTTCACGTGCTGTTTATCGGAGTCGCGCCGGGCCGGATGAATCCTGTTGCGGAGTCGAACGGGGATGACCGCCTTTGATACAGCCCGCCAAATCCGACGTGGACAAAAGCAATCCGCAGTCATTGGAGCCCGCTTCGAATTCGCCGCGACGAATTTCGCTCCGCTGACCCCGTCCCGCATCCCGCCCAGCGCCCTCCCGCGGGAATGTTGTAGCTTGATAATCAAGATGATCGCTGGTTCCGGAATCGATGTGATCGAAATTGTGCGCATCCAGCACTCCATGGATCGCTTCGGTGGGCGCTTCCTCGATCGCGTCTACCTCCAGGCGGAACAAGCGTACTGCAAGCGCAAGCGCAACGCCGCCGAGAGCTTCGCTGCACGCTTCGCCGCCAAGGAAGCCGCTGCCAAGGCGCTCGGCACAGGCATCAGCTTCGGGGTCAACTGGCTGGAGATTGAGGTGGTGCGCGAACCCGGCGGAAAGCCCAGCCTTCGCTTCCACGGTCGCGCCGCGCAGATTGCCAGCCACCTTGGCGTCGTCCGCTCTGCCCTTTCGCTGACTCATACTGCTCAACTCGCCATGGCCAGCGTCGTGCTTGAGGACGGAAAGTAGAGCGGTCCCCCGGAGTCCGGACCCTGAATACGGGGGTTCATATGCCGCTCAAATCCTGCCGTTTCTGCTATTCTCAAGGCGTTGATTCGCTGAATTCCCAAGGGGAGAAAAGTGCCAAGCCGCAAAGAGATTCAGTGGTCGCAACTCAAGGTGGGCGCTCTGATTCTGGCCGCCCTTGCCCTGCTGACCGCCATCGTCTTTCTTATGACCTCAGCCTCGGGCGGCATGTTCGCTCGCCGGATTGAGCTGCGCTGTTACTTTCCCAACGCCGGCGGCCTGAAAGACGGCGCGGTGGTCACCCTCGAAGGCGTCACCATCGGCAACGTCATCCGTTTGCGCGTGATCCCTGGGCGGAATCCCAATCCAGTTGAGGTAACCATGCAGGTTGGGGAGAAGTACGGGTACGACCTGCACACCGATTCGCTGGCCTCCATCCAGGCGGCGGGAGTTCTGGGCGATAGCTTTGTCGACATCGACTCCACCCATGCCACGGGACCGCCCGTATCCAATGGCGCTGAACTCCAGCAATCCGGCTCGCCAACCATTCAGTCGGTCATCAACACCAGCCAGGTCTCCATTGAGGAAGTGAACGTGCTGGTGCACAAAATCGAGACCCTGATCGATACCCTCAACCAGGGCAAAGGCACGGCGGGCGAGTTGCTCAATGATCCGGCTCTGGGCAGAAAAATTGTATCCATCGCCGATAATCTCCAGACCGTTACCGCCGCCATCGCAAGTGGTAAAGGCACGGCGGGCGAACTGATCAATGACGACACCCTCTACAAGAAGATGAATTCGGCAGTCGATAATCTCAATTCGATCACCGCGGATCTTCAAGCGGGCAAAGGCACCGCTGGCAAGCTCCTGAAGGATGACACGCTCTACAACAATCTGAATTCAGCCACCGCGAACCTCAACCAGTTGACCGCGCAAATCAACTCCGGCAAGGGTTCGCTGGGCAAACTGGTCAAGGATCCTGATTTTGCGCGGAAGCTCGACGAGACCATTACGAATCTCGACGACATTTCGAAGAGCATCAACGGCGGTGAGGGCACGGCTGGCCAGTTGGTCAAAAATCGCTCGCTCTACGATCACCTTGACCAGACTGCGGACCAGGCTCAGCAACTCATCAAGGGCATGCGCGAGAATCCCAAAAAGTATCTCGTCATTCAGCTAAAGCTCTTCTAAGATGCCGAGCACGCCGAGTTCTCTGCGCGCAGGGAACCATCGGCCGAGACTTAGCGTATAGTCGCGCTATGAGAGGTCGTTCCCTTCCCCAAATTCTGGTTGTTGCAGGTGCGGTTTGTCTCCTGGCCGCGGCCTGCGCACTCGTCCAAACTTACGGGGCATCTCAGTCCATCGTGGCCGCAGCCACCGATTTTGCGCCGAGCTACGCGCCCAATGGCGACATGCTGCCACCCACAAATTACCGCGAGTGGATCTACCTTTCCACCGGCATCGGCATGAGCTATTTCCCTACTCCGGCTGACTCACCCGCATTCGACAATGTGTTCGTTGAACCTGCGGCCTATCGCAGTTTTATGGCCACTGGAACCTGGCCAGACAAGACAGTGATGGTGCTGGAATCGCGCAGGGCCGAAAGCAAAGGATCGATCAACCAGAGCGGTCACTATCAAAGCACCGACGTGATGGGGATTGAAGTGCACGTGAAGGATGTTGCGCGCTTTCCCGGCGGATGGGCATTCTTCGACTTCGCATCGCCGACCGCGAATGGCAAAGTCTTTCCGCCAACGGCCTCTTGCTACTCATGCCACCAGCAGCACGGTGCGGTCGACACCACGTTTGTGCAGTTCTACCCGACCTTGCTGCCCGTCGCGCGGGATAAGAAAACGCTCAGCGACGCCTTCCTGAAAGATGAGGCCGCGCAGTCCGCTGGCAAATAGATCACGCCGCTGCACTGCCCCTGAAGATTCTCCAGAACTCCACGAACGCCTTGAGCCGCACCACCTGGAAGAAGTCATCGGCAACCAGGAAGAACAGCCCCGATGCGGCCACAACGAAATGCATCGCGCCGGGGCCCAATTCGTCGCTGAAGGGCAGCGGCGCGGCAGAGAAAACCATCGCCACCACCAGCAGCGCCAGCTTCACGATGCCCAGAACAAGATTGATCTCCGCCAGCTTGCTGGTGAAACCCTTCCCGAGCCTCAAGCTCAATCCAAGACTTGAAAGCACGGAGCGCTGATTCTCCAGCAGAAGAAGAATCGGCGCAATCGTCAGCGCCCAGCTTGTCAGCGCAAAGGCCGTAAAGAATCCCAGCGACAAAAAGATGGCCCAGATAAAGTAGCCAATCAAGTCGGGTTCGCCGGCTCCGGCGATATGCGTAGAGGCCACCCACTGCATCGATCCGAGCCAGCCCCACAACGCCAGTCCCAGCAGCGCGAGCCACGCGCCTTGCAGCAAGACCATCGCGATCGGCCGAAACGCCACGCGAGGTTCCATCCGCTTGAGCAGAAGATTGCGGCCCACGCCGGAAATGACCATCCAGACCAAAGCCGCGAGCGGCAGTAGCCAGCGCAACACCGCGCCCACATGGGGCCCGTAGAACGCGGCAACATTCGAAAGCTGCACCGCGGCGACCCATGGATTCTGCGTGTCGATGGAGTTGGCGCCGGAGGATTCCAGCGGAAACGCGGCCAGAATCTTCTGGCCTTGCTGCCAGCAGATGAGCAGAAAAGGAATTCCGAAAAGCCACCGCCAGGCAATCTCAATCGCTACAAGCGACGGGCGCCGGAAAATATCGCCCATGTGCTCCACCAGCAACTGCGTCCCGCGCACAGGTACGTTGCCGTGAGCCATTGCCACGGAGGCTGCCCTCACTTCACGACCAGATTGACTGCTCTACCCGGCACAACAATCACCTTCGCCACGACCTTGCCCGCAGTGCGTGCTTTGACCTTTTCGTCAGCCAGCGCCGCGGCTTCCATTGTCTTTGCATCGGCGCCCGCCGCCACACGAACCACTGCTACCAGCTTGCCGTTGATCTGCACCGGAATCTCGATCTCGTCTTCCCTGGCCAACTCGGGGTCGCTCTTGGGCCACGGCGCGCGGAGAATTGCGCCCTCCTCACCGAGCTGCTCCCACATCTCCGCCGCAAGAAACGGGGCGAATGGCGCCAGCAGCAGAATCAACGTGCGCATCAGCTCGCGCACGACCGCCGCGGGAATCTCGCCTGCCGCGAGTTGCGCATCCGCGTCCTGAATCTCGTTCACCAGTTCCATAATTGCTGCCACGTCGGTATTGAAGTGCCAGCGGCCCTCGAAATCCTGTGTGATTTTGGCGATCGTCTGATGCAGTTTCCGCAATAGCTTCAGCGAAAGCCCCGCCGGCGCATCAATTCTCTTTTCGCCAGCTGTGCGAGCCACAGGTGCGTACTTCGTCACAATCCGCCAAACGCGCCCCAGAAAGCGGCTCACTCCGGCGACGCCGTCTTCTTGCCAGTCGAGATCACGGTCAGGAGGCGCGGCAAAAAGCGAATACATTCTCGCCGAGTCTGCGCCGTAACGCGCCACCATGTCGTCGGGCGAAACCACATTGCCCTTCGACTTCGACATCTTCGCGCCGTCTTTAATCACCATGCCCTGCGTGAACAGCCGCTCAACCGGCTCGTCGTTCTTCACCAGGCCCAGATCGCGCATCACCTTGGTCCAGAAGCGCGAATAAATCAAATGCAGAATGGCGTGTTCCACGCCGCCAATGTACTGATCAATCGGGAACCAATAATCCGCACGCTCTCGTCCAAAGGGAGCAGTAAGAATTATGCGCGTCCGTGTAGCGATAGAAGTACCAGCTTGAATCGACGAACGTGTCCATGGTGTCCGTCTCGCGTTTCGCCGGCCCGCCACACACGGGGCACGTGGTGTTCACAAACTCCGGCACACGCGCCAGCGGCGACCCGCCCTGCTGCGTAATTTCGATCTTGTCGGGCAAAATCACCGGCAGTTGATCGTCCGGAACCGGAACCAGTCCATCGCGCTCGCAGTGAATCATGGGAATCGGCGTGCCCCAGTAGCGCTGCCGGCTCACTCCCCAATCCTTCAAGCGAAAGATGACCTTTTGTTCTCCAAACTGCCCTCTTGTCGCCACTTCCTGGAGCTTTTCCTGGGCTTGGGCGCAGGTCAGCCCGTCGTATTCCCCGGAATTCACCAGCACGCCGTCCTCCGAGATGAACGGCAGCACTTCGGATGCTTCCGTGTCCGCGACCGGCTTGATCACACGCCGAATCTCGATCCCGTACTTAGTCGCAAACTCAAAATCGCGTTCATCGTGCGCCGGCACGCTCATAATGGCGCCCGTCCCGTAGTCCATCAAGATGTAGTTCGCCACCCAGATCGGAACGCGCTCGCCGTTATACGGATTCATGGCGAAGCGCCCCGTGGCCACACCGTGTTTGTCAATCGCGCCCAGGTCGCCCGCTTCCCTGGCCGCCTTTTGTTGCATGATCAACTCATCGACCTTCGCCTTCAGGTCGGCATCTTCGGCTGTGAAGGCTTTCACCAGCGGATGCTCCGGCGCCAACTGGACGCTGGTCGCGCCAAAAATCGTGTCCACCCGCGTCGTGAACACCCGAATCCGAGTTTTTTCTACTCCCTTGTCCCCACCTTCCCTTGTTCCCTGCCTTTCCGTTCCCTCGTTCCCTATTCCCTGTTCTCTTGTAGCGCCGGCGTCCTCGCCGGCTGTCGTGCGGGCGTCCTCGCCCGCACTTTTCAGGTCCTTCGCCCCTGATGTCTGGTCGTCTTTCTCCGCCAGGAAGAAATCCACCTCGGTCCCCTCGCTGCGCCCAATCCAGTTCCGCTGCATGGTCCGCACTTTTTCCGGCCACCCATCCAGCTTGTCCAGGTCGTCCAGCAATTCCTGCGCGTAGGCCGTGATGCGGAAGAACCACTGCACCAGGTCGCGCTGCTCCACCTTCGTGTCTTCGTGCCGCCAGCAGCAGCCGTCGATCACCTGCTCGTTGGCCAGCACCGTGGCGCACTCCGGGCACCAGTTCACCTTGCTCTTCTTGCGATACGCCAGGCCCTTCTCGTACATGCGCAGAAAGAACCACTGATTCCAGCGGTAGTATTCCGGCATGCATGTGGTCACTTCGGTGGCCCAGTCGAACCCCATGCCCAGACGCCCAAACTGCCGCTTCATCGCGGCGATGTTGGCGAGCGTCCACTCTCTTGGAGGCGTGTTGTTCTTGAGCGCGGCATTCTCCGCCGGCAGCCCAAACGCGTCCCACCCCATGGGGTGCAGCACGTTGTAGCCGCGCATCCACATCTGCCGCGCCAGCGCATCGCCAATTGCGTAGTTGCGCACATGGCCCATGTGCAGTTGGCCGCTCGGATACGGCAGCATCTCCAGCACGTAGTATTTGGGTTTCTTGCTTGTAGCCGGCTCAGCCGCATAGAGCGCGGGATCGGCCGCCCATCGCTCCTGCCACTTCTGCTCGATCACCGCCGGATCGTAGCGCAGTTGTTCTTTTTCGTCCGCCATCACTTCTCAGTGTAAACGGCACAGCGCGTCACTTCGGCGGCAGGAGTGGCTTCAACCATGCTGGCGTGGGCGGATAAAGAGTCAATGCGCCATCTTCTACGAGGGCCACAAGGCGGTAGGGGGAGAGTAAGTCGCTGTTGTCGTACACTCTCACATTTGATAGCTCAGCCATGGCGCGCTTGAGGTTTTTCATGACCCGAGCGTAACGGCTCATGAGTTTCCCGTGCGGCACATCGTGGCCGCCTTGGGCCACGCGCATGGCCACACGTTCCTCCGAAGCCGCTGGTTTGCCTATGCCGATAAAGAAAAGTACAACCGCATAGCCCGCTTTTTCGGCCTCTTTCATAAACTCCAGTTTCGCGCCCCCTGGATCGGAGAAAACGGTTTCGAACGCGAAGCTTTCGCCTTGCGCCAGCAATTCCCTTCGGATCTGATCCGCGACGTCTGCGGCTTTATAGGCTTCCAATCCCAGTTGCTGGGCCAATTCGTCTGCGTTTACAAAGCGAAGGCCGTGCGGACGCAAGTGAGCGTAATAGAACGTGCTCTTACCGGCGCCGTTCGGCCCGGCCAGGACCAGCAAAATCGGTCTTCGTTCAAGAACTTTCATCGGGCCCGCGCGGCAATCGCCGCTCGAGCTCTCAAAGGCGCGCTCGAGACCTTGGTACGCTTTGGCTCGGCTGTCACTACGAATTGCCGGTTCTTAAACCGTCCTACTGTCTTAATGCCGTCGGTCTCCGTGCGGATTAGCATACCCTTGCGGGTTGGGTGCGGCTCAAAGTGCGGAAAGGGGCGGCTCTCAAGATATTCCTTCAATCGCGCCCTTCCTTCTCGGCCTTCGACTGACTCAACAAGCTCCGGCAAACTTGGCCGCCTACGATGATCGATAAGCCTTTGCTGAACGCGTCCCTCAAGCAGGCCGCTGATTGAACGTCCCAGTTTTGCCCAGTACTCCACTTGCCCGGCGATGGAACGCTCCTGCGCATCCGCTTCCATCCGGGCTTCGAGCACCAGCGCATCCGACAGTTTGACAGGCTGACTCATGGTCCCATGGTAGCAAAACGCTACCGGTGATGCAAGCTTCTCACCCTTATTTCACCAGCCGCTTCAGCGCCCGCACATTCCGTTCTTCGTCGCCCTCTTCGTCCACCGGGGTCTCTGCAATAAACGCGCAATGATCAAAGCGCGCATCGTTCAGCAGGCGCCGGAAAGGCTCCAGCCCCATCGTTCCCTCGCCGATGTGCTCGTGCCGGTCGAGCTTCGATCCGCGTTCAGCCTTGGCGTCATTACAGTGCCACACGCGCACCGCTTCGAACCCCACCGTCGCGCCGGCCTGCTTCATCGTCGCCTCGTAGCCCTGGGCACTCACCATGTCGTATCCGGCCACATGCGTGTGGCACGTATCCAGGCACACCGCTACCGGCGCATGATGCTTCAGCTTCTCCACCAACTCTGCAACCTGCTCAAAACTGCCGCCCAGCGAGAACTCCGCCCCCGCCGTGTTCTCAATCAAAATGTGAAAGCCCGTATCTCGCCACGGCAGCCCCCCCTCTTGCTCATCGATCGCGCGCGCAATTGAGTCCGCCGCGAGCTTCAATCCCTCATCGCGCGTCAGTCCCTTCCACGATCCCGGATGCAGCACGAGATACTCCGCGCCCCAGGCCAACGCCCGCTCAATCTCGCCGCGAAACGCCGCCACGCTCTTTTCCCGAATCTCACTTGACTGGCTGCACACATTCACCAGGTAGCTGGTATGAATCACCAGAGGCCCCACGTCGAGCTTCGCACGCAGCGTGCGCATCCGCTCGGCCTGCGCGGGGTCCACCTTCGGTGCGCGCCACATGCGCGGGCTCGATGAGAAGAACTGAAAGGTATTTGCGCCGATCTCCCTCGCGCGCTCCACGGAGTTCGACGCCCCGCCTGCCGTCCCCAAATGCACTCCGATCCGCTTGGCCATGCGATCAGTCTAATGGGTCAACGGCGTCGACTCACGCTCTTGGCCGTGGGCGAGTTTTAAGGGCACGAGCGGATAGGCGGACGGTGCATCTCCGGTTCTGGGTCACAAAGGGCCCGCAGGCTTCAGCCCTGGTTCAACCTGCCCGCCGCTCAATCGGCCAGGCGAAGCGTGTCAATCAGCGCAGCCAAAGCGGCCGGCTGATTCCGGCGGCTTGGATAGTACAGAAAATACCCCGCGAACGGTGGGCACCAGTCTCTCAGAACCTGAATCAGGCGCCCCTTTGCAATCAAACCGGCTAGCGAATCTTCCATCGCGGTTCCGATTCCCACTCCCTCAAGCACCGCCTGGATCACCAGGCTCGGATCGTCGAAAGAAACAGGCCCCTGGGGACTCACCGTCTGCGCCTTCCCGCCTTTTTCAAACTCCCATCGATAAAGACCGCTGCCGAAACGAAATCCGATGCACGCATGGTCTTTCAAATCCCGCGGGTGTCGCGGAACGGGATTGGTCTTGAAATACTTCGGAGAACCAACCACCGCGAGACGCAACTCTCCGGTCACCCGCACGGCAATCATGTCCCGCTCGATGAACTCGCCCAGATGCACACCCGCGTCGTACCCTCCTGCCACCAGATCAACAGGATCATTCGAAGAAGTGATCTCCAATACGATCTCAGGATAGTTGCGGGCAAACTGAGCCAGCTTCGGCAGCAGCACCATCTGTGTGGCCGTCCGCGGGATGATGATCCGGATTCGGCCCGCCGGCCTTTCGCGTTGCTTTCGAGTTTCGGCCACCGCCTGTTCAATCCGTTCCAGCGCCGGTGCAAGTTCGTGCAGCAGGGCCACGCCTGCGGCGGTCGGAGAAACGCTGCGCGTAGTCCTCGCCAGCAGTTGCAGCCCCAGCCGCTCTTCAAGCCCTCGCATGGAGTGGCTCAATGCGGACTGCGAAACTCCCAGGCGAGCCGCAGCCCGAGTGAAACTGCGTTCCTGCGCCACCATGGCAAAGGCCGTGAGTTCTCCAAGGTCATTTCTCATCATTCATGAATTCTACTCATAACGCCTTGAATTGAATACTATCTAGTCTCATAAGCCGATTAGGCCTACACTTGTCTTTGCCTGGAATTGTTGTTTTCGACGGCGACATTTTCAAGCGCAGGAGCAATCATGAAAAAACGTCTATTGGGAAAGAGCGGCCTCGAAGTCTCAGCACTGGGCCTGGGTTGCATGGGCTTGAGCTTCGGGTTCGGACCCGCCACGGAGAAGTCAGTAGCCATCAACCTCATTCGAGCCGCTGTTGAACGCGGCGTCACTTTCTTCGATACGGCCGAAGTCTACGGCCCATACGTCAATGAGGAACTCGTCGGTGAGGCTCTCGCGCCTTTCCGCGATCAGGTCGTCATCGCCACCAAGTTCGGCTTTGAACCCAACCCGGACGGCAGCGGCAAATGGACAACAACCAACAGCCGCCCCGACCATATCAAGCAGGTTGTTGAAGGCTCGCTGAAGCGCCTCAAGACCAGCGTCATCGATCTCCTTTACCAACACCGCGTCGATCCCAACACGCCCATCGAAGAGACCGCCGGCGCAGTCAAGGACCTGATTCAGGCGGGCAAGGTCAGGCATTTCGGACTCTCCGAAGCCGGCGCAAAAAACATCCGCCGCGCTCACGCTGTGCAGCCCGTTACTGCGCTGCAAAGTGAGTACTCCCTCTTCTGGCGTGAGCCCGAGCAGTCCGTCATGCCCACGCTCGAAGAACTCGGCATCGGCTTCGTCCCCTTCAGCCCCCTCGGCAAAGGGTTCCTCACCGGAAAAATCGACGCATCCACCCAATTCGCCAGTACCGATTTCCGCGCCGTCGTGCCTCGCTTCAGCGAGGAGAATCGCAGCGCCAATCAGGCGCTCGTCGATGTGGTCACAAAGTTTGCCCAGCAAAAGAAAGCCACTCCCGCGCAGGTCGCGCTCGCATGGCTGCTCGCCAAAAAGCCGTGGATCGTGCCCATTCCCGGCACCACCAGAGTCTCGCGGCTCGAAGAAAACCTCGGCGGCGCAACCCTCGAACTCACCCACGATGATGTTCGCGTCCTCGAAGAGGCCTCATCGGCAATCAAGGTCGTGGGCGAGCGTTACCCGGCAACGCACCAGAAGCTGATTGATCGGTAACCTTCGAGCCTGGATTTACGCCTCCAGGCTGGGAGCCTTGGTTTCTCTCAGTAGCTCGTAGACATCTCCCACTTTGTCGTCGAGCAGGTTGAGCTTGCGCGCGAGGCCTTGAATCTCAATCTCGGCCCTGCGGTTGACATCGAAATCGAGCTCGCTCCGGACGCGGTCTTTTGTGTCTTGCCGATTCTGGCTCATCATGATCACCGGAGCCTGGATCGCCGCGAGCATCGATAGAAACAAATTCAGCAGAATGAAGGGATAGGGGTCCCAGGACTTATTGCCGAGCCAGACATTCAACGCGGTATAGAAGGTGAGAACGACCGCAAACGCGATAATGAATGTCCACGACCCGCCAAAGCCGGCCACTGCATCGGCCACGCGCTCACCGGTGGTTTCCTGCTTCTCGATAATCTCGTTGGCATTCCGCATCGCGCGCATCCGCACCAACTGCTGAGCGGCGTGAATCTGATGGCCCAGAGTGGTCAACAGGTCGATACCCGCAAGCGGTTTCCGCTCCAACAAAACCGTTAAATCATCGCGAGAGACCTCAAGACAGACGCATTCTTCCACCGCTAGGGCGTTCGTCTGGTGCGGGGTCTGCTCCAGCATCGCAGCAAGGCCGAAGATCTCGCCCGCCCCGGGCTCGTGGACGACCACCTCCTGCTGATCCTCATCGACGGTTGTCACCTCCACGCTGCCTGAAACCAGTACGTAGGCCTGCGTGCCTGCGTCTCCGGTCTTGTAAATGCGCTCGCGCGGCGCAAACGTCTTCATCTCGACTTGCGACGCAAGCACTGCCGTTTCTTCCTCGTCGAGCAGCGAAAACAGCGGCACGCTCTTTAGGACTTCAGGATTGCAACTCATGGTGTTCTCCAGTGTGAGGATGTTGATGCGAGTTCTTTCTTTGCGGTGCGGGCGAACGGGAAATCCATTTCAAAGCCGATCTGTCCGCCGATTCTCGGGCTGGCGATGTGACTGCCGCCGAGCATGCCAAACGTGACCGCCATGCGGCTGTTGAGCTGGTACCAGCCGCCTGCGAGCCCCTGCAACTCGTCCTTGCCTAGAGACTTTGTATCCGCGTCGGCGCCGAATGCCTCTATGCCAAGGGAGAGCCGAGCATTGAAGTCATGCACAAGCGAGAGGCCTCCGGTGTAAACGTGTCCTCGTGTGTTCTGCGTGCCCAGCACGCCGGTGCTCGTATTGCCGGCAAAGAGAAATCCAAAATTTGCATTCACTCGGGTCTTATCGGTGAAGGGCTCCTGCGCAATTGAGTTTAGCGCGTAGTCGGTCAAGCCGGAGCCGAGTTCCTGTTTGGAATCTCCGGTTGGGAATTCAATGTACAGGCTGGCTGACAGCGCCGGTGCACGCATGGGCCGGGCCGAAGTCAAGAAGTTCCACTTAATGCCCATATCGGTGTCACCGGGCCCGTTGGACGTTTGCTGCCCCGGCGCGCGGTAGATGGAAAGGTACGGGGCGTCAAAATCCAATTCCACGCCATGCGGAAGACCGTAGTTGACTTTGTAATTGAATGTGTTCTGCCGAAGGTCGGGAAACTGCGCCGATTGCAGGCCGTCAAATTCATTGAATATCTCGATATGGAGGGTCTTGTTGTCCGTGACGTCTGCGTTATCGGTGTAGAACGGCATCTGGCCCCGCAGAGGCGCCGTCGCGCACACAGCAAAGGAGAGCATCAATGCAGTCTTTAGGAGTGAAGGCATTAGGACAGTTCCATTAGGACCGTTGGAGCCACTTCGGAATATGAACGGGACGTAAAAACGGATGGGCTCGGCGGCGTTTTTCTCGCTGCCGGCCGTGCTCTGTTTCCTATTAGAGGTTGAGTCCTTGATCAGGCGGGGTTGGCCCGATTGTTCCCTGGCTGGGGAAGCGCTTTAGAGGCCTGATGATAGCAGGCAGGTTCGAGGCTTGGTAACCGAAAACCGGACCTGGGAACGAATCTGCGCCGGGGCAGCGAGAACTCGCTACGTATGAGGGCACGAGTTTACTCGTGCCGATAGGGCAGCTCGCTTTGTATCAGGGCACGACTTTAGTCGTGCCGAAAGTCGCAACGGCCGCGAGCCAAGGTTTTGTATCAGGGCACGACTTTAGTCGTGCCGACAAGGCAGCCCAAAAAAATGTCGGGCTTTAGCCCCTGCCGAGGGTTGTTATTCCCCGCCTCCCTCCGCCGGGGCAGCGAGAACTCGCTTCGTATCAACGCAGGACTTTCGTCGTGCCGCAAAACGCGACGGCCGCTAGCCAAGGCTTCGTATCAGGGCACGACTTTAGTCGTGCCGATAAGGCGGCCCAAAATGATGCTGGGCTTTAGCCCCTGCCAGCCTTTTTCTTCGACATATGTCCGTAACAGAATGGGAACTCGTCCGGGCGCGACGCCAGGCCCGCTTTGACCGGGTTCTGCCCGATATACTCCCGGCACTTCTCTATCGATCGCTGATTGTCGGCACGCTCTTCCGAAAACCCGCGCTGCCAGACCTCTCCAATAAAGCCCCGCTCCTTCTTGAGCCGATAGGAGAATCTGCCCTTGATCAATTGCATCGCTTTCTCGATGGTCATCTCGCCCCGGATCGTAATCAGTAAATGAACATGATCGGGCATGACGACGAAGTCGGCTAACTCGAAATGACGTTCGCCGACCAGCGAGCGCAAAACATCAATAAGAAGGTTTGCATTCCTTTCCGATTGAAGGAGCTGCTTGCCCATGTGTGTTTTCGTGGTCGCGAAAAAGGTTCGCGTCGATCGAATGATTTCTTCCGGGCTTGCGTTACGAGCGGGCTTGGACATGGCAGGGGCTAAAGCCCCATCCCTTTTTACTCGTACTCTACGGCACGAGTAAACTCGTGCCCTGATACGAAGCGCAATCTCGTTCCAGCTTTACCCCCAAGGGCACCTGGCCGCGAGCCAAGGTTTTGTATCAGGGCACGACTTCAGTCGTGCCACCAAAGTCCGCAGAATGATTGAGGGCTTTGGCACCTGCCGAGGACTGCTGTTCCCCGGCCCTCCGCCGTGGCGGAGAGAACTCGTTTCGTATCAGGGCACGACTTTAGTCGTGCCGACAAGGCAGCCCAAAAAATGCCGGGCTTTAGCCCCTGCCGAGGGCCGTTTTCCCCCGGCCACTCAGCCGTCGCGAACGAAGGACCGGGAGCACGGCCTGCTAACGGCTCGCGCGTCTGTCAAGGGCTCCACATTAGTTTTCTCTCCTATCTCGCTGATTTCATTGACTACATTCTTTTTCGAAGTTTGCCGATCATTTCACCCTTCCGGCGCATACTCATGCCATGATCGAAGCGCAGACCAAAATCGTCCCCCGCTCCCGGCTGGTTGCCTCCCTGACTCGTCTGGTTCTCGCCTCCGTGCCGCCGCCTCAGGCGCAGAAAAGAGCAAAGAATGATTTTCCTGCCTCAAAAGTGGTGCAAAGTGCACCTAACTGCTTTAGTTTCAACATAAGTTCCTCGAAATCGTCGACAAATTTCGTCGTTTTTCGTCGATTTTATGGGTCAAAACCGCCTTCCGGCCCGCAAAACTGCTCATCCCGGTCGCGAACCGTCGGTCCCGAACCGAAGCCACCAGGCGACCACTCTTCGCCGCACCTTCGCCTTTGCCGTATAATCCTTGAATGGACTTTCAGCTCGTCTCCAGCTACACGCCCAAGGGCGATCAGCCTCGCGCCATCGGCCAGCTTATGGACGGGCTCGGTGCCGGCGAAAAGCACCAGGTGCTGCTGGGCGTCACCGGCTCCGGCAAGACCTTCACCATGGCCAAGATCATCGAGCAGTCCAATCGGCCCGCCCTGATTCTTGCGCACAACAAGACCCTCGCCGCGCAACTCTACCACGAGTTCAAGCAGTTCTTCCCGTCGAACGCCGTCGAGTACTTCGTCAGCTACTACGACTACTACCAGCCGGAGGCCTACATTCCCGCCGGCGATCTCTACATCGAGAAGGAAGCAACGATCAACGAGGAGCTCGACAAGCTGCGGCTCTCGGCCACGCGCTCGCTCTTCGAACGCCGCGACGCCATCATCGTCAGCTCGGTGAGCTGCATCTACGGCCTCGGCTCGCCGGAAGCGTACTTCGGCATGCTGCTGCTGCTTGAGAAGGGCCAGCACATCAGCCGCAAAGACATTACGCGCCGCCTCGTCGAAATCCTCTACGAACGCAACGACACGGACTTTCGCCGAGGAACCTTTCGCGTGCGTGGCGATGTAATCGAGGTCTTCCCCACGTACGACGAGAACGCTTATCGCATTGAGATGTTCGGCGACGAGATCGAATCTCTCTCGCAGATCGACCCGCTCTTCGGCACCGTGAAGCAGAAGTTTTCGCGCCTGCCCATCTATCCCAAGAGCCACTACGTCGTGCAGCCGGAGCGCAAGTCCGAAGCCATCGATTCCATCGTCGCCGAGTTGAACGAGTGGGTCGCATACCTTGAATCGGAAGGCCGCATGGTTGAGGCGCAGCGAGTCCATCAGCGCACGCGCTTCGATCTCGAGATGATCAAGTCGATGGGCTACTGCCACGGCATCGAGAACTACTCGCGCCACTTCAGCGGCCGTCTGCCGGGCGAGCCGCCGCCCACGCTGCTCGATTACTTCCCGCGCGACTTTCTGCTCTTCGTCGACGAAAGCCACGCCACCATTCCGCAGGTGCACGGCATGTGGCACGGCGACCGCAGCCGCAAGCAAACCCTCGTCGACTACGGATTCCGCCTGCCTTCGGCAATGGACAATCGGCCTCTCAAGTTTGACGAGTTCGAAAACCGCATTCATCAGACGATCTACGTCTCGGCCACGCCCGGACCCTACGAGCTCACGCGATCGGCGGGAGTCGTTGTCGAGCAGGTCATCCGGCCCACCGGCCTCGTCGATCCTGAAGTCGAGATTCGCCCCGTGAAGGGCCAAATCGACGATCTGCTTGCGGAGATTCGCGACCGCGCCAAGCGCAATGAGCGCGTGCTGGTGACCACTCTGACCAAACGCATGGCCGAAGATCTCGCCGGCTACTACACCGAGGTGGGCGTGCGCTGCCGCTACATGCACTCCGAGATCGAGACTCTGGAGCGCGTAAAGCTGCTCGCCGGCCTGCGCAAGGGCGAGTATGACGTGCTGATCGGCATCAATCTGCTGCGTGAAGGGCTCGACCTGCCCGAGGTATCCCTGGTCGCAATCCTCGACGCAGACAAAGAAGGCTTCCTGCGCTCCGCCGGCTCGCTCATTCAGACCATGGGCCGCGCTGCGCGGCACCTTGAGGGCCGGGCCATTCTTTACGCGGACCGGATCACCGATTCCATGCGCCGTGCAATGGACGAAACCGATCGCCGCCGCGCCATCCAGCGCGCGTACAACGAGGAGAACGGCATCACGCCGCAATCCATCCTCAGCCACGTCGAGATGGGGCTCGCTTCAATCCTCAAAGCCGAATACGGCGACATTGAAATCGAAGAGGCGGCGGCGATTCCCGAATTCAAGAACCAGCTCGAACTCGACGCCTACATTACCAAGCTTGAGGCCGATATGCGCGAAGCGGCTAAGAGGTTTGAATTCGAAAAGGCCGCGCGCCTGCGCGACAGCATCAAGGAACTCCGCGACAAGGAGTTTCTGTTCGGGTAACCGTGCCGGGTAACTCGATCTCGGCCTTCGCAAGCAACCCAGGCGAGGAAGGTCACCATCTGAGGTAGTGAGATAGTAAACGCTCTGCGGCCCTGCCAGGCGGGTCGAAATGCGCTAGCAGGGTTCATGACAACCATCCTCATCGTGGACGACGATCCCCTTCAGGCATCCTTGCTGATGTCGCTCCTGGGACGACAATTCGGGAATGTGTGCAGGGTCAACGATGCCGCCGAGGCGCTTTGCCTCATCGAGCAGCCCGAATTCGCCGCCAAGCCTCAGCCTGGTCATTACCGGGCATCAGATGAAGGGAATCGGCGGCCCGGCCTTTGTCGCCGAGTTGCACGCTCGAAAGCCGGAGCTTGCCTGTGCTGGTCCTTAGCGCGAGCGGTGAAGAACCCTCCAATTACAAAGATGATCGGGTCCTCTTCCTGCCCCGCCCCGTCGCAGGAGACAAGATGCTGGCTGTCACCAGGCAGATACTCGCGGACCGTAAGCCAGCCGTCGCTTAAGCCGCAAACCCAATCCACCCATCCATCGCGGATTTCATTGAGTGAGCCAAATCACACTCGGGACTCCTATGATGGATGGACAATAACCTCATCCGTTGGGAGGTCACCGGCCTCCAGCGTGCGTGCGAGAATGAACGTGGGGTCACAATGGCCACTTTTGGCAGCTTTTGTCTTCTTATCGCTTTAGTTCTGGCCGCCTACAACCTATTCGCGGGAGCCGTGGCCCTGCGGCTGATCGCCACAGGCCAGCGCTCCAGGGTTTCTCCCGAACGCCTGGCTGATACCGCGCGCCGCGCCGGAATCGCTGGGTTCGTAGCCGTTACCGGCGCCGCTTTTGCCCTGATCTACTCGGTCTTTACCAACGACTTCTCAATCACTTACATCCTTGAGCACTCCAACCGGGCGCTTCCAATTCCCTACAAGTTCGCGGCGCTCTGGAGCGGGCAAGAGGGTTCGCTTCTGCTTTGGGCGTGGCTGCTGGGCACCTACGGCTTCGTCCTCCGCCTGCGGCACAAAACGGATGTAAAGCTCTACGCCTATGCGGGCACGATTCTGTCCGGCATTCAGTTGTTTTTCCTGTCAGTCCTGGTTTTTGCAGCGCCCCCGTTCGCGCTGCTCAAAGGCGCCATCCCCGACGACGGCAACGGGCTCAATCCCCTGCTCCAATACCCGGAGATGGTGATTCACCCGCCGATGCTTTACCTCGGCTACGTGGGCTTCTCGGTTCCCTTCGCCTTTGCCCTCGGCGCACTCATGATGCGCTACCCCGGCGAGAAATGGATCCGGATCACGCGCGTCTGGACCATGGTGACCTGGCTGTTTTTGACCTGCGGCATCTTCCTCGGCATGCACTGGGCTTATGCAGTGCTGGGCTGGGGCGGCTACTGGGGATGGGATCCGGTGGAGAACGCGAGCTTCATGCCGTGGCTCACCGGAACCGCCTTTCTGCACTCGGTGATGATGCAAGAACGCAAGGGCATGATGAAGAGCTGGAACGTGTGGCTGATCTTCTCTACGTTCCTCCTCACATTGCTGGGTACGTTGCTGACTCGCGCCGGCCTGGTGAGCTCAGTGCACGCGTTTGCGCAATCGTCCATCGGAACATGGTTCGTTGTCTTCATGGGGATCGTGCTGGCGGTCTGCATCTTCACTTACATTCTGCAGCGCTCGCATTTGCAGAGTGAGCACCACATGGAATCGCTGGTAAGCCGCGAGTCGAGCTTCCTCTTCAACAATCTTGTGCTGCTCACGGCCTGCTTTGTGATTCTCTGGGGCACGCTGTTTCCCATCATCTCTGAATATGTGCAAGGCACCAAGGTCACGGTCGGCGCGCCGTTCTACAACCGCGTGGCTGTGCCAATCGGATTGTTTCTCGTATTTCTTACCGGCGTGGGTCCGCTCTTGCCGTGGCGCTCGTCGTCGTTCAAGGCCATCAAGCGCAACTTTGTTTTGCCGATCATCGCACTATGGGCAACGGTGATTGTCTGCCTCGCTGTCGGCGTGCGTCCGTGGAAAGACGGCGCGCTGGACCAAGGCAGCTTCTACGCGGTTGTGGCGTTCGCAGTCGCGGCTGCGGTGCTCACCGCGATTATCGCGGAGTTTCTGCGCGGTGCGGGCGTCATCTCGCGGCAGACCCACCGCAATCTCTTCACAGCAACGTGGCTGCTTACGCGCCGCAACACGCGGAGGTACGGCGGCTACATCATTCACATCGGCGTGGTGGTGGTCGTCATTGGACTCGCGGGCTCGGCGTTTAATCGCAGCATCGAAAGTGAAATGGGCCTGCACTCCAAGATGAGTGTCGGTCCCTACACGCTTGAGTGCACGGGCTTCACGCAGGACTCGAATACGAACTACAACTCCGACTACGCTGTTCTCGACGTCTACCAGGGCGGCAAGAAGGTCTTTTCGATGACGCCGGAGCGGCGATTCTACCTGGCCAGCGGTCAGCCGCAAACCATGGTCGCCATTCATTCGGTTCCTGAGTGGGATCTGTATGTGGTTTATGAAGGCACGAACCCCGATACCGGCCAGCCGATTATCAAGGCGTTCCTCAATCCGCTGGTGGGCTGGATCTGGTTCGGCCTTGTCATCATCGTGGGCGGAACGTTCATTGCGCTGGTTCCCAGCCTTACACCGGCGACTGCATCGTTGCGTGTGCCCGCGACAAAAGCAGCGCCCATGGCTCCGGCGCTCAAGGGAGGCGACTAGTGAACGCTTCACAAAATGAGCCTGTCATCCTGAGCGAAGTCCGCCGCGGCGGACGAGTCGAAGGATCTGCGGTTGCTTTTTCAAAGGCGAGCCGAGACGCAAATCCAATCCGCGCCCGTTGGCTGCGAGCGACGGAAGCGCTTGTCCTTGCCTTGGCCATCTGCTTTTCGCTCGGCGCGGGCACTCCCGAGTCGCGCCAGAATACGCTAAGTCATCAGCTCATGTGCCAGTGCGGATGCGCGCAACTGCTCGGCGAGTGCGATCACGTCGGATGCCCCGATCGCGACAAAGAACTGTCGGAGCTCATGACGGACATTGCGGCGGGCATGACGGATCAGGAAGTGTTTAAAGAATTTGTGTCCAAGTACGGCGCAACGGTGCTGGCTGCGCCCACAACAAAGGGGTTCGATCTGGTGGCATGGATCGCTCCCTTCGCCGTCTTTGCCGCAGCGCTGCTGGGGACGATCCTGCTCATCAAGCGCTGGGGCGGATTGGGATTCGAGCGGCGCGCGCAAGCGGCGGGCGCCTTGGCCCAGAGCGCGGATCCTGCGGAGCAGGAACGGCTGAACCGCATTCGCCGCGAGACCGGCAGCAACAATGAATTTTGACGGAGGATTTTGAGCCATGACGGAAACGGAAGGCCTGATTGCCGGACTGCTTCTTCTCTTCGCGCTCTTCCTTTACACTTTCTGGCCGGAGAACGCCTTTGCCAGCCAGAAGGAAAAGACGCGGCTCGATTTTCTTCTGGAGCGAAAGGAACAACTGTACGAGAATCTGCGCGATTTGAACTTCGAATTTCGCGCGGGCAAGTATCCCGAAGAAGATTTCGATAGACAGAGAGCGCAGTTGGAACACGAAACAGCGCAGTTGCTGGCGGAGATCGATCTGTTGCAGGCATTGTGATCGGCTCTCCCCAACGCGATGTCATCCTGAGCGGAGTCCCGCCCGAGCGGGACGAAGTCGAAGGATCTGCGGTTGCCTTTCGCTCGGTAGATTCAATGCGCGAAACAAGAAAAGAGAAAGCCCTAATGAGATCGACGAGATTCGCACTGCTTCTTGCTTCACTTCTGCTCCCGATGGCCGTCTCGGTTGCCCATGCAGCCACCGTTACCGGAACCGTCACGAACATGACCACCAACAAGCCCGCGTCCGGCGACACGGTAACGCTGCTTGAGCCGATGTCGGGCATGAGTGAAGTAGCCCATGCGACAACCAATGCGCAGGGCCACTACACACTGAATTTGCCAGGCCAGGTTCCCTATCTGGTCCGCGTGACGCACCAGGGCGCCGAGTACTTTATTGCCGCTCCGCAAGGTGGGGGAACGGGCGACGTCTCGGTCTATGACGTAGCCGCGAAGGTGGAAGGAATCACGATCTCCGAGCATGTAACCGGCATCGAAACCGATAACGGGCAGCTTCGCGTCGTGGAGCGCTACGACATTCACAACGCCAGCTCGCCGCCGCGCACGCAGTGGAGCAAGCAATCGTTCCAGGTGATTCTGCCCGACGACGCGGTTGTGGGCGATGCCTCCGCGCAGCGTCCCGGCGCAAGCAGCCTGCCGACCAGCGTGAAGCTCAATCCCGACGGGCCCAAGGGGCATTATTCATTCGACTTTCCTATCCAGCCGGATCAGGACGGCAAAGGAACGCTCTTCCAGGTTCAATACAATCTGCCATACGGCAGCGGCAAATACGGCTTCCATCCGCAGGTGACGCTGCCGGCCGATACGGTTTGGGTGGTGCTGCCCAAATCGATGACATTCACCGGCGGAAGTGGTTCGGGCTTCGAGTCCTCGCCTCAGGATCCCACCGTGCAAACGTTCCTGGCGCGTAACGTTGCCCCCGGAAAAGCGCTGGAGTTCTCGGTCTCCGGAACAGGCTCCTTTGCTCGCGACGACCAGAACGGTCAAGGCGGACAATCGGGCGACAGCGGCGGACAACCGGGAGCGACTCCCACCGGGCCCGGCGGCGGCATCGGCGAGCCGATCAATACGCCCGATCCGCTCTCAAAATACAAGTGGTGGATTCTGGGCGGACTCGCTTTGCTGCTTGCAGCAGCGGCGGCTTTCCTGCTGCGCAAGCCGGCGACTTCAGGAGCAGATTCCGCATTGGATGGGGTCCCAGTGGCCTCTCCTCGAGTTTCCTCGGCCTATGCAGCGCCGAGCGTTGCGGGCAGTTCACCTGCTGCAAAACACTCCGCGCTTTTGAATGTGCTTAAGGAAGAGCTCTTCGCGCTGGAGAGTGAGAAGATCGCGGGAACTTTGTCCGCAAGTGAGTACACCGAGCAAAAAGCGGCGCTTGAAACCGTGCTGAGGCGGGCGTTGAAGAAGAGCTCGTGAACCGTGCGTCGTGAATCGTGACTGACGGTCCGCGGAAGAGCGTTTCATTTGCCTTTCGTGAACCTCGCTTGCACAAGGGATAAACTCGGCGAGTCGAGTAGACTGAACACGGTTCACGATCCACGACCTATGAAGACTCTTCTTCGTACGCTGCTCTCTTTATCGCTTATCGTCTGGCTGGGTGCTGAGGTTTTCTTCCCGATCGTTGCAGCGGTCACCTTCAACACCCTCCAGCCAGACACTCACACTGCCGGGACCATCGTCGGCCAGTTGATTCGCATCCTGCACGGAATGGGATTGGTGTCAGGCATGGTGGCGCTCGCGATCATGGCGCTGGCCCCCGCATGGGGAATGTACAAGCCGCACGCTGTGCTGATTCCGATGGCATTTGTCGTTTTGATGATCGCGCTCACGGTGTACTCACAATACGGGATCATTCCCGCGATGGAGCGCGACCGCATTGCCGCGGGAGGCAGCATAGATACGGCCGTTCCCGCCGATGCGACGACGGCGCACTTCAACAAACTGCATAGCCGAAGCGAGTTTGTGGAGGAAGCGATCCTGTTGCTTGGACTGGCGACCGTAGTGCTGGTGGCGCGAGCGGAAAGCACCCGCGCCTGAAACTCGAATGACCATCGGAGGGTTGCGCGAATGGGGCGCGAGGCGAACGTACGCGACGCAGGAATTGCGGCGGGAATCGTCGACGTAAAGGTTGCTTCCGTTTCGCCGCAGTTGACCGGGCTCAAGTTTGTGAAGCGCAAAAATCCGAAGTCTATTTAGAACCGAACTCGATCCTGCGCTCGTCGCCGCGATTCGGCGATGGAGTGCATCCTGTATCATCGAAAAGGCTTGATTGCGCAGCTCCTGCTGTGCAAAAGCCACCATGGAACAACTATGAAGACCGGCATTATCGGCCTGCCACAGGTGGGCAAGACTTCGCTTTTCAAGATTCTGACCAAAGCCAAGATTGACGAGCACGGGCGCGCGAATCCGCGCGAGGCGCACATTGGCGTAGCCCGCGTGCCCGATGAGCGTCTGGAAAAGCTGTCGGCGCTTTATTCGCCCAAGAAAACGACCTTCGCCTCGGTGGAGTTCGTTGACGTTGCGGGCATCGGGCAGGAAGCGCTGAAAGAGACTGCATACCTGACGAACCTCCGTAACGTGGATGCGCTGATTCATGTGCTGCGGGCGTTCGAGAACGACGCGGTTCCGCAGGAGGGGCCGATTGACCCGTTGCGCGATGCCAAGAACGTCGAATTCGACCTGATGATCAGCGACCTTGGCCAGGTTGAAAAGCGCATGGAGCGCGTCGAGAAAGACATGAAGAAAGGCCGCACCAGCGAGTTGGAGCGGGAACAAGCACTGCTCGTGCGCTCAAAGGAAATGCTGGAAAAGGAAATCCCTCTGCGCGCCATGGAAATGACGGCGGACGAGAAAAAGCTCATCCGCGGCTTTATGTTTTTGTCGCAAAAGCCCATCCTTTATGTGCTCAACGTGAGTGAGAGCTCGACGCTGGGCGCCGATCTCGAATCCGCCGTCAGCAAATACAAACTGGATGCGATTGCGAACCGGCCCAATGCGGGCGCGATGGCGATCTGCGGCAAGGTTGAGGCGGAACTGGCAGACATGGACGACACTGAGGCCGCGGACTTTTTGGAAAGCTATGGCCTGCGCGAAAGCGGGCTGGTGCGGCTCATCCGGAAAAGCTATGAACTTCTCGGGTTGATCAGCTTTTTCACCGCGGGCGAAGACGAGTGCCGCGCGTGGACGGTTCCGGCAGGATCCAAAGCGCCACAGGCAGCCGGCGCAATTCATTCTGACCTGGAACATCATTTCATCCGCGCCGAAACCATTCGATGGGATAATCTGCTGGATGCGGGCTCGGAGGCCGCGGCGCGCTCCAAAGGCACGCTGCGCCTGGAAGGCAAAGAGTACATTGTGCAGGACGGGGATGTGCTGCACATCAGGCACTCCGGATGATGATTCGTGATGATTGGTTCCTGAGGCGCGAGCTGTCGAGAGAAATCACGGTCCACGAATCACGATCCACGGTTGGCGGTTCTCAATTGCAATGCTGAAGATCTCTCTCATTCTCGGAACGATTGCGGCGCTGGCCGATGTAGCCGGCGGACTGGTGCTGGTGCGAGCACGCGGCGTGGAACCCTACCTGCGCTATTTTGTGGCGCTGGGAGCAGGATTCCTGATGGCCACGGCGTTGCTGGAGATGACGCCGGAGAGCATAAGGCTGAATGCCGAGCTGGCTCCGGGCCTGATCATGGCCGGTTATTGCGCGATGCACCTGTTGGAGCATACTTTCAACGCCCACTTTCACTATGGCGAGGAAACTCACGGCGGCGAATTCGTCTCCGCGCACAAGGGCTACTCGGTGCTCGGCGGACTGAGCGTGCACGCGCTTTTTGATGGCGTGGCAATCGGTTCGGGATTTGCGCTTTCCAATTGGCTGGGCTGGTTGATCTTTCTGGCAATTCTGCTGCATAAGGCTCCGGAAGGTTTCACCATGGCCAGCGTGATGATGGCCAGCGGGCGAAGCCGGTCCACGGCATTCTGGTCCGCAGTGGGGCTGGCCGGCGCAACGATTGCCGGTGTGCTGATGATTCAGCTGGTTCCGCGCTGGGTTCCCTATGGGATGCCGGTCTCGGCGGGAGTGGCGCTTTATGTGGCCGCGACTGACCTTGTCCCCGAGGTCAATCGGGAGCCGGGCGTCCGCATGGCGCTGGTGTTTTTTGCCGGTGTCGGTGGATTCCTGCTGCTCCGCCTGCTGCTGCCGCACGTGTAACGCGGCTCGCCGATAACCTGGCCACGCAGGAACCCACGATATGCTATGCGATGTGGCGTATTGCGCAGCACCTGTTCTGGAGGAGGTCGGACGCTCACGGCGGGCACGCCGACGCATTCCGTTTGATTTTCTTGGATCTCTAATCTTCGCGGCTCTCGGGTTCCTCGTGATGGGCTACCACCCGGGGCTCGAGGACGACGGAGTTTATCTAACGGCTGTCAAAGCCGACCTGGATCCGGCCCTCTTCCCCTACAATTCGAATTTCTTCCGATTGCAAATTCAAGCAACTGTCTTCGACCAATGGATGGCGCACTTCGTCCGCTGGACTCGGATTCCGCTGGCGTGGGCGGAGCTCATATTTCAGTGGGCCGCTCTATTTCTGATTCTCTGGGCGGTGAAAAAGATCGCGAACCGGCTGTTTGAGGAAGAGACGGCGCGATGGGGCGGAGTGGCGATGGTCGCGGCTATGTTCACGCTGCCGGTGGCCGGGACCGCGCTCTACATGGTCGACCAGCATCTGCATCCTCGCACCCTGGCGACAACAATGATTCTGCTTGCCGTCTGGCGAATCCTGGATGAGAAACCATGGCAGGCGGCGCCATTGCTGCTCGTGGCATTTTTGCTGCATGCGCTGATGGGGGCAATGGGGATTTCGTTCTGCATTTTTCTGATCATGGTCCTGATGGGCCGGGTGCATGAACAGGCGCGTGGATGGGAATACACCGATGGCCGCATTCATGCCTCTGGGTTGGATTTTTGAACCGGGCAACCCGGGCTGGCGCAAAGCGCTGGACTCAAAGGCCTACGAAACTCTCTACAAGTGGACCTGGTATGAATGGCTTGGCGCGCTGGCGCCGCTGGTCCTCTTCTGGCTGCTTTGGCGCTATGCGCGCAGACACGCAAAAACAATGCTGGCGCGGTTTGCGCTCGCAGTCCTGATCTACGGCGTCTTCCAGCAGGCGTTGGCAATGGCGTTGCTTTGGCCTGGCTTCCTGGTCCGCGTGACGCCCCTGCAGCCCATGCGCTACCTGCACCTGGTCTACTTCTTTTTCGTTCTCATGGCCGGATGCCTGCTGGGAAAGTTCGCCCTGAAACGGAGCGTCTTGCGCTGGGCGGCGTTTCTCATCATCGCGAATAGCTCCATGTTTGCGTGGCAGCGCGTGGAATTTGCCGCGAGCCAGCACCTTGAAATGCCATGGCGGCAGGCCGCCAATCCCTGGCTGCAAGCCTTTGCGTGGGTTCGCGCGAATACGCCGGAGAACGCCTATTTCGCGCTCGATCCGCATTATCTGCAAGCCCCCGGCGAGGATTACCACAGCTTTCGCGCGCTGGCCGAGCGCAGCCAACTGGCCGATGCGGTGAAGGACGCGTCCGTAGTTACGCAGGTGCCGGAGCTGGGACCGGAGTGGGTGAGCCAGACAGATGCGGAAGAAGGATGGTCCAGCTTCAAGCTTGGCGACTTTGAGCGCCTGAAGGCAAGTTTCGGCGTGGACTGGGTGATGGTGAGTAAACCTGCGCCCGAAGGCCTTCCGTGTCGCTGGCACAACGACGAGCTGGCCGTCTGCCAAATCCCGTGAGATTCGATCTGCTTTTGCAAAGCGCAGGCATTGCAGGTTACGGCTCTTTCCGCGAGAATAAGGAAGTCATCATTCTCCTTCTCGGGCACCGATCATGCTTAATCTTACCCAGCGACTGATTCTCGGCTGTGTGCTCCTCGCCTGCCTAACGGTGGGACTGGTCGCAATTGCCCATAAAGCGCTGGCAGCAAGCGGGCAACTTCATCTGGGCTACGCAGTCGCCGTGGCCGCGTCGGTGATTGCGGCGGCGACCATCTTTTTGGTGTTGAAGCCGATTGAAACACTGGCGGGCGATGCGCACCGCATTGCACAGGGCAACCTGGAACACCGAGTGGAGTGGAGCAGCCGGGATAGCTTTGGCGTGATCGCCGGGGAGTTGAGCCGAATTGCTGTGCGGTTGCGCGACGTGCGCGACACCGAGGCCGGCCGGCGGCAGATGGAGTTCCAGCTCTCTGACGCGGTGCTGCAATCGATCTTCGAGCCGATTATCGTAACGGACGGCAAGGGCCACGTCCTGAAGCTGAATCAGTCTGCTTCGGAGTTGCTCGGCGAAGCGGCCGGCGATCGCATGGCGCTGGCAAATACGCCGGGGGGCGAGAAGATTTTGAGTGCGATCCAGGACGCTGTGTCGATGCAGAAGGCTGTGGCGGCGGAGGGCGAAGCGTCGATGCTGCCGATGCGGATCGGCGACCAGGCACGCAGCTACCGCTTGCGCACTACGCCGATGCGCGACTCCGAAGGCAGGCTGCTGGGCGCAGTCACGACGCTTGAGGACGTGACGAGCCTGCGCGACACCGACCGATTCAAGACACAGTTCATCGCGGTCGCCAGCCGCAAGCTGCGCGATCCGCTGCTGCAGTTGCGACGCGGGCTGTACGCGCTGGCCCAGGGATTCAGCGGAGAGATGACCGCCCTGCAGACCGAACTGGTGGCCCAGGCCAGCAACGAAGCGGAGACGCTGGACGATCTGATGGCTGACCTGATTGGAGTGGCCGAGTTGGACACCGGCAAGCGCGACCTGAAGCCGGAACGATTGCGGCCCTTGCAGTTGCTGAATGAAGCGCGCGACCGGTACTGCGACGAGGCTGCGCGGAAGCACATCCGAGTGGATGTGAGCGCCTATGCCGACCTGGCAGTGATCGAAGCTGATCGGCGCGCAATGCGGTCGATTCTGGACAATCTGCTGTCGAATGCGCTGCGTTACACGCCGGACGAGGGCGAGATTCTGCTGGCGGCGGAAGAGATCAAGAGCTTTGTGCAGTTCAGCGTGCGCGACACGGGACGCGGCATCGAAGCGGAGCGGCTGAGCTCTATCTTCGACCGGTTCAATACATTCTCAGAGGAAGGCACAGGGCTCGGCCTATCACTCGTTCGGCGGCTTGTGGAGTCGCTCGGCGGCCAGATCGCGGTTGAGAGCCGGCTGGGCCACGGAGCGACATTCCGATTCACGATTCCAGTTGCAGTGGCGCGGGAAGTACAACATCCCGTCGAGGTGGGCTGAGCGATGGCTGAGATTGTCCTTGAGAGCAAGCCGGAGCTGGCCAAACTGCGCATCTACCTGGGCGCTGCGCCGGGCGTGGGCAAAACCTACCAGATGCTGAACGATGCCTACCTGATGCGCACGCAGGGCGGCAAGGATATCGTCATCGGCCTGGTCGAGACCCACGGGCGCAAGGAGACCCAGGACCAGATCCGAGATCTCGAGATCATCCCGCAAAAGGTGATTCCCTATCGCGGCGTGAACCTGAAGGAAATGGATGTTGACGCGATCATCGCGCGGCATCCACAGACGGTGGTGGTGGATGAGCTGGCGCACACCAACGTTCCCGGAAGCAAGAATCGCAAGCGCTACGAAGACGTGATTGAGCTGCTCGACGCCGGCATCAACGTGATGACGGCTGTGAATATCCAGCACCTTGAGACGCTGAACGACGCCGTCAACCGCTCGGCCAATACAACCATCCGCGAAACCGTTCCCGACAGCTTTGTGAAGCGCGCCGACGAAGTGGTCAACGTCGACCTGACCGTGGAAGAGCTGCGCAACCGGCTGCGGGGCGGCAAAATCTACGCTCCGGAAAAGGTGGAGCAGTCGCTGGCCAACTTCTTCCGCAAGGGCAATCTGAACCTGCTGCGCGAGCTTGCGCTGCGCACCACGGCGGAACAGGTGAGCAGCCGCGCATCAGAATACCGGCGGACGCAAGGGCTGGAGCAGGCGCCGATTCCGGAAAAGGTGATGGTCTGCCTGAGCACGCGGCCGGGAACCGAGAGACTGCTGCGCATCGGAGCAAGAATCGCCGGACGCCTGGCGACGAATTGGTATGCGGTTTATGTGGCTCCGCCGGACGATAAGGGCCATAGCGATCCCGAGGCCTTTCATCGACTGGAAGAATACATGCGCATGGCACGGGACCTTGGCGCCAAAGTGGTTCAGCTCACTGACCGCAAAGTGGCCGACGCGCTGATCCGGTTTGCGCAACAGGAGAACATTTCGCACGTGGTCTTCGGCCAGCCGGCGCGATCGCGCTTTGACATTCTGCTGCGCGGTTCGGTCCTGAACCGGTTTCTGTCAGAAGTGCGCGACGTGACGGTGCAAGTGGTGCCGATGCAGAAGCCGCTGCGGCGGCAGTAAGAAGCAGAGATTAGAGAACAGAGATAAGAGATCAGAGAAAGCAAGACCGCCTTGAGGGCCTTGTCCGAGTTTTCAGCGCCCAACCATAAGGCGTGAGGCTCTCTGGTCTCTCCCCTCTCTTCTTTGTTCTATTCGCAGAAGACGCGGACTTTGGTCGAGTTGCCCTGCTTGCCGTCGACATCGACAGGATTTGATCGCGGCGGGGCGCCAATTTCAGGGGCTGAAGCCCACATCATTCCCTGCACCGAAGCGATCATTCAACGGCCTTCCACACGCCACACAAAATCGGCGATGCGGGTTGCGAGTTGCGGCTGCAAGCCGGGCGCCAAGTCATGTCCCATTCCCTCGATTAGAACAAGTTCCGCGCCTGTTATGGCTTCCGCCGTTGCTCGCCCGCCGCTGACATCGCACATTCGGTCGGCGAGGCCGTGGATCACGAGGGCCGGCAGCTGAAGATGCCTCAGACGTTCGGTTCGATCGCCGGAGGCGACGGTCGCGATGGCCTGGCGAGCGCTGCCGGTTGGATCGAAGGAGCGGTCAAAGGCGCGGCCCGCTCGTGCAGCGATTTCTTTTTCATCGCTCGGATACCCGGGTGAGCCGACCACCCGTAAAGCGCGGAGGTACTGCTGAATGACTTCATCGCGAGTCACAGCCGGTGGACCGGCGAAGGGTTCACGCAGCGCTTCCTTCGAGGGTTGTCCAACGGCCCTGTTCCCTGTTGTGGACATCATTGAGGTGAGAGAAAGGATACGGTCCGGCTGCTCGATGGCCATGGTTTGGGCGATCTGGCCTCCCATTGACGCCCCGACAACATGCGCTTTCCCGATGCCGAGGGCGTCGAGCAACCCGAATGCGTCGCCGGCCATATCGGACAAAGTGTACGAGACCGACTTCAGGTCACCCGCGAGGGCCGCAGGAAGGTCAGGAGGTGGCGCATCAGAGATATGTGTGGAAAGCCCAGCATCCCGATTGTCGAAACGGATGACCTGCAGATCGCGCTCGACCAGAGCATGGCAAAATCCGTCTGGCCAGTGGATTAATTGTGCTGCCACTCCCATAATCAACAGAACAACAGGGGCATCCGCCTTTCCGAAGCGTTAGAAAGCAATGTCAATACCATTCGCCGCGATCTTCAACGCCTTTTCTTCCACACCAGAATCGTCGAACCCATTCACCGACTCAAGCAAATTCATTCCTCCTCGCTGTATGTCGCTTGCTTGTTGACATTAGCTCAAAATGAACGAGAAAAACAGTCTGTTTCTGAGGGAACCGCACTTGCTATTCTGAAAGTAGTGGGATCGATGTTCGCACTCGCGATCGGGCAAAACGGATAAAGGCAGCCGGCGATCGCCGAGTGATTCCGTGAGTCCTGTAGTGCCAGATTCTCTGACGCCCCGCGAGCCCACCATCTCAGCCTGAGTCAGTTAAGAAAAGAGGCAAAAGCGTGCCGTCCCCGGTTCCCAAGTGCGAGGGACCAGGGGCACCCGCGCTTACGGCACGGTGAAGGGGCGCGGGCCGTCAGTGGGAAAGAGGCCGGTGGGAGCTGCGACGGCGGAGGGCTGCTCGCGGAAGGTGTAGCGGACAAAGAATCCGACGGAGGAGTAGGAGTAGTTGCGCGTGTTGTTGGCGGCGAAGATTGCGCCGGCGAACCAGTGCGTGTGGATTTGATAGGCGACCTGCGAGTGGAAGTCGTAGTTGGGACTTACGCTGGTGACGTTGGGCAGCATGGGATTGTTCTGGCTGACTTCAAGGGGCTTGTCGCCGGCGAGAGGCCAGAGTGGAGTGGAGTCTTCCTGAAAAGCCTGCACGCCGAGCGCGCCGTTGACGTTGTAGTGCCAGCGCGTGCCGTAGTGGCCCTGCCAACTGAGCGGAACGCTGGCGAGGAAGTAGGCCTGCGGGCTGAAGTATCCGCCCATGCCGTGGGTGAATGCGTTCTGATTGTTGGCGTAGTGCATGCCGAAGAAATTAGCGCCGAGCGTGAGGTTGCCGAACTCGGGCGAGGCCATGACGCGCCAGTACGCGCCGCCGGTGCCGTCAATGCGCGTGTTGGAGCGGGTGTGGTAGCCGGTGAGATATTGTCCGCTGCCGGAGAAGTAGAAACCGGATTCGGCGTCGCCGTGCGCAACCTGAACGGTGCCCTGGTTGGCGACGACTCCGCCCCAGATTTGGCCCTGCGTGGAGAGAGTGTTGCCGGCGGGATCGCGCAGGCCGGCGTAGGAGAGTTGAGAGTCTTTCTCCGAATCGCGCACCAGGCTGATGGTAATGGGACCGCCGTTGGGGTTCCATTGAAAGCGCCCGGTGACGGTGGAGACGAGGAAGTCAAAGGGCGTGGAGCCACCGGCGATGGTGAGATGCGGAAAGGTGAGCTGCAACTCGCCGCCGAGGCCGAAGGCGTTTTGCTGCGCGGGCGGAATGAGCGCGTTGATCGAGGGCGACGTGCAGGGCGTGTAGTTCTGGCCGGCGGTATAGGTGCCGATGGGCTCGGGAATGGCGATGAGGCAGGTTGCGCCGGATTGCGATTCGAGGACCGATGTGGTGGCAGTGCCATCGGCCTGGCCGGAGTCAAGAAAGACGGGGCGGGCGATGGCGGTGATGCGCGCGTGAACGCCAAGCGGGGCCGAGGCCTCGAAAGGCGACTCGATGGCGGCAAGTTGCGAGTAGCCGGGCGCGCCGCTGCGGTAGTTCAGCAGCGACGTGCCGCCGAGCCAGCCCGAGTATCCGCTCTCGATGGCCTGAAGCTGCTGCTCGGCCAGGTCGCGCGGGCTGGGCGGAGCGGCCTGGCGCTGAATGCGAATCCAGGGGCCGCGGAGTGGCGGGAGATTTTGCTGTTGGAGATCCTGGTCGGAGGCGCCGGAGCTGGAAGATGATCCGGGTTGCGTTTGGGATTCGGCGGGGGCGGTGGATGGCGGCGTGTTTTCGGGCGTGGCGCCGTTTTCAGGCGTCCCGAGGGGGGCGTTGCCGAGAGTTTGCGTGGGCTGCGCGGATTCGGCGGCGGGTTGAGCAGCGGGTTTGCGCGGGCGCCTGTGTTTTGCGGGCGCGATGGTTGGAGCAGGTTTGGCGGGCGGGCAAACGGGCACAGTGGTCTGGCATGCGGATGAGGGAGCCGGGGAAGTTGGCTGCTGGGATGATGGCGCGCGTTGCTGCGGTTGCGGTGCGGGTTGCTGTTGCTGCGGTGCGGAGTAAGCGCCGGAGGCCGCGTCCTGCGCGGAAGGCGTGTTTTGCGCGGTCGTGTAGACACCGTGATCGGCGTGAGAAGAGGATTTCGGCGCGGGAGCGGGCGTGGCGTTGGGCGGAGCGGATGCGGCGGCCGGAGCAGCAGGCGGCGTGGTGGGCTCGTTGGCTCGCGCGGGCGCTGCGTCTGGGGTCGCCGCAGGGGACATGGCGTTGGGAATGGAGTGGATGACGGCGGCAGAGCTTTGCGCGGACTGGTTGTCAGGTTGGGCAGCGAAGCGGGCCTGAGCCTGAGCGGCGAGCACGTTCATGGGTTCGGGGCTGATGCGGAGATCGTCGGGCGGCGAAGCGGGCGAAAACTGGAGCGCGTCCGTTGTTGGTTGAGTGGAGCCGGTGATTCCGGTTTGAACTTCCGCGTCGGTGTGCCGAGTGGAGTTGTCGTACCGCCCAGTGGGCGAGAGTTGGAGGCTGCCGGAGAGTGGCGAAGTCGGCGCGTTCGGTGGGCTGTCATTGCGGGCGCTGCGCGGCGATACAAAAACGGGCGGCGTGGGCGGCTGAGTTCCCTGCTCCGCCGATTCATCGCGCGCCGCGAATGGGAGCGGCAGCGGATTGTTGGAGGGCGCGGTGGCTGTTTCAGTTGTGGAGGGTAGCGGAGGAACAGAAGCCTGCGGCGACTGCGACTTGTAGGATGGCAGCGGAGCGAGCTGATCAGGAGAAGGCTCGGCGCTGAGTCCCGGATCGAGATTTGGATTGAGAAGGCGTTCGATGTCGCCGGGATTCGAAGCCGAACTTGAAGGGTATGAGGCATTGCCGCCGGGATTTTCGGTGGACGATCGGGAGGGCGCGGCAGCGATGGCGGCGCGCCAAAATTCAGCGGCACGCTGTTTGTTGCCTCGGGCCTGCTCAAAGCGGGCGGCGAGCGAAAGGACGTTGGGGTCGGAGGGAAAGCGGTCGAGCGCAGCGCGGAGCCAGATTTCGGCCTGGGCCATGTCTTTGGCGGAGATGGCAGACCATATCGCTCCCTGAAAATCGCCCGATGCGGCCTGGTTCATGGGGAGCGATTTGTAGAGGGCGAGCGCGTCTTGCGCGCGGCCGATGCGAGCGTAGGCTGCAGCGAGTGCGAAGCGAATATCGAGATTGGCAGGGTAAGTTTGCGTGGCGGCTTCGAGAATCTGGATGGCGTGGGAAGGTTGGCCGGCAGCCAGATCCTGATTGGCACGGCGTACGGCCCAGTTGGCCCAGAGGGTTTGGAGTTGCTGACGCTGGTCGGCGCTGAGATCCGCGCGCGCGTCGAGTGCGGTGAGGACAGGATAGAGCGTTGCGTCGCTATGGAGGTTGTAGAGCAGCCAGGCGTGCTGGATTTCAAGCGCTGCGGGGACGGCGGCGCGGTGGAGGAGATAGAAAGTTTCGACGCGATGGACGTAGGCGTTGGCGTGAGGCTCGTCGCCAACGGCAACGTAGAGGCTGGCAATGGCTTGCACCCATTCGATGTCGGCTTCGAGGAGTTGGCGCGGCTCGGCGGGAATTTTATTGAGCTCGCCGAGAGCCTCGGCATTGCGATTGGCGGCCATGAGCGAGAAGACAAGGCCCTTCCACGCGTCTGAGGCGAGCGAGTGCGGAGGGTTGAGCGTGAGATCGGGCGAGGCGGGGGATCGGCGGATTGGACGGCGGTGAGGGGAGAGAAATCGCTGCGGATGGAAGTGCGCCAGGAGCGCATGGCGGGGAATGAGGGCGAGGGAGGCGAGGAGGAGTGCGGACGAGGAGTTCCCGTAGTGGCAGCCGGCGTGGACGCCGGCGGAACAAATGCGGGTCTTCGCTGGTCCCACTGTGAGCTGCGCAGGATGGCGTCTGGTGCGAAGCCCTAGCCAAGATTGCGGCGCGGGCGGCGGCGGAAGGTCGTGGGAGTCGGGCTGCGTGTTGACGGGAGATGGAGCTTGCGAGGACGGCTGCGATCGCGGAAGCACGACGGGCGCGGCGCCTTCATCGGGATCGGGACCGTAGGCGGGAAGCGGCGGGAGCTTGGTGGTTTTGTCGAAGGGCGTTTCGTCGGGGTCGAGGAGGCGCTGGAGATCGGCGGCGGTGACGGCGCGATGCGGTTGAGTATCGGTGTCGGGGTAGTCGAGGACATGGGCCAGACGATCGGCAGGCGATACAGCGGGCATGGCAGCGATGGAGGCACGATAGTAGTCGGCGGCGCGCTCATTGTCTCCGCGAGCCTGCTCGTAACGCGCGGCGAGCGAGAGGATGGCGGGATCGCGCGGGAAACGCTCGAGCGCCTGACGCAGCCAGAGCTCGGCCTGATTTCTGTCGTTGGCTGCGAGGGCAGCGCCGACGGCTCCTTCGAAGTCGCCCGCTGAAGCGTCCTGCATAGGGATGGTTCTGTAGATGGCGAGAGCTTCTTTCGCGCGGCCGACCCGCGCGTAGCCGCCGGCAACGGCTTTGGTGACGGTGAGATTGTTGGGGAAGGCTTGCGATGCGGCGTCGAGAATATCGACGGCGCGGCGAGCGTTGCCGTTTTCCATGGCAGCGGCAGCGCGACGCACGCTCCACTCGGCCCAGATGTTCTGAACGGTCTGACGCTGAGCGAGGGTCAGATCGCTGCGGCCGCCGATGCGCATGAGCGAAGCGTAGAGAGCGCGGTCGTTACCGATGTTGTAAAGCAGCCATGCGTTCTGAATATCGATGGCGGGTGGCGGCTGCTGCTTGAGCTTGGCGTAGTACGCAAGGACGCGGTCCATATAGCCGACGGCAGTGTTGACGTCGGTTGTGGCGGCGTAGAGGCCGGCTTCAGTCTGGATAAATTCGATGTCGGATTCGAGCTGAGCGCGGACGGGCGCGGGAATCTGCGCGAGTTGCTGAAGCGCCTGCGAGTTGCGATTGGTGGCAGCGAGCGTGGAGATGAGGCCCTTCCATGCCGCAGCGCTATCGCGGTGCGCGGCGAGGACCTGCTGGTAGATAGCGAAAGCCTGATCGGTGTTGCTGCACTGGAGATCGATGGCTGCAAGCTGCAATTCGAGCGCGATGGAGGGCTGATGGCCGGCGGCGATCTCGAGTTTCTCGGCGCGCTCGAGCATTCCCTGCGCGACGTCAAGTTGATTGGTCTGCTGATAAATGGCGCCGAGCTCGGCAAGGAAGCCCGGATCGCCAAGAGCGGTTTCGTAGGTGGCGGCGGGGACGCGCTGGATGTCACTGATGGCTTGCGCGTCCTGGCCCAGCTCGTGATGCGCGCTTACGAGACCCATCCAGGCAGAGATGTTTACCGGGTCGGCACTGACGACTTGTTCATACAGCGCGATGGCTTGCGGGAATCGTTTGGCCTCCATGAGAATGCCGGCGTACTGGAGCTTGGTGTCGTTTTTGAGCGTGCTGCCGTTGCCGGGAAACGGCAGAGCGAGAGCAAGCGAGAGAGTGCGCTCGGCGTCGGCGGTTCGTCCGTCGGCTTGATAGATTGCCGCAAGAGTGCGGAGGTACTCGGGATCTTTGTCGAGCGCGACGCGGACATTGGGCGGAAAGCGGGCAGCGATGGCGAGGGCCTGATCGTTCTGATCAGCACGCGCGTTGGCGAGAAACAGGCCACGCCAGCCGTCGAATGAAGCGGGCTGGACCTTGATGAGGAGCTCGTAGACCGAGGCGGCGGTGGTGTACTGCTGCTCCCTTATGTAAAGGCCGGCGAGACCGTTAAGGGCCGCGGAGTTGCGAGGGTCGATTGCGAGTGCGGCGCGGAATTTCTGGTCGGCGACGTCGAATTGATTCTGGCTGAAGGCTTGCGTGGCCTCGTTCATGATGAGCCAGAAACGCGAGTTGGCTAGAGCATCTTCAACGATTTTTTCTCTGTACCCGTTTTGTTCGGCCTGGCTGAAGTATGTGATCGCGGAGGCGAAGTCCTGCTGGCGCATGCGCAGGAAGCCCAATCCGGCGGCGGCGCGGCTGTTGGTTGGATCTTTCTGGAGGAGCGCGGTGAAGAGTTGGTTGGCCTGATCGAGGTGTCCCGCGTTCAAAGCCGCGAAAGCTGCACGCTCGGCGGGAGTGCGTGCGATCCCTGAGTTCATTTTTTTCTGGTCTTGGACGAGGGCTGAGGCTAGTTCTGTGTCCTGCGGGTGCGAGTTGAGATACTCACGCAGCTCGGCGGCTGAAGCAGGATTCGCTGAATCCCAGATGAGCGCCTGGCGCAACGCTGACTGCGCGCCGGGATCGGATGGATGCGCCTGCAAGATGCGCATACCTTCAGCGCGTGTGTGCTGATCGTACGTGAGCATCACGCCGAGCGCGACGGCGTAGCGCGGGTCGGTTGGATTGCGGCCGGCTAAAGCGCGCATGCCGGCGATTGCCTGCTGCTTGCCGCTCGCGGTGCCATAAAGCGTTTGATAGTAGGCGAGAGCGATGTCGCCGTTGGGAGGCTGATCGCCGTAAAGCTGACGATAGATGCGCATCGCGTCGTCGTTGCGGCCCTGGCGCGTCAGCTCACCAGCCTGACGAAGCTGCTCACTTTCCTGGCTCGAGCTCGACATTGATTGAATGCGAGCGATTTCGGGGTCGTTGGGATTGATGGCGCGCAGACGATCGAGCGTCTGATTGGCAAGCGTGTCGGAGCCGATGAGCTTGTAATCTCTGGCAAGGCCAGCGAGAGCGTTAGTGTTTCGAGGGTCGGAGAGAAGAATCTGCTGCCAGAGCTGGATGGCCATGTCGGGCCGTCCGCGCGACTCGAGTGCGAGCGCTTTTTGAGCGATGCTGGCGCGAGCAGCATCAGTGGAGCCGGCGACGGAGGAGTTTTGAGCGTGGGCTAGTGGGAGCGTCAGCACGAGGCAGGCCGCACCGATCAAACCCGCTTTCCAAACTCCCGAAGCCACCCTCATTCGCGCTTCCATTCTACGTTTTATTCTCTGCGCGGACCATCACGAAATCGAGTCGTTAGCTATTAGCTTTTAGCTATTTGCGCGATTTGCGAAGGCCGGAGTGAGACGGACTGGAAATAGGTGTGGAAAAGAGGGCGGAAACTTTGGAACGGGTGCAGTTCTAGCTTTCCATCATCGTGAGGCGCGTGCGGGCTTTCGAGTGCGCAACCATTGGCGCGTCCAGATGGCGAGCAGGAACGCGAGAATGACGACGATGACGGCGATCAGCCACGGATATTCAGCGGCCCACAGGCGCAACTGCGTGAACCACGGTAGCGCGCCGACGTAATAGACCTCGGAACCGACGCGGAAGGATTGAAACTCGGTTCCGTGGAGGACGGATACGGAGCCAGAGACGTCGCTCGATTGCTGAACGTTGAGGAACGTGCTCATGAAGGGCTCGAACGTAGACGCGTCCCGGAGGTGGATGGCAACGATGCTGCGGCTGCCGGCGATGTCGTAAGGAGATTCGATTCCCTCGATGACAGCGTCGGGCGTGCCACCGGCGGTGAGTTCGCCGGACTCAGTGTGATCGTTGGGACGGAGTTTCCACCATGCGTTGTGAAGGAGGGAGACAAAGAAGCCTTCCGTATCGTGTACCTGAATCTGACCGTTGCCGAGCGAGACAGGAAGATGGAGCCCAAGTTTAGAGAAGGCGGGCTGATCGTCGCCTGCGCCGATGATGAGGAAATCGGTGGCGGCGCCGTCGTGAAGAGCGTCAGGCCCGGCGACGGTGACGCGCAGGCCGGGGAAACCGGTTTGGCGGCCGAAGTGGCCCATGAGAGTGACGAAGGTCTCAATCTCCTGCTCCGTGGGCGCGGGCGGGAGAACAACTGTGGTGCCGCTCAGATCGGCGAGGCGCGTGAAAGGAAACCCGGCGTTCGAGAAGATTTCTAGATTGGGCAACGGCGTCCAGTGCGGATAGCCGCGTAGATCGAGATAGGAGTCGCGGAGAATCGAGCCCTGAAGATTGATGGGCGTGGTGTTGTCGCAGTTCTCTTTGCGCGCAAGCTGGAAGGTGTAGTCAAACGAGAGCGTGTTTGAAAATGGGCGCAGGTTGACGACGGGGACCGGGACATCCGTTGTTGTGGTGCGCGATGCATCCTGGCCGGGAGTGAGCGGAGTGGATCCGAGGAATGCGCTGTTGATGCGCACTTGCAGGCTGGAGATAGGGCCGATGGGAATGGAGTTGTAGCGATAAGCGAGATGCAGGCGGGTGTTTTCGTCGCCGGTTTCGTAGTATAGGTCGGGCGGAATGCGGAAGTAGACATTGAGCGGAGCGGTCCCATCGCCCTGAAGCTGACCCGCGGTCGCGTAGTCCCATAGCGGAATGGTCTGATCGGTGCGCGCCCAGCGCGGCGCAGCGTCGGGAGCCTGCTTTGCGGGGAGCGTGAGATTGCTGATGGGCGCCTGCGTGCCGGTGAGCATGTCACTGTGCAGCGCGACCGCCTCAGCGGCGACGAGGGCGTCGTCGGCGTTGGCGCCGGTGACGATGAGAATTTTGCCGTAGGGATCGTTGGGGTTGGTGCGTATGGCCACGGTGGGCCCGCTAACGGAAGAAAGATTGAAGCCGGCTGGAAGGCTCTCGGCGTTTTCAGCAATGACAATCACGTTGCCCTGCGGAAGGTCGCCGATGTGGACCGGAAAACGCACGGGCCGGTCGGCGGAGACGAGGCCGAAATAGCTGGCGACGATGCCCGCTGCCTGAATTGCTTTGAAGGAGGGCTGCGCGGGAAATACGACGGGAATGCTGACGGGCTGAACGACGGCCGGATCGACGAAGGGGACGGGAAGCTGCTTGAGATCGTCGGCGAGAGGAAGCAGGTCGCCGCGAATGTCGATGGATGTGTTCGGATGAACGCGCGCCCAGAGCGCTGTGTTGGCGGGATCTTCGCAGTTCATGGTGTAGTGGCCGATGAACTCGACTGTGAGCGCGTTGTTATGAACAAGCAACTCGGGCGGAATGTTGAAGTCGGCTTCGGAGTCGCTGCCGTCGGAGCCGCCATACTTCCCTGCCGCGGGCTGGACGGTGGCGAAGAGCGTGCCGTTCAGAATGAGCTTGAGCTGACTGAGCTGTGGGATGAGCGCGGGAGAAAATGCGTAGGAGAAATGGATGGTGGCGGTGCGGACGACGTGCGTTTGCGGCAATGTGAAATAGATTGTGTGCTGCCGATCGATGGAGTGGAGCTCGATTTGCGGCGAGCCGGCTTCGGCGAGAGTGAAGGTGTCGTGATACTGGCCGGGAAGCGCAGCGGAGTTAGCGGAGCTTGCGGATCTGGCAGGGCTTGCGGTGTCATCGGCCTGGGCAAGGGATTTCGGCGAGCCGGCAACGAGAAGCGCGGCAAAGAGCAGGACCATTCCCGATTGAGCGATGGAGAGCGGGGCAGTCTTGCGGCGGGCGGCCTGGGCGTCGCGGCCAGCCAGGCTGAGTGCCGTGGCCTTGAGGCCGCGCATGGAGATGGTGAAGATGCGTCCGAGGCTGCGCAGGACGTTGTCGCTTTCGCGGCCCTCGCCCCATCCGAGCCAGGAATCTGCGCGGGAGTAGAGCTGAACGGTGAGAACTTCCTGTTCGGCGATCGACAAATTGTCGAAACGAACGCGAAGCTCCGAGTCCTCGAGAGAGACAACTGTGGCGTGCAGATCATCGGACCCTGGCGTTTGATGGAACTGGAGTTGAACGATGGATTCGGGCGCGACTTCGACGGCTTCACCGAGTCGAATGCCGGCTCCGCCATTAGACATGTCGACGGTTTCGCCGGAGATGAAACTTCCATTTGGCAGCTTAACGAGGAGGGGCGTGGAGATCTTGAGGCGCACGGTGGTGCGGCGCTGCATAAGTTCGCGCGCGACCGCGGTGCAAACGCCGAGAATGATCACGTTGAAGCAGCACCACATCACGTTCATCAGAACCGTGCCGCGGCGCGTTGTGTCCCAGATGAAGAAGCGCGGGATGGCGACGATGAGGCCGGCGATGTTGAAGATGAGCATTACCAGGAAGGGCTGGGCGATGCGGGAATCAAAGAAGGTGCGCCGGACGACGCCGCCCTTGGCGGTGACGTTGAATTTGCCCAGCTTGGGGCTGATGAGCGCCATCATGGTGGGCAGCAGAATGTAGGGCGAGAGGACTGTTTCGTAGATTTCGTTCCAGAAAGAATGACGATGATCGCCCTGAATGCGCGAGTTGGTGAGGTTGGAGAGAACGAGGTGAGGCAACGCGTAGGCCAGAATCGCGGCCCAGAAGCCGGGAATGTTGGTGTGATTCAGGAGCAGGTAAATGAGCGGCGCGGTGAGAAAGATGAGGCGCGGGACGGCGTAGAGAAAATGGCCGACGGCGTTGAAGTAGCAAAGGCGCTGAGGAAACGTGAGGCCGCGGGCAAAAAGAGGATTGTCTGTGCGGAGAACCTGGATCATACCGCGCGCCCAGCGGATGCGCTGTCCGACGTGAGCGGAGAGGCGCTCGGTGGCGAGGCCAGCGGCCTGAGGGATGTTGATGTAGGCGGTGTTCCATCCAGCCATCTGCATGCGCAGCGATGTGTGCGCGTCTTCGGTGACGGTCTCTTTGGCAATGCCGCCGATCTCGTTGAGCGCCGCGCGGCGCAGGACCGCGCAGGAGCCGCAAAAGAACGATGCGTTCCAGAAGTCGTTGCCGTCCTGAACTACGCCGTAGAAGAGCTCACCTTCGTTGGGGATGACGTGGAACTGGCGGAGATTGCGCTCGAAAGGGTCGGGCGAGTAAAAGTGATGCGGCGTCTGCATCACGGCCAGCTTGGGGTCGCGCATGAACCAGCCAACGGTCATCTGGAGGAAGCTGCGCGTGGGCACGTGGTCGGAATCAAAGACAGCCACGAGCGGTGAAGCCATGGTTTCAAGCGCGGTGTTGATGTTGCCGGCCTTGGCAAATTTATTGTCGGGGCGCGTGCGGTACCCGACGCCGGCCTCGAATGCAAACTCCTCAAATTCCTTACGGCGACCGTCGTCGAGGATGTAGACGTGGAGCTTGTCGGCGGGCCAATCCATATTGAGCGCGCCGAGAGCGGTGAAGCGGACAACGTCGAGCGGCTCGTTGAAAGTGGGAATGAGCACGTCAACGTCGGGCCAGTCTTCAGGATTCTCGGGCAGCGAAACGGGAGCACGGCGCAAGGGCCACAGAGTCTGGAAGTAGCCGAGAAAAAGAATGACAAATGCGTAGGCCTCGGCGAGAAGCAAGCAGAGGATGAAGAAAGCGTCCAGCGCGCCCCAGTGATTGGCGGGGTCGCGAAAGAAGCGAACAACCTGATCGATGCGCCAGTATCCGTAGCGAAAGGTACAGAACATGGACAGCATCATGAGAGTGAGCGTAACGAGATAGGAATCGGAGCCGCGCGCGAGGGCCAAGGCCATGAGAAGGCTGAGCAAGCCGAGAACCGCCTGCTGCGGCCAGGTGAGCGGGACGACTGCCAGAAAACAGAAGATGACCGCGGCGACAATGAGAAAGAGGAGGCGAAGAAGTTTGGTGAAAAGATTTTCGCCGGCACCAATATCCTGCCAGATTGTGGACGGGGTCATCTTTCGCTCCAGCGAACTCCGCGGAAGGTGGTGGTGGCGGCTGCGGACAGGCTCTTGACCCAACTGGCCAGGCTTGCGAAATCCTCGGCCACGCCGGAGTTGGGCGCGTAATCGATGATGGTCATTCCTTCGGCCAGCGCTTCACTGATGGCGGGCGCGCGGCGTAGGACGAACGGAAGCAATCGATCGCCCAGTTGCTCGCGGAGCACTTCGCGCACGTCGAGATGAAGCGGGAGCGAGGAGTCAAACTGGTTGAGCACGTAGTTGGGCAGCGAATGAATGGCGGCTGCGTTTCCGTTGTGATCGAAGAAGGCATCAATGGAGCTGACACTGACCACGGAGTTCATGTCGGGCATGAGCGGAACAAGAATCTGCGGGGCAAGGCGCATGATGCGGCGCGTGGTTGCGCCGGAAGCGGTGGCCAGGTCGATGATGACGCGGCCGACTCCGCGCGCATGCTTGGTGATTTCGGCGGTGAGAGCTTCCTGAGGCGCTGTTTCAGCGCCAAAATTTTCGGGATCAAGCGTGATCATTTGAATGGGCGCGTCGCCGCTCGCCGATGGAGGGCTGAAGGTGCGCAACATTCCGGGGCGCTGATCGCCGGCGCCAAAGAAGAATGGAAGTAAGCCGTAGGCTGCGGTATCGACGAGCAGAACGCGCTCGCCGCGTGCGGATAACGCGCGGCCCAGCGTGGCGACGAGGCTGGTTTTTCCCACGCCACCGGCGAGTGAGAAGATGGCCATCACGGGAGCGCGCGCCGCGACGGGAGCCGGAGCTGCCTGAGCAGGGGGCACGCTTCCCTCAACGACTCCGCGGAGCGCAAACCAGCGCGTTGCCAATCGTTCGCGCGAACCCTGCAAGGTGTCTTCAGGTGCCGGGGGCAAGCCGGATGGGCTTGAGACTTCAGCCCGCTCAGGCATGAGCCATGCGGGACGGCCGGCATTTTCGGCTGCGTCGGCTGACCACGAGTTGCGCGGCGGCAAGTAGCTTTCTTCGCGCATGGGAGCGTGCGGCGCATGGGCCGGCTGGCGGTACGACGAAGGAACAGCTAAACCGCGGAGCGCGGAGGCAAGATCTTCGCGAATGGGATGCTCGGTGTGCGGGCGATCGGTGCTCGGACGTTCCGGATTCGGACGGTCGGGAGGCTGCGGCGGACGCAGCGGTTGGAATGGCGGCTCGGTCGCGGTTGACTGCGGTGCAGATTCCTCTTGCCGTGTGTCGCCATTGCCTCGCTTTGGCTCCAGGGGCTGCTGCGTACGCAGATGCTCCTGCTCCATCGCCTGTTCAACGCGCTGACGCGCCTTTTCGCGAGTTTGCGCACGCGAGGCAGAAAAGTCGCGGTACCTCGCGCCGTGCAGATTCGCCCAGGAGTAGAGCGAAGCTACGTCTTCAGGGGGCTCGTTTGGATCGGACTGCCCTTTTTGCTCCGTCATAATCTATACCAAGGTCTAGAAGTGCAACTCCGCCACGCACGTTTTCAAAATTGATAGTGAGCCCAAGATGCCGGCTGTTGCGATACGGAACACCGGGAACCCGAACCCGGGTGGCGGATGAATCCTTAGGGGTAATCGTAGTGTCCGCACGGGGCCGAGGACAATAACACTTGCACGGCCACGACGCTAACACTTTCAAGCCATCGAAAACGGCAGAACTGCCTCATTTTGTGAGCGATGCGGGCATTTATCCCTCGTTCGTAATCGCTTTTTGCGTGCCCTATGGGTACCATCGTACACGCGGCTTTGATTACCGTGACGGGAAATGTTTTCGATGGCGAGCTGAAGGTTGAAGTGTTGCGATTCGCGGCAGGCTGGGAAGCCCAAAATGGACACCTGCAAGAAGCGTGAACTCCCGGCCCCGAGGCCACACGCGAATTCGAGGCCTAGCGGTTGACACCCGTATGACGCCAATCGGCGGCACATTGTTTATCGTTTTCCATCGCGCGATTCCTGATACATCATTCGTTCTTTGTTCCAGTCGATGGGTCCGCCTGTGACGCGTCTCTCTAACCTCTTCATGAGATCTCCCCATCCCTGAACGAAGTGGTCATAGGCTCGATCCCACTCTGGCCCCTGTTTGAAGCCGAGGTGCGAAACGATGACGTATGTCTTGTCCACTCCTTCAGGCCGCATTTGAACCACCACCCAAGTTCCTCCCTTGCGCACTTCGGGGAATTCTGTCGGCGCGTTCCATTGGAATGAAATCATCTCCCCGGGCGCGTAACTCAGAATCTTGAGACCTTTGGTTCCCGACGTTTCGTCCTTCGGATCAAATTGAATTTCGTACGGTCCGCCCATTGCGAGCTGGATGTTCGCCTTCTGCGCAAAGAATTCCTCTGCGCCCTGGGAGGTCGTCCAGAGACGCCAGACTTCGGAAACTGGGGCGTCGATCGTTGCCTCGACGCGGACTACTCGTGCAGACTCCCTCTCTGCGGTGGAAGGGCTTGGCTTTTCTTGAGCAATGCCGGGGCAAATAAACCCAACCCCGGCGAAGACAATCATGGTCAAAATGCGATTCATATTCGTCCTTTTCGGTATCTTGCCCGTTGGCAGCGTTTTGTAATTCTGGAAGTGCGAGAGTCCTCTCATCCCGGACCGGGGGTTCTTATTGCGAGGGAGGACGCCACATGTTCACCGGCATATCGTAGGGATAGGGACGGCCTTTTCCTGTTTCGACAAATTCTTTGAGGCTGAGCAAGAAGACTGCCCAACCCAATGAGCAATGCGGAAACGAACTGGCGTTTTCACGCCAATTTGAATGTCGGAAATGAAGGATGGCCTGCTCCTGATCGTGGAAAATCCTGAAGGTCAGTTCCGTGTCCAACCACTCTTGCGCACCACCTCCGGTAACGCGCCATTGGACGAATTCATCTTTCACCAGTGCGCAAACCTCTACAACCGAGCCGCAGTATTCACCGAACCAAAATTCCAGGCTGCTTCCGATCCTGGATTCTCCTCGCGCGCCAGTAGTCCACCAATGTGCAAGCTTCTGCGCATCAGTGATGGCCTCGTAGACCTCAGCAGATGAAGCATCGATAAGAATCTCGTGCCAGATTTCACGGGTAGCCATCGAATCTGTCCTTTCGTAAGAAAAGTCTGCCTTGTTCAAGGTTTCAAGTTTTCGGCATGGGCCTGAAGCAAGCACACAATCAAAGGCCAACCGCTGTTTCGAGTTCGCAGGCGTTCGCTGGTCAGGCCTGAGTGCGTCACTCGAACTGTTGTCACACCGTTGATCTCCTCAAGGTCCCATCGGACAAGGGTCTCTGGGTGCCCCTCCTCGTCGCGGATCCAGGTGAAAATCAGAAGGTTCGGCGGTTCAATCGCACGAAACTCACCGTGAACGGACGTGCACGAGGCATCGCCGGAACGATCGCTCTCCACGCGCATCGACCATCTGCCACCGGGCCGAAGATCGGACTCGACATGAGTGGCTCGGAACTTTCCCTCAGCGGTCCACCATTTGAGGAGCTCGTCAGGGCTTGTCAGCGCCGCAAAGATTCGTCCTGCACGGGCGTTGATTGTGACTTCCTGAACGATCATGTCGTCGGATTTCGTCACTGGGTTCATTGCTTCTCCTCCACGTACTTCTTCAGGCCCTTCAGCGACTCGCTCCAGAACATCTCGTAGTTGTGGAGCCAGTCGTCGATGGCTCGTAAAGGCTTTGCGTCAAGACTGCAGACGCTTGCGGCGCCGCGTTTCTCCGTCACGACCAGACCAGCTGCGTGCAGAAGCCGCAGGTGCTTTGAAATTGCCGGACGACTCATGCGGAAATTTCCTGCGATCCGGCCCACGGTCTGATGACCGTGGCGCAGAATGCCGAGGATTTCTCGCCGCGTTGGATCGGAAAGTGCACGGAAGACGGCGTCGGTTTGTCTTCGACTATTCGTAACCATACGGTTACCGTAACCAAATGGTTTCCATATGTCAAGAACTATTTGGATCGGCACCGCCTTGCCGAAGGCTTCGTCGGTTGGTAATGGCTGGGGTAAACTTAAAACTGCGAAAGAACTGACAGAACACCGGACGATCGCGATGACCGCCAGGTAAGTGCATCTCGCGCGGACAAACAAGTTGCACACTTCGGAAATCTTGGTTCGTCCGGGTCGGTTTCGGTGCATAGTGGCAATGATTTGGTTACCAACACCAAAATAGGGCCGCTGGAGCAGAAAACTAAATAGCCTTTACCTTATAGACTGTAAATAAGTTGAACAAGATGTGAGCCCGTAGCTCAGTTGGTAGAGCAACGCCCTTTTAAGGCGTGGGTCGTGCGTTCGAACCGCACCGGGCTCACCACTCCTGACCGCAAATCCCAATTATTCTCGTGAATCAGCATCCGCTCAGGGTTCGAGGTCGAACGCTGGCCGCAGGCTGGCATCCATATAGAACGGCACCGACGTGTGCTCGTGGACGATGCGCCATGCGCCGTGTATCCGCTCGAAGCACAGGGTTTCGCGCATCCAGAAGCTGACGGGGTGGTCGACTCCCTTCTTCTGTCCGCTCATGCGCAGGTAGCCGTGGCCGTACGCGTGATCGCCGTCGATCGTGAGCTCAAAACCGCGCGGCTCGATGCCGATGGGCGAATCCCAGGTAGTGAGCCATTTGCGCTTGCGCTCAACGGAGATGCCGTCGTGCATGAGCGGCGGTTCCAGGTCGTAGATGATGGCGTGTGGCGCGTAAGGCGCGGAGATGCCCTCGGGGCTTTTGTCGAGATGCGCCTGATGGAGCGAACTGATCAGGGACAAGATTTCGGCTTCGTCGGTCAAGGCTGGAGCGTGAAGCATAACGGTGGACATGATGAAACCTCCGGGGTTTTTCTTAGCGTTGGGAACTCGGGGAGTTGTTGCCAGCGACGGCGGAGCCAATATCTTTGGTCGAATGGCCTCGTTTTTCAGTTTGGAAGCGCCGTCTCAGTGCTGATGCACGGCTGGGGTTCCGTCGGACCAGTGGTCGACAGGCACCATAAAAATGGTCTCGGGCTCCGGACCCGGGACATGATGAGTTGTGTCGAACACAACCGGGGAATCATCCAGGTTCGCGCCCCAGCTTGCAGCACCCATCCCGCGTGGGAGATGAAACATCAGGTGTGAATGCCAGTGTCCAGGGCCGTCACCGAGATACTGGTCTTTCGACATCATGTAGGACATGGCCCCGGGCTCAGGCAGCGGTAACAGGCCATCCGCAAGCTGGGATCGAATGGCGTCGACCATTTGGTCTTTGGTCAGGCCGCTCAGAATCAACTTCGTTCTGAGAATGGTGTAAGGAAGGATGGAGCGCACAGCGGGCGGGTTATAGCAGATGGGACCGCGCAATTTCGGGTTCCAGAAATCCGTGCTGTCCAGGGGAGATATCCATCCCCGCTCGACGATGCAAGTGAAGCCGTTCTTGCCTTCGATTGCAGTGTGGTAGCCGTCCTTTTCGAGGACCATGACGCTGGCGTCGCTCGAAATCGCGGGAGGAGCGGCGCTTTTTGCGAGCGCGATTTCCTGGGCGCGATCGGCAATGAGGTATTGATCAAGCGGCGCCATGGCAGGATAGGGCGACTGGCTCTCCTGTGCTTGCGCGTGCTTTGTAGAAGCGGGCGCGGCCAGGAAGATGACGGTGGCAACGACGATTGTTTTGAGGATCTTTGCACTCATGTTTCGCTCCTGAGACTGAATTTGTTTGGACGGACGAGTGGCGAAAAACCGCTGGCTTGATTCAGGAAATCTGATTCTGGAGATGGCGTTCGGAGAAGAGCAGTTGGAGATAGCGGCGCAGGTGATCGATGCACTGGACCGCGACTTCGCGGCTCAGCTTAGCTTTGGCGAGGATGAATGCGCCCTGGATTGTGGCCTGGGTGTAGAGCGCGAGACTTTCGGCGGTCCAATCGCCGTGGATGCCGCGCTGGCGGATGGCTGCTTCAATGTCGGGAACGAGCGTGGCGGCATGGCCACTGATACTCGTGTCACAGGCCTGACGGATGGCGGGATGGGTATCGTAAGTCTCCTGAACCATCGTGCCGACCAGGCAGGTGTATTCGGGCAGATCGCCCATGAGTAGAGACTTGCGAAAGTCGACGTAGGCCAGCAGGCGGTCGAGCGGGTCGGGCGGCGCGTGATAGGGCGCGGAGGCGAACAGCGCCGTCGTGCCTTCGATCCAGTAGTTGGCAACGGCGACAGCGAGATCTTCCTTGCTTTTGAAATGATGAAAGAAGCTTCCCTTGCTGAGGCTGGCTGCAGCGCAGATATCGTCGACGGTTGTGGCTTCGTAGCCCTTGGCCCGGATGACATGGAGCGAAGCGTCGAGGAGCTTTTTTCGGGAAACTGCCAATTTTTCGTGGCGGACGGTCAATGGGTGCTCCCGTATTGTCTGCAGTTCGATCGTGACAACATCTGCATCTCTGTCGCGATTAACATACCAACTGGTCGGTATTGTGTCAACGGGAAAGTTTTGCACAGCGTATATTGCTTATCATTAAATATGTTAGCTGAATAACGGGGAGGCTTTAAGTTCCACTCCAGAGGCAATCCGCCCTACGGCCCGTCGGCGAATGGATGCGAGAAGAAGCGCTCGTCCGAATCGACCTGGGGCAAATTCAACCTTCTTCCGGATCCAATGGAACCATAGAGGAACGGCGTCCGGAACGCGGGTGTCGTGGCTTGTTGGCCGTAACGCCGAGTTCACCCTCGTCTTCAGAGCGATCGTCTCGCACGGGTTCATAACCGACGAACTCCATCGGGGCGACGGTGAGCGCGCTAGCGTCCAATGACAGAAGCTCTGACAGGGGCACAATGGCCCTGGTCACGCGGAAGCCGTTCACTGATTCCTCGCGTTCGATTCGTCCGCGAAGTGCATAGATTTCAATTTCGAGTGCTGAGGCGAAGCCCTCGGGCAATTCAAGTTCGAGCGCCATCATCGGTTCCATCAGAACAGGGCTTGCCCTCACGGCCGCTTCCTTGAATGCGCTTGAGCTGGCGAACCGAAATGCCATTTCGTTCGAGTCGGCTTCGTGGAAGCTGCCTCCGATGAGAGACGTCTTCACATTTCTTATTGGGTGACCAGCCAGAACGCCCGCCGCCATCGCATCCTGAATGCCCTGTTCGATTGCGGGCAGAAATTTATCTGGAATCGAGCCGTCGCGTATTTCATTGACAAATTCATACTCTGTGCCAGGCTCAACCGGCGCGATGCGCAGCTTGCAATGCCCGTAGTTTCCCGAACCACCGACCTGACGAATGTACTTCCCTTCTCCTTCAGCCGAGTTGCGAATGGCCTCAAGCAGGATGGCCCTCGGCGGCCGAACGTCGATTGCGATCGAGTACTCATCTCGGATTCGATCGCAAATGAAATCGAGGTCCGACTCTGCTCTCGCATCGATGTTGTACTGCCCTTCATTTGCTTGTGTGCTGATGATGGCCGTCGATGGTTGCCCGGCGAGCTCGGACAGAGCCCTTTGAAGGCGGGCGTCATCAGTGGCGTTGGCCGCGCTCACGCCCAGGCGCAAAATCGGCGGACCTCCGGCCAATTCATTCATGATCCAACTCTAACGCTTTCAGTCCTTCGTTTGGACGCCCCCACCGGTCCGCAAACTGGCGACGGCCCCCACGCCGATATGGGATTTGGCGAATCTGTCGATCTGCGCGATTCTGCTTTGGGCCGTGCTTTCGAATCAGACCGGGCTTTCGCATTCCCGTGCCGTCCCGTGGCCCGAATGCACAGGTGGACGTGGAGGCACCCTCATTCAGCGGAGGAAGTCAGTCACCCTCCAAGCGGACTTGGAGCCGCGGAGATCGAGGCTCTAGGATGGAGCCTGCGGATGCGGGCTGGGCTTGGCCGGAAACGCAACGAGGGATCAAGAGGACGGGCACGGATGGTTTCAGCTACGGAGATTGTTCGGCTGCAAGATCGGCTGACGCGGGAGTGGCACGAGAGGCCCGACACGGCGCCGGCCGGATCTCGCCCTGCCGGGGCCAGCGCAGACGGCGAATGGCTGGGGCTCGTGGCGCGGCAGCACCGTGCAAACTTCGATCTGTGGCACATTGAGGACGAGGCGCGCACTCCGGGCGCGAGCGATACCGCGATTGCCCAGGTGAAGCGGCGCGTGGACGTGACCAACCAACTGCGCAACGACCTGGTGGAAGAGCTGGACCGCGCAATGATGAGCTGGATGGAATCGCGCGGCTTGCCTGATCCGGCAGCGCCGCTGCACTCGGAATCGCCAGGAATGATGGTCGACAGGCTTTCCATTCTGGCGCTGAAGATTTACCACACGAGAGAAGAGGCGGAGCGGAAGGATGCGCCGCCGGGGCATGCAGAGCGGAATCAAGAGCGGCTGGCGATTTTAGAAGAGCAGCGCGACGACCTGGCGGGATGCCTTGATACGCTTTGGCAGGAGGCTGTCGAAGGCACGCGGCGTTTCAGGCTTTACCGGCAATTGAAGATGTACAACGACCCGACGCTGAATCCGGCAATCTACGGGAAGCGAACATAGGCGACGAGGCAGGTGCGGGCGAGGCCCTTTCGACTCCGCTCAGGGCGGGTGCTCGCACGACAGCCGATGAGGACGTCGGCGGTACAATCAGACGGCGAGGTTCGGCCGGTCTCGGCAAAGACCCATTGACGGATGGCGGGGTTCTGCGTATAAACATGGCCTAAGCAGCATTGTCCCTGAAAAAGAGTTCCCTGCGGAGCGAAAAGCGGGTTCCGCGGCAAACGAAACAGGTTCTGGAAAACTCATGACGCAAGAGGCACGATCCGCGGCGCCCAGCCGCAAGAAGACACCACCAGCGACCGGCAAGACCGACGGTCGCGGCCGGACGCATAACGACGCAGCCGTTCAGCACTACCAGGCCGCGATTCAACTGCTGCAGCAGGGCAAGTACGAAAAGGCGTTGGGACTGCTGGAGAAGCTGCTTCCCGAAGCGCCGGTAGAGATTCAGGACCGCTGCCGGATGTACATCGTCACCTGCCGAAGGCAAATGGAGAAGGACAGCCTCTCGTTCCAGACGCCCGAGGAGCATTACGACTACGCCATCTCGCAGTTGAATACCGGCTACTACGAGGAAGCACGCGAACAGTTCGCCAGCATTCTGAGCGGCCACCCCAATGCCGACTATGCGTTTTATGGGCTCGCGGTGCTCGAAGCCATCACCGGACGCGTGCAGGATTGCCTGAACAATCTTGCACGAGCGATTGAACTGAATCCGAAGAACCGGTTGCAGGCGCGCGTCGATAACGACTTCCAGAACATGGTGGACGACCCGCGGTTCACCGAGTTGCTCTATCCTGAAGTTCCGTAGGACGTGCATTGAAATCTGAAAAATCAAGCAGTGAGCGCGCAGGGGCGCAAAAGCGCGTACGCGGCGTCTCGTCCCCGGTTGGCGGATTGCGCGTGGTGGCGATGGGCGGCGGAACGGGGCTATCGACGCTTCTGCGCGGGCTGCGCCGCCATGTGTCCGCACCGGGACAGCGCCCGGACGCAACGGGCGTGATTGCGGATCTGGCGGCGGTGGTGACGGTAACCGATGACGGAGGGTCGTCGGGCCGGTTGCGCCAGGACTTTAATATGCTGCCGCCGGGCGACCTGCGCAATTGCATGGTGGCGCTAAGTGAAGAAGAGGATCTGCTGTCGCAACTGTTCACACATCGCTTCCGCGGCGGAAACGGACTGAAGGGCCACAACTTCGGCAACCTGTTTGTTGCGGCGCTGACAGAGATTACCGGCGACTTTGCTCAGGCGGTGCAACTGGCTTCAAAGATTCTGGCAACACGAGGCCGGATTTACCCCGCAACCACGGTAAACGCTACGCTGGTGGCCAGTATGGACGACGGCACGGTGGTGCGCGGAGAGACGAACATCACGGCGAGCAAGCGCCGCATTGTGGAGCTGACGCTTGACCCGCCGCACCCCGCTCCGCTGCCGGAAACGCTGGTGGCGATCCAGCGCGCCGATTTGATTACGGTTGGGCCCGGATCGCTCTACACCTCGCTGATCACGAATCTTCTGGTAGATGGAATCCCATCGGCGCTGGGGACGGCGAGCGGGATACGCGTTTTCATCTGCAACCTGATGACCCAGGCTAACGAGAGCCTGAATCTAACCGCCTCCGAGCACATCGAGCGCATCTACGAGCACACGCGGACCAAAATCTTCGATTACGCCATTGTGAATACGGGACAGTTTTCAGCCGAGACAATGGCCCGCTACGCGGCCGAAGGCGCTGCGCCGATCCTGCCTGACGTTGAACGTATTGAGGCATTGGGCGTGCGCTGCATCCTGGGGGATTTTGCCAGCGAGGAGAGCGTCGTTCGACATGCCCCCGACCGAGTGACTGACGCGGTGATGAAACTTGCGGCCGGCCGCGCGTCTAAGAAGAAATGACGCGCTTCCGATTGGCCAAGCGCGCGCAGGCCTCGTACGATTGAGCAAGCAGGTCAGTCTAAACCGGCGGTTTCAAAGTTCGTAAGCCAACCCATGGAGAACCCTTTTGAATATCAAGCGATTTTTGCCCTTGTTTTGCGTGGCGATTGCCACTGTGCCCTGCTCTTCGCAGGCGACCTCTTCCGCAACTGAGAACGTTACCCGCGCCACACTTTCCAATGGCATGCGCGTGGTGATCATCCCCAACAAGCTGGCGCCCGTGGTAACGGTGCAGGCCAACTTCCTTGTGGGGGGCAATGAAACGCCCGAGGGTTTCCCGGGCATGGCGCACGCGCAGGAACACATGGCCTTCCGCGGATGCTCAGGCATGACGGCCGATCAGACCGCAGCTATCTATGCTCTGCTGGGCGGCCAGGACAATGCAGACACGCAGCAGGACATTACGCAGTTTTTCACCACTGTGCCAGCGGCGGACCTGGATGTGGCGCTGCGCGCGCAGGCCGCGTGCCTGAATGGGATCGACGACGCGCAGGCCGAGTGGGACGAGGAGCGCGGAGCTATTGAGCAGGAAGTGCAACGCGACTTGTCCAATCCGACCTACAAATTCATCGATCGCCTCAACGGTGCGATGTTTGCCGGGACTCCTTACTCGCACGATCCGCTTGGAACCAAGGCCTCGTTCGACGCGACGACAGGCGCCCAGCTAAAGGACTTCTACGAAAAGTGGTACTCGCCCTCGAACATGATTCTCGTGATTGTGGGCGATGTAGATGCGGCAAAGACGCTCCAGGAGATCAAGCAACTCTATTCAGCGGCTCCGAGCCATGCGGTTCCCGCGCGCCCGGCCATCGATCTGCAACCGTTCAAGACAGACACCTTCACCATCGACAGCAACTTGCCTTACGTTCTGGGCTTCATTGCGTACCGGATGCCGGGCACGGACTCGCCGGACTATGCGGCTGCACAGATTCTCGGCGATGTATTGGCGAGCCAGCGCGCGGATTTATACGGAATGGTCCCTGCGGGCAAAGTGCTTGCCGCGGAATTCGGCTTCGCGGAGGCATATCGCAAGGCGAGTGTCGGCTATGGAGTGGTAGCGCTGCCGGCAGGGGGAGATGTTAACGGCGAAATCACGGAGATGCGCCAGATTATCGAGCGCTACGCGACGAACGGAGTGCCTGCGGACCTGGTGGACGCATCCAAGCGGAGCGAGATTGCGCAAGCGGAATTCCAGCGCAACTCGATTCCCGGGTTGGCCGACGCATGGTCGGCCGCGCTGGCGGGGGAAGGCCGCAACTCGCCTGAAGAGGATGTCGATGCCATCCGCAAAGTGACACTGGCCGACGTAAACCGAGTCGCAAAGCAGTATCTGCTGAATACGAGCACGATTACCGCAATCCTGAAGCCTGCGCCGAGCGGCGAAGCAGTTGCGACCAAGGGATATGGCGGCGCAGAGCAGGCGACGTCGGCGCCCACCAAGCCAGTGGTGCTCCCCGATTGGGCGGCGGAGTCCGCTGAACGAGATTCAGGTGCCGCAGGAGTCCCTCTCGGTATCGGATATGAAACTGCCGAATGGGATCCGGTTGATTGTGCGCACAGACCGGACGAGCCCGACAGTGACTTTGGTCGGCGAGGTCAAGCATAACGGCGATCTGCAGACTCCGCAGGGCCAGGAGGGACTGGGCAGCGTGCTCGGGGAACTTTATTCGTACGGGACGCAAAGCATGGACCGGCTGACGTTCCAGAAAGCGCTGGACGACATTTCTGCCAATGAAAGCGCCGGGGCCCGGTTTTCGCTCAGCGTGCTGAAGGAGTACTTCTCGAAAGGCGTTCAACTGCTGGCCGACAACGAACTCAATCCCGCGCTTCCCGAGCAAGCATTTGAGATCACTCGCGGACAGTTGGCGCAGTTTGTGGCTGGCAATCTCGTGAGCCCCGGCTACCGCGCCTCACGGGCGTTGAGTCTGGCTCTGGTTCCTGCCGGCGATCCGACCTTGCGTGAGACCACGCCGGACACCGTCTCCAAACTGACGCTTGATGAAGTGAAGCAATACCATGCAGCCACGGTGCGGCCCGATCTTACAACGATCGTGGTGATCGGAGACATCACGCCCGAGGAAGCGCGCGCAACGATCGAGAAATGGTTCGGAGGCTGGAAGGCAACAGGCGAAGTACCCAACACCGATCTGGCGGCCATTCCCGTGAACAAGCCATCGGCAGCCAATGTGCCCGACGACCAGGCCGTGCAGGACACAGTTACGCTGGCCGAACAACTGAACCTGAATCGCTTCGACCCTGCCTATTACCCGCTGCAGCTTGGCAACCACGTGCTGGGCGGCGGTTTCTATGCCACGCGCCTTTATCACGATCTACGCCAGTTGAACGGGCTGGTTTACACCGTCAATGTGAGCATGAATGCATCGAAGACCAGGGCGAGCTATTCGGTCGAGTACGGTTGCGACCCGCAGAATGTTTCGAAGGCCAGGGACCTTATTGTCCGGGACCTGAAACAGATGCAAGCCCAGGATGTTTCCGACGCTGAACTGCTCCAAGCCAAGGCACTGATGCTCAGGCAAGTTCCGCTCAGCACCTCGAGCGAAGATTCGGTGGCGGAAGAACTTCTCGGATATGCCGAAGTTGGCCTGCCGCTGGACGAACCGGTGACGGCAGCGAAGAAATATATGGCATTGACCGCTGACGATGTGAAGAACGCATTTGCCAAGGAGATCGATACGGGCAACCTGGTGCAGGTGGTCCGCGGACCTGCGCCGCAGTAAAGCGCCGAATCGTGCCGCCAGGTGCTCTGGATACTCGACCGAAGATTCACAATCGATTGCAGAAAGGTCTGTCCCGGAAGCGGTGAATTGCGCTAGATTCTTAACACGCGCTCCGCAGTAAATTTGCGCGGCCAGGAGGAAGTATGAGCAAGACCCGGATTTGGATGGCAGTGGTGAGCTGCTGTTTGTTTGCTTTGGCGGCGAGCGCGCAGGGCCAACGAAAGGCCGGCCTTTGGGAAGTGACCAGCCAGATGAGCATGAGCGGAATGCCCAACATGCCGCAAATGGGATCGCATACGCAGCAAGTATGCGTGACGCAGGCCATGATCGATAAATATGGCGGTCCGTATTCGAATCCGCAAAACGCGCAGTGCCAGGTGACGAACGTGTCGCTCTCACCGACCGAAATGTCAGCAGACCTTAGCTGCTCCGGCCGCATGAGCATGACGGGGAATGTGAAGACGACTTTCGTGGACGCGAACACGACAAAGACAACGATGCTGATGAATATGACGATGGGCAATGGTCAGCAAATGACAATGACCATGAATGCAACTTCGACCTATAAGGGGCCGGACTGTGGGAGCGTGCAGCCGCTGGCGATGCCACCAAGCCAGTAGCCAAACTGGGGTCGCGCTGGCGTGCGGCCCGCTTAGGTTTCGACGGTGCGCTTGAGCTGGCCGCAGGCGGCGAAGATGTCGCGGCCGCGCGGCTGGCGAATGTAGGCGGGAATTCCCTCACCCGCGAGGACGCCTCTAAAGGCTTCGACCGATTCCGGAGCCGGCGTGCTGTAGGCGATTCCTGGACCGGAGTTCCACGCAATCAGATTCACTTTGACAGGCAGGCCGCTGCGGCGCACGAGGCGGGCGAGTTCGCGGGCATGTTCGGGACGGTCGGTGACGCCGCCGAGCAAAACATATTCAAACGTGACGCGTTCGTGAGGGCGCAGGCGGATGGGCCGAACGGCATCGATAACCTTTTCTATCGGCCATTTGCGGTTGATGGGCATGATCTCAGCGCGAACCTGGTCGTTGGGCGCGTTGAGGCTGATGGCAAGTTTGGGCCGGAGGTCGGGCGGCTCCTGCGCGAAGCGCTCGATGCCGGGAACGATGCCGGAGGTTGAAACCGTCATGCGCTGCGGGCTGAGGCCGACTTCGCGGACGAGCAGGCGCACTGCGGCCATGAAGTTGTCGTAGTTGAGAAACGGCTCGCCCATGCCCATGAAGACAAGGTTCACGCGATCACGGCCTACGCGAACGCTGTGGCGGGCAAGAACCGAAATGACCTGCCCGGTGATCTCGCCGGGGGTTAGGTTGCGCTGAAGACCGAGCTTGGCCGTGAGGCAGAACTGGCAGTTTACGGCGCAACCGACCTGCGAGGAGACGCAGATGGTGGCACGTCGCCAGGATTTCGGATCAGGGGATGGTTCGTCGTCCGATGTGTCGCCTGCCTCACCGTCGTCGCCTTCCGGCATCCAGACGGTTTCCACGGTTTCGGGCTTCGGGCCTGGGCAGTGGACCAGATAGCGCTCGGTTCCGTCGGCGGACTGGAACGCTTTGGCAATCTCCGGGCGGCCGATCTGCCAGCCTTGGGTGGCGAGTTTCCGGCGCAGGTCCAATGATAAGGTCGTAATCGAGGAAATGTCTGTAACATACTGACGATACATCGCTTCTGCGATTTGATCGGCGCGCCAGGCTGGCTCCCCTTCCCGGCCAAGAAGCGTCGCGAGGCCTGCCGCATCCAATCCAAATAGAGGACGAGATAGCGGGTCAGGGCGGCCGCGGTCCGGCGCGGCAGCGGAGATCGGTACGAGTTGATCGGGATTATCGGGCACGGTCATTGCTGGGCGCAGCTTTGAGCATGATAGCTGGTGGCGCTGCCGGCAGTTGAAAGTCCGCCGCCGATTCGGAACTGGGACGAAAACAGCAAGAAACGACAACCCCAAAAGAGCGGGGCCAGACGGTTGAGGCCTCGATTGGCCTAGAATCGAACTTCTACAGGATGACGATGAACACTGAACGAAACCTTCGCCGCACCGAGTTGCCGAACGGTCTGGTTGTGCTGACCGAGCGGATGGAACATGTGCATTCGGTCGCCATGGGGGTGTGGATCAAGTCGGGATCGCGCTGCGAAAACGCGGAAGTGAATGGCATCTCGCATTTTGTGGAGCACATGCTCTTCAAGGGCACAAAGTCGCGCTCGGCGCAGCATATTGCGCGCGAGATGGATTCGATCGGCGGAAACCTGGACGCCTTCACCAGCAAGGAAACGATCTGCTTCAACGTGAAATCGCTCTCTGACCACGTGCCCATCGCGCTGGACGTGCTGACGGATATGGTTTTGAATCCCACGTTTGCCGCTCCGGACATTGAGCGGGAACGGGGTGTGATTCTGGAAGAGATCAAGATCGACGAGGACAATCCGGATGTGCTGGTGCACGAGCTGTTCACGCAGAGCTTCTGGAAGGGACACCCGCTGGGCAGCCCGATCCTGGGAACAACAGAGACCGTAAGGCGGCTGGGCCAGCAGCAGCTTTTTGGCTACCATGGCGACCGTTTCCATGGCGGAAACATGGTGTTCTCGGCGGCGGGAAATCTGGACCACGACCAGTTTGTCGAGGCGGTCGCGGCGAAATTTTCAACGCTCCCGAGCGGCCTATCGCCCACGGAACTCTCCGCGCCCGAGCCCAGCGCGCGGATTATTCTTCGCAACAAAAAGGCGCTCGAACAGGTGCAGATCTGCCTGGGAGTTCCGGCGCCGCCGGTGGCCGATGATAGCCGCTATGCGACCTCAATCCTGAACACGGTGCTGGGCGGCGGCATGAGCTCGAGGCTGTTCCAGAATATTCGCGAGGAGCGGGGACTGGCGTATTCCGTTTACTCCGACATGAGCCCTTATCGGGATACGGGAAACTTTTGCGTCTACGCCGGTACATCGGCGGGCAAGGCGCTTGAAGTTGTGGATCTGATTCTGGCCGAATTCCGCAACCTGAAAGAGAGCCCCATCAGCAGCGAAGAATTAACCCGCGCCAAAGATCAACTGAGGGGAAATATTCTGCTAAGTCTGGAGAGCTCGAATGCCCGCATGGCCAACCTGGCGCGGCAGGAGATGTATTTCCACCAGTTCTTCTCAGCCGACGAGATCATTGCACGCATCAATGAAGTGAGCGCGGCAGAAGTTCAGGCGATGGCGCAGCGACTCTTTGTACCGGAACGCATCGCTGTGACCCTGCTGGGCCGGCTCGACGGCGTGAAATTAGGCCGCACGCGGCTCGTCTGCTGAAGAACGGCCATTAGCTTTTAGCTTTTTTTGACTGGGTTGGCTGTCGTGCCAGCTCTGATTGGTCTGCTTGTCCCACCGTCGCCGGGTTTCATCCGGGCGTTTCGTTAGGCAAGGAAAGCTAGGGGCTAAAAGCTAAAGGCTGCAGTTACGAGCGATCCGTTTCCCAATTGCGTCTGTAGGTGTAGCATCTTTAGGGAAGGCCGGTGAAAGCGGGCCTATTCCGCGAGGCTTTGGGAATCCCATGAATCGTAAGTCCAGCCGCAATCGCGCGCGCCGTATATTTTCGCCCAATGGCTTTACTTTGATGGAATTACTGATCGTGATGGCGATCATCGCGATCCTTTCTCTTTTGGCGATCGCCAGCATCAGCGTCTATACGAAAAGAGCGAATGCCCTGTCGGCCGTGAACTCTCTGCAGAAGATTGTGCAGGCGCAGATGATGTACCAGGAGTCCTATCCTTCGCTCGGGTATGCATGCACGCTCCAGGCGCTTGGCGGGGATCCTCATTCCGGACCGCCAACCTCAACGAGCGCGCAATTGCTGCCGTCGGACCTGGCGTCCGGTTTCAAGCAAGGGTATGAATTCAGCATTGCATGCAGCGACAAGGTGACGAGTAACAATGTGGACCGCTTCAACAGCTTTTCTGTGACGGCGAAGCCGCAGAGCGTGGGAAAAACGGGCGATCGAGGCTACTGCGACGATGAAACCGATCAGATTAAATTTGATCCAACGGGCGGGGTAAATTGCACGCAGACGCTTGGACAGTAATGAAGAATCTAAGATCAAAGCTGAGCGGCGGCCCTTTTTTGGCTGCCGTTTTGTTTTTGGCCGCAAATCTCTCCGCACAACAGAGTCTGCCTTCCGTGCATGAGTTGGCGCAGCGCGTCGACCGCCATTACGACCAGTTGCAATCGTTGAAGTCTGGATTCAGCGAGAGCTATTCGGGGCTGGGCATGACGAAGACCGAGAGCGGCACGCTTTATCTGCGCAAGCCGGGGCGCATGATGTGGAAGTACAGCTCACCGCAGGGAAAGATCTTTCTCCTCGACGGCAAGTTCGCGTGGTTCTACACGCAGGGAGACGCACAGGTGCAGCGCATCCCGGCAAGTGAATTGGACGATTTGCGCTCACCCCTGCGCTTTCTGCTGGGTCACACGCAGCTTGAAAAGGAGTTGACCGGCCTGACGCTGGCTCCAGCGCCGAAGGACTGCTTTACCCTGAGCGGCCAACCCAAGGGCCAGGAAAAACGCGTAACGCGGGTCGCGCTGACGGTGACACGCGACGGCTGGATCAACGGAATTGAAGTGGACGAGGCCGACGGCGCGATCACGCAATTCACATTCACAGATGAGCAGCCGAACGCGCAAATTCCAGCCGAGACGTTTCGCTTTGCTCCGCCAGCCGGTGTGCCGGTCGTGGATGCGATGCCGCCGGTGTAGAGGGACAGGGACCAAGGGAAAAAGGGACCAAGGGATAGAGAAGGCCGGCCCGATTTCGAGACTCTATTCTTCCCAGCCCGTTCGCCGCAAAACCTCTTCACAACTCGTCACTGGCACAGGTGACTTGCAACACCGACTTCGTCCTGCAAGCGACTATCCTTCCCGTATCTGTTACCGGGTCCCCGATTCCCTTCCTCACCCCCGAGGATTCCATCCGATCGAGGAGACTTGCCATGACGAAAACGAGCTACCCTTTTGCGATGTTTCTGTTGCTGGTCTGTTGCGCGCTGGTGCTTTTCGGCGGAGCTGTAGTTGCGGCTGCGCAAGATCAGCAACCAGCCGTGCCAGCCAGCCTGAATCAGCAGCCAACCGCTTCGCCTGCCCCAAACGCTTTGCCCGCAAAGGAAATGCCACCCATGCCGTCAGCGCCTTCTGAGGGCAAGGCGATCATCTGCATTTATCGGCCGGGAGGAGCGGTGGGCTCGGCCGCCCACGACCATCTCTATGTGAATGGAGTTTATCTGGCCACTTTGCTCAACGGTGAATATGCCTGGGTTGAGGTGGATCCGGGCACGGTCGTGGTTACCGGGATGGCAAAAATGTACTACGGACCCAGCGTCATCATGTCCACCGCCGCAGCGGTCAACCAGACAAGGGGCCAGGCCGAGAGAATTCGCCTTCAGGCTGTCGGGGAGAAAATCTATTACATGAAATGGAGCTCTGGGATGTTCGCCTCCGGCATCAAGGTGGTGATGGTCGATCCAGAGACCGGCGCCAAGGAGATGCACAAGCTGCATCCTTCAAAGCCCGCGAATACGGGCGAGGACAAAGGCGGCAGCCAAGCCGGCACACCTGCGCCAGCCCAGCCTGCTGGACCCGCAAAATGAGCCTGGCTCCTATTGCTTGGAGCGCTTACTTGCCCGACTTGGCCGGAGCACTGACCGGGGCGGAACCGCCTTCGAGCACAGAGTGCGAGCCTGAGGAACGAACAAAGAGAACCACAAGGCTGATCGATGTGCACATGAAGATGATCGCCGACCAGGTGGTGAGGCGGGTGAGCACGTTGGCTGCGGCGCGGGGACCGAACGCGGTCTGTGAACCCTGACCGCCAAATGCGCCGGCGAGATCGGCCGAGCGTCCCTGCTGAAGCAGGACAACGCCGATCAGGAAGAGGCACACGACGACGTGCAGCACGACTACGAAATAGAAGAGAATCTGCATTTCTTAAGCTGCTTTCCATGCGCGCCAAGGGGCCTGAATGACGGCGAGGGGCCCTGACGCAGAGATCTTTGGTGCGGAAGAGGGGACTTGAACCCCTATGCCTTTCGGCGCCACCCCCTCAAGATGGTGTGTCTGCCAATTTCACCACTTCCGCACGGCGGTGAACCCTATAAGTATAGCAAAGACAATGCTGAGAGCGAATCGGGCGGGAATTGGGGAACTGGCCCTGGAAACCGGCCCAATGGTTAGTTTTCGGGTCCGACGAGGCGCTCCATCCAGCGCGCGAGAGCCTGCTGGTCTGGCGAGCCGGCGGCGTGAGCGTCGTGCACATTGCGGCGCTCCTCTGGCTTGCGGTTCTGGCTGAGCTTGAACTTGCCCTCGATGCGCGCGATGGGGATGCGAAAGCCTACGATGCCCGCGAGCATGGTGCGGCGAAAACCTTCGGGCAACGCATGCCAGCGGTCGAGGTACGCGGGTTCATTCACGGCGATGAGATCGGCGAGGAGGGTTTCTTTGCCGGGGTCGTCTTCAACCAGCGATAGAGTGCCGCGCGCGTGGATGGCAATGTAGTTCCAGGTGGGGACGGATAGCTCCTCGATGTAGAGGGTCGGGGAGACGTAGCTGTGCGGTCCCTGAAAGATAACGAGAGTCTCGCGGTCGGCTAAAGCGCGCCAATGAGGGTTAGCTTTGGCGAAGTGCCCTTCGATGAGGCCGTGCTCACCCTCATCTTTGATGACCAGCGGGAGATGAGTGGCCGAGGGGGATTCATCCGGGGACGCGCCCGAGAGGGGGCCAAAGAGCGTGGCAAAAGAATGCTCGCGCATGGCTTCGAGGAGGATAGCGCGATCGTAAACGAGATTGAACTTGGGCGAATACATTTTCTTAGAAGCGGCATCTGCCGCGAAAGGATGACACATCAGGATAGTAACTGCTGTGGGCGTTGCTTCCCTGCTCCGCACGGCGTTCTATACTGTTGCCCTGCTCGACCAGCTCGTCCCGGAGGCGCTCCGATGAAATTCCTTGCTCCTATCCTGACTGTCGCGCTTGCTCTGTCACTGCTGACTTCTACCCCTGCTCTTTGCGCACAGGACGACAAGCCAGCCACGAATTCTGACAGCACCGCAGCCAAGAGTGCGAAAGCTTCAGAGCCGGCACCGCCGCCGGACTCAACGACGCAGGGCGCGATTGATGCGGGCGGCCAGCATATTGCCTACACGGCGATTGCGGGCACCATTACGGTGGGCGCGACCGACACGGACGATGCGCAACTCGGGTCAGATGGCAAGCCGCTGTCGGGATCGCAGCTTGCGCTATCGGCGCCGAAGGAGCCAGCCGATGCGTCGCCGGTTGCCCACATGTTCTACGTGGCTTATTTCAAGACGGGCGCGAATGCCGAGGATCGGCCGATCACGTTTTTCTATAACGGCGGGCCAGGCAGCTCGACGATGTGGCTGCACATGGGATCGCTGGGGCCAAAGTATGTGGAAACGGCCGGCGATACACATCTCCCGGGCGCTCCGTACAAGCTGATCGATAACGCCGATTCGCTGCTCGACGTGAGCGATGAAGTTTTTATCGACATGCCGGGAACGGGCTTTGGGCGTTTGGCGGGCAAGGATGCGGGCAAGGCATTCTGGGGAGTGGACCAGGACGCAGAGGCATTCGCACGGTTCATCGCGCGCTTTCTGGTGAAGTACGGCCGGTGGAACTCGCCGAAATTCCTGTTTGGCGAAAGCTACGGGACGACGCGGTCGGCGGTGCTGGCGGACCTTCTTGAAAACGAGAAGAATATTGACCTGAACGGCGTGATGCTGCTGGGGCAAATCTTCAGCTTTCCCATAGCGACGGGTGGGCCGCAGCCCGGAATGGACCTGCCGTACGAACTCGCTCTGCCCACTTACGCAGCGACGGCGTGGTACCACAAGAGACTTTCGCCGCAGCCACAGGCACTGGAGCCTTTCCTGAAAGAAGTGGAAGACTACGCGCTGGGCGAATACATGCACGCGCTGGCTCAAGGGAACAATTTGAGTGACGGGGAAAAGCAGCAGGTAGCCGAGAAGCTGCACGAGTACACCGGGCTGCCGGTCGACTACATCATCAAAGCTGACTTGCGTGTGACCGCCAGTGAGTTTGAGAAGACATTCGACGACCCGGAGGGGATGACAACAGGACGATACGACTCGCGTTTTCTGGGTCCGACGCTCGATCCGCTGAGCGAGGGCTCGGAGTACGATCCGCAGAGCGCAGCGATTTCATCGGCGTATGTTTCGCTGGTGAATCTTTACCTGCGGCAGAATCTAAAATACGGCGAAGGCCAGACGTACCTGCCGCACGCGCTGTTTGACGGCGTGGGCTGGAACATGGCGCGAAAGGGCCCGGGCGGCCTCAGGAGCGCCGTCGGGCTCAACGTGGGCGCAGACCTGGCCGAGGCGATGAAGACAAATCCGCGGTTGAAGGTGATGGTGAACGACGGCTACTACGACCTGGCCACGCCGTTCTTTGCCGCGGAGTACGAAGAAGAGCACCTGCCGATTCCGGCGTCGTTGACGAAGAATATCGAATACGACTGGTACGAAGCGGGGCACATGGCCTACATTCGCGACGAATGCCGCAAGCTGCTCCACGACCGAGCAGCAGCGTTTATCAAGAGCGCTGACGGCGCGCAGTAGGCCGTGAATCGTGGGTCGTGACGCGTGATTCGTGATCAGTACTGAACTGGACATGAGCGGTGATGAAACGCAGCCAGGATGTGCGCAGAGCGAGCTTGAGCGGCGCGGGAGAAGCAGGATTCCAGAAAACGGCGGGGCGCGCTTTATACTGACGTTTCGCTCGATATCCCACCCGGAGAGAAGAAAAATGAATTCATTGAGCCGCCGGTTTGCCGCCCTCACAGGAGCGGCGCTTTTAATTCTTTGTGTTTCGGCCCGCGCACAGGACGACAAAACGGCCTCGAAGCCTGCAACGCCCGCCGCGCCCGACAAGAGCGCCGAAGCGGCTCCGCCTGCAGATTCGACGACGCAGGGCTCCATCACCTTGGGCGGACAGCAGATCGCTTACACCGCGGTCGCCGGAACCATTACAGTGGGCTCAACCGATGACCAGGATGCGCAGCTGGGACCGGACGGAAAGCCGCAGCCGGGAAGCCAGCTCGCCTTGAATGCGCCTGCGAGTGCGAAGGATGCAACTCCTGTGGCGCGAATGTTCTACGTGGCCTACTTCAAGAAAGACGCGAAAGCTGAGGATCGGCCAATCACATTCTTATACAACGGCGGGCCGGGCAGCTCGACGGTGTGGCTGCACATGGGGTCGCTGGGCCCGAAGCATGTGATGACGGCGGGCGACACGCATTTGCCCGCCGCTCCGTACACCATGGTCGACAATCCGAATTCCCTGCTCGATGTGAGCGACCTCGTCTTTGTGGACGCGCCGGGAACGGGCTTTGGACAACTACTCGGAAAAGATCCGCAGAAGGCATTCTGGGGTGTGGACGGCGATGGAAATGCCTATGCGCGCTTCATCCAGCGGTTCATCTCAAAGTATGGGCGCTGGAATTCGGCGAAGTTCATCTTTGGCGAGAGCTACGGGACGACGCGGTCAGCAGTGCTGGTCAATCTGCTCGAGAACAAGCTGAACATCGACATCAATGGAGTCATTCTCCTGTCGCAGATTTTCAACTTCACGACGGACATCGATCAGCCGACCGCTAACCCTGGGGTGGATTTGCCGTACGAGTTGGCGCTGCCGACCTACGCGGCGACTGCGTGGTATCACAAGAAGCTGCCGAATCAGCCGGCGGCATTGGAGCCGTTCCTCAAAGAGGTGGAAGAATTCGCGATGGGCCCGTATGCACATGCGCTGGCACTGGGAACCGACGTGAGCGACGATGAAAAACACGCTGTGGCGGAGAAACTGCACGAGTATATAGGGCTGCCGGTTGACTACGTTTTGAAAGCCAACCTGCGCGTGAGCGGTCCGGAGTTTGAAAAAACGTTGCAGGATGCAGACGATCTGACGACCGGGCGGCTGGACACACGATTCTCCGGGCCGAATCTCGATCCGCTCAGCCAGAATGCGGAATACGATCCTCAGTCGTCGGCGATCTCGTCGGCTTATGTGGCTCTCTTCAACCAATATGTGCGGCGGGATTTGAAATACGGTGACGGTCAGACCTATCAACCGGAGCTCGACTCGCCGGAATCGCAATGGAATTGGGTCCACGCTGGAAACACCATCGGCGTCAATGTGAGCGCTGACCTGGCCGAGGCAATGAAGACCAACCCGCGCCTGAAGGTTCTGGTGAATGGCGGCTACTACGATCTGGCGACGCCGTTCTATGCGGCCCAGTACGAAGAAAAGCACCTGCCCATTCCACAATCTCTGGCGAAGAACATCAGCTACGCATGGTACGAGTCGGGGCACATGGTTTATGTGCGCGATGAGTGCGTGAAGCAGCTACACGACAATGTAGCGGCGTTTATCAAAGCCAGTGAACAGTGAGCGGTGGACGGTGGTCACGAGCGGGGCTAGCGGAGTTGGCGGTGTTCAGCGGAGCTAGGGTTCGCAACGGGATTCAGGCGCTGAACGATTTAGCGTAGACGAACGCCGGACGATGGCGCGCGTAGAAGTGCTCTTCCCTGCGCTTGCGCACGTAGCCGCGGGTCTCGTACAGGCGGATCGCGCTGGAATTTTCGACATCGACATGCAGCCAGATTGCGGATGCGCCTGCGGCGCGAGCAGAACTCTCCGCACGGTTGAGGAGTTCGGCAGCGATACCCCGGCGGCGCGATTCCGGATGTACTTCGATGGTCTGGATGTATGCGACGGTGCCTTTGGGCACGGTTGCCCAATCCACGATGGCGAAGCCCACCAATTCAGAGTTTTCTTCGGCGATCCAGGTGGCCGAGTTCGGGTTCGCAATCAATTTCCGCATCAAAGCGCGGTCAAAGCGGAAGGGCGGATCGAAGCATAGCTCTTCGACAGCGTAGAGCTGGACGAAGTCACCGGGTTGGTAGGGGCGGTAGAGCATGAGTGTGGGAAGTTAGCGAGTTAGAGTTAGCGAGTCGGCAAAGCAGCGTTTCGCCAAGCCCAGCGCAGTGGATCAAAACGCCGCAGGCCGCCCGAGAGCGGCCTGCTTGGTTTATGGCGAGACGGCAAGCCTACACCTTGGCTTCGAGATCCGCGATCACGTCGAAAAAGCGCTGGTCGAGGCGGCGGTTGGTAGCGATGGCATCCTTGATGGGGATGTCGGTGATGTCGAGTCCGTGGACGACGGCGATGCGGCCCCACTTTTCCTGGTGCACCATGTCGATGGCGTGCAGCCCATAGCGCTGCCCGAGTACGCGATCGTAGGCCGTGGGAACACCGCCGCGCTGGGTGTGGCCCAGATTCACGGAGCGGGTTTCATAGCCGGTTTTCTTCTCGATGAGCTCGGCGAGCGCTTCGCCAATACCGGAGAGACGCACGTGTCCAAAGGAGTCGACTTGCTGCGAGCCGAGGACTTGGCCAACTTCGGGCAGATGACAGCCCTCGGCCACTACGACGACGCCATAATGCTTGCCATGATCGTAGTTGTATTTGAGCAGCGCGCAAACGTGATCGATATCGATTTCCTTTTCAGGAACCAGGATGACGTGGGCGCCGCCGGCAACACCCGAGGCGTATGCGATCCAGCCCGCGTCGCGGCCCATGACTTCGATCACGACCACGCGGTTATGCGAATCGGCAGTGGTGTGAATGCGATCGACGGCCTCGGTGGCAATCATCACCGCGGTGTCGAAACCGAAGGTCTGGTCGGTGCCGCTGATGTCGTTGTCGATGGTTTTAGGCACGCCAACGGCTTTAACGCCATGCTCGGCTCAGAAAGAGCGTGACGGATTGCGTGTCGTCGCCGCCGAGCGCGATGAGCGCATCGATTTTATTGGTCTTGAGGACCTCTTGTACTTTGTCGATGCCGCCCGGAATCTTCTTCACATTGGTGCGCGAAGAATGCAGGATGGTGCCACCCTTGAGCTGAATGCCATCGACCGCTTCGAGCGTGAGCGGAATGAAATTGTTCTCGAGCACGCCCTTCCAGCCGTTGAGAAATCCGATGAACTCGTCTCCGTAGTGATTAATTCCCTTCCTCACGGCCGCATAAATGACCGCATTCAATCCGGGGCAATCGCCGCCGCCGGTCAACAAAGCAATTCGCATCGTGGAATCTCCTCAAAAACAGTTCGCAGTTCGTAGTTCGCAGTTCACAGCGCACAGTTTTCAGTATCGGCCGAGGCGCTGGAAGTTTGAGGCGCAGTGCACAGTTTCTGACCGGAGGCGGGGATGATCACCGGCTATCACGCCTTAAACAGTGTATCGCGTGGCTGTTCATGGAATCGTGATGCGCCTCACGTTGCCGGTCGTCAGTGGTCACTGTCTGGCGGTCAGGAGACCGGCGCTACGATAGGGTATGCCGGAAACTGGCGCTGGATTCCTGCTCGCATTCGTCGGCCTGGTCGTCGTCGTGCTGCTGGTGCTGCTGCAGTTGACGCGGCTGGGATACCTGATCCGCGCCACGATTCCCGACCGGCCCCGGCAGCGGATGTTTATTGCGTCGGTTGCGTTCCTGATCACCTTCGCCGGCGTTCGTCTGCTGGTTCACCGGATTGCCAATCACGAGGGGCACTTGCAGTGGGTGGTGGTGCGCGGAATGCACATTCACCACCTGGTGTGGGGCATTCTAATTCTGCTTTTTGTTGGATACGGGTGGCTCCTCGATCTGGGAAGGTCGCACTCGCCGATGTCGATTTTCCTTGGACGACTGATGGCGGTCAGTTATGGAGTGGGAGCGGCACTTACCCTGGACGAGTTCGCCTTGTGGTTGAGTTTGTCGCCCGATGTCTATTGGACCCGCGAAGGACGCCTGAGCATCGACGCCGTCATTCTATTTGGATCCGCACTGGCGGTGGGAGCATGGGGTGCGCCGTTTTTTGGGGCCTTGCAAAGGATGTGGCACAGGCGGAAGGTTGCGCACGAAGGCATCGGCCGCATCAGCCAGCCGATTCGCCGCGGGCGGTTGCTTCGTCGGCGTAAAGTTCGCCGATTACCGCCGCGTACTGGGTCGTGAGAACGCGGCGCTTGATCTTCATCGAAGGCGTGAGCTCGCCCGACTCCTGCGACCACTCCTCGGCGACGATGCGGAAGCGCTTGAGCGACTCAAAGTTGGCCAGAGAGCCGTTTACATCGCGGACAATCTCGGCATAAAGCGCGACAACCCGTGATTCCGCGACTAGGACGGCGCGAGAAGAAGCGTCAATCCCATGATGGCGGGCCCATTCCTCCAGTGCGGCAAAGTTGGGAGAGATGAGCGCGCAGATGAATTTGTGGCGATCGCCGACCAGCGCGGCCTGGGCCACAAACACACTGTTCTTCAACTTGTTCTCGATCGGCTGCGGAGCAACGAGTTTGCCGCCTGAGGTCTTCAGCAATTCTTTCTTGCGGTCGGTAATGGATAGAAAACCGTCGGCGTCAAGATGAGCAATGTCGCCGGTGCGGAACCATCCATCGGCGTCAAGACACTCGGCGGTTGCGGCAGGCTTGTGCCAGTAACCGGAAAAGACAGATGGGCCGCGAACGAGCAACTCACCATCCTCGGCGAACTTGAGCTCGATGTTCGGCAGAGGCATGCCCACCGAACCCATGCGATGGTGAATGGGTGTATTGAGGGCGATAACTGGCGATGTTTCCGTGAGGCCGTAGCCCTCCCAGAGAGCGATTCCCGCGGAAGCGAACCAGCGTGCCGTGTCAATACCGAGAGGCGCGCCCCCGGAGACGAAAACTCTTACGCGCCCGCCGAAGGCCTCGCGAACTTTAGCAAAGACGAGCTTATTGGCCAGGTTCCACAGCATTGAGCTGGGCTTTCGGCCGTCATAAACGGTCTCGGCAAAGCGTGACCCAAGGCCAATGGCCCAGGGCAGGATCCGTTTCTTAACGGGTGATTGAGTGGCTTTTTGCTCGACGGCCTGGCGAATCTTCTCAAAGACGCGAGGCACGCCGACGATGACTGTTGGGCGGACTTCTTTCATCGCCTGCGGCAGCTTGTCGAACTGCGAACAGTAGGCCACCTGCGCGCCGTGGTTGTACATCACGTAATCGAGGGCGCGGGCAGTGACGTGCGAAAGAGGCAGGAAGGAAATGCAGGCGTCGCTTGAGTTAAAGCCGAAATCGACGGCGGCGACGTTCTGGTTGGCGGCGAAGTTGCCATGGGTGAGCGCGACACCCTTGGGCTCGCCCGTCGTTCCCGAGGTGTAGATGAGCGTGGCCAGGTCGCCCGGCTCAACGGAGCGAACGAGGGCATCGAAGACCGGATCACGCTGGGCGCCGAGCGCGTCGGCTTCGGCCAGCAGCTCGCTCATGGCGATAGCGCCGTCGGGGGCAGGCGAATCCATCATCACGATGTGCTGTAACTCGGTTTGCGCGCGAACGGCTTGCAGTTTGTCGAATTGCTGTCGCGTGGAGACAACGGCGATGCGGCAGCCGGCGTCGCGCACTTGCTCGGCGATCTGTTCGCCGGTCAGCGTGGGATAGAGGGGAACATCGGCGGCGCCCACGGCAAGAACGGCGAAATCGGCGACGGCCCACTCCCAGCGGTTCTCGCTGATGAGGACGATGCGGTCGCCCTTCTGCACGCCAAATCGGAGAAACGCCGTAGCCAGGGCTCGGACGCGCTGATACATCTGGTCAGAAGAGATGGGGTGCCACTGGCCGAATTCGTCCTGCCAGAGGACTGCGCGCGGGTTGCCGGCCGCAGCGATGCGAACAAAGAGGTCGTTGATCGTGGAGATCGAAGAAGGCGCCATTGCTTGGGTTAAGGAATCCGGGCAATCGTATCACCCGAGCCTTGGAGAGTGTACCAAAAAGACAGGGATCATTGATCAGGGAACAGGGATCAGACGGGTGCGGACCCTGGCTAAGGCGCGAACTGCGGAGGGAAAGATGATGCGGAGTGGAACGGTGGTGACGCGAAGGCGGGACGAGGAGCCCGGCGGGCGCCGGACTCCTCGCGGTGCGTTACGGAAGAGCGTAGACGCTTTGCAGAACTTTTTGCTTGAGGGCGTCAGGGAGTGGCGCGTAGGAGAGAGTCGAGACCTGACCTTCGCCGGAGTTGATGGACCAGCTCAGCATGTCCTTGATGACCTTCTCCTTCGCTCCATCCTTCGGCTGTGTGGGAATGAGCAGATAGGTGAAGCTGGAGATTGGATAGGCATTGGGACCGGGAGCGTTGGTGATGGAGACGCGGTAGTCGGCGGGGATCTTGGCAGTGGCCGCGGCAGCCGTCACGCCATCGATGGAAGCCTTGAGCCAGTTACCGGACGCATTTCTGATCGAGCCGAAGTTGATGTGGTTCTGCAATGCATAGATGAGCTCGACATAGCCGATAGCGCCAGGAAACTCGCGCACCTGCGCAGCCACGCCCTCGTTGCCTTTGCCTCCCACACCGGTCGGCCAATTGATCGCCGTGCCTTTGCCAGGACCGCCGGCCCAATCGGCGCTGACCTTGCTGAGATAGTCGCTAAAGATAAAGGTTGTGCCGCTGCCGTCGGAGCGGTGGATCACGATGATCTTGTCGCCGGGCAAGTTCACGCCGGGATTGTCTTTGGCGATGCGCGGATCGTTCCAGGTGGTGATCTTGGACAGATAAATGTCAGCCAGCACGTCGGGGCTGAAGCGAAGATCGCTGACGCCCGAAACGTTGAAGATGGGAACCACAGCACCAAGAACCGTTGGAATGTGAATGAGCTTGACACCGCAGGTCTTGAGCAGATCGTCGGTCATGGGCATATCGGATGCGCCAAAGTCGACCGTCCCCGAGCAGACCTGCTTGATGCCGCCACCGGAACCGATGGATTGATAGTTGATTTGAACGCCGGGATGCGCGGCACTGTACTCAGAGAACCACTTGGAATAGATGGGATATGGGAACGTGGCGCCGGCGGCCGTAATTGTTTGAGCCTGGGCCGTGCTCAGCGCGCACACGAACAATGCAATCAAAAGCAAAGATTTTTTCACGATTTGCTCCCTTTCAGATTTCCTGCCGAGGTTTATTGTCAACGGCCAATGTTACGGGGAGTTGAAAAGAGCATGGATTAGGGAAAAGAGATCAGAGACCAGGGAATGCGGCCAGCGGAAAACGGGCGGATTGGGCGACTCTTGAGCCTAGGAGGGTGCGCCAGCGTGATTGGGTTGCGCGGGCGCGGGCTGCGGAGCCGACTGCGGCGCGGGGGCCAGCGGCAGCGTGAAGTGGAACGATGCGCCCTTGCCGAGCTCGCTTTCAGCCCAGATGCGGCCACCGTGGGCTTGCACGATGTGCTTGACGATCGCGAGGCCGAGGCCCGTCCCACCGGACTCTCGCGAGCGGGCTTTGTCAACGCGATAGAAGCGCTCGAAGATTCGCTCAAGATGCTCGGAAGAGATGCCGGGCCCGAAATCCTGAATCGTGAACTGCACCTCAGAGGCGAGAAGGCGCGCGCCGGCAGAGATGCGCTTGCCCGATTGCGCATACTTGAGGGCGTTCTCCATGAGGTTGCCGAAGACCTGATGCATGGCATCGGGATCGGCCATGACGAGAGAGTCAGGTGCGCCCGCGGACTGGAGTTGTACGCCTGAGTCAACCACGATGCCGCCGATCGAGTCGATTGCGTCCTGAAGCAGCACATTTGCCCGGACCGGCTGCAAGGAGAGCTTGTAGTCGGGGCTCTCGACGCTTGCGAGGGCCAGCAGATCTTCTGTGAGTCGGCTCATGCGGCTGGTGTTCTTAAGAATGACGCCGAGGAATTCAAGTGTTGTTTCGGGACTGGGATTTGGATCTTCAATGAGCGTCTCGACGTAGCCCTGGATGGAAGTGAGCGGAGTGCGCAGCTCGTGGCTGACGTTGGCGACGAACTCTCGGCGGGATTTTTGCGCGGCTTCAATGCTGGTGACGTCGTGAAGCACGACCAGCGCGCCGCCCGCCGGCAAAGGAGCGGCGTTGACTTCAAAAACGCGGCCGGGAGCAAGCAGGCTGGCGCGACCCACGCAGAGCTCGCGGCGCTCGAGCGCGCCACGGACGCAGGCCAGCAGCTCAGGATCGCGCACAAAATGGACGAGCGGGCGGCCGGGGGCAATTTGCGATCCGAGAATGCCCTGCATGACGGAGTTGGACCAGCGAACGAAGCCGGAAGAGGTAATCGCGACGACCGCTTCCTGCATGGAGTCGAGCATGACGGCCAGCTCATCGCGCCCGCTTTGGAGCTCGGCAAAGTCCCTGCCGAGCCGGACCGCAGTTTCGTTGAGCGCGGCCTCTGTCGAAGAGAGCTCGGCGATGCCGCTGAACGGGCCGGCGGTCGTATCGAGAGCGTTGATGCGGGCGTTCAGATCGCCATCGGCAATGCGGCGAGCAAAGGTGATGATACGGTGCAAGCGAGCGGAGAATCGCCGAGAGACGAATGCGGCCATGGGTATGGCTACGACAAGGGCTATAAGGCCCGACACGAGGGCGTCGCGGCCGAATGTGCTCAAGGTCGTCTCGCCCGAGCGATCGACGAATACGCGAAAGACGAGCGCGCTCGCCGCCGTGTAGAGCACGAGAAGGACGATGAAGAGACCGAGCAGTCTGGCAAAGACTTTGGAGGTCATAAAGGCAGCTATTAGCCGTTAGCTATTAGCTCTTAGCTTTTCGCTTCTGCCGATCAACGCTTAAATTCTCAGTTCGGGAGTAGAGTCGCACGCACCCTTGCTGGGGAAATCGAAACGGAAATCTGTGGCTAAGAGCTAATGGCTAAAAGCTAACGGCTGGTTCTCACTCGCCCTTGGGCAGTTCGAAGCGATAACCGGCGCCGCGCACGGTTTTGAGGTAGCGCGGATTTTCCGGGTCGATCTCGATTTTCTCACGGATACGACGCACATAAACATCGACAGAGCGAGGAGTGACAAAGCGCGCGTCGCCCCAGACGGAGTCGAGAAGGTGGTCGCGGCTGAAGACGCGTCCAGGGTGGCGGGCGAGGTAATCAAGGAGGCGAAACTCGGTCGCGGTGGTGGTGGTGAGCTCCCCGCGGACCTTCAGTTGCATGGCGCCGGCGTCGATGATGATCTCTTCAAAGCTGATGGTCGATGGCGATGTGGGCCGCTCGAAGCGGCGCAGCACAGCCTTGACGCGGGCCACCAGCTCGCGCGTGGAAAAGGGCTTGGTGATGTAGTCGTCGGCTCCCAGATCGAGGCCCAGGACGCGATCGTTTTCGCCGGCGCGGGCGGTGAGAAAGATGATGGGGATGGTGGAAAGGCCGGCGTGATTGCGCAGGCGGCGGCAGACGTCGAGACCATCCCCGCCGGGAACCATGATGTCGAGGAGAAACAAGGCGGGCGGCTTGCGCTCGGCGTCAGGAATCAGATTGGTGGGGGTATGAAACAGGCGAGCTTCAAATCCCGCCGCCTCCAGATGATGTTGCACCAGTCTTGCGATGTCAGTGTCGTCTTCCAGAAGAAATACGGATTGGCTCAAAACCGTCAGTCCTCGTTCCGCGGCCGTTTGGATTGTTCGGGAACAGATTGACCGCGGGAATCATTAACAGGGTACTGCACGGGAGCAAAGAGAATGCAAACGTTTGATGAATAAAGGCAGGGAGCAAGGGTACAAGGGACCGAGCAAACGAGGGGGGGACGGTCCCCTCCGAGTCAACCGGGAAGAATGATAAACCGGCCCCGCGACGCTCGCCTGGCTAGCGCTTCTTTGCTTTCTTTGAACCAGGCTTTTTTGCCGCTGGTTTTGCGGGCTTTGCATGGGCCTTTTTGACAGGCTTGGCGACCGGCTTCGCCTTCGGTTTAGGGCGAGCGGCTTTGGCCGGCGCGGGCTTCTTCGCAGGCGCCTTGGCGGCGGCCTTTGCGGGTTTCACCGCAGCCTTCGCGACAGGCTTTGCGACGGGCTTTGCGGGCGCAGCCGCAGGCTTCTTCGATGCGGAAACAGGTTGAGCCTTAGCCGGAACGGATTTTGACGGAGCAGAAGGCGCAGCGGGCTTGGCGGCTGCCTGTTTGGCGCCGGCGACCGGCTTGCCAATGGCAACGGGCTTTTGGCCTTTCTTGCCGGCGAGCTTTTTCGCAGACGGCGCTTCTTCTTCCCCGTCCAGCTCTTCTTCCTCGTCTTCGGAGTCGTCATCGATTCCATCGGCCAGCGCGCCTTTGGGCAGAATCGCAAGATCGAGTTCTTCGTCGTCTCCGCCGATCTCCAGATCCTCTTCCGGCAAGGCGTCCTCTGACTCTTCATCTTCGATTGCCGCTTCTTTGATCCTGGCACCGGCACGTTTGGCGCGCGAGCGCTTGACCGTAACTTGCGGAGGCGGCGCGGGCGGTGAGTATGGCTCGAGAAAGGCGCGCATCTCTTCCGGGGTGGTCAATTTGCCGTCGATCAGCTCAAGGAAGATCTTTTGTTTGAGCTCGCCATAGATGGGCAGTTCTGGAGTGATGCGCATCTCCTGCATGAGCACATACGGTATGCGCTGATGAGCCTCAGGCCAGACCTTGAGGAAGTTATTGAAGCGCTCCTGAACGGCCTTATCTTTGCTTGTAAAGCCAAGCCAAAGAATGGCTTCCGGATCATAGCTCATGAATAGCTTAAAACATGCGGAGGGCTTGGCGTTCTGCTTCGACAGCAGCGTTTTGGCGAACCCTGAAGCCAGCGAATCCAGCTTGTTCCACTCCTCGACGAAACCTGGCCGCAAGAGGGACTTCTTGAGGGCCGACAGGTCGCGCGACGGCAGCTTGGCAGTAAGAAGCTGCATCTGGGCAGCAGACATATCGGGGTGAACGCCCTGCAAGAGGAGCTGCACCGCAAGATCATGGAGAGCATTCAGCTTGGCCTCATCGGCTTTGGCTGAGGTCCATGCCGGAAAGAGTACTTTCATCCAGCCCTCGGCTTCGAGGGCGCGCAGAACCTTCAGGCCATCATCTTCGTGGCCGATCTGCTCCAGCTCCTCTTGACGAGAGTGGGCGGAAAGAAACTCAATGACGCCTTCGCTCTTTGCATTGTCGTAGCGAGCTTGAGTTCTGGGGTCCATCTCCCAACCCAGGCGAGCCCGGAGCCGTGTGGCGCGGATGAGGAGCGATGGATCTTCGATGAAGCCGTAGTTGGAGACCAGGCGCAATGCGCGCATTTCAATGTCGGCGGCGCCGTTCAATGGATCCATGAGAAGGCCGAATGAGCCGTCATTGAGCGAAATGGCCATCGAATTGACCGTGAAATCGCGTCGGCGGAGGTCCTCGTGAATCGAGGCGGGATGAAAGACGGGCTTGCCGGGTTTTGGATACTCGATGCGATGTGTGCTGACCACGTTTACGCGAACAGTACCCGGGAAACAGAGGTATAGACTGCGCGAAGCTTCGTCCTCGCCCCAGATCTTTCCGCCGAGCTTCTCCAATGGTTTCTTGAGTTTAAGGGCATTGCCATGGAAGGCGACCTCGAGCTCGCGAACGGCATGGCCGCTGGTCAGGTCACGGACGGCGTCCCCGGTAAGGAAAAGGATGGTTCCCGCTTCGCGCGCGACGGTCCGCAACTGCGCGAGGGCATTGCGCTGGTCAGCCGAGAGCCGGTTCTCCAGGAGGTAGATATAGTCGGGCATGTTCTAACCTGATTCCGCCGTCTGGACCGCAGCCCAAGTGACTGATGATGCTGCCGTTATGGTGGGACACACAACAACTTGCAAACAAAGACATTAACACAACTCGCGACGGAAGACCAGTCAAGGTTGCACAGAGGCTGCAACTTTTAAGGTGGGCGAATTGGGGCAGCTTCCTGTTCGGCGATCTGGACGAGGTATCCCGATCAAGCAATAGGTTCTGACAGCGCATTCGAGCGACTCGTGCGACAATCCAGAGCGATGGCCTCGGCACGCAAACCTGTCATTGTGCGCAAGTTCTCCCGAGACTGGATTGCGGGATATGCAGCTGCCGAGTTCGGGCAAGGCAAGCCAGAGCTGGAGTTTCTTGACCTGACCGGCAGGGTGGTGCGCATCGGTTGGGAGCAGGTGAAGTGGATGTGTTTCGTGCGCGCCCTGCCCACCGGCGCCGCGGACCAGGCTGATCCTGAGCGAATGATGCGCAAGCGATTTTCGCTGCGGCCGCGAACGGCGGGCTTGTGGATGCGGCTCACATTGCAAGATGGCGATGAGTTGGAGGGGTTGGCGGCCAATGACCGGAGCCTGGTAGAAGGCGCTGGATTGCTTCTGACTCCGCCCGACACACGTTCGAACACGCAGCGCGTTTACGTGCCGCGGCAGGCGATTCAGACGCTCGAAGTGTTGAGCCTGATTGGAGCCGCAAGCCGGAAACGCGCCTATACACCGAAGCCGACCGGCGAGCAGCGCGATTTGTTTGGCGGCGACGGCGAGACTCAGTGAAGGACCCTACGATGCGAGCGCTACTGCTTGAGAAATATAACGAATTGGAGCTGAGGGACGTCCCCATCCCCGAGCCCGGGCATCAGGACGTGTTGATCCGCGTCAAGGCGTGCGGCATCTGCGGCAGCGATGTGCACGGCTACGACGGTAGCACCGGACGCCGGATTCCGCCGTTGATCATGGGGCACGAAGCCTCCGGCATCGTTCACAGCGCAGGACGCGACGTGCGGAATTTCAAGCCGGGCGACCGCGTGACCTTCGACTCGACCATCTCGTGCGGCGCCTGCCGGTTTTGTGCAGCAGGTGCGATCAATCTATGCGAGAAGCGGCAGGTGCTGGGAGTTTCGTGCGGCGAGTACCGGCGAAATGGGGCGTTCGCCGAATATGTGACTGTGCCGGCACGAATCGTTTATGCCCTGCCGGACGAATTCTCGTTTGCGCATGCGGCGCTGATTGAAGCCGTTTCGGTCGCGGTTCACGCGGCGAAGATTACTGAGATCCGGCTGGGATCAACGGCGGTGGTGATTGGAGCCGGCATGATCGGCCTCTTGAGCCTCCAGGCGTTTCGCCACTATGGATGCGATCGCGTTTTCGTAGTCGATGTAGATGAAACCCGGTTGAAGATGGCACGGGAACTTGGGGCGACGGATACATTTTTCGGCTCGACGTCCGAGATTGTTTCGCGGGTTCTTGGCGTCACGGATGGCCGCGGAGCAAACATCGCAGTTGAGGCGGTTGGCGCGCAGGAGCCGATCAACACAGCGATTGAATGTGTATGCTCGGGAGGAACCGTGACGCTGATCGGCAACGTCTCGCCCAAGGTGGAGATTCCTCTGCAAAGGGTCGTCAGCCGTCAGCTCCGTCTGCTGGGATCATGTGCTTCGGCGGGAGAATATCCGGAGTGTATTTCTCTCATGCAGAAAGGCGCGATCCGTGTTGAGCCGTTGATCTCCGCAGTGGCCCCTTTGAGCGATGCAGCTCAATGGTTCGAGCGGCTGCATGCGCATGAACCGGGGCTGATGAAGGTGGTTCTTGAGCCGTGAGGGGAAACTGATGAGCACGACTTTATTTGATTTAACTGGCAAGACCGCGGTGGTGACGGGCGCCAGCCGGGGACTGGGCCAATACCTTGGCCGAGCGCTCGCACGAGCCGGCGCCGATCTGGTGATCACCAGCCGGCACCTGGCCGACTTGAAATCATTTCAAGACGAGATTGAGGGGATCGGGCGAAAGGTACTGCCGCTCGAATTGGACGTCCGAGATGTTGACGGGATTGGCCGGGCGGCCGAAAGCGCATGGAGCCATTTCAGCAAGATCGACATCCTGGTGAACAACGCGGGCTGCAACGTGAGGAAGCCTGCGCTGGAGATTACGCCTGACGATTGGAATCTGGTGCTCGATACCAACCTGAAGGGAGCATTTTTTGTCGCGCAGGCGTTCGCGCGGCCTATGGTGAAGCGAGGCTACGGGCGCATCATCAATATCGGTTCGGTCACCAGTGTGTTTGGATCCGCAGGAATCGCCCCCTATTGCGCCAGCAGGGGAGGAATCAAACAACTGACCATGAGTCTGGCAGACGAGTGGGGGCCGTCGGGAATCACCGTGAACTGCCTGGCGCCGGGTTGGTTCCGGACCAAACAGAACGCGGTCCTCTATGAGAATGCAAAGTGGGTCGAGTACATCACCGACCGCATCCCGCTGAAACGTCCGGGGCAGCCGAACGATCTGGATGGCGCGGTGGTCTTCCTGGCGTCGGACGCAAGCGCATATATCACGGGGCAGATTCTCCTCGTGGACGGCGGTATATCAACCGGCGCGACTCGAGCGACGGTGTAAACCGAAGAGGTCGGATTGGCCGGAGAACCAAAACAGTTGCAGCAGCGGATTCCCATGCACCGCTGGCGGATCGCCTCACTATTGGGCATGGGTGTGCTCATCAGCTACCTCGATCGAGTCAACCTCTCTGTCGCTCACGGCGCGCTCCTTGCCTCGTTTGGCATCTCCGACATTGCCTTTGGGTATCTCTCCGGCGCTTATAACATCACCTATGCCGCACTTCAGTTGCCCATCGGCATCATCCTGGACAAATTCGGCGTGAAACGCGTCGGCCGAATTGGCACGTTGCTCTGGAGCCTGGCGACGTTCGGCGCAGCTGCCACGCCATCGATTGGCGGTTTGTTCGCTGCCCGCTTCTTGCTCGGTGTTGGTGAAGCTCCCACTTTCCCTGCGAACGCCAAGGCCATCGGCGTCTGGTTTCCCGAGAAAGAGCGCAGCTTCGCGACGTCGTTATTCGATGCAGCTGCAAAATTTTCATCGGTAGCCGGCATTCCCCTCATCGGCTTCGTCCTGATTGAAGCCGGCTGGCGCTGGAGCTTTGCCCTCACCGGTTTTTTGAGCGCGCTCTATTTCCTCTGTTTCTGGCGGATCTACCGTGACCCTGACGATGAGCCTCGCCTTAGCGAAACGGAACGCCACCACATCGAGGGCGCGAATCAGGAATTCGCGATTGACCAGGCCGCCAGTGAACCCGCTTCATCTCTGTTTCATCTTCTGGCCGACCGCAAAGTGCTTGGGCTCGCCATCGGTTTTGGATCCTATAATTACGTCTTCTATCTCCTGCTTACGTGGCTGCCCAGCTATCTTTTGTTTGGCCTTCACAACGAACAAATGCATTCGTTTGTCTACACGAGTGTGCCTTGGCTCTTTGCGACCTTCACCGGTCTGGTCATCGGGGGCTGGCTTGTGGACATGCTGGTAAAGCGCGGATGGAGCGGCAGTGCGGTGCGTCGAACTGTTCTCATCGGTGGGACTACATTCGGCCTTGGCATCCTGGGCGCCGGGCACACACACAGTACAATTCAGGCTCTCATTTGGATCAGCATTTCCATCGGCGGCCTGTCTGCTGCGTCTCCCGTGGGATGGTCATTGCCCTCACTGATTGCAGCCCGCAATGACGTTGGCAAAGTGGGAGGGATCATCAACTTTTCCAACCAAATCTCGGGAATCGCGGCGCCCATCGTCACCGGGTATCTGGTTTCGGTGACGCACTCTTACGTGTGGGTCTTCCGCATCGCAGCAATTTACCTGGTGATCGGCATTGCGGCATACATCTTCCTGCTGGGGAAAATCGAACGAACTGGGCCTCGCTCTTCCCAAAGCGCTTTCAGTTAGTTTTGTCAAAAACCGGTTGAGACGACAGCCCAGAGCTCGCGTTCTGAAACTGCGTCAACGGTTCGGCGTCAAGCAAACTCCGGTAGTACTCCGCAGTCAAGCCAAGGACTCGCTCCTCTGAGTAATGCTCCGTGACCCAGGCGCGTGCTGCGCGGCCCATTTTGAATCGGCGCGCCGGATCGCGGAGAAGTTTCACGACCGCTTCAACGATGGCTTCGGGATAGCCGGGCGGAATGAGGAGTCCGGTGACCTCGGCGATGACTGCATCGCGGGCGCCGGTGGATTCGGTGGTGACAACCGGAATGCCGGTGGCCGCAGCCTCCAGAACCGCGTTGGGAAACCCTTCTCGCCAGGTTGGAAGAACCATCAGGTCCATGGCCCGGTAGTAAAGAGCGGTGTCGGCGACAAATCCGGTGCAGTGGATGCGCGGATGATTCAGAATGCGACGGCGCAGCTCGGAATCGAGCGCATCTTCAGCGCGATCGAACCAGCCCACGAGCAGCAGGTGCGTTGCAGGCTCTGCCAGCAGAATTCGATTGAAGGCCTCAATCAACTCGGGTAGCCCCTTGTCGCGCGTGAGCCGGCCAACGAAGCCCACGACAGGCGCGTCGTGCGGAATCGAGAACCGGTCGCGGATGACGCTGGGACCGGGAGAGAAGCGCTCGACGTCGACACCATTACTGCTTCCCTCCCCCAGCACCAGCAATTTGGCGGCAGGGGCAAGGCCGAGCGCCAAAGCCTCAGCGCGGAGACTTTTGCTGTTGCAGAGCACGACCTGCGCGCAGGAGCAGGCCACGCGCTCTGCGGTGAGCAGAATCCAGCGCTTGAAACCGCGCGACCTTTCGAGCTTGAGCCCGCGCAACATGTAGACGCGCCTGGGCACGCCGCGCAGCCGCGCAGCGAGCATTCCCAATAGCCCGGCCTTCGGCGTGCTGAACTCGACGAGGTCGGGCTTGTATTTGCCGAGAATCCACCACAGGCGAAACAGTGCGACAAGATCGGCGAGAGGAGCGATGCATCGATGCATTGGCAGCGCGACACATTCCGCTCCGGTGCGTGAGGCCGTGCGTTCCAGCAGTTCGCCGGGACCGGAGACCAAAACGACACGAAATCCTGCACGGCGCAGGACGCGAAGGCGCGCTCCGAGAATAAGGCATAGCTCCTGCGTCGTCACGCCAAGGAGGATGGTAGGTCGATCCTTGAATGCTGGATATGGATGGAAGAAACGCGTCCCTGAATCTGCCATGAGCGCCTGCATCGCGTTGAGATCCCCGCATGTGGGGGTGGTCAGCAGATTCTGGTGGGATTCGACGGCCAGTGTGTCAATTCGAAACACCAAGATTAGAGCAATTCAATACACAGTCAGTGACTGCGAACACACAACTGTTGCGTGGCGTTGCGCGAGAATGGTCTCCCTCTCGGAAAGTCAGGCTGTTGAAACCGATGGCGCAACGAACACGAATCCTACTGCTTCTTTCGCATCTGGGCGGAGGTGGAGCCGAACACGTAGTGGCGCTACTGGCGCGCGGGTTGTCGCAAGAAAAGTATGAGGTTCACCTGGGTCTCGTTGGTCAGACTGACCGAAGCGGAGAATCATTACCGAGCTGGGTTCATGTGCATCCGCTCGGAGCCGGGAGAGCTCGTGCGGGCGCGTGGCCCCTGCTGCGCCTGATTTGGCGGCTTCGGCCAGCGGTTGTGCTCACGGGGGCAGCAGAGGTCAGCTTTCTGGTCTTGTTGCTTCGTCCGCTGTTTCCGACCGGGACTTCAGTACTGGTGCGGCAGAATGCCACGGCGACCTCGGTGATGGCATTTGGACGATTACCGCGGTTGACGCGCCTGCTCTATCGCCTGCTTTATCGAAACTCCGATCGAGTGATCTGCCAGTCGCGCGACATGGCAAGAGATCTCGCGGAGGCGGCGGAGATCAGCGCCGAGCAAGTCGCAGTCCTTCCGAACCCAGTGGATCTCGCAGGAATCAAAGCGGCGCTCCACGCGCCGGGAGCGGAACGAAGCGCGGGACTGCAACTCCTTGCTGTCGGAAGGCTGTCGCGTGAAAAGGGCTTTGATCTGTTGCTGCAGGCGATGGCCATCGTGCGCGAGCGATTTCCTCAGGTCAAGCTGATCCTCGTGGGTACAGGCGGCGAAGAGCAGGCCCTCAAGTCGCTATGCCGCCAGCTGGGGATGGAGGATGCAGTCGGCTTCGCGGGCCGCGTCGATCCGCCCTACGCATTCTTTCCGCGCACGACGCTCTTCGTTCTTCCATCACGCCATGAAGGCATGCCAAACGCCCTGCTGGAGGCCGCAGCCGCAGGTTTGCCGATTGTGGCCACGCCAGCCTCGGGCGGAGTCGTGGACCTGCTGCGCAACCGCCCCGGCGCCTGGCTGGCAACTGAAATCTCCGCCGAGGCGCTTGCCGCTACTCTTCTTGCGGCACTGAACGCGCTGCGGCCGGGAGAACGATTTTCCCACTCGTTTTTTCCTGCCCCCGAGGGGGCGCCGCAGAGCATCGCTGTGGAAAAAGTGTGAGAAACCAATCCGCGATAGTGTTCGCAATTGGCACAAACGTAATAATCCGAACACTTTTTCCTGTGGAAATTTATCCCTTGACATTTTTTCTGATTGGATGTTTCCTGTGGGTACAGATTCAGTACCATTTTTCCACACCCACGTAGGAACCTGTTGCCAGGGTCACTCTCGCGTTGTCGAGGGAGCTTTGCTCAGACGAAGAAAAATCGGGCGTGCCGGGCCGTCGTAACTTAGGGCTTTATTTACTTAGCGCATCGCCGGAATTCGTCGAGAAAAATCCCGCCAAAGCAAATCACCAGGCAGTCGTCTCGTTTTCTGCGCACGATGAGGCCGCATTTGCGGCGGCCCACGCCGCTCCAGTTGCGCTGGTTCGGGACAGATCGTTCACGAACGCCCTTTGAACGTCTCCGGAGCCGGATGCGGCCCGGGACCTTGCAGTTGTGTCTCTGGAGAAATGAAGTGTTCCGTCCTTGGTTTGGTTTTGCCCTCACAGGGATTCTGTGCGCCCTGTCGCTACCGTTGATTGCCGTCTCCATGCTGATCGCCGGCGCCTTCACCGCAATGGTTGCACTCGGTTCGCCTCTGCGGGATCGGCAACGGATTCGCGAATCCGAGATCGAAAAGAAATGGCAGTCGGATGAGTTTGCCTTCGAGCGCGCTATCGAGGCGTATGAAGAGTTGATCGACGCGCATGCGTGGAGGCGAACATGAGCCACGCAGCGATTGCAATCCCCGGCCTGAATCGCATTGGCGGGGCGGAACGGCAAGCCATGCTGCTGGCCAAAGGGCTGCGCCGGCGCGGCTGGCGCGTGAGCGTGGTCGTGCTTTACGGCGATGGCGGCGCGGCGGCCGCGGAGTTGCGCGCATGCGGCGTGGCGTTTACGAGCCTTGAGATGCGCAAGGGCCTCGCCGATCCTCGCGGCTGGATTCGTTTTCATCGCTGGCTCAAGCGAGAACGGCCCGACGTGCTGCACGCGCACCTGCCGCATGCCGCATGGCTGTGCCGTTGGTCGCGTCTGGCTGCGGCCGTTCCGGTCGTGATCGACACGCTGCACAGTTCCAGCACGGGCACAAGCGGCCGCCGATTCGGCTACGCGTTTAGCCGCTGGCTTCCGGACCATGTGACCGCCGTCAGCCGTGCAACGGCGGTATCCCATCTGGCCGCGGGCATGGTGCGCGAAGACCGCCTGTCCATTCTTGGCAACGGAATTGAAGTGGAGGCATGGGCGCCGGATGTTCAGGCACGGGCGGCGACCCGGAAGCAGCTTGGATTGACAAACGAGTTTCTTTGGATGGCCGTGGGCAGGCTGGAGGCCGTGAAAGACTATCCAACTCTGCTGCGGGCAATGGCGCGCGCGCCTGAAGATGCGCGTCTCTTGGTTCTCGGCGCCGGCCCGCTGGAGGCGGAACTGGTGAAGCTGGCGGCACAACTTGGGCTCGAGCGGCGCGTCCGGTTTCTTGGCTTTGAGCCGCACGTCGAACACTGGATGCAGGCCGCGGATGGGTTCGTTTTGTCCTCCCGCTACGAAGGGTTGCCAATGGTGCTGCTTGAAGCCGGCGCTTGCGGAGTGCCCGCAGTGGCCACCGATGTTCCGGGAACACGTGAAGTGGTAGTTGACGGTGTGAGCGGCTGGCTGGCTCGTGCGGCGGATCCACACAGCCTGAATGAAGCCATGACGAAGCTGATGCAGATGCCGCTTGAGGAACGCTATGCGATGGGCGAGTGCGCACGACGCCGCGTGATCCACGAGTCCAGCCTGGACATCGTGCTCAAGTGCTGGGAGCAGCTTTACGAAGCGCTGCTCGCTCAGAAGAGCGTCAACTGGCGGACGCGCTTGACGGCTCGGGATGCTTTGAGCCGCCACAGCGCTGCTTCGGCGTAAACATATTCAGCCGGGGTCAAGGTGGCGGGCTGACTGCGGAAGAGGACGTGATCGACGGAGGTGAACTGATCTGCATGGACAGTTAAGAATGCGCGCAGGGCGGATATGTCCGAGTCGGAAGCCGTTTGGGCATGAACGCAAATGGTCCAGAGACCCTTCGGTTTGTCGACAGGGCCCCAGAGCTGTTGCGGAATCCAGGTAGCGCCGCCACGCAGGAAGGGAACACGCGCAAAGCCGTCGGAGAGCAATGCGATTCCTTCGGCGCCGAGCGCGTTGAGCGTGTTGCGGTCGAAGCCATGCCGAGGCGCCACCCAGATTCTTGGGTTAAGCCCGTGTGCACGCAAAATCCTCAGGCCCTCGATGATCCACGTGCGCTGTGTTTGGGCAGGCACACCGGCAAACTCCGTGGTGCGGGCGAGTCGCACGAGACTGCGGCCATGGCTCGCGCAAAGATGGCGGTAGCCATGCAGGCCGATTACGGCGCCCGCGACTTCCAGGGCGTGCATGCGCTTCCAAAAGGCGGGATCCGGAGTTGCGATACCCAGTTCGGGATCCCGGTTGTCAGGAACAACGGCGAGGATTGGTTGAAGATTGAATTCTTCAATCAGCGATTCGACGCGTCGCCAGCGTTCGAGCGGAGTGGTCGGGCAAAGGTCGTCGCAGCGGAGAAGATACTCGGCCGGTGTGGGAATCATGCAGCAGCCTCCGTGGCAAAAGCTCGCTTCAGCAATTTCCTACTCCAGTACCACAGATAAAAGAACGTGCTTACGGTCCAGAGCGAAGTCGCAAGCGCGATTCCAGCCACGCCAAACCAGCGCATGAGAACGACATTGAGCACGATGTCGAGCCCGAGGTTGAGAATGCCGCAATAAAGGATCAAGTCAGTGCGTCGCATAGCGACCACAAAGCGGTAGTAAACGCGACTGACAACGAAGAATGGAATTTGGATGGCGTACATGGCGAGAACAGAGGCAACCACGGCGGTATCGCGCGGCCCAAACTGGCCGTGCTGGAGGGCGACGCGAACCAGCGGGCGTGCGCTGGCGATCAGCAGGACCGTAATGGGCACGGAGACCAGTGCGGTGAGCCTCACCCAGGTACGAAGCGTGTGGCGGCAGCCGTTCCAGTCGTGGAAGGCGATCATGCGCGACAGGTACGGGACGATGGCGGTGGAGATGGCGCCTGCAAGCAGCGTGAGCACAACGCTGACAAAGCGATTTGCGTAGACCAGGGCGGAGACGCTGCCGGCAATCAGCATGGCGGCCATCGCCTGATCGACGAGCAGGCCGCCCGAGGACACTACGCTCGAAAGCAGCACGGGACCGTATTGCCCGGCGACCTCGCGGGTAGACTCGTCCATGCCGTGCCATTGCAAGCGGAAGCGATAGCCGCGGCTCTCCATCATCCAGGCGACAATGACGGCGTGAAGCAGCGACCCGATCAGCGTGGACCATACCATGGCCCAGATTCCGAAGCGACCGCCATAGAAAAGCGCCCCCAGGATGATGGCGATAGAAATTACCATGGGCGTCAGAGCCGGAACGGCAAATCGGTCAACCGTATTGAGGACTGCCGTGCAGTTGGTGGCGATTCCGGTGATGAGAACGATCGGCAGAAGGCCATAGAACAAGTGCATCGCCAAGGTGAGCTTGGCCGGCGCAAAGTGCGAGGCGATGAGCGGGAAAAAGCCTCGGGCGGCAAGCGCCATGACGGCGCTGGCGGCGGCCAGAAGAAGGCACATCCATAGCATGGAACTCGACAGAAGCTGCTGGGCGCGCTCGCGGCCCTCCTGTTCCCTCACCCGGACCAGCGTTGGCACCAGTGCCTGATTCATCGATTCCGAGATGAGATTCACCAGAAGGCTGGGGATAAGTGCAGCGGCGAGGAATGCATCCATGGCGTCGGAGCGGCCATAGACCGAGGCCACTGCGACTTCCTTGATGGTGGCGAGAATCTTGACAAAGATTCCCGCAGCGCCAACCGAGACGGCGGCGCGGAGGATTGCACGATTCATCCCAACGGCTTTACAAGGCGGAAAAATACCCCGCCATGCTTGCGAAAGCGTCGACATAGCGTACCGTGCACGCTAAATCCGGGAGAAATCAAAGACAGTTCATATACATGCCGACGATGTCCGGTTTCGAAACAACCGTTCCATCTTGATCTACGTCAACTCGGAGACCCATCATCGCTGCATCATCACCACATGCCGCGTTGGCGCACTCTGGTAGGCCTTGGACGTAGATTTGACCCTGCGCGATGTTATGTCCCGCGATCCGATAGAAGTCCACGGGGATTTTCTCCGACTCAAAAAAGCGAATCACGTCAGACTTCTTTGTCCCAGGCTTAAGGGATGATTCCGCGTCCAATCTGATTCGCTGTTCCCTCGCCTGAAAGTCAGCTGCCCTCTGCTTACATACATGAGGAACGGGGCGAACGGATTGGTAGGCCACCCAAACCCAGAGCGGAAAATACGGGATCGTAAACCAGCATAGGACGCCAGCAACAAGCAGCGCGGCTGGTATTCCGATTCCGAGCTTCCATCTCAGTTTCATTGCAAGATAAACTCCGTGCGATGCAATGCATTCTTCATGCCGCCAGCCGCTTGATCCTCGGTCGTTTCTTCTGCAATTCGATCCACAAGTCGTATTGAAGTTGGGCTTTTGAGAAGAAATCGGGTGAGAGTCCCAGCGCCAGGCCGAGGCGAATGCTCAGATCGACCGTCACTGCAGTGCGGTTATTGAGGATTCGAGATACTGTGGCGCGCGCCACACCGATGCGACGCGCCAGATCCGTCACCGTCGTCTTGCCGAGGAACTCTTTCAGCAATTCTCCCGGGCTGGCCGGGTTGTGCATCATCGCCATTTTTCAGACCCCCCTAGTGATAATCCCAATAATCCACCAAAATCGCGTCTTGACCTTCAAAGCTGAATGTGAGCCGCCAGTTCCGATTGACTGTGACCGCCCAGTGTCCTCTAAGTTCACCCTTGAGTGCGTGCCAGTCCCAACCCGGTCTATTCATATCCTGCGGCACCGAGGCCAAGTTCAAAGTCGTGAGCAGAATGCGAAGTCGGGCCTCGTGCGCGGGCTGAATTCCCGTCTTCGAACCTGCCTTGAAAAACCTTTCCAACCCCCGATGCCGGAAGGTTTTGATCACTTTTCGTACTGTAACATACTGTGTTACACCTCCACAAGATGAGAAACTTCGTCCGGCGCTTGAGCGGGAAGCATCGGATGAGCGGAAAAACACGCGGCGAGCCCGCCCGGATCGTCCCACGCGAGACGGCCGGCGACGGCGACGATGGCCAGCAGCAGCCAGGTGGTGCGGTTCTCCTCCACTGTCGCGACGAGCGACGTGAGGACCCAGACAAGCAGCGAAGTAACCAACGCCAGACGCAGCGGCCCCTTGGTTCGAAGTGCGTAGCGAATCGCGAGCATGACGAGAGCTGCTGCGAGGAACAGAGCGCAGAGGCCTCCGCTCACGACGATGGAAAGCGCGGTATTGTGCGCCGTATCAATGGGCGAGAGATGCGCGGCGGTAACGAATGAGCCGGCTCCTGTGCCAAAGATTGGCGCGTGTGTAAAGGCGCGCCAGCCGGCGGACCAGATGTTGAAGCGTTGATTCAGGTCGCCGGTTCGAAGCTGCTCCGGGATGGTGGCTAGCCGCGCCAGCGTGCCACCGGGAACGATGAACCAAAGTGTGGCCAGAAATGGCGGCAGGGCGAAGGCTGTTGCAACGACACGGCGGGAACGGCCCTGTGTGAGGAGAAGGATCGAGCCGCCGATTCCGATGACGGCGGCCAAAAAACCTTCGCGCGAAGCGGTGAGCAAAACCGCGATGATGCCCAGCGGGAAGAAGCCGAGAGCCAGGAGACGCGCGGGCCAGCGGCGCTCACAGTTGACGAGGAGCGCTGCCAGCGGAAAACCGAGATCGAGAAAGCGCGCGACTTCGTTGGGGTCCTGACCATACGCGGCGAAGCGAACCTGGCCGGCGGCGATGGCCTCAGGCGAGCTGAACGCAGCCAGGGTGAGGAGCGCCAGCACCCAACTGCCGGCGACGGTCGCGCGCAGCAGAGATCGGAGGTCGGCCGGTGTGTCTGCGAGCTCCCACACGAGCCAGACGATCATCATCTCCTGAAAGTAGCCGCGGGTTTTCTCCAGGGTTGCGACGGGATCGATGGTCCAGAAGTATGAACTGCAAAACCAGAGAAAGAGTGCCAGAGTAAAGCACCAAAACGCCCCGGGAGTGCGGATGCCGCCCGCTTGCAGCACAGCCGGAACCGCGGCGAGCAGCACCAGCAGGCCCGCGATACGCGCCGCATTGCCGAGCAGTCCACCTAGATCGAGGGAGTATTCCCATGGAATCGTAAATGCGAAGAGAAGAAGCAGAAACCACGCGATTCTTCTCATCGTCGCCTCACTAATATCGTTGCGAGTAAACCAAAGCAGAGTAGATGGTGACGCCAATCGCGGACTGGATGGCAGACTCCAGAGTGCGATTGAGCAAATTCTTGGCAACTGAGTCGGGAACATAAAGAATGTCGCGATCCTGCACCGGCTGATCTGGATCCTGTCCGCGCAACATGCGGCGGATGTTGAGCGCAATCATCGTGCGGCCTCCCTTTTGCTCGCGGATGAGAAGCACCTTGCCGACGGCAGCGTTCTGCGAGGGTCCCCATGCAAGCGAAAGCGCCTGCACCACGGTGAGCCCCTGCACGGGGTCAACCGGAAATCCGCCGGGGCGAATTACATCGCCGACAACGTAGACGAGCCCTGCGCGGCTCACCTGGACCGTATCGCCGGGGCTGAGCTCGGGATTGTGGTCGGAAGATGTGTCGGTACCGCCAGGATCGAGCACAACGGCGCGCGGAGTTTTCTGATCGCCCTGATGAAAAACATTCACGAGCCGGCCGGCGTTGGGCGAAAGACCGGACGCGGCGGAGAGCAGATCGAGCAGTCGATGGTGGACGGTGTAGGGATAAACGCCGGGGTGCGTGACCTCGCCGAGGACGCTCACGTCCTGGCCGACATAAGCAGTAACCAATACTGAAACAAGCGGGTGCAACAGCATTCCCTTAGACAAAAGCGCCGCTTCGACCGCGCGCGCGGCAGCTTGCTCGTCCATTCCTGCCAGCTTCAACTCGCCAACCAATGGCAGCGCGACCGTTCCCGCCATCGAGACACGAACCGTAGAGTGAAATTCCGGCGTGTGGTACTCGGCGATATCGAGAAAGTCACCGGGGCCAATGAGCGCAGGCATGGGAGCAGACGTTTGTACGTTTGCGAGGGCGGGAGCGCCAGTTAGGGCAGGGCGCCGCCCGCATCGTTCCAGATGGCAGGCGCGTCCTTGGGATTAGGCACGCTCCTTGTCTCCTGCGTCTGCGGGAAGCTGGCAACGCCCGAGGGAAGACCCGATGTATTCGGCGTGGGCGCTTGCGCGCGGACCGATGCACTAGCGCCGAAGAGCACAATCAGAGCAAGCAGCACAGTAACCGTTGGCGACCCGAGCGACTCGCGCAGCAGCGCGGCGCCCAGAGCGATCCAAAGCCCGACGAAAAACGTGATCGCGAGATACAAAGGAAGATCAGGAGCAACTGGTTTCACAGGCTGGCGCGCATAATCGACGACAGAAATATTCGACGAGCGCACTCCGGCAGCGAGACCCGCTTCTTCGGCTTTATCCTGCACGCGCAGATACAGGTCATGGCTGGCGTTCGCTTCCTGGCGCATGGCAGCATATTCCGTGGCAGCCTCGTTCAGCTTCATGCCTTGATCGGTTGCCTGCCCGAGGCTGTTGCGCACCAATTGCTCGCGATCGAGAGCGGTTTGCCAGTTCGAGCGAAAGCGCTCGACAAGTTTCGTGTCCTCGGCCTGTTTTTGCCGATCAAGATCCTGAAGTTGGCGGCCAATTTCGACGACGCGGGGAAAACCCGGACCGTGCTCGGCGCTAAGCTGGGCCTGTTCCTGTTCCAGATCGCTGCGCCGTGCGTGAATCTGCTCGAGAAGCGCGGTAGCGAAGTTGGCGTTGTCCGCCTGAAGGTGTGGGTCGGAGGCAATGACCGTCTCAGGATCGCCCTGAGAGGCGGCGCGATACTCGGCTTCGGCAAGAATGCGGTCCGTAGTGGCAGCAACAAGCTGGCGGCTGAGCTCGTCAATCTCAAGCAGCGTCGAGCTGTGTTCGGTCTCTCCAGGCTCGCCGTTCGGCATAATCTCCGGAGTGCTCACAATACCGTGCTGGCTTTCAAACTCAGCCAGGCGCTGCTGATCCCGATCAACGCGTACCTTCAGACTTGCGAGCTGAGCACTGAGCCATCCTGAGGCCTGAGCCGTGGCCTGGATTTGCGATTCGGTCTCCTGCTCGCTGTAAGCGGTAATGAGGGAGTTGACGACCGCGGCCGAGAGCGCCGCATCGTGCGAGCGGAAGCGGATCTCGACCAGCATGGTGCGCGGTACCGATTCCACACGAAGCCGGCGCGAGAAGCGATCGAGAAGCCAGGCCTGCGCTGCGGGCGCGGGCTTGCCGAGATCGAAGCCTGGAAAACGGTTGGCGAAGTTGCTGCAAAATCCCGGAGCGCTCGAGAGTTTGAGCGCGACAATCACGCGCCAGGCAAGACGGTCACTGCGCAAAACGCTGGCCAGGGTTTCCAGAGCGATGGGCGCGGAAAGAATGGACGTGGGAATCTGCACCTCGGCCCCGTCCAGGCTGAGCGAGGAGACGGGCGCGGCGCGAAGCTCGACACGGCCGGCAGCTTCATACTGATTAGGCGCGATGAGGCAATAAAGAACACAGGCAACAAGCAGAGCCGCTTCGATAATGATCACGAAACGGCGCCGACGCCAGATCACGCGCCAAAGGTCCCGCAAAGAAGTGGATGCGGGCGGAATTTTGCTCGCGAGAGTCGTCGCGGCGGATTCTGCAACTGGGACTTCGTGAATCGACAGAGCATTCGGCAACGGAACGAGACCTCAATGACGGCAGGCCGCGCGCGAGGTTGCAGCTCCTTGCGGTTCCATCCGGGTTTCCGGCAAGGAACACAAGAACGCGCCGCCGCGCACCGCAGCGAAAACTCGTCATGAGCCTCGTCCTCGCCCCACGCCATTGGGGGCAAAAGCGATGGCCCTGGCGTTCAGAACGAACAGCTATGCTGGGGAAAATCCCAGCCAGTGTCGTTCATCGGAGAGCGATCGTCAATCATCTTGAACGAAATTGAACGCACAAGCGTGATTGCCGTCACAGGGCGAATCCGCGATCGTCGCGCTGCATTCTGGAAAAGGGAGCGCATTTGAGTGAGGAAGTTGGTTGGAACATGTGCGGGGCTATGAGTTGAACCTACCTTTGCGACGTTCTGTACCAATCGACAGTGCGCCGAAGCCCCTCGCGGAAATCGACCAGCGGAACGTAGCCCAGCAATTCCCTCGCCCGGCTGATGTCAGCCAGGGAGTGCTTGATGTCGCCGGAACGCGGCTCCGCATAGGCCGGCTTCCCTTTGTAGCCGGTGAGTTCGCTGAGAATCTCAACCACCTGATTCAGCGTGATGGCCGAGCCGGTGGCCACATTCATCGTTTTTCCAGAGACTTTTTCGGCCGGCGAGGATGCTGCCAGAAGGTTGGCCGCAACCACATTCTCAATGAAGGTAAAATCACGGCTCTGCTCGCCGTCGCCAAAGATGGTGGGCTGTTCGCCGGCAAGAAGCTTACGGCAAAAGATGGCCAACACGCCAGAGTAGTGCGACGTAGGGTCCTGAAACGGACCGAATACGTTGAAGTAGCGCAGAGTCACCGTTTCAAGCCCGTAAACGCGCGAAAAGGAACTCAAATAGTGCTCGCCCGCGAGCTTCGCCACCGCATAGGGGCTGATGGGATTGGGCAGCATCTCTTCGCGCTTGGGAAGTGTCGGCGTGTCGCCATAAACCGACGAAGAGCCTGCGTAGACAACGCGGCGCACACCGGCAGCGCGGGCCGCAATGAGCACATTGAGTGTGGCATCGACGCAGTTGCGATTGGTGGCGGCGGGATCGGCGACGGAGCGCGGCACGCTGGCCAGTGCGGCTTCATGAAAGACATACTCCATGCCTGCGCAGGCTTGGTCACAGACCGCCGGATCGGCCAGATCGCCCTCGATGAACTCCATGGCTTCAAGGCCGGCAAGATTCGCTCGCTTGCCAGTGATGAAGCTATCGACGCCTCGGACCGAATCGCCGCGTTTGAGCAGCGCGGCTGCAATCGAGCGTCCTATGAATCCCGCGGCTCCGGTGACAAGATACTTGGCCAAGCGTGTACCCCGAAAGAAAGAATACTGTGCAGCCCGATCAGTAGCCCCTGCACCGGCTAGGATACTATTGCAAGCCGACGGCTCTTTGAACAAGGCGGCAAAATCGGCAACGTGAATCGGTTGTCTTGCATTTTCAGCTCGATCATGACAGCTTTTCTCCCAACTTTGGCTGAACCCCAGCACTTCTTCGCATGGGAGAGACTGCTGTTTGCGGCGCTCGCAGTCTTGTCGATCCTCGGTTTCTGGCGACGGTTCGGGCCTATCCTCGGCAAAATTCTCCAATCGAAAAAGGATCCGGGCTTTCATCTATTTCCAATCGGCAGGCGCGTTCGCGATTTCGTCTGGGAGGTGCTGCTCCAGGGCAAGGTCATTCGTGAGCGGCCGCTGGCGGGAGTGGCGCACGCGCTGGTCTTCTGGGCCTTCTGCGCCTTCGCCCTGGTCACGCTGAATCACTGCGCCACAATGTTCGGGCTCGGATTCCTTGATCCGTCGGGGCGCGCGGGGCAGTTGTTCTTCGGGTTTGCGGCCCTGTTCGCGGCGGCCTGCGCCGTGGGCATCTTCGGGCTGTTTGTGCGCCGGTTCTTTGTGCAGCCCAAGTGGCTAGGCGAAGTTTCCTGGGGATCGGGGCTGGTTGCGCTGCTGATCTTCGTGCTGATGATCACGTATCTTGCAGCGTTCTTTGTGCATGGCGATGGGGCCGCTGCGAGAACGCTGTGGTGGGTGCACACGCTTACCCTGCTCGCCTTTCTGCCGCTCATTCCGCACACAAAGCATTTACACTTTGTCTTGAGCCCATTCACGGTTTTCCTGTCGCGCGGATGGATTTGCCGACATTCCACCACTGGCCGACGACGATGACTTTGGGCTGGTGGCGGGAAAGGATCTGACGCAGTTGGTCAGCCTCCAGGCCTACTCCTGCGTGGAGTGCGGCCGCTGCATGGAGCATTGCCCGGCCAACAACACCGGCAAGCTTCTGAACCCGAAAGAAATCGTGCTGGGGCTGCGCGGGTATCTCAATGAATATGGACCCGCGTCGGATGAGCCGTTGCTGGGCAAGTACAACACGCAGGAGGCAGCGTTTGAGTGCACCACGTGCGGCGCGTGCGAGTTTCAGTGCCCGGTGGGGATTGAGCATGTCCCCATCATTGTTGGGCTGCGGCGCGGCGCGGTGAATACCGGCGCATGGGAAGACGAATATGGAGCCAAGCTCTTTCTGGCGCTGGAACGCGGGAGCAACGCATTGGGGATCTCCCCGGCAGAGCGCGACAAATTTGTCGAGAAGAATGCGCTCCCCATCTTCGACGGGACGCAGGAGTACTGTCTTTGGCTCGGCTGCATGGGCGCATACGATCCGCGCGGGCGCGAGATTGTGGTGGCGCTGGTGCGCGTGATGCGGCACCTCGGCGCCAGTTTCGGCGTGATGCGCAAGGAGCGCTGCACAGGCGATCCGGTGCGGCGGCTGGGCAACGATTTGCTCTTTCAGCAATTGGCCGAGGCAAACCTTGAGGCACTTGCGCAGAACAAGGTGAAAAAGATCGTGTCGATCTGCCCACACTGCGTGCGAACGATTCAGGAAGACTGGAAAGCGTACGGAACGCCGCCCGAAGTTGAGCATCACAGCGAGTTTTTGGCTCGGCACATGAACGAATTGAGCTTTGTATCAGGGCACGACTTGAGTCGTGCCGAAAGCGCCGAACAAAACTCCGGGGCTTTAGCCCCTGAGGCACCGGGGAAAGAGAAAATCGTATTCCATGACCCTTGCTACCTGGGCCGATATCGGAACGTCTACGAGGAACCGCGAAGCGTGGCCGCGCTGGCCGGAGAGTTGGTCGAGGCGCCGCGTTCGCACGAACGCAGCTTTTGTTGCGGCGCCGGCGGAGGGCTTGTGTTCCTGGGCGAGGAAAAGGGCGAGCGCGTGAGTCACGTCCGCGCGGCGGAGCTGGCCGCGACGGGAGCGAGCGTCGTCGGCACGGCCTGCCCCTTCTGCAATACGATGTTCCGGGATGCGTTTGCGGAAAAGGGCGAAGGCGCGCCGGAGCTGATGGACATTGCGCAGTTGGCGGCGCGGGGACTGCCGGAGTGATTGAGGAGATGGGCGGGAGAACTGAAAGATGAAGATTGTTGTTGCCATCAAGCAAGTTCCGGAGCGCGACGCGCAGGTTCGCATCGACGCAAGCGCAAAATGGATAGAAGAGCGTGAGCTCCAGTGGGCAATGAACGAGCCCGACGCATACGCACTGGAAGAAGCGCTACAGCTCAAGGAGAAGAACGGCGGCGAAGTGATTGTGTTAAGCGCCGGGCCGGAGCGTGCGGGCTCGACGATTCGCGAGGCTCTCGCCAAGGGCGCGGATCGTGCCATTCACGTTGTCTGCGACGACCTGAACGCGCGCGATGCGCTGGGCGTGGCGAGACTTCTGGCCGCGGCCATCAAGCCGGAGAATCCCGACCTTGTGCTCACCGGATTGCAGTCGGAAGATGTGGGGCTGGGGCAGACAGGCGTCATCGTCGCGGAACTGCTTGGCCTGCCGCACGCCACCATGATTCTTCATGTGGAGAAGACCGATCCGGACTCAAAGTGAAACGCGAACTCGAGGAGGGATGGTTTCAGACGATCGAGTTGCCCACGCCCGCAGTGCTGACGATGCAGTCGGGCGGGAACAAGCTGCGCTACGCCACACTGATGGGCATCAAACGCGCCAAGACAAAAGAATTGCGAACAGTTACCGCGGCGGAGCTCGCCGCGGATGGTGCGCCGAGCGTCGTGCTCGAGCAAATCTCCGCGCCAAAGAAGCAAAAATCCACGCAGATCTTGCCGGGCACGGCCAAAGAAGCGGCTGCGGCGCTCGTTGAAAAGCTGAAGACGGAGGCGCGCGTTCTATGAGTATTCTTCTGGTTTTGGAGGAACGTGGCGGTAAGATCAGCAATTCCAGTTGGGAAGCGCTCGCCGCCGCGCAACGGCTCGGACCTGCAGAGAGCATCACTGCCGTTGTGATCGGCGCACAGACTGAAAAGCTGGCTGCCGAGGCTGCGGCCAAGCCCGTCGGTAAGGTGATCCGCGTAGAGCACCCTCTGCTCGCGCAATACACGGCAGATGGTTTTTGCGCCGCTTTGCACCAACTCATCCAAAACCAGGACGGTACGAGGTACGTGGTGTTCCCGCACACGTATCAGGTGCGCGACTACGCGCCGGCGCTGGCTTGCCGCGTGGGCCAGGTGCTGATCGGCGACGTAGTTGCGATCGAAGATGGGCCAAGATTCGTGCGGCAGCTCATGCAGGGGCGCTTGAACGGGAGTTACAGACACTCCGGCGATGGGCCATGCTTTGTATCGGTGCAGGCGGGAGCGTTTCGTGCCGATGAACTTGGCGCGTCGCCAAGCTCCGGCGCCGATCTCGACATTCACGCCAACAATCAATGCTGTGCAGATTCGCACGCGACCCGCCGAACCATTTCGTGGCTCAGAGCAGACAGTCGATCTAAGTTCGGCGCAGCGGATCGTCGAGCGTGGGACGCGGCATCAAGGACGCGCAGAATCTCCCGATCGTTCAGGAACTCGCCGCGGCGCTCGGCGCGGAACTGGCTGCATCGCGGCCCATCTGCGACAACGGATGGCTGCCGATGGAGCGGCAAGTGGGCAGCTCGGGCCAAACAGTTGCGCCAAAGCTGTATCTCGCCGTTGGAATCTCCGGCGCCATTCAGCACCTGGTCGGCATGAAAGGCTCGCAGTGCATCGTCGCCATTAACAAGGATCCCGACGCGCCCATCTTTGAAGTGGCCGACTACGGAATCGTCGGCGATTTGTTCGAAGTGGTTCCGGCGCTGACCGAGGCGTTGAAGGCGGCGAAGCAGTAGGGCGGCCAAACCAAACCGCGAGCGTTGTCGTGCCGTCCCGGATAAACAACTCAAGAATCACTTCCAATCTTCTGCGCTAAACAATAGCTGCGCCGATGTGTTATGGTTCCATCCTTGCCGCGCCTTCACCTTTGCACGGAGTGAATTTCGATGCTCTTTCCAGAGACGTATCTCGCCGCGCTGTGCCTCACGATCCTGACCATGATCTGCTGGGGATCGTGGGCCAACACGCTCAAGCTTTGTCCCGGCTACCGCTTTCAACTTTTCTATTGGGACTACGTACTTGGAATGGCGGCAGGTGCCGTCTTGTGGGGGCTAACGGCAGGCAGCATGGGGCACGCGGGAACGCCTTTCCTGGCCGACTTGAAGCAAACAGCGACCGGACCGATGCTTTACGCCATTGCGGGCGGCGCCATCTTCAACGTGGCGAACTTGCTTCTGGTGGCCGCGATCGACGTGGCCGGCCTGGCGGTTGCCTTCCCTGTTGGAATTGGACTCGCACTGGTCATCGGCGCGATCTCGAACTACGTTCTCAAGCCAGTGGGTAATCCGTTGCTGTTGTTCGGCGGCGTTGCGCTGGTCGTGGTGGCCATCATTCTGGACGCAGCGGCGTATCGCAAGCGCGAAGCGACGGCCAAGGCAACGACGGGGCGTGGCATTTTTATCAGCCTGGCCTGCGGCGTGCTGATGGGTTGCTTTTATCCGTTCGTTGCGCACGCATTGAATGGTGAGCCGGGCAGGACTGCCCCAGGACCCTATGCCGTAACGATGTTCTTTATGATCGGCGTGCTGGTTTCCGCAATCCCTGCGAACTGGCTGCTGATGAAGAAACCGCTGGATGGAAAAGAGCCGGTGGATGGCGCCGGTTACTGGCGCGCGCCGCTCGGGTGGCACATGGCCGGAGCGCTGGGCGGAGCCATCTGGTGCACGGGCGGTGTGGCCAACTTCCTCGCGTCGGGAGCACATCTTGTAGGGCCGGCTGTTTCTTATAGTATTGGCCAGGGCGCAACCATGGTCTCCGCGTGCTGGGGCGTGTTTGTGTGGCGCGAGTTCGCCGGCGCTCCGCGACAGGCGAAGACATTTCTGGTCCTGATGTTCATCTTTTTCTTAGCCGGGCTGGGATTGGTCGCGCTGGCTCCACTGTATTGAGAATCGATCATGAGTGAACCGCGCAAACCAATCGTCATTGTCGGCAGCATCACCATGGATCTGGTCACTCGCACGCCGCGCATTCCGGCGATCGGGCAAACGCTGATCGGGACCGGCTTTGAAACCAATCAGGGCGGCAAAGGAGCAAATCAAGCTGTCGCAGCCGCGCGGCTTGGCTATCCGGCTGCGATGGTCGCCAAGGTGGGCGACGATGCTTACGGGCCCGAACTCATCGCGAGCCTCCGAGCGCGCGGGCGTCGATACCTCGGCCATGGAAAAAGTGGCGGGACCGTCAGGTCTCGCGCCAATCTATGTTGCCGACGATGGACGCAACGCGATTGTGGTGGTTCCGGGCGCAAACGGAAAAATGGATCGCGCGGCAGTGGACGATCACGCGGACCTGATTCGCTCCGCGGGGATGGTCCTGTGCCAGCTTGAGATTCCCATGGACACGCTGAGCTACACGCTCGACTTTTGCGCACGGGCAGGCGTGCCGGTGATGCTCGATCCTGCTCCGGCGGCGGATCTGCCGGCGGCGGTGTGGAATCAGGTAGCGTGGTTCACGCCCAACGAAACTGAGGCTGCGCACTACGTTGGCGATGGGGCGGATGCGGAGTCAATCGCGAAGAGGCTTCTTGAAAAAGGTCTGCGAGGCGTAGTGCTCAAGCGCGGGAGTGAAGGCGCCTATGTCGCCGTCGCGGGCGGCAAAGCGGGATGGGTAAAGCCGTTCAAGGTGGACGCGATCGATACCGTTGCCGCAGGCGATTGCTTCAACGGCGCATTTGCAGTGGCGCTGCTTCAGGGCAACGATCCATGGACGGCTGCGCGATTCGCCAATGCAGCGGCGGCAATTTGTGTCACACGCAAAGGCGCGGCCGCTTCGATGCCGATGCGCGTTGAAGTGGACGAGTTTCTATCCAAGAGCCAATGACTTTTGGATCCCCAGACTAAAAGGCCAGCTCATTCGAAGCTGGAGTTCAGGGGCCTGAAGGCCCCTGCTCTTTCCATTGCGCGACGTGCAGCCTCACCACACGTGGCATGCATTATCGGGCATCATGGGTTGGCCCACTTTACATCCGAAGGCCTGGCCAAACTGCGTCATATTCTGAACCACTCCATTCGCGCGGATAGGGTCAGGGGAATGCGGATCGGTCTGCACGATCAACCGTGTCAACTGGGGCCGCCAACCGCCGCACCAATCCTGCCCGAAGGCCATGAAGAACTGCTGCTGTGGCGTGTAGCCGGAATCGTCCTTGACGGTCAGGTCAATACCCTTGCGCTGGGCGTCGGCGAGGAAGGCCATATACGCGAGGCGCAGCCCGCCGTTGTCGGCGGTGTTCTCACCCAGTGTCAGCTTTCCATTCACCTTTACGTCATCGACGGCGATGAAGTTGCCGTACTCCTGCACTTCGCAGTCGGTCATGGCATTGAACTTCTTGCGATCGTCCGCGGTCCACCAATCCTTGAGATTTCCATAGCCATCAAACTGGCTTCCCTGATCGTCGAAACCGTGCGTTAGCTCGTGGCCGACAAAGAACCCCATATGCCCGTAGTTTTCCGCATCGGTCGCCTTGGGATCGAATACCGGAGACTGCAGAAAGGCCGCGGGGAAATTAATATCGTTCATCGTGGGGTTGTAAAACGCGTTCACAGTCGCGGGAGACGTGATCCATTCCGACCGGTCCACCGGCTTACCGATCTTGGCCAACTGGCGCTTGTTTTCGAATTCCGCGGCTCTTGAAGCGTTGCCCAGCGCATCGCCCCGCACGACAGTCAACTTGGAATAATCGCGCCAATGATCGGGATATCCGATCTTGTTGGCGACCATGTTCAACTTGGCTTTGGCCTTGGCGCGGGTTTCGGCGCTCATCCAATCCTGCTTGTCCAGCTCGCTGTCCATGGCGCTTTCAATGTCGTGGACCATTTGCGAGGTAAAGGCTTTTTGCGCAGCAGAGAACTGCGAGTCCACGTAAACCTGGCCAACCGCCTCGCCAAGCCCGTTGTCGGTCGCAGCCACACAGCGCTTCCAGCGCGGCCGCTCCACCTGTTCCCCGCTCAGCTCTTTGCCGTAGAAATCGAAGTCCGCGTCGTAGATGGGCTTGGGCAGAGCGTAGGACGGAGTGCTGGTCACGAGTTGCCAGCGAAGGTACGTCTTGATGGTTTCAAGGTCAGTGGAATCGAGAATGGCCTGGAGCCCTTTGAAGAAATCGGGATTCGCAACATTCAAATCGGCGATGCCCGCCACGTCGGTACGCGTGAAGAACTGCGGCCAATCGATGGCCGGCGTGAGCTGGGCCAATTGCGCCACGGGCATCATGTGATAAACATTGTGCGGATCGCGCCGATCGGTTATATCCATCGAAACTTTGGCCAGCGCCGTTTCAAGCGCCATGATTTTGTCGGCGTCCGCGGCCGCTTTGTCGGCAGGTTCGCCCAACAGGCCCAGCACGGTTGCGATGTGGGCGACATAATCTTTGCGCGTTTTTTCAGCGGCGTCGCCGGTCCTGAAGTAGTAGTCGCGTTCCGGCAGACCGAGACCGCCCTGGTCGACTGCGGCAATCTGCTTGGTCGCATCCGCGAAGTCCTGCTGCTCAGAGTAGCTGAAGAACACGTTCACATTCATCATCTGGTCATGCGCCAGCAGATCGGTCAATTGCTTCTTGTCGGTCAGCGCGGAGATCCGGTCGAACTCGGCTTGAAAGGGTTTCAGGCCGGCGTCGTCGATCGCCTTCTCATCCATGCAGGTGGCGTAGTAGTCGCCAATCTTCTGCTGGTTGGGCGTATGCTGCGCGCTTTTTTCGGCCACCTTGTCGAGCAATTGGTGCAGCACAATCTGCGTGTGGTCTTCCACCCTGAACAGAGTGTCGTAGCCCGGCAGGTCGGCGGGAGTGGGAAACAGTTTGGTGAAGTTGCCGCAGGCGTATTGCACGAAGTTCGTGCAAGGGTCGACGGAGTTGTCGATCAGCTCCTTGTCGAGCCCCGACGGAAGCTTGACGGGCGCATTCGAGTCGCCCGGCGTTGGGGCCGGGGCCGGCGCCTGAGCGTGGGCAGCGGGAATCTGCACCGCGAGGATGAAGCCGCAGGCCAGTAGCGCTGCCGCACCAAAAAGTCGATTCATTTCAAAAGCCTCCAGGAAGAGAATGGGTCGATCGTCGGTTCAAAAAAACAATATCAACCATTGTAGGTCTCGTAAGAGACCCCTTTGGCGTTGGCTGAGGTTCTTGGTCACGCAGATTTGCATCTTGTCACAAAATCGTTCCCTGAAGCCTTGGTCGGGACCCTTTGGAAGGGGAGGCAGCGATGTCGAAGGGGAATACGCGCCGGACGTGAACCGGGTTCCCCGCGTGAGAAGTCGGAAGGCAGGTCATCGAACGAGCTCTTCAAGGAAGTGCATCGCACGGCCATGCTGCCAGCCGTGCATGCACATGTGAAAGAGCAGCTACGCCACCAGCGCCATCTCGCGGATGGTTTCCTTGCGCGCGGTGAGGCGGTCGATCAGGTCGGTACGCACCTCGTAGCCCCGGCCAGGCGTGTCGGGAATCGCGATTTCGCCTTGATCGGAGACTGTGACGGCAGGATCAATAATGTCGTCGGCAAAGTAGCGCGCCGAGGCAGAGACATCGCCGGGCAGCGTGAAGCCTTCGAGGGTAGAAAGCGCGATGTTGTGGGCGCGGCCGATGCCCGACTCGAGCATGCCGCCGCACCAGACGGGAATTCCGCGCTCCATGGCGGCGTTGTGTACCGCAATGGCCTCGGAGAAGCCGCCTACGCGGCCGAGCTTGACGTTGATGATCTTACAGGACTCCATTTCAATGGCCGCCAAAGCATCACGGCGGTTGCGAATGGATTCGTCGAGGCAGATGGGCGTGTTGAGGCGGCGTTGCAGCACGGAGTGGAAGTAAAAGTCGTCGTGCCAGAGCGGCTGCTCGATCATCAGCAAGTCAAATGCATCGAACGAGACCAGGTGATCTTCGTCGCGCAGGCGATACGCGGAGTTGGCGTCGCAACTGAGCAAAATGCCGGGCCAGCGGCTGCGCACCTTCTCAAAAACTTCAACATCCCAGCCCGGTTTGCACTTGAGCTTGATGCGCTGGTAGCCGGCGGCTAACTCGTGGTCGATGATCGAGAGCAGTTCCTCGATGGACGGTTGAATGCCAATCGACACGCCGCAGACGATGCTTTCGCGCACGCCGCCCAACAGGCGAGAAAGTGAAACGCCCTCACGCTGCGCTTCCAGGTCCCAAATGGCGTTCTCGAGCGCAGCCTTGGCCATGGGATTGCCGCGCACGGCACGAAAAATGCCGGGGCAATCGCCGCCATGCTCAGGGGCCTCAGCGGCCATCATGGGCGCGAGTTCCTGAACCAGAACCTGCCAGGCCGAATCAGTCGATTCGCCTGAGAAGAACGGACGCTCGCCGGCTGTGCACTCGCCCCAGCCGGAAAGTCCTTCCGACTGAACTTCAACGAGCAGGATCCTACGATTGCGGGTGACTCCGAAGCTGGTCTCAAACGGACGCACCAGCGGCATATGCAGTTCACGCAGAATGATCGAATCAATTCTCATAAAGTTTTATATTCCTTAGAACAACCAGAACCGTAACTCGATTGCAACTGGGTTAGGGAGCCCAGTTCGAAGATTCCGTTTCCTTCCGCATCGCGAGAGAAGCCAAGTACGACCAGTCCCCGCGAGAAAGCATCCTGAAACTTCCGCCGATTCTCTAGCTGTACATCGAGGGCCCTTTCACGGCTTGCTTCGCTTGTCTTCCAACGTTCGATGGGGGCTGGGACCAAAATGTGTTCTTCAATGCATTGCGCGGCTGCCGGGCGCTGAGCAAAAGTTGCTTCCACTCGTGGGGAACCCAGCTCCCACTCCGCCAGAAGCCGGTCGGTCGGGAGCCCACCCTGCAGTCGAGAAGAGGATACACCATAGAAATCCACAAGATAGGCGCTCGCGGTCGCGCCCAGCCTGTGGATATTGAGGAAAGCATTGGGAATGACGAGCGGATCGAAGGTCCATTCCATATGCTTAATCCCGCGAGAAAGCGCCTCACGCCGTTGTTCCCATTTGAGTTGTGCCCCGAGCCCCCGATTGCGGTGCGACGCCCGAACCGCCAGCATGTGCGAATGCAAGTAGGGCTGCGGGCCGTTTTCAGTCCGCTTGATCCCGGGCAAAGACATGGCGAAACCAACGAGTGCTTTGCCCTGCTCGCCGGGCTCGCCTGCCGCGATCTCACTGTCAAAAGCGCCAAGCACCTGGCCGCCGATTTTCTGTGCGAGCAGGAAGGTTTTGCGGGCGGTCACATCCCCTTCGTCGTAGCCCCAGGTTTCGATCTGGAGGCGTACGCAGGCTTCCATCTCGTCGAATCCTTCGCAGCTGCGAATCTCGATCATTTTCGCGCTCCGGGCCGCGCCTGCGATTCGGATTGCGCGGGATGATCGGAGCTCCGCGCTGCGACGTCGCGCTTTTCGATGTCCGCCAGATTCTTCTTTGCCTGCTCCCAAAGCGCTTCCAGCTCGGGCGGAGATAATTCCTCAAGCGGACGCTGAGACATTTGCTCCATCTCACTGAAGCGCCGGCGAAAGCGCAGATTGCAGTTACGCAGCGCCATCTCCGCATCTACGCCCAAATGGCGTCCGAGATTGACGACGGTGAAGAGCAAGTCGCCCAATTCGGCTTCAACCCGTGGGTCGCCCGCTTCGGCTTCAGCGGCCAACTCGGCCGTCTCTTCCGCGACTTTAGGCAACAACTCACGCCAGCTTGGCCAATCGAATCCGGATTTCTGCGCCTTGGCGCCGAGCTTGGAAGCTTCGGCCAGCGCGGGCATCGAGCGAAGAACACCGTCCAGCCGCGATGGCGATTGCCCTTGCGCCGAAGGCGCGTCCGCTGCATGCAATGCTTTCTCAGCAGCTTTGATCTCTTCCCAGTTGCGCAAAACGCCTGCTGCGGAGCCCGCCGCAGCAATGTCCACGTCGGCCTTGTTTCCCGCGGCACGCGACGCTTCATCGCCAAAGACATGCGGATGGCGGCGAATCAACTTTCGGTTCAACCCCTCCAGCACGTCCGAGACCGAGAAAAAACCCTCGTTGGCCGCCATCTCGGCATAAAAGAGCACCTGCAAAAGCAGATCGCCAAGCTCTTCCGCCAGGTGTTCAAAGTCGCGGCGCTCAATGGCGTCGAAAACTTCGTAGACCTCTTCCAATGTGTATTTGCGAATGGAATCAAAGGACTGTTCGCGATCCCACGGGCAGCCACCGGGAGCGCGCAGCCGAGCCATAATGGCCGCGGACTGCTCAAACAATGCCGCTGCACGCGCCGGATCGGTGGTGGTTTCGGGCGTGTGATCGTTCGCGCTCGGGGTTCTCTGGCGGCAGATCCATCCATCTCCATTTTACCTTTCGGGGAGCGGCGCCGGAGATCCGCGCGTCTTACGAACAGAACATCGGAGCCGTATACTCAATCTCTTCAATGATTCGCGTCCTCGGAACCCTCTTCGCCGGACTTCTCGGGCTGGCCTTCGGCAGCTTCCTGAACGTGTGCCTGAGCCGCTGGCCCGAGGGCGAGAGCATCGTCCATCCGCGCTCGCATTGCAGGGGTTGCGGCCGAACGCTCGCGTGGTGGGAAAATGTGCCGCTGGTGAGTTGGCTGGCACTGCGCGGGGGCTGCCGGACGTGCGGCGCGCGGATCAGTTGGCGCTATCCGCTGGTGGAGTTGGCGGTAGGGGTGCTTTGGGCGGTAGTTGCGTGGCAATCTCTCATTCAGGTGCAGAACCTTCTTTATCTTGATTCGCTCATCCCGCGATTGATTGAGATCGACGCATTCCATTTTTTCGGCAATCTGGTGCTCATTTGGCTTCTTGTCGCATTACTGTTTCTCGATGCTGAGCACCTTTGGCTCCCAAACAAGCTGACCTTTCCGGGCATCCTTCTTGGATTTATCTATCGCTTTATCGATTTCTTGCTCAATCACAGCTTCGTTCCTGAGTCTCACGATGCAATTCCATCGATAGCAGGCACACTGGCCATGCAGGCGCTGAGCATTGTCGCCGCCGCCGGCGTCATCCTCGTGACACGCTGGATCTACTGGCTCATCCGTCACCGCGAAGGCGTTGGCCTTGGCGACGCCAAGCTGATGGCGATGCTGGCCGCGTGGCTCGGTCTCGAAGGTGCGCTGCTGTCGTTTGTCATTGGCGTCGTACTGGGCGCCGTAGTGGCGATCGTCTTGCTCGTTGCGCCCTCAGTGCGCAGGGATCAGCAACGCTGGGCACAAACCAAAATGCCGCTCGGCACTTTTCTTTGCGTGGGCGGAATCGTGAGCGCCTTGTGGGGCGAGCCCATCATCCACGCATATCTGCGCTGGGCGGGCTTTTGACCTCGCAGCTCGCTCCCGCCTCTTTCATTTGTTAAACGGAGTCGGTCATCCTGAATACAGAGTCTGTCATCCTGAGCGACTGGAGCGCAGCGCAAGGAGTCGAAGGACCTGCATTTCTGCCGCTAACCGTGCGACAAATGAATGCTCATTACACAGGCCGGCCACGTTACGGCTGCGGCTGCCCGCTGCTCCCGGTTTCGCTGCATCCGCCTTCGCGTTCGCAATCTCCGGATCCTGGAGGGCCTTTGCGGCGTCTTTAGCGTGGCGGCTGCCGGGATCGTACTCCATCACCTTTTTATAGTTGGCGCAGGCGTCGGCAAAGTCGCCCGTGTGACGCTCGGATTCGGCCAGGCCCCAATACACATCCGGATTGTAAGGATCGAGAACCAGCGCAGATTGAAATCGCGATAGGGCTCCTTTCCAATCCTTGTTGGTGAGATAGTAGCTGCCGACTTCTTCGTCTTCGGCCGCAGTCTCATGGTGCTCAGGCACAACTTCCTCGCCCTTCTTTTTGTGTTTCCCCGTGGGGGTGGTATCTGTGTCATCGTCCGGCGGGTTCAAATCGCCCATCCCGGCGAGGCTCGAACTTGAGCTGCTGCCGCTCGAATCGGCGGCATCCGCTGCCTCTTCCGGGCTGCGCACCGGATCGCCGTCCTCGGCGGGCATCGGAACTCGTGCACTCGGCTCTTCGTCGCCCGGGGCCACGTCCGATGGGATTCGTGTGGGCATAACCGGGACCGAAGTTGTGTCTTCGGGAAATGGATTGGCATTGGTCTGTGGTTTCGCCTGCGCCGGCTGTTGCGCTGGAGATGGACTTGGCGCGCCTGTCGCCGGTTGGCCTTGGCCAGAGCCAGACTGGCTTTGTGCCTGAGCGCAGAGCCGGCCCGCAGCCGCCAGGCTGCCCAGGATCAACGCGATTGTGAAGACCAACTTCATGAATCTGCTTTCGGCACATCGAGGGTCATTGTGTGCAGCCGTTTGCTCAACCAGACGCGAATGCTCCTAATGAAAGAATCGCACATCTGCGTCACGAAATCATCCAGCCGCAATCAACGCTGCGCCACCAACGAGGCCTTCTCCTTTTGACTCGACAACTGCCGGGTAGTCACTGGCGGCGAGGCCTTGGCCGAACCGTCGAAATGCGCTCTTCCCATGCGATTTCCACCCAGCGTCGGCCAACCCGGAACCGATACAATCACCTCTGGGCCTCACGTTCCTTGAGGCACAAACGGGGAGCGCAACTTCGCATGGGCTACCAGGTTCTGGCCAGAAAATACCGCCCGCAGCGCTTTGCCGACGTGGCCGGCCAGGATCATGTGACGCGCACGCTGCTCAATGCGCTGGCTCAGAATCGCATCGCGCACGGATATATCTTTTCCGGGCATCGCGGCATTGGCAAAACCACCATCGCGCGCATTCTGGCCATGGCTCTGAACTGCCGAACGGAAGTCGGCACGGCCCAGCGACCGACACCCGAGCCATGCGGCACATGCGACGCCTGCGTGGAGATTCGCCAGGGCAACGCCGTTGACGTCATTGAAATCGATGCGGCCACCAACCGCGGCATTGACGAGATTCGCGAGCTGCGCGATGCGGCGCGCTATGCGCCCTCACGCGACCGCTACAAGGTCTACATCCTCGACGAAGCGCACCAGATCACCGAGGCCGCATTCAACGCGCTGCTCAAAACGTTGGAAGAACCGCCGGCTCACGTCATCTTTATGATGGCGACCACCGAGCCCGAAAACATTCCCCAAACCATTCGCTCGCGCTGCCAGCACTTCAGTTTTCACGCGGTCAAATTCGACGACATTCTGGCGCAGTTGAAGATGATCGCGGCCGAGGAGAATGTCGCAGCTGAAGACGATGCGCTGGCACTGCTGGCCGAAGCCGGCGACGGATCGATGCGCGACGCGCTTTCCATCATGGATCAGGCGATAGCGTCCGCTCCCCTTCAAGGCGATCGTCCAGCGCTCTCGTCGGATCAGATTCGCGAGCTGATGGGCGCCGTGCCTAACACGGTCTTCGAGCGGCTGATGGAAGCGGTCGCGCAGGGCCAGAGCGCCGAGCTGATGGAAGAGATCAATCTTCTCGTCAACGCCGGGCACAGCCCGCTTTCGCTGGCGCGGCAGATGGTCCGCTATCTTCGCAACGCATTGATGGCCAAGCTTGGCGGCGAGCAGACCGAGCTGCTGCAAATCTCCGCGGACGAGCGAGCGCGCGCGGCGCGAACGGCACTGCTGTTTACCGAAGAAGAGCTGACCCGCAATCTGCAAATCGTGCTCCGCACCTTCGACGACCTGAACTATCGCCAGGAACAGCGCTTGCACCTCGAGCTCGGCGTGCTCAAGCTAATTCACGCGCAGCGGCTGCTGCCTATTGAGGAATTGCTCAGCGGCGTCGCGGGCGGATCGGCGTCGCGACCGAATTCAGCGCCCGGCATACCGCGCTCAAGTGGAAGTGCGGCCAGGCCGGCATCGGTTACAACATCGCCAGTAGGCATCGCAGCGCACGAGAGTAGCGGATGGAGCAGAGGGCCAGGTGCCCAGCGAAACGAGACGTTGAAAGCGGAAGCATCGGTTGAGGCTTCATTCGCAATTCATTCATCACCAAGAACATCTGAATCGATGTACCGTGCAGCTCCCTTCCCGGTTGCTGCCAGCGAGGGCGTCGCATACGGCGCAGCTGTCAATCTTACCGAAGGCGCGCTCGCCAAGATGCCCGAGGCGGCGGCCGACGCATCGAATGGTCTCGGCATCGGCCAGGTGCGCGAAGCCGTCGTGGCCGCGCTGGCCAGCGCCGGCCACAGCTCAGCCGCGCAACTGCTCGGAGCAGGCGCCTGGACATTGGATGGCGCTGCAGTGCGCGTCTCGGTGCCGGGGATGGGCAAGAAGATGCTCAGCTTGACGGTGAACGCTGCTGCGGAAAAGCTCATCCGGACGGAGTTGCTCAGGCTCGGCGCACCGGCACGATTCCTTGTCTCGGCGGGCGAAAGTGACGCTCCAGCCGCAGTTGCGCCTCCGGTTATCGTCTCCGGCAGCGTGCAGGAAGCGGCCCTCGCGCATCCATTAGTCAAGCGCGCGCAGGAGATCTTCAACGCCGAAGTCCGCAGCGTGGTCGATCTCCGGGAAAAGTAAAGGTCGCACGTACAGGAGATTGGTCGATGATCAACCCGCTCAAAATCTCGGAGATGCTTTCGCAGGCCAACCAGATGCAGGAGGAGGTTCAGCGCAAGCTCGGCGAGACCGTGGTTGAAGCCTCAAGCGGCGGCGGCGCCGTGACCGCGACCATGAACGGCAAGAAGGAACTTCTGAAGCTTCGCATCGATCCATCGGCGGTGACGAGCCTGAGCGGCGCGCAGGCCGACGTGGAGATGCTCGAGGATCTGATCGTCGCAGCCGTGAACGAAGCCGGCCGCAAAGCGGATGAGGCGATCAAGTCGAGCGTGCAGGGAATGCTCGGCGGACTCAAACTTCCTGGTATGGGCGCATAAGGGGCTTTGTATCGGGCATGGCATTATCTGAGTGCATAAGGAGCTTTGTATCAGGGCACGGCTTTATATGGGCGCGACGGGCTTTGTATCAGGGCACGGCTTTAGCCGTGCCGAATGCCTGCAGCTCGCACGATCTGTCATCCTGAGCGGAGCGTGCTTGGGGCCCCGCGCAAGTGGGGTAAGCGTAGCGAAGGATCTGCGGTTGCTTTTTTTCTTGCATCAAGGGCATGGCTTTATCTGAGTGCATAAGGAGCTTTGTATCAGGGCACGGCTTTATATGGGCGCGACGGGCTTTGTATCAGGGCACGGCTTTAGCCGTGCCGCAATGGACCGCAAATAAATTCGGGGCTTTAGCCCCTGAGGGAGTTCTCATACCGTGTCACGCTATGCCGAGCCGATGGCGCGGCTCATTGAAGAACTGAAGAAACTGCCCGGCGTGGGCACCAAGAGCGCGCAGCGCTACGCCTTTCATATTCTGCGTTCGAGCGACGACGACGCCAGTGCGCTCGCCGACGCCGTACGCGGGCTCAAGGCCAGCCTGCGTCTCTGCTCCATCTGCAACAACGTCACCGACATCGATCCCTGCGCCTACTGCGCCAGCCCCACGCGCAACCAGCGCGTGGTTTGTGTCGTCGAGGAACCAACCAGCATTGCAGCCGTCGAGCGATCGCAAACGTATCAGGGCGTCTACCACGTGCTGCATGGAACGCTCTCGCCGCTGCACGGTGTCGGGCCAGACCAGTTGCGCACAGAGTCGCTGGTGCGCCGCGCGGAACACGGCGAGGTAGACGAGGTGATTCTGGCCACCAGTCCTACACTCGAAGGCGAGGCGACAGCCGACTGGCTAGCGACTGCCCTGCGCGGCTTCTCGGTCAGGATCACGCGCATCGCCACAGGCGTCCCCGCCGGTAGCGACATTGAATATGCCGACGAGGTGACGATGGCGCGGGCGCTCGAAGGACGGCGCGCGATTTAGTCGCAGTCCCCTCCCACCGTCACCCAAATTCTCTGTCAAGCCCTGGCAAGCCGCCAAACTGCCTCAACCCTCTGAAAACATTCGCGAAAAGATTTTTTTGAAGTTTGCCGATTATTTCGCGCAAATCGCTACGCTTGAAGATGAAGGAGATTCTTCATGGCCTCCACGACCATCTCCGACGCTTGCGGCTCTCAGGCCACCAGGACACGTCCGACTTCATCGCCAGAATCAACCAGGAGTCCATGACCGGCGTGGTCACGCACAAAGAAGCGACGCACGATCAGGACAATGCGAGAATCACACTCAGCGCACTCACCGTCCAGCCAAAGCCCCCAGGCAACAGGCGCGAAATCACGCTGAAAACAATCGGCAAACGGGGCCAATGACGAGGAGGAGTGATTTTTATACCCCCGGGGGTATATTTTGCCATCTAACTCATTTGTAATCAACAAATCTACCTTGAAATCGTCGACAAATTTAGTCGAATTTCGTCGATATTGTGGTCCAAATCGCCGCTTTTTCGGCCCCAGTAGCAGCGTTTCATTCAGCCACCCTCTGGCCCGTAGAAGCAAAAGAAAAGCGGGAGGGCTGGTTAGCCATCCCGCTCAAGTTGGGGAGCCGCTGCGTGCAAACTCAGTGCGCCAGACTATCCAGCGCGAGATTCAGGTCGAGGACATTCACGCGAGGCTCGCCGATAAAACCGAGCGTCCGCCCCTTGATCTGCTGATCGATCATGCTTCGAACAGCCGCCTCAGTCAGCCCGCGTGCTTTGGCGATGCGCGGCGCCTGAAAGTAGGCATTGTCGGGCGTGATGTCGGGATCGAGACCGGATGCGGAATACGTCACCATATCGATCGGAACCGGCTTGCCCGGATTTTCGGCGGCGAGCTTGTCGATATCGGCCTGCATGCGCTGCGGCAGCTTGGCGTTGGATTGCGCCAGGTTCGTTCCGCCGGAAGAGGTAGCGTCGTAGCCGTTGCCCGCAGCCGATGGACGCGGATGAAAATACTTGTCGGCGGTGAAGCTTTGCGCGATGAGCTCGGAGCCAATCACTGCGCCGTCCTTGCCTGTGATGAGGCTTCCAGCGGCCTGGCGCGGAAAAAGAATGTGCGCAAGGCCCGTCATCAACAGTGGATAGCCCAGTCCAAAGATCACCGCAGTCACCAGCGTGAAGAGAATCGAGGTTCCCCAAATTGAATGTTTAACCGTCGACTCCGGGGCCTGCGAAACGTGGTGCCCTTCACGAGTTCCAAGTTCTTCGTCGATCATAGAAACCGAATGCACGATGATTCTCCTTTGCGCGAATCGCGTACTTACGCCAGGTGCATTGCCACCAGGCAGAGGTCGATGGCCTTGATGCCGATGAACGGGATGATGATGCCGCCGACGCCGTAGATGAGCAGGTTATTGCGCAGCAGCACATCAGCTGCCTTGGGCTCGTACTTTACGCCCTTCAGCGCCAGCGGAATGAGCGCCACGATAACCACCGCGTTAAAGATGACCGCCGATAAAATCGCCGATTGCGGTGAATGCAGGTGCATGATGTTCAGCGCTCCCAGCACGGGGAAAACGCCAAGGAACATTGCGGGGATAATGGCGAAGTATTTGGCCACATCGTTCGCAATCGAGAAGGTGGTCAACGCGCCGCGCGTCATCAGCAGTTGTTTGCCGATCTCCACAATTTCGATGAGCTTGGTGGGGTTGGAGTCGAGATCGACCATGTTGCCGGCTTCCTTGGCGGCCTGCGTGCCAGAGTTCATGGCCACGCCCACGTCTGCCTGCGCCAGCGCGGGAGCATCGTTGGTGCCATCGCCGGTCATCGCGACCAGCTTGCCCTTCCCTTGCTCGCGCTTGATCAGATCCATCTTGTCTTTAGGCTTGGCCTCGGCAAGAAAGTCGTCCACTCCGGCCTCGCGCGCAATCACCGCAGCGGTCAGCGGGTTGTCGCCGGTAATCATGATGGTGCGGATGCCCATAGCGCGCAGCCGTGCCAGCCGGTCTTTCAAGCCGCCCTTGACCACGTCCTTCAGGTAAATCACGCCCTAGAGCCGACGAGTTTTCGGCCACAACCAGCGGCGTACCGCCCTGGCGCGCAATCTCCTCAACGTGGTCGCGGACCTTTTGCGGAAGCGACGAGCCTTGCTCTTCAAGGAAGCGTGCGATCGCGTCCACCGAACCTTTGCGGATGCGCGTGCCTGGCAGATTCACGCCGCTCATGCGTGTCTGCGCCGTGAAGGGTACAAACTCCGCGTGGATCCCGGCCAGATCGCGCCCGCGCAGGTTGTATTTCTCTTTGGCCAGCACAACGATGGAGCGGCCTTCCGGCGTTTCATCGGAGAGTGACGCAAGCTGGGCCGCATTCGCCAACCGCTCCTGGCTTACGTCCGGTGCGGTCATGAATTCCGTCGCCTGACGATTACCCAGGGTGATCGTGCCTGTTTTATCGAGTAGCAGCGTATTCACATCGCCGGCGGCTTCCACGGCGCGTCCGCTCATGGCCAGCACGTTGTACTGCACCAGCCGGTCCATGCCGGCAATGCCGATAGCCGAGAGCAGCCCGCCGATGGTTGTGGGGATGAGGCAGACCAGCAGCGACACGAGAACAAAGACGGTCTGCGGCGCGTTGGAATAAATCGCGAAGGGTTGCAGCGTGACGACGGCCAGCAAAAAGATGATCGTGAGGCCGGAAAGCAGAATGCTGAGAGCGATCTCGTTGGGCGTTTTCTGGCGCGTGGCGCCCTCGACCAGAGCAATCATGCGATCGAGAAAGGTTTCGCCCGGATTCGAGGTGATCTTCACCTTGATCCAATCCGACAAAACCTTCGTGCCGCCGGTTACTGCCGAGCGGTCGCCGCCCGCCTCGCGAATTACCGGCGCCGATTCTCCGGTGATGGCCGACTCGTCCACCGACGCCACTCCTTCAATCACTTCGCCGTCGCCTGCGATGTAGCTGCTTGCTTCAACGTAGATCACGTCACCAGCGCGAAGAAGTCCGCTGACCACTTCTTCAAAGCTGCCGTCGGCGGTGTAGCGCTTGGCGATGGTCTCGCCCTTCGCCTTGCGCAGCGTGTCGGCCTGCGCCTTGCCGCGGCCCTCAGCCATGGCCTCGGCAAAGTTGGCGAACAGCACCGTGAACCAGAGCCAAAGCGTGATCTGCAGGTTGAAGCCGAAGGCCTCGGGATGATGGCGATAGTTTTCGATGAGCAGGACCGACGTCAGAACGCTGCCCACTTCCACCACGAACATCACCGGGTTCTTGACCATCCAGCGCGGATCGAGCTTGCGAAAGCTGTCCAGCGTTGCCTGGGCCATAATCTGCGTGTTCCAGAGACTCGTTTTTTCAGCCATGACCGTCCGTTTTGCCTCGACCTGAAGCGTTATAGATGCGTTTAGAAGACTTTGCCGGTCTGCAGCAGCAGGTGTTCCAGAATCGGCCCCAGACTCAACGCCGGGAAGAATGTGAGCGCGCCGATGATCAACACGACACCGATGAGCAGGATGGCGAACAACGGTGTGTTCACCGGGAAAGTTCCGGGCGAGGGCGGCACACTCTTCTTTTGCGCCAGATTGCCCGCCAGGGCCAGAGCCGGGATCATCATGAGGAATCTGCCGATGAGCATGTCCCAGCTCATCGCGATGTTGTACCACCAGTTCGTTCCCAGGCCCGCGAACGCCGAGCCGTTGTTGCCTGCGCCCGAAACAAAGGAGTAAAGGATTTCGCTGAATCCATGAGGACCTGGATTGTTGGTGACCGACAACCCGACCGGCAGCAACACGAAAATCGCCGCAAACGTCAGGATGATCAGCGGAAAGATCAGCGCATAGAGCATCGCCATCTTCACGTCGTAGGACTCAATCTTCTTGCCCAGGTACTCCGGCGTGCGGCCAACCATGAGACCGGCGATGAACACCGCGAGCACGACATAAATCAACATGCCGTACATTCCCGCGCCAACGCCGCCAAAGACCACTTCGCCGAGCATGATGTTGGCCAGCGGGATCATTCCGCCGAGCGGCGTAAAGCTGTCGTGCATGCTATTGACCGCGCCGCAACTGGCATCCGTAGTGATGGTGGCGAACAGAGCGCTTTCGGCAATGCCGTTGCGAACTTCCTTGCCCTCCATGTTGCCGCCGGGCGCTGTCGCAGTCCGCGTCTGCTGTGCGCCGTGAATCATGTTGTAGGGATGCGCCTCTGCCCAGTAGCAGACCACAAAGCCGGCCGCGAACAGGACATACATGGCCGCAAACACCGCCCAGCCATGACCGCGAGATCCCGTCATGCGGCCCAGTGTGCAGGTCAGGCCTGCGCCAATGACGAAGATCGAAACGATCTGCATGTAATTCGAAAACGGGGTCGGGTTCTCATAAGGGTGAGAACTGTTGGCGTTGAAGAAACCGCCGCCGTTGGTGCCCAGCATCTTGATGGCTTCCTGCGAGGCCACCGGCCCCTGCCCGATGGTTTGCGTTTGGGAGGGCTGTTCGAGCGGATGCGCAACCGTATACGGGCTAAGGTTCTGCGGCACGCCCTGCCAGACCAGGAGCAGCGCGTAAAGAACGCACGCCGGCGCGAGAATGTAAAGCATCGTCCGAGTCATGTCGACCCAGAAATTGCCAATCGTCGCGGAACTGGTTCGCTTGATACCACGGATCAACGCCACGGCAACCACGATGCCTGCCGCAGCCGACCAGAAGTTGTGCGTCGCCAGGCCCGCCATCTCCGTGAGATAACTCATGGTCGACTCGGGCGTGTAGAACTGCCAATTTGTATTCGTGGTGAAGCTGGCGGCGGTGTTGAAGGCAAGATCGGTGCCCACCGCGGTCAAATGCTGCGGGTTCCAGGGCAGGTAATACTGCAAACGCTGAATGGCGTAAGTAAGCACCATGGTCACGGCCGAGAAGCCGAGGAGAGCGAATGCGTACTCGCGCCAGTTCATCTCCTTGTCGGCCTTTACGGCGCAAAGTTTGTAGATGAGCCGCTCAAAGGGTCGAAAGACCGGGTCCAGCCAGGTTCGCTCGCCTTCGAGCACGCGCGTCATGTAGATGCCAACCGGACGCACCGTGATCAGCAGGATGACGGAGTAGATGGCAAATTGCAGCCAGCCATTTGCGGACATGTCAGAACTTCTCCGGGAACAGCAGTGCGACGGTGAGATAAATCATCAGGGCGATAGAGAGGATGAGTCCGGTTGCGGAGATCCAATTCAATTGCATGGGCTACCTCAACTTTTGGCACGCCTTGACGTAGAGAAACGCCACGGCGAAGAAGATTACGGTGTAAAGCAGCATCAACGCATCCTGCATGCGGGTTGTCCCCTTTTCCATCCGGACTCGCGCCGGAGGCCTTCGATGAAGAGATCTGCTCCGCGTCGATGTGTTCCGAGCTTGATCAAGCTGGTGAGCACACCAGAGCCTTAAACCGGCGCGGCCCGTCTCGTTCCATTCCGATTCTGTCCCTTGTGAGGTTTGAGAACCGAAAAGAAAACCTAAAGATTTCGTAAGGATCGATTGTCTTGGACGGGAAGTTGTTGAAAATCAGAAGTAAGAGAGGGCTGCGTCGGAAAAGGGGTCACGTCGCGCGTCCGGGCGTGCTCGCCGCTCTTCGCTGCCGGTCATTCTTCGTTTCCAGCCCAGCCCTCGGGCACAAACCGATAACCAACCCATGGTTCGGTTTGGATGTACTGGCGGCCGGTTTCGCCCTCGAGCTTTTTGCGCAGTTGACCCACAAAGACGCGCAGGTACTCGGGTTGATGCGCGGATTGCGCACCCCAAACCGCCGTCAGCAGGGCGCGATGCGTCATGACCTTGCCGGCATTTCGGGCAAGATGCAGGAGAAGATCGAACTCCTTGGGCGTCAGGTGGATTGCCTTGCCCTGCACCAGGATGCTGTGCGCCCGAACGTCAATCACAAAGTCGCCGGCCTGCAAGGCTGCCGTAGTCCGCTCCGGAGCGCGCCGCAGATGCGCTCTTACGCGCGCCAGCAATTCCTGAATACTGAATGGCTTGGTCACGTAGTCGTCAGCGCCAGCGTCAAGCGCTTCCACCTTCGACCGTTCGTGTTCGCGAACCGATAAAACCAGTACGGGCGTTGCGCCAAGCGTTCGAATGGCCCGGCAGACCTCAACACCGCTCATGACAGGCATCATCAGATCGGTAATGACGAGGTCCGGCGCCCAATCCTTGAAGAGGCGCAAACCCTCCTCGGGATCGTTGGCTGTGCGAACATCGTATCCCTGCGCGGAGAGTGCAGCACGCAGCACCCGCGTGATCTGCGACTCGTCGTCAATAACCAGAATTCTTCCCGGCATGCCGTGCTTCTTTCATCCAACGGGAAGCTTACACCATTGCGGGCGTGCGTTTCAGTGAAGCGCCGCGGGCAGGTATGATTCCCGTGGAGAAGACGATGGGCGCACCGCCCTATGCAAGGCAGGTTCTTCACTGGTTCGCGGCCACGGCCACGGCGGCGCTCGCCACAATTCTGCTCGTTTGGCTCCGCGCCAACTCCACCACCGCCGGCATGGTGTTTCTGGTCCTCGTGGTGTGGTGGGCGGCGCAGGCCGGAATCGCCCTCTCCATCTACACCGCTGTTCTCAGCGCTGTCTGCTTCGACTTTTTCTTTCTGCTCCCTTTGCATACGTTCAGGATCGAGGGCGCGCAGCAGTGGGTGGCGATGGTCTCGTTTGCTCTGAGTTGCCTGGTTGTGGCCCGGCTAGCGGAGCGCGCGCGCAAACAAACGGTTCGCGCCCAGCAGCGCGAGGAAGATGTAGGGAAGCTGTACTCCCTGAGCCAGGAGATGATGCTGTTTGAAGACGCGGATCGCCTTCTCCGCGATCTGCCCGGCGCCATCGGCCGCATCTTCGTTCTCGATGGCGTGGTTCTTTATGTCGGCGACTACGATCGGTTTTTCTCTTCGACCGGCGAGGTTTCATCCAGTCTGCGTGCGCATATGCAGGCCGTTGCCCAGGGACTGAATCCCCCCGAGCGCGCCATTTGCCGGATATCAGACCAACGCTCTCGTACTGGGATTGAAGCCAGTAGGCGCTCTCGCGTGGCAGCCGGATACGCTCTCGCTCGAGGTCGCAACCGCGGTGTCGGCCCAGGTATCTATCGCCGTCGCGCGCTCCATCGCCATCGCCGCTTCAACGCGCATCGAAGCCGCGCGTGAGGCCGACCGGCTGCGCACTGCATTGATCGATTCATTGACCCACGAATTGCGCACGCCGCTCACATCCATCCGAGCGGCAGCCACCACGCTGCTGGAGACTGAGGGTCTCGACGAAGCCGGGCGTGTGGAAATGGTGCGCGTGATTAACGAAGAGGCACAACGATTGGATCAACTGATTGGCGAAGCCGTAGAGATGGCTGAGATTGACGCCAACGTCGTTCAGGTCAAGATGTCGTCCGTACATCCGCGCGCATTGCTTGATCAGGCCGTGGAAGAGTCCCGCAAACTTCTGGCCGCGCACAAGGTGACGATCCTGCGCGACGCCTCGGACCAAGACGGCGAGGACGATCAGCCAGCCTGGTTCGATCCTCACCTTTTGGGCCGGGTTCTGCGCCACCTGCTCGAGAACGTGGCCAGCCACACCCCTCCCGGCTCGCGCGTCACGCTCAGCAGCAAGCGCAGCGACGATCGCGTGGAGTTCACGGTCGAAGACAACGGCCCCGGTATCGATGCTCCGGACCTGCCGCATATCTTTGAAAAGTTTTACCGAGGCAAACGTGGAACGAGCAGGCGCAAGGGGTCGGGCATGGGACTCGCTATCACGCGCGCAATTCTTCTCGCGCACGGAGGCGGGATTGTAGCCGCAAATATCCCCGGCAGCGGAGCGCGATTCAATTTTTGGGTTCCGCTGATCGAGAAAGAGCCCAGCCGGCAATGAGCGGCCGCGCATGTTTGACGCGAATCGTCTCGCCGTTTCAGCCCTCGAGTTTAAACCGCGTCTCAGCGAGCCGGTAGAGCCGCCTCCACACCAACCGATTCATGGTGACGACCATGAGCGAAATCATGATCGTGGCCAGCAGCAGCATGGCAAAACGGCCGCTGTCGCTGGCTGCCTGAATCTGAGAGCCGAGTCCGATGACCTGCAAGGTCTGATCTTTGACTTTCGAGTACTCCGCCATCACCGAAGCGTTCCAGGCGCCGCCCGAGGCAGTGACCATTCCCGTAATCAGATACGGAAAGATGCCGGGAAGAATGAGCCGAGTCCACCGCTGCCAGCGCGTGAAGCGATAGACCGAGGAGACCTCGCGCAGATCCGAAGGGATAGCCATGGCTCCCGCAATCACATTGAAGAGGATGTACCATTGCGTGCCGAGCAGCATCAGGACGATCGACGCGATACCTAACCCGCCACCGATCTTTACCAGGCCGATCAGCAAGATTGGGAAGACAGCCGTCGCCGGCACCGACGCCAAGATCTGCGCCAGCGGCTGCACGATGCGCGCGATACGTGGGTTCAGGCCAATGGCTACGCCGACAGGAATCGTCCACAAGGCGGAAAGCAAGAGCGCCGCATTCACTCGGAGAAATGTCGCTGCGGCGCCCTCCAACAGGAGCCGCAGGTCCGGCCAGGTTACTGTGCTGAGCATGAACATGGCTTGAAGAGCCGCCCAGCAAACAACCACGGCTCCCGCAACCGCAACGGCCCACAGACCAGGCAGAGCCTTTCGCGCTTTGGGCTGATCGAGCGGCCTCACTACGCGGCATTCTTTTGTCTGAGCCATGTGTTGGTAAACCGGTTCCTCAATACGATCCCAGATGCGCCCCGGCAGCGTCTCCAAAATCCGCGAGCGGCGAAGAAGCTCAAGGATTGGCGAGGTCACCTGCTCGGCTGACTCCATCTGCTCGAATTTGAATTTTTCGCTCCAGGCAATCAGCGGCCGCCAAACAAGTTGATCGGTGGCGACAACGATGAGAATCACAGTGGCGATGCCCGCCAGAAGCGCATGCACGTCGCCATTGTTGGTCGCCGATTGGATGTAGCTTCCCAGGCCCGGCAACTGAAAGTTGCGCGCGCCCATCGTGAACGTCTCGCAAAAGATCAGCGCGAACCAGCCGCCGGCCACAGAGACGATCGAGTTCCACACCAGGCCGATGGCCGAGAATGGCATCTCCAGTTGCCAGAAGCGCTGCCAGCCTGAGTAGCGGAAGACGCGCGACGCTTCCAGCATCTCCCTTGGGATGGTTTTGAGCGAAGAGTAAAAGCTGAAGGCGAGATTCCACACCTGGCCGGTGAAGATGAGCAGGATCACGGCCATCTCGATGCCCAACTGATGGCCGGGAATGAGCGATACCATGGCCAGCACAACAGGCGGCAGAAAGCTGAGCACGGGAATCGACTGCAAGATGTCGAGGACCGCGACCATCCACGGCTCAATGCGTGGGTTGTAGGCCGCGATGTAGCCGTAGGAAATGGCGAATGCCAGGCTAAGCACGTATGCGATCGCCATGCGCACAATGGAATAAAACGCGTAGAGGGGCAACGCGCCGATGGAGTTCGAAATCGGCACGATGGGAATGGGTTTTTGAAACCAATAAACGCCGGTGCTGACGATGGCGAAAAACAGGGCCAGCGCGCAAGCCGCCACACCGAGATCGACGAGAAACGGCGTTTTGCGTACGGTGACGAGCGATCGGGCGAGAGGGTGCTGGAGATTCACTTCGCTTCTCCGCTCGCGGCAATTTCTTCTTCCAGCGCGTCAGGCATCACAAAGCGGCGCCGCCCGGAGTCGTAGTCGAATAGCTCGGCGTATCGACCCCATGTAACCGCGGTCTGGATCTGAAGTTGCGATTCCTCCTCGCTGAATTGCTCATCGAGCATGTCGAGAAAGAATTCCTCGGGAACGGTATGATCGCTCTTCGCATCGAGCGCGCGACGAATCTGGCGCAGCAGCAGCACGTTTTCGATCGCGGCGTTGCGAAACAGCTCCTTCTGGTGCAGAATTTCGGAGTTCGCAAATTCCTCGCCGCTTGGAGTGATGGCCGCGTCGCCCTCTTCGACCTTGAGAAAGCCCAGCATCTGGGCGGCTTCAACAATGGGCAGCAGGTCGTCGATTTCGAAGGCAAGATCGTCGGCCAGGCGATACATATCGTCTCGTCCGCCGCGATCAAGAAGCAGTTCGAGCAATCCGGCGATGCCTCCAGGCCGCGCATGCGGCAGCATCTGGTAGCGCATCTGCCGCTGGTCGCGCGCGCGCGGCTCCGCCGCCTGGCCCGGCGCCTCGGCCGGCGTCACGTCCGGCTGTGTGAGCACCTTGTAGATGTAGTCCACCAATTTCGTGAAGGCCTCGGATTTGCGGTCGCGCGGCTGCGGTAATTGCACCTGAAAGTCGGTCCGAATGTGGCCCGGATTGCGCCCGAGGACCACGATACGATCGGCCAGCAACACGGCTTCCTCGATATTGTGCGTGACTAAAAAGACCGCTTTTGTCGGCATGGTCTTCTTCGCCCAGAGCTCCAGCAGCTCACTGCGCAGGTTCTCCGCCGTCAGCACGTCCAGCGCTGAGAACGGCTCATCCATGAAGAGAACCTCCGGCTCGACCACGAGGGCGCGGGCGAATCCCACGCGCTGCCGCATTCCGCCCGAAAGCTCCTTGGGATAGGCGGCCTCAAATCCGTCCAGGCCGACCGTGTCTAGCATCTTCATGCTGCGTTCGCGCCGCTCAGCCGGCGCCACGCCGCGAGCTTGCAGCGGAGCTTCGACATTTTCAAGAACAGTAAGCCAGGGGAAGAGCGCGAAGCTCTGAAAGACGATCGAAACATTGATTTCCGCCTGCGAGATAGGGACGCCATGCCAGTAGACCTGGCCGGCCGTGGGCGTGGAGAGCCCTGTCAACATGCGCAACATGGTCGATTTGCCCGACCCCGAAGGGCCCAGCAAGGCAAGAATTTCTCCCGGAACAATGCTCAAATCGGTCGCCGAGATCACCTGAATACGATTCTGGCTGGGCTGCGCGTAGTATTTTTCGACCTTTTCCGCGCGGATAATCACATCCGTGGCCGGCGACGCTTCGGCGATAGCGGTGGGGGTATTCGTTTCCTGCATTTCCGATGCTCCGGGAGGGGATTGTCAGGCGAAGCTACAGCTTGTTTGCGCCAGTATAGAAGCTGACATTTGATGGCAGATGAATTCACGGCCCGCCGAACAAACCAAGCCCTTCCGCTCGTTGACTGAGACTTCCGGCTGAAGCAGCCGGCCAGGCCAGAAAAGGCGCGCTGTGCTTTACACTGGTAAAGCGTACCATTCCCGATGCAATGAAAGTGCATTTTGCAAAGCACCGCACCTGACATCGCTTTTTCGCAGCCAACCGGGCGCTGCCTGATCAAATTCCTTCCCTGCCCCCTCAGGAGAGTATGTCCAACGCGATAAAACCAAAAGTGCTAGTCGCCGACGATGAGCGAGTGATTGCCGACACGCTGGCGATCATTCTCAACCAGAGCGGATTTGACGCTCGCGCCGTTTATTCGGGCGAGAAGGCCCTCGAGCTTGCTGAAACTTTTCAGCCGGACATGCTGATCTCCGACGTGATCATGGCTGACTTGAATGGGATCGATGCGGCCATCCGAATCCGCACCCTGCTGCCCAGGATCAAAATACTGCTGTTTTCGGGCCAGGCCGCGACTGCCGATTTGCTTGAAAAGGCGCGCGCTGAGGGCTACGAGTTCGATATTCTCGCCAAACCTGTCCATCCGCAGGACCTGCTGGCCAAGCTGCGCGGATAACAACCCGCCGACGATGCACCACAGATCTTGAGGCCGCTCGGCCATGGTCCATCACAAAATGAATCAAGCCGTTCACTGAAATTGAGTGCGCGGCCCTTGCCCTTTGAATCCCCATTCAGCGAAAGTACAGACAAGATGACAAAGGCCTTTCGCTCCACACGCGTTTTGACGTCTGCGGGTCTCGGGCCTGCTTGCGTGCTTGTGGATGAAGAGCGCATTGGGGACGTTTGCGGATGGGATGCGCTCCCGCCTGGCGTTGATCGGATCGATTTTGGCGATGCATTCATTCTCCCCGGCCTAGTCGACACACACGTGCACATCAACGAGCCCGGCCGCACGGAGTGGGAGGGCTTTGATACGGCAACGCAAGCGGCGGCAGCTGGCGGTGTGACGATGCTCGTCGATATGCCGCTGAACTGCGTACCGGAAACGGTCGACGTGCCGTCCTTAGAACAAAAGCGCAGAGCTGCGCAGGGAAAAGTCTGGGTCGACTGGGCTGCATGGGGCGGCGTTGTGCGGGGCAACGCCGGCGCGATCGAGCCGCTGGCGCGCGCCGGCGTGCCTGGATTCAAATGCTTCCTGATTCACTCGGGCATTGACGGCTTTGCATGGGTGAATGAAACGGATCTGAGGCTGGCGCTGGCCAAGCTGAGCGGAACTGGCCTGCCCTTGCTGGCGCACGCTGAAATTGCCGGTCCGGTGGACGCCGCAACGAATCGGCTTAACGAGACGGGCGCGGATTGGCGTAAGTACTCGACCTATCTAGCATCGCGCCCGGACGAAGCCGAAGTTGACGCCATCACGCTGCTCATTCGGCTCGCCGAGCAATTCCAAACTCCCGTTCATATTGTGCATTTATCCAGCGCCAAGGCCCTGCCGCTGATCGCCGCGGCTCGAGATCGTGGCGTGCCCGTGACCGTAGAAACTTGTGCGCACTACCTTTGGTTCGCCTCTGAAGAAATTCCCGATGGCGCGACGGAGTTCAAGTGTGCACCGCCGATCCGCGACGCTGCGAATCGCGAGGCTCTTTGGAACGCGCTCGATAGTGGGCTGATCGAAATGGTGACTACAGACCACTCCCCTTGCCTGCCGCAGATGAGGCGCCGCGAAGAAGGCCGGTGGGATCAGGCGTGGGGCGGAATCTCAAGCCTCGGCCTTGCGCTGCCCGTGATGTGGACGGCGATGCAGCAACGTGGCTTAAAGCTGGAACGGATCGGTGAGTGGATGGCGGCCGCGCCCGCGCGGCTCGCTGGGTTCACGGGTAAGAAAGGCTCGATTGCTCCCGGCGCCGACGCCGACTTTGTCGTCTTCGACCCCGATGCCGCATGGACCGTAACGGCCGGTGATTTGCACTTCCGCCGCAAACTCTCGCCCTACCTTGGCGTTGAGCTTCGCGGGCGTGTGATTGAGACGTGGCTGCGAGGTGAGCCGGTCTTTCGCAGCGGCGAGTTTGCGGGGGCCGCACGAGGCAGAGAGTTGGTGCGTTCATGAGAGACAGAGCGCTTCGGGCGATCTCAGAATGCAAGCGCATTGCGCAAATGAGCGAGGAGCCGGATCGCATCACGCGCCGGTTTCTGACGCCGCCAGTGAACGAGGTTCACGCGCATTTGCGCGCCCGAATGGAGTCCCTCGGCATGACCGTGCGCACCGACGCGGCGGGGAATCTGCGCGGGCTATGGCAACCTCAGGGTGCGCGTGGGAAGCGGCTAATTCTCGGCTCGCATATCGACACTGTACCCAATGCGGGCGCTTGTGACGGCGTCCTCGGCGTTGCTCTCGCTCTGGAATGGATCCAGATTGCGCAGGAACTCAATCTTCCGCTGCCGATCGAAGTGATCGCATTCTCTGAAGAAGAAGGCGTGCGATTCGGGGTCCCTTTTATCGGAAGCCGAGCTGTGGCTGGACGCTTCGACCCTGCGCTGCTGCTTCTCAAAGACGCAAACGGAGTCACGCTGGCAGACGCAATTCGTGACTTCGGACTCGACCCGGACAAAATTGACGACGCGGCACTCGACGCCGATGTGCTCGGCTTCATGGAGATACACATCGAGCAAGGCCCAGTTCTCGAATCCGAAGGCCTTTCAGTTGCGGCCGTGACGGCAATCGTCGGCCAAACGCGTCTCACACTCTATTTCCGCGGCCAAGCAAACCATTCAGGAACAACTCCCATGAATCTGCGCCATGATGCGCTCGCGTGCGCAGCAGAATGGATCTCCGCGGTGGAAACCGCGGCGCAGAAGACCGACGGGCTGATCGCCACCGTGGGCAAGATCGATGCCGACCCTAACGCGGCCAATGTAATCGCCGGTGCCGCGCGTGTGAGCCTTGATGTGCGTCATCACGACGACCGTGCGCGCAGGGGTGCCGTGGAATCTGTACTTGAGCAAGCCAAGGCCATCGCCCTCAAACGGGGGCTCGCCCTGGAACAGACGCGGCAAATGGACCAGCCTGCCGTTCCCATGGATGAGCGGCTGACGGCCTACCTGGTTGATGCAATCGCAGCGGCGGGAATGCAGGAAAAGCGCATGACCAGCGGCGCCGGACACGACGCAATGGTCATGGCCGCGCGGGTTCCGACAGCGATGCTGTTTTTGCGCAGCCCCGGCGGCATAAGCCATCATCCGGACGAAACGGTACGAGAAGAAGATGTCGTAGCCGCGCTTAACGTCGGCCGCAAATTTCTGGAGCGGCTGACCGCCGAGGTCAGATAGAATCGAGCATCGGAATTCTCCCGAACACTTTTCTCATTTCCCAGATCGAGGTCGCAGGTGCATCATCTTGGATCAACACGCAGCAGCAGGAAATCTGATCATCTGCTGCAAACCCCGGACACGTATATCCGCTCACCGTTGCCCGGCGCCGAGGGCGTCGAGTTCATCATTCACGCCGCGCCGCAATTGGGAGCACGCTTCACGCAAATGACCGTCGAGTTCGTTGCCGGCGGCTCGCTCGGCCCCGCACCGGCACAGCGATTTCTTTATGTCCTCGATGGGAAGGTCGAGGTAAAAGCGGACGGAAAGAAGCACATCCTCAAGCCCGGAGGGTTTGCGTATCTGCCGCAAGGCACTTCGCACACGGTGCGGGCGTCGGGAATCGCCCGCGCAGCTCTGATTGAAAAGCTCTATGAGCCGCTCGCCGGCATAGCTGCCCCGAAAGTAGTGATCGGCGACGAAGCCTCAGTAAGACCCGCTTCCATCCTGGGCGACGATGCACTGCGCGTGCGTGCGCTCATGCCCGATGGCCCGTCCTACGACTTTGCGATCAGTACACTCACCTATGAACCCGGCGCGTCGCTCCCCATGGTGGAAGTTCACCTGATGGAGCACGGCCTCCTTATGCTTGAAGGCGGCGGAATCTATCGTCTCGGCGACTCCTGGTATCCGGTTTATGCCGGCGACTTCATCTGGATGCGCGCTTACTGCCCGCAGTGGTTTGGCGCGCTCGGCAAGCGCCCGGCAAAATACCTCCTCTACAAAGATTGGCGCCGGCACCCGCTGAGAGAGGGCCAATGACAACGGAGCGCCCCGAACTCACGATCGATGGCTTGATCGCTGAGCTGATGGCTCTGGGGCAGGTCTCCGAGGCCAATCCGCCGGTGGTAACGCGCGTTGTCTTCGGCGAGGCGGACCTGCGCGCGCGGGCTTATGTGAAGGACCTTTGCGAAACTGCCGGATTGAGAATCCGCGAAGACGCGATCGGTAACACCTTCGCGCGATGGGAAGGCACGGACTCCGCACTCGCGCCGATCGGCACCGGATCGCACATCGATGCGATTCCGAACGCCGGCCTCTACGACGGCTGCGTGGGCGTGCTCGGCGGTCTTGAAGCGATCCGCGTTCTCAAAAAGCTCGGCTTCAAGCCTCGCCGCTCCATCGAACTCGTGATCTTTACCGCGGAAGAACCGACGCGCTTTGGCATTGGCTGCCTGGGCAGCCGCATGATGGCCGGCGGGCTCACTCCTCAGCAGGCGCTCGCGTTGCGCGACAAGGAAGGCCGCGGCCTTGAAGAGTGGCGCGTGCAAGCCGGCTTTACTGGACAACTTGATTCCGTCGCCGTGCCCCGTGGCCGGTTTCATCAATTTGTTGAGCTGCACATTGAGCAGGGTCCGATCCTTGAGCAGGAAGGGCTCGACGTCGGCCTGGTCACGCACATCGCCGCGCCTGCCAGCCAGCGCATTACGATCGAAGGCGAAGGCGGACATGCCGGCGGAAAACTCATGCCGGGCCGCAAAGACGCGCTGGCCGCCGCCGCCGAACTGATTCTTGCACTTGAATCGGCGGCCAAATCGACGGGGGCCATTGATACGGTCGGCACCGTTGGCATCTGCGATGTGTTTCCCGGCGCGGTGAACAGCGTTCCTTCACGCGTGCTCATTACCACAGATGTCCGCGACATCGATGGTGCGCGGCGCGACGGCGTTCTGGCCTCGCTCGCTTTCGCATCGGAAGGAGTCAGCGCCCGCCGCGGAGTCAGGATCACCACGGAGCTAATCAACGCCGACCCACCGACGACGTGTGACCCCGCCATTCTCGCCGTGCTTGAACGATCGGCCATTGCGGCAGGCAAAACCTACAAAAAGATGGTGGCGCGCGCTTATCACGACTCATCGTTCGTGTCGTGCATTGCTCCCGTGGCCATGCTGTTCACTCCCTGCCGCGGCGGGGTCAGTCATCGACCCGACGAGTACGCATCGCCAGAATGGATCGGCAGCGGCGTCCACGTGCTCTCGCGCACGTTGGCGGAGCTCGCCACTTAGCTCGGCAATTTCAAAAAAAGCGTTGCGCCGTTGTATGCTATCCCTCAACCTGTTCGGCAACAGCGGATTCCGCAACCATGAGCTCGCCTTCGACAACTCGAATCGTCGGCGCTTCTGTTCCCCGCAAAGAAGGCGCGGACAAGCTGCTGGGCCGTGCGCGCTACGTCGACGACATAGTGCGCGAGGGAATGTGGCACGGCGCCACTGTACGCAGCTCGATTCCGCGTGGGCTCATTCGCTCCATTACTTTCGATCGCCGCATTGACTGGGCCGAATTCGCAATTGTCACCGCCGCCGATATTCCCGGCGAAAACTGCATTCAGCTCATCGTTGCCGATCAGCCCTGCCTGGCAGACGGCAAAGTGAATCACTGCGAAGAGGCGATCCTGCTGCTCGCGCATCCTGACAAACACAAACTACGCGAAGCCGTGGCCGCAGTGCGCATCGAATATGAGCCGCTGCCGTCCATCTTCACCATCGAAGAGAGCGAGCGGCAGGATGCGGTCGTGTGGGGCGCCGACAATCTGCTGAAGAGTTTTCTACTCGAGAAAGGCGACGTAGATTCTGTCTGGCCTCGCGCGGCACACATCGTAGAGGGGGAATACCGTACCGGCGCGCAGGAGCACCTTTATATCGAGAACCAGGGCATGATCGCGGAATACAGCGCGAAGAATGGTGTCACTGTTTGGGGCTCGCTACAGTGCCCCTACTACGTCTTCAAGGCTCTGCGTCCGGTATTCGATCTACCCGAAGATAAAGTCCGCGTCATTCAGACAGAGACTGGCGGCGCATTTGGCGGCAAAGAGGACTATCCGTCCACGCTGGCATGCCACGCTGCCCTTCTCGCCATGAAAAGCGGCCATCCCGTGAAGATGGTGTACGACCGCATGGAAGATCTGGCTGCTACTACCAAGCGCCATCCGTCGCGCGTGCGCCACCGCACTGCACTCGACGGCGACGGAAAGCTGCTGGCTATCGAGATCGACCTCGCAACCGATGGTGGCGCTTATGCAACCCTCTCATCCACCGTGCTGTCGCGCGCGGTGCTTCACTCCACCGGTCCTTACTTGTGCCCCAACGTGCGGGTACGCGCGAGCTCCTGGGCCACTAACTACATTCCCTATGGCGCATTTCGCGGTTTCGGCGCTCCGCAGGCCATCTTCGCGATGGAGCGGCATATGGATGAGATTGCCGCAGCGCTTGGAATCGATCCCGTGGAACTTCGGCGCAGGAATTTTCTTCATGTGGGCGACACAAACGCCACGGAACAGGAAATGCGCGAACCGGTGATTCTCGACCAACTCCTTGATCGCGCTCTTAAGGAGAGCGATTACGACGCGAAGCGCGTAAAGTTTGCTCGCGAAAATCCGGACAGCCCCGTCAAGCGGGGCATGGGGCTGGCCGCTTTCTATCACGGCTCGGGGTTTACCGGCTCGGGCGAAGTCTATTTGAATTCCCAGGCGGGCATCGACGTCACGCCTGAAGGCAAAGTTCGCGTGCTGGTCTCCAATACTGAGTTCGGCCAGGGCACGAACACTGTGCTCACTCAGGTTGCGGCAGAGTCGCTTGGAGTCGACTACGCCGATGTGATGATGGCCGCGCCCGACACGGGCATCGTACCCAATAGCGGCCCCACGGTTGCCTCGCGTACATCCATGGTCGTCGGCCGCATCATCGAGCGCGCGGCCTCACAGCTGCTTGCACTCCTTCGCGAACACGCCGGCCTTGGCTCGAGCTACACACAAAAGGAATTCCTCGCCGCCTGCGAACGCTACCGCGCAGCGCATGGCGAGGTTACGTCGTTATGCCGCTACGAAGCGCCGCCCGGAATCGTCTGGAACGATCTGACCTACCACGGAGAAGCCTACGGCGCGTATGCGTGGGCCATCTATGTTGCGCAGGTCGCCGTCGATACGGTCACTTACTCTGCAGAAGTGGAAGATTTTTGGGCCGTACAGGAAGCGGGTCGAGTGATTCACCCTGTGATGGCGGCTGGGCAAGTAGAGGGCGGAATCGCGCAGGGCATCGGATATGCGCTCTACGAAAGAGTCGTCTGGCAGGATGGCCACATGGCCAACAATCAGATGACCAACTACATTATGCCCACCGCGGAAGATGTCCCGCCGATTCACGTGTACTTCGAGCAGATTCCATTCAGATTCGGCGGATTTGGCGCTAAAGGCATCGGCGAATTGCCTCACGATGGGCCTGCGCCCGCGATTCTCAATGCCATTCGTGATGCGACAGGAGTTGCATTCAACGCAATTCCGCTTCTCCCTGAAGATCTTTACGCGGGCCTTACCGCAGCCCAAGCGGCGGAAGAGATGGCGATGCGATGAGGAAAGACGAACGTGCAAGTCCGAACCAACGCTGGCCTGCAATTCGGTTCCGTGTCAATGGCCACGCAGAACAATTGAAAGTCCCGCCGATGAAGCGCCTTCTCGACGTGCTGCGCGAAGATCTCCATTTGACCGGAACCAAGGAGGGATGCGGCGAAGGCGAGTGCGGCTCCTGTTCCGTGCGCATGAATGGCGAGCTTGTGAACAGTTGCCTGGTCCCGGTGTTGCAGGCTGAAGGTGCCGAGATCCAGACGGTCGAAGGCTTGGCCCTCAAAAGCGAACTGCATCCGTTGCAAAAAGCGTTTCTCGAGCACGGAGGCGCGCAGTGCGGCATCTGCACGCCGGGAATGTTGATGGCCTCAGTGCAGCTTCTCGAATTGAATCCTCACCCCAGCTTGCCTCAGATTCGCGAAGCGCTCGCCGGCAATCTCTGCCGCTGCACGGGATTCATTCGTATTTTTGAGTCCGTCGCCGCGACGATCGCACAGGATTGCGCCGGACACGCGGCGGGATCGACCCCGGAGCCGACACCTCATGCGCGGTAATGCAGACGTGCACAATCTCGTCGCGCCTGGCGAACTGGGCGCGGTGCTCCAGTTGCTGTCTGACGAACCCGGAGAATGGACGCCGATTGCCGGCGGAACTGAGTTAATGGTTGCATTTTCCGCGGGGCGCCTAAACGCTGCCAAACTCGTCAGCCTCTGGGGTATTCCCGATCTGCGCGCCATTGAGGTGACGCCGCAGAGCGTTATCATCGGCGCCGCTGCAACGTTCCTCGACCTGCGCAGGAACGCTGTCATTTCCTCCGAACTGCCATTGCTGGCCAGAGCCGCGAGCTGGATCGGCTCCGTCGCCAATCAGAGCCGCGCGACGCTCGGCGGCAATCTCGTCAATGGCTCGCCTGCGGCGGACTCTTCTCCGGCGTTGCTGGCCTACGACGCCGAAATCGAGATCATCTCCGTGCGCGGCCGCCGCCGAGTTCCCTACTCTGAATTCCACACCGGCTACAAGCGCAACGTCCTCTCGCCCGACGAATTGCTTTACGCGATCCATGTCCCGCGCCGTTTTGCCCATCACGCTCAATATCTGCGAAAAGTTGGCACACGCCGCGCCATGGCTATCGCCAAGGTCGCCGTCGGCGCAACCGCTATGCTTGAGAACGGTATGATCAGGGAGATTCGGATCGGGGCAGCGAGCTTGGCGCCCATTCCGATACGCCTATGGCAAGCTGAAGCCGCGCTTCTCGGTCAATCCGTCACGCGCGATACGATGCAATCAGCCCACCGCGCGCTCCTCGAAGAAATTAAACCGATCAATGACATTCGTTCCACGGCCGAATACCGGCGCCGCGTCGCCATGAATCTCCTTGACGAATTTCTGCTTTCACTTCGCCCGGAGGGATCCAAATCATGAATGCAACGCTTGCAGCGTGGAATGCGGCCGACGAATCCGCCGCGATCGAATCCATGCTGGCATGCTGCGGATCGAGAAGATGGGCTCAGGCCATGGCGGCGCAGCGCCCTCTCGCGAACGTGTGGGCGCTTAGTGATGCTGCCGACAGGGCGTGGGGCAACATGCAAGAGCCGGATTGGCTGGAGGCGTTCGCATGTCATCCACGCATCGGCGAGCGCACGCCTGCGCCCGTTACCGAACCCCCGTCCCACGACCCAGTGGAGCGATCAGCCGCATGGTCCCGCAAGGAACAACTCGCTGCCCGCGCGGCCAATGAAATGGTGTTGGCCGAGCTCGCGGACGAGAATCAACGCTATGAGCAACGTTTCGGCTTCACGTATATTGTCTGCGCGACCGGAAAGAGCGCCTCCGAGATGCTTACCATTCTCAAACGGCGGCTGGGGAACGATCGAGAGTCCGAGTTGCGCGAAGCCGCCGAACAGCAACGACAGATCATGCAAATTCGTTTAGGAAAGTGGTTAGTCGAATGAGCAACATTTCAACTCATGTCTTGGATTCTGCGCTGGGCAAGCCGGCCGCGGGGATTTCCGTGCGCCTCGAACAGTTTGCGGGCGGAGGCTGGATTGAAATCTCAGCAAACGGCGGCGCCGCCGAACGCGCACATGATGCACCGGGCGATTGGATTGAAGTCGCTTCCGGGGTAACCGATTCCGACGGACGCTGCCGCGAACTGGCGCGCGACGCTGCTTCCGGCCCGTATCGCATCGTTTTCGACACGGGCCCGTATTTCGCACGATTGAGCCGTACCAGCATTTACCCCGAGGTTACGATTACATTCACCTGCGACGGCAATGCGCACTATCACTTGCCGCTGCTCTTGAGCGACAACAGCTACACAACCTATAGAGGAAGCTGACGAATGGCAAGACTGGGTGACAATCGCTATGGCAAGTCCCGAGTGCGTCTCTCGCGAATCACGCGCCTGGAGGATCGGCACGAGTTCAACGAGTGGACCGTCCACGTGATGTTGAGGGGAGACTTTGAGGCCAGCTTTACGAAAGCCGACAACAGCAAAGTGCTGCCTACCGACACGATGAAAAATACCGTGTACTCCGTGGCGCGTGGCTCTCAAGCTAAGACCATCGAATCGTTCGCCATGGAACTCGGCGATTATTTTCTCGCCAACAACGCGCAAGTCTCCGGCGTTTCAATCGAGATCGAAGAGCGCGCCTGGGAACGAATAGCGGTTGGGGGTGTACCCGAACCCGCCACATTCAAGCTCACCGGAACGGAGCTTCAGACTGTACACGTGACGCGCGAACGCGGCGGCGTATGGGCTGTGACCTCCGGCGTCGACGGGCTAACTATCCTCAAGACCACAAAATCGGCCTTCACCGGCTACGTTGTCGACAAGCTGACCACGCTCAAGCCGGCCACCGATCGCATTCTCGGTACGTGCGCAACCATCACGTGGGACTATGCGGCTGCAACCCCTGACTATGCGGAGGCTCGCGTACGCATTGTCAACGCGCTGCTCAAGACATTTGCCGCGCACGATAGTAAGAGCGTTCAACACACGCTGTTCGATATGGGAAGCGCCGCGCTGGAGGCAGCGCCCGAAATCGCACGCATTCATCTTTCCATGCCGAATCTGCATCATCTGCTCGCCGATCTCAGCCCCTTCGGACAGGACAATCCCAATCACATCTTTGTGCCCATCGACGAGCCGCATGGTACGATCGAGGCCACCGTCGAGCGCTAACTTATTCAGCAGAAGGCGAAGCCGTGACCGGGACCACGACCACAGAGCGCAACGTGTTTGCGCAGGATAACGCCGCGGAAAGCTATGGCCTTCGGAAAGGCGTCCTCGGCCCCATCGAAACTCTGGCTCAGTCCGTATCCGCCATGGCGCCGAGCACGTCCGCGTGTCTCACCATTCCTCTGGTCTTCGCAGATGCCGGCAGCGCCACATGGTTCGTCTACCTCCTCGCCACAATCTCCATGCTGCTTGTCGGTTTCTGTATCAGCCGATTCGCGCGCCTGAGCGCGTCGCCTGGCTCGCTTTACACTTACACCGCGAACACGCTGCCGCCGGCATTTGGCGTCGCAGCCGCGTGGGGATTGCTGCTCGCTTACATTGCCACCGGCGCATCGGTGGCTGGCGGAGCGCTGTATTATGCAACCGTTCTCTCCGAGCAGTTTTTTCACTGGGCGCCGCCTGCCATTCCCACGCTGGCGGTTGTTTGCGCCGCTGCCGGATTCATCGCCTACCGCGACGTCAAACTTTCCGCCGAGGTTATGCTGTGGATCGAAGCCGTCTCGCTTGGCCTCATCGTGATCGTGCTCGTTCTACTGCCGGTGCACATTGGGTTTCAGCTCGACACGAGTCAGTTCCGCCTCCGGGGCGTTTCCTTCAGCGGCCTTGGGCCTGCTCTGGTGCTTTCCATCTTCAGTTTTGTCGGCTTTGAGGGCGCAACTACACTGGGCGGCGAGGTGCGCGATCCCCTGCGAACGATTCCGCGCGCCGTGTTGCAGTGCGCGCTCCTGGCCGGTGGTTTCTTTATGCTCTGCGCGTATTCCGAAGTACTCGGATTCAGAGGCCAGGCAGCGGCGCTGTCAAGTTCAACGAGTCCGCTGCACATGCTTGCCGCAAAGGCTCACGTCTCGCCCCTGGGAATCGCCATCGATTGCGGAGCATTTATCAGCATGTTCGCCTGCGTTTTGGCCTGCGCCACGGCTGCCGCGCGTGTTTTGCTTCGCATGGCGCACGACGGATTGCTGCCCGCCGCATTGCAACGCACCAGCCCGCGTCACGGAACGCCGGGAGCAGCTGTTGCGTTGTCGATCGCGTTCATGTTCGCTGCCACCGCGGTCATGGCCGTCTTTGGCGACACGGGATCGACGATGTACGACCTGCTGGGATCGCTTTCTGTCTTTGGCTTTCTCACAGCATACGCGCTGGTTGCCCTCGCACTTCCCTTCGCGCGACGCGCAGTTGGCCAACATTCACATCTCCTCGCGGCAGTCAGCGTCCTTACCGTTGCGGTCATCCTGATCATCACGATCTTCGACCTTAACTCCGCCGAGGACATTGTTCACGCGCGAATTCCCTATCTCTATCTCGCCTACATAACAGCCGGGCTCGCGTGGTACGCCGTGCGGCGAAGAAAAGCGCAAGCCGTGTGATGTGTTGTGGAAAAGCCGGGCCTTATCCGGGTTTTCGCGCCAAAATTCCTTACGTGAACTTTATGCCGCGGCAATTAATATTTCTTTAACCTGCAGCGCGAGCAGGAAAGACCATTCAACCATCGCGGCTCGCGTTGGAAAGCACTCTACCGCGTAATAGTTCAACGCTCAAGAAACTCGAGATTTCAAAACTATTTCAGTAGCCATTGAATCCCCCCAGGTTTCAGGGGGAAATTTCTATTTCGAGGTCAGTCCTTTGATGCGTTTCATGCGTATGTCTTCTTTCTCGTTCTCCTGTCTTTTCGCGATCGTCGCAGCCGGCGTATTGTGTACCAGCTTTCTTCATGCTCAACAAACGCTGGGTGGAATCACGGGAGAAGTCACTGACGCCTCTGGCGGTGTGATTCCCAACGTCACTGTCTCTCTTACGCATGAAGGGACTTCGTTGGCTCGCACCACCAAAACCAACGATCAGGGCGAATATACATTCGTGAATCTGCCCATCGGCGCGTATACGCTCACCTATACGGCCAACGGGTACCAGGCACAGAAGACCCCGCACATCACAGTCGAGGCCGACCGCACGGCTACGCTGAATGTTTCGCTCAAGGTCGGCGAGGCAAGCACCACCGTGGAAGTGGAAGCCGCACCGCTGATGAACGCCGTCGACACCACGAACGGCTACGTGATGGAGCAGCAACAGATCGACAATGTGCCGTTGCCAACCGGCAGTTTTACCGGACTGGCCATCCTCTCGCCCGGCGTCGATGCTGAGTTGCCAGGCGGCACAGGCGCGAATTCCGGTTTGGGCAATGCGCCGATCTGGGCCAACGGACAGCGCGATACTTCAAACGCATTTCTTCTGAATGGCGTCGACGCCAGCAATCTCTTCAACGGCAAGAGCACAAGCCAAGTAGATTCTTTCCGGATCGTGAACAATACCGGCCAGGCCAACAACGCCGCTGGAGGCGTGATTCCCAGCGCTTCGTCTGTCTATTTGGCCATCGGCAACGCCATTCCGACGCCCGCGCCTGAATCCATTGCGGAAGTCCGCGTAAACGCCTCGATGTACGACGCTCAGCAAGGATCCGACAGCGGCGCGCATATCGACATGAGCACCAAATCCGGAGCCAATCAGATCCACGGCTCGCTCTATGGCCACCGCGGCACCAACTTTCTCAACGCCGCGCCTTTCTTCTTCAAAAAAGACGACAATATTCCCTCCGCATACAAGAATCCCCAGTTGCACCGCTACACTGCAGGCGGTACTTTTGGCGGACCGATCATCAAAGACAAACTCTTCGGGTTCGTCAGCTATCAGCACCTGCACATCTCCGATCAGGAGACCGGCGATGAACTGCTCGTCGTCCCGCCCGGATTGAGCGACACAAACCGCACCCCTGGCGGGCTCACCGATATTGCAAACAATAACTGGACCACGAACGAAGGCTATTCTGCCAATGTTCAGTACCCTGAAAATCCAGCGGCGACGACTGTCACATCCACGGACTGGTCGACTAACCCTGTCGCCCTCGCTCTTTTCCAATACCAACTTCCCGGCGGCAGCACCGCCCATCCAAACTGGCTCATTCCGAACCAGAATGCGCCCGGAACTCCGAACGTCTATTCGCCCTACAACGCATTTCTGCCGGGCACGGCGCGCTTCACCTCCGATCAGGCGGTCGCCGATCTCGACTGGAACGTTGGAGCCAAGGACATACTGGCCGCGAAGTACTACTACCAGCACGATCCCAACTCATCGCCCTACGGCTACTCGAATGTTCCCGGCTTTACGGCGCACATGGACACCGGCTCCCAGGTGGGCTCTATCAACAATGTGCAGACGATCGGAAACACCCTCAGCATCGCTGAAACCGTCGGCATTCTCCGCGAGAAGGCATATGCCACGAACGATCAGTTGTTCACGCCCGCACAAATCGGCATGAGTCCGGCGTTTGGCAATTATTTCCCCGGCATCACGATCAACGATGCCATCGGCGATCAGTATGATTCGCCAACCGGACCGCTGTACGGCCTTGTCTTCCCGTCGCTGGCCATCGGTCCGGACTCCGAATATCAAGGAGCAAACACAGGCATGTTCCAGAACCGGATCATGCCCTCGGGGACTGCCATCTGGGCGAAAGGACGCCACTCGGTTAGTTTCGGCGCAAGTTACTCTTACACGCAGTTGAATACGCGGGATCGCCGCACTGGCACGGGCAACGTGGACACGCCAGACTTCGTTACCCTTGCCAATAACTGGATCACGCCTTACACCACGCAATTGTTCACGGCAAGTTCGTTCCTTCAGGGCAACGCCGACCGCTTTTATCGCGCCAATGAACTGGGTATGTTCGTTCAGGACAAATTCCAGGCGACCCCAACCCTGAGCATCACTCTCGGCGTGCGCTACGACTGGGATGGAGGACTGACGGAAAAGCACGGCAACATCTTCAACTTCGATCCCAAGGGATACGGCTACGATGCCGCATCGGACACCATCACGGGCTCCGGATTTATCATCGCCGGCAACAACTCCAACGGGACCTCAGGCGTGAGCAAGACCACGCTCACGGGTCGCCAGTGGGGTATCGCGCCCCGCCTCGGCATCGCCTGGCAGCCATCCATCTTTCATTCGAAGCTCGTTGTCCGCACGGGCGGCGGTTTCTACTATGATCGCGGCGAGCTCTTCACCTACCTCTCGCCCGGCTATGCGGCAGGCGAAATTGACGGGGGTCCTTACGGCTCGTCGCAGACAGAACCTTTTGTCTCTCAGCAGCATTGCCCGTACAGTTCCTCCTTCAATGCGGAAAATCCAACTTACCTCTATCTCAACTATGTTCCGATCTGTGGTGGCAACGGACTTTCTGCAACCGTCGATAACGCGGACTACAACCTGACCACGCCCTGGGGACCAACGCGATCGGCGCCGCCGTCGAACCCCAAAGCCTCTGACATCGCCAATTATCTTCCGAATGCCGCGGCTCTGATCGACGGCACTGTCGGCGCCAACAACAGCGGCCAGCCATACACGCTGGGCGTTTACAACCGCGCCAACAAGCTGCCTTACAGCATGAACTTCACGCTCAACCTTCAGTACCAGCCGCGCAATGATCTGATGATTGAAATCGGATACGTAGGCAATCTCGGCCGCCATCAGGTGATTCCAATTCCCTTTAATCAGGCCCAGATCGCCACGACGGGCAATCCCACGCATCCGGGCGGCATTGCAACGCAGTCGTTCAGCTACGGATATACTGTGCTCGACCCGAACACCTTTTTCCCGGAATGCGTGAACGATCCGACAGAAACCAATTGCAGCTATGGCACTATGCTGAACAACTACGAGGGCGGCAACGTGGATCTTCGCGTGCCTTACATCGGTTACTCGTCAGAGTCTGAGGCGTACACCGCGGCCGGCGTTGCAATGTACAACGCACTCGAGACCCATCTCGAACAGAGGTTAAGCCACGGCATCACAGCTGGAGTTTCTTATACCTACTCGCACGCCACCGACGAACAGAGCGGCATGGGATTGTTCTACAACGGCAATAATCCAGATAATCTGCGCAGCGGATACGGCTCATCCGACTTCGATCGCACTCACGTTCTGAATTTCACCTACGGTTACACGTTCCCGAAATTCATGAGCGAGGATACGTTGGCGGGGAAAGTGGTGGACGGCTGGGCCATTCATGGCATTGCGGTCATTCAGAGCGGCCAGCCGTACAGCATGATCGATTATTCCGGAGCTGTGGGCAGCATCTTCTACAGCACGTTCAATGGAATTACCAACCCGATCGTGCCGCTGGCCCCGGGATGCAATCGCAAGAACGCGCTGACGGGCCAAAATGGCGCGTTCTACAACATCAATACCGGTCAGGGCGCGGCGCTCAAAGCCAGCTGCTTTACGCTTCCGCTGGTCCCGCAAGGCACAATGGGCGTTCCGAACGGCGACACCTACGAGACCAATTTTATCAGCGGCGAACGCAACATCTTCCGTCAGTCATGGCAGCGGCGGGCCGATGCCTCTCTGGTGAAGGACCTGCTGATTCACGAACCCTTTACCCTGCACTACACATTCGATGTCTACAACCTAACCAACACATCCAGCTTCGATATTCCCCAGAACAACGTGAATCAGAATGCAGCCTTCAACAACGTACCCGTGGGAGGAGATCCTCTCTACAATCCTCCATCCGGGCTCGGCATCACCAAACACTCCATCGGCAGCGCGCGCCAGATACAGATGTCGCTGCATTTGGATTTTTAAGCTGAGCCGGTATGCAACCTCGTGAGGGTGGCCCGCAAGGGTCGCCCTTCTGTTCTGCGCGGTTGCGATCTTTGGGGCATGGCGCCCGCTCGCCTGGGCTTCTAGAATGGCCTTATGACCGCCAGCTCGTGGAACCTTCGCAGTCTCCGCGCCGCGCTCGCAGCCGGATCTCGAAGGCCCTCGGAACTCGCCGAATCCGCGCTCGCGAGCAGCAATGGGAATGCGGGCCGCAATACTTACATTTGGCAGGACGCAGACTGGACGCGCGCCGAAGCGGCCCGCGCCGAAACGATGCAGCCCTCGAGCGGCGGCCCCTTCGGCGACGGTCGGTCCGCGCTCTGGGGTCTGCCGATTTCGGTGAAAGACTGCTTCGACCTCGCCGGCTCGCCGACAAGCTGCGGTGTGCATTTCTACCGCGACCGCGACGGCAAAGCCACTCGCGACTCATGGCTCGTGGAGCGGCTTCGTGCTTCCGGAGCCGTAATCGTCGGCAAAACTCATCTTCACCCGCTGGCTTACGGGATTACAGGCGAGAATCCCGAATATGGCGACTGTGCGCAGCCTCGCGATTCCGGCGGGCTCACCGGGGGCTCGTCAAGCGGCGCTGCGGCCAGCGTGCAGGAGGGCTCGGCGGTAGTTGCCATCGGCACGGACACCGGCGGATCGGTGCGCGCACCGGCCGCGCTCTGCGGTCTGGCCGGCTATCGCGCCACACTCGGTCGCGGCAATTGGCGCGGCGGTGCTCATCTTGCGGAATCCTTTGACACCTTCGGCTGGCTTTTTCGCGATCTTGAAGATGCTCCGTTTCTTGCTGCGCCGTTTGCGCCGGCAGAGGACGCTCCCGCCCGCCGCCTCTCGAGCTTCGCTTACGTCGACGACAGTTTTCTCCATGATTGTGAGCCGGATGTATTCGCGAGCTTCCGCGCCGTCGTTCAAACTCTCCAGGATCTTGGAATGGAGGGTCGGGCGCTCGAAGCAGATTGGTGGAACGGCGCCGTCGAAATCTTCGCACCCATCCAGGCTTCCGAGGCGGCACAGCTTCACGCTGGGAACTTTGATCACTTTGAGCCGGCCATTCGTGACCGCCTCAAATGGGGCGCAGGCCTAAGTTCCGGCGAGATTTCCGCATTGCGCCAACGTCACGCGGCGTTTCGCGCGCGCATGGACGAGCTCTTTGCCGAGCATCAGCTTATTTTGCTGCCGTCGATTCCGGTAGCACGGCTTGCAGTCGGCGCAGACCACAGCCAGACCCGCGCGCGTCTCTTGCGCTATACCGCGCCCTTCAGCATGGCCGGTGTGCCCACCATCGCCATCCCGTGCCCGCACGGCGGCATGCAACTAGCCGCTGCTCGCGGTGACGACGAGTCGCTGCTCGCTCTCGCGGCGGAGATCGATGCGCACGCGAAGACCGCGACGTCCGATTGAGCGTTGATTGCGATTGAAAAGATGGCCTAGAAGGATTTGTCAGTCAGGAACGGCTCCGGCTTTACCGATCCGTCGCGCTGCTTCACGAGCATCTGTACCTTACCCTCGGCCGCATCCAGCTCCTGCTTGCAGGCCGTCGACAATCCGACGCCTTCTTCAAAGAGCTTGAGCGAGTCTTCGAGCGCCAGGTCGCCTTTCTCTAATTGCTCGACGATTGCTTCCAGCTTTTTGAGCGATTCTTCAAACGATGGCATGGCGCTCACCTCTTCTCGCTTGATCCCGCCGGCAGCGCGCTGGCGATCACTTCGGCCGCGGTCTCGTAGTTTCCAAATGGCGCGCTCACCTGCACACCCTGTACCAATGGCCGCACCGCCGCCAGCATCTCCTGCGCGATCTTGATTCCTTCCGCGCGCGCGGCTTCCGGGGTGCCCGCCTGCGCCATGCGCAGCATGATCTCCTCGGGCATCGCGACCCGCAGATCGTTCTTCATGTACTCCGCGTTGCGAAGGCTCGTAAGCGGCCAAATGCCCGCGATTGCCGGAATATGATGCTCCTTGATCCGCTCCAAAAACGCTTCCAACAGCCGCAGGTCGAAGACCGCCTGCGTGATCACGTATTCGGCGCCCGCCTCAACCTTGTATGCGAGCCGCTTGAGCTCATTTTCCAGGTCCGGCACTCCGGGATTCGCTGCCACGCCGATGGTGAAGTTCGTGCTCGCGCCAATCGAGTTCGATCCGATATCGAGGCCGTGATTCAGCCGCCGCGCGATGTTTACCAATCCGATGGAGTCCACGTCAAAGACAGCAGACGCGTCAGGATAGTCTCCTTGCTTGGGCGGATCGCCGGTCACGCACAGAATATTGCGCAGGCCGATCGATGAGGCGCCCAAAAGGTCCGATTGGATTGATAGCAGGTTGCGATCGCGGCAGGTGTAATGAAGGATCGTCTCAATCCCCGTGTGTTGTTGAATCTGGATGCAGAGGCTTTCTCCGCTCATCCGGGCCGACGCCTGCGCTGCATCGTACACATCGATGGCGTCCACGCCCAGGCGCGCCATCAATCCGGCTCCCTCAATCTCTTTTGCGCAATCGATGCCCCGCGGCGGCACAAACTCCACCATGGTGATGAACTTGCCTTCTGCGATCAGCGAACCCAGACGCGAACGTTGCGCCAGCGGCGCCGGCGGCGTCTCCTTGCTGACAGCGGGTGCAGCGTCTTTCCCCGCCACGTGCGCCTGTTCGTCGATCGCCCGAACGGCCTGCCGCATGGCGCGGATATGGTTCGGCGTGGTGCCGCAGCAACCGCCGACGATCTGAGCTCCCGCAGCGATGGCTTTGCGCGCAAAGCTGGCCATGTACTCGGGAGAACACAGATAGATGTTCCGTCCCTCGACCGCTCGCGGCATGCCGGCGTTGGGCATCGCGCCCAGCGGCAGATTCGTTGCCCCGCGCATCTCCTCGATCGCCGTGAGCACCGTTGCCGGCCCAGTCGAGCAATTCACTCCAACGGCATCGGCTCCCCACTCTGTCAGCCATGCTGCCGCCTGGGCTGCAGAGGAGCCGTCGAGGCACTCGCCCTCGTCGTCCACCGTGACCATGACAAGAACCGGGAGCTCCGGGGCGACCGCTTTGGCAGCTTCCAGTGCCTGACGCGCCTCATTCAGGGCGGGCATCGTCTCCAGGATCAGCAGATCGACACCACCTTTCTTGAGCGCGTCAATCTGTCCGGCAAAGGCCGCGCGCGCTTCATCCAGGCCAGTCTTGCCCAAGGGTTCCAGCCGCACGCCAAGCGGTCCCACTGCGCCGGCAACCCACGCGTTCCCGCCTTGCTTTTCTTTCAGGCGTTCCACCGCCTGCCGCGCCAGGCGTACGCCCGCCGCGTTGATCTCCTCGACCTTTGCGCCCAACCCGTGCCGGGACAATCGAAAGTGGTTAGCACCGAATGTGTTGGTTTCAAGAATCTCCGCACCCGCAAGCAGGTATTCTTCGTGGACGGCGACGATCCGATCGGGATCCGACAGGTTCAGTTCGTCGTAGCCCCGGTTCGTAAACACGCCCCGAGATTCGAGCACCGTGCCCATGGCGCCGTCGGCGAGGACGGGACGGTCGGAGAAGATTTCGGCGAACCGGTTCATTCTGTTGTCATGCTACCGCATCGCCAGCAGAGATGTATCCACCGATCGCCCGGTCGATTCGACGTTCGATCATTCTGCTCCGCCCGCATGCGGACTCTTCTCGTAACTCCGTTTTTGACATTCCTCGCGCCGCGCCAAGGGGCCGGGCCGCTTTGTTATACTTCGGAAGTTATCGCCTGCATGGAAATCGGTTCGGGCTTGAGCATTCCAAGGCCCCTCCGTGTGTCAATAACGCCATTTATTCGACGACGTTGCGGGTCTTTCCGCGCGATCAACCGAGGGTTTGAAATTTGAAGAACAGAAGTCTTCTCATGAGCGCCGGCGCAGCTCTGGTGGTAGCCGCCGCGCTAGCCGGTTGTGGCAAGACCTATTACTTTGCCGGCCGCGTTTTGCCCCCCAGCGGGCTGCGAAATCGCGTCATGATCGCCATCCAGAATCCCGGCGCCCTGACCAAAGGGGAACTCCAAATCGTCGACGCCTTTTACGACACACGCAGCGGGTATGACGGCAAGCCCGGCACCTTTTCCATCTCCGGCTACGGCGGCGCGCTGCCCGTTTCGATCCAGAACATGCCGGAACAACAGCTGGGAGCTGTTTACGGTTCTGGCGACGGCAGTCTCGCTCTGATCGACTACGAGGGCGAAAAAGCCACGACCGCTTCCGTCGGCGGCCTGAATGGCCCGTCATCCAGCGTCTTCATGACCCGCAACGAAGCTTACGTCTTCGCTGCCAGTCAATCTTCGACTGTTTTCACGGTTGTGAATCAGAGTGTCGGTTCGTCCACACCTCTCAGCCTTCCTGGCGTGTACCGCGTCAGCGTTAACCCGGGAGGCTCTGTCGCGATGGCATTCGTTCAGAACTCCAATTACGGCTACTACCCCCGCCAGCTATCGACGGCGCAATCCATCGCTTTCTCCGGAGGGCCGTCCACCTGGCCCAAAGCCGCAGTCGATTGCGAGCCGCAGAACGCACCCGTATGGTGCCTTTTCCAGATGCAAAGCCCCGACCACACCGACACAACCGGCAACTACTATGGCGCTCCGCTCACCTTCGACCGCCCCGTCAAAGCTGTTTTCTCAGCGGATGGAAGCACTGCCTACATCCTGAGCTGCGGCCCGGAATGCGGTGGGTCCAAGGCGTCCATATCTGTTATCCCGATTGCGCCGTTAATCTTTCTTCAGGGACAGCAGTCCGGCTTGCTGCCCTGTAATCTTCCTTCCGTGACTTCGTGTCCCAATGCCAACGATGCACCGATGGCAAATATTCCCATCCCTGGCGGAGCCAGCAACGCCCTGATCGACACCACCACCATGTATGTCGTGGGCCAGCAGCCACAGTCGATTCAGGGACAAACTCTTTTCGCAGGCAATCTCACGGTGCTCAATCTTGCCAATAACACCGCAGGCAGCCCCATCGCCATCAGCGACGGCCAACCGGGTGCGGTCAGCCGGATGATCGAAGCCGACGACAACACGCTCTGGATCGGAATGAATGGCTGTACCGTGGGCGTTCGCTATGCCACCAACCCGGTGGATGGCTACGGCTGCCTGACCATGTTCAACACCTCGACGAAATCCGTGGTCTTGCTTGAGCCCTACCTGGGTGACGCAACCGGGATTGCCGCGGTAACGGGATTGCACAAGATCTACACGGCCGAAGGCGGGCAGGTCTACATCTACTCCACCACGGACGGTTCGTCGATCGACAACCAGTACGTGACCGTGACAGGCACGGCCTACGACGTCGCCTACATGGACGCAGTCACCGACGCCAACAATACGGTTAACTGATTCCGATGCCCGCAGAGGCAATCGACTTCCGAGCCGACATTCTCGCCATCGCTGCTCATCGCGACGATGTGGAACAGACCTGCGGAGGAACCCTCCTGCGCATGGCTTCGCGTGGCCTGCGCACGGCGATTCTCGATTTGACTCAGGGCGAAGCCGGCACGCGCGGCACCGCTGATGAGCGCGCCCGTGAGGCTGATGAAGCCTCCGGCATCCTGGGAGTCGGCTGGCGTCATGCGCTCGATCTGCCTGATGGCGCCATCGCCAACAATCTTGAAAATCGCGTTGCGATTGCGCGTGTTCTGCGTAAGCTCCGTCCTCGGGTCGTTATTCTTCCCTACTGGCAGGCGCGCCACCCCGATCACGCCATCACTGCCACGCTCGGCGCCGAAGCTTGTTTTCTTTCCGGCCTGAGGAAGGTCGATTCCGGCGCGGAACCGCACCGTCCATTCAAGATCGTCTACGCCAGCCTCTACGCCGACGTGCGCCCCAGCTTCATCGTTGACATCACGCCGTTCATCGAGCAGCGCCATCAGGCCCTCATGGCCTACCGCTCGCAATACGCCAATCAATCGGCGGGTTCCGGGATTTTTGTTCCCGAAGAGGAGATACGCGAGCGTACGTTTGCCGAGGCTCGCCATTATGGCCTCCTCGCCGGTGTTCTCTACGGCGAGCCGTTCGTTCAGAAGGAAATCGGCCTCGTCGACGATCTCACCCTCGTGCCCGTGCAATCCATCTAAAATGGAGGGCGGTGTTCTCCCGGAGGGACCGCCTTCATGAAACCGATTAGCCGCCGCAAATTCCTCGCCGCTTCCGCCCTTTCTTTCGCTGCGACGCGTCTTCGCGCGCAAAATCCTGCGCAAATCCGCGCCACACTCGCCATTCCGTCCGAGGCAACTGGACCGCAAGTGCCCGCCGACTTCGTGGGTCTCTCCTACGAACAGAAGGAGCTTGCCGATCCGAACTTCTTTTCAGCTAAGAACAGCGGCTTGATTCACGCGTTCAAACAGATTTCCTCGCGGGGCGTTCTGCGGCTTGGCGGCAATACTAGCGAATTCAGCTGGTGGAAACCCACTCCCGACTCTCCCGAGCCCAAGCATCCGCACACTCGCGAGGTTGTGGGCGAGCCCAAGGCCAGCTACTACGCCGTGACTCCTGATGCGATTCGCAACCTGGCGGCCTTTCTTGAAGCGACCGGCTGGACCTGTCTCTACGGCATTAATATGGGGACCAACACCCCTGTTCGCGCCGCCGAAGAGGCTGAATTTGCCGCCAGGACCCTCGGCTCGCGATTGCAATATTTCCAGATAGGCAATGAAGTTGATTTGTTTGGCCACCACCTGCGCGATCTCCAGACCTGGTCCGCGCAGACCTACCTCGCCGAGTGGCTCTCCCTCGCTCGGGCGATTGCAGCCCGTGTTCCGGCGGCGCACTTCGGAATGCCCGATATCGCCAACGACATGTCCTGGCTGCCGCAGATCGCTGCTGCCTGGGGTGCGGTCCAGAATCGTCCACGTGTCACCCGTCTTACGCATCATTATTACTTCGGCGGACCGCCATCGAACCCCGAAGTTAACATTCCTAATCTGCTCAAGCCAGCGACCATGATGAAAGTTCAGGGCATGGCCGACACGGCCGCTGCCGCGGCAGCCAAAATGGGCGTCCGCGTGCGCATGACCGAAGGCAACACCTGCTATCGGGGTGGAAAGCCTGGAGTCTCCGACGTCTTTGCGGCCGCACTCTGGGCGGCCGACTACTCACTTTTCCTCGCCGCCAACAACTATTCCGGCATCAATCTGCATGGCGGCACTGGCCCCATCATCGCCAGCGGGCTTGGTGGGATCATGTTCGGCGACCAGGTTCTCAGAGATCAGGGCGCGACGCCGGAGCAAATTGCGACGCACCCCCACGCGTATTACTCGCCCATTGCGGAGTTTGACTCGACCTACGTCCTGGAGCCAGTTGCTTATGGGCTCATCTTCGCAGGCCTGATGGCCGGCGGCACTCTCATCCATGCCGATCTCACCGCGGAGCTTCAGGCTGCGGGCATCAACGCCACCGCATACGCCGCCAAACTTCGTGGCGGACAAACATCCGTCGTCGTATTGAACAAGGATATGGAAAACGATCTTGCCCTTCGCCTGGACTTCGGCGCTGCCCGAACCGGCGCGGTGGTGATCGATACATTGCAGGCGCCCTCGCTCGAGAGCCGCGAAGCTCACATCGCGCGCGCGGCGAAATCCGGCCGCCTTAATCGCGGATCATTCAGCGCGTTGGTTCCCCGTGCCTCGGGCATTCGCATCACGGTTGCCTGAAGCTGTATCCGTGTGCCGTGAGAGAATTGAGTTAATTTCCGACTGTGTCGCCGGTTCCGATACTGTCCTTCCCAGTAACCGTCCTCGCGCAAACCTGATGTGCGAACACTCTGAACGCCTGGAGTCGGCCCATGCCGCAGACCTGGAATCCTGATACCTACGGCCGCGATGGGGCCTTTGTTCACCAACTGGCCGAGGGCGTGGTCGAGTGGCTCGCAGCCCAACCTGGCGAACGCGTCCTCGACCTCGGCTGTGGCGATGGTCAACTTACGCAACGCATCGGAGCTCTCGGCGCCAGCATCATCGGCATTGACTCTTCCCCGGCAATGGTTTCAGCAGCCCGCGCCCGGGGAATGAAAGTCGACCAGGGCTCTGCCGAGAATTTGCCTTATCCCGATCATGTCTTTGAAGCCGTCTTTTCCAACGCCGCTCTGCACTGGGTTCGCGGCCAGGACGAAATGCTCTCGCAGGTGCACCGCGTGCTCTGCCCGGGCGGGCGCTTCGTAGCGGAGATGGGAGGCCACGGAAACATCGCCGCGATTCGCGTCGCCTTTGCCGCCGTTCTTTCTCGCCACGGATTTGCGGGCCTTGGCGAGCGCGGCAACTACTATCCCACTTCGGAGGCCTATAACCGCAGGCTTGAGCGCCACGGATTCGCCGTTGAAAGAATTCTTCTCTTCCCTCGCCCTACTCCATTGAATGATGGCGGCATGATCGGATGGCTGAACACTTTCTACCGCGGCGCGCTCGATGCCCTTCCGGGAGATCTGCGAAACACCGCGATTGAAGAGACCGTCGCGTTGCTCGCGCCGGTTCTTCGCGGCCACGACGGCCACTGGACCGCGGATTATGTTCGGCTGCGATTCGTAGCGAAGGTGAAGTGACAATCCTTGCATGCAAAATCTGTGTGAGCCGAAGTAACTAACGCCTAAGTGATCACTTACTTCCCTATTAAATAATTCCTGGAACCTCTTGCATTTCCTCCCGACTTATGGCAAAGTAGTCAATGCGTAGGAGAACGCCCGATGATCGTCAAAACGCCAAATTCGATGCGTAGGCTGGAGTCGCCCAATTTGGGCGCTGTCGGCTACCGGGCGCGGTTTGTCTATCTGCCGTAACCCTTGCGGCCATCCTCCTGCGTATTCCGCATAAACAGTGATTCATCCCGAGTGGCGTAGAAGCCAGCTTCATCGCCTCGACAACGCCACGCTGTCTTCGTCTGTTCCCTCGGGGGCTTTTGGCCTGAGTTAGTGTCGCCGTGTTGCGTTTTTGCCGACGCGATAAGTTATACGGCGTAGTGAGGAGAGTTATGTCTGTAGGCAAGATCTCATAAGTGATTTGCACCGGTGGTGATAGAAGAGAGTTACTTCCTCCACCTAAGAGGACGCGCAGGGTGGGAGACCTTGCCGGATGTACTTGCTCTGCGGGGCGGGGGCGTAGTCCCGAACTGAAAGGCACCGTAAAGTGTAGGCTCCGATGTCCACTCTTTTCGCTTGTTCCCCGGTGAAAGTTGTTTGACGGGCGATACTGTCGCCCAAAACCAAAAGAAAACGACCGGTGGTGTAGGGCGCGGTTACTTCGCCTGTTAAGCCGGATACGCGGGTTCGATTCCCGCCCGAAGCGAAAGCTTCGGTAGTTCAGTGGCAGAACGCCGATACCGTCCCGTTTGTTCCCCGGTCACGATTGCAACGGACGATGCACTCGTCCAAAACCAAAAGAAGAGGCCGGTGGCGTAGGCAACGGATACTTCGGGAGCGGAGAATGCGGGTTCGATTCCCGCCGCGATTGGCACGACCCATCGCGTCGTCTAACGTCAGGACATCCGATAAAGTCTGCTGCCGCTTGTTCCCCGGTCATCGATGTTAACTGGGCGAGAACCTCGTCCAAAAACCAAAAGAAGAGGCCGGTGGTGGCCGCAACGGATACTTCGTCGCTTCCTAAACGGGAGGCAGCGGGTTCGAATCCCGCCCGGAGCCGAGAGGCTCCAGAGCTCAAACGGTGAGCACCGAGAGCAACACCGTTGCATTTGTTCCCCGGCCAGAACTTTCACGGGCGATACATTCGTCCAAAACAAAAAGAAAACGGCCGGTGGCGTAGGTAGCGGTTACTTCGCCTGAGGTGGAGGCGCGGGTTCGATTCCCGCGGCGAGCTGCGAGGCACGAAAGCTCTGTGGTCAGAGCGCCGCTCAAAGTCCGCCATCGTTTGTTCCCCGGCCGTCAACCTTCCGGATTTCCGGATTAGAAACGAATTTGTCATGAGCAAAGTGAATGTCAAAAACGGTACGCCGGTGGGCAACGCGCATTTGTGCCGCGGTTGCAGCAACGGCCAGTTCACCGTCGGATACCGCGAGACCGATGTCTTGGTCGTCTGTACCAACTCGACGCCTGCAAGAGCGATCCCCTTCCCGGTGTACGAATGCACCGAGTATTGGGATCGTAACCGGCCGAGCTGGGAGGACATGAAAAAGCTCGCTCTCGACTTCAGAGAGAGCCGCCGCAAACCGATTAAGGGCTTCCGGGACAGTGGCTTCATTCAGCTCCCGGTGACTGCCGACGATGATGAGGATGCGGACGAAGCAGCCCGCGTCGATTAGCCATAACCAGAAAACTCGCCGGTGGCGCAGGATTCGGATACTTCAACGGTAGAAGCCGGCCTTTCAGGCCGGAGTGCAGGTTCGAATCCTGCCGCTGAGATCCGCAGCATTGCGGATCACGGCGTCAATTCCCGCGTCCGAGTATTCCCTGGCGTTTATTCTTGATTCATTCTGAAAGGAGGCGCACCATGCGCCTGAACATCTTCAAGCCCAAGCCGCGCCCGCGCACCCACGAGGGAGCACGGGCCAGCGTCATCACTGCCGAGCAGGCCCTGCGCCGCTCTGTCCTCTCCTGCATGTTGTGGGAGGGCGAGTTCTACGAAGACGGCGTGCAGATCGCCGGCCGCATTCACGAACTCGTCCCACAGGTCGAGGCCGAAAAGGTGGCCGCGCTGGCTGTTGAGGCCCGCGAGCGCATGAAGCTGCGTCACGCCCCGCTCTTGCTGGTGCGCGAAATGGCGCGTTACCCGACGCATCGCGGCTTGGTGGCCGACACTCTCGCGCGCGTCATCCAGCGCGCCGACGAGCTGAGCGAGTTCGTCGCCATCTACTGGGCCGGTGGGCGTCAGCCGCTCTCCGCGCAGGTAAAGAAGGGCCTTGCCACGGCATTCGCCAAGTTCGACGAGTACGCTCTGGCCAAGTACGATCGTGCCGGCGCAATCCGCTTGCGCGACGTGCTCTTCCTCTGCCACGCGCGCCCCGCCAGTGAGGCACAGGCCGCATTGTGGAAGCGCCTGGTCGACAATGAGCTGGCCACGCCCGACACCTGGGAGGTTGCGCTCTCCGCTGCCGGACGCGGCGAAAGCTCTGAAGGCACGCGCGAAGTGGCCAAGCGCGAGGTGTGGGAGCGCCTGCTCGCCGACCGCAAGCTCGGCGCGCTGGCTCTGTTGCGCAATCTACGCAACCTGCATCAGGCTGGCGTAAGCGAAGAGCTGGTGCTCACCGCTCTCGCCGACATGAAGACGGATCGCGTTCTTCCCTTCCGTTTTCTGGCAGCCGCGCGTTCGGCTCCGCAGTGGGAGCAGCCTCTTGAGTTTGCGATGTTCCGTACGCTCGAAGGACGAGCATCCACGCTGCGCGGCCACACCGTGCTGCTGGTCGACGTCTCTGGCTCTATGGAGGCGCCGCTCTCGCGCCGTTCCGAGATGCGGCGTACAGACGCTGCCTACGGTCTCGCCATCCTGCTGCGCGAAATCTCCGAGAAGGTGTCGATCTTCTCGTTCTCTGATCAGGCGCTACTCGTGCCTTCGCGCCGCGGCATGGCGCTGCGCGACGCGCTCGAGGCGAGCCAGCCTCACTCGGGCACCTACCTCGGCAAGGCGCTCGAGCTCGTGACGTACGCGAAACTGCCGTACGATCGTCTGATCGTCATCACCGACGAGCAGTCGCATGACAACGTGCCTGCGCCACGCGGCAAGGGCTACGTGATCAACGTTGCTTCCAGCCGCAACGGTGTGGGCTACGGGCCGTGGACGCACGTCGACGGCTGGAGCGAAGCGGTGGTGGATTACATCGCGGAGCTCGAAGCCGCCATCGGCGCGCCTGGCGTGTGATTGCGACGGGGACGAGAATCAACGTCAACAAGAATCGGGGAGCAGCCTCATGTGGCCGCTCCCCGACTTCTTCTGCGGCAGGTTCTCAGTCCGCCGCCAGCAATTTGGTCCGGAAGAACAGTCCCGCCGTGATCCCGCCCAAGCTGGGAAACAGCAGGAATAGCCACAATTGCTTGATTGCCTGTCCGCCCACGAACAGCGCCGGCCCAAGGCTCCGCGCCGGGTTCACGCTCACGCCTGTGATGTGAATGCCGAAGATGTGAATAGCGACCAGCGTGAGCCCAATTACCAACCCGGCAAATCCGGATGGGGCGCTCTTCTGCGTCGCCCCCAGGATTACGACCACGAAGATGAGGGTTGCGAAGAACTCAAACAGGATGGCCGAAGGCTCGTTGTATGCTCCCTGGTAGCCGGGTCCCCACCCGTCCTGGCCAAGCCCGTTCACCGCAAGGCTGTATCCGCTTGAGCCAACCGCAATCATCAGCAACAGCCCCGCGGCTAGAATTGCGCCCACAAACTGTCCTATCCAGTAGCCGATCATCTCGCCAAACTTCATCCTGCCGGCAACCCAGACTCCCAGGCTCACTGCGGGGTTGATATGGCAACCCGAGATTGGACCGATTGCATACGCAGCTGCGATCAGGCCCAGGCCGAAGGCCAAGGCGATGCCGACAATGCCAACCAAACCTGGCACGCCACCAGTAATCACCGCGGTTCCACAGCCAAACAACACGAGAATGAATGTGCCCACCAGTTCCGCAAAGTATTTCTTCATGCTTCCTCCTTTTTCGTGTCGGGAGAGTTTCTCGCGGACGCCGTCGTGTCTGGCCATCCACGCCAGCCGCGGGCGAGCGCCCAAGGGAATCGAAAATGCGTCCTAATCCGTCGCGACATTCCTTGATGCCGACAGAATGTGCCAACGCAGTCTTGCAGACGCTATCAACCGGAGTCAAGAGAAAATCTCTCCGCAAATTTGTCTTCTCAGACAGCAAATCCATAACATTCGCCTTTTAGCTTCCGGCGATTGAGCGGGGCTCGGCGCGCGCCTTGTGCTAACGTTCAAGCGTGAGCGTCGGCGCGTCAGGCAGAGGGAGAAAGAAAACAATCGCTTCGGACCGGCGCCGCTTGCCCGGTCTGGCGGAGAAGGACGGCTTGATCCGCCATCCATTCGACCTTGAGTTTGGCGTGCGCACGAGCGGCCTGATCGCTGGCCGTCATCTCGGCTCGGGGCACCGCAACGATCGCCACGTAACAGCCTATTACGCAGTCGCTCCTTCGGTATTTCAAGGAATGATCGTGCGCTGGCGCAGTTGCCGCCCGCTCGCCCCCATCGACGAATATACATTCGTCGATCTCGGTGCCGGTATGGGCCGCGCGATGCTGTTGGCCGCTGCTCATCCGTTTCGTGCCGTGCTTGGCGTTGAGCTGCATCCCACTTTGGCGCGCATTGCGCGTAAGAATCTTGCCTTTTGGCGAGCAGCCGGGCGCAGCCGCGCATCCACGCGTATGTTTTGTCGCGATGCTTTGGAGTTCCCGCTCCCTGCAGGCCCGTGCGTCGTTTTTCTTTTCAATCCCTTTGGCGCGCCCGTTCTGCGCCGCCTTTTGCGTTCGTGGAAACTGATCCTCGCCGAGCGCCCAGCTCAACTCGACATCCTGTACGTCAACAACGAGCAGGAGAGCGAACTCAGGCGCGAGCCTGAATTCGAACGCCTGTTTCATGGTCCGATCCGGCGTTCACATCCGGATGCTGTCGCAGATCGGACGATTCTCAAGCGCCAGCCCGGCGCTGAGTACGCCGCGCCAGGCTGGGAGGACTGCTCCATTTACCGCTGGGTCGGACAAAATCGCGCCAGCGAACATCCATGAGCACCGCCCAGGAAGGAAGCGTTTTTCCAATTTTGTCAAAAACATGGTTGCCGCAGTAGGATTGCGAGATCATGAGCAACCGAGCGGTAGCCGTCGCTATTCTTACACTCTCTCTTTCGCCGATCACCGCGCTCGCCCAAGCGCCCTCGCTCACCATTCAGGTGGACAAACCGACAGCGAAGGTCAGCCCAACACTTTATGGCCTCATGACTGAAGAGATCAACTACTCTTACGATGGCGGCCTCTATCCCGAGCTCGTGCGCGACCGCGTGCTGAGCCGAGCCTGGGATGCCCTGAGGCTTTGGCCCGTGGTGGCGCGCGGCGACTCCATCGTTAACGTCTCCGCCGATGAGAACGACGGACCGAGCGCGGCGATTTCGCGCAGCCTTAGGGTCACTGTGACCAAAGCCAGCGCAGCTTCGCCTGCCGGGGTCGAGAACGGCGGCTACTGGGGCATCCCCGTGCGGCCGCATGCCGCGTACTCCGGCTCTTTCTACGCCAAGACCGACAGTCCCGGAATTTCCATCACCATCACTCTGCAAAACGATCTGACAGGCGCGGTTGCCGCGTCGGCCACCGTCACCGGCCTTACCGGCGAATGGAAGCGCTTTACCTACACTCTCGAGACCGTCGATGCGCCTGTCTCATTGAACAATCACCTCGTCTTGACGATCGCTGAGCCGGCAACAGTCTGGCTCAATCTCGTTTCGCTCTTTCCGCCCACTTACCACGACCGGCCCGGCGGAAACCGTGCGGACATCATGAATCTTCTCGCCGCCATGCAGCCAAAGTTTCTGCGCTTTCCCGGCGGAAATTATCTTGAAGGCGACCATATTGCCGAGCGATTCGACTGGAAAAAGACCATCGGACCGTGGGTCGAAAGGCCCACGCACAGAAGCCCGTGGAACTACCAGTCATCTGACGGCATGGGCCTGCTCGAGTTCCTTGGATGGTGCCAGGACCTGAAGATGCAGCCTCTGCTTGCCGTCTATGCGGGCTATTCACTCGCGGGGGAGCACGTCGATCCGGGTCCCGCGCTCGAGCCTTACGTGCAGGACGCGCTCGACGAGATTGAGTACGTCACCGGCGGCACCGACACGAAATGGGGAGCCGAGCGCGCCAAAGACGGCCACCCTGACCCGTTCCCGCTCCACTATGTTGAAATCGGCAACGAGGACGGCTTTGACAAATCCGGCTCTTACGACGGCCGCTACGCGCAGTTCTATCACGCCATCAAACAGCGTTATCCCGACCTCCAGATCATCGCCACCACTGCCGTGAAAGGCATCACGCCCGATGTGCTCGACGAGCACTTTTACATGTCCGCCGCGGAATCATTTTCTCAAGCGCATCACTACGACGCCGCCGACCGCGAGGGACCGAAGATTTTTGTCGGCGAGTGGGCCACGCGCGAGGGCGATCCCACGCCGGACCTCGAAGCTGCTCTAGGCGATGCCGCCTGGCTTACGGGCCTTGAGCGCAACAGCGATCTCATTGTCATGGCAAGCTACGCGCCGCTCTTCGTCAACATCAATCCCGGCGGCATGCAGTGGGCGCCGGATCTCATCGGGTATAACGCCCTCTCGAGCTACGGCTCGCCAAGTTATTGGGCGCAGGTCATGTTCTCTTCGCATCTGGGAACCGAAGTTGTGCCCACTACGCTCGCCAACGCGCCCGCACGCGTCTTCGCTTCCGCCACGCGAGACGAAGGAACACACAAGCTCTTCGTCAAAATCGTCAACGCGACCTCGACCGAGCAACCCTTCGCTATCGAACTCAAGGGCGTGAACAAGGTCGCGCGAACTGCCACGCTGACTACATTGAGCGGCAAAACGCCCAATGCGACCAACACCATCGCCGATCCCAAAGCCGTCGCGCCCATCTCACAAACCGTCAGTGCCGCGGGCCCAAAGTTCTCGCATACCTTCGCGCCGTACTCGATCAATGTGCTGGAGTTGAGCTACTGATCCCCATTGCTGGCAAGAGCGGATGCTTCGAGGAAGCTTCCAGGTTCCGCCGCCACTCGGGTAAAGTAAAGTCACTGTGATTATCGACTTCGCCAGGCGCGCGCATGACCATAACTGGGAGATGGATCCCATTACGCGCTCCCTGCTCGACACCGATTTTTACAAGCTCCTCATGCTCCAGTTCATCTGGAAGAACTTCCCCCAGACGCGTGCCACATTCACGCTGACAAATCGCACAGCATCTATGCGCCTGGGCGAGATGGTGAGCATCTCACAACTGCGGGACCAGCTCGATGCCACGCGCCGCCTGCGATTCCGCAAATCCGAGCTGGTCTGGCTGGCCGGTAACACATTCTTTGGCCGCCGCGGCATCTTCGAGCCCGCCTTTCTCGATTGGCTCGAACACGATTTTCAACTTTCGGAATACGAACTCTCAATCCACGATGGCCAGATTCAGATTCGCTTTGAAGGGCTCTGGTCCGGAACCTCGATGTGGGAGATCTATGCGCTCTCAGAAATCGGCGAGTTGAAGACCCGCGCCGCACTCAAGCCGTTAAGCGAGCTCGAGCTCGATATTCTGTACGCACGCGCCAAATCCCGGCTATGGGAAAAAATGGAGCGCCTGCGCGGTGTTCCGGATCTCAGCATTAGCGATTTTGGCACGCGCCGCAGGCACAGCTTTCTTTGGCACGAATACGTCGTCAACTCCATGCGCGATACCATCGGCGAGGGCTTTTCTGGAACTTCCAACGCATACCTCGCCTACAAGCACGATCTGGAGGCCATCGGCACCAACGGCCACGAGCTGCCCATGGCCATGGCCGCTCTGGCCCACGATGACGAGGAGCTACGCAAATCGCAGTACGCGCTGCTTGAACTGTGGCAGCGCAGCTATCAGGGCGAACTCCTCATTTTGCTCCCCGACACATTCGGCACCACTCAGTTTCTTCGCGGCGCGCCTGATTGGGTGGCCAATTGGACCGGCCAGCGCATCGACAGCAAAGACGCCTACGTCGCCGGCGACGAGTACATCGTGTGGCTTGAGCGCCATGGCCGCGACCCGCGGCAGAAGCGCCTCATCGCGAGTGACGCCCTCGACGTGGAACAAATCCTGGGCCTTCACGCATACTTCGCCGGCAAGTTACTCAACGGCGCGACGCCCGACGATTTCCGATCTGCTGCCGACTTTAAGGATCCGGACCGCTGGATTCCCAACCGCCGCATCCGCTTCAGCGCAGGCTGGGGCACGCTTCTTACCAATGACTTTCGCGGTTGCAACCCCAAAGACAACGATGGTTTTAATCCCGTCGGCCTGGTTTGCAAGCTCAGTGAAGTCGATGGCAGGCCGGCAGTCAAGCTCTCTGACAACTACTCCAAGGCCATGGGCGATCCCATCGAAGCCGAGCGTTATCGCCGCGTGTTTGGCGTGGCCGGCGTTGCTGACATTCCCGTCCTGACGTGATCTCTTCGGCATTAAATGCGGCTCAGCTTCGGCAGGAGCTCATGTTGCGTAATCGCAACTACGCTCGCGGCCACGCACACGTTGAGAGTTACGGCAGCGCGCCGGTCGTCGTGTACGAGCCCGAAAATGGCTGTCACGGCAACTTCTTTGATCCAGCCTACGAAGCTATTGCCGCAAATCCCGATTGGATGCGTCGCTTCGACAAAGTCCACGCCCAGGCGGCGCGTTCGTTGCCCAAACCGCAATTCGATCCTGCGCGGCGCTGGCGCGAGCTCGACTCCTCCATGAGCTCCGACGCACTGCTCATGAATATCTTCTGCACGCCGGGTGTCGCCGATTCCGGAGAGGTGCGTAACGCGCTGGGTGTCGACGGAACCGCCGAACTCGCCTTCGGTTGGAAGGCGCGCGTCCCATTGGCGAGCGGCCGCTTCGATCGAACAGAGGTCGATATGCGCTTCGGTTCCCTGCTGGTCGAGGCAAAACTCACTGAAGTCGGCTTCCAAACGCGCACCGCCGCCATTGTGGAGGCCTATCGAGACTTTGACATCGTCTTCGACCGGGATCGTCTCCCGCGCGTTGAAATCGCCACGTCGCGCTGGTTGCGCGCCAGCGAATTCCCTGAGAATACTTCGCAGGAATTCGAGAGCTTGGTCGCGGATCCAGCCCTCGTTTCCTCCATCGACACCATCTTTCGCCCGCCCGGCGAGCCAGGCTACGCCGCCTATCAGCTCATTCGAAGCGTCCTTGCCGCCTACGCGACCGATTCGAGCTTCTGCGTGATCCACGACGAGCGCCGACCTGATCTGCGCGAAGAATGGTTCCGGATTATGGCCGCGGTCAAAAGCTCCGCTTTAAGTGTCCGCCTCAAGATCATGACCTGGCAGGAATTGGCCGCACTTGTTCCTGAGGCGCTCCAGGAGTTCCTGGATGTCAAGTATGGCATCGTTGCGCCGGGTAAGATGCCCTCGCCGATTGGCGAAGCTGCCGAGTTTCCAGGCTGATTTCTCGGGCGTCGCTAAAGTCCCAGAATCTTCCGATTGCTCTCGGCGTCTGCCTCGCCACCGGCAAAATCGTCGAAGGCCCGATCGGTCACGCGGATGATTTGGTCGCGCACAAACTTCGCGCCCTCCGCCGCGCCCTGTTCGGGATGCTTGATGCAGCACTCCCACTCCACCACCGCCCATCCCGGATAGTCGTACTGCGCCATCTTGCTGAACACTTGCTTGAAATCGATCTGCCCGTCACCCAATGAGCGAAACCGCCCCGGCCGGTCGATCCACTCCTGATAGCCGCCGTAAACGCCGGATCGTCCGCTCGGCCGGAACTCCGCGTCCTTCACGTGAAACGCGCGCACCCGATCGTGATAGAGATCGAGGAAAGCCAGATAATCCATCTGCTGCAAAACCATGTGGCTCGGGTCGTACAGAATATTGGCGCGTGGATGATCACCGACCGCTCCGAGAAAACGCTCGAAAGTCGCGCCGTCGTGCAAGTCCTCGCCCGGATGCAGCTCGAAACAGACATCCACTCCTGCATCGTCGAATGCGTTCAGAATCGGCATCCAGCGCCGCCCCAGTTCCTTGAATGCCTCGTCGATTAGTCCCGCCGGCCGTTGCGGCCATGGATAAAAGAACGGCCACGCCAGCGCGCCTGAAAATGTTGCATGAGCATCCAATCCCAGATTGCGGCTCGCTTTGGCCGCCCACCACAATTGTTCGACTGCCCATGCGGTCCGCGCCTTTGCGTTTCCATGAAGTTCCGGCGGCGCAAAAGCATCGAGCAGCGTATCGAATGCCGGATGGCTCGCCACCAGTTGGCCCTGTAAATGCGTTGAAATCTCCGTAATCGCCAACCCGGCCTGCGCGGCGATGCCTTTCAACTCGTCGCAGTACGTTTGGCTCTCGGCGGCTCGCTCCAGATCGAACAGCCTCCGGTCCCAGCTCGGAATCTGGATGCCCACGTATCCGTGTCCCGCAGCCCACTTCGCCATGCCCTCGAGTGTGTTGTAGGGCGCCTCATCGCCGGCAAACTGTGCCAGAAAAATCCCCGGCCCTTTGATCGTTTTCATGGTTCCTCCTCACGGCCTCGCACACGGCTCTAGAAATCAACCCAAGCTTCACTACGGTTGCTCTCAATCGCGCACTCAATAAACCGCATTCCCCTCACGCCTGATCGAATCCCAGGCAGCGTTGCAGGCAACGAGCTTCCCTTGCCTTCCTTCCACACAATCAGCGCGTCGGCAAACTCGCGATACAGCACTGCGAAAGCCTCAAGATACCCCTCCGGATGCCCGGCCGGAGTTCTCGCCACAGCCCTCGCATCGCTGCCCAGGTAACTCGCGGCCGCGTGGTAGGTTTCCTCAGGCTTGTCGAGCCACTTCACCGTGAGCCGGTTTGGATCCTGTTGCCGCCACTCGATCGATCCGTCCTCGCCGTATATCCGCAGCAGCAGCTCGTTCATCTCGCCTGCCGCGACTTGTGAGCACGCGAGAGTCCCTGCCGCGCCATTGCTCATCCTCACGAATGCGTTGCAATCGTCGTCCAGCTTGCGCCCCGGCACCACCGAGCGCAGCGTCGCGTTGATTGCTGTCACTTCCAGCCCACTCACGTATTCGAGCAAATGAAAGGCATGCGTGCCGATGTCGCCGATCGCGCCTCCAGGCCCGCTGCGCGCAGGATCGCTTCGCCACTCTGCCTGTTTGTGGCCAGTTGTCTCGATCGGCCGGCTCAGCCATCCCTGAAAATATTCGACGGCCACCTTGCGAATCTTTCCCAGCTTGCCTGCCGCGCAGATTGCGCGCGCCTCGCGCACCATCTGGTAGCCCGCATAGGTGTGCGTCAGCCCATACGGCAGTCCAGCCTCCTTTACTGTGGCCTCCAACTTCAGTGCTTCTTCATAGGTTGCGGTCAGTGGCTTGTCGCTTATCACTGGAATCCCTGCTTCCAGCGCCGCCAGCGCGACAGGCAAATGCAAGTGATTCGGCGTAACGATCGCTACAAAGTCGATCGAATCTGGCCGCTTGCGCTCGGCTTCGATCATCTCCCTATAGTTCGAATAAGCCCGCGCGGGATCAATGTGGAATACCTTGCCCGCTTCACGCGAACGCTCCGCCGACTGCGAGAAGGCTCCGGCGACCAGCTCGATCCTTCCATCCAACTCCGCTGCGATGCGATGCACAGGACCAATGAACGCGCCCGGTCCACCGCCCACCATTCCCATGCACAGCTTCCGTTCATCCCCCATCGTTCTCACTCCCGTCGGCCCCTTGTTCCCTTGGTCTCTCGGTCCCTGTCTTTCAAACGTTCACTCCGCTTGCTAAGTAGCCACCGTCAACAGCGAGAACCTCACCCGTCACAAACCCGGAAGCCTCCGACGCCAGAAAAATCGCCGGACCCACCACTTCTCGCGGTTTCCCAAAGCGATGCATCGGCGTGCGAATCAGCAATTCTTCGCCGCGCTGCGTATCCTTTACCATCGGCGCGCTCATATCCGTGGAAAACACCCCCGGCGCAATCGCGTTCACATTCACGCCAGACTCAGCCAATTCGATCGCCAGTGTTTTGGTTAGCGAGGCGACCGCGCTCTTGCTGGCGCCATACGCCGCTAGTTGGTACGATCCGCGAAATGCCGTGGACGACGCAACGTTAATGATGCGTCCGTAGTGCGCGTTGACCATCGTCCTACCGAAAATCTGACATGCACGCATGGTCCCCGTCAGGTTGGTATCGATAATCTTCAACCATTCTTGTTCGTCTTCGTCGAGCGTGGATGCTTTTTTTGCCATGCCCGCGGCATTCACCAGAATGTCGACTTTGCCAAACGCCGCGATCACTGCGTCGTGCAGGCGCTGGATCGATACGCGATCCAGAACGTCGCACACTACGCGCAGCGTGCGCCTGCCCAACGCTTCAATCTCTTTGGCCACCGCGTCGACGTGCTCATGACGCCTCGAGCTCGCCACGACATCTGCTCCAGCGGCAGCAAAACCGAGAGCAATCTCTCTCCCCAGGCCGGTCGTCCCGCCGGTAATCACCGCAACCCGTCCGTCAAGCTCAAAAAGATCTTGCCCCTTCAATCAATCCTCCCGCCGTCCGCGCTCGCCGTTCGTTTCTCGCCACGCGAATCCCGGCGTTTATTTGATGCTCAAACACCCCTAGGCTAAATGATCTACCTCCCGTGTAATTCCGCACTTTGGCTCACTGACCGTTGGCGCTGGGGTGAGCTAAAGTATTTATTGACCATGAATCCGATCTCAATTCCCGAATCCGGCCGCCGCTGGGATTGCGTCAGCCTCGGCGAAGTCATGCTTCGCCTCGATCCCGGCGAAGGCCGCATCCACACCGCACGCGAATTTAAAGTGTGGGAAGGCGGCGGCGAATATAACGTTGCGCGTGGTCTACGCCGCTGCTTCGGCATGCGCGTCTCCGTCGCCACCGCCCTCGCCGACAATCCAGTCGGCCGGCTCGTTGAGGATCTTATCCTGAATGGCGGCGTCGATCATTCGCTCATTCGCTGGGTTCCATACGATGGCGTCGGTCGCACCGTCCGCAACGGTCTCAACTTTACTGAGCGTGGCTTCGGCGTGCGCGCCGCCGCCGGCTGCTCCGACCGCGGGCACACTGCCATCAGCCAGGTCAAGCGCGGTGACTTCGATTGGGAGTCAATCTTCGGTTCTTCGAATGGCTCGCGCTGGCTCCATACCGGCGGCATCTTCGCCGCACTTTCCGCTTCTACCGCCGACGTGGCTGTTGAAGCTATGGATGCTGCGCGCAAATACTCCACGCCCGTCTCCTACGATCTCAACTACCGCGACTCGCTCTGGAAATCCATCGGCGGCAAGACCAAGGCGCAGAAAGTCAACCGCGCCATCGTCGGCAAAGTCGATGTTCTGCTCGGCAACGAAGAAGATTTCTCCGCCATGCTCGGCATCGCTATCAAAGGCGTCAGCGAGGATTTCGCCGAGCTGCCCATCGCCGGCTACGAAGAGATGCTCCGCGAAGTGGCCGCCGCTTATCCGAACTTGAAGCTGATCGCAAGCACGCTGCGCACCGTGCAATCCGCGAGCCGCAACGCCTGGGGCGCGATTGCGCTCTATGAGGACAAGATCGTCCACGTTCCGCAGCGCGACATCGATATCCTTGACCGCGTGGGCGGCGGAGACAGTTTCGCCTCTGGACTTATTTACGGTCTTCTCGCCGGCAAGGGCATCGACTGGTCTGTCCGTTGCGGCGTGGCTCACGGAGCACTCGCCATGACCACTCCCGGCGACACCAGCATGGCGACGCTTGCAGAAGTCGAACGCGTCCTCCAGGGAGGCTCGGCGCGCATTGCGCGATAGTTTTTGTGCAGTTCGAGGAACCCATGACTGAAACAACCCAGCAGATCATCGAACGCGTCGGTCTCATTCCTGTTCTCCGTGCGAAGAGCATTGCGCAGGGCCGCGCAGTTGTTGATGCCATGGTTGCGGGCGGGGTCGCGGTTGTCGAAGTCACCATGACCGTTCCAGGCGCGATCGATCTGCTCAAGGAGCTCCAGAAAGCCTACGGCTCCGATCTCCTGCTCGGCTCCGGCACGGTCACAACCGCCGATCAGGCCCAGGCCACCATCGATGCCGGCGCGGAGTTCGTCATAAGCCCCAGCCTCCATCCCGAAGTCATCGCCGCTGCCAAAAAGAACGGCAAAGTGTCCTGCCCAGGCGCGCTCACGCCGACCGAAGTCATCACTGCCTGGAATGCGGGCGCGGACTATGTCAAAGTCTTCCCCTGCTCCGCGGTCGGCGGTGCGAGCTACTTGAAATCGCTTCTTGCGCCCTTTCCGCACCTCAAGCTCATTCCCACCGGCGGGGTCACGCTCCAAACCGCGGCGAGCTTTATCGAGGCCGGCGCGCGCGCGCTCGGCGTCGGCAGCGATCTCGTCAACCTCGCTGCGATCGATTCAGGGCACCCCGAAACCATCACCGAAACTGCCCGCGCGTATCTGAAAGTGCTCGCCGACACGCGCAAGAGTTAGACAGCCTCCGCGGAAAGCTCATCCGCCTTCGGATTCGATAGAGACCACGCGCAGACCGCGATGCGGACCCGCTCCAATCCGCAAGCACCGCAGTGCGCCTATAATCCGTGCGTAAGACGGTCATTTCCCGCGACTCTTCACCGGGTTCAATGCCGATCAGCTCCATGCACTCCTTTGAAACCGTTTCGGTCGAATCCGCGCGGCGCCTTTTCGCCGAGGAACTTTGCAGGATCAATCGCATTTCTTCGCCCGCGACTCTTGCCGCCTTTTCCGCCGTTCCCCGCGAACGCTTCGTGGGACCTGGCCCGTGGATGATCCAGGCCAGCGGCGCGGAAACTTTCACTGAATGGGCTGACCCCCGCGCCGTTTATCAGGATGCCCTCATCGTTCTCGACGCGGCGAAACGTCTGAACAACGGCCAGCCCAGCCTTTGGGCCGTTCATTTAAGCCTTCTCGACATCCGCCCCGGCAACCAGGTGCTTCATCTTGGTTGCGGAACCGGTTATTACTCCGCCATTCTTGCGGAGCTTGTTGGTCTGGAGGGTCGTATCGTCGCTGTTGAAATCGACCAGGCCCTCGCCGATCGCGCCCGCATCGCGCTCGAGCCTTGGCCTCAAGTCACCGTCGTTCATGCCGACGGAGCGCGCGGTCCATTCGATCCAACCGACGCCATCGTCGCCAGCGCCGGCGCTACGCATCCCGTACCCGCATGGCTCGCAGCTCTTAAGCCCAACGGCAAGCTTCTCTTCCCGCTCACTCCAACGCGCGGTCCCGGCGCCATGGCATATGTCACCCGAAAAGGCCCAAATGTGTTCGCCGCTACGCTCTGCGGTTCCGTTTTCTTTGTCGATTTTGAAGGAGCGCGTGATCCAGTGATTAGCGATGAGCTGGCTCGGGCGCTCAAGCGCGATCACGGCTCGAGCGTGCGCTCTCTGCGTTGCGATGCCCACGAAAAAGACGATTCCTGCTGGCTGCATGGCCGCGGCTGGTGCTTCTCGCGCCGTCCGCCTATCGCCCCTCAGGCCGGCTAACCTTCACAGCACCCGCGCCAGCCACTTCCCGGTGTGCGAATGCAGATTCGCCGCAATCTTCTCCGGCGGACCCTCCGCGACAATGCGTCCGCCGCCTTCGCCACCCTCCGGCCCCAGATCGATCACCCAGTCTGCGCTCTTGATCACGTCCAGGTTGTGTTCAATCACGATCAGCGATCCCCCGCCATCGATCAACTTGCGAAACGCCGTCAGTAGCTTCGAAACATCGTCAAAGTGCAACCCCGTCGTCGGCTCGTCCAGAATGTACAGCACACGGCTCGCCTGCGAAGGTTTCGCTGTCGCATTCACCGCGCGCACCGCCGATAGGTGTGCGGCCAACTTCACGCGTTGCGCTTCGCCGCCTGAGAGAGTTGTCGCCGACTGCCCAAGCCGCAAATAGCCGAGTCCGATTTCATCCAGCACCGCCAGTTTCTCCACGAGCCTGGTCTGTCCGGCAAAGAACCGCAGCGCTTCCTTCACGGTCATCTGGAGCACTTCGTGAATGTTCTTGCCCTTGTAATGCACGCCGAGAATCTTGGCCTGGTAGCGCGTGCCGTTGCAGTCCTCGCACGGCAGCTCCACATCGGCCAGGAACTGCATCTCTACCGTCACAGTTCCGTCGCCCTCGCAGGTATTGCACCGTCCGCCCGGCACGTTGAACGAAAAATGCCCCGGCGTGAGCGAAAGCCGCTTGGCCTCGGGTTGCGCAGCAAAAAGCTCGCGCACCAGGTCGAATCCCTTTGATATAGGTGATCGGATTCGAGCGTGGCGTGCGCCCGATGGGCGTCTGATCCACCAGTACGACGTCATTCAGCCGCTCCACGCCGCCCAGCGAACTGAACACGCCCGAGGGATCGCTTCCATCGCTCTGGCCAAGCGCCCGCGCCACTGCGCGATACAGCACCTGGTGAACCAGCGTCGACTTCCCCGATCCTGACACCCCTGTCACTGCCACCAGCATCCCGAGTGGAATCTCTACGTCGAGCCCGTGCAAATTGTTTGCTCGCGCCCCGCGCAGCACCAGCTTTTCGCGTCCCGGCGCGCGTCGCCGAGTGGGCACAGGAATCGCGATCTTCCCGCTCAAATAGCGCCCCGTGAGCGACGCCGGATTCGCCTCAATCTCCGCCAGCACGCCTTCCGCCAGCAACTTCCCACCGAACTCGCCCGCGCCCGGCCCCAAATCGAGCAGGTGGTCCGCTGCGCGCAGAATGTCGGCGTCGTGCTCCACGACCAGAATCGTATTGCCCAGGTCGCGCAGCTCTTCGAGAATGTGAATCAGCCGCGCCGTGTCGCGCGTGTGCAATCCAATCGAGGGCTCATCCAGCACATAGAGCGCTCCCACCAGCCGTGACCCCAGCGAGGTAGCCAGCTGAATTCGTTGCGCCTCTCCACCGCTCAACGTCGACGCCAGCCGGTCCAGCGTCAGATATTCGAGACCCACTGCGACGAGAAAGCTCAATCGCTGTCGCACTTCGACGAGAATCGCCCCTGCAATCTCCTCCTGCATCGGCGAGAGCTTCAGGCCGTCGAAAAACTCCTTCGCCTGCGCGATCGTCAGAGCCGTCGCCTGGCAAATGTTCTTGCCCGCGACGCGCACCGCCCGCGCTTCCGCCCTTAGCCGTTGCCCGCGGCAATCCGGGCATTCCGCGTAGCCACGATACTTGCTCAGCATCACGCGCACATGCAGCTTGTACTTCTTGCGCTCCAGCTGTGCAAAAAAGCCATACACACCGCCGAATCCCTCTTTTCCCGCCGCACCCGGACGGCCGCGCAGCACCGTCTCGCGAGCCGCTTCGGTCATGTCGCGCCACGGAACATCCAGCGGCACACCCAACTCCGCAGCGCGCTTGCGCAACTCGCTAAACCATGGCCGATACTTCGGCCGGTTCCATGGATCGATCGCGCCACCCGCCAGCGTGAGCCCTTGATCGGGAATCACCAAGCCCAGATCGTAATCCACGGTGTTGCCAAATCCCTGGCACCGCGGGCAGGCTCCGAATGGATTGTTGAAGCTGAAAAGTCGCGGCTCCGGCTCGCGCCCCGGACGGTGGCAACTCGTGCACTCATACGCCCCGGAGAACCGCAACCGCCGGCGCTCCAAATCCTCTTCGCGTGGCGCTTCTTCGAAGATGACCTCGCCCGCCTCGCGATACGCCGTCTCCACCGCGTCCACAATCCGCGGGCGATTTTCCGCGCTCACAACGATCCGATCCAAAAGGACAAACACCGGAGCTGTCAGATCCAGATCGATCAACGATTCTGGCGTCGAGAACTCGAAGAGCCTTCCCTGTTGCCAAAGGCGGTTGAATCCGCTCGCCCGCAACTCCGCCAGACGCGCTTTGACTGACTCTTCGTGTAATCCTTCGCTAGCCTTCCCAGTGCCCTTCGGCTTGGCAGCGGCTTTCGTCGTCCGTCCCACGGCCTTGCTTGCCTTGGCTTCCGTCTCCGTGACGGGTGCGACCGCACTCATTGCCGGAAACAGCACATTGAGCCGCGTTCCCTCTTCGAGCTTCAGAACTGCCTCGGCTGCCTCATCGACTGAATTGCGCCTCACCAGTCCGTCGCAAAAAACGCAATGGACCTCTCCGCAGCGCGCGTACAGCAGACGCAGGTAGTCGTAGATCTCGGTTGCCGTCGCCACCGTCGACCGCGGATTGCGCGTCGTGTTCTTTTGCTTGATGGCGATAGCCGGCGCCATTCCGTCGATCTCGTCCACATCCGGCTTCTCAATGCGCTCCAGGAACTGCCGCGCATACGCCGAGAGCGACTCCACATACCTCCGCTGTCCCTCAGCATAGATCGTGTCAAAGGCCAGCGAACTCTTGCCCGAACCCGACACGCCGCTGATCACCGTCAGCTTGCCGTGGGGTATCTCGCAGGAGAGATTTTTCAGGTTGTGCGTCCGCGCATTGCGGATGATGATGGCATCGTTCAAAGGGAAGGCACCGCGAGTATTCTTCCGGGAGCGCCACAGTGCTCTCTATGAGCAGCGGGACGCAACCGTCCATCTTTATTATACGGGTCGTCTAAAACCCACGCGAGCCAGACCGGCAGCGCCGTTTTCGCGTCCAACCCCGCGCCTACTCGCGCGCAAATTACACTATTGAAAGAGGAATTCCGTGCTTCGTCTCGCTTTTTTCGTGCTTTTCGCGGCTTACGCTCTCGGCCCTGCTCCCGCCTTTGCCCAGAAGTCATCCGCGTTGTCTTCCGGTTCCGCCCCGCCACCCGCGAGTTCCACTCCCGTGCCCGCCAGCGCCGTCGCCCCAACTCCGCAGGCCATCCCTGCCGAAGTAGCCGCGGCTGAATCGGCGATTGCCGCATCCGACTGGAAGACTGCTGAGGCGAAACTCGATACCTACCTCGCCGCCCATCCAGCCGACGCGCGCGCCCTCTTCGACGCTGGTTACGTCGCCGATGCCCAAAACCGACTCGACGACGCTGCAGCCCTCTACCATCGCGCCATCGCGGCCGATCCGAAGTCGTTCGAGTCTCACATCTCGCTCGGCCTGCTCCTCGCGCGCCAAAACAAGCTCGCCGAAGCCCGTCCCGAACTCATCGCCGCCACCACTCTCGATCCGGGAGTCGCCGATCCGACCCTAAAAGCTCGCGCGTGGCGTGCGCTCGCCCGCATCGACAGCAACTCCGATCCAACTGCCGCATCCAATGACCTTCTTCAAGCGCTCAAGCTCACGCCGGAGACTCCCGCCGACACGCTCCTAGCCGCCGAACTCGCCGAAAAGACAGGCCAGCCCTTGGCCGCCGCTGCTGCTTATCGCCGCATTCTGGACAAGGACCCTGATTCCGCACCTGCCTCCGCCGGTCTTGCGCATATCCTGATTGCCGGCAAGCAATACCCTCAGGCCGAAACCCTCCTGCGCGCCGCACTCCTCAAGAACCCCGACAATCCTACGCTCACTGCCCAACTCGCCACCGTGCTTGCCGATCAGGACAAAGCCGAAGCTCTTCCGCTCCTCGAGAAACTCTACGCAGCCCATCCCACCGACCCCGAAGTCACGCGCATGTTAGCTGCTGTCCGGGCCGATGCAGGCGATTTCGCTGGTTCTGACCAGCTCATCCTTCATCTCCTCGCCGCGTCGCCCGACGATCCTGACCTCCTCGTTTCCCACTCTCAAAACCTGGTCCACGAGGGCCAAATGGACCAGGCCTATGCAATCTTCGGCAAGGTCACGCAACTCGATCCGGCCAACGTCGATGGCTGGAGCGGCCTCGCCTTTACAGCGTCAAAAACCAGCCATCCCGATGTCACTCTACACGCGCTGGCTGTGCGCTCCCGCTACCTGCCTGAAAATGCTTCGACCCTCTTCCTTTGGGCCACGGCTTATGACTCTCTGCGCCAGAAAGCCCAGGCCGCTGCCTATTACCACCGCTTCCTTGACGCTTCAGCCGGCAGGCGCCCCGACCAGGAATGGCAGGCCCGCCAGCGCCTCCTGATCCTCGAAAAGTAGCCCCAAACCCAATTCCGGCCTCCCTCGGGCTATTTCTCCATTTGAGCAATTCATCCTTTTGGGTGCCTTCGTTATTCGCTTTATCAAAATCCCGCATCTTAGTGCTTGCGGTTCGTTACGCAATGTGCGTACTATAAGGTCAATTTGAAGCAGAACCGCGTCATTGGAGTTCCCCTATGCGGACTGTGCTTCCCATCGCCGCGCTCCTCGTATTCAGCCTCAATGCCGGTCTTGTGCGCGCTGCATCTCCTGACAGCTCCCTGCCCGATCAGCAGACAATTGACGCGCTCGAAGCCCGCGCCGATCAGGCCCAGCCGCGCGAGCAGTGCTTCCTGTATTCGCAAGTGGTTCAGCAGATGACGGAGCTGAGCATACGCCAATACCAGGCTGGCGAAGTGGTGAAGGCTACCGGACTGCTTCAGCAAATTCAGCGCATCGCCAAAAAGATTCATCTTTCCGTCGGCGACGACGACAAGCGCCTCAAGAACGCCGAGCTCGTGCTTAGCCATACCGCGTTCCGCCTCAGTGAGATGCTTCAGGCCAGCAGCGTTGAGGACCGTCCGCTCGTCGAGCAGACCCTGGCCCAGGTCACCGACGCCAAGAATGCCGCTTTGATGCAGGTCTTTCGCAAGTAACTCTCTGGCCTGGGACCTTCTGCCGATCCTTCTAATAAACTGACCGTCTTCTTGAGCCCTAACTTTGTGGGTCTCTGTGCGTCTTATCCGCACAAGCCGTCAGCACCCATGGTTCACTGTTGCCACCCACCGCCTTGTGCTTGAATAAACTGGTTGGAGTCTTTTTGCCATGCGCACCGCCGCCGCCGTTCTCCTCTCCCTGTTGATTTCCGCGCCGCTGGCCGCGCAGAAAGATAAGCCCGAACCATTGACTGAGTCCCAGCAGGATCAGATCGCCGAGGCCGGCATCGATCCTGCCGCCCGCGTCGGCCTTTACGTCAAATTCATTGACGACTATTCCGACACCATCAAAGGGCTTATTGCTCGCGCGCATACCGAGGCGCGAGTCCGGCGCCTTAACAGTGAGCTCCAGAACTTCTCCGCCCTCATGGACGAGCTCGGCGATAATCTCGATGTTTACTCCGAACGCAAGGCTGACATCCGCAAAGCGCTCAAGCCGCTCACAGAGGGTGTCGCGCGTTGGCAGCAGACGCTGCACGCTCTTCCCAGCGAGCCCGGCTTCGAGCTCTCTCTCAAGGATGCTCTCGACAGTGCAAGCGATCTCTCCGACCAAGCCCGACAGCTAACCACCGACCAGGACGCCTACTTCAAAGCCCACCCGGACGAGAAAGGCCAGGACCGCTCCGAGCCGAAGTAAGGCGGGCGATCGCCGAGCACTGTTATTCTGCATTTCGTGGCCCCCGATCTCGCTCCCATCTTCCAGCATGAATACCGCGCCCTTCGGCCCCGTGCGCCCATACCGCCCTTTCACATTCGCTTTCGCCGCTTCACTTCGCTCAATACCACCATTCGCCTTCGCGAAGGCGAGATCTTCGTCAGCCTCTCCGATCTTCTTGAAGGCGCGCCCGAATCCGTCCTTCACGCCATCGCGCACATTCTTCTCGCCAAGCTTTATCGCAAGCCGATCGACGCCGGCCAGAACCTGCGCTACAAGCGCTTCGCCTCCTCGGCCGCCGTCACGCGTCAAACGGAGATCGTCCGCCATGCGCGCGGCACCAAGCGCTACTTCGGGCCCGAGGGCCGCTTCTTCAATCTTGAGGAGGTCTTCGACTCGCTCAACACGCGCTTTTTCGGCGGGCTCCTCGGCCGCCCTGACCTCACATGGAGCGAGCACCACGCCAAGCGCTTGCTCGGCCATTACGACGCTGCCCACAACACCATCGTCGTCAGCCGCGTCTTCGACCGTCCGTCCAGCCCTCGCTACGCCATCGAGTACCTGCTCTACCACGAGATGCTTCACCTCAAGCATCCCATCAGGACTCGCGGCCTGCGTCGCTGCATCCACTCTCGTGAATTCAAGGCCGACGAATCGCGCTTTCCGCAGCTAACCGAAGCGCTCGCCTTCATCAAGCGGCTGTAGGATCGGTGTTGGCGCCGGCGATCAAGCGCCCAGGGCTTGGGCTTCTTCTCGCCACCGGCTATTCCCTAGTCCCCGCCTTAAGCCCGCCAGTGAGACTTGCCACCTTCGCCACATCGTGGCTCTTGCACCACGATTCCAATCCCTTCGCCAGGCGCTCGGTCGCGCGTGGATCGGCATAGCTCGCCGTGCCCACCTGCACCGCCGTCGCCCCGGCCAGCATAAACTCCACTGCGTCCTCGGGCGTCACAATCCCGCCCATCCCGAGAATCGGAATCTCAACCGAACGCGCCACCTCATAAACCATGCGCAGCGCGATCGGCTTGATCGCCGGCCCTGAAAGGCCTCCGGTTGAATTGCTCAGCCTCGGCCGACGCTCGTTCGCATCGATTGACATCGCCAGAAACGTATTCACCAGGCTCACCGCATCCGCGCCCGCTTCCGCGCATACGCGGGCCATGTGCCCAATCGAAGTCACATTCGGCGAGAGCTTCACAATCAGCGGTTGTATGGCTACTCTCTTCGTCCGATCCACCAGTTCTTCCAGCAAAAAGGGATCGGCGCCGAATGTCATCCCGCCTTCGTGCACATTGGGGCATGACGCGTTCAATTCGTATGCTGCAATTCCCTCCGCATCGTTCAGGCGTTCGATCACGCCAATATAGTCGTTCACTGTGTGGCCGAACACATTCACAATCACCTTGCAGCTTGGATGCCGGCTCATCGGCGGTAGCTTTCGCTCGATGAAATCTTCCACGCCGACATTCTGCAGCCCGATGGCATTCAACATTCCCGCAGCGGTCTGCACGATGCGCGGCGGCGCGTGCCCAGCCATCGGCTCCAGCGAAATCCCTTTCGTCACGATCGCGCCCAGCCGATCCAGCGAAACGATTTCCTCAAACTCGATGCCGTATCCAAAGGTGCCGCTGGCGGCGATCACCGGATTCACCAGCTCCAGTCCTGCGAACGAGACTCTCATGTCTGGCTTCACGGGTCGGCAATCTTCCTTTCCGGCGGTTCTCTAAGGCTTTGCCTCAGGCGGTTCGCTTGTGAGGCTCTGATTCATCATAATCGGAGCGCCATCTGCTTCCGTGCGAATGCCCAAGAACAAGGAGGCTCCCATGCGCGACCGTTAAGCTGAACTTACGCAAAACGCAAAAAGCCCCTCGGCATTCGCCGAAGGGCTCTTGTCTTTGCTCTTGCTTTTGCCTTTGTTTTGGTTTTCCTGTTCCCCGTCTCTACGCCGTTACCGCCTCGCTCGCATCCACTTTCACTGGCGTCAGCCAGCCAAACCGGTCCGGCTTCAGCCCGTTAGCGATGCCGAAGAACTCGTCCGCGATCTTCTTGGTAATCTCGCCGGGTTTGCCGTCGCCGATCACGATGCGATCAATGGACCGGATCGGGCACACCTCCGCGGCCGTTCCCGTAAAGAACACTTCATCCGAAATGTACAGGAGTTCCCGGGGAATCGCCTGCTCGGTCACCGTGAATCCCAGGTGCCGCGCAATCGTTAACACACTGTCGCGCGTGATTCCCGACAACGCCGAGCTGCCCAGCGGCGGCGTAAACAGCACTCCGTTGCGCACAATAAAGATGTTTTCACCCGATCCCTCGCTCACCAACCCGTTCACGTCCAGCGCAATACCTTCTTGATAACCATTGGCCTCGGCTTCCATCTTGATGAGCTGCGAATTCATGTAATTCGCGCCTGCCTTGGCCAGTGCCGGCATCGTGTTTGGCGCCAGCCGGTTCCAGCTAGAGACGCACACATCCGCGCCGCCGTGCCCGGCAAGATATTTGCCCCATGGAAAATTGGCAATGTACACATCAACCGGCGACCCCTTCGGGTTCACGCCAATCTCTCCATATCCGCGCAACGCGATCGGACGGATATAGCATGGCGCCACTCCGTTGGCCTCAATCGTTTCTACGACGCCAGCGCAAAGCTCCTCCAGCGTGAACGGGACCTCCATGCGGTAGATCTTCGCCGAGTCCAACAGGCGCTGCATGTGCTCTGGCAGTCTGAAAACAGCCGACCCTTGCGGCTGGCCGTAGCACCGCACTCCCTCGAACACGCTCGACCCGTAGTGAATCACGTGACTCATCACGTGAATGTTGGCTTGCTCCCAGGCAATCAGGTTCCCGTTGTGCCAGATCTTTTCTGTCGCTTGAATAGGCATGGGGATTTAGGAACTCCTTCTCTTCAAAAACTCGCGCACTTCATTCAAGGTTGTCATGTTTGCCGTTTGAAGGCAAGCACCCCGTAGACGATTCCCCCGCCGTCGCTCTTTGTCGAGGGGTTTCCGCGCAGCCGAATGCGTCAAAGGAGTCATTCCGTTTCCCAACCCATCCAGTGGAGGATATAATTCGGGAGTCCCCTCGAAAACAAAGGAGATCTTCCCCATGATGCCGAAGGCGCGTCACAAATTCGCCCTGTTCTGTGCCATCACGATTCTCCTCATTGGCTGCAAGTCCACCCAGAGCACGACGTCCCCTGCCCCCAGCGGGGAAGGCAGTCCAAGCTCACAATCCGGCGGCAAGCCCGGCTCCCCGACCTACGTCTCCGCATCGCCGCTGCCGAATCAACTTACAACAGCGAAAATCACCGATCCATCCTTGAACAACATGGTGTCGGCCACGCTTACCATTCCCGCCGGCTGGAAGCTGCAAGGCATCACCATGATTAGCCCATGCACGTTTTCTCCGTGGCCCGTCTTCCGCGCCTATTCGCCCGATGGATTGATGCAGATGCGCACGGAGCCGGTCTTCGGATGGCAATGGCACCCCAACGCAAAGGGCACATTTAACAGCGGGTGCGCGAACATCTCGGGCCAGGTTTCCGCCGCCGCCTTCCTGCAGTACTACCTCGGAACGATGCAGGGTGGCGTGCACGTCGTGGGGCCAATGACCGTCCCGCCGGCGTATTCCGAGTGGGCTCAGGGACTGGCCGCGCAAAAGAATCAATTGAACAGCCATGTAGCGCCGGCGATGCAGACACAGAACACGGCCGACACGGCCGCGATTCGCATTGAGCAGGTGAATGGCTCGTTCGTCGTCGAAGAGCGGTTGCGGACGGTGGTGGAGTGCTCGATGAACAACGATCGGAGCACAGCCATGAGCATCGCCCTTTACGGCGGTACTTGCTGGGCCAGGCTCGACGTTCTTTCGGCGCCCCAGGGCCGTCTTGACGCGCTTGTTCAACTGGTCGATACGAACAATCTTCCCCACGGCGTGAATTCCCCACAGTGGACCCAAGCGGCCCTGCAGCGCCAGCAGCGACAGGGCGCCAAGGCCATGGCTGCATTGACGGCTCAGGAACAGCAGGAAAGCAAGATGATCTATCAGCAGTTCCAGCAGATCATGCAGCGCTCGGCGGCCGAGCACCAGGCTTTCATGCAGCAGCAGGAGTCGCAGTTCGAAAGCGCGATGAACAACGCCAACGCGTCGATGAATGCGCAAAGCACCGCTGCTTCAGATTGGGTGGATTACTCGCTCGACCAGGAAACCGTGATGAATCCCGACGGAACCACGACCAAAGTCTCGAATACCTATTCGCAGACCTGGACTGACGGAACTCATTGGTACCAGTCGAACGAAACGGGCTTGAACCCAAACGGTGTCCTCCAGGGAAACTGGACACAATCCACGCAGGTTCACGGTAACGGGACGCCGGAATAGGTTTCTCGCGAAGGATCGAGGTTCTCGCTTCGCGAGTCCATCCTTCGGCCTTTTTAGAGCTTTCGATCATGGGTTCATTACTCCCGCGTCCGGTGCGGTGCGCGGGTCATGTTAGCGAACCGTCAATCAGGAGGAACAGCCAGATGGGCGAGCTATTCAAAGTTTGCTGGGATTTGTTCACGATTCGTCACTACTCGCGCCAGGGAATGAAACTCTCCGCGGGCGATTATTTCGTCGCCATAGGGTCGGTAATTTTCCTTTACGCCACTGCGGTGCCGGCCGCCGTTCTCTACCAAAGCCATCCGCAGTACAAATGGGTCTTCATCGCGACCTGCGTCTTCGACGGAATCCTGCTCATCGCGCTGTTTGTGTGGGAGGTCAAGTGGTGGATCAAGCACCGCGCTGCCGCTCGCGCCGCGCAAGGAATCGCACCGGGCAACCAACAGCCAGGCTAATCTGCACGCAACTCGCCGCTCCCTATCCCTGTTTTCCGTGATGGCCCTCACCGCCGCTTGCCGGTTTTCCCTGTTATTTCTGCCTTGTGCGCCCTGAACAATTCACTTATCCGCCCTACAGCGCCCCACTGATCGAGGCCTACAACGGCCGTTTCGAAGCGGTTCTGATCGTTTTGCATCCCTTCGTCCGCGTTCCGGATTCGCTGGCATGGAACGCTACACGCCAATATCCCTCCGACGCACAGATTCTCGCAGAGGGGACAAAACAACCGTGGTCTGAAATCGCATTCCAAACCGGCCTCGCCTCCTGCGCGCGCATGAATCAGGCCCTGCTCACTTCCATCGGCTCGTTGCCTGACCACCTTGCCGACCCTGCCGCTTCCGGCGCGCTTCAGCGTTTCCTTGAGTCGCAGCCCATCTGGATGCCGGTTGAAGGCCGCTTCGAACCGCTGCTTCGCGCAGACTTCCTCCGCGCCTTTGCACTCGCCCCTACGCCCGAGCTGGTCTACGTTCCCGAATTCCCTAACTCCGATCCCATCGTTACGTTGCCCGTCACCGGCCTCCGCAACGGTTCCATTCCCTTTCCCTCTCGCGGAACACTCCTTGCACCCGACCACTCTTTTCTCTTCACCGTCGATTGGGACAGTTTTTTCACTCTGTTCTACGGATCGCGCGACTTCATTACCCGCGTCGCCGCCGCACTCAACCTCGAAGGATTCTTCGCTACGCCCAACACTGAGCACGCCTGGTTCAACTATTCGCTCGGCTGCGCCACTGTGACGCTCTCCCCGGAGCACTGGCAAAGCGCCTGAGGCCACTCTCGGCTGCAAGTCCAGTGCTCGCCGCCCGACCAACATTCCATCACCAGGAAGCGTATCCTTGCGTCTATTAGTGATTGAGAATCAGGGACCCCATGAGCACCAAAGGGGAGAACCGGTTCGACTCCACCGAAGCGTCGCCATGGATGCGGCCATTTGTTCCGCGGCGTTTCCTCAGCAACGGCCATCTGCAGACCATCGTCGGCAGCTTTCTTCCGCGCACTTCCTCGTTGCCCAAGCCGGAAACCCAAATCATCGAAGTTGAAGCCGCCAGTTCCGCTCGCGCAGCGAGTTTCGTGCTGTGTCACTGCCATTGGCAACCCGCCGAGGTCCGCAGCGCAGCGGCTGACCCTGATCATCGTCCATGGCCTTGAGGGATCTTCATCTTCTTCCTATGTGGTGGGAAACTCGTCTCGCGCCTGGAAAGCCGGCTGCAACGTCATCCGAATGAATATGCGGAGCTGTGGCGCGGGCAAGGATTTGTCACCCACCATTTATCACGCCGGACGCTCTGAAGACGTCGCCACCGTGATGGCCGAAGTGGCCCGTACGCAACTTTATCCGCACCTTCGCCCTGGTCGGCTACTCCATGGGAGGCAACCTGGTTCTCAAGCTGGCCGGAGAGTTTGGCGCAGCAGCGCCGCCCTATCTCAAGGCCGTCGTGGGCGTCTCGCCACTCATGGATCTCGCAGCCTCCTCGGCCGCGGTGCACGAACCGCAAAACCTGCTCTACGCAACCAGGTTTCTCGTTGACCTCATCAAGCACATCCGCCACCAGGCCGAACTCTACCCGGATCTCTACTCCGCTGACGGCCTCAACAAGATTCGCACTCTGCGGCAATTTGACGAGGAGATCGTCGCGCGCTATGGCGGCTTCACCGGCGCGGATGATTATTATCAGAGAGCCGCAAGTTCCAAATGGGTGCAGGATGTCTCCGTGCCCACGCTCATCCTGCAGGCTCTCGACGATCCTTTCATCCGCATGACTCCAGAAACTCGCGCCAAGATCATCGCCAACGCCCGCATCAGGCTGGTCGAGACCCCGCACGGCGGCCATTGCGCCTTTCTATCGCCCGATCACGGCGACGAAGGATTCTGGGCGGAACGGACGCTGCTCGACTTTCTGCTTGCGACGGTTGAAGGCTGACCGCGGCGGCTCGTTGCGGCGCGCTGTCCGTGCGGTCGCGCGCCGAATCAGCCGATGGTCCGCAAGGAAAATCTGTTTTTGTTACGATAATCGAACTATGGCAAACGCGGATTTCAAGGAGTACACGCTGTTCTGCCCGGTCTGTAATGTGAACTTCAAGCAATTGATCGTGCTGCACAAGCTCCCGAAGAGCTTTGATGTCGATGGCGCACTCCCCGGATTACTCGCCGACGCCGTCCAGAGGCACAATCACAAGGCGTATCAGGACGCCCAGGCGCAGAAGGCCAAAGATGGCGCGGACCCTCAGAAGCCGGATGAAGCGCCGCGGAGCTGAAGGCCGCTTTACTATTTCCTTGTCGCTGGTCCCGACCCTGCCTCAAATCTCTTTTCAGGACGGGCGAATCCCGGAACATTTACTTTGCGGCCGCCGGCGCTGCTGCGCCGGCCGGAGCAAATCCATTCATTCCCAGCCGCCAGCCAAGAAATGTGTATTCGTCGGCCTCAAGCTTCAGCGCTTGTGCGCGGTTGGAGCCAATGCCGTGTCCGGCGTCGAAGTCCACGCGCAACAGGATTGGATTTGAAGAAGTGTTCGCCGCCTGAAGGCGCGCGGTCATCTTGGTCAGCATCCAGCTCGTCACGCGAGGATCGTTCGCGCCCGTCTCCAGCATCACTGCCGGATAACTGAAGCCGGCCTGCACATGCGCGTACGGACTGATGGCGTACATGGCACGAAACTCCGGCTCAATTTTGACCGAACCGTATTCGAAAGCGTTCTCGGCGCCTGTGGCTCGCTGCTCGCTGCGCAGAATGTCCGTGATGCCCACGCGGTAAAGAACGGCCGCCACCAGTTCAGGATGCTGCGTAAGGAATCCGCCGACTGCGATCCCGCCCGCACTCGTCCCCTCGATTGCCAGATGCTCGGACGACGTGTATTTCTGGTCGATTAAGTAATGCGCGCCGGCGACAAAATCATCGATCGTGTGCTGCTTCGTGGTCTTCATCCCATCAAGGTGCCAGGCTTCGCCTTTCTCGCCGCCTCCGCGCACATGAGCGAACGCGAATACGCCTCCACGATCTAGCCATGGCAAAAACGAAGAAGCGTAGAACGGAGAAATGGAATATCCATAGGCCCCATAAGCCTCAAGGAGTGCCGGGTGCGAGCCGTCGAGAACCGTGCCTTTCTTGTAGAGGATCGACAAGGGGACCATCGTGCCATCGGCGCTTTTCGCCCGCACCTCGACCGAACGAATCGCCGACATATCAATCGGATTCAAGGGTTGCAAATGTGTGTCGGCAAAGCTGCGGCTCGCCGGCGTATACGCGTAGATCAGGCGCGGAGTGGTCCAGCCCACCATGGAAAGCGTAATGCCTGGCCTGCGAAAATCCGCATCAATGCCCCCAACGGTCCCGCTCAGTGGAAGCTTAAGCTCGGTCCCCTTTGACTGCGCACCGTACGGAATTCTCGTCACAACGCCAAGGCCGTCACGAAATCCTTGAACATAGAGCGCGTCGCTCGCGCAGGCCAATCCTTCGCCGGTTCTCGCCGAAAGAATCAGGCTGCTCTCGGGCAGCACCACGCGCGCTGTCGCGAACGTCTCGCTGGCAAGATCGAAGCTCACTACGCGCCCGTTGCTGACCGCTCCGTTCGCTCCGCCCTTGGTCCGGATATAAGCGCGGCTTCCACGCAGCGCGATGTCCATCATCCCGTCTTCGTGCTTCACCACCTGAATCCATGGGCCGGATAGGCTGCGGCGAACCCAGAGCGCGGGTGTTTCTACCACTCCGGAAGTCTGGCCGGCCACAATCATCCCGGTGCCGGGTACAACGGAGACGAAGACGTTTCCGTTCTTAGGCAGCGCGGGATCGGTCGTAACATCCGGTCCAAATACCGGCTGATCGGTCTCTTCGGCGGCGCCTAAACGGTGGTAATAAACGCGCTCGTTGTCGTATTTCGTTGAGGCTGCAGCGCCTTGCGCCATCGGCTGAAGCCGCGCGAAGTAGAACCCTTTGCTGTCATCGGTCCACGACGGACTTGCTTCCTGGGCGCGGGAAATCGATTCGCTCAGCAGCTTGCCCGTTGCGGTTTCTACCACATGCAACACCGAATTCTCTGAGCCGCCCAGCGATACGCCGACCGCGACGTACTGTCCATCGGGAGATGGCACGTAGTAGTCAATCGCGGCGTGCTTGCCGCCTTCAGCAAGCGTTGCGGGATCGAGCAAGAGTCGCGATGGCCCTCCGCTCGTCGCACGAGTCATCAGGAAGTAATCGCTCTTGCCTGAAGGGAGTTCGAGATAGAAAAAACGATCCAAAACGCGCGATGGGTTGCTGACGATATCCACTGTGTCGGAAAGCTTGGTCAGCTCGGAGAGGATTTGCGCGTCCTGCGACGCGAACGGCTGCAACGCCTGAACCGTGACCGCGTTCTCGGCTTTCATGTAGGCCATTAGATCGTCGGTGCTGGTCTCCATCCAGCGATAGGGATCCACCACAGGCGTGCCGAAGTAGGTGTCGGTTACCGGCTTCACTGGCGCAACAGGCGGTGAAAGTGGCGCAGTCTGAGCGGCGCCAAAGACCGCGAAGGCAAGCAGGCAAAGCGTACACAATTGGCTCAGGAATCGGCGACCTGGCAGGCTCATTGGAAACCTCCATACTCCGGCGATGAACAAGTGCAGAGACTGAGTATAAACGCCGGGTCGCGCAGGCTCGGAGTGGCAAAGCGGAGTAACGGGACTCGCTTCATTTTGCGATGGGACGGTGCGAGCTTGCGGGACGAGAGTCTACTAGCGACCGGGACCTCGGAATTACCAGCGCAGGCTATTTTGAAAGTGTGCCAACAAGATTGAGATCGATCGCAACATCGTCATCCGCTTTCCAGATCAAAAAGCTCGGATTCTTCAGTCCCCATTGAACGTAAGGCACCACAAAATGCCCTTTGGCAGTTGCGCTGGCGCCACCGAGATGGACCAGCATCGGTACCGTGATTTCATGCGGCGCGCCTAGCAGCGTGAAGATTCCACTCACCTGAATGTTCGAGTCGCCCGAGAGAGCGATGACGCCGGTATAGGTTTTCGGTTCGAACGAAACAGATGCGTACTGTTGGACCTCGAGGATGTCCCTGTTCATCTTCTTATCGCGACTGTCATTGCCGGTCTTGCCGCTGCCAGCCTGGACGATCACCGAACCCGACATTCTCGGCATGATGCGGTCGAACTCAATCGATCCGGATTGGACATGAAAGGCCCCGATGACGACCTCGTGTGTTGTGTTGAGCGTCATCTTGACCTCGCTGGCGTCGGGATTCACAACGAAGGTTTGATGTTGCGCAAGCGCGGCCGGACCGAGCACCGCAGCAAGGACGATGATCGAGATTGCTTTCATTGAATCTCTCCTGGGGGCGTTGAATGGGGCTCTTCGGTTTTTCGCATGGATGGTTCTAGCCGGCGGCAGCATAGGCGGCAACAGCGGCATGCTGGGTGACGCGTGTCAGCTTTGCCGTTACGCGCATCACGCCGGGCCAGACTCTGAGACAAAACGGCAATACAGCGCGCGCGAGTGCGTTATTCAATCCGTCGGCCGCGAACTCGGCCAGCCGCATCTGCGCCTGCAATCCGGACCGAAGTTTCGCCTGGAACAACGGCGCCGCCTCGGCCGCGAGATAGGCCGCTGCTGCACAACGCGCGGTATGCAGCGCGATGGAGATTCCATCGCCGGTGAATGAGGGGATGACCGCTGCCTGATCGCCGATGCAGTAAAGCCCCTGCTCCGTTGTACGGCGGATGAAACCGTAAGGGATGTGCGTAATGGCAATCGGCTTGGCGAGCAACGGCTCGGCACCGGACAACCTCATCGCGAGGTGCGGGCAGTCTTGCTGCATCTTCGCGAGCAGATTTTCCCAGCGATGGCCCACGCGCGCAAGGTACTTTTGCTGAATCACCCAGCAGAGGTTTGCCTGGCCGTTTTCAACCGGCTGAATGCCGCCATAGCCTCCGGGATAGAGCATCAGCTCGGAGGCGCGCGCGAGCTCTGCTGCCTGTGTGTGCGCCAGACGAAAATACATCTTGAAACCGACCCAGCGCTCCGGGTCTTCAGGTCGCGTGTAGCCCCGGAGATCGTGCTTGCCTGTCGCGAGGAAGACCGTTGGAGCCTCGCAGGTGCTGCCATCTTCGAGCGTTGCTTGCCATACGTTGCATTCCGTGCGAACGAGCGCCTGCACGCTATGACCGCGCAGCACGCGAACTCCCGCCTCAATAGCCTTAGTGATGAGCGCCGTATCAAGCGCCTTGCGCGTGAGCGAGGCCGCGGGAAAGGGTAACGGAGCCTCCGCTGCCCGTCTCGCCGCGGCAAGCCGAACGCAGTCAATGGGTACGGCGCCAAGCGAGGCCACATCCACCCCGAGCGCGTGCAGATCCTCGAGAGCTTCGCCACTCAGGAACTCTCCGCAGACCTTATGCCGCGGCGTGGGCTCACGTTCGATCAGAGTGACGCTTCGCCCATTGCGTGCCAGAGCGATGGAGGCGGCACAGCCTGCCACACCGCCACCGATGATGACCACTTCATTAGGGATGGGAATCCGATTCAGACTGGACGCTCTAACTGGAATCTCCTTTTTCGGATCTAATACGTTGAATTGTACCGTTCCCAATTTGTCCTTCATGACGAACGCTTCATTTGGATTGCGGTGCGATTGGGAATCCAAGCAACGGACGCAGCGTTTTGACGCGGCGGAGACGAGAATGGTGAGCACCAGGCGGTCTTCTGCATCCGCGAGAATGATTGGTCCGTCATCTTGTCATCTTTTGAGAACACCCGCGATCACGCGCGACGCGTCGTAAGCTCGCGCCAGTTGAGGCCAAGGTCGACGATGAGCAGCGAAGCGAGCGTGAATGCAATGACACCCACGGCGGCGAACGCGTCGCCAAGATGGCTCCAGTAGCGGGGCCAGAGATTGAGCACGCGGCTCGACACAAAGGTAAACGTGACGGCGTAGGAGCGAGCCATCCACTGACGATGCTGCGTGATTTGGCGATTGCGCGCGGTGATAAAAGCGGCGGTTGTGCAGACGATCCACGCAGCCGCCTGCATGGTGGTACCCGGCAAGCCTGGCCGGCCGGCAGCGAGGGCGATTCCCGTAAACGCTCCGATGAAAACGGCGATGACATAGAGGCGGCCGAGGACGCGGTGGATTTTCAGGTGACGCATTCGAAAGCGCGACGAGAACTGCAAAGGCCCCGCAAGGAGAGCGATCACGCCACAGAGGGAATGGGGGACCAGGAGATGCCGATCGGCGATGACCTGCAGACGATAGGCGTGGTACATGGGATAGTCAGTGACGAGAAGAACTTCTGAAGTGATGAAGACAAAGAGCGCAGTCAAGCCAAGGAATATCCAGAGAATAGTCTTGAATCTGGAGCCTGCTGAGCTGGGCGCGATTTGCGCGACAGTTGCCATTTTTCTCCTTCGAAAAGATGAAAGTGATGTGGTGGCGCAAAGAGAACAAATGCGGCGGACGATCTTATTTGCCGGCGGGCTGACTTGCTGCCTGCTCTTTTATTGTTTTGATGCTTCATCTCGTGGCCAGTTCATCGATCGCCACCTTGTACGGCGGCAGCACACCCAACTCGGCGGCCATACGGAAGAACCCGCGCATCCCCTTTACACATTCCTCGTCGAGTACGTAATGAATATTGGACGCGAGGTAAGTGCGGATCGTCGCCTCGGGAATCGCAATTCGTTGCGACCACTCGACCACCAATGCATCGATATTCGCCAACCCGTGATCGCGCGATCGAATGAAATCCCCAACGATACTCTCCTCCAAACGACTGCTCGATGCGATCGCCCAGACCGCCGAAACGAATGGAAGGCCAGTCAGCGTGCGCCACTCCTCTGCCAGATCGAGATAAACCAACTCTTCGCCGGTGCGCTCGAGACGGTTGTAACGTTCCTCCAGTGCCAGCAGCGCCGGATCGCCGATCAAGATCGCCGCATCGGCGCTCTCCAGCATCGCGTCCAGGTTAGCCACCATGGGCACAAATGGAACCTTTGAGTTGCCCCACTTGTGGAACAGCATGCGCGCGTAGGCAAGAGTGGTACGACTTGCGAGGTCAGCCGCCACCGAATGAAACTTGTCCGGCGGCAGGCTGGCGCGATGCACCAGAATCAGCGAGCGCACACGGCCCTTCGAAGCGATCGTGCAACCCGGCAGGATCTGCAACCCCGGTGTGGTGGCAAGCGAAGCGATAGGAATCAACCCGATGTCGGCACGCCCGTCCGCCAGTCGCGCCGCACACTCTGAAGGCGTCATGCGGTCGATGCGGTAGCGCTTCTTGAGCGCCTCGTCGAGCGGCGCATGCTCAAAATTCCACATCAACGGCGCAGGATTGAGAAATCCAATTGCCGCAACCCGCAGACGCGTGTCTTGCTCGGGGCTCACATCTCTTAGACTATCAATTCCCTAATCTGGATTCGACGGCCAGCCGCACCAAGGTAAGCAGGGTGGTCACCTCCGCCGGCAAAGTTGCTTGCATGCAAAACGCCCCGCGCAAGCGCGGAGCGTTTTGCAACTTCAACCGATGTGCGGCTGCTCAATCCAAATCATTTATGGCCGCTGCTTCCGCCGCCGCTATGCGATCCTCCACCACCACCACCACCGCCGCTGGGCGAACCGCCGCCCCCGCCGTGGGAGCCACCGCCCCCACCACCGCCGCTGGGCGGGCCTCCGCCACCGCGTGGCGCTCCACCACCACCGCCGCTGGGCGAACCGCCGCTCGGGTGCGGCGAGCCTCCACCCGACGAGCCGCCGGACGAATGATTCCCTGATCCGCCGCTTGAAGAACTCGGGCGTGATGGAGCTGGTTCATGGCTCGGCTCGGGCTGGCTTTGAAAAACGGGACGCGACGGCTCCGGGCGATTTCCCTCGGTGGGTTCCTGCGGTACCGGACGGGTGAAGTTGTAACCGGGCCGGTTTGTGGTTCCCGGTGCGCCCGGTTGCTGCGGAGCCTCGTGACCCGGCTGCGGCCGATATCCGCCTGCCATCGGCGGGGCGTGCACCGCGACCGGCTGGGACGGCATGGGTCGCAGCGCTATTACTGTCTTGCCTCCGATTGTTACTGGCGTATTCCTGTTTCGCGCCGGAAGCGGGGACCCGCCAAGCACAGGACTGCGATTGATGGCGAGTAACGGAACTGGCCTGCCGTTGATGGGCCGACGCGGTAGGATCGGCCGCGGAATTGGCCTATAGCCATTCGGGACACGACCAAGGTTTGGCCCGCCGTAGAAGCCCGATCCCCACCAGGGCGAACAGCCACCAAGCCCAGGCGCCCAGCCCCATCCAAAGTCGTCGAAGTAGTTCCATGCCCCGCACTGGAACGGCATATAACCCCATGGGTAACCCGAAACCCATAAGTACCCGTAGCCCGGAGTCCACATCCAGTTCCCGTAGCCGTAAGGATCGAAGGCCGCGCTCGCAGCCTCATAAGGCGACCAAACATATCCCTGCCCGGGCACGTCGTACCAATTGCCGCTGGAGTCGAGGTCATTCCACGCCGGGTTCTGCGGTTCTCCCAGATTCGCAGTGGCGCCGGTCTGTGAGGCTGCCTCTGCGGTCAGTGCCTGATCGCGGTCGGAGTTCCACTCGTCCCAAGAGTCCGGCTCGATCGATTCCGCAAGCTGATAGTTGGCTGGGCTGGCAGCATTTAACGCGACACTTTCTCCGCCATGCAGATCGGCGGCGACATTCCCGCCCGCGGACTCCAGATGCGCGTTCCCCGAAAAAACAGCAATCTGGCCAGGAGGGCTGTCGATCCCTACGCGGAAGACGGTAAAGCCGCTCGCGGTCAATTGAGAGCCGCCGAATTGCACGCTCATCTGGCCTGCCTGCCCTCCGCCCTGAAACTCGAAGTAAGCCAGGCCACTGTTGAGCACGAGCACGGCATTCCCTGTCGTTCCCGCTCCTTGAAGTACTTGCAGCGTCAGCGAGCTGTCCGGAGATAGCCGCGCCACGCTGCCGTCTTCAAACTGAATCTCGGCTTTGCCGCTGTCAGCCGTGGTGAGCTGCATGCCCTCGAGGAGCGGCGCATTGGCCACAGCCTGCTGGGCCAGCACCTGTCCGCCCTGCGAAAGGGTAACCTGGCCGTCCACGTAGCTCAGTCGCACCGCGCGCGCCGGTGCGCCCGGTCCCGGACCTTGATCCTGCGCTCGAAGCGCCGGTTCGAAACACAACACCGCCAGAGCCACTGCCAGCAGCCCTGTTCCTAAATTGCGATTTCTCTTGAGATTCATGGCGTCCCCCGCATTTCCATCGCCTTCTGGCAACTCACCCCGACCATCGGGAGCCCTTCACTGATTGGACACATCCTACAGCTAAAAAGTCTCCGTAACCGGGAGAATTAGGTTGGACTGTGCGCAAGCAAATTCAGCGCCCGCTTTCGCACTCGGTCCAGGACTTGGTCGTCCCCAGCCAGCCGCTCAAGGATACCGCGAATGGCGTCAACCTCCTGCGCTCTGCCGTCCTGAAACTCGTCGGTCAGGTACTGCATCTCCTGATCCAGGCCCAGACGGTCGTGCTGCAAAAGGACCTCCAGCCGCGCGCCCTCCAGGACGGTCTGTGCCACCGCCTGCATCGACTCGCCAAGCGATTGGATGTCCTCTGTCGCGGGAATAGTTGAAGGTGCATGATCCGTGCCCCGCGGGTCCGCTGAAAGTGAGCGTCTTCCACCCCTGGAAAGCGACCTTCAGGTGGCTTTCGCACTGCACGTTAAACGACTTGTGGCTTTTTGCGATTGCAAAAGCGCGCTCGGCAAAGTCCTTGCTCACCTCGATATCGCGATCGACATTCGGGGCTTCAATCACCTTCTCGCCGGTTGTCGGGTCCGAGTGGGATCGAAAATGTCCGCTGCCGTCAGGGCGCAGGATCAGCGTCCAACGCGAGGGCGCCAACGCAGGGTCGGAAAAGTCCTCCTGGACGACGGAATCGGATGCAATCGCAGCCTCTGGCGCCGGAGCCGCATCATGCGCAGGTGCGGGAGCCGGCGGCGGAGCTGCTTCGATTCGCCCGGCCACTGTCAGGGCGGCCGCCAGGAGCCAAAGCATCTTCATCGCCGGGCCCCCTGCATCGCCAGCGTCTGTGCAGTGTGGATGTGGCAGATGGCGATGGCCAGGGCGTCGGCCGCGTCGGCAGGCTGTGGCAGCTCAGCCAGATGAAGCAGTCGCGCCACCATAAACTGCACCTGTTCTTTTTTTGCCATGCCGTACCCGACAACGCTGGATTTGATCTTGAGCGGCGCATATTCCGCCAGTGGAATCTTCTGCCGCGCCGCCGCCAGCAGAGCTACTCCGCGGACCTGGCCTAATTTCAGCGCCGATTTCGCGTTCACCGAGTAGAAAACCTCTTCGATTGCCACCGCATCGGGACGCCACCGCTCCAGCTCAGCGGTCAATTCCCTGAAGACCTGGTCGAGACGCACAGCGAGAGTCTGCGTCTTTGTCAGGCGGATTGCACCCATGGCCCGGAATTGGAGCGGCTCATCACGCGGCCCTTCGCCGGAGTCGACAACGCCGAACCCGGTCACCTCGGTTCCGCAATCGATGCCAAAGACCCTCATCGCGTCCAAGTGTATCCCAGACTGGATGGCCCGATGATTCCCCCGATCATCGTCCGCTCGCGCAGAACCGCGCCTGCCACCTTCGTGGCAGGCAATCTTCAGGAATCGATTCACGAGCAGGCGCGTCCAATCTGGTATCGAGTATGGTTCGTTTATTCAAAGTTTCATCCCAGGAAAACGAAACTCGGTTTTTCGTGTCGATAAGTTAGAGGGAAAGTTATTCCGAAGGGAGAGAACGATGCGCCTGATTCCGGCAGCGGCAAGACGCACCGCGATTCTCTGGCTCGGTCAGGGAATTTCTCCACAGCGCCTGGCCGTGACCCTCGCCCTCGGATTCGCGGTCGGCTGCATTCCGGTGATCGGAATTCCTACCGTCCTCTGTGCCGGGCTCGCGCTCGCTCTGCGGCTGAACCTCCCCGCCATTCAGGCTGCAAACTATGCCGCCATGCCCCTGCAATTTGCGTTAATCGTTCCTTTTGTGCGGCTCGGCGGCCGAATCACAACGTGGCTTCCCGGAGCCGAATCGACGCGGTTTGTGGTGCCTCGCGCCGTGGAACACATTTCTGGTCTCAACATTGCCTCTCGTATGACCGGAATGGCTGGCCAGGCATTGCTGGCCTGGCTGGTGGCGGCTGTTCCCGCGGTCCTTTTGATGACGCTGGCGCTCAACCTCATGCTGCGCCGCATCCCCGTGCTGAGAAACGCCCAAGCCGGCGACTGAAGCGCTGCGCGTTGCCCACCGCACGACACTCGACAAGCTTGATTTCGTGGTAGAACAGTTTCAGTTCTCAGAAGGCGTCCCATTTGTAGTATTCAAAGCCCCACCGGAGTGATAACCCGGTGGGGCTTTCGCATTGATGGGCTCGCGTCGCGTGATCTTGAGCATTCGTCCGCTCATGCAGAGTGCGTTACTTCCCCGCGTACGGGTCTGGCACCGGCTGTGCGCTGTCGATCCACGCCGTGTAGATCATGTCGCGAAGCATGCTCGCACCGGCCGCCAGACGCGCGGCGGTAAAGTCCCGCGACTCGGGCGTGCCGGCGCCCAAGAATGCTCCCGCTTTATCAAACTGGTAAACCTGCTCGACGTAGGTGGCGGTGTGCCGCAGATAGGCGACGTAGGCGTCGAACATGTCGCCCTCGATGAGCTTAGGCGGCGTCATTTTAGCCTGCACATCGAGCGCATGCATGTTGTCGGCGACAAACGGTCCCTCGAACTGATGGTGAATCTGATGGCCGGTGGTATAGCCGTTGGGATTGGGTCCGATCCATCCGTTGTATTGCACAGTGACGTGCAAGGGCTGCGAGCCGTCGCCCACGTAGTGTCCGAGCCAGCCGGCGTAGAAAAGAATCGCCGCTTCGACGGGCTTTGTATCCTGGCCGCCTGCCGCAAGAAAACGGTACTGGCGCATGGCAGCCTTGAGCCGCTCCCAGACTTCGTCTGTCTCCCACGGCTGAAGGCCGATTTTCTCGGGCCTCTCACCTGCCGCGAAGACCTTGGCTTCAAAATCGAATCGCTTGTGCGGCAAAGGGCCCAGCGCATCGGCGAGTTCCATATCGATAAAGTGCTCAGGCGCCTGCGCAGCGTTCAGCTCGGGTTCAGCCGGTGAACGCCAGCGGTCGGGCTCAGGGCCTAAGTACGTAATTTCGTCGATGGCCGCCGGGGTGTGCAGAAAAGCAGGCACATCGGCCGGCAGCGTGGATGCGGCCAGCTTGTTGATCATGGTATGGCCGTCGTGCTCCCATCCGTGAGCGGCTGGCGCGGTAGCCGCCAGAACGAAAAGGCCCGCTGCGGGCAAAACGAAACGAATCGGGCGACAGATGGCAGAGGGACGGAACATGCAGCCAGTATACGACCGGGATTCACGGGTCCTTGACGCCGGAATGGCGGGAGCGAGGACCCCGGGAACGGCGCCGCCACGATGGCTCGGCTTGGACTGGTTACTTGAGCGTTTCGCCTCACGCAGACCCAGCTTGATTTGCCTGGAGAGTCTGATTTTGAACGCATATACTACGAGCACGTTGCGTTGTTGTCCGCGAAAGAACCACTCACATTCAAAGCACGGCACGCAAACGGATCGAGTGACGCGCCGTGACCGTTTTGGGGTGGCTTGGCGGTCGCGGATGGCAGTTTGAGTACGGGCGCCAAGGTTGGTATTGCGCAATGTCAGGCCAGGCGTTGAAACGGGGGAACGCGCCGATGAGCGAGCGGCCGGATGCACAGAACGAGCAACCGCAGCCCGCGCCGGCTGAGCATGGTGGCGTCTCGCAGCTCTGGCTGATTCTCCCCTTTTCCATCCTGGCAATCTCGGTAGGGGCCGCGCTCGCCCGCCTGTTTCCGCATTTCCGTTGGGAGTCGCTGCCGGTCGTGGCCGCGGTTTTGGCCACGGCACTGTTCGCGCTGCTCTTGAATAAACGGCTGCTCCACACTGGAGGCGTTCCGGGCGCAGAGCCGATCGCCGAAGGGCTGAGAGAACTGCTGGACTCGGCTGGTCCGGCCGTGGTGGCACTGGACCTGGGCGGCAAACTCATCTATTGCAATCCCGCCACTGAGCGTGTGCTGGGCTATCGCACAGCTGAACTTCTCGAACTGTGGGGCACTGTCGATATCCTTGCGCCCGGCGAGCCCGAGCGCCTGGTGGCCGAGATGCAGAAACTTTGCCGCGTGGACCGCCCGGCGGAATCTTCGCGCGCAGGGCTCATGTCTGCCTACATGCAGTGCGTGCGCATGCTGGCTCCCAGCATGGTGCCCAGCTTTGACGCCAAGGTGCGCCGTAGAGACGGCGTGCAGATTCCCGTAACTCTGCACATCTCCGCGCTGCGCGATGCGCTCGGCGAGTTGACCGGAATGGTCGCCGTTGCCGTGGATCAAAGTGAGAACCTGAACCGCGAGCAAGCGCAGCGCGAGTCGCAGGAGCGGTACCGCGACCTCTTCGAGCACTCGACTGAGATGATTGCCACGCTGAGCCCGGCCGGGCAGTTTCTCTACGCCAATCCAGCCTGGAAGCGTTGCTTTGGAATCGAGCAGACGGCGTTGCTCGATCTTCGCTCCTTTGAAGAATTGTTTTCAGAAGGCATCCGCAGCCAGGTTTCGGCGCTATTCCGCCGCGCGCTCGATGGCGAGTTGGTTGACCGCGTTGCCCTGCGCCAGAACACTCCGGATGGGCGCGCGCTCGAACTCGAATTGAGCCTAAGCCGCCGGCAAAAAACGGGCGTGCCGCTGGCGGTGCGCTGCCTGATGCGCGATGTAACGCAGCAGAAGCAACGGGAAAATCGCCTTGCGCTGCAACTGGCAGTGAGCCAGATTGTAGGCGATAACGCCACGAGCGAGTCAGAAGGCATGCGCATACTCGAAGCGCTGTGCCTCTCGCAGGGTTGGGACGTGGCGATCGAATGGGTGGTTGGCGCCGAGCAGAAACATCTCGAGTTCGGTACGGCCTGGGGAGCGCCCGGCCGTGAAGCGGAAGCTCTGATCCAAGGCAGCATGGGTCTGACGCTCGCCGGCACAAGCGAGTTGCCGGAGCGTGCATGGAAAGAGGGACGGGCAGTGTGGGTGACCGATCTGGCCGAGGCGCCCGCAACCCCGCACGTAACCGCCGCGCTCAAGCAGGACATGATGTCAGGCTGGGCCGTGCCGGTGCGCGCGGGCAGCAAAGTACTGGCAGTGCTCGAATTCTATTGCCGCTTCCGCTTGCGCGAGGATCGCGAAGCCATGGCCGCCATTGAAACTGCCGCGGCTTCACTGGGGCAGATTTTGGCGCGCACGCAGGAACGCGGACGGACGGAGGAATTGAGCCGGCAGCAGGAGGTGCTGCTGGATGCGGTGGCCGAGGGAGTTTGCGGGCTCGACCGCCAGGGCAAGGTCACGTTTGCCAATCCCGCGGCTGCCCGGCTGCTCGGCGCACCCGTCGAAGATCTGATCGACAGACCCGTGCACGAGCTGCTGCACGGGGCTGCCGCAGAGGACCGCGCTTGCGGCAAAGACTGTCCACTGCGGACGGCCGCGTCTCAAGTTACCGGCGCAAGCGGCGAAGAAAACATCTTTCGTGTGGATGGCACTTCCTTCCCTGCCGAGTATTCGCTCACTCCCATTCGCGCGCAGGGGCGCGTTTCAGGCTCCGTGCTGAGCTTTCGCGACATCAGCCAGCGCTACGCTCTCGATCGCATGAAGGATGAGTTCATTTCTACGGTGAGCCACGAGTTGCGCACTCCGCTCACTTCGATCCGCGGTGCGCTGGGACTTGCTCAGCTCCGGAATTCTGCCGGAGACCAACGAGAAGGCCAATAATCTGCTGCGCATCGCGCTCACCAACTCCGATCGGCTGGTCAGGCTCATCAACGACATTCTCGATCTGGAGCGCATCCAGAGCGGGCGCGAGCCGCTCGGCTTCCGCGCGGTGCAACTGGCCGACATTGTCAAGCAGGCCATTGAAGATATGCAGCCCATGGCCGACGCTGCCGGCGTCCAGCTCATCCACGACTCCACCAAGGTTGAGATCTCCGCCGATTCCGATCGCCTGCTTCAAGTCGTGACCAACCTGCTCTCCAACGCCGTCAAGTTTTCTCCGCCCAACTCGCCGGTCAGCGTTATGCTTCGGCCCGGCGTCACAGGCGTCATTCTTTCCGTGATCGATCACGGACGCGGAATTCCTGCCGACAAGCTCGAGACGATCTTCGGCCGCTTCCAGCAAGTGGACGCCTCCGACTCGCGACAGAAGGGCGGAACGGGGCTAGGCCTGGCCATCTGCCGCACTATTGTGATGCAGCACTCGGGTCGCATCTGGGCCGAACGGAATCCGGTTCGTGGATCAACCTTCCGCATCTTTCTTCCCTACCATCCCGCTCCCGCTGTTGCTCCGGGCAGCGGATTGGAACCGGAAATTGGACATGGCACCGTGGTCCTGGCCGATGCCAACGCCGAGTCGCGGCCCAGAATCGCTGCGCAACTGGCACGGCACGGCTACTCCGTGGTGCAGGCCGCAACCGTGGAGCAAACATTGTCGGCGGCACGCCAGGATGCCCAGGCTATTCTTCTCGATACTTCGCTTGACGGCATGAATGGCTGGGAGATTCTTCCGCTCCTGCGACGCATGGACGCTTCTTCGCGCACTCCCGTCGTCTTGTTGAGCGTCGAAAATCCAGAGAACCCCAAACAGCTTCCCGCCGGCGCAGACGGCTGGGTTTCAAAGCCCCTTCACGAAGACGCCCTGCTCACCGAGTTGGCGCGCGTTCTCTGCGGGGCAGGCGAAAAGGCGCGCATCCTGATCGTTGAAGACGATCGCGACCTCGCCAATATCATCAGCGAGGTCTTCGCTCGCGACAGCATTGTTGTTGAAACCGCGCACTCGCTCAAAGAAACGATCAAAGCCTGTTCCACTTTTCAGCCGCATCTGATGTTGCTTGACATTGGCCTCCCGGACGGCGACGGCTTCAATGTTGCCGACTGGTTGCGCCAGCACAAGAGCCTGGCTCAACTACCTCTGGTTGTCTACTCCGGCCGCGACTTATCGCCGGAAGAGCGAAGCCAGTTGATTCTCGGCCCCACTTACTTCCTGGCCAAGACGCGCGTGCAACCGCAGCAGCTTGAGGCGCTGGTGCTCACGATGCTGCGTTCGTCGCGGGCGACAGACGAGACACCGCTGCCTGAATCAACCGTTCCCAACGCATAAAGATAAATGCCGGAAGGAACAAATCTAAACCTAATCAACGCTACATAAAAATTGAATGAGAGGAAGTTCCGCCGTGGGCCGCAAGATTTTGATCATCGACGATGAAGACGATATTCGTGAGGTAGCCTCGCTGAGTTTGGAGACCGTAGCCGGTTGGGAAGTCATCAAGGCCAGCTCTGGAGCGCAAGGCGTGTCGCGCGCCGCCGAGCAGCGTCCCGATGCGATTTTGCTGGACGTGATGATGCCGGGAATGGATGGGCCCGCGACGTTTCGAGAGTTGCGCAAGAATCCAGCCACGGCCGCAATCCCGGTTCTGCTGCTGACGGCCAAGGTTCAGGGCACTGACCAGCGCCGCTTCGCCGACCTGGGCGTTGAGGCCGTCCTCTTCAAGCCTTTCGATCCCCTCACCCTGCCCACGCAGATTTCGCGCGCGCTGGGCTGGAAGTAATCGCGATTCACGATGGGAAACCCGGACCAATCCGCCTCTCAGGCCGATGCGGCCATCTCAATGGCGCTGGACACCTTGTGGACGCGCCACCGATCGCAGATCCTCGAGCGCGTTGTCGTCCTCGAGGCCGCGGCCTCAGCCGTGACTGCGAATAAACTCAGCACCTCCGACTGCGCCGCCGCGCAGGCAGCGGCGCACAAGCTGGCCGGCACCCTGGGAATGTTCAACCTGATGCGCGGAACGGTTGTGGCGCGCGAACTCGAGCAGATTTACTCGCGGGGATCCGCGCCGCCCTGCGCCGCCGGCCAGCAACTTGCCTCCATGGCGACGGAATTGCGCACGATGATTGAAAACCGCAAATCGAGTAGCTGACACCGCAGCAATTACACTCATCTTCAGTGACTCCGCATGATCCATTCGCGTCAGAACACGACGAGAGCTCACAGCTCGGGCTCCACTTCGATGAGCCACGCCCGGTGCGCCGCATCTGGCCGGTGCGCGTGCTCGTTGCGCAGGTGCGCGAGCTGGTGGAGCAGGAGTATGGCGACATTTGGGTGGAGGGTGAAATTTCGAACTACCGTCCCGCCCCGTCGGGCCACGTTTACTTCACGCTGAAGGACGCCGACGCGCAGTTGCCCATTGTTCTCTTTCGTCGTCAGGCTATGCTTCTCCGCTTTCGTCCGGAAGACGGACTGCACGTGCTGGTGCGCGGCCGCGTCAGCGTCTACGAGCAGCGCGGCCAGATGCAACTCGTCGCCGAAACCATGGAACCGGTCGGCGCAGGTTCGCTGCAGCTTGCCTTTGAACAACTGAAGGAGCGGCTCAAGGCCGAGGGCCTCTTCGATGCTGAACGCAAAAAGCCGCTGCCCATGTTTCCGCGCACGGTGGGCATCATCACTTCGCCGACCGGCGCCGTCATCCGCGACTTTCTGAACATCGTCAATCGCCGCCACTCCGGCCTGAATGTGCTGCTGTCTCCGGTATCAGTACAGGGCGATTCCGCGCGCGGAGAGATTGAAGCGGCGCTGGCCGAATTGAATGCAACGAATCTCGTTGATCTGATCGTCGTTGCGCGCGGCGGCGGCTCGCTTGAAGATCTCGCCGCATTTAACAGCGAGCAAGTGGCGCGCGCGATTGCAAGGAGCAGACTTCCTGTGGTTTCGGCGGTGGGTCATGAAACCGACTTCACCATCGCGGACTTTGTCGCCGACTTGCGCGCACCGACGCCTTCTGCGGCAGCCGAGCTCATCACCGAGGCCCAGCACAAGATCGCCGAGCATCTGGCGGCGCAATCGCACCGCCTGGAACGCGCCGCGCGCTTTCAGCTCCTGCAAGCCCGCCAACGGTTCGCACACCTCCCTGTGAGCCGCGTTGATTCGCGCGTGACCGCCCTGCTCTACCGTTTGGGCCAGCGGCTCGACGACGCAGTTCAGCGACTCGACGACACTGTGCAAAAGCAACTCCGCCTGCGCCAGAACCAGATCGCCACGCTTGGTGCGGGAGTCCTCCATCACGACCCGCGCCAGAAGCTGGCTCACGCGCGCCAGCACCTCGCCGATTTTCGCGCTCGCCTGGACCGCTCGCTGGAGCGTCTGATCGAATCTTCGGCGTCGCATCTCGGCGCACTCGATGCACGGCTCCATTCGCTCTCTCCCCTTGCCGTGCTCGACCGTGGCTATGCGCTCGTGCTCTCGTCCGACGGCGCGCTCATCCGTTCCACGGCGCAGATCGCTCAGGCGATCAGACTCACCACGCGCCTGGCCGATGGCTCCTTCACGAGCCGCGTCGAATCGGTTTCGCCGGCCGCGGCCAATACAACAGCTCCTCCTCGCGCATCCAAACCTCGCAATCGGAGCAAGAGATCGGCACAATGACATTCCAATGGAGCACGCAAACTCTTCGGCACCGACGGCATTCGCGCCGTCGCAGGCGACGCCCCGCTCGACCCAACAACGATCTATTGCGTCGGCCTAGCCCTCGCGCACACGTTGCGCAAAACGACTGCGCAAGCGAAAGTGATTCTCGGGCGCGATACGCGCGAGTCCGGTCCGTGGATTGCCGCCACGCTCGCTGAAGGCTTGCGGAAGGCGGGCGCGATCGTAGAGAGTGCCGGCGTTATCACCACACCCGCGGTAGCATTTCTCGCGCGGACGCACGGCTTCCACGCCGGCGTGGTCATCTCTGCCTCGCACAATCCATGGGCGGACAACGGCATCAAACTTTTTGGTGGCGACGGATTCAAGTTTCCCGATGCGGCCGAGCTGGCCATGGAGGAGGAGATTCTGCATCACGCCGCGCAAACGCAAGTCTCCGACTCAAATTCCTTCGCGCCCATCGACGACAATCCTGCCTACCATGCCGACTACATTCAGTTCCTCATCGACTGTGTGCCGGGCCTCTCGCTCTGCGGACTGAAAATCGTAGCCGATTGCGCCAACGGCGCGGCTGCGGCCATTGCGCCCGAGTTGCTGCGCCGCCTGAATGGCGGCCAAGCCGACGGCCTCACGCTGCTCAACATCGCGCCTGACGGCCGCAACATCAACGCCAACTGCGGGGCGCTGCATCCCGACTTCGTGGCGCGCGAGGTGAAAGCGCGCGGCGCGGACCTTGGCATCACCTTTGACGGCGACGCTGACCGCTGCATGTTGGCTGACGCTCACGGCAACGTGATTAACGGCGACGCGATTCTCTTGATGGCGGCACGCGATCTTAAGTCGCGCGGCCTGTTGACCGGCGACGTCGTGGTGGCCACAACCATGTCAAACATGGGCCTGGAAGCCGCACTGAAGCGCAGCGGCATTCGCATGCTGCGCGCGCCCGTCGGCGACCGCTACGTTCTAGAAATGATGCAGAAAGAAAACGCGGCGCTCGGCGGCGAGCAGTCTGGCCACATTCTCTTTCCGCATCTTGCCACTACGGGCGACGGCCTGCTCACAGCCCTCGTTGTTCTCGATCTCGTCGCGCGCACAGGCAAACCCATCGCCGAGCTGACTGCGCACCTGAAAGTTTTTCCGCAGATCATCGTCAATGTGAAAGTGCGCGAGAAAAGATCGCTTGAGTCGATCCCATCCGTCGCCGCGGCAATTCTCGCCGCCGAAACGGAGTTGAAGGACTCGGGCCGCGTCGTGATCCGCTATTCGGGAACCGAGCCGCTGGCGCGCGTCATGATCGAGGCGGAAAGCGAAGAGGCGATGCGGCGACACGCTGAAGCCATTGCCGCCGCGATCCGGCACGAGCTGGGCGTGTAATTGCGCCGGTGAACAGACACCAAGTCAAAGATGGCCCCAAGGTGTGGCTGGGAGCCGGTCAGGGGCTAAGAAAGGCCCTTTTGGCGACGAAAATCGACAAAATTCGACGAAATTTGTCGACGATTTTTCGATATATTTGTTGATAATAAATGAGTTACGTGTCATTTTATACCCCCGGGGGGTATAAAAATCACTCCCCGTCGGCATTTCTCCCCTCTTTCGGGTCCAAGATCGTTCGTTCCGACCTCGATTTTGGGTCGCAAGTTGGCCCCGCTTGGACAGAATTTCGGCAGGTAGATGAGTTGGCTCCATACAAGATCAAGTGTAGCCATTTCCGCGAATTAACCGGCAAACTTCAAGAAAAAATTTGACTGTTTGAATTGAGCAACATAGGGCTATTTCCGGCGATGCCCGCTCTTGACACGGATCGGCGGAGCTCGCTTCGCGGCCGCGTCTGGGTGTCTCGCATATACCGGTACGAGGTTTCGACCTTTTGACGCGGTCGTTCGTCTACCCAATGAGGGCGGGTGTCTTTCGGCTCCGCCTGCGCTCAACCATTGAGGAGCAAGACTTTATGCGATTTCGGTCGATGAAACGCCGGGCAGCGATTGTAGCCGTACTTGCCTCGGCGATTGCGGCTGCGGCACAAACGCAAGTGGTTCATTATCTGGGCACAGTCACGGCCATTAGCGGCGACACTCTCACGGTGAAGACCGACGCAGGCCAGGTGAACACGGTTGAGGTTCCGTCGAGCGCGCAACTGAAGCGCATCGCGCCCGGACAGACCGATCTGAGCAAGGCCGAGCCCATCGACTTCGCAAGTATCGCCACGGGCGACCGCGTGCTGGTGAATCTCGACCCGAACGCGACCGGAGGTACGCCGGAGGCACTGCGCGTTATCGCCATCAAGCAGGCCGATGTGGCAAGAAAGCAGCAGACTGAGGCCGAGCAATGGAACCAGGGCGTGCATGGGCTAGTGAAGAGCGTGGATGCGGCAAGCGGCGTCATTCAAGTGAACACCCGGGTGGGTGCCCTGACGAAGGAGGTCACTGTGAATACCACTTTGTCCACGGTGCTCAAGCGCTACGCTCCCGGATCGGTGCGGTTTGATGAGGCTCAGCCGGCGCCAATTGGCGCGATCCAGCCTGGCGACCAGTTGTGGGCACGAGGCACGAAAAATGCCGACGGGACGGCGATCGCGGCAGACGGCATCGTTTCAGGCAGCTTCCTCAGCATCGCCGGGACGATTCTTTCAACAGATACTTCCTCTTCGACAGTGACGGTGAAAGATCTGGCGACAAAGAAGCCGGTTACTGTTCGCATCTCCGCCGATGCGCAGATGCGGCGCCTCGACGACAGAGTTGCAACATTTCTGGCGGCGCGGCTTAAGGGAGGACCGGGCGGAGCGCAGGTCGCCGCAGGCGGTCGTCCCCCGGCTGGTGGTCCGGCCGGCGCTGGCGGCGGAGCGCCGCAAGGCTTCAGCCAGAGCGGCGGAGGCGGCGCGGGACGGATGGATTTCGAAACCGTGCTGGAGCGAGCGCCGGTGATCCAACTCGCCAGCCTGCAAAAAGGCGAAGCGGTGATGATCGTCGCCACGCAGGATGCCTCGGGCGCGAGCGCCGTCAAGTTGCTGGCCGGAGTGGAACCGCTGCTCGAAGCGCCGCAAGCGCAGGATCTGCTTTCAAACTGGAGCTTGAGCTCGGGTGATTCCGAAGCGGGTTCCCAGTAATTTCATCCTTTTTCATTCATCCGCAAGCGAGGGAATTTTGCATTCAAAATCGAACACCTTGACTCATTTGATCGTTGCCTCTTTGATCGCGTTTCCCGGCGCAGCCGCTTGGGCGCAAGCAGCGCCCGCCGGCGCGACTCCACCGGTGGCACCCGCGACGCAATCGCCGGCGAATCAGGCTGGCCCCGACACTTCAGCGCCAACCCCAGCGCCCGCGGCGGCGACTGGCTCGCAAGGAACACCAGCACCGGCAGGAACGCTGCACGGGCACATCCTTGACCCCACGGGCGCGCTGATCCCCGGCGCGCAGGTGACGGTGGAAACCGCCGCGGGCAAGAACGTGGGCAACGCGACCGCAGACTCCGCGGGCGGCTACCAGGTGCGCGGACTTGCTGCCGGCAGCTATGTGATCGAGGCCAGCTTCACGGGCTTCGCGCCGTTTGTCTCCGCGCCGATCTCGCTGAGCGCCGGCCAAACGAAGAACATCGACATCAAGATGGCGATTGAAGCTGCGCAACAGGAGGTCGTGGTGACCGACGAAGGCGCGCCAACAGTGAGCACGGAGGCGGGCGCGAACGCCAACTCCATCGTGCTCAAGGGCAGCGACCTCGATGCGCTGTCAGACGATCCCGACGAGCTGTCAAACGAATTGACCGCGCTCGCCGGCCCATCGGCAGGCCCCAATGGCGGGCAGATTTATATTGACGGATTCACCGGCGGGCAACTGCCGCCCAAGTCGGCCATTCGCGAAATTCGCATCAACCAGAATCCGTTCTCGGCAGAGTTCGACAAGATCGGCTATGGCCGCATTGAAATTCTTACCAAGCCGGGCACCGACAAATTGCACGGGCGCGTTTACAGTCAGGGAAACGACAACGTTTTCAATACAGGCAACCCGTTCACGACCAATCTGCCTTCCTATTACAGCTTCCAGTACAACGGAACGGTGAGCGGCCCGCTTGCAAAATGGGCTTCGTACTTTGTCAGCGTGGAGCAGCGGAATACGCAGTCCGACAATGTGTATTCCATTTCCAATGGCCCGGTATACGACGCAGCGACAAACATGTGGTCGATCAGCTCCGGCACCGTTGCGGGCAGCCTCTTCAACCCCCTCAATCACCTGGCGGTTTCGCCCCGCTTCGACCTGCAACTGGGCCAGAAGAACACGCTGACGTTGCGCTACCAATACGAGCGCAACAATGTGAGCGGCTCTCTGGGCCAAACATCTCTGCCCACCACGTCAAGCACTGCAGACTCCAATGGGCACGACGTTCAACTGGACGATACGCAGATCATCAGCGACCGCATTGTGAACGAGACACGCTTCGAGTACAACCGGGCGAATTCAAGCTCCACGCCAGTGAGCACCGATCCCAGCTACGGCGTGCCCAGCGTGTTTTCAGGCGGAGGCAACGGAAGCCAGTCATCGAGATCGCACAGCGATCACTTCGAGCTACAGAACTTTGTTACGCTGAGCGAGGGCAAACAGGCCATCAAAGTCGGAGCCTGGCTGCGCGACGACCGCAACGCGACGTCATCGGACGGAAACTTCAACGGAAGTTTCACATTCCCTTCGGTCACCGCCTTTGTGGACACCTGGAACGGTATTTACGCCACACCCACCCCGGAGACTTTTGCCGAGATTGCAGCGGCGTGCCCTGCCACGCAAACGGGCGGATGCCTGCCCACCAAGCTCACCTACACAACGGGTCCAAATGCATTCCAAGGAAATGTATTCAACGCCGCTGTCTACTACCAGGACGATTGGACAGTGAACAAGCTGCTCACGCTCTCCGGCGGGCTGCGCTGGGAGGGACAAAACCACATCGCCGACCACAACGACTGGGCTCCGCGCCTGGCGTTCGCCTACGCACTCGACGGGCACAAGAAGGGGACGACCACCAAGACGGTGCTGCGCGGCGGATTCGGATTCTTTTACGACCGCTTTGGAGTCGGCAGCCTGATGAATCTGGAGACGCTGAATGGCACGGCCAAGAGCCAGACGCAGATCTCTATCCCCGATCCAACCTGCTTCAACGGCACAAGCCTGAGCATGATCAGCGGCGGCGTGGCCTCGTGCGGTACGGGGGCGGCGGCGACGCCGCAGATCTACGCGATCTCGCCCAGCTACCGTTCGCCCTACATGGAACAGCTGGGATTCAGCCTGGAGCGCCAGGTGACCAAAGCGGCGACGCTGACATTGACCTACCTGCACTCATCCGGCTTTCATCAGCTCGTGGTGCGCGACTCGAACGCATATGAGCCCGGAACGTTTCAATATGGGAGCGCGACTCTGACCGGAACGCGTCCCGATTCGTCCCTGGGTATCGTGAAGCAATACTTCCCCGAGGCGGTCTTCAACCAGAATCAGCTCATCGTGAACGTGAACCTGCGCCTATCGACCAAGATGAGCCTTATGGGCTTTTATACCGGCAATTGGGCGAATTCGGACGGCGGCGGCGGATCGAGCCCTTCCAACTCCTACAACCTGCGGCAGGACTACGGCCGTGCGGGATTTACACGCCCGCAGATGGTGTTCCTGATGGGCAATTACACCGGCCCCTGGGCCATCACCTTCAATCCGTTCCTGGTCGCACAAGCCGGTCAACCTTATAGCATCACCTCGCCGTACGATCTGACGGGGGACAACTTTTTCAATGACCGGCCTTCCTACGCAGGACACGCGGCCACCGCGAGTAACGTTGTGCAAACCAGCTTTGGCGCGCTGGACGTGGTTCCCCAAAGCGGCGAGGCGCTCCTTCCTGTTTCGCTCGGCAACAGTCCATCTTCGGTTGCGGTGAATCTGCGCGTAGGCCGAAGCTTCGGGATCGGCCCCAAGGTAGCGTCTTCCTCCTCAGCGGAAGGGCCTCCAGGTGGTGGGCCGCCACCGGGTGGCCCGCCTCCGGGTGGCGGTGGTGGCGGGCGGGGCGGTGGTGGCGGCTTCGGAGGACCCTTTGGCGGCGGTGGTGGACGCGGAGGTATGTTCGGTGGACCTGCGAATGCCAATGCCAAGAAGTACTCGCTGAACTTCAATGTGCAGGCCCTCAATCTGTTTAACGACATTGACCTGGGCAGGCCGGTGGGCGGTATTCAGCCCACCTTCAATTCGTCCACCGGACTTTACGGTCCGGGCAATCAGTTCGGCAAATCGAGCGGGCTCGCCGGAGGGATTTTCTCCACTAGTTCCGCGGCGCGGCGCATTTTCTTCCAGGCGGCGTTTCAGTTCTAAAGACAGGGACCGAGGGACCGAGGGAACGAGGGAACAAGAGCTGAATGGGCAGCGATGAGTTGTTATTCGCTGCTCGCGGCTCACGGTCCCGGAATCACGATTCACGAACCGTTGTTCCCAATCAATGAGCCATAGAGCGCCTCCCACTTGTCGGCGGTCGCGTCGATGCTGAAGTGATTTGCGATTCGCTGTCGTGCAGCGTGGCCAGCGGCAGCCAGCGCTTCCCTGCCCTTTTTCATGGTTGCGATCATTGCATCGGCCAGCGCCGCTGAATCTTTGGCAGGGACGATGAGGCCGGCGTCGCCGACCAGCTCGCGCACGCCACCGACGTCGGTTGCGACTACGGGTTTGGCCATGGCCATGGCTTCGCCGACGGCGAGCGGCATTCCCTCCCAAGCGGACCCGGAAACGAAATGCATCGGCGGCATCGAGGAGCGCGGGCATGTCGCGGCGCAGGCCGAGCCAGCGGACGGAGTCTCCGAGTTCCAATTCGTTTCGCACTTGCTGCAAGGCTGCGATCTGACCCACAGCAGCATCGCCCGCAATCCACAAGCGCGCATCGCCGCGCCCCAATCTCGCTTCAGCAAAAGCGCGCAGGAGGTTTGGATAGTCTTTGTTCGGGACCAACCGGCCGACGGCGAGCCAGACAAACTCGGCTTCTTCACTTGCATCAGAGACGCCGATTTCCGCTCGAATCCGCGCACCGCTCGCGCCGTTGGGTGCGAATTCCTTTACGTCGATGCCATTGAGAATGACCGAGCACTTGCGGCGCGGCACGGCCCCGAGGCGGGCAAAACGATCGGCCGCGGCCTGGCTCACGGCGATCGTGCAACGGCTCAGGAAATCCGTGAGCCGATAGGCGAGCATCCGATACCATCGCCCCTCGTACACGTTGTGCACGGTGGAGAGGACGACAAATTTAGGACCCGCCAGACGAAGGAGCCGGGCAAAGATGTTGGCGTGAAAGCCATGACTGTGGACCAAATCCGGCTGAAACTCGCGCAAGAATGCGCGCCCTCGCTTGAAACCCTTGAGCGCGCTCCAAGGCGTTTTGCGCACGTCGAGGTGAACGGTGGGGATCGTGGTGGGCCACTCTGCCGGCAGGCGCGGCATCAGCACCAGCAATGCGACGGTGTGACCGCGCGTGGCCATTCGATCCGCGACGGCCAGCGCCTGCTTTTCTGCCCCGCCCACGCCAAGCGACGAGAGCAGGTAGACGATACGCATGGGACCCGAGCCTTACTTGAAAGCCAAAGATCTATTTAAAGATTGATTTGATCGATGATACCGCAGATTTGGCTGCCATGGCGGGGCGAGAGAAGCGCAGGGCGAGCGGGGTATCGAGCGCGAACAGGCCGGGGCCAAGAATCATGATGAGCAGCGCGGCAAACCAGTAGTTATAAGCGTCGGCGCCCTGGAACTTGTCGGGATCCGAGAGGACTCCGAGGAAGGCTGGCTTTTCCGCCGTCCAGAAGGCGACGGTCATATTGACGAAGAGCACCAGCGCGGTGAGGCGCGTAGCCAGGCCTACGGCGAGGAGGATTCCGCCGGCGAACTCGATGACGGAGACGAAGAGAGCGGTTTGCTGCGGCATGGGAAGGTTGAGCGTGGCGAAATATTGGCCGACGCGATCGAGATGATGCAACTTGCCCCAGCCGTCTGTTGCGAATTGCCAGCCCCAATAGAGGCGGATGGCGAGCAACAGCGGGCTCTCGAGTTTCTTGAGCAAGGTACGCATGCCGCCATAAGCGACGGTTGCGATTCGTACAAGAGCGGACATAGGACTCCTTCGTTGCGGATCCCGCGCCGCAGGGGGTTGGCGCCGGTTGCATCATTGCCGAAAACTGATTGAAAACCGTCTCTCAGGGGCTAAAGCCCGGAAGATTTATGGTCATCTTTCGGCACGGCTAAAGCCGTGCCCTGATACAAAACTGGAAACAACCGCAGATCCTTCGACTCCGATCGCTTTGCGATCTTCGCTCAGGATGACAAGCTGATCAAGACGCGCAGATCCACTCCAGCTCGGCCCAACTGGCGAACCATTCCTGCACTCGCTGCGGACGTTGCCGTTGGGGAATGCGCGAGCCGGCGAATCCCGCCTCAAGCGCATCGCCGAGGGTGCGGCCATCACGAAGCGCGATGAGGGTCTGAAATTCTTCGCGCGCGATGCGCCGGTAATAGACCGACAGATCGACGCGGTGAACGGCAAGCCACGTGGGCCGGGGCCGCACCTTCGGAATTGCTACGTCCGCGCCCGAATCTTCATGCGCAACGCCCGCTTCACTGGTCTGGCGCTTCTCGCGTTTGTGCAGTTCCAGCACCAGTTCATCGGCGGGAAAGCTGAGCGCCACTAGTTGCAGGCAGGGTTGCAGGGTGAGTCTCGATTCGCCCTGCAGCGCTGCGATTTGCCTCTGCGTGAGCGGATCGCGCTCTGGCGCGTCGAAGGCCTCGACGAACGCCCACTCCATTCGGGCCAAATCTACAGCCAGGCGGTGACGGCGGCCGGCGTGCTCGGCATGAGCTGTGAGCCAATCGGGAAGTTTCGACCCGAGGTTGCGCAGGGTGAACGAGCGGCTGGGATGCTCGGTGAGGTACGCGATGCTCAGCGCTTCAAAACGGCGCTCTCCGACCAGAGCGCGCAGCGCCGGAAAATCCTCAGCCAATGCGCCGAGCACGCGATACCAATACTGCCGGTTGTAGATTTCCAGACGCTCGAAAGATGTGAGGCGCGAGTTGGGGGCGATGAACGATGCCGCAACGTCGGCCATGGGGCGCCCGTCGGGCGCAGTCGCGCGCATGTTCTCGTCTTTCGTGAGCGGCTGCATCACGGCGGCGGCCATCTCGCGCTGGAGCGACTCTAGATCCATGGCTTCATCTCGATTGCAGAATTGAGTTTTGCAGCATCCCACCCTAGCCGCAAGAACAACGGCGCGGCGAGGGTGGGGCACCCATTTTCGCGGGCTATTTTCGTCGCCGAGGTCACTATCATTTCGCCGCTCCGACTTCGACGGGAGACAACCGCGGATCCTTCGACTTCGCTCCACTGCGTTGCGCTCCGCTCAGGATGACATCATGGGGAGATTTAGATTTTCCCGAAGATGGCGCTGATTCCGGCACCGGTTGCAGGTAGCGCTGGGCCTTCTTCGCTTCGGCGTGGACTTCGTCGAAGCTGGGAATGTGGTCGTCCCACTCGAGCAGCGTGGGCGTAGGCCCGCAGCGCTCAATGGCGCGCGCATAGAGCTGCCACACCGGATCGATGACCGGGTGATCGTGCGTATCGAGGATGTATTTTTCGTACTTCGAGTGGCCGGCAATATGGATCTGCGCCACGCGATGCGCGGGCACGGCGTTCACGTAGTCCAACGGATTGAACTCGTGATTCATCGCTGAGACGTAGACATTATTGACATCGAAGAGAATTCCGCAGTCGGCGCGCTCGACCACTTCGGTCAAAAACTCCCACTCCGTCATTTCGGAGCCGGTGAAACGCGGCATAGGAGCTCACGTTTTCGACGGCGACGGGAATCTCGAGATAGTCCTGCACCATGCGGACACGCTCGACGGTGCGTTCGACGGCTTCCCATGTATATGGCAAAGGCAGAAGGTCGTGGGTGTAGGTGCCGTCAACCGAGCCCCAGCAGAGATGATCGCTGAGCCACGGAGTTTTGGTGCGGCGGACGAGTTGCTTCAGGCGCTTCAGATGCTCCGGATCAGGCGCGGTCACCGAGCCGAAGTACATCGACACGCCGTGCTGGACAACTCTATATTGCTCAAGGATGCGATCGAGCGTGGCCAGCGGGCGGCCGGCGTCGATCATGTAATTCTCAGAGATGATTTCAAACCAGTCGACGACCGGCTTGCGCGAGAAGATGTGCTCGTAGTGAGGAATGCGCAGGCCGATGCCGACGCCGTGGTCCTGATACGCATTGAAGCGGTTGCCGGGCATGAAGACAGTTCGTAGTTCGCAGTTCGTAGTTCACAGTTCGTAGTTCACAGTACGTAGTTCACAGTTGGCAGGGATCAGTCGTCAGTGAAAAGCGGCGGGCAGAGCTGAACAATTCTCGGAGTCCGGGCTTCGGAAGCCGTGCAAACCGTGCGCGAACCGCTGATCACTGACGACTGACTATTGCTTTTATGCGAGGCCCGGCATCTTGGAGCCGTCGGTGGCGCAGCCGCCCTTGCCCTTGCAACTGTTCTTGCCGGAGCAACCGTTGTCGCTGGACTTGCAGCCGCCCTGGCCCTTGCAGTCGTTCTTGCCTTTACAGGAGTGCTTGGTGGTGTCCTGGTCGAAGCTGGTGTAGCGAAGGCCTGCCTTGGCAGCCCTGACCTGGTTTGCTTGCGGTGTGGCTTGCGTGGCCGCGTGAGCCGCGACTGCGCTGCCACCGGCGAGACCGGCGAGCGCAGCAGTGAGAAGCATGGCATTGAACTGGTTCTTCATGGCGATTTTGACCTCGTATGGGATGGCGCGGAGTTTCACCGCGGGTTTTGGGGAAGGCAGGATGGGCGTTGGTCCACCCCGCAGAATTGGTGGTACGCAACCTTGGAGTGCCGGCGCGAAAAAAGGTTACAGGGAAAACCGCGCGGCAGATTGAATTTATCACTTCGCTGCGTAACCTGGCTCGCGAAATTGTCATCTCAGTGTCGCCTGGCTGCCGGGACGATTGGCTGCCAAACGGTAGTTGCGCTACCCTGTTTGAGCCCTTGGCCGGTTTGATTGTTGTTGCAGCCGAAGGGTTGCTGCGCCGGGCAGCCTTTTCGGTTTGGGGCGGATCGCGCGGCTGTGATTTCGGGAGGTCGATTGCAAAGCACAAGAGGATTGACAGCGGTATCGGGCACGGCGATGGTGATGGCGCTGTTGCAGAGCCTATGCACAGCGATTCTGACGATTAACGGTATTCGCGTAGGAATTGGAGTTGCGGCGCTTGCCGCCGGCAGCATCGCTGCGCCCTTGCTCTCGTTTCACCGCGACGCCATTCGCATCCCCATGCTGTCGATTGCCGTGATTGGCGCGATCGTCAACCTCGCCGTGCTTGCGTGGATCTGGCACTTACGCGCACGGCCTGAGTCGCAGTGGCGCAAACAGCCGATCACGAAGAAGCAACGCTGGTCGGAGCGGCTACAGGTAGCGATGGCCCTTGCAACGCTGTTGCTTGCCGGGCTTGAGGTTTACACGCATCCGATCGTGAACCACGGCGCTTCGGCGTTCTGAATTCCCTCGGATCGCGGGCAGAACTGAGCTCACGGGCCGGATACTTCCATTTCTTTTTCCAGCCGCTCGTGCAGGCGCTCGCTGAATCCCGCAGGCAGCTCGAAGATACGATCGTCCGCGTAGAGCACGACGACGTTGCGCGTTGAGTCGAGCACCGCCGAGCATATCTCGCACGTCTCAAGATGCTTGTCGATTTCGGCGCGCAACTCGGCGTCCACCTCGCCGTCAATGTAGGCGGAGATGTGATCCCAGACGTGTTTGCAGTCGATCCTCATCTGGACTCGCCCTTCGTCGGCTCATCTCTCCCGGCCCTGGCCCACCCAAACAGCTTGCCCCGTTTGGGCGCAAATCCTTTCAAGCGCGACGCCAGGCTGCGCTGCAAAAGCGCCCGCGCCCGGTGAAGGCGGACCTTGACCGCTCCCTCGGTGATGCCGAGCGCGTCGGCAGTCTCGCGGACGTCCATTTCTTCGATGTCCCTGAGCAGCACGACGTTACGGTAAATCTCCGGCAGTCCGTCAATGGCCTGGCGCAGAACGGCCGCGAGTTCCTTCTGCTCCAGAGCCTGGCTTGGGATCTCGCGCCAACTTGTCAGAATAGCGGGAGTAAAGTCGCCTCCCTGCTCCTCAGTGAGGGCGTCGAGCGAGTCCTCGCGGCGGGTTCCGGCCTTGCGAAGGCGGCCCAGGCCCTCGTTTCGAGCGATGGAGAGCGCCCAGGTGCGGAATTGCGACTCACCGCGAAACAGATGCAGGTTGCGGTAGATCTTAACGACGGCTTCCTGCGCCGCATCTTCGGCGTCGGCCTCGTTGCGCAGGATAGACATCAAGAGAAAGAAGATAGGCCGCTCACAGGGGCGGATCAGATCGTGGAAAAGCTGCTTTTCTCCCGCAAGAATGCGGCGGATACAGTCGGCCTCGAACTCGGGATTGGGTGCGTTCTTCATCGATCTTCGGGAGCGGGCGTCGAGATTGGGCCGGCAGCACTCAGACGGCAAGAATGCCACTGGAGAGAACTATACCGCGACCGGCCCCGAGGTCTTTCAGGCTCCCGGCCAGGCGCATTGGCGGTTGGGATTCAGGGGATGTGCGTCCTTTTTTGCCCTGTCAAAAAGAATCCTTGCAGAAAAAACGCGGTTGGCGCTGTACAATCCCTTCACAAGGAGTCTTATGGCCGGAGACATGCAAATTACGTGCAGCGACTGTGGGCAGGAATTTACCTTCAGCTCTGCCGATCAGCAGTTTTTTCAGGAACGCGGATACTCAACACCCAAGCGCTGTAAGCCATGCCGCCAGGCAAAGAAGGCCGATCAAGGGGGATCCGGCCACCGTTCGGCTCCTTCACAGGGAACACCTGTGATTTGTTCGGGTTGTGGCCAGCCTACGACGGTTCCCTTTGAGCCGCGTGGCGATCGTCCGGTTTACTGCCGCGATTGCTACACGGCGCGTAAAGGCACCGGTGGCGGCGGTGGACGGGGGCGCTGACCGCGCATGGGCGCAGACCAGAACGCTGGTTGATGCTGCGCCGGCAGGTTATTACGCCGCACTGATTCGGGATGAGTACGGGAGAGCAGTGTCGCGGCGATGGCCGCGGCACTGTCTCTAAGCCGCACTCTTCGTCACCCCGCGATCTTCCTTCTGTATATTTCGGCTCAGTACGTCGAAACGTGACAGCGTACGATGGTTCCTGCGCGTTGACTCGCACGGTTGACTGCGTGTGTTCGATATCCCTTTTCGAGCGAATCGGAAATGGACAGATGGCCGATGGCCCGATAAACTACGCATACGGACCCCCCGCGACATCCGTGTAGACAAGGAAATCTTCCCAGGCTATGGCCACGCAGCTCTCTTTCACCGGATTCGCCTGGAAAAATCTCCGTCGCAGGCGCCTCAGAACGCTTCTGACTCTGTGCGGGATTACGATGGGCATTGGGGCATTTGTGGCCTTGGTGGGGTTCTCACGCTCGTTTGAACACGAGTGGTTGCGTCTTTACCAGAACTCTGGCACCGATATCGCCGTCCTGCAATCCAGCCTATTTAACAGCTCGCTGGATGAGTCACTTGGCCCACAAATCAGCGCCCTTCCCGAGGTTGCGGCGGTAGCGCCGCTGGTTTTCAATTTGATTGACCTGACGCCCGACGTGAATGCACTGGTCTATGGCTGGCCGGCCGATTCCTATGAGATAGCCTCTCTGAAATTCACGGGAGGGCGATCCTTCCGGGCGCACCAGCCGGAGGTAGTGCTGGGCGATCTGCTGGCGCAGAACCTGAATAAGAAACCCGGCGATACGCTCACCATTCTGGGTGAGACGTTTACCATTACGGGGATTTTTCACGGCGGCACGGCGCTTGAGACGGGCGCAGTGATCATGCCGCTCGATGAGATGCAGACCATTTCCAGCCGCCAGGGCAAGGTGACCGCATTTCATGTGCGGCTTCGCCCAACGCCGGCCGGGGAATCGTATGAACAATACGTGGCGAAAGTGCAGAAGGAAATTGAAGCCCTGGAGCCGGGCATTCGCGCCGAGGCTGCCGCGGAACGCGCATCCAATAATCAGATTGTTGACATGGCGCACTCTGTCGCATGGGGGACATCGTCTATCGCATTGCTCATCGGCATCGTAGGCATTGCCAACACCATGGCGATGTCGGTTTTTGAGCGCACCCGCGAGATCGGTGTTCTGCGTGCATTGGGGTGGAAGGGACGGCACGTCATTCTGCTCATTCTCACAGAAGCAGGAGTTCTCGGCCTTGCCGGCGGCCTGCTCGGTATTCTTGTTGGGGTTGGGGCCTTGTGGGTGCTCTCCATCATGCCGCAGACCGCGAGCGTAGTATCAATGGCCGTGTCGCCGGTCCACCTGGTTGAATCGCTGCTCATCGCGGTCGGATCGGGACTTGTGGCTGGCGCCTACCCCGCGTGGCGGGGCGCTCGGCTTTCGCCGGTGGAGGCGCTGCGCTATGAGTAGTCCCATCCTTGAAGCGCGCGGGTTGATGAAGAGCTATGACGATGGGCGCGTCGCAGCTCTGCGCGGAGTAGACGTATCGATTGATGCCGGCGAGTATGTCACGATCAGCGGAGCCAGCGGAAGCGGGAAATCCACTTTGCTGCACATGCTGGGCGGTCTTGATTCGCCCACCAGCGGCGAGGTTCTCTTCCGGGGATCGGCTCTGGGCACCGCAGTGAACCTGGACGACTTTCGTTCCCGGCAAGTCGGATTCATCTTTCAGGCATTTCATCTGCTGCCCACATTGCGCGCGGTCGAGAATGTGCAGGTGGCCATGCTGGCGATCAATGGGCGCGGGAATCACCGGGTTGAACGCGCGTCTGCATTGCTTGAAGAGATGGGCCTGAAGGATCGCATGCAGCACTATCCGAACGAGCTCTCGGCCGGCGAACGGCAGCGCGTTGCCATCGCCCGCGCCCTGGCCAACGATCCGGCCATCCTTCTCGCCGATGAACCTACTGGCAACCTCGACAGCGTCAATACCGGCCACATCATGGAGATTCTGCGCGGCATTCGCGAGCAACGAGGCATGACCCTGGTGATTGTGACTCACGAGAACGACATTGCCCTGAGCGCACCGCGCCACATTCGCATCCGCGACGGACGGATCGAAAACGAAAGGGCGGGGGCGTGAGAGCGCTGCGGGCGGTATGGATTGTCGCGGCGGTCGTCCCCTCGTTGTGGGCGCAAACCGCAAATATCAACGATCTTTTCGCCATCACTCGAAAACAGATCCAGAATTCCGATTTTCGCGTCAGCGGCCATTTGATCGCGATCGACCCGAGCGGCGAACGCGTGAGCTATCCCATCACCATCAAGACACACTGGTTCCCCGGCGAGTTGCGCATGTTTGTCGATCTCGGACAGCCGTCCGGTACACGTCGCGAAATGCGCCAGCATATTCTCCTGGTGATGCGCGCCAACGGGGGCAGCGAGATTCGCATCGCCGATCCCGGCGACGCATCGGCGCGCCTGCTGCCATTTGAGAAGTGGAACGACGATCTGCTGGGTCCGGGATTCAATTACGAGGATTTCCTGGAACAACAATATTTCTGGCCCGGCCAAACCTCAGAGGGCATGGCCAAGTTTGGCGCGCGCGATTGCGACGTGATCAAGAGCACGCCGGGTGCTGAATTTCAAACACACTACACCGAGGTGAAGACCTGGGTCGATCCTACGATCGGGTTCCCTGTTTACGCGGAAAAGACACTCAAACACTCGGGGTTGGTGAAAGAATTTACGTCGTACGGAGTGCGCCAGGAAGAAGGCCACTGGTTCGCGCATCAGGTTGAAGTGAAAGCGCGCGGCCAGGCGGGTTCAACGTTGTTGATCTTCGACCGCGGTAGCGCCAAGGCGAAACTCACGAGCGCCGATTTCAGTCCCGCAGCGCTCACACACTTTTAGGAGAACCATGCACGCCGTTCTTTGGATCGTCGCTTTCGCAGGAGCCGTGCTCGCGACTGGTGTGCTCTACCAATGGATTGGCGGCTGGCGCGACCGGCGGCGCTTTACCGCTTCGGGGCGCTGGGTAACGATCGGGAACGGATCCAAACTCTACCTCTTTGAGATGGGCGCGGCTGAGCCAACGGTTCTGTTCGAAGCTGGTTTCGGCGCCACGCACCTGAACTGGCGAGGCATTCAGGATGCGATCTCCGAGACCGCGCGCACAGTTGCCTACGATCGCAGCGGCCTGGGCTGGAGCAGCCGCTGTCGCACTTCCCGCATTCCCAGCAACATTTCAGTGGAGTTGCACCAGATGCTGCACGGCGCCGGGCTCAAGCCGCCGTTCATTCTGGTTGGGCACTCGTTCGGCGGGCTGGTGATGCGCCGCTACGCGCTGCTTTATCCCGACGAAGTCGCAGGGGTTGTGCTGATCGATCCCATGCGTTGCAATCAATGGCCGCCGCTCGATCCCTCTAAGCAATCTCAAATCGATCTGGGTCACAGGCTGATCCGCTTCGCCATGCCCGTCGCTTCTTGCGGACTCGCGCGCCTGATGGTCAACCTGCTGTTTTGTCGCGCAAGCCACCTCTCCGACCAGATCGTCGGAGCCGCCGGAGCCCACAAAAGACACGTGCTCACGCGGATCAAGACCGAGGTGAGAAAAATGCCGCGCGTCGTATGGCCTGCGGTTGCGGCCCACTGGTCGCGTCCCGGATTTTATGCCGGAGTTCGCAGCCATATTTCGTCGATCCCCGAAACCGTGATCGAGATGGATGCGGTGGGGCCGATCCGCGGCATTCCCGTTACGGTTCTGACGCCCGCCAATACCACTCCGCTCTCACAGGACGATCTCAACCGGATCGGAGACAATGCTGACCAGGTCTTCGCGCGAAACAGCGAGCACTGGATTCACCTCGACGAGCCCGAACTGGTGATCGATTCCATTCGCGCCATGGTGGCCGCCACCGTGGCCGAAACCGTCGCGGCAGACTAGCCTTGGCTTGGCGCCCCGGCGCGACCCGTCTATTTCGCTCAGCATTGACGTGCGCCGGTCGTCACATCTTTCCGCGAAAGTCCTCGCTACCTTGTAACAAGCCACCTTTTTCATGGCTTCTTTCAGATAGGAAGCGAGGGCCGTATGGAAGTGAAGGTCTGTCAAATCGAGGGCGTGAAGTTCGACATCGAGGCGCGGTCGCATCACATTGCATGCGATCAACCGGCGGAAAACGGCGGCGCGGATTGCGGCATGACTCCGCCGGAGCTGCTGCTCGCCTCCCTGGGCTCTTGCGCTGCTTTTTATGCCGCGGAGTATTTGAGGACCCGCAATCTTGCCAAGAGCGGACTCGAAGTCTCCGTGACCGCGGAAAAGCTGCTCAAGCCGGCGAGGCTGGGCAACTTCCGCGTCCTCGTCACGAGCCCTGTTGCGCTCACCGCCGAGCACAACGAAGGAATGATGCGCAGTGTGCACCATTGCCTGGTCCACAATACGCTTCTGTCGCTACCGGAGATCAACATCGAGATTGCCGCGGGCGTCATTGCTTAGCCTTTCGCCGGTGGCAGCCGCGCGAAAGCACTGCGGCCTATGCGGCGGCCGTTACTCTTTGCCTTCAGCGCAAGCTCTGCCAAGCCGCAGTAACCGCACGCCAACGAGGAAAAACCAGAGCGTCGCACCCAGCGCGTTCGCCATGACCAGCGGAAAGAAGCCCGTCAACGACAGTAACCCGAACAACCCCGTGATCACACCGGTCCAGGCGCTTGCCTTCCCGAATCCTCCCTTTATCATCGCGATGCTCGCCAGCAGCACGCCCACCGATGGAATCACGATGATGTAAAAGGTCAGCAGCGGGGTCGCATAAATCGAGGCGGCATATTCGGCCGCAGCCAGATAGGCAGCCCGATGAGCCGCATCCGCCGCGCTGGAGTAGCTTTGGAAGAGCGCCAGCAGAGCGGCGTGATGCGTCCAGGTCACTGCCAGGTCGAGAACTACAAATAAATGGAAGAAGACCATCGCTGCCAACATCAGATTCTTTCCCGCCTTGCGCAAGGCGGTCCACAGCGCCCAGGCAACCGGCAGATAGAGTAGATCAGTGACTATCGAGAGCCAAATAATCACCCACCACACAGTCGTTTTGCCGGGCAGGTATCGCAGCCAGGCCTCCCCGTTCACCGGAGGCACACCCACCAATGAGAAGAGCGGAATAATCGCCACGTAGCCAATCGCCAAGAGCAGGGCCGCTATCCCGCCGTAGCGATAACCCTGCTTCTCTTCATAAGCGTTTAAATCGCTCATCGCAGTCGACGTCTCCCGGATGCTTTTTGCTTATCCGAAATCATACACAGTGACCGATGTGACTGTTCCAGTCGAATCCACAGGGCGGTGGCCCTTCAGACAGTTTTCCGCGCATACCTGGTTGATGCGTTCATGCGTGGATCGGACAGAGCGAACTATGGCGCAACCGGCGCACGTCTGCATTCGTGGCGATTGAGTTGCGCGGCTGCAGTGAGATCGAAGTTCTGAATCTTGCGCGAATCGAACTGCCTACTGACCACTATCCACTGTTCAGCTGTTCAGGAGATGCGCACACTCTTGCCGCGCGAAAGCACAGCGGCCTTGCGCCGATCTTTCGAGGCGTGGTCAATCTGTTTCCAGAAGCCAATGAAGTAATCGACCGCCGAAATGGTTGCGACCAGTGCAGCAAAGTAGATGGCCGCGACGGCGTACCAGTAGATGGGGATCGTGAGCACGCCAATCTGCCAATGATGCCAGCGATGGGCGAGAATGGCTGAGACCACGGAGACGATCTGGACAACCGTCTTCAGCTTGCCCAATTCACTGGCCGAGATGGTGAACCCTTCAGAGGCTGCGATAGATCGAAGGCCGGAGATGAGAAACTCGCGGCCAACGATGACCACCACAATCCACACCTTGACCACCTGAGGGTTATAGGCGACCAGCGCGACAAAAGCCGCCGTCACCATGATCTTGTCTGCCAATGGATCAAGCAACATGCCCATGGTGGTGATCTGGCCGCGCTTGCGCGCGAGATACCCGTCCAGCCCATCGGTGATTGACGCCAGCACGAAAAGAATCGAGGCCAGAATCTCCTGCGTTCCGCTCGGTCCAGCCCAGGGAAAATGCGGCGACAGGATCCAAAGGAACAACGGGATCATGATGATCCGCGTCATGGTGATGGAGTTGGGCAGATTCACTGTAAACCCTTTGGAATCAATAAGTCATTTTGAGAGCCAACGATTCGATCAAAAACACTAAACTTTGCTGCAGGCCCCTCAAGCAGCGCATCCGCCACCGACGGGGCTACCACAACTATAAGCGCGTTTGCTCAACACTCGCCAGAGTGCCTTCAGCAGGAAACTCCGAAGTGGAGCGGCGCCGTCGCCGGAAGCCGCTCTACACTCATCGTCCGTCGGGCTAGGCAGCCCTCAGATCCGCTGCCCTCACACGGAACCGCTTCATCGAGATCGAAAGCGTGCGCTCGATTTTACGCAGGTCACCCCGCTCCGCCGGAATGGCAAACGTGGACGCCACGCCTCGCGCGGACGCTCGGCCGGTGCGGCCGACGCGGTGCACGAAATCTTCCGCCTGCTTGGGCATGTCAAAGTTGATGACATGCGCCACGTTGGCAACATCGATGCCGCGGGCCGCGACATCGGTGGCCACCAGCACACGGTGACGGCCTTCAGAGAAGCTCTTGAGCGCCTGGTTCCGCTGGGCCTGCGAACGGTCGCCGTGAATCTGCGTGGCCGACCAGCCTGAACGGGCGAGGCGGCGGGCGACGCGATCGGCGCCATGCTTGGTGCGGACAAAGACGAGGAAGCTTCCCTGCTCGGCATCGAGCAGATGTTCGAGGAGCTCCTGCTTCTTGTCGTGATCCACTTCGAAGGTGCGCAGCTCAACATTTTCGGCTGGCTTGAGCACCGAGCCGATCTCGATCCGCACCGGGTTGTTGAGGTACTTGCGCGCCACGTCCCTAACCGCGCCTTCGAGCGTGGCGGAGTAGCACAGCGTCTGCCGTGCCTGGGGCAGCATGCCCGCAATGCGTGCAATCGCGGGCTGAAAGCCCATATCCAGCATGCGGTCCACTTCGTCGAGCACCAGGATCTTTACCTGGTCGAGCCGCACCAGCCTGCGCTTGAGAAAATCTTCCAGCCGGCCTGGCGTGGCGACGATCAGGCGCGCTCCGCGACGGATCGCGTCAAGCTGCGTGTGCTCGGACAAGCCGCCGACCACAACGGCAGCCGTGGGCCCATTGTTTGAGCGCAACGCGCGAAACGCCGCTTCAACCTGCATGGCGAGCTCGCGCGTAGGCAGCAGAATGAGCGCCTGCGCGCCGCGGCCCTGGGTCTTCTCAAGCATCTCCATGATCGGGATGAGGAAGCTGAGGGTCTTGCCGGTTCCTGTCTGCGCGGTGGCGAGCACGTCGCGGCCTTCGAGGGCCGGCGGAATAGCCGCCGCCTGCACCGGCGTGGGGATTTGAAACTTGTTGGCGTTGAGCCGCGCCATGAGCGCAGCCGAAAGGGAAAACTGTGAGAATTGAGTCGTCAAAATATGTCTTTTCCTTCGGTCCCGGAGCCCTTGTTTCCCGAGGGCCTGCAAACGGAACCTGACTGGAGGCACGCGCGGAGAGCCGCACACGCCTGCACTTGATTTTGCGTAAGAGAGAACCAACTTCGTCCCTGGGACTGGCAGACATGCACATTCAGTGCTTGCCGGCCCGGAGCTGACCCACGCTGCTGCTTTGCGCCTGCCGGCACACTGCCGGTTGGCTAGAGCGATTCCAGAATAGATTTAACCCAATGTTCATCGTGCCGGGTCGCCGACTCCCTGATGGTCGCGGCGACTTGAGGGCCGCGGCTTCGGGATGGGGCAATTCTGAAATCGCTGTACCCTGCTCCACAATCGCCCGGTGGATTGCGCCGAATGAGACTCAAGCGCTCAGCCGATTCGCCAACCGACACACGGTTGCGAACTGGTCACCGGGAAGGAGACCGATGGGTACACGCTGTAGGGGCTTGGGGGAAATCGTGCCAGGTTGACCGGCCCGGTTCAGGGCCAAATCGCAACTCGCGTCCAAACAACTGAGCGTAGATCTAGTATACCGCAGATCGCGGAAAACAACCTGGCCCGGTGCCGCACGCGGCGCTAAGCCCCTAGGCGTAGATGCCGCGCTGCCGGATGGTGAAGGCCACGCGATCGATCGCCAGCATATACGCCGCAATGCGATTGTTCACGTTGTGGGCCTCGGCATAGCGCACCACGTCGTCGAAACTGGCGCGCAGGATGCCCTCGAGTTGCTCGTTCACGATCGATTCTTTCCAGAAATATCCCTGGCGGTCCTGCACCCACTCAAAGTAGCTGGCGGTTACGCCGCCTGCATTCGCCAGAATGTCGGGCACAATGAAGATGCGTTTTTCCGACAGAATCTCATCGGCTACGGCGGTGGTGGGACCGTTGGCGCCCTCGACCACGATGCGCGCCTTGATCTTGTCGGCGTTGCGGCTGGTAATCACATTCTCAGTGGCCGCTGGGATCAGAATTTCGCAGTCCATCAGAATCAACTCTTCACTGGGCATGGCTTCCGCACCGCGGAATCCGAGAATCGTATTATTGCGGTATTTGTACTCGAGCAGTTGATGAATATCGATGCCGTTGGAGTTGTAGAGGCCGCCGTCGCGCTCCGCGATGCCGACAATTTTGAATCCCTGCTCCAGCATCAGCCGCGCGGCATTCGATCCCACGTTGCCGAATCCCTGGATGATGACGCGACAACCCTCGACATCCATACCCAGTTGGCGCAGGCTCTCGATGCATACCACCATGACGCCGCGTCCCGTGGCCTCAATGCGTCCCTGTGAGCCGCCCATGCTGATGGGCTTGCCGGTCACGACGCTGGTGACGGTCTGGCGCATATGCATGGAGTAAGTATCCATAATCCATGCCATGGTCTGCTCATTGGTGTTCACGTCAGGCGCGGGAACATCCTTCTCCGGGCCGATGAATTCGATGATCTCGGAGGTGTAGCGCCGCGTCATGCGCTCCAACTCGCCCTTGCTCATGCTGTGGGGATCGCATATCACTCCACCCTTGGCTCCGCCGAAGGGAATATTCACTACCGCGCACTTCCAGGTCATCCAACTAGCCAGCGCGCGCACTTCATCCAGCGTTACATCGGGCGCGTAGCGGATTCCACCCTTGCACGGCCCGCGCGCCATGGAGTGCTGCACGCGGAAGCCGGTGAACATGTCGATCATGCCGTTGTCGAGAGCGACGGGAAAGTGAACGATCACTTCCCGCGACGGCGAGCGCAGCACCTTCCACAATCCCTCGTCGAGATTGAGTTTGCGCGCGGCAAAGTCGAAGCGCGCACTTTGCGCCGCCCACGGATTGATCTCCTGGTCCAACGTGACGCTGGTATTTCCGGTTGCCATATCTGATCTCCCTATCCCGCAGATCTTCGGACTCGGAATCAAGCTCCGCTTTTCAAGAATACATTCGAAGCAGCGGTTTTCCTCTGGATTTTCGTGGCCGCCTCGCCGAAGCCGCGCGGCTCTCTTGCTTTACTGGGCTGCCCAGGTTCGGTTCATCCGCAATTTGCTGCTGGCCCAAACCTCAGTGAGTCTAGGCCACCTCCGGTTTGCCGTCAAGCGGCTGGAACACACGATTTGGCGGCATGCCAGGGGCGGCGAATCGCCAGCGCCGACCGGCCCAGATTGGAGCGCCAGATCCGCGCTCACCGCACACCACCAGTTACACTTAGGCTGTGAAAGCTCACGAACGTCCCGCCCAGCCCAGCCGCAAGGAATTCCTGGACCTCGCCCGGACGCACACTCTTGTGCCCGTGTGCCGCACCCTGATGGCCGATCTGGAGACCCCGGTCTCGGCCTTTCTGCGCGCGGCCTGGGCAGAGCGCGAATGTTTCTTGCTGGAGTCTGTCGAGGGCGGCGAGCAGGTGGGACGCTATACCTTCATCGGCCTCGCCCCGTTCAAGCGCATTGTGGCGCGGGGACGCCAGATCGCCATCACCGAAGGCCGGAAAACCACGCACATTGAGGGCGACATTTTTGCCGTTCTGCGCGACGCGCTCAGCGGCCACAAGCCCGCGCGCCTGAAGGGACTTCCCCCCTTCACCGCCGGCGCAGTCGGCTACCTTGCTTATGATGCAGTGCGCCAGATCGAGCGCCTGCCCTCGCTCGCCAAGGATGAGCTGCACGTCCCCGACGCCTGCATGCTTTTCTTCGATGAAGTGCTGGCCTTCGATCACGTGCGCAAGGAGATCATGCTCGTGGTGACCGCGGATGTGTCGAAGGGCGCTGCCGCCGCCGCTTACGCTCGCGCCCTGAAGCGCCTCGCCCGGCTGGAAAAGCGGCTAGCGCAGCCGCTGCCGCATCCGGAACGAAAAACGGGCCAGAAAAAGCTGCACTCACAAGCGAAGCTCAACGTGAAGCACCGCACCACAAAGAAGGACTACATGGCTGCGGTGGAGCGAACGAAGGAGTACATTCGTGCCGGCGATGCGTTTCAAGTGGTCGTCTCGCAGCGCTTCGACGTTGAGCCCGGCGTAGACAGCTTTCAGGTTTATCGCGCGCTGCGCACCGTCAATCCCAGCCCCTACATGTTCTTTCTGCGCTTCGCGCTGGAGGGTCCGCTGGGCGCGGCAACAAAACCGGCAAGAATCTCTTCCAAAAAGTCAAAACGCCCGGAGAGCCTCGAACTGGCAGGATCGTCGCCCGAGCTGCTGGTGCGCGTCCACCAGGGCAAAGTAGAGTACCGGCCAATTGCCGGGTCGCGGCCCCGCGGCGCAACCGAAGCCAAAGACGATGCGCTGGCCGAGGAGATGCTGGGCGACGAGAAAGAACGCGCCGAACACGTGATGCTCGTCGATCTGGGCCGCAACGATGTGGGGCGCGTGAGCCGTTTCGGCAGCGTGAAGGTGGACAAACTGATGTTCGTCGAGCGCTATAGCCACATCATGCACATCGTGAGCTCCATCGAAGGCAAGTTACGGCCGGATCTGACCGCGGTTGACGCTCTCCGCGCCTGCTTCCCTGCCGGCACACTCTCCGGCGCTCCCAAAGTCCGCGCCATGGAGATCATTGAGGAACTTGAGCCGGCGCGGCGCGGCACCTACGGCGGCGCGGTTCTCTACGCCGATTTCTCCGGAAATCTCGATTCCTGCATCGCCATCCGCTCCATGCTGTCTGTCGGCGGCAAGGGCTCGGTGCAGGCCGGCGCGGGCATCGTCGCCGACTCCGTTCCCGAGACCGAGCATCAGGAATCACTCAATAAGGCACAGGCCGTGATGCGGGCGATTGAACGGGCGAGGAAGATGTAGATCACTTTGTCAGGCGAGCGGTTCGCCGATCAGGTCCGGTACGCAATTACTTCCAGGCGGCAATTCTCCAGAACGGAAAGCGGGACAGCCGTGCCGCTCCGATGAGAAAAACCAGCGCGAAAATCGAAACCCCCGGCACAATTGCCCATCGACCTTCCGCCACGTCGATGCAGGCATCCAGAATCTGGATGAGTCCCACCAGGACCATTAAATTGCCGAGTGACCGCCTGGCTCCAATCAGCAGAAGCGCTACAAGCATGAAGGCGAGGGCCAGGTTGCGGGCAGCCAGGTATCCGGCATAGATATGCACCGCACCATTGATCTCGTCGTGCGGCGAAACCAGCATTGCCGGATGAACGAGCGCGATGATCGCCCCCGTCGCAGTGAGAGCGGCGCCAAGAATCACAATCGCGCCCAGCCACCATGCGATGCCTTGATTTGCCTGATTACCTTGCGCGGCGATCGAACCCTTCCCGCCGTTCCATTTCGCCATGCCGGACCTCCGACAGCGCGCAAAAGGGGTCTTGCGCCGGTCTGGTTTAATACGGCAACGGCCGCTTCACGGTTCCTCGAATTCTGCTGCGCGCTGGAAATCCGCTGGAAGGAGCCGAGGGTTTTGCCGAAAACCCCCTCTTCTTCGTGGCGGCCTTCGGTGGCGTACCGGGGCTGCCGGCGTCCCATGCCTGGCGATAGCGGCCGTCTTAGCTCGGTGATTCGCAGCGCTACGGGCGATCGAACGGGCGAGGAAGATGTAGACTTGATTGCCGAGGTAAGAAGATGCGAAAACTCATTCTTCTAATCATGTCGTTGGCAATCCTAACTCCGTGCAACGCTGCCGTCCGCAGTGTGACTGTCGAGCAGTTGAAAGAGGCGCTCGCCGCGCAACAAACGGCCGGCAACAACGATGGAGATCGCGCGCAGCAGCTCAACTCTCTGGAATTGACCGAACAGTTGAGTCAGCCTACTCTGGACCGCATCACGGAGGAGTTCAAGCCCGGCCCGAAAGCCGCCCTCGCTTTGAAATTGCTCGCCGATTCCTCGGCATTTCTTGAGCCGCCGGCTGGGGAATTGCTCGAAAAAGCTCCGCCGGACGTTGCCGCGCAGCGGGCCATGATGAAGTCCGCTATCACTTTTGTTGGGGGCACTCTACACCAGATGCCGGATTTTCTGGCGACGCGCATCACCGACAGCTACAACAACGTCCCCCTGTCGACGACTCATAGCGGCTGGTCTCCGCACACGGATCTGCATCCGGCGGGAACCTTCAGCGACCATATCACTTATCGCAACGGGCAGGAGGTCCTGGATCGTCAGCCGGGTTCCTCTGGCGCCAAGCCCAGGAATGAGCCTTCGCCCGCGGGGCTGGTCTCGATCGGCGAGTTTGGCCCGGCGCTGGGGATCATCTTCACTGACGCCTCCAAAGGCGTGTTGAAGTGGAGCCACTGGGAACAGTCTGCTGCCGGCCCGGTCGCCGTCTTTCACTACGAGGTTCCGCCTGCTGCTTCGCACTATTCAGTGAATTACTGCTGTGTGAGGGCCTCACAAGATACTAATGCCGCTGTCAACTACGGTATAGACGCAAAATCCGCCAGTTTAGAATCCGACTCCTACCACGGAACGCCCAGCTACCACGGAAACCTGTATCTCGATCCAACGACAGGCGCCATTTTGCGCGTCACCCTCGAGTCGGATCTGAAGCCCTCCGACGCAATCATGCGCGCCGCCATTTTGGTGCAATACGGGCCCGTCGATATCGGCGGCAAAAGCTACATCTGCCCCGTGCACAGCATCGCGATCTCCTTGACTAAATCTCAAGCCAGCGGAGATATGAGCGCGATGGAGGTTCAGCAAATCAATGAGGTCAGTTTCACTGACTATCATCGCTTCGGCTCCAGCTCACAAATCACCACCGGCGGCCCGGCGCAGTAATTGAAGCGGTAGCTCTCTCCGCGCCGAGGATTCGCCCAGAGAACCGCGCGAATTCACGAAGGAGCGCAGACTTCTTGAGAGTCGTCTCGGCGCACATCCATGCTTCAATTCCCGAGCGGCAGCCACCGCGTGTACGTCCTTGGAGAAGGACATCCACAGGAGGAGGACGCGATGGGGAAAATTTGGGAGTGGACAAGAAACGGTCTGGCGATTCTCGGAGCGCTGGCCCTCGGTTTCTGGCTTGGCTCGGGCCGCACGGCCAAGGCGTCAAGCAACGATTCTGGAATGGGCGTGCAGTTCCAGCTTGCCGGAGTGAACGAAGCGAGTTCGTTGCTGGTGTACCAGCCGGAGACGCGGACTGTGTACGTCTATCAAGGCGCCACGCTCGGAAACTCGAACGTGCAATGCACGTACAAATTCGAGATGTCGCGGCCCGGCGAGGTGATTCGCCGCGTTCCTTGCCCAGTGCCGGAACTCAACCCGTAACAGACGTTACTCGGCGCCGAAAATACGCTTGAAGAATTGCCCAACCTTGTGGAAGAATCCGGGCTTTTTTTGCGCTCCGGATGCAGGAGCTGCTGGCCCCGCCGCCCCAGCCGACGCAGGAGGCTGCGGGATCGCAACCGTTTGCGGGGCGGATTGGCTGCTCTTGTAGACCAGCGTGGTTGCTGCCTGGCCAGATCCAGCGGTCGTATTCGCGGCGGTAGCCGGAGGCGACTTGGGCGCGAGGCCCTCGCTCTGCGCAAGCGGGAATTCGTTGACCTCGGACTTCGCCGGCGGCGGGCATCCGCACGGCTCCTTCTCCTGGTCGACTACCTTTTGCAGGCTGCCTTGCTGGAACATGACGCGTTGTCCCGGCTGCACGCGATAGAGGCCGCCCTCGAAGACGCTGGTCACGACGACATAGGGCGCGTTAGCTCCGGCGTTATCCACACAAGTGTCGCCACCGTCGCCCATCCGCACGCTGACGTCGGCCGCATTCGGGCCGCCGATCATGATGCGAAAGTAGGGCGTGAGCAACGTATCGGCATTTTGCTCGCGCGCAGTGCTGGCCGCAAAGCTCATCTCCACTGCGCCGCGATCGAGCGCAATCAGCAGCCCTGGAACATTGCCCGACGCGGAGCTCGAATCGGCCGCAAGCTTTACGGTGCTCGACGCGCAAACGCGCATGGTTCCACGATACGGCAGAGTGACCTGGGCTGTGCTGTCGCCCGCTGTGATTGTCCCGCTGCCGGTGATGTACGCGTGGCCGTTCCACGCCTGTAGCGGCCCTGCAACCGAGAGCGCGGCGCCGGGAATGGAGTTGTCGAGCGGAACAATGGCAACCGGCGGTGTGGCGAATGTGGGAGCGCCGGCGGTTGCAGGTATAGGCTGTGCGGTTCCTGAGTCGGTTGGATTCGGCGTTGGCTGCGCCTGGGCCGGTTGCGCCGGGGCGGTCGATGGCGCCATGGGGTTTTGCGCTTCGCTGGCCTGCGCTGCCAGAAGCGCAGCTGCGATCACCGACTGCAAGATCAATCTGGATACGCGCTGAACAGCCTTGCCCCATAACAAGACCGGTCGAAAAGACGAGGCCGTCATTTGCGCGTCCATGGCGGAGGAATTTATCGCGGCGTGCATCGGCTACATGTCCAGGAAGTTGCGGATCATCTGGTGTCCGCCCTCGGTGAGGACGCTCTCAGGATGGAACTGCACGCCCTCGATCGGCAGGCTGCGATGGCGCACTCCCATAATCACTTTGCCCGGACCATTCGCTTCGGGAGTCTGAGCGGTGACGGCGAGTTCGGCCGGCAGCGAACTCTCTTCCACGATGAGCGAGTGATAGCGCGTACAGGTGAGCGGCGTGGGTAGCCCGGCGAAGATACCCTTTCCGTCGTGCTCCACCGCGCTGGTCTTGCCGTGCATGAGCGTCTGCGCGCGAATCACATTGCCTCCGAACGCCTCGCCGATAGCCTGGTGACCGAGGCAGACTCCCAAGATCGGCGCCTTCCCTGCCATGTGCCGGATGAGCGGCACCAGAATTCCCGCTTCGTGCGGCGTGCACGGACCGGGCGAAAGCAGAATCCGCTCCGGCTTCATGGCCTCGACTTCTTCGGGCGTAATCTCGTCATTGCGCCGCACCACCACTTCCGCGCCCAGCTCGCCGAGGTACTGGACCAGGTTGTAGGTGAACGAGTCGTAATTGTCGAGCACGAAGACCATGGTGAGTTCCAGTGTAGCGCGCGAGCCGTAACCTTACTTCCCTGCTGGGCGTGACCGCAATAAATTCCTTGACAAGGCGGGAGGTTCATTGCTAAATATAGGTCGTATACGACGTATCGTACACGACGGAGGTTGACATCATGAACATTGACCTACTGGATGCCATCGGCTATTGCTGGATTGCGACAGGGATCATCTGGCTCTTCGGCATGCTCTCCAACAAGGCGCCTGTGCGGGCGCAAACCACAGGCTCGCGCCTGTTTCACGTCTCGCTGGCGCTCCTGGGCGGGTTCTTCATCGGAGGATCCTTCCGTCACGACGCCTGGATGTCGGCTCGTTTCGTGCCCCATACGCATTCTGTGGAGCTTGCCGGACTGGTTTTGACTGCCGCCGGGATGCCTCTTCGCGGTCTGGGCGCGGATGACCCTGGGCAGCAACTGGAGCGGCAGGGCTACAGTCAAAGCCGGACACGAGCTTATCGTGAAGGGCCCCTACAAACTGGTGCGTCATCCGATCTATACGGGATTCCTGACGGCTCTGACAGGAACGGTCCTCGCCTCCGGCCAATGGCGCTGCATCATCGGATTCGGCCTCGTTTTGCTGGCTCTCCTGGTGAAGATGGGCCAGGAAGAGAGTCTGATGATGCAAACGTTTCCCGCAGGATTATGCGGAATATCGCCGGAGGGTCAAGGCTCTCATCCCCGGCGTGCTTTAGGATCGGACCATGCCGCCGAAACAGAAACCGAATATATGGCGCCAAGGTACACCAGCCGCGCAGGCTGAACGAATGGAGCGCGATCTGAGCGCCATCCGGCGCGCGCTGCGCAGGCCGCTCGACGCGGAAGTGGCGAAGGGGCGGCTGACCGCGCCGCAGACCGCGGTGATGCAGGTGGTTGTGGGCCGGCCGGGAATCAGCCTGAAAGAATTGAGCCGCGAAGTGAGCTTGGCGCACTCGACCGTGAGTGGGATCGCCGACCGGCTTGAGGAGCGGGGCATGATCCAGCGGAAGCCGGACGGCGCGGACGGACGCGTGAGCCGTATCTTTCCCTCCGGGGCCGTGACATCGTTTGTGCGCGATCGTATTCCGGCCCTGGCGCGCGGCCCACTGCAATCGGCTCTCAAAAAAGCCCGGCCCGCAGAGCGAACGGCGATCGAGCAGGCGCTCAGGCGATTGCGTGAATTGCTGAACGCGGATTAGAACTGCGCGACCTTTCACGCTGCTTGCGCCCGCTCGCGCGCATCTGCAACACTGGCTAAGGTCGCAATCCATGGTTGTCCATTTCCTCATTCAGGGCCGCGTGCAGGGTGTCGGCTTTCGCTGGTTTGTGCAGCGCGAGGCCAGCGAGCTCGACCTGCGCGGATGGGTGCGCAACACCGAGGATGGCGAAGTGGAGGTCGTGGCGGCGGGCGAGGCCGGCAATCTCGATGAGCTCCGCTCGAGCCTGCGCCGGGGCCCGCGGGGTTCCCGCGTCGACCACGTCATCGAGCACACGCTCGCCGATAGCGAAGCCGAGGGGCTCCACTCATTCCATATCGATGGCGCGTGGTGACGCGCACCAATCTCGCCAACTGCTCCCTCGCGACTCCTCGATACCTGCTTCCAATCTTGTGGCTATAAACTGATAACGGATAACCGACAACCGATCCCTGAGAACTGGAGTCAAGCGCCGCCATGCCGGAAACAGCCAAGCCCGTTAACGTGGAAGATTTGAAGAAACTTGTCCGCACCGTGCCGGATTTTCCCAAGCCAGGGATTCTGTTTTACGACATCACCACGCTGCTCAAGGACAAAACGGGATTCGCGCAGTTGATTGACGCGATGGCCGCGCATTACATTGGTCGCCACATCGACCTGATCCTGGGCATCGAGGCGCGCGGCTTCATCTTCGGCCCCGCGCTGGCCTACCGTCTCAACGCCGGCTTTGTTCCCGTGCGAAAGCCCAGAAAACTGCCTGCGCCGGTGGCGCGCGTGACCTACGACCTCGAATACGGTACGGATACGCTGGAGATCCACATGGACGCGATCGCTCCCGGACAGAGCGTGGTGCTGGTCGACGATCTGCTCGCCACAGGCGGCACGATGGAAGCCACCATCAAATTGGTGAAACAGTTGGGCGGCGTCATCGCCGGCCTGGGCTTTGCTGTTGAGCTCGATTTTCTCAAGGGCCGCGACCGTTTTACGGAGTACGACGTCTTCAGCCTGCTGCACTACGACGAATAACGCTTCCCTCCCCTTTGAATTATGCACAGCCAGAGGAAGCATGTTTTTCGCGTCCGGTGCTATTCTGGTGCCCCCAATTCAACCCCCGGAGGTAACAAAGCATGAAAGTCAATCTGGCAGTCAAAGTTGCGTTATGTCTTCTCGTCGCGGGCGCCCTTATTTCCACAAAGCCCGCAGCCTCGCAGATGCCCAGCGGGGTCAATCCACCGCCGAAATACATCTATCTGACCAACATTGCGATCAAGCCGAATATGACGGGCTCCTTCATCGCAGCTGAAAGCTCTGAAGTGGCGGCCGAGCGCACCGCAAACGCGCCCATCCAGTACTTCGGTATGCTCAGCATCACCGGTTCTTCTCACGCCCTGTTTTTCGCCGGGTTCGATTCCTTTGCCGATATGCAAAAGCGACACGATCAGGGAATGATGGACTCGAAGCTTCAGGATGCGCTCAAGGCAGGCGACGCGGCCGAGGCTCCCGCGCTCAGCGATACACATGGCAGCATTTACAAGTATCGCGACGACCTGAGCCTGAATGCGGCTGTCGACATTTCACAGATGCGCTTCTTCGACATCACTGTTTTCCATGTTCGCTATGGTCATTATGAGGACTGGGAGCATCTGGTGAAGATCTACGAGAAGGCCTACTCGTCTGTCCCGAATGCGCACTGGGCCACGTTCGAAAAACTGTATGGCGAAGACAGCGACAGAACCTTCATTCTGGTGACGCCCATCAAGGCTCTCGCTGAAGAAGATCAGGCCATGACCGATGACGATAATCTGCCCAAGACCGTGGGCGCTGATCAAATGCAGTTGATGCACGAACTGGGCTCGCAGACGGTCGAGTCGTCGGAGTCGGATCTGTTCGCGATGGTTCCTCAGATCAGCTATGTGCCGGATGCGTGGCTGACAGCCTCGCCCGACTTCTGGGGCAAGAAGTAGACACGGCAAAGGCCACTCCAATAGAAGAAGGTCCATTCCACAATGGGATGGGCCTTCTTTCAGAATTCGTCAGAACGCGTCTTTCGGCTCCCGCTCATCTCCTGGCGCACGTTCGCCCTCCGCGGACGGACTGGGTTCGGCGGATTCGTCCTGAAACATCTGCGGATCGGCGAAACGATAGCCCACATAAACGTCAGTCAGCAAATACAGCGGATTCGACGGGTCGTCTTCAATCTTCTTGCGTAGTTGCCGGACAAAGGTGCGCAGATACTCCACTTCCTCGCGGCTTTCCGCGCCCCACACAGCGGTCAACAGCTTGGCGTAGGTCACCACGCGGCCTGCGCGGCTCATCAGGCAGTACAGAATGTCGAACTCCTTGCGCGTGAGCTTTACCGCCGCGCCGCGCTTGGTGACCAGCCGCTTGGCCGGTTCCAGGCGAATCTCGCCAATCTCCATAGGCGCATCCTCGGGCCGCGCCGGAGCACGCACGCGACGCACCGCCGAGCGAATTCGCGCAATCAGCTCCCGGGTGCTGAATGGCTTGGTCACGTAGTCGTCGGCGCCCAACTCCAGCGCCTCAACTTTGTCCTCTTCGTCGTCACGCACGGTGAGCATCAGCACCGGCAGCCGCGGCGCAAAGCTGCGAATCCGCTTCAGCGTTTCAATGCCGCCGATGCCCGGCATATTGATGTCGAGCAGCACAACATCGTGAGCAGCGGTGCGCAATGCCTGAAGAGCCTCCTCTCCGCGTGAGGCTTCGGCCACCTGAAATCCAAGCTCCAGGAGCGGCGGCCGCAGCGCGCGGCGGATGGCCGGTTCGTCGTCGACCACGAGAATACGGATCGCAGACTGCATCATGACGAGCTCTCCCTCTCCACGGTCAGTGGAATTGCGGCAAAGAACGAGGTGCCTTCCTCTTCATCGCTGGTTACCCAAACGTAGCCGCCGTGAATCTGCGCCGCCCGCCTGGCTACCGACAGCCCGATTCCCGTGCCGGGGGCGCGATCAGCATAGGTCGACGAACGATAGTAGCGGTCAAAGATTCGTTCGCGGTCCGCCATGGGGATCACCGGCCCGAAACTGTGCACGGAAAAAATCGCCTCCACGCCGGCAACCAGCACCCGGATCGTGATGGTGCTGCCGAAGTTGGAGTATTTGCATGCGTTGTCAATGTACTGGGTCAATAGCATGGTCATCAACTGCTGGTCGCAACTGAGCACCAGGTCCTCGTCTTCGATCTCAATGGCAACCTTCATGCTCGCCAGCCGGTCCTTGAGCGCAGCGACGACCTCTTCGATCAGCGTCCCCACGCTCAACTCAGTCACGTGGATAGCGACTTCGCCCGCATCGAGGCGTGCCGTGGTCAGCAGGCGGTTGGTCAGGTCGCCCAGCAGCGTGGTCTGCTCGTCGATCAGCCCCACAAGGTCAGCCTGGCCCGGAGAAAGCCGTCCCATCTCACCCAATCCCGTTGAAGCGGCACGAATAGCCGTGAGCGGAGTCTTGTACGCGTGGGCCAGACTGTCGAGCACCGTGGCACGGAGCTGTTCGGTGCGGCGCTCGGTTTCAATGCGGCTCTCATTGGCGAAAGCGCGATATCGGTCGAAGGTGATGGCGATGAGGGAAGCGATCGCGTTGTTGGTCAGCGGACTCGTGTCCCCGCGCACCACAAGACTGCCGACAGGCACCGTTCCCAGCCGCACCACTCTGCGCCCGATCCCGCTCTCCGGATCGTCGTCCGAAGTTTCAAAGTAGTAGACATTTTGCGCCATCTCCTGCGGGTCTACGTTCCAGAATCCCGCCGTGTAGACATCGTGCAAGTCGGCATCGAAGACCGCGACGGCTTCAAGGTTGAAGATTTCATGCACGAGCTCGGCCAGTTGCGGACCCGGCTCCACGTGAAGGTCCATCTGCAGGGTCCGCCGCGTGAATTCGTAAAGGTCTTCCATCTGGCCGCCTCGTGATTCGGCTTCGCGGGCGTGATTGGTCACACGCGACGAGAGCCGGCTCACGATCAGCGCCACGCCCACGAATGCCAGCAGGGTGAAGGAATTGGCGGGGTTGGTTGCCATCGACATTCTCGATTGCTGGGCTGAGAACCAGCTCTGCGCGATGACCGCCGAAAATGAAACGATCAACGCCTGCCAGAACCCGCTCAGTAGCGCAGTGGCAACGACGATCAGCAGATAAATCAGCGCCGCGACCGGAAGCAGCCATGTGGAGAGATGGGTCAGGGCCGCCACCAGGATTACGGCCGCCACTCCCAGGGCGCACTCCAGCGTGAACAATAGCATTCGCAAGCCGGAGCCTTGCGGACGGCCAAACATGATCGTCGCTTTGTTTGGATTGCGTTGTGACAACCGGGCACTCACTTTCCTCTGGCGAAATCACTCGGTCCAACGGCTCCGCTGCGCGTCAACCCGGGAAGCGCAGCCTGCGCTGCGCTCTCATTGTTCATGGATCGATCAACAACCAGCGCCTGGTTGCCGCAACGCTACCTTCGGTCAGTTGCGAGGGAAATTGAATTTTATCAGGTTCTTCGCCTGTTCTTCACCGGCGATTTCGCCGCCAAGGCTCAGAACCAGGCCGGACCGATGATGGAAAACAACCACTATGTGGGCAAGTCCAATTTGAAAATCAGGTTCTGAGAATCTTTTTGTCATCTTCATAGCTTCTTTATGCTTCGTTTGCATTACTAGTCATAGCTCGTTTGAGTCAATCCACGGCGCCTATCAACCTAACGCGGTTGCTGGCTTTTAGCGCTGGCAATCCAAGCCTCACTTGCGCGCATCGCATCATCGATTTTTGACGCCGGCTAAAGGCGCCAGGTCGGTCGTGTCAAAGTGCGCCTTGAGTCTCTAAGCCGCTCATTCCCATCACGCAAAAATCTTTCTTGGAGGTATCGTGTCGATGCAATCGAACCGAACTGCAATCCTTCGATCAGTCGTATTAATCGCCGGAGCCGCAATGGCGATCGCCCTCACGGCCGGTGCGCAAACACCCGCGCCTGACGCAGCTCCCGCAGCAGCACCCGCGCCTGCACCCGCAGCGCAGGCACCGGCCGCCGCGCCGGCCGCTCCCGCCGCCGCACCCACATGGAGTGTGGGCCCGATGGATCTGAGCGGATTCATTGACGGCTATTACAGCTTCAACTTCAACCGCCCCAACACCACAGATGGATTTGACCAGGTCAACCAGCTCTATAACTTCAACGACAAGACTGATCAGTTCGAGCTAAGCGCGGCGAAGCTCACGCTGAACCACGCTCCCGATCCGATCGGCGCCGACATCGACTTCATCTACGGCCGCACCAACGACCTGATCAATAACGCTACGGCCAACACGACCACCACCACTTACGTCGCCTCGCAGCTTCCCTACCTTGAGCAGGCATACGTCAGCCTGAAACCACCCAAGGCCAAGGGCTTCGAGCTCGACTTTGGCAAATGGGTCACTTCGGCCGGAGCGGAAGTCATCGAGTCGATGAGCAACTGGAACTATTCGCGCTCGCTGCTGTTCGTGAACGCGATTCCCTACTGGCACTTTGGCGCACGCACCTCGATGCCCGTGGGCAAATTCGAAACCGTCGGCTTCCAGTTGTTCAACGGCTGGAATAACGTCTCCAAATCGAACGGCGGCGTCTCCGGCGCGTTTACCAGCGCTTTTGTGAAGCCGAAATACACCATCGACGCGAATTATCTGGTTGGTCCTGAGAACCCCAACACGACCAGCGGGCTTCGCAACCTGATCGATGCCACGCTGCTACTCACGCCGCCCGGAAAAGTCAACGCCTACATCAACTACGACTACGGCTCGAACAGGGACGCCACTTACAACTGCGACGGAACCTGCGGCGACACACTGCTGCATGACTGGTGGGGCGCGGCCGGCGCTGTGCACATCCAGGCGAACGCCAAGAGCGCCATTGCCCTTCGCGGTGAGTACTTCGACGATCCAGATGGCTTTCAGACCGGCTTTGAGCAAAACATCATTGAAGGCACCTTCACCTATGAGTACAAGTGGGTGGAAGGCCTGCTGATGCGGGCTGAATACCGCTTCGACGCTTCCTCCGACGGAACGTACTTTCACAAGCTGGCCAGTCAATCGTCGTGGCAGCAGCAGACGGCCACAATATCCTTTGTCGCCTTCTTCGGACCGAAACGCTAACCAGGCTGAGTTTCTTCATTTCGTCCTGATGGGACTTTATATGGCCCTGATGGGACGGTAGATAGACTCCAGCTACAGCAAACAAACCGGGGCTGGCTCAAGCCTAACCAGGCAGCAGGCCGGCCCCGCAGCAATCAGCTTCGTTGCTCGATCTGTTTCCCGCCGCAGACGAGTGCGCCGCTGAATTTGAATGTCAGAAATCCCGGGGGTCATCCGCCGGGAGCCGCGAAACGAACTTCAAAATCTCAGGAGAATGCTCATGGCAGATCAGAAAGCACCTCAGATGCAGGCCACCCTGGGCCTAACCGGGCTGACCAGCAACGCAATGGCGCTCATCGCCCCCGGCGCCTTCCTTTGGCTCACGTTCTACCTGCAGGCCAGCACGGGTGTCGCGGGCCAGCCATCCACCGCTCCCGCGATGTGGATCGGCATCTTCGCCGCGTTGCTCCTTTGCCTGGCGACCGCCGTGTCCTACGCCGAGATCTCCAAGCTTTACCCCGGCACCGGGTCCAGCTACTACTACGCCGAACAGGCCATGCTCTCGAAAGACAAGGCCTTCAAATATGCGCGCATCTCCAAGTTCATCGTAGGTTGGGGCTCGCACCTCTATTACTGGGTGTATCCCGGTGTGATGGTGGGCGTGACCGGCGTATTCGTTGGCTACGTTGTTGGCTTTCTCTACCCCAACTTCATGAGCGGTTCCAACCCTGGGCCACTCTTCATGGCTCTTGTTGCCGTGGTCTTCTCCTTCTTTGTGGCCTGGATCGCCGCCAAGGGCGCAGGCGCGTCGACGGCAGTGAACATTGCCATCAACATTATTCAGATTTCCGCCCTGATCGTGTTCAGCGTCCTGGCTCTCGGCTATCGCGCCAACCATCCTGACGGCGCGACTGGTTTCCAGTACGACTCGCAATCGCTCGCCACCTACACCTACCAGTTCGCCACAGCCAAAGACGGCACCACGATGCGCGACTCGAGCGGCACTCCGTTGCCCTTGCTCGACGCGGCCGGCAAGCCCGTCCCGTTCGTGATCACCTATCCCACCACCGACTCGACCGGGAACTTCCTCACCCATCCCAACGCCGCTTCCGTGGTTGGCGTGCACAAGTACAGTTACATGTTCATTCAGGCAACGGTCGCCATTCTTATCCTTGTCGGATTTGAATCGGTCACCTCGATGGGAGGCGAGGCAAAAAATCCGACCAAGCATATTCCCATCGCCGTGATTGCTTCGCTGTTGATCCAGGGGCTGTTCTGCTACCTCTTTGAGTACTTCTGTGCCAACTACTTCCTCAACTCCGGCTATACCATGCAAAGTGCAGTCGGCTCGGCCGCGCCCATCGGCGACATGATGATCATCGTCGGCGATCAATTGCTCGGGCAGGGGCATGGCAAGTACTTCATGCTCATTGAGGCCTTCACGGTATTCCTCGCGCTCATCGGCACCACGCTGAGCTGCATGAACACCGGCGCCCGCGTTACCTATGCCATGGGCAAGGATGACGAGGCTCCCGAGCACTTCGGTATCCTCCACGCCGGATCCCTTTCACCCCGCAAGGCCATCTGGACGCTGGCCTGGATCTCGGCCGTCATCGGCGTCGTCGGCGTCTCGATCTACTTTGGCGACGCCAGTGCGCCGACCGACGCAACTATTGCCGCTTTGCCTCACAACATCTTTTCCAGTTTTGGCTATTTCGGCCATGACAAGATGGCGGCAATGCCTAACTCGATGCTCGCCATCACGCTTACCTCCAACTTTGGCACGTTCATCCTTTATGCACTCAGCTGCTTCCTGTGCATGGTGGCATACCACAAGCGGCCGGATCACAGCTTCCTGAGGCATACGCTGATTCCCGGATTCGGTTTGATTGCAAACCTTATCTGCATGGCGTTCTATGTCGCCGGGCCGTTCTTCAACCTCGGCACAAAGATGGAACCCCTTACAGCATTGGGTATCGCGGGGATCTGGGGCATCTACGGAGCGATCTACTTCCTGCGATCATCCAAGGCCAAGGGCAAGTCGGTCCTGCTGACCTCAAAAGATGCAATCTAAATAACGAGTCAACCGAGTTAAAAATCAGGGTGGAATCTCTCCCCGGCCTCGATCCACGAGGCTGGGGAGAGCGAACCACCCATCATTGTTTTTCAGCCCTGTTTCCTGTCAGACCGGTTCCTGAGTTCTTGTTGCCGATTCCGCAGTTGTGCCAGATGGCTCTTTCTTGAGGAAAGAGCCACTTGACCGAATTCGTTTTGGGATACAGTAACTCAGGAACCGGTGTACCTCTTAAAGAACGGCATCTCCCCTATGTCAATGCGCGGGATGCTTTAAGCGGCGGCGCATATGTTGGACGTACAGTTCGGCCAGGCAAGCGACTTCGGCAAAGTCCGTACCAACAACGAAGACGCCATGGGTTCCTTTATCCCTTCCACCCGCCAGCAGGGGCGCTCTCACGGCTTTCTCTTTGTGGTTGCGGATGGAGTCGGCGGGATGGACCTGGGCGAGATTGCCTCGGCCACAGCGGTCACGGTCATGACCGAGCAGTTTGCCAAGGCACAATCGGGAGCCATGCTCATCAGCCTGATGCCGCGGCTTATCGAGCAGGCCAACTCCGCAGTTCACGATCGCAGGCTTCAGCCCGAGTACCGCGGCAAAAACATGGCCACCACTCTCGTCGCCTGTGCCCTGCGCTACGATCAGGCCGTGGTTTCGCATGTGGGCGATTCCCGCTGTTACCTGGTTCGCAACGGCCAGGCCCGACAAATCACCCAGGACCATACGCTCGTCAACGAGCAGCGCAAGATGGGCCTGATCTCCGCCGGCGACATATCCTCTTCCGACGCCCGCCACGTTCTCATCCGCTCGGTGGGACCAGAAATGTTTGTCTCTCCTGATACCACCGCTGTTTCTTTGCAGCCGGGAGATGTTTTAGTCCTCTGCACCGACGGCCTGCACGACGAGATGGGAGAGGCCGAGATCGCGTCTATTGCTTCACAAAAAAAGGACGCTTCGCAGATCGCCCAGGAGCTTGTTCGCCGCGCAGTCGAGATTGACGGCGGCGACAACACCACCGCGCAGGTGATTCGGGTGCGCTCGGTGGAGCAGGTTGGCATGTACCGCGGCCGCCCCTACAGGCTGCCGATTTGAGAGGACCGTATTGCTGATCCCTGTTCCTTTCTTCCCTGATTCTGAAAGGTCCTTGCCGCTCTTCTGGGCTGCACCCGATAAAGTAGAAAGGGCTGTCATGGAGTGTGGTTGGCGATGAGCTTTTACGATGTCCTGGAACCGGGAACGCAACTGGATTCCTACCGCATTGATGCGCCCATTGCGAAGAGCGGCATGGCCACGATCTTCCGCGCCACCGACACGCGCGACGGCCGCACTGTGGCCCTGAAAATTCCCCACCCGGACATGGAAGCCGATCCTATCCTCTTCGACCGCTTCAAGCGCGAAGCGGCAATTGGCGAGCGCCTCATTCACCCCAACGTCATGCGTGTCTTTGCTGACGATCACCGCTCCCGCATTTACATGATCATGGAGTGGTGCCCAGGGCGCCTGCTGCGTAACATCCTCGACGAAGGCCGTCTTGCCCAGGACCGCGCTATCCGCATCGCCATTGAAGTGCTCAAGGCGCTCGACTACATCCATGCCAATGGCGTCGTCCACCGCGACCTCAAGCCCGAAAACATCATGGTCGACGAAAACGACCACATCAAGCTGATCGATTTCGGCATCGCCGGTGACACGGCCTCGCGGCGCCTGACTTACGCCAACTTCACAGCCATGCTGGGCACGCCCAATTACATTGCTCCGGAGCAAGTGAAGGGCAAGCGCGGCGACGGCCGTACCGATCTCTACTCCATGGGCGTGATCCTCTATGAGATGCTCACCGGCAAGTTGCCGTTCACAGGCCCCACGCCGATGGCAGCCATGAACGACCGGCTGCTGAATCATCCTCTTCCCCCGCGCGTCGCCGATCCTTCGGTTTCCCCCCAGTTGCAGGAGATCCTGTACCGCGCTCTGGAGCGCGATCCGAAAAATCGGTACGCGACCGCCCAGGAGTTCATCCACGACCTCGAGCATCCCGACCAGGTAGGGATCGAGGAGCGCCCTGAACTTCTGCACTGGCAAAAGCGCAAATCTCAGCTTTCCCGCAAAATTCTTTATTATTCCGGCCTGGCGCTCATTCCCGTGGTGATTCTGCTCATCATGGTCCTCATCTCGCGTTCCCGCTGAGCGGGTTTTCCACACACTAAAATCCACAATTCCTCATGGATTCTTTATGCTGTTTGCGCCAGGGTTTGCGCCAATCCACCTGCATCCTGCGCACGGACGAAAGGAGCTCCATGTCGAACGAGTACCGGAATTTTCTTGCCCTCTCCTATGAAGAGCTGGAAACGCTGAACCTGCAAGCCAAGAGCGACCGCCTCAAGCGCCTGCCGGCCGCCGAAGTCCGCGACAAACGCTTGAAGTATTTGACCGATGAGAAGCGGATTAAAGCGGTTACGGTGTTGTTCTCCGATCTCGAGGGGCGTCTGCATCTGCTCGACTACGACAAGAAATTCCTGCTCGGCTCCTACGAGAACCTGACCTTCGATGGCTCGTCGATTCGCGGATTCACGGCGCAAAAGGAGAGCGACCTCCGTTTGGGCATTGACTGGAGCGCTTTCTACTGGGTGCCCGCCGACGTCTTCGGTAATGGCAAAGTGCTTGTCTTCGGCAACGTCATCGACAAGGACGGCACGCCCTACTCGGGCGATTTGCGCGGTGTGCTCAAGAACTACTCCGACAAGCTGTTCAAGGACAAGAACTACACGCTGAACGCTTCCGCCGAGATCGAGGGCTTTCTGTTCGCGGGTAAGGATGCGGAGCAGAAATACATCGAAACGGGCAAATTCGAGTTCATTAACACCGGCGGCTACTACCATGTAATGCCGCTCGATCCCCTGCGCCAGTTCATTGATACTGCGGCTGAAGTGCAGCGCGCCATGGGCTTCCAGAACGAGAAGGACCACCCTGAAGTCGCGCCCAGCCAGTTCGAGATTAACTTTAGCTATGCCGAAGTGGTTGCTGCCGCTGATCAAATCCAGCTTTATAAGCTGCTCTGCCGGCAGATCGCCAACAACATGGGATTCACGGCTTGCTTCCTGCCCAAGCCGATTGTGGGCGTGAACGGCAGCGGTATGCACACCAACGTCTCCGTCTCCAAAGGCAAAACGAATCTTTTCTGGGATGAAAAGGGCGAAGAGCAGCTGTCGAAATTCGGCTGGGACTTCCTCGACCGCATCCTGACGCATGCGCTCGATCTTTGCCTGGTCTTCAACTCCAGCGTGAACGCATACCGGCGATTGGATCCGCACTTTGAAGCGCCGAACCAGATTCGCGCTTCGGCAGTGGATCGCGGCGCAATGGTCCGTGTGCCCATCGGCAACCATCGTTCCATGCGCACAGAGGTCCGCGCCGTAGCGCCCGACGCCAACCCCTATCTGTCGCTTTACGGAATCTTCAAGACCGGCATCGACGGTCAGATTGCAAAGACCAAGGATTTGCGCGGCGGCGGCCGCTACCTGCCCGACAACATTCAGCAGGCGATCAAGGACTTCAAGTCCTCAAAGTGGATTGCCGAAGTCCTCGGCTCCGATGTGCAAGGCCGCTATGCCGATCTGAAAGAGGCTGCGGCCAACCGCTCGCCGCGCGAGCTGGGCACGATCGTCAAATCCTCTGAAGTGCAGTTCCACCACTCGGTCTACAACCAGTCGCTGTGGAATTTGTTCTAAGCGGCGAATCGTTTTGCCGGGTCCCGCGTCTGGGACCCGGCGAGCTTCTGACAGCAGGTCCCTCGACTCCCTCGCGCTACGCGTTCGGTCGCTCAGGATGACAATGCTGTGGAAAGAATCTCTTCTGTCAGTGCTTCAGCCGCATCGATGCAGTCCTTGCGGCTCACATCGCGGTGCGTCACGACACGAACTGCGCCTGGTCCGAATGCGCCAACCAGAACTCCACGCGCCTTCAGCCGCCGAGCGAGTTCGCCCGCGCCCTTCCCTGCCGCGAGCCGGAAAATGACGATGTTGGTCTCGACTGAGGCGAGATCGACCACAACGCCCTCGGTATGAGTCAACGCTTCGGCCAGCAGGCGCGCGTTGGCGTGATCCTCCGCGAGCCGCTTTGGACCCTCTTCGAGCGCAATCAATCCCGCCGCGGCCAGCACTCCAGCCTGCCTCATGCCGCCGCCCAATGCCTTTCGATAAACGCGAGCGCGCGCGATCAACTCCGCCGACGCCACCAGCATCGATCCCACCGGCGCGCCCAGCCCTTTCGACAAACAAAACATCACCGTGTCGAATCCGCGCGTGAGCGCCTTTACATTCACGCCCAGCGCAGCAGCCGCGTTAAAGATGCGGGCGCCGTCTAAGTGCGTCGGAAGCTTGTGGGCCTTTGCGCCGCTCCAGATCTCTTCCAAAACTTCAACGCGTGTGCAGACTCCGCCCGCAAGATTGGCGGTGTTTTCAATTTCGATCAATCCCGTCGCTGCGCGGAAACCGCCGTAGGGTTGAATGGCCGGCTCGATGTGCTTCCAGGTCAGAATGCCGCCCTCGGCCGGAACGGCGCGAATCAGGCAGCCGGAGAAAACAGCCGTCGTTGCCATCTCATAGTCGAGGATGTGCGCGCGCGATTCGGCGATCACTTCCTGGCCGGGCTGCGTCAGCGTGCGAATCGCGATCTGGTTGCCCATGGTGCCCGTGGGCACAAAGAGCGCCGCCTCGCGGCCAAACATCTCCGCTGCGCGCCGCTCCAGCAAATTGACCGTGGGGTCTTCGCCGTAAACGTCGTCGCCAACCTCAGCCGCCGCCATTGCCGCGCGCATCTCCAGCGTCGGCTTGGTTACGGTGTCGGAACGAAGGTCAATGATTTCTGCCAACCCTTCCTACTCCCTATTCCCTGCCCTTACGGGATCTCCTTCATCGGCAGTTCCATCACCGGCGTCCGCTTGCCATCCTTCTCGGCATACGCCCACAGCCCGTGAAAATTAGCGCGAAGATCGGGATGCGCCTTCAGGAACGCGCTCATCACCGCGGTTGCCTCGGTGCGCAGAGCCGCCGCATCGGTAGCTCCGGTTGACTCGTACGCCACGCCAAGGTCAGGCTCATGCAGCGAAGCATCGAGTCCTACCGCATCAATCTTCCATGTGCGGTCACCATCGGGCAGCGACAACGGAAACTGGCTCTCAGGAGTCGGCGAAATCAACGATTGTTCCTGGTGCAGCTTTTGCAGATTCGGCGAAGAGAGAAAGTCGACAGGCAGCAGAAGGTAGCGCGCCGCGTCGTAGCTGAACCACGCGCTCCAAGAGTCTGTCGCAGCCAACCCCCGCGCGCGCTGCCAGTACCACACGCCATCATGCCCGTCGAAGACTCCCGGCCGCACCGTCAGCCCGGCGAGCTTCCACTGAGTCGCGGCTCCATCCCATGCCAGAATCAGGCCCATCTGCCCGGCGAGTGGCGCACCCGCCGCATCAGCCAGCACCACCGCGTAGCGCCCCGGCGGCAGCGCACTCATGGTGATGGTTACGGTCAGCGATCCAGTGGCATTTGAGCAGAAAAACTGCGTGTCTTGCGTCGTGGTCTGGTCAGTTGCGTCCAAAAGATACACATCGCGCAACGCGAAATTCCCGCCTTTGACGAGCGGCGCAGCCTGTTCCACCGTGGCGCGAATGCCGTCCCAATCCGAGGCCTCCTGCGGCAGCAGATTAGCCTGGAGCGCGTTGAAATCCTGCGCCAGGACGGCCGTTGTCACCCGACCAGAAGCCGCAGACAGCGCATCGCGATCCAGCGAGCCGAGTTCGGCTTGCGCGGTACAGTTCGTTGCCCAGTTCGCCAGCGGCGTCAGCAACATGACCGATGCCGTCAAAACTCTCCACACGATCCGCATCTCCGCCAGAATCCTCTCCGCGCAACCTGTTGTAAAGCTCTCTTTCGAGCGTCCAACGACCACTGCTAGTCTAGTACAGTAGAGCAGCAATCGAGCGCCCAGGCGCGCTTAGGCCCACGACACTTAAGCTCAGCGGCCCAACGAACCATCGACCGGTCGCGACGCGCTGTTGAATAGACTCGAAAAAGGGCCGAAGGGAGGCGATTCCGATGCGTTCACAGCCGATGAAGCAGGCGAATCTCCGGCGTGATTGCTTCTCTTTCCGGCAATCGCGTCGCAGGCCACGCAGATTGGCCCTGGCTCTGCCTGCGATGTGGGCTCTTTCGATGTTGGCCTCTGGCGCGCTCGTCGATTCTCAAACAGCTTGGGCTCAGGCAACTTCGCCCCAAAGCATTCCAGCTCAGGCTCCGGCCGCCGCGCCGGTGCACAAGCACGTCCATCCGCGTAAGAAGCCGGTCGCCGTCACGCCGGCTCCGCAGCCTGCACCGCCCCCGGCCCCGGTCGCGCCTCCGCCGCCGAATTGGCCCGCCAATGACATGCCCGGCGCGGCATCTGTCGTCTTTGACAGCCGTGGACTGCTGGTGGTCGCGTCCAATTCGAGCCTGGCGCAGATACTGAAGGAAGTTTCTCTCGATACCGGCGCCAAGATTGAAGGCATGAATGCAGATCAGAGGGTCTTCGGCACCTATGGCCCGGGGCCCGCGCGCGATGTGATTGCGCAGCTTCTCGACGGCTCAGGATACGACGTCCTGATGATCGGCGACCGCGGTGAGGGCACGCCGCGCCGGATTGTGCTGACCGACCATTCCGGAAGCGCCGCGAAAAACACCGCAAGTAACAATCCGCAGCCGACCGGCGACGAGGACACAGACGCGGACCAGCCGCCTCAGGAGTCGCAGCCTGAGCAGGAGCCGCAGCCCATTCAAAACGGCGCCGCGCCTCCGGTTCCCGTACGCACTCCGCAACAAATGCCGCAGGAAATTCAGGAGCGGCAGCGCGAGCAAAACGGGCAGCAGAATCCACCGAACTAACCGCGCATCAAATAGAGTGTCGCGGGATTAAGTGAATTTACTGAAAGGTAAGGACTGATGGCAGGTTTTTATAAGGTGCGCGCAACTTCGGTTTGCGCCTTCACTTGTGCCCGGGCCTTCCGCGGGCGCATCAACGCAAACACCACCCGCAAGACCGCATAGGCGGCCAGAATGCCAAACGCCATGGCTCCGACGGTGGCCGAAATCAGCATTGCCAGATTCAACAAGTCCGCCATTCAAATCGCCTCGGGACCCTTCGGTGGAAGCTCGCGATCGTCTGCGGCGACGCGTGCGGCAGGGCCCGTTGAAGCTTGCCTTGACCCTTGCGCGCGTCTCTGCGATTGTCGCAGAATTTGGGCCGCGTTGACCCTCATTTCTATTGGCAAATAGAATACCTCCAGAGCTTTGTTTTCAGTTGAGCGCCGGCGCCACTCGAAACACGAAAGTACCTACCGTCTTCATCGATTCCATCCATGGCCATTACTCACATCTCGGTGCGGGGGGCACGCCAGCATAACCTGCGCGACATCAATGTGCGCATTCCCCGTAACTCCCTGACCGTGGTCACCGGTCTCTCCGGCTCCGGGAAAAGCTCGCTTGCCTTTGACACCATCTACGCCGAGGGCCAGCGCCGCTACGTTGAAACGCTCTCGGCCTACGCGCGCCAGTTTCTCGACCAGATCGAGCGCCCCGACGTCGACTCCATCGAGGGGCTTAGCCCGGCCATCTCCATCGAGCAGAAGACGACCAGCCGCAGCCCGCGATCCACGGTCGGAACCATCACCGAAATCTACGACTATCTCCGCCTTCTTTATGCCTCGATTGGGACTCCGCACTGCCCCAATTGCGGCCGGCCCATTGCCCGCCAGACCGCAGACCAAATCGTTCAGCGAATCATTGAACTCGGTCGCGGAGAGCGCGCCACGGTCATGGCGCCGATCGTCAGAGGCCGAAAGGGAGAGTTTAAGGATTTGCTGGATCAGCTTGACCAGCAAGGATTTCGAGCTCGCATTGACGGCGAGGTCACCGACCTCTCCGAGCCGCCCGCCCTGGACAAACGCAAGAACCACAGCATTGAAGCCATCGTCGACCGCGTGCTCCTGAAGCCGGAGTCTACCCCATCCTCGTCGGCGGCTTCCTCTTCAACAAAGGTGGGAAGCAACGAAGCAAAATCCGCAACCGCCCCCACGAAAGCCTCGAACGAAAAGCGCCTCGAGCAGGCTGTTGCCAAAGCCCTCCAACTCGCCAACGGACTCGTCCTGGTCGGTTTCAATGCCGGCGATGAGCAGTTGTTTTCTTCCTCCATGGCCTGCCCGGATTGCGGTCTGGACGTGCCTAAGCTTGAACCGCGAAGCTTTTCGTTCAACTCGACCTTCGGCGCCTGCCCCAACTGTCATGGCCTGGGCTCGCTCTACGACTTCGACCCCGCCAAAGTGATCACCGACTGGTCAAAGCCGCTCCTCGATGGCGGGCTCGGTCCCGGCTCCTCGTCGCAGTACCTCATCAAGCTCATTCAGCTCGCCGCCGACCGCTACAAGATCGACCTCAAGGTGCCCTTTGAAGATCTGCCGCCCAAACAGCAGCACATCCTGGTCTATGGGCCGCCCAAGGGCGAAGCGCCGCGTACCGGCTTCCACGGCATTCTCGCCTACCTTCGCGACAACGTTGAAGAGGCGCGCAGCGAGGGTTATCGCGAGTACATGATGAGTTTCATGTCGGCAGCGCCCTGTCCCGTCTGCCGCGGCAAGCGCCTGCGCCCGGAGTCGCTCGCCGTCAAAATCGGCGGGCTCTCCATCGCCGACTTCACTGCGTTACCGCTCAACCGCGCTCTCTCGGCGGCCATCAACCTCCAGTTCACTGAGCGCGAAGCGCTGGTCGCCGAGCGCATTCGCCGCGAGATTGCCGAGCGTCTCGAGTTCCTCTGTGCCGTCGGCCTCAACTATCTTTCGCTCAACAGAAATGCGGCCACGCTCTCCGGCGGCGAGGGCCAGCGCATTCGCCTTGCAACGCAGATCGGATCGCGCCTGCGCGGCGTTCTTTATGTCCTCGACGAGCCCTCCATCGGCCTGCATCAGCGCGACAATAATCGCCTCATCCTGGCCCTCGAACGGCTTCGCGACCTCGGCAACACGGTCCTCGTTGTCGAGCATGATGAAGAGACCATCCGCCACGCCGATTTTGTTCTCGACCTTGGACCGGGTGCGGGACGATTGGGAGGGAGCATTGTGGCCGAAGGGACGCCGGAGCAGATCATGGCCACACCCGCATCGCTTACCGGCCGCTACTTAAGCGGCGCTGAAACGATGCTGCAACGCGCCAAGCCACGGCCGCTCACCGGTAAGTGGCTCACGATCACCGGCGCGCGCGAGCACAATCTGCACGATCTGAATCTGCGCCTCCCGCTTGGTCTCATGACGGTTGTCACCGGCGTCAGCGGCAGCGGCAAAAGCACGCTGATCAATGACATTCTCTATCGCTCACTCGCCAAGAACCTCTACGGTTCGCGCGAGGAGCCCGGCGCGCACGACGAGCTTACCGGCGTGGAGCAGATCGACAAAGTCATTCGCATCGATCAGTCGCCCATCGGTCGTACGCCGCGTTCCAACCCGGCAACCTACACGCAGGTCTTTTCGCCCATCCGCGATCTGTTTGCCATGCTGCCCGAGGCGCGCGAGCGCGGCTACAAGCCCGGCCGCTTCAGCTTCAACGTTCCCGGCGGCCGCTGCGAGGCCTGCCAGGGCGACGGCCAGCGGCGCATCGAGATGAACTTCATGCCCGACGTCTACGTTCAGTGCGAAGTCTGCAACGGCCGCCGCTACAACCAGGAAACTCTGGCGGTGAAATTCCACGGCCACTCCATCGCCGACGTTCTCGACCTGACCATTGAGGATGCGCTGCCCTTGCTTACTGACGTACCGCAGGTGCGCCAAAAGCTGCAAACGCTGGTCGACGTAGGCCTCGGCTATGTACACCTGGGCCAAAGCGCGACCACGCTCAGCGGCGGCGAGGCGCAGCGCATGAAGCTGGCGCGCGAGCTCTCCAAGCGACAGACCGGCAAGACCCTCTACCTGCTCGACGAGCCCACCACCGGCCTGCACTTTGACGACGTTCGCAAGCTGCTCGAGGTTTTGCACCGCCTCGTCGATCTCGGCAACTCCGTCATCATCATCGAACATAATCTTGACGTGATCCGCAATGCCGACTGGGTCATTGATCTTGGGCCCGAGGGCGGCGAGGACGGCGGACATATTGTCGGCGAGGGCCGCCCGGCGACGATCGCGGCCACACCCGGCTCCTATACAGGCCAGTTCCTCAAGCGCTATTACAAATTGTCGGATGGCCGCCTCGCGCCCGTTGAGGCCAGAAGAAGAACTTGTCCCAGCTTCAAATTCCAGTGGCACCGGCGTCGGCTCCTCCACACCTGGGCCGTCCAGCGCGGATGATCGAAAGAAACCCGGAAAGAACGGCAAACAAACGCGGCAAAAACAATCGCTTCGTAGGGTTCCCAGCGAGAAAAAGCCGGTAGGCCAATGACCCACATCCCTGAAGACGAAGCGCGCGAGTCTCTGCCTATTCTCGCGCCCGAGAATTTCGCGTCAGACGACGCAAGCCGCGACTCGGGGCCGGTGCAGTCCATCGCCGAGAGGCCGACCAGCACCGAAGAGCCAGCTTTGTCGATATCCGGCGAACTTCCTCCTTGCGCGCCGCCGATTTCGGCGACCTCCACGCCTGATCCGTCTTTCGTATCGTATGCCGAGCCTGGTGCGCCAGCCGGCGTTGAACCGCCGCTGCTTTTTCAATCCTTCACACAACCTCCAGCCCGCTCGACGGCACGCATCCCGCACTTCGGCCACGTCTGCCTGCTCATCCCCATCCTTGGAATCGCGTTCGTTTGCACGATTCTGGTCTTGTTTTTTCCCATGCGCCTTCACCTCTTCGGCTGGAGCCTCTCCCCTCAGGTGGCCGCCGCCAGCGTCTCACTCATCCTTGCCAGCGAAGCGATCCTCTATCTCTTCGTCTTTGCGATAAGCGTGCTTGTCTTCCCGCTCTTCTGGCATGAAAGGCTCCTCATCGGATTGCAGTGGCGTGGCGCGGTGGCCATCAAAAGATTTTGGCCACTGGCCGCAACGGCGCTGGGTTGCGCCGGACTAGCCGCCCTCGACGAACTCGTTCTGCCCGGACCCAAGAACGCTCCGATCGACAAAATGTTCAGTTCGCCGGGAGCTGCATGGCTGATGTTCGCCTTCGGCACCACCCTCGCGCCATTCTTTGAGGAGATGTTCTTCCGCGGTTTTCTTTTGCCTGCGCTGTGCACGGCCTGGGACTGGGCGATTGAGCAAATGAAACACAGGCCGGCTCCTCCGCTCGATGCCAACGGCCACCCCCAGTGGTCCATCCCCGCCATGGTCATTGGCTCCATCCTCACCAGCATTCCCTTCGCCTTGCTCCACGTCGACCAGCAAGGCCATTCGCTGGGACCGTTTCTTTTGCTCATCGTGGTCAGCCTGGTTCTCTGCACCGTGCGTCTCAAAACCAGATCCCTTGCCGCCAGTACCCTGGTCCACGCCAGCTACAACTTCATCATTTTTTCTCTGGCGCTGATCGGCACCGGCGGCTTTCGCCACTTCGACAAAATGTGAGTAAGGCAGGGAACAGGGATTAGGGAACAGGGAACAGGGTTTCTGTGTTACGTTGACCCCACAGCCGAAATATTATGAAACTCTTTGGGACGGCGAGGAGCCAGGAAATGGGTGATTCGTTCAAGGACTTGGTGGTGTGGCAGAGAGCGATTCAGTTGAGTTTGGCGATCTACAAACTCACTTCGTCCTTCCCGAACTCGGAACGATTTGGTCTGATCAATCAGCTGCGCCGCGCATCCGTCTCCATTGCCAGCAACATCGCTGAAGGATACGGAAAATCAAGCCGAGGAGAATACATTCTCTTTCTTGGCCACGCGCGTGGCTCAAATTTCGAGGTTCAAACGCAGCTCGTAATCGCAGATGGGCTCGGTTTCGGCAATGCATCCGCGCGCCGGCTCGCCGGGGAGCTTTCCGAGGAAGTGAGTCGAATGTTGGTCGCAATGATGAACAAACTTAAAAAACCATCCTAAGAGTGCTCTTCTGTTCCCTGTTCCCTGTTCCCTGTTCCCTGTTCCCTGTTCCCTGTTCCCTGTTCCCTGTTCCCTGTTCCCTGTTCCCTGTTCTTTTACAATCTCATTGATGCCCACACCAACCCACGCCCAGCAGCTTCTCTCTCTCCTCGCCCGTACGAGCTTCAAGCTCGGCCAGTTCAAGCTCTCCTCCGGCGGCACCAGCGACTACTACATCGACTGCCGCACCACCACACTGCACGCCGAAGGCGGACGGCTCACCGGCCACGCCATCCTCGAACTGCTTGAGGCCAACAAGATCGACGCCGAAGCCGTCGGCGGACTGACCATGGGCGCCGATCCAATTGTTTCGAATGTTGCGACCGCCAGCGCCTGGCGCGCTCTGTCGCACCCCAATGCGCCGCTGCTCCATGGCTTCCTCGTCCGCAAGGCCGAAAAAGCTCATGGCACAGGCCGCCGTATCGAAGGATTCTTTCGCAAAGGCGCGCGCGTGGTCATCGTCGATGATGTTTGCACTACCGGCGCCTCCACCATCGCAGCCATCGAGGCAGCGCAGGAGGCCGGCATGAACGTCGTCGCGGTGGTATGCATCGTCGAGCGCGAAGAGGCCGCCGGCCGCCCTGCCGTCGAGGCCTCCGCCAACGCCCGCCCCATGAGTGATGCGTCCTTCTGGCAAGCCCAGAAACACGTTCCGTTCCTGCGCCTCTTCACGGCCAACGATGTCCGCGCGGAGCACGTCAAACAGCTTTCCGCAACCAGCTCTTAGTACTGCCCCCTCAAAACACAGAGGGCAGACCCTCTCGGGCCTGCCCTCTAAAAACAAACAACAGATCAGGGGAACCGCGTTTACGCTTTATTCAGGAACCGGCGTCGAAGTGGTAACCTGACCGGCCGGGGCGTTGGACTGTCCGGTGTTGGTTGAACCCTGGCTCTGCGCTTCGCTGCCGTTCATGTTTGAGAGCAACTGCACCTGCACGCGGCGATTCTGCTTGCGCCCTTCGGCGGTGTTGTTCGACGCCACATACTGATCCTTGCCGATGCCGATCAGATAGAAGCGGTGCGGCGCTACGCCATACTTCGCCGCCAGGTACTGCACCACCGCATCCGCGCGGCGCTGGCTAAGGTCGTAGTTGTACTGGGCCGAACCAACCGAATCCGTTCCGCCGGTGACTTCCAGAATGTAGCTCTTCGCCGAGCCCAATGAGCCGGCAAAGCTATCCAGTTGCGACTTATCATCGGTCGTCAACATGGCCTTGTCGAATCCGAAGGTCACTGATACTGCCGCCACCTGCTTGTAGTTGTCCAGTCCCTTCACCACGCTGTCCAGCGAATCGGCGCGATGAGCTACGTCGTTCGCCGCCATATCGGCGGCATTCGCGGCCTGGCTGGCGGTCTGCGCATTGGTTTGCGCCGTGTCGGCCGTGCCCTGCGCCTTTGAAATGCCCGCCATCGCGCGGTCGTTCACGTCATGTATCTGACGGTTGTTGTCCGCTGTCTTCTGCTCAAGCTGGTCAGTGTGATTAATCAGCGGAGTCGTCTGAGTCCGCACATAATTCTTCGTGGCGCATCCCGCTACACCAAACGCCATCAACGCCGCTGCCGTCAACGCAAATCCAAATCGCTGCATTTTCATCATTCCTCACCTCTCCAGTCATTGCCGGCGCGTTTCGCGCTCTTTCGCCGGAAAGCCTCTACTTCTGCCTATACAATTGCACGCCATCATCCAATCGAGCCATCCTGATGCAACCCATTGCATAATAAGGCGATAACGACCAACCCGGATAAGTTCTGCACATGCCAAAACCATGTAATTTTTACCCTTTCCGGTAAGGTTTGCCCAATCTTCACCCGCTGCGCCAAATTCACGGCTGCGCAGCTTCCGCGCCAAACGTCCGGTGTCGATTCTCGATATTCTAAGAACTGCACCTCAGCACGGCTGATTCACTATGGATCTCTACGAAAAAATCCGCACGCTGCCCACGCAGCCCGGCGTGTACCTCTACAAAAACGCCGAGGGCGAAGTTATCTACGTCGGCAAGGCCAACAACCTTCGTGCGCGCGTGCGTTCTTACCTTCTTGAGGCCTCGCAAGCCAACGCGAAAACCGGCTCGCTCATGCGTGAGGCCGTCGACATCGAGACCATCCTCGTCGCCAACGAGCACGAGGCCCTCGCCCTCGAAAACAACCTCATCAAGCAGCGCAAGCCGCGCTTCAACATTCTGCTGCGCGACGACAAGACCTATCCCTACGTCAAGCTCACGCTCGCCGACCGCTTCCCCAAGGTCTTTGTCACGCGGCGTCTGCGCAAGGATGGCTCGGCCTACTACGGCCCATACTTCCCCGGCAATCTCGCCTATCGCGTCGTCGAGTTGATTCATCGCAGCTTTCTGCTTCCCAGTTGCAAGGTCGATCTCTCTCGCTACCACCCGCGCGCATGTCTTCAGTACTACATCCATCGCTGCCTCGGGCCCTGCGTCGAAGGCCTCACTACCCCCGACGTCTACAAGCAAGCTGTTCGCGATGCGCAGCTTTTTCTTGAAGGCCGCCACGCCGAGCTCGAGCGCACGCTCACTGCGCGCATGATGGCCGCAGCCGAGCGCCGAGCAGTTCGAGGCAGCGGCGCGCCTCCGCGATCAACTTTCCACCGTGCATCAGCTCCAGGAGAAGCAGCGCATCGCCACAGCGGAGCTTGACGATGACGCCGACGTTTTCGGGTACCACTTCGAGGACGGCAGCCTGGCCGTCAATCTCTTCCACATGCGCAACGGTAAAATCGTCGACCGCCGCGAGTTCTTCTGGGAGGATCTGCCGAGCCTGCTGGAAGCAATCGAAGACAAGGGCCTGGGATCAGGGCACAGGGATCAGGGGTCAGAGATTAGAGATCAGAGAGGAGAGAGCGGAGGCTTTGACGCAGGAGCCGTCTTCAGCGCGCTCCTCAAGCAGCTCTACATTGACCAGCAGTACGTCCCGCGTTCCATCCTCGTTCCTGTCGACTTCGACGACCGCGAAGCACTCGCCGCGCTGCTCACCGAGCGCACCGGCCACAAAATCGAGATCGCCGTCCCCCAGCGCGGCGACAAGAAGTCCCTCGTCGATCTCGCCGGGCAGAACGCGCACCAGTCCTACACGCAGCGATTCCGCGTGCTCGAGCCCTCGCGCAAGGCGATTCAGGAGGCGCTCGCCGACGCGCTTATGCTCCCCGAGCTTCCCCGGCGCATCGAGTGCTTCGACATCTCGCACATTCAGGGCGCTGAAACCGTGGCCTCGCTGGTCGTGTGGGAAGACGGCAAGATGAACAAGTCGGCCTATCGCAAATTCAAAGTGAAAACCGTCGCCGGCGTCGACGATTTTGCCTCCATGCGCGAGGTGGTCGAGCGCCGCTACCGGCGCATTCGCGACGCGGCCGATCCGTCTCATTTACTCATAGCTGGCTCTCAAAAGAACGCTTCGGGAGCACACGAAGTGTCAGGGCACGACCGAGGCCCCCACCCAGTGGGTGGGTCGCGTGCCGAAAATCGCGCCAAAGAAACTGGGGCTTTAGCCCCTGAGGGTCGAACCTCCGGCAAAGAACCCACAACGATGCCTTCGCTGATCCTCATCGACGGCGGCCTCGGCCAGCTTCACGCGGCAGCCGACGCGCTGGAATCCCTGGGCTTTACTTCGCAGCCGCTGGCATCGATCGCCAAGCGCGAAGAAGTCATCTACGTCTACGGCAATGAAGACGAACCCATCGTGCTCGACCGCCGCTCGCCGGTGCTCCATCTTGTGCAGCTCATCCGCGACGAGAGCCATCGCTTTGCCGTCGGCTATCATCGCCAGCGCCGCGCGATTAGAGATAGAGACTCCGAACTTCTGAACATTCCCGGCGTCGGCGCGCAAACCCGCCAGCGCCTTCTCACGCACTTCGGTAGCCTGCGCGACGTTCAGCAGGCCACGGCCGAATCGCTCGCAGCCGTCGTCAATCGCAAAACCGCCGAAACCATCTGGCAGCACTTCCACGCAGAGCCTCCGGCACAATAACGCCGTCAAGAACGCGGCGTAGAATTGCCTAAATCACCACAAAGGAGCTCCAGGCCGTGCAAGATGCCAATCCCGGTTTGCTTTCGCGCGCACCCTTTCGCGCAGCGCTCATCCTAGCCGCCATCTTCGCTACGCTTACGTTCCTCGTCCACTTTGTCAGCTCACTCTGGGGCAGCCATCTCGGCTACGGCTTTTTTCGCGATGAGCTCTACTACCTGGTATGTGGCCATCACCTCGCCTGGGGCTACGTCGATCAACCTCCGCTCGTTGCCTTGCAGGCCCGCATCGCCGAAGCTTTATTTGGCCTGTCGCCAACCGGTATTCGTATCTTCAGCTTCGCCGCGGGAGGCGTGCTGGTCGGACTCACCGGCTTGCTCACCTGGCAAATGGACGGAAAGCGCAGCTCGCAAATACTGGCGATGACCGCTGCACTGGCGGCACCGGTTTTTCTGGGTACCTCAAATTTCCTTTCCATGAATTCCTTCGAACCATGTTTCTGGATGGGAACGATGCTCGTGTTGCTGCGCATCGCAGATGGCAGCTCCGGTCCGCGCGCGTGGCTCGTTTTCGGACTGCTGGCCGGCCTCGGCGTTGAGAACAAGCATTCCACCGTCTTCTTCCTCCTGGCGCTTCTTGTGGGTGTGCTTCTTACGCCCCAGCGGCGCATTTTGTGGTCGCGTTGGTGCGCGGCCGGCGTTGCGCTCCTGATTCTGCTCGCTCTCCCAAATCTTATCTGGCAATGGATTCATCACTTCCCTACGTATGAGTTGCTCAACAACATCGCCCACTCCGACAAGAACATCAAGCTGCCGCCGCTCGCGTTTCTGTTGCAGCAGGTCAACATGCTGTTTCCGCTTTCCGCTCCATTGTGGATCAGCGGCCTCGCGTGGCTCGCGTTCGCGCGCAAAGCCCGCCCCTGGCGATTCGCCGCGCTCACATACGTTGTCTTTCTGATTCTGCTGATGGCGATGCATGCCAAGGACTACTATTTGGCGCCTGTTTATCCGGTGCTTTTCGCGGCCGGGGCGGCTGCCCGCAGCCACCTCCCACGCCTCCGCTGGGTCATAGTGGGCTACACGGCCATGCTCGCGCTTGGGCTGTGCTTCATCACCGGCCCCATCATGCTCACCCTGCTTCCACCGGGGAATTATCGCGCTTACGTATCCCACTTTCCCGGCGCCGATGCCAAGCAAGAAAAGTTCACCAGCCCACTGCCTCAAATTCTCTCCGATCGCTTCGGGTGGCCACAGATGGTCGAAGGATTCGCCGCCCGCTACAACGCGCTACCGCTCGATGAGCGCGCTCAGACCGGCATCATCTGCCGCAACTACGGCGAGGCCAGCGCTGTGAACGTGCTTGGCCCCAAATACGGCCTGCCCACCGCCATCAGCGGCCATCAGAACTATTTCTACTGGGGTTGGAACGGCTACACGGGCGAGTCAATGCTCACACTAGGCGGGAATCGCGAAGACTATACGGATTCCTATGCCGAAGTCATCGATCTGGGCCCATTCGATGTGCCGTGGATGATGGACTTCGAGCACCTTCACTACTTCTGGCTTCGCCACCGCAAGCAGCCCTACTCCGCCGACTGGCCGGACTTCAAATTCTGGTACTAAGCTGCCGCCGTCCGTTAGTCAAATCTGTTCGCCGGGTTTGCTCACCTCGCCTACTCCGGGTTTGCCGCCAGGATTGCATCCGACCATTGCTGGCTTGTCGTGCGCACCCAATCGGTCGTCTTCCCGTCCTTATACGCCACGTAGAAATACGCAAAAAGCACGTGGCTCTTGACCCTGAGCAGGATGACGCCCACAACCATCTTCAGGCTGGCGCCGTTCATAGTCACCGGAGCCAGCATTCCAAACCCGATGGCATCCGTTTGGCTGAACAGCGTGCCCAGCATGACGGGCTGCCCATAACTAATCTTGTTGTCCAGATTCATTGCTTTCATCCGCCGGTCGAACTCTTCCTGCGTCTCCTTGACCGACGAATCGACCATGCTTCCTAGCTGCTGGCCCATCTGGCCGCTCAAGGTTTTGAAGTCGCTTGCGTCGATCTGGGCGAACTCTCCTTGTCGCAGCACTTCAACCAGCGCGTATGGGCTCAGTGGCCCGGAGTTGTTTGTGCTCTGAAGCTGGGCCGCGTCTTTTTCCAGCAGAAATGCCGCAACCAGCCGGTTCATGTCGGGGACGACCACGTCAAAGAGCACGCGATGGTCTCCACCGATCTCCACCATGTCGCCCGTCGGCGACGGAATTGCGATCGATTCTCCGCCAACTCGGAATGTCGCTGCCGGTGCGGTTCCGGCGGCGGGGGCTGCCGCCTGCGTTTCAGTTGCAGGAGCTGCCGGCGACTGATCGCCGGGACCTGAGTTCGGCTCTGAAGGCGGCGCCGAGGTGCTTCCGCTTGCCGCCGGCGGCGCCAGCGAGAAGATGACATTGACGGGCGCAATCACTTCGACTGGCTGCCCGTTTAAAAGGAAGGGCCGGTAGCGCCATGTCTTCACAGCATCCAGCGCCGCTGACTGCAACATCGCGGGGCCGCTGATTACATGCAGGTTCTCGATCAATCCCGCCTTCGAGATCGAGGCTTCCAGCACAACGGTGCCCTCAACGCGCGCCGCTTTGGCAATCGGAGGATAGACCGGCGCGGTTTTTTCCTGGAGCATGCCCGCTGCCACATCGGCCGGGACGCGGATGCTCGTGGAATCGCCTGCTTCCTGCGCCAGCGCGAGGCCCGGGCCTGCCCAAGCCAGCAACGAAACCAACACGGCCACTGCGCTCAAGAGCCGCGCCGGGCGGCGAAAATGCGCGACCACAAGAAATAGCTTTCACTGAACCTCCCAACGTCCGGCTTCCTGGATCTCCGTCGCACTTCCTGGCGAGAGAGGAGTCGCGGCCAGGCCGGGAACCTCGCTGAGAAATCGGCGTGTGTTTCAGGAAATCTTCAAACTTGCCCGGGAATCGAAACCCACTATACACGAGGGCCTGGGAGCAAAGGGAGGAAATATCCGCCTTTGGATCTGCATGCAAGGCCCGCCGGGCTTGCTTATCCTGCCCGCATCAGTTCGCTCTTGCACACCACAATCCGCTTGCTGCATGCGGGGCAGCTGAACTTGTCGAACAGGGCCACGCTGCCCACCGAACATCCGCACCAGGGACACTTCCCTTTTAGCGCGTTGATTCCCAGCAGCGGCCCCAGCAGCGGCGCGCACACTCCGGCGATGATCAAGGGAACACCAAGAAATACGCCCAGCCCCGTCAGGCAGATCATGCCGCCCCAGATGATCAGCACCGGCGCAGCAATCACTCCCAGCAGCAAGCCACCGAAGGCGCCCTTCACCGGCGGCTTCTCTTTTTCAATGTGATCGTGCGGCAGGTGCTCGATCTCCTGAGCGTTCGTAGCTCCGCAATGCGGACAGAACTTCCACGCCGCCTCAATGTGAGCAGCGCATTTTTGACAGGCCGCGCTCATACAGCGACCGCTCCCTCACGGTCATCGGCATTCGCCGCGGGAACCGCTCCAGGCCGATGGCCGTTCGTCGCGTCCATTAAAAATCTACCGCGGCAAACGAGCCTCGATTGAAGCAGAGCATCCACACATGCTGGGCCCCGATGCGCCTGCGATGATGAAGTCTAGGCCCGCTTGAATTACTTTGCCCGTGACTGCCGTCACGCCACACCTCTGCCTGTGGCGCAGAGTCTCTGAGCACGAAGCGCGGGCGCAGGTCGCCATCAGGCGCAGGCGTGCCAGGAGCCAACTGCGCATCCTCGATGAAGCAGCCGGCCGCGGCGAGGCCGCACCACGCCGCCAAAGTCGCCTTAGTTTGCGCTCGATGCTGGGAGGGGGGAAGTAGGCCGCAGCTTCTCTTTCACTGTGGCCAGCAAACGCTCCGGTGGAACAGGTTTGCTAAGCAATGTAAAGCGTCGTGCCGCGGATCCCGCCGCGGCCAGCAGATCGACCGTTGACGCCTGACCTGAGAAAAGCAGGATCTGGCAATCAGGGAACACACGCTGGATGGTGGTCGCGAGTTCAATCCCGTTCATCCCGGGCATCACCACATCGGTGATCACCATGTGCGGTGGTGACAGCAAGGCAGCTTCAAGAGCATCGTTCCCATCGTATGCGGCCATTGCCTCATAACCGCTCATGGAAAGGATGGTTGCAGTGGTGTCAGCGATCAGTGCCTCGTCATCGACCACCAAGACCCGGGGGCGAAAATTGAACTCGTCAAGGGTTAGAGCTTCGCCGACAGGCACGATAGGGGTGTTTCGTGTTCGGTTTATATTCATGTCGAAGCCTCGATGACTACTCAGCAAGCATCGTGCCAATTGGACTTGAGTGATCGGAACCTCGTGTCCTTGCACGGGCTTAGCGTTACTCAACACGATCTTTTCCCACAGCCATTTCTGGATTTTTTACACCTTTAGGATATTTTTACCCGGTCGATAGCGGATCGATACGCCGGCAATACGGCTTCATTTGTCGGCGAATACGACAGCGATACCCACCGCCCATACCCATTCACGCCGAACAAGCATACGCTGCACGCGTTGGTGCATCTCACAAGCTGTGAGGAGCATTCCGCTGGCATGATGCGATAAAACGGAAACCGTTTTCCATGAAGTTTCAATCGGTTCAGAAGAACGAGATTCCCAGAGGCCGTGCGGGCAAGCATAAGCGCATCGTCACGCTCCTGCTGAATCAGCTTGAGCGGCTGCCGTCAGGAAATGCCCTCAAAGTGACGCTCTCCTCATTGCCCGATAGCAAAGCGAACATTCGCGCTGCCCTCAATCGCGCCACGCACCAAAAAGGGGTGACCGTCGCCACTTCGAGCGATTCCAATCATCTTTATCTCTGGAAAGCCGATCCAAAACTCTGAACCATTCCTGATACATTCTTGTTTTGCGCTGTTTGTGATTTTGCGATGGACGCTGTGCGCATCGACAAGTGGCTTTGGGCCGCGCGCTTCTTCAAAACGCGCGCCGTGGCTTCTCGCGCCTGCGACATCGGCCGCATTCAATCGAATGGCATCCGTTCCAAACCTGCTCGCGAAGTCCGCGCCGGCGACAAGCTGCGCATCGAAAACGAGCGAGGGATCTTCGAAGTCGAGGTTTTAGCAGTCAGCTCCATGCGCGGCCCCGCCGCAGTCGCGCAGACTCTCTACCGCGAGTCGGACGCCAGCCGGGAGGCACGCTTGCATCTCGCGGAAGAGCGCAAAGCATTGGAGCAATACGTCCGCCTGCCCGAGGGCCGGCCGTCCAAACGTGACCGCCGCCGCATCATTCAATTCCGCCGCGGCCTCTAAAAAACGCCCAGACGCAGAAAAGCCCGGCGCCAGGCCGGGCTTTCATCCCCACAAAATCGTTTACGCGATCAGCTTCTTGACCTTCTCCTCGATCACGTCCTGGGCAACGTACCCCACGACCTGGTCGGCGATCTTGCCACCCTTGAAGAAGAGGAGTGTCGGAATGCCGCGAATCCCATAGCGCGAGGGTGTTGCGCCATTCTGATCCACGTTCACCTTGGCCACCTTTAGCTTGCCCGCGTACGCCGCTGCCACGCCGTCCACGATCGGTGCGATTGCCTTGCACGGTCCGCACCAGACTGCCCAAAAGTCCACCAGAACCGGCTGCTCGCTCTTCAGCACTTCCTCGTCAAAGTTCGCATCGTTTACTTCCAAAACGCCCACTCCAGCCATGATCCTCCTTGCGGACCCGCACCCGTTCATTGTACAGGACACCGACAATTCATCTGATGCGGAAATCCGCGCAAAGTCGCAGACCTCCGCACAGTTGCGCGGCACGACGCACAAACGATTGACTCAAGTTGTTTTTGATAGGCGCAGCTGAGATTTCTCCGCCGCGTTTCGATGCGCATTTTGTTTCCGGAATCGTTTGAGCGCAAAGTAAAAGCGCCCGGATCCGTTAAGGACCACAGGCGCTAGAGCAGCCCTCCCCCAGAACTGCCCACGAAGCGAATGTAAGGTGTTCAATCGATAAATAGCAAGCAAACTTCAGTAATAGGCGTGGTAATCAGATTTTTGATGACTACTCACCTGAGCAACCACCGTAACTTATTCATAACGCATAGACTTGCCGCCTGAAAACGATGCGACTCCAGTCAACTCACATGTTTTCAATTGTTTGGAACGCGCCGACCTCGGAAAATCGGCAAATTAGAAGCTCTGCTCCCATGCGATTTTGCACCGCGCTTGAAGCACCCGGCAGGCTCTCCTCGCGGTCGACAATCACCAGCACAGCCGGCCCTGCTCCGCTCAACGCCACCCCCAGAATTCCGTGCTCTCCCACGAGCGGCATCAATGCGGGAAGCAGCGGACAGAGGTCCGCGCGATACGGTTGATGAATGCGATCTTTCATCGCCAGGCGCAACAAATCCCCACGCGCTTGCGCGAACGCCAGCCCCATCACCGCCACCGATTGCAGATTCGCGACCACATCTTCAAGCGGAAAGCTTGCCGGCAACACCGCGCGCGCTTTACTGGTCGAGAGCGGCTCGTCCGGAAGCGCAACAATCGCCCGCCACTCCGGCGGTGTATCGACTCGCGCCACGTGCACGTTCGTCCCCTCGCACACCGCGCTCACAAATCCGCCCAGCCAGCATGCCGCCACGTTATCCGGGTGCCCTTCAAGCTTGTACGCCTGTTCGAGAATCTGCGCCGTATTCCACTGCAGCCTGCCGTAGTTTGCCGCCAGAGCGATCGCCGCCAGCCGCGCGGCCGCCGACGATCCGCATCCCATCCCCAGCGGAATTCCATTGACCATCCGGATCGCCAGCGGAACAACATCCCGTTCGTTGTCGCGCAGGATTTGCTTGTAGGTGTCGAGAATCAGATTGTCTTCAAGCCGCGCGCAGCGCGCCGCGTCGCGTCCGCTCGCAGTCACTGAGAACTCATCCGCCGGCGCGGCTTCTATCTCCAGAAAAAAATCCAGTGCCACAGCCACCGCATCGAACCCCGGCCCTAGATTCGCTGAAGTCGCAGGCAATCGGAGTCGTAGGCCGTCCGGCGTGCCCAAACCGATCTCTTGGCGACTCATCCTACCTCGCCTTCGATCGCCGCCAGCACCGCAGCCGGCGTGGCATCCACCGTGACCGCATCGCGCCGCAAGGCGTCAATCGCATGCTCCGAGCCCACCTTCTCCTCATCGGTCAGCAGCGTTCCGCGATGGAAGTCAATGGTGTAATCCGCATCCTTCAGCGTGTGGCCGGTCAGCACCAGCACGACAGTCTCTCCAGACCGGACGACTCCCTGCGCGCGCAGCTTTTTCAGCCCGGCAAGCGTGACCGCTGAAGCCGGCTCGCAACCCAGCCCTTCCGCGCCAATCTCCGCTTTAGCAATCGCGATCTCGGCCTCGGTCACGTCCAGGCACCATCCGCCGCTCTCCTGAATCACTCGCGCCGACTTGCGCCACGATGCCGGATTGCCGATGCGGATGGCCGTCGCCCGCGTATTCGCTTCCATCGGCTCCATCACCGCGCCGTGATTCAACTTCAAACTTCGCACCAGCGGATTGGCTCCTGCTGCCTGAATCACGCTGATTTTCGGCAGCCGGGCGATCAACCCAAGCTCGCGCATCTCGCGGAATCCCTTGCCCAGCGCCGAGCTGTTCCCCAGGTTGCCTCCCGGAACAATCAGGTGGTCGGGCACATTCCAGTCCATGGCCTCCGCAATTTCAATGGCCGGCGTCTTTTGTCCCTCAAGCCGATAGGGATTCACGGAATTCAGAAGATAGATCGGCGACTGTCTTCACGATCTCCGTAAGCAGGCGCAGGCAGCCGTCGAAGTCCGTCTTCACCTGGCAGGTGACCGCGCCGTAGTCCATGGCCTGCGATAGCTTTCCCCACGCAATCTTTCCTTCGGGAATCAATACCAGGCTACGCATTCCCGCGCGCGCAGCATATGCGGCCATCGATGCCGACGTGTTCCCTGTCGACGCGCACGCCACCCAAGTAAATCCCCGCTCTTTGGCCACGCTCAGCGCTGCCGTCATGCCTGTGTCTTTAAAGGAGCCAGTCGGATTCATCCCCTGGTGCTTGGCGTAGAGTTGATCGATTCCGAGTGCCTTTGCGGACCGCCGCAGATGATAGAGCGGGACATTTCCTTCGCGCAGCGACACCGCAGTGCCAAAACTATCCAGAATCGGAAGCAGTTCCCGGTAACGCCACACTCCTGACTGATTGAGTGCCTCGCCTGAGCAACGCCGCTCCCGCCACAGCCATTTCAGCGCGCCCGGATTCGGCCGGTCGTTCCCTCCGCGCTGGCTCCAGCCAGGATACTCAACCTCAAACAGGTCGCCGCAATTTGCGCAGCGAAAGTCCGCCCGCGCATCCGCTCCCGCGATGCGGCTGCCGCATCCAAAACAGCGTAATTGATGCAGATTGTCGCTCATACCTATCCCCGAAACCGCCGGCTTTGACGTCGCATATCTTCAACCGCGCCACACGTAAAGCCGCGTGCACTTCGGCTCGAAAACCCAATCAGGCGGTCTCGTTGCTTAGTGTTAGCCTAGCAGGTGTACAGCGATTCTAGCTGTGGATGGAAGGCCGCTCGCGCCGATGTTGAAGCGATTCTTCGCCGCTTTGTTTCCGCTTCTGGCCCTCGCGCCGCTTTGTGCGCAAACGCCTCTCCGCGTCGCCGCCGCCGCCGATCTGGAGCCTGTACTCCCTCCGATTCTTGTGCAATTCGAGAAAAATACCGGCATTCATGCCGAGGCCACGTATCAATCCTCCGCCACACTCACGACGCAGATTGAAAACGGCGCGCCCTTCGATGTTTTCCTCTCCGCCGACCTTGGTTTTCCCAAGCGCCTCATCGATGCCGGACTCGCCGATTCAACCACTCCCGTCACGTATGCGCGAGGCACGCTCGTCCTCTGGGAGCGGAAAGATTCCTCTCTGCCTCCGCCGTCGCTCGATCTGCTTCGCTCGCCCACCTTGAAACTCCTGGCTATCGCCAATCCTGACCGCGCGCCCTATGGACGAGCCGCCGTCGCTGCGCTTCAGAGCCTCAAGCTCTACGACGCTCTGAAGACGCGCCTGGTCACCGCCGAAAACATCGCCCAGGCCGCGCAGTATGCCGACTCCGCCAACGCCGACGCCGGCCTCATCTCGCTCACTTCGGCGCTCTCGCCACGCCTTTCCGCCGACGGCTCGTACTTCGTCATTCCCCGCGATCTGTACCTGCCCATCGAGCAGGGCGCCGTCATCGTCAGCAATACCAAACAGCGCGCTGCGGCCCACAAGCTTCTGGATTTCCTTCTCTCGCCCACCGTGCAGACCGAACTCGCCAGATCCGGCCTCACGCCGGTCAAGTGACCCCAATGGACTGGCAAGCATTTGCGCTCTCGCTTCGTCTCGCCGCCGTCACCACAGCGATCCTCCTCGCCATCGCAGTGCCTCTCTCTGCGCTGATTGTGCTTGGCCGCGGTCGATGGCTCGCTGCCGTTGAAGCGCTCGCTACGCTGCCCATGGTCTTGCCACCCACCGTTCTCGGCTTCTTTCTTCTCGTTTTGCTTGGGCCCCGCACAGCATTCGGCCGCGGCATCGCTGCCGTGCTTGGCCATCCGCTCGCGTTTTCTTTCGATGGCCTCGTCGTCGGCTCGGTTATTTACAGTCTTCCCTTCGCGGTGCAGCCTCTCGTCGCCGGCTTCGGCTCTGTTGACACCGCTTTAGTCGACGCCGCGCGCCTACTCGGCGCAGGCCCCGTGCGCCTCGTCTCCAGCATTCTCATCCCGCTTGCGCGCCGTTCGTTTCTCGCCGCAGTGGTCCTCAGTTTCCTTCACACCATCGGCGAGTTCGGCGTCGTCCTCATGCTCGGCGGCGACATACCGGGCGCTACGCGCACACTGTCTATCGTTCTTTATGACCAGGTGGAAAACTTCGACTACGCCGCAGCCGGCCACACCGCTCTGTTGCTCCTTGGCCTCAGCGCCCTGGCTCTCGTTGCCGTCTACGCCACCAGCCAGAAACGCGGGAGCGTGAGAAGTGCTTAGCTTTTCGCTCGACTCGCGCCGCGGCAGCTTCCACTTTCATGTGGAATGCACCTTCGCCTCCGAATGGACAGTCATCTTCGGCCCATCCGGCGCAGGCAAAAGCACGCTGCTTCGCTTGCTCGCCGGCCTCGATCATCCAATCAGCGGCAGCATTGCTCTCGATGGCCGCGCCCTCACTGAAACCGCCACCGGGCTTCGCATCCCGCCCGGTCATCGCCAAACTTCGCTGGTCTCGCAACAGCCCGCGCTCTTCCCTCACCTCACCGCCGCTGCCAATGTCGCCTACGGCTTGCAGAATCTGGATCGCGTCGCTCGCGCTCGCCGCGTTGACGAAATGTTGGATCTCGTTGGCGCCAGCGACCTCGCCGCCCGCCGTCCACAGGATCTCTCGGGCGGCCAGGCGCAGCGCGTCGCACTGGCCCGAGCGCTTGCGCCCGCGCCGCGTTTGCTCCTGCTGGATGAGCCTTTTTCCGCGCTCGACGGCGTGGCCAGTGATGCGCTTCTTGTCCGATTGCAGAATTGGGTGCGCGAAAACAAAGTTCAGACCGTCGTGGCCACGCACGATGCCACGGACGCAATCGCTACGTCCGCCGAAGTCCTGCTGCTCGGCGACGGCCGACTCACCGCCCTCGGCCCGGCTACCGAGGTTCTTGCACCGGAGCGCGATCGGTTACTGACACGCGTCCAACATACGCGGAAATAGTTTTCCCGCAGCTCACTTCGCGGCGATCACCAACAGCGTTGCATCATCCTGGAAGTGCGCATTGCAGAATGTCGAGACTTGATTCAGCAAGGCGTCGCACATCTCCGCTGACGTGCGCTTGCTGCACGCCAGCGCTGCTTCCGCTAGCTTTTCCTCGCCGAACTCCTGCTCATCCCCGTCGCTGGCTTCAGTAATGCCATCGGTCACCAGCAACAGCCTGTCGCCCTCACGAAACTCAATCTTCGCGTTCTCATAGGCCCACGCGGGAAAGACACCCAGAACAGCGCCGCCATGATCCAGAGACTGAGTACTGCCTTGCGAAACGAGGATCGGGTAAATTTGGCCTGCGTTGCAGTAGTCCAGCGTCCTCGTCCCCTGATCAAGCACGCCATAAAGGAACGTCACGAACTTTCCCGTCGCCAGATTCTCGCACAGCAGGCTATTCACCTTGGAGCAGAGTTGCGCCGGGCTTTCGGAACTGCTTGCATAGGCCCGTACGGCCGCCTGTACATTGGCCATCATCAGCGCGGCCGACACGCCCTTGCCCACTACGTCCGCAATGCACAGGCCGAGCCTGCGTTCGTCCAGTTTGAACACGTCGTAGTAATCGCCGCTCACCGTGCGCGCCGGCCGCCACGCTCCCGCCACTTCAAACCCCGCAAGCTGCGGAATCTCTTTGGGCAGCAGCGATCGCTGGATCTCGCCGGCGCGCTGCATCTCCTCTTCTTGCTTTTCCAGTTGCGCGGCTCCCATCTTGACCGATTGCTCAAGCTCCTGGTTGCGCTTTTCCAGCCGATCCTTTGTGTTGTGGTAAAGAAACGACACGAACCCAAAGATAAAGGTGACCAGGAAGGGGAACTTCCATCCGGTCAGGAGCAAATGAGAAAGCGTCTGCGGACTTGGCGGAGAAACCAGCCACACAACGACGCTCGAAATCAGGTAAACCGGGACAGTCAACCCGAGAAGGGTGGGCAGGAAGATCAGCCAGTTGAATGGAAACAGCCTTCCCGAGAAAAGGAACTCCAACTGATCCATTCCAAACGAAAGGAGATTCCCAATGCAGAGCGTATACAACAAAACTGTCCCTGGATTGATCGGCTGGCCAATCGCCCAGAAAACCGCGCCGAGAACGACGGCGACGACGATATAAACAATCTGTTGCCGAACCAAGCGTTCTAGAGATGGAAAAGCCAGCCGCATTCCAGCACGCTCTCTCTGACCTCTTTGGGAATTACAGGGATTCTACGCCAAAGCGGTTTCTTGCGCTGTGGCCCTGAGCAGTGATGCCTCATGCGAACCCCACCAGTTCCGGTTCGCGTTCGAGCCGGATCCCGAATCGCGCTTCAACCGCCGCTCGGATCTCTTCCGCCAGCGCCAAGATTTCCTTCGCGGTCGCGCCTCCGCGATTCACGATGGCCAGTGTGTGCCGCGAAGAAATTCCCGCTGCGCCCTTCGCATATCCTTTCGCGAATCCTGCCTGCTCGATGAGCCACGCCGCGGGAATCTTCACCAACTCATCTTTCCCCGGATAAGCCCGCAGAGCCGCACCTGCGTCTGCCGCGATTTTCCGCACGCGTTCCGCCACTTCCTCAGTCACCGAAGGATTCTTGAAGAAACTCCCCGCGCTGCGGCAGTCCGGATCGCCATCCAGCAGCAACATTCCCTTGCTTCGCCGGATGCTCCGCACCGCATCCGCCGTTTCCTTGAGCGTGGGCGCCTTCGCCCAATCCGCAAAGTGATCCTTCAGGTCCCGATACGCAATCAATGGCGCGCCATCCTGGCGCAATCGGTAGTCGACGCGCGTGACAATGTACCGCCCTTTATCCGTCGAGTTGAAGCGGCTGCGCCGATACGCAAACCCGCACTCCACTTTCGAGAACTCCACGAACCTGTGCTCAACCAGATCGAACGCCCTGACTTGCTCGATGATCGAGGCCGCCTCCTGCCCGTACGCGCCTACGTTCTGCACCGGCGTTCCGCCGACTGTCCCGGGAATTCCGGCGAGGCACTCAATCCCTGCACAATTCGCTGCAACGGCCAACTCGACAAATTCGTCCCACACCTCGCCTGCGCCAACTCGAAACAGATCGCCATCCCGCTCGATTCCCTTCAACCCCACATGGAGCACCAGCCCCGGAAATCCCTCATCGGCAATGAGCACATTGCTTCCGCCGCCCAGCACAAACAGCGGTACACCTCGCTCGCGCGCCCACTCGTTCGCCTCCGCAATCTCGGCCTCGCTCGTCGCATGCGACAAACCACCGCGCTGGGCCCCCGATGCCAAGGGTGGTTAATGGGGCAAGAGGTTGTCTTTCCCTGATCTGCATCGGTTCAAGGCTACACCGCGAGGGCCGCACACGATAGAATAGCTACAGGCAGCTTCCTCTGCCGGAGGCGAACATGTATCCAGAACTAATGGTGATTCCCATGCGCGAAGAACTCGTGCGCGCCGGAATCAAAGAAACCCGTACCGCCGAAGAAGTGGACGCGGCACTGGCCGAGCCCGGAACTACCCTCGTCGTCGTCAACTCCATCTGCGGCTGCGCGGCCGGCAAAGCCCGTCCCGGCATCCGCCTCGCCCTCACCAACTCTGCCAACCAGCCTGACCGCAAGATCACTGTCTTCGCCGGCCAGGATCGCGAGGCCACCGATCGCGCGCGCAGCTACTTCGAGGGACAACCTCCCAGCTCGCCTGCCGTGGCCATCATGCGCGACGGCAAACTCGTCTACCTTATGCAGCGCTTCGTCATCGAACAATCGACCGCTCAGGACATTGCATCGGAACTTGTGCGCGCCTTCGACACCTACTGCGCCAAGACCACCGCATAAGAAATCTTCATCTGAATCCGTAAGCAAAACGGCCTCCCACGAAGGGAGGCCGTTGCTTTGCTCTGAAGTATCCCCGCTCAGTCCGCCGACTGCGCCCTGGCCAGCTTTTGCACCTTGCTGTGCCGCACGGAATAGCCGAAATAGATAATCAGTCCGAAGATCAGCCAGCCGATCATCACCTCCCACGTCACTCGTGGCAGGCGACTCATGACAAACAGTGCCGTCACGATGCCCAGGATCGGCACGAGCGGAACAAACGGCGTCTTGAACGGCCGTTCCATCTCCGGATGCCGCACACGCAGTACCCAGACCCCTGCGCACACGATGGTGAATGCCAGCAGCGTCCCGATATTCACCAAGTCCGATAGGAAATCAATATCCTTGAAGGCCGGCATGAGCGCGACGATCGAACCCACCACGATCGTCGATATCCACGGCGTGCGGAACTTCGGATGCACGGCCGAAGCCCACTTCGGAAGCAGGCCGTCCTTCGACATCGAATAGAACACGCGCGACTGGCCGAGCAGCATTACCAACATCACCGTTGCCAGCCCAAACACCGCGCCAATCTTCACCAGCAGCGCGCCCCAGCTTATGCCCGTCGCATCGATCCCCACTGCCACCGGGTCGCTGACGTTCAGTTGCGTGTACTTCACCAGCCCCGTCAGCACCGACGAAACCAGAATGTAGAGAATCGTACACACCACCAGCGATCCCAAGATTCCGATCGGCATATCGCGCTTCGGATTCTTGGCCTCCTGCGCCGCGGTCGACACCGCATCGAAGCCGATATAGGCGAAGAAGATCGACGAAGCACCCGTCGCAATTCCCATCCAGCCGAAGTTGCCGTGCGCGTCCACTGGCGGGATGAACGGATGCCAGTTTTGCCACGCGAGCGACGGATGTCCCACCAGGAAAATGGCCCCTACGATCAGGAAGACTCCCACGATGCCCACCTTCACAATCACAATCGCGGAGTTGAAGTTTGCCGATTCCTTGATGCCGATCACAAGAATCGCGGTAATCGCCAGGACGCCAAGCATTGCCACCAGGTTGAAAGCCGCAGTCACATGCGGCAGTCCGGCCAGGCTCAGATTGGCCGGCAATGAAGCCAGCGGCTGCCATTTCTGATCGTAAAAGTAAAGCTCCGTTCCCGGAACCGCTGTGAACCGCGGCGGCATGTAAATGTGCAGTTGCTGCAGCAAGACTATTTAGATACCCCGACCATCCCGCGGCCACCGTTGCCGCGCCAAATGCGTATTCCAGCACCAGATCCCATCCGATGATCCACGCCACGAATTCGCCCAGCGTCGCATAACCGTACGTATATGCCGATCCGGCGATCGGAATAATTGAGGCAAACTCCGCATAGCACAACCCGCAAAGGCGCACACAATACCCGCCAGAACAAAGCTCAGTGAAACTGCCGGCCCGGCATACAAAGCCGCCGCTTTACCCGTGAGGACAAAGATGCCGGCGCCGATGATCGCTCCAATCCCAAGCGTCACCAGGTTCAGCGCTCCCAGAGAGCGCTTCAGCGTGTGCTCGCCTTGCTCGCCCGCCTCCATTGAAAGCATCGACATGGGCTTAACGCGCAGTAGTTTTGAGAACAAGGATCGATTTCCTCCCTGGCAAATGGATGGAGCCGAGGCAAAACAGAATCCGCCGGAACTCGTTACGCAATCATACGATACAGCGCCTGCCGGCCTGCCAATGATAGGGCCTAACTTGGGGGTGGCCGGGCTTCGGCTCGAAGGGTACGAGCTCTAGCCCCGGAGAGAGTCCTGCCTCTCTCTCATGAAAATTGTCTCGTTTTCAGACAGGTCATGGCTCGATTTCGGCCAGGAATTGTCTGGTTCCGGTTCACATTCGCTGCAAATCGATACAGCCGCGCCGTCTCAATTCCGGACAGCACTGTCTCGTTTTCAGACACTCGCGGTTCCCGCCAGGTCGATCGAGCTCCCAAGGGGCGGGGCTACCCCAGCGCGTCGACCCAACGCCGGAACTCGCCTGCCGGATTCTTCGCGCGAAAAATCGCCGCCGACACGCCAACTACGCTCGCTCCCGCTGCAAGAATTTCCGGCGCCGTCTCGAGCGTCACTCCGCCCACGGCAACGAGCACCGCGTCCGGTCCCGCCTGCTCGCGCAGCCTGCGCACTCCCTCAGCCCCAATCGGCGCCTTGGTCGTCTCTTTGGTTGTCGTAGGAAAAATCGGTCCGACCGAAAGATAATCGGCCGGCTCGTTCAGAATTCCTGGCACGAGCGCTTCGCTCCCGCCAAACGTGCCCACAATTCTGTCCGGCCCCAGCAGCCGCCGAGCCTCGGCAGGCGTTGCATCGCCAGCGTCTACGTGCACGCCGTCAAAACCGGCGCGTTCGACCAGCCCCACCCGGTCATCGAGAATCAGTTTCGCTGTTTCCGCCGGCAGCGCAGCGCGAAGAATCGCGGCATCCGCCAGCACCTCGGCGTCGCTTCCTGCTTTGTTCCTGTACTCGAGCAGCGTCACGCCGGCCTCAGCCAGTTCGCCACCCAACCGCCGCAAAAACTCTGCCCGCCCAAGCTGCGGAATCACGCCCGCATCGAGAATCGGATACACCTTCGGAAATGAAAAAGGCATGAATCAAGATTAGTTCAACGCGGAACGGGAACAGAAGCCTGGACCCGCTGTGAGTCTCTTTTTCCTGTTCCCTGTTCCCTGTTCCCTGCTTTTCTCACATCTCGTCCGCGCTCGGCCCATAAATTCCAGGCACCTTCGCGCCGATCAGCCGCAGATACACCGTCAACTGGCCGCGATGGTGAATCATGTGGTTCAAAACCGTTTCGCGAAACACGTTCCACTTGGTGTCGTCGATCCACGCTGTCCCGCCGAACACAAACTTCCAGTTCCGATCCCACACTTCTCCGGTCGTCGCCAAAAGCGCCGGACGCGTCTCCGCCAGTTTCTTGTCGAATCTGTCCAGCAATTCCGCTTTGCTTGCCGGCGCATACGGCTCCCATTTGTGATCCGCGGCAAATTCCAGCTTGTCCATGGTCAGCGTGTGATTTCCCCAATCGCCGACAAAATCAGTAAGGTGTCCGGCCAACCGGCCAAGGCTCATCGATTTGGGGTGAGGTTTGAAGTTCCAATCCGTATCCGCAGGGATCGCGTCCAGCATCTTGCGCGTCTTCGCCATTTCCCGGTCAAACTCAGCAATCAGTTCTTTCTGCGCATCCATAATGGCAACCTCCAAGTTGCCCACACAGCATAGCCCATTTCCGCATGAAGAGGCGAAGAAAAAGCGATAATATTTTCCACAGGCCGGCTCCCACAACCCAGCCCGAAAACACCGCCAAGCCCTAACCATCCTGGTTATCTACTTGTTTTGAATCAGAATGTTACCGGAGACATTGAATGTGCTGCACCGTTTCTCCGCCCTACGCCGTCTTCTTCTCCGCCTCGGCCCGCGCCGCCAGGAACCGCTCCATATACCCGGTATCGAAATCGCCCGCCTTGAACCCCGCATCCTGGAAGATCGCCTCGTGCAGCGAAACCGACGTGTCGATTCCCTGCACGATGAATTGGCTCAGCGCCCGCTGCATCCGCGCCATCGCTTCTTCCCGGTCCACTCCGTACGCAATCAGCTTGGCGATCAACGAATCGTAATACGGCGGTATCACGCCCTCCGCATAGAGCGCCGTGTCCACGCGAATTCCGTTTCCGCCCGGCACGTTGAACACCGTGATCTTTCCCGCCGATGGCGTGAACTTATGCGGATGCTCGGCGTTGATCCGGCACTCGATCGCATGCCCCCGCATCTCCAGCTTCGCCGGCAGAATCGCATCCAGCTTTTCTCCGGCCGCGATCCGCAGTTGCGCCTTCACCAGGTCAACACCTGTAATCGCCTCGGTCACCGGATGCTCCACCTGGATGCGCGTATTCATCTCGATGAAGTAAAGCTGATGATTCTTGTCCATCAGAAACTCCACCGTTCCGGCATTCTGGTAGCCGATCTCACCCATGCACTTGCAAAGCGTCCGGCCAATCTCCTCGCGCATCTTCGGCGTCACTTGCAGACTCGGCGCCTCTTCAATCAGCTTCTGGTGCCGCCGCTGAATCGAACACTCACGCTCAAACAGCGAAGCCACATTGCCGTGCTCGTCGGCCAGCACCTGGAACTCGATGTGCCGCGGATTCTCAATGAACTTCTCCATGTAGAGCTCGCCGTTGCCGAAGGCGTTCGCCGCCTCGGTGAAGGCCGCGTGAAACAGATTGGGCAGATCTTCGGCATCGCGCACAATTCGCATTCCACGTCCGCCGCCGCCCGCCTTGGCCTTCAGAATCACCGGGTAGCCAACCTTCTCGGCCCACGCGCGCGCCTCTTCCGCCGTCGCCAGGATTCCGTCCGACCCCGGCAGAATCGGCACCTTTGCCTTCTTCATCGCCTGCCGCGCTTTTTCTTTTTCGCCCATCAGCCGCGTCACTTCCGGCGGCGGCCCAATGAACTTGATATTCGACGCGCGGCATACTTCGGCAAAGTTCGCATTCTCGCTCAGCAGCCCATAGCCCGGATGAATCGCTTCCACATCGGCAATCTCCGCCGCTGAAATTACTGCCGGCACATTCAGGTAGCTGTCCGCAGCGCGCGGCGGCCCGATGCAGATCGCCTCGTCGGCAAAGCGCACGTGAAGCGAGTTGCGATCGGCCTCGCTGTACACAGCAACCGTGCGAATGCCCATCTCCCGGCACGCGTTCAACACGCGCAGCGCGATCTCGCCTCGATTGGCAACCAGAACCTTACGAAACATGAATGACCTTTGGGGGATTGGTTAACGGAGTAAGTCCGTTCATGCGGGCCGAACCGAAAACAGCGGCTGGCCGAATTCAATGGCCTGCCCGTTCGCAACCAGGCACTTGACCACCTCGCCCGACACGTCCGCTTCGATCTCGTTCATGAGCTTCATGGCCTCGATGATGGCGATCACCTGGCCCTTTTCCACGTGGTCGCCCGGTGCAACAAACGGCGCGGCACCAGGAGACGGGGAGCCATAATACGTGCCTACGATTGGCGACTTCACCATGTGCAGCCCGGCCTCCGCATTCGCGGCCGGCTCTGCCGTCGCCGCTGGAGCTGCTCCCGCCTGCGCGGTCGCGCCAGCCGCCTGCGCAACGCCCTGCGGCGCCGATTGCAGCAGCCGCGCCAGATCGCTCAACCCTGCCGGACCGCTCTCCACTGGATTGAATTTCAGCCGGAGCTTCATGTCGCCGCGGTCCACGTCAAACTCGGACACGCCGTGCGACTTTAGAAACTCAATCAGCTGCCGCAGATCTTCAATGTCTTGTTGCTTCATTCGTTCCTTCAATTCCACTTCCCTCAGCCGAACTTGCCGTTGACTGCTACTCAAAGTTCAATCAGCGCCTTGGGGGCCGGCGTCAGAACCTGCCCTCCGCTGCGCGTTACGGCCACCATATCCTCGATGCGAATACCATACTTGCCCGGCAAATAGACGCCCGGCTCGATGGTGATGACCATCCCCGTCTGCAGCCGCGTCGTTTGGCCTGCGCCAACTCGGGGTGGCTCGTGAATCTCCAGTCCAACTCCGTGCCCCGTCGAATGCGTAAACGCCTCAGCCAATCCCTCCCTGCGCAGTACGCTTCGTGCCGCCTCGTCCACCTCCGCGCAGCTCGCGCCCGGAGCGACTGCATTCACGGCGTTCTCCTGCGCTTCCAGCACCGCTTCGTAGGTTCTTCGCTCCTCGGGCTTTGGCTTGCCCAGGAAGACGGTCCGCGTCATATCCGAACAGTAACCCTTGTGGATTATACCGAAGTCCATCGTAACGAACCCCCGCCGCGGCAAGAGCGCCGTCGTCGCTCGGCCATGCGGCATCGCCGACCGCAAACCCGCCGCCACGATGGTTTCAAACGACATTCCCTCGGCGCCCAGCATCCGCGCCTGATGCTCCAGCTCCGCGGCCACTTCAACCTCGGCAATTCCCGGCCGCAACATGCCCAGAACATGTTCAAACAGTTTGCAGCCGGTAAGCGCCGCCTCGGCCATCACCGCCAGCTCGGCTCCCTCCTTCACCGAGCGCAACTGCTCGACGAACGAGGCCGGCGCTGCTTGAAAAAACCCCTTGCGCAGGCGGGTCGGCAACTCACTTTTCCAGCGCGCCAGCTCCGCTACCGTGGTTTTCGCCGCGTCAAATCCCGCCATCGCCACGCCGGGCTGCGCGGCCAGCCACTGCGTCGCAGCCACCGCCGGCGAACCCGACGCAATCTGGACCTGTGCGGCCTTCACTTCTTCTGCGGCCTGCTTGGTGTAGCGCCCGTCCGTGAACAGGCGCGCAGTTCTGCGGGTCACGGCCAGCGCCGCGCTCGATCCTGTAAAACCGCAAAGATAGCGAACGTCCGGGGGGTGTGTAACGAGAAGCCCGGGGAGCCCGGCCCGAGTCAGCCTGCGGCGCAGAGCGCCCATGCGGCGGTTGTGGTCCACGCGCTTAGTTTTATCACGGCAAGCTTCGCGTGCAGCCTTGCCGCTTCTAGCTACTGGCCGTCGCGCCGGTCGTCGGGGGATACTCCGCATTGACGGGCGCTTCGCTGCGAGCCTCAGCGGGAAGTACGGGACGCTTATCGCCAAGGTAGCCGTCGGCGAAGAGAATGTCGCGTGCGAGGCCGACCTTCCGCAAGCCCGAGGATGATGAGGCCGTTCAGGTCCGTCTCGTTCTTGAACATTCCATGGAAGGCCGAGCGCGGATAGCGATGATGGTTGTTATGGTAGCCGTCGCCGAAAGTGAGCCACGCAAGAATGTGGTTGTTCTTGCTGTTGTTCTTCATGTTGTAATTCTCATAGCCGAAAGTGTGGCCAAGAGAGTTGACAGCCCAGACGGAATGCTGGAAGAGCACTGTTCGCAGGCAGGCCGCGAAGAAGCAGCCCCACGCATCGGTCAACCCGCCAAAGGCATAGCCGATGAGCCACGGAACAGCCACAGAGACAACCGGCCAGATGTAGTGGGTGCGGGCGTAGAACCGGATGACCGGATCGCGTGCCAGATCGCGACCGTAGACACTGACGTCGGTGCTGGTTTCGTCGAACATCCACCCAATGTGCGCGTGGAAGAGACCCCTGAGCGAGTTCTCATGGTCGCAGTGGCCGTCAACGAACGGGCTGTGGTTGTCACCGCAGTTGTCAGTATGGGCGTGATGGCGCCGGTGGTCGGTCGTCCAGGTGAGCAGCGAGCTCTGAAACGACATGGAGCCGAACGCGCCCAGCATATAGGCAACCCAAGGGGCAGTCTCAAAGCTCTTGTGCGAGAAATAACGGTGGAAGCCGACGCCCGTCCCCATGCCAACAATGAAATACCCGACGGCGAACGTGATGACCTCGACCCAATGGATGGGGTGCGTCCAGAACCAGAAGATGCTCGCCACCGAGCCAGCCAGCGGAAAGCCAATCAGGAAAGTATTATCGAGGCGCTTCTTCAGCCCGGCGTGAACGGAAATCATGCCGGGGGGCCGGTTCACGATTTGCAGGTTATCTCGCGAGATCGCCAATTCGCACTCTCCTCTTCACTATAGTCTCGCAGACTGCGGTTCTTGGGTCAGCCGCAACATCCCATGCTGGTTTAGATGAAGAAGAAGGCCGCGGAGTTCCAGCAAAAACGTGTCGTAGCACGCCCGTATGCCGTCGCGGCGGATTTATCCCAGCACGCCCTCGGCCGTTATCTCGACCGCAGGCTGCAGCATCTTCGACACCGAGCAGTATTTCTCGATCGACAGATCCACAGCCTTTTGCAACTTCTCCAGCTCGATCGGGCCAAAACCTCTAAATCGCAGGTGAATCCGTGTGTACACAGCCGGAACCGCATCCGCCCGCTCGCCTTCCACTTCTACTTCCAGGCGCTCCGGACTCTGGCGTTGCTTCTTCATGATGTGCAGCACGTCCATAGCGCTGCATCCAGCCAGCGCCGATAGCAAGGTCTCCATCGGACGCAGGCCAGCATTCTCGCCGCCCAGGTCCGGCGGTCCGTCGATCACTCCCGTGGCGCCCGCAGCGTTCGTCGACACAAACCTGGACGGTCCCGTCTGCACCAGCGTGACTCGAGTCTTCCCTGCCATCACTCGCTTCCTTTCCGCAGACTTCCTCAACGCGCGCGTTGAAAACAGGTTGCACGAAAGGTATCGATCGCCCTGATCGCAGAGCACGAACACCACCACGCCCGACTCGAGCGTGGCCGCCAACCGGCAAGCCGCCGCACAGGCTCCTCCTGACGAAACGCCGGCGAAGACTCCTTCTTCGAGCGCCAGCCGGCGCGTCATGTTCTCTGCCTCTTCCTGCGTCACATCCAGGGTCAAATCCACGCGCTGCGGCTCAAAGATGGCTGGCAGGTATTCTTTCGGCCATCTGCGGATTCCCGCAATCTTTGCGCCTTCAGACGGCTGCACGCCGACAATCTGCACCTGCGGATTCTGTTCTTTCAGGAACCTCGACGTTCCCATGATGGTCCCGGTGGTTCCCATCGCCGACACGAAATGAGTGATGGTCCCTTTCGTGTCCCGCCAGATTTCAGGCCCGGTCGTCTCGTAGTGCGCGCGCCAGTTATCGGGATTGCCGAATTGGTTCAGCATCACTACTCCGCCCTTGGCCACCTGCTCCCGCGCGTAATCGATCGCACCTTCCATTCCACCATCGGCAGAAGTCAGCGTCACCTTGGCGCCAAAAGCCTCCATCGTCGCCACGCGTTCCGCGGTCGAGCTCTCCGGCATCACAAGCTCAATCTCCAAACCCTTTACCGCCGCGATCATGGCCAGCGCGATTCCGGTGTTGCCACTGGTCGGCTCGATGATGCGCACGCCCGCCTTCAGCTCCCCGCGCTTTTCCGCGCCTTCGATCATGAACTTTGCCGCGCGATCCTTAACCGAAGAGCTGGGGTTGTTGCCCTCGACCTTTCCGAACAACCGCACCGCCGGGTTGGGATTCACCCGGCGCAGTTCGACCAGCGGCGTACTTCCCACAAGGTCCACTACATTCATTTCCTGCCTCCGCGAATCGCGTGTCATCTTCCATTATCGCAACCTTGCAGGAAGGGCACTTTGCGCAAGTGACCACGCATGCTACTCACCGCTGCGGCCTTTGAACAGCTCAGCTGCGAATAGACGCGGGGAATCGCGATCAAGCGCACCGCCGCGAATGGGTCGGGAGTCGCTGGCCCCATCGATCCTACTTGCGTGGAAATTGAGCGGGTGCCGGGAGGGCAAGCTGAGAGTTGAAACTTGACAGCTAGTAGCTAAGAGCTAGGAGCTAATGGCTGATTCGCGCGCCACCGGCTTCTTCTTGCTCGCGTCTACTTCGCCGCCCGCGTGCAGGTCGCTCTGCCGATCCATCCACTCATCCAGCCGCGAGCGCTTGAAGCGCCACCTATTGCCCAACTTGAACGCCGGCACAAATCCATCCGAAGCGTACTTGTAAAGAGTGTCAGCGGAGATGCCAAGGTAATTCGAGGCCTGGCGAATGTCCATGACCTCGCGAATCTCGGGAACCAGCAGGTTTGAGCGGATCGCTGCGTTGCGCATAATTGCCTTCCGATAGAGCAGGATGCAGAGCGGTATTTTTACGGCTACGGTGCCGGTAATTCTGTATTTAACGTGAATTGATCGGTTCATTCAAGGAATTTCCGTAAATGATAGGAATTTAAGGGGTTTTGCCTGCGCCGTCCTTTCGCCGCGCCTGTGCATAAAACCCATCCCCTAGGGTATCCACCAAGTCCAATCCCCAAGCTGTAGCGCCCTTGAAGCAGATGGTCCAGTCCGATGACCTGCCATCGCAGTTCTCCTTCGCATTTCAGCCTTCGACGTTTGCTTTTTCCGCGTCGACATTGGGTACCAAAATTGGTACACTAAATTTCGGTGTCAGATCCCAAGCGACTGCCCGCACGCTTCTACCGCTCCAATGCGGGACGTGAACCGGTGCGCGAATGGCTGAAAGGTCTCGAAGCCGAAGACCGGAAAGTGATCGGCGAGGACATCAAAGACGTCGAGTTTTCGTGGCCGATCGGACTTCCTTTGGTGCGCTCACTTGGCAAGGATTTGTGGGAAGTTCGCAGTAGCCTGCCGCGAGGCCGAATTGCTCGGATCATTTTCTGCATCGCGGATCAACAGCTTCTTTTGCTCCACGGCTTCATTAAGAAGACACAAAAGATTCCGCAAAACGAGATCGAAATCGCAAATAAACGTAAGCGGGAGGGCATATGAAGAAAAGCAACGTTGGCTCGTCCTTCGATAGCTGGCTCAGGGAAGAAGGCATCTACGAGGAAGTAACGGCCAAAGCCCTCAAGCGTGTCCTGGCTCGGCAGGTCGAAGCCGCCATGAAAGAGAAGCAACTATCTAAAGCCGAAATGGCGAGGCGGATGCACACAAGCCGTGCGGCCCTTGGTCGATTGCTCGATCCTGAATACGACGCAGTAACCTTAAACACGTTGCGCAAAGCGGCGGTCGCCGTGGGCCGCGAGCTTCGCCTGGAACTTGTTTAGACCGGATTCATGCCAACGTCCTTCATGTGAATGGCACGCTTCGAACGAAGTGTGAACCACTTCATTGAGCTGCGCTTGTATCTAAAGCATCGTTAGTCTCGACCGAAGCACATAGATCGACATGATTAGAAAGGCGACACCCACCCAGAGAGCGATCAACGCATGTCCCACAAGCAATACCTTCCGTCCAACACCTCTTCCCACAATTGCAAGCACTGCGCTGACGGGCCAAAGGAGGAATAGTCCTAGTGCCAGAAGCTTTGTCCCAGTGCTAACGTCGTTAATTAGGAAGCTAGCTCCAAGAATCGACAACAACCCAGAAATGCCAAGAACAGCAATGGCACAGTCAATTCTTGGCTGCGATTCAACTCCCTTGCGCCCAGAATTTGATCGAAAGCGGGTCGCGACTGCCGCACCCGAAAACAGCAGTGCAATCACAATAAAACCCAGGATGAGATATGCAATTGGGCCCATGAGGCCGAGCGCGAAAAAACCGCCTGTGAACATGTGTCGCTCCTTTTAGAGCTTTGGAAAGCCGACAATATTAGAGACACTCTGGCACGGTAAATTGGCTCTGTGCACCGAGCAGCCTCATTGCAAAAACGAAAATGCGTCTAAGCTAGCTTAGGTTCGGTTAAGAAACTGCTATGTGGTAGCCATCCGGCGCGTGCTCCTTCACCGTAAACAATGAAGTCAGGCTCTGTTCCCTGTTCCCTGCCTTTCTGTTCCCTGTTCTCTGCTTTTCTATTCCCTGGTCCCTTGGTCCCCCGTTCCCTTGTTCCCTCGTTCCCTGTCTTTCTCACATCTCCTTCCGCCACCACGCCGTCTTCTCGTCGCTGAGGAACTTCGTCTTCTCGCCGCGCGACAAATGAAAGTCCAGCACATCACCTTTTTGAAACGTCGAGCAGTCCGGCCAGCTCAGGTCCTTTTCAAAGTGTGTCTCGGTCTGATGCACGTCCACCAGCGTGATTTCGCCGGGAGTGCACTCAACCACATGCTGCGCATACATCCAGAAGGTGTATCCGGACGGCGGCTCGGGCGGAGCCTGGTTGGCAATCTTGGTCAGCAGCAGAATAAACACCAGGACCGCTGCGATCGCTGCAATCTTTTTCATGGCAAGCTCGCGCCCCAAGTATAGCCAAGCTCATCGCCGCCCGTTGCCCCGCGCGCCCCACAAAGCAGAACGGCTTCCCTACTCGGGAAGCCGCTCGCGCTTTCAAATTTGCCTCAGCCTAATTCTGATCGTCGCGCCGATGCAGCGTCGGCGGTCCGTCGTCACCGGAACCGTTCCCGGTCTGTGCCGTGGAGTTCCCGGAACCACTCGATCCACCGTTCCCGTCCGTTGTGGTACTGGCTCTCCGCAACGACGGCTTCGCGCCACCCTTGTTGTCGATCAGCCGACGCTTGTCCTCGATGCGCGCCAGCCGCGCCTTCACGTCCTCGAACTCCGACGTCGTAACAAGATAATCGTCCTTGGCTGGAAGAATCCGCGCAATCTCTTCTTGCGAGTGCAGAATCCGATCCGGCGTTTGCGGGTGGTCGCTGAACGCTTTGGCCACCAGCCCCGGCTTGCGCTTCTCCAGCGCCTGCACCTTTTCAAAGAAGGTGATGAAGGCCTGCGGATCGTAGCCGGCCCGGTACATATATTGAACGCCCAGATAATCGGCCTGCGCCTCAAAGTCGCGCGAGAATTGCAGGAACGTGATCGGTATCGCCAACTGCGCGGCCTCGTAGATCCCATACCCTGTCCAGTCATAGGGAAGCAGGATCATCAGCGGCACCATGCCGATCTGCGCGTAGTTCATGCGCGTCATTTCGCGCGCCGCGTGATGCGCGCAAACGTGCGCCGTCTCGTGCGCCATCACTCCTGCCAGTTCTGCTTCTTCGTCCGCCGCAAGAATCAGCCCCGAGTTCACATAGAAGAACCCGCCCGGCAGCGCCATGGCGTTAATCTCGTCCGAATCGATCACCTTGATCGTGAACGGCACCTTGCAGTCGGAGTTCTTCACGATGTTCTGCCCGATCCGGTTCACGTACTCGTCCACCACGGGATCGGTGATGAACTTCGTGCTCTTCTCAATCTCGTCGGCGAACTCTTTACCCATCTTGATCTCGCCGTCGGTCGAGTACCAATTACCCAAACCGCGCTTGCCGATCTCGCGATTGCCCACCGCGCCCACGTCCTCAATGCTGCCCGGCTTAATCGGAATCATCTGGCTGCCGGGATCGATCACTTTATTCACATCCACTTGCGGCCCGGCGCAATCATCGCCCACCGGCGTGGTGCCCGGCTCGGGATCGTCGTCCTTGGCGTCTTTATCCTTCTTCTTGTCTTTCTTTTCGTCGCTCTTCTTCGTCTCGCAAGGGGAGAGTTGCGCGCTGCTATCCGCAGTTGCCGCTCCGCCCGTGCTCGTGCTCGATGCCGCTCCTGAATCCGGCTGCTTGGCCGGAGCCGGTGCATCTCCACCCACCGGCGTCGTCCCTGGAGCCGGCTGAGCTGCTGTCGATGTCGTTGGGCTTGCTGCCGGGCTCGATTGCGCGTCGGACTGTGTGCTTGCCGGAGCCTGCGCTGCCGGTGTCGCGCTGTTCGGGGAATTGCCGCCTGCTGGCGCTGTCGACTGCGCCCAGACTCCAACGGCCAAGGCCAGCGCAAACCCTGCCAGAACCGCCGTTCTCGACACCATGCGATCCACTGCTACCATGACCAAACCTCCGCCGCCGAGCAACTGCGCCACGCACGGCCCCGCTTCGCTCTATCACTTAGACGCAAGTATGTTCCACTTCGGCAACAAAGGCAAAGCGGCTTTTTTTCAGCTGGGCGCCTCAACCCTCACCCCCAGAGCGAAGCCGATCCTGGGCCTCGTTGAAGGGTTCCTGCCGATCAGCCGGACCTGCACGAATCCGGCCCTTTCAGGGGTCCTTCATAGCCCAAGACGAATGATTCCCATCCTTTGCCTCCCGTCCCCGGAGTTCGCTTCCGGCTACAGGCGCACGCCCGGATCCACCTCTCTTGTTCCCCGGCTCCCCTGGACCCTGGCCCGTAATCTCTGTTCCTGTCTTACCCCTTTCCAGTACAGTGAAGAAAACAGTCGGGAGGCGCTTTGCGGTTGAAGGTTCTGGCTGGGGTTTGGATTGCCGTTTGCGGGGCAGCACTGGTTGCGGCCCAGGCCGCTCCCCCGTCCCCAAATCCAGTCCCGCCTGCCGATTCACCCAAAGCCCACAGCCGCGCAAAGGCCAGGCACGCGGCTCCGCCAGTCTCTCCCGCCATCTTCGACGCCACCGGCATAGGCTCGCCGGTCATCCTCGACAAAAACTGGCGCGTCGGCATTACATCGGACCTCTCCGCATCTTCGCCTGCCTACAATGACTCTGCCTGGGCCATTCGCGATGCACTGCCATCCATCGGCGACGTCCCCGACGAGGACGCGATCGCGCCCGTACCCGCCAAAAAAGCAAATGCGGAATCCCCAGCAGTCCCCGCGCCCGTCGCCCCCGCGCGCCGCTACGCATGGTTTCGCTTGCACATCCAGCTCGCTCCCCATCACGGGCCCCTGGCTCTGCTCATCGAGCTTCCGGTCGCGCACATGAACGCGATCGAACTCACTTCGCCAGGGCTCAGTCCCGAAGTCTTCGTCGATGGCAAGCTTATCCAGCCCGAGGGGCCGCATGGCGACGAGCCGCAGAACTTTCTGCCCATTTCCCGCCTTTACAACCTGAATTTCGATCCATCCGAAACCTCCCTCACTGTGGTCGTTCGCGTCATATACAGCGCTTTCGGACGCGACGCCTACACTGGCTTCTTCGCCAATCACACCGTTTACCTTGGCGACCAAACTGACCTCCAGAAGGAGCTGAATCTGTGTTCCGATCGGAGCCTCTTTGAGCGCCTGCCCGAACTGATCTACTGCATCCTCCTGGCCGTGCTCGCGGTCTTTCTCTTCGCACTTTATTTTTCTGAAAAAGGCCATCCCGAATACCTTTGGCTCGCCCTGCACGAGCTCGCAGCAGCGCCCATCGGATTTATCGAACTGGCGGGAAGTTCAGCGCAACTCAATGCACTTTGGTGCGGCACGCTTGCGCTCCAGCTCCTGGTCATCTCCGCGTACCTGTTCTTCGAGTTTCTCGTCGCCTTTCTTGCCCTCAGGCGGCGTTGGTACATCCGCTGCCTGCGATACTCCGCGCCGGTTCTTTTAGGCATCGGACCTGCGCCCCTGCTGATCTTTCACCGCGGAGCGATTCCCTATCTCATCGCTATCGTCGTTTCGATCCTCTTCTGGATGATCGGCTGGTGCATCTTCGTATTCGGCACCCTCATCTCCGCCGCTCTGCGCCGCAATTATGAGGCCGGCCTCTTCCTCGTTCCGCTGGGATTCAGTGTGGTCGCTCTCGTCGATGGCATCGTCGGCAACGCCTTGAACGGCGGCTCCGGCTCTGCATACGCTTCTCCGCTCACCATTCAGGCCGGTCCCATTCCCATCAACATTTCCACCATCGGCGGTTACGCGGGCATCCTCGTCATCGTACTCATCGTCTTCTTCCGCTACCGGCGCTTGCAGCGCGATCAGGAGCACGCTACCAACGAGCTGGCGGCAGCCCGCGGCGTGCAGGAACTCCTCATCCCCCAGGAAAAGCTGGCCACCCCCGGATTCGAAGTCGACTCCGTCTACAGTCCGGCCAGCGAGGTCGGCGGCGACTTCTTTCATGTGCAGACCATGGGCCGGGATGATCTCCTTGTGGTCATCGGCGACGTTGCCGGCCACGGTCTAAAAGCTGCAATGAACGTATCCCTGATCATGGGCGCGTTACGCCGAATGCAGGACACCAGCCCCTCCAGAATTCTTAACGGACTCAACCGCGTTCTCTCCGGAACTGACAGCTTCACCACTTGCCAGGCCCTTTGGTTCGGTTCGAATGGCGAGATGGTCATCGCCAATGCAGGTCATCTTCCGCCTTATCTCAACAGCCAGGAAATCACCCTGCCGGGCAGCCTCCCGCTCGGCGTCCTCGGCGAAATTACATATGATGAGTCGCGCTTCTTCCTTCATCGCGGCGACCGCGTTCTGATGCTTTCCGATGGAGTGGTTGAGGCCCGTCACCCTAACGGCGAGCTCTTCGGCTTCGACCGTGTTCGCATGCTCAGCCAGGAGTCCGCGGCCAACCTTGCTGAAGCAGCCAAATCCTTCGGCCAGCAGGATGACATCACTGTCCTCACCGTCCGCCGCGAGGTGGAAGCCGTAAAACCGGAGGCTCCCGCCGCCGTGCCATCCTCCGCGTTCTCGTGAAGTGAACACGAGACTCCTTTCTGCCGCGTCTGTTGTAACCTTCTCCCATGAAATCCACGTATGCTTTGAAGCTGTTTTTCGCGGTCGCGCTGGGCGTGCTCTCTGGCCAGGCAATAACCCGGGATTATGCCAAGTGGCATACTTTGGGCCGGGAAGCCTTCCTCGCCTACCAGGGCAACCGGTTCGATCAATCCATGGCCCATCCGGCTCCGGGCGCGCTGCACATTATGATCCTCACGATATTCGTGGTCTCGCTCGTTGCTCTGTACGAAGCCGCCGCATTCGGGGGAGCAAAGTGTATTTGTTTGGTCGCAGCAACAATTCGCGAGCGTTAGTATTCTGAATTTTCGCGAGGTTTCATGCCTTCAGCCCCAACAGCGCCGAGCCATCCGGTCCCCGCGAAATCGCACGGATTCTCCCTCACCCTCGAGGCCGCTGTCTTTCTCGCTCTGATTTCCGCCGTCATCTATCTTTTCAAAACCAATCCCTCCACTCTCCACTGGGCGCAGGGCTACAACCCCACCGGCAGCTTTCTGCTCTCCACTCTTATTGCCGCACTACCGATCGTGATCCTTCTCGGCGCCATCGCCGTCCTGCGTCTCAAGGCGCACGCCGCCGCGCTTGCCGGTCTCGTTACTGCCTTGCTCGCGGCCTTGTTCGTCTTCCACATGCCCGCGCGGCTCGCTTTCACCACCGCCGCTTATGGCGCGGGCTACGGCATCTTTCCCATTGTCTGGATCATTCTTCCCGTGATCTTCCTCTACGACCTCACCGTGAAAACCGGCCGCTTTCGTACGCTGCAAGAAAGTCTTACCGGCATCACGGCCGACAGCCGGCTGCAATTGCTCTTGATTGCCTTTGCCCTTGGGTCGTTCTTTGAAGGAACCTCGGGATTCGGCACGCCTGTCGCCGTCTGCGCCGCGATCCTCATCAGTCTCGGCTTCCGTCCTCTCCAAGCAGCCGGTCTCACGCTGCTCGCGAACACCGCGCCGGTTGCATTCGGAGGCATGTGCATTCCGATCGTCGCGCTCCATGGCGTTACCGGCATCGATCTTCATTCCCTCACGCGCACCACCGCCACCATCCTCGTACCCTTCGACCTTCTGATTCCGTTCTGGCTCATCTGGGCCTTCGCGGGCTTCGGCGCCATGATTGAAATTTGGCCGGCGATTCTCGTCTCCGGCGTCACCTTCTCCGCCACGCAGTATCTGATGGCCGCATATTCCAACCCTTCACTCATTGCCGTCGTCGCCGCAGCCGCCACTATCGTCGCCCTCATCACATTTCTTCGCTTCTGGCAGCCGCGCCGCACGCTCAGCGTCGACCTCACCAACATCACCGGCCAGGTCCGCCGCCATCATGGACACAGCGGCACAGCAATCTTCAAAGCATGGCTTCCCTGGCTTGTTCTGAGCCTCGTCGTTTTACTCTGGGGCCTGCCTGTCATTTCAAACTGGCTCGACGCGCACACCACCGCCAAATTCGCCGTCGCGGGCCTCAACAAAGCCATTCAGCGCGTACCGCCGGTCGTTCCCGCGCCCACCGCTGAAGCCGCGGTCTTCAATCTCAACTGGCTCTCCGCCACCGGCACAGGGATCTTCTTCGCCTCCATCCTCGCTGGACTCCTGATGGGACTCGGTCCAAGCTCGCTCGCTGCGGCCTTCATGCGCACTGTCTTCAACATCCGCTACACCATCGTCACCGTCGCCGCCATGATGGCGCTGGGCTATATCACGCGCTATTGCGGACTCGACGCCACGCTCGGGCTCGCCTTCGCACGCACCGGCGCGCTCTATCCGTTCTTCGGAACCCTGATCGGATGGATCGGCACCGCCAGCAGCGGTTCTGACACCGCCTCCAACGTCCTATTTGGCAGCCTGCAAACTTTGACCGCCCGCCAGATCGGCGTTTCGCCCGTGCTCATGGCATCAGCCAACGCAGCCGGCGGCGTGATGGGCAAGATGATCGCCGCTCCCAGCATCGTTGTCGCCAGCACAGCCACGCAGAGCTACGGCCAGGAAGGATCTATCCTCCGCTTTGTCTTTTTCCATTCGCTCGCGCTCGCCGCCCTCGCCGGAATCGCCGTCACCCTCCTCGCCTACGTCCCGATTCTCGCCGGCCTCGTCGGGCATTGATCCACGCATCCTTCACTTCGGACCACGATTCTTGAACCACGACTCACGACTTCCTCACTTCGCCACTCGACGGAATAAGATTGTTTCGCATCTGAAAAGGACCCCATGACCTCCTTCAACCCCCAGCGCCGCGATCTTCTCCGCGTCGGCTCGCTCGGCGTTGCCGGCGCCGCAATTCCCGCCGTCTCCTTCGCTGCCGCGACCGCCGGCGATGCTCCCGGTTCCGGCGCCGCTTCGGCGCCCGGCAACGGCGTCTTCTTCAATGTCCACGCCTACGGTGCAACCGGCGACGGCAAAATGCTCGACACCGATGCCATCAATCGCGCCATCGATGCCGCTGAATCCGCAGGCGGCGGCGTGGTCCTCTTTCCCGCGGGGAACTATCTCTGCTTCTCCATCCATCTCAAGAGCAACGTGCACCTCCATCTCGACCAGGGCGCAACCATCGTCGCCGCCGAATCGCCAAAGGCCGGCGAAGCCACTGGCTACAACGGCGGTATGTACGATGCGGCCGAGCCCAACGCGCCGTGGGAGCCCTATCAGGACTACGGTCACAACCACTGGCACAACTCACTTTTCTGGGGCGAAGATCTCCACGACATTTCCATCACCGGCACGGGCCTCATCTTCGGAAAAGGCTTGAGCTTCGGCGGCGACGCTAATTCTGCTCCTCGCGGCGGATATCCCATCTTCATCGCCGAGCAGCCCGGCGTCGGCAACAAATCCATCGCTCTCAAAAACTGCCGCAACGTTCTCCTGCGCGATTTCTCGATCCTCAAGGGCGGCCACTTCGCGCTCTTGCTTACCGGCGTGGACAACCTCACCATCGACAATCTCCGCATTGACACCGATCGCGACGGCATCGACATCGACTGCTGCCAGAACGTCCACGTCTCCAACTGCACTGTCAACTCGCCGTGGGACGACGGCATCTGCCCCAAATCCAGTTACGCTCTCGGCTACGCGCGACCCACACGCAACGTCACCGTCAGCAACTGCTTCGTGTCGGGTTGCTATGAGCTTGGCACTGTCCTCGACGGCACATGGAAGAAATTCCCGCCCACTCCGCGTCCCTACGGCACGGGCCGCATCAAGTGCGGCACCGAGTCCAACGGCGGCTTCATCAACATCACCATTTCAAATTGTGTTTTTGAAGGCTGCCTCGGCTACGCGCTTGAATCCGTCGACGGCGCACTGCTTGAAGACATCACCATTACCAACTCGACCATGCGCGACCTTGCCTCAGGTCCGCTCTTCCTTCGCCTCGGCGCGCGCCTTCGCGGGCCCAAAGAATCCACCCAGGTCGGCTCCATCAAGCGCATCCTCATCTCCAACCTCGATTGCCACAACGCGGCCGGCCGCCAGGCGTCCATCCTCACCGGCATCCCCGGCCACATGATTGAAGACCTCAAGCTTTCCAACATCTACGTCGAAACTGCCGGTGGCGGAACGCCCGACATGGCTGCGATCGTCCCCACCGAGCAGGAGGATGCATATCCCGACCCCGGCCGCTTCGGCCCCACCCCCAGCTCCGGCTTCTTCCTCCGCCACATTCGCAATCTCGAAATGTCCCACGTCGAAATCGCCAACGCAACTCCCGACGCTCGCCCCGCGTTTTACCTCTCAGATGTCGACCGCGCCGACTTCTTCGCCATCACCGCGCCTCGGGCCGCTGACGGCGCTTTTGCCCTCCACTCCGTCCGCGACCTCCGCATCGGATGGAGCCGCGCCGCCGCCGACGTTACCCTCCCCGCTGCCGATAACAAAACTCTCTGATCCCTAGCCGATCAACTTCGCGAGATTCCGCGTACCCCGGTCCCGCTCTTAAGGACTTGGAATACCACCAATCTCAGTCCAGCACGAAAAACTAATCCCTATTCCCTGATCCCTGTTCCCTGCCTTTGTGGCCTCAGTCACATTCGCACGAATCCAAAAATCGTACTATTAAGGGGACGCATTCCATGAAGCCCCCCGCCAACCCGGCCCCGGAGTCCCGTAGCCCCGGGGTCCCGGCCTCTTCACCCCGCCTCCTCGCGCTCTTCGACGACGCTGCCGGCAATCTTCACGGCAAAGTCATAGGGGTCTACGGCCTACTCTTCGTCTTCAATGCCGGGGCATGGCTCTGGGCGGTCATCGCCTTCCGCCACTATCCGCTCCTGCTCGGCACCGCGCTGCTCGCCTACAGCTTCGGCCTCCGCCACGCCGTCGACGCCGACCACATCGCCGCCATCGATAACGTCACACGCAAGCTCATGCAGGAAGGCAAGCGTCCCATCGCCGTTGGCCTCATGTTCTCGCTCGGACACTCCACCATCGTCGTCATCGGCTCGGTGCTCATCGCCGCCGCTGCTCTCGCGCTCCAGCACCGCATGGACGCAGCCCGCGACATCGGCGGCCTCATCGGCACTCTGGTCTCTTCGCTCTTTCTCTTCGCCATCGCCATTGTCAATATCGTCGTCCTCGTCTCCATCTATCGCGCCTTTGCCCGCGTCCGCGCCGGCGCGCCTTATGTCGATGAAGACTTCGACCTCCTCCTCGCCAATCGCGGATTCCTCGCCCGCCTTTTCCGGCCCATGTTCAACCTCATCCGCCGCAGTTGGCACATGTATCCGCTCGGCGTCCTCTTCGGCCTGGGCTTTGACACCGCAACCGAGATCGGCCTCCTCGGCATCTCCGCCGCCGAAGCCTCGCGCGGGCTCCCGCTCGGCTCCATCCTCGTCTTCCCCATCCTCTTCGCCGCCGGCATGTCGCTCATTGACACCACCGACAACATCCTCATGCTCGGCGCTTACGGCTGGGCCTTCATCAAGCCCGTCCGCAAGCTCTACTACAACCTCACCATCACCTTCGTCTCCGTTGTCGTCGCTTTGGTCGTCGGCGGCATTGAGGCCCTGGGGCTCCTCGCCTCTCAACTCCATCTCACCGGCAGCTTCTTCCTGGCCATCCTCCGCCTCAACTCCAGCTTCGGAACCCTCGGCTACTTCATCGTCGGCCTCTTCGCCCTCAGTTGGATCGTCTCCATCGCCATCTACAAATGGCGTCGCTTCGACGATCTCGAATTCGGCGACTGAACCCCCAGAATTGTCATCCAGAGCGGAGGCCGCGCAGCGGCCGCAGTCGAAGGACCTGCTTTTTTTTCCATCGAGCGAAGCCGAAGGTTCCTTACATCCCTGCGTCCCTCGTCCCTCGTCCCCTGCTCCCTGGTTCCCTTGTTCCCTTGCTCCCTGTATTTGATATAACAATCTGTCATGTCTTCATCCAATCGTTCCGTCGCCTCTCCGCGCGCCGTCAGCATCGCAGATCTCCGCACCATCGCCCAGCGCCGGGTGCCCAGGTCCGTATTCGATTACCTCGATGGCGGCGCCGATGGCGAGGTGACCCTCCGCGAAAATTGCCGCGTCTATGAGGACGTCACCTTCCGTCCTCGCCAGGCAGTCGCCTTCGCCGAGTGTCCCTTGCGCACCCGCGTTCTGGGCTTCGATCTCGCTCTCCCGTTCCTGCTCGCTCCCGTTGGCTACAGCCGCCTTATGCACCCCGTGGGAGAAGTGGGCGCAGCGCGCGCCGCCGGCAAAGCAGGCACCGCGTACATGCTCTCCACCATCTCCGGCCACAAGCTTGAAAACGTTAAAGCCGCATCCACCGGCCCCGTCTTCTATCAGCTGTATTTAATGGGTGGCCGCGGCGCAGCCGAGGCCGCAATCGATCGCGCCCGCACCGCAGGCTTCTCCGCGCTCGTCGTCACCATCGACACCACCGTCTCCGGCATGCGCGAGCGCGACTTCCGCAACGGCATGAAGGAGCTGGTCAGCGGCGGCCCCTTCCAAAAAATTCCCTATCTTCCGCAGATTCTCTCGCGTCCCGGCTGGGTCATCGGCTTTCTGCGCGACGGAGGCATCCAGCCGCTCCCCAACGTCGTCATCCCCGGCAAAGGCCCGATGCCGCTCATCGATGTCGCCGTTGCCCTCGCCGAATCCGCCGTCACCTGGAGCGATCTCTCATGGATTCGCGAACACTGGCGCGGTCCTATCGTCGTCAAGGGCGTCCTCACCGCCGATGATGCGCGCCGCGCTGTCGATGAAGGCGCAGCAGCCATCTCCGTCTCCAATCACGGCGGCCGCCAGCTCGACTGTACTCAATCTGCTCTGCGCGCATTGCCTGAAGTCGTCGCAGCCGTCGGCGGCCAGACTGAAGTTCTCATGGACGGCGGCATTCGCCGCGGCGCTGACGTCGTCAAAGCTCTCTGCCTGGGCGCGCGCGCCGTGCTATGCGGACGCGCCTACGCCTACGGCCTCGCCGCCGCCGGAGAAGCCGGCGTCGATCGCGCCATCGAAATTCTGCGCGCCGACGTCGACCGCACCTTGCGGCTGCTCGGTTGCCCGTCTGTCGCCGCGCTCGATCGCTCCTACGTCAACGTTCCAAAATCCTGGGACGCAGACTGATTTTTCCTCTAATCTCTGAATTGTCATCCTGAGGTCGCCGTGGCGACCGAAGGATCTGCGGTTGCTTTTCGCGAAACGGAATCGAGAACCATCGAAAACCAGACAGTCGAACTGTGAAGCTGTGAAACTGTGGCTGCAAGTCGTTGATTCCGCGGGCTCCACAGTTTCACAGTTCCACAGTCTCGCAAAACGGCAGGGGGGGGTGGGGTAAAGCAGCTTTTAGCTGCTAGCTCCTGGCCTCTAGCCCGAGCGTGCTGGGACAGCGCCGTTGCTCGCGACCCTTTGGATTGTCATCCTGAGCGACTGGAGCGCAGCGATCGGAGTCGAAGGACCTGCATTTTGGTCCCTGTCTTTCGGTCCCTGTCTTCATCATGGAACCATTGTGCGCCAAAAGGGCGTAATGATCGGCAAATGGAAGTGATTTGGATGCAGTAGACTTAGGGTTTTTATGGGTTGACAGCCCCCGTCCCCCCATCTTCCGAGAAGTGAAGCAGGCGGCGAAGCCGAGATCAAATCTCCGCCCCCAACGCGCTCACGAGACCGCAGGACCATTGCCGACTCGCCGAGACCTAACATTGGCCAAAGAGTGACTCGATTTGTCCCAACCAGAGTCTCGGCCTCTGCACATTGAGATCGCACAACGCATCGTCAGACGGAACGCTTCGCCGGGGAATACGGCCCTAAGAAGCGCTCGCCATTGAAGTGAATTAGGTGGGATGGTGCGTCGGCAACCCATACTTCGGTCTCCCACGCGATGTCGCCGAGATAGCGTCCCATCACAGTTCGGTTCGGGAAGGCAGTGACGTAAACTAGGCCAACTGTCGCCGCGGCGAACAGGCGGGAGAGCTCTGCGTGACGCTTGCCGTCAACTGGGCCGTGGCTTGTGACCGACTCAACGAGAATCAGCCAATCTCGCTTAGGGTCATAGAGGACTACGTCCGGCATTTTGCCGTGCGCTTCGATTTCGACGCCAAGCTTTCCGAGAGTCGGAGCGTCGAAATATCCCCATTTCTCTCCTGTGTCCCCTGCGTAGATCAATAGGGCCCCAGGAACGAAGCGAGCGGCGAAGCTCTCAACAATTGCTCGGATCAATTCACTATGCTCGCCCGGACTCAGCTCTATCTCCTCGCCGGGAGCGATTTTGACCGGTACAAGGTTTTGCTTGCGCTCATTTGCATATCGCGCAGCCAGAGTCTGGCGTTTTGCGAGGTATGAAGTGAGTTTCGCATGCCAGGGTGGCGTTTCGAAAGTGCGCAGCAGGGCGAGCGTTTCGGGTTCGATTCGGTAAACGGCAGCGGGACTGTTCACTGGTCGCGTTGGGTTGTCGGGGTTGTAGACGACAATGCCTGCGTCAACAAACTGGTGCATCGTTTGGCGTCGTACCGTCTCGCGAGTATTTCGAGCGTAGGCTTTCTTGTAGTGGTCGCGAATCCAATCCATGATCGGGGTGATACTGCGGGTGCCCCACATCTCGCTTTTGAGATGTGGGAAACCACGGATCCCGGTCCTCGCGGTGTATCCTTTCGCAATGACGAAGGGCCTCGTCCGTTATCAGCGAGCCGGAGATCTCCACTTCATCACGTTCAGTTGTTATGGGCGCAACCCCTACCTCGCTTCCCCTGCCGCCAGGGAACTTTTCGAAACATCGCTCGAAAAAATGCGCCGCAAATATGGATTTGCCGTGCTCGGCTACGTGGTGATGCCGGAGCATGTGCACCTGCTGGTGAATGAGCCCGCCCGGTGTCCCCTTGCCCGCGCCTTGCAGGCACTGAAGATCTCAGTGAGTGTGCAGCGGAGCGAGCACCCGTTCTGGCTGCGACGGTACTACGACTTCAACGTGCGTTCCGCCGAAAAGATCCCTGAAAAGCTGCGGTACTTGCACCGCAATCCTGTGGCCCGCGGTCTGGTCGAGAAGCCGGAGGGCTGGCAGTGGTCGAGCTTTCGCCATTACGCCACCGGAATTGAGGGGACGGTTGAAATTGAGTCGTTCTGGACGGCAGCAAAGCGGGGAGGACGTACGTTGACACCGCTTATGAAAACCGGGAACCCGGCGGGTTGAGGTTCGTGCTTTCCCACATCTCAAAAGCGAGATGTGGGGCACCCGGCACCCTGTTCCGGGTCCGAATCGCCGGGTGGCGAAGCTACGCTTCGTCCTCCAAGAGGTCAACCCTCCTATCCCCACCTGCTTCGTTACGAACGTCGAAAACGGTGGCAGTCGTGTCGGTTGCGATCTGATATTGGCGCGCTTTCTCTGCCGCCTCTTCGGAACTGTCGGCATCGATATCAATTTCCCAAACCACCCTGTAGGTTTCCATGTAAATTCCCCCCTCTCCGAAAGGAGCCTGGATCCGATTGCCGGCCGTTTGCCCAAGGAGCCCAGCTCGGCCCAACGCTAGGATGCCTAGCAATTTTAGCGCTACTTATCGTCTGCAGACGACCCCTGGTTGTGAATTCTACAATCGGTTTCTCATGGATCCGCGGATCGCGTTCGGCAGGCAAGTTAGGGCGCAGAGGGAGGCTCTCGGTTATTCCCAAGAGGAGCTGGCAGAGATGGCTCAGCTTCACCGCACCTACATAGGAGGTGTGGAGCGGGGCGAACGCAACATCAGTCTCTTGAATATATGGCAGGTTGCTGAAGCCCTTAGCGTATCTCCATCTACCTTTTTCCCGACTGTGGAAAAACCCGATCATGCGGGCGCCCAGCGGATCGAACGGGGCACCTCGGGCACGAGCCGCAGAAAGTCGCGTGACGCAAGATGGACGAAGAGACAAAGAGCTTAAGAGAGGCGGCACTCGAAGAGGCGAGCCGCAACCAAACCGCCAAAAAGGCGGCGCGCGTACTGATGGAAAGTGATTCCGGCTTCGTGGTCCCCAGCGCCAGCCAAAAACTCCTCCTCCTCATCGAGCTCGCCAAGCGCAACGTGGTTATCTACGGCAAGGCGTTCGATATTTTGAAACTCACCGAACACGTAAACCTAGACGATGCGAAAGCGATAAGCCGCAATCTTGAGAAAATCACTTTTTGTGAGATTAAGTCCAGCAGTCGGGATCTGCCCGACGATTTCAAGGGATATTTTTTTGCGCTGACTAGCGCAGAGCTTCTAGTTGCTCAAAATCTCAAACAGCGGTTCAAATTCATCCTTGTAAATGTCAATTCGGGGGTGCACATTGAACTGTCGCTTCAAGAGCTTCTTGGGAGAGCAAGGGGAATTTATCCGACGTGGAGCATCATGTTCTAAAGGCGTCCCTGAATTATGGGCGGCGGTGGCTTCAATAAAATCCTCTGGAATGATCCGATAATTTACTGGTAATCGCTGGGCATAGCTGGCCAACGTCGGCGACAGATGTTCGCTCAAGGTCGCGTCGATCTCGTAGGTCCCCAAATCGACCCTGTGGAAAAAAACCCGTCACCCACAGCCCAGCGGTCGAGGAATGCACACGAAAGAGCACCGACACCCGCGCCTGCATCGAGCAGCGTGCATTTCTGGAGGGTACTTGGTGGAAAGAGCGAGGCCATGAATCGCGCCACCGGTGCGGGTGTCATGAACTGGCCCAAGGCAGACTTGCGCTTGAGGGCAATTCCCGGCGCAACTTCCCGGCGAATGGAGTCCGCGTGATCGAGCAGTTGAATTGACATAATCTTTAGCGCCGATGAGCGAATGCAAAAAGTCTAGAGCAATTATCTACTGATTTGCTAATTTGATTTCTCCGTAAGCATTTTCGGATTCCGCATTCGGGGCCGTTCATCTTCTTGGCGCCCTTTTGGGAGCAACCGTTTGATGGCCCAACCTGCTCATGCAGCGCGCCTTATTCCCACCGCAGCCGCTGCAATTAAGATCCCGGTTCCGAAATACGCCGTTGCCGTCAGCAAAGACGTCCCTCGACCCTCCCTCGTCGCTCCGCAACCCCCTCCACGCCCATTTTCCCCGCAGCCCACTGAAAACACTCGGTAAATTCTTTTTTGAAGTTTGCCGATCATTATGCCCGTTTGGCGCACAATGGTCGCCATGATCGTTCGACCAGGCCTTCTTTTTTGTGGCAGCCTCAATCCATCCGGTCTTCAGGGCGCGGCGGCTCGCCGCTCTCCCGATTCAGGATGCGCAGAAACGCCGCATCGTTTGCCCGCCCGCGCCGCTCAGCGAAAAACCTTTCCGTTTCCATGGCGGCGATCTTCTCCGCTGCCGCGATCACCAAAAACTGGTTCATGCTTGTGCCGTCGCGCTCGCTGATCTCTTCCAGCGCCGCCTTCAGCGAAACCGGCAAACGCAGCGGAAATGTGGCCACTCGCGTCGTCATAGCTCTAACCTCCTCAAGGCTTCGCCCGGGCGAAGAACCTCGATCCCAAAACTCGTCCGCGCCGCGCGCAGGTGTTTCTCATTGAATGTCACAATCGCTTCGGCCCGCCCGTTCACTGCGGCCTCCAAAACAAGTTCGTCGCCCGGATCGCTCAGCTGCGGGCGCCAACGGAAATACTGCTGCACCGGTTCCGCCAACGAAAGCAGGCCGTCCACGAAAACCAGCACCTCTGCCTCATGAAGACCCGACGCCAACCGATGTTCGGCCATCATGCACTTGGCCTCATATTCGAGTGCAAGAGCAACGCTCAGCAACATCTTCGCGTTGCCTGCTCTCATCCGCCGGATCAACTCCGCAGACCCGCCGCGCGGGCTGCGCATAGCAGCCACCACCACGTCGGTGTCGAGAACGAGCCTCACATGAAAGTGATATCATATCACATACGATGTCAATAGCGACCTGGATGCTAGCTGCAGGCCTGCGCCTCCGCAACCCCCTCCCGCGCCCATTTTCCCCGCAACCCGCTGAAAACACTCGGCAAATTCTTTTTTGAAGTTTGCCGATCATCATGCCCGCTTGGCGCACAATGATTTCAGAGATCAGCGGTCGCGCCAAGCACAAAGGCCGCCCGAATTCCTGGGCGGCCCTCCTGCTGCTTCATTCGTGATGGGGTCTTACTTCGTTGCGTTGATCTGGTCTTCAACCTTGTACGTGACATTGTGTTCGATGGTGCAGACCTTGCTGATCTCCGAGAAGGCATCGCCGGTCGTCATCTCGGGATGGACCTTCTTCCAGCGCGCGGTGAAGTCGGAGCCGAAGTAGGTGAACATTGAGTCCCAGCTCGGGTAGATGTCGACGGTGCTGACCAGGCTCGGGTCTTTTTCGCCGCTGGGAATTTGCTGTACGTTCAAGGCCCAGCCGTCCTGCGCGCCGTCTTTCACCCCTTGCTCGGCGAGGGGCTGCCAGAATCGCTTTTGCGCGGCGACGCATTCGTTCACATCGGTTGCCTTCATGGAGTTGAAGACCAGGTAGTCGCCCTTTTTCGATCCGCCAACCAGCACCTGGTATTGGGTGATGTTGTTCGAGACCAGCTCACCGACTACGGCGAGGCGATCGCGCCACTGCTGCATCGTGGAAGCGACGCCGGCTTTTTGCAGGAGGGCCGTCATCTCGTCGTCGCCGAGAGGCGCAGGCGGAAAGCCGGGATAGAAGCTGACCAGGACCCAATCGCACGCCGCGTCGGTCCCTGCGGGGATGACGGTGCGCAGCGCAATAAAGCCTGAGAGCCTTCCCGAGTCGACGCTGGCCTGCTCAACCTTGTGGTAGTCGCCGTTGAGAAGATCGTGAAAGGCAGCCGATTGCCCGGGCTTGACCCGGACGCAGGAGATGCTGTGAAAACCGCTCGGCGCTTGTTGAGCGACGAGCGTTGCGGAGAGTGTAGCGGCCAGCGCCGCGCCCCAGAAGAAGTGACGTAAACCCATTGCAAGACCTCCTTGGTCTTTGGTGTTTAGAGTTTGGTTTCAAGCTCTCGAAGAGCAGTGAACCTGGACGATGGCTCGCAACGCGAAAAGCTCGAACCACGGCAGAGCAACGAGAATCGTTCCGTGTGTTTGGTGGTCTCGCTGCCTTGATGCCTATGGGGAAAGCACACGCGGCGACCGATGAGATCACTTGCCGCAACTGTTCGCGTTGAAGGCCTGTTGGGGAATCGGGGTCGTGCGCCAGCCAACTGTTGTCCGGCGCACTTGCGGCCCAGCAGTGATCCTCCGATGCGGATCGCAGTGCCGTCAAGCGAAATCGTCGGCGGCGCGGGCGGCGGCGTCAGCTTTTGAGCCAGTCCTTGACCTTTTGCGCCACCACGTCGCGGCCCACGTCGCTGATGGCGTTGGTGAGCGGAATCTGCTTGGGGCAGACTTCGACGCAGTTCTGCGCAAAGCCGCACTCCTGAATGCCGCCGTCGCCGGCCAGCGCGCGGAGGCGCTCTTCTTTGAAAACTTTGCCCGTGGGATGGTTGTTGAACAGCTTGACCTGCGCGATGGTTGCCGCGCCGACGAAGCCGGTGACATCGTTGAACTGCGGGCAGACCTCCATGCAGCAGGTGCAGGAGATGCAATTCGAAAGCGGGTAGTTCGCTTCCTGCTGCTGCGGGTAGACGCGCGGCCCCGAGCCGAGATCGTAGGTGCCATCGACCGGAACCCAGGCTTTGACGCGCATCAGATTTTCAAAAAGGACCGAACGGTCGACCTGTAGATCGCGGACGAGAGGGAATTTCGTCAGCGGCTCAACCTTGATGGGCTGCTCGAGATTGTCGACGAGTGCCGAGCAAGCCATGCGCGCTTTGCCGTTGATCCGCATGGCGCAGGAACCGCAGATCTCTTCGAGGCAATTGGAATCGTAGGCGATCGGCGTGGTTGGGCGGCCGTCGGCGGTCGTGGGATTGCGGGCGATCTCCATCATCGCCGACACAACGTTCATTCCCGGCCGCCACTCCAGCTCAAACCGCTCCCACACCGCCGCCGCCTCGGGGCTGGCCTGGCGTTTGATTTCGAAAGTGACTGTCCTGGTCGCCATGATCCCTCAGGGGCTAAAGCCCCACATTTTCTTCTGCGTCTTTGCGGCACGACTGAAGTCGTGCCCTGATACAAAACTTGGCGTTCACTCTTCGGCACGACTGAAGTCGTGCCCTGATACAAAACTTGGCGTTCACTCTTCGGCACGACTGAAGTCGTGCCCTGATACAAAACTCGGCATTCGCTCTTCGGCACGACTGAAGTCGTGCCCTGATACAAAACTTGGCGTTCACTCTTCGGCACGACTGAAGTCGTGCCCTGATACAAAACTTGGCGTTCACTCTTCGGCACGACTGAAGTCGTGCCCTGATACAAAACTTGGCGTTCACTCTTCGGCACGACTGAACTCGTGCCCTGATACAAAACTTGGCGTTCACTCTTTGGCACGACTGAACTCGTGCCCTGATACAAAACTTGGCGTTCACTCTTCGGCACGACTGAACTCGTGCCCTGATACAAAACTCACCGATCCAAAGCAACCGCAGATCCTTCGACTTGTCCGCAGCGGCGGACTCGCTCAGGATGACATCGTTCGTTTCACGAACGATGTCACTTCGCCGCGTCGTACCGTCTTGGGCGCGGCTTGATGAACTGCGTATCCACTTCCTCGAACTCGAACTTCGGTCCTTCAACGCTGCCTGTGAAGCTGGCCTTCGTCGTCTTCAGGAACCGCTCGTCGTTGCGCTCCGGAAAGTCCGGCTTGTAGTGCGCGCCGCGCGACTCATCGCGCAAGATCGCTCCCTGCGCAACCGTCCGCGAAATTTCCAGCATGTTAAAAAGTTGCCGCGCAAAGGCGAAGCTCGTGTTGGCCCACTGGCTCTTGTCGCTCAGGTTCACGCGCTTGTAGCGCTCGAGCAGCTCGACGATCTTGTTCGTCGGCTTGTTTCAGGTCCTTGTTGTAGCGGATCACCGTTGCGTGCTCGGTCATGGTTTCTCCCAGCTCGCGCCACAGCTTGAAGGGATTCTCGCCGCCTTCGTTCTTGATGAGCTTGCCGTTGATCTCCGACTGCCGCGCCACTTCCGCCGCAGAGCCGCCATCGCCTTCAACCGCGGGAACGCTCTTCGCATACTGCATCGCATTCGGTCCCGCGCGGAATCCGCCGAAGATGCAACTGACCAGCGAGTTCGCGCCCAGCCGGTTGGCGCCGTGATACTGGTATTCGCATTCGCCTGCGGCAAAGATGCCGGGAATATTGGTCATCTGGTTGAAGTCCACCCAGAGGCCGCCCATTGTGTAGTGCATGCCGGGGAAGATCTTCATCGGCTCCACGCACGGATCGACGCCGACGAACTTCTCGTAGATCTCCAGAATGCCGCCGAGCTTGTAGTGCAGCGTTTCGCGGTCGATGTGGGTCAGGTCGAGATAGACCATCGGCTGGCCGTCGAGACCGAGTCCCATCTCGTAGACCACCTTGTGAATGGCGCGCGTGGCCACGTCGCGCGGCACCAGGTTGCCGTACTTCGGATACCACTCTTCAAGGAAGTAGAACCGCTCCGCCTCAGGAATCGCCTTGAACCCGCGCTTGTCGCCCGGCGACCGCGGAACCCACACGCGCCCGCCCTCGCCGCGCGCCGACTCCGACATGAGCCGCAGCTTGTCTTCGCCGGGAATGCACGTCGGATGCACCTGGATGAACTCGCCGTTGGCGTAGTACGCGCCCTGCTGGAAGATGGCCGACTGGGCCGATCCGGTGCACACAACCGAGTTGGTGCTCTTGCCGAAGATGGCGCCGATGCCGCCCGTCGCCAGGATGATGGCGTCGGCCGCGAACGCCTTCAGCTCCATGGAGCGCAGGTTCATGGCCACGATGCCGCGCGCATTTCCCTTCCCGTCGATAATGGCGGAGAGAAACTCCCAGCCCTCGAACTTGTGTACCTTTCCCTCGGCCTCAAAACGCCGCACCTGCTCGTCGAGCGCGTAGAGCAGTTGTTGCCCTGTGGTCGCTCCCGCAAATGCCGTGCGATGGTAGAGCGTGCCGCCGAAGCGCCGGAAGTCGAGCAGCCCCTCGGGCGTGCGGTTGAAGGGAACGCCCATGCGGTCGAGCAGATCGATGATGGCCGGCGCCGCCTCGCACATGGCCTTCACCGGCGTCTGGTTGGCCAGAAAGTCGCCGCCATAAATCGTGTCGTCAAAGTGCTGCGCAGTGGTGTCGCCTTCGCCCTTCAGGTTCTTGGCAGCGTTAATGCCACCCTGCGCGCAGACCGAGTGCGAGCGCTTGACCGGCACGATGGAGAACAGGTCCACATTGCCGCCGGCCTCGGCGATCTTGATGACGGCCGCAAGCCCCGCCAGCCCTCCGCCAACCACGATGATCCTGGGTGCTGCCATTGACGCGTCCTTAGCTGACAGTGAACCGTTCGCAGTTCACAGTTCGTAGTTCGTAGTTGGTTGTTGGCGAAATGCGCTTCTGGGCTGGCTCCGCGCGGAGTTGAATCGCTGCAAGCGGCACGTTGTCGGGCGCATTCTGATACTTCGGTCCCACAAACGCCCAGATGCTGGCCAGCCCCATGCCGGCAAGCAGCACGCCGAACGCGACGCAGAAATAACCGAACCGGCGTCGAGCGGTTTCTCCCGGTGTAATGCCCCACTTGGCGGCGAACAGCCAAACGCCGTAGGCAAAGTGCCAGCAGACGGCGATCATCGCAATTACGTAGACGGCAAGAATCCACGGATTCGCAAGCTCGTGCTGAACCTTCGCGAACGCCATGCCGGGATTCTCAGGCAAGCTCGCTCCCATGAAGCGCTGCGTCGCCACGTGATAGGCGATGTAAGCGAATGCGATCAGCCCGGTGTAGCGCTGCGCCAGGTACATCCAGTTCCCTGCCCATGGGTAATACACGATGTTCGATTTGCCACGCAGCCAGATGTAGACGCCATAGATCGCGTGATACAGGATGGGCAGAAAGATGAAGACCCACTCCAGCACGCGCACCAGCGGCAGGCTGTTCAGGAACTTCACCTGCTCGCCGTAGGCGATCGGCCCCTTCAGCGCTTCGAAGTTCGAGAGCAAGTGCTCAAGGAGAAACGCTCCAATGGGAACGATGCCCAGCAGCGAGTGCAGCTTGCGCCAGATAAAACTTGTGCCTTGCCCTGCGCGTAACGGCTCCACGCCGCGGCGGACGCTATGAGTAGGTGGCGGCGCGGCGGGTTGAACGGTTGCCATGGAGAAGTTTGGCTCCTAAGAGTTACAGGTGCGGGCCGAAGCAGGCTAACTGAAGCTGTTTGGCCCATGCAGTCCTATATTGAGAGACGGAAACTTGCGCTTTGGTTCACACGCATTATTCGAGGCCGACGTTATGTCCGTCAAGGCGGCGCTCCGCGCTTTTGGGTTTTGGAGGAGATTGGTGGAAGGTCAGCGGTCCAGCATTGCCAACAGCGCCGCAATCGCCCGCCCGCGATGGCTCAAGCGAAGCTTGGTTTCAAGATCGATCTCGGCCATCGACTTTCCCAGCTTCGGCAAATAGAACAGAGGGTCGTAGCCGAAGCCTCCCATTCCGCGCGGGGCATCCAGAATCGTCCCTTCCGCGGTTCCATCCGCAACCTGGACGACTTCGCCATCGCGCGCAGCAACCAGCGTGCAATGGTAGCGGGCCGTGCGCAACTCCGCCGGAAACGCCTCCATCTTTTGCAGCAGCAAAATGTTGTTCCACACGTCGGTGTTGTCGTTGGCGTCGGGCGAGTCCACAAGGCCCGTATCCGCCGCGAATCGCGCCGAGCGCACGCCGGGAGCACCGCCGAGCGCATCCACTTCCAGGCCCGAATCGTCCGCGACCACCAGTTCACCGGGGGCGAATCGCGAATAGTAAACAGCCTTGGTCGCAGCGTTCGCGAGAAACGTGTCTCCATCCTCTTCTGGCGGCAAGATCTCTTCGATGCCGGGCAAAGGTTCGATGCTGACCGAATAGGCCTCCGCGGCCGTGCGAAAGTCGCGCAGCTTGCCCGCGCTGGTGGTGGCGGCGTAAAGCCGAAGTGCCATAGTAGAGAGTGTAAAGTGGCGCGCCAGAACTCCGTCTCTGTACAAGGTGCGTATGCAACCGGTAGGCTTTGAAATTGCTCACGAAGCGGGAACCCGAGTCCGTCGCAGCACGCAGAAAACGGAGACTGAATGCCGACAGTAATCCTGGCGGGAATCGGATGGCACATCATCGGAGCGGCCTGCGCTGCTTCGTTCTATGCACCGATTGAAAAGGTGAGGAAATGGTCGTGGGAAACGACCTGGGCCGTCGCGGGATTCTTCTCCTGGATTCTCTTGCCAATCGGAGTGAGTTTTCTTCTGCTGCCAAGCTTCCATGGCTTTTACGCGTCGCTTGATTCCGCCCTCATGGTCAAGGTCGCGCTCTTCGGCGCCATGTGGGGAGTGGGCAACGTCAGCTATGGGCTCACCATGCGTCATCTCGGAATGTCGCTCGGCATCGGCGTGGCTATCGGCGTCACGCTGATTGTCGGCACGTTGGTCCCGCCTCTCATGCATGGACAGGCAGCGATGCTGTTCAATACGCGCAGCGGCCTGCTCACGATGGCAGGCGTTCTGGTGGCCGTCATCGGAGTGGCAGTCGTTTCCTACGCCGGCCATCAGAAAGAAGTACAACTGGGTGTCGGGGCGCAGGAGTTCAATGTGAAGCTCGGTCTCGCACTCGCGGTCCTATGCGGGATCTTTTCGTCGGGCATGTCTTTCGCTATCGATGCCGCCAAGCCCATCGCCTCGGCAGCCGAACACGCGGGCGTCAATCCGCTCTACGCGGCACTGCCTAGTTATGTGCTCATCATGGGCGGCGGTGCAATCATCAACATGAGCTACTGCTTTATCCGGCTCGCCTTCAAAAAGGACCTTTCTCTCCGCGCAGATCTAGGCCAGCCGCGCGCAACACTCATCAGAAACGGCGCACTGGCGGCGGCCGGCGGAGTCATGTGGTATCTCCAGTTCTTCTTTTACGCCTGGGGCGCAGCCAACATTCCGCAGCGCCTCGGCTACGTGAACTGGATGCTGCACATGAGCATCTATGTGCTCTGCGGGGGACTTGTAGGCCTCGCACTCGGCGAGTGGCAGGGCGTGCGCAGCCGGCCCATCCGTCTGCTCTGGGCAGGAATTCTCATCATCATCGCCGCCGCAAATCTGGTTGGCCTGGGAATGGCGTCGTAGTCGCGCTTGGCCCGTTCAACTGGCCAGCTCCAGCCGCAATGAGGCCATCGTTGGCCGCAGGCAGCAGTTACCACGAGAGAACCGACAGGGAAATCGTGCCTTGTCAGCCTCAATTCCCGCCAGTAGACTAACCGCCATATACGCTCTTTTTCGTTCCGCGGCTCGCTCGCCAAATCAACAGCAAGAGGATGCTTCTTCATGCGGCTTCGAAGGTGCGGCTCTTATCCAGCCTTGGCGTTTGGCCGCCGCCGCACTGCCTTGAACTCCGGCCTTGCCTTGCTTTGCGGCTGCGTCGCGCTCTGCATTGTCCTTCAAATCCCGGCATTGGCTCAGGACGCCCTGCCCGCGAACGGCATACTGACAGCGCCCCTGGTCACCGCCGCGGACCGTCCGGTCAAGCCCCCAGTGGAGAGCGAAATCACCGTCGAGGGTTTGGTCTCCTACGGCAACTACAAAATCTTCGCTTCCGGCGAAAACTGCAAGCTCTACGACGCCGGCATCGAATACGATCGCCACACCTGGGGTCACCTGCTGGGTTCACGCGTCGATTGGGTTGCCGAAATCCAGCCCATGGTTCTGTTGAACCAGCCGAAGGAGATGGACATTTGGGGAAACACTCTCACCGCCGCCCGAAAGACCGTGCCCGGCATCGAGATCGCTCCCCTCGGGATTCGCTGGCTATGGAGGGACGGAAAGGCCATCAAACCCTACATGATGGCGAAGGGCGGCGTGCTCGTTTTTGCGCAAAAGCCGCTTTCAAACAAGACCACGTATGAGAACCTCACCTTGCAATCGTCCATTGGACTCGAAGTCCGGCTGAACGAACGCTTCGATCTGCGACTCGGTCTCTTTGGCGATTATCATTTTTCCGACGCGTTCATCGTGCCGGTCAATCCCGGCCTCGACGTAATGAACGCTACCATGGGCCTCACTTACCATCTGCACAGCAAAAAGCAAAGCGACGCGCACTGAGGCTCTCCGCCTCACGGCAACGGAAGTTCGCGATCGAGGCCCGACTGCCTAAGATCCGCGCGCAGTTTCTCTACGTTCGAGAAAATCACTGCCTTCATCCCCAGAGCTTCGGCAGTCTCAACATTCTCAGCTTTATCGTCGATGAACAGCGTTTCCACGGGCCGCGTCCCAAGCCGCTCCAGAGCGTAGCGATAAATGGCCGGGTCGGGCTTGGCCACGTGAAGTTGATAGCTCCACACCAGCACATCGAATCGCGAGAGCCAGTCGAGTTCGCGCACCATGTGCTCGTGCACCGCATCTCCCATATTGGAGACGATGGCCGTCAGCAATCCCCGCTGCTTGATCGCCATTTGCCACGCCAACATGGTGGGGTCGCCGCGCGTCCACATGCGCGAGTCCCACTCGTTCAGCTCCTCGATCTTGGAATCGCTGAGCTTCAGCCCCGCGTCGCGCGCCACATTGCGCCAGAAGCCCAGACCGGTCAGTTTTCCCTCGTCGTAAGCCTGCCGGTCCTTCCAATAAAAGCGGTCAAGCCGATCCGCAGCGAGCCCCGTAATGCGCAACAGCTCGGCATACGCCGCTGGGTCCGGGGGCCCCGTCAACACTCTTCCATAGTCAAAGATCACCGCGCGCAGAGCCAACGTCACCTCGATCGCGCCTATGGTTCTCGATGTATCGTTGCAGAAGGCGCTGCTTTCATTGTGCACGATCGAGATTCGCCGCCCGATGAACCATCTCCGGCGATCCGCAGAGTCGAATCCCATGCCCTTCTCGCACCGAACCAACTGGAACACCGAAGAGAGCGTGCTCGGGCGCGCGCACCGCGAGCGTCTCGCGGCCGGCCTGCCCATTGCCGACCTCACCGCATCCAACCCCACGCGCTGCGGCTTTGCTTATTCCGCCTCCCTGCTCGATCCGCTCACAAACCCGCGCGCGCTCCGATACGATCCCCAGCCAAAGGGTCTGCTCTCCGCGCGCGAGGCGGTCTGCGCTTACTACCGCGATCACGCCGTCGCCCTCACGCCCGAACAGATCGCTCTCACCACCAGCACCAGCGAGGCCTACAGCTTTCTCTTCCGCCTCCTCTGCGATCCCGGCGACGAGATCCTTATCCCCCAGCCGAGCTATCCGCTCTTCGACTTCCTGGCCGCCCTCGACGACGTTCGCCTGCGCGCCGCGCCGCTGGTCTACGAGAACGGTTGGCAGATTGACGCCGAAGGCGTTCGCCGCGCCATCACCGCGCGCACGCGGGCCATCGTCCTCGTGCATCCCAACAATCCAACTGGCCACTTCACCAAGCCTTGGGAGGCCGAGCAGCTCGCCGGCCTGTGCCGCGAGTTCGGCCTTTCGCTCATCGTGGACGAGGTCTTCCTGGATTACGAACAGACAGGGAACAAGGGAACAAGGGAGCAAGGGAGCGGGGGAACAAGAGAGCGCCGGAACGAGTTTGGGAGTTTCGCACGTGGCCTAGACGACGTTCCGGTTTACGTTGTCAGCGGGCTCAGCAAGATCGCTGCGTTGCCGCAGATGAAGGCGGCCTGGATTGTGGCAACCGGTCCCGAGCGCGAGCAGGCACTCGTGCGGCTCGAGGTCATCGCCGACACGTTCCTGTCGATGAATGCTCCTGTGCAACTCGCGCTTCGGGCATGGCTTGAGGGACGCGCGGCCATTCAGGACCAGATTCGCCGGCGCGTCACCGCGAACCTCGCCGTGCTCGATCAGGCGATCGGAACCGTCGAAGCCGTCCAGCGGCTGGCGGTCGAGGGCGGCTGGTACGCAGCGCTGCGGATTCCGGCCATCGCGCCCGACGAACAGACGGTTCTGGCGCTGCTTGAGTGCGGCGTTTGGGTTCATCCGGGCTACTTTTTCGGGATGCCGGAAAGCGGTTGGCTGGTCGTGAGCCTGCTCGCGGCGGAGACGGAATTCAGTAACGGAGTTGCCACCCTGATTAACTACTTGGGAACGAATCACGGACGTAACAAAAATGCCTGATCACGAGAACCATCTCTTGAACTAATCTATCTATCTCATTGAAGCCATTTGCTTTCGTTTTCCTGGACTTTTCTACGACTTTTGCGGGTCTCCGCCCCCCCGGTCGTGTATTCCGCTAACGGCCTCGGGCTTGCAGGAAAGGATTCGAGGCCCGCTCCAGGCCGATCGTTGTGCCGGGGCCGTGTCCGGGCAGCACCCGGGTTTCGTCGGGCAGCGCAAGCAGGCGCGTGTGCAGCGAGGCCATCATCTGATCGATGTTGCCGCCGGGAAAGTCGGTGCGGCCGATGCTGCCGGCAAAGAGCGTGTCCCCGGCGATCAGCAGATTCAACGGGGCAAAGTGCAGGCAGACGGAACCCTGCGTGTGACCCGGCGTGTGCAGCACCTTGGCGGGATAGTGCTCCAGGCCGACGACTTGGCCTTCGGCCAGGCCCTCGTCTGGCGGAGCCGTTTCCGGCACGGCCAAGTCCAGGCCGACCCATGCGGCCTGCTCTTCCATGATGTCGAGCTGCGGCAGATCGTTTTCGTTCAGGTAGATCGGCGCACCGGTCAGGCGCTTCAGCTTCAGGGCTCCGCCCACGTGGTCAATGTGGCCATGTGTCACCAGGATCTGCTTGAGCCGGAGCCCCAGGTCACTCAGACGTTTGGCGATCCGGCTCACATCGTCGCCGGGATCGATGACGATGGCCTCGCGCGTGGCCTCGTCCGCCAAAATCGTGCAGTTGCAGGCCAGCGGACCGACGGGAAACGACTCGAGGATCATGGATTGATTCTAAGCCGAGCTTGCGCAAATTCGGCGCGTGCCCGAGAAGAGCACGCGCCGAGTTGAGATTCGAGTTGCAGTCTAGCGGTGGTCGTCGCCGTGGCCGCCGCCGCGATAGCCGGGGAGGGCGTGTTCATTGTGTGCGTCGTGATCGCCGCGGCCTGCGCGGCCTCGTCCATCGCGCGCCTCGTTGCCGTGGAAGTGGTTGAAGGGCTCAGCTCCGCGTTCGGGGAACGGTCCACGATAGCCGTGGTGGGGGTCATAGCGGTTATCGACATGGCCATAGAAGTGGCCGGGGCCGCGGTACCAGTGGCCTGCGCCGATGAACACGCCGCCCTGGAACCAATCGGGCCCGTAGTAGCCGTAGGGCGAGCAGTTATAGGGAGCGTAGTCGTAATAGCCGTAGGGGCAGACTGGCTCAACTCCGAACTGGATGGAGATCTGGGCCGGCGCTAAGCGCGCGGAACAAAACAGCGCCGCTGCGAGAGCTGCGAAAGCAAAGGAAGTAACTTTGGACATGATCGCTCCGTAGTTCGTTGGTCGTGTGGATTGGTTTAGGTTGAAAGGCAGCCGTCAGCTTTCAGCCGTCAGCAGTCAGCCTTCAGCCTTCAGCCTTCAGCCTTCAGCCATGATGCCGCCCGATTCGGCGCGCGCCTGAATAAGAACGCGCGCCGAGTTGAGGGTGGGTTGCAGTTTAGTGGTGATCGCCGCCGCCGCCGTGTGATCCGCCGCCACCTTCATGGCCGCCACCACCGCCGCCGCCGTGCGATCCGCCACTGGGAGCTGCGTGAGAAGCTGGTGCGCGCGATGAATCCTGGTGCGAAGCGGGAGCACGCGAAGGTGCGGATTGGCGCGGTGTACTGGTGTGCTGGACGGCCGCATGGCCTCCGCCGGACCGCGAGCCGCCGCTGCTGCGATAGGACGCGGGGCCGGGCCCGCCGTGATAGTTGCCGCCACCCTCGCTCACAAAGCGATGGCCGCCCCAGCCGTGGCTATAGCCGTAGCCGCCCCATGGTCCCATGCCGAGAAAGATGCCGTTGTAGAAGTAGCCCGGCCCGTAATAGCCGTAAGGCGCGCAGGCGTAGGGCGCATAGCCGTAGTAGCCGTAGGAACACACCGGCGGCGGTCCGCCGATATCGATGACAAGTTGCGCTTGAGCCGCCGGCACAAGGGCCAGGCCGGCGAGCAGTGCTGTTGTACCAAGTAGAAATCTGATTCCACGCATAGGTGACCCCCCTTTAGGGTGTCTGCGGTTCTCTGGTCGGGTGGGATGCTCTGGAGCCGTTAAGACAAACCCGGCAACAGCAGCCTACATAAGGGGTTTCCCGTTGCCTGATGGGGACGAAACTCATTTGCCCTTACGAAGCTGAATCTAGTCGCGGGCGGCGCGGCTGTCTGAGCAATCGGGCTCACACACGGAGAGGGATTGCCGCAGAGGTCGGGACGGAGATCAACTCATGGGCCGGACGGCGCCTGAATCCGGAGACACGATCAGTGACTGACGCCCCGCAACCCTGGCAGCAGTTATAGAGCGGAGCGGCGTCCGGAGATCAGGTTGATGACCAGGACGATTAACGCGACGACCAGCAGAATGTGGATGAGGCCGCCGGCGATATGGAAGGTGAAGCCGAGAAGCCACAAGACCAGCAGGATGACGAAGATTGCCCAAAGCATTCTGAACGACCTCTCTCGATTGCGCACGCCTGGGAAGGGGAATCCGGCCCAGGCGCGAGCAACGGTTCACAAACGACATTTAGTTGGATGCAACCGCCTGAGCCTTGGCGTCTCTCACGGCTTCAATAAATCGATCGGCCGAGCGAGGGGTTGCCACATCGCCGCGCAGCACGCGGTGTGTGGGGACGTCAGGACCGTAGAGGGCATCCATGGAATCGTTATCGCGGCGAACATCGGCCCCGGTCAACGTGAGTCCGGCAAACAGGCCTTTGGCGCGCGAGTAGGTGAGGATTTCCGTGTTCAGTTTCCAGTCGGTATCGGCTGTGGCATGGCGGCCCACGGGGCCGGCTGCCGCGGAGGCGTCAGCGCCGAGCTGGAACTTGGCGTCTTCAAGGCGCTGCATTCCTCGGTCGCCCTGGAAAATCATGACCAGATCCACGCCTTCAACGCCGATCTGCAATCCCCAGCTTCCGCCGGTGATGACAAAGAACGCCGGTGCGCTCCATCCGTCGGCGGTGCGGCAAGTGACGACGCCTTTGCCGTTCTCAGCGCCGAACACCAGTCCGCCCTTAATCATGTGCGGCACGATCGCAATGCACTTTGCATGCTCGAGCACCTCTTGGGGAATGCCACGATCCGGAGCGCCCATGATCTGGTGCAGCACCAGGGTTGCATTTTCGAGCCGGTTCTGCACATCTTCGCGAGTCTCCGCTGCGGCAGCAGATGCCACACCCAGACCGAACAATGCCACCAACGTAATAAATTTCCTCATAGAACACACCTTTTCTACCCAGGCGCAGCGGCATTTTCTGATTGCGCAGCGCGGCGCACAAGGTATCCCCACCTTAGAGAGATTGAAGGGGCATGTCTGAGCAATAGGGCTCTCTCGATGGATAGCGGCCGCTCGATGCCGAGGTCGAGGCCAGCGGGATGGACTGCACAGTTTCGCAGGGGCGTACAGCGGCGGTCCGGTAGCCCCTCCGCAGAGTTCTTGACGCCGGCGAGTCCTACCCCGAGCAAAAAAGCCCGTCGAGAGCCTTGAAAAGCATCGAGAAAAGTGAGCAAAATTGAACAGATTGACCCCGGCTTGGGGGCGCGGTCTTGTGCTAGAGTTCCGCTGGGCCTGTAAACAGGGCGTGTTGCCGCAGATGTTTTTCTGAATGAGCAGTTTGCTGGCGGAGAGGTCGCTCTGATGCTGTCGCTTACTTTGCTGACCGCGCAATGGAGCGCACATTGAAGTGCAACGGGGCCGCGCTCTTCCAGCCCGATCTCAGGCTCTTGCTGCATCGGAAAGGAGGCTTGCCGGATGGTTGAGTTCGACGAAGAGCCCTTTGATGCTGCAGGTTTCCTGGTGAGTGCCGGGCTGGGGCGAAGAGTTGTCCATCTGAAGGCCAAGGAGAAGTTCTACTCGCAGGGCGACCCAGCCGATTCCATTTTTTATCTCCAAACGGGCATGGCGAAGATGACGGTTGTCTCGCAGTCGGGCAAAGAAGCCACGCTCGCGATGCTCTCGGCGGGTGACTTTGTGGGAGAGAGCGCACTGGCTTCGATACCAGGGCTGCGATTGTCCGCGGCGATTGCGACGACCCCTTGCTCAGCGCTCAAGATCAGCCGGGAAGAGATGATCCGCGTTCTGCACGAGGAGCCTGACTTCTCCGACCTTTTCTTGAAGTTCCTGCTGACCCGCAGCATGCGCACCCAGGCCGATCTTGTCGATCAACTGTTCAACTCCAGTGAAAAGAGGCTGGCACGGATTCTGCTGCTAATGGCCGAGTTTGGCAAGCCGGGCGAACCGGAACCGCTGATCCCCAAGATCTCGCAGGAGACTCTGGCGGAGATGATCGGCACCACACGGTCCCGCGTCAGCTTTTTCATGAATCGCTTTCGCAAACTTGGTTTCATCGAGTACGACGGCCGCATTCGGGTGCATAAATCACTTCTGAATGTGGTTCTGCTGGATTAGCCGCGGGGTGTGTGGGTTTCGGGCTGCAAAAGGCAGGAACGAGACCGACTGTCGGCTGCCATCAGCCTGCGGTCCGAAGGCTCCCGGATCTGAGCCGTCGGGGCCTGGCGTTCCCAAGGAGTAAACAAGTGGCGAAAAGATTGTTGCGGTTCGCTTTTTATTCGCTATAATGCGCCCATGGCCGTTACACGAAGACAGAAGGAAGTGCTGGATTTTCTGGAGGCGTTTGTCAGCCGCAATGGCTATTCGCCTTCGTTTGAAGAGATTGCGCGCGGTATGAGCCTGAAGAGCCTGGCCACCGTCCACAAGCACATCACCAACCTGGAAAAGAAGGGCATGCTGGACCGCGTGCACAACCGCAGCCGGTCCATTGACGTGCTGCCGCCGGGTACCAAGACTCGCTCCAGCCTGAAGCTGCCACTCGCGGGGCGGATCGCCGCCGGATCGCCTGTTGAAGCTATGGAGGCTTCGGAGACGATTTCGCTGGCCGACGTGGTGGGCAACCGCGACGTGTTTGCGCTGGAGGTGCGGGGCGACTCGATGCGCGACGAGCACATTATCAATGGCGATTACGTGCTGGTGGAGCGGACCAAGACGGCGCGGAATGGCGAGATTGTGGTGGCGCTGGTGCACGGGGCAGAGACGACGCTGAAGCGGTTCTATCCGGAAGGAAATGTGGTGCGCCTACAGCCGGCAAACCTGGAGATGGAACCGATTTATGTTCCGGCAGCGCAGGTGGCGATACAGGGGCGGGTGCTGGGAGTGCTGAGGAAGTACCGGTAATCACGAAGGGCTGAAATTCATGATGCGTCCAACGCCTGCCCCAAATGTTTACTCCATGACGGGGTGGGTCAGGTTCGCAGGACCTTTGATTGTGGTGATCGGCGCTTGGATGCTGAGCTCTGCTTTGGGTGGTCCGATTTATTGGCACGGCGTTCTGACATCCACGCCTCGATGGATTTTCAGCTCATCTGCCATTTTGCTTGGGGGAATTCTAACGACGGTACGGGCGTTTACCGTCAGGTTTATTGTCTCGGCTGATTCGATTGAAATCGGCGATGTGTTTGGAAAAAAGAAGCTGGCGCTCGACGCGATCCGTGGACGCAAACAGTATGCGAGGGGAAGTGGCCGCCTCACCGCAATCCATTTCAAATTGGAACCAAAGGATAGTGGGCTCGTTGCCCTGACGTTCCAGAACCAATTCAACTTCGACGACCAATTCTGGCTCTGGTTCGACCAGCTACCCGATCTTGATTCGGAGGAGTCGCCCTCCGTCGACCAGCCACCGTCAGACTTCCGGTGATCTGAAATATTTTAGATCGCGTGCTCGGCGAGGCGCTGAGCGCGCCAGAGAGCGCCGTTGAGGGCGACGGTTTCACTGGTTTCGACGGGCATGGCCGGAGCGGCGGCGCGGAGGCCGGCGAAGAATCCTTCGCGGACGATGGGCATTTTTCCGATGACGCTGCCGGTCCAAGCGACGGGGACTTCGGTTTCGATTCCGTGCTTTCTGCGAATCTTCGATCGCACCAATAGAACATTCGCAACGAGATCTGTGGCGGCCTGACGAAGAACGCCGACCGCGACGGGGTCGTCCGCTTCGGCGAGTTCGTTGATGGCTGGGGCGAGCGCGGCGAAATCGGGCGCGGGCGTGCCGTCCCCAAGGTTGATGAGCTGATCGAGGGTGGGCGTGCCCCAAATCTCGCCAACTTTTTTCAGAATCTGAGTGGGCTCGTCGCGGTCGTATGCGTTGAGCGCGCGACGAATGGCGTGAAGGCCGATCCAGTAGCCGGAGCCTTCGTCGCCGAGGCGCGAGCTCCAGCCGCCGGCGGACTCGAAGCCGCCATCCGGGGCGCGTCCGATGGTGTTCGTGCCGGTTCCCGCGATTTGCAGGATCCCAGCGCCTCCGCGAAAGGCGGCGTCAAGGGCGACGATGTGGTCGCCGACAACTTCGGAGCGCGCGACGGAAAAATCGTTGAAGACGGCGGTGATCCACTCGGTAATTCCCGGCATTGTCGCGCTGGCCAGTCCGCATGAGGCTGCTCGGACGGATGTGACGCCGGCCTGAGCGTAGACGTCTTTGAGCACAGCGCGCAGATTGGCTTCGGCAGCCTCAGCTCCGACGCGCAGCCGCTTAATGGAACCGCTCTCCGCAAAAGCAAGAGTGCAATCGCCGTCGACGATGGAGGCGCGCGTGTGGGTACCGCCGCCGTCGATGCCGAGAACGAGGCTCATAGGTTTCCCGCCCCTACGCTCGCCGCGATCAAAACCGAACGAGATGTGCGGGCGAGGACGCCCGCACGACAGCCGGCGAGGACGCCGGCGGTACATTTGGCTGCGATGCTCATGGCGCTTTCTCGGGCGCGACGCCGTGATCGCGTAGCGTGCCGGAGAGAATGTTCAGGCTGCCATCGGATTTGGGCGCATTGAGGCCAAGCATGTGGGCGAGCCATGGATAGAGATTCACGTTTTCGAAGGGCGCGACGGTTTTTCCGGCGACGAGGTCGGGGCCGGCGGCGACGAAGATGGCCTTCATCTCGGGGATGAGATGCGGATCGAAGCCGTGCATGCCGATGGTGGGCGGATGCGACGGCTGATCCGCTGCGGGAGCGTGAGCGCGAATTGCGTAGGGGCCGGTAGCGATGATCACCGGGTCGCCCTCGCGCGGATTCTGGTTGAAGTTGAGATCGGCAGGGACGTTTTTGAGTCGATAGACGACGAACTGCGGGGAGGCACGCTTGAGCTGGTTGTAAACGCGGGCGCGATCGTCTTCGGTTTCGGCGTAGAGAAGCGAGCCGACAGTGTCGAAGCCGCTAAGATCGGCGAATTGATCGAGGTCGATCCAATCGCCTTCGGACTTGACCATGCCATGATCGCTGACGATCACCAGATCGACGGGAAGGCCGGTGGATTTGAGCGCGGCCTCAAGCTTGCCGACGATCGCGTCCATTTTGAGGATGGTGGTCCGGGTTTCAGGCGCGTCCGGGCCGAACTCGTGGCCCGTGTGGTCAGGCTCAGAAAAATAGATGGAGATGAAATGCGGACGATCGGCTGCGGGCAGGCGGAGCAGGGTGACAGTGTCGTCGATGCGCGCTTGCTGCGACTCCGGGGTGGGCTCACTTTTGTCGTAATGGGCGTACCAAGTGGGCTGGAAGCCGGCGATCTTGGCTTCGCAGGCGACCCAGAGAAGGCACGCGGTGCGCATTCCCTTGCTCTCGGCGAGGCTCCAAAGGGGAATGCCGCTGTACCATGCACCATCGCCGGCGGCCTTCGAATCGGAGTAGGAGTAGTGCGCTCCGGTTGCGGGATCGAGGAAGTTGTTGGCGACGATGCCGGTGTGCTCAGGATAAAGACCAGTGACGATGGTGAAGTGATTGGGGAATGTGAGCGAGGGATAGCTGGGCATCATTCCCTCAGAAGCCCAGACGCCGCGCTTGCCGAGCGCGAGAAGATGAGTGGCATTGTCGCGCTTCGCGTAGTCCCAGCGGAATCCGTCGAGCGAGACCAGGACGACATAATGCTGGCGCTGGGCCGAGTCAGAGTTTGGACCGTTGTCGATGTGCGTGAGGGGCAATGCGGGATTGAAACCAGTCCCCTGCCCTGCCGAGGGACGCGGGGCAATTGCCAGCCCGAGGGCGAGCGAAAGAATGGCAAGAAGGCGCGCGAGGGAGCGAAGGCGCATGGAGAGTACCCCGAATCAGGTTACCGCATAGGACGCGCGGTGGTCAGATGGCCTGCAGCCGGTGCGCGCGGAGTGCGGGCGAAGACCCTTCGGCTTCGCTCAGGGCAGGCTTTCGCACGACAGCCGGCGAGGACGCGGGCGTTACTGGGTTCCAGGCGAAAGTGCGGGCACCGGCGTTACACAGGCTTAGTTGAAGATACGCGCCCATGCTGTCCAAACCAGGCCCACGGCGAGGATAGAAAGCTTTTGCCACAGCGGCACGGAGGCGCGGCGGGTGTAGACATCGAACTTAGCGCGCTCAATGCGCTTGAGCAGGGCGTGATAGATGGAGACCAGAACCCAGAGAGCGGGACGGCTGGCGGGGTCAATCAAAGGCAGGAGAAACCGCGCGCGGCCATAGTAGTGTTCCGCGAGGCGCGTGATGGCGGCGAAGAGTTCGCGCTCGTTGTGCGTGGGCGGCGCGGTGGGCGAGTGATGAATTAGCGCATCAAGCGAAACGCCGTATTGCTCGATATTCTTGAGGGGCAGATAGACACGATTGCGTGACGGCATCTTCGGCAACGTCGCGAAGGATGTTGGTAAGCTGGAAAGCAATTCCGGTTTCTTCAGCGAGCTTTTCTGCGCGCAGGTCTCTGTAGCCGAAGATGCGGATGCAGACAAGGCCGACCACCGACGCAACCAGGTAGCAGTAGCGGTAGAGATCGGCGAAGGTTTCGTAGGTCTCGGGCGCGTCGTCGGCGGCATGATCAAGATCGAGTGTGACACCGGCGACGAGCTCATCGAGCAGCGAGAGCGGAATAGCGAAGCGCGTGGTTGCGTCGCGCACGGCGAGAAAAACGGGGTCGCTGGTGGGTGCGCCCGCCGCAGCGACGCGCCAAGCTGCGAGCCAGGCATCCAAACTGCGCCGGCGCTCGTCGCGAGGAATGGATTCGTCATCGGCGAGGTCGTCGGCCCGGCGCATGAACGCGTAGACGGCGCAGATGGCGTTGCGGCGATGGACTGGAAGCGCGAGGAAGGCGTAGTAGAAGTTCTTCGCTTCACGCTTGGCGATGCCGCGGCAGGCCGCGTAGGCGGCGGCCAAGGCAGGATCGCGCGATGGAGCTTTCGGCGTCAAGCAGCCTTTCCTGTCGAACGAGGGCCGAGGCGCAAAAACGGAAGAACCTTTCCAACGATTGCGCGAGCAGCGAGAGAGACCTTGGTGAGTTTGGAGATCGCCGGACGCGCGCTGAGCACGTCGTAATCGCGGCGTTCGATGGCACGCAGGATCTCAAGACCTCCGCGGCTGAAGAGATCGAGGTCGAGAGCGAGATCGCGGTTGACTCTGCCGATGAGCGGCAGGCCCTGAACAAAAAGTGCACGCGCGAAATCGACTTGGTGACGCAGCAGAGCGCGAAACTCGGGTGTGACAACTCCGCTGGCGATGGTTTCATCGGTGACGCCGAAGCTGCGCATGTCGTCCTGCGGAAGATAAATACGGCCCTTCTGGAAATCAACGCGGACATCCTGCCAGAAGTTGGCGAGTTGCAGGGCAGAGCAGGTTGCATCGGAGAGGCGGAAATTCTCCTCGCTGACTTCGCCACAGGCATAGAGCACCAGGCGGCCGACGGGATTAGCGGAGTAGCGGCAGTAGCCGAGAACATCATCCATCGTTGCGTAGCGCGAGACCGTCTGATCCTGACGGAAAGCAACGAGCAGGTCGGCAAACGGCTCCTTGGGAATGGCGCAAACCCGGATGGTTTCGGCGAGCGCGACAAAGACAGGATGGCGTGTGCGGCCTTCATAACAGGCGTCAAGTTCCCTGCCCCACAAATCAAGGAGCGCCAAAGCCGCGGATTTGTCGGGGACTTCATCGCCAAGATCGTCGGAGATGCGGCAATAGGCGTAGATGGAATGAAAGTGGGGTTGGAGCGCGGCGGGAAGGAACCACGTTGCCACATGGAAGTTCTCGTAGTGTGTTTCGGCCAGGTGGCGGCAGTATTCGCGGGCCTGATCGAGCGTAGGCGCGACCTCGGGGATGCGATAGGCAGGGGGAAGCGCACTCCAGCCGCGAGCGATGTTTTCCTCGTTTTGGACAGCAGTGATGGTCATCGCGCTCTCTGCCTCATCGATATTATTTCACTGCGGCGAGAGGAACGCGACTCAGGCGAAAAAACGCGGATGCGCGCTTCCATGCAGAAGTTGGCTGAACGGAGGTGAATGAGGCGAATCTTAGCAATCACAGGGCGCGGCTCGTTGGCCTGGGTTGGCTGTTCAGGTGTTCGAGTCGTGCATTTCGGCGATGCTGGTGATGAGTTGCTCTTTGTTCAGCGGGGATGAATCTGGCTGAATGGGCATCGGCCGTGCGAATTTTTTTCGAAGGAACTTCAATCCTTTTCCTAAGCGCTCTGAAACCATGAATATCCGTCCGGCCGGCAGAACACCCAGCACACGGTGATGGCCGACCGCGGCCAACGCCATGGATGCGATACAGCCACACTGGCCACAATCCGGATCTCCGCCGAATTGGCAAGGCGTAATTTGCGTTTTGAGATCTGCCGATACGGTCTGGGTCGTTCTGGCGAAGATGCACTCGTTTGGGTTTTGCGGTGGAGATTCCATCTCTCGAATCAGTGACTCAGGCATATCGAGAATGGGATGGGTCACCCGCAAGCGGCGAAGGTCGGCTATGACAGCTGCTCTTTGCGAAGGCGTGAGTATCTCTGGATCGACGGCCCCGCGCTGCGGTGTAAAAAGACTGAACCACACCTTCGCGATCTCGGGACGAGCGCTCCAAAACGCGAGAAATTCATCCAGGTAGCCGGGACGCCCGGCGAATTGCGATGTGATTGTGCAGTGAACCGTGATTCGCGCCCCTTTGATGTTCTCCAGGATGCGCTCATAGGTAGCGGGTTTACGCCGTGCATCGTGCTCCGGCGAGAGACCGTCGATCGATACCACGACATTGAGTTTCTTAAATGCTGTCCAGCTACTGGGAATGACCCGATATGCACTGGTGACGATCTGCACGTGGACACCGCGCTTCTCTATCTCCGGCAGCAGCAGTTCAAGCTCCCTGTACCGCACCAGCGGATCGCCACCGACAAGGGACACATGGAGCGGTTTGTGCTCATCAATGAGCGCAAGCACTCCTGAGACCAGTTGATCTCCCTTGAAATCCGAAAGCTGACGAAGTTGAGTCGAACCTCCGAGATGCGCCGCATCAAATGCGTAGCATCCGGGACACTGCAAAGGGCATTCTTTTGTAATCTCGATCGATAGCGATGGCAGGTGGCCGCCCAGAATTCTGGACCAGGCCTGAATCACTTCAGACTTTTTCATTGTCTCTCCGTAGTAGACGGAACGGGGGCTTTCGTCTAAGACAAGCGGATGACCTGTACGGGCGGGCCATCCAGCAGGAACACCACGGGAGGGACTGGATCAGATTTGAAGAGGAAGGCTACACGACGACCAGCCAGAACTAGCTCGACACTTTCGATGAAAAAGAAGGAGGTGTTCGGTTCCGCGCATTGCAGCCGATTTCAGACTGTCAAAGATGGTCAGCGATAGCCACCCCATCGGAACATGCAAATTCTCGTCTTGCCGGCGGTGATTACGGAGCACAAACAAAAGGTGAAGGCAGACCACGAGAAAGAGGAGGCTCGACTCGAAGTCCATACCACCGCGAAGGAAGTGGTCCCAGGTCCACGCATACTGCGTGAAGGGCATGGAAATCAGCTCAATGGCAACGAGTACCAGCAGGAAGCGGTCGACGCTTCTAAGAGCGCCGGCCAGCAAACCGGATAGGTCGCTACGAGACCGATTTATATGCGAAGCAAAGTCCAAGAATTCCTCGCGTCCTTTGTTGATGGTACACCGACCGGCGAATTGAACTCCCTATGACATTCGATGCGCCCGAAGACATTCCGCGTTGCGGGCTTTGAAATAAATAATGATGGGGAGCGTCTTTCAGACGATCTGGCGCGTGAGTACAGAGAGACACACATTCGGAGATTGGGCCGCGCGCCCGTCGATCTTGCTGAACTCACAGAAGTCTACGTTACTGAGCTCGAATTTTCCTGGGATTACGGCACGATCGCGGTCTTGATCTCCGACGATCGGTTCATCAGTTTCTCAAAGACGCGATTGAGCTCGTAGAGGTGAGCGCGGCCGGTGATGAATGCTCCGGCTTGGAAGCGACCGCTCGCGATGAGCTGGAGAGCTTTGCGGCAGATGGCGGGCGTGTGGTGGAACGTGGCGCGCAGAGTGATGTCGCTATAGTGGATGCGGTTGGTATCGAGAGTGACCTGTGTGTTGGCCGCGCATCCGCCGAAGAAGTTAACTGTACCGCCCTTTCGCACCAGCTCGACAGCTTCCTGCCAGGTTTCGGGCGTGCCGACTGCCTCAATGGCGATATCGACGCCGCGATCTTTTGGAGTGAGCGCGCGCGTATCGCGGATGGCCTTTCGCACCGTAGCCGCCTGCACAACATGGGTGGCGCCAAGCTGGCGCGCGGCATCTACCTGTCCGTCGTGCTTGACGATGGCGATGGTTTCAAATCCCGCCAGCGCGGCGACATGGAGAATCATGAGGCCAAGCGGCCCTCCGCCAATGATGGCCACGATATCGCCCTTGCGCGGATGGGAGTCCTCGAATCCGTGGACGGCGCAGGCCAGGGGCTCGGTGAGCGCGGCATGCTCGAGCGCGACATTTTCAGGAATGACGAGCGTGTTTTTGGCGACGATGCGGGCGGGAATCTTGATGAACTCAGCGTAAGCGCCGTTGTTGAAGAGCAGATCGTCGCAGAGATTCTCCTGGCCTCGTAAGCAGAAAAAGCACTGCCCGCAGGGAGCGGAGTTGAGCGCGACCACGCGATCACCGGGAGAAAACTCGGTGACTCCCTCGCCAGCCTCGACGACGGTTCCTGCCTGCTCGTGACCGAAGAGCGCGGGAGGAACGATCATGCGCGCATGATAGCCGCGGCGAAAGACCTTGAGATCGGTGCCGCAGGTGAGGGCCGCGCCTACTCGAACGACGAGCTCACCAGTTGCGGCCTTGGGAATCGGGACCTGCTCGATGCGAACATCTTCGCGGCCGTGGAGGACTGCGGCGCGCATGGTAACGCGACCCGAGAGAAACGCATTCTCGACTGTTTTGCGGCCGTGGTGGACAACCGTTTCGACCGTCTTACGGCCCACGACGACAGCCGATTCGACCGTATCAAGGCCGGCCTCGACGACCGTCTCGACGGTATTCAAGCCGCCCTCGACGACGTCCTCGACTTTCTTGCGGCCTCCCTCAACAACGTTCTTGACGGTCTTGCGGCCACGGAGGATCGCGTCTTTCACGGTGCTGGCCATCAGCTCCTCGATTTCCCTTACTCGGCCCCGGCCCCCGGCACAGGCTCCATCATAATCTTCATCGAGCCAGGCTGGGGGTGGGAGGCGATTTCAATAGCCGCGGCCGCATCTTCAAACGGGAAGCGGTGCGAGATGAGTTGAGTGAGGTCGAAGCCATTGCGATAGCCGCCGAAGACCAGGCTCGTGACTTCGTCCAGAATCGGAAACGAGGACGAGTATGAGCCGAGAAGGGTCTTTTCGTCCACGCAGACTGCGGCGGGATCGAATGTGGCTTCGCCGTGCTGGGTTTGGGCGAAGAGCATGACCTTTCCGCCGGGGCGAACCGCGTCCATGGCGGTACGGATGAGCGCGTTGCCGCCAACGGCGACGATGACCGCGTCGGCGCCGCGACCTTCCGTTTCAGCGAAGACGCGCTCGACGACGTTCTCCGTGCCGGCGTGGATGGGATTGTTGAGTCCGAAGCGCGCGGCGATGGCATGGCGCTCGGCAAAAAGGTCGGAAGTGAGCACGCGCGCGCCGATTTTTTTAGAAAGAGCTGCATGCATCAGGCCGATCGGTCCCTGGCCGATGACGAGGACGGTGTCATCTGGCGCAAGATTGAGCAGCTTGACGCCTTTGAGAACCGTGTTGAGCGGCTCGACAAAGGCAGCCTGCTCAAAGGGGACGCCATCGGGGATCGGAACCACGCCACCATAGTTGACGACAAAGTCCATAACGCGGACATACTCGGCAAAGCCACCGCCCGAAGGCTCGAAGCCCGCAGTGGCGCCGGTCTTCTTGTAGAGCGGGCACTGCGCAGGCGTGTTCTTACGGCAGTAGTAGCACTCGCCGCAGGGAACGTGGTGAAAGCTCATGACGCGATCACCGACGGCAAATTTGGTGACGCCAGCGCCAACCTGGGCGACGACACCAGCCATCTCATGGCCGAAGATGCGGGGCGCGGAGTGCGAGCCCATGTGAATCTTCTTGAGATCGGTGCCGCAGACGCCGCAGGTGGCAATCTTGATGAGCAGCTCGCCGGGGCCGATGCGCGGGACGGGGACGGTCTCCAGGCGCATGTCATTGATGCCGCGGTAGACGACTGCGCGCATCGTGTCTGGGATCTTTGTGTCGATGCGCAGTCTGGGAGTGGAGATTTGGGTAGCCATCTATTCTTCGATGTGACCTCGTTCGTCGAGAAAGCCGAGCAGTGACTCCGCCATGCCTTGGGAAGCCCTTTTACTATTTTCGCCCATTCGGACGAGGGCGGGCCAGTACCAGGGGCGAAGGATGGCAAAAAGAGTAAACCGCGCGAGCTCAAATTGGCCGGTGGGCGAGAGAAAACAGTTGAAGTCCGGCAGGCTGTCGGTCAGGCCGTCACTCACGCCCTTGATGCAATAGAACGGAATGCCGCGCATGGCGGCGAGGCGGGCGACGGCGGCGGCTTCCATATCGACGAGGGCAGCGTTATAGGCGGAGGTGAGGCGGCGCTTCTCGGTATAAGGGGCCACCTTCGGGCTGGTGGCGAGCCAGAGTTTTCCCGCGCCCGCATCGCAGTTGAATCGCTCGCCGGTGCGAACGTCGATGACTCCGGCGACGTTGTAGGCGGTGCCGGGGACGATTTCGGAGCGGAGGGCGCCCGCCCACCCGAGTGAGAAGACGAGATCGATGGGACCTCCCGCCTCAATGCCGGCAAAGGCACGCGTGGCGGCAGATTGGCCTGCGCCAGCGCAGGCGGCGATCCACTCTTCCTCCTCGGTGCGCTGCGCCCAGAAGCGCGTGCCGTCTCGGGTTGAGTGAGGCCAGTTGCGGACGAGCGGATTGAGCTCGCCGGGAAAGGCGGCGATGATGGCGACGCGGGTCATGCGCGGACCTGCGTCGCGTTTGCGGGCGCGTAGCCGTTCGAGCGGAACCAGTCGATGGCGGCGCGCATGGCGGGGTAGACCGGCACGACGCGGAAGTCGAGCTCCTGCTGGGCGCGCGCGGAGGAGGCGTACATCTTCTTGCGGCCCATGCGGACTTCTTCAAGGGTTGCGCGGGGCTCACTGCCCGCGGATGCGGCCGGTGATGATTTCCTCGAAAAACGCGTAGGTGGCGGCGACGGCAAAAGGGATCTTGACGGTGGGCGACGGGATGCCGGTGATGGCCGACATTTTGTCCAGGATCTGTTTGAGGGTGAGATTTTCGCCGCCCAGATATGTATCGGCGGCCGGCAATGCCCTTGGTGAGTGCGAGGACGTGGGCGCGGGCGACTTCGGATACATCGACGAGATTGAGGCCGGTATCCATGTAGGCGGGAAATTTGCCGTTGAGGAAGTCGAGGATGATGCGGCCGGTGGGCGTGGGTTTGCGGTCATTCGATCCGATCGGGCTGGTCGGGTTGAGAATGATAACCCGCTGGCCGCTTTGAGCGGCTTTGATGGCCTCTTGCTCGGCTAAGAATTTGGAGCGCTTGTAGTGGCCGACCATGTCGGCGATGGAGACGGGCGTGTCCTCGTTGATGACGATGCCGTCGGTGCGGAAGTGCATGGTGGCGACCGATGATGTGTAGACGAAGCGCTTGATGTTTGCTTCACGGGCGAGACGAAGCAACTCGCGCGTGCCGTCAACGTTGGCCCGGTACATGGCGGCGGGATCGGGAATCCAGAGACGGTAGTCTGCGGCGACATGAACGACGGCGTCGCAACCGGCCAATGAACGTTTGAGGGATTCGGGATCGGAGAGATCACCGACGACCATGCTGCCGGGAATGCCTTCAAGGTTGGCGAGATTGCTGGTTTTGCGGGTAAGGAAGCGGAGATCGGCACCGCCAGCAGCCAGGGCTTTGGCCACATGGTGGCCGACAAAGCCGGTAGCGCCGGTGAGGAAGATCTTCATAGCGTGGTCAGCGGAGCTAGCGGAGTGAGTGGTGTTCGCTCGGTTCACGCGGGAGCCAATTCTATTTTAAGCGGCGGGGCGGACGGGGGTTGGGTACCGGCAACCGAAAGAAGGCTCGCGAACACAGAGCAGGACGCTGACCCTTTTCATGCCAAATCCCGGCTTCCGCGCCGGCCATCATTCATGCGCTTTTGCATTACCCGGATCATGCGATTTTGCATGACCGTGTAATGCATTTATTACTTACCTAGTACTGCATTCTTCCCTTACTCTGGCAGGCATATTTGCATTATTTCTTTCATGCATCTTCGCCTTACTTTCTCATGCGGAACTGCCTTATTACGTCCGTGCAAATTCTCTTGCCGTCTTCATGCAGATTCGCATTACAATAGCGCTACTGCACGAGTTCTGAAGGAGTTGCCATGGCAGAATTAACGGTTACGGCGCGAGGACAGGTTACTTTTCGAAAAGACGTGCTGCGCCACCTGGGCGTAAAGCCGGGCGAGAAGATCGAACTGGAGCTCGCGCCGGGCGGCAAGGGGATGATTACGGCGGCCCGCAAGACGGGCAGCATTGAGGACTTTATTGGAGTACTCGAAGGCAAGACAAGAAAGACTGCGGCCATCGGGGACATTGTGAAAGCCACGGAGCGCGGCTGGGCGGGCATGCGATGAAGGCAATCGTTGACAGTAATGTCTTGATCCGCGCAGCGGTGCGCGATAACGCGCGGCAAGCCCGCGCCGCGGCTGCTCTTCTGCGAGACGCCGAAGCGATCGTGGTTTCGCTCACCTGCATCTGCGAGTTCGTGTCGGTGCTGCGCGGTGTTTACAAAATTGGCCGCGAGGACGTGATGGTGGCGCTGCGCACGCTGCTCGATGCAGGAAATGTTGAGGTCAATCGCCCCGCCGTCGAGGCGGGAATGGCCGTCATGAACGCGGGCGGAGAGTTTGCCGACGGCGTGATCGCTTACGAGGGGAAATGGATGGGCGGAGAAACCTTTATCAGCTTTGACAAGCAGGCCTTTCCTGTTGCGGCGGTGCTGGGGAGTAAGGCCAAGTTGTTGGGGTAGGACCATTAAGCAATCTTGTTCAATTCGCGCATTATCCGGCCCAAATTCCGAGGCACCGACCGCCGGTCAGTTTTGTTACGCGCGAAAAGGAATCTCGATACAATATATAAAGAGGATTTGAAAATGTATTTTTGGATTCATGTTGTGCCAAGCCGATCACCTGAAGGGCCGCGTTTCATGTTCTCTGTGGCCAATATGCAGGGCCCTGGCGGCTCCGTACCCTACGTCACGTTCGATAGCCTGGACAGTCTGGCGGCCTCCATGCGCTCGATCAAGGTTCACGACGAGCACATCAGTGAAATGCGGAACGTCCTTGCAACCGGGAGGGCCTTCAGTCTTCCAAATGTACATCTTACCGATCAAGACCTAGCGAACCTCGGGCTCTATGTACTTGGGAACGTGCCCGAGAGATCATCGGCCATTTCTGCTGTCGAGGGCCTGAAGCTCGACTCTGAGGGCGTGGAGCGTCTTGAACGCACCAATGGCCTTCGGCCGGAACAGCGGCGGGCAGAGACGATTGAGGCATTCGCGCACTCACGGAACCGCGAATGACAGCGGGCTACGACGCCTTCGACGATCCCTACGCCTATCCCGGCACATCCGTTCTTCAAAACCGGCTGGATATACGAGATGCCGGTATTCTGGGGGCGTTCGAAGTTGAAATATTCACGCTTCGCGCCGAAGAGCCCCTGCCGCATGGCAAGTTCGATCCCATCCACTACTGCAGCATTCATCACCATCTTTTTCAAGATGTTTATCAGTGGGCGGGGCAGTACCGGACTGTGCGTACCTCGAAAGGCGGCAACGCATTCTGCTATCCCGAACACATACCTGCACAGATGGATGCTCTCTTCCGATCAATTCGCGGCGGAGAAGCATTTACCCAAAAGAGCCGGAGCGAATTCCTGAGAGAGACTGCCCGATTCCTTGGAGAGCTGAATGCGATTCACCCGTTTCGCGAGGGAAACGGGCGCACACAACTCGCATTTTTGGGATTGATAGGAACAAAGGCCAACCATCCGTTCGCGTTTGAACGGATAGACAGGAACGCGTTCCTGCAGGCAATGATTGAAAGCTTTCTCGGTAGAGTTGAAGGATTGGCTGCCGAACTCGGGAAGCTTATGACCTGATCGGGAGCGCTACGCGGGTAGATTCAGAGGAGTTTCGTCCCAAACCACTTTTTCGATCTTTATTCCAACGCGTCGGGCACCAGGCCGATGTTCTTTTCGCCGGCGGCCTTCTTTTCGTTGTAGGCCTTGACCCAGTCTTCCCAGTGCTTGCCTGCGGCGCGATCTTTACCAAACTCCAACCGTGCGATCTGGTCGTACGCGAGCTTGCGTTTCTCCGGTGCGTTGGGAGTGAAGTACTGCACCCATGATTCCGCAAGCGTGGCGCCGGTCTGGCGATTGAAGATGTAGGCTTCGATTTTTTCGCCGGACCTGAGGGTGATGGCGACATCGCCGCGAAAATCGAATGCCTTCTCGAGGGCGTTTTTCAGATCCTCGTCGGTGGCGAGCACGGGCACAGAGCCTTCGAGCGCCTCATGCTCGAATCCGGGAGCGAGCTCCAGGGTTTCGATCTGCTCGCGCGTGTATTTCTGGACTTCAGCCGTCATTTCAATCCCTCAGGGGCTAAAGCCCCGAAGTTTCTGCGCCATTTGCGGCACGGCTAAAGCCATGCCCTTTCAAGAAATCAAAGCATGATGTGTGGGCGTGGACGCCCACACGACAGCCGGCCAGAGGCCGGCGCTACAAAGTCATGCGCGCGTCTCCTCAAGCTCGCGGTCGGTGCTGGTGATATTCACGAGCGACGACGGGCCGGTTGGCATGGGCTCATTGAGGAGGTTGAGCGCGTGCTGATCGGGGTAAAGCGAGAAGTTGCCTTTGACCATGGCAATGAAGCCTTTGAGCGAGCCGAAGCCCTCGAGGACTGCGGAGGGCTCGTAGCCGCAACTGACCATGCAGTTGGCGCACTTGGGATTGCCGGAGCCGACGCCGTACTCTTCCCAGCGCGTCGTGCTCATCAGTTCGGCAAAGGTCTCGGTGTAACCGTCCTGCAAGAGGTAGCAGGGGCGCTGCCAGCCGAAGATGTTGTAGGCCGGAGAGCCCCACGGAGTGCAATCGTAGTTGCGATCGCCCATCAGGAATTCGAGGAACAGCGGCGACATGTTGAACTTCCACGACTTCTTGCGATTCGAAAGGATGGCGCGGAAGAGCCGGCGGACGCGGGCGCGGCCCATGAAGTGTTTTTGATCCGGAGCCTTGTCGTAGCTGTAACCGGGCGAGAGCACGATGCCTTCGACACCGATGGCCATCATCTGGTCAAAGTGATCGCGGACATGATTGGGATCGGTGCCGTCGAAGAAGGTGGAGTTCGGCGTGACGCGGAAGCCGCGCTTCACAGCTTCCTTGATGCCTTCAATGGCGATGTCCCATCCGCCCTCGCGGCAGACGGCGAAGTCGTGGTCCTCGCGCTGGCCATCGAGGTGTACGGAGAAGGTGAGGTACTTCGACGGCGTAAACTCCGGCAGGCGGCGCTTCAATTCAAGAGCGTTGGTGCAGAGGTAGATGTATTTCTTGCGCGCAATGAGGCCGTTGACGATTTCAACGATCTGCGGATGCAAAAGCGGCTCACCGCCGGGGATCGAAACCATGGGTGCGCCACATTCCTCGACCGCGGCGAAGCATTGCTCGGGCGTGAGCTGCTTCTTGAGGATGTGCGGCGGGTACTGCACTTTGCCGCATCCGGCGCAGGCCAGGTTGCAGCGGAAGAGCGGCTCGAGCATGAGCACAAGCGGATAGCGCTTTTGCCCGGAGAGGCGCTTCTTCAGAACGTAGCTGGCCACTGTCGCCATCTGTGAAATTGGAACTGCCATATTCGGGGTTACCCTCCGTGTCGGCTTCTCGCTGAAAGCTCCCAGCCATTCGCCAACAGCCAAATCGAAAATCCTCAACCAACGGACCACAGCCAGAAGTCAATCGCTAGCGGCTGTTATTCCGCTCCATCGCCCGCTTGTAGGCCGTAAGAGCCATCAGCGGGAAGTACTGGCGATACATCGTATACGCCAGATAGAAAACCTTGGGGAATCCAGTGCCGGTAATGATGGCCTGGCGCGTGGGCCCTTCGCCCATGGACTCGTCCCAGTCGCCCTTGGGGCGCTGGCGCTCAAGCAGCCAACGGACGCCCTTGGCGATCGAGTCGGAACGATCGTCGCCGGCAGCAAGAAGCCCAAGCAGTGCCCATGCCGTTTGCGAAGGAGTACTTGGGCCAATGCCGCGCGTGTTGGGGTCGTCGTAGCTTCCGCAAGTCTCGCCCCAGCCGCCATCGGGATTCTGCACCATGCGGATCCATTCCGCGGCCTGCTGAATCTGTGGCTCGAGGTGATCGACGCCGATGGCGTCAAGCCCGCGCAGAACCAGAAATGTGCCGTACAGGTAATTCACGCCCCAGCGGCCGAACCAACTGCCGTCCGGCTCCTGCTCGTCGAAGATGAACTTGATGGCGTGCTGAACGCGTTTGTCCTCGCGCGTGTATCCGTAGACAGCCAGCATTTCGAGCATCCGTCCGGTAATGTCAACCGAGGGCGGATCGAGCATGGCGTTGTGATCCGCGAAGGGGATGTACTGGAAGATCATCTTGGTGTTGTCTTTGTCGAAGCTGCCCCAGCCGCCGTTGCGGCACTGCATGGCAAACTCCCACTCGATGGCGCGCTGCGCAACTTGATGCTGATAGCGCTCGCGGGGATTGTCGACCTTACTCAGAGCAAGCAGAACCTGCGCCGTGTCGTCGGTGTCGGGATAAAACTCGTTGTTGTACTCGAAGTACCAGCCACCGGGCTCGGTCTTGGGAACCTTCACGGCCCAGTCGCCCTTGTGGCGAACCTCTTTGGCGAGCATCCAGTCAACGGCTTTGATCATGCGCGGATCTCTGCGCGGAACGCCGGCTTCACCGAGCGCGTAGACAGCCTGAGCGGTATCCCACACCGGGCTCATGCAAGGAGTCATCCGGAAAGTGGGCTCAGGCATCTCCGATGTGGCGGGCTGCTCGATGCCCAGCTTCTCAAACTCGTCGCGGGCGCGGATGACCTGCGGATCGTCTTCGGAGTAGCCGAGGCAGCGCAGTGCAACGATGGCGTTGAGCATGGCGGGGTAGATGGCGCCGAGGCCGTCGGTCATTTCCAGGCGCTCGAGCATCCACTTCTCGGCGCGTTTCATAGCCAGTTTGCGCAGCGGGCGCAGGTGCACCATTTCAGACCAGTGCATGAGCCGGTCAAGAATGAGGAAGAAATTGCGCCAGGAGATGAGGTGCTTGCGATCGATGCGCAGGCGAAGGATGGAGTTGGCGCGGCCGCCCACGAACAACTCATCGATTCCCTGCTCCGGCGGAATCTTTTTGTAAGGCTTTTTGGCGTACATGATGGCCAGCGGCACAAGAATCGAGCGCGACCATGCGGAGATTTCGTAGATATTGAAGTAAAACCACTTGGGGAAAAGAACGATCTCCGGCGGAATGGCGGGGACGGCATCGTAATCGTACTCGCCCAGCGCGCACAGATACATCTTGGTGAAGGTATTGCAGGCGGTGACGCCGCCGTGGACCAGCACCCATGCGCGGCACTTGGCCAGGCGCGGGTCTTCCGGACCGATGCCCATGAGCTTGGCTGCGGAGTAGCACTTGACGGAGAGCGAGATGTTGCCGGGCCCCCCGGGATAGATGCTCCAACTGCCGTCCTCGTTCTGGTAGCGCATCATCTCCGTGCAGGCGCGCTTGAGACGGCCCTGGTCGCCCGATTCGAGAAGCGTGTGCAAAAAGATGTAGTCGGCTTCGAGCATCGAGTCGGCCTCGAGCTCGCTGCACCAATAACCATCGGGGTGCTGCAGTGAGAAGAGAAAGTCGCGCGCGTTGGCTGTCGCAGCATCGACGTCGGCGAGGTCGGCGTCGATCCGGCCAAACCTGGGCTGGGCAAGATGCGGCTGGGCAAAATTGGGCTGCGCAAAATGGGAGGCCGCAACGGGCGATTTTGGCTGCTCAGGGGTCATAGAGTCTCGAAAATTCGAACCCTCAACTGAATTGTGGATACCGGTTTGGCTGTTTCAACCGTTTACACATCGTCATGCTGCGTGCGTGTTTGATGCGCTGCAATTTGAAGCGCCGCAAATTTGGTCAACGGACGGGAACAGGCTCAGCGCCGCCCGCGCTGCCGATGGCCTGCACAATCTCAGGAGGCAAGCCGAAGCGCACATTCTCCGGCATCACTTCAACCTCTTCGACGTTTTCGAAGCCGTTCTGCCGCAGATAGTCGACCACATCTTCAACCAGGATTTCCGGGGCCGAAGCGCCCGCAGTGACTGCCACGTTTTCGACGCCGGCAAGCCATTTGGGATCGATGGCCTGGGAGTTATCAATGAGATACCCGATGGTGCCGAGGTTCCGGGAAACCTCGACCAGACGATTGGAATTGGAACTGTTCGTCGATCCGACGACGAGCACCAGGTCGGCATTGTGGGCAACGTTGCGCACGGCCACCTGGCGATTCTCCGTGGCGTAGCAGATGTCCTGCGAATGGGGGCCGACAATGTGCGGGAACTTGATCTTGAGCGCGTGAATGATGTCGCGAGCCTCGTCGAGCGAGAGAGTGGTCTGCGTGAGGTAGGCGACCCGTTCGGGGTTGGGCAGCTCCAGAGCCTCAACCTCGGCAACGTTTGAAACCACATGGGTTACATCGGGCGCCTCGCCCAGCGTGCCCTCGATTTCGTCGTGGTCGCGGTGGCCAATGAGCACCAGCGAGTAGCCCTCCCGGGCAAATTTGACGGCTTCAAAATGGACTTTCGTCACCAGCGGGCAGGTGGCGTCAATCACCTTGAGATTACGGCCTTTGCTGCGTTCCCGAACCGCCGGCGAAACTCCATGAGCACTGTAGATCACGCGCTGGCCGTCGGGGACGTCGTCAATGTCGTGGACGAAGATTGCGCCCTTTTCCGCCAACTCATTCACAACATAGCGGTTATGGACGATCTCGCGGCGCACATAAATGGGGGCGCCGAAGGTCTCAAGAGCAATCTTTACAACGTCGATGGCGCGGACCACACCGGCGCAAAAGCCGCGTGGCTTAAGGAGCAAAACCTTTTTCTTGCCAGTGGAAGCGCCAGCGGAGCCGTGATGGGGAACGGATTCGACGACAGATGTGGTCACATCTCTAAGTATACCAATGGACGGGTTGAAACGACAGGACAGGGAGGGTTGGATTCATGGTTCGCCGATTCGTGCTTCCCCCATGCCGCGAGAGGAGAAGGGAGTGGGACATGCGCGGATGGCAGGCCTGGGCCGCGCGAGGAGGGGGTCGCACGGCCCAAGTGTGCCGGCACTGGCCGGATTTGAGCCTAGCGGCCGTTTTCGTCTTTGGCTGCCTGAACGAGCCCGTCGTTTGCCATGATTGAGATATCTCCCTACCGTATTGATATCGGCGATGACCTTGGCATTGTTTGGATAGGCTTTTTCGGCCTGGGTCGCGGAATTCCATGCCTGGCCAATGGCGCGCTGCGCCGCTTGCAGGTTTGGAAAATTTGCGCCCAGCGTGACCTTCGGCGGAGCCGACGGGGCCACCTGATCTCTGGCCAACTAACACGCCGCCGGCAAAAATCGCCATGGCAACGATGGAGCACGAAATACAAATTTGCTTTTTGTCATTGAAGAATCCTCCTGCGGCGAGTAGTACAGGAGGCGATGAAGGTCTGGCAAGCAAAAAACCTTGGGACCAACGGCGATTTCGCGTGCCTCGGCCGAGAGGATCAGGACGCTTCCGCGCCGGCAGCGGAGTAAACACCTTATTCGCGAGAATGCGCGAGGTCGAACCCCATCCGCCAAGGCGAGGGCGGTTCGCCAGGCAGGGACTCGTTTGCTGCATTGATTTGCCTGCGCAGCCAGGTTCAGCGCCTGCGCGCAGCGGTCAAAGTAGCTCTGTATTCTGATTTGGCCGGGCGGCACACTGTGTCATGAAAAAGATTCTGCTCGGACTCGTGCTCACCTTCTGCCTCGCGGTACCCTATGCGGCGCAGGCGCAGGTTGTCGTGGTCGTCCATCCCCGCCACCATCACCACCACCACCACCACCATCCTCACTTCCAACTCAATCAGTAATCGGTCGAGAATTCCATCGTCCCACCTTGCCGCGAATGCTTCCAGGCTTGCCCCATCGAGTGGCGAGACGCTCGCTGAGGCGGGCTCGAGAAAAGCACAAACCGGCTGTCTCGCGGCAGGGGCCCATCCCCGATCCGCGCGGGCCAGCCGGTCCGCAGGTTTGAATTGAACTCAGTGCCCGTGGTGATTTGCTGCTTCAGTAGCTTCCCTGATCTCGTGCTTTGCCTGATCGAGCAGATCCTTGGCCCGAGCGGCATGGCCGCCCATGTCCCACTCGTTGGCCTGCTGCGCAGCGGTTAGGCGGTCGTAGGCCCGATTGATCAGGTCCTGCGCTGCCATGAGGTTGGCGTGACGGGCCCCTGCGCGACGAGTATGCCGCCCGCAAAACTTGCCACGCAGAGAATGGAGCCCAGTACGAATTTGCTTCTTGTCATCGGTAAAACCTCCGGAGGACACCATACAGAGGGCAGCGAAGGGCTGGCAACAGAAAAATAGATGAAAACTTCGACGAAGGCGGGCGTCGATTTCGTGCTTTGCCGCACCTAACTGGTCATAAACGCGCGCGGAAGCAAACGCGCCGGCCGAGGAGACAAACAAATGCCAACAGAGAAGAAATGCGCGAATCCTGCATGTAGCTGCGCGGCAGACGACGGGTCAGATTATTGCAGCGCCCATTGCGAAGGCACCGCGGGTCAAACTGAGGTGATTTGCGAGTGCGGCCATCCAAAGTGCAAAGGCGACGCGTTGGAAGTGTAGGCGGCGAAACGGCGTGTGCGGTCTGGGCATGACGGCTATCCGGAATGATCTGAATGAATCGCCCCTGTTTTCCTCAACCAAAGCTCCAAATTGAACGGATCGCGCCTCGCCCATCGAAACAGACAGACGACTAGAATCAACCTAGCCATGTCTGAATTCACCCACCTGCATCTGCACACCGAATACTCGCTGCTGGATGGCGCCTGCGACGTAACCAAGCTCGTGGATCGCGTGGCGGCGCTCGGGCAGAGGTCCGTCGCCATGACGGACCACGGAAATATCTATGGAGCGGTGCACTTTTTCGACGCGGCCAAGGAAAAGGGCATCAAGCCGATCCTCGGGTGCGAGCTCTATGTGTGCAAGGCCGAGGATCATCGCGCGGAGACGACGAACGACCAGTACAACCACTTGCTGGTGCTGGCCGAGAACGAAGAGGGTTACCAGAATCTGATCCGGTTGACATCGGAGGCGAGCCTGCACGGGTTTTACCGGAAGCCACGGGTGAGCAAGAAGTACCTTGCGGAACATGCGAAGGGGCTGATCTGTTTGTCGGGCTGCCTGAGCGGCGAACTGTGCGAGGCGCTGGGCGACGAGAAGATCGATGCCGCCGACCGATACCTGAAGGCCAAAGCAGTGGCGCAGCAGTACGAGGACATCTTCGGCAAAGGGAATTTCTTCCTTGAGATTCAGGACCAGGGGCTCGAGGAAGAGAGAAAGATTCGCGCGGATTTCGACCGGCTTGAAAAGGACCTCGGGATTCCGTTGGTAGCGACCAACGACTCGCATTACCTCTGCGGCGAAGACTCGCACGCGCACGAAGTGATGCTGTGCGTGCAAACCGGCTCCAAAATCCACGACGCCAATCGATTCAAGTTCGACAGCGACCAGTTTTTTGTGAAGAGCGCGGACGAGATGGCGCATGTGTTCAAGGATTCGCCCGCGGCAGTCGCGCGAACCATGGAGATTGCCGAGCGCTGCAACTTCAAACTGCACAAGATAGACAATCCATTCCCGGATTTCGTGGTGCCGCAGGGACACACGGCGGACAGCTACTTCGAGGAGGTGTGCCGCGCGGGGCTGCGCAAGCGGATGGAGACAGCGGTTCGGCAACTGGAGCTGCGCGGCGTTCGGCGCGCCACTCCGGATGAGTACGAATCGCGGCTGAGCTTTGAGATCGACATCATCAAGCGGATGAACTACGCGGGATACTTCCTGATCGTTTGGGACTTCATCAAATATGCGCGCGATCATGGCATTCCCGTTGGGCCGGGGCGCGGATCGGCGACGGGCTCGCTGGTGGCGTATGCGATGGAGATCACGAACATCGATCCGTTGCAGAATGTGCTGCTCTTCGAACGGTTCCTGAATCCGGAGCGGGTGACCATGCCCGATATCGACGTGGACTTCTGCATGAACCGCCGCGGCGAGGTGATCGATTATGTGACGCGCAAGTACGGGCGCGAGCAGGTGGCGCAGATCATCACGTTCAATACGATGGCGGCCAAGGCGGCGATCAAGGATTGCGGCCGCGCGCTCGATATGCCCTATGGCGACGTGGACAGGATCGCGAAGCTGGTGCCGGCAACGATCGGCGTAACGCTGGACCAGGCGCTGAAGGATTCGCCGGACCTGCGCAAGGCCTACGACAACGACAAGCAGGTACGCGAGCTGATTGACACGGCGAAAAAGCTGGAGGGTCTGGTTCGGGGCGCGGGCGTGCATGCGTCCGCGGTCGTGATTGCGCCGCGTCCGCTGACGGAGCTGGTGCCGCTGAACCGAACCAAGAACGACGAAGTGGTGACGGCCTACGACATGAAGGCCGTGGAAAAAATGGGCCTGCTGAAGATGGACTTCCTGGGCCTGACCACTCTCACCGTGATTACCGATTGCATGAAATTGATTGAGCAGACGCGCGGGGAGAAACTGGACATCGATCTGCTTCCAATGGACGATCCGGAGACGTTCAAGCGCGTGTTTCACACGGCGCTAACGTCGGGAGTGTTTCAGTTTGAGTCGGGCGGGATGCGCGATATTTTGCGGCGCTACAAGCCGGACACGGTGGAGGATCTGACTGCGCTGAACGCCCTCTACCGGCCGGGACCAATGGACATGATCGACGATTTTGTCGAGCGCAAATGGGGACGGCGCAACGTCGAGTTTATGCTGCCGGAGCTTGAGTCGATTCTGAAGGATTCGCTGGGCGTGATCGTCTACCAGGAACAGGTGATGCGGATCGCCAATGTGCTGGCGAGCTACAGCCTTGGCGAGGCCGACCTGCTGCGGCGCGCGATGGGCAAGAAAGATCCAAAGGCGATGGCCAAGCAGCGGGAACGCTTTATGTCGGGCGCGGCCAAGCTGGGCCATCCGAAAGCCGCAGTCAGCGAAATCTTCGACCAGATGGAGAAGTTCTCAGGGTACGGCTTCAACAAGTCGCATTCGGCGGCGTACGCGCTGGTGGCATATCAGACGGCGTATTTGAAGACGCACTACCCGGTGGAGTTCATGGCGGCGCTGCTCACGTCGGAAACGTCGAAGCCGGACAGTGTGGTGAAGTACATCGGCGAGTGCCGCGAGATGGGAATACGCGTGGAGCCGCCGGATGTGCAGGTGAGCGGCGCGCAGTTTACGCCTCATACGACTGAGGAAAGCCAGGCGATCCGGTTCGGGCTGGCGGCGGTGAAAAATGTGGGCGGCAATGCGATTGAGTCGATCCTGAAAGCGCGCGCGGAGGCCGGCGGGCGGTTCAAGAGCCTCTGGGAGTTCTGCGAGAAGGTCGACCTGCGGCTGATGAACAAGCGCGTGATCGAGTCGCTGATCAAAGCGGGCGCGCTGGACTCGCTGGGCACGCGCGGACAGTTGATGGCCGCGGTCGACAGGGCGATGGAGCGGGCACAGAAGTCGCAGCGCGATGCGGAGCAGGGGCAAAGCGGATTGTTCGGGCTATTCGATGAAACTCCAGCGCGCGGACGCGACGCCGATGCCCTGCCGGCGGCGGCCGATTGGGAAGAGGGCGAGCGGCTGGCGAACGAAAAAGAGGTGCTGGGATTTTTTGTGTCGGGGCATCCACTGGACAAGTATGCAGAAAAGCTGCGCAACCTGACCGGCGTGATCACTGTGGCCGAGGCGCTGGAACGAAAGCCGCCCGAGCGGCGCTGGGGCGGGCAGGCCGACGCAGCAGACGAGATTCAGGTGGCGGGAATCATTCATGGCCTCGTCGTAAAGAAGAGCCGGCGCGATCAGCGGATGTACGCGCAGGGCGCTCTCGAAGATGCCACCGGGAAAATGGAGCTCATTTGCTTTGCGCGTGACTACGAGCGGCTCGCCGAACAATTGAAGATCGAAGCGCCAGTTCTGGTGCGTGGACAGCTCATGGGCGAAGAAGATGCCGCACCCAAGATCGCGGTGAGCCAGGTGCAGGCGCTCGAAGAAGTGCAGGTGAAGCTGCCGGGCGGTGTGCGGATCCGGATTAATCTCGATCGCGCGACGGAAGACGTGCTGGCGCAATTGAAGAGCGCCGCCGAGGCCGCGCCAGGTCCGGGAAAAGTCCTGCTGCAACTCGAAAAGAAGGGCGAGTTCGCAGTGATTCTGGAGCCGGAAGGCATGAGCGTGGCTGCGGATCGCGGCTGGGTGGAGCGCGTGGAAGAGTTGGCGGGCAAGGGGTCGGTGCAGGCAGTGGGATAGGGTCGTGGCCTGTTGGCGCAGAAGAAAGATGCGCAGGATTGAGGTTGGAGTGCGGGCGAGGACGCCCACAAGACAGCCGGTCTGCCACCCCAACGACGAAGACCTGTCGTCGGGGACTCCGTTATCGACCGGCGGTACCACGCTAGAATGATACCCATGCAAATCAGAAAGGCTGTAATTACCGCTGCGGGTAAAAACCAGCGCAACCTGCCCATGCAAACTCTGTTTGATCAGCAGGGGGTGGAGCGGTCGGTGCTCAGCCTGGTGGTGCGGGAAGCTGTGCGGGCAGGCATCACCGATGTGTGCATCGTGGTGTGGCCGGGCGATGAGGAGCCCTACGCGCGGCTGCTCGCAGACGATGGCGCGCGACTTACATTCGTCGCGCAGACTGAGGCTCGGGGTTACGCGCACGCGGTGTTCAGCTCAAAGAGCTTTGTGAAGGACGAGCCATTTCTGCACTTCGTTGGCGATCATATTTATGTTGGGCAGGAAGCGAGCGGCAGCGCGAAAAGGCTCGTGGAAGCAGCGGCGGCCGAGGGCTGCGCCATCTCCGCGGTGCAGGTGACGCGCGAGAGCCTGCTCCCCTTCTACGGAACGATCGGCGGGCAACCGGTAGCGGGCAAGCCGGGGCTGTATCGCGTGGAGACGGTTCGCGAGAAGCCAACGCCGACCGAAGCGGAACAACATTTGATCGTTCCCGGGCTGCGCAGCGGACAATATCTTTGCTTCTACGGGATGCACGTGCTCACGCCGGCGATCTTCGAGATCCTATCCGGCATGCTGGGCGCGGGACGCGCGAGCCTGTCAGCTGCGCTGGCTGCGCTGGCCGAGCGCGAGCAGTACCTGGCCATGATCCAGATGGGGCAGCGATTCGATGTGGGCGTGAAATACGGATTGTTTACCGCCCAGCTCGCATTGGCGCTTAGCGGGCAGGACCGCGAGAACGTGCTGACGCAGCTCGTGAACGTGATGGCCGCACGCGAAGCGCTCTCTGCGAAGGGAGAGGGCGCGTGAGCGGACTGTGGACGACGATCACCGCGACAGACGCCGATATTCGCAATCGCTCCCTCGATGATTTTTGCCGAACCGCTTCGACGGAGCAGATCCTTGCCGAATTGAAAGACCTCGAGCGGCTCAGGCACTCAAACGAGAATCTCTACGAGCGCGTGCGTGCACTGTTCTTCCTCTATGCCGTCCACCGCTTTCATCTGCCGGCGCGCAACGACGCGTTTGCGCCCGGCAAGGCGCTGGTTCCCTTTGATGGATACGAGAAGTTCCTGAATAGAAGATTTGAAGAGGCGATCGGCATTTTTCTGGCCGCCGAGAGGTGCGATGGACTGAGCGACGGCCTTTCAAGCGCGCTGGCCGCGGCGTATCGCGGGCTCGCGTTTCAAACGCTGGCCGACCAGGTGCGGCGCAGTGTGCGGTCGGTGCGCGGCAATCAGTGGATGTTCCGCACCGGGCACCCGGCCGATTATGCTCTGCGCTTGCGGCCGCAGCTACTGAGACGGAGCAACGGCGATCCGTTTCCGATTCTGCACGAGGCCACGCCGGTGCGCATGGACCTGAGCCATAGCGGATGGAGCGACATCTTTTTTCTGGGCATGGATTTGCCGGAGATGGCGCGCGTGCTCAACGTCTCGATCGATCTGGCAATTCATGGAGAGACTGCTCAGACGCCGAAACCTCCCGTAGAAACTTATCTGCGCGTGATCGATCGGCCCGTGATTCGGCTGGCGAGCGTCGATCTGGATGCTACAGCGGAGATAGACGACTTGCAGGAGCTGTTCGACTTTGGCCGCGATTACCTCGGTCTGCTGAAGGCCGCGGTGATCGCGTCGGGCCTTGTGCCGCCGGGAATGGAGGGCTCGGGGCAGCCGCTGGCTTCGCTTCTGGCGCAGCTGACGGGACAAGAGGGGCTGGGCATCGAGATTGTCAGCCATGTAAACAACATTCCCAAGGGGTCGCGGCTGGCTGTATCGACCACGCTGCTGGCGTCGCTGATCGCATTGTGCATGCGCGCGACGGGACAGGCGAAGTCGCTCACCGGGCCGCTTGAGGAAGAGGAGCGGCGCGTGGTGGCAGCGCGCGCCATTCTCGGCGAGTGGCTGGGCGGATCAGGCGGAGGATGGCAGGATTCGGGAGGCGTGTGGCCTGGGATCAAGGTGATTGAGGGGGCAAAGGCGAGCGAAGGTGATCCGGAGTTTGGCGTGAGCCGCGGCAGATTGCTGCCGAATCATCGGATTCTCGGCGAGCGAGAGGTGAGCGCGGAGACGCGCCGGCGGGTGCAGGAGAGCCTGGTGCTGGTGCACGGCGGCATGGCGCAGGACGTGGGGCCGATCCTGGAGATGGTCGCCGAAAGATATTTGCTGCGCTCGAATGCGGAGTGGACTGCGCGGCAGACAGCCTGCAAAGTTCTCGACGAGATCATTGAGGACTTGCGGGCGGGCGATGTGCGCGCGGTTGGCGGCGCCACCCAGCGCAATTTCGACGGGCCGATTCAGAGCATCATTCCGTGGGCGAGCAATCTCTATACGGAGACGTTGATTCGCGAGGTGCGTGCGGAGTTCGGCGATGCGTTCTGGGGATTCTGGATGCTGGGCGGAATGTCGGGCGGCGGGATGGGATTCATCTTCGATCCCAAACGGAAGGCGGAAGCGCAGAACCGGCTTGGCCCGCTGATGAACGAGGTGAGCAAGAGGCTCGCCGGTGGCGTGGCCTTCGCCATGAAGCCGGTGGTCTATGACTTTTCAATCAATGAGCGCGGGACGTATGCCGAGCTGAAGACGGGCAATGATGCGATTCTGCCGGACGGCTACTACAACATTGTTCTGCCCTCCCTGTTACGAAAAGATCAGCTTCTGCTGTCAGCATGTGAGCGTGGCGACCTGGAGCGGTTCAGTGCGCTTTCGCACGACGTGCCTGGCGCACGCGATCGCGCGCGCGGGCTGCTCGACAGGCTACTCCCGCACGGCAACGGTAAAGAGTCGCAAGCGGAGAGTTTGGAGTCGCTTCTCAAGGCCAACGGATTCGATCCCCTCCAGCATGAGCGGATCCAGGCGGAGCTGCGGGCCGGTCATATTGGAGTTGCGCAGAACCGCCTGCCGGCAACGGTGCAGATTGAGGACGTGGGGCCGGAACGGCTCTTCGATGCGCGGGGAGAAGTGGAGGCGAAGTACCGCAAGCTCGGCGAAGAGGCGCTCGCGGCCGGCTCAGTCGCGGTCGTCACGCTGAGCGGCGGCGCAGGCAGCCGATGGACGCACGGAGCCGGAGTGGTAAAGGCGCTGAGCCCGTTCTGCAAGCTCGCCGGAACGCACCGCACGTTTCTTGAGGTTCACCTGGCCAAGAGCCGCCGTGCAAGCAAGCTCTACGGACGCGAGGTGCCGCATGCGATCACGACGAGCTATCTGACACATGGGCCAATCGAGGAATTCCTGCGGCGCGAAAAGGGATACGGATACACGGGACCACTGTATCTTTCGGCGGGTCAGAGCGTGGGTCTGCGACTGATTCCGACGGTGCGCGACCTGCGCTTTGTGTGGGAAGACACGCCGCAACAGTTGCTGGATGCGCAGGCGCAAAAGGTGCGCGAGAGCGTACGAGCGGCACTGGTGGCCTGGGCATTGCAAACGGGCGAGGCAGCAAGTTATACCGACAATCTTCCGCTGCAGTGCATGCATCCGGTGGGGCACTGGTACGAGGTGCCGAACCTGTTGTTGAGCGGCGTGCTGCAAAAGATGCTGGAAGCAAGACCCGAGTTGCGCACGTTGATGGTTCACAACGTGGACACGGTGGGCGCTGCGCTCGATCCCGGAATCCTTGGCCGGCACCTCGCGAGCAAGTCAACCATGACCGCGGAAGTGGTGACGCGGCGCATCGAAGACCGTGGCGGCGGGCTGGCGTCAGTCGATGGGCGCGTGCGTTTGGTTGAAGGAATGGCGCTGCCGTCGGAGGAAATTGAGTTTGCGCTCTCCTACTACAACTCGAATACGTTCTGGATCGACATCGATGCGCTGCTCAAGGTCTTTGGTTTAAAGAGAGGGGATTTGGGTGATCGCGAGAAGGTGGCGACGGCAATCCGCTCGATGGCTGGCCGCATGCCGACCTATATCACGCTGAAGGACGTGAAAAAACGCTGGGGCAAAGGGCAGGAAGACATTTATCCCGTGGCGCAGTTCGAAAAGCTCTGGGGAGACATGACGGCTCTTCCGCAGATGGCGTGCGAGTACGTGATTGTGCCACGAGTGCGTGGGCAGCAACTCAAAGAGCCGGCGCAGTTGGATGGGTGGCTCCGCGACGGTTCGGCGGAAGCTGTGACGCGGTTGTGCGACTTTGCAAACTAAGGCCGCAATCCTTCGTTAGATTTTCGATCAGTGGTTTTTCGTATTGGATGCCACTCGCATCACCGCATCGTAGGCCGGCTTGGGCTGGCCGTTGCGGTCAAAGAGCAGCGGATAGTTCGTGCGGCCCCGCACGGGCCAATCGTTCAGCCAGGAATCCCCATCCGTGACACCCCAGAACGTAACGCGCTCCACCTCGCGGGGATGCTTCATGAACACGCCGAATAGATCGGCGTAGCGCTTGGCCAGTTCCTGCTGCACTGAATCGGGCAGCCCGCTGGCGTAGGGATTGAGCGCCGCATTCTGCTGGACCCTCACATTGACGTCGGCGGTATGCTGCTGGCTCGGAATTGGGCAGTACGGTCATGTCGAACTCCGAGATTGAGACCGTGATCCCCGCTTCCTCGAATGCCGAGATTGTGTCCTCTTCCTGCTCCGCGGTCGGCCAATCCAGATGGTCATGGCCCTGAATGCCGACGCCCGTAATATAGACGCCGTCCGAGCGCAACTTCTTGACGAGCGCAATCGCTGCGCTGCGCTTGGGCTCATTCTCAAGGCTGTAGTCGTTATAGACCAGCTCCGCTTGCGGGTCGGCCTCATGCGCGTATTGGAATGCCTTCTCAATAAAGTCGGGGCCGATGATCTTGTACCAGAGCGATTGGCGAAGCGTGCCGTCGTCGTTGAGCGCTTCGTTGACCACGTCCCAGCTATTGATTTTGCCCTTGTAGCGGCCGACAACCGTGTCAATGTGTTCCTTCATCCGCGCGAGCAAGGCATCGCGTGCAAGCAGGTTGCCTTTGTCGTCGTGAAAGACCCAGGCTGGAACCTGACTGTGCCAGACCAGATTGTGTCCCACGATAAACATGTGGTGCTTTTGGCCAAAGGCGACGTACTGGTCAGCGAGATCGAACGTATATTGGCCCGGCTGAGGATGAACGCGCTCCCACTTGAGCACGTTTTCCGGCGAGATGGAGTTGAATTGGGATTCGATCAGGGCGTCGCCACGCAGATCCTGCCCGGTGATTTGCGCCTCGTTGATGGCCACGCCGACAAAGAAGTTGCTCTTAAAGGCCTGCTTCAATGAAGTGGGAGCATGCGCGGCCGTGGCAGTGCATGCGGCGACGAGAAATGGCAACGCGACATAACGCGCTATGACGCGCGGCTTGACTTGCATGGTTGCTCCTTGCCGGGATTCTTGCCGAGCCAATCGTAAACCTCTTCAGGGTTTACCGGCGGCAAAGCCCTTGCGCCGCTCCGTCAGCTCATTGGCGATTTGCTGATTGACTTCGCGGGTGATGGGATAGAAAAACATACAAGCGCCAGCGGCGAAGAACGCCAAACCGGCATAAACGCTCGCGGTCAGCAAGATTCCGGACTGTGCTCGTGCGGTTTGCACCGGAGCCTCGGAGACGAAGCCGTAGAGTTCGAAGAGCCACGCAGCAACGGCGCCTCCAATGGCCAGGCCGGCCCAGAGCGCGAAGACCACTGCCGAGGTTACAGTGCCGCTGGCGCGACGGCCGGTCTTCCACTCGCCGTAGTCGGCCACATCGCCCATCATCGACCAGATGATCGGTCCGGACATACCATAGGAGAATTGGCGCAGCACTTCTGTCGCGACAATCAGGACCGTGGCGTGCGGTGAAATCATCAGCAGCGCCGCCGCGAAGATACCGGTGAGAAACATGCTGGCGATGAACAGCTGGCGTTTGCCCACACGCCTGGAAATTGCCGTTGAGCAGGTGACTCCGGCGATCAGCGCAGCGAGCCCGAAACCATTGAGCCAGGAGAAGAGGCTAAGGTTGCCGGCAACATAGCGCGAATAGGGCAACATCACGTTTCCGCGAATCACGATGGCGGCGAAGTAACACAACGTAGCCAGGAACAGCGCGATCCAGGGACCATTTCGAAAAAGATCGGAAAGATCCTGGCCAAGGTCGGACTTCTGCGCGGGATCAGGCTGGATGCGTTCTTTTGTCGTGAAAAATGCAACGACAAAGAAGACAACGCTGAGGATCGAGAGCAGGCCCATCGTAAGTTGATAGCCAAGCGCGTCGTTGCCGTGGCCGAATACCCGAACCATCGGGATGGCGAGGGCGCCCACGATGAAGCCTGCGGAGTTGGCGGCAACCTGGCGGTACGTGGAGATGCTGTTGCGCTCGTCAGGATCCGATGTCATGACCGCGTTGAGCGTCGCGTACGGGACGTTGTTGACCGTATAAATAACCCGGAGCAGGATGTACGTGGTCCAGGCGTAGATGACCTTCGCACCAGGGCTGATATTGGGCGTGGTGAAGGTGAGTACGCAAATGATTCCGAAAGGCAGCGAAGTCCACAGCAGCCAGGGGCGGAACTTGCCCATGCGCGTGCTTGTGCGGTCGGCAATCACGCCCATGACGGGGTTGAGGCACGCCACACCGAGCCCGACAACGAGGAAAAGGTATTTGGCCTGTGACGGTGTAAGGCCAAAGGTGTGGGTGTAGAAATCCAACTGAAGAGCCAGCAAGGCCTGGAAGACAAAGTTTGCGGCCATGTCGCCGAGGGCGTAGCCGGTTTTCTCTGTGAAGGAGAGCTTCTCAGTCATTGCTGCCTCGTCTTTCGCCGGGGATCCCGGCCGCGCTTGCACCGTAGCCCATGTTGCCGAATTGCCTTTCGCCTGTTCATCCGCGGCGTTCGAGCGGGAACTGGCGAATTGCGCAGAGAGCCTACTCGAACCAAACTGTTGCTGTCCAGGATGAGGCGGCTGAATGGCCCTTCCCGGACCGCAGTCCAGTCTAGCCGCTGAGAACACGACCGGCAACAGGAAAAGCGATTTTCTTAAGAACTAAGTAATGAGCGGAGACCAGGGAGCCGGGGATTGGATGGGGCAGGATGAGGCTCAAAATGGCGTGAAGTTGCACTGATCCCGGTGCATCGCCCGGCTCAACTCCGGTCCGGTTGACCGGATGCGGGATCCCTAGCCCTGGGAGACGTCGGCGGCTGCGGCGGGGGGCTCCCCATTGCCTGCCGGTCGCCCTGCGGGGATGGACTTGTCGAAGAGCGCGGAATTACAAAGAAATGACTTTCCAGCCTCGCAATTGGCTGCTAACCTCTCCTACACATGGAGAGATCGCCGAAACAGGTGATCCATTTTCCTGGTTTCCCTTCCTCTGGGCTTTATATTTTGCGAGTTCCTTTCGATCAAGCACTCCGGCGCTTTTTTGTGCGGCGGGCATCGAATTCCGCGGCGGCGCCCATCATACGCAATGTTCCGGTACGGAGAAACGAAAAGCCGGGGAATAGGCCAGCAAGCGGGCTATTCTCCGGACACAGCCTTGCAAAAGGACTTTCGCTGCTCTGCCGCTCCGCATACAGACGAATCCCTCAAGCGAGTTGATTAGCGATCTCGATGGCCAGGGGTGGGAAGGGGTAACCCGATGAAACTTTCGCATCGTCTCCCAACTGTACTTGCAGCAGCGCTTGCCGGATTTGGAGTCTGTTGCCTGGCACGGGCCGCCGGTCCGGCCTCCTCTGGAGGACCATCGGCCGGCGACGAATCGACGGTGGCTCAGCATACAGAGACCATCGCCATTCCGGGCCCGCTGCGGTCCTTCCTGCGCATGGCCGGCATCAGCCAGGGGAGCACGCCGGCTGAAGTGCTTTCGTTGCTGGCTCGGAACGCGTTCCTCTACGGCCACGAGCAGGAAAGGAAGACTGAGTACCTTGTGCTGGAAGACCGGTATGTGGAGCAGGCGCGCGAATTGCAGACGCTCACGGCCGATGGCTCGATTTACATCACCGGTTGCAGCGACGTGGAGCCGCTGCTTCGGGTTCTGGGCTACCACTTCGAGGCCGGCTGCGGCCAGGGCGGCGCAACCTTGATTACATCCGATGCGGAGCGCGCGTTCCTGACCATGGACTCAGGGTTTCCGTTGACCAAGCTAGAGCAGTCCCTGCAACATTCCACGCCTTTTTCGTTTCCTTACCCGGCGACGCGCGTTCCGATTCTGTTTCACGAAAGCGACTGGCTGGCACTGCTTCCGGCGAGAGATCGAACGGGCAAGACGCTGCTGGATTTGTTGCTGAACGATCAGGATGCGGATCGTCTTTACACCGCGCTGTCGAGACTCGATCCGGAGACCAGGAACGCCCTGTTTCAATCGCCCGGGCTCAAGCGACTTTTGTTCTATGCACCCGCGCTCGATTTTTACGGGAGCCGGCTCTGCATTCGTTCGGGAGCTGTTGTGTTGCCCGGAGGAGAAGCAGCGAGGCCCGCGTGGGAGGCACTGGTCGGAGTGAGCTCGCATTCCCCCGGCGAATTCGTTACCCGTTTGCTGGCCAAGGATCAGGGCTGGCTGGCGGCATATTTCGATGCGATGGCGCGGGTGAGTCCCGAGCAGCAGGCGCGGCTCACGCAGGGAAACCGCGTGAAGAGCCTTTATGAAGCCTATCGGTCGGGGGTGCCGGACGTGGATGCGGCAAGCAGCGTATTCACCCGGAATTCCAGACTCTTGCTGCTTTTCACGCGCCTGCAATGGGATGCCGACGGCGAACCGGTGCTTCCCGGCAATCTGGCCGTTTGGCAGGACGTGTTCGCGCGGGGGCAAGGGCTTCACCGCACGCGTAATTGGACCCGGAGCTATCGCGGAGCAGAGGGCGCCGAGGGTTATCTTGAAACCCTTGTGGCCTATTCCAGCACCTCAGCTCCCGACGGGCCGACGCAGGTTTATATGGTTCTGAGCGCAATCGATAGCGGGCGACCATCCGATCGGCGCCTGTCTGGCGATACGGCACGGCTGCTGGCCTCAAAATATGTCAACCTTTCCGACTGGTATCCGATCTTCGTCGAGTTTCCGGCGCTTGACGATACGTCCATTACGAATTTCATCGACGCGACCGCTCGCATGGACGGCATACCAAATCCAACATTGCGGTCGAATACCCTCGGAGCCTTTCAGGCAGAGGTAGGAATCTGGCAGATCCTGGCGCGGCAACGGCAGATCCCCGAGAGTGCACTGAATGCTTCGTGGCAAAGCACGGTTCAGTCGTACGGGGCGATCTCCTCGTCGACGGAGCTTTTTGACGCGGCGCGGAAATCGCTTCGGACGATCGTCCTGGCTGCCGGCGGCAAAGACGACATGACGGAGGATGAGGTCGTCGATCTGCTGGCAGGGCCGGCGCAAGCCAGCCCCGATGCAGCGCGGTTTCACGATGAGCTGGCGCGAAAAATGCGCGCGGTGCTAGACGATCAGAGACTCGCGTCTCTGGATACACTTTTCGGCCTCTACGACGGCCTGGGTGAGATGGCCAAGGGTGCTAATGTTGGCGACAGCCTGCTGCCGCTTGCAGAAACCCTGCGCGAGTTCGAGATGCCGCAGGCCATCTTTACCGCAGGCGAACGTGTGACATGGTCGCCGGCAGTCTACGTTAGCCGCCACGCGGAGCTACAGATACGCACCGACTTATCCAAGGTGCTCAAGGCTTCGGGGACGCCGTCGCAGTTGGATGCCGCGCGCGGAAAGCTGGCGCCATTCCTGCGGGACACGCTGGTGGGACTGAACTACGCCTACTACGAGCCGCCGGGAGCGCAAGTTCTGCACAGCAATCCGCTGTTCGTACGGTCTCACGACTTCTCCGCGACTTCGATTCAGGGCATCGATCAGATCTGGGCCGCGCCAACGTTGATTGGAGTTGGTGCGACGGCCGGCGGGGGCGCCTACCTGATCGGGTCGCTGGCTGACCTGCCCTACGTGCTGGCGATGACGGAGGAGGATTTCATCGCTCCGGAGAACGTGCAGGCGCTGATCTGGCGTGAAACCGTGCCCCAACTGCTGGTGAATGCGACGCTGCCACGGTGGTGGGGCGTGAGCCGCGACGAGATGCATGCCGTGAATCTTTATCAGCGCGCCGGAGAAGAGCTGCTGCGCGAATCAGTGGACCATCCGGAACTGCGCGAGAAGGTGATTGGCATCTTCAGCGACCGCATCGGCGTGGGCCAGACCGATGAGTTGGCGCTTGCGCTCGGACACCAGGAAAGCGCGGAGAGCCTCATCGCGAAGATGCTTCCCACCGACACGTTCTATCTGGAATCGGAGTTCCGAAAGAAGTATCCGGGCCCAATGGCGGCGTGGGGCCCGGCCAACAGCGAGCTCGACCTGCTCGCGCGCAAGAACCCCGCCGATACTTCGGCCGAGAAGATCGCGAGAGACTTCGGCGTGCCGCACCCGACACTGGCAGAAACCAACGCCTGCGACCTGCTGGCTGCGACTCCGTTCCCCGTTTCGGGGGGACCTGAAAGCCGCCTCTTCGCCGAGTCGTGGGAGTCGGGCAACCTGTACTGGGCTCGACTGGCGGACGAAAAAGGATATGACCCGGCAGCGCTCAACGTGCTGATTCCAACGCTGACGCGGCATATGGTGGCCAATATTTCGGCCACCAGCAACGACGATTGGCCGGCCCTGCAGCGCGCCATGGATCAAACCGGGGAAGAGTTCCTGAGCGGTAAGATTGCGATCCGAACCGAAGGCGTGACCGTTGCGAGCAGCGACAAAGCAAACGGGGGGAATTAGCGATGTTGAAGGGAAACAGGATCATCTTAGGGATCGGCTTGAGTTTCATCGCGCTCCTACTCGCCGCCGGCGAGCCAAGATTTGAGGCTCAGGATAAGGCGACGCACCTGCACGTTACCGTGAACCTGGTGCAGTTGAACGTTGCCGTGACCGACAGCAAAGGAAATTACATCAGCGGACTGAGCCCGGAGAACTTCGAGATTACCGAAGACAAGATTCCGCAACGGATCGCCACGTTCGAGGAAGGCAACGGGCCCGCAATCCGGCCGAGCCAGGGCCGCGAGTCTGCCACTGAGAGCGAAGCCGCCGGCTCAGCTCCAGCGTCAGCGCCGGCTCCCGACTCCACTCCGGGCAGGGCGCCGGACGCGGTTTCCGAGCGCGTCACAGGAGCCGCAATGGCATCTACGTTCGGTGGAGCGAACGTCTTCATTCTCTTTGACACCAGCAACTACATGTACCGCGGATTTGTGTACGCACAGGACGCGATCTCCGATTTTGTGCGCTCCATGGACAGCGCGAGCCAGATCGCGTTCTATTCGTACAGCCGGAATCTTTCCCGGGCCACTACGCTCACCGCGGACCGTTTCCGCGTGGTGAACGGAGTTCGCAGCGCGGTGGCCGGCGACGACGCCGCACTCTATAACAGCCTGCTGATCACGGTGAAGGATGCCGCGACGCTCACCGGACGCAAGGCAATCGTGGTCTTCTCGAACGGGCCTGACGACTCCAGCACCGTTCCCCCGGAGGATGTTGCGGAGCTGGCGCAGGACACGGGCACGATCATCTACATTGTGAGCACGCGCCTGGCGCAGGACGACCCGGTTTCGACAGCGGCGTTTGAGCGCATGAGCCGCGCGACGGGCGGCAAAGCTTACTTTGCCGGAAACTGGCGTAAAGAGAAGGATGCCTTTTCTTCCATCCGGGAGGATTTGAGTCACCTGTATTCGGTCAGCTACTATCCGCAGACCAATCCGAACCGCGGCTGGCGATCGATCAGCGTAAAGCTGGTTGGCCCGGGCACGGAAAAATACCACATCAGGACGCGCGATGGTTACCGTCTGCTGCCAACTACGCAGATCAACGCCGGCGGTGACCTCGCCGTGGGCCCGGAGCCGCCAAACGCTCCGGCTGATCCGAGGTAGCGGATCTTGTCCAAGAAACTTTCAACGCCGTTTGGGGGATAAATTCCCTATAATGAGCGACTTACGCTTTTGATCATTTGCTCTAACCCATTGAAAACATTGGGGTTAGAATCTAAGATTCCTCGATTCAATGACTTACGTGCGCGTAGCGTGGATCGCTTTCGCCGTCGTGACGACCTGGCCCACGTGGCGCAGCGTGTGGTCGGCCACGTGGATCATCGCGCCGCCGATGGACGTGGGCAACTGCTTGCGGCCGACGAAGCGCGGTATGTTTAGGTCGGCCGTGGCGAGAACGCGAATGCGGTCGGCGGCGTCGCTGAAGGCAACTTCGACCGCGGCGAGCAGTTCCGCCAAGGACTCCTGCTTCCCTTCCCCCTCCAATTCAGTTTTGAGCGCAGCCAGTTGCTCTGATGAGAGTTGGCTGCCCTCAGCGTAGGTGAGGATGCGGTCGGTCGAGCCTGCGATGTGGCGCAGGTGGAAGGCGATGGACGTGAGGCCGAGCGGCTGCGAGTGGACTTCGGCGTCGGAGAGGCCGGCAGTCCACTTCGTGAGGTCGTCGAGCGCAAGCTCAAGCGCATGCAGGACGGCGCGGCCCGCGGCGGGAACGTCGGCGTGCGTGCCGCGGAGCCAGGGCTCGATATAGGGGGTGTTGGCGGGGATAGTGCCCATGGACCCAGCTTAGACATTCATTTTGGCATCGTGCAACATTTTCCACCCAACACAAATCCAGTATTATGGCGCCCAGCGAATTGGGGAACTGCCCCCAACTCAGGCCGAAGAAGTCGAACTCACTAGCAAGCTCAAGGGGATCCGTCATGAAGAAAAAGGCACGCACGTTGCTGGTGGCATCCGCGGCAACTCTGGTTTCATTCATCGTTGCTTCGCCGTGCTACGCCGCAAGCTGCGAAGATCTGCTCAATCTGAAACTCCCCAACGTGACCATCGAGACCGCCGAGCAGGTGGCGGCGGGCGACTTCGCCGGCCCTGACAAGGTGAAGCAAGCTGACCTTCCCGCCTTCTGCCGCGTGATCGCGTCGGTCAAGCCAACGCCCGACTCCGACATCGGCGTGGAGATCTGGATGCCGATCGGCTCATGGAAAGGCGTCTTCCATGGCAACGGCAATGGCGGTTTTGGCGGCTCTCTGAGCGCGGGCTATCGCGGAATGGAAGAGGGCCTGAGGCGCGGCTATGCCACTGCCGTTACCGACACCGGCACGGCTCCGGCCACCGTTCTCGACGGCGATCCGCTGATAGGCCATCCGCAGAAATGGGAGGACTGGGGCAAGCTGTCGACCCACGTGATGACGGTGACCGGCAAAGCCATCGCCAAGGCCTTCTATGGCCACCACGCTACACGCTCCTACTTCACCGGCTGCTCCACGGGCGGCCAGCAAGGCCTCATTGAAGCGCAATATTATCCTGGCGATTACGACGGCATCCTGGTGGGCGCGCCGGTCATCGACCGCACCTGGGGCCATGCCCTCGCGGTGTGGGACCTGCAATCGGCCAATCTCCAGCCCGGACGTCAATTGTCGAGCGGCAAGCTGGCGCTTTTGCACAACGCTGTGCTGTCGTCCTGCGCCGGCAATGGCAACGGCCTGTCCACCGATCCTTTCCTCAGCGATCCGCTGGCTTGCAAATTCGATCCCGCGGAACTCACCTGCAAGGGCGCCGATTCCGACGCTTGCCTGACCGCCGGCGAAGTCCAGACAGCGAAGGATTTCTATTCCGGGCCCGTTAACTCCGCAGGCCAACCGCTCTATTTTGGCTGGCTCCGCGGAAGCGAATCGCCCAGCCCCGGCGGCTGGCTTTTTCTTGAGACACCGTACAAGGGGGAGGCCCCCTTCGACGGCCTGTTCAAGTGGGTCTTTGGCGCCGGCTGGAATTGGCGCGATTTCAATTTCGAGCGGGATATGCCCAAAGTGAACGCGGTGCTCGCATCTTCAGTCAACGGCGTCACCAGCGGAGACCTGCGCCGCTTCAGGGCGCGCGGCGGCAAGCTCGTCATCTTCCAGGGCTGGGCCGACACGCTGGTGGCGCCGGCGCAGACGCTCCATTTTTATGACGGCCTGAGCAAAGAGTTTGGCGGAGTGGCGAAGGCGCAGGAATTCGCTCGCCTGTTTATGGCGCCGGGCGTGATGCATTGCGGCGGCGGTGCGGGGCCGAACTCCTTCAATGCAGCCAATGGCGGCCAGCGCAAGCCGCCCTCTGAAACGCCTGGAGACGATTTGTTCACGGCCATCACCCAGTGGGTTGAATCGGGCATTGCGCCTGCGCGGATCATCGCAACCAAATATGTCGACGATGCCCCCGCGAAGGGTATCGCGATGCAGCGCCCGCTCTGTGTCTATCCGCAAAAGGCCTGGTACAAGGGCGCCGGCGATACCAATAAGGCTGACAGTTTCGTCTGCGCGATTGCGCCGCCGCACAAATAGCACTAAATTGGCGCCACTCCCGTTCCCGTCGTTCAGAAACGGGTCGATCTCGAGGCCGGCAATTGCGTCGGTGTTCCTCGCCTTCAGAGCCTCATCGGCCATGAAGAGCCTCTGCAAATTTGCGCTGAGCAGTTGAGGACGGTGCCGAATGATCTCATCGATCGTGGGCATCTTGAAGTCGCCCGCGTCCGGCGTGTTCATGTGAGCAAAAAGCCTGTTCCAATCCCAATCGTAGAAATTCTGCACAAACGCCTTGCAAGATCGTTCGTCGGCACTTGACGGTGGCGCCTTCGCCTGCTGCTTCGCCGGTTGTGGCGCCGGCGCAGCGCTGGAGTTTGCGGAAGGCTCCTGACAAAGCAGGACTTTCATTGCGGCAAAAGCCACGAATCCGATGCAAACGAAAGCTGCGTGTCTCGCCTGTTTCACGCCTTCTATCCGGCGCTTTTCACCCTGACCACGGTGATCTTCTCAAAGCCTTCTTCGAAGACCGGTGGCCTGAACTTTTCGGCCTTTCAAGGCCGACGCACCAAAATGCGATCCACAGAATGTCCAGCACGAAGGTGCCGAGAATCAGCCAGCCGACATTGACTTCAGGAACGAGCGGCTTGGCAACCAGCCCTACAGCCGCGTGCGCTAAACCTGCCATGGAAAACTTCCTTCCTTCGGCAGACCTCACACGTTTTTGGGGAACAAGTTAATTCTATGGGCAAACTGCGTTGAAGATCTGTGAAACCCGCGTCAATTCGAGTTCTTCACGCGCACCACGGTGATCTTCTCAAAGCCTTCTTCGAAGACCGGCGGCTTGAGCTTTTCGGCCATCTTGCGCATGATGTCTTCGCTCACCGAGCGATCGCGCTGGCGGTTGCGGTCGAGGCACACTTCGAGCGGCACATCGAAGAAGACGGCCTGCACCTCGTAACCGAAGCTCTTGGCCATCTTGATCCACTGGCGGCGCTCGTGGATGGAGAGGTTGGTGGCGTCAACATAGTTCGCCGGCATGCGGGCGATGAGGCGCGCGCGCAGGAGCGAGCGGAGCGTGGAGAAGACCAGGCCCTGGTATCGCTGCTCCTCGACATCGTCGAAGAGAATGTTGCGCAAAAGATCAGATGAGAGCGGAGTAATGCCGCGGCGGCCGAACCATGTGGTTTTGCCGGAGCCGGGCAGGCCGATGGCGAGCACCACGAATCCTTTGGGCGCCTGGGGCGATTCGGGGCCGGGAGCGAGCCTGGGCTTTGCCGGCATCTCGGGCTGAGTCTCAACTTCGAGCCGTGCGGACGAGCCCGGCGGGACGTTCCACTCTTTTCTCGCCGGCGGGTCGAGCCTCGCCGGCCGCTCTTGCCTTGAGGGCGCCGGCTGACGGAGCGGCGATTGCGGGCGCGCTGGAGGAGCCTGCCTGGGTTCGTGGGCGCCGGGCGCCGGAGTTGAACGCGCCGGCACTTCGTCAGGGTAGAGCGGCACCAGCGGAGCCGGTTGATTCGATGGGAGTTCCTGGCCTATTTTGCCCGTGGATTCTGAAGTATTCGGACCGCGTCTGGAGCGTCTTCTCATGCTGCTGTTCGTCCTTGCTGAAAGCCTTTGCTTACCCCCGAATACCATACTCGGCGAGGTCGCTGCAAATTGTGTGCACTTCGTCACATACAGTTCCACAGTGGAAACACCATCCTGACGGTAGGGAATCGTGTGCGGCGCGACGTTGTCTTTATTTATCCAGCGTCGTCCGCAATGATACGATCAAGGGTTTGGTGGAATCGCATTTTCAGCCCACTTCAGACGCCGCACGACTCAGAATTTGCCAAAAAGACCACGAAGGAGAAAAGAAAAATGGCAGTAAAAGTTGGAATCAACGGTTTCGGCCGCATTGGACGCAACGTTTTGCGGGCCGCGCTTGGCAACAAGGAAATCGATTTTGTCGCCGTCAACGACTTGACCAGCCCGGCTACGCTGGCTCACCTGCTCAAATATGACTCGATCCTGGGCAATCTGCCCAACGAGATTGCATCGGGCGAAGATTTTATCTCGGTCGACGGCAAGAAGATCAAGGTGTGGGCCGAGCGCGATCCCGCCAAGCTGCCCTGGGCCGATGTGGGCGCGCAGGTGGTGATCGAGTCAACCGGCCACTTTACCGACGCAGAGAAGGCCAAGGCTCACCTGGGCGCGACCGTGAAGAAGGTCATCATCTCGGCTCCGGCGACCAACGAAGACATCACCATCGTGCTGGGCGTGAACGAGGAGAAGTACGATCCGGCGAAGCACAACATTATTTCGAACGCCAGCTGCACCACGAACTGCCTGGCGCCGGTCGTCAAGGTGATTCTGGAAACCACGGGCCTCGTCTCCGGCATCATGACCACCATTCATAGCTACACTAACGACCAGGTCATCCTCGACTTTCCGCACAAGGACCTGCGCCGCGCACGCGCAGCTGCGTTGAACATGATTCCCAGCTCAACCGGCGCAGCCAAGGCGCTCAAGCTGGTGATCCCCGAGACTGCCGGCAAGCTGGACGGCTTTGCGATCCGCGTCCCAACTCCGAACGTCTCGATTGTCGACCTGACTTACATCGCGGAGAAGCCGACGACAGTGGATGCCTTGAACGCAGCGTTCAAGACCGCCTCCGAGGGGAAACTGAAGGGCATTCTGGGCGTCGATTCGAACCTGCTGGTCAGCTCCGACTTCAAGGGCGACAAGCGCAGCTCAATTGTGGACGCGCCGCTGACCAAAGTCGTTGGCCAGAGCGTGAAGGTGCTGAGCTGGTACGACAACGAGTGGGGCTACTCGAACCGCGTTGTTGACCTGATCGGCTTCCTGGCCAAGAAGGGGCTGTAAGAACAGTTCGCAGTTCGTAGTTCGTGGTTCACAGTTTGTGGTTCACAGTTCTTAGTCGAGAGTTCTCGGTCGCTGCACGGACTGCGAACTGCGAACTAAGAACTGTGAACTCACCCACCGATCTTTGTTTCCCACGAAAGGCATCCTCCCATGGCCAAGCTGTCGATTCAAGACATCGAACTGACCCATAAGCGGCTGTTTATCCGCGTCGATTTCAATGTTCCGCTCAGCGAAGACGGCACCACCATCACCGACGACACGCGCATTGTGGCTACGCTGCCGACGATTGAATACGCGCTGCGGAAGAATGCAAAGGTGATTCTGGCTTCGCACCTGGGGCGGCCCAAGGGCAAACCGAATCCGAAGTATTCGCTCAAGCCGGTGGTGACGCGGCTGCGCGAGCTGCTGGACAAGAAACTGGGCGAGGGCGTGAACGTGGCCTTCTCGCCGGATTGCGTGGGCGAGATTGCCGAAGAGATGGCGCGGCAGCTTGAGTCAGGCCAGGTGCTGCTGCTTGAGAACCTGCGCTTTCATGCAGAAGAAGAAGCCAACGATCCGGCGTTTTCAAAGGCGCTGGCGTCGCTGGCCGAAGTCTACGTGAACGACGCCTTCGGCTCGGCGCACAGGGCGCATGCGTCAACAGAAGGAATTACGCACTACCTCAAGCCTGCTGTGGCCGGTCTGCTGATGGAGAAGGAGATCACCTATCTCGGCAAGGCGCTCGAAAATCCCGAGAAGCCGTTCGTGGCGATTATTGGCGGTTCGAAGATTTCCGGCAAGATCGACGTGATCCAGAACCTGCTCGACAAAGTGGACACGTTGGTGATCGTCGGCGGCATGGCGTACACCTTCCAGCGCGCGCTGGGCATCAAGACCGGCAAATCTCTGGTCGAAGAAGACAAAATCGAGATGGCGAAAGAAGCGCTCGAGAAAGCTAAGGCAAAGGGCGTCAAGCTGCTGCTGCCGGTCGATAACATTCTGGCCGACAACTTTGCGGCCGATGCAAAGACGCAGGTGTGGGATTGCTCGAAGGACTTTCCTGAGGATTGGCAGGGGCTGGATATCGGACCGCAGTCGATCAAAGCGATTGAAGAGGTAATTCTGACGGCGAAGACGATTGTGTGGAACGGGCCGGCAGGTGTTTTTGAGTTTCCGCGATTCGCGGTGGGAACGAACGCCATTGCCCGCGCCGTTGCGGCGAATCGGACGGCGACGTCGATCATCGGCGGAGGCGATTCAGTCAGCGCGATCAATCAGGCGGGCGTCGCCGATCAGATCACGCACATCTCAACCGGCGGCGGGGCTTCGCTGGAGTTTCTTGAAGGCAAGAAGCTGCCCGGAGTGGAAGCGCTGACGGACAAGTAAGACAAATGTCAGTTCTCAGTTCGTAGTTCGCAGTGAAATCGCATCCGGCTCGAAGGAGCGGGATGCGATTTCTGACGAGAGAGTTCTCGCGGCCGCACCACAACCTTAGGAACGGATGGAGGTTCTGCGATGCTTCGTGGGGCGCTATGCTTCGCCGCCTTATTCCTCGGCTGGTCGGCTCTAATTTACGCCCAATCGACGGCTGACGGACATGTCGTTGGCCCTTCTTACGAAAACACCTACTTCAAGTTCATCTATACCTGGCCGACGTTTCTGCAGCCGTGCGATGTAAACTCGTTGCAGTTTGCGAAACGTCCCCATACACACAATGAGTTATTGTCTTCTCGGCGCGACAGGGTGACGAGCCCAAAAGGAATCGTCGTGGTGGCGGAGCGAATGAACGTTTCGACGCAGTATCACGGTGGCCTCAAGAGCAGCTCTGACCTTATTGACCTGATTTGCTCACTTCAGACCCGAACAGCATGTGACCGAACTCGGAAGCGCTGTGATCGAAATCCTACCACTGCGGATGGATTGGCTATTTGACGAACTCGATTATGTCGAGGACACCGTCCCATGGCGTCAGGGACCTTGTGATCCGATCAAGAATGTTCTGATCGCATTTGCCGCGGCAATGAGTGGTCGAAGTCTCCGGCTCGAATGAACGGGACGAGATTTCCGTCCATAGCCCGAAATTCGCAGTGACAGTCGCGTAGCATTTGGCGGGACCTGGGAACTGGTCAACGTCGAGGATCACGTGCACAACCGTGCGACCTCTCTTTGTAATGACGATCGTTTCGCCCGTCTTTGCAACCCAATCGAACAGCCCAAGGCATTTGGCCCTGAACTCTGTGGACTGTCATTATCTTTGCCAAATTTGTTGCCGATCCTCAGAGTTTATCGTCATCTCTCGCGATCTCGCTAGGCCCCGCCGCAATGAATAATGGAAGCATGGGGGAGAACATGGTGTATTACACACGAGTTCTGTCGAAAGACGAAGAGTTCCCTTCCTTCGAAGAACTCTCGCAGTTGATTCGCGCGAACCACCCCGAGTTCCGGCTGACAATCGAAGAAGGAGACGAAGAGGGGTGGAACACCCTTCTGCTCTCAGGAAACGATGAGGTCGAAGTCGCGCTGATTGAACGCAATCCCGTCGATGGATGGGTCCGTTGGCCAGGATGAGATTGCGGATTTTATTGAGGACATGCAGGATTGCAGGCCGAAGAGCGGCGTTCAATGGCTTGAGAATTACCTGGCTTCGGTGAAGACGGTTTATGCGTTCCAGCACCTGCAAGGCTCGGAAACAGAGGAAGGCAGCAATGCGCTCCACGCGCTGCGCTCGGCGTTGTGGGAGCGCGGAGACGCGATTATTCAGGCCGATGGAGAAGGATTCACGAACGAGGAAGGCTACCACATTATCTGGCAGTTTTCCGATTCGGTTTCAGGACCATGGAAGATGGGCGTGCTTCAGGACGGCGTCTGGCGCCATTTCTCGATGGACCTTGGAGATCCCGATCATCGGGCTGCATTCCTGAAAGGCACTGTGCCTGACGATCTGACGCCGGTTTTGGGATCAGGCGCGTAGAACGCACGCCGAACTGAGCTCGGAATTCCGGGGGATTCGGCCCGACCGAATACTCCCAGCTCAGTTTTCACTCGCGTGGTGCCCCCGAAGTTCGCTTCATCAGTGGAATCCAGAAATGCGTGTCCTTCGACTGCGTATGGCTCTTAAAAACAAGCCAAACTCCGCTCAGGATGACCGGTACTTTCGCTGCGAACTTCAGGGACAGGACACTAGTTGTTGGTTGAGTTCGAGTGACTCTTCACTCTGACCACCCAGTCGACCGGCTCGCTCGTGCCATCGGTCACCTTCACGACGAGCGGTGTTTTTCCGTTCGATGTGAGCACAATCGGATCGACCCGGTCTGCCGACGACGCAGCCAGCACATGCGTGATTGTGCCTTCTGCCGCGCCAAGAATCTCGACGTGGAGGCTTGTTGGCTTAGAGCTCTGAAGGTTCGCCGTGTCAAAGCTTACGGTGTAGCTCCCTTTCGGCCAAACGCCGAAGTTCACCGCGCCGCCACTGTCGGAAACTTTCGCGGCACAACCACCGCCCGGGTTTTTGCCGAGCTTTACGTCGATCCCTTTCAGCGGCGCGCCGGCATAGGCGCTATGCGTCGCCAGCACAAACATCAGAGCAAAAGCAGGAACGATCCAGACACGCTTCATTTCGACCTCCAACGAAGATTTTGGGTAAACCAGATGAATGGTACCAAGGCGGATTCCGAAACGGGATCATTGAGGCCATGCAATCCGTTCGAGGCGTCTTCCTTTTGTAACGTGCCCGCCGTCACCCGCGGCCCGCAAATCCATCCGCTAGAATTGAATTGCAAACACATACCACGCGAGGGGAACAGAAGAATGCCGCGTAAAGCTCTTATTGCCGCCAATTGGAAGATGTACAAGACGCCGGCAGAAGCCAAGGCGTTTGTTGATGCTTTTTTGCCGCTCGTTGCCTGGCACACGCGCGACGAGATCGCGCTGTTCCCTTCACCGGTGCTGTTGCCCACCGTGGTTGATGGATGCAAGGGTTCGAACGTGGCCGTCGGCGCGCAAAACATTCATTTCGCAGAGGAGGGCGCGTACACGGGCGAGACCTCGATATTGCAACTGAAGGCGGTTGGCGGAACGCATACGCTCATCGGGCACTCCGAGCGCAGGCAGTACTTTGCCGAGACCGACGAGATTGTGAACAAGAAGCTGCACACGGCGTTGAAGCACGGCGTTGTGCCGATCGTATGCGTCGGCGAAGTGCTGGAAGAGCGCGAGACTGGCAAGACGGCGAGCGTGCTGAAGACGCAGGTGACGGGCGCGTTCGCGGGCATTACGCCCGAGGCCGCGAAGCCGATCGTGATTGCATACGAACCGGTGTGGGCTATTGGTACAGGCAAGACGGCGACGCCGGAGATTGCCGCTGATGCGCATCGCATCATTCGCGCGGAAGTGGCGAAGCTGCTGGGCGCCGATGTAGCAGCGGCGATGCGGATTCTTTATGGCGGCAGCGTGAAGCCGGAGAATGCGACCTCGCTCATCAGCCTGGAAGAAATTGATGGCGCGCTGGTGGGCGGCGCGAGCCTCAAGCCGGATTCGTTTACCGCGATTGTGAAGTATTGAAAAAGCAGCAAGTCAGCGTGCGCTGCGCGCACGGAGCGAGTTAGCGAGTCAGCGGGCCGCCTGGGGCGAAGAGCTTTGGGCGGCTTTCTTATTTGTGGGGAGAATCCGCGCTACATCGCTGGATAGAACGCGGCGATCCAGTTCTGGAGCAGCGCGGGGAAGCAGCCGAGCACCAGGACAGCAGCGGCAATGGCGATCAGCACAAGCAGTGTGGAGGGATTGGCGCGTATCGGCGATTCGTCGCGGGACGGCATGACGTAGGCGCGCTTGAGCACCTGCAGATAGTAGTAGAGCGATACGGCGCTGAAGGCGATGGCGAGGGCAACGAGGGTGAGTTGCTCGGCCGGAATCGAGGACAGGGGCCCTTTTGTAAAGCCGGCCCAGCCCCCGTTGAGCACCGTGGCGAACAGATTGAACTTGGCCCAGAAGCCGACGAACGGCGGAATTCCGGCGAGCGAGAGAAAGAGCACGAGCATCACGGCGGCCAGAATTGGATTCCGCTTGTGCAGGCCAAGGAAGGAGTCGAGCTTGTCAGAGCCGGTGGCGCGCTCGACGACGCCGACAACGCCGAATGCGCCGATGGTGGTGAGGCCGTAAGTGACGATGTAGTAGAGGATGGCTTGCGCGCTGGCGTTCGACCAGCCGAAGAACGCGAGGCCGAGCAGAATATAGCCGGCATGGGCGATGGCCGAGTAGGCAAGCAAACGGCGGACGCTCGACTGCGCAAGCGCGGCCAGGTTGCCGAAGATCATCGAGAGCACAGACAGATCCATGAGGATCATCGGCCAGATGGTAATGATGCTCGGCGTGGAGTGAGGGAGAGGAGCGCCCGCTGAGTGCGTGATGACTGTGACGCGGCCGACCACATGCAGCATTGTCATCCACCGGTGAATGGCGTATCCGATAGAGATGAGCAGGGCGAAGCTGGCGACCTTGGAGACGGACGCGATAAACGCGGCGGCAGGAGCGGGAGCGCCTTCGTAGGTGTCGGGCGCCCAGAGATGGAAAGGGACAGCGGCTATTTTGAAGCCGAGGCCCGCGGCGATCATGACCAGCGCGATGTAGAGGAGCGGCGCGCCCCCGTTGGCCGACGCTAAAAGAGTGCCGACCACAACTTTGGGCAGGCTGGTCGAACCGGAGAGCCCATAAAGGTAGCTGAAGCCGAAGAGCAGAAACGCTGCCGACATTCCGCCGAAGAGATAGTACTTGATGGCGGCTTCGGCGCTTTTTTCGGATTGCTTGTTAAAGGCCGTAAGAATGTAAAGCCCCAGCGAAAGCAGCTCGAGGCCCACAAAGATGACCAGCAGATCCTGCGCGGCGGCGATGATCAGCCCGCCCGCGGCAGCCATCAGCACGACAGAAACATACTCGCCTGGATTGCGCGTGAACGTGGAATCGATGAGCAGCAGAAGCGTGAGCGCGGTGAGCACGAGGATGGCAACCTGTGCGACAGCAGCCGAGCCGCCGGCTGCGAGCAGAACATCGCTGCCGGCGCTGAATCCCGCCCAATCTACCGCACAAACAGCCCAGATGGCGGCGATGCATCCGGCGACGCCGATGAATGCGGCAGTGGCCACGCGAATTTCGAGGGCTTTCTTGCGCAGGAATCCGAGATCGACGACGATCACGAGCAATGCGGCGATTTCGAGAGCCGTTTCAGGCAGCGTGGCGTGAAAGAGCGAGGCATAGCTGAGGGCGGCGTAGTTCATTGCGCGCCTCCCGCGAGCAGCGCTTTCACAGCCGGCTCAATGGAGTCGAGAAGAATGCGCGGGTAAAGCCCGACCACGAGCGTGGAGATGCCGAGCAACGCGACGCCGGCATATTCTGGCCAGGTGATGGGCGCGAATTTATGCGTCTGTTCCGCTTCAAGCTCATGCGGGGTGGGCAGCGTGTCACTGAAGAAGGCCTTTTGCAGTGCGCGCCAGATGTAGGCGACGCCAACGATGATGCCGATGCCCGAAGCGATCGTCCACCAGGGATTGACTTGCCACGCGCCGACAAGGACTTGCAGCTCGGCAACGAAACCAGAAAAGCCGGGCAGGCCCATCGAGGCCACGCCCGCAAAGACAAATGCCCAAGCCGCGAAGGGCAGCCGTCGCGAGAGATGCATGGGCTCGAGCTCGGGAAACTGGCGCGTGTGCGTACGATCGTAAACGATGCGGCCGACGATGGCGAACAAGAGCCCGGCGATGACGCCGTGCGAGAACATCTGAAGGACCGCGCCGTCAACGCCGATCTGGTTGAGCGTCATGAGGCCGAGAAGCACAAACCCCATGTGGCTGACGCTGGAGTAGCCAATGACGAATTTGAAGTCGGTCTGCGCGAGGGCGACCAGCGCGCCGTAGACGATACCGATGACGGCAAGCCACGCAAAGACGTCGCGCCACGAGCCGATGCCGATCAACGAGAATCCCCAGGGATCGAGACCGTGCGGAAAGAGGCCGATGCCGACGCGCAGGCAGCCGTACGCACCAAGCTTCATGACAACGCCGGCGAGCAGCATGGAAGCGGCTGTGGGCGCGGCAACGTGGCCGGTGGGCGCCCAGGTGTGGAACGGCCACATGCCGGCGAGAATCGCAAAGCCAACAAAGACCAGCGGAAAACACCACATTTGAAAGCTGACGGGCAGACCCGCGTGCGCGAGGTAGCCGAGGGTGGTGGAGTGGCTGCCGGCTATGGTGTAGGCCGCTAGCAGGCCGATGAGGACCATGGCCGAGCCGACGAAGGAGTAGAGCGCGAGCTTCATGGCGCCGTATTCGCGGCGCGTAGATCCCCATATGGAGATGAGGAAATACTTGGGAACGATAGCGATTTCGTAAAAGACGAAGAGCAGAAAGAGATCGCCGCTAAGAAACACTCCGTAAACACCGCCGATGAGTGCGAGATAGAACGCGAAGAATTGGTTGGTGCGCAGCTCGATGTTCCAACTGAAGAGAACACCGGCAACAGCGGCGATGCCGGTAAGGAGGACGAGCACGCGGCTGATGCCGTCTGCTGCGAGCAGAATAGTGAATGCCCATGGAGGGCACCCAGAGCGCATCGACGAAGACCTGGCGGCCCTGGCCCATAGCGGCGGCATAGCCCGCGACGCCGATTGCAAGGCCGGCGACAGAGACGGCGAGCGCCCACAAGCGCGACCATTCGGGTTTGGCTTTGGGCAGCAGCGCCGAGACCAGCGCGCCGGCAAACGAAATGTAGATCGCCCAGGCCATTCTCTAAAATCTCCAATGCGACAGCAGGTTCATGACCGTTGGGTTGATCGTGTCGAGGATCAACCGCGGCGCAAGCCCGATGAGGAACATGAGTCCGATTACGGGAGCAAGCGCGATTCGCTCGCTGTGATGCAGATCAGGAAAATTGACCCAGCGCTCCGGGACCGGGCCAGTGAAAACTTTCTGAATGACGGTGAGAATCACGATTGCCGTCACGAGCAAGCCAAGCACCGAAACTGTTGCGCTGATCCAGGACAAGGGAAAAACGCCGCGGAAGATGAGGAACTCACTGACAAAGCTGTTGAGACCGGGCAGGCCGAGCGAAGAAAAGAGCACAATGCCCATGAGTCCGGCGAAGATCGGCGCGGGCTTGCGCAGGCCGCCGAAATCATTGATGCCGCGCAGGCCTCCGGTGCGGAACTGGATCATGGCGATGAACCAGAAGATGGCGGCTGCGGTGATGCCGTGATTGAACATCTGAAGGATGACGCCGTTGAGCGCGGCAGCCTGGCTGGCTTGTTGCGCCGCGCCGGAAACCGGAATGGCCAGCGCGAAGATGGCGAGCAGGCAGTAGCCCAGGTGATTCACCGAGGAGTAAGCAAAGACGCGTTTCAAATCTTTTTGAGCGGCCGCGGCCCAAGCGCCCATGACCACGGTGGCGACCGCGAGAACCAGCAGCGGCGTGCGCATGGCGGCGATCTGCACGCCGAAGATGGGCAGCGCGATGCGCAGCAGGCCGTAGACGCCCATCTTTGACATTGCGCCGGTGAGCAGCATGGTGACGGGCGAAGGCGCCTCGGCATATGCGGCGGGCAGCCATGTGTGGAAGGGCACGATCGGCACTTTGACCGCGAAGCCGGCCAGCACGCCGATTGCGAGCCACGGCATGACCGCGCCCAGATGCGCCGTGACCATCTGCGTGAGCGCGCCTGACGCGGCCATGGCGGCGAGGTCGCCGAAATCCATTGAGCCCGGCGTGTATTTCGTCCCGGTGGAAAGAAAGATAGCGAGGAACGAAATCAGCAGTGCTACCGAGCCGGCCATTGTGTAAACGAAGAATTGCGTGGCTGCGGGGCCGCGACGTGGACCGCCCCACAATTTAATGAGGAAGAACGCGGGGATCAGGCTCAACTCCCAGAACAAAAACCAGTGAAAGAAGTTGAGCGCGGTAAAGGAACCGAAGAGGCCGGATTCGAGGATCAGGATGAGGCCGTAGAAAAGGCCGGGCATGTGGTGGACGCGATGCGAGGCATCGACCGACATAAGAGTGACAATGGCGGAGAGCAAGAGCATGAGCGCGCCGAGGCCATCGACACCGAGGTGATACTCGATGCCCAGCGAAGGCGCCCAACTGTGCAGCTCGACGAGGCCGATCATTCCATTGGCGGGAAGACTGATCCAAATGATAAGGGCCACAACGAGACAAACCAGCGAAGTGACCAGCGCGACGCCGCGCGCGTGCTTGCCCGCGAAGAGCGCGATTGCCGCGCCGATGAGGGGCAGCACGGTGAGGACCGTCAGAATCGGAAAGCCGCTGGCGACTGCGTTCATGGCCGGCTGCTCCAGAAGAGAATGACGACGAGGGCGACGACGCCCACGGCCAGGATGCGCAGATAGTTCTGCACGCGGCCGCTCTCGATGCTCGCCAGCAGGCCGCCGCCTTCAGAAATTTCCTCGCAGGTTTTGTCGAAGCCGCCATCGACCCAGTTCACGTCAAGCATGCGATTCAGTTGCGCCCAGAGCGCGAAGATCCACGCGACGAGAGCGACAATGCCGCCCCACACGCGGCGGTCGATCCAATCGGCCACGCGCGCCCAGCCCTTATAGAAGGCAATCACTGTGACACCGTAGAACTCGTCGACGTAGAGGCGATCGCGAAGGGGGCCCCAAAGCCACGGCACGGATTTCTCGAGCGCGTCCGGCTCCTCCGGCTTGGGCGATTTGTCGCCGTAAAGCCGCCAGCCGAGTCCCAGACCGAGGAATACCACGAGCGACGAAGTGAGCATGAGCAGGCCCAGACCCGGCTCGGCGAATCCGCGCCAACCGAAGGTAGCCGCGCGGCCTTCAATCAATGCGCGAAACCACGGCCACGCGGGAGTTCCGACTAAGCCAAGCGCCATGGCGAAGAAGGCCAGAATTGCGAGCGGCACCGTCATGATCTTCGGGCTCTCGTGCGCTGTTTCGTGCCCGCGCCAGTAACCGAGGAAGACGTAGCAAACCTGGCGCGTCATGTAGAAAGCGGTGAGCAGCGCGCCAAAGACGAGCATGTAAAAAGGCCCCTTCGCCACGCTCCAATGCTGCGCAGCTTCGAGAATGCCATCCTTCGACCAGAAACCGGAGAAGAAGATGGGAAATCCGCAGAGCGCCAGCATGCCGATGGTGTAGGTGATGAAGGTGAGCGGCATGTCGACCTTAAGGCCGCCCATGCGGCGAATGTCCTGCTCCTCGTGGCAGCCGTGAATCACCGAGCCCGCGCCGAGAAAAAGAAGGGCTTTAAAGAACGCGTGCGTGATCAGGTGGAACATGCCCACGGCAACGCCACCCATGCCGAGGCCGGCCATCATGTAGCCGAGCTGCGAGACGGTGGAATAGGCGAGGATGCGCTTGATGTCATTTTGCGCAACGGCGATGAGCGCGGCGAAGACTGCGGTGGCCGCGCCTACCCAGGTAACGACAGTGAGAGCGACGGTGGTGCCCGCCGGGGCGCCTGATGCAGTGAGCGGTATGCCAGCCGACATCAGCGGATACACGCGCGCGACGAGATAAACGCCGGCGGCGACCATAGTGGCCGCGTGAATGAGCGCAGAGACCGGTGTGGGGCCCTCCATGGCGTCGGGCAGCCAAACGTGGAGCGGAAGCTGGCCACTCTTACCTGCTGCTCCGGCAAAGATCAGCAGTGCGATGGCGCCTGCTGCGCTGAGGCCTAAGCCCGCGTGTTGCGCGAGCAGATTTTGGAGAGCGGGGTCCTCGATTGAGCCGACGCCGTGGTTGTAAAAAAGCAACGTGCCGGTTGAAGAAAATAGCCAGACGATGCCGAGGAAAAAGAAGATGTCGCCGACGCGCGTGGTGACGAAGGCTTTTTTTGCGGCGGCCGCAGCCGAAGGCTTTTGATACCAGAAGCCGATCAGCAGATAGGAAGTGAGGCCGACGATCTCCCAGCACATGAAGAGCAAAAGCAGGCTATTGGAGATGACGACGCCGAGCATGGCCCCCGCGAAGAGCGAGAGGAAGCAGAAGAAGCGCGTGAAATTCTCGTCGTGGGCCATGTAGCCGACGGAGTAGATGAAGATGAGCAGCCCGACAAAGCTGACCATTACGAGCATGATGGCGGCGAGGGGGTCGAGGACCCAGCCGAGGTCGACGCGGGACGCGCCGAAGTGGAACCACGCGAAGTTGACGGTTTCTCGAACACCCGCGCCGTGTGCCCAGCCGCTAACGACGTGCACAAAAGCAATCAGCGACAGGAAGAGCGAAAAGCCGAGCGAGCCGGTGGCCAGCGCCGATGCGAATTTACGCCGCGGCTGCTTGAGCAGCGAGATGACGCCCGCAGCAAACATAGGCACGGCCGGGATGAGCCACAAAAGGCGCGTGATCGAGGACGCGGCGAACTGCGGAACGAATGAAGCGGATTGCTGAATCAAGCGTTCACCCCTTCATCCTGTCGATCTTGTCGAGTTCGGCGGTGTTGGTGTGGCGATAGATGGCGATCACCAGGCCCAGACCCACGGCAGCCTCAGCCGCGGCCACGGCGATGGAGAAGATGGCGAACATCATGCCGGTGAGGGCTTCAGGATGCGGGCCGTAGCGCCAGAAAGCAATGAGATTCAGATTGGCCGCGTTGAGCATCAATTCGATTCCGATTAGCACGAGAATGGCGTTGCGGCGAACCAGCGCGCCGCCAAGGCCGATGGCGAAGAGCAGCGCCGCGACGAGAAGATAGCCTGCGAGTGGCGTCGTCATACTCGTCATCTGGGCGACCTCACTTTCTCGTGCATGGCCACGATGACCGCGCCGATGGTGGCCGCGGTGAGCAGCAGAGCCAGAATTTCTAGCGGCAACACGTAGCGGCCGACAAGCGCGTTTCCGATGTCATGGACCGTGACGGAGGGGACGGTATTCTGCTGCGGAATCGCGGTAACGCTGGCGAGCACTGCCCATCCGATTACGGCGAAGACGGCGGCAGCGATGATCAAACCCAAGAACCAGGTCTTGCTGAAGACGCCGTCCTTCGGCAGATCGGAGCCGCGCGTGAGCAGGATGGCGAAGACAATGAGGATGGCGACGGCGCCAATGTATACCAGAATCTGCGCAAATCCGGCGAACTGCGCGTCCAATTGCAGAAACAGCAGCGCCAGCCCAGCGAAGGCTACCGTGACAGCGAGCGCGCAGTGAACCAGATGCTTGAGCAGCACCGCGGCCAAGCCACCGGCCAGCGTGACGGCCGCAAGCAGATAAAAGATCGGAGTCAACGTTCAAGCTCCCTATTCAGCATAGCGGTAGCTCCTGCGGCCAAAGTGCTCGCCACGCATGCCCATCCGGCCCATGACGATGTATGCCGCCGCGAGAATGGCAGTGCAAACCACCCAACGCTGCCAACCCTCGCCCATAAAGCGCCACAGAGCGGTCACCAGCAGGTTGAGCAGCGTGTAGGGCAAAACGAATTTCCAGGCAAAGTTCATCAGCTGGTCCTGGCGCAGGCGGGGCAGCGTGCCGCGCACCCAGATAAAGACGAAGATCGACATCATCACTTTGCCGAAAAACCAGATCCACGACGGAATGAATTGGAGGAACGAAAGCGGCGCTGACCATCCACCGAGAAAGAGCGTTGTGCCGAGGCCGGAGATGGAGAACATTGCCAAATATTCGCCGAGAAAGAAGAGCGCGAATTTGAAGCCGGAGTATTCCGTATGGTAACCAGCGACCAGCTCCGATTCGCCCTCGGGCAGATCGAATGGCGAGCGATTGGTTTCGGCCGTGGCGGCGATGGCGTACATGACAAAACCCGCGAGACCCCACGGCGTGAAGATGTACCAGTGTGGAAAGATGCCGGTGTACGTGTTCTGCGCATCGACGATCTTCGGCAACGAAAGCGAGCCGGTGATCATGACGACGGCGACGCTTGAAAGCAGCAGCACGACTTCGTAGCTGATCATCTGCGCGACAGCACGCATAGCGCCGAGCAGCGAGTATTTGTTGCGGCTTGACCAGCCGGCCATGAAGACGGAAAGCTCAGTGGCCGCGCCCATGGCGAAGAAGAAGAGCAGGCCCGAGTCCATGTCGACCAGGACCATGTTGCGGCCCATGGGCAGGACCGCGAAGCCCATGAAGACCGTGACAACAAGCGCGAGCGGCGCAAGGAAATGCACGACGGCGTTCGCGCTGAGCGGAACAATATCTTCCTTGGTGAGCGATTTAATGCCGTCGGCGATCGGCTGGAAGAGGCCATAAGGGCCTACGCGATTCGGCCCAATCCGGTTCTGGATGCGGCCCAGGCCCTTGCGCTCGAAAACCGTCGTGAGCGCGAACAGGCCGGGAAAGACGCAGACAATGGCGATGACGCCGAGCAGAACTCCCGCAGCCGGCTGCAACGCGGCGGGCAAAAATCCTACCAGCCAATTGCGCAGGAGGACGAAGATCTGGTCGAGATTCACGAAGAAGGAATTCGCCGACCCAACTGTCGCGATCATGGGCTAGTTCCCTCCTTCGGTCTTCGCTGGCGGAGCAGCTGGCGGCGCCGGGCTGGTCGAGGCGGCGGCGTTGGCCGCAGCTGCTTTAGCGGCAGCCGCTTCCGCCGTAGCTTTGGCCTTCGCTTCCACCTTGGCTTTTTCTTCCGAGAGGCGCGCGTCCACTTCAGTCGCTTCCGTTGGATGGATCGAGTGGTAATACTCGTTCGACTTGGCCAGTTTCTGGCGGTCTTCGAGCAGGCCGGCGAAGCGATCGTCGGTGGCCAGCTCAAATTGAGTGTCCATCTTGATGGCCTCGAACGGGCAAACTTCAACGCAGATCTGGCAGCTCATGCAGACGGAGATATCAATGTCGAAGCGCGCGGGATAAAACTGCGGCTTGCCCACGTAATCGGGTTTCTTGTCGGCGCTTTTTTCAATGTAGATGCACTTGGGCGGGCACTCTTTCTCGCAAATCTGGCAGGCCACGCAGCGCATGCCGGCCTCCCAGTCGGAGCCGTCGTAGACGAGAAAGGGAAAGACGCGCGCGTTCTCGGCGGTGGGAATCCGTTGCTCCGGATACTCCACCGTCGTCAGCCGCTCCTTGGAGACGTAACTTCCGAAGAAGTTTCTCGCCGTCTCCGCCATCCCTTTCAGAATTCCATCACCCAGCAACGCAAACCTCCGGTTTGCAATTCGCAGTTAGTAATTCACAGTTCGTAGTTCGTAGTTCATAGTTCATAGTTCGTCGCCCATGCCGCAGAATTACCAACTGAGAACTGCGAACTCCGAACTATGAACTCGTCCTACCGGTCCACTTCTCCCAAAACAATATCCACGCTGCCAAAGATCAGTACTACATCGGCGACATTGTGCCCCAGGCACATGTCTTCAAGAATCGTCAGATTGATGAGACTGGGCGGCCGCACGCGATAGCGATATGGATTCGGGCCGCCGTCGCTGATGAGATAAAAGCCAAGCTCGCCCTTGGGCGCTTCAATGCGTCCGTACGCCTCGCCGGGCTTGGGACGAAAGCCACGAATCTTCGCCTTGGGGTCCATAATCGGGCCGGCGGGAAGCTCCTTGAGCGCCTGCTCAAGAATCTTGATCGACTCGCGCATCTCAAGCACGCGCACCATGTAGCGATCGTAGATGTCGCCGTGATCGCCGAGTGGAATGCGGAACTGGAAGCGATCGTAGATGCCGTAGTGGTCCACTTTGCGAATGTCGTAGTTCACGCCACTCGCGCGCAGCATCGGCCCGGAGACTCCGGCGTTGACGGCCAACTCCGGCCGCAGAATGCCCACACCCTGGCAGCGCGCCATCAGAATTTCGTTCGACGAGAGCAGCGCTTCAAACTCGTCGACAAACTCCGGCAGGCCGGCGACGACTTTGCGCGTGGCGTCGAGCCACGGCGCGGACACGTCGACTCGGCAGCCACCAAAGCGCATGTAGTTGCACATCATGCGCGAGCCGGTGAGCGACTCAAAGAGATCGAGGATTTTTTCGCGCTCGCGGAAAGCGTACATCAGCGGCGTGCCGCTGGCGCCCATCTCCTGAATGAGAAAACCGATGGAAGAGGCATGATTCTGAATGCGCGTGAGCTCGGCGAGAATCACGCGAATGTATTCGGCGCGCTCGGGAACTTGCTGGCCGACGAGCTTCTCCACTGCCAGCGCGTAGGCCCAATTGTTGGTGAGCGAGCAGAAATAATCGAGGCGATCTGTATAGGGCATCGACGCAAGATACGAAGCGCCCTCGGCGATCTTTTCGTGATTTCGGTGCAGATAGCCGAAGACGGGCTTGAGGCGGATGACGCGCTCACCGTCAAGCGCCACATCCATGCGGAAGACGCCATGCGTCGACGGATGATGCGGCCCCATGGCGACTTCAAGCAGCTCGCCCTCGCCGTCCGGCTCGATGACCGGCGGCCGGTTCCAACCCGCGACTTTCTCCGCTTTGGTTTCCACTGCGCTCATCGTTTCGTTCGTGGCTCGTGATTCGTGATTCGTGGTTCGTGGTTCGGAACGCTTAGTTTTTGCTCCCTATTGGCTATCTCCGGGCGCAGCTTCAGTGGCCCGATGCTCTTGCGCCCGCTTCAGCACTTCATCATGCGGGGTTGGCTCGTACTCAAAGTCGTCCGGCTCCACGTAATCCTTGCGCATAGGATGGTCCTTGAATTCCGGCCACATCAAAATGCGGCGCAGGTCGGGATGACCGGTAAAAACAATGCCGTAGAGATCGAAGACTTCGCGCTCCTGGAACTCCGCCGCGCGCCAGACAGGCGTGAGCGACGGAAGCTCGATCTGATCTGTTCGATTTCCCGTGCGCATGCGGATCACCAGCGGGCCGTGCTTTTTCGCGACCGAATAAAGGTGATACACAGCTTCAAGGCATCCGGGCTCAACGTGCTTGCGCGTTTCTTCGACGGTTTCCTCAACTTGCTGGTCAACTTTTTGCCCATCGGGACTGTCGACGGTTTTGGTCACCGTGCGCGTCACCTTCACTTTTTCCGCCACTTCCTTGTCGGGCCAGTCGACGCCGGAGACGTTGGAGAGAAAATCGAAGGCCAGATCGGCGTCGTCGCGCAGAAAAGTGGCAACGGCGACAGCGCTCTCGGGCGCGAGGCGCAGCGAGTGCTGCGCGGAGAGGCTGGGGTTCGGCACAAACTCCACTCCCGCGCCGGGAACCGCCGCCTCAATCGCCGCTTTGATCTCTTCCACTGTCTTCATTCGTTCTCAGTTCTTAGTTCGTAGTTCGTAGTTTCAGAAGAATCCTCGATGCTGAATTTGGCTTGCCACTCCTTATTCCCATGCCACAAGCCTTTCGGCCCGTCGTTCCCGCGACTTCGTTCATCGAATCGTGATCGGCACCGGCCAAACTCCCTGGTTCGACGTCGGCTCCAGATCGTGCTCGCCCTGCTCGGGCACCGGAAACTCGCCCTGCGCATGAGCGTCGAGATGGCGCGGCCGGCCCTCGCCTGTCAACGGCTGGCCGTCGATTTTCTTTTGCAATGTCATGAATGCCTGGATCAGCGCTTCAGGCCGTGGAGGGCAGCCGGGAATGTGCACGTCCACCGGGATGTAGCGATCAATGCCCTTGAGAACGTTGTAGCCCTGCTTGAACGGACCGCCGGAGATCGCGCACGCGCCCATCGCGATCACATAGCGCGGCTCGGCCATCTGGTTGTAGAGCCGCACAACCTGCGGCGCCATCTTTTTGGTCACGGTGCCGGAGACAATCATCAGATCGGCCTGTCGCGGCGACGGCCGGAAGACCTCGGCGCCGAATCGAGCCAGATCGTAGCGCGCCATGGTGGTGGCAATCATCTCAATGGCGCAGCAAGCCAGGCCAAATTGCATGGGCCATACCGAGCTGCGGCGGCCCCAGTTGTAGAGCTCCTCGATCGTGGTGACGAAGATGCCCTGCTTGCCCAGCTCGATCTTCAGATTTTGATCCATGTCGCTTCGCTCCAGTTCACAGTTCTTAGTCCACAGTTCTCAGTTGCGACGTGACTGCGAACTGTGAACCAAGAACTACGAACTGCCTTTCAATGCCACGTCAGCACGCCTTTTGCCCAGGCCCAGGCCAGCCCCTCGACAAGCAGAAGGACAAAAACCAGCATGGACGCGCACGCCGACGCGCTTAATCCTGTAAATGCAACCGCAAATGGCAGCAGGAAAACGGCTTCCACGTCGAAGATAAGAAAGATGATGCCGTAGAGGTAGTACGCCGAGCGAAACTGCATCCAGGCATCGCCCTTTGACTCCAGACCGCACTCGTAGATGGCGTTCTTGACCGCATTGGGCTTGGCCGGCGAAAACACCTGCGCCCAGACCCACGCCAACCCCAGCGGAGCGAGGCCAAAGCCGAGTGCCGCGCCGAACAAAACTGCCAATGAAAAGTAGGGACTGGTCGTCATCGTGGGAGAGAATTTCCGCCTCTTTCAAGCTACCAGTTTGGGGTAGGTTTTGGCGAAGGAGTTAGCGACGGCCGGCGCCATTCAGGCTGGCTTTTCCACCATTTATCCCATCAGGTGAACCGTTGGCTGGCCATAGCCCAACCGCGGGGAGACGGAAGGTACACCTCATCCTCTCCGCGGTCCACGGAGAGGATGAGGGCAACGCAGGCTGGGAAATCGATTCAACCGGCTTAAGGTTCGCGCCTATGGGTAGATGCCGCGAATCTGGACAGCCTCGGCCACGCGGCCGATGCCGAGGATGTTGGCGGCGATCCTCATGGGTACTTTCCGCTCCGTGCGAATCTTGAGCACATCGCGGAAGGCCGTCTTCATCACGTGATCGAGGCGCTTGTAGATGTCCCGAGCCTCCCAGAAGAGGTGCTGTTCGTCTTGCACCCATTCGAAGTAGGAGACTGTGACGCCGCCCGCGTTGCACAGAATGTCCGGGATCACAAAGATGTCCTTGCTCTCGAGGATTCTGTCTGCGGCAGGAGTGAGCGGCCCATTGGCGGCCTCAGCAACGATGCGCGTACGCACCGCGTCAGCGTTGTCAGCGTGAATGGTGTTCTCGAGTGCGGCGGGAACGAGAATGTCGCACGGCAAAGCCAGCAGCTCGTGCGGCAGGATCGGCTCGCTCTCCGGAAAACCATCCACATGGCCGCAGAGCGACTTCATGTGGATCAACTCGGGGATGTTCAGGCCGTTGCGGTTATAGACGCAGCCCGTCGAGTCGCTGGCAGCAATGATTTTTGCGCCAGCTTCATGCAGCAACTGTGCCGCGATTGAGCCGGCGTTGCCAAAGCCTTGCACCGCGACTGTCGCGCCCTTGAGCAAAATGTGGAGATGCTCGCAGGCAGACTCGATGGTCGAAAACACTCCGCGGCCCGTGGCCTCATTGCGGCCCAGCGATCCGCCCAGGCTGATGGGCTTGCCCGTCACTACGCCGGGAATGGCATAGCCCTTGGTCATGCTGTATGTATCCATGATCCAGGCCATGGTCTGCGAGTTGGTGTAGACGTCTGGCGCGGGAATATCCTGCTCCGGCCCGATAATCGGCAGAATCGCGCTCGTGTAGCGGCGCGTCATCCGTTCCAGCTCACACTGAGACATCGATTTCGGATCGCAGGTGATGCCGCCCTTGGCTCCCCCGAAGGGAATGTTCACCACCGCGCACTTCCACGTCATCCACGTTGCCAGCGCCTTCACTTCGTCGAGAGTGACCTGCGGATGGTAGCGGATGCCGCCCTTGGCCGGCCCGCGTACCGAGCTATGCTGCACGCGATAGCCCACAAAACGATGGATGTGGCCGTCGTCCATGCGCACCGGCACGCCCACCGTCAGCATGCGCTCGGGATACTTGATCATCTCGCGCGTGTTTTGTTCCAAGCCCATGGCGTTTGCCGCCGTGTCGAAGTTCTCCATGGCCACGTCATAGGCGTTTGCTTGAATTGCTACTGCTGTTGGCATTGATGCCACCTCCTTGCCTGGGCATGACAGCCGGCGTACTCGAGCGTCGCCGGCATTCGCTCAGGTCAAGCTCGTTTCCGCGACCTGCGCCGGGTCCTGCTCCACCAGCCGGCTGCCCGCGTACACCGGAAGGAGCCACTTGCGGTAGGCGGGCAGATTCCCATGCGTCGCATCGAAGTACAACTGCCGCAAGCGGCGCGTGACTTCGCCGATGGCTCCGTTTGCGACGGCGCGATGATCGACGCGAACTACCGGCGCCAAGCCCACAGCTGTTCCGGTCAGGAACAGCTCGTCGCACACATAGAGCTCGCTGCGGGCAATCGGCCTCTCGACGGTTTCGACGCCCAACTCGCGCGCGGCAAGCTCCATGATGGAGTCGCGCGTGATGCCTTCAAGAATGTTGTCGGTCACGGCGGGGGTGATCACGCGCCCTTTGCGCACCATGAAAAGGTTGCAGGTTGCGCCTTCGGCAACGTGGCCGCTTTCGTTGAGGAAAATGGCCTCGTCGAATCCCGAGCGCCGGGCTTCGTCGCCGGCCAGCGCGCTGTTGGCGTAGGCGCCGCAGATCTTGGCGCGCGGCGGAATGGCATTGTCCTCAATACGCCGCCAGGAGCTGACGCCGGCATGCAGCCCGTTTTCGCTCTTCAGATATTCGCCATAAGGAAGCGCGGCGATAAAGAAGCTGTCCTGGTCGTCGATGGCCACGCCGATGCGCTCGGCGCTTTTGTAAGCCAGCGGCCGGATGTAGAGGTCAGTATGGAACGCGTTGCGCCGCGCCAATTCGACGGTAATCGAACATAACTCCTCAGGCGTGAGCGGCACATCGATGCGGAGGATGCCGCAGTTCTGCCTCCAGCGCTGGTAGTGTTCCATGGGCCTGAGAAAGTAAAGCTCGCGCGCGGTCTCGTTCCAGTAGGCGCGGATGCCCTCGAAGACGCCGGTTCCGTAGTGCAGCGCGTGGGTCAGGATCCCGATGCGGGCCTCGCGCATGGGTACATATTGGCCGCCAAAATACACAATCAGGTTGGGATCGGAATCCGCCTTCATGTCACACCTCCACGAGCGACTCCCGGTAGAGTTCCCTGCCCCGCGCCAGGGCGCGCTCGTCGAGTTCCACCCAGCGCGGATTTTTCACGAGCCGCCTGAGCGCGTCGTCGATGCTTTGCTGCGGCAGCGCGCCGGCAATCTCCAGCAGCGCGCCGAGCATCACCATGTTTGCTGCGCGCTTGTCGCCCAGCTCGTCGGCCAGCTCAGTGAACGGGAGAGCGAGCACATGCACGCCTTCGCGCACGCAATCTTCGGGAAATTCCTGGCCGTTGTAGATCACCCAGCCACCTTCGCGCACGCTCTTGTCGAATTTGCGCAGCGAGGGCTCGTTCATCGCCACGAGCACATTGGGCGAGGTGACCAGCGGCGAATCGATGGGGTTGCGCGACAACCGCACATGACAGTTCGATGTACCGGAGCGCATCTCGGGACCGTACGACGGCAACCACGAAACTTCGAGGCCTGCGTCAAGGCCAGCCTCGGCCAGCACTTCGCCCAGCAGCAGCACGCCCTGCCCGCCAAAGCCGGCGATGCGCACTTCAAGATCGATCGCCTTATCCAGCGCGACGGCTGCCGCATTACCTTCCGGCAGGTCACTCTCGGCAACCCCGAGAATGCGTGGCAGCTCATCGAGCGCAGGTTGCAGCGTCACTGGCCTTGGATGCGCCGCTTCGATCCGCTCTTTCGTCCGGTCGCAGAAGACGCCGAGCGGAAATTCTTTTTCCATCACGTCGCGCACCCAATGCTGCGATTCGACGGGATTCAACTTCCAAATCGTTGGGCAAGGCGACAGCACTTCGATCAGCGAAAATCCCAACCCGCGCACCTGATTCTCAAGGCCGCGCTTGATGGCTCGCGCCGCCTGCGCAATCTGCTTGTTATCGCCCAGGCCCACGCGCTCAATGTAGGCCGGCGCCTTAAGCGTGCTCAGCAGCTCGCTCACATGGAGGGGATAGCCCTCTGTCGCCGCGCTGCGGCCGTTCGGCGTGGTGGTGCTCTTCATGCCCAGCAGCGTGGTGGGCGCGGCCTGCCCGCCGGTCATGCTGTAGATGGCGTTGTTCACAAAGAATACGGTGATGTTTTCACCGCGGTTGGCGGCGTGCAGAATCTCCGCAGATCCAATGGCCGAAAGATCGCCGTCGCCCTGGTAGCTGATGACGATGCTCGCGGGGCGGCTGCGCTTCATCGCCGTGGCCACGGCCGGCGCACGGCCGTGCGCGGACTGCACGTTGCCCACGTCGAAGTAGTAATAGGTGAAGACGCCGCAGCCGACGGGACCGACCATGATGGTGCGATCCTGCACGCCCAGATCGTCAATGGCCTTGGCGATCATCTTGTGCACGGTGCCGTGGCCGCAGCCGGGGCAGAAGTGCGTCTGGTGCTGAAGGTCTTCTTTGCGCTCATAGCGCTTGTAGAAGGACGTGGCCCTGCCTTGCGCGACTTCGTACTCTGCCACCGACTCAGTAGACATTTGCCACGCGCTCCTCTTCTCGATCGGGCTGGGCCAGCGCTTCGCAGCGTGCCCGCTCACCGTGACGCGCCAGCTCGCGAACCAACGCCAGCACTTCCTCATGCGAGGGCACATTGCCGCCCACGCGACTCAAGAACTCGACCGGCCGCGAGCCATTCAACGCCAGCTTCACGTCCTCAATCAACTGGCCGGTGCTCATCTCCACCACTCCAAAAACGCGCGCGCTGAAGGCCAGCCGCTGGAACTGCACCACGGGAAATGGATAGAGCGTGATGGGGCGCAGCACGCCGACCTTGATTCCTGCAGCGCGAGCCTCCGCCGTCACGGCCTTCAAAATCCGCCCAACAATGCCATAACCGACCAGCACAATCTCCGCGTCGGCGGTCATCCATTCCTCGGCCCGGGTTTCGCGTTGCTCAGCAACTTTATATTTGGCTTCAAGTGATCGAACGTGCTTCTCCAGCTTGTCGAAATCCAGCTCCAGCGAGGTGATCAGATTGCCGCGCGAGACAGCGGTACCGGCGACGGCCCAGTCCGGCAGATGGGTCGCGGTGGCCGTTTGCGGAAACTCAACCGGCTCCATCATCTGCCCGATAAACCCGTCGGCGAGAATAAAGACCGGGTTGCGATAGCGGTCTGCCAGCTCGAAAGCCAGAGCAGTCAGGTCCGCCATCTCCTGCACGGAGTGCGGCGCCAGCACGATGGTTCGATAGTTGCCGTGGCCGCCGCCCTTCACCACCTGGTGGTAGTCGCCCTGCTCGGCCCCGATATTGCCCAGGCCTGGGCCGCCGCGCGTAATGTCGGCGATGACGCAAGGCAGCTCCGCGCCGGCCATGTAGCTGATGCCTTCCTGCATGAGGCTGATGCCGGGGCCGCTCGACGCGGTCATGGCGCGCACGCCCGCCGACGCCGCGCCGTACAGCATATTGATGGCCGCGACCTCGCTCTCCGCCTGCACGTAGACGCCGCCGGTTTTCGGCATGAACTCCGCCGCAGCTTCGGCGATCTCGCTTGCCGGCGTGATGGGGTAGCCGTAAAACGCGCGGCATCCGGCGAGAATCGCGCTCTTGACGATGGCCTCATTGCCCTTCATCAGTTGCTTGCGCATGCGCTGGCCCCCTCCGCTGCGGCTTTTGCCGCGCGCATCTCAACTTCGTGCGCGCTCACCAGCCGATACACCGTAATTGCGCCGGGCTCCGGACATACCATGAAGCAGATGCCGCAACCTGTGCAGCCTGCGCCTGCATACAACGCCGTGCGATAGCCGTAGTGATTGAGCCGCTCGCTCATCGCGATCACCTTAGGTGGGCACGCCTCAATGCACAGGCCGCAGCCCTTGCACTCCTGCTCGTCGATGCGCAACTGGCCTCGATCCTGTTTCTGGTCCGGCTTGTTGGCTTCGGTCATTCCGTTCGTCTCCTTCGGCAGCGCGGCTCAAACCAACACTGCCTTCCGCTCCATATAGTGCGAGCGCACCGCAAAATCCTCAAGGTCCGCCCTGAAGCGCGGATCGGCAATCGCAATGAGCGCTTCGGCGCGCTCGCGCAGCGTTTTTCCATGCAGATAGGCAATGCCGTGCTCGGTGACGACGTAGTGCACATCGGCGCGCGAAGTGACGACGCCCGCGCCCGGCTCCAGCACCGGCACAATGCGCGAGACCGTTCCGCCGCGCGCTGTCGAAGGCAGCGCGATGATTGGCACGCCGCCTTTGGACCGCGCCGCGCCGCGAATGAAGTCGATTTGCCCGCCGAACCCGCTGTAAGGGCGCGTGCCCAGCGAATCGGCGCATACCTGCCCCGTCATATCCACCTGAAGCGCGCCGTTGATCGCAACCATGCGGTCGTTCTGCGCCACCACAAACGGGTCGTTGGTGTAGCTGATCGATCGAAACTCGAAGCTCGGATTCTCGCGGATGAAATCGAAGAGCCGCTGCGTACCAAGCGCAAAGGCCACCACCGCCTTGCCGCGATGCAGCGTCTTGCGTTCGCCATTGATCACGCCCGACTCCATCAGATCGATCACGCCGTCGGGGCACATCTCGGTGTGAATGCCCAAATCGCGCTTGCCGGTAAGGCAGTGCAGCACGGCCTCGGAGATGCCGCCGATACCCGTCTGCAGCGTGGCGCCGTCTGGAATGAGCGCGGCGACATTTTGCGCCACGCGCACATGCAGGTCGGTGCAGGGCTCTGCGTCGAGCTCAAGCAGCGGCCTATCTGTCTCCACAAGCGCGGAGATGTGGCTCACGTGAATTGTGGTGTCGCCGTGCGTGCGCGGCATTTGCTGGTTCACTTCGGCGATCACGATCTTGGCGCAGCGAACCGCCGTGAGCGTGCAGTCCACCGTCGTGCCCAGGCTTACGAATCCGTGGGCATCCGGCGGCGAAACCTGCATCAGCACCACGTCGAGTGGCAGAGCCCCGCTCTCGAAGAGGCCTTCAATCTCGCTCAGAAAGATGGGAGTGTAGTCGGCGCGCCCGTTGCAAACCGCTTCGCGCACGTTGTCGCCGAGGAACAGCCCGCGATGGCGGAAGTGCCCTGCGTACTCGGGACGCGTGTAGTCGGCCGCGCCCAACGTCTTCATATGGATGATTTCGACGTCGCGGAGTTCGGCGGCACGTGCCACCAGCGCGTCCACCAAAACCGAGGGCGTTCCGCAACCCGACTGGATCCAAACACGAGCACCGGAAGGTACAGCTTTGAGCGCCTGCGCCGAGCTCATGCGCTTGCGCTGGCAATCTTCGCTCCAGGTCATCGTGAGCCGCCGCTGCACACCCTCAAAGGGCGGTGCATCGGCTCTGATCGTTCCATCACGGGTAGCGCCTCCGATCTTGCCCTCAACTCCCTTCAAGCCGCCATTAGTCTGGGCTTTAGGAGCGGGCCGCGCTGTGATGGGAGTCACCCCGGCCATTGCAAAATCCGGCCGGAATTCCTGGGCTGGTTCGCCCTCCTTTTCGTTGCGTAAAGCGATCGAAGTCGATCGATCGGTGGATAAGGCGTTTGCGCACAATTCCAGCGCTGCCCCGGACCTCGGAGTTCCAACGCGTGCAGCGCGGCTGGCAGCCCAGCCACGCGAAGACCGAACATCGCAAGCGCCGGGCGCAGTCCTCCACTGTTCCGGCTACATTCCCGGCCCGCTCGGATATGCCGGAAGATCGGGCGGCGCCGGCGGCAGCACCTTGGGATGCTCCTGAATTTCCTTCATGAGGTAGTCCACAGCCTTTTCGATCTGCGGATCATGTCCGGCAGCGAGCTGATCCGGATTGTCTTCAACCTCGATATCCGGCGCGACGCCATGGTTTTCAATTAACCATTGGCTGTTGAGCCCGTAGAGTGAAAACTCCGAGCGCGTGACGTATCCGCCATCCATCAGGGGAACTTCGCCGCGAATGCCGCGCACCCCGCCCCACGTCCGCGTCCCGATCACAGGGCCCAGCTTGTAGAACTTGAAAAAGTAGGTAAAGAAATCGCCGTCTGAAGCTGCGTAGTGGTTGGTCACGCACGCCATATAGCCGTTGAACACGTTGTCCGGGATCGTATTCGGAGCCCAGTTGCGCGCCGTTTCCATACCGGCCAGAATCCGGCGCAGCTTTTCCAGGATGATCTGGTCGACATTTCCACCGCCGTTATAGCGCACGTCGAAGATGATGGCCTGCTTGCGAATCTGCGGATAGTACTGGCGCACAAACTCGTTCAGCCCCGACGGCCCCATGTCTGGCAGGTAGACGTAGCCGATCTTACCGCCGCTCAGCTTATCCACTTTCTCGCGGTTCGATTCGATCCAATCCAGCTCCCGCAACTTGAATTCGTTTCCTAATGGCTGCACGACCACTTCGTGCGAGCCCTCCATCGTGGGCTTGGAATTCACAGTCAGCCTAACGTTCTGGCCGGCAGTGTTCACAAACCACTCATACGGATTCTGGGGCGCGTTCAGTTGCCGCCCGTCGATGGCCAGCAGGTAGTCACCCTGATGCACATTCACGCCCGGCTGCGTCAACGGAGAGCGCAACTGCTGCGCCCAGTTGGCGCCCGGCAGAATATGCGCAATCTTGTAGCGTCCGCTCGCCGCATCCAGCGCAAAATCCGCTCCCAGCATGCCTACATTGACGGGATGCAAGTCAGGATAATCGCCGCCGCCCACGTACATGTGCGAGTTGGACAGGTCGCTGAACATCTCCCCAATGACATAGGTCAGATCGTAGCGATCGGTTACGTAGGGCAACAGCGGCTCATACTTTGCCCGCTCCGCCTTCCAGTCCACGCCGTTCATCGATTTCTCAAAGAAAAACGTGCGTTCCTGGCGCCACGCCTCGTCGAACATCTCCTTCCACTCGGCCTGCGGATCGATGTCCGCGCGCACTTCCGCGAGGTTCAGCGCTCCATCGCCAACGTGATGTTCCGGACCGGCCGGCGGCGCGGCATCGATAATGCCGAATTTATCTGGCATATCGGCGTAGAGCAATTTCTTGCCGTCAAACGACACGGAGAACAGCCCCGCCCCGCTCAGCAGGACCTGATCCTTGCGCTTATCCAGATCGAAAACGTGAATCTCCGGCGTCAGCCCCGGCAGCGGTCCTGAAAAGCCAACTGTCGGATTTGCCGCGTAATAAACGAACCCATCGGCCGCGGCCAGGCCGCCAAGATTTCCCGGCGGCGTGGGCAGCGAAACGATCCGGCTCTGGATTCCATCGAGGTCGATGCGAAACGGTTCCTTCTTTTTGGCCTCGTCTCCTGTCTTCTCGCCGACGGGAGGATGATCCGCTGTTTTCACACCGGCCGCGGGCTCGGCGCCCTTCGCTCCCGCAGGAGGCTCCGGCGCTTTCGCCGTCGCCGGCCCCCCGGGAGCGGGAGCCTCTTCCGGCTTCTTCACCGCAACTTCATCGCTCTGCGGCGCAAACGGCGAGGCCTCATCCGCGCGCAGGGTAATTGCAAAGACATTCTCCGCCTGCGGATTCGCGAATTCGTCATCGATGGGGCCCAGCACCTCATTGAATGTCCTCAGCGAGATGAAGTAGAGATACTTCCCCCCGGGATCGAACACCGGATTGAAAGAAGGATAAAAATCAGTCGTCGCATCCGTGATGCTCTTCGCGTCGAGCGAGTACAACTCGATCATGGGATAACGGTTTTCCGGTGTCTTGTCGTAGGCGATCCACTTCGAATCCGGGGACCACGAATAGTTGTGGAATTCGTCGTAGGTGGCCGTATCCACGAGCACCGGCTTCTTATCGTGAATGTCGACGTAATACAAATGGAGCGAGCTATCGGTATAGGCCAGCTTGGTACTGTCGGGCGACCACACCGCAGGCATTAGAAACTCCGGCCCTCCGGTCGTAATCTCCTGCTCGGGCCCCATCCCGTCCTGCGGACGGATATAGATCGCCTGCTCTCCGGTGGCATCGCTTTCGTAGGCAATCCAGCGCCCGTCCGGCGACCAGGCTACATTCTGTTCGCGAATCCCCGGCGTCTGAGTCAGGTTCCGCGTCGCACCGTGCTCGGCCGGCACCGTGTAAACATCGCCCCGCGCCGTCAACACTGCCCGCTTGCCGTCGGGAGAAAGGTCCGCGGAGTCGATCAGTTTCGCCGTCGGAGCCCAATGTGCGCGCGCCTCGTTGGAGTCACCATCGACCTCGATATCCAACTGGCGCGTCTTTTCCGTACTGGTATCGAACAGGTAGAGCCAACCTCCGTGCTGGTAAACAATCTGGCCCCCGTTCAGGCTCGGCCACTCCACGTCGTAATCGGTGTAGTGCGTCAGCTCCTTCACGGCGCGCGACTTCAGGTCCATGGAGTAGAGATTCAGCAAATGCCCTTCTCCGCGGTCCGACACAAAATAAACCGTGTCGCCGCTCCACATCGGGAAGGTGTCAGTCCAGTCGTCGTCGGTCAGCTGCTCATAGGCGTGCGTCTTGAAATTCCATCGCGAAAGCTTCTGCGCCATCCCGCCGGTGTAGCGCTTCCAGGTGCGGAAATTGCGAAAGATGCGGTTGTAAATCATCTCGCTGCCGTCAGCATTGAAGGCCAGCAGCCCGCCCCGGTCGATGGGCAGCCGCTCTGGCAACCCTCCATCGACGCTCACTGTCCACAGATGTCCAAACCACTCGTTGAACGAGTCGCGGCGGGAGAGGAAAACAATGCGTTTTGAATCCGGCGTCCACGCGATCACCTCGTTATTCGGCCCCATCCGCTCGGGAACTTCGCCGATATCGGCAACGAACGTTAGCTGCTTCGGTTGGCCGCCGGCGGCGGGAACTACGTACACGTTGAAGTTCCCGTCGTACTGGCCGGTAAAGGCGATCCACTTGCCGTCCGGTGAAAAATGGGGAAACAGTTCAAGGCCCGGGCTGGTCGTAATCCGGCGCGCCATACCGCCATCCGTTGTCGTCAGCCACAGATCGCCGCCGTAACTAAACACGATCTGGCTTCCGTGAATGTCAGGAAAACGCAGCAGCCGTCCCTGAGTCTGCGCCTGTCCTTGAGTCAGGCCTGCAAAGAGCGATGCAACCAAAACCGCAGAACCGTACAGAAAACGCCGCAAAGTGACCATGGAAAACTCAACCCCCTTGAATATCGAGAAACCATCATCCTACGACTCGCATGTCCACTTTTTCAAACCGTTGAAAACGCAAAGACATCGATTTCGCAAATTGGCAGGCTTATCGTTCGGTCTTTCCGCGCTCATGTTCACAGGCGAAAACGACAGTCGGCCGAACGGAGCCGGCCGCACCACGCCCGGATCTGCGACCGAGGATCGCTGGGCAACGGCCTCCGCAGCCTCTTGCGGCGCCGCGGCGAATCGCAAGAGTGGATTCTCCGAATCCGCAAGCTCCAGGCCGTTTTCAGTCGCTCTTGCCGGATTCCCCGACGGCTGCTGCCGGCAGATCGAGCGCCACAAGAGCAAACCGCGTCTGGCCCGGCGCCGAGCTCTCAAATCCGACGATGTGCTGGTGGCGCTTTGAGCCGGCTCTCAACTGAAAACCCTCATGGCTCGACTGCCATCCATACGATTTGTCGTGGTCGTCGATGTTCACGTTGGGGCCTCCATGGTCGGAGCAGGTTAAACCCTCGGAGGTCGCGGTAGGGGTGCCCACGGCAGCGCCGTTCTGACACGCGATCACGTCGCCGTACCGGGTGAGGGCCTTTTTGTAAAACGCGACGACCTTGTCCTGGCTGTCGGAGGTAGAGTAGTTCACGACCTTCACGCGCAGCTCCCACTCGCCAAAGCCCATGTGGATGTCAGCCGATTTGTCGTTGTCCTTGTCCTTGACGATGTCCGCGCTGGGATAGGCCGGCAGGCCGAGATCAGCCGCGGAGGTCTCATCGGTGTTCACATGAATGCCGCCAAAGGGAGTGTCTACCTGGACCTTCTTGTCCTCGCCGTTGGGGCCTTTGTCCACTGACACTCTGCAACCGGCGATTCCAGCTGCCAACACCGAGCCGGCCACCAGGCAGCCAAGCAGGCCCGCCGCGTTGAGCACAGCGTTTCGTGGAGATTTCCGAATCGGCACGCGTATCGAGTTCAATGCCGGCTTGCTTGTCGAGTTGGGTGTCATCAGAATCGCCCTCATGCCACGTTATACGCCGCCGGCAGGGAAATTGTTCCGGGAATTGGAGTCGCCCGCCTCCAACCTCCTTTGTAGTGCAAGTCTTTAGGTTCCTTGTGGCGCGGGCATCCTCACTCGTTTAAGTGCGGGCCGTAGCGCCGGCGTCCTCGCCGGCTGTCGTGCGGGCGTCCTCGCCCGCACTCCACACCCAAGTCCAATCCCTCGATCCAGCCTTCTCCGGATTGCGCAACACATAGTCCACCGCCCGATCCAGCTCGCCCTCCTTCCGAATCAACCGGTCGTAATACTCCCGCTGCCAAAAACTCCCAATGCGTCCCAGAATTCGATTCGCGCGTTTCGCCGTGTACGATTTCCAACCACCGACTACGTCAGCCAACTCTTGCCCCGGAAGCAGACAGAAGATCACGTGCACATGATTGGGCATGACGCACCAAGCCAGAAGCCGGTATCGTTTGCCATGCCAGAATCGAAGCGCGTCGGCAACCAGGTCAGCAATGCGCGGATCGCGAAGAGAGCAGGCCCCAATCCTGCGATCGAAATAGTCTTCAATCTTCTTCGGGCTGTATTCCTCGATAAGCAGCTTCTGACTTGGCAGCAGATTGGCCCCGGTCCGCTCTGCGATCAAGAGCACGCGGTTTCGCTCTACAAGCTTTCTAAGGATTGGCGTGGGCAGAGAGTCTGCAAGGTGAAACGTGACAAAGTAAAGCCCAGAATCCTTTTCCCAGTGGGGAAGCCTGCCGCGCTCGCGGATTCGTACTTCGCCGAAGCGAGGCTGTATAGCACCCTGCGACGTGCTGGATGACCTTCGTCTGGCAGGCATTTTGAATGGATTGTACTCTTCAAAATACTTGCGCGGGCGAGACGCCCGCACGACAGCCGGCGAGGACGCCGGCGTTACTTACGCGCTCAGTGCGTCGAAGATCCATCTTCCTTGCTGCTGGTGGCAAACAGGATTGACGCGACAAAGACGGCGATGATGACGGGAACCACAAAGAACGGGGAAGTTATATGCATAGCGCAGGCTCCTTGCTGTTCTCAGAATAGCAAACTCGTGGAACGTGAATCGTGGTTCGTGGATCGTGAAGACCGGCAGAGCACGATTCGCGGTTCACGACTCACGAACCACGACGCACGACCCTCAACTCATTGCTTCGGGCCGCCGGCCGGATAGTCCACGCGAATCGTCAAAATCTCGTACGGATGGATGGGTACCTTGATCACGTCGCCAGCAGCTTGAAGCGGATCGCCTTCGGGCTGCTCCATGAGATTCGTGACCGTGGCGCCCGTCGCGCCGGGAGGCACGTGGAACTCGGCCGTCGTCTCCTTCCCTGCCCATTCGTATACGCGGAAGATCAGCCCGTTCGCGTCTTCAGCTTTTTTCACGGCAGTCAGCACCACGTTGTCGGGCGAGACCGAAGCGAAGGAGTGCTCCGCCGGCAGCGAACCCGCGTGTGCCGTCGTCACCACGGCCTGCAGCGGATAGTCATACTCCCATCCGTGGCGCACGGTGAGCGCGTCTTTCCATGTGCCCGCGTGCGGATAGAGCGCGTAGTGGAAGTGGTGCTCGCCCTGGTCGGCATCTGGATCGGGCCATGTGGGCGAGCGCAGCAGCGTAATCCGCAGCACGTTGCCCGCGGCGTCGTACCCGTACTTGTCCTGGTTGAGAATGCTCAAGCCGTGAACTTTCCCGTCCGCGACCCGCGCCGCTCAGATCCGCCCATCGCATCGCCGGAACCTCAAACTGTGCTTTTTCGAAGGAGTTGTTGCGCGTGGTCGGCCGCTGGATTGAGCCGTAGGGGATCTCGTAGGTTGCAAAGTCGCTCGTGACGGCCAATGGGAATGCGGCTTTGAGCAGAACATGCTGCTCGTGCCAGTCAATGTCGTTGTCGATGTCGACGATGTCGCCGTCCAGCCAGATTGTCTGGACAAACTTGGAGCTCTGCCAGTGAGCGAGTGACGCGGAATGGCAGGACGTGGACGATCGGTGTCGACCAGACGTAACGGAGTCGACCTTCATCGATCGTCATCGGCGGCAAGATCGAGCGTCCCGGGATCAATATTCCACGCATCGTATTGCTTCGGAGTGTCTTTGAAGAATTGAAGTTGATTGCCGCATGCGCCTGAGAGGCGACGGATTCATTGCGCCGCTTCAAGGCTCGTGATGCAGCCAGTCGCTTTATTCACGACAACGCGCAGGTTCTTACATCTGCATTAACAAGACTGAATCGCCGCCAATCTTTCGCGGAGCGCCCGAGCCACGGCCTTCGAACGCCGGAGGTAACAACTCTAACCAGCTCGTAACCGAGCGGAGGAACGTCGGCCACGTAAAAAGTCAACGGTGACTCCAAGCCTTCCTTTTCGATTGAGGAGCGGATCGGAAAACGGGGTTGCCCGGACCGGTCAACCACCATAACGCCGCTCGATGGCGGCGTCGAAAGCTGAACATCAACCGAAACGTCCCCTGAACGCCGCCAGCCAGCGGGTTGTAAACGATCGGCACGGTTTGCACTCCTTGGCCGGCGTCCGTATCAACCCGCTCCGCCACCGTCTGCAACGCCCCTGCGTCGATTGCATCCGTCGACATCCGCACCCAGTCGTAGTCCTTCTGCGCATCCTTATAGATCACGGCGATCCCCGACCCGGCAGCCAGATCGTGGAACTGATTGAACAGCACTTTCTTCCAGTCCTCGGTCAGCTCGTCCGCCGCATACTTTGCGCCATCGAGCCACGCCAGCGACGACCATTTCTCCGCGTTCAGCATCTCCTCTTCCGCGGACCGCATGTTGTGCTTGTGATTGGCCTGCGTGGTCATCACTCCACGGTGATATTCGAAGTAAAGCTCCGAATTCCACGTCGGAATCGTCACTTTGCCCGGCACTTCCGGCGGCGCTGTGTAACCCTTCGCGATCGACTGGTAATTCCAGACAGGGCTCTCGGGAGCGATCTGTTTTTCAACATCCGTGAACCAGCTCTGCGCTGTGCCGAACTGATAATGCGGCGTGACCGGCGTGCCACCGTTCGCGGTCAACGATGCGGGATCAGGCGTGGCCCAATGAGAACCTTCGTCGAGCATGGCGCGCGTGGGCCCGCCGCCGTGATCGCCGACGCCGTAGAGGTCCATCATGTCGGTCATGCCTGTGGACCGTTGCCGCGCGGCCGCGAGATCGTCCGCAAGCCGCAGCGGGCGCAAGTCCTCATTGCCGTAGCCGTGCGGAAAATACGCCAGCACCTTCGACCCATCGGGCGATTGCCACCAGAACAGCTTGAAGGGAAGCTGGTTGGTGTCATTCCACTCCATCTTCTGCGTGACAAAGTAGTCGACGCCGCTCTTTTTGTAGATCTGCGGCAGTTGCCAGTTATACCCGAACGAATCCGGATTCCAGCCGATGCGCACGTCGACACCGTATGCCTGCTTGTACCAGCGCTTGCCCACGAGCAGCTGCCGCACCAGCGATTCGCCGCTGGGCATGTTCAGGTCCGGCTCGACCCACATGCCGCCCACGATTTCCCAGCGTCCCTCTTGAATGCGCCGCTTGATTTCGGCATTCATCGAGGGATACTTTTGGGCCATCCACTCGTTGTAGGCCGCGGCCGATTGCGTGTAGGTATAGCCGGGATACTCGTTCATCAGTTGGAGCGCGGTCGAAAACGTGCGCCGCACGACATCGACGGTTTCAGTCCACGGCCACAGCCATGCCGCGTCAATGTGCGAGTTGCCGGTGAGGTGGAAGGTCGCGGTCTCAAGCAGCGGGCGGAGCGTCTCCAATTTTGCCTGAGCCGACTTCAGACTGGCGTCGAACTTGGCCTGAGCTTGCGCGCGCGAGTCGGATGGTGCGGGCGGGGACGCCCGCACGACAGCCGGCGAGGACGCCGGCGGTACAGCCCCGCCTGCGGGGGGCGCACCACCGGTTGTGACCTCGGCGGCATCGAGTGCCGACACATCCACGGCAGAAATGGCGGCATTCAATGTGTCGAGTTTCGCGCTATCTCCAGGCGCGAGGCTCGGCAGAAGCACGGATGCCGACAAAAACTCCTGCGCCAGGTCTTCGGGATTCGGCCGCCCGCTCGCAAAATCAATATTCAGCGTCGCGCCGCGGAAGGTCTTTAGATCCACGGTGTGCAGCAGCTTGACGGCGATGACAATCTTGTCGCCGGGCCGCGCGTCATCGAGCAGAACGATCGGCTCGAGGTCCTCGCCCATGGCAGCGCGGCGGCCGTTGAAGTAGATCATCTGCGGCATGGGGCCGTTGGCTTCGGCGTGGAACTGGAACCAGATACGCGCGCCGGTCAGGTCATAGCCGTTCAGCGTGTCAGGAATCTGAATCGTCTGCCGGAACCAGACAGCATCGTTGGGAGCTTTCGCCATGAGCGCTACGGGCTGCCAGTCGGTCTCGTCTAAACTCACAGCTTCGCCGTGCGCCAGGTCGCCCGCGTGCATTTTCCATGTGCCGGCAGGCAGTTGGCCCAGGCTCAAGAGCCGGTCGACAATCGCGCGCTCCTGCTGCGGCAGCCGCGCGGAAGCTCGTTGTGACTCGCTGAGAACGGCCTGGCCGGAAGCCGAGCGCGCGGCGAACAAAGCGAAAGCGAGAACCAGAAAAATCGCGAGACGACGCACATTCATCGATGAATTCATAGCCGGAAAAGCCCCCGCAGAATTGTAGCCCCAGATGGCTTATGAACGGTGCGGGTATGCGTGGTCAAGGCGACTGCCGACCCACGGATCAGCTCCCGGCCGACAGGGTGGCCAATTCCCACCTTGTGGTATGAAATACCGGACTTCGATGGTCCGATTTTCCTCCCTGTGTGCGCGGTCACATCAACCCTAACGGTAGCGCGCTCAACATGAAGGCATGGATGCGCGAACCCTCATATTGATGGCTCCATGCTCGCTTCTTGCGGGCGCCGTACTGCAGATTCTGGTGGCGAAGCTCTGCTCCGCTCGCACCAAGGGAATCCTCGCTTTTTTGAGCTGCTTGCCTGCTCTCTTCGCCGTCGCCGGGATCGCGCCATGGGTCCGCGGCGGCCAGGCTATCAGCCTGAATCCGCTGCCATGGGATGGGCCGCTCGCCTTCGTCCTTCATGTGGACGCGCTCAGCGTGCTCTTCGCCTTCATGGGCGCATGCATCGGCGGCCTGGTGCTGCTTTATTCCATCGGCTATATGGCGCACGACAAGTCGGCGACGCGCTTCTACGCCATCATGCTGGTCTTCATCGGCGGCTTTGTCTCGCTCGTTTATTGCGCAAACCTGTTCATCTTTTATCTCTGCTGGGAGCTGGTCGGCCTTTGCTCGTTCACTCTCGTCGGTTTCTGGTACACCAATCGCGAAGCGGTCAACGGCGCGCGCAAAGTTCTGCTGATGACGCACATCGCGGGCTACGGATTGCTCGCCGCGATTCTCATCCTCTACCACCGCGCGGGCAGCGCCTTGTGGACCGATCCGAATGTGACGCGCCATTTTACGGGCGGCATCTTCGCACTGATGCTGGTCGCGCTGGTCGCGAAGAGCGTGCAGGTTCCGCTGCACACCTGGATTCCTGAGGCCATGGCCGCGCCGACCCCGGTGAGCGCGCTGCTGCACTCGGCTTGTTATGTCACTTCCGGCGTGTATCTGGCCGCGCGCATGCACAGCTTTGGCGTATGGCCGGCTGCGTGGGGCGAGAGCCTGATGTGGATCGGCACTGTGACCATGGCCGTGGGCGTGATGTACGCCATGGTGCAGAGCGACCTGAAGCGCATGCTGGCGTTTTCAACGGTGAGCCAGATCGGCTACATGATGATGGGTCTCGGCATCGGCACGCCGCTCGCGATCACCGCCGCGCTGCTGCATTGCCTGAATCACGCGTTCTTCAAAGGCGGGCTGTTTTTGACGGCGGGCAGTGTGCAGCACGCCGCAGGCACGCGCGACATGAACCAGCTTGGCGGCCTGGCGCAGAAGATGCCGCAAACGACTTTGTCCTGGCTGATCGGCGTGGGAAGCATGATGGGCATTCCGCTGATGAGCGGCTTCGCCAGCAAGTGGATGCTCTATGCCGCGGCGCTGCAAGCCGGCTGGGCTGTGCCTGCGATGGTGGCGTGGGCAGCAAGCCTGGGCACGGTGTTTCTTGGCGCCAAGGCGACAAGCGCGGTATTCCTGGGCCCGCCGACCGAGCACACCAAAGACGCACACGAATCTCCGCCGACGATGGTGTGGGGCATGGGATTCCTCGCCGCGGGCAGCGTGGTGCTTGGCATAGCGCCGCAGTTGGCGGTCAACTATTTCCTTAATCCCATCCTGCTGGCGCTTGGTGTTGGCGCGGGCGTGCACGTTACGTGGCTTGGGCTTTCGGCCGATGCGGGAAGCTTTTCTTCAACAGGCGGCCTGGTGCTGGCGATTGTCTCGCTGGTTATCGGCGGAGCGATTTATGCCGTCGCCTACGCGGCGCGGCCGGTTGCGGCATCGGGCGCGGCGATGGCCGGAGCAGGCGGCGGAATCTTTACCGGCGGCGAGCCGCTGAGCGATCAGGGCCGGCTGACCGCGGGCGATTTTTCTGAGATTTTCCAGGCACATTGGGGCTCCTTCTTCCGTTGGTCAAATGTCGATCGCGTGTATCTCTGGTTTTGGAGTGGATTGCAGGAGGTTTCGCAGGGCCTCGGCCAGGTGTTCGCGTGGATGGAACAACGCGCGGCGTGGCTGGTTATCGCTTTTGCGGCGGCGGCCTTCGTTCTGGCTCGCTGGATTCTGCCCGGAGTCGCCGTGTCGAGTCCTCTGGCGCCGTTGCCTTCCGAGCAAATTCCGCTGCTGCTGATCCTTGGCGTCGCTGTTGCAGCCGGCGCGCTGCTTGTTGCGGCCCTGGCAAGCGCCGCCGGGCGAAAGCTTGTGCCGGAGATTTTGCTGGCTGGTGCGTTGACGGTCGACGGGCTTCTCGTTGTAAGTCCCTGGTGGCGGCTCGGGCTATTGGAGCTTGCCGCGCTTCTCACGGTGGTGCTGGTCTGGCGCACCGCGCGCTCGCAAGCCGCGAAGATCACGTATCTGTCCGTCGTGCTCGTCTCTGCCGGATCGATGATCGCGAGCGAACTGCTGGCCGATCGTGGAGACGCGGTCTGGGCCCGCGCGATGCTCTTCACCAGCGTCTGCGTTAAATTGGCGGCGATTCCGCTGTTCTTCTGGCTGCTCAAACTGGCGGATGAACTTCCAGCGCTCGTCCTGGGCGTGATTATTGCGGTCGTCGACATGGCCGCCTTCGGCGAGTTTTGCGCCGCAGCGCAAGCTTCTCCGTTCGCGCTCACGCCGCGAGCACTGTGGGTCTGGGTCGCCGTCGGAACCTCGCTGGTCGCCTCGCTGCTCATGTTGACCCAGCGCAGCCTCAAGCGCCTGCTCGTGCTTTCGACTGCCGAAGACGTGGGCTTCCTGATTCTTGGCGTCGCCTCGATGAGCGCCATCGGAGCACAGGGCGCATTGGTTGCCGCCGCAACGCACGCCATGGCCAAGGCACTGCTCTTTATCTGCCTCGCCGGACCCGAAGCCGCCGGCGAACTTGAGCTCACTCCCGAATTGGGGCCCATCGGTCTCGCCGCGCGCTATCCGGTGAGCGCATTTGGTTTCCTCTTTGGCATGCTCGCCATGCTCGGCGTCCCGCCGACTCTGGGCTTCATCGGCCGCTGGCGGCTGTACACAACAGCGCTCGCAATCGGAGCCTGGCCGCTGATCCTTTTGATTCTTTCGTCGATCTTCGCGCTGATTGCTTACGCGCTGGCGCTCTCGCGCAACTGGTGGGGTCCGCCCACCTTTGCGTGTGCGGGCGAGGACGCCCGCACGACAGCCGGCGAGGACGCCGGCGTTACAAAGACTGGCGCTACAAAAGTCCGCGAGCCCTTCGCCATCAAGGCCGCAATTGTCGTCTTGGCCGTCATACTTGTCGCTGCGGGCGTGTGGCCCCATGCATGGCAAATGCTGATGGGGGTGCGCCCATGAAGCTCTTGAAGCGACTGATGTGCACCGCGCGCCGCCGCAGCCCGTGGCTCTTCCACATGAACTCCGGCAGTTGCAACGGCTGCGACATTGAAATCGTTGCCGCGCTCTCGCCGCGCTACGACGCCGAGCAGTTGGGCGTGCGCCTCGAAGGCAGCCCGCGCCACGCCGACATTCTCTGCGTCACCGGCCCTGTCACGCGCAAAGCCGTCGGCGCCGTCAAAACGGTCTACGACCAGGTACTCGGGCCCAAGGCCGTCATCGCCATCGGTTCCTGCCCTGCCACGACCAACGTATTTATTGATAGCCGCACGCTTGATGGGCCGCTGGATAAGCACCTGCCTGTCGATGTCTTCGTGCCCGGCTGCCCGCCGCGGCCAGACGCGATCATTGCCGGCGTCGCGAAAGCTGCGCAGATTCTTGCAGAGCGCGGAAACAATCCGCCGACTCACGCCGTCGCCATCGCGACAACAAGCACTGAGGAGGCTAATCAATGAACCTTCTCACCGCACTCGCGCGATTGCTCATCTTTCCGGGGCTGCTCTTTGCCGTACCTACCGCCTGGTTCTTCCTTTGGGTCGAGCGCAAATCGGTAGCGCTGATGCAGGAGCGCGTTGGCCCGCCGTTCATGCAGCCGTTCTGGGATTTCGTGAAGCTGCTCGGCAAAAGCACGCCGCCGCGGCCCGGCATTGCCGGCCTGCTCATGCGCGCGTGGCCGCTGATTGCGGTTTCGGCTGCTGCCGGTGCCGTCGGCCTGCTGCCTGTGTTGCCATCTTCGGGCGGATTCGAGGGCGATCTGATCCTGCTGCTGGCGCTGCTTGAGCTGCCGTCCATCTGCATCATTGCTGCGGGTTTTTCATCGCGGTCGATCTTTGGCGAGATCGGCTCGGCGCGCGAGGCCGCGCTCAGCGTCTCCTACAACATCGTCTTTCTGCTGGCCATTGTCTCCATCGCCGCTTCGCAACACACGTTCAGGCTTGAAGCGCTGGCCGCCGCACCCTTCACACCGCTGCACTGGCTGGGGGTGCTGGCGATTCTTGTCTGCCTGCCCGCCAAGCTGCACATCAATCCCTTCTCGCTGCCCAACGCGGAGCAGGAAATTTACTCCGGCCCGATGACCGAATACGCGGGACCGGAGCTGGCCATGTGGGAGCTTTCGCACGGCCTGGAATGGGTCGCGGGCACCGGCCTCATCGCCACGCTCGTCGCTCCGCACATCGCAATTCCATGGGCCGGCGCGTGGCTCGCGGCCTGCATCTTCGTCGCCATTTCGTTTGGCGTCGTGCTGCTGCTTTCGGCGCTCGCCGCCGCCACGGCACGCCTCGCCATTGACTCCAGCGTGCGCTTCTACTGGCAGTGCACGCTCATCTTCGCAGTTCTCGCCGTCTCGTCCGCAATCCTCATGAGGTTCCGGTCATGAACATACTCGTCATGCTCTGGAAGAATCTGCGGCGCGGCTACCAGACCCTGCTTTTCCCCGCGCACCCACGCGTCACTCCACGCTTCCGCGGACTGGTGCAGTTCGATCCCACACTTTGCACCGGCTGCGCAGTCTGCCGCTTCCGCTGCACCTCGCGCGCCATCGAGTTCAAAGCCGGCAAAGGCGAGTTCACATGGAGCTACAACCCCGGCCAGTGCACTTTTTGCGGGCGCTGCGTTGAAGGCTGCGCGGAACACGCGCTGAAGGAAGGCCACAGCCGAGCACGCGCTCTCGCAGCAGGAGGCCGTTCCGCCGGTTTACACCATGCAGGGCGAACTCAAGAAGTCCTACACCGTAGCGCGCAGGCCCCCCGCGCCCAAACCTGCGCCGGCCGTGTCACCTGTGGCGCCAGCGAGCGCAGCCGTGCCAAGCACCGCAACTGGAGGCGCACAATGACCGCACTCGACACCAATCTCGATACCATTCGCGAAAAACTGGGAACTGCCGAGCCGTGGGTTGAGAGCCTCGGCACGCTTTGGCTGAATCCTGGCGCCGCGCGCGTCCGTGATGCGGCCTGGGCCATGAGTGCCGCCGGTGCGCGCTTCATCACCATCACCGCCTACGAGCTGCCCGGCGATACGGGATTCCGTCTCGAATATCACTGGGACCTCGATGGCCGCCTGCTCGGCATTCCATTTCAGATCGCCGATAAAACGATAGAGAGCATTGTGGACATCATCGAGGCCGCGGACTGGATTGAACGCGAAGTCCACGAGGGATTCGCCATCGTGTTCACAGGACGCGTGTATGAGCCGCTGATGCTGCGCGAGGGCGAAAAACCCGGCGTGAATCTGCGCGTTGCCCCGGTGCAGGACGATCCCGCTACAGGCATGTGTGGACAAAAGGAGGTCGCAAAATGAGCTACAAAATCCCCATGGGCCCTTACCATCCCGGCCTTGAAGAGCCCTACAAGCTCGAAATGATCTGCGAAGGCGAGACGGTGAAGGATGCCGAGCTCAATATCGGCTTCAACTTTCGCGGCATCGAGCATCTGGCTGAGACGCGCAATTACGTTCAGGTCATCGCGCTCATGGAGCGCGTGTGCGGCATCTGCTCCTTCATTCACACGCTCACGCTCTGCCAGTCGATGGAAAAGCTGGCCGGCATTGAGGCTCCTCCGCGCGCGCAATACATTCGCGTGGTGATGGCCGAGCTTGAGCGCCTGCACTCTCATGTGCTCTGGGCCGGTATCGCCGCCAAGCTCATGGGCTTCAAGACCATGTTCATGACCTGCTTCGCGCTGCGCGAAAAAGTGATGGATGTGCTGCAAGCCATCTCAGGCAACCGCGTCAACTACTCCATGAACCATGTGGGCGGCGTCAATCGCAACATCGAGGATCCGCTCGCGCTCGTTCCCATGATCGACGAGCTGGAGCGCGAGATGATGCGCACCGTCATTCCCATCTTCACCACCAGCTCCACCGCGCGCTCGCGTTGCGCCGGCATCGGCGTGCTCACGCACGAGAAAGCTGTCTCCTGCGCCGTCGTTGGCCCCACGGCTCGCGCCTCGGGCATTCCGCAGGACCTGCGCCGGGACGCGCCTTACGCGGCATACGCGGAGATGAAGTTCGAAGTCCCTGTTGAGCAGGCCGGCGACGTGCGCGCCCGGCTCTTTGTCCGCGCTCTGGAAATCATCGAGAGCTGCAACATCATCCGCCAGGCGCTGGCCATGATGGCGCCCGGCGAAATCTCGTCAGCGCCGGAAAAACTGGTCTTCGCCACCGGAACGGCCACCAGCCGCGTTGAAGCACCGCGCGGCGAAGTAATCTACAGCGTCAGTTGGAAGGAGAACTCGCGCAATCCCGCGCGCGTCCACGTGCGCACGCCCACCTACGCGAACATGCCCGCAGTGCGCTGGATGGTGCGCGGAGCGCGTCTCGCCGATACGCCCCTGATCCAGGCCTCCATCGATCCCTGCTACTCCTGCACCGACCGCTGACGCCGCGCGCATTCAGATGCGAATTTAGATTGCCGGCCGCTTCGGCCTCTCGATTCGTGAGACGGCCCGCTGTCCCGCTGACCTGCTTTTCCTTGTTCCCTTGGTCCCTCGGTCCCTGTTTTTATCGCCGCAAGCCCCGCTGATGCTCTACTCTGGCTTGTAACGCAAATGAGCGGCTATTTGGTCAGAATTCGGGAAGCGCTGATTCAGGCTTTTATCCACGATGTTGTCAACACATCGAAAGCTGCGGCCTATTCCGGAATGCTCATGTTCTTCCCCGCCCTCCTGGTAATCACAACGCTGGTGGCGCAGGTGGAGGAAGGGCCGTCGCTGGTGGGCGAAACGCGCGTCGTTCTCGAGCAGTTTCTCCCCGCGGACACACTCGATCTTGTTCAGTCCGCCATTCTCAATCACCAATTCCACTCCGGTCAGTTGATCCTTTCCGCCACCGGTCTCAGCCTTTTCGCGGGACTCGGCGTCATGTTGTCGCTGATGGAAGGGTTTCGCCGCGCCTACCGGCTTCCGCCTGAAAGCTGGACCTTCTGGGGACGGCGCGCCCGCGCGCTGCTGCTGGTCTTTATTGCGCTCATTCCGCTTTCGCTGGCCTCACTTCTCATCGTCTTCGGTCACCAGATCGAGCACTGGATGATCGTGAACTCGGGCCACGACATGCGCCGCCTCGTCGTTCTCTTGTGGCGCACGGTTCGTTGGGCGGTCAGCTTTGCCGCCATCGTGGCCGTTCTCACGGCTCTCTATCATTTCGGCACTCGCCGGACGGAACGCTGGTTCTGGGTCGCGCCCGGCGCCATTGCGGGCACCATGATTTGGTTTCCGGCCACGCTCGCATACGGCTGGTACGTTACCAGCGTCGCCAATTACACACGGCTCTACGGGTCGTTTGCCGCCGGGATCGCGACTCTGGTGTGGCTTTACATCACTTCGTTCAGCGTACTGCTGGGCGCGGAGCTCAATGGCGTTCTCTATTGGGAACGCCAGAATCATACCGCCGACGATTCCGCCCACGGACCGGCCCGGCTTTCCCGCTGATCCGCTCCTGCTTGCTTCGACTGCTGGAATCGCCGTTCACCTTTGTCCCCTCTCCCTGATTTCCTTGGTTCTTCGGTGCCGGATTCTCCCTGTCGGCCAGTTACAATAGAAACATTCGCGTCCCCTTGCTCCCTTTGATCCGCTGAAAACCACTTTTGACCAACAAGAATCGTGTCTGGAGCCGCCCCCATGTCATTTGCCGATCTGAAACTGACTGAATCTCCCTCGCAACGCCGCGCCAAGATTGTCGCCACCCTGGGCCCAGCTTCAAACACCGAACCCGTCATTCGCGCCCTGATTCATGCCGGCGTCGACGTCGTCCGCCTGAATTTTTCGCACAGCACCCACGAGCGAAAGGTCGCGGTCATTCAGAAGATTCGCAAAGTGAGCCATGAAGAGAAAAAGCCGCTTTGTATTCTCGCCGACCTGCAAGGACCCAAGATTCGCACCACCCTGCTCAAGGATCACCAGTCCGTGCTTCTCAAGGCCGGCCACAAACTCACCATCACGCCGCGCGAAGTGCCGGGCACCGCGTCTCTGGTTGGCACCACGTTCAAAACCCTCGCTGAAAACGTTGAGCAAGGCTCGCGCATTCTTCTCTCCGACGGCCTCATCGAGCTCCGTGTACACGAGGTTTCCGGCGACGACGTGGTCTGCGACATCGTCAACGGCGGCATGCTGGGCGAAAGCAAGGGCATCAATCTTCCCGGCGTTCTGGTGCGCACGCCCTCGCTCACCGAAAAAGACTCCGAGGATCTGGAGTTCGCGCTCAATCACGGCGTTGACGCTATCGCCGTCAGCTTCGTGCGCACAGCCGAGGATGTAAGCCTGGTGCGCAATCGCGTGGCCGCGCACGGCGCCAATACATGGATCATCGCCAAGCTGGAGAAGCCGCAGGCCGTCGAGCATCTCGACGCCATCCTGCAAGTGGCCGACGGCATCATGGTGGCGCGCGGCGATCTGGGCGTGGAAGTGCCGCCGGAAAAAGTTCCCGCCATTCAGAAGTTCATCATTCGCCGCGCCGCCGAGTACTTCAAGCCGGTGATTACCGCAACGCAGATGCTGGAATCGATGATCGAGAACCCGCGGCCAACGCGCGCCGAGGTTTCCGACGTGGCCAACGCCATCTACGACGGCACCGACGCTGTGATGCTCTCCGGCGAATCCGCCGTGGGCAAGTATCCGGTTGAGGCAGTCGAGATGATGGCGCGCATCGTTACGGAAACAGAGCAGCACATGCGCGAGAACCTTGAAGCCGCGCCGCGCGAGCGCCGCAGCGGCCTCTCGATCGCCGAGACGATTTGCGAGGCAACGGCTCACGCCGCCGACGATCTGGATCTGCGCGGCATCGCGCTCTTTACGGAGTCGGGCACGACCGCGCGCCAGCTCTCGAAGTACCACCCCACCGCGCCCATCTTCGCGCTCAGCCCGCTTGACGTCACCGTCAATCGCCTCAACCTGCTGTGGGGCACCACTCCCATCCGCTGTCCCAAGGTGAGCACCAGCGAAGCCATGGTCGAGTGTGCGGAGAATCTTCTGGAAAAAGGCGGCTACGTTCGTCCGCGCGAGGTCATCGCCATCGTGGCCGGCACGCGCACCAAATCCGGCTCAACCAACTTCCTGCGCCTGCACGTCATGGGCGAAAACTCCGGCGCGCGCGCGCATACCTCCGCAGCCGTACAGAGCGCCCCAGCAGGCAAGAAGCGCAAAGCGCGCCCTGCCCCGGCGCAGAAACCGGAATTCTCTGAAGCCGCAAGGTCCCTCTCCGCAAAGTACTGAGCCACTCTCCTAGAGCGAGGCGAGTTCCTTCATCTGCCAGCAATTGGAACGCGTCCACGAAAAGCTGGGAACGTCCCGTCTGTCCCACAGGTTCTAAGATTCATCGGGTCCCCAGGTTTTCCTGAAACACGAGGCAACTTTATCGTGCGGCATCCCACGACATGACTGGTTCTTTTTTCAAACCGCACTACCAAATGAATGAAATTAGGCGTCAAGACGCAAAAAACAGTTGAAGCCAAGCAGCGATCTCATTGGAAAAAATGTCCCCAGTGTTTTTTCTCTTTCTACGAAGAGTTCGCACTTCAGTCGCTCTTGCGATGATCTTCAGCCAAGATTCCAATGAAACGCAGGACGATCAGTGCAAAAGCGACGATAGGCGTCAACACCCAATGAGCATAAGCTGCGCAATATTCAATCATGAGTTAGGTATACAACCCGACCATGATTGTCGATCGAGTAGATTCTTCCATTCGCTGGATCAGGGGCGGTAGGTCGCGTTTGCGCAAAAAATTGCCAAGCCAGAAGTTGAAACAAGGACAAAACGAGGATCCAGAATATCAGTGCTACTTTCGACTTTTTTTCAGGCCCGACGCTTTCCATTTCATCACCCATTCAATCTGCGCCTCGAGTATCAACCTAAAAGCACAGTAAAGAACAGCGTAAGGCAGGAGTGATGGTATTGCCGTCCCATGGTATCTACGCTGCCCTGGCAAAGAATTGCTCGCTTTGCGACCTCCTATGGGGTGAACCACCGTATTAGTTCCGCCGGCGAATGCCCCAAACCCTCCTCCAAATCACTGCGGTAGAACGACCGCCGGTGACTGATCGCGTCTGGGGACCAAATGGAATCGGCCGAGCCTGGCGGGTGGCCCTCCCTATCTTCAGACGATCTGCGTTCTCCCCAGGAATGGGGTGCCCCGCCCTAACTTTGTTAGGGCGGGAAGCACTGCACTGGGCCTACCTTTGCTCTAAGTCGTATTCCCATCTGCTCTCGCCTTCGAGCCGTCCATTCCGACTCGATTTCGACAATGCCTTCCACGCCGGTCAGGTAGTGCAGGTAGCTGGACCACTTCCAGTCTTCAGGCCGCGTCACCAGGCCGCGAGCCACGGGATTGCGGTGAATATAGCGCAGCTTTTCAACCCGCTTCCTGCCGCTCCAAACGTTGAAGTCATAGTACCGCGCCTGCCAGAAGGGCTCCGGGCTCCTCAGCGCAAGCCGGCGAGACACCGACTGTTTCAGGGCCTGAATCGCAATGGAAAGCTCCCCTTTTTCCGGCTCGCTCACCAGCAAATGGACGTGCTCCGGCATCACAACATACCCCAGAACGCCCAGCCCGTAACTGCGGCGGGTCTGCTCGAGCGACTCTTCAAGCTGGGCGCGGGCTGTCGATGTTCCGAGTTTCGGCTGTCGCCGGTAGCAACTGAAGGTGATGAAGTGCAGGTGTCCGCCTTGCTGGTACCTGCAGAGACTGGGAGGCATTGCCGCAGTCTGTGCCAAGGAAATGCCTGTTGTCTGTGATGGTTGAGACTTTCGGTTCCCGCCCTAACAAAGTTAGGACGGGGCACCCTATGCAGTGGTGGATTGAGAGCCAAAAACTTAGGGTGGGCCACCCGTCTGTGATGGTTGAGACTTTCGGTTCCCGCCCTAACAAAGTTAGGACGGGGCACCCCATGCAGTGCCGGATTGAGAGCCAAAAACTTAGCGTGGGCCACCCGTCTGCGGTGGTTGAGACTGTCGGTTCCCGCCCTAACAAAGTTAGGACGGGGCACCCTATGCAGTGGTGGATTGAGAGCCAGAAACTTAGCGTGGGCCACCCGTCTGCGGTTGTTGAGACTGTCGGTTCCCGCCCTAACAAAGTTAGGACGGGGCACCCTATGCAGTGGTGGATTGACAGCCCCAAAACATTAGGGTGCGCCAGACTCGCCGACCACTCACTTCTCAAATAAATTCAGCGGGATCGCATCTCCCATCGCCTTATATCCGGCCGGCGAAGGATGCAGATGGTCGCCGCAATCAAATGCCGGCAACAGATGATCCGGATGCTCGGGGTCGCGCATCACAGCGTCGAAATCGATCACCGCGTCAAAGTGCCCCGCGGCGCGAATCCACGCGTTCACGGCTTCCCTGTCCGCCTCGCTCAAGGCTCCGGGATGGTAGTAGCCCGAACCCGTGTACGGCGTAATGGTGGCGCCATAGACGCGCAACCCATGCGCGTGAGCGCGCGCGACGATCTGCTCGTACGCCGCAATCATGCGCTCGACTAGGGCGGTGTGTTGGTCGGCGGGAACTTCCCCGTGGATCGCAAGCCCGCCCAGGTCGTTCACGCCCTCGAAGACAATGACCCAGCGCACGCCGGCGGGCGCCAGCACGTCGCGATTGAACCGCGCCAGCACATTCGGCCCCAGCCCATCGATAAGCAGATGATTGCCGCCGATTCCCTGGTTTGACACTCCGACATTCCGCGTCTTTTTCTCAGCCTGCAACCGCGCGGCCAAAATATCGGGCCAGCGATCATTTCCATTTGTAGTTGCCGCATGGCCGTCGGTGATCGAGTCGCCCAGCGTCACCACCGTCCCCGCTCGTGGCGAAGTCTCAACGTCGATTCCGGTGAGCTGATACCAGTGATCGACATGCTTAGCATCAGGCAGATCCGCCGCGCTCACTTGGTCGCCATGCTCGTAGTACGAGGTGGATCGCGAGCCCGGATGCCCGGTCTCCGGCATCGGCGGCGCGTCCAGATGAAACGACACGGCAATGTCAGACAAGGGCGCTACTGGAATTTCAAGCGGATCGGAGACGTACTCCGCGCCCGGCGGAATCGTCACGTCCGGCTTGCCGGCAAAGGTCAGCGCGTGATCGCTCGAGGGATCAATCGCCGCAGCTTTGGGCGAGACCGCGTGCGCCACATGCACCGACGTAAAGTGAAGCGCCTGCGTTCCAAACGCATTGGACAAATGCACGCGCAGTGCCGAGCCGCCCAGCGACAAATGAACAATCTGCCGCAACGTCGCGTCGCTCATATCATCCGTGGGCAACGCGTTGTGCGGCTCCGGAATCTGCTGCGAAGCGCCCCAGCTCTCCACCCATCCGTCTCCCTTTGACGCGCCCTTCTCAGCCAGCGCGCAGGTTGCCAGCAAAACCAATCCAAGAATTGCCGTGAATTTCGGTGCCGGTCTCATAGTCGTAGTTTTACCATGATCTCCGCAGTGAATCGCTTTGCTGACAGCGGTTCCACAATTGCCATACCCAAGTCCGCAACCGACGAGTGGCTCTTTGAGAAAGAGCCACTTGAGCACAATGACTTCGGGATACAGCAACTCATGAACCGGTGTGCCCGGCTTCGGTTTTCAGTGAGAATGCGGCGGATGCGCCACGCGCCGCGGTCAGCGTTCTGCGCTATTGCGCCGCAGGATTTGTTGCCTTGAAGTGCTGCATGAATCTTCCCACTTGCATTCTGTCGATCCCATTCGTCGGGGCGTACAGCTCGATGACTCTGCCTTTGCTGTGACGATCCTCTTCCAGAACGAAACGGAAGCCGATACCATCGCTTCCCAACCGAACTGCTTTCGCGTGCAGCGACATTGACCGCCCGTTCGCCGGTGCGCTCCGGTCGGTCAGTGTCATTTGAACGACTGTGTCCTTCCACCAGCGTTCACGGGTGACGAGATACAGCCCCGTCGTGCTTATATCGCGAACTGTGCTCGGCACGGGAGTTCCACCCGTGAAGAAATAGGCGACGAGTTCCGGAAGCGATTCCCGCGGCGCGCTTCGCGGATCGCGACTCTTGCGTTTCAGCATGTGCATGAGCCAGTTCTTTGGAGTTTCGTCGTTCTTCCAATGCCTTGGTCGATCCGTCGGTGCCGGTACATCATTCGTACCAGGTAGCTGCAACGGAATCGGCGGCGCATTCACCGGGCGTAGTTCGTGCGGGAAGGCACGCGGCGCCGGCGCAGGCTCGACCTCGCGAGGCAACTCTGCGGCAGGCTGCGTCTGCGCAACCTGACTGCGCAGGTCCATCACGGCTAATGGCTCGTCTGTGTGCGGAAACTCTGCGGCAGTTTGCGATGGCATGCTCTCGCCGCTCTCACTCGAGGCGACTATAGGCTCTTCATGAACCTGTAACTCTGTCACAACTTCTGCAAGCGCGCTCTCAGCCGTTTCACTCGGCGCGAACGACTCTTTTTCTTTCTCGGGCGACTCCACAGCAGCCTTTGACGCCGCGCCTTGGCTTGGAATCTCCGGCTCCACGTCGTCCGCTTTATCTGCCCGTTTGTCCGGTGCCACAGCTGGCTTCTCTTTGGCCCTTGCGCCGTTTTTCGGCGAGAGGATCGCTGGCGCGGTTTCGGGCAGATGTTTACCGTTCGTGGGAGCGCCCCGAAAATACATCATCATCTCTTCGGGAGCAGAGATGGCCAACTGGTCACCGGCCGTGATTCCCCGCCGCGCCACCGAGTCTGCCGCCAAAACAAGAATGCTTTTGGCTTGCGCGCTCGCGGCGCCAACTGCATTCATGGGGAAAAACTCAACAGTGTCCAGAACAACGCTGTCGTGATCGAGGAGCACCAGATCGAGAGGAACGCACACGCTTGAAGATGAGAACTCTCTGTAGGGAAAAATCCATAGCGCACTCTGTTCGCCCGGCTCCACTTCCCGCAGGCGAGCTTCCGATTGGCTCGTTGTACCGTCTGCGGTCTCAACCTCGGGCGCCACAAGTCGCTGGCGCGTAAGGTTGTAGGCGCAATACCTGTCTACACTCATGGCGGACTGCATCTCCGGCGCGCGCTGGGGGGAACCGCGTTTTGCCCGACCCTGTGGAAAACTGGCTCCTAATACTATATCCTCACCTCGCATCATTCCGCCACGCTGATTGACTGCCACGCCGATTGACGCTTAACTCTATTTATTTCAAATACTTATCTTAGAAAAGAAAGGCACCGCGTCCCGCCGTTTCAGCCTCAAACTTCGCGTTTCCGATTGGCTGGCCCAGTTGCACGCCCACATCGTGCTCCTAATCGTCGTCAGCGGACCGCGCGCATATCGTCGGCAGGCAGCGCGTCTTGCGGCTCCGGAATCTGCTGCGAAGCGCCCCAGCTCTCAACCCATCCGTCTCCCTTTGCTGCGCCCTTTTCGGCCAGCGCATAAGTTGCGATCACCAACAACCCGGCCATCAACGCGATTCTGCCGGTCTGTCTCATGATGATTTAGTATGATCCTCGAAGAAAATCGAGCATCCTAAAAATCGCCGCAAGAATATTAGTTCCGGAGCGTGCCCATGCATTCGTGTCTCAAGCCCGTCATTATCGCCTTCGCGTTCACGGCTGCTTCCTCGCTCCTGGCGCAGACTCCCTGTACGCCGGTCACCTTCACCGCCGACCAGGATCACCAGAACATGATGGATCAGCTTGGCATCAAGACGCTTCGCCCGGGCTGGAGCGGGAATGAAAATGCTCCCAACCACGCTAACTACGACGAATCGAAGGCCAATCCCTATCCCAATGTTCCCGATCCGCTCACGATGAATGACGGCCAGAAGGTGACGACTCCGGAGATGTGGTGGAAAGATCGCCGCCCTCAGCTCATCGACATGTACTCGAAATACGTTTACGGCTTCGTGCCCGCCAACGTCCCCAAGGTCACATGGACCGTGACCGCGGTTGACCACGAAATGATCGGGTTCACGCCGGTGATCGCCAAGGACCTGATCGGCGAAGTGGATAATTCTGGCTGTCCGGCCATCAGCGTCAAGATTCACATGACGGTCGTGACGCCGGCGAACGCTGCAGGGCCCGTTCCCGTGCTGATGGAATTCACCCGCGCCGGATTTCCCAATCCCAACGAGCCGCGCGGCGAAGAGCTTGACCAGATCAACGCAGCGTGGAAGGCAGTGCTCCTCCAGCAGGACCCGTCGCTCAAGGACGTTTTTGCGAAGCATCCCGCGTGGGAGCCGCTCAAGGAAAGCCCGTTCTTTCAGCCTCCGCAGTTGAACGCCGATGGCGATCCTCCGAATGAATGGGAGCTGGTGGCTGCGGGCTGGGGTTTCGTCCGCTTTGATCCAGCGAGCGTGCAGGCCGACAACGCCGAGGGCCTCACTCGCGGCATCATCGGCCTGGTGAATAAAGGCCAACCGCGCAAGCCGGACGATTGGGGCGCGCTGCGCGCATGGGCATGGGGCGCGGATCGCGGGCTCGACTATCTTGAAACCGATTCCGCCGTCGATGCGAAACACGTGGGCATCGAAGGCGTATCGCGCTACGGCAAGGCCGCACTCGTCACCATGGCCTACAGCAATCGCTTCGCCATGGTGCTGGTGGGCTCGTCGGGCAAAGGCGGATCCACGCTGCTGCGCCGAAACTACGGCGAGGGTGTGGAGAATCTTGCCACCGGCGAGTATTACTGGCTGGACGGCAACTTCATCAAGTACGACGCTTCCGAAGCTGCGTTCGGCAGCATGACTCCCGGCGATCTCCCCGTCGACTCGAATGAGCTAATTGCTCTGTGCGCACCGCGGCTCACCTTCATCAGCTACGGCATCCCGGAAAAAGGCGACGCGCACTGGCTCGATCACCAGGGCAGTTGGATGGCCACGGTCGACGCCAGCCGCGTCTTCACGCTGCTCGGCGCCAAGGGACTCGGCGTCACGGACGATTACAAAACGGCGAAGATGCCGCCGGTCAATGACGGTTTGCTCGACGGCCAACTTGCCTGGCGCCAGGACGACGGCGGCCACACCGACGCGCCGAATATGAAGTGGTTCATCCAGTGGGCCGACAAGAACATCGGCCACACGCCATCGCAATAACGCAGCGGCTCCAGGGCGGCCCATCAATAATGAAGGCGCGAATACAGGAACAAAAACAAGGCTCCCTGCGCCAACTCGCACGGGGAGCCTTGTTCATTTGTTGGACCTGCTGTTGGTTAATACCTGCTGATTTCCGGCGCCAGCGCAACACCGCGGAACGCTTCGCCGGCCTGGGCCGAGCGAACCGTTTCGAACGTGTCGAGGTAGCCTTTGGTTGCCGGCTTTGACGCGTTGATTGGATCGGTCACCTTCACCAGCTTGTTGGGATCTGCGCCATTGTCGCCGTTCAGACTGATCGTGGACGTGACCGCGTAGATCGTCGCCGTACCATCGCGGTTGATCGTGCCGGTAATGTTGCGGCAACCGCCGGTTGCCGGCTCAATCGAGGTGGGATAATCCCGGACGCTATACGGCACGCCAAGATTGAGCCCACTCTGGATGGTGTATTGAAGCACCCAGGTTCCCGACGTAAGGACCCACTTTTGCAGAGCCGGCGGTTGCGAGCGTGCCCGCGTCGGCGACGTTCGTCTGTCCGTTGATCACCTGACTCGGCGTATAAACCAGATCGCCCTCGTTGCAAACATACAAAGTAGTATCGTTCGCGAACCAAAGCCCAAATGGATAGTAGCCGCCCGGGCTGGCGGTGGTGGAAGCGGAGGTGGGGAATCCTGGAAGAATCGTGTAAGGCTCGTCGTTCAGGCCGCCGGCGGGCGCGTTGCCGGTCGTCGGCAGAACTCCCGGAGTGCCGAGTTGATACACGGTGTTGATGCCGTTGCCGCCGCTGCCTTTGGCAACATAGAGCGTGTCATTAAAGACTGTTTCGCCGCGGAAGTTGGTATCTTTGCCCGGCTTGTCTCCCGCGACGGTAATGAAATACGAAATCATGTTATTGGCGGGCGGAACCAGCGGCGCCGCGCCAGGGTAAAACAACTCGGCGCCCGTCGAGTGGGAAAGATCGAATCCGAGCTGCGTCACCGGCACTTGCTTCTTCGACAGGCCGCCGCTGTTGTCGTTCCCGACCGAATAATAGAGCCCATTGTCCGCCTCGATCACGGCGCGCGAGTTGTCGCCGCTGTAGGCATCGCCATCGGTATAGAAGATGCGGCCAAATGCATCCACTTCCGCCACGGAACGGTAGTAAGCCGTGGGATTGCTCGCGCCGGGATAAGTGGCCACTGCTGCATTGGTGGGGTCGCAGAGCCCCGGCGTGTTGGAAGCCGAAACATCAAGCAGGTTCGCCGCCGTCGGCGACACGGGCCCTACGTTTGTGCCCTGCGTGAGGATGTTGGTTGTTGTGTTCAGAGTCAGAGCGGGGCAGCCGGGTCCGCCGTGGTATCCCATGAAGGTCAGGCTCTTGCCATCAGCCGATCGATTCAGGGCGAGCTCCGATTTGGAGCTGAAACTGGTCACGATCTCGTTGCTCGGCACATGCAGCGCTCCAAGCGGGAAGCCATCGGAGCTCAAATCCCATAGCACGATGGGCGAGGAAACCCCAAAGCTTCCGTCCGTAGCGGCATTATTCCACACGTTGTGTGTGTCGCGGAGATTCGGTGCTTCGCCGTTATCGCTGGCATAACCACACGTCACGGTCACAGCGGTCGTGGTCGCGGTTTTCGTTTGATCGGCGGGCAGCAGCGGAACATTCACGGTGGCTGCGGTCGGATTCGTCGCCGTGCCTGTATTCAGGCAGCCGGGAGGCAATACTTCGCCTGGAATCACGGTGTCGGCTTTGCCAACGTAGACCGTGCCGCTCAAAACGATGCTGCCGGGGACAAACCCGCGGAATTCGGAATGGCCATATCCGAAACCGTTATCGTGGTCGAAATCGTGGTCGGAATCCTGCGCGAAAAGGTTAACGGGGGAGGCAAGGACTGCCAACGCAAGGAAAGCGATGGCGCCTGAACCAAAACGGCGCACGGCTGCGCCATTAAACACACGAGTATTCATAGGGATCCTCCCGGATCGAGGGGAATCTGAATTGGATTCGTGGAGAGTTACCGAATCGACTTCCGCGACTGACGCTAGCAGCGGAAAATGAATCCTGAATGAAAGGCCGGGGAAAACTTAGCGAGCAGGATCCGATGTGCAGGCGATTGGACGAGCGGCGGAGGAGCTTCTCCCACCGCTCCAGTCTTTTAGTTTTCGATTCTCAGTCGTCGTCCGGCGGGCCACTGTCGACTTCGCGCATGATCTGTTCCGCCGTGACCTTTGTGGCAATCGGCGCAAACCGGGCCGGCGTTTGCGTGTAATCGAAGCAATCGCTGAATGCATCGGTTCCTGCATCGCGCGCGCCCAGCGTGCCCAGATCGAAGTTATGCTCAATGAACTTGATAAAGCCGCTGGCCTCGTGGAAATGATGCGTGATATAGCCATGCTTCGCATAGGGGGAGACAATCAGGAGCGGAACGCGGAATCCAGGCCCCATCGCGTCCACTTTGGTCGGGGAAACGTGATCGTACCATCCGCCCCAGTCATCCCATGAAATGAAGATTGCGGTTGAATCCCAATAGGGACTCTTGCCGATGGCATTCACGATCGCGGCTATCCAGGCCGGGCCTTCGCTGCCCGAACCCGGATGATCAGAGTGCGCAAAATCCGGAACAATCCACGTTACCTGCGCCAGCTCGCCTGCTTTAATGTCGACCAGCACGCGGCGGGATGGAGAAATTACGTTTTGATCCCAGTCCTTGCCAAAGCGAATGTGCCGGACGGCCTGGTATGCCGAAAGAACGAAGAAATTGTCGCCGCTTCCCGGAGCGTAATAGCGCCAGGTCACGCCTTTCCGGTCCAGCAAATCGGCGGTAGTCACGTAATCGAAGCAGGGAAAAACGCCAGGCAATTCCGTTCCATTGGGTCCCACCAGGGCGGCCGTCGTTCCCGGAGCCGCGTCGCATCCCCACACCGAACCCGTAGGATTTTCGGCCACGTTTCCCGATTGCCCGGCGATCATGTATTGATGCGCCACAAAGCTGGGCCCGGTATTGGACTGGAACATGTGGTCTCCGAGCACGTACTGCTGGGCCAGCGACCAATACTCTTCTACGTCGCTTTTCGGAACGTATGAATACGGAAGCAGCGAGCCATCCTGCGCAAAGCCATCCATGTTTCCGTTGTCCCAATCCTTCAACCAGCGCATGTGCGAGTGGCTCAGGTCGCGCGAGTCGCCCAGCGAAACCGCCTTGAGCGGGACCAATTCATTCCCGTTCATGCCACCCTGCACCGTGTCCGCGCCGGGATAGCCATTGAACAGATTGTCGAAGCTGCGGTTCTCCTGCATGATGATGACGATGTGCTGGATGGGCGAACCGGGAATGGGCGACACAGTGCTGACAGGAACGGCCGGTGACGGGCCGACTGCAATAATCGAGCCACCGCAGCCGATGAGCCCGGCAAAGATCCATGCGCCGGCCGCCGCGACAATCGCCAGCGACACACCGATGCACAGCCGACGGCCCACGCGCGGCGTCAGCGCTTTATCCGGTCTTGAATGTGCTTTGGCCATCTCCCCCGAGCGCCCACACGAATCAGGCGCAAGAATACGCCCGGTGTCTTTGCATCCCAGTGATTCTAGTCACTCGATTACATTTCTGTTACATTCCTTCGGGGCTCGGCGGCAACTCTTAAGTTCTTGTATTTTGGTTACCTCCGGCGGAAGTACGAGAAAGACGGTCCGATCGAATCCTCAACGACTTACAGTAAGGTCGGAGTTTCTTTCGGGACCCGGAGAGGCGCCCGCCCGACCAGTTGGGCTCCGGCGGCGATTGAGCGCCTGGGCCGTTTCGGGCGGGCTATGCCGCAACGGCACGGCCCAAAACCGTAGCACAGCCTGCCCATCCCGCACAAGACTTGCAATTCCACCCGATGCCCCGTACTATCCGCATTAGAAACCGGCCTGCAAAGCAGGTGGGTAGTCAACGCTGGTTGAACCAACATTCAATGAACAGGGGCTCGACTCGACAATCGGTTCCGTGTGCAGTGTCCGCCAGTCCGGAATGCCTAACGAACCGCGGAGAGCTCCACCGTCTTAGGACGGGTTCACCGGCGCATTACCCACGGCCCAGCGGGTCGGCTTCTACTTTTCCCTTCAATCCCTGCCACATCTAAGCCGTGGATCAGTTCCTGCCGCAGCGTCGACGCTCCCGGATCGCACGACTCCTCCCACAATTCCTCGATGAGGAACTCGGCGATCTGGCGCTCATTCGGCAAGATAGCGGGTGGCATCTTCGCAACCGGATGAGCATTCGCCCGTGTACATTGATTTCGTGAGCAAACTTGCCGCGAAGACGGTCCTCGGCTTTGCCAATCTCATTCTCCTGCTCGCCGTCGCGCTGTTCGCTCCTGCCTGGACGCTCCATTACTGGCAAGCCTGGCTCTATTTAGTCCTTTTTGTCTCGTCTTCAGCAGCCGTCACCATCTACCTGTGGAAGCGCGATCGGGCGCTGCTTTCGCGCCGCGTCAGGGCCGGTCCGATCGCCGAAAAAACTCGCACCCAGCGCATCATCCAACTCTTCGCCTCTCTTGCGTTCCTGGCCATCCTGGTCGTGCCTTCGCTCGATCGTCGCTTCTCGTGGTCTCACGTTCCAGTCTGGCTTGTCCTCGTCGGCGATCTACTCGTCGTCCTTGGCTTCTGCATCGTCTTCAGGGTATTTTGTGTCAACACCTTCACAGCCTCCACTGTCGAAGTTACTGAGCAGCAAACCGTCATCTCGACGGGCCCGTATGCTTTCGTTCGTCACCCGATGTACAGCGGCGCGTTGGTCATGCTTCTCGGCACCCCTCTCGCGCTCGCCTCCTGGTGGGGGATGGTTCCATTCGTCCTCATGATCGCCGTCATCGTGGTTCGCCTTCTCGATGAAGAGAAATTGCTTCTTGCCGATCTCCGTGGGTATGCGGAATATGCGGCCAGAGTAAAACACCGCCTCCTGCCGCTGGCCTGGTAGCCACCTGGGTTGCCGTTCCCACGCCAACGCGCACCCAGTCACATTGTTCCGGGCGGTTGCCGCAATCAGGAACCTGTGCAGCTACCTGCGGCCGCACCGATCGGCAAAATCCCTTATTCTGACCTAAGTGCATCCCATCCTCTTCCACATCGGCTCCATCCTGATCCCGTCCTACGGCGCGATCACAGCACTTGGCGTTCTCGTGGGACTGGTGCTGGCGCAGCGGACCGCGCGCATTGTTCGTGTGGATGCCGGCAAAGTCTGGAATCTTTGCATCCTGAGCCTGTTTGCCGCGCTGGCCGCCGCGCGGTTGCTTCTGGTCGTAGTCAACTGGAGCGCGCTCCGCAATCATCCTGCATGGCTGCTTGGCTTAGCGATGGTGCACCATCCGCTTCTTGCATGCGCGGGCGCACTGGCCGGCGCGGGCTCAGCCGCATGGTACGCGCGCCACAACAAACTTCCTTTTCGCGCCACGGCAGACGTGCTGGCGCCACCCCTCGCCGCAGCTCTCGCTTTCGAGCAACTGGGCGCGCTGGCCGCAGGCTCCGGTTACGGCGCCGATGCCGGACCTCAAGTTGGCTGGGCGATTATCTACTCGAACCCGATGGCCGCAATCTGGAGCGGCACGCCGCTCGGTGTTCCACTGCATCCTGTGCAGGCCTACGCTGCGCTCGCTTTTCTCGCGCTGGCCGTTTTGCTCTGGGTCTGGTTGCCCCTTGAGCGCCGCCCGGGCGACGTAGCCGGTCTCTGGCTGTTGGGAGCCGGCGTGGCCATTTATATCACCGAGTTCTGGCGCGACTGGGTCGGCCGCGGCTCGCTTTTCAATGGCACGATCGACGGCCCGCAGATCGCGGCTGTCTTTCTGGTGCTCGCCGGAGCACTCACTCTTCGCGAAAGTGTCCCGCGCGAAGATAAAGACGCGCAACCAGCAGAGCCTCAATCCTCGCCGGCAGCCGACAACCGAGGCGTCGCATGAGTTCCGAGCCGAGCACGAGTCTTCCGCGTAGCATCGCCGTTCCAGCCGAGGCGCATAGCCAGCGACTCGATGCGTTTCTTGCCGCGCAACTCGAAGGCGTGAGCCGCTCGCGCGTGCAACTGCTCCTCGACCAGGGCGATGTACTGGTAAACGGCATCCGCGTGAAAGCCTCGCACAAGCTGCGTGGAGGCGAGCAGATCGTGATTACCGGCGATCCGCATCCCGCTCCGCTCAAAGCCGTCCCTGAGGCGATTCCGCTCGACATCGTTTATGAAGACGCCGACCTCGCCGTGGTCAACAAGCCGGCGGGGATGATGGTACACGCCGGCTCTGGCCAGAATGACACCGCGCGCAACAGCGGAACCCTCGTCAATGCCCTGCTCCACCGCTTCCAGACGCTTTCATCAACGGGCGGCGAGCTGCGACCTGGAATCGTTCACCGGCTCGATAAGAGCACCAGCGGCCTCATCATCGTCGCCAAGAACGATCGCGCTCACGCCGCGCTTGGCGCGATGTTCTCGGGGCGTCACGTCAAAAAAACTTACATCGCGCTGGTTCACGGCGCGGTCGAGCGCCTGAAAGGCTCCATCAGCGCCGCAGTCAGCCGCGATCCCATCCGCCGCACGCGCATGACCACGCGTCCCAGCGAAAATTCCCGCACCGCGATCTCCCACTACGAGGTCGTGCGGCGTCTCAGCACACGTTTTGGCAAATTCACCCTGCTCCAGGTGCGCATTGAAACCGGCCGCACCCACCAGATCCGCGTGCACATGGCTTCCCTCGGGCATCCCGTCGTCGGCGACACGCTCTATGGCGGCGCGGGGCAGATCACCGAGCAAACCGCCTCCGGCGCCCGCCCCGCTGGCAAGAAACCCGACCCCGAACGCCTCAAGCTCGGCCGCAATTTTCTTCACTCTGCAAATCTTGAATTCACGCAGCCGATCACCGGCAAGCTGCTTCAGCTTCAGGCGCCTCTGCCCGAGGAGTTGACTGCTTTCCTCAGCCGCCTCGAGTCCGTCTAAGACTCGCACCGCAAGCCCTGCCCAAGTCCACTGACAAAAGTACCCGAAAGGTCAATCCCCCTCGTCAATCATCCAGCACGGCGATTGTTAGAATAGGACGTGATGAACACACAGCTTTCCACGCCTCAGTCTGTCGGTTTGGCGCGACTCGGGCGTATCTCCCTGCTTGCCTTGGCGGTCGCGCTTTGCTCTGCCGTTGCATTTGCCCAGCAGCCCGCGCCTAGCGCAGTCACTCCTCCAGTTCAACTTGCGCCTGCGCCGCAGGCTCAGCCAACCGCGCCGGCAGCTCCAGGGCCCGGGTCAAATACCGACTCCGGCACGCCGACCTTTCATGTGGGCGTGAACGAAGTGAGTCTCATCTTCACCGTGACTGACAAGCACGGCCACTACATTCCCAACCTGGGTCAGAGCGACTTTGCCCTGCTCGACGACCAGAAGGCGCCGGAGCGCGTGAATTCGTTTCACCAGCAAATCAATCTGCCCCTGCGCGTGGGCATTGTCATTGACGCCAGCACCTCCATCCGCTCCCGCTTCCAGTTTGAGCAGCAATCGGCCAGCGAGTTCCTGCTTCAGGTGCTCCGGGCAAAGAACGATCGAGCTTTCGTCATGGGCTTTGACGTTACGCCGACCGTGACCACGGATTGGACCAACGATCAGGACGCGCTCGAAACGGGCATCAACAAGTTGTCGCCCGGCGGCGGCACCGCGCTCTTCGACGCAGTTTATGTTGCCTGCCGCGACAAGCTCGGCACCTCGCGCGGCCCTGAGCCCGAGCGCAAGGCCATTATTCTCATCTCTGATGGCGAGGACAATCAGAGCCGCGTCTACCTCTCTGAAGCCGTGAAGGAATGTGAGCGCGCCGAAACCATCATCTACGCCATCAGCACCAACTGGACGCCCAGCCGCGGAGAAGGCGACAAGGTCCTCCAGCAGCTTGCCGAGCAGACCGGCGGCGAAGTCTTTTTTCCGCCCTCGGTAGAAGAGATGGCCACGAGCTTCAAAGACATCGAAGAGGAACTGCGCAGCCAGTATGCGCTCGTTTATACGCCCGCTAACTTTGTCAGCAACGGCGCTTACCGAACGATCTACCTCTACTGTTTCGACCGCCGCTATACGGTGCGCGCCAAGAAGGGCTACTTCGCCACCGGGCAGTAAACCAATCGCGCCGCAGCCCTGCAGCGCGGCTGAACTCACAATTTCTCTACGAAGAGCGCGGCCATCGCCGCGCTTTTTCTATTCGTGCCGCCGATTTTCCGCGGGTCATGTCCCGAATCAGGACAAACACGCACCCTCCTGTTCCAAATCGAATCAGTTTTGCCCTCCCGGACTCCCTTCCTCATCCATTTCCCCTCATCGCACGATGAACTAAGCGTGGCTGCTTCAGGTATCCAGCACAAATCTCCTGTGGAGTGAGGGATTCGAGGTGATCCGCCAGGCAATATCGTGCGACATCTGCGCTTCGGAGAAGCGGCAAACCAACCATTGGTTCGTCGCCTACGAGCAAGGGGGAGAGCTGCGCGTCAGCGGCTGGAGCTCACGCCACAAGCTGCGCCCCGGTTCGAAGCATCTCTGCGGGCAGACCTGCCTGCACAAGCTGGTGGATGAATTCATGGCCAAAGCGATCGCCGTGCGCGCGCAGCGCCCGGTCGACGAGCCGGCGGAGGAGATGATCACCGAGCTTCCGGCCGTCGTCGACGCCAGCCTCACCTCCGATGCGGCCTACTCAAAACCGGCCAGCGCCAATGCGACGGACCTCGATAGAACCCACCCTGACACGGCTAACGCTGACCTGGAATCTTCCGCGCGCATCGTCAGTCCGCCGGCCATCTCACCGCCTCCGCCCGTCACGGAGAGGCCCGTCTATCGGCTTCAACCGGAGCTCGTGCCCCCGCGCCCGCTCCCGCCGGTATTCGTTTCTCCACCCACGGAGCCGCCGCGCTACGCCTCGCGCAACTGGCGCGCTGAAGCATGGGAGCGCGAACGCGAGCGCGAGTCGCGCGGCATCGGGAAGCGTCCCGGCATCGCGACACGCCGCGCCTCAAATGCCTGATTGTTTTTCCGGATCGCAGAAAGGATTGCCTTATGTTGTTCGATTTGGCCTTGGCTCTACTGGCGCTGTTTCCGCTGCTGGCGACGAAGCCGGTTCGCGATTGAGCGACGCGTATAGCACTACTTTGCCGATGCCCCGCCAGCCAGCAGCGCCAGCAGTCCCTCTTCGTCAATCACCGGAACCTTAAGTTCGCGCGCCTTGTCGAGCTTCGACCCCGCTTCCTCGCCGGCCACAACGTAGCTGGTCTTCTTGCTCACCGAGCCCGCGGTCTTTCCGCCTGCGGCCTCGATCTTTTCCTTCGCTTCCTCGCGCGTCATCTTTGGCAGCGTTCCCGTCAGCACAAACGTCAGTCCCGCGAGCTGCGTGGAACGTTGCTTCTTTTCCGCCGTCATGTCCACGCTGGCATCTTCGAGCCGCCTCACCAGGTGTCTATTCTCTTTGTCGCCAAAAAACTCCAGAATCGCCTGAGAGATGCGCGGGCCGACCTCTTCCACGCGCTCCAGTTCCTCGGCCGAAGCACCCATCAGCGCTTCGATCGTGCCGAATTCCTGCGCCAGCAACTCCGCCGTGCGCTCGCCCACAAAGCGAATGCCCAGCCCTATCAGCGCGCGCGCCAGCCCCGCTTTTTTCGAGTTCTCGATCTGTTCCAAGAGCGTCTTGATCGCTTTTGGGCCGAGGAGTGCCTCTTTCTTCGCGATTTTCTGCTGCGTCTTCTTGTCGACGCGAACCACTTCTTTTTCGAGCGAGCTCAGCGCCTTCTCATCGAGCGCGTAAAGATCGGCAACGCTCTCGACGAGTCGCTTTTCCGCCAACTGCTGCACCACCGCGTCGCCCAGCCCCTCGATATTCATCACTCCACGGCTGGCAAAATGCAGCAGAGTCTCGCGCAGCTTGGCCGGGCAGTCAGCATTCACGCACCGCCAGTCGGCTTCGCCCTCGGCGCGCACCACCTTGCTCCCGCACTCGGGACATTTCGATGGAAACTCGAACGTATGCTTCCCGCGCGGATGCTCAGCATCTTCGACCACTTCAACCACTTTCGGAATCACGTCGCCGCCACGCTCAACCTTGACGTAGTCCCCGATCTTGAGTCCGAGACCAAGAATGAAGTCCGCGTTGTGCAGCGTAGCGCGGCTCACTGTGGTGCCGCCGATAAATACCGGCGCAAGCTCCGCCACCGGCGTCAGCTTGCCGGTGCGGCCAACCTGCACCGTGATGCCCTTCACCTGCGTCACTCCAGCCTTTGCCGTGAATTTGTACGCGATGGCCCAGCGCGGCGCGCGGCCCGTATAGCCCAGCCGCTGCTGGGTCGCGTGCGCATCCACCTTCAGCACCACGCCGTCAATCTCATAGCCCAGCGAGTCCCTCCCGGCCTCCGCGTTGTCGATGAACTTCATCATCCCATCGACATCTTTCACGCGCTCTCGATGCGGATTCACGCGAAAGCCAAGCTTGGTAAGCGCATCGAGCGTAGCCGTCTGCCCCGCGGCAAAATATTCGCCGTTGACGAGAAGAAAGTACGCAAAAAATACCAGTCGCCGTTTGGCGACGACGGAAGAATCAAGCGTGCGCAACGTGCCCGCAGCGGAGTTGCGCGGATTGACAAACGCCGGCAGCCCTTCGCGCTCGCGCTCCTCATTCATCTGCACAAATGCGGCCGCAGGCATCACCACTTCGCCGCGTACCTCAAATCCGAGCGGTACACCGGCCTTTTTCAGTTTTTCAGCGGTGATCGAAAGCGGAATGCTGCGAATGGTTCGGATATTTGAGGTAACGTCTTCGCCGGTCTGCCCATCGCCGCGCGTCAGACCCATGTTGAGCCGCGCCCCACCGTTGCTCGGCTCATAACTCAGCGCCACGCTCAATCCGTCCAGCTTCAGCTCGGCTGTGTATTCCACCGGCAGGCTTCCGGCCAGCTCGTGCACGCGCCGGTCCCAGTCAGCCAGTTCCTCGGCGGAGTAGGCGTTGTCGAGCGACAACATCGGCCGCGAGTGCTGCGCCTTTTTGAAGCCCTCGGCCGGCTTGCCTCCCACGCGCTGCGTCGGCGAGTCGGGAGTCACCAGATCAGGATGCGCGGCTTCGAGCTTTTTCAGCTCGTTCATCAGCGCGTCGTACTCGGCGTCCGAAATCTCCGGCGCATCGAGAACGTAATACAGATGCTCGTGGCGCCGCAGCTCCTCGCGCAGTTTCTCAATTTTCTTTTGGGCGCCAGTCTCGGCCATAGCTACGAATTATAGTGACCCGCGTAGCGCGGGTGCCCCACCCTCGCCGGGCCTTTGTATTTCCGGCTAGGGTGGGTTCTCTCGATCACAGAATCGCTTCCAGCTCTGCCAACCCCGCTAGCTCCGCTTCGTCCCCGCCTACTTCAGCCCGCGGTTCTTCAGCAACGGCTCGATGGTCGGCTCCCCGCCCAGCCACGCGTCGTACATCTTCTCCAGATCCTCGGTGTTGCCGCGCGACAGCACCATGTGCCGGAACCGGTCGCCATTGGCGCGCGTCAGGCCGCCATGATCCTCAAACCACTGGTAGGCATTGTCGTCCAGCATCTCGCTCCATATATACGCGTAGTAACCGGCCTGGTAGCCTTCATTCCAGATATGCAGAAAGTAGCTGGAGCGGTAGCGCGGCGGCACATAACTGACCGCCAAATGCTTCCTCTCGAGCGCCTCCTGTTCAAACGTGTCAGGATTCTCGAGTGGCGCGCTGGCCGGCAGCGTGTGCCACTGCATATCGAGTTCCGACGCCGCAAGAACTTCGGTAAAGTCATATCCCTGGTTGAAGGTTTTCGCCTTCACGATCTTTGCCGCCAGGTCGGCCGGCATTGGCTCGCCGGTCTTGTAATGGCGCGCATAATGCGCAAACACCGCGGGATTGCTGGCCCAATGCTCATTGAACTGCGAAGGAAACTCGACGAAATCGCGCGGCACCGCCGTGCCCGACAAACTCGGATACTCGGTGTCGGCAAACATGGCATGCAGCGCATGGCCAAACTCGTGGAACATCGTGGTCACATCGTCGAAGCTGAGCAGCGCCGGCTGCCCCGGAGCAGGCTTCTCAAAGTTGGCCACGTTGTACACCACGGGCAGAGTGCCCCGTAGCTTCGACTGGCCCACGAGCGAATCTTCCCAAGCGCCGCCATTTTTGTTGTCGCGCTTGAAGTAGTCGCAGTACCACAGCGCCAGCGGCTTGCCGTCCGCATCATAAACCTCAAACACGCGCACGTCCGTCTGCCATACCGGCAGATCCTTGCGCTCCTTGAAAGTAATGCCGTACAGCTCGTGCGCCGCGTAAAACACGCCCTTCTCCAGCACGTTGTTCAGCTCAAAGTACGGCTTTACCTGCGACTCGTCGTAATCGTATTTTTCTTTGCGCACCTGCTCGGCATAAAACTCCCAATCCCACGGTTCGACTGTGAACCCTCCGCCTTGAGAATCGATCAGCGCCTGAATATCCTTTTCTTCGACCGCCGCCTTGGCCGTGGTTGCCGGAACCAGCGCATCCAGAAAACCAATCGCCGCTTCCGGTGTCTTGGCCATCTGGTCGGTCAGATTCCATGCCGCGTAATTCGGGTAGCCAAGCAGCGCAGCCTTCTGGGCCCGTAGTTGCGCCAGGCGCGCCAGTGTCGCGCGCGTATCGTTCACATCGCCGCGCTCGGCCCGGTTCCAGGAGTTCTCGAAGATTGCGTGACGCGTGGCGCGGTCTTTCAGGAAAGCCAGATCCGGCTGCTGCGTAGTGTTCTGCAACGGTAAGACCCAGCCCGACAGTTTATGACCCTTGGCTTCCTCCGCTGCCGCAGCCATCTGCCCTTCGCTCAGCCCGGCCAATGTGCTGCGATCCGCCGTCGAATACTGGTCCGCTGCGGCAGCGGCGAGCAGCTTGGTCATAAACGTGTTCTCGAGCGTCGACTCTTCCTCGTCAAGCTTTTTCAGCTTCTCTTTGTCGGCGTCTGACAGATTCGCGCCCGCCTTCACAAACTGCTGGTACTGGTACTCCACCAGCCGCAGCGATTCCGCATCGAGCCCGAGCGATGCGCGCTGGTCGTAAATGGCCTTGATGCGCGCAAAAAGCTTGGTGTTCAGGTCGATCGCGTCGGCGAGCGCGGCGGTGCGCGGCGCCTCGTAGTCCTGAATCTTTTCCAGCACCGGATTGGTATTCGCCTGCGAGACCAGGTTGAACGCGTTCCACGCGCGATCGTATAACTGCCCCGCGCGCTCCAGCGCCACCAGCGTGTTTTCGAAGGTCGGCGCCGCCGGATTGTTGGCGATCGCATCAACCTCCTTAAGCTGCTGCGCCATCCCGGCGTCAATGGCCGCCTGGTAGTCGCTGTCCTTGATCTTGTCGAAAGGCGCTGTCTGAAAGGGCAGCGTGCTCGGCGCATAAAACGGATTGCTCGGTCCGAAATCGCCGGCCGGATTCGGCGTTTGCGCGCCGCAAACTCCCGCGGCGCCTATTCCCAGCAGAAAAACGATTGTTGTTCCTGAAACTCTCCTCTTCACAGAATCGATGAAGGTATGCAACATGACAGTATGGGCCCCTCAAAAGCCAAGCAACCATTGTAGGTGAATTCAACAGCGACGGCGAGCCACCCCAACGACGAAGACCTGTCGTCGGGGACCCCGGCGAGGAGGCCCTAAAATGAGAACACAAGCTCTCCGCCGCGCGGCCAGAATATCTGTGCGCCGCCTCGGCGAACGAAATCCTGGAGAACCGACAACCGATGACGCCCACCGCAATTGCCCCGCAAGCCCGCACGCACGCCGAAAGTCTCGATCAACTCGCCTCCGTCGCCATCAACGTCGGCCTCGGCCTCAAGCCCGGCCAGGAGCTGGTGATGACCGCCTCCGTTGACACGTTGCCGCTGGCCCGCCGCATCACCGAGCAGGCTTATCGCGCGGGCGCATCGCTCGTCACCACGCTCCTCTCCGACGATGAGTCTACGCTGCTTCGCTATCATCACGCGCCCGATGCAAGCTTCGACCGCGCCGCCAAGTGGCTCTACGACGGCATGGCCGAGGCCTTCAAGAGCGGCGCCGCGCGCCTGGCCGTCGCCGGAGCCAATCCCAGCCTGCTTTCGAACGAGGATCCCGATAAGGTTGGCCGCGCCAACCGCGCGCTCTCGCAGGCCTATCGCGGCGCGCTCGAGCTCATCACGCGCCACGAGATCAACTGGACCATCGTTGGCGCCGCCACTCCCGCATGGGCCGCGGCCGTGTTCCCCAACGATCCACCTGATGAGGCGATGGCCAAGCTTTGGGCAGCAATCTTCTACACCACGCGCATCAACTCTGCCGACCCCGTGAGCGCATGGAAGGCGCACGACGCAGATCTGCACAAGCGCTCCGCGTTCCTGAATGAAAAGCGCTACTCGGCCCTCCAATATCGCGGGCCCGGCGTGGATTTTCGTCTTGGCCTTGCTGACGATCACGAGTGGCTCGGCGGTGGCACCACAGCGGGCAACGGCAATTACTGCATCCCCAACATGCCCACGGAAGAGGTCTTCACCACTCCGCACAAGGACCGCGCCGACGGCATCGTCACTGCCACCAAGCCGCTGTCGCATCTGGGCACCATGATCGAAGGCATTCAGGTTCGCTTTGAGCATGGCCGCATTGTCGAGGCCCGTGCCACGCGCGGCCAGGAAGTGCTGGAAAAACTCATTGACACCGACGACGGCGCGCGCCGCCTGGGCGAAGTGGCGCTCGTTCCGCATTCTTCTCCCATCGCGCAGAGCGGCCTTGTCTTCTTCCACACGCTCTACGACGAAAATGCCGCGTCACACATCGCGCTCGGCCAGTCGTACTCATCGTGCCTGATCAACGGAGACAAGCTTTCTCCCGACGAGCTCGCCGCAAAAGGCGCGAACACCAGCCTCATTCACGTCGACTGGATGATTGGTTCGGCCGAACTCGACATCGACGGCATCACCGCATCGGGCGTTGCCGAGCCGCTGATGCGCAAGGGCGAGTGGGCGTAGAGAGTCCCACACATTCATGGAGCCAGTTACTCATTTCCTTACCGGCGCATGTTTGGGCCGCGCGGGCCTCAACCGCAAGACGGCCTACGCTACGCTTGCCGCCGTGCTGGCCGCCGAGGCCGCCGACCTCGATATCTTTTGGGGGCTCCGGGGCCCGGTCGACGAGCTCAAGCACCATCGCGGCATCACGCACACCTTCTGGGCCGTGCCGGTGATCGCCGGAATCGTTGTTGGCGCGGTCGGCCTGCTGCATCTCTGGCGTGAAAAGCGCCGCCTCCGTGCCGCGACGGCTTCCACCCAACCCGATGCATCCGTCCCAAACTCAAAATCGCCTCCGACGCCGGCTACAGGTCAAGGCTCCCTTGCTCCCTCGCTCCCTCGCTCCCAGTCTGTCCACTGGGGCTGGCTCTATCTCACCGCCTTTGTCGCTGCTCTCAGCCACATCCTGCTCGACTGGACCAACAACTACGGCGTGCGTCCGTTCTTCCCGCTCAATCCTCGCTGGTACGCCGGCAGCTTCATGTTCATCGCCGAGCCGATTCTGTGGGGGCTGTTTTTTCTGGCGTTCACCATTCCCTGGTTGCTCGGTCTCGCCGATCGCGAGATCGGCGCACGCCGCACGCAATTCCGCGGTCAGGGCTGGGCCATCTTTGCTCTGGCCGGAATGCTGATTCTGGGCTGCGTTCGCTGGGCCGAGCACGGCCAAGCGCTGGTCATGCTGGGCAACACCAATGTCGCGTCAGAGCCAGCGCAGCGCACTGCCGCCGAGCCCTACCTCGTGAATCCTTTCCGCTGGCACGCGATTCTTGAGACGCCCGACTTCTACCAAACCGCCGAAATCAACACCTGGGCGGGCTCCATCGACAGCGACCCTCAGCGCGATGTGCTCTACAAGCCCGCCGACACACCTGCGCTCGAAGCCGCCAAGCGAACTCCGTTGGGCCAGGTCTATCTCGACTGGGGAACCTGGGCCGTCGTCCGCGACGTGGGCCAGGAACCCGCGCCCGGCATGGACCCTCCGCAACTCACTCCGGGTCGCACCTGGACGACCGTCGAGTTCACCGATCTCCGATTCAACTACCCGTTCCTCGGTACACGCGGCGATTCGGTGGCTGCGCTAGGGCGCTCGCCGCTCGCCGGATGGGTCTACATTGTCGACGGCCGGGACGACGCAGGCGAAGCCATGAATGGCCGCGAGCAACGCTAGAAAAGCATCGCTGGCACTCTGTCTTTTGTAGCGCCGGCGTCCTCGCCGGCGGTCGTGCGGGCGTCCCCGCCCGCACGAGTCCACCTTGCAACCGGGCCGCGAGCAGCGGTAGAAAGTTTGTTCCCATGCAAAACTTTCTTCACCTCGTGGAACGCTTTGGGTTGACCGCGCCGCCCCTGGACCGCAGAATAGATGCAGTCCCTTGATTCCTGGGGCGCCCGTTTCAAGCCGAGACTCTTCGGCCCATTCCAATGAGGTGGTCATGGTTGCTTATCTGCTGGTGTTGCTTGGTGTGTTTTCGCGCTACATGGTTGCGGGCCACTTGCCGCTCTTGAACTTCACGGCCGTTACCGGCTCGCTGCTCTACTTTGGCGCGCGCCGCTCGTGGCGCGAGATGTTGGCTCCCCTGGCCGTATTCATGCTGAGCGACTATTGCTTAACCACCTTCACGTACCACTCCGCATTCCACTGGCAAAGCTATGGAATCACATGGACCTGGTATGTAGCGGTCATGGTGCTCGGCGCGATTCTGCTTCAACAGAAGACCAGCTTCGCGCGCGGCATCGCTGCCACTTTGATTGGGCCGACCGGATTCTTCCTCGTTTCGAACTTCGGCGTCTGGGCAGGGGCCGCAATGATTATCCGCAAACCCTGGCCGGGCTCGGAGCCTGCTACGTCGCTGGCCTGCCCTTTTATCGCAATGACCTCGCGGCAACCGCGATCGTTCTCGGCGTCGCGCTCGGCGTACCTGCACTTGTCCGGCGGATGAACGAGGGCCGCCCGCAGGAAGCCCCCCTGGAATCTTTGATCAGCAAATAGCAGAATCTGGATCGAGAAATTCGCATCCAACGAATTCGCGGGAGCCGGGTGCAGCAGCAGCCTGCGCGCAAGCATCTATTTCATCTAGGCCCGATCTGAGTAAGTTGATTACCGTCAAGGCGCAATCGAAGTAAGCATGCGAGAGAAACCAAAGGGTGGTTTATGAACCCTCGTGGCTACCAAAAGCCGCTGTACATTCTTCCCTTTGACCATCGCGGCTCGTTTGAAACCGGAATGTTCGGCTGGAAGGGCGCGCTCGACGCCGGCCAAACCGCGCAGATCGCCGCCGCCAAACAGGTGATCTACGACGGATTTCAGCAGGCTGTCGCCGGCGGGGTTCCCAAAGAGAAAGCTGGAATTCTTGTCGACGAGCAGTTCGGCTTGGCTATTCTGCGCGACGCCGCAGCCAAGGGATTTACCTTTGCGTGCCCGGCTGAAAAAAGCGGCCAGGAAGAGTTCGACTTCGAGTACGGCGAGGAGTTTGCCGCGCACATCGAATCCATTCACCCGACATTTTGCAAAGTGCTGGTCCGCTATAACCCCGATGGCGATCCCGAACTGAACCGCGTCCAGGCGGCGCGTCTCAAGCGGCTTTCTGATTATTTGCAGCAGGCCAATCGCAGCCTGTTCATGTTTGAGCTGCTGGTGCCGGCAGAAAAAGCCCAGCTTGATCAAGTCAACGGCGACAAGAAGGCCTACGATCGCGAGATTCGCCCCGCGCTTATGGTCAGGGCCATCGAGGAATTGCAAAATGCCGGAGTTGAGCCCGACCTCTGGAAGGTCGAAGGACTCGACCTCCGCGAAGACGCCGAAAAGATCGTCGCGACCGCCAAAGCCGGTGGGCGCAACAAGGTCGGCTGCATCATTCTCGGCCGCGGTGAAGACGACCAGAAGGTACTCGAATGGCTGACGACGGCGGCCAGCGTTCCGGGTTTCATTGGATTCGCCGTCGGCCGGACGGATTTCTGGCAGCCGCTCGTCGACCTGCGCGACCAGAAGATTTCGCGCCAGTCCGCCGTCGATGAAATGGCGCGCCGCTATCGGGAATTCGTCGACGCCTTTGAAAAGCGCTCGTGCCGGGACCAGCAGGGTCTAGCGAGTCTCACAGCCTCTGGCCGTGACTACTTGCGCTCGACGCCAGATATCACGCGATGGTTTCCGTGGCATATTACCATTGCTCGAGGACCTCCCAAGACCCGGCATTTCCTGACGAAAGGTTCAACATGCTGGGACGGGCCGCGGTAACGGCAATCCGGCGGTCAGCGGCATCTTCTCTCGCAGTCACCGCATCGGATCGACGGTAAAAGCACAATTCCGCAAGCGAGCCGGGGCGGCCATAAAAGTCGGCATAGTCTGGGAGCTTAACGATAATGGATACAAACGCAGCTCAGGCCGCAACTGGCCAACAATCTCTACCAGAAATCATAGAAACCATAAGACATATCGCGTTGAATATCAACCGGATGCGACTGCGTCCATGAAGGCCTATACGAAGAATTCGTTGACTGCATGGCCACGTGACCTACATCTAGAAGCTTTCCGGGGAGCAGATGGGTGACTACAGCCGCAGCTTCGGCAACGAGGACGACGCCAAGGCTTGGGCAAATTTATAAAGGCGAACCGGTCAAAGTCCATATGGACCCCCGCGACCCTGCGAATTCAGTCCTGCGAGAAGAAGATCTTTAGGAACTTGCTCGATTAGCACTGTCGGGCAACCCGCCTGAAACGCTTCACCCTTCCATCAGCTTTCCGCTCCGCTTCTTCTTCATCCACCACCATGCGAATCCGGCCACCGCCAGCGCGCCCACAGCCAGAACCATGGGCACCGCGTGGCGCGCCACCAGGTCCACCGCGCTCGGTCCCAGCTTCAGCACCAGCAGCGACAGCACAAGCCAGCGCAACATGCGGCCTACAAACACGGCCAGCAGAAAGTTCGGAACCCGCATCTCGAACACGCCTGACGCAAAGATGAACATCTTCCACGGCGCAGGCGGCGGCATCATCGAAGGAATCATCACCGCCAGGAACTCCTGCCGCTCAAATCTGTCGCGGATCTTCTCGAACCTCGCGCGGTTGATGCGCTTCAGCAGGAAAAGCTCGCCGCCGGCGCGCCCCAGCCAGTAAGGCAGCAAGCCACCGATCGCCGATCCCGCCGCCGCCATCAGGCAGTAGAGCCAGAAGTGCGGCTTGTCGTTCCACACATAAATGGCCAGAATCGCGTCCATGGGGACGGGAATGCTCGACGAATCCAGCACGGCAACTGCGCCCACGCCCAGGATTCCCCACTTCAACAGCGCCGGCAGAAGCACCAGCTTCCACTCCGCCGCCACGCGCGCAAAAAACCCGTTCAAACCTTGTCCCTTTCCGGTCCATCCTGCGTCAATTCAATAAGAACCCGTCGATTCAACAAGAACCATTGTACGGGGCGCCCGACTGCGCAAAGATTTCAGGCGAATGAGAGACCGGTTTTAACGAAAATGAGAGAATAGACAGGAAGGACTCAGAAGGGGCCTAAGGATGCGTGTGCGCGCTCGAAACCGCATCTTCACCCGGCCCCGAACCTAGAATGCCCACGAGCCAAACGCCAACCGAAGAGACCGAGCCCAAGGGGCCAGCCGATCCGGCCCCGGAAGCGGAAAGCTCCGCCCCGGAGAAGACTGCCCCCGGCGGCTTCCTCGGCCTTCCTTTGAACCCGAAAGGTCCGCTCGAGACCAATGGCTCCGCTCCCAGCGCCCTTCGCGGCTCACGCTGGGTTGACTACGACACCCACGAATTGCTGGAGATGATCGGCGAGCTTGAGGACGAGCGCCGCTGGTCGCGCCTGCGCGAGGGCTTCTGGCTCGCGCTTCTCGCTCATATCCTTTTCTTTTCCGCCATTACATGGATTCCGACTTACATCTTCAAAGTGCCGAAGGTCATCGATCCCTTCGACGCGATCAATAAGCGCAAGGATCTTTCCTATCTCGACCTGCCGCCGGACGCCCTGCGCGAGACCCGGCCCAAGGTTCCACCCAAGCCGCTCAATCATCCGCTCATCGACAAGAAAACTCTGGACGAAGTGAATCGCGAAGCGCCGCCCACGCCGCAACCGCCCGCGCCGCAGCAGCAGGCTCCGGAGCAGCCCAAGCCGGAGGCTTCGCAGCCGATTCCGCCCAGCCCGCAGTCGCAGGTTGAAGAGCCGCGTCCGTCGTCCGTTCCCGCCAGGCCCAACTTCGCTGTGGCCCCGCAGAATCCCGCGGACCAGTTGCGCCAGGACATGCAGAACGCCATGCACAACCACGGCCAGCCCGGTTATGACGCGCCCTCAGGCGGCCTTTCGCTGCACCCCGGCGCGGGAACCGGCGGCGTGCAAGTCCTCTCTGACACGCAGGGCGTCGACTTCAGCAACTGGCTTCAGCGCTGGCACTACATCACGCAGCAAACCTGGGACCCGCTCATTCCCGACGAAGTGAACCCGCCCATCCTCAAGCAGGGAGTGGTCGCAATTCAGTTCAAGGTTCTGCCCAGCGGACAGGTCACCGATATGCAACTGGTGGGCCGCTCCGGCGACACCGGCCTGGATCGCGCGGCCTGGGGCGCCATCAGCGGCTCCAGCTATCCCAATCTGCCCCGCGAATTCCACGGCCCCTACCTCGAACTCCGCGCCTACTTCCTCTACAACACGGAGCCGCGCTAGCCCGCGAGCATTGGCGGTCAACTTTTCGCGGACAGAATCGCTGTGCCGGCTTTCCCTTCCGATCAATCTTGATCGAACCCCCAAAGGCGCGCTCCACACTCCGTCCCCCGTAGAGGATGCGAAGAATAGCGACCGTATTTGAGCTGACTCGGAAGGCGATCAGAGCCCGGCGCTCAAGACCCAACACTCGCAGGCCCGGCCGAAGATCTTCGCGCAGTGTCCCTCGGTTTGGGAGCGTCTGCAGGCTCATGCACGCCTTCTCGATGCGCTCGATAAGTATCAGGCGCGATCCGGGCCGTCGTGTTCAGCGATGGAATCGAAAAGTCTCATTGAGATCGTCTCGGGCTTCGGGAGCAAAGACGATCTTGCAACTTCACGACTTCCGAGGCTTTCTTGCCCGATGCCGGACACGGATCGCGGCAAACACCCGATCCGCGGGATCGCTCGCCCAGGATCGGCCTCCAAGGCATCGTATGCAGCCACTACTTCGGTCGCGCAACCAACGCTCGACGGCAGCGTCCCGCTCTTCAAGCGCACGCAGTCCGGCACGGACGACCTCGCTGGCCGACGCGTAGGTTCCAGACTTTACAAGCCTGTCAATATAGCGGTCCTGATCCTTCGGCAAGCTGAAGGTGCGTTTTTCGCAAGGGGAAGTCGGCATATATTTGCCTCCGTAAGTGAAGTTTAGCATAAGTATGAATCATTCATACCGGCGCTTCTCGACCTCCGCCTCACGTCTCCTGCTCGCACACCGCTCACTCCGCCAGCGGCATTTCCTCGTTCGGCCCATCGTCCGGCACCGCGCCACCAGCGTTCGGATCGTACGGCTTGTGCTTCGGATCGAGGTAGATTCCATCCTGCTCCAGCAGCGCCTCGTAGATGGACGTGTGCCGCCAGTAGCGCGCCAGCGCGAACGCGCTCATATTGGCGATCATCAACGGCAGCACCAGACCATATCCGCTGGTCATCTCAAAGATGATGAGGATCGACGTCATCGGCGCGCGCACAGTCCCCGCAAAAACCGCGCCCATGCCCACGACGGCAAAGGCCCCGATCGAGTCCGCCGGGTGATGGAAGACCGTTACATCCAGATAGCCGACCGCGCCGCCCAGCATTCCGCCCATGTAGAGAGCCGGAGCAAAAATTCCGCCCGACCCTCCGCTCGAGTACGACGTCACCGTGGCCGCCAGCTTCAGCACGCACAACGCCGCCATTGAAGTCACCGGCAGATTGCCCAGCAGCGCCTGCGTCAGCGTGGTGTATGGATTGCCCGCGATGCCGTTCGCATGAAAAAACTGGATAGCCACAACGGCCAGTGCGCCCGTGGCCGCTGCGCCAATGGCCGGTTGAATCCATTTGGGAACTCTCTTGAGCTCCCTGAACTTTAGGCGCAGCCACAGCAAAGAATCGGTAAACGCCACCGACACGATCGCCGCCAGCAATCCCAGCAGCGCGTACCAAACCAGCGACGACGCCTTGGCCAGCGTGTATGTCTGTAGCCGCGGCACGTGGAAAACCGGATTCGAGCCCAGAATGCCATGCTCCACCACGCCCGCCAGAGCCGCCGCCACAATCACGCCCGCGAGCATCGTCTGGTCCAGGCTGCCGATCAGTTCCTCAAGAGTGAAGGTCACTGCCGCGATCGGCGCGTTGAACGCCGCTGCGATCCCCGCCGCCATGCCCACTGACGTCATGCGCCGGCTGTTCACCGCGCTGAGCCGCGCAATGCGCGAAAGAAAGCTGCTCACTCCGGCGCAAATCTGCACCGTCGGACCTTCCAGGCCCAGGCTCGCTCCGCTGCCCAACTGAATCGCGCACAAGACAAACTTGCCCAGCGTCTCCTTCAGCGTGACCGCGCCGAAGCGAAACGTAAACGCCGTTTTGACCTGGGGAATGCCGCTGCCCGCCGCTGCCGGAACCCAATACGTGAGCCCGATGCCGGCAATCAGCCCGCCCAGCGCGGGCGTCAGAACCGTCCACCAGATCCACGAGTGGCCCGGAGCCGAAGTGGCGCGATCGATGAGGTTAGCGTAGAGCCAGAAGCAAGCGAAGTGGAACGCTACCGCCGCCAGCCCGCACAGCCCGCCGGCCACAATAGTGAGGGCAAGCAACCGCTGCCGCTCGTTGGGCATGCGTCGCCTGAGCCAGGCGGAAAAACGCGTAAACAGCCCCTCAATGCCAGCCCAGGAATTCAATGCAGGGGATACCTCGCCGCGAAGAACATCGCACTACAAGTATAGGTGCAAGCTCCAGCGGCCCCGCGCATCATCACGGTTCCCTTGAGAAGAATTCTGGCTTTCAAGCACCGGTCTGTCACCCCTTTTCGGACACCGAAAGTACTTTGGCGAGGAAGTTTCATCTTCCATTCCAGCCCGCATTCGCGCTAAAATCTTCTTGTAACCTATGTGCCGCCGTCTTACCATTGCCGGCTCGCCTCTCCTCAGGCGCTTTCACCATGGTCGCCCCGACCGTGGACGTTGACCCTTCGCGCTGAGTAATCTATCTTCGACAGGTTTTTGGCCATCGCTATCAGTCTTCCGTCGATCCTCGTCTGCAGGACTTGCGCCGTGGCCTTCAGATCGAAACGTTCCATCTTCCGTCCGCCAAGTCGCGGATAGAAAGGTTGCTCCCGAATGAACAGCTTCAATAGCCGCGCCGTGCTCAACTCCGGCAGCCGCTCCTACACCATCTATCGCCTCCCTGCCCTCACTGCTCGCGGTTTCAATCTCGCGCGTCTTCCCTTCAGCCTCAAAATCCTGCTCGAAAATCTCCTCCGCCGCGAAGACGGCATCAACGTCACCTCCGCCGACATCGAATTCCTCGCCAACTGGGATGCGAAAGCCGAGCCCAGCCGCGAAATCGCCTATATGCCGGCCCGCGTCCTGATGCAGGACTTCACCGGCGTTCCCGCCGTCGTCGATCTGGCCGCCATGCGCGACGCCATCAAGACCCTCGGCGGCGATCCCGAGCGCGTCAACCCACTCGCGCCCGCCGAGCTGGTCATCGACCACTCCGTCCAGGTGGATGAGTACGGCACGCCAGCAGCTTACGAAGCCAATTCCCTGCTCGAGTTCCAGCGCAACCGCGAGCGCTACGCCTTCCTCAAGTGGGGCCAGTCGGCGTTCCGCAACTTCTCCGCCGTCCCGCCCGGCATGGGCATCTGCCACCAGGTGAATCTCGAATATCTCGCCCGCGTGGTTTTCACCACGGAAATCGACGGCCAGCTCTGTGCGTACCCCGACACGCTAGTCGGCACTGACTCGCACACCACCATGATCAATGGCCTCGGCGTTCTCGGCTGGGGCGTGGGCGGCATTGAGGCAGAAGCCGCCATGCTCGGCCAGCCAGTCTCGATGCTCATCCCCCAGGTCGTCGGCTACAAGCTCACCGGCAAACTGCGCGAGGGCGCAACTGCCACCGACCTCGTCCTCACCGTCACGCAGGCTCTGCGCAAGCTCGGCGTCGTTGGCAAATTCGTTGAGTTCTACGGCCCCGGCATCGCCGAGCTCCCGCTCGCCGACCGCGCCACCATCGGCAACATGGCGCCCGAATACGGCGCAACCTGCGGCATCTTCCCCGTCGACGCGGAAACTCTGCGCTACCTGCGCCTCACCGGCCGCAGCGAAGAACAGATCGCGCTCGTCGAGGCCTACTACAAAGAACAGGGCCTCTTCCACACCACCGGCACGCCGGAAGCCGAGTATTCGCAAACCCTCGAGCTCGATCTCGCCACCGTGGAGCCGAGCGTCGCCGGACCCAAACGTCCGCAGGATCGCGTGCTTCTGAAAGACGCGGCCGCCAGCTTCGCGCAACAATTGCCGTCGCTGCTCGCGCCCACCGCCAAGCCACTCGGTTCGCGCACTGCGGCCTCATGGCAGCGCGATGCGGTCACCGACACCGCCATCGCCGTTGAAGACAACGAAGGCCCCGACAGATCCTCCGCTGCCCAGCTGGTCTCGACTCACGTCACCACAACCGTTAAGGAACGTTTCCACGTCGATCCCGACAAGTATCTCGATCACGGCTCGGTCGTCATCGCCGCCATCACCAGTTGCACCAACACATCGAACCCGTCGGTCATGATCGCCGCCGGCCTGCTCGCCAAGAAAGCCGTTGAAAAAGGCCTCACCGTTCCGCCGTGGGTCAAAACTTCGCTCGCGCCGGGCTCGCGCGTCGTCACCGACTACTACCAGAAAGCCGGCCTGCTGCCCTATCTCAATAAGCTCCGCTTCAACGTTGTCGGCTACGGATGCACCACCTGCATCGGCAACTCCGGCCCGCTACCTTCCGACGTTTCAAAATCCATTGAGGAGCACGGACTCGTCGCCGTCAGCGTGCTCAGCGGCAACCGCAACTTCGAGGGCCGCGTTAACGTTGACGTCCGCGCCAACTATTTAATGTCTCCGCCGCTCGTCGTAGCCTACGCGCTCGCCGGCCGCATCGGCCACAACTTCGACGCCGACCCGCTTGGCGCCGATCAAACCGGCAAGCCGGTCTACCTCAAAGACATTTGGCCCACACAATCCGAGGTCTCCGCCGCCATCGAGCGCGCCGTTTCAAGCGAGGGCTTCCGCAAGGAATACGCAACCGTAACCGACGGCGATGCCAGTTGGCAGGGCCTCGGCTTCCCCACCGGCGACGTTTACCAATGGGAGCCCGACTCAACCTACATCCGCCAGGCGCCTTACTTCGACGGCATGACCATGACGCCCGCACCCGTCACCGACATCGCAGGCGCGCGCGTTCTCGCCGTTCTTGGCGACTCCGTAACCACCGACCACATCTCGCCTGCCGGCTCCATCAAGACCAACGGCCCGGCTGGAAAATATCTCACCGAGCACGGAGTCAAGCCCACGGACTTCAACTCCTACGGCTCGCGACGCGGCAATCACGAAGTGATGGTGCGTGGCACCTTCGCCAACGTGCGCCTGCGCAACAAGCTCGCGCCCGGCACAGAAGGCGGCGTCACGCGCCTCCTCCCTGAAGGCGAGCCAATGTCCATCTTCGACGCCAGCGTGAAATACGCCGAGCGCGGCGTGCCACTCATTATTCTGGCGGGAAAAGAATACGGCTCGGGCTCCTCGCGCGATTGGGCCGCGAAGGGGCCGAAGCTCCTCGGCGTCCGCGCCGTCATCGCCGAAAGCTTCGAGCGCATTCACCGGTCAAACCTCGTCGGCATGGGTATTCTGCCGCTGCAATTTGCGCCCGGCGAAAACACAGAATCGCTCGGCCTCACCGGCGAAGAGGTCTACGACTTTCCCGGCCTGACAGCTTTGCTCAAAGGGAAATTCGCCGGCGGCCGCACTCTCACCGTAACTGCGACCTCATCCAAAGGCTCGAAGAAACTCGATGCAATCGTCCGTATCGACACGCCGCAGGAGATCGAATACTACGAGCACGGCGGCATCCTGCAGTACGTCCTGCGACAGTTGGCCGCAAAGTAGACCGGGCACAAAAGGAGCTTCCCTCTCAGGTTTACAACTGCCTGTGAGGGAAGCATCCCGGCCCGCGCGGAATTAACACAAAAGCGGTATCGCAATTTTCCGAAACCTTGCTAAGCTCTTCGAATACGTGGGCCGGGGCGAAGGACCAGTTGCGGCATTGCTAACCTCATCTGATCCCAACCCCGGACACCCGGACAGCCTGCGGCACAAATTCTTGCCGCGAACTCACTCACATTCCAGCGTGGTCCTAAGCTCTCGATCCTGAGAAAGGTGAGAGTGTGCCAGCTTCCTTTGGGTTCGCCTATCGAATTCGCGGAATCGGCAGCCCTATCGCGCCAGCCGCTTCATCGAGCGCCCGCAGCCACTCGCGCAAGCCCTCGCGAAGGGCCTCGACTTCAACTCCTCCATAAGGATTCGGAAACGCATCGAGCTTCCGCAACGCTCTGCGCAGAAGCGACGCCGCGCCTCGGAGATTCCTCTGCTGTAGGTGGTGAAACGCCGCCGTAATTTGTATCAGCGCCTGGAGAAACGTCTTCTCCGGCTCCTCGCTCTTCAGCCAGACGCTCTCCCAATGCTCGTGCGCCTCAAAATGTTTGTCGGTCTTGTAGCATTCGAGCCCTTCGGCCAGCGCACCACTACTCCAATCCAGCAACATCGGCACCTCGGCGCAGGTCTGTGAATTAAGGACTGAGAACTAGCCCTCTTCCAGCACTTCATCCAGCAGCATGCGCAGGTTGTTGGCGCGGGCGTGGCCCAGTTGCAGATCGGCAGAAGTCGCCTGAGCGACTTCATCGGCGAGATTCAGCGCGGCCAGCACGGCCACGCGCAGCGAATCCGCAGTCCGCCCATGCGCGGCTACAGCGCGCATCTTGGCGTCGACCACTGCCGCCAGCTCGCGAATGTGCACCGGATCCTGCCCTGAAAGATGGTAGAGCTGGTCGTAGATCTCCACCGTCACGTATTCGTTCGGATTCTTGCGCGCCGGATTGTTTTGCGCCGGATTGTTAGGAGTCTGTTCGGCCATTCACTGCCTCACAATTCCAGCGCATCAAGCTGCGCCAGCAACCGTTCTACACGTTGCCTCACCTGGTCGCGCTCGGTGCGCAGTGCGCTCATCTCATTCTCCAGCCGTTCGAGCAGCGGAGTCTGTCCCTGCAACTGCGCTTCGGCCTGCGCGGCGCGAGCTTCGGATTCAGTCGCTCGCGTTTCCAATTCCGCCACGCGGCTCTCGACCGCGGCTCGCGCCTGCCGCTCCCGCTTCACCACATCAACAGCGCGCCGCACCCGTTCTTCGAGCGCGGAGAAATCGTCCGCGCTCACCGCCAGCGCGACTCGTTCATCGTGCCCTGCCTGCCGCTGCTCCTCGTTCTCGGTCGCCACAGCCGCCTCCAACTCCGAAATCAACCCGCCCCCCATGTACCCTGTTTGCGTTCGAGTATAGCGCCGAGCGGCGCCGATCCCTCTCTCAAATCCGCTTTCGCATGCTCAAACTCTCAGCCGCGCTCCAGCCTTGCCCACGGCTTCCACCACGCGCGTCTGAAAGTCCTTAAGCTCCTCCTCGCGCAGCGTGCGGTCCTGCGCCTGGAAGGTCGCGCCCAGCAACAGAGCATACTCGCCCTTGTCCAGCTTTGCGTCGCGGAAGACCTCGCGCACCCGCCAATCCACAAGTTCCGGAAATTTCAACTCCGCCATCGCGTGGTCGATCGTTTCCCACGCAACGCTCTCGTCCAGAACCAGAGAAAAATCCCGGCGCACCGGCTGATAGCGCGAAATTTCGCGCGCCACCGGCCTGCGCAGCGGCAGCTTGTAGAGGCGGTCGAGATCGATCTCGCCAATCAGCACCGCATCCTTAATCTTTCGCGCCGCAGCTTCGCGCGGGTGCAGTTGCCCGAACCAGCCCACTGTAATGCCGTCGGCCACTGCGCGCGCCGCGCGATACGGATGCAGCCACTCCGGCGTGATTCCCGCCTCTGCGGGAAAGTGGTCGAAGTACATCGCGCGCATCTCGAAGCGCTCAAGCACCTGCTCCACCACGCCCTTCACATCGTGAAACTCGAATGCCCGCGTCGCGTGCAGTGCGCTCTCCACGGGCAAACTGCCCACGGCTCCAAACGCCAGCGCTGGCCGCTCCTCAACCTTGTCCGTCGTTCCGCTGAATACCGTGCCCAGCTCGAACAGCCGCACATCGCTCACATCGCGGTTCAGGTTGCCGGCAATCATCGCCAGCATCCCCGGCACCAGCGAGGGCCGCAGCACGCCCGCTTCTTCACTCAGCGGATTGCCCAGCGGAACCACCTGCCCCGGTTGCTGCGCGGTCAACGCTCCTTCAGCCGCCGAGCAGAACGAGCTCCCGATCGCCTCATGAAATCCGGCGGCCAGCAATGTCCCGCGCACCGTCGCTTCCTTCTCGGCCCACGGCAACGCGCGCACGCCCTCGCCAAACGCAGGCAGCGTTTTGGCAAATCGGTTGTATCCGTAAACGCGCGCGACTTCTTCAATCAGGTCGATCTCGCGCTCCAGGTCCAGCCGCCAACTTGGCAAAGTGACCCGCCACGAATCCTGTCCAAGAGTCTGCCCCACGGCAGGTGGCAGCCCGCACCCGAGAGCCGTCAGAACGGCTTCGACCGTCGCCGCGGAAATTCCTTCTTCATTTTCCGTCGCGCCCAGAATTCGCCGAACCTCGCTCAGCGCGATCTGAATCGGCCTGCGCCGCGCCGTGCGTTCTTCCTGAGCCGCCACGCGCACGTCCACCAGCTCGCCTTCAATCCATCCGCCATTGGCCAGCAGAATCGCGCTCACCAGCGCCGACGCCACCGGCGCCGCATTAAAGTCCGCGCCGCGCTCGAACCTGTGGCTGGCATCGGTGTGCAATCCATGCCGCCGCGCCGTTTGACGAACTGCAACGGGATCGAACCACGCCGCCTCGACGAGCACGTTTTTCGTCTCCGGCGTAATCATTGTGTCCCAGCCGCCCATCACGCCCGCCAGGCCAACCGCCTTCTTGTGATCGGCCACCACGAGATCTTCTTCCGAGAGCACTCGATCCACGCCGTCCAGCGTCTTCAGCCGCTCGCCCTTGCGCGCCCGCCGCACAATAATTCCTCCCTCGACCTTGTCCAGATCGAAGGCGTGCGTCGGCTGCCCCATCGCCAGCCAGGCAAAGTTCGTTGCATCCACGGCATTTGAAATCATCTTCTGCTCAAGCAGCGCGAAATACGTCGCCACCTCCGCGCCCGCGAACCAGTCGCGCGACTCGCCGATGGTCACATCGCGCAGCACGCGCGCGGTAAACCGCCCACATGCGTCCTCGGCCTCGATCTTCACCAGGAACGGAGTCTTCGCCGGCCGCGCCGCAGGCAGCGCAAAATCGAGCGCCGCCAGCTTCAGCCCGTAGATCGCCGCCGCCTCGCGCGCGATCCCGTAATGATTCATCGCGTCAACGCGATTCGTGGTGATGTCCATCTCGTAGACCGAGCCGTTACCTTCGCCGAGCGGATAAATCCCCTCCACCGCGATTCCGCGTAGAGTCAGGTCCTCGGCCAGTTGCGCATCGTCAACTGTGAGTCCCGGCAGATATGCGCGAAGCCATTTCGTCAAAATCTTCATGCGAACTGCCCCAGGAACCGCATGTCCCCGGCGAATAACTGCCCGATCTCGCTGATGCCGTACTTCATCATCGCGATGCGCTCCACGCCCATGCCGAACGCGAACCCTGAAATCTGCTTTGCGTCGTAGGCCGGCTGCTTCTCCGCGGCGAACGCAAACACCGCCGGGTCTACCATGCCGCAGCCTAGCAGCTCAATCCATCCCGACTGCTTGCACTTACGGCAGCCCTTGCCGCCGCAAAAGATGCAACTGATCTGCACGTCGGCGCTCGGCTCAGTGAACGGAAAAAATGACGGAAAGAACCGCGTCTTTACCGCCGATCCGAACAGCGCCTTCATCGCGTGATCGAGCGTGCCTTTCAAATCGCTGAAGGTAATGTTCACGTCCACGCACAACCCTTCAACTTGATGAAAGATCGGCGAGTGCGTCGCATCGGCGGCGTCGTTACGATGCACCTTGCCGGGAATCACAATCCGCACCGGCGGCGGCTGCAGCTCCATCGTCCGCATCTGCACCGGCGATGTGTGCGTGCGCAAAAGCAACCGGTCGCGCACCGGCCTGCGCTCCTGCCCCGCCACCACCAGTGTGTCCTGCGTGTCGCGCGCCGGATGCCCCTGCGGAAAATTCATGCTCTCGAAGTTGTAGTAGTCAGTCTCAACCTCCGGCCCCACGCCCACCGAATAGCCCAGCGCGGCAAACACCTGCACAATCTCATTCATTGTGCGCGTAATCGGGTGCTCCGCGCCGGTCAGCCGCCTCGTTCCCGGCAGCGTAATGTCGATGGCCTCGGCCTTCAGCGCCGCATCGCTCGGGCCGCCGCCGAGAGCCGAGTCGAGCAATCCCTCCACCACTTGCTTCAGCGCGTTGAAGCGCAGGCCGAGCGCCTTCTTCGCCTCAACAGGGGCTGATTTGAGCCATCGGCCGGAAACCTCATTGAGGCGGCCCTGTTTGCGCCCCAGCCACTCCAGGCGAAACGCTTCCACAGCCGCCTCGCCGTCGAGCCCGGCCGCCGCCCCGCGCGCCTGACTCTCAAGCGCAGCAAACGCCTTGTCGAGTGCGGCTTCGCTATATTCCGGTAGATCAGGTATTGCTTCGTTCGTCATGTCGAATGTTCAGGATAAAGCATTGCATGCAGCGGATGCGCGCTGAAGCGCGACTCAAAGCATCGGCATTGTCAACCATCTTCGGTGCCGCCGACCGCCGAACCCCCAAACGCATCGCGGCCCGGAGTCCTTTCGAACCCCGGGCCGCTTTCCGCCAGTCATATATCGTTGCTAAGCTACTTTGGCCTTTGCCGGCCGCGCTGCCTTGGGCTTTGCCGTCTTGGCAATCGGTGGCTTCGCCGCCTTGGCCTGCTCCACAAGCTTCGTGAACCCAGCCGCGTCATGCACAGCGATGTCCGCCAGAATCTTGCGGTCCAGTTCCACGCCGGCCTTCTTCAGCCCGCTGATGAACTGCGAGTAGCTGGTCCCGTTCAGCTTGCAGGCTGCTGCAATGCGCACGATCCACAGCGAGCGGTACTGGCGCTTCTTCAGCCGTCGACCGATGTAGGCAAACTTCAGGCCGCGCTCCACTGCTTCCTGGGCTGCCTGGTAAAGCTTCGATTTGGTGAGGAAATAGCCGCTCGCTCGTTTCAGAATCTTCTTGCGGCGGTCGTTCCGCTTTGTGCCACGTTTTACGCGGGGCATGTGTTTCTCCTTTTTGGGATCCCACTCGATTCTCTCCGCCAATTGGGGAGAGCCGGGGCACCCTGTTCAAGCACATCAGGCTGAGGGCTGACAGCTGATGGCTGTATTTACGCGGCTGGAGGCAGGAGGCCATCGCATTTGCGACGGCTGTCAACCTCTTCACTCGCTCTGGTTAAGCCTGATCTCTCGCCGGCTCGGAACAATTTCCGAAATCAGCGGGGGCCAATACAACGGCCCAGCAGCACTGGCACGCCCCTCCTCCAAAGAGTCGAGGGCGCGGAGCGCCTTAGGCGTAGGGAATCATGCGCGCGACCTTCAAGTAGTCGCCGTCAGAAACCAGCACAGTCTTTCCCAGCTTGCGCTTGGTCTTCTGCTTCTTCGACGTCAGGATGTGCCGCGTCTTCGTCTGGCCCCGCTTGATCTTTCCGGTCCCAGTCTTGCTGAAGCGCTTGGCCGCGCCTGAGTGGGTCTTCAACTTTGGCATTTTCTTTTTTCCTGGTTCTGGAGGAGCGTTTTGCTCCAACAACAAGGCCTCATTTGACAGGGATCTCCCTGCCCTTCAGGCCTCAATCAGTATACCGTAAGCCCAGATTCCGCGCGACTCTGACTCCGCATTCTCGGCTATCTCCGCCAACCCCGCTGCGTCGCTCCCTCGTTCCCGCTTTTCTGTTCCCTGTTCCCTGGTCCCGGTTCCCTGGTCCCTTGTTCCCTTGTTCCCTTGGTCCCTGCTTTTCTCACTCCGCCGGATCTTCCGCCGTGAACTCCGAGCAGCACGGCTTCTCTGTCGCATGGAACTGCATCACCTCCACACGCGTGCCATCGGGATCATACAAATTCAACTGGTATTTGCCATCGGCGCCAATCTTCGGCGCCTGATCGTGCCGCCCCATCAGCCGGTCCGCGCTCACCAGCACTTTATACGCGTCCGGAACCGAAGCCACTCCGATCGAGAAATGGTCCAGAACGCCCAGCGTCTGCTGCGTCATGTCCGCCGGAATCCCCCTCCCCGGCCCTGCCCCAAGCATGTACTCAATCCAGTCGTGCGCGTCAGGAACCTGCTGGCTCACCCACTCCGTTTTGCCGTCGCGCCCGCCCCACCAGTACGGTCTGAACCCCAGCAGTTCGCGATAGAACTTGTCCTCCGCCGCGCGGTCATGCACCATGATCCCCACATGGATGATGTGGCCACCGATCACGCCCGGCGCGTCCACCGCCTTGGGGTGCGCCGGCGGCTGAACGAATTGAATGGTGTTGCCCTCGGGATCGAGCACGCTAAACCACCGGCTGCCGTCCGCGCCGCGCTCCACCTTCGCCGGCGTTGTCCATCCCTTGGCCGCCAGGTACTTCCGCATCCCCTCGGCGCTCTCCGTATTCAACGCCGCGTGGTCCAGCCGGTTGATGCCCTCGCCCGCGGGCAGCGGCAGCACTTCAACAAACTGCGTCGGGCTCAGCATATAGCGCACGCCCTGCGGATTCTCGGGGTCGGTCATCCTTCACGGCGCCTACACTCGCGGTGTAGAAATGCTCAGTCGCCGCCGCATCCGACGTATACACAGCCAGGTGCGAGATGCCTGTAATCTTCGGCCGGGCCGGCCCGTTCTGAGCGGCAGCGGTAGCAGCCACAGCGGTCACAAAGCCAGCCGCAAAAAGAGCAACAACAAAGAATCGGTTTTGCATCGCAGTTCCCTCACGATTTCCAGAGCCAGATAACCATAAATCGGGCGAGCGCCGCGCGCAAACCAACACCGGCAAAACGGGGGCGCCCCCGCCCTGGCCTTTGCGACCCGGAAACGCACGAACTTCGATCCAACTTCTGTCATCCGGCCACAAATCTTCAGCAAAGTGGGCTGCCCCATGCGAGGCATAGCGGCCTCCACCAAGGTCCCGTTTACTATGGTGTCGAACCCAAATTCCCCCCGCGCAACAAGCACGGAGTTCAAAATGTCCGATACCGAAATCGATGGGTTGGTGACCTACGTTGATGACCTGCTGAAGGCGACTTCAGAGAGCAAGGTTGAGTGGGCCTCGGTCAATTCCACAACCTTCATGTGGAACCGGGCCACGCCGCCCCTGGCGCGGCTTGAGCTGCAACGTGTGATCCAAATCGACCAGGGCACCAAAGTCGTGAACGGGGTCAACGTGCCCACTCCCGAGAGGCACAACATGCACATCCTCACCGTCTATGACCTCTCTCGAAACGGCATGAACGTGACCATCAACGGCGCCCAGGATCCCCGCATCAATGAAAAGCTCGGATCCATCTTCGATTTCATCTCCGGCGGAATCGAAGGAAAGAAACTCAACTTCCTCAAAAGCACTCTGCCGCTATAAACTCGATTCGCACGGAACCCCGGTTAGCGCCCTGCCATAAGGCGCAGGATCGGTACAACCATGGAAATTCAATCTCGAGGGGAACTCCGCACCGAATAGAGAGGTTCGCATGAAGATGTTGTCATCGCACGCGCGTTGCGCTCTCATCCCTCTATTCCTGCTCGCATCCTCTTCAATTTATCCGCAGAACAGACAGGGCACTGTCAAGGTCGATGCTCTTGCGGTGTACTCCGAGATGTCGGCCGACAGCGACGTGGTGCAGACATTGCCACGGGGAGCCGTTGTTCGCGTTCTCCTGGTGGTGACCGGTGACGACGGAAACTGGTGCAGCATTGCGATCCAGAATGGCTCGTCGAGAATTGGCTATGTTCCGTGTTCGGGGCTTGATCGGCCCAGGGAAATTCTGCCCGCGGCTGCCCAGGGCGGATCGCTTCCCCAGATCATGACTGGAAGCGGGTTCACCCCGGCTCGCCCAGCAAAGCGCCAGACGCCGCAAGCTGATGACGGAAGCCTCGTCGGGCAAACTCTTGCGCCGCTTTCGGGATACAGCTGGAGCAGTCATCCACTGACACTCGTGATCGCCATGCGCAGAGGATGCCCCTACTGCGTCGCGAGCCTGCCTTTTTACAGGCAGCTCGGCGAGCAGGAACGGAGCAATATGCTCCACGCCCATGTTCTTTTCGTCATGCCGGATGACGCATCCATCGGCGGCAGTTTGCTTCGTCAGGCAGACGTGCAGGCTCAAGGAATCTTCGGTCAAGGCCTTGGCGCGCTCCAAGTTCCGGGAACACCGACCATCCTGCTTCTCGATTCCAGCGGGCGCGTCGAGCGGGAGTGGGTTGGAGAACTCCCGCCGAGCGGGGAGAAGGACGTCATGAACGCCGCCCAGGAGTGAGCGATCCTCACTCACCAACAGATGGGGTGCCCCAGGTCCCTCGCATTTGGGGACCTGGAACAGCACGAACCCCAATCAACGAGCCTTGAACCCGGGGACAGAACCGGGACAGACGGGACGTTCCCAAAATACCCGCCAAGACTGGTCCCTCACTTTCGGTTGTCAAGAGCCGGCCGTCCCAAAACCCCTTCGAAAATGCCACTAACCCCTTCCCCTGCCATCCCTTACGCCCCGCAAATAAATCTCCCCAAGTTTGCCGATTATTTCGCGCCAAATCTGTAGCCTTGAAGATGAAAGGGGATTCTTCATGGCATTCGCAATCATTACCTCCATCAACGCTGCCGCCGAGCCTCAAACCTCGTCAGACGACTCCGGCAAAGACGCCATCGACATGTGCAGGCGCGCCTGGAAAAGCGCCCATGACAATCAGGCTGAGATCAAGGGCTCATCCAACTGGGATTGCGAGAAGGCCGGCAACAAGGCCTATCTCAGGGCCGTGCCTGCGCTCTCCGGCTACAGGAACATCTGCGACTTCGTCGCCTGCATCAACTACGCTTCCATGACCGGCGTCATCATCCACACCGATGCCGCGCACTACCTGGACAACGCTCGGATCGCTTTGTCCACTATCTATCACAATCCAAAGCTCTTCCGCGAGCACAAGCGGCAAAAGCCCAGGAGACAGAAAAAGAAATAAGAAAAATATTTAGATATTTCGCTAAATTTTCGCCATTTAAGTCTTTTAGAATCAACAAATCTCTTCGGGAAAGGCCAAGAAGATGCGCCCAATTACGGCCATTTTGTGCCTCACAACTCCTCTGGAATCAACATGCCACCTGCGCAAATGCAACCGGCCCGTTTTCACTCCTTTTCAGGCAGTCCACGACCCACGACTCACGACGCACGGCCCACGGCCACCGGCGCCCTCCGCTGGTGCACCGCCAGCACCACCGCCACCAGCGCCGTGAGCAGCGAGACCACGGCCAGCGAGAGGAACGCAGTCCGCCAGCCCCACGCAACCGCGATCCGCGCGATGGTATCGCCCGGAGAGCCATCCGGCCATGTAGCCGAAGCCGTCGATGATTCCCGCGGCCGTGGCGCTTCCCTTCTCGCCGCCGAAATCGAGCGACATGGCGCCCGCGAGATACGAGTACGGACCGAGCAGCGTGAAGCCAACCAGCCCAACCAGAATCGACGGCGCCCACAGCCCGGCGGGCGAAGGAATGCGCCCCATGAGCACCAGGCAAACCGTGCAGGCCGACATGCCCGCGACGACGAGAACGTTGCGGCCGTTCGGTCCCAGCTTGTCGCTCAGGAATCCGCCCAGCAGCACAGAAATTCCGCCGCACAGCGGAAACAGCGCGCTGCGGCTCGCCGCCACGCTCGGCGAGAACCCGGCAAACTGCACGAAGTAGGTCGGCATCCACAGGTTGAACGTCTCGCGCAAGAGCGTCGTGCCGAACGCCAGCACGCAGACCATCCAGAACGCGAAGTTCGTGAGCAGCGGCCGCAGAATCGCCCCGATGTTCACGCGCCCATCGTCGCTGGCCGTTCCCTCGTCCGCGCCTTCTTCGTCCGCACCGTCTGGGCGCGCGTACACGTTTCGCGGATTCACTTCCGGCTTGGGCAGCCCGCGCTGCTCAGGCGACTCGCGCAGCAGGAGCATGCACGTGACCATCAGCACCGCGAGCGCGCCCGAGGCAAAGAAGAACACGCCGCGCCAGCCCACGCCGTGCGCCATCAGCTCGCTCATCATCCATCGGCAGCCCGCATCGCCGAACAGAAAGCTGAGGCTGACGACGGCCATCACGCTGCCGTATGTGGAGTAGGAGAACCAGCGCGACGAAACCCGCACCAGCGCGGCCCATCCCTGCGACTGGAACAGGCGATTGCCGATCCACGCCATGGTGAAGAGCGGAAAACTCCCGCTCATGGCGAAGAGGATGGTGAAGAGAATCGATCCGGCCATTCCGCCGAGAAAGCTTCGCCTGCCGCCGCCGGTATCGGCGATGGCTCCGGAGAAGAATTTGCCGAACGCGTAGGCGATGGTGCCGACCGAGGCGATGAAACCCAGCCGAATCTCCGCGGCATTGGGCGACATTCCGTGGCGCGCCATATCGTGAATCAGATCGGGCAGCACCACCGAAAGATCGGAGCGGCAGAAGTAGTAGCCGGAGTAGCCCAGCGCGAGGAGCAGTGCCGTCCCCGCGTGCCACGCAGTAAACCGCTTTGAACCTGGCTGCGCAGGCTCAAGTTGGCCGTGGGCCACAGTCTTGGCGTTGGACACAGCAACAAAGTATCACACGGAATCATGGACGATGGTGAATCGTGGACCGTGGGCCGTGAATCGTGAATCGTGGATCGTGGATCGAGAGTAAAGCGGTGAATGCGCCTGCATTTGCACAGGCGATCCGTCACGATGCGCTGTGTAGAATGTTCGCAAGCGTTCCGAGAGTTCAAAGATCATGGCGTACTACGATCAAGTGGCAGAAGCGGCCGCGTACTTGAACGAGCGGCTGGGCTCGCTCAAGGCGCAGGTCGGCATCGTGCTCGGCTCCGGGCTGGGAGCGGCTGCCGAAGCCGTCGAAAATCCAACCATCGTTCCTTACGGCGAGATCCCTCACTTTCCGCAATCCACCGTTGAAGGCCATTCGGGCCGGATGGTGGCGGGCCAGCTCGGCGGCGCACCGGTCATCATCATGCAGGGGCGCGTTCACTCTTATGAGGGCTACTCGCCGCTTGAGGTCACGTTCCCCATGCGCGTGCTGGGCATGCTGGGCATACGCGCGGTGGTGCTTACGAATGCGGCGGGCGGCATTCATCCCAGCCTGCATGTTGGCGAGCTGGTGCTGTTGAGCGACCACATCAACATGATGGGATGGAACCCGCTCACCGGGCCGAATGAGCCGCGCTTTGCAATCCACGCGGGCGCGGGCCAGCGGTTCTTCGACATGACCGAGGCTTACAGTTGGCACCTGCGCGCGCTGGCAAAAGAAGAGGCGCACGAAGATGGGTTCACGCTGGAGGAAGGCGTGTACGTGGCCACGCCGGGGCCGAGCTTTGAAACGCCCGCCGAAGTTCGCGCGTTTCGCGCGCTGGGCGCGACGCTCGTGGGCATGTCCACCGTTCCCGAGACCCTTGTGGCGAGGCACATGGGGATTGAAGTGCTGGGAATCTCCTGCGTAACGAACCTGGCAGCGGGACTGGGCACCAAGCCACTGAGCCACGAAGAAGTTGGCGAGACCGGCCGCTGGGTGGAGAAACGGCTCGCCGATCTTCTGAAGCGTGTGACGCCGCGAATCGCCGAAAGGGTCAGTTTGGAAGAGTGAGCGCGGCCATGGATGAGGGGGAGCGAAATCCGGCGGCGGATCCTGATGCGCTCAATCCGCACGCGCCTGAGGCGCTGAGCGGCTCGCCGGACGCCGTGGCAGGCAGCGAGGACGTACAAAAACTGCCGCGCCTTCCCTTTCCGCCCACGGTGCTCGCCATTGCCGGCTGCTCGGGCTCAGGCAAAACAACTTTAGCCAATGAACTGGCGCGCACGCTCGGCGGCCTGCGCTTTCACCTTGACGACTACTACCTTGACCTCGGCGATCTGCCGCTGGCCGAACGCGTCGCAAAGAACTTTGACGATCCGGCGCTGATCGAGGTACCTCTGCTGGCGCGGGACGTTGCGGCGCTGGCGCGCGGAGAGAGCATCGATCGCCCCATCTACGACTTTGCAACCTACACGCGCGTTCCGGGGCAGAGCCAGCGCGTCACTGCCGGGCCGTTTCTCATCGTCGAAGGGATCTTCGCGCTCTACTATCGCGAACTGCTGCCCAACTACCATCTGCGCGTGTATGTGGATGCGCCCGATGAGCTGTGTTTTGAGCGGCGACTCAAGCGCGACATCGAAGAGCGGGGCCGCACTCCGGAGCTGGTGCGCGAGCAATACGACCGCACGGTGCGGCCAACGAGCGTGGCCTACGTGCGGCCGTCGGCGGCAAACGCCGACTTGGTGATCGATGGCACGGGAGCTCTGGATTGGAAGGTGGAGCGGGTGATGACCGAGCTGCGCATGCGAGGGCTGCTGGCTGCGGCGGGGTGAGAAGCAGGGATTAGGGATTAGGGACTAGGGAACAGAGAAGTGAGTCAGATCTCTTCCGGGCGAACACGGAGCCCGGCGCATCGGCGTTTTTGGCTGCGCGAGTTGCCGGTCACTGCGGCAGCACTTCAATCCCAGTGACAGTGGCATATCCGTGGACCGGAACGAAGCTCAGATTCAGCTTGCCCTGCGCATTCGGCTCAAGTCCCGCGAATCTCCGGATCACGACGTCTGACGCGCCGGCTTCCTTCGCCAGGTCAAAGGCGGTGAGGAGGGTTTGGCCGTTGCAGAAAACGTTGAAGACGTGCGCGACGGTTGGCTTGCCTTCAAACGCGTCGGACGACGACTCGTCCCAGTCGCTATGGCGCGCGGCAAAGTAGAGCGTCAAAGTATATTTTCCGGCCGTGACAGGAATGGCATAGGTGAAGTTGCCCCACCGCTCGGTCTCGTAGAGCTCCGGATCGTCGGTTCCCTTCACCGGCGCGGTATAGGCAGCCAACTGCCCGCCTTCAAAGTAGTCGTCGGGGCTCCACCAGTGGCTGTCATTGGCGTAGTACGGAGTTTCCCGCGCCAGTATGCGAACGGGGCGAATGTGTCCACGGATTCCGGGGAGAATCTCGATGGCCGAGAGAATCGCCTGCTGCCCATTGTCCGCCGAAAACTCGAGGTGCAGCTTGCCATCGGCGGCCGGCTCGATGCCCGTGAAGACCTTCACGTCGGCTGTAGAGCTGGCGCCCGCGTCGGTCACCACATCGAAGTCGCTCAGCAGCGGAGTCCCGTTGGCTCGCACGTTCATAATCCGGCTGCCCTCTCCGCCCGCGCCTGAAGATTCGGGGCCGTAGACGGTTTCAGCAAAGTGAAGGTGCAATTCGTAGATGCCCTTGTGCAAGGGAATGTCGTAGCGAAACTGTCCCTGCCGGCTGGTGCGATAAAAGCCCGGATCGAGGGTGCGCGCGATGTGCTCGATGGAGCTCTTGACCGCCGTACCGCCAGTGAAACCCTCGTCGGCGCTCCACATTTTGTCGGTGTGGTCCACAAAGCTTCGTCCCGATCCCGCCAGAATACGCACTTCCTCTCCTGCCGGCGGGCCGAGAGGCGGCTCGAAGGTTGGCCCGGCAAGCGGGGCCTGCTCGCCCTGGGGCGGCATGGGTTTCTGCTGGCGCGAGAGATGCCAGGCGTACCAAAGCGCGAGTGAGAGAAACACAGCGCCCGCGATCCAACCAAGGTGCCAGGCAATGGCGAGCGAGCGATGCGGCGGGGGGCCACCAGGGCTGGCGGTTGCGGGCGGCGTTTCGGCGGCCTCACCGGCCTGTGGAGCAACGTTGCGCTCGAACCGGGGAACGTATTGCCCCACCGGAATCGAGATTTGCAGCGGATTGCGCGCGCCTTCGCCCTGGTAGTACTCAGCAAGGCGGCGGCGGAGGCGGTTGGCTTCAACGCGAACAATGGAGTCCGAATCCTGGTCGAACGAATCGCCGCGGCGAAAGGCCTCGACCGCAATCGAATACTCTTTGATCTGGTGGGCTTCGCCGGCAAAGAGCTTCTCGCATAAGTAGGAAAGAAGGTTGGCTAGTGTAGGGGCTCGGACAAAGCCCTTGGACTCGAGAACTGTCTTCAGTTCCGCGCGCTGCTCGGCGAGTTCGATCGCTTCAGGGGATTCCACGGTCATTTACCGCCGCCTCGCGAACCAATAGGGGAAGGTCGCAACGAATGTTATGTTAGCGCGGCTTCGTCGTTTGGGAAGGCTTTAACGGTGTCCGTGGGGTTGGGAGGCGCCGTGTAACGGCGTGTAACCCCGGCCACGGGGGTTCAAAAATGTGACCGAGCCGGTATTTCACCGTGAGCACAAGCTGCTGAATCGCGGTGTGTTGAGCGGCGCGCCCCTGCCTTAACCGAGCCGCCACAGGGAGGTAGCAGGTATAGCGTTGTACGGCGCGGCCGATTGGTCTTTACTCAATATCGAAATGACGTTCCGGGGCAACCTAACCAGCAGCCCTCCCATAAATTGCCCCGGATCGAGAAAGAGGTGCACCATGAAAAAGCTTGCAAGCATCGTCGCAGCTATGAGCCTTCTATCCTCCGCTGCCGCGTTCGCGTGGCGTGCTCCCATGCGGGACCTGCCCAAAGGAATCAGCCTTGAGACGGCATCGGCCGCCGAGCAGAAAGGCGACATCGCCCGCGCGCACCAGGACTACCAGTCGGCCGTTGCCTACTATCAGCGGGCTGTGCGCGCCGGGGGCGCGGATGCCGATCTCTATAACAAGATGGGAATCGCGCAGATCAAACTCAAGGACAACAGCGGCGCGCGGAAGAGCTTTCTAGCGGCAATCAAGGCCGATCCGCACAGCGCGACCTCCCTCAATAACCTGGGCGCACTGATGTGCATCGAGAAGAAGTACAAGCCGGCCTTGACGGAGTTGAGGCAGGCCCTGGAGCTAGACGAAGCCAACGCCTCCTACCACGTGAACATGGCCGAGGCGTGGATGGGCCTGAACCAGATTGACCGCGCCATGAACGAATACGCAAGAGCGATGGAACTCGATCCTGACGTCTTCGACACAGACAATGGCGGGGTGGTGGCGCAACTGAGAACGCCGGAGCAAATCGCGCGCACCAATTACCTGATCGCGAAGCTGTATGCGCGGAGAGGCAATATAGAGGGCGCGCTCGACTATTTGCACCGCGCCAAAGACGGCCACTATCCGCTGATGAGCGACGTGTATACCGACAAGGAGTTCGCCAGTCTGTGGAAGGATCCGCGGCTGCAAGCAATCGTGAAGCCGTAGGACGGCGCACTCAAGTGGAAGGTCAAGCGGGAAACCGCGGAGATGCGCCGGAGCGGTTCCACAATTCACGTGCCCTTTCCAGTGCCTCGCAGGGTGGCTTCTTCTTTATGAAGAAGCCACTTGGCGATTGCGGCGCCGGGGTATTGCGATAGTGGAACCGCTGTGAGCTGACTGCCGGCAGGTGCGGGGTTATACGCAGAACTCAAGCGCCGCCGGTGGTCAGCGGAACCTGGGGATGCTGTAGAAGTGAGTTCACCGGGCCGGAAACAGCCAAGTTTGGCCGGTAAACCTGGAAGCTGTTTTTGCCCTTTTCTTTTGCTGCGTACATGGCCAGGTCGGCGCACTGCATCAAGGTATCAAGATCGGCGCCCGCCTCAGGGAAAGTAACCGCTCCCACACTGACGGTGATCGAAGCGTACGTATGATCGAGGGCATAAGGCAGAGCGACGGCGGCCACGATTTTGGCGGCGATCGTCTCGGCTTCGGCGGGAATGCGCAGGTCAGGGAGCAAAACGATGAACTCGTCTCCGCCGATGCGTGCCACGGTGTCCGTTTCGCGCACGCATCCGCACAAGCGCTCGGCTAGTTCGCAGAGCAATTTGTCGCCGGCTTGATGGCCGAGCGCATCGTTCACCACTTTGAATTCGTCCGCATCGACCATGAGCAGGCCCAGACAGGATTGAAAACGCACAGCCCGCTTGAGCGAATTCTGACACCGATCGTTCAGCAGAATGCGATTGGGCAGGCCGGTGAGGGCGTCGTGCTCTGAAAGGTGGCGCAGGCGCTCCTCGCTGCCGCGCAATGCGCGTGTCTGGAGCGCCACGCGCTTGCGGAGGATGACAATCCAGGCAAAGGAAGCGAGAACCAGCAGGCCTACCAGGGAGAAGCTCTCCAACGCGTGCTCCGCCGTCCACCACGATGGCGTTTTAAGAAGAGAGATATCGTTGACGGAGCGCAACAGGATATTCACCGACTGCAGGCGCACCGGCCCCCCCTCAAGGTTTGTGCTAAGGGAGTCAACCTGTGTGTCGTAAACGCCGTTGATGCGAAGAACGCTGCCATCCTTCCATAAAACGGAGCCCAGATCGGCGCCCTTGGGCAGAATGACGGGAAAGATCAACCGGCCGGCGCGCACCATAAGCGTTGGATCGACCGCCGTGAGGTTGCGCCCAATCAGCTCGGCATCGAATTGCACGAGCCGGCCATCGAGATCGCCGGCTCCTGCTTGATCGGCCTCGATGGGAATGGGCGGTGAAGGCGTAACTCCGGCATCGGCCGCGCGGAATACAGCGTCTTCCAAAGTTGGCTTGAAGAGATTGATGGCCGGAAATCCGACCACATCGACGAAAGAACCGACTGGGACGCTTTCGGCCTGCGTCGTATGCATGCAGATACCGGATTTGCCGTCCTGAATGCACAGCAATCTCCCCGGCCAGGCAAGGGTTACCTGTCCCTGCACATGGACGCGGCGCAGGAGTCCCGGATTGGGCGAGTAGCGAAACAACCGCGTGATCGGCAATGCGGGCTCCGCGAAAGGATCGCGCGGCGCGGGCTGAATCACTTGAATCTGGCTCATGCTCGGAAAGTACACGCGCGCTCCAACCATCTGACGGCGTTGGTTGAAGACCGGGGCGGCTACGCCGTCCATGCGCACAACCGAATCGACCAGCGATCCATAGTCGACTCCAGACTGCCGCACGGTGACCGCGGTAAACGAACCGTCACTGGCGGCGATGCCGAGAACCACATCGGACCCCAGGTGCGCGTAACGGACACGGCCCTCGACCTCGATCCACTGGCAATCGAATGTGCCGGTGAGCAACTGCGCCAAGGTCACCTTCGCGGGATTGGACGGCAGTTTGGACTGCCCGACATTCCGGACCTGAGTGTTCGTAATGACAGGCGCATAATCGCCCGGCCCGGTGGCACCCGTAATCTCCACCAGCGCGCCCGGATTGATGGGCAAAATGGGCTGTGCGGAGACGGCAGCAAAGACTCCTCCCGAAGCGTCGCGGACAAAGAGGGCGCCGTGTCTGGGGTCGATGTAGGGATCGTAATAGGTGACAACGGCGCGCAGATGAACGGGAAGGTTGCGGGCGGCATCCTCAGGAGAGAGGTCATGGACCCCCCTCGCCGTGACCATGATGCTCTGCGGCACTGTGTAGGCGGGCGGACTTTGCGCTTCGGCAGTCAGGCAGGCCGCGGCGACCATAACGAGCGGCACAATTTCGCGCCGGATCCGCATCCAATCCCTCCTGTTCAAGCCGGCTGATTCAGCCGCAAAAAAACGGCAGGCTCAATCACCCGCACGAAGACACCGTCCCATGAAGCCAAGAATGTCATCGACCATTATGCTCCCTAACATGAGGAAATGGCAGGTTAACCGCGCGGCGCGAACAGAAGTGGCATGACAAAAGTTGCAGGACTCGCGGGGAGTGGGCTGAGAACTTTCTTAAGTCGGGATTGGACGGACTCTGAGGGAAATAAGGCGGGCAGAACCTGGCTTACTTTGCCGTGAGCGCCGCCACCGGCACCAGCATGTCGTCTTTGCGCATGACGAGGTTGGTAGCGTTGAGCGTTGCCAACTCGAAACCGTGACCGTGGGTAATGGCGTCAGTCGGGCAGGCTTCGACACAGTAGCCGCAAAAGATGCAGCGGTTGTAATCGATGTTGTAGACCTTGGCAAAACGCTCCGATGAGGAGATGCGGGTTTCGGCGGTGTTTTCCGCGGCCTCAATATAAATACAATTTGCCGGGCAGGCCGCCGCGCAGAGAAAGCACGCCACACACTTTTCCAGGCCGTTCTCGTCGCGCTGCAATACGTGCGCGCCGCGGAAGCGCTGTTCCAGGACGGCGCCTCGATTGGGGCCTTTGCCGTCGGGGTAATTCTCCACCTCAGTAGGCGCAAACATCTCGCGCAGCGTGATGCTCATGCCCTTGGCGATGGCCGCGGCGTTGCGCACAATCGACATGGCTCCAGTATACGATGGGGGTTGGGAGACACTCACAATGCGATGGGACATGCGTACCGCAATCTTTTTGTCGCTGCTTGGTGTGGCAGCAGTTTCTGCACAGACGCCGGCGCCGAACCAAACGCCGCCCGCGCCTGCGGGCTCCATGGACGGCATGGATATGAGCAAGCCGGCCGCCAACGGCAGCACGAATGATGCGAACTCCGGCAAACCCATGGATATGAGCCACGGCGACTCGATGCAAATGGGCTGCAAGATGGACATGGGCGCGGGCAGCGGCAAGCCCATGGACATGAGCCACTGCATGGCCATGATGAAGGGCGGGAACAGCGACCTGGCGAAGATTCCGCCGGGAACGCTGCGCGTGGCTTACGGCGAAAAGACGACCGACTTGACGGTGGCGGCACTGACTGCCCTGCCGCATGTCACCGTCACAGTCCACAACGAACACACAAAAGCAGACGAGACGTACTCCGGCGTGCCGGTCATCGCACTGCTTACTCCGCTCGGCGTAAGCGACAAGCCGCGCGGCAAGCAACTGCGGCTTTATGTTGTTGCCGCGGGTTCAGATGGCTACGAAGCGGTGTACTCGATCGGCGAAGTGACACCCGATGTGCACGATGGCACCGTGATGGTGGCAGACACTGAGGACGGAAAGCCCATCGCTGCCGATGGGCCGCTCAAGCTGGTTGCGACGGGCGAAAAGCGCCCCGCGCGCTGGGTGCGGAATCTGGTGCTGATCGACGTGAAGGCAGCGGACTAAGACGCGCGGACGACCGTCAGGGCTCGTGCGACCCCACCCTTACCCGTTTTTCCGGATCGAAAAACGAGTAAGGATGGGGCAACGCAGGTTCTAGCGATGGTGCCCGCCATTGCCGCCGCCGCTATTTCCGTGACTCGGACTCGCCGGTGCTTGTCTCGAGCTGTGGTCAGCGGGAATCGGCCTGCTGACGGCCGGCGTTGGCGGCTGTCCGTGGTTCTGGGACGCATATTGCCCGTGCACCCCGCTGTAGGTCTGCGCATGCTGCACCTGGGTGTTCATGCGCGGAGCGGTTGGCTCATGAGCCGCCTCCCGCTCTGCCGGCTGCGGCCGAGTTTGCACGCCACCCCCGCCGCGGTAGCTGGGGCGAGGATTATTGTCATTGCGGTTGTTGTTGTAGTTGTTGCCGCCGCGATTATAGGATCCAGGATTTGCGGCGCGATAGTTGTACGTGTTGTGGACCACGCGAACGTTGATGTGGTTGTACGCGCGGTTATAGAAGAAGTGGCCGCCGTTCCAGTAGCCGCCTTCGTAGCCCAGGCCGATGTAGCCAAAGCCGTAGTTGATGCCGCCGTAGAAGCCGATGTGCAGACCCCAGTGGCCCGGATAGAACAGGTAGCGGCCGCCGTAGAAGCCCCAATAGCCCGGCGTCCAGAGCGCGGCATCGTACGGTGGCTCGACCCATGCGCCTGGCACCCAGTAGTATCCGCCGGGACCCCAAGCCCAATAGCCGGGCGTCCAGATGTATCCGTCACCTGGCGCTTCCGGCTGATCGTAATCGGGAAGCGGCGGCGGCGCTTCTGATGCCTGTTGTGTCGGCATCTCAGCGTAGCCGGAATCATCGGGAGCCTGGCCCGGTTGCTCAGCCGACTGGTCAGGCGGGGGAGCCTCAGTTGTGTAGGACGGTCCGCTGGGAGCCATGTTCCCTGCTGCAGGGTCGGGCCCCTGGTCCGCCGGATTCTGGTCCGGAGGAGCCTGGTCTTGCGCGGCCGCAACGGCGGCAAAGACCGAGGACGTGTGGGAAACGACGCCGAAGCGAGAGACCGAGAAGCAGAGTGCGGCCGCAACGGCAATCGACATTGCAAGGACAAATCGAGGAATTCGGTTCATCTTACCCTCCAGTGAAAAGAACGCAGCCCGTGGTCCACCAAGTCTAGATCAAAGAGCAGGCACAGAGCTATCAACCCTGCCTGTGGATTCAAGTTGCTATTCTGGCGCGATTGTTGATGCGGGCTAATGCCGCGAGGCGGGCGGGGCGGACTTGCCGCGATTATTCGCCGGCGGAGTGGTGACGGGCTTGCGCTGCGGTTGCTCATTCAGCATTTGCTGGCAAACTTGGGAGTCTTGCCCGCGCTCCAGGCCCTGCACAGTATTTTGCCCGCGGCAGAGACGCATCTCCATGGCGTCGGCGTCGTCGCGAGTGAGTTCCACTGTGCGCTCCAGGCCGCTGAGAGGATCCACGTCATAGCGAAAGAGCGTGTCGCTCGGCGGCCTCACCTTGCCGTATTCAAAGTGGTTCCACGTGCAGAGAAAAGCGCGGCCATCGGGTTCGGCCATGACCGCGTAGACCTGCGTCCAATCGATGCCGCTCGTGGCGCTCGGGCCTGTCGCATTCCATACCAGAACTCCCTGGCCGCCGCGCAACCAGCGCGCCGCGAACATGTGATGCGCAATGTCGTAATAGAGAGCCGTGAAGTACGTGCTGGCCGCGCAATCGTGGCAGTTGTCGTAGAGAATGGTCAGCTCTTCGGGCGCGTCTGCTTGAAAATGCTGAGAATCGAACCAGCGCAGGTTGACGCCGGAGATGAGCGGAGCCACAACGTGGCTGGTGAGCGAAGCATCCCAGACTGTAAATGAGTCGTCGCCGGGCGTCGATTGCGGACCGGGGCGATCAGCGGTGACCACCAACGCCGCATCGTAGACCACGCCGATCTCGCGGATCGCCGTCCATTTCTCCACAGTGAGCGAGCGCGTGATCCAGGCAACGATGTTCTGATCTTTCGGATCGTGAAAATCGATCCAGCGGAATGTGCCCGACGTTTGCTGGGCGCCTAGAGGAAGAGCAAAGATCAGCGCCGCGGCGACTGCAATGAGACGCCTGGGGAGGTGAAACCGCATGAATTTAGATATAGCAGAAGGACAGGGAACAAGGGAGCAAGGGGCGAGGGAGCGAGGGAGCAAGGGAGCGAGGGAGCAAGGGAGCGAGGGAGCAAGAGAGCAAGGCGGCGAGGGAGCGGGTTGGCGGCTGAAGTTGAAACGGCAGAGAGAACCGAATTGCAGGTCCCCGTTCGACTTCGATCGCCCAAGCGATCTCCGCTCAGGGCAGGCTTTCGACTCCGATCGCTCGCCGCGGCGAGCGATCTTCGCTCAGGATGACAACAAAAGCCGGGGCGCGCGAACTGCTATTTTTGCGCCGCGGGCTTGATCTTCGTTGCAAAGTCCGGCGGCGGCGTGTCTTCATCCGCGACACTCGTCAACAGGATGTCCCAGCCGTCATCCGCGCCGTGATACTTGACGTATTTGGCCTTGCAATATGCGGTCATGCCGCCCGCATCCTGCGGAATGGCAGCGCTCTCGGCCATATGGATACCGCGTGCGCAGTACCAGAAGCCCTCAGGCAGAAGTGGTGTCGACTCCAGGTCCGCAACTGCCAGTTGGTAGGTGTCCTGCACATTGGTGGGATCGATCTTCAAGGCGCGCTGCAGCCAGTCCCTGGCCTGCGAGTAATTCTTCTCCTGGACAGCGCAGAAGCCTTCCGCACCGATAAAAATATCGTTGAGCAGTTTGCTCAGCGCAACGTAGTCAGCCGGCGCCATATTCGCCGGTTGACGCCACATGGGCACAGCGAGCATTCCGCCTGATGCGTCCTGGCACATCTCGTTGAGCGCCGCGCTGTCGCCTGTGGCTGCGTTCACGCGGTCGAGCGCTACCACAATGCCCAGCGCGCGAATGTTGCCGCCGTCGGCCGCGAGCAGCCGCTTGGCCACGTTCATTACCTGTTTCGAGTCGCCCGCCGCCTGCCATGCCGCCATCTCTTGCTCGAGCGCATCCGTCAAGACGACGCTCTTCGGGTACTGCCCGACAAAGGCCTGAAGCGCCTCCGCACGCGCGGTCGCATCCTGCGTGTTGACCGCGTCAGCGTAGGCTTTATATTCGGCTGGATCCTGGATGGGGCTTTGCCCCGAGGGCAGCTGCTGCGCGCTTGCGGCAACTGCGGCGAAAAGGCCGAGTGCGCAGAGCAAGCAAAGAGCCAGAGGGTTGCGGAGGCGATGCACAAAGGAAGCGTAGCACAGGCGAGGACGGCGGTTCTGCGATCCAGGTCGCGTGGTTCCGTTACGATTTTGGTTCAGCTTTTTTCGGGCGGCGTCGCGCCTTGCTCGCCGGGCCACTCGGTTGCGACCAGGAATGAAATTTCATCGACGACGCGTTTCAGCTCGCCGACCATGCGGCTTTGGAGGCGCGGCTCGAAAATCTCAAGCAGCGAATGGAAGTACCAGAGCTGGTCCTTCGGGCCGCGCTTGAAGCGGTCCCATACCGCGGGGCCGATCTCCTTAAGGTCGTCCAGGATAGCCTTCGCGTTGTAGAGCTTGTCAGCGGCGGAGATGACGAGGACGTCTTCTGGCTCCGTGCGCAGGCGCGCGAGGTAAGCTTTCTTGCGCTCTTCCCAGCCTTCTTTCTTGTCGTGATCCTCGGCGAGCGTGTCGGAGAGGCCTTCCACCATGCGTGCAACGTTGGGGCCGAAATTTTGTTTCACCTCGTCGAGTGTGCGCTGGCCCCCGTGATCCTCGACGGTGTCGTGCAGGATGGCCGCGATGACCATATCCTCGGTGACCGGAACCACGCCGCCGGCTTCGCCCATCACCAGCGACGCCACGCCGAGCAGGTGAGCCATGTAAGGGATTTGCGTTCCCTTGCGAGTTTCCGTGTGGAGCAGGCGTGCGTAGTCGACGGCGCGAGTGAAGCGGTCGGTGAGGATGGGTGTTTGTGTGGGGTTTTTCATCTTTTAGTATCGCATGGGGCATTTTCGGAGAGAGAGCCACGGTAGTGAATTACTGGCCTTCGTCGCGCGGTCCATCTCGATCATCGCCGGCCACGGGCATTTGCCTAACTCAGCAGCCTGACCTTTGCGGACCTGGCAAAACGATCGTCGAAGGTGAGAATCTCGCTGGCCCCGTTAGCCAACCCAACCTGGGCGATGAGCTGATCGGCGAACCCGGCTTTTCCCTGGCGGCTCGCCGCAATCGCCGCCTGGGCGAGCATGGGGCTCTCGACCCTCACGCCGCGAGTCTGAAGCAGATGCTCAAGGGTCGTCAGCACCCGTTCCCGGTCCCATTTCGAACGCAGCACCCACGCAAGCTCGGCCATTACGATCAGCGGCACAAATACGCCGCCCTTCGAACATGCATCTGCCAGCGCCTTGCGAGCCTTACGGGCTTGAACCGCATCATCGTTCAGGTAGGCACGCGCCCAAACGTTCGTGTCCGCGACAATCGTCACCAAACCCTCCGGGCTTTGGCTTGGTTCATTTTCTCGAAGGTCATGACCCCTTTCGACTTTGCACTTTTCTTGGCGGCCTCGTCCGCCAACTTCCAGTGATCTTCCAAATCAAAGAGCACCCGGTCTGCCTGAAACCCTCCGTGTGGATGAATCCTGAACCGGATTCTGCTGCCCTTGTGAATGCCGAGATGGCTCCGCAGCGCCTTAGGGAGCGTCACCTGCCCTTTGGCAGTCACCTTGGCTTCAATCTCTTGTACCGGGACGGCCGACATTTTTGGTGGCATAGCACAGTTCCCTTTGCCTTACATTTTACACGATTTCGCCTTACTTGCGCCGAGGCCCCCGCTCCGAATCCACCGGGCAGTGCTCTTGAAACTCGGCGCACGGCGGCTCTATAGCCCCAGTTTCGCCCACATCGCATCGACCTTGGCCTTCGTCGCGCGGTCCATCTCGATCATCGCCGGCCACGGGCGCTCGAATCCCTCGGCCTTCCACTTGCGCGTGGCGTCCACTCCCATCTTCGATCCGTAGTTGGGCAAACGGCTCGCGTGATCGAGCGAATCCACGGGGCCAAGTGTGAACTGAATGTCGCGCTCGGGATCGATGTTGTTGGCGACGCGCAGCACGACCTCGCCGATGTTCTGCACGTCGCAATCCTCATCGACCACGATGATGCACTTGGTGAACATGGCCTGGCCGAGCGACCAGATGGCGCTCATCACCTTGCGCGCCTGGCCCGGATAGCTCTTCTTGATCGAGACGATCATCAGGTTGTGAAAGACCGCCTCGACCGGCAGATGAATGTTGACCAGTTCGGGGATGGTCATCTTCATCGCGGGCAAGAAAATGCGCTCGACCGCTTTGCCCATCCACGCGTCCTCCATGGGCGGCTTGCCCACGATGGTCGCGGCATAGATCGGATCTTTGCGATGAGTTACGCATGTGAGATGGAAGACGGGATACTCGTCCGCGAGCGTGTAGAAGCCGGTGTGATCGCCAAAGGGGCCTTCCGCTCGCAGCTCGCCCAGCTCCACGTAGCCCTCAAGAATGATTTCCGCATTAGCCGGCACTTCAAGGTCGACGGTCTCGCACTCCACGATCTCGACCGGCTTGCCGCGCAAGAAGCCTGCGATCAAAAACTCTTCGACTTCGGGCGGCGCGGGCACAATGGCCGCGAATGTCGTCGCGGGATCGGTGCCGATGGCCACGGCGACTTCAAGCCGCGAGCCTTTCAATTTTCCGAGCGAAACCTGGGGCGTGCCGGCCAGAGGGCCGTCGGGAATGTTGACTGAGCCGCCGGCGGTCTCGGCCATCATCGCGACGCGGGCACCCTTCGGGTCGTACTGGTTTTGGTTTGCGGCATCGGTCGACGCCGCATTGCGCAGTGCCTCACGATAGTGCTCGGCTGCGACCTTCTGCCGCTGCCAGTGCATGCCCGTGGTCTGGCCGTCATAAACCTGCATGCGATACATGCCGATGTTGCGCTTGCCCGTGCGAGGATCGCGCGTATGCACGCAGGGCAGGGTGATGAATCGCCCGCCGTCGTGCGGCCAGCATTTGAGAATCGGGAAATAGTTGAGATCGAAGTTCTCGCGCCGAATCATCTCCTTGCAGGGCGCGTCCTTGGCGCTCACGGTTTTGGGGAAGGCGCTGGTGAGCGCGCCAAGCTGCGGCAGCATCTTCAATTTGTCGAACAGGCCCTCAGGCGCCTTCACGTTCATCAGCCCGGCAATGCGCTCGGCGATTTCGTCGATGCGATCGACACCAAGAGCCAATGCCATGCGCCGTTCCGAGCCGAACTGATTGATGAGGACTTTGTGGCCGGGATGGCCTTTTATGTTCTCGAAGAGCAGCGCCGGACCGCCGGGCGGGTAGTTCCCTTTCGTCGCGCTTGCCTGTGCGCCCGCACTCGAACCGATCCCGCCACGCGAACCGATCTTCGACACGCGATCGGTGATCTCGGTGATTTCGAGCTCCGGCGAAACCTCTTCGCGGATGCGCTTGAGCTCGCCGTGTTTTTCGAGCGTCTTGATCCAGTCGCGCAGATCGTCGTAGGCCAAGGTCGTGCTCCAAACGGTCGTGACCGTTCCTCAACCATGGTACGGCAGCGATCAGAGATTAGAGAACAGAGATAAGAGATTATGCCGACGAATCTCGTTGCGGCTTTGCCAACGGCAGAACTTTATGAAATGCTCGCCTAAAGGAGAAGAGCCCATGAACCTCAACAAGCATTTCGCAGCCACGCTGCAAAAGAGTCCCAGCAAAGGCGGCTGGACGTATGTGGTTTGGCCGCCTTCCGTAAAGTTCTTTGGCACGCGAGGTCTGGTAAAGGTGCGCGGCAAGATTGACGGAGTTCCATTTCAAAGCTCCTTCATGGCCATGGGAGATGGAACGCACAAGCTGCCCGTGAAGACAGATATTCGCCGCTCGATTGGGAAAGAAGTTGGCGATCGAGTGAATGTGATCCTGGAGGAGCGAATCGCTCGTTAGCTCCGCACCTCGCCACTTTCAACGGCGAGGCCCTGCCGAATGGCAGCGACGATTGCCGACCCTTCTGCTGCGCCGGAGTGAGCCGTTAGCTGGCCGGCTCGATGGAAGGAACCAGGGTCTTGAACGGCGGAATCGCGTCCATGGGATACCCGAGGCGCTTCCATTCATCGAAGCCGCCACGCAGCGGGCGCACGCGCTCGACTCCCAGCTTGTGCAGTTGCAGAGCGACCTTGGCTGAAGTGGCCTCGCTGGGGCAGGTGCAATAGAGCACCACATCGCGGTCGCGGGGAATCTCAGGGTGGCGCGAGGCGAGCTCGTCGGGAGAAAGGCGAACGGCGCCGGGCAGCGTGAATGGGTCGGGCACCAGCTCGAGGGGATGGCGAAGGTCGATGATATAGACCGGCTCGCCCGCGTCGAGCTGCTGCTTCAACTCGTCAGGCTCAAGACGAGAGGCGACGAGTTCCTTGAGCACCATGCGGCGGCGAATCAGGCGCCCGACAAAGAACGCGACGACGCCCAGAATCAGCAGCGCGCCGGAAAAGCGGCCCACCCAGTTGAGAACACTGGGATTGCGCTTGAGCAGGTCGCCGAAGAATCGGCCACAGGCCATTGTGACGCCTACCCAAAAGGCCGACCCGATGCCGTCATAGAACAGGAACGCGCCAAAGCTCATGCCGTTCTGCCCGGCAACCGGCGGCGCCAGCGTCGACAGGCCGGGAACGAACTTGGCAAACATCAGCATGGTGCCGCGGCGGCGGGCAAACGAATCCTGCGTGCGGCGTACGCAGGTTGTCGGCTCAAGAGAAAGCTTGCAGAGCAGCCGCAGCACGCGGTGGCCCTGGCTACGCCCGACAAAAAACCAGATGCTGTCGGCCGTGAGCGACGCTGCCACAGCGACCGCGAGCGCCAGAGGAAAACTGATCTGCTTTTCCGCGGAAAGCGCTCCCGCGGCCAGCAAAATCGGTACTGAGGGCAGCGGAATGCCGAGCTGCTCAACCAGCACCCAGGCAAAGATGAGCAGGTAGCCGTACACCAATAGAATGTCGGTCGGCAGCGCCATGAATCGATCCAAACTGCGGTGTCCCGGGGAATCAGACCGCCCGGTTCCGCGAGGTGAACGCGAAAGAAGAAGCGCCCTCACCTGATGAGATGAATCTAAATGAACTTCGTTTCAGAAGAATCAAGAAAAATTGGGGATGGCCGGTCAGGATGGACGGGCTTGCGCCGAAACCACCTGCTCAATGGTCCAGTCGACCCACGCGGCCTGCTCGGCCGGGCAGGCCAGGCGCGCGGGGTCGTTGGCAAGCACGGCGTCAACGAAGTTTTCGACGATCGGGAAAGTGGAGGTTGGCGTGAGGCGGCAGGAGTTCTATGCGGTCGGCCGCAGGTAACTCCGAGCGCAAGCGAAGCTCGGGGCTGTTCAGGGAATCGAGGTTGATCCCGCCGTTTTCGCCGATGATGCGAAATTGATCGCGCGGTACGCGCGAGTTCCAGCGCACGTCGACCACCGCGTGCACACCGCCGGTAAACTGCATGAGCACGGTCGCGGAGTCTTCGACGGCGATGCGATGGACAGCGTTTGACAGCAGTCCGCATGCTCGCTCCGGCTTGCCAAAGAGGAAGTTCATGGCGTCAATGCGATGCGAGGCGATGTCGTAAAGCGGGCCGCCGCCGGAAAGGGCCGGATCGACGAGCCATTCGCGGCCTGCAATCTCAAGCCAACTGTGGCAGTTGGCCTCGGCAAGCAGCGGGCGGCCGATGGCGCCCTCGGCGATGAGTTGCTTGGCGCGAAGGAGCTTGGGATAGAGTCGACGGTAATACGAGACGCCAAAGAGGCGACCCGATGATCGGCCTTCGGCGACCATCCGCTCGGCCTCGGCAAAATTCATGGCCATCGGCTTCTCGCAGAGCACATGCTTACCGGCACGCAGCGCGGTGATCGCGGCGCTCGCATGCAGCGCCACCGGCAACGCAATGTAAATGGCGTCGACGGCTGAGTCGGCAACGGCATCTTCGACGCTGGGCCACGTCTTCGCACCCGCATAGGCCGCGGCTTTAGCAGGGGTCCGCGTGACAAAGCCATAGAGCCGGCTGCGCGTCTCGGATTGAATGGCGGGGATAACGCGCTTGCGCGCAATGTCGCCGATGCCGGCGACAACCCAGTTGACCGTATTCATCGCCACGCCAGAATAAACCGCCAAGCGGCGCAGCAAAAAGCCGCCCGGAGGCGGCTTGGTTGCAAATCGAATTTGGAATCCCGACCCGCTACTGGTGAGCCGCTGCGGCTCCGCCAGACATGGAGGACGCCGGCATCGCTGCGCCTTGTGGCTGGACTTGATCGGGCGCGGAGATCGCTTCCTGGTTCTTCTCGCCGAAGTAGTCGTGGTCCCAAAGATCAGCGTAAAACGCGCCGGTCAGCTCGGCAGCACGAGGTCCGAAGGTGGCCCGGCCGCCCTCGAGGAAGAATACGGTCACCAGTCCGCCCTGGGGCGACTCGGAATAGGCTGCGAACCAGCCAAAGCGCGTTCCGTTATCCGAGCAGGTCCCGGTTTTGCCGAAGATGGGCAGCTCGCGGAAGTTTGCGCGCAGGCGGCGAGCGGTTCCATACTCAACGGCTCCGGCCATTCCGTCTTCGAGGTCGGGAAGGTAACGCGCGATGTCAAGGGTGCGCTTGACCCGGGGCTGAAACGAAGCAATGTCTTCCGGCGTCGTCGGATGTTGCAGATAGTAGAGCGTTCCGCCGTTGGCGATGGCGGCAACAAACGCGCCCAACTGAAGCGGGGTGAGCGAAACTCCCTGCCCGAAGCTGCACATGCGGGCCACACCGCCTTCGGAATCCGGAATCGGCTGATCGGGATAGACACCCAACTCCTCGCCGGGAATGTTGTAGCCGGCCAGTTCGCCCAGGCCGAACTGCGTGGCGTAGTGGCGCACGCGATCAAAGCCGAGCTCGCGGCCGAGTTCCTCAAAATAAAGATTGTTGCTCTTGGCCAACGCCTGCGTCATGTTCATGCGGAAGCCGGCGAGCTGCACCATGGTGTCGCTGGTGACCAGCGATTCAGAAAGCGCAGCCAGCGCCACCGTGAGCTTGATGGTGGAGCAGGGCTCGGCACCCGGCGAGAGCGCAAGCTTCTGGTTGACCATGGCAAGAATGCGGCCGTTGGCGGGATTGATCACCACCGCGGTGCCGTTCATATCGCCGAGCGCATCGATGGCCGCCTGGCGCACCACTGGATCTTCGCCTGTCGTGATGTCGCCCTCGCCAGCCACTCCTTGAATAAACGAGCTGGCTGTGAAGCGTTCGTAGTAATGATGGCGGCGGTGATAGGAGGCGGTGCGCACGTGCGCGCCCGTCGTGGCGGTCAGACGGCTGGCTGTGGTGGTTCTTGTGGCGACGTGTGCCCTCGGCCGGCCGTTGTATCTGCGATGAAGAGTTGAAGTATGCGTGGCGGAAGTGCCGGTAGTTGAGGTGCGCGCAATTGCATGATGCGTCGCGGTCAAATGCGAGGCGGTTCTGGACCTGCTGCGGTGCAGAGTTTGCGGGGCATCGAGAGCCGCGGCGCTGACGGCGCCAATTCCGAGGAGCAAAAAGACAATATGGATAGGCCCAATGCGGAACTGCTTCATCCGATTAACAACCCCTCAAAGTTTGGATCCCGTGCCGCGCGTTCGTCCGTGGACGCCGCACTTCGTTCGATTCACGCGTGATGCCACTTTTTCTGCACCAGCGCAGCACCACTCGAGTGTGACAACTCGCCTACGCAGATCGTTCGATCCGACGCCGACTAAGTTCCTTCTGCCCCTAAAACAGCCCAGGAGACAGTAGTGTCCCGCGATAGGACATCACAACCCATACAACTTTCGGGGCGTTCTCTTAACTATAGCCTTTTCTCGACCGTTTTGGAACCTTTCCCGATAACACCCCGTAGCGTGAGCCGCTGATTCGATAGGTCTTTAGAACTTGAGCCGGCGCAGGAATGTGGGAACGTCGAGATCTCGCTCGGGCTGCTCAGCCGGACCCGCGAAGAGAGCCGATGCGGCCTCTGCACCGGGCTCCGCGGCGCCGCGCGGAGTTCCGGCAAAGTCCGCGGCAAAATCGCGGCGCTGAAGGTCCGTTTCCGAATCTTCAAATTGCGATCCGTTCTGCGTCGCAATCTCTTCTTCGCTTGCAAACACAATTCCTGGACGAGCAGCTTCGTTCGGCTGCGCTGCAACCGTAACGGTGGTGGCCACTCCCGGCGCGGCCGCGGCAAAGAAGAACCCTTCTTCTCCGTTTTCCTGCGCCGCATCCTCTTCTTCGCTCATAAATCGCGCCGGCTGCGCGGCAGCTTCCGGCTTGCTTTCGCGCATCCAACTGCCGGTGGATACAACCGGCACTGAAACTACCGGCGTCTCCTCCACATTCAACATGCGCGCGCGCCGGTCGGGCATCTGGTCGCGGAAGCCTGTAGCAATCACGGTGATCTTCACGTCTTCGCCCATTTTCTCGTCGAGCACCGCGCCAAAGATGATGTTGGCGTCTTCGTGCGCAGCCGATTGAATGAGCGACGAAGCTTCGTTCACTTCGGAGAGCTTGAGCGAGCTCGAACCAGTGATATTGATGAGAATGCCGCGCGCGCCGTCGATGGCGCCCGCCTCAAGCAGCGGTGACGCCATTGCCGCCTGCGCGGCTTCAATGGCGCGGCTCGCGCCCGAGCGCACAGCCGTGCCCATCACCGCCTGGCCCATGCCCGCCATAGTCGTCTTCACATCGGCGAAGTCGCGATTGATGATGCCCGGAATGGTGATGATGTCGCTGATGCCCTGCACGCCCTGGCGCAGCACGTCGTCGGCGATGCGGAAACTCTCAAAAAATCCCGCGTCCTTGGCCACGGCGAGCAGCTTCTCGTTGGGAATCACGATCATCGTATCCACGCTGTCAATGAGCTCCTTGAGCCCGCGCTCGGCCTGCATCAGGCGGCGCTTGCCTTCAAACGCAAACGGCTTGGTGACGACGGCGACGGTGAGGATGCCCATCTCACTGGCCAGCGAAGCGATCACCGGAGCCGCGCCAGTGCCAGTGCCGCCACCGAGACCCGCGGTAACAAAAACCATGTCAGCGCCTTCGAGCGCCTCAATGATTTTTTCGGAATCTTCGAGCGCCGCACGGCGGCCGACGTCAGGATTGGAGCCCGCGCCGAGCCCTGAAGTGAGACGCACGCCCAGTTGCAACTTGACCGATGCCTCTGACAGCTTGAGCGCCTGCACGTCGGTGTTGGCGGCGACAAACTCCACGCCTTCCATGCGGGCCTGGATCATGCGGTTCACGGCGTTCGAGCCGCCTCCTCCCACTCCCACCACCTTGATGCGCGCTCCGCGCACAACTTCGTCGTGAAATTGAATACGCATCTCGCCGGCTTCACTCATTGACTGGTCCATGGGGGCCACGCTCTCCTCGATTTTTATCTGTTTCTTCATCGTGATCGACCTCGCTCCGCGTGTGGCTTTTCCGATCCCTTTTCCAACATCCCAGGGTCCGTGTTTTCTCGTTCCCTTGTTCCCTCGGTCTCTTGGTCCCTGCTTCTAGAAACTTGCCGCAAACATGGCGCGCAATCGATCGCGCAAACTGCTGTTGTTGCCCTCGGCCGCTCGCGTCGTTCGCGTGCGATGCGCGTAAAGAACCATTCCAATGCCCACGGCCCATGCAGGATGATTCAGCTCCTGGGGCATGTGCGACAGCCTTACCGGCAAACCTGCACGTGCCGGCGTGCGCAACTGACTCTCGGCCACGTCGAGCATGCCGGGCAGCATGGAACCTCCGCCAGTGAGCACGCAACCCGCGCCCAGCGCATCCACCACGCCGCCGTAGCGCAGGCTTTCTTTTACGTAGTACATCAGCTCGCGCGCTCGCGGCTCCAGAATTTCGGCCATGGTGCGCAAAGGCAACGTGGCCGGTGCGCCTTGTGGCGTGGTGATCTCCACCTCGGCCAGTTGCGGAACAGCCGTGACCACCGCGTTGCCATATTGCCGCTTGAGTTCTTCGGCCTGCGCGAGCGGCAATTGCAATCCAACGGCAAGGTCGTTGGTAAAGTGCGCTCCGCCGATGGCAACGGACGCGGTGTAGGCCACGGCGCCCTCAAAGAAAACCGCGAGATCGGTGGAGTGAGCGCCAATATCCATGACACAAACGCCCAGCTCGCGCTCGTCGGCCGAGAGCGTGCACTCGGCGGCGGCCAGCGACTCGAGCACTGCCTCTGAAACCTCAAGCCCGGCGCGGTTGGCGCAGGTGACCGTGCTCTGCAGAGCGCTGCCGCCGCAGGTGGCGATGTGCAGCTCAACTTCAAGCCGCGCGCCCACCATCCCAACGGGATCGAAGATGCCGGCCTGCTCGTCGAGGATGAACTGCCGCGGCAGAAGGTGCAGAATTTCGCGGTCGGCGGGAAGCTCAATGGCACGGGCGCGGCCAATCGCCGAACGAACGTCCTCGCCGGTAATCTCGCGCATGCCACGGCTCAACTGGAATCCGCCGTTGGTATTCACGCCGCGAACGTGCGGGCCGCCTATGCCCACCACGCACTCGTCAATGTTGGCGCGAGCTACGCGCTCAGCCTGCTCATTGGCTGCGCGCACCACTTTGGCCGCCGGCGCAAGCTCGGCGATCAATCCCTTGCGCATTCCCGCTGACGGCACGACGCCGTGCCCGCGATAGCGCAACACGTTCTCATTCACATCGGCGGCCAGAACGCGCGTCGACGCGCTGCCGATGTCGAGCACCACAATCAGGTTTTCCTGCCTCTGGCCCATGCCGCTCACCCGCCCTGTGCCACGGCGCCTGGCGACGTCCGCGGGGAGCGCGTACTGCCTCCCGCGGTGGTCGCGGCCGGATGGGTTGTGGAAGCGCGCTTCTGTGCACTTTCAAGAGTCGTCTGCTTCGAAGTTTTTCCCGCGGCCGCACGCTTCGGCAGGACCGCATGTTTTTTGTTTGGAGCAGGCTTGATCTTTTTCGCCGCGGAGTTTTTCGCAACCGAACTCTTCGTGGGCAATTTTTTCGCCGCCGGCTTTGCCGCTGACGGCGCAGATGCGGCAGCGGGCGCGTTGGTCAGAGTTCCCGCGCCCCCATTGGAATTCTCGGCGGTTTGCTTGCCGGAGGCCATTTCCAGCACCACTTGATTGTCGTAGCGCAGATCCACCGCAGCGAGGTGCGGATACTGCTGGCGCCACTCGGCAATGTGCGCCTGGTAGCGCTCGTAGCGCTCAAGGAAATGATCCTCGCCAAAGTGAGCCAGAATGTCTGCACCTTGCTCCGGCATCAGCACGCGCGCATCTTCAGGATCGGTGAGATCGATCTCCGAAATCTGCTCGGAGTTGTGTTTGCCGTCGGCATCCAGCTCCGCCATCATGCGCATGTACACGTCCATGCGCTCCCTGCGCGAGTCGGCCGGATCGCCGGCATCGATGCCCGTCAAAACTGGGAAGGAGTAATGATGCTTGGCCATGGATTCCGGCGCCATGTTCAGCAGAACGCCGTTGGCGTCAACGAGCCCGATCTCCTCGCGATGCCGCGTAAACGCAACCGGCTGCCTCTCGACCACCGCGACACGAATCTGGTCGGGCAGCACGCGCATCACCGTGGCCCGCTCGATCCACGGAATCTGCTCAAGCTGTTTGCGGCGCGCATCGACGGGAACGAAGAAGATGTTGCGGCCCATGTCTTCGCCGAAAGACCGGCATCATCTCCGCGCGGCTGACCTCGGTGAGGCCCGTAGCCTGAATGTCCTCGCTGCCCGCAATGCGAAATCGCGGATCGCGCTCGAGTGTGTGCCGAATCAAAAGGATTGAGGTGGCAAATACGCCCAGCACAGCGAGCGCGCCGGCAGACAAAAACACGCGGCCCACCGTACCGGCCGGCCGCCACCAGGGGCGTTTGGATTTTCCGAATCGATCCGCCGCCGGACGGAGAACGCCGTCGCCGTCCGGATCGTCGAACTCGAGCGGCATGCCCGGCCCTCGCCTGCCCGCCGCGCCCGGCCGAAAACGGCCCTCTAAGGGCGAGTCGTCCCGCGTGCGCCGCGATCGAATCTCGGCGGGCGGGTCGTCCTCCCACAAGGTGGGCCGGTTTGTGTCATTTCTTTGATTCGTCACGGCTGAGCGGGTCGTGAGAGTCGCCAGATTTCACTATAGCCCGCGCTGTGATGTGAGATTTCGGTGAGATGAGCGGGGGTATCCGTGGGGTTACGGGCGACAGTGGAAAACCCGGCACTTTGAGGCGACACAGCGGAAAGCGGGCTTTAGCGATCATGACCACTGCAATGTATGCACGGAGTCGGCGGGCAACTCGACTTCCATCGCATTCGATCCCAGAACCAACTGAATGCGTCTTTCCTCACCGCTATTGGTAAGCACAACCACCATGCTCCCGTCGGGATTGCGGAAGCCCGCATGTGAGACGCCGCTGGCGGTGGGTTCGGCCGCGCTCCCAGCCACTCCGTCCGTGCGAAAAACCCTCGCTGCACGGCGCACATGTTTTGAGTAATGCGCGAATGCCCAGTACTGGCCGCTGCGCGTTACCTTGTGCGTCGCGTTTTCAATTGTGACCAGGCCACCGCAGGAGAACGGTCCCACGTTCGGCTTGCCCTCTTCGTCGAGCGCCACGTTCCATGCGGTAATGGAGCGAGCCCAGTTGTTCACGATGCCATTCAACGTGTTTCCCCACTTGGCCCAGTCGGTTTGGTAATCTGGCGAGCGAATGTCGGGCCCTCCCTCGGTCCAATAGGCATTCTTCAGGGGGAACGCTTCATGGACCCGCGTCATGGCGCCAGCGTCGCCCGCATAGCCGTGCCAGGCCACACCGTCAACATACTCATAGAGTCCGGCGTCGCTCAGCTCGTCGATCGCTCTTCCCCACAGGTTGTAATTGTGGTCCAGGATCCAGATCTTCGTCGCTCCTCCCTGTTTGCGCAGCGCCGGCCCCAGGTGATCCCTCACAAATCCGATCTCGTACTCCTGCCCCCACAGGCACGCCGACATCCGGCCATCCTGGTCGGTGTCGACCTCGTTCTGCACGGTAACGGCGTCAATCGCTACGCCTGCATCGCGATATGCCGCGAGGAATTTCACGAAGTAGTCCGCGTACGGCGCGAAACTCGGCTTCCGCATCGCCCCGCCCAGCATGGAACGGTTGGATTTCATCCATCCCGGCGGGCTCCACGGCGAGGAGAAGAGGAATAAATCCGGATTGAGTTTGCGCGCATCGCGAAGAACCGGAAGAATATAGGCCTTGTCGTGATCGATCGAAAATTTCTTGAGTTCAGGATCGTCCTCGTCGCTGTCGTCGAAGCTGTAGACCGATCGCGAATAGTCGCTGGAGCCGATGCAGGTGCGGCAGACGTTCAGGGCCATCTCGCCGGGATCAAAGAGTTCGCGCATCAAAGCCACGCGCTCTTCGTCGCGAAGCTGGCTGAGCAGATAGCAGGACGCGTCCGTCATCGCCGCGCCAAAGCCGAGAATCTCCTGGCGCGTGGACGAGGGATCGAATGCAATCGCGTCGGGGGCAACCTGAACGATGGGCTTCCATGCGAGGGATTCGCCCGCCGCATGCCGCCGATCGCGGTAGGTGCTCCAAACCTGGACTGAACCCTTTGCCGGCGCGACATCGGCCCAGGCCGGAACCCTGTTCCAAACAGCCGATGCGACAGCCGTGGCCGACGCTGCCTTCAAGAATCCCCTGCGTGAACTTCCTGACATCTTTCATTTCTCCCTGGGGGCAAACATTTCCGCAGGCCGGATTATAGCTCCGCACTGGGGAATGATGGGGGCAAGAACCGAAGAACAGGAATAGACAATGGAGATTGGATCTCAGGGATTAGAAGACTGCGAATCAGCGCACGGCGGCTTCCAGCGCGGCAAGAATCTGCGGCGCGAGTTGGCTCACGCTTCCCGCGCCGAGAGTCAGGATCATGTCACCGTCGCGCGCTCCGGCGGCGGCGGCGCTCACAGCGGCCGTGAACTCCGGCGCCAACTCGACGTGAGGGCCGTGAATGCGTTCGGCGAGCCGCTCGGCGGTCACGCCGGGGATGGGCTCTTCGCTCGCCGCATAGATGGGCAGCACGATCACCGTGTCGGCGTCTGCGAATGCGCCAGCGAACTCCTCCAAAAGGTCAAAAGTACGCGAGTACCGGTGCGGCTGGAAGACAACATGAATGCGCCCGCTACAGCATTCGCGCGCAGCGGCCAGTGTGGCGCGAATTTCTGTGGGATGGTGGCCGTAGTCGTCGACCACCGTAACTCCGCGCGCTTCTCCGCGCTTTTGAAAACGACGGTCGACGCCGCGAAAATTGGCAAGCCCCTCGGCAATTTTCCCTGGCGACATTCCGAGTTGTCGCGCGATGGCAACGGCCGCCGTGGCGTTCAGAATGTTGTGCCGGCCCGGCACGTGCAGCTCGAACGGGCCCAGCGGACCCGCGAGCGGTGTGCACCTGAAAGCGCGCGAAGCCGCTTCCCTGCCCTGATTCTGCACGCGTCGCTTGCCCAGGCTCGCTTGGCTTCTCGCGAGAATCCAGCAACTCCAGCCGGTAATCGGCCTCGGCGGCCACTCCATACGTGAATACGCGGCGGCGCACGCGCGTCAGGATTCCTTTGAGCAGCGCATTGTCGATGCAGGCCGTGACCGCGCCGTAGAACGGCACGCGATCCATGAAATCGACGAAGGCGCGCTCCACATCGGCCATGTCGTGGTAGCAATCCATGTGCTCGCGGTCAAGATTGGTAACCACCGCGAGAATCGGAGAGAGCTTCAGGAATGAGCGGTCGCTCTCGTCGGCCTCGGCCACAAGATACTGCGAAGTACCAAGCCGCGCATTCGAGCCCAGCGCATCCACGCGCCCGCCCACAACGACAGTGGGATCGAGGCCTCCTGCGGCAAGCACCGCGGCCACCATCGACGTCGTGGTGGTTTTGCCGTGCATGCCGGCGATGGCGATGCCGTACTTGAGCCGCATCAACTCGGCAAGCATCTCCGCGCGCTGAATCACGGGAATCTTTTTGGCCTGCGCCGCGAGCACTTCAGGATTGCTCGCGTTGACTGCTGAGCTGGTGACGATCACTGTTGCGCCGGCAACGTTGGCCGCGTTGTGGCCCTCGAAAATTGTGGCGCCCAGCTGCGCCAGGCGGTCAGTCACTGCGCTGCGCTTCAAATCGGAGCCCGACACCTTCATGCCCAGGTTGAGCATGATCTCGGCAATGCCGCTCATGCCGATGCCGCCGATTCCGATAAAGTGCGCGTGCTGCGAAGTGGCAAACATGGAGGTGAAGGATCAGAGTAGCAGGGACCAAGCGACCGAGGGAACGAGGGACGGGGAAGGCGGGGAACAGAATCGGGGAACGCGGCACAGCGATCGGAGAAAGGCGATGCGCAGGCGATCAATCTTCCGCCACGACCGGCGCAGCCTCCATGAGCGTTTCGAGGCGCGTCTGCTCGTCGTCGGTAAGCATCTGGACTGGATCGGTGTCCGAGAAAAACCAGTCGTCAAAATCTCCCTCGCGGCCATCGGGCGCAATCGCATGGTCGACGTAATCGAACTGGTTGCAATCGTTGAAGATGACCAGTTTGTAACCGTCGATTCGCACTTCCACATTGGAAGCGTAGATCTCGGTCCACGAGGCGCCGACCGTGAAGACCTTCACTTCGCCGCGCAAGGCTCTCCGGAAGAGCTCTGCAAGCTCCGCGCCGGGAATGAGATCAGGCTTCTGCTCCGGCGTTTCTACCATTGGCTCTCGTCCCCCCCGCTCCATGACCCTTGTTCTCCGCTTACGGCAGCTCGTACTCGAATTCGTAAAAGTGCTGGCCGTTTTCGGCGCGGATGGTGAACGCGCCCTCGATGCCCTTGAGTTCGCCCGTGCCCGATCCCGGCACCGCGATCACCTGCATGCTGGGACCTTTTCCATCCATCGTGGCAAAGTGCTGCAGCGCGAAGCTTCCGTGTTTGCCATTCAGCTTCGCGGTGACGATTTCAATCGCCACGTATCCCGCCGCGCCCTGCTTGGGATCGCCGCCTGTAAACATTTCGCCGATCGTCGCTGCTTCCAGGTCGCCGTGGATCGTTTTGTTAATGGAAAAACGGCCCAGGCCTTCAGCGGGCGCGGGTGAAAGCGGATGAATGTCGACGGTGAATGTGCCTTGAGCGCGGGACATTGGAATCTCCTTGGATGAATGAGCGACTGACTGCGCAGCGCGAGCATCGCCGGCGCAACACGGCTGCAACACCGGCCGCACTTCAGGATATCGCGGCCGCGCACAAAGCGCGCTTATCGGCAGAAAAGATCCGGACATGAACACGAATCCACCGAAAAGTTGCGCACCTTTATTTTCGCCCCGCTCCGCAACCTTCCGCCGCGCCCGTGTTTGACATGTGCAGAACGGCAAGCCGAAAGGAGCAGCAAGAAACAAGCTCCAGGGTGGTGGCGAGCCGAGCCGGACTTCGAAAACGGTCCGCGCAGAATGGAGGGATTATGGGCAGCATGAAAAAGATTTTCCTGGGAGCAGCATTGGCAATGGGAGCGCTGGCCATGACCGCGGCGCCCGCTCAGGCAGCTCGAATCGGATTTTATGTTGGCGGACGGACGGTTGCTGTTCCAGCATGCCCCGGACCCGGATACGTATGGGTCGGCGGCTATTGGAATGACGGCTACTGGACGCCCGGTTACTGGAACTTCGTTGGGGTTCGCGTCGGTGGCCCGGTCATTCGCGGCGGCATCGTCCTGGGCCGTGGGCCCGGGTTCTATCGCGGCGGCTTCTACCGTGGTGGTTTCCGCCGCTAGCTTCTCACTTTCGCGGGTAGCTCCGCCTTCTGCTGCCTGCGCCGTGCGGCCTTTCCCAACCGGAGGGGCCGCTCTTTTTTTGAGCCCTTCAGTCGATTGAGACGTCTCTTAAAGCAGGTCGTAAGTCGCGTGGAATCAAAGCTGGATCCAGGCGAGCAACGGCGAAAGCGAGTGGCAAGTCGAGAAGGATCTTGCGTTTTCGGGCCCTGTGATCGATGCTTTAACCGGACCGCAACATATTGGCGGAAACGCTGTTTATAGAGTTGAAGGCCGGCCAAAAGATCATAGGACAAAGGCCGGAAGTGCTGAGACCGGAGGCAACTTCGGGGCTCGATCCGGGAAAGGTTAGGACGGGACAGCACAAGGAGGATTCATGAAGAAGCTCTGGTTGGTTCTGTTGGCTGCGCTTGTGGTTCTGCCGTTCGCCGCTGTTCCGGCGAGCGCCCAGGTCGGAGTTGGAATCGGCGTCGGCCCGGCAGTGGTCGATCCCGGATACGGCTATTACGGTCCCACGGATTGCGAGTGGGGCTATTACGCCTATTACCCGTATGCCTGCGCTCCTTACGGTTATTACGGGCCTAGCTGGTTCTACGGTGGCGTCTTCATTGGCGCTGGACCGTGGTACGGGTGGGGACGGCACGGCTGGGGCGGCTATCGCGGTGGTTATGGCTACCGGGGTGGGTACGGCTATCGCGGCGGCTACGCGGGACGCGGATACGTCGGGGGCGGACATGCGTACGCTGGTGGCGGCTACCGTGGTGGCGGCGTAGCGCACGGTTATAGCGGCGGCGGATATAGCGGCGGCGGCTACCGCGGTGGCGGTGGTGGCGGCGGATATCGCGGCGGCGGAGGCGGTGGTGGCTTCCACGGTGGCGGCGGCGGAGGCTTCCATGGCGGAGGCGGCGGCGGCCACGGCGGTGGTGGACACCGGTAATTCCGGCTTAGAGCGGACGATGGAAGTCCGCTGATCGATGAAAAAGGCCCGCTTGCTTCGGCAGGCGGGCCTTTTTGCTTGTGCGGGCGAGCTCTTTAACGGTCAACGATCTCCAGATTTGTCCAGACCCATCGCGCTCGCGCGAAAACCCCGCCAACCTGGCTGACTCGCTAACTCGCTGACTTGCCGACTTGCTTCCCCGCCATCTCCGCCAACTTGTCCGCAATGCGCTCCGCCGCGCCGGGATGCGCTTGCGTGCGCGCGGCTGTGCCCATTGCAGCCAGCCGCACGGGATCGGCAATCAGGCCGGCGAGAATCCAGAGCAGCTTGTCGGGCGTGTCGAGATCTTTTTCTTCGAGCATGACCGCAGCGCCTACTGCCACCATGGCCTCGGCGTTGCGCCGTTGATGCTCATCGGTCGCGGCGGCAAAGGGAATCAGCAGCGAGGGCTTGCCCGCCGCAGCCTCCTCGGCTACGGTGGTTGCGCCGCTGCGCGACATGATCAGGTGTGCGCGGGCAAACTCCGCCGCCATCTTGGTGACGAAAGGCCGCACCACCCAGCGCGCGGGGTCGGCGCCACTGGCTGCGTAAGCCGCATGTGTGGCTTCAAAGTTCCGCTCTCCGCTCTGATGCAGGACGGTGAGACCAGGCACAGCTTCAAGCAGAGACTTGATGATGTGCGGCAAACGCGTATTGAAGAGCCTCGCGCCCTGCGATCCGCCAAAGACAAGCAGGTGCGGCGCGCCCGTTGGCGCTTCGAGCGAAAAGAACTCCTGCCGCACCGGAACGCCGGTGACCTCAGCGTTGCGGAACCATTTGGCGGCCGCGGGAAAGTTAATGGCAGCGGCTTGCACCCATTTGCCCACCAGGCGATTGGCCAGGCCGGGCATGGCGTTAGGCTCATACGCCATGGTCGGAATCTTGAGCCGCAACGCGGCCGCCATCGCCGGGCCGGATGCATAGCCGCCAACGCCAAGCACGGCGCCGGGCCGGAACTCGCTCATCAGCCGCTTGCAGTCGCCAATGGAGCGGGGCAAGCCAGCTAATGTGTGCAGCCGCGTCATCAGCGAGACGCTCTTGAGCGGGCCCACGTCGATCAGCTTGAGCGGAAATCCTGCCTCAGGAACAAGCCGCGACTCGAGGCCCCGCGCCGTACCCACCAGAAGCACCTCAGCCGCGTGCCGCTCGACGAGTGCGCGCGCCACCGCCAGCGCGGGAATGATGTGCCCGCCCGTTCCTCCACCGGCAATGAGGATTCGTAGCTGAGAGTTCACAGTTCGCAGTTCATAGTTCGAAGTTCATAGTTTGGAGTTCATAGTTCACAGTTCGCAGTTCACAGTTCACAGTCGGCAGTTGCGACACGCGATTGCCTTTCAAGAGGGAACGTCCTGCGGCTCAGAAACATCTCGGCCGGAGTCGACAAAGATCCATCGAGTCTCCGTTGCCCCGATTGCCCAGACAAACGCAATGCATAAGAATTCGAACACGGACCAATTCGATCCACGCAGTCGAAATTTCTCTTCACTCAGCCAGCTTGGCAGCGACGCGAAGAACCGGAACGCCGTTTGCGCCAACATCACGAGGATCAGAAGCACGGCAACGTGGCCGCACATCACCACTGAAGCCGATCTCGAATTACGCCTTGAAAAAACCGGCTTCTTCTCCGCGAGGTAGCACCAACCGAAGAAGCCGATGGAGTAGACAACGGGGAGCGCAACAAAGATCAGCAACGCTTGGTGCATCCGTGCCCTCTAAACCCTGTTCCCTGGTCCCTAATCCCTGTTCCCTGCTTTACTCTGCTTGCCGGCTGATATTCAGCAGAATTCCAATGCTGGCCAGCGTGCAGAAGAGCGAAGTGCCTCCGTGCGAGATTAGCGGCAGGGGGATGCCTTTGTTGGGAACCAGCGATAGTACCACGCTCATATTAAAGAAGGCTTGCAGCAGAATCGTGATGGTGATGCCGAATGCCGCCAGCCGAGCAAAAGGATCGTTGCAGCGGAAAGCCGTGCGCAGGCCGCGCACGCCAAACATGGCGAACAGCAGCACAATCAGCATGGCGCCAATGAAACCGAGCTCCTCGGCGATGTTGGCGAAGATGAAGTCGGTCGCGGCCTCGGGTAGATAGAAAAGTTTCTGCATCCCTTCCATGTATCCGCGTCCGGTGAGCCCGCCCGTGCCCACGGCAATTAGAGACTGATAGATGTGATAGCCCGCGCCCTGAGGATCAGACTCTGGATTGAGAAAGACGAGCATCCGCGCGCGCCGCCAAGGCACCATGAGCAAAAGCGCGGCGAGCGCAGGCAATGCGGCGGCGACTGCGCCCAGCAGAACCTTCCACTCCATCCCCGCGAGCACAAACATCATTGCGGCTACGCCCGCCAGCACAAGCGCTGTGCCCAGGTCAGGCTGTGCCGCCACCAGTACGATGAACAGCGCGGGAATGAGCCCCGCTGGAATCAGCGTCTGCTTCCAGTTGCGCATAGAGCCGAGCCGCGTGTGCAGAAACCACGCCAGAAACAGCACCAGCACAGGCTTGGCGATCTCCGAGGGCTGAAGCGTGAAGAAGTTGCCAAAGCGAATCCAGCGATGCGTGTGGTGCGAGCCGGGCATGAGAAAAACCAGTACCAGCAGAATCGTTGTGATGGAGAGCGCGGGATAGATGAACCGCGGCGACTTGTAGCGGCTCACGTCCAGGTGCATCAGCACGAGCATGGCCAGCACGCCCACCGCGGCCCACACCGCCTGCGTGAAAATGAACGTGTAAGCCGAGTGGTACTTCTCCTGGTCGACAACAGCCGATGCCGAGAAGACCATCACCAGCCCGGCGACCACCAGCACCAGCGTGGTGAAGAACAGCCATTTGTCAACGCCAACCCGCTTCGCCATGATTCCCTTGACTCGCCCTCAAATCGTTCTGAGGCTCTGATCTGCCCCCGGCACGACTTGCATTCGTGCCCTCACACAAAACGCGCTCTCGGCGCTTACTCGTCTTGCTTCGGTTTCCAATCTTTCTGTTCCGCGACAAGCTGTTTGAACGCTCGCCCGCGCTCTGCGTAATTCTCAAACTGATCGAAGCTTGAACAGGCCGGCGCCAGCAGCACCACGTCGTCTGGCCGCGCTGCCCTCGCCGCCGCGCTTACCGCGTTTGCAAGGGTGGTGCATGCGTGGATCGGCACTACGCCGCGCAGGTGCGACTCAATCTTGGCTGCTGCCGCGCCAATGGTATACACCGCGCGCACCCTCTCGCGCAGCAACGGCGCCAGCGTCGAATAGTCCGAGCCCTTGTCCTTTCCGCCCAGAATCAAATGAATGCCACCGGGGAACGAAGCCACTGCCTTCGCGGTCGCATCCACGTTGGTCGCCTTCGAGTCGTTGTAGAAATCGACGCAATTAATGGTGGCGACGTACTCCAGCCGATGCTCCACGGCGTGGAACTGCTCAATGGCCCGCGCAATCTCGGTGGAAGACACCCCCACGAGCCGCGCCGCGCACACCGCTGCCAGCACGTTTTCAACGTTGTGCTCACCTTTGAGCGAAATCTTGCTGAGCGGCATGACCGTTTCGATCGCCGCATCCGGCGTCGCGCGGTAAACCACGTTTCCGTTCTGTGCCCATGCGCCGCGGCTCACTTCGTGCTTGACCGAGAACCAATAAACCGGCGCGTGCGACCTTGCTTCAGCTTCGGCGGTGCGGGGATTGTCGGCATTCAGCACCACGAAGTCGTTGGCGTCCTGCACGGCGAAGATGCGCTCCTTGGCCAGCGCATAGTTCTCAAAGGTTCCGTGCCGGTCAAGATGATCGGGCGTGATGTTGAGAATGACAGCGATTTTGGGGTGGAACTCTTCGGTGCTCTCCAGTTGAAAGCTTGAGACTTCAAGCACCGACCAGGTATCGTCCGTGCTTTCGTCGATCACTCCCACCACCGGCACGCCGATGTTTCCGGCGACGAGCGTCGGGTAGCCAGACTCTTTCAGAATCTCGCCGGTAAGCGCCGTAGTCGTCGTCTTGCCGTTCGATCCGGTGATGGCCAGAATTTTGCCCTTCAGAAATCTAGCCGCAAGCTCCAGTTCGCCGATCACCGGGCGGCCGAAGTTCCGGGCCTGCACCAGCTCGGGCGTATTCAACGGCACGCCGGGGCTCACCACGATCAGATCCTGGCGGCGGAAGGTCAGCAGTCCGTGCCCGCCGGCCTCCACATTGATTCCCTCATCGAGCAGCGCGGGAATCTCCTTGGCCAGGGACTCCGCCGAACGAATGTCAGAGACCGTAACCTGCGCGCCCTTACGGCGCAAAAACAGCGCCGCGGCCAGTCCCGACTTCCCCAGGCCCACAACCAGAACTTTTTTGCCCTTTAAATCCATCGTCTATACCTAACGGCTGGCGCAATAGCTTTATTGTGCACCGCTGGGGATGCGGCGCGCGCGGTTGCTAGCGCAATTTCAGTGTAGTGAGTGCAAACAATGCAAACACCAGGGCGCCAATCCAGAAGCGCGCAATCACCTTCGACTCGCTCCAGCCCAACTGCTCGAAGTGGTGGTGCAGGGGCGCCATCTTGAAGATTCGTTTCTTGCGCAGTTTGTAGCTGCCTACCTGCAGGATGACCGAGACCGCTTCCAGAATGAAGATTCCGCCGATAAAGGGCAGCAGCAGCTCCTGCCGGATGATGATGGCCACGGTTCCGATGGCTCCGCCCAGCGCCAGCGAGCCCACGTCGCCCATGAAGATCTCCGCCGGGTGCGCGTTGTACCAGAGAAAGCCGATCGACGCGCCCACCATCGACCCGCAAAAAACCGTAAGCTCGCCCACCATGGGCATGCGCTGCAGCTCAAGGTAGCCGGCGAAGACCACGTGGCCGCTGATGTAGGTGAGCACCGCGAGCGCGCCAGCGGCGATGATGGTGCAGCCGATGGCCAGGCCATCGAGCCCGTCGGTCAGGTTGACGGCATTTGATGTGCCTACCAGCCAAAGCACCACCCACAAGACGAATGGCACAAACGCGAACCATGCCAGGTGCGGAAGCGTCGCCGGCCAGTGATGCCATAGCAGATCGGGGCGCAGGCTCTTGATAAACGGAACGGACAGGCGCGTGGAAAAGACGTCGAACTGGTTCAGGACCACTAGAGCTAAGGCGACAATAAAGCCGGCCAGCCCCTGCCACAGCAGCTTGGCGCGCGGCGTCAGGCCCAGGCTGCGCCGCTGAACCACTTTAATGTAGTCGTCGGCAAAACCGATGGCGCCATACGCGAGTGTGGAGAAAACCACGACCCACACCAGCGGATTCGCCGGGTCGGACCAGAGCACCGTGGGCAGCAGAATGGCGATACAGATCAGGACGCCGCCCATGGTCGGCGTTCCCGTCTTTTTCAGGTGCGACTGCGGCCCGTCCTCGCGCACGAACTGGCCGATCTGGAACTCCCTCAGCTTCTGAATCACGTAGGGCCCGATGAAAAGCGCAATCAGCAGCGCGGTGAGCGAGGCAAACGCGGTACGAAAAGTCAGGTAGCGGAAGATCCGGAACGGGTGGAAGAACGGAAACAGCTTTTCGTAAAGCAGCCAGTAAAGCAAGGAGCCTCCAAGGGCCGGGTAAGGAGGAATTCAGCTTGATTCTACAGGCTTCGGTTGTGGCCGAGCGGGCGGGCAGGTGACCAGTTCGATTCGCCTCCAGCCGCGCTTGTCGCTCAACACCAATACACAGATGTCATCCTGAGCGACCGAGCAAGCCGGCACGGCGCAGCGCGGGACTCGAAGGATCTGCGGTTGCTTGTCAACGAATCCGCGAGACTTCAAATCAGGCAGCATAAGTCGGACCTCCAGCCAAAAGCTGAGAGCTGATGGCTGAAAGCTGACGGCTGTCTCTCCTACCGCGTCTTCGCCACTTCCTCTACCGTCACCGGATCGAGGAACGGCATCGCCGCGCGCAGTTGCTTTCCGACAATTTCGACCGGATGTTTCGCCTCCGCCTCGCGGAAGGCCAGAAACTCCTTCTTGCCGGAATTCTGGTCGGCAAGGAACTTCTTCGCGAACGTCCCGTCCTGAATCTCGGCAAGAATCTGCTTCATCGCCTTGCGGCTCTCAGCATTGATCACGCGCGGGCCGCTCACGTAGTCGCCCCACTCGGCCGTGTCCGAAATCGAGTAGCGCATGTAGGCGAGGCCACCACGATAGATGAGATCAACGATCAGTTTCAATTCGTGGAGGCACTCGAAGTAGGCGCTCTCGGGCTGATAGCCGGCTTCGACGAGCGTCTCGTACCCAGCCTTGATCAGCGCGCTCACGCCGCCGCACAGCACTGCCTGTTCGCCGAAGAGATCGGTCTCGGTCTCTTCCTTGAAAGTGGTCTCGAGAGCCCCGGCGCGCGTGCAGCCGATGCCCTTCAAATAGCTCAGGCTAAGAGCATGCGCATTCCCTGTCGCATCCTGGTGGACCGCGATGAGGCCCGGTACGCCGCCGCCTTCAATGAACACTTCGCGCACGCGATGGCCGGGCGCCTTTGGCGCGGCCATGCCCACGTCAATTCCCGCTGCGGGCACGATCGTCTTGAAATGAATGTTGAAGCCGTGCGCGAACATCAGCAGCTTGCCCGCGGTCAGGTTCGGTCCAATCTCCTCGGCATACAATTTGGCCGCGGTTTGGTCGGGGACGAGCACCATGATCACGTCGGCCCACTTTGTGGCCTCGGCGACGGTGGTTACTTCGAGTCCCGCCTTCTGCGCCTTGGCAATCGATTTCGAGTTCGCCGCCAAGCCCACCTTTACCTGCACGCCCGAATCTTTCAGGTTGAGGGCGTGCGCATGCCCCTGCGAGCCGTAGCCAATGATGGCCACCTTCTTTCCCTGAATGAGGGTAAGGTCGGCATTGTTGTCGTAGTAAGTCTTCGCCATGATTTGTCTGCTTCTTCCTTTGCTGGTTTGGAATTCAATGTCTGTTAAGAATTCGATGTTCAGCTTGGCCGCCTTTGGCACGGCCAGCGCAGCTCTTACACCGCATCGTCCGCCGGCATTTCTTCCGGTTGCTCCTCTTGTGTTCCCGCAGCGTCGCCTTCTACAACGCCCATCGCCCTGACCACGCTGCTGACGTGGTGCCCACGCCGCATGGTCATCTTTCCGCTGCGGCAAATCTCCAGGATTCGACCCTCGTCTTCGCGCAGCACTTCGATGAGCCCTTCAATCTTGCTCTCCACGCCGGTCATCTCGATCATCAGCGACTCCGACGTAAGATCGACGATGCGCGCGCGGAAGACCTCGGCCAAATCGAAAATCTGCGCGCGGTTGCGCGGCGTTGCAGACACTTTGATCAGCGCCAGTTCACGCGTCACCGATGGCGCCTGCGCGATGTCGTCCACATCGACGACGTTTTCAAGTTTAAACAGGCTGGCGCGGATGCGATCTCCGGCCTCCGACGACGCCTCGCACACCAGCGTAAGCCGCGACAACCCAGGCCGCTCGCTGCGCCCCACGGTAAGCGAATTGATGTTGATGTTCAGGCGCCGAAACAGCGAAGCCACGCGCGTCAGCACGCCCGGACGATCCTCAACGTATGCAACGAAAGTATGCAACATAATTGCAGCTCCTAGCCTCAAGCTCCTAGCCTCTAGCTTTTAGCTTTTGCGCTTATCGCGATACAGCTCTTGTTGCTCAAATCGAGCTAAGAGCTAAATGCTAACGGCTCGCAGCTTCTTTTAAGACTCTTCCAGCGGATCGTGATCGGGCCGGCGAATCATCTCGTGCAGCGCGCTGCCCGCGGGAATCATCGGGTACACGGAGTCTTCCTTCTCGACGAGGAAATTCAAAAGATAAGCCCCAGAAGCCGAGCGCGCCGATTGCACCGCAGCCTCAACCTCACTGCGCTTGCGCACCGCGCATCCCGGAATACCGTGCGCATCAGCGAGCTTCACAAAGTCGGGGCTCACCAGCGGGGTGGACTCGTAGTTGCGCTCGTAGAAAAACTCCTGCCATTGCCGCACCATGCCCAGGTAGCCGTTGTTGATGACGGCGATGTTGATCTTGATTTTTTCCTGGACGATCGTGGCGAGCTCCGCCGCGGTCATCTGGAAGCCGCCGTCGCCGACAACGACCCACACTTCCTTTTCCGGACGCGCTATCTTGGCGCCGATTGCCGCAGGCAGCGCGAATCCCATGGTGCCCAGGCCGCCGCTCGTAATCAGCGTGCGTGGCTGTTCGTGCTTGTAGTATTGCGCTTCCCACATCTGGTGCTGGCCTACGTCGGTCACGATAATTGCGCCGCCGCCGGTCAGGCGCCACAAGTCATGCATCACATGCGCCGCGTAGAGGTGGCCGGAGTCAGGCAGGTTCTTGATGTCGTGCACGGACACAGCGCCTTTGCTGGCTTCAATGTTCTTGAGCCAGGCTGCGCCGTCACGTCCGGAGATGCGCGGCAGTAACTGCTCCAGCACCTCGCGCAAATCGCCCACAAGCGCCACATCCACTTTCACGTTCTTGTTGATCTCCGCCGGATCCACTTCAATGTGAATCTTTTTGGCCTTTTGTGCATACTCCGTCAGCTTGCCGGTCACGCGATCGTCAAAACGCATGCCGCACGCGATCAGAAGGTCGGCCTCCTGGATGGCTTGATTCACCCACGACTCGCCGTGCATGCCCATCATGCCCAGGCAAAGCGGATGCGATGCGGGAAATCCACCCAAACCAAGCAGCGTGAGGGCCACGGGAATTTGTGCGCGCTCGGCCAGCGTACGCACCTGCTCCATCGCGCCGGACTCCATGACGCCGTGCCCGGCAAGAATCACCGGCCGCTTCGAGTTTCGAATCAGATCAGCCGCACCCGCCAGGCCTGCGTCATCCACATGCAGCATGGGATGCGGGCGATAGGCCTTAGGCTTGGCCGCTTCAAAGTCAAACTCCGTCGATGCCTGCTCCGCGTCTTTTGTGATGTCGACGAGCACGGGGCCGGGACGCCCGGAGCGCGCAATCTGAAACGCGTGGCGAATCGTTGGCGCGATATCCTCCACTTTGTTCACCAGAAAATTGTGTTTGGTCACCGGCAGCGTAATGCCGGTAATGTCCACTTCCTGGAATGCGTCCGAGCCCAGCAGCTTGCTCGACACGTTGGCGGTAATACAGACGATCGGAATCGAGTCGAGCATCGCGGTGGCAATGCCGGTAACCAGGTTCGTCGAGCCCGGTCCGCTGGTGGCGATGGCTACGCCCACCTTGCCGGTGGCGCGCGCATAGCCATCGGCCATGTGCGCTGCGCCCTGCTCGTGACGTACCAGCACGTGCCGCACGGGAAACTTGCGCAGCGCGTCGTAAGCCGGAAGAATCGTGCCGCCTGGGTAGCCAAAGACGGTGTCGACGCCTTCACCCACCAGCGTGGCCCAGATGATCTCTGCGCCTGTCAGGCGTGCCGGTGGTTTCAGTTGCGCAGGTTGGTCTGCCGCGTTAGCGGCTGGCTTGGTTGCGCTCGGTGCAGCTGTGCTTCCGTTCGCTTCGTTCGCTTTCGTCGTCGCGTTTCCCTTGTGTCCCATAACGTCTCCTTGAAAGCTGCTAGCTACTCGTTTCCTTCTCAGTCTCAACTACTCGTAGATGGCTTGACACCTGCGAGCAAAGCCAACTCACGCCACTTCCAATGGCAATCGACATCCACGAAGCCAATCTCACGCAGCCACCCCAACTGAGTTTCAAGATCGAGGAGCTTGTTTGACGGATCTTCGTCTACCCATGAAATTGCCTCGAGAAACCCCGCATGAAGACAAGGACCTGGCGATGAGACGTGTTCGAGATTGCAAAAAACACCGCCTGGGCCCAGAAGTTCGAAAATCTCCCGATACAGCGAGCGTTTTCGTTCATGGGATACGTGGTGGATCGCAAAACTTGAAATCACTGCGTCAAACGGCCCCATCTGAGGCAACCTGTTTTCAAAATCGTGCGATACGATCGTCACGCTACTGTCACCTGCAAACAGTCTGTGCAGCGCCTCCAGCATCGTCGGCGAGAAATCCAGTCCAACAAATTGGGCGCCCGGTCTTGCGGCTTTCACCAATGCGAGGAGCCTTCCACCGCCGCTGCCCAGATCGAGAATGCGCTCAGCATCGAGAGGCAAGAACTCAAGCAGCGTGGATTCGCCTTCGACGCGATGTGGAATCGAGTCCGCGCGCCTGAGATAGTCCAGAGCGTGCGTCGCCGAGGGCCACAGGTTTACGTCACATGTGTTGGCCATCGTATCTCCTCGTTCCGCGGAACTTCATTCCGTTCTTCCAATTCAATTCAGTTCCCTGTTCCAGCGAGCAGCTGGAAGCTGTTCTTACGTTGTTGCTCCTTCGGACGCGCTGTTCACGCGATCGACATACTTGCGGAAGACGCCCTTCGGCCAGCGTAGTGCCGGAGGCTTGAAATCTTTGAGCCGGGCCGCCATCTCTTCCTTGCTAATCTCCACGTCGAGCGTCCGCTTGGCGATGTCGAAGGAAATGATGTCGCCCTCGCGCACTGCCGCGATGGGGCCTCCGACAAATGCCTCAGGCGCAACATGACCCGCGGTAAATCCCCGCGTCGCGCCGCTGAATCGTCCGTCGGTGAGGAGCGCAACCTGCGCGCTCAACTCCGCATTCGAGCTGATGGCTGCCGTCACCTGCAGCATCTCGCGCATGCCCGGGCCGCCTTTCGGCCCTTCGTAGCGAATCACCACCACGTCGCCGGGCTTGATGCCCCCGGCCTGCACAACTTTGAAGCAATCTTCTTCAGAGTCAAACACGCGCGCCGGCCCGCTGTGCTCGTACTTGCCCGCGGCGGCGATTTTCATCACGCAACCTTCGGGCGCAAGATTACCTTTCAGAATCACCAGCCCGCCGTTCGGCTTGATGGGCTTTTCGAAAGTGGCGATAACGTCCTGCCCCGGAGTCTCTTTGGCGGTCGCGGCTTCTTCGGCCAGCGTTTTGCCGCTGATGGTTAGCGCCGACCCGTCGGCATGGCCCGCATCGATCATCCGCTTCGCCAGCAGGCGTGACCCGCCCGCAGCCTGGTAATCCGATGCCACATATTTGCCCGCCGGCGTAAGAGAGCAGATGTAGGGCGTACGCGCTGAGATAGCGTCAAAGTCGTCGATGCTGAGCTCGACGCCGAGCTCGCGCGCAATGGCCAGCAAATGCAGCACGGCATTCGTCGAGCCGCCGCTCGCGGCCACGCTGGCAATGGTGTTTTCAAGGGATTTGCGAGTGATGATCTGCGAAGGTCGGCGATTCGCGCGAACTGCGTCCATCAAAATACGTCCGGCTGCGCGCGTCGCTTCTAGTTTGTTCGGCGCTGTGGCGGGAACACCCGAAAGCTCAATGGGCGCGATACCCAGAATCTCAGCGCTCATGGCCATGGTGTTGGCCGTGAATTGGCCGCCGCAAGCGCCCGCGCCCGGACAAGCGTTCGCTTCGAGAGCTTCAAGACCGGCAGCGTCAATTCGTCCTGCCGCGTACGACCCAATACCTTCGAACACGTTCTGTATCGTGATGTCGATTTTCTTGCCGTCAGGACCGTCCAGCTTGCCCGGCGCGATCGACCCACCGTAAAGCATCATGCCGGGAATATCCAGCCGGCACAGCGCCATAATGATGCCCGGCATATTCTTGTCGCATCCGCCGATGCCGACGAGGCCGTCAAAAAGATTGCCGCGCGCAACAAGTTCGATTGAGTCCGCGATGACCTCGCGGCTCACCAGCGACGCCTTCATGCCCTGCGTGCCCATAGTGATGCCGTCGGAGATGGTGACGGTATTGAACTCCATCGGCGTGCCGCCTGCCTCGCGAATGCCCTCTTTCAGTGCCTCAGCAATCTCGCGCAAGTGCACATTACAGGTGCCGATCTCGGTCCAGGTATTTGCAACGCCGATGATCGGCTTGTGCAGATCGTCTTTTTTGAATCCAGAACCGCGCAGATACGACCGCGCCGCCGCGCGGCTCGGCCCTTCGGTCAACGGAATACTTTGTCGCTTGCCTTCGATGGTCATTGGCTCTCTTCGTTCGCCAGCTATTAGCTCTTAGCCCTTAGCTGTTAGCTTGTTCGTGGTACGATTCACATCCGCAATCAAATCGACAATTCTGTTTGAAGACTGTTTTCGCAATATCTCGAATCCACTTGTCAAAGCAGGACGAGCTAAAAGCTAACAGCTAATGGCTAGTCTTTGGCCTTCAGCCAGCCGGCTTCGTCATGCTTCGTTTCGAACGTGTCCAGCGCCGCGGCGTGCCGCAACGTCAGACCGATATCGTCGAGCCCCTCGAGCAGGCAGAACTTGCGGAAAGGATCGATTTCGAATTTCGCCGAGAATCCGCGCCCATCTGTCACTGTCTGCGCCTCAAGCGAAACTGTGAGTTGATAGTTCGGAATTTCCTTTGCGTTTCGGAGCAGAGTATCGACTTCTTGTTCGCTCAGCCGAGCTAAAACGATTCCGTTCTTCCCAGCATTCGAGAAAAAGATGTCGGCGAAAGTCGGTGCAATCACCACGCGGAATCCGTAATCGCTCAACGCCCACGCGGCGTGCTCGCGGCTCGATCCGCAGGCAAAGTTCCTGCCCGCAACCAGAATCTTCGCGCCCTGGTATCGCGGATCGTTGAGGACGAAATCTGCGATTGGTTCGCCGTTTGGCGTCTGCCGCCAGTCGAAGAACAGAAAATCGCCGTAGCCCGTGCGCTCGATGCGCTTCAAAAACTGCTTGGGAATAATCTGGTCGGTATCCACGTTGGCGCGATCGAGCGGCGCTGCCAACGCGGTCAAGGTGCGAAACGGTTCCATTAGGCCTCTACCTCCTCATTCACGCGCCCCTCATTTACATTCCATGTCCGAATGTCCACAAAATGCCCGGCGATTGCGGCCGCAGCGGCCATCTCCGGCGAGACCAAATGCGTGCGCCCGCCGCGTCCCTGTCGCCCTTCAAAGTTGCGGTTGCTGGTCGAGGCGCAGCGCTCGCCCGGCGAAAGAATGTCGGGGTTCATGCCCAGGCACATCGAGCAGCCCGGCTCGCGCCAATCGAAACCGGCCTCGCGGAAGATCCGGTCCAGGCCTTCCTTCTCGGCCTGCGCCTTTACCAGTTGCGAGCCGGGAACCACCATCGCGCTCACGTGCGTTGAAACTTTGTGCCCCGCGGCAATCTTTGCTGCCGCGCGCAAGTCCTCGATCCGTCCGTTGGTGCAGGAGCCGATGAAGACGCGATCGATTGCGATCTCCTCAAATGGCGTGCCCGCTTTCAGGTCCATATATTCGAGCGCCCGCTCAAACGATTTGCGATCAACTTCGTTGTCGGCCTTCGCCGGGTCAGGAACATTCGATACCACCGGCGCCACCATGCCAGGGCTCGTCCCCCAACTTATATACGGCACCAAAGTCGCCGCGTCGATCACCAGTTCGCGATCGAACTTCGCGCCCGGATCCGACGGCAACTTTTTCCACTCGGATACGGCCTTGTCCCAATCCGCGCCCTTAGGCGAAAAGTTGCGGCCCTTCAGGTAAGAAAATGTCGTCTCGTCCGGCGCGATCATGCCCGCGCGCGCGCCCGCTTCGATGCTCATATTGCAAACCGTCATGCGGCCTTCCATCGAGAGCGCGCGAATCGCCGAGCCGGCGTACTCGATCACGCAGCCCGTCGCGCCGTCCGTGCCAATCTTTCCGATGATGGCCAGGATTACGTCTTTCGCTGTAACGCCCAGCGGAAGCTTGCCTTCGACCGCGATGCGAAAAGTCTGCGGTTTCCCTTGCGGCAGCGTCTGCGTGGCCAGCACATGCTCCACTTCGCTGGTGCCGATGCCGAACGCCAACGCGCCGAACGCGCCGTGCGTCGAAGTGTGCGAATCGCCGCACACAATCGTCATGCCCGGCTTGGTCAGTCCCAGCTCCGGTCCGATCACGTGCACAATGCCCTGCTCGCGCGAGTTCACGTCGTAGAGCTCGACGCCGAAGTCAGCGCAGTTCTTGCGCAGCGTCTCGATCTGCCTGGCAGAAATCTGGTCCACGATATTCAGCCGGCCCTCAATGGTCGTCGGCACGTTGTGGTCCACCGTGGCAATGGTGCGATCGGACCTGCGCACCTTGCGCCCAGCCAGCCGCAGCCCCTCAAATGCCTGCGGTGAGGTCACCTCATGCACCAAATGCAAGTCGATATAGAGGAGCGTGGGCTCGCCCTTCGGCTCAACCACCACATGCTGCTCCCAAACTTTTTCAAATAACGTTTTCGCTTCGCTACTCATTGAATGACAGCTCCTAAAAACAGCGATTAGCTTTTAGCTATTAGCTTGTTTTGTTCGCCTACATGCTTTCTCGACTTCCTAACCGAACGGCAACCAGGAATCGAAGGTGTCGGCCCTGCGCATTCAAAGCTAAAAGCTAATGGCTAATAGCTAAGAGCTGCTCCTTCACCGTCTCCCGCACCTTCGAGCCCATCTCTTTCGTCGAGAGAACGATCACTCCGTGCGTATTGCCGCGCGCCAGGTCCGGCGTGCGGAAGCCCTGCTCAAGCACCTTGCGCACCGCCGACTCAATCGCTGCGGCCTCTGCCTCCAGGCCGCCGGAGTGCCGCAGAATCAGCGCGGCGGTCAAAATCGCGCCCAGCGGATTGGCCAATCCCTTGCCCGCTATGTCTGGCGCCGAGCCATGCACCGGTTCGTACAAATTCACTTTTCCGCCAATGGTGGCCGAGGGCAGCATCCCCAGCGAGCCTGTAATCACGCCCGCCTCGTCGCTCAGAATGTCGCCAAACAAATTCTCCGTCAACACTACGTCAAAGTCGCGCGGGCGATTCATAATGTGCATCGCCATCGCGTCAACATATTGGTGCTCCAGCATCACGCCCGGAAAATCCTTGCCCACCTCGTTCACCGTCGCGCGCCAAAGCTGCGAAACCTCGAGAACGTTGGCCTTATCCACGCTCGTCAGTTTCTTGCGGCGCTTGGCGGCCAGCTCAAAGGCAATCCTCGCCACGCGGACGACTTCGTCCCTCGTGTAAATCATCGTGTTGTAGCCGACGCCTTTTTCTTTGTTCCACTCGCGCGGCTTACCGAAGTACGCTCCGCCCAGCAACTCGCGCACAAAAAGAATGTCGGTGCCTTCGATCACTTCTGGCCGCAAAGGACTGTTGACCGTGAGCTCTTTAAATGAGAAACACGGGCGTAGGTTTGCGAATCCGCCCAGCGCCGCGCGAATCTGTAGCAACCCGCCCTCAGGCCGCTTGTCCGGCGCGAGTGAATTGAACTCGTTGCCGCCCACTGCACCGAGTAAAACTGCATCCGACGCCAGCGCCGCTTCCAGCGTGTCCGCAGGCAGCGGTGTTCCGTCCTGCACAATCGCCACGCCGCCGATACGCTTCTCGGCAAACGTGAATTCGTGCCCGCCCAGCGCCGCCGCTTCCTTCAACACGGCAACCGCTTCGTTAGTCACTTCGGGGCCGATGCCGTCACCGGCCGTCACTAGAATCTTCAGCTTCATTGTTCAGTTCTCAGTTCTTAGTTCGCAGTTCTTAGTTCGCAGCGCGAAAAGTCAGAAGCGGAGACCTCGTTCCCTTGGTCCCTTGTTCCCTGCCTTCTTCAGTCCAGCTCGCTCACCGGCTCTGTGCGCCGCTCGCGAATGTTGTCGGGTAGCAGACCAACCAGATCCTGGTCGTAGATGTTCTTTTTGCGGTCGGCCAGCGCGACGAACCGGTAATACACGTGCTGCAGCTCCTCGCGGCTGACCGTGAATCCCAGCTGTTCCAGTCTGTGCCTTAGCGCCGCGCGGCCCGAGTGCTTGCCCAGCACCAGATGCGTGCGCGCCACGCCCACAAGTTGCGGCGTCATGATCTCGTAGCACAGCGGATTGGCCAGCATGCCGTGCTGGTGAATGCCCGACTCGTGCGCGAAAGCGTTGGCGCCCACCACCGCCTTGTTGGGCGACGGCTTGAACGTGATGAGCTGGCCAAGCACTTCGCTGGTGGGATAAAGCTGGTCGAGCTTGATTGCTGTCGACAAGCCGAAGTAATCGCCGCGCACGAAAAGCGCCGCCGCAATCTCTTCGAGCGCCGCATTGCCCGCTCGTTCGCCGATGCCGTTGATGGTGCACTCCACCTGGCGCGCGCCGGCCTGGATCGCCGCCAGTGAATTCGCCACGGCAAGGCCCAGATCGTCGTGGCAGTGCGCGGAAAGCACTACGCCCTTCTCGTCAACCGCGGGAACGCGCTCACGCACCTCGCGAAACATCTGGCCGTACTCTTCGGGGGTCACGTAGCCCACCGTGTCGGGCATGTTGATGGTCGTCGCGCCCGCCTCCACGGCAACGCGCACCATCTCCACGAGGAAATCGCGATCCGATCGCGTCGCGTCCTCGGGAGAAAACTCCACATCGTCGCAAAGCGACCGCGCTAGGCGCACGCTTTCGCCGCACTGGTCCAGAGCCTCCGCGCGGCTCATTTTCAATTTGTATTCCAGATGCAGGTCGCTCGACGCCAGAAACACGTGGATGCGCGCCCGCTCGGCGAATTGCAGCGCCCGCGCCGCCATCTCGATGTCTTCGGTCTTGGCCCTGGCCAACGACGCGATGCGCGGCTTGCGAATGGCCTGCGTGATCGTGGCAATGGCGGCAAAGTCGCCCTCCGAAGCCATGGCAAAACCGGCTTCGATAATGTCCACACCCAGATCCTCAAGGGCATGGGCCATGGTGAGCTTTTCCTGCGTGGTCATGCTGCAACCGGGCGACTGCTCGCCGTCGCGCAGGGTGGTGTCAAAAAAAACTACCTGATCTGTGCTCATGGTTGTGCCTGCCGGGGAAGATCGGCCTCGTTCAACTTTCTTATTGTCGCCTACCGGGCGGTATAAGGCAAAGTTATAATTCTTTTAGAGTGCATTAGAATTACTTATGTTGCAAATCGTGAACCGTGAATCGTGAGCCGTGAACGGCGGACGGCGCCGCGATGCGATTCACGCATCACGATCCACGAATCACGGGTTGCATTCCCGAAGGAGCCTCCATGGAACTCAGCCAGCTCGAAACCTTCCTCGCCGTGGCCGAGGAGCGCAGTTTCTCCCGCGCCGCGCAGCGCCTGCACCGCACACAGCCCGCAGTCAGCCAGGTCATCCGCAAGCTGGAGGGCGCAGTGGGCGAAACGCTGTTCGACCGCACGTCGCGCGATGGCTCGCTCACCGCCGCCGGAACGCTGCTGCGCGACTACGCGCTGCGCCTGCTGGCCCTGCGCCGCGAGGCGTCGAGCGCCCTCGACGAGCTGAAAAGCCTGGAGCGCGGCCACCTGCAACTGGCCGCCAACGAGTACACCTGCATGTACCTGCTGCCGGCAGTCGACGCCTTCCGCCGCGAGTTTCCCCATGTGGGCGTTACCGTGCAGCGCATGCTGGCCTCGCACATTCCCGAGGAGCTCAATCTGCGCACCTTCGAGCTCGGCGTCATCTCCTTCAAGCCCGATCCCGCGCAGGTTCGCAGCATCGCCGTCTACGGTGACAGCCTGGCGCTGATCGTCAGCCCTCGCCATCCCCTCGCTCGAGCCAGCCGCGTCTCCATCCGCGACCTGGGCAACGAAAACTTCATCGCGCACAACGTCGCCTCGCCGCTGCGCCGCAAAGTCATTGAAGCTTTTCAGCGCTACCGCACGCCGCTCAATATGGGGATCGAGCTGCCGACCATTGAGGCCATCAAACGCTTTGTGGCCATGGGGAATGGCGTGGCGCTGGTGCCCCACCTGACCGTTGCGCGCGAACTCGAAACCGGCGATCTGGTCCGCGTCAAAGTGGATGAGCTCGACGTGCGCCGCGTGCTTCGCCTCGTTCACCGCCGTCAGGCCGCGCTCTCCTATGCCGCCAAGGCTTTTTTGAACACGCTCCGAACCATGGCCAAAGAGCAGGGACCGCCCTTTTATTACCACGTTGAGCGCGCCGGATGAAGCGGCCAATCTCCCACTTCCCTCTTTCCCTGTCTCGCGTCTAAGACTCCAGGTGCTTACCCTTTCGGCCTTTGGAATCGGATATCGGGCCCCACCCGCTCCGGCCATTTACAATGCTGAGAGCGGGGCACGGGGATTCCGGTGCGCCGGATCAGTGTGCGGAAATCGGCATGTGTGTTTCCGCTCCGCACGGTTGTGCAAACGCGAGGATCAGGATCGAATGAAGAAGATTGCTTTTTTTGTCTGTCTGCTGGCCGTCTGCGGGGCCGCAGTCCGCGCCCAGGAAAGCCGCCAGGACATCAGCCTGAGCGGTACGGCGCTGATCGAGCCGTACAAGGCCTCATCCACCGACATTCAAGTCCACTCCACCACCGCATACGGCGGATTGGTCAGCTATCGTTTCATGCTGACGCCGACCAGCGCGATTGAAGCCAACTACGGAATTACGTACCAGAACAAAATCACCTATTATGGTCCGCAGTTTCCCAACGGAATCGGCATTCTGACCCGCACCCAGGAGATCTCGGGCGCTTACGTGCGCTCCTTCGTCTTCAAGAACTTCAATCCGTTTGTCGAGGGTGGCCCGGCAGCGATCATCTTCTTGCCCATCTTTAACTCGGGAACCAAAACCCTTGACGCGCATCAGCAGACTGCGGTCGGCGGCATGTACGGCGCAGGGTTTGCCTACGAAGTCAGCCCCAGTTTCGACATCCGCGTGGAATATCGCGGGTTGGTCACCAAGGTGCCCACCTTTGGCGTGGGGGCCAGCGGCTACAACTTCACCACCAACCAATGGTGGAACATGTCCGAGCCCATGGTTGGCGTGGCCTACCACTTCTAAAGGCAGGGCACGAGGGACCAAGAGACCAGAAGACGAAAGGGGCGGACATCGAGTCCGCCCTTTTGTTGTTTGTCCGCTCAGTGGCGCCGGCATCCGAACCCACGCTACCAAATAATTCAATCCATCTTTTCGTCGGGTCGGGATAGGGTCGTCAGCTTCCCGCCTCGCGGTAACGCCCCAGCTCTTTCACCATGCCGCAGTGCGCGGCCAGCGCCTCCAGCGCGCGGGTTCCTTCTTCGCTTGAAGCAATCTTGCAGTCCACGTAGAAGATGTACTCCCACGGCTTGCCCTTCACCGGCCGGGACTCGATCTGCGTCAAATTGGTGCCCATCGCGCTTAGCGCGCTCAGTGCCGCCACCAGCGAGCCTGGCTTGTGCTCCAGCGTAAAGGCCACGCTCATTTTATTCGCCGCGGGATCCGATCTCCGCGTCGGCGCTGCTGCGCACTAGAAAAAATCGCGTGTAATTCTCCGCGTCGTCCTCGATGCCGCGAGCCAGGATCTCCGCGCCATAATGCGTGGCCGCCCGCTCGCTTGCAATGGCAGCAGCCTTCGCGTCGCGCGTATTCACAAGTTGCTTCACACTTCCTGCGGTGTCGTAAAAGGCAACTGCCTTCATCGCGGGATGGTCGGCCAGGAAGCGCCGGCACTGCGCCAGAGCCACGGCATGCGAATACACGCGTTCGATGTCGCCGATCTTTGCGCCCGCGACGGCGATCAGATTGTGCCGGATGCGTATCAGCGTCTCCCGCACCACCTTCACATCATGATGAAGCAGCAGGTCGAAGTGTTCCAGCACCGACCCGGCCAAGCTGTTCTCAATGGGGATCGCGATGGCGTCGGCAGCGCCCGAGTCGAGCGCCGCAAACACTTCCGCCGAGAGCGCACAGGGGACAATCTCCGCATCCGGCACCAGCTTCAGCGCCGCCTCGTGGCTGAACGAGCCCGGCTCTCCCTGAATGGCAATCTTCATGCTGTTTCTTTCTTCGCCAACATCTAAAGTCTTCTTGCAACTACAGAATTCAGACTTATTCCGGATGTCATCCTGAGCGAATCCGCTCGCCGCGGCGGGCGGATGAGTCGAAGGATCTGCGGTTGCTCTTCGTCCAGATCCGGGGTTGCTTTTCCTTTCGCACCATACCACACGCAATCAGCAGGAATTCAGGCGCGGCTCATTGAGATGTGTCGGCTGCTGCTTCCTTCTCCGCCTGCCCAACCATCGCCCCAATCAGGTCGCTGTCATTCGCCGGAACGCGCGCGGACAACTGCACCAGGTCGTTGTCCGGCCCTGCGATGATCGCAACTCCATCGATCGGGCTTGCGTTCGCTTGCAGGCGCGAATCCGTGCCCAGTCCCTGCGCATTCGCCGGAGTCTCGAACTCAACAATATTGGTGCCGCGATAGGTCAGCTTGTCGCCCGGATATGGGCCGAACGGAAAATCGCTTGCCGGCTCGATGCCTTCCGCAATCACATTCTGCGCGAACGTCTTGTACGCCGGAAACACGCGCGCGATGACCTTGGCGACTTCAAACCTTCCTGAAGTGCCCCCGTCCATCTCCGAGACTTCGATCACCTGCCCGGTAAATCCCTTCCAGTCCATCGAGGACAAGTCGCTGGTGTTGATCGGATCGGGGCTCACGAACAGATTGCTCCCGTCGGAGCCGTAATTGGAAAAGCAATGCCAGCCTCGCGGCGCGAGAGTCCTGGACCGTATTCCGACTTGTAATATGCGAGCCGCTGCGCCAGGGCCGCCGGAATTGCAACCGCGAGACTCTTGCTGATTGGAGCCGCCTGTGGCCCCGCTTGCCCGTCCGACGCGCAGCCAACAAACGGAACCGTTACCGTGGCCAATGGAGCCGGCTTGGCAGCGGGCGCGGCCTGCGCAAAAGCCGCTCGACCTCCTGCCGTCGCCACAAACAAAACAAGACTCACGAGGAGAAGATGGGGTGCTTTCATGGGTGCAATCATAGCAATCGGCGGGCGCAAGACTGCAATTTCCTTGCCTCCGGCATTATCCGCGGCGTATCCACAGATCAGCCGACACAAACCCCAGAAACACCATGGCAATCACGCCATTCATGGTGAAAAACGCGGCATTCAGCCGGCGCAGGTCGCGCGGCGAAACAATGGCGTGCTCGTAGGCCAGCAGCAAACCGACCGCGCAAATCCCCAGCCATCCCGTCCGTCCAAAACCAAAAAGAAACCCGAACCACACCAGCAGCCCGATCATGGCCAGGTGCATCGCTCGCGCGGTCCAGAAAGCGGCCTGGACACCACTCGCCTGTGGCAAACTATGCAGCCCGGCCTTGCGGTCGTGCTCGAAATCCTGGCAGGAATACAGCACGTCAAATCCGCCCGCCCACAACGTCACTGCAGCAGTCAGCACCAGGATGCGCGGATCCAGGCTGCCGCGAACCGCAATCCACGCCGCGGCGGGCGCAAGGCCCAGCGCCAATCCCAGCCCCAGGTGCGACCACCGCGTCACGCGCTTCAGGTAGCTGTAGCCGAGCAGCACCGCCAGCGCCACCGGCGCACATTCCAGCGCCAGCCGGTTCAGCTCCGCCGCGGCCGCCAGAAAAACGGCGATGGCCACGAACGTAAACCCCAGGACAAATTGTTTTGAAAGCAGTCCCGCTGGAATGGCCCGACTCCGGGTGCGGGGATTCTCTGCATCGAGCTCGGCATCGGCCCAGCGGTTAAAAGCCATGGCCGCCGACCGCGCCGCCACCATGGCCACCACGATCCATGCCACGGTCCGCCATCCCGGCCAACCGCCGGCAGCCAGCAGCATCGCCGTCACGGCAAAGGGCAGCGCGAAGATCGAGTGCTCCCACTTGATCATCTCCAGCGTGGTGCCGATCTTGCTTAGAATGCTCGCCATCGTGTCGAATCCTTGTTCCAGTCTAGAGCCTGCCCCGCACCCACCGTGCCGGCTGCCGCACCGCACCGGCCTTGCCGGCCAGTATGCATTGCCCGCAACTTTGTTAACCTAGAGCACGTGACGCCGATCACAACTTTCGGGTCGCGTCTAATGAAATGATGGCTTCGATATTTCCCTTCGGAGCGCAAAATGAAGAAGTCTTCTCCCCTGGGAGACAAGCACGTGCAGCTCGACCCCAATGCGTTTGTCGCTGATCCGGTCCTGCTTCAGGCCCTCGGTGGGCGCTCCACTCCGGTTCCCTGCGAGTCCGATGGCGTGCTTTTTCGGCAGGACGAGCCCTCGGTCGGCGTTTTTATCCTTCATGACGGAACGGTCACGCTCAGCATGATGTCGCCCGATGGCCACTCGCTTTTCGCTGTGCAGGCCAAGCCCGGCTCCATTCTCGGCCTCCCCGGCGCCATCAGCAATCAGCCTTACACGCTCAGCGCGATTGCTCGAGCCGGGGCCCAGGTCACCTTCGTCAGCAATGCCGATCTGACAGCACTGATGCATTCCAATCCGGCGTTGTCTCTCAAGATGCTTGAAGTCCTCGCCGCCGAGGTTCGCAGCGCCCGCAAAGCGATCTATTAGTCTGGAACCGTGTTCAGCTTCGCCGTCGCACCCTACATCACGGGAGTGCCCGGCTCACACGCAACCCATGCGGCTCGGCGGCGCGTCCAAAAGGTGTGCCCTCACCTGCTAAACTCGGTCGTTGTGGCCCTCGCCGGCATCGCCATCGCCGCTTATCTGCTCGGGTCCATCCCGACGGGATTCCTGCTCTATCGCATCTTCCGCCGTCAGGACATCCGCTCCATTGGCAGCGGCAACATCGGCGCCACCAACGTGCTTCGCGCCGGCGGCAAGGGGCTTGGCGCCGCAACTTTTGCGCTCGACGTCTTGAAAGGCTGCGCGGCTGTCTGGCTGGGCGGCTGGCTTGCCTCGCTTTGGATGCCTTCCGTTCCGATGCGCACTGCCGAGGCATTTGCAGCCCTTTGCGCCGTGCTTGGCCACATGTTCCCCGTCTGGCTCAGGTTTCGCGGTGGCAAAGGCGTCGCCACGGGGTTTGGAGTCTTCCTCGTCGTTTCGCCGATCGCCGCACTGGCTGCCATTGGCGTCTTCGCCGTCGTCCTGGCCCTCAGCCGCTATGTTTCTGTTTCATCAATCGTCGGCGCGTTCAGCTTTCCGATTTTTGCCTGGCTGCTCGTCACTGGATCTCGGCCGCCCTTTTTCTTTGTGGCCGCCGCTCTGGTCTCCCTGCTCATTATCGTCAAGCACTACCCCAACATCCGGCGCCTGATCGCAGGCACTGAATCCAAAATCGGAGCTCACAAGCCAGCATGAGCCGCATCGTCATCTTAGGTTCCGGTGCATGGGGAACCGCTATCGCGCTCTCCCTCCACCGCCGCGGCGGTCACCACGTCTCGCTCTGGGCTCACACTCCGGAGCTCGCCAGCCAGATTCTCGACGCCGGAGAAAACGCGCAATTCCTTCCCGGCTTTCCCATTCCGCCCGCCATCACCGTCACCGGCGACCGTGACGACATTACCGCCGCCGACATTCTCATCTCCGCCATTCCATCGGAGTTTCTCCGCCCCACGCTTCTCCGCATCCGCGCCTCGATGCGCAGCGGGCAGTTCATCGTCAGCGCCACCAAGGGGCTTGAAGACCGCACTCTCTTTCGCATGACCAAGGTTCTTTCTGAAACCCTCGAGCCTGTCGGGCTTCTGCTTCCCATCGGCGCGCTCTCCGGCCCGAGCTTCGCACAGGAGGTCGCTCACGGCCAGCCAACAGCGCTCACCATCGCCTTCAGCGACCCGGAAGTCGCCGCTCTTATCCAACAGGAATTTTCATCGGAAACCCTTCGCCTCTACACCTCAACTGACGTCATCGGCGTCGAGCTGGGCGGCGCGCTCAAGAACGTTATCGCCATCGCCGCAGGAATCGCCGTCGGAGTGGGCCTGGGTTACAACTCCACAGCCGCGCTCATCACGCGCGGCATTGCCGAGATAACGCGGCTCGCCGTCGCATGCGGCGGGCGGCGCGAAACCCTCGCCGGACTCTCCGGCATCGGCGATCTGGTTCTCACCTGCACCGGCTCGCTCAGCCGCAATCGCACGGTCGGCGAGCAACTCGGTCAGGGTCGCAAGCTGCCCGAGATTCTTGCTTCGCTCGGCGGCAAAGTGGCTGAAGGCGTGCACACCACGCATGCCGCGCTCGGCCTCGCGCGCAAACACGCTGTCGAAATGCCCATCACCGGGCAAATGGAGCTCATCCTCAACGAGGGCAAGGACCCCCGCGAAGCCATCCGTGATCTGATGCTCCGCCCCGGCAAAGAAGAGCGCTAGGCCGTCGCCCGCGATATTCCGTGCGAAACTGCGCGATCCCGGCACGGCCGCGAGGATTCGATTCCTGTTTACCGGACTCTGGGCTTTGCTCTCTGATCGCTAACCACTGTTCGCGAATCTCTGCCTCTCTCACCCGCCCGCAATCGCGCCCAGAATCAGCAGCGGCTCTTTCCCTGATGCCACGCTGTCAGGCAACGGCTTGTCAGGCGATTCGAGCGACCAATCTTCTTCGCAGGCAAAAAAGCGCAGAAACGCGCGGCGCTTGCCGGTTTCATATTCACGAATCGTCCCGCGCAGCATGGGGTATCGCGCTTCCAGAGCATCGAGCACGGCGCGAATCGTGACGGGAGCGGAAACTTCGAGCGCTACATCGCCCTCGACACGCGCCAGGTTGCGCAGATGAAAGGGGAGCGCAACTCGCACAGTCGCCGCGCCTGTCTTCACCGCCTCACTCAACGCGCAGACCCCCTCTTCACAACCATCTCGCCCCTTGTTCCCTCGATCCCTTGATCCCTGCTTTTCTGTTTCCTGTTCCCTCGGTCCCTTGTTCCCTGCCGGGGTCCCCAGCGACGGGTCCACGTCGCTGGGGTGGCTTGGTCTCTGTCTTAGTTCAGCGTCTGCACTTCCACCGACAGTACGGCCGGCAAGTCGCGCACAATCGGCGCCCAGGTGTCGCCGGAGTCAGACGAGGCATACACCTGCCCGCCCGTGGTGCCGAAGTAGATCCCGCAATCGTCAAGCGTGTCCACGGCCATCGCATCGCGCAGCACGTTCACGTAGCAGTCCTTTTCCGGCAGTCCCTTGGCAAGCGGCTCCCACTCGTTACCGCCGGTGCGGCTGCGGTACACGCGCAACTTCCCGTCGAGCGGATAATGCTCGGAGTCGCTCTTGATCGGCACCACGTAAAGCGTCTCCGGCTCGTGCGCATGCACGTCGATCGCAAATCCAAAGTCCGTCGGGAGGTTGCCGCTCACTTCGCGCCAGTTCTCGCCGGCATCGTCGGTGCGCATCACGTCCCAGTGCTTCTGCATAAACAGCACATCGGGGCGCGAACGGTGCATGGCCAGGTGATGCACGCAGTGGCCGACCTCGGCGTTGGGATCGGGAATGTACTGCGAGCGCAGCCCCTTGTTGATCGGCTTCCACGTCAGCGCCGCCATCGTCGGTGCGGAATGCGCCGGCTGCCGAGATAGCAATGTAGATCCGCTTGGGATCGCTGGGATCGAGAAGGATGGTGTGCAGTCCCAGGCCGCCCGCGCCCGGCTGCCATTTGGGACCGGTGCCGTGTCCGCGCAAGCCCGACAGCTCCTGCCAGTTCTCGCCTCCGTCGGTCGAGCGAAACAGCGCCGCGTCTTCCACGCCCGCATACACCGTCTCCGCTTCGGTGAGCGAGGGCTCGATGTGCCACACGCGCTTGAACTCCCACGGATGCTGCGTGCCGTCGTACCACTGGTGTGTGGTCAGCGGCTTGCCCGTCTCCGGCGACGCGTCGTACACAAACCTGTTGGGTAGCGCTGCCGGCGGCCCGGGAGCGGGAATCGCTTCGTTCGGCAGCCCCGGCTGGTGCCAGGTCTTGCCGCCATCGTCCGAGCGCTGAATCAGTTGCCCGAACCAGCCGCTCGTCTGCGAAGCGTAGATTCGATCAGGATCCACCGGCGATCCCTTCATGTGGTAAATCTCCCAGCCCGCGAAAAACGGCCCACTCACGGTCCAGTCTTTACGCTTGCCGTCGGAGTTGAGAACAAAGGCGCCCTTGTGCGTTCCGACCAGTACTCGCACACCGCTCATTTTGACCTCCTGCCTGCGCAGCCTTCCAACCTGGTATTCGGCGGCGTCCGGGGAATGACGCTGCCCTGGGCTAAACACCGCTTTGTCATTTTTCCGAATTTCCCTTGCAAAATGCAAGCGGAATTCGGGTTTTTGGCTCTAACTCCCGATATAACACTGATTTGTTATTGAATGCCCGCTCGATCCAGCCGACAATTGGCACGGCCTCGATCGAAATTGGCGCACGGCTGTGCTTTGCCTGATGCGCAATCGGAATGAACCGCTCTTTCAAGGCTCTCCGGTGAAGGAGGGGTCAAACACGATGACTCCGCGCAATCGCTTGCAACTCGCGTTCTTACTTCCACTTGCAGCCGCGGTGCTTTCCGGGAACCCGGCAGGCGCTCAGGCCTCCGATCGGCTTCCGCATGTCATCGATTCTGCGCAGGTGCAGTCCCTGGCCAATCACCATCCTCAGTGGGCAGTCGCCGTCAACGATGCCGGTGCAGTTCCCGCCGACCTGCCCATGAGCAACATCACGCTGGCGCTTGCCCGTTCTGCTCAACAGGAACAGGCGTTCGAGCAGTTGCTTCGGGATCAGCAGGACCCTTCATCGCCGGACTATCACCGCTGGCTTACCCCCGACGAAGTCGGCGAGCACTTCGGCCTTTCCAACAACGACATCGCGGCCATCACCGCCTGGCTCCAGTCTCAAGGCTTGCAGGTCAGTTGGGTGTCGCCGAGCCGCCTCTTCGTTGGATTCACCGGAACGGCAGCAAATGTGGGCCGGGCCTTCGGAACCGAACTTCACTACTACAACGTAAACGGCAAAAAGCTTCTTTCCGTGTCGTCCGAGCCCACGATTCCCGCCGCGGTGGCGCCTGCCATCCGGTCCATCCGCGGCCTCTACACGATCGATGAGCGCCCAACTCATTTCGCCACACCCATGCTATCCAGCGGGCCGAATCTATCGATTCCCGACGGCGGCACAACCGATCACTTTATTGCGCCGGGCGATTTTGCCACCATCTACGATCTGCCGGCGGGCGTCACCGGCGCCGGAACGGCAATTGGCATCGTAGCTGAGGGGCGCACCGATCCGTCCGACTTCAACTACTTCAAAAGCCTCACGGGTTCCACTTTCCCAAACCCCACTGAGATCATCCCCACGGCATTCGGCGGTGTCGATCCCGGCCCGGCCTATACATCGCCGCCAAGCTGCGGCGGCAACTGCGAACTGTTGGACGTCCAGGGAGAAGCCACGCTCGACGTGTTTCGCGCCGGCAGTGTCGCTCCCGGCGCATCACTGCTCCTGGTGGTCGCCTCTGCCGCCAGCGGCGGCGTTGCAGTCGATGCACAATACCTTGTCCAATCCACTCCTGTCCCGGCACAGGTCATGACCATCAGCTTCGGCGCCTGCGAGCTTGCGGGCGGATTGTCGGGAGTCCAATACTGGGACTCTCTGTTCCAGCAGGCAGCCGCGGAAGGAATCTCCGTTTTCGTTTCCTCCGGAGACTCCGGCGCCTCAGGATGCGACAGCGCATTCGACACTCCCCCGGCCAGCCCCTATGCAAACAGCCCCAATTACATTTGCTCGTCCAGCTACGCCACCTGCGTGGGTGGAACCGAGTTTAACGACTCCACCAACTCATCCACCTATTGGAACTCGAGCAACGGCACAAATCTTGCATCGGCTGTCAGCTATATCCCCGAAGGCGCATGGAACGAACCCCTCACTTCGGGTTCCGCTCCAGAGGTTGCAGCGTCCGGCGGAGGCGTAAGCAGTTACATCACCACTCCAAGCTGGCAAACCGGAACGGGCGTGCCCTCAGCACGAGCGGGGCGCTACACGCCCGATGTCGCATTTTCCGCCTCTGGCCACGACGGCTACTTCGGGTGTTTCGCTGCCGGCGACGGCACTTGCGTCAGCGGTGTCAACGGAACTCCGTTCTCTGTCTTTTCGGGTACTTCGGCCGCTGCTCCGGGAATGGCTGGCGTGGCCGCGCTCATTGACCAGCAGTCGGGCTCCGCGCAGGGAAACCTGAACCCTTCGCTCTACGCCATGGCAGCCGGCACTCCGGCGGCGTTTCATTCGGTATCGGTTGCCTCAAGCGGCGTGTCGAATTGCTCCACCGCAACGCCGAGCATGTGCAACAACAGCATTCCGGGGCCAACCGGGCTCACGGGTGGCCAGGCGGGCTTTCAACTGGGCGCCACCGGTGGATACAGCGAAGTCACAGGGCTCGGCTCGCTCGACGTCAGTCAATTCATCAACAGCTACACCAGCACCGGTTCTTCCAAGCCCGCGCCCACCGTCACACTTTTGGCCCAGCCCACCGTCACTACGGCTCAATCTGCTTCGGTGCTGATCACCGTGACCGGGACCGGCGGCACTCCCCCGACCGGAACGGTGACGCTCTCCAGCGGTTCATACGTCTCAGCCATCACCACGCTCGATATCCCCGGCCCCGACAGCAACGGCGTCTATATTGTCATTCCCAGCAACGCACTCACATTGGGAACCGACACGCTCACGGCATCCTACACATCCACTTCTTTGGATTACACCAACGCAACCGGATCCACGACGATCGTCGTAACTGCGCCAAAACCCATCCCTACGATCACGTGGGCCACACCCGCCGCAATCGCGTACGGTACGCCTTTGAGCGCCACGCAACTCGACGCCACGGCCAGCGTAGCCGGCTCGTTTATCTATTCACCTGCGGCAGGCACGGTTTTCACGGGCGGCCAGCACACGCTCTCGGCGGTCTTCACGCCCACTGATTCCACCGATTACAGCAGCGCCGTCGCGTCTGTCACGCTGACGGTCAACCGCGCGACGCCAGTCGTGACCTGGGCCACGCCGGCGAGCGTCCCGACGGGAACCGTGTTGGGCGCAACACAGTTGGACGCGACGGCCACCGTGCCCGGTTCATTCACTTACAGTCCCGCCGCCGGAACGATCTATTCGGCAGCCGGCAAATTCGGGCTTTCTGTTTCGTTTTCGCCCGTTGACTCCACTGACTACGCCCTGGGTAGTGCAGCGGTCACGCTCACAGTCGTGCAGGCAACGGTAACGCCGAGTGTTACAACTTCCGCCGCCACATCCGTTACGGCAACCCTGGCCACTTTGAATGGACAGGTAACGCCGAATGGCTCCGACACTCACGCCTGGTTCCTCTACGGAACCAGTAACAATTTGAGCGGAGCGACCCAGACGGTATCGCAGGATCTTGGCTCCGGAAACACAGCCGTGAATATCAATGCCGGCGCCACCAGCCTCAGCGCGAACACCACATACTACTTCCAGGTGGTCGCACAAAACAGTGCGGGTACAACTCAGGGCAGCATCCAGAACTTCATTACAACTGCGCCGGCCACATACACAGTCAGCGGCACCCCCGTAACGCTTTCCAAGGGCTCCAGCACCGGCAATGCCTCCACCATCACCGTGACTCCGACCGGCGGATTCACTGGGACTGTCACTCTGGGCGCGGCGATCACGAGCAGCCCAGCCGGCGCGCAAGATCCGCCTACTTTCAGTTGGACTCCTTCCAACGCGCAGATCGTAGTTTCCGGAGTGAGTTCCGGGAGTGCGACGCTGACGATCGTCACCACCGCTGCGATAGCTGCCGCGAATCAGCGCCCGGAAAATCCTGCGTCACGCTGGTACGGCACGAGTGGCGCTGTGCTCGCATGCATCGCGCTATTCTGGATTCCCTCGCGCCGCCGCGGATTACGCAATATGCTGACGATGGTGGCCTTGTTCGTTGCGATTAGCGCCGGCCTCGTGGCCTGCGGAGGCAACAGCAAATCAGTTGGCGGCGGTGGCGGCGGCGGAAACTCAGGAACCACGAGCGGCTCCTACACCATCACGGTAACCGCAGTGTCGGGATCGACTAGCGTCTCGACGCCCGTCACCCTGACCGTTCAGTAGCCAGGACGCAGGAGTACCGCCGGCGTCCACGCCGGCTGTCGTGCGGGCGTCCTCGCCCGCACTTGGAGCGCCTAAGCTGGATTTTCATGGCCTTGGGCGCCGCCATGCTTCATGGTCGCCTGCAGGTGATTCTCGTATGTTGGGCCACCCGCGGCACCCGATTACCGGAGCCCTGGCCAAATCAATAGATCGGTATAGCCTATGGCGCGGTCTCCGCAATCAGCCGCACCGGCCCCAGCAACCCAGACGGCAACAGCGGCGAATCGGCCTTGTACGGCATGAAATCGGCAAACGCATACTTCTTCATCGCCCACGGCTGCTGATCGCCGATCATGCGATTGACCCAGAGGTTCGTTACGCGTACCTCCAGCCGGTTAGGGCCCGGCTTCAACGCGCTCGTTGCGTCTACTTTGAAAGGTGTCTTCCAAAGAACGCCAAGGTCTACATCGTTCACTTTTACATCGGCGAGCTCTCGCACCTCTCCAAGATCCAGCCAGAGATGCGCGCCCTGCGCCAGGTCGTCTGCCGGAATGTCGATTGTCTTCGAGTAAGTTGCCGTGCCCGAGAAGTACTTGAGCGCCTCATCCGATTGCGGAATCGGCAAGTCGGACCACGAAGCCAGGTGATCGAAGCCAATCGTTTCCTGAATGCCTTTGCCCTGCTCGAAGCTGACGCTCCAGTCGCGATTGAGCGCCAGATCCAGGCCGTCAATCGCTGTATCTTTCGGCGCTGGTAGTTCCAAAGTGCTCTTCGCGGCCGTTGCGCGAAAGACAACAAACGTCGTCCCGTATGGATCGAGATGCAACGGCACGGTTGTGCGGCCGTCAGCGATGCGGTACGAGACAGGCTCCGTTTTGCCCGTCGCCGGGTCCCATAGCTCCGGCGCTTTCCCCTCTACTCGAAACGCTGCGTCGACCTTTTCGCTCCGGTCCACGCGATTATCGATGAAATAGACATCGCCGTCGTCGAATTTGCGATGCACAAACATCAAATTCGTATTGGCTTCCGGCTTCGAGTACTCCCAATCCCGCGCCTCACCGAGAGCCTCCAGGACGTCATTCGCGCTCATGCCCGTGTACACACTTCCCTTGCCCACCTTGCGCATCGACTTGCCAGCCGCCGGCCGGCTTCCCCAAAGCTGATCCGCAACGCGCTGAACCCCCTTCTCGTCATCCGCGAGGCTCGGCGAATCTGTGGGCCGGTTGCCAACCAGAGTCGCGCCCTGCATGACTAACTCGTGAATCCGGTGCAACACCGGCAAAGTCATGCGCTGGCTCCGGCCGCCCAGATAGAGAATTCTGTAACTCGTCCCTCCCGGAGTTACCAGCCTTCCGTCCTTGTAACTGAGTTCATGCAGGATCACGTCGCTGTTCACGAAGTCGAAACCGTATCCATCCGGCGCGTCTTCAATCCCTTTCCATCCGAAAACCGCGGTCAGCGGGCCTTCCTCGCCGTAGAAATAAGCGACATCCGCGGAGTAATGTCCCTGCTGCAGCATGTACGAGCAGCGAGCAAGGTAGTCGACCCACGGCTTTGCCTCCTCGGCCCAGGTGTCGTTGCGATTGAACCAAAGACCATAAGGCCCAAGAGTCAACCCCGGCGCCAGATCGGGAGCCGGCTGGTGCGTGGACTCGTGAATCTGGAAGCGGTTCACGCCCAGTGCAAACTCCAGGTCCGCAACTTTCTTCAGGCTGTTCGGCGAGAAGGACCATGCCGGACCACGTGAAGTCATCGACTCCGCGCCGACCAGATTCTGCCCATAGATGTGGGCGATAGACGCGGCTCCGCGCAGGTCGGCGCTATAGTCCGCATCGGATTCCGGGCTCTCCGCCCATGTCCACATCGCTCCCATGGGGACGTCCGCCTTGCTGCGCATCTCCATGTCATCACCGAGAGAGGGCCGATGATACTCAAGCGCTTCGCTGTAGTAACTCATTCCATGACTATGTAAGTCGTCGGCAATCTCGCCATAATGGTTTTCCGCGAGTAACTGGCCAAGCGTGCGCCGGAAATCCCAAAGAAAACGATCTGTGTCGACGGTACTTTTGATAACTACCCCAGTTAGTGCCGGCAGCCATGGCCGCGCGTCGTAGCCGCGCCGCTTCTGAAACTCATCGAGGATGTTATCCGTCCAGTTTTGCGGCCCGGCCTCGATGCTGTCGGTGAGCAGGAATGAAACTCCCGCAGGCCCCATCGGAACCATGTCCGAGTACATCTTGAGATACCCGTCAACATAGTTTTTTACATACTCACGGTTCAGCTTGTCGACTTCGAGACCCGTCGCCTCCGACGGAGCCGGTCCATTCACATGGCCGGTAAGCGAGTAGCCAATGCGAAGAACCATCCAGTTCCCTTCCGGCGGTGTCCAGTCCAGCGCTCCGTCGGGCTGCATCTTCGCGGTCAAGTCAATCACGTCGTTCTCCGGCACGATAAACTTCGCCGCAACTTCCGGATCTCGAATAGCGAAGAAATCCCGCGCGCTGGCATAGCCTGCGCGCTTTTCCCATTCATTCATGCGTGCGCCGCTCTCGAGCGTCAGCTCCGTAATCTTGTGGTCGCGCCCATGTGTACTGGCCGGCTGCGCGGGAAAGACAATGCGAAAGACACGCGCCGTTTCCGCATTGAACGAAACCGTTCGCTCGATGAGACTGCTGAAAGGAATATCGGCGACCTTCCTGAAGGTGACGCCGTCATCGCTCGCCTCAATTCTCGGAAAAACTGCATTGCCTTCCTGATCGAAGACGCTAATGGAGTCGTTCAGGCTGGCCAGCGTCACTGCCTGAATCGCCTGCGGGTGGCCGTAATCGAATTGCACCCACGCTTCCTTGCCCGCTTCACCGTCGGGCAAATCAAGCGCCACGGTATTCACGTCGCCGTCCGAGAGTGCGGCCGCGTTCGCTGTACCGCCGCTCGACATGACCTGCGGATTCAGTTCCGCCTGCGGCTCGTCGCCGTCGGGAATCTTGTACGCGATGACAGACGAGTCGGCGTAGAACCGCGGAGGAGTCACGACGGTTCCATCCGCGGCACGCCGCCCGGAAGCCTCGAAGTTCTGGAAGATTCCGTCGACCTCGGGCGGATGAGGCAGCTTGCCCATGAAAGGCTTTCCGCCTTCGATGCGGGTCGCGCTCCACACCATCTTCTTCATCCCATGCGCCGCGGGTACCCAGGGTCCGCCGGTTTCGCTCCAACCAGGCGAACTGGCAATCGCCACTTCCATCCCGAAGCCTCGCGCTGTGGTCACCGCCGTCTTAAACGCATCCTTCCACTCCGGGGTCATATAGATCAGTCGATTTGGAACCACCTGCGGCGTATTGATGGAACCCTCAAAGATAGTCACCCCGCCCAGGCCAATCCGATGCATCCACTCCAAATCGAGCTCGATTCCCTGCACCGAAATGTTTCCGTTCATCCAGTGCCACCAGACACGGGGCCGGGCTCCGTTCGGCGGGTCAAGGAATCCGCTGAGCAACGGATCGGCTTGTGAAACGGCCTTCGCTTGCGAATCAGCGGGAACCTGCGCGCAAACAAAGCAATTCAGCGAGCATGCGACACAAACCAGAACGGCGAGGATCGACCGGCGATTTTTCATAGGGACCCATTGTAGATTCGTTGCTTCATGGAGCGAAACCGGAATTCTCGGGTTCGCTGCGTCGCGGCGCCGCCCTTCGCCCGTTCGCTGCCGCGCTTGAACCCAATCCCCTACACGTCACACAGATCTACGGCGGCTTTGAGGCTTGCCATCGGATCGCGCACCGGAAGGAATTCATGCGCCACATATCCTTTGAATCCCGCATTGGCGATAGCCCGCATGACTCCGTCCCATTGCACCTCCTGGGTATCGTCGAGCTCGTGACGTCCGGGCACCCCGCCGGTGTGGAAGTGCGCAATCCACGCGAGGTTTGCCGTGATCGTCGCGATCAGGTCGCCCTCCATGATTTGCATGTGGTAGATGTCGTAAAGCAGCTTCACGTTCGGCGAATTCACTTCCTCGACGACTCGCACGCCCCATGCTGTGTGGTCGCACATGTAGTCGGGATGGTTGACCTTGCTGTTCAACAGCTCCATGCAGATAACGACCCCATTGTCTTCGGCGATTTTCTTCACGCGGTTGAGCCCCGCAATGGTATTTCTCGCGCCTTCGTCGTCCGTCATTCCGCGCCGGTTGCCTGAGAAAGTGATGACATCCGGAATGCCTGCTTTGGCCGCCAGCGGAATGTTGGTGCGCAGGCTCGCTTCAATCGCCGCGTGATTCTCCGGGCGGTTCAGCGCGTCCGGAATGGTGCCCGCACCCGCGTAGCCCATGGTGCAGATCAATCCGTAGCGTCGCGGCACATCGTATTCCTCCGGTTGCAGCAGGTCGATGCCCTTCAGTCCAATCTCTGCCGCATAGGCGCAAAGCCGATCGAGCGGAATGTCCTGATAGCACCACCGGCAAACCGCCTGTTGAATTCTACCCTTGCGCGCAGGAGGCGGTCCTTCTCCCATTGCCAGGTCCGGCAGCGAGGCCAACGCCGTCGCTGCCAGACCCGACTTCAACGCGGCGCGTCGACTTAAGCGAACAGAATTCATCGCATTTCTCCCATGCTTTCGGGCCATGTTCGGTCCAGACCCAAATGTACTCCTGCGCAAGCGGCCTGAACCTGCGGAAAAAGAGTGTTAACGCTGCGCCGTCGCGCCTGCGCATCATCAATCCCGTTCGAATGTGTTGGGGGGCGAGTTCAGAAGGTGAACGCGAGGCCGGCACGGACGCTGCGCTGATCGTCTGCGAAAAGAAGCAGCGAACCGTCGCTTAGAACATAGGGACGATAGCCTTCGGCGAGCAGGTTCCTCACTTCGAGCAAGGCTTCCAGGCCGCCCGATCCGTCGCGGGTCACGTGGATCGGCTGATTCACGCGGACGTTCAGGAATGGCGTCGATGCATTTTCAGTGAAGGGCGCGACAGTAGTCACCGTGCCATCCGGCTGCCAGCGATAGCTCGCGCTCCACCGAGTACGTGAACCATCGAGCGTGCCCGAGAGCGCAATGGTATACGTCTGCGCTCGCCTTGGATGCGCCGAGCCGAGGACCTCGGCCAGTGGCGTTCCTTGCGGCAATGCAGGCATCACCAGTGCGGCGCCGGTTGCGTAGCTCACGCGGATGCGATTGCTGCCAACCAATCGGCGCTCCGCGCTGGCCTGTACTCCGGAAGAGGAAAAGGCCGGCCCGGCCGCACGAAGCAGATCGCTTGACGGATCGAAGAGCGCGGCGGCGTCTGTCGCGGAACCATTCTCGGCAAAGTGGCCAAGGGCTTGAAGCACGGGATTGTCGATGCGATCGGAGTAAACCAGAACGGACAGGCCGGAAGAATCGGTCTGCCGTTCCCAGCCGATCTCCTGATGCGTTCCATGCTCGATCGCTAAAGTGCTGCCGCGCATCGCCATGGCCGGCAGCCAAGAAGTGGATTCGGAATCGTCCTCGCCCGTCATCCGGTCCTGCGTCATTGTCGCCAGCCGGTAGCGGACTCCGTTGGCGCCGTGCCGCCACTCAACGTTCACAAACGGAAGCATCGCGGTTGCCGTGCTCGGACTCTCTCCTCCAAGCCTCCCAATCACCGCTGTCGAACCCACCTCGGCGTCAATGTCGGGCCCGAATTGCATGTCCTCGAAGCTGCGCACCGCCGCTTCATCCAGGCCTTCATCTCCCGCGCCCTCAATCTCCGGCGACACAGTCATCGCCGCAACTGATTGCACCGATCCCGCCATCCCCAGATCCTGTCGGAAGCCCAGCATCGACTCCATGCTGCCATTGGTGCCCGGAGCAAAATCGACGCGTGCCAGCAACTCACGGCTGTCCACCGGCGTGTCTTCAACGGTGGTCGAAAAACGCTCGCCGCTCTCGCCAAACGTCCCTGCCTGGCCGGTGGCCATTAGACGCGCCTTCAGTTTCGGTCTCGCGCCCGAGCCGTCTGAGACCACGACCAGCGGCCCATCCTGAAGCCAGCGCAGCAGCGGCCGATTCGCCGCGGAGCGCAATGTCCACGCCCAGTCGTCCTTTGACGTTTCTCCCGCGCGCGGCCTCGCCGGCAGCCATTGGATGACTTCATAGAGGGTGTTCAAAGTGAGATTGACGACGACTGCGCCGCGAACTCTCACGCCCTCTCTCAGGGCGGGTAGAAAGTAAGGGCCCATCGCCTTCAGAGCGTAACTTCCGGGCACGAGGGATGAGATGACAAAGCGGCCCGCGCTATCGGTGTAGACGCTGGTCACCACGCTCAAGTCTGGACGGAGAAGCTGGACCTCGGCGCCAATTTGAGGCACGCCTGCCGAATCGCGAATCAGGCCGGACACCGACGCTGACGCCGCGCCAAAGACTGGCGCGGCACCAAAGACGATCAGCACGGCTAAACCGGCGAGATGGGTGCTTCGCTTCATCAGCAGATCTGAGATCCCACCGCGTCCCTGGCAGTTTTCCTTAAATGACAACCCGCGCATGCTCCTGAATTCTCATGTTCAGTTGGCGTATGCACAGATTGATACCTATTCGACGACAAAAGGCGCCGATTGCGCAATCCCTTGTTTTGAGATCGCATCGTCGATCGTCACGGTCACCTTGTACTTACCGGGTTCCAGGCCGGCAATCGGGAGCGATTTCTCGATCGTCAACTGGTCGCTGTGCGCACCTAAATCCTTTGAATCCAGTTGCTTTTGCAGAATCACGGTCCCCGTGGAGTCCGTAATCTGGTAGGTAACTATTGCTGAGTTACTCTTGGTAGCGTCGTCAATCCCAAGGTTATAAAACTGCATCCAGAAATCCAGCTCCTGGCTGCGCTTGAAGCTCACCGGCGTGGCCATGCCCGTCGCCACGCGCGGCCGAATAAATGTATTGCTGATGATGAAGTTGCCGCTCCCGATCTGCCGCGAGGAGACCGTGTTCATCTCATCAGCCAGAATCAGAGACGAGGCGCCGATCTTGTCGTCCTGATACGTCGGAACATCGAGCGCCCGTCCAAAGATTCCAATGTGATCCGGATTGTTGACATCCTTGATGGCAATGTCCAGGCGGTAGAGTCCGGGCTGCAAAGGGAGCGCCTTCCAATAGAGCGATTTGCGATCGAGGCTCTTCTCAAGCAACTCGGACGGCTGTTCCACTTCAACAGTGTCCTCGAAGGTCTGCACTGTCTTGTGCATAATCGTGGTCACTTTGCCCAGGATGTTCACTTCACCCCTTGAGACTCCGTCCTTGGTCACGAACGTGATGTCGCGGTTGCGCAACTGGATCGTGATCGGGACCATATCCATGCTGTCGGTCACCTTCACAAAGTCGGTGCGCACATCGAACGGGAAAGGCGGCCCGCTCATCAGCTTGTGAGTCGAGCTAAAGGCGTCGAGCGCCGCGTCAAGATCGCCGAACTTGATGGGCGGAGGCGCAAACAGTTTGGCGGCCATCTCGATGCGGTCGAATTCCTTTGACTGATCGTTGGTGCCCATCGGGCCGTTGCCGAGCTCTTCGATGCCGTTGCCTTGGAACCGGTCTCTCTTGTCCCCTTTGCCCATCTCCTCGTATTGCGTGAGACCCGCACCGGGCACCCGTTTCAGTGCGTCCTTTTCGCTGCGGTCGATGGTGAAGTGATAGTCGCCGCACTGGCAGCTGTCTACAAACTCGAGGTCGACGTTTTCGCCGATCCCCTCAAGGTAGCGGTAGTGCCAGGTTTCGAAGGGAAAAGTCGATGTCTCTCCGCCGCCCTCGTCCATGGGACGCTCATACATCCCGCCCGAAGGATGAGAGTCGATCGAATCCGGCGCGCCCCACATGATGTAGATGCGACCGCGGTCGGTCTTCCATCCCGGCTTGCCCGCCGCGTAGTGGTCGTTGGCGTATTGAATACGACGGTAGTGCTCTTCGCGAAACTCGTTCTCGGGGGAATCGGGATTCGGATTGCGCCGTTGCCAGAAGTTCTCAATGAATGCTTCGCGTTCCTCATCGTTCGCCAGACTCATGAACGCTTTGCGTTCGTCGTCGCTGATGATGTAGGGAACTTCTTCGTTCAGCCAGGTCTTATAGGGGCCCTTCAGCTCCTGCCGCAGCTCGTGCTGAGCCTTGTAACGCTCCTTATCTGAGAGTTGGCGGTTGAGTGGGTCGTTCGCCTGGCCCTGAGAGCCTGCCGGCACGGCGGACTGGGGATCGGTGGCCGGGGGAGCACCGCTCTGCTGCGCCCGAAGCGCGCTCGCGGGTACCCAGATAAGGCCCAAACCAACTACTGTGATAACAAGACGGCGGCTAAGGAAGATCATTGCCTTCAAGACTCCTGCAATCTCTTCATTTTACGGCTACTTTTGCCGTCGAGCAAGGTTCCGAGCAGGGTGGTTCGCTGGTTGGACGCATAAGCCGGGTCAATGTCAACGTTTTACGGGCAAACCCGCACAAAATTTAGGTGCTTTTTCGGGCTTCTCGGCTCGCGTGAAAGGCCCTTTGCCGTCAAACCAGCAGGCTTTTTCTCCCGCCCCCAAACGCCAGACTCGTAGCCGGCGGTCTTTACCTGCCGGGGTCATCGGCTCTCGCGAGGGGCCGCCGGTGTCTGCCGGCGATTGCGGGCTGAAAGTCCTCAGGGAACCTTCCGCCGCTCCTTCGCGTACACTTGAATGTAGAAAAAAAACAGGGATTTCATACGCTCATGAAGAAAATTCTTCTTATCGTTCTTGCTGTGCTCGTTGCTGCCGGCCTCGTCGCGTTCATGGTGATCAGGCAGCAGTCCGGCTATACCAAGGTCTACACCGCGACCCTCACCCGCGAGGATCTTTCCACGGTTGTCAGCGGCACGGGACAGATCAAGCCAAAGAACTACGTCAACGTAGGCGCGAATGCCATGGGCCGCATCACCCATCTCTACGTGGCGGAAGGCGACAGAGTCCACAAGGGAGAGATGGTCGCCACCATTGAGAACGTCCAGCAGGAAGCCAACGTCAACGGCCAGGAGGCCGCAATCGCTTCTGCGAAAACCGACATTGCGGCTTACATCGCGGCGGAAAAAACCGCTCAGGCAAATGTCGAGCACGCGCAGGCCGACCTGGAACAGAAAAAGCTGGATTGGGACCGCGCCCAGGCCCTCTTCAAGGACGGAATCGACTCCAAGCAGCAGTACGACGCCGCCAAGGCCGCTTACGATCTTGATGTCGCCGACATTGCGCAGGCCGATGCGCAGCTCAACCAGGCCAGGGCCAACACAGATTCGGCGCGCGGACGCATGCGCACCCAGGAAGCCGATCTAAAGGTCAATCAGGATCTCTACAACCGCACCATCGCGGTCGCGCCCTTTGACGGCATTGTCACCAACGAGCCCCCTCGCGAAGGTGAGATGGTTGTCACCGGTATCCAGAACACCGAAGGCTCCACGCTCATGACCATCGCCGATATGAGCGTCGTTACCGCCGACGTCAAAGTCGACGAAACCGACATCGTCAACGTCCAACTCGGCCAGGTTGCCGAAGTCACGGTCGACGCTTTGCCGAACAAAGTATTCAAGGGCCACGTCACCGAAGTCGGCGACCAGGCGTTGCTGCGCTCAACCGGCGTGGCCACATCGCAATCCACCACGGGTACTGAAGAGGCCAAAGACTTCAGAGTCGTGGTCACGCTCGACGGGACCTCCGACGATCTTCGTCCGGGCCTTTCCTGCACCGCGAAAATCACCACCGCGCACAAGACCGACGTGCTCTCGCTGCCCATCCAGGCGCTCACCATGCACGATCCGGCCACCGACAATGCAAAACCCGGCTCAGTCCAGGCGGCCTCCAACACGCCGAAGTCCAACCCCGTTCAGGGAGTCTTCGTCGTCCAGAAAGATGACCATGGCAGGCTGCGCGCCAAGTTCGTTCCTGTCACCACCGGCATCACCGGAGCGACTGACATTGAAGTTCTCTCCGGCCTGAACAACGGCGAGGAGATCGTCACAGGACCCTACAAAACTCTGCGCGACCTCAAGGGAGGCGCGTTGCTCAAGCGCGACAAGTCTGCGCCGCTCACCACCAGCGACAGTTCAGGCAGTTCCACCAGTTCCAATTGACACGCGTGATTTGCTGGCGAACGGCAACCGAATTTCAGATAAGGATGAGTTAGAGATGGCTTCAAACGGCGTCGGCATCGAAGAACTACCGGAGACCAAAGTCGTGGATGCGAACGACATCATTGTCGTCAAGGATCTTTGGCGCACCTACGACATGGGCTCTGAGCAGCAGGTCCAGGCTCTGCGCGGCGTTTCGCTCCGCATTCGGCGCAATGAGTATGTGGCGATCATGGGCCCGTCCGGTTCCGGCAAGTCAACGCTGATGAATTTGATCGGCTGCCTCGATACGCCCTCCAAGGGTCAATACTGGCTCAATGGCCAGCTCGTCAGCGACCTCGATGACGATCAGCTCGCGCGCATTCGCAACAAAGAGATCGGATTCGTCTTCCAGACGTTCAATCTTCTCGCCCGCGCCTCTTCGCTGCACAACGTCGAGCTGCCCCTGATCTACAACGGCACCCCAGCCGCTGAGCGCATCGCGCGCGCCAAGCAGACCCTTGCCGACGTAGGCCTGGAGTCGCGCATGATGCACAAACCGAACGAGCTATCCGGCGGCCAGCGCCAGCGCGTCGCCGTCGCCCGCGCACTGGTCAATAACCCCTCGATCATCCTTGCCGACGAGCCGACAGGCAACCTCGATTCCAAAACCGGCGTCGAAATTATGTCGCTGTTTGATCAGCTTCACGCCAAAGGCAACACCATCGTCCTCGTCACGCACGAGGCCGACATCGCTCAGTATGCGCACCGCGTCGTCCACATCCGCGACGGACAGATCTTCTCCGACGAGCCCTCTTCGCGCGCACGATAACTGTCGCGCCTCGAAGAATATCCGCTTCCGTGTCGACGACTCCATCGGCGCAGCTTTTCCACAGCACGCAGCGGAATCTTCTCTCCACTTTCATCAAATCGCCTTGACACGGATCGCGAATGGGTACAAGATTTCCACAGAGAGTGAGGGAAGAGACGCAGGCGGTCGGGATAGCCGCTCGGCGCACGTCGGATTCCATCCTGGCCTTCCTTTGGTCCCCTTCCTGTTCGGCGATTTCTCCCGCCGTCAACCATCGCGCCGGTTAGTGCGCCTCGGTCGTAAGTTCTCCTCGGGTTTGTTCGCCGATCAAAGTCATCGCAGGATCGCATTTGTGCATTGTTTTGCATGTGCTGGTCCTGCATCGCTGAACCCAGTTCTCCGTGATCACGGATTTTCGCCAGTGAATGCTGCACGATGCGGATTTTTCCTGAAGCCCGCCGCGCGGGTTTCTCCTCATAAGCGGACTCAACGGATATCAGACCCGGCGGAGGAGTTCGATGGTTGTCACTTCACAATGCAATGGGCGTCGCGTCACCGGACTTTATGTCGGCGCCGGCAATGTTCGCCGTTATTTTTCCAAGCGCGCAACGCAGATTGAACTCCGGCTCGACCACCTGCTCATTGAGTGCGGCCTGCCCCCGGGATTCTGGCGCGATAAGCCGGAGATTCAGGATCCCCGTTTGTGCCTTTGGCTCGAGTCAAAGCAGCGCAACGGCAACGGACACGCTCCCGTTCCGCTGGCCTTGACTCCCTCGGGCGACAATTCGTTCGTTCTCGGCCCCGCTAAACAGGAATCCGCGGCTCCATTGCTCTACGAAATGGGAGAAACCGATGAAGATGGGCGCGGTATCGACTGAATTCGAAGCGCGCGCTGCCGATGCGCTGAGGGCATTGCTCGGGCGTTTTTCCGCCATCAAGCTCATTGAGCTCCAGCATGAATCGCAGCCAGGCTGCGGCTTTACGGCAATCCATGCACGAATCGAAATCTGCGGTCACCGCCATACGCTGGCCTGCCAGGCCCATCCGCATGGTGAACCGGCCCGTCTGCGCGCGGCGTTCTGCGAAGTGCAGGATCGTTTACCAGAATCGCAGGACAGCTTGCGAGAATCGCAGGACAGTTTGCCAGAAGCGCAGGACAGTTCGCGCCAGGTGCGGCGCGCTGCCGCACCTTTTGCGGCCGATGCCATCCCCGTTGTCATCGCGCCGTATCTCACGCCGGAGGCGCAGGCGCTCTGCAAGCAAAACAAGATCGGCTTTCTCGATTTCCAGGGCAATGCCCGCCTGACCGTCGGCGATTTCTTTATCGTCATGCGCTCGCTGCCGCGCAAAGCGGCAACTCGAGTCTCCGCGGCGGCCCCTCATTCAGCCGCACGCGCCGCCCTCGATCCCGCGCGCACTTCCGTCGATCCGATCTTCGCGAATGCCTTGCCGAAGTTTCACCGCAGGCACGCGGAACCAGTGGGAGCGGTTGGCGTCCCCGCCTGAAACCGCCGCACGCGTCCGCCCACCACGATCAACTGGGGTGCCCCACCCTCGCGGCGCATTTGTTTCCGCCGCTAGGGTGGGATAGCACGAACCCAAACTCACGCGCTTTATATCAGGGCCTGACTGGTAGGATTCGTCCCCGACTGCCGCAATCCCACCCACAAGAACCTCGGAAACAAAGTACGGCCCAGCGAGCTAACCTCGTTGGGCCGATGAAAGTTCCGCACACCTCTCGGCGTGCAATCTAATCTCTCGCCTCCATTCCCCGGAGAAAACAACAATCGATCAATTTGAAGGGATGACCCGGTCCCGCTGACCCCGCTGCTTTTTTCTTGTCAACCCCCGCACCACCCAATTTCCTCGCCATCTCCCTCATTCCAAAAGAAATATAAACTTCCCCAAGTTTGCCGATTATTTCCACCATTTCGCTACACTTGTTTTTAGTAGGGTATTTCTCCTTCTGAAAAAGCAGATGGGCGGCTCAAAGGTGCTGGCGGGGATTACAGCATCTGCGGCCGCCCATCCTTTTTCTTGGGGCGTTGCACCCAAAAACAGCCCGAAAGTCCAAAAAACCGCTTCTAAGTCGTTGATTCCAGGAATTTTGATTGCTAACCCTTTTATTTTCAGTGGGTTAGAGCAAATGATCCGAGGTATAAGTAACTGATTCTAAATGGCTTAACCGCACATTGAGGGGTTATTTATTTTTGAGGGGGGAACATGGTTCAGGTATGCCGCCACATCAAGCCCAGCGGAGAGCGCTGCAATTCACCCGCCATGCGTGGCCACTCCTTCTGCTATTTCCATTCTCGCGCACACAAGCGAACAAGACCCACCGATCGCCGGGATCTCAGTTTCCCTGTGCTCGAAGACTTCGCCGCCATCCAGGAATCCATTGCTAAAGTCCTCGATGCCATCGTCAACGAAAACATCAGTTCCAGACAATCGTCCCAGATCCTCAGGGGCCTCCAGATCGCCATGCAAACAATCCCGCGCACATCCGCGCCCACAACCGGCCTGGTCCAGAAAGTCACGCTCTCAAAAAAGGGCGAAGAGCTTGCTCCGCCGCTCGAGTTCTCTCCCCCGGCGCTCGAAATCGGAAGCAGCCAGAAAGCCCTGCCATCGCGCACGGGCGTCGATCCCGCAACGGCCGCTGTCGGCTTGCGAAGATTGGAAAATGTCAGCGTCGAAATTCTCGAGAGCCTTCAGCAAGGACATCTGCTCATCGCCGGAGAAAAAATACTTCTCCGCCTCGACAACCCTGATGACCCCGCCTAATTTTTCCTTTTGTACCGCCGGCGTCCCGCCGGCTGTCGTGCGGGCGTCCCCGCCCGCACTTGCCGGGTGCCCCACCCTCGCCACGTCTTTGTTTTTGTGGCTAGGGTGGGATCGCACAAACCCCGCCAACCTGCCAACTCGCTAACAGAAAAGGCCCCATCATGGGGCCTTTTCGCTAACTCGCTAGTTTGCGTCCCTGCTCTTCAGATTTCCAGGATCACCGGCATAATCATCGGCCGCCGGCCGGTGCTCTTCTGGATGAGCCGCTTCAGCTCCACGCGCACGCGCTCGGTCACCATGCCGTAGTCGGACTTTTGCTCCGCGCTTAAACCATCCAGTGTCTTGAGCACCATCAAGCGCGCCTGGTCCGTAATGTCGGCGCCGCCGAACCCGCGCATCAGCACTTCAGGTTCGCGCTCCACCTTGCCCGTCTTCTTGTTGATGGCCATCACCGCCAGCACCACGCCGTCTTCTGACAGGATGCGCCGGTCGCGAATCACCAGATCCTCAACCACGTCGATCGACGATCCGGAGTCGATGAGGATGCGTCCCGCGGTCACTTTATCCTGCTTGCGCGCGTCGTCCTTGTCCAGCTCCAGTACGTCTCCGTCTTCAATCACGATGGCGTGTTCCACCGCGCCCGTCTCCATGGCGAGATTCGCGTGTTGCCGCAGAAAACGATAGTCGCCGTGAATCGGGATGAAGAACTTGGGCCGCACCAGGTTGATCATCAGCCGCATCTCTTCCTGGCTGCCGTGGCCGCTGACGTGGATCAGGCCGTGCTGTCCGTCGTCGTAGATGACGTTGGCATCGCGCCGGCTCAGGTGATCGATGACTCTGAAGATCCCGCTCTCGTTGCCGGGAATGATTCTGGAGCTCAGCACCACGGTATCGCCCGCGTCGATGTGCGCGTGCTTGTGGTTGTCCACAGCGGCGCGGCTCAGCGCGCTCAGCGGTTCGCCCTGCGTTCCGCTGATCAGGATCATCAACTGCTCCGGCGGAAAGTCGCGAATCTGCCCCGGATTGATCATCAGCCCCGGCGGAATATCGATGTAGCCGAGATCCTGCGCAATCTCAGTGCTCTCAACCATTGACCGGCCCACCACGGCGACTTTGCGCCCATGCTTGCGGGCGAGCTCCATGGCGATGCGGATGCGGTAGATGGACGAGGAGAAGCAACTGAAGAAGAGCTTCTTCTTGGTCTGGGTGAGGATCTCGTCGAGCCGGGGAATGACCGCGCGCTCGCTGGGCGTGTAGCCCGGCCGCTCCACGTTGGTCGAATCTTGAAACAGCGCCAGCACGCCGCGCTTGCCGTACTCGGCAAAGGTGTGCAGATCGAAGGCCTTGTCGTCGAGCGGCGCCAGATCGATTTTGAAATCGCCGGTATGAATGATGACGCCCACCGGCGTTTCGATCGCCAGCGCCACGCAGTCGACCAGCGAGTGCGTTACGCGAATGGGCTCAATGGTGAAGGGCCCGATGGTGAACTTCTCTTTCGGCGCAATCTCGATCAGCTCGATATCATCGAGAAGCTGGTGCTCTTCAAGCTTGTCTTCAACATAGGCCAGCGTGAATTCCGTGGCGTATACGGGGACTTTCAGCTCGTTCAGAATCCAGGGCAGCCCGCCAATGTGGTCTTCGTGGCCGTGCGTGAGCACGATGGCCCGAACATGCTTCTTGTTTTCAATCAGGTAGGTGATGTCGGGAACCACAATGTCGACGCCCAACAGCTCTGTCTCGGGAAACATCAGTCCCGCGTCGATCACAAGAATGTCGTCTTCCCAGCGCACGGCCATGCAGTTCATGCCGAACTCGCCAAGGCCGCCCAGGGGAATGATTTGCAGCTTTTTTGTTTGCATCGGTCATCTTTGATGCTACCACTGAGGGCGTTGCGCGAATGAGACATTAACCCCCGCTGACGACCTGTGCTCCAATGGTGTAGATTAAGTCCGCTGCGCAATCACGGCTGAGGAGACAAACTCATGATTGGCACGAGACGAAAATTCATCCAAAGTTCAATTGCCGGAGCGGTTGCCGCAGGATTTCCTGCCATCGTTCCGAGTTCGGTGTTCGGCGCTACTGCGCCCTCGAACCGCATCAATATTGGGGCCATCGGCGTGGGCCGCATCTCGCGTGTCCATGACATGCCGGGCGTGCTGCAATTCACCGGAGTGGCCGGGCGCGACAACCGCATTGTGGCCGTCTGCGATCTGAGCGCGGAACGCGTCGAGCAGGGCAGGAAATTCGTCGACGATGCCTATACCAGGAAGCTGGGCAAGCCTTACACCGGCACAAGAGGGTATTCCGACTACAAAGAACTGCTTGCGAACCACGAGATCGATGCGGTTTTGATTTCAGTGCCCGACCATCAGCATGCGAGGCTGGCCGTCGCAGCCGTTGCAGCCGGAAAGGACGTTTATCTCCAGAAGCCGGCGTCGCTGACCATCAGGGAAGGGCGCATCATGGCCGATCATGTAAAGGCCAGCAGGCAGATTCTCCAGGTGGGATCGCAACAGCGCTCGTGGAAGCAATTTGCGCGCGCCGTGGAGCTGGTGCGCAATGGCCGCATCGGCACTGTGCAGCGGGTCGAGATCGGCCTTCCCGGCGACCCGGCCGGCGGCAATCCGCAGCCCATGCCGGTTCCCGAGGGATTCAACTACGATGCATGGCTCGGCTCAACGCCCGAAGTGCCATATACCGTCGATCGCGTCATGCCGCAAAAAGGCTTTGACCGCCCCGGATGGCTGCGCATGGAACAGTTCGGCGCGGGAATGATCACCGGCTGGGGCGCGCATCATGTCGATACGGCGCACTGGGGGATGGATACCGAGCTCACCGGTCCCGTAGAAATCTGGGGCCACGCGGAGTTTCCGACGGAAGGCCTCTGGAATGTTCACGGCCCGTTCAAAACGTATGGCCGCTATGACAACGGCGTCGTGATGACGATTTCAGGCGAATTTGAAAACGGCATCAAGTGGATCGGCGACAAGGGCTGGATCTTCGTGTGCCGCGACACCGGGACCACGCCGACGGCATCTCTCACGGGCCCTGCGGCACCGATCGTCCCGCTCCGCGCCAGCGATCCCGCGATTCTCGACTCCGTGATCGGCCCGACGGAATTCCACGTCTACACGTCCGACGATCAGCATGGAAACTGGCTCGACTGCATTCATTCAAGAAAGGCGCCCGTAGCGCCGGCCGAGATTGGCCACCGCGCCTGCTCCACTTGCCTGCTGCATTGGATCGTAATGAAAGTGCAGCATCACATTTACTGGGACCCCAAGACAGAGATGATCCTGGGCGACGATATTGCAGCCAGTCTGCTGTCGCGGCATCAGCGGCATCCCTACGAAATCGCTTGATACCGCGCCCGCGCGGCGGCAATAAAAAAGCCACACACCGCGGCTTTCGCAGTGTGTGGCCCCGTCTTTTTTCTGATGTTCTTTAAGATCTAATACGCATTCTTGCCCATGAACCCGCCCCATATGGTCATGAGGATGATGCGCATGTCGAATAACAGACTCCAATGGTGAAGATAGTAGAGGTCATATCGAACACGCTTCGGGATCGAGGTATCGCCTCGAAACCCGTTGACCTGCGCCCACCCCGTGATCCCGACATTGAGATGATGCCGCGTCTGATAGAGCGTAATGTTTTTGCGAAATTTCCCGACAAAATGCGGACGCTCTGGCCTCGGCCCCACGACGCTCATCTCGCCCTTCAGAACATTGAAGAATTGCGGAAGCTCATCCAGGCTTGACTTCCGCAAAAAAGAACCAATCGCAGTGCGCCGCGGGTCGTCCTCTCCCGTCCATCGCGTGTCTCCTTCTTGCGTCGAAGCCACCCGCATGGTTCGGAATTTGTACATCGTGAAAACCTTGCCGTTTCTGCCCACCCGCTGTTGTCGGAAAAGAATTGGCCCACGAGACGTCAGCCGAATCGCCAGAGCAATCACCAGCATCGGAAAGGCCAAACTCATCAATACCGCGCTGGAAAACATAATGTCGAAAATGCGCTTGAAGAGAAAATAGCCGATGGATGGCATCGGACTGGGATCGAGGTCCAGCATCTGAAGGCGGCCCAGTTGGATCACACGATCCCGCACTTTCATTCCGTTGCCCGAGTTCACAATGATGCGAATCGGTTTGCCGAGGCCATTCAGTTTTGAGATGCACCGGCGAAGGCAACTGAATTCATCTGTCGGAACCGCGATCAGAATGTTATCGGCATCCAGCTTCTCAATAGCGTCCATCTGGTCCATTTGAAGGACAGGCATGCCCGTCACGCGAACCTCTTCTCCGGGTAACTGGATATGCCCCACAACCACGGAACGGACGAATTCATTGCGCTGAATCCTCGCGGCAGCCTGGGCAGCGAACCGGCCCGTTCCCACGATCAGCACCCTGAATGCGGCACGGTGCTCGCCAACCGTCCTCAGCAAAATCCGCACCAGCGTCCGGACTGACACGGTCAGAAGCAGCAGAATAACAGCGCTGAGGACAATGAACGCCCGCGAGAAGCGAAGCTGATGCACAAAGAAGAGCGCGATGAGATTCGCGACAAAGGTAATTCCGCAGGCGGCAAATGAAGCGCGGATTCCCGTGTTCTCCGCGCTGACCTTCGTAATGCTGGTGACGTCCTGTCGCTCTGCAACAATCGACCAGACCATGGTGGTAAACAATGCCAGGTACACATACTCAGCCGATGTGAACTCCAGCTTGATTCCCAACCAATAAACACTAAGAAAACCTGCCAACAAAAATGATACGAGCGGAAGTACGAAAATTGCCGCACGCAGCACCAGTCCATATCGCCGAAGTTCTGCAATCATGATTTGCCCCTGAATTGACGAAGGAGTTGCGGAGATTTGAAACGGCGCCTGCTACTGGCTTCGCGGTAGGATCATTTCCAGGAAAGTCTTGAACTTGAGTTCGCAGCCTTACAGGGATGTTTCTGTTTTATTTTGGCATTTGTGAAAACTCAGGCAGCCACGCGGCGCTGCTCGGGAATTCACCACTCAGGAGCGTGCTCTCACAACCTGGCTCTTTCTGGCTTTGAGAACTCCGGCGAGAACACCGAACAGTTGCGAGCATGAGCGCGCCGCGAGAACCAGGGGAGAAATAACTCCGACCGCGGGATCGCGTGCTGCGCTGCGCAGCGTAAATGGAATCGTAGAGATTAGAAATAGACCAATCGTGATCGCAGTGATGGGCACTGCGGGACGAAGGTACAAATCCAGCCCCAATCCAGCAAGAGCCGCCGGAACGAACAGTAGTTGGAGCTTCATCAACTGCGGTGTGTGGCTGTCCCTGACTGCCTTGCTCGGGTTTTTTCGCACTGCCAGGACACGCCAAAACGCAAATTTAAACTTCTTCTTCAGATAACGACCCAGCGAATCGGGATGCTGATGATAGACGATGGCCTTAGGAGCGAACCTCATCTGCCAGCCTTTCGCCGACATTCGATACGACAGCTCTACATCTTCCGCGCAAGCCACAGGAAACTGTGTGTCGTATCCACCCGTTTCCACAAACCGCTCGCGCTTGAACGCCGCCGAATATGTATCAACGAAATCGATGTTCGAGATGTGGGCCATCAAGCGGTAGCGATCTTCATATTCAGCCTGAACGAATCGCGCCATTAGCGGTTTCTGCCGGGTCCGGTAAGCGCCCTTCACGCCCACAACCTCCGGGTCCGCGAAAGGCTCCAGCATCGCGTCGAGCCATCCCGGCGCAGGTTCGCAATCATCGTCTGTGAATAGAATCACATCGCCCACCGCTTCGCGCGCTCCGTGATTTCGAGCCGCAGCCGGACCGGCGTTCGCTTGAGAAATCAGCCGGACTCCGGCAAATTGTCCCACTACATCGGCGATATTGTCATTTGAACCGTCGTCGACGACGAGGATTTCAGCCGGGCGGCCGGCTGTCTGTTGGCGCAGCGACTCCAGACAGCGCACAATCCGCTTTGCGCCATTGAACGTGGGAATGATAACCGATACGGAGATAGGCTCAGTCAAATGTTCCATTCGGCGTGTTCACCAGATCGCCGGAGTCTTCCGAGGACGCATGAAGGGTCTCCAGTTGTCCGGCGCTTGCGATTTGATAAAGGCTGGCGCTCCCTTGCCGGCGCCGCTGCTCGTGACTCTGGGTTGCCGCATCGGCTTTGCCATGCCGGCTTCCGAAGAGCAGATATTTTGACAGGGTGATAAAGCCTTTGAGATTGCGTTGCAGCTCCCGCCTGTCTTTGAGAGATTGCACAAGCTTGTAGGTCATATACGAGGGGCTCAGGTAGAACCTTCGTCTCGCGCGATCGCAGAAGCTCACCAGCTCCTGATGAGTAATGTGCGGAAGCGTCACGACGCTGTTATGTAACCCCTCTTTCGTAAGCCACGCACCCCAATCCTCGTTTCGGATGTACCCGCGCTCCTTGGCCTCGCGATATGCCGCTGTGCCCGGATACACCATGATTGGGAAAAACTGCGCCGTATCCGGCCGCAGTCTCTTCGCAAACATCAGCGTCTTTTCCATACTGGCCGGTGTTTCATTCAAGTTGCCCACCATGAAACAACCGTGCACCATGATTCCCGACTCGCGGCAGCGTTGGACAAAACGCAGGGCTTCATCGTGATACTTTGCGTCGCGCCGGTCGTCATTGTTTTTGTGCATGCCGTGAATCACTTCCACGTCGCCGCTTTCAAAGCCCACACAGAACAGCCGCGCGCCGGCGGCATGAAGAGTCGTAAGCAGCTCTTTGTCCGCTCCGATGTCCGCCCGGCAATTGGCATCGAAAGGCAGCCGATTGCCGCGACGAATCAACTCGCGAGCCAGGTCGAGCGTCCGCGGCTTGTTGACAATGAAGGTGTCGTCCTCGAGCATCACCGACTTGACCTCTGGCATTTCGCGCGCCACAAAGTCGAATTCGTCAGCCACATTCGCATTTGACCGGTAGCGCATCGTGTGCCCAGAGAACGTCTGAGGATAAACGCAAAATGCGCAGTGATACGGGCAGCCGCGGCTGGTATCGAACACTGCGAGCGGCCACAGCGAGTGCCCGTAGAAATAATTCCGGGCACTAAGAAAGCGCTTGTAGACCTCGGTCACAAAGGGCAGCTCATCGAGATTTCCGATCGGCTCCCGTTCTCGATTCATCAGTAGCTCGCCGCTCGTAGAATTCCGATAGACGAGCCCGTCGACAGACGCTAAGTCCGCACCGCAGGCCTTGGCCTCAAGCCAGTCGCGCACCGTGTACTCGTACTCGCGCATCGCAACGGCTTCGAGCTTCGGCGACATGGCAAGTGTTTCCTTTGGCAGGGTGGAGACATGCCGGCCCACCATCAATACATGCAGGCGGGGTCTCGCGGCGACTAAAGCCTCCACAACCTTCACGTCGTTCACGATGCTCGGTGTAGACGTATCGCAGACCACAGCCTCGATGTTTTTCGCTTCAATCCGGTCGATGACCGCTTGCACGGAATAGCCATCAGCGGGCGCGTCGACGAGGTCCACATCGTGACCGTTCTTGATCGCCACTCCCGCCGCCGTGGCCAGCCACTTCGGGTAGTAGAGCGTGCCGCTCTTCGTGACAGCCGGGCTTCGCTGCTCGCGCGAAAATCGTGGGTGAAACGGCGGGTTCAAAAACAGTACGCGCATTGGCAGCTTTCCTCTAATTCCAGTACTGATGTGGATTCTGTTTCCGGTCAGGCGATAACAAGTTAGTTAGTTTGGCAAGGATTGGAGCGCAACGCCACGCGAACACATTATTCTGCTCGCCCTTCGCCAGATTTGAGCGATCGGTGCTCAATCATTTATGCATTCTTGAAGGGCTTCCCAGACTTTATTCGCACAAGCGTTCCAACTGAATCTTCTTACTCTTGCCTGAAGCTCTTTTACTTCTTCCTCGGTTCTCTTCGGGGAACGGACCGATTGCAGTATTTTTTCCGCAATATCGCGCGGATCATCGGGGTTACAGAACGTCGCCATCCCCGCATACACCTCGGGCAGCGAAGCTCGATTTGACACCACGACGCTTTTGCAGCCCAGCGAGAGCGCTTCGAGCGGCGGAAGCCCAAATCCCTCGTATAGAGAAGGAAACACAAAGCATGCCGCGTTCTCGTATAAGGAGCGAAGCTCGGCGTCGGTCACATATCCGATATTCTTGACGCCTTGAAGTTGAGCCGTCGTTTGTCGAAACACCGGATCATCATGATGCCCGGCGATAACGATGTCGAAGCCGCAGCCCTCGAGATAGGGCAATGCCCTTGCCATTCCCAGGAAGTTCTTATTGGGATTCTTCGAACCTACCGAAAGAATGTAGCTTCCAGGCTCCAGCCCCCATTTTTCCAGCACTCTTGCGTCGGGTTCTACCGCGATAACATGGTCCCACCCGGAGTAAGTTACTACGACTTTTCCCGGATCTTTGCAACACCAGCGAAGGAGTTCGCCCTTTGAGAACTCCGAGACAGTTAGAACCTTCTCCGAGGTCCGGCATAAAATCCAACCAAGCATTTTGTACCAAAGGCCGTAACGCGTCACGTACCCATCCGGGGCGCTAAAAATCGCAGTGTCGTGAATGGTGGGCACGTTTCTGGCGTGCAGCAGCGGTGCAGCGGAACCCGGTGTGAACAGAACGCGGCCGCGGCAATAGACCGGGAGTTCCAACTGCTCCCACGCGTTCCCCGCAAGAAATCCGACTCTACGTACCGAAATGGCCCGATAGCTGGGAATGTTGGAGGCTGTGCGAGGAACGAGGATCTCCGCTTCGACCGACCCATTCAGGCCGTCGATAATTAGATCCAGTTCCCGAGTCACTTCCCTCCCATAGCGCTGAACGCCCGTGACGCGCTTGCAGAGGAAACGGCCATTGATGTAGAAGGACGTCAAGCTATTCTCAATCAGTTATTGCATGCGTTGCGGCGGACGCCTGGTGCTTGAGCGCGAAGAAACAGCGCTGGTTAGATTTCGGCTCCCTGGCACGCAGGAGCTTGAGGTGGTAGAAGGCCTGAACACGGTTGAAAATGAACCGCTAGAGCCATCACTACCCAAAGTGAAACTGTGGTTATATCTGGAACTCCGATGATCATGTCAGCAATAACAGCCGCGGCCGACCACCTGACCCACCGTGCGTTTCCCTTGGCGTTGCTCAACAGGAGGATGAACAATATGAAGAAACACGCAGACCCTAGCGCGCCCAAGTTGCTCAACAGAGAAGCCAAGAGGCTGGACGGACGATTACTCCCCAAGCCAACGCCGATCCAGTGGGTTGACGCAGCAAGGTCGAGTGCGTATACATCAGCCGTTAGCCGCTTAGCGAAAGAATCTGTATCGCCCTTTCCGACCGTCTGAGAAATCAATGTGTCCTTAAGGGGAGAGAGACCCAGAGCGACAGCGACAATCACAATGAACAAAATCTTTGAGAGCTGATGACGGGGGCGGGAAGATCCGATACCGTTCTTGCCCGAAACGACGAACATCGCTGCGCCGACAATCACAGTTGCGATGACCGAACTACTTGATGAAACCACCCCGACCGCGGCAAGAGCTACTAGCACGCGCCAGCGGCTTCCCTCTCCGGCTAAATACTCCGATAGAAAGCCCACCAGGAACATTGTCAGCGCAAGACCCGCCATGGACGGCTCTGCAAACGTGCCAGGTGGGCGCAAATCTGTCGAGATATCCTCCATGTAATATCCCGGATTGTTCTGTAACATTTTATAAGGAAATTGAAGTCCAAGCCCTCTGCAAGAAAGCTGAAGAAAGATCACTGAGACCAAAAGGTAAAACGTAAAGACGTAGAATTTGCGGGTGCTTCGGGAAAAGGGCGAGAGAGCGGCGGCAGCCCAGACGACTAAAACCTGCAAAAGCAGATAAGCTGCCTGCGCGAAATTACTCTGGCTGAGGCTTAAGGGAGGGCGCAGGGCAAAACCTTCTTCAAGGCCCAGGGACGGACTGTAGACCGGCACTCCCGCGAAAACCACTGGCAGAACCAGCGCTGACCCGACACCAATGAGGGCAAATACAAGCAGAGCAGATCTCCCGTTGAATGAGGGAGCACCATCAAAACGCCGTTTTCTATCGAGAAACGCGCGCAGAACCACAAGCAGTGCAACGACATAATAGGGCTGAACCCCACGTCCACCACCATTGAAGGCAGATGACGCCTCGAAGAGGCTTGCAACGATCAGCACGCCAAAAAGCCAGCTCGGCCTTTGAAAAAAGCAATAGAGCGCAAGTGAAACAAACGCAATTCCGATGACGGTCGGCATTAACTAACTCCGGCGAGAGTCAGGCGAGTCCGAACGGCTTTGCTTCGAACAAACGCCGCCGACGCAACGAGGACCACCACGCTGGCGGAGATCTGCCCCAGAGCGCCGCCGGTTAGCCCGATCCTGGGGACTAATGCAACATCGACAAGAATCATTGCCACCGCGCCAAGGAGCATCGATATCACGAATTCTTGTTCGCACTTCAAAACTGCGAGCGCTAAATAGATGGGAGTCGCAATTCCCAGAGCCAGATAAGCCACGCCGAACAGAATTGCAATTTCGTGGGCTGCGGGTAGCGATCGATGCGCAAAGAATTCGGCCATTCTCGAGCCCAGGACCGCGAATCCTGCAAATCCGGCCACGCCAACAGCCGCGCTGAACCGGATCGATCTCCTAAGCCCCCTGTAAAAGTCGCAATCGTTAAGGAAGACCGGGACAAACGCATTAAATACCGCAGTGAGGGCTGCGGTTCCGAGAATGTAGAGGCGCGCTATCATTGCATACTGGCCGAGATCTCCGGGCTTGACATAGAAGCCTAGGTAAATAATGTCGAGCGTTTGGAATCCCAGCATGATGAGCTGGCCCAAGCCAGATCTGGCGCCGACCCCCAGAATGTGGCGAGTCCTCAAGGGAATTGCAACAGGAGATTTTCGCTTCGGCAGAGCAGTTCTGAGTCGCCGTTTGAGAAAAACTCTGCCAACCGCAACGCCGGCGGCGTTGAGTACCGGAATCATCCAAAGATGGGCCTTTGAGACATTTGCGAACCCAAGAAGCAGGACCAAAAAGGTCCCCATGCCCAGCACCCGCGATTTCGCCAATGAGACGGGCATCCCACATGCGATTGCAACATAGGAAATGTCTATGACCCGGGAGAGCACCATCGCGAATGACGCGAGGACTAATATAGCGACCTCCGACCGGCCTTGCCGCCAATACCAGGCGGCGAGTATTGCGATGATCGGCAGGCAAACCGCTAGAGCCACGCTAATGCGGATCGTTTCGAATTTTCCAACCAGCGTCCATATGTGACTTGGATGATCGCTTAGAAGACCCGGGCCGATGAGATCGACCCCGATTGCCGCAACCATCATCAACACCTGATAAATGCTGGTCGCTATACTCAAATCTGCATATTGGCTATTCGTTAAAATCCGGATCAGCCACGCATAAATAAGAAACCCGAGTGCGTAACTCAGGCTGTCGCCGGTCAGGTAGCCAGAGAACCGCTTGAATATCACCCCAAAGCTTGCGCTGTGCGTGCGCAAGGCCTGATCCTCTTGGGTCGGCGAAAGAACATGTGAACCAGCGCCGACGCCGGAGTCAGGCAATGCACTATCCTCTTCGATCAGGGAACTCTTTAGAGAGAGGTTCGCACCGGACATTATTTATGTTCCGCCCCACCTAAATCGGATGAAAAGCTGAAGTTCGATTCGTTGACCAGGGCCGGCTGAGCACCTCTTTCCGATATCCTCCCGGGAAGGGGCACTTGGCGCTAGGTCCGGCGCTGGCCGAAGACATGGTCTTCAAAACCGCAGATGTACCATAAACCTTTGGCTGAGAGCCGGCCGGTAATCGCCTTTCTCGCCATGGCGAGCGGAAAAATCACTGCGCCAATCACCGCCCTGATAAGATCTTTCGACCGTCCCGCATGAAGAACCCTGACTCCGTTTCTCAGTAGAATGTTCGATACCTCGCGAACTGCGGGAAGAAAGACGTGAGTCGAATCGTCACAGAACTGCAATGTTCCATCGGCGGAAGGCAACGAGAGACTCCTTACAGAGGGGAATGCGATCCAGATGAAGCCGCCAGGCTTGAGTTTTGCGCACACCTTGGTCAGCGTCTCCTCCGGCGTGAGAATATGCTCCAAGACATGGTGAAGAATTACAAAGTCGAAGCTGCTGTCCGGAATTTCAATGTAGCCTGAGCCGTCCACTCCAAGTGGATAGAAATCGTCCATGGCTAGAGTATCTCTCTCGTCGAGATTGTAACTTTGGATGTCTGCGCCAGAATAATGGCACCCGGGGAACCAATGTACAGTAGTGCTCGGCGAATGGTTGCCACAACCGATATCGAGAATGCGGACTTTCGTTGACGAGAGATGGCGCCTCGCCAAGAGAAACTTCGTCGGACAAACGCGCATGGCGATTCGCATCGATTAAAAACCTAATGCTTCGCCTGAAGTTGGCATTGAGCTGCTGTGTCGTTCACGTCTATCCCTTTTTGGCCAAGAACCTCAACCAGCAGCTTCCGCCACGGAGTCTCTGGATCAAGTTCCGCCCAGGCCTGTTTCATCGCAAACCAAAGCAGGCATATCCCGACCGCGGCGAATGTGCCGAGAAGGATGATGATCGCTCTTGGCGGCCACGACTTCTTTTCCGGAATCACCGGCGCGTCGAGGACTTTGATGCTTGGGATTCCTTTTGCCTCTTCGACCTTGGCCAGCGCGTACTGCTTGGTCAAGGTTTCATAGACGGCCTCGTCGAGACGAACGCTGCGATATAGATCCGAGTAGGTAACTCCAAGCAGAGGCAATTCGCGCAAGGACGGGAAGAGCTGGTCAGATCCCGCGTCGCTGCTTGCTTCGCTGGGTTCTCCTCCCAGCTTGTGCAACTCTTCGGTAAGCGATGCCACGCGTGCCAGAACTTCGCGGACGCGATAGTTATCGGGCGTGTAAGCTGCTCGCAGTTCGCTCAGTTCGCTCTGCGCGACAATGAGCTCCCCTTGAAGCTTGGTTGCAGCATCGAGCATCGCCGATCCCTGGCGCTGGACGTCCATCGTGGCATGGTTGCTGGAAAATCGGCTCAATTGTCCCGAGGCAGAATCCAGATTCTGTTTGACTGTCTGGAGTTGTTGCTCGAGGAAGACGCGCTCACGGTGCGCCGATGAGGTATCCATGACCACCACCAGCTTATTCAACTCGTCGACGTAAGCGCCCGCGAGGTCTCGCGCTCGGGCAGGGTCGCCATCCGTCACAGAAATGGCCACAACGCCCGTCTTCTTGTCCTCTTCAACGTCGGTGCGGTTGCTCAGTATTTTTCGGGCGCATTGGTAGGTTTTGCAACGGTAGACCCTTCTCAAATCGAATCGGTTAATCAGGTCGTCCTGCGCGGTGCGGCTTCCCAGGATGGCCAGAAACATGTAGCTCGGAGAGCGAGAGTTCACCAGACTTGCCAAGCCGCCCCCGGTAACAGAGGGTGGAATACCGGATAGAGCTGATGCCATCGAGGCAAATCCCATGGCGGACTGCGCGTCAGGCGGCATCAGGCGGACCGTGGACTGAAATTTCCTGGGAATAAGCCACGCCACGAAGCACGAAAGCAACAATCCGGCGCCGGCAACAATCAAGATCCGGCGACGGCTTCTCCAAAGCAGCGGCAGCGCCCACACAAACCATTCGGATTTAGCGTTTTGGGTCATAACAGCTCAGTGGCTTCGCAGGTTAGAACGCCCCCGCCACGGCTCCGGTCAGGGCCACCGACGACATGATCTGCGCGGTTCCGATCAGGTTGCGCCAGATCTGCGAACCGCCCATGACCTTCTCCGGCACGACAATTGAGTCGCCCGGGTGCAGGCGAAGATCGAGGACGCTGTTGCCGAACAGGGTGCTTCCCTGCTCTCCTACAACTGAACCATCGGCATGGACGATAAAGATGCTTCTCTTGTCGCCGTCGCGTGTTACGCCGCCCGCCTGGCGCAAATACCACTTGGCGTCCTTGCCGGGCCGGAAGGTGATGCCGGTTGCGTTGTACACCTGGCCGCTGACGAGAACAAAGTCGGGGCGCTTGGGGACGCTGAGCCTGTCGCCGGCGCGCATGGCCACGTCCGCCGACGTCTTTTCCCATTGGCTCAACTCAGGCGAGATCTTGATCACCAGCCGGCCGGATGAGGCATGACCGCGCAGACTCGCGAGCACTTGCTGTTGCTGCTGCTGCATCGTCTGCAACATGTTTTGCTGGTCCTGCGGCGTTGAAAGCCCTGCCGTCACCGTCGGCATGGTGGTTTCAATCCGGCGAATCATCTCCTGCCGATTGTTCTCCTCCATCTGCCGCACGGCAACCCGCTCCAGAACAGCACCCGCTGGATACGCATCGTCACGAAGCCCTCCGGCGCGCTCCAACACCGAGCTCAGGCGCTCACCTTCTTCGATCCCGTACGTTCCCGGAAACCTTACTTCCCCATCGATCGTGACCGAGGCTCCAATATCCTGCCATCCGGTCATCTGACGAATGCCGACAACATCGCCGGGCTGCAGCGCGGCGTCGGCGCTTTTATCGCCGTCCAGCGCCTTGGCGATATCGACAACACTGTGCTTCACCAGAACCTTTTCATCGTTTTCGATCACGTAGCTGCTCAGGTCGGCTTCCTTGCGATAAGCGCCGCGCCTGAACCCGCCGGCCAAGCGCACCAGTCCGGAAACGGTCATCCCCTCCGACATTGGGTACTCTCCGGGGCGCAGCACTTCGCCATGGATCGAAACTTTCGGCGGATCAATCTCGTATCGCCCGAATACGCGCACAACATCGAACGGCTGAAGCGCGATGGGAGAGTTGCCAATTAACAGTTCGGAGAGATCGAAGCTGATGACTTCGGGCCGCAGATCCGGCGGATCCAAACGGATCACCTCGGCGTAGCGGGCCGGCTCAGGCATCACGTCCTTGTAAGAGCGCAGCAGGTCGCTCACCGTCATACCCTCATGCCACGCGTGGGGTCCGGGCCTGAAAACATGACCGTCGAGGTACACCACTTCGTTGTCATAAGGAAGGATCGGGGCCACAGTAACGTTGTCTCCGTCCTGCACATGGAATGCCGACATTTGCGCGTCGCTTCCCTCTGCGCCGTCGGGAACGCGCACGCTCAGCGTGGCGCGACGATCGTGGGCCTCCACCCGGTCCACACGAATCTCCTCCAGGCTCGCCGCTACGAGGAGTCCGCCGGCAAGAGTCAGAACCTCGTTAAGATTCTGCTCACCTTTCAGCTCATAGATCGCAGGCCGGCGCACCATCCCCGCCACCGTAACCTGCGTTCCCACCGGGGGGACAAGAATCGTATCGCCCGGCAGCAGTCGTTCCAAGTCCGACCGCACCCCATGCAGCAGCAGATCGTACAGATCGATTTCGCGAATCAATTGCTGGCCGCGGTAGTGCTTCAATGTGCGCAGCGATCCACGGCTGGTGGGACCGCCGGCGGCATAGAGCGCATTCAGGGCCGTCGACAGCGAACTCACGTCGTAGGCACCCGGCCGCTGCACATCACCTACTACGTAGACCCTCACCGTCCGCACTTTGCCCAGCGATAACTCCACATGCTCATTCTGAAATTGCGTTCCCAGAGCCTGTTGAATCGCGTTTTGCGCCTGGCTCATCGTCAGCCCGTTCACGGTCACCGTGCCTGCCTCGGGCAGCGCAACCTGGCCCTGTCGATCGATCACCCGTTCCAGGCGACCGGACTGAACGCCCCACATGTTCACCACGACACTGTCCCCCGGACCAAGAACATAGTCCGGTCCCGCAGGCAGATCCATCGGAAGCTGGTTCGTATTGCCGGTGCCGAACTGGAAGGTCTCGCTTCCGAATCGCCGCAGCTTGCCGTTCGCGGGAACCACTTGCGAATAGAGCTCAATTAAAGACGGCAGATTGGGATAGGGTATCGGCTGCCTCTCCAGCACCTCGCTTGGCTGGTCCGCAGGCTGCACCGGAACTCTCGGATTCATTCCCTGCGGCGAAGCTTGCGGCCTTCCACGCCTCGTTGGCGGTGTTTCTCCGTTAGGCGCCCCCCCTTGATTCGTATTCTGCTGATTCGCGGCATAGCCCTGCGCTCTGAGCTCGGCGGTCACTCCGACGCGAAAGTTCGGGTCCTGCCGGATGCAGTTATAGACTCCATCGTCGGGAATGATCGAAGGATCGACCCCAAACCCCTGCGCCAGCACCGTTCTGACGCCGGACAGAACGTCAGGGTTTTGATGAAGGATTGAAATGATCTCATCGGCAGACATTGCTGCTCGCGTTTGATCGGAGGTTTGTCCCGCAGCCGGCTGATCCGTCGAGTCATCGCTTCCCTGCTGCGCGTATCCCGCCGGTTGATTGGTCGAATACGCGCTCTCTTGCCGTGCGTACTGGCCATCCGACGCTTGCATCTGCGACAGGGCCGATTGCGGCAGGGCCATTCCTTCACTTCGGGCTGTCGAGCCAGGGACCGGCCCCGACCCACCCAAATAGCAGGCCTGAGACGCGCCCGCCGCTCCATTCTGTTGATCCGGAAGCGAGTTCTGTTGATCGGGGGTTTGCGTCTGTTGATAGGCGGGTTGCGCAACACTTTGCGCGATCGCGTATCTTCCAGCGAGCACGCAGATGATCGCGCCAAAGAGCATGCGCCAGGGAATGTTCGATCTGAATTGGATAGGCAGTCCTGGGAAACAACTCTGCATTCCGCGTATTCCAATCTTCATTGCGTCCCGTGTGCTGCTCAACAATTCACCACGATTCAACATGAAGTCCTCACCCGTCCCGCCCGTCAGTTCTCGTTCTCAATTTCGTCAAGGATCTCCACGCCGACTTCTGTCATGCCGATCCCAACCGATTGTTTCCTGGCCTTCAGTAATCCGATCTCCGCGGTCAGCTGTTCAATCTTTCCTTGCAAATTTTTCACCAGAGCCGAATGTTCATGAACGGTCACAACCAACGCGCTCTCTTCATGGGCGCGGTTCAAGAGACCGCAGATGGCGCTTCGCGCCAGATCGGAAATGCTTCGCGCTCCGCTGGCGATACAGTAGGTTTCCAAGGCAGAAAACTCCTCACGGGAGAGCCTGATACTGATCGAACGTGCGCGAGGCATCAGAACTGCCATAGGTAAATTTGATCAAGAGCTCTGCGGCTGGTTCCCTTCATCTTGCCGAGACCATGGGTCGTCACGCGGACCGTCGCGCGGGCAGGCTTCGCCCCTCTCGGTCCCAAATGTCTGGTACAGTCTCGGGAAAAATAGAAAGGCTACGGCCCGCTTCGCCACAGTACTTTGCCGCGGCGTCGGGGCTGTCCGAAATCGAACGCGCACAACTTCGCATGGAAGCGAATTGCGCTTCGCTCGACCTCAATCATGCTGGGGAATTGACTCGGACTATAGCACTCGACTTATGCAGAAGCAAGCGACTTTGTGTGACATTTGCAAAACATTTGTGAAAAGTTCCCGGATTTGAACTTCGGAAACGTGAACCACATCACATACTGACGTGCGACGTGTGATGTGCTTCACTTTTGAATAAAAAAGCACCGGCCAAAGCCAACCGCGGCAGACACGTGCGTCCTCGCAGGCGTAGTCATCCGCAGGGACGCATGCGAGCGAACCTTGTCAACCAGTCAAAGAGCCAGCGCAGCGAACTAACCGGTCACTAGAAGGTGAAAATAGTTCGGAACTCAACGCGCTCCTATTGCCGAATGTGTTTGGGGACTCACTGCGGGAACTGTCTTACTGCACGGTTTGGCGAAGAATCGCCTCGCACTCCGTTGGAGTTGCGATACCGCTGAAACCGAATCCATTCCATCGATAGGCCGCGATCCGCGTCGTCTTCGTCGCGGGATCGGGCATCAGGAAAGAATCGCCGCGATGCAGTGCGCACAGGACTCCGTCTTTCGACTCCACCGCATCGATCAGGGGCCACGCCAAAGCAGAGCCTCGCCATCGCGCAATCAATCCATGCGGGCCGACGGCGTAGACATACGGCCGCAGGCCCACCTCATCGTCAATGGATGAGTTATGGCGTTCCAGGGAGAGCAGCAAAGGGTCGGCGGCCATGGAGGTGGTCAATTGCAGCGAAACCAGCGCCTGGCGTCTTGATTGCCACGCCAACTTCCCTTCCCGATAGCCGTCAAGAATGGTCCCATCCACAGGCTGCTCGGAAGACCATGGCTCCGGACGAATGGTGACTCCATTGATCTCTGCTCCCTTGCCAAGTTCCGGGGAACAGCCAGCGAGAGTCTTATCGGCTGCTGCGTTTCTGCCCGCCAACTTCGGATAAGCCGTCATCTCATCGGTATGCGTGCTGAGAGCGCCGCAGACCAGACGGCCGGCGTGAACGCTACAGTCGGCGATCAGCCCATCCTTCGTCTCTGCATATTTTTGGTCGAAAAGATGATTGCCAAGCGAAAAGTAGACCGGCCTACCCTCGACGCATGCGGGAGCCTGCACAACATGTGGATGATGTCCAACAATCAGGTCCGCTCCGTGCTCAACGAGCCATCGCGAATCTTGCTGCTGCGCGTCGGTTGGCCAATCTTGCAGTTCGTTGCCCCAATGAATCGAGACCACGACAAGATTCGCCAACTGTCGCGCCAGCCTCAGCTTTTGCGCCAACTGAACGGAAGGGACCTGCTGCACGCGCCCATCGGCTGCCTTAACGGTTGTGACTGCAATAAAACCGACGGTCAGCTCGCCGAAGCGAAAAAACTGCGGTGAGCTGTCAAAGTCAAGCGCCAACATTCCGCTCTGCCGGAATGTCTCGCGCGTTTCAATTCGTCCCGCCAGCCCCAGATCACCGGAGTGATTGTTCTCCGCGGTCACCATGCTGAATCCCGCCTGCCGCATCGTCTCGGTTGCGGAATCAGCCACAGCAAAGCAAAGCCTGTTGCCCGGCGAGCATTTTGCCGCATCGCCCAGTGCGGCCTCGAAGTTGCCGCCGACAAAACTCACGCTGTGAAAGAGGTTGGAGAAGCTGGTCCACGGGCTTGTTCTCCGCTGCTCCATCTCGATCCTCACCAGGCGCGACATCATCACGTCGCCGGTAAAGAGCATGCGAAAATCGCCGGGGGTCTGCTGTGCCATCGCCGCCGGCGCACTGAGAAATGCGGCAGCAGCAATGGTTAGAAGGGCGGTTCTGCCGGGCATGCCAGGCTCTCCCTGGAGATGAAAGAGCTGACCCACGCCGGATGCGACTGCGCTTCAACTTTTCCGCGGACCGCTTTCGCTGCAGGGTTCTCAGGATCCATGTTGGGGTTGGCGGCCTGGCCGGCCCAGTCGAAGTCTGTGAGCGGCTCGGGCGAGGGGAATTCGTAGTAAGAGTAAACGCTGCCCTTCACAATTTCGCGCCGGCCAAAATAAGGAACCACCTGGTCCCACTCCAGCGGTCGTCCGACAGCAGCTTCGAGGTACGGCACTTCGCCCCCGCCGGCCACATCGGCAATCTTCATGATCGGGTTGGGCGTTGAAAGCGCGAGATCGGCGCTGGCAAGACTGTTGTAGACCAGGAAGTCATGCTCCGCTACCGCGCCTACATGCAGGATCTCGTCATAATCGCTGTCGGCGAGCGGCTGATTTTGCAATTCTTTCTCGGCCATGGACTCGAACAACCTCGTCTTGCTCGCAGTTGCCTGCAAGCGCCGGATGATGCCGGCTTGCAGGGGCTGTGCAGGCGGGCCACTCGAAGAGTCCCCATTGTCGTTCGAGGAGTCGGCATTGTCGTTCGAAGTGTCTGCTGCCTCCGACGGATCCACGGGCAGGTTTCCGGTAAAGTTGGCTGACTTCGCGACCACCTGCTCCATCTGGTCGAACAAAGATGCAATGGCCTCGAAGGTCTTCGGATCCGGCTCCACGTAGCCTCTTGGCGGACGCAGGACAATGGCCTCAAAGCCTCCCTCGCCGCACTCGGCTGTGCTTCTCTCATTCACCAGCACGGTCGCGTGGCGCAGCGTAGCCCAGGAACCCAGACCTGTCTGAATTCTCTTCGTATTCCAGAGTGCATCTTGCGCGTTGCCGGGAAACGCGGAATCGTCGGCCCATTGCAACGCCAGCGCGTTGATCCATAAGTCGTAAAGATTCGCCTGCGCGGCGCTCTTTGGCGCGCGGCCCTCAAGTGCATCGATCGCGGGACCGAGTGCGGGAAACGACGCAAGGTCGGACTTCAATAACGAGCGGGCGTAGCTGCTGCCGAAGGCCGCTGCAAGGTCGAGACCCGATGGCAACCCTCGTACGCCCTTGGGCCCAGTGATCTGTTCCGCTGCTGGCCAATCGGAATGGAAAACGGTCGACAGCAGCACCTCATTATCAAAACCCCACGAGAGAGGAAAGATCTGCGGGCTGGTGCCGGGATGAAGCGCAAACGCCGGCGGAACAAAAGCCCCCGAATTCCAAACCAGTGGCGAGCGGCTTGGCGCGATGTAGGCGCTATAAGCTGCGATCCACTGCATTGCTTTCGCCTTTACATCGTCGGGCAGGGCGTTCAAAGGCGTCGCATCGATCGCCGCGGAAACTGTAGTCAGGTAATGAACGGCTTTGAAGTACTCCTGCATCTCCGGCGTCGCGGTGTAATAACCGCGTGGCGTCAGTTCGGTAAAGTCGAACGTGCCGTTAAATACCGGCGATTTAAATGTCCCCTGCGCTTGTTGAATGTGCAGAGCTTCAGCGTCTGAAGCGCTCGTCGCGCTGTTTGAATCCGCCACAGCATCGAAGGCAACTGCCCACTTTGAAGCCGGCGCGCTGGCGTCGAGCGATTGCCGCGCTGCGGCGACAAATGCCCAAAACGCGGGCATCGCCTGCTGGCGCTCCTCCACGATGAATGTGCCTTCATAGGCCGAGGCCACCAGTTCCCAGAAGATGTCGGTGGTCACAAGGTAAGGCCGCGTCGGCGTCGCGTTATCGAATTGGCCGCAAGCATACGACTCGGTGTCGTACATCTCGTACATCTGGTCTTCGTCCGTTGTGCGAAACATGCCGCCATTCTTTGCGTAGCTGTTGCGGTCGGCGGCGTCCTGCGTAAACATCCACGCGTTGATCACATCGGCCAGCGGAACTTCAATCGGCACGAACACCAGCGCTTGCGCGCCGGCCTTTTCCACCAATCCGATAACGCCCTTCCCGTCGGGCACCGAAGAAGGCGTGGAAATGAACTGGTAGCCACCGGCCTGCGTCGAGGTTGTGCTGCCGTGGTCGCCAATCACGGCTACGCCCGGCACGCCGCTCTTCCAATGCAAAAGCGCGGCCCCGTTTGGCGTAACGGTCAGCGACCCGCCGCATGGATTGCCGACGATATGCGATGGCTTATCCCAGTTCTGGCCTGCGTAGGCAAGTTGCTGAAAGCAACCGCTGCCGTCTTCCCAGATCAGCAAATGCCCGTCTGGATGAAAGGATTCCGGCAACGCCGTCGGGACGAAGTTGGGCGTTGGATCACCATCGGAGTCGGGAATCTTTACATACGTGGATTGCGGCCCAAGCACCTGGTATTCCCGCTGCCCGTCTTCTGTAATCGAACGCGTGGAGTAGACACCGCTCGGCAGCCGCTCCGCAAAGAAAATTCGGTAACTATCGATTGTCTGCTGCGTTGTGTCGTTGTAGCCGGTTTCAAAGGGCCGCGGCGCAACGAGAAGGCGGCGCACGTCAGCGGCGGTTTGATAAATGGTGTGCTGCGTCCAGCTTCCATTCACGTTGTCGACTGCAAGAATCTGCGATTGCTGGCCGGTCTTCCCCTCGACAAAGAAACGCTGGCCCATCGGATGGACGGTAAGGGAAGCAGCAGCGAAGGTCGCGGGTAAATCGAGCAGCGGGACGGTGCTCGTGTCGCCCGCGTGCCAGGTCACCACGTGGTAGCCGGCTGCGTTGTGGATCAGGATCACCGCTTCCGCACCGGTCGGCCAGATGTCGAAGTCCACGACGGAGGTTCCGGCGGGGAAGCCCAACTCCGAGCTCGCTGCCGGCGAAGGCGTCACGTTCAGCTCGGCTGTTGTAAAGTCCGAAGGCGTGGCAGGCGCCTGTCCATACGCAGACAATCCAAAGACGGGAAGACACAACAGCATCGCCAACGCGCGCGTCTGCGCAGGTTTCATAAGGGCCTCCCGGGGGACTGAGGCCATTCTAGAGCATGCGGCGCATTGTCGCGGGAAAAAACATGTCCGGAGGACCGGCCACCCAAACGCCACTCGTAAAGGAATGCGGCCGCAGTAATAAGGAGATTCGGCTCTTCTAGTCCACAACGTGCAACACGAAGGTCATCGAACCGTGGCCGGAGCCGCAGTAAACGGAACAACGGCCACCGAAGTCGCCGGTCTTCGTCGGGGTGAATGTCACTTCGGCGGTTTCACCAGCTTTGACCTTCATATTGATGCCGAGATCCGGAATGTGTAGCCCATGGCTAACATCCACACTTTTCAAAACCAGCACAACCGGTTGGCCTACTTTCACGGTTACCTCGCCGGGTTTGAAGACGAACTTCTGCGCCGTGATCACAATGCGCTGCGGTGTGGCTTCACCCCAGACCGAAGCGGCAGGAGCTACAAATCCAACCACACCGAGAAACAGAACCAGCAACAGTACTTTCTTCTTCATACAATCTCCTCGTTCTTCGGTCCTGTTCGTCCCGCGCAGTCTGGCCCACGCAATGGAATGTCCCAAAGATTTTTGTGTTTTGCAGCGCGAATGTCTGAACTGACACTTCCCTGCTTATCAAAAAGCCCGCTCAAAAAGCGGGCCCTGCTTCAAATCTATAGTAGTGCTACCGGGAATCGTTTCTCGCCTGTCCCGGATTTCTCATCATGAATGGAAATGCTGCGATGAGTCAATAGCCTACCGCCGCATGGTCGATCTTCGAGAATCCAGTATCGATCGGTAATTTTCAGCTGGTTTTTCGCGAATGTAGCACTGAGCAGTACAAGAATTCTGTTGACTCCACCTGCACGCCTTATCTGCCGTGTCAGCGGCGCTCCGGCGAGGTTGACTTACAGGAGTCTGCCGAAACTGGACCCGCAAAGCACGCTCACTTGCTCGCTTGCGAGATCGCCGCGGTCGCCCGCACCAGTCGTAGGCGGCTGGCCATGTTCACCAATTCGGGAAGAGATTCGGCTCTCATTTTTCGCATCACGCTGCCGCGATGCGCTTTCACGGTAATCTCGCTGATCCCCAGTTCGCCGCCGACCTGCTTGTTCGGCAGGCCAGCAACAACGAGTGACATCACTTCGCGCTCGCGCGAAGTGAGATGGACATACCGGGCTTTCAATTCCCGAATCTCAGTATCGCGGTCAAGCAGGATTTTGCTGCGCTCGATCGCATTCCGAATCGCCTTCAACAAGGCGTCATCGCCGAAGGGCTTGGTGAGGAATTCGACGGCGCCCGCTTTCATTGCCTGCACAGTCATCGGTATGTCCCCATGCCCAGTGATGAATATGATTGGCATGTCGTGACGATCCAGCGCGATTCGCTTCTGGAGTTCGAGGCCATTCAGGCCCGGCAGGGAGACATCGAGGATTAAACAACTCGGCGCAGAAACCCGCGGGCGAGCCAGGAATTCTTGTGCCGAAGTGAAGGTTTCCACCGCGAGGCCTTCCTGACGTAACAGGAGTTCAAGCGATTCACGAACTGAGATGTCATCATCCACAACAAAGATGACGGGTGAGGTTGGCGACATGGGGAAGCACCCTACTTCATTGCAACGTACGTTTGCAGTAGTCATTTTAAATCCGCGACGTGAACGAGGGGGAAGCTTACCTGGCTGGAAAGGCAACATTGAGCGCATCGAGCAGCGCCGTATCATTGAAGGGCTTGAACAAACATGCGATCGCTCCTGACTCGAGCATCTGCTTCCGCACAGTCTCGTCTTTCTGAGCGGTGATGAAGATAACCGGGAAACTCAACCGTTGGCGCTTCAGTTCGCGCTGCAGATCAGGCCCGGACATCCCCGGCATGGCGATGTCGAGGATTAGACATTCAGTTTGGGAGACTTCATCCGACGCAAGAAACTCCTCCGCTGAAGAGAATGCCCGAGATGCAAAACCGAACTCTTTGAGTAAATCTGGTAGCGATTCCCGGATCGATTCGTCATCGTCGACAATTGACACCAGCGAATGGGGGTTCATCATGGATATCTCAGTCCGCATTTGAATAGAGCTTCGTACAACGTCGAGAGCCGTGCCTTCGCTCCAGCGCTGCTTGAGGAAGTCGATGTGTCCTTTCCGAAGCGCAGCTCACAACACTCAGGAGTGCACATCAACAACGCGGCCGAGTTTGTCTCCATGGAGTTCCTTCCTGGCAACCCCACAGCCTCATCATCCGCCCTGTAGCCAGCGACGTCTATTGAACTTAGGTATTGGTTACTTCAGGGAGAAGACGGCTGCAAATTGCTATTTCTAAGCAGGTTCGACGCTGTAATCGCGAGGGATAGAGAATGTGAATGAAGATCCTGGCCCTTCGTTGGCTGCTGCCCAGATCCGGCCCCGATGAGCTTCAATAATCGAACGGCTGAGAGAGAGGCCTATCCCCATGCCGTCGTCCTTGGTTGTATAGAACGAATCGAAGAGCCGATCGACAGCATCGGGAACGAAGCCGATACCGGTGTCCCGCACAATGAGCCGCACGCTTTTGTCATCGTCGCTCTCCGTTTTGATCAGCAGCTCTCTCGGCCGGTTGTCGACGTCGCGCATTGCGTCCAAAGCGTTACGTATCAGATTCAAGATGACCTGCTGAATCTGGATGCGATCGCCTTTCACTGCCGGCAGACTCTCGGCAAAGTCGTGCCGGACGAGGATCTTACCACTCTGCAGCTCACTCAATGACAGCGCGATCACTTCCCGCGCCGCATCATTCAGATCGATCGACTCGTCAGCAACTTCCTTTCTCTTGAAGAGGGTCCGCAGGCGCGCGACAACCTCAGAGGCGCGATTTCCATCGCGAATCGTGCGTCGCGCCGTTTCGCGCGCACCCTCTATGTTCGGCTCATCGCCGTTCAGCATCCGCAGGCACGTGCTGGCATTCATCACGATGCCCGACAATGGCTGATTGACCTCATGTGCAATCGAGGCAGTCAACTGTCCAATCGTCATCGCTCGCGTCATTCTCGCGAGTTCCGCCTGGCTGTTGCGCAACTCTGCCTCGGAGCGCTTTTTTTCTGAGATATCCCGGATGAACCCGGTGAATACCCTTCGCTGATCCGAGGTCATCTCTCCGAATGAAACCTCTGCCGGAAACTCCTCACCGTTTTCTCGCAGCGCAGTCATTTCAGTCCCCTGCCAGTTCAGCTGTCTCGCGCCGGTCTCGAGGTATCGTTGGAAGCCCTTCTCATGGAGTCCACGCATGGCTCCCGGCATGAGGACCGTGAGAGGCTTGCCGATAAGCTCTTCCGGGGTGTATCCAAAGATCCGTTTCGTTGCCGGGTTGGCAAGAATGATCGCGCCGCTCTCGTCGATACTGAGAACCGCGTCGCTCGCTGTTTCAACCACAACCCGGTGCCTTGCCTCGCTGCGCCTGAGTTCGTCTTCGGCACGCTTTCTATCGTCGACGTCTGTCAAAAGGAAGTACCACCGGAGAATATGTCCCTGCCGGTCACGAAGAGGAAGCCCGCGCATGCTTAACCATCGGTAGACGCCATCGAAACGACGAATTCGTGCTGCTTCATATTCGACTGGATCTCCCGCTGCGTAAGCTCGTTCAAAAGCCTGAAGGTACCCAGGGCGATCGTCCGGATGAATGGTGTCATCGACGGCCCATTGACGACACTCTTCCAGCGACTTTCCAAGGTAGTCCAAAAGCGGTTGGCTGACCCGCTCAATCTCGCCGCCCGTACCTAAAACTGCAATAAGGCCGGGAATGCTATCTACGATCAGACGGGATTCGTACTCGCTTTCGCGCAACGCTTTCTCGGCTCGTTTCTGATCATCTATGTCGGTGATCAGTAGGTACCAGCGAGCAATAGATCCGCCTTTATCGCGAAGCGGAAAACCTCTTTCCTGGAACCAGCGATAGACACCGTCCGCTCGCCTCAATCGCATTTGGAACTCAAATGGACGGCCAGCGGAAATTGCTCGGGAATAGGCATCGATAACGCCAGGCAGATCCTCAGGAGGGATCGTGTCGTTCGTTCCCCACTCTCTGAGTTCCTCGATAGTCCGACCGAAGAACTCCAATGCCTGGCGGCTGACCATGTCGATGTTCCCCGAGGGTGACGCCACCCCGATGATGCCGGGGATGCTGTCCACAATCAAGCGCGTCTCATACTCGCTTTCGCGCAATGCTTCCTCGGCGCGCTTCCGATCGTCGATGTCGGTTATGAGACCATACCAGCGAGTTATTTTTCCTTCTAGGTCTCGCACAGGAAGAATGCGAGTCTGGGACCATCGATCGATGCCATCAGCCCGGCGATAACGGAGTTCGCTGTCAAAGGGAGTTCCGGTTGTCATTGCGTCCGTAAGTTCAGCGATCACGCGCGGAAGATCATCCGGGTGGACCGCACCATTCGTTCCCCAGGAGTTCAACTCCTCAACCGTCATTCCGAAGAAATCCAGGAGCGGCCGATTGGCAAGGTCAATCTGGCCGGCCGGATTTAGCGTACATACAAATCCAGGAATGCCGTCGAGAATCTCGCGGAGATTGGTTTCGCTCGCGCGCAGAGCTTCTTGAGCGTTTTTCTGATCGTCGATGTCGGTGGAAGTACCAACAAATTTGAGGACTTTCCCCTCAGTATCGTGCAAGACGACGGCTCGATTTAGATGCCAGCGATAGGTCCCGTCGTGAGCGCGAAACCGCGTTTCCATCGCGAAACTCCGTCCCGAGCGTATTCCTTCCCAGAAGCTTCTTGATGCTGCTGCCCGATCCTCGGGATGGACGGCCGTCATCCACGCCCCGGGATAGGAGCAGACGAAATCGAGTGTCTGGCCCGAGTAATCAAGCCAAACTTGATTCACAAAATCCGGTGTCCCATCAGGCCTGAGCGTCCAGGCAACTACAGGAAGATGCTGTAGCAGTCCAACCTGGAGCAGCAGCCCTTCGTTGGCTCTTGCAAGCTCGCTGGTTCGTTCCGCGACTCGCCGATCGAGCTCATCGGCGATCCGTTTCTGCTCGCTCAAGAGGCGTGCCTGCTGCAGTCCGATGGTCACTTGATTGGCCGCCACAGCCAGAAGCAATCGCTCCGACTGCGTAGGGAAATCAGCGCGCTCGGATCCAGCGATGACGATTCCAATTTCGCCCTCGATTCCCAATCGCCTGGACACGAGCGAGACTTCCCGGCCACCGAGGAGGCTGCGCATCTCTGTCGGCCATCTCTGTGGATCACCGCTGAACCACTTGTTGAGGGTCTGATGGATCTTATCCGCATCCGGTGTGGTTGGATGGGCCGTCGCAGTCTTGAATATTTCGATGAGCCCACCATTCGCTTCGGTTCGAGCCCTGGTATAAACGAATTCGAGATTGAGTGTCGCCAAGAGGGCATCATGGAACGTAGTCACGATCTGGCGAGGCTCCTGCCCGCTCCAAACCGCGGGCAGTGCGAGCACGCTGACTAAATCGCTCATGCCGCGCTGAAGATGCTTTATCTCAGTTGCAGGGTCGCTCAAAGCCATATCAGGCCGCCGCTATCGGCAAGTCACTCTGGCGAGCACGTCGAGTGCGATATTCCTGCAGAAATTCCCGCGGTGGTGTGAAAAACGGATTCTGCTGAAGAATGCCGCCAATAATGACCAGGGGATGCGTACGGAGGATATCGATGACCGCATCGCCTCTGAATTGGGAGAGATGGTAAGTGCAGATGACTGCGTCGTCGTGCCGGCTCCAGACGTCGTTCACGCGCGATTCAAACTCGATGACATTCTCCAACCGGGCCATATCTCCAACCACCCAATCCATCCGGCACACGATGCGACTCAGCGGGAACCCTCCCGCTGCATTTCCTGAAGCGAGTTGTTCAAAAGTCTCAAGCATCCGATCCTGATCGAACTCACCATCGCGTAGATAGGCCTCGGTGTCAATCTTGATTTCCAATTGTCCGGCCTGCTGAGCAACCGCCGCGTCGATTCCCGCGGAGGCCAATCGATGCAGATGCTGTTCCCGTTGACCGGAATTGACAACGTGAATGGCCTTCTCGCCACGCTCCAGACCTTCTTTGATGAATGGAAGCAGCACACGATATTCTTCTTCGTCGCTCGAGAAGAATGCACAAACATGGCGGACCGCGCCAAGCTGAGAGCCTGCTAGTGAGATTGGTAGGTCTGCCCTGGTCATTTTCGATCCCTCCATTGAACTCTGCTCGAACAAGGATCCTGATTGCATCGGGGCGCAGTGCCCGCCAGGGCGCCAGCTAATTGGGCGTCCTGCCGACAGTTCGTTCACTTAGGTTGAGCCGATCACGATCGTGACGGCGGGCAGCCTGAATTCGCCAAGGGGAAAGTCTCGGCATCAATCAGACGGGGAGCGCTCCGGCCACCAATCGTTCAAATATCATAACTCCACTTACAGCTCGGGTACCACGATAATGTTGCGGTCGGTTAAGAGTTCGTTATATTCCGCGCGCTCAGGCAACCTTTTGAATACCTGAGGAAAATGCGATGGACGACAGGTTTCCTCATTCGTTCCATCGGAAAAATAAGGCGCTCAGTTGATTGTTGCTTCCTGCCAGACGGCACTGCCAAATTTACCTAACGCCGGGATCTCTCAAACGGCGTAATCCCGACCAACTGACACCAAAGCATCAATCGACACCTTCGTCCAATGGATTTGCTTTTACCGTTCTGGCGTAATGGGCAGTATGCAACGCGTCCGAATCAATCGGACCCCAGCATGCGAGGTGCGTCAGATGAATCTCACGGCTGGCGCGAAAGGAGGTTTGTCGTTATGTCAACCGCAACCGTTCGCATTGGAGATGCCATGGCTACTCGTATGCGACAAGAGCATTTCGCTCCATCGAATTCCGGAGCCCTCCCGCTCAAACAATGCACGGGAAGGGCACTCACCGAAAATCGCGCGCATGAAGAATGGATGCTGCGGATGGAAGAAGCCTGGCAGGGTCACCTGGAGACATTGCAGCAATACGTGCGTGAGCTTGTTATCAAGAATAGGCCAGGGATCGCGCCGAGCGCAGTGAACGGGCCAAAGCGGGAATACAAAGATGCCGGCAACTTTTAGGGTGGCTGAGGCAACCCTGTCGCTCTTCGAGTTTGGATCTTTCAAGCCTACTTTGACTTTCTGGAAGGAGCCAGCGCCACTGCGGCTTCCCGAGTGAGAAAAAGGAAAGTGAACGACTCCTGCAGATACAAGCGGACTGACGAATCGGTATGGCTGAGATACCCGATAGAAACGTCCTGGCCGATGTGCAGCTCGAAGTCGCCGCCGCGGGTTGTCAGCAAGAAGGCGCCGGAGATGGCGGGCGCCCAGACGATCTGCTCGTCGACGAGCCGCTTGACGTGTTCCAACACCGGATATCCGTGGTCGCTGGTCTCAGCCAGCGCGGTATAAGCATCGGCTCCAAGTAGCACCGAGTAAGGACCATTGACACCCACGAGACGCAATCTGCTCAGACCCTGCGCGATGGCCTCCGGGTACTGACGCACGTCGGCGGGGAGAGGCATGATTGGATTGCTGGCCCCTTTTCGAACTCCCTCAATGTTGGCTGCGGCATAACCCTCGAATATGGCTCCGTCCTCAGCGAAGGCTAGCTGTCGCGCGGCATCCTTAGCGGGTTGCCAATCGGAATCATCCGCACCACGCTCGACGTCGTCGATTGCGTGGCGATCCAGTTCGAAGGGAACGCGCAGCTCGACGAGCGCCTTTACCTCGCGTTGCCTTGCAATGATGCCCTTCGCAGGGGCAGCGATCGTCCGCAGATGGCCAGTGCCAACAGCGGACAGACCTGTGCCGGCCGGACCCTTCACGTCGACGACCCGCCGCCCGGCAAGGTAGCGCTTAATGGTACGCGATGTCTCGGCTTCAATCTGCGCCCAGGCCGAGTCGGAAATCGGAGCGAGGTCGCGATGCAGGTTATTCATGTTGTTTTTCTCCTTTAAGGGATCCGATGCGAAGCGAACCGTCGCGCGCCGTTGGAACGGATGAACCGGTTTCGTCCAATACCGACGCTGGGGGTTCTGCATTCTGGGGCAGGTCTTCAGCCGCATTCTCAAGAAAAGTCGCCGATGGCACAAAGAATAGGTTTCCAGTGACAGCCCGGCTGAAGTCAAGTATGCGATCGTAGTTGCCGGGCGGCCTGCCGACGAACATGTTCTCCAGCATCTGCTCGATGGTGCGCGGGGAACGGCTGTAGCCGATGAAATAGGTGCCAAATTCGCCATGCGAAGGTCGGCCGAATGGCATGTTGTCGCGAAGAATCTTGATCTCTTTCCCGTCCTCAACGATGGTCGTGAGCGCATTGTGCGCCGATGTCGGCTTGACGGAGTCGTCCAATTCAATGTCAGAAAGTTTCGCGCGGCCGATAATACGCTCTTGCGCCTCCGTGGGGAGAGCATTCCATGCGTCAAGGTTGTGCAGGTATTTCTGCACGATGACATAGCTGCCGCCGGCAAAGTCGGCATCTTCGTCACCGATAAGAACCGCGGCGACCGCGGCCGCTCCCCTTGGATTCTCAGTCCCGTCGACGAAACCCATCAGATCGCGGTCATCAAAGTAACGGAAGCCCTGCACCTCGTCGACCGGCGAAACGACATTCCCGATGCGAGCCATGATTTGCGTGGCCATTTCGAAGCAAAGGTCCATGCGCTTGGCTCGGATGTGGAACAGCAGATCGCCCGGCGTCGACACCGCATGGCGGTCTCCGGCGCGAATCTCGCGGAACTGGTGCAATTCCGCCGGCCGCGGTGACCCGAAGAGGCGGTCCCATGCGTCAGACCCAATCCCCATGACGCAAGAGAGTCCTGCCTCCAAGTCGCGGAATTCCACAGCGCGAGACACCTTGGAGAGGTCGCTGCAAAAAGAGCGCAGCGTGGCTCGGACATCGGAGCCTGGGTTGAGCGCCACGACAAGGAAGATCGCCGCGCGGGTAAGTGGCGCGGACACTGGCTGCGCGAGAGGCGACAATTCACTTGGTAATTCGGTTGTGCTCTTCGGATCGGAATCCATCAGGGAAGCCCTTAAGACACAACTGTAACTCAGCCCGAAGCGGCCCTCAACCAGAGATCGCTGGCGACGACCATCTATGCAGCGATGCGTTCCGCAGTGTACGTCAATCGAAGGCTGGCTTCAATCCTGCTCTCCCCATGTTTGCGCGTAGGTCTTGCCATAAGGATAGAAGAGTTCGTTGCGGCCTTCCTTCCATGCTGCCTTCATTTCCGGCGTCGTGATGTCCCAATCAGGTCTGCACTTTCGGGTGACTGCACGAAGAACCTGGCGGAGATCCTCAAGCGTCGCGCGGCCGAAGAACCAATAGCCGCTGTAGACCTTGTAGACGACAAGGCCCGGTTCCAGAACAATGACCTGGGGAATCATGGGATTGTGATCGAGGTCGGTGTATTCGGCAATATCAAGATCTTTTTGAACAATGCGCCCGGCGTCGGAAAGGAATGGCCAGTGGGCGCCGACGCCCGAGCGGTACTCGTTGGTCAAAGTGATGTTGTCAGTGCTGATCGTGACCAGACGGCAGTATCCAACTTCCATCTCGCGATGGAGTTGGACCAGGAGTTCGGCCTGACGGCGATCCTTGGGACAATAGCCACCACGGCTGAGCATCAGAATCATCGGATGCTGGCCCTGGAGCTCCGAAAGCTTGCGGCGCTTCGTGGCGTGATCGGTCAAGTCGTAGTCAAGGAAGTGCGCACGAGGAACCATGTCGGGTCGCATGGTTACAGCAACCCCCATCGCCACGTAATGCAAATTGAAAACTTTGAGCCGGGCCGCCGTGGCCCGGTCGAGTGGGTGATGGTTCGCGTGCCGCCCGCCGATGCTCAGACCTTAAGGCGAGTAACGGGTGAACACAAAGTCGCGAGCTTTGACGGGTTCGTGACAGGGAAAGCAAGTTCTTAGCTTCGCCTCGTCCGCGGGCTTTCCTTCCTGATTGAATTGAGCGAACCCCCAGCCGCCCGTCGCCGCGTACTTTTTTGAGTCCTTGACCATGAGCTGAAGGTACCAATCCGGGGCGGGGCCGGGAACGAACGACTGGGGACGGCCAAAGACCTTGTCGTTTTCCTTTGAGGGAACATAACTCCAGGCTATTCGCGCAATGATCGCGCCGTCCGGGAACGGAAACTTCCCTTCCCTATACGCCCTGATCGCTGCGTTGTTTCCAAGAATGGCGCGAATATCGTTGAGGTCGCCTTCTTCGTGAGCCACAGAGATCAACCTCCAGTCGCGGTATCCAGCCGGAATTTTGATTCCGTAGATCGGGGCGGCCTCCCCGTCGGCGTGTGCAGATGCGTGGGCCATGTGGACGACTACGCCGGCCACCGCTCCAACTGCAAGCAACAAGAAGGCAATCCGGACTGGCATGGTCGATAGGTCTCCCAAACGGTAGATTCAAGAAACTCAGAACGCATCGACGTCAATCACGGCCTGGGCAAACGCTTCCGGGGCTTCCTGAGGCAGATTGTGGCCGATACCGCCACCGATAAGGCGGTAATCGTATTTACCCGAGAACCTGCCTCGATACACCGACTCGGGCGGGTGCGACGCACCGTTGGAGTCGCCTTCCATGGTGATTGCGGGCACGGTGACGGCGGGAAGTGTGGCAAGCCGCTTTTCCAGGTCGTCATATTTCCGCTCACCGTCGGCCAGGCCAAGCCGCCAGCGATAGTCGTGCATCACGATGTCAACGTGGTCGGGGTTGTTGAAGGATGCTGCCGTACGGTCGTACGTGGCATCGTCGAAATTCCACTTTGGTGAAGCCTGGTGCCAGATGAACTTATTGAACTCGTCGAGGTATTTCGCATAGCCGGCCTTGCCGACGGGGGTAGCGAAATAATACTGGTACCAGAACAGAAACGCAGGCTCGGGTGGCACCGGCACCTGGTTGCCCGCCGGGCTGCTGATCAGATAGCCGCTCACGGAAACGATCGCCTTGCAGCGTTCTGGCCAAAGCACAGCCATGACGTCTGCTGTTCGCGCTCCCCAGTCAAAGCCGCCTACGATCGCAGTTTGGATTTTGAGGGCATCCATCAGTGCAATGATGTCGAGGGCGACCGCCGACTGCTGGGCGTTTCGCATCGTTTCGCTGGAGAGAAAACTTGTGGTGCCGTAGCCGCGCAGGTACGGAACGATAACCCGGTAACCCTTCGACGCCAGCAGCGGAGCAACATCGACGAAGCTGTAGATGTCGTAAGGCCAGCCGTGGAGAAGAATCACGGCAGGGCCATCGGCCGGGCCGTCTTCAGCGTAGCCAACATTCAGAAGGCCCGCGTCGATCTGCTTCAGCGGGTGAAACGAGGCGTTCGATACCGGCGTGATGGTGGGCAGATCTCCCGATTGCGCCTCACCGGACAATGGTTGGGCGCCATCCGCGAAGAGTGAGCCCGGAGCGATCATTGCCGCTCCGGCTGATAGTCCGGCGATTGCGAAACGTCGACGTGAGATTTCGATTGCTTCCGCTTTTTTCATAGGTCGTCTCTTTTGATCATCGCCGGATGCTAACAAAGCGGTGACGGTTCGTGTCGATTTCTACTGGCATCTATTTCGCTCCATCCGATTGAGATCGACTGGTCTACTTCCGCGATTTCATAAATTGAATTACCAGCGCCGCAATCTCGTCTGCCTTGGTATCGAGGGCGAAGTGCCCTGCATCGAGCACTTGCACCTGTGCGCTCGGTACATCCTTGTGGTAACGTTCCGGCTCGCCCAAATCGAACGAAACATCGTGCTTGCCCCACAGGACCAGGAGCGGGGGCTGCGTCTTCTGCATCCAGGCCTGCCACTTTGGGTAGGCGTCGACATTCGTGCGGTAATCGTAGAAGAGATCGCTTTGAATCTGTGCCTGCGCCGGCGAACTCAGAAATGCAAACTCATCCGACCAAAGATCCGGATCGTAGAGCTCCGTAAGGGGATCGTCGCCGACGTGGCGCGTTTTGGTGGCTTGAAACGAGAGCAGATTGGCGCGCATTTTTTCTTCGTTACCGGGCCGGTCGGCCCAGAATGCCCGGCGAGTCACCCAGTTTGCGCCGAGGCCCTCGTTGTGTGCCACTGCGTCCTGAACAATGAGGGCCTGCACGCGCTCCGGATGCGCCAACGTCATGCGGAATCCGACCGGCCCACCGTAGTCCTGCATGTAGAGCGTGTAGTGCGGCAAACTCAACGCCTGAGTGAAGCCGTCCATCACTTGAGCAATGTGATCGAATGTGTAGGCGAAATTCTTGGGGTCGGGCCAGTCGCTGTGGCCGAAACCGGGATAGTCGGGCGCGACCAGATGATATTTCTCTGAGAGCCTCGTCAGCAGTGGCTGAAACATCCGCGACGACGATGGCAGTCCGTGCAGCAAAAGAATGGTCGGAGCATCCTTCGGACCCGCTTCTCGATAGAAGATGGACAGTCCGTCGACTTTCACGGTGCGATACGTGATCGGTTGTTCCATCTCGCTCTCTTTCTTCTGGGCATCCGCGGCAAGGGCCGTGACGAGCACCAATCCATTTGCCGATGAGGCACGAAAGATGGACTTCATCGTCCGCATTGGTCCTCGCGGCGAGGTACACAACTCAGACCATCACTTCGCGCCCAGTCTTGCATCCCGCGTAGAAGACCGACGACGCCAATGACCGGGCACACTGATCGCGGCGTTCAGGGAAACTGCGTCGCGGGGTACTCGGCGTCGCGGAGACGGCCGTTTCAGCGCTTCTCATATGGATGGAAGATGTAGTCCTTCGCCTTCACGACCGTGTGGCACGCGTTTCCGCAATCTGAGAGGCTTTTGGCATCGGCGGAGAACCTGTCCGATGGGGCATCATAGTTGAACACCGCGTATCCCCACCCGCCGGTATTCGGAAATCTCTTGCTGTCCTTTTCCATCACGAATGCCTGGGTAAAGACGTCTGGCACATCGACGTCGAATTGGGCCTCCGCGCTCTTTTTCTGCTTCCATTGGAGCTTCACGATCATAGAGCCATCCGGGAATGGCTGGCCGTTGCCGGGGACGCCGGCCTTGAATGCCGCGATCATGGTCGGATTGGCGACGATCACCTTGAGTATTTGGTCTTGCCGTGCGGAAGAGACGACAGCCCAGTCCTCGTATCCCCTGAAGTCGGAGAACGCGATTCCACTCGGCGATATCAGGGCGTACTTGTCCGGCGGGTCAACGGCCGCGACGACGAGCACCGCAAGCGCTGCCACGGCCGCCGCGACGGTTGTAAAGGCGGCTAGACGCTTGGCGGCGCCGCGCGCCCCTAACTTCTGTTCCGGTTGGTCGTGCGCCGCAGACTTCGAATCAATTTCGGTCATAACTTGTTCTCCTCGACAAAACATCCCAGAGGCCCGATGCATCCGCACCCCGACTGGCTGCGATTAGGCCAGACGTGGCCAAACGAATGCAATTGGACGAAGGTATCGCCCATACCTTCGTATCAAGTGTGCGAAAAGAGGGTTGCTTCGATTGAGCTACGCTCAGGACCGCCTGGCTGGGGAGAAGCCGTTTGCCTCAGGTGTACGAAAGTATGGGCGATACCTTCGTCCAATTGCGCGGCCAAGGTTGTTCTGACTTAATCGCGAGAGTTGGTTTAACCAGGAGACGGAAATGAAATCTTCGCGGATATACAGAACCGCTTTGATCGCAAACATGATGCTTACCCTGTTGTTCGGACTCGACATGAGGGGATTCGCTCAAGTGAACTCACCGAAAGTGGTCAAGAACATTGTCCTGGTTCACGGCGCCTGGGCCGATGGATCGTGCTGGTCCAAAGTGATTGCCCTCCTCGAGGCGAAGGGTTTTCATGTCGTCGCCGTGCAGAATCCATTGACCTCGCTGGCCGACGATGTAGCGGCGACGAAGCGCATCATCGCGTTGCAGGACGGACCAGTCATACTGGTCGGCCATTCCTACGCCGGCGTGGTGATTACCGAAGCGGGCAACGACCCAAAGGTTGTCGGATTGGTCTACGTGGCGGCGTTCGCGCCCGGTGAGGGTGACTCCATCAACTCCGTAAGCAAACCCTATCCGCCGGCTCCGCTGGGCAGTGAGCTCCACCTTGACGCTCAAGGTTTTCTAACGGCGACTCCGAAAGGAATTGCAGAAGACATGGCGCAGGATCTCCCGGAAAGCGAGCAACGGATACTAGTTGCGACGCAGGGCCAAACGGCCGCAGCTGATTTCGGAGCCACGGTCACGACCGCTGCGTGGAAGAGCAAGCCTTCATGGGCCCTGATTGCGGGTAACGACCGGGCGATTCCCCCGGAACTCGAGAAAGACGAAGCAGCCGCCATCAAGGCAACTTCAATTACAGTGCCATGCAACCATCTGGCCATGCTGTCGCATCCGCGAGAAGTGGCGGAGTTGATCGAGCAAGCGGCGGCGAAAGCCAAATGAAGCGGGTCGATGGAGGTAGGTACAGAAGCGCGAAAAGGTAATCCGCAAAGGGAGCAACCGATACGGAGCGAATCGCTTTCCTGCTGGTTGCGCTTCTTGCTGCGGTTCGCACTGCTGTCATTAGCTCTGCTGCATGTGCACGCAATGATGGAGGGCCAGCCCCGATCTTGGGGTTTCGGGCTTGCCAAAGCTGCTTGTCAAATTCGAGATTCTCATCAGGGAGGCGGTATGCCAGAAAAGAGAGACGCAAGCGTCGTCGAAACAAAACACGGTACGATTCTTCCTCACCAGCTCGGTGAGGACGTCTTCAAAGCTATCCTTCCCGAAGACATTGAGTGGAAGCCCTTCGCGGCGTTCCCACCTTCTGTCCGGCTGGCCGTAATCGTTGGCCAGCCTTCGGAGGCCGCTCCATACACGATCAGAGTCAAAGTGCCCCACGGCGTGAAGTTGATGCCACATAAGCATCCTGAAGATCGAGTCTACACAGTAATGTCCGGCGTGTTTTACATCGGGCTGGGCGATCAGTTTGACGCCGATAAACTTCAGGCGTATCCAACCGGTAGCGTAATCGTTCTGCCTGGCAACACTTATCACTTCCATTGGGCGAAATCCAGTGAATACATCACCCAGGTGACGGCGATTGGCCCTCTTGGACTTGAATACTTCGACGCGAAAGAGGATCCGCGAACCAAAACACCTTAGGGTGCGTTATTGCGATTGAGTCGAACTTCAATGGCTGCTCCCCTCCTTGAGTCGACCGCAAGAGCTCGAATTCGCGAGTGAATTCTCAACGCCATCCTGCGAAGATAAAGGAGAATCCTATGAGTCGCGAGATCACATTAGAAGTTGCCGAGTTAATGCTTCAGGCCGCGAAAAGGAAGGCGGCGGAGTTGAAGATTATCGAGGATATCGCAGTTGTCGATGCCACCGGACATCTTAAGGCGTTTGCCCGTATGGACGGCGCTTGGCTCGGCAGCATAGACATCGCCATCCGAAAAGCACATACGGCCCGCTTGTTTGATATGGAGACATCCGAGATTGGCAAGATGTCGCAGCCGGGCGAATCCGTCTACGGCGTCGAACTCAGCAATGGCGGCCTCATCTCGTTTGGAGGAGGTATTCCCCTCAAGGATTCGGATGGGATGGTGATTGGAGCTATTGGCGTCAGTGGCAGCAGTGTGGACAATGACGTTAAAGTTGCCCAAGCCGCGGTGGAAGCCTACAGCGATCCCAGGTTTACAACGGCATGAGCTTGATTACGCGGATCTATTCGCGGCTCCCGCATGGCGCGCTCAATGAGTTGAGCGGACAGGCAAGTGGTCTCGAGGAGCGAAGAGCCGTTGACCACACCGCCGCCAGCTGCTTACCACATAATCGCCGAGAACTAAAGTTCGACGCCGGAGACTCGCGGAGATGCCGCCATTGATAAACACGCCCGACCGGCAGGCTGAGGCTTTTCCGCTTCTAACGCCTGCGCAAATTGACCGAATCCGTCCTTACGGCACTCTGAGAACCGTTCGGGCCGGAGAGATCCTGTTCGAGGCGGGTGACCTGGGAATGCCCTGCTTTGTTGTGCTCTCAGGAAAGCTCGATATCGTCATGAGGAGGCTCTCCGGCGAGCACGTATTTGCGACCCATCGTCCAGGAGGGTTCTCCGGAGACTTGGTCTTGATTTCCGGAACCGGGTCCCTGGCGCGCGGACGGGTTGCCGAGTCGGGAGAGTTCCTTGAAGTCCCCGTTGCTGCCTTGCGCTCACTTCTTGCAAAAGATGCCGAGCTCAGCGACATCTTCATGCGCGCTTTCATCCAGCGCCGTCTCGCGCTCGTCGCGGGCGGCATCGGTAATGTCATTATCCTGGGATCGAATTACTCCGCCAACACTCTTCGCTTGCGGGAGTTTCTCACCCGCAATGGGCATCCGCACACCTATGTCGATCTTGACAGTGACGCGGCTTCACAGGAGCTGCTCGATCGTTTTGATCTGAAGATCGACGAAATACCTGTTGTGCTTTGCAGCGGAAAGGCCGTACTGCGCAATCCCACGACGCAGCACCTGGCTGAGTGTCTGGGGCTCTCGGTCGCAGTCGATGAATCGCGCATTCGTGATGTCGTTATCGTGGGGGCGGGTCCGGCTGGGTTGGCGGCTGCGGTTTATGCGGCCTCCGAAGGATTGGACGCGGTGGTGATCGAAGCCGACTTTCCCGGCGGACAGGCGGGCTCGAGCTCGAAGATTGAGAACTACCTCGGTTTCCCCACGGGGGTCTCCGGTCTGGATCTCACGCGCCGCGCCGTTGTTCAGGCAGAAAAATTCGGCGCTCAGATGCTCGTGGGGCAACGGGTGGTCCAGATCAACTGCGATCAGAGACCATACCTGGTCTCGCTGGAGAATGGCGAAATTCTGCAGGCTCGCAGCATCGTCATCGCCTCAGGCGCACAATACAATACGCCCAAGGTCGCGAACCTGAAGAAGTTCGAAGGAAATGGGATTTATTACGCAGCCACGTTTATGGAATCGCAGCTCTGCGGGGGTGATGAGGTCGTCGTCATCGGCGGAGGCAATTCGGCCGGGCAGGCTGCCGTTTTCCTGGCGGAGACTGCCAAAAACGTCTATATGCTGGTTCGCGGAAAGACGCTTTCCGAGACGATGTCGCGCTATCTAACTCAGCGGATTACTACGCATCCGAAAATCGAGCTGCATCTGGAGACTGAACTCGTGTCACTGGAGGGAGAGTCACACCTCGAACGGGTCACCTGGCTCGACCGATCGTCAGGGGAGAAAACGGCGCGCGATATCCGGCACGTTTTCGTGATGGCAGGTGCATCGCCGCGTAGCGACTGGTTGCGGGGCTGTCTCGCACTGGATCAGCAAGGCTTCATCCTTACAGGTCGAGACTTGGATCCGGTTCTGGCAAGCGCGCCGCGAAGGTGGCCTCTGGGCCGGCCCCCGCAGATGCTTGAGTCGAGCTTGCCGGCAGTTTTTGCAGTGGGCGACATCCGCTCAGGAAACGTGAAACGGGTTGCGTCAGCCGTTGGCGAAGGTGCGATCTCCATCCATCTCGTACATCAGGCCCTGGCAGAAATCTAGCTGATCGCCCGGCGATGCACTCCTGCCTCATCGCCGGTCATTCAGCCCAAATCTCGATTGCCGGGTTCTCACTCTCTTCCGCTTCAGCCGTGGAGTTGGAGAACGATCTTACCTTTCTTGTGCGGCGCTCCGGCCAGCATCTCATGTGCCTTGCGTGCATCTTCGAGCGGCAGGACCGACCCGACCTGGGGGGAGATCTTGCGCCGCTCAAACAGATCCGAAACCGCGCGCAATCTCTCGCTCGTCACCTCAGCGTAAAAGAACATCGACTTCATCCCTGGCTTTTCTGGAGGTCGAATGGAGACAAGAGAGACGAACCGACCACCGTCCTTCACGGCGCTGGAACACTGTTGGGCCGTTTCACCGCCCACGGTGTCGAGAACCGTATCGACCTGAGGCAGGCCAAATTCGAAACCGGGGGCACTCGAATCGAGAATGGTTTCGACGCCCAATGCGCGGAGCATCTCCTGGTCAGTGGAGCGGGCAACTGCAATCACTCGCATTCCGGCATCGAGAGCCATTTCGACGGCATAGGCGCCCACGTTTCCGGCAGCTCCTGTGATGAGTATCGTATCTCCGCTCTTCGCTTGGGCATACTCGAAGAGCATCTGCCAGGCGCCGACTGCAACAACCGGCGCGGAAGCTGCCTCAACGTGGTTAAGGCGCGGGGGCTTTGGCGCGATCATTCCCGCGAGCGCAACGGCGAACTCGGCCTGAGCGCCGCAAAACTGCGGGTTCGTAACGCCGTAGACCTCATCGCCGATTGCGAATTGGCTCACGTCGGAGCCGAGCGCCTCAATGGAGCCCGCGAGGTCGGAACCAAGGGTCAATGGAGGTTGCGGACTTACTTTACTCTTGCCCTCGCGAATGATTGCGTCCCATGGCGCAACGCCGGCAGCGGCAACGCGCACCAACACCTCCCCTTTGCCGGGCGATGGTTTCGGAATCTTTTCGACAACGACGACCTCGGGCGGCCCGAAACGATCGATGCGCACAGCTCTCATATCAATCACACATCCTCACAGAAATGCACCGCGCGCTAGTTCAGCAGCGATTCCCAATCGGCCGGAACTCTTCCTGCAGGTCCAGGCGCGGACTGATTTTTAGGATGCGAATGCGGCGGAGGCAACCTCTCCCCTTCGATCATCTCCTGGCTCTCGTAATCGTAGAACCAATCCTCGCCCGGCTCGAAGCTGGCAATGATTGGATGCCCCGTCTCTGCCGCGTGCTTTGACGCGTGCTGGCTGGGAGAACTGTCACAGCATCCGATGTGTCCGCACTCCGCGCAACGACGGAGATGAAACCACCAACCATCCGCCGACTCAAGGCATTCCACGCACCCACTGCCACTCGGCTTCGAGGCAGGGTTGATTCCGCGCCGATTGTTTTTCATTTCGATTCATCCTCGCTCTTGACCTGACGTTTTTCGTCTCCCAGCTTGCGGGCCGGTGGACCGTGACGTGTGCGCTGCGCGTTCACCGTTCGCAAACACTACTCAAATCTTTTCATGAAGCAGCCCGACTTTGTAATTGAACGATGGTATTGGCGATACTCGGTGTTGGGGATGAGCCGGATAGAGAGCGCGGTTCACTGCCGACATGACCAACCCATACTTTAGTGTTGGTCGATACGTTCGTCCAATCGACTCGCGGTTTCGCTTCTGGTCTGATCAAAGTGCGGCCAGTGAGGGCGTTGCGAGGGCTGAAACTGCCCCATGTGGCCTCCCAGATGAGTGCAAAATCGAAAACTGGAGTCGTCAATGTGCAGCGTACAAGTGGATCAAAAGACCTATGAAATGCCCCCGCGGGAGGGGATCAGTATTGCTCATTTTCTCACTGTCGCCGACATCGCGCGTTCGGCTCACTACTACGAAAAGGTCTTCGGCGCTCGCATTTTGAGCATGGGTGACGGCAACGCACCTGCCTACCTTCTGCTCGCGAATATCTGGATGATTTTTAACCTCGGCGGCGGGCCGACCCCGGACAAGCCGACGGTAATCCTCAGCGTGCCCGACCCGAATCGCATCAACAGCTTTATGAATTTCCGCGTCGCGGATATTCAGGCGTGCTACGAATTGTGGAAAAGTCGAGGAGCCGAGTTCATCACGCCACCGATCCCCAAGTACGGCGAGATCCGCTGTTATATCCGCGACCCTGACGGCTACATCATCGAAGTCGGACAGAGCACAGACCTTACTTACGGTTGACGCGGCCCGTGTCGGCTGCCGGCGCCGCGCCTTGTGGTCGGGCTTATGCCAATTTGCCTTTGAACAACCCCTTGCTCCGACATCGAAAGGAGATCCCAATGGACAGCGCAAATGGACTGAAAGAGACCACGCGTGAATCCGCACCTGTCGCGTCGAACACACTTAATGTGAACGTTTTTACCGCCCCCGGAAAGACTATGGTCGGCGAGCGGCCAAAGCCTTTCGGCGAAGCATTCGGATTTGATCCCATCACTTCGACCCTAATCTTCGGCGAGTATGACGCGGTACTCGTGGATGCGATGGGGACCGTGGCTGAGGCCGAAGCCCTCGCGGATTGGGTCGCTCTGCACAACCGGAATCTGGAGACTATCTACATAACGCATGCCCATTTCGACCACTTTTACGGCCTGAGCATTCTGCTCGATCGTTTCCCGGCCGCTCGGGCGATCGCAACGCCAAAGACCGTGAGCGCGATGCAGATGTCTTTTACTCCCCCAGTTGAGCGGCTAGCCCGCAAGCTCTTTCCCGGGCAAGTTGCCACGCGGTTGGTTTCACCCCAGCCCTACGAGCACGACACGTTCACTCTCGAGGGACACGAATTGCGCATCATCGAGCAGGGTCGCACCGACAGTCCCGATTCGACCTCTCTCTACGTTCCATCAATCGGCCTGATCGTCGCGGGCGACGTTGTGTACAACCAATGCCGCATGTATGTTGGCGATACCACCCCCGAGAGCCGAAAGAATTGGATCGCTGACCTGGACCGGTTGGCAGCGCTGAACCCGACGATCGTAGTCGCCGGTCACAAGAAGCCTGGCGCGCCAGACTCCCCCTCGGCGATCGAGGACACCAAGCGATACCTCCAGGACTTTGATCGGTTGCAGAAAGCCGCGACGTCCGACCAGGACCTGTTCGATCAGATGACGGATCTCTACCCGCACTGGGTAGCCAATCAGTCATGGCTGATGTTCGGATTCCCGGGAGCATAGCTGATATCGACCGCAGTGGCCGGTCGTCGCGCACTTTGGAGGGAAGCCGCGGACGGTGAGCTCGCCCAAATTCAGGAGAACGGAAATCGATTTCACAAAGGAGACGACGATGACAGCAAAGGGAAAAATCTTAGTGATGGTTTCGAGCGGATACGGCTTACCGTTGAAAAATGGCGGGTTCTATCGCGGCGCCGGCTATTACCTGAACGAGTTAACGGTTCCGGTCCGCGCCCTCATGCAGGAAGGCTACGAGATCACTTTCGCCAACCCCAATGGCAACGTGCCACAACTGGACCTCCATTCAGCCGTCCCCGATTTCTTTGGCGGGGACGAAGCCAGGCTCCAGGACTATTTCAAATTCCGCGATAGCCTGACTGGCCTAAGAAATCCAACGCGCATCTCGGATGTCGTTGCATCGGGTCTGGATCAATACGACGCGGTCTTCGTCCCCGGCGGTCATGGCCCGATGATCGATCTTCTCGATGATCCCAACGCGGGCATCGTGATGAGACATTTCCATGAAACATCCAAGCCTACCGCGGTGCTCTGTCATGGCCCCATTTCACTGCTCTCCGCGCTTCCCGAATCGAAGGCATTTGTCGCCGCGCTGGCAGCCGGCGATACCGCTGGAGCACAGGCAAAGGCTCAAGGATGGATCTATTCTGGATATAAGATGACGATCTTTACCACGGCGGAAGAACAGCAGCGGGAGCCACTTGAGATTCATGGCAAGGTTCTCTTCTACCCGGACTTCGCCTTGAGTACCGCAGGCGGCAACGTAAGTGCGCTCGCCCCATGGAAGAGCTACGCCCTTCAGGATCGCGAATTAATATCAGGTCAGAACCCGTTCTCGGACGAAGCGCTTCTGAAACTTCTTCTGGCGGCACTCAATGAGAAGAAGAAGCTGGTTTCAGCGGCATAAGATCAGATACGCCCGGTAAGATCTCATTGAGAAAGGGACGATACAGCAAATGGGACTTGTGCGGACCCTGATTGATCGAGACGAGGAGTCCGGTGAATCATCGCTCCCGCAGGAATTGAGAGAGTTGTACGACGGGGATCTGCACTTTCGCAAATCGTCCGCTGCGCGCCCGTATGTGATTGCGAATTTTGTTTCCACTCTTGATGGGGTCGTCAGCTACGAGATTAAGGGTAAGTCTGGTGGCTCAACCATCAGCGGCGGCGATCCGGGGGACCGGTTCATCATGGGGCTGTTACGGGCTTCGGCGGATGCCATTATTGTCGGCGCTGGAACCCTGCGCGACGTAAGCGCAAAAAGCCTTTGGACTCCTGAATCCGTCTACCCCGATGCGAAGCATTTATTTGCGGAGTATCGAGTCTGCGCGGAGCATAAACCGGAGTACCCCCTGCTCGTGATTGTTAGCGGCAGCGGCCAACTGGAGCTGGAGAGAGCGATCTTCCGAACGCCGGCTATGCGCGCGGTTGTTATCACAACCTCGGCTGGCGGAGATGAGCTGACGCGCCGGGGCGCTGCTGCCCTGGGCTCCGTCGAGATACATGCTTTGAATTCCAGTGACGGCAGCATCGCGCCGGCGGCGATCCTGGAATTGCTGCAATCGCAGTACAGGGTGAGCACGCTTCTCCACGAGGGCGGCCCCACACTGTTCGGGCAATTCCTGGCCGCAAGAGCTGTGGACGAACTCTTTCTGACGCTGTCGCCGCAAATCGCGGGCCGTAAGGGCGATGCAACTCGACCGGCAGTCGTCGAAGGAGTGGAGTTTGCGCCGGATTCCGCACCTTGGCTTCAAATCGTCAGCGTCAAGGAAAACGCTGCATATCTCTACCTGCGTTACCGGCGCCGGCAGAGCTGAAACCAGGTAACCTTTCGGCACGCGAGGCACTTGGCCCCCTTGTTAAGCGTCGCCGCGTAGCGACCCGATTCCGCGCAGGGGATTTTTCGCTCCAATTCCCATTCGGGTTCCCTACCCCGCAAGATGAGGTCAGGGCACCAGCAAGATCTTCCCAGCGCTACCCTTCTCTACCGCTGCCTGAGCCTCGGCCGCTTTACTCAGTGGCAGCCTCTCGGCGATCGGGACGACCAGCTTGCCATCTCGCACCGCTTCGGCCATGAACTGAAGGGTTCCTCTGTCGAAATGCGAGAATACCGTCACCACCTTGACTGACGGATACTTCGCGGCATTCTGCGGCGCGCCGACGACCGAAGAATAAACCCCTTCCGCTTTGACTTTGGCGATCAACTTCTCGGCGGTCTTGCCGCCAACCGTATCCGCCACCGCATCGAGCGGAGCTAGATTCGCAATGGCGGTATCGTCGTCGGTTGCGACCACCTGGTCCGCGCCGATGTTCTTCGCTTGATCCATCTGCCTCTTTAGAACCCCCACGATCACGGTCGCCCCGCGATCCTTCGCCGTGAACACCGCCGAGCGCCCCACGTTTCCTAGAGCACCTACGACCATCACCGTCTGGCCCGCTTTGATACCTGTGGCTGACATGAGCTGATTTCCGGTCACCGTTACCAACGGCAGCGCCGCCGCCTCAATCAAATCGAGGCCCTCGGGAATATCCGCCAGTACGTCTGCCTTTACCACGCAGAGTTCGGCATATGTGTTGTCCGCCATCGCGAATACCCGGTTACCGGCTGTAAAAGTTACAACTCCCGCTCCAACACTCACCACAGTCCCCGACATATCGATTCCAATCAGGCTCGGAAACTGCATGGGATAAAAGTCCTTCGTTAATCCAGCGCGCCGTTTGCAATCGATTGGGTTCACGCTCGCCGCGGCGACCCGCACCAGTACCTCACCTCGTCCCGGGACGGGGTCAGGATAGTCCTCGAACTTCAGTACTTCCGGACCGCCATATTCATGAACAACAATGGCCTTCATCTTCCTCTCCATATGCCGGCTTTCTAACCAGTGGATTCCTAGCCCAGCGCTCGGCGCTCGCGCGTCAAGACCCCTTTGGCGGCAGCCTCTTTTCTATTTTTTTGAGGATGAATACCCAATTCGTGCCATGACGTTTCCGCGAGGTTAACGCCGTAGTAGGTTGCAGCTTTTTCGATGTTCGCGAACGCCAAAGCCCGGTCGGCATCGGAGACTTCGATGACCTGATCGAATCGCGCGACCGCGTTACGCACATGTTGCGCGTCGGTCAGCGGCTCTTTGCGCTGCTTCGGAAACGCGTACACGCTGTCTGGTAAGTCGCTTTGCTTTGTGAGCCGTCCGTGTTTCTCGTGAGGTTTCCAGGTAGCTTCCGCCATGTTTTTTCCATCCTTTCATTTCCTTTTGACAGGCCTTTCGCAATGCCGTCCGTCCGCTTGAATCGGTCGTGCTCAAAACATTAAATCCGGGGCGACCCAGGCCAATCAATTGGACGATGGTATGGGCGATACCTTGGTGTTGGGCCCTTGAGTACGCGCCCCTTTGTCCCATACGTCGAATTCATTATTCGTTCGTAATCGATACGTTCGTCCAATAGATTCGTCATCTTGATTCTGGCCTAATGAATTTGTGTCCAGTCGAAGGGTTCCGGCGAGTGCCTAAGAGCCCGGCTTGCCATTTGGCTAAGGAATAGGGAGGAAGCATGGCCACTCTGCGCGTGTCTCCGAAACGGGATGCGATCAGCGGCACTAGCGTCGAGAGAGTCGACATGAAGTTCGAGGTGGCCGTCATCCCGGTCGCGGATGCCGACCGCTCGAAGGAGTTCTACACCAAACTGGGGTGGCGGCTCGACGCCGACTTTCCGTATGACAACGGCTTCCGCGTCGTTCAGTTCACGCCTCCCGGCTCAGGATGTTCGGTTCAGTTCGGCAGGAAGATGACATCGGCTGCGCCGGGATCGGCTCAGGGCCTCTACCTGATCGTTTCCGATGTTGCCGCTGCCCGCAAAGATCTCGTCGCACGCGGTATCGAGGTGAGTGAGGTATTCCACCCCGGAACGCCGGGCGCACAGTTCCAGATCGACGGCAGCGGCCGCATCGGCGGCCCGGCACTCGAGCATGCCACGTACGGCTCGTTCGCCACATTTCATGATCCCGACGGCAACGGATGGCTGATTCAGGAAGTCACATTGCGGCTCCCCGGCCGAGGGCTCGGTAACTTGGATGTCGCGACTCTGAGCGAACTCCTGCAAGAAACTGAAAAGCATCATGGCGAATACGAACCTACCGCTCCGAAGCACAACTGGTCGGACTGGTATGCCGCCTACATCGTCGCGCGTCAGGACGGCGAGACCCCCGAAGAGGCATCGAAAGACGCCAAGCTCCACATAGAAGGGGCACACTGACCGCGCCATGAAGCAATTCGACGCAATCATTATCGGGACGGGCCAGGCTGGACCGCCGCTGGCGGCGCGGTTTGCAGGCGCCGGTAAAACTGTCGCCATCATCGAGCGCGGTAAATTTGGCGGAACATGCGTGAATACAGGGTGCACCCCGACAAAGACGCTCGTGGCCAGTGCCTATGCGATCCATGTCGCGCGTCGAGGTACGGAATACGGATTCTCCATTGGTGATATGCGCGTCGATATCGCGCGAGTCAAAGCCCGTAAGGATGCAGCCTCCACGACGTCCAGCAAGGGAGTGGAGGAATGGCTTCGAGGAACGAACAACTGTACGGTCATACGGGGCCAAGCCCGCTTCCAGTCGTCGAACACTGTCGTCGTCGGCGATGAAGCTCTGCAAGCCGAGCGAATCTTTATCAACGTCGGTGGGCGCGCTCGGATTCCAGAGATGCCGGGCATTCGCGACGTCCCGTTTCTCACCAACTCTTCGATCATGGACATCAATTTCCTGCCGCAGCATTTGATCATCGTCGGCGGAAGCTATGTCGGGCTGGAGTTTGCTCAGATCTATCGCCGGCTCGGGAGCGAAGTCACGATAGTGGAAATGGGCCCGCGCCTGATCGGACGGGAGGACGAAGACATTTCCCAGGCTGTGCTCGAAATCCTGAAGGCCGAAGGCATAAACATCCGCCTGAATGCGAAATGTATCTCGCTGGAGAAACGCGACGGCGGTGTCGCCGTCGGACTCACGTGCGAAGAAGGTCCGCCGGAGGTAGTGGGCACCGACGTTCTTCTTGCCGTGGGACGCATTCCCAACACCGGCGACCTGGGTCTGGACCAGGCTGGCGTTGCCACCGACCAGCACGGCTACATAACGGTTGACGACCAACTGCAGACGAACGTGCCCGGCATTTGGGCATTGGGAGACTGCAACGGCCGCGGCGCCTTCACGCATACTGCCTATAACGACTACGAGATCGTTGCCGACAATCTCCTCAACGCTGATCATCGCCGGGTTTCCGACCGAATCCAGGCCTATGCGCTGTATATTGACCCGCCGCTGGGAAGATGCGGCATGACGGACGTAGACGTGCGAAAGTCCGGACGTCGTGCCCTCGTTGCGAAATATCCGATGAGTCAAGTGGGCCGGGCCAGCGAAAAGGGTGAGACACAAGGCTTCATCAAGATTTGCGCCGATGCGGAAACGAAACAGATTCTGGGAGCTGCGATTCTTGGAGTCGGAGGCGATGAGGTGATTCACGTTTTGTTGGACGTCATGTACACGAGGGCGCCTTATACGGTTATCCAGCGCGCAATGAATATTCATCCGACGGTTGCGGAATATCTGCCGGTCATCCTCGGCAAGCTGCAGCCGTTTGTGTAGAAAGGATCCTTATACATGGCAACCTGCCTTCAGACAGTTGACCTCGAACCTCTCGCACGGGTAGATGAGCTCGAAGCACTGAGTTACGAAGTTCGGCGCGGCTTGAGCGCACGACCGCGCTCGCTCTCACCCTGGATGTTCTACGATGCAGAAGGATCGAGTCTTTTTGAGCGCATTACGAGTCTTCCCGAGTACTATCCCACCCGCACAGAAAGAGCCATCCTGGCGGAGCATGCGGATGCGATCCTTGCCGGGGCTCATCGCAACAGATCGTTGCCATTACGCCTGGTTGAGTTGGGTGCCGGCACTGCCTCGAAAACCTGCATTTTGCTCGAGGCTGCATTGCGCCATTCAGACGACGTTGTGTATGTACCAGTGGATGTATGCGCCGACGCCCTCGACGTCGCGTGCCACAACGTTGCAAGTACGTTGCCCGACGTGCGCATTCAGCCCATTGTCCGGAACTATGTCGCTCACCCGCTCCAACTCGAACCCTTCGATGGCACCACACTCGCGCTCTATATCGGCACAAGCATCGGCAACTTTTCGCCGGACGAAGCACGACTCATCCTGCGAGATTTACGTGTTGAGTTGCAAACCGGAGACGCGCTCTTGCTCGGTACGGACATGGTGAAAGACGAATCCACCCTCCTGGCTGCATATGATGATAGCGCTGGAGTCACCGCGGCATTCAACCTGAACGTTTTGCATCGCCTCAATCGAGAACTGGGGGCTAACTTTGACACCGCCCGTTTCCGGCATCGCGCGATTTGGAATTCCATTGAGGGTCGGATCGAGATGCATCTCGAGAGCACGCGAGAGCAGGATGTAAGTATCGAGCATGCGGACCTTGATATTCACTTGATGCTCCGCGAAACCATTCACACCGAGAATAGTTACAAGTTCACAGACCGGGGCATCCGAAACCTCCTCAACGAAGTCGGTTTTCAGATCAGGGGGGCATGGAAGGACAGTCGCGATTGGTACGCGCTTACACTCGCGTGCCTGCGGTAGCTTTTCGAGAGGATAGTCATTTCCCGATTGCCGACACTTGGCGATGCGTCACGCGGGTGCGTTGGGTTCGAACGTTTGGAGCGAAAGGTCGCTTATGCCGGGCAAACAAACAGCGATCATCACCGGAGCATCGGGGGGCATTGGTGCGTGCCTGGTCGAGCGGTTTCTTGAAGAGGGCTATAACGTCGTCGCAACCTCTCGTCACGCCACTCGGAGATTGGCTGCCTCTGGAAGCCTGGTTCGCATCGATGGCGATATCGGCAACCAGGAAACTGCTGCCCAGGCTGTCGAGGCGGCAATCAACGACTTCGGGACCATTGATGTCCTCGTGAATAACGCCGGCATCTTCCTCAACAAGCCTTTCACTGACTTCACTACCGAAGACTTCGAAGCCCTTGTCTCCACAAATCTACTTGGATTCTTCTACATCACGCAGCGCACGGTGAAAGAGATGCTGAAACAGAAATCGGGCTGTGTCGTGACCATCAGCGCGGCACTTGCAGATCGGCCTATCGCTGGCGAAAACGGCTCGATTTCGATGATGACGAAGGGTGGCTTGAATGCAGCAACCCGGAACCTCGCGATCGAGTATGCAAACGATGGCATTCGCTTTAATGCAGTAGCTCCGGGCGAGGTCGATACTGAAATGCACTCAAATGTTCCCAACGACTTGACTCAGACGGTCGCGAAAAAGGCGACTGTAAAGGATATCGTCGATGCGGTTTATTACCTGGCACAGGCCGGTCATGTGAACGGAGAGATTCTCCACGTGGATGGGGCCGCTCCGGCTCGTCGCTGGTAGCCGCAAGCTGGCCCGATGCATCGAAGACACAGAGGTCCCGGCCTGGCCCGGACTTCGAGGAGGTAGAAGTGCCCCGATTGCTTTCGGTAAACGTCGGTCTTCCACGCGACGTGACGTGGAACGGTAAGACCGTTCGTACCGCGATCTGGAAATCTCCAGTTGATGGACGGCGAATGGTGCGCAAGCTTGATATCGATGGTGACGCGCAAGCCGATCTCGAAGGTCACGGCGGCGAACAGCGCGCCGTTTTCGTCTACCAGATGGATTCCTATCACTACTGGGAACACTTTTTCGGCCGCAACGATTTTACTTATCGGCCAGTTCGGAGAAAACTTTACCGTCGAGGGACTTCCTGATAACGAGGTGTGCATCGGCGATCGATATCGCATCGGAAGTGCCGTATTTGAAGTAACGCAGCCGCGGGTGACGTGCTACCGCGTCGGAATCCGCATGAATGAATCTCGAATGCCAGCGCTTCTGGTTGAGCATCACAGACCGGGATTTTACTTTCGCGTGTTGCAGGAGGGAGAAGTTGGGGCGGGCGACGACATTGTAAAAATTACTGACGGTCCAGAGCGAATCAGCGTGGCTGAGATTGACGCCCTCCTTTATTTGCCAGGTCACTCCAGCGAGCAACTGCAACGCGCGCTCCAGATTCCGGCACTGAGCAAGGGCTGGCAAGGCTCGTTCCAGGCGATGCTTCAACAGGATTTGAGTTCCAGTACCGCGGCGGGGAATCCGGGGCTCGCAAATGAGGAACAAGCACCAGCGTGGCCGGGATTTCGGCCGATGCGAGTCACAGGTATCCAAAAGGAAAGCGAAAGCGTGACCTCCTTCGTCCTGGCGCCGATCGATGGGCAACCTCTTTCTCTTTGTCAGGCAGGCCAATTTGTAGTCTTGCGGATGCTCGTCGATGCGGGCAAACCACCGGTTCTCCGCAGCTATTCGTTGTCTGATCTGCCGGCAGCCGATCATTTTCGCATCAGCGTCAAGAGAGAATTAAACGGAATCGGAAGTTCGTTCTTGTGCGTGCACACGCAACAAGGCAATGTGTTGGAGGTGAGCGCACCGCACGGCAGCTTTACCCTGCGTCCCGGCCAGAATCCTGTCGTCCTGCTGAGCGCCGGAGTGGGCGTAACACCCGTGATGTCGATGCTGCACACGCTCGTCGCTCAAAGCTCGCAAAATGAAATCTGGTGGATCTATGGCGCGCGCAATCGTGCCGACCATCCGTTTCGAGAAGAATCGCGTTCACTATTAAAACAGCTCTCTCGCGGGCGAGAATACATCGTGTACAGCAGGCCCGCGGCAACCGACCAAGTTGGAACAGACTTCGATGCCCCCGGGCACATTGACGCCGCGCTACTCGAGAGGATTGGCGTGTCGCAAGGTAGCGACTTCTACCTGTGTGGTCCCTCTTCATTTTTGGAGAGCATGCACGATGGGCTTCAGAACTGGGGTGTGCCCGCCGGAAATGTGCACACGGAGATATTCGGCTCTCTCGAGGCCATTACTCCGGGCATGGCGCAGGTTGTTCACACTCCTCACCTGCCACAAGGGCCACCCGGATCTGGCCCGCCGGTCTCATTCGCACGGAGCGGGATCGCCGCGGCTTGGGATCCAAAATTTGGGAGCTTGCTTGAATTCGCGGAAGCGTGCGACGTTCCGGTCAGATGGTCGTGCCGGACCGGAGTCTGTCATACCTGCATGACGGGTCTGATTGACGGATCGGTTGTCTATAACCCTGAGCCGCTGGAGATGCCCGCTCTCGGGAACGTGCTCATGTGTTGTTCCCGGCCGAACGCGGCTGTCACTCTGGATCTTTGAGAGAAACGGGAGGAGTCCAATCATGCGAACTGATATCGTGCCCGGAGGCATTTTCCCCGATTACGAACTGCCCGATCAAGCGGGTGCAGTGCGCAAGCTCAGCGAGCTACAGGGCGATGATCCGCTGATCCTGACGCTTGCGCGCGGTCACTATTGCCCCAAGGAGCACCAGCAGCATTTGGAACTCGCCGCGTTCTACCCCAAGATCGCGGTGGCCTACACTCAAGTCGTCACCATCGCCACGGACGACCATCACACTCTGCAGGAATTCCGCGCTTCAGTCGGAGCCCAGTGGCCCTTTCTCTCGGACCCCGACCGAACGATTCAGAAGGATCTCGACATCCAGGAGTACACCGACCCCGAGCACAATCCGATGGTCCCGCACACGCTCGTACTCAAGCCGGGCCTCGTGATCTACAGCATCTATAACGGCTACTGGTTCTGGGGCCGTCCATCGATCGCCGATCTCTGGCGCGATCTTCGCATTGTGACGAGCGAAATCCGCCCGGACTGGGATCTGAGTACTCCCGGGCTCCGCGAGGCGTGGAATGCTGGTGACCACTCGCGTTTCCACGGGTGGAACAAGCGTTCGGGTATGGAGACGCCCACGAATGCACAGAGGAAATAGCGCGGCTACCATCCGAGATCCACTGCGGCGTCGGACTGCTCGGGAGGAAATTCATGGCGAATGATCTCGGAGCATTCCCCGAGGAAAGTGACATCCAGTCGGGAACCCCGCTTCCGATCGGGGGTCCGCATCAACAGGAAGACGGAGTCTGTTTCGTCTTGTTCAGCCGTCATGCCACCGGTGTCCGCTTGGAGCTCTATCAGCATCCTGACGATTCCACTCCGGCAAGGATCATCCATTTAGATCCAGTGCGTCATCGGACTGGTGACGTTTGGCACGTTTGGGTGCGAGGCATTGTCCCGGGACAACTCTACGGTTTTCGCGTCGAAGGGCCATATTCACCGGAAGAAGGGCATCGCTTCAACCCGCGGAAGTTGCTCCTCGATCCGTACGCAAGAGCATTCGCCGGCGTTAAGGATTGGGATTTTTCAGCCGCCCGCGGTTACGACTCCTCCAGCCGACTTGCTGACTTAAGCATTTCGACGGTTGATAACGCCGGCACAACACCGAAAAGCATCGTTACTCGCGACGATTTCGACTGGGAGATGGATTCTCCTCCAAAGCATTCCGCGTCTGATACGGTCATCTACGAGACACACGTTCGCGGTTTCACAATCCATGCCAGCTCGAACGTACAGCATCCCGGAACTTTCGCCGGACTGATCGAGAAGATCCCGTATCTCCAGGATCTCGGAGTGACCGCCATTGAGCTGATGCCTGTTCTTGAGTTCAACGAAAATGAGCTGCAGCGGCTCAACCCAACGACAGGCGAGAAACTCAAGAACTACTGGGGCTACAATCCTGTCGCCTTCTTTGCCCCCAAGCAGTCCTACAGCTTTGAAGGATCGCAATGGCTCCAAACTGTGGAGTTTCGCGAGATGGTCAAGGCTTTCCACCGCGCGGGCATTGAAGTGATCCTGGACATCGTCTTGAACCACACGGCTGAGAGCGATGAATTGGGACCCACGTTCTGCCTGCGCGGCATTGAGAACTCGATTTTCTATATGTTGCAAGAGAATCACCGCCGGTACTATAAGGACTTTTCCGGCGTGGGCAATACACTCAATGCCAACCACCCTGTCGTGAGAGAACTCGTCACGAGTGTGCTCCGTTACTGGGTCATGCACATGCACGTTGACGGATTTCGCTTCGACCTCGCTTCCGTCCTCGGCCGGGACGAGCATGGAAACATTCTTCGCGACGCTCCGCTTCTCGAGGGCATTGCCGAGGATCCGATCCTCCGCGATGTGAAGATTATCGCGGAAGCCTGGGACGCAGGCGGCGCATATCAAGTGGGGGATTTTTCCTCCAAACGTTGGACCGAGTGGAACGGCCGATTCCGGGACGATGTGCGTCGCTTCTGGATTGGCGACGCGGGCATGATCGGATCGTTCGCAAGCCGAATCTGTGGAAGTTCGGATTTGTACGAAAGCTCGGGTAAAGGACCGGCAAGCAGCCTCAACTTCGTCACTTGTCATGACGGCTTCACGTTGAACGACCTGGTCAGCTACAACCAGAAACACAATAACGAGAATGGCGAGTTCAGCCGCGACGGAACCGACGCCAACTACAGCGACAATTGCGGGGCGGAGGGTCCGAGCCAGGATCCCGACGTCGTCGGCATGCGCATCCGCATGATCAAGAATTTCCTGTTAACCCTGTTGATCTCTCGAGGGGTTCCCATGTTGCTCGGCGGCGACGAATTTCGCCGAACCCAGCGCGGCAATAACAACGCTTACTGCCAGGATAATGAGGTGAGCTGGTTTGACTGGAGCCTGCTCGAAACGCACAAAGAAATCCAACACTTCACTCGCGGAATGATCGCCTTTCGCCGAGCCCATCCTGTTCTGCGAAAAGAAACCTTCTACTCGGAAGCAGATATAAAGTGGTTCGGGCCAAACGGCGCCACTCCCGACTGGACGGATCAGCGGCAGAAATCCGTCGCGTGCCTGATTCTTGGACAGACAGAACCCGATCTGTTCCTGCTGTTTAATGCCGACACCGGTCCAGTTGAGTTTTCCATTCCCGCCTCGCCGGCTGGGACAATCTGGCGTTTGGCGGCCGATACCTCTCGTCCCTCCCCTGACGATCTCTTCGGATCTGGAAAGGGGCCTTCCCTGCAGGGCAAAACCGGGTTTCAACTCGATCCTCGATCAAGTGCAATTCTCTTAACCGATGTCTGCGAGGTGCCGCATGTCAACTAGCCCTGCCGCCGGAAAGCCCGCCGACCCCTCCATCCTTGTTAACGTCCCCAAGCTCATCACGGCCTATTACGAGCTGCGGCCTGACCCGAGTGATCCCCGGCAGCGAGTTGCCTTCGGCACGTCAGGCCATCGCGGATCTGCGTTCGACGTGGCGTTCAATGAGTGGCATATCCTGGCCATCACTCAGGCGATTTGCGATTACCGCAAACTTCAGAAGATTGACGGGCCGCTCTACCTGGGGATCGATACCCACGCTCTGTCTGAACCTGCATTTGCCAGCGCAATGGATGTGCTCGCGGCGAATGGCATCGACGTAATGCTCTCCCAAGGCACGCCTTACACTCCGACCCCGGCCGTTTCCCACGCGATTCTGCTCTACAACCGCGCGCGAAATTCGGGACTTGCCGACGGTATCGTCATCACGCCGTCCCACAATCCTCCCGATGACGGGGGCTTCAAATACGACCCTCCGAGTGGAGGGCCGGCGGATTCAAACGTGACTTCGTGGATCGAATCGAGAGCTAATGATCTTCTCGAGCACAATCTCGACGGTGTTAAGCGCACTCTGTTTTCGAAAGCGCTAAGTGCGCCCACAACGCACAAGCACGACTTTTTAAGCGTCTATGTCAGCGATCTCAACAGTGTTGTCGATATGAATGCGGTGCGCGACGCAAAGCTCAAGCTTGGCGTGGATCCTCTCGGGGGAGCAGGCATCGACTATTGGCCGCGGATCGCTGAGCAGTATGGCATCGATCTTACGATCGTCAACCGAACTGTAGATCCAACATTTCGCTTCATGACCGTGGATTGGGACGGAAAGATTCGCATGGATCCTTCCTCTCCCTATGCGATGCAGAGACTCATCGCATTGAAAGACAAGTTTGATATTGCGTTTGCCAGCGATACCGACCACGACCGCCACGGCATCGTGACCAAGTCAAGTGGGTTGCTGCCTCCGAATCATTACCTTTCAGTGTGTATCAATTATTTGTTCGCGAACCGGCCCGGTTGGAGTAAGGAAGCCGCCGTCGGCAAGACCGTAGTAAGCAGCAGCATGATCGATCGTGTCAGCGCTCGCGTGGGGCGGCGGCTTTATGAAGTTCCGGTGGGCTTCAAATGGTTTGTCGAAGGATTGCTCGCGGGGCGCTTGGGTTTTGGCGGCGAAGAGAGCGCCGGGGCGTCCTTTCTCCGGCGCGACGGCAGCGTGTGGACCACGGACAAAGACGGAATCATTCCCTGTTTACTGTCCGCGGAAATTACGGCACGCCTTGGCAAGGATCCGGGTGAGATCTATCGTGAGCTCACCAGCGAGTTGGGAGATCCTATCTACGAGCGTATTGATGCTCCCGCATCGCCCGCACAAAAAGCCGCTCTGGCAAAATTGTCGCCGTCAGACATTGACGCGACGGAAGTCGCTGGTCAGCCGATCGAGAAGATTCTGACCACCGCTCCGGGAGACGGCAATCCAATCGGAGGGATCAAAGTGATTGCCAAGGATGGCTGGTTTGCAGCGCGTCCGTCGGGCACGGAGGAAATCTACAAGATTTATGCTGAAAGCTTCCTCGGCCAGGATCATCTGCGACTGATCCAGCAAGAAGCCCAGTCGATTGTTTCGGAAACACTGGCTCGCGGCGCGCACACGGCCGGAACCAATAAGTCCTAGCGACATAAGCGCTGACAGGAGTTTGTCCTATGAGCAATTCGGCAATCGACGATAGTTCCCTTGATAAAGGCGTTTCAGACGCACTTACCGACTTGGCCCTCGATCTCAGGTGGTCGTTCAATCACTCGGCGGACCAGCTCTGGGGGCAACTCGATCCGGAGCTCTGGGAACTGACCCACAATCCTTGGCTTTTGCTGCAAACCGTGTCCCGGGAGAAACTGCAAACTGTTACGTCCGACCCAAACTTTCAAAAGCTCCTGGCCGATCTCCACCGCGACAAAATACTCGCCGAAACGTCGGAAACGTGGTTTCAAAAGGCGCATCCGCATTCGGGCGTGTCGACAGTCGCGTATTTCTCTATGGAGTTCATGCTGAGCGAAGCGCTGCCAATTTATTCCGGCGGACTCGGCAATGTTGCCGGAGATCAGCTCAAAGCCGCGAGCAACCTGGGCGTGCCGGTCATCGGAATCGGTCTGCTCTATCAGCAAGGCTATTTCCGCCAGGAAATTGATGCCCAGGGCCACCAACAGGCTTTGTACCCATTCAATGATCCCGGACAGCTTCCGATTCAACCTGTGCGCCAGCCAAACGGCGAATGGCTGCGCCTGGCCGTTAATTTGCCGGGCTTTAAGTTGTGGATCAGAGTGTGGCAAGTAAAAGTTGGCCGAGTCAAGTTATATTTGCTCGATACCAACGATCCTGCAAACCTTCCTTCTTTCCGCGGCATTACGACGGAACTGTACGGAGGTGGTCCGGAGCTGCGTTTGAGGCAGGAGTTGGTCCTCGGCGTCGGAGGCTGGCGGCTCCTGCGAGCCCTGGGACTCGAGCCCGAGGTGTGCCATCTCAATGAAGGCCACGCCGCATTCGCGGTGTTGGAACGCGCGCGTTCCTACATGGAAGACAATCGCAAACCATTCGACGTCGCTCTTGCTGTCACTCGTCCCGGCAACCTTTTCACCACCCATACTGCCGTGGAGGCGGGCTTTGACCGCTTTGATCCCAGCCTCATCGAACGATACCTCGGGAAATATGCGGAGGAGAAACTGTCGATTTCGGTCGACGAACTTCTGGCGTTGGGACGGCGCGATCGCCGGGACTCGTCCGAACCGTTCAACATGGCGTATCTTGCCATCCACGGCAGCGGCGCCGTCAATGGTGTCAGCAAACTGCACGGTCAAGTGAGCCGGCGGCTCTTTCAGCCCCTCTTTCCCAGGTGGCCCGAAGCAGAAGTGCCGGTCACGCACGTGACCAACGGAGTGCACACCCCCACCTGGGACTCTGCCGAAGCAGACCGCTTGTGGGAACTCCACTGCGGAAAACAATACTGGTACGGAACACTGGCAGACAAAGAAAAAGACATTCGTGCCGCCGGCGATTCCGACCTTTGGCAGCTACGGACAGATACCTGCACGGATCTCGTTGCGTACGTCCGAAGACTTTACTCGCGTCAATTGGCAAGTCGGGGAGTGTCGCCCGAAGATCTCGCGCAGGCCGCGCAGATACTCGAGAACAATGTCTTGACATTGGGATTTGCCCGCCGCTTTGCAACATACAAACGTCCGAATCTACTGCTGCACGATCCGGCGCGGCTTATCAGTATCCTGACGAATGCGGGGCGCCCTGTTCAGCTCGTGATTGCAGGAAAGGCTCATCCCCAGGATGCCGCGGGCCAGGAAATGATCACGGAGTGGATTGACTTCGCTCGCCGGCCTGAAGTTAGCTCCCGGGTTGTCTTCCTCTCCGATTACGACGTACTCATGGCGGAGCATCTGGTTCAGGGCGTAGACGTCTGGGTAAACACTCCTCGGCGGCCTTGGGAGGCAAGCGGCACGAGCGGCATGAAGGTGCTGGTGAACGGCGGGTTGAATCTTTCAGAACTCGATGGCTGGTGGGCGGAGGCGTATTCCCCAGACGTAGGATGGGCGATCGGAGATGGACGCGAGCATGGGGACGACCCTTCCTGGGACGCATCTGAAGCTGAAAGCCTCTATGCGCTGCTCGAAAGAGAGGTGATCCCGGAGTTCTATACCCGTGACGAGCACGGAATTCCGCGCGCCTGGGTTGCCCGCATGCGCGAAAGTATGGCCCGCTTGACGCCGGCCTTTTCGACCAATCGTGTAGTCCGCCAATATACCGAAGAACACTATCTCTCGGCGGCAGAGGCGTTTCTTGAGCGCGCCGAGAATGGGGGTTCAGTCGGAGCCGATCTCGTCGCATGGCAGGCTGAACTTGCGAAACACTGGTCGGCGCTGCGATTCGGCCCTGCGACCGTTGAGAAACAGGGCGAGCAGTACCTTTTCCACGTTCAGGTTTTTCTCGATGATCTTGATCCCGCCGCTGTGAGCGTCGAACTCTTCGCGGAGGCGCAGAAAGACGGGAACCCAGTCACACTCGCCATGACTCGTGGCGAACGCCAGGCCGGAGCGACTAACGCCTTCACCTACAGTGCTTCGGTTCCGGTAGGTCGCCCGGTGGCCGACCACACGCCGCGCCTCGTTCCGCGACACGTGTCAGCGTTCGTGCCGCTTGAGGCGCCCTTCATTCTTTGGCACGAAGCACCGTCCTGGCGATGAACTTCCAGAAAGGCCGCGACGCCGCTTGGAGGACATTGCACTCGCAGGATCGTAACGGTCGACCAAACAGCGGGAGCGAGGTCGGGACCGCTTTCGCAGATTCCAAATTGGAGGGACCATGATGACCGACGAATCTCGACTGTTCGATGAGCAACAGCCGCTGGAGCTGACCCCCGATTTTCTGTATGAGAGCAGGCGTGAGTTCGTAGAAAAACTGGCGTATAAGCTTTGGGAAGAGAGGGGGCGCCCTCTCGGTTCGCCGGAAGTCGACTGGTCCCGAGCTGAACAAGCTGTGTACGCGTCGTTGACAGCGTCGGGGATGATTTCCCCATCGCCAAATAACGCGACGAATATCGGTGAAGAGATTTACCGCCGGAGATAGTCTGGAGATGTAACTGCGAATAACTCTTCCGATGTTCGGGTATCCAGGCTTCGAATCGATTGTCTCGAAAAATCGAGGCGTACCCCTTCCCTTCCGCTGGTTCTGACCCACTGGGCATGCAATTCAAGCCTCTTTGAAAGTGGAAAGTCTTCCACCGTCTCTTTGTCAATCCGCGCCGCAATAGCTCCTCAGAAACACGATCCAGAAACCTGGGAAGCGATCACTCGGCCTGCGAGTCTAATCGATGCAGAGAGACTCACCGATCGCCAGTTAAAGCCATCCGATCCGGGGATGCACTCCATACATGCCAGCTCATTCAGCCACAACTCGGTCAGACACATGGAAGCGCTCATACCCATCAATCCGGTCATGGAATTGATGAAGCTGTTCAGCTCGCGTTCCGCGTCAGAGATCGGCTCATGGCCGATTGCTGCCGCCTCGCTGATCGATTCGTGACTCGGGATCAGTCGCAACTCGGGCATGACAGTTCTCGATTCTCGAATTCGGGTATCAAGTACTGGCGCTGCGATCCAGACGTTAAACCGGAATTCGGAACGCACTCTTTTGACGCCGTAGTGCATGTGAGCTGTTTACGCGCACGATGCAGCCTCGCCTTGACCGCTGAAAGGGAGAGGTCGAGAGTTCGTGCCACCTCCTTCACTGAACAATCTTGTTTAATCCAGGTCGCCATCGGGCTGCGAAGGCTCACATTGAGCTTGCTGATCGCTCGCAAGGCGTAGTGAGTCCTCTGGCGCACATCGTAGAGTTGCTCTGGATTCAAAGCCCGATCCCGAACATCGATTGCGTGAGCATCCTCGGGTAGCTCTGACGGCGCCTCGAATGAGACTTCGGCCCTCCTGCGGCGCCTGCGGAGGACCATCAGCGCGGAATTGATAGCGATCCTCGTTAGCCATGAAGAGAACTGAGATCTTCCCTCGAAGGAGTTGAGTCCCAAATACGCATGAAGAAACGTCTCCTGCAGGGCGTCTTCCGCGTCCTCGTGATTTCTTGTGATGGATTGAATTCGTCGATAGAGCCGGCGAGAGTAGCGATTCTGGATCTCCTCGAAAGCAGCGCTCGATCCGGCTCGTGCCGCGGCGACCAGTTCCAAGTCTCGGCTGGCGGCATCCTGCCTGGCACTCGTCCCATGAAACGCGGCGCTAGAGTACGCCTTCATCAATGACCCCCTTGAATGTGAGCTTCGAAGAACGTCCCGGGACTTTGAACAAGACATCATGGCGCAGCCGCCACCAACGGATTTGAATCAATCCCGCGCCGACTGTTCCCATTAAGCTTGAGGCGCAGAGACGAGGCTATTGGACGAAGGTATCGATCAATACTTTCGTACGGATTCATCTCGCGGGATTATTCGGAGTTTGGCCGAGACGTGATCAATCGCGGTTCCATGTGAGCCTGGGACGATCCAATTTTCCTCGACCATGCAGATGCCAGGCGCACGCTTCAATCTGCCGACCCCTCTGCGCCAAGACTTTGCCCAATCAGGCCGACACGAAGGTATCAATCAATACCTTCGTCTCATATCGGATGTGCGGCCATTGCTGGCACGATGACATCTTGATTGCCATGGTCGAGCATTCCGAGCCTGGAAACGGACGTAACAAATGAAGATTTCGCTCAAGAGGGCTTACGAGGCGCCTGCCGCCGCCGATGGTTTTCGTGTTCTGGTTGACCGTCTGTGGCCACGCGGAAAGAAGAAAGCCGATCTGCGTCTGGACGCCTGGGTGAAAGACATCGCGCCAAGCACGGAACTAAGAAAATGGTTCGGTCACGATCCGAAACGATGGCCCGAATTCTGCACGCGTTACAAAGCAGAATTGAAGAACCCAAAGCTGCGAAAGATGATCGCTGACACCGTGCAGGCCGCTGAAAAGCAATCCACCATCACGCTCGTCTACGCAGCAAAGGATACCGAGCACAATGAAGCGGTCGTGCTTCAGGCCATCTTCAAGAAAATGGCGGGCTAAGGATAATTTCTCGCTCAGCGCACGATGACACGATCATCGCCGATCTCTGCGGCTGGTCAAACGCCATTGGCGAAAATTACCTCCGGTGCTTCTTGGGAGAGAGCGCGAGAGACGAGAATCGCGAGACCCGCTTTTGCTTCCCGCTGGCCGTTGCGCAGCTTCCAGGCGCACGCAGTCCCAGGAAGCTTAAAACCGGATTTCCGGGAGGCTTTAGTGAAGAATCGGCGTGAAGAACGCCGGAGTGTGATGTCAAAGGAGTACAACGAGTGGGGGCGGCAGGCCAAGCTATTTGGAACGGAGACGGATGTAAATCACTAGTAGAGCTACCGGGAATCGTCTCTCGCCCGTCCCGGATTTCTCATCATGAATGGAAAGACTGCGATCAGTCAATAGGCTACCGCCGCATGGTCGATCTTCGAGAATCCAGTATCGATCGGTAATTTTCAGCTGGTTTTTCGCGAAATGCAGCACCAAGCAGTACAACAATTCTGTTGACTTCACCTACTTGCCTTGTTTGCGGCGCTCCAGCTTCACCAACAGAATGTCGTTGCTGTTCATGGGCACTGTCACTTCGATCGTGCCAGTCTTTTCCGCTGCGCATCATTCGACTGGACTCAGGAAGGTCGCGCGTCAAATTGTTCAGATGTGCAACCTGAGTCGGAGTCAGGTCTTTGGGAGACCCCATCTCCATATAAGCGGTATAGGCATCGTTCGCGTGGTATCCAGTCCGATGTACCGCGAGCCGATAAACAGCCCCGGGGACCAGATGCGTGACTTGCAATTCGATCGGCGCGGCAGCGTGTGCCGGAATGACCCTCGTATAGAACGGCCGGTTACTCACTTTCTGATCCGGCTGTTCAAAGTCCCAGATCACGGCCGTCAAGTTCCCGTCCTTCGTTGACAGCATAGCCTCGGGATCGCTCGACGCAACGCTGTCTCCCGCAAGTGCATGAAGATACTTGTAGGCGAAGAATGCCGGCTTCCGAATGCCTTCCCGATTGAGCAGTCCAAATCCGCCTTGAAACGATGCGGTGGGTGGTCCCGGCTCCTCGAACAGGTCGGTGTAGGTCCAGTAGCTCATTCCCTGCGCCAGCCCTTCGCTGGCCTTCAGTTTCGTCAAGATATACGGCGCGCTGATGTAGGAATCGTGGACCGCATCCCGTGGCGTGTAGCTTGTGCTCCACTCGGTAAAGTACAGCGGAAGCCCGGGAAACGCCGAAGCCGAAATCTGATCTCGAACACGCCGCACGTCGCCAATAATCGCATCCGGAGAAGGATCGAGCTTGGTGTCGCTCTTCCCCTGTTCATCGAGGAATCCGCCTTGGACGCCATACGTATGGGTGCTCACGAAGTCGACCGGAACGCCGCTCTCTTTCACGTGCGCCAGAAACTCCGGAACCCATGCCGCGCCGGCCGTGGCCGGACCTCCAACACGTAAAGCCGGATCGACAGCTTTAATCGTGTTCGCAGTCAGGTCGTAGAGAGCAAAATAGGCCTTTTGATCTCCACCTTCCCAAAAGCCTGAGAGGTTCGGCTCGTTCCAGACTTCAAAGTACCAGCTACGCACTTCGTCACGCCCGTAGCGCTCTTCGACATGGCGAATGAAAGCATCGACCAGATCGTGCCAACCCTCCGGTTTGGGGTGCGATGTGTTGCCATGCCAATAAAAAATACTGTTCTGCGATGTGGCAAGTGCCTCAGGCGTAAAGCCCAGCTCAACAAACGGCTTGATGTGCCTGGCCAGCAAATCGTCGTAGAGCTGGTCGATCTTCGTCCAGTCATACGTCGTTTTGCCATTCTCCACTTTCACCGTTCCCAGCACGTCGTGAAAGATCGCGTGAAAGCGTATATACCGAAAGCCGAGCTCGTCCACAGCCAACTTCAGCTGGGCCTGGCTGTCATCGCGAATCAGCGTACCCGGATAATCGGACCCCACTGACAGGTCAAAAAAACGATCGACAGGCCCGCTGGCCGTGCTGATGTCCGCGACAATATGTCGAGGCGACGGCTGTTGCGCTCGTGAGCAAAAGGAGCCAGCGAGAACCACAATGAAAATACCAAAGATTGCGAAAAGAAATCGGCGCATTGCTGACCTGAACATGAGAGTCGCGCTTTCTTGTAGAGGTTGGTTCCTGGAATTGATACCAGTTTAACTGCTAAACATCGGGCGCGCCGCCCACGGCGCGTTGAGCATCAGTTTGCGGTCTCGGCAAAGGTCATTGAAGCCCCGCCAAGCGCGAACTGATCCTGTGCTGTGACGGTCACGGTCCCCGCGGCCGAAGGGAGCGTGAGAGTCACTGAGGCGACCCCGGAGGAATTGGTCGTGGCAATCACTCTGCTCCCGCTGCTTGTCCCCGTCGAGAGCGTACCCCCCGTCGTGGTGAATAGAATGCCGGCGCCCGTGGCGGAGCCGCCGGACTTGCCAGGTGTGAGCGTGATGGTGAGGGGTTGCGGCAGAGCCGTGCCAACACTGCCCGATTGGTTGTTGCCGGTTTGAGCCAGCGTCGCGGCAGGATTGCCTACAACGATCCATCCCCCCTGCGTCTGCGCGGCAGCGCCATCGCTGCCTGTGACCGTGAAATGACAGAAGCCGGCGGCGTTGCCCGCATTCACCGTGATACTTGCCGGTTGCGACGTCGTCATGGCCGATCCGCCGATCGTCAACGAGCCGCTGCAAGCCGATGCCCCTTCATACGCATCAAAAACCGCCGAAGAGAGCGTGACCGCGGCGCTGCCGCTGCTGATCGCTGGATGCAGCGTTGCGGTACCCGATGCAGGAACCATCAGGTCGTCAGGATTCAGCGTCCACTCCGATGAGGGCATGGCGTTTTCGGTTCCAGCCACCACCAGCAAGGTGATGCTGTAGGGCGCGAAGGTCTGCGTCGCGCTCCAGCCTGCTGAACTGGAAGCTGATATCGCGCCCGATGCGGTCGAGGTCAGTGTGTAGGCCGTGTAGCTGGTGGGAGTAAACCCGCTGAGGTCGAAGGTGACTTTCGCCGAATTGCCGGGGTCCTTGTTGATCACCATCATTGTCATGGCCGTGCCCGACGAATTAAGAGCCGCGTAGCTCGTGAAAAGATCCGCATCTCCCGTATTCGTATCCGAGATTGAAACCGTCCCGAACATGTGATGTGCGCCGTCATAATTCGTGTACAACTTCCAGGCCTGGTATTCGGCATCGCCCGGCGACGGTCCGCCCCAACGAGAAGCGAAGCTTAACCCTTCACGCCCGAAAACGCCCAGCGTGTCGGCGTCGGCAATCGCAGTCGAAAAGTCCCAGGCGCTGTTCGGAGCCAGACCCGCGCCCCATTCGGTATAAGACAGCGGCGTGCCGGGATAAATGGCGTTGACCATCGCCTTCATGCGCGGAATCAGAAATGGGATTCCGGGATTCGGCTCTTCGTTGGCTGTGTAGGTGTTGTTCGTATCCGGATTCAGCGTTGCCGGATCCCAGTAATAGCGAGCGGCCGCAGCCGTCGCGGCCCGCAGTTGCGCGTCGGTGAAATTGGTCGTAGGGCCGGCATCCGCATAGGCATGGATATCGAACACATCCAGCGTGCGCGAGCCGTTGATCTGATCGAACCAGTAAATCTGGTTCAGCCACCACGGTAGAAAGTCCACGCCGCCGTGATTGCCCTTATCCGCGCCGTTGGCCCCGTTCCAATAAAACCACCAGCAGCAGAACACCGGACCAAAGCGGACGGCAGACGGATCCCACGTTTTGAGGTTCGCCGCTTCCGTCTCATACAGGTTGGCAATCTCGTCGTAGCCAGTTGGGGCCGGGTGAACGTCGCGATGCGTGCCGTTCCAGATTTCGGGCTCATTGTCCATGTCGTAGAAATGGCAGGATGCGATCGTCGAGTAAGGCACGGTGCACGTCCCGCTGCCGAAGGCCGTAGCGAGAGCCTGTGCCCAGGGCTCGCGGTATACGCAGTCTCCCGAAGTGCAGGACTGGCTTGAATTGTCGAGAAGCGGATAGTAAGCCGAGGTCACGGCAGCTGTCGTCACAGGCGTTTGGCAGTCAGTCTCCAACCCATCGCCGGCATCGGAATTGTAGGGGTCGGTGGAGCATTGCGCACCAAAGGTCTTGACGGAGTAGCTCCACCCGGATGCTCGCGCAACCCAGTCCATCATGGCCATTGTCGTCAAGGCGTGACTGCCCGCGTTTTGGACATTGGTAATAAATTGGACTGAGTCGCCGGCTCCTCCATAGTTCTCGAAATACCAGTCGGAGGCGGCGTTGCGCGTTTGCAACTGCCAATTGTAGTTTGACGCGTCATTTCCGCCCCATCGGGAATACGTATAGCCCACATCGGAGACATCTGAAATCGTTTGGTCGTTATTGCCGTAAATAAACGGGCTGATCGAATGGCGATTGGCCAGCGTGTTGATGCTGACGGCGATGCTGGTGCTTCCCGGCGAGGTCACTGTGACCGCCGCGCCTCCCGTTGCGCTTCCGTAAATCGATGAACTCGATGAGTCCGGCGTGTAGATGGCGCTCAGCATATCGGAGCCCGCCGGTAGCGTACCCGGCAAGAGGTAAAAAGTCACCGAGCCGGAGCTGAGGTCTACTGAAGTTGAAGCATAGGAGCCGCTGGAAAGAACCACTGAGCCGGTCGGCGTCGTCCCGCTCCCCTTCACCGCGACCGTCACATCCAGGCTCTGCGCAAAGGGTGCTGGGTTTGCATCGGGCGTTACAGTAACCGTCGGCGTCGCTGTCGGTTGAGTGACGATGACTGATGCGGTTCCCGAAGCGCCGTTATATGTTGCCGAGCTGGCTTTGTCCGGGGTGTATTGCGCACTTAATGTGTCGGAGCCTGCTGGCAGCGATCCTGCCGGAATCGTAAGCGTCGCCGATCCCGCGCTGAGCGCAACAGCGGACGAACTATAGTTACCGCTCGAAACGACGACCGCACCCGTCGGTATTCCGTTGGACCCCGAGACGGCAACGGTCACGCCGATGCTCTGCGTGCTTGTAATACTGCCGGATGCAGGCGTGACAGCGACCGTGGGCGTCGAAAGTGCCGGTGGAGGCGCGGTGCTGCTGCCGCCTCCGCCGCCGCATCCGCTCACCACCGAGCCAATCCAGAAGAATGCCAGAAGAAAACTTAGAAGAGCCTTCATGTTCAATGACCCCCCGAATCCGCGGGCGCACTCGCGCCGCCGCAAGCTGCAATTCTGTCCGATCGCATCCTCGATTACGACACGCAAACCTATCCCGATGACCGCGCACCGAGGCCCGCGGGATTTTGTGGGATTGCATGCCCGGACTGCGCTCGCAGCCCGGGCGATTGGGTGATGACCGCAACTCAATTCACAGTGACGGTAACCTGGAATGCGGTCTGCGAACACGGCGCCAGAGTTGGGTCAGGCTGGCTCGTCTTGGGATTGATCCCGCACGTCTGCACTCCCGGCGTGGGTGTACCGGATGAGGGCAGTGTCGTGAATGGATCCGATGAGGCGTATACCGTGACGGTTGTCGTTCCCGGCGTCGTTATAAATTGAGCACCGTTGTTGCATCCGCCCAGTCCCAGCGTGGAGATTCCCAGCAGAAGCAGCGCGATCGCCATGGTCGTCGCCGTCAGCGCACGGCGCGCAAAGCGGCGACGCGCAAAGTAGAGCAGCAAACCGGCAGGAACGGCAAGCCACCAGGCAAACCCGCTCGCTGTGGGCGTCTGCGGTGGCTGATTCACGGTGACTGACAGCGCCACCGTCGGGTTTGAGGCGCTTGTTGTTGGCGTGCTGGGCATCACCTGGATCTGTCCCGGAGAGAAGACGCAGCGCGCGTTGGCAGGCAGCGACGATCCGAGGCAATTGAATCCGACCAGTCCGTTCCAACCGCCGTAACTGGTGGCCGTGAACGTGACTGTGCCGCTGCTGTTCGCACTGCTGGTGATGGTGGTGCCGCTGGCGCTCAGCGTTGCCTGCGGCGAGCTGACCACCGTAACCGTCGTCGCCGCGGAAGTGGAACCAATGTAGTTGGCGTCGCCGGGGTAAATGGCCACGATGGAATTGCTGCCTGTCACCAGGGTTGTGGTAGAAATTGCCGCTTCAAAGAGGCCGCCGGCAACCGGAAGAACGGGCGCGGTCCCTACGGCCGTGCCGTTCGATTTGAACGTCACAGTTCCTGTAGGAATACCCACTCCAGTCGAACTGATGGTAGCCGTGAGGCTCACGCTGCCACCGGCAACGACGCTGAGTGGATTAACGTAGGGCGTCACAGTTGTCAGCGTTGTGACAGTCGGCGCCTGCGTGACCGTGATGGTAAGCACCGCCGAGACGCTGCCATTGAACGCCGACGTCCCGCCGTAAATGGCGATCAGCGAATGGTTACCGCCAGTGAGGCCACTTGCGAGCTGGAACGTGGCCACACGGCTGGAGCTTAGCGTTGCTACCCCGTTCTGTGCTCCATCCACCAGCAAAGTCACGCTGCCCGTGGGCGTGCCGCTTGACGCTGCGACTGTAGCGGTGAGGGTGATCGGCTGACCGAAGAACGGCGCGCCGCCAGCCGGTGCGGTAATCGCCAGTGTCGTCGTGGTCGCTGCCGTTGTGCTGCCGTTGCCGGCCAGCGTCAGTTGAGCTGCGCCATTGCCCGCGTTACTCGCGATTTGAACCACTTCAGCCCGCGAGTTCTGAGCGGTTGGAGTAAAGGTCGCGTCGAGTTCGCAGCTTGTTCCGATGGCCACTGTTCCACCGTCGGCGCAAGCGTTGGACTCCGTCGTGGAGAGACTGAAGTCACCCGTGTTGCCGCTTGCGGCATCATATGGCGTGCTCAACAACAGCGGCGCGTTCCCTTCGTCTTCAAGCTGCGCTGCCAGCACTCCACTCGTTGAACTCACCGCCCAATCGCCAAAAGTTAGCGTTGTGGCAATGCGATTCACCTGGTATCCGGCGCCTGCCGTGCTGTCGCTCACATAGAGGTTCCCCAAAGGGTCCAGGGCGACACCATAGGGAGCATCGATGCCGATTCCCGCTTCCACGCCGGCGTTGGGATTGAGATTGCCAGCGACGTTGGGGATGCGCTCGATTTCACCGTCCACCACGTCCGCCACGAACAGGCTGCCTGAAGCATCGACCGCCAGTCCGGTCGGTTTACCAAATCCCACCGCGACAAGTTCCTGCGAAGGCTGATAGAGAGGGTAGAGAATCTTTTCGATTTGACCGGCGCCCGAGTTGGCCACGTATAGATTGCCAGACAGATCCACCGCAACCGCCAGCGGGCCAGTGAGGGACGAACCCAACGCTGTGGCTGCCGAAGTATTCCACGATCCGCTATAAGGAACTGCAACGACGCGGTTGTTGCCGGTGTCTGCGATGAAGAGATCGCCCGCGCCATCCACGGCCAAGCCCGATGGAGCGTTCAGCGCCGTGCCCGCCAGCGTGCTCGGAAATGCGGTTTGGGCGGAGGCGCTCAGCGCGCCGTTTACCATGGGCACTTCAACAACCCGGTTGTTACCTGTATCGGCAATCAGGACATCGCCAGCGCCATCCACGGCCACGCCCGCCGGCTTGCTGAGCCCGGTTCCGATCGAAACCGGTGTCGGCGTACCATTCGGAAACTCGATGACTGCATTGTTGCCGGCGTCGGCAAAGAAAGTGTCGCCGGCTCCGTCGATCGCTACCGACATCGGCGACTTTAGACCGCTTCCGAAGCTCGATGGCGCGCCTGGATCGATGGTCAACCCCGCACCTTGGCCAATGCCTTCAAGATCGACCGTTGCCAGAGTCGTTCCGCCTGAACCGGCGATCGCAAAGCCTCCTGTGGCAGTTCCCGGCGTGGCAGGGGCGAATTGCGCGGTAATGGTGCAAGTGGTGCCCGCTGTGTAGGCTGTGTTGGCAGCACAGGTGCCGCCTGTGCTGGTGATCGTGCTGCTCGGCGCGAACTGAATGGCTCCCGTCGTCTCCGCTGCGTTGAACGTCACATTCACCGTCGCGGCGCCATTGCTGGCCAGCGCCACGGCCCCAAAGCTCCCGCTTCCCTGTGTCAGATCGTAAACGGAGTTGTCAGCTCCGCCGTCGGCGAAGAATAAGTTCCCCGCCGGAGCAACTGCGACCGCGCTCGCAAAGGTGAGCGGGTTCGCCGGGCCTGAGCCTTGGACCACAATATATCGATCCGCCGGATTCAATCCCGATTTTTCATTGGGAATCACATACAGGATCGATGACAAATATAGCTCTGGATAATAGCCGTTGCTGGCGTAGTATCCGCCCGTTCCCTGATCGGCCACATAGAGGTCACCCGCTGCGTCAAACGATACTCCAACCACGCTTACGAAGCCGCTACCAATCTGCACGGGAGTGGCGCTGTAAACGGCGGCCGCGCTCGATGTCGCCGGCGTGGTCACCGCTAGCTCGTAGAGCGCTCCGCCGGAGGCAAAGAAAATGTCGCCGCTCGCGTCGGCTGCCATCGAAGTAATGGGATTGCTCAGCGAAGCAAGCAAGGTGCTTCCGGCCTGATATTTATTCGCCGCATATTGCTCAAGCAACTCGTTACTCGCAGCGCAGCACGCGCCATTGGTGGCGATGAACAAATTTCCCGATGGATCCGTGGCCACGGCCGATCCGCCCCAGTAATAACTGATCGCGCCCAGGTTTCCAATTCCAACGCTCGCTTTCGCAGAGGGATTCGGTACGCAAGCCGAGATGGGAATCTGGGTAACCGAGCCGGAATATCCCTGCATGACAAACAGGTTGGCCTTGGCTGCGTCAATGGCAAACGACATGCTTCCGTAGCTGTTCGATCCTAGAACGGTTGTTGCCGCTCCGCCGCCGAACGGAATCTCGACCACCTGGCCGTTGCCCGCGTTGATCGTATAAATGTCTCCGCAGGAATCCAAAGCCACATTGCCCAGGCTGCCCGGCAAGCCAGTCGCGGAGACTGCCACTGAGGACGTGGCGATCACCGGCGGCACATAGGAGCTTGCCTGCGCCTTTGCAGACGGCGATGCCCAGCACAATATTGCCAGCACGATGAGCCGAACCGCCCACTCTGTCCGATTTTTCATCCCATCTTCCCTCAACATCTCAAGCCTCCAAAGTGCGGCTCTGCGCCGCCTCTTGCTGAATTCCATTTCGCCGTCCGGCTCTGACCGTATGCCGCAACCCATCCGCATCGCGGGCCTGGGGCCGCGCGTCTGCGCGGCCTTCCCTGCCGCTCCTAGAAGTCGTACTTGATAGCGAGCTCCACGATGCGCACGCCGTTCTTGTATGCCGTCGACCCAAAAGTGGGGGCGTTCGTTACGCTCGCATTGGCAAAAGCATCGCTGAGCGACGTGTACTTGCAGGTCGTGCAGTCTCCAACCGTCAAGCTCATGGTATTGAGGTTGCTGCCGTTGAACGACGTCAGCGGGTGGTTCAGAAAGTTGAATCCCGAACCTCGGAACTGGAGAGTCTGTCCTTCGGAGATCTTGAAGTCCTTATAAATCGAGAGGTCCGACTTCAAGTACGAGGGACCGTGCACATCGGGCAGGTTCCACCACCCCTGAAAGCCCTGCTGTGGCAGGCCGAGGCAGCTCCCGTTGACGAATTGATCTTTCTTCAGGTTCGAGCGCAGGTTGCACTTTACAACCGGCTGAACCGTGTAATCGTTTGTGCCCAGCCAGTCTGCCGCGTTGATGGGGACGCTGATGCTCGTCGTTCCCACGGTGTAGCTCACGCCGCCGCCCATGCCGTAGTTGGTGCTCCCATTCAGTACCGAAAGGTCTGGCCCGCTGGTGATCGATGTGACTCCTGAAACCTCCCACCCGTTGATAGCCTGGCCAAGAATTCGGTTGCCGCGGTACTTGATCCCTTCCTGGTAGGAGTAAGACACGTTCAGTGCTTGCGGCCGATCGAAGGAAACAATCCCGTAGTCGTGATGCGGATTCACTGGATCGCCGATCGAGCCCGTGTCATAGTTGCCGCGCACGCCCATGGCCCTCGACCAGGTGTAATTCGCGCCGTAAACAAACGATCCGCTCTTCCGGTTCCACTCCGCCTGCAGCGCGTTGTAGTTGGCCCAGCCGATATGGTTGGGAACATTCACCTGCTGATAGTTCGGATAGGGGCGGTAATCCGACTGGTTGGAAATGTTGTTGGGGAATTGCGTCTCGCCCGACTGGGGCTGACCGATGACCGGATCGGGTCCGAACTCCGTGCCCAGCGGGATTACGTTCTGGTTCTGTAGATTTCCCAGTGTTGCCAGGTCGACGCTCTGGTTCCCCACATAGGCGATCTCAAAGTCTGTCTTCCACGGCCCCTGTTGGTCGATCGTGAAATTGTAGTTGTAAGTAAGGGGCATGTGGTTGTCCTTCGGGTCCATCGCGGTGACGGTGAAGGGCGAAATGGTGTTCGGGTTGGTCGAAAAATAACCGCAGGGAGTGAAATTATTCGTGAAGAGCTGGCCGAACGTGCAGGTGATGTTGCTCGGATTGCTGTAAGTCTGCAACCCGATGCCCGTGCCGAGCCCTCCGGCAATGCCGGCGGAATCGTGCGAATAGTACATTCCCCATCCACCGCGAAAGACCGTCTTGCCGTTGCCGAACAGGTCGTATGCCACGCCGAAACGCGGCGCGTAGAACAGCGCCCGGGTCGGCACGCCGGCCACCGGAACCTCAGGGTTCCGTTTATGCCAGAAGATGCCCGGCCATGTGGTGTTCGATGCTGTGTCGCTATAGAGCTCGTGCTGAGTCAGCGCCGACGGGTTCCACACCGCCATCCCGATGCCGTGCGGATCTGTCCACGGTTCCAGGTGCGACAGTCTGATTCCCAGCGTCAGTGTCAGTTTGGAATTCACCTTCCACTCGTCGGTGATGTAGCCCTCGAAAGTCTTGAACCGCGAATTCTGAATCGGATCGCCGTTGGCCTGCGAATACCCCAGTGGGCAGCCAATCAGGAAGTTGCCCACCGTGTTGCCCAGATTGGCCTCGCTTGTTGGCTGGACGGGCGTGTACGTCGAGCTCGGCGGGGGCTGGTCGGGATAGCAGCTGTCCCAGCGCATGAAGCTCATGTTGCCGTTCACCTGGCTCCCAAGAGTCACGTTGTTGTTTCCCGTCTGATCCATGTAGTAGCCGGTCTTGATGGTGTGCGTCTTGTAGACCTTGGTCAGGTTGTCTGAAACCGCCCAGTTGAATTTCCTCAGGAATTGCGACCCCGGCGGAGGCGGAACGTATCCGAACGCAAAGCTCGGAATTCCCGTGGATTCATAGGTGATGACCTCCGGCAACTGCGACTCCTGCAAACCGAGGTGCCCCCCGGTGTATCCGGCCGCCGCCCAGGCGGTGCCGGTTGTCTGCACTTTCGAGGGGTCGCCAAACTGCGCCGGCTGCGGGTAGTAGACCCCCGAGAGCAGCAGTTCGTTGGTGAGCGAAGAGCCCACGCTCTTGGTCAGGTCAAGCGTCAAATAGCTGGCGCGCCCGTGGTTGTAAAGCGGAGTCGGATAAGGCACCGTCCCGCCGGGGTTGTAGTAGATGTTGTTCATCGGCGATTCGCTGTTGACCAGCTCCAGGTTGTAGATCACATAGAACTTCAATGAATCCGAGATGTTCTCGTCCACCCGGGTGTGCAATTGCAGGCCGTTGTCCGTCTCCTGCACGTTCTTCACGTAGTTCACGCCGTCGCTCGCCGCCAGCAGGGTCGTTCCGCCCGTTGAATACAGCGGCTGGGGCGTACGGTTGGCCGCCGGCCATAGGCTGGAGATAGCTTGAGTAGCCGGGTCGATGTGCAACACCTGGCCGTTGCTGACCGTCGCTCCGGTCTGGTCCATTGACCCGTTCGGAGACCAGCAGTCGCCGCCGATCTGGTCGTACGTGGGCGATTGCGTGTAGTCGTTCGGACAATTCGCTACAAGATCGGGTTCCGAGACGTTCAGCGCTTTGGCCAGAGTCGTCGAGCTTAGGTCGCCGCCAAGCATCGCGGTGCTCGGAATGAACGATGTCGCCAGCGAATTGGGGTCTTCCTGGCCGTAGTATTCAAACCCCACCCAGAAGACCAGATTCTTTTTATGGTTGAAATTGGTGTGGGGAATCAACACCGGCCCGCCCAGCGTGGCGCCTGGAAAGAAATATCGAAACGAAGGCCGCTTGGTGCCGTAGTACTTTGAAAGCCAGTCATTGGAATTCATGGCGTCGTTCTTGAAGTACGTATAAAGGCCGCCATGGAATTGCGCGCTGCCTGACTTGCCCACCGCATCCACCACGATGGGGCCCTTCGATTGATCGGCGCCGAAGTCTGCGGTTTCAACTTTAACTTCCTGCACCTGGTCCATATTCACGTTCGAAACCTGCCCGCCCATGTCACCGGGATCGATGACGTTGGCGCCATCGGCAGTCACGTTGACAAGCCCCTGCTGCGGCGCTGCCCCGTTCGCGCCAAACGATCCCATTTGCGCGTGACCGAAGCCCATCGTCTGGTAGCCGTACAGTCCACCCGCCCCCTCGTTCTGCATATCGGTTCCCGAGTTGATGGTGAATCCAGGCAAAATGCTAACCAGCTCCGCCACGTCGCGGCCGATGGTCGAGAGCCGCGTGATATCGCCCGCGGTAATCAGCGTGCTGTGTTCCCCGGAGTCCCGGCTGACACCCGCGGACTCCGCGTTGACCACGATCGACGCTTCAATCCTGCCGATCTTCAGCGCGATCCTGGGCACGGAAAGACTGTCCCCGGGATGAACGACGATGCCGGTAACCGTCCAGGTCTCGAAGCCCGGGCTGCTGATGGTTAGGCTGTAGGTCGCCGGTGGAATCGCGTTAAAGCTGAAGAATCCTTCGCCATTACTCGTTACTCGCCACTGCGCCTTGCTGGCTTCATTGGTGACAACGATTTTGGCGCTCGGCACCAGGGCATCCGTAGAATCGCGCACCGTGCCGGAGATGGCCGCAGTGGCCTGCGCATGGCTCGAAACGGCAAAGAGGATCAGGACGGAAATCCCCAGAATTCCTGTGGAAAACCTTTTCATGGATTGCGCTAAACGCGCCTGGAGAGTGAACTTCGTAGATTGTGACAAGATACGCCTCCAAAACTCTTCAGAGAACCGGCGTCCCGGCAACGGGTTCCGGATTTCCTGGTCGCCATTAAGAGCGCGAGCCAACCCCATTTCCAAAACCGGGAGAAGCATCGAACGCCTGCGCGAGGCTTGTAAAGGTTAAACCTGTACGATTGTGTACCGCCCCCCGCAGGAACCGTTACATGGGGCGTACCAGCCTGAATCGTCAAGAGATAACCCCTAAGTGCCAGATGGGCCTTTGGGCCATGTTGCAAGCACGTACTCACAGCGCTATCATCGAAGCTCACCGGGGGACCGTCGTTGTCGAGCAGCACTCAAATCAATCCACAGAAGCCCCTGTCCGGGGCAGCGGAAGATGAGCGCCGGGAATTGAATGCTGTGGCCGCAGCCCTGGGAAGTTCTGCGCGGCTGCAGCGGCTCCTCACGTATATCGGTGAGAGCTATTTTCAAGGCGAGACAGAGAAACTGCACGAATACGGCATCGCAACCGAGGTATTTGGTCGCTCGAAGACAACGTTCAACGCGGGTGAGGATGCGATTGTGCGGGTGGAGGCCCACCGCCTGCGAAAGCGGCTGAAGGACTACTACGAGGGCGAAGGCAAAGATCATCCCGTCCAGCTCTCAATCCCGTCCGGAAGCTACGTCCCGGTTTTCACTCGCAGCGCTCTCGCCTCGGCGGACCCTGAGGTTGAGATCACGTCTGCGCCGGCTCGGTCCGGCGTACCGTGGTGGTATTACGGAGCTGCGACCCTGGCGTTAGCACTCATTGTTGTCAGTGCGTACGAGGTTCAAAGGGCGCGCATAGGTGGAAAGAAGAGTAGCGTCGCCACCGAGACTCCCAACGTGCAGCATCAGCCTCCGGCCGCTCCTCTCAATTTGCCGTCCTATGCAGAGACGCCACTGCGGATTATTGCCGGCTACGATGGGAAACCGCAGATCGACAGCGCTGGAAATACCTGGCAGTCCGACCGCTACTCACATTTTGGCGGAAATTGGAATCGCCCCGCGGGATTCGTGGCGAAGACCAGCGACCAACTCCTGTTCGAGCATTGGCGCAATGGCGATTTCTCCTACGACATTCCGCTGCGCCCCGGTGATTATGAACTACACCTCTATTTCGTCTCCCCGGAGGCGGAGCCTGCTGAACCCTCCACGTTTTCCGTCGCTGTCAACGGCAATTCAATCCTCTCCGGCTTCGACGTGAACGCGGACGCATTGGGGGCAAATATCGCCGACGAGCGCATCTTTCGCGATGTCAGTCCCGGAAGCGACGGTGTCCTGCACCTTGGCTTCGCCAGCGAGCGTGGCGCTGCCGCGCTGAATGCGCTCGAGATTCTGCCCGGAACGCCGAACCGGCAGCTTCCCATCCGCCTGGTTACGCAGCCCAGATCCTTTACTGACCACAGCGGTCAGTTCTGGCATCCCGATGACTACTACTTGAACGGTTATACGTCGACGACTCGCACTCAAATTTCAGCAACGGCCGATACCGATTTGTTTTCTGCCGAGCGCTATGGGCATTTTACCTACACCATTCCCGTCGACACACGCGACAACTACACGCTGGTCCTGCACTTCGCCGAATTTTACTTCGGGCCCAACGCCTCGGGCGTCGGAGGAGTGGGAAGCCGCGTGTTTCGCGTCTTGTGTAATGGCACTACGCTTCTCGATAACTTCGATATTTTTAAAGAGGCGGGCAGTCTCCGCGCCCTGACCAAGACCTTCTACCATTTGAAGCCCACCGCGCAAGGCAAGCTCAACATTACCTTCGAGCCCATTGTGAACAACGCCACCGTCTCGGGGATTGAAGTTCTCGACGAATCGCAATAAAACTGCCGCGCCGCTTCCTTATCCCTGACCTTTAAGGTCCGGAGTGACTCGCCGCAGCCAGCGCGGGCGCAAGAGGCAAGTTCACTTCCATCGTCCCGATCCGATTCGTCTTTCTGTCTTCCACTGCGATCCGCAACAATGCCGCCTCAATCGGAACAAACACTGCCTGCATCGCCCGGTACCCTTCCCTCTCCACTGCGTCCACGTGCGACGCCGGAATCGAATCGTCGATTTTGGTCTGAATTCCGCTGAGTGGGATGCCGTCCTTATCGAATGCGATGATCGCAAAGGACAGCCGTGGACGCGCCACTTCATCGCTGTCCGCATCCAAGTCGAGTTCGCGCCCCAGCACCGCGTAATGCACAACGTAGGTTTGAAGTTGGATCGGGCTTTGCGGGGCAACGAACTTGGCGTGGTTGATCGCGGCTGCCTGCTTCAAGTAGGGCAGCAGCGATTGCATTTGACCCGGCGTTGCCGCGGCGGGCCCTCCGTATGCGTCCACCTGCGCCGCAAAAACCAGCTCGTGCGAAGGTGGCGTTCCCGCTTGCATCGCGGCCGCCAGTGAAGTCTGCGCTGGATCGGCAGACACCAGATCCGGCGCATTCTTCGCGTTCGTTGCCAGGTCGTCGGCAAAGTAGGTGCGCCGGTATGCCAGATGACAACCGCTCCGGTCCACCGTCACCTTGATCCGGCGCACGCCGCCATCAAAATGCGGATTGGTCGGCGCATAGGTCAGCGAATAATAATTGCTCCCATCTGTAACAGCGGCGCGCAGCGCGCCTTCCAGACCGTTGGTGTTGTAGAACGCGCGTCCACCTGTCTCCTCCCCGATCAGATCCATTGCGCTGTGTTCGCTGCTTTGCTGGCTGTTGAAATCCTGAACAGCGTTCAGGCTCGCCTGCGCGCCCGCGCTGCCTGAACCCATCGAGCGCGAAGAGGACGCGTCGAACATCGGATTAACCTTGAGCCCGCGCACGTCCACCGGATAAACCGCGACCTGGCTCCTGTTGAGCAGGTCGCTCGTTTCCTGCATCTGCTCGCTGTAATTGCGCAAGGCGTCCTGGCTGCCAAAACTCTCGCTCGGATCGGGAGCTACGCTCACCGGAAACGAACCTGAGAGCCACAGCAGGTTCTTTCGTCCGGGAACTCCAGCCAGGAATCGCGCGATCTCGGTCAGGGCTTCCAGCGTCGTGTCCACGCGCATGTCCAGCAAAGCGCTCGCTTCCAGTGACTCCATATGCGCCAGTGCCGTCGCCATGTTTACCGGCGCCGCGGCGGATCCGCCGGGATCTGTATTCTCAATCGATCCCTTTCCTGAAGTCGCGCCATTGCCTCCCCCGGGCACGCCATTCGCCGCACCGCCCTGGCTCGGCGCCATCTCGCCCGCCAGCTGCGAGGCCTGGTCGGTCTCGCTCGCGCCTTGTAGGAGCGCCGACGAGTGCCGGTTTGCATCCGGTCCGTTCACAGCCTGCAAGAGCTCCTCTTGATTGTCAGAAAATCCCTTCAGGAGATGCAGCCGGTCACTCAATACGAAAATTGCCGTCTGGCCCTGACCCTCATTGGAGCTGAGAAACTTCGTCATCGCCTGATGAGCGTACGCCTGAGCATCCAGCGGAGTATTCAGCATGTCGTAAAGAATCACCGTCGCCGGCCCATGGTCCGCGGTCGCGGGCAGATTCATAAAAGTGTGAGCGGGCAGCGGCGGCAACGGAGGGAGCTCGGACGCGAAGCTCTCCGGCGTGCGCTCTTCAAACTGGCGAAGATCCTGCGCCTTGCCGTCCTCAGACACATGAAAGTCCGACGGCTGCAAATCCAGAACCGGGTGTCCCTGGTTGTCTGTCACCACCACATCGACAACCACGCGGCGAACGGTTTGATGCAAGGTGAATCCCGGGCTCTTGCCTTGCGGTTGCGATGCAGTGCCGGTGCTGCTCGTTTCTGCCGGGCGCGGTGCGGCGTCAGTTCCGGCCGCGCCGCTTTGCGCCGCCGCTTGAAGCGCTGTCGAAACTCCGACGAACGCCCACAAGAGCACGGCTACGCGGAATTGCAATATTCGGCGCTTCGCAAATCGGCTCAGCCATCCACGCGTTTCGAGTTCCACCACCTCGTTCCCTCCAGGAACCGCAATTTTCGTCAACTTGCCGGCGGAATCAGAATATCCGTTACCGTATATGCAGGAATTGAAACCGTGAACTTGGCGCCCAGCCCTGTGATCTCCGATTGCGCCAGCGGCGCTCCGGCCTTTTGCTGTTCCAGCCCGTAGTCCAGGCGCTTGCCTTTGCTTCCGATCGTGCCGCCGCTCACCGTCACAGTGACCGTCTCGGCGTGTTTGGGGTCTTCGTTGATGAGCATGATGCCCACCACGCCGTCGCGCCGTCGCGTGGCATGCGCCGCAACCGTCGAGCTATCGGAGTCGGTGTGCACAAAAATATCGCCCGGATTATGCGCCACAATGTGCAGCATCTCCAGGCCCATGAACGCTGGACCGAAGCTCTTGTTGTCGTTCGACAGCATGGAGTTCCCGTGCATCTCGTACCAGCTCACGGTCGCGGCTCCGGTTTCGGCCAGGATCGCATAGGTATCGGCCACCCATAGCGTTGTCGCTACCGGGTGCTCCACATGAGGCCACGGCGCAATCCCGGCCGGCGAGAAAGCGATCGGCAAGAGGCGGCCCGCTGGACAATCGTTTTTGTAGGCGCTTACCAGCCAGCTCAAAATACTGGCCATGGTCGGCCGGGTACTTTTAAATAGCGATTCTTCATCCAGCGTCTTCCAGTCCGGTGGAAGCATCGGGCCCATCTGCCAGTCCAGCGTCACAAAATCCATAGACCCGCAACCCGCTTGGAGCACTTTATCGTCCCAGTCTCTCGCCCAGATCGTCGCCCCCCAGTCTGAATTCGTGCCCCACTCGCTGTCTGAGGGGCCGCCGCTCACCAGCGCCAGCGTAGCGCCCACTTTGATGTCCGGGTCAACGCTCTTCATCGCGCGCGCAAAGTCCACCACTCTCGCTCCGTAAAAGGCGGGACTCAGGTTGGGATTCTTTTCGAGTTTCCCAAAGTCGTTTGCTTTGGCAGGCGAGGGTCCGTGCAGGTCCGGCTCGCCGCTGTGTTTTTCTCCGTAGAATCCGTTGTTGTACACATGGTCACCGATCTGCCAAAGTGCTATGCCGAAGGGCCGCGGATGCGCGATGCGCAAGAAGTTGAATCCGTCATCGGTCTCGAGCGGAGCCTGGCTGCGAATCGTTGCCCAGAAGCCGACCGTGTGCCAATCGCTCCCCTCCTTATCTTTCGGGATCGGCCGGGTGTCGGCCGGATCGCCGTTCGCGTAGGCCACCCACGCCGCTGCCTCGCCAGGATCGCCTCCGCCTGTGCCATTCAGGCTGGCGCCATAATTCACCACCAATAGCGCGGTTCCGTACTTGTCGAGGTTTTTTGCAAAGTTCCCGAAATTTGCGTCGGGTCCGATGTACGGAGGATTGCTGCCCGCATATTTCGTCAACGTGTTCGTGGACCAGTGATAGAGATCGGCCGCTCCTGGACTGCCCGGATAAACGATGGCATTCGCTCCGGCTAGGCGTGTGTACGGTGCACCGTCAGGCTTGAATGCAGCGCCGTCCGACATTACAGCGGGCAGGCTCACCGAAATTGGGCTGAGCACGTTGACGCTCTGATCAAGTTGCACATTGACCCGGACTCCCTGCCCCAACGCGACGCCCGCGCAGCCCAGCGTTACCCCGGGCAGTAGCGCAGACAGCAGCCGCGCCTTTCGCAATCCTGTCTCAAAACTCCTCACGCTTTCCTCCTTGATCAACCAACGAATCTGAATCATGATTCCGTTCTCATCCGCGCGTTTCGCCCCGCGATTGATTGCGCTCCGAGGCTTCGCTTAAGCTCCACGATCTCCCCAGGTTGCCCTGGCCTTCACCGTTTTACCGGATCGCCATAGAGAATGCCACGGCCATGTGTTCCAACATAAACTCGGCCATACACTCGCGGGTCACCGCTGATTTGCAGGATCAATCCCCACTGGTGCCGGTCATCGTTGATTCTCGTCCAGGACTTTGCCTGGTCCAGCGATCGAAAAACGCCGCTCTCCCCGTTCACGGTCCCCGCAAGATAAATCGCCGGATAACTGCGGTGAGGAGCGGCCTTGCCGAAGCCGAATGCCTCGATCTCCTCGACGCCAGGCATCCGGACGAATGAGACTCCACCTCCAGGCGCCGGAGAAGCCAGATGGTATAAACCGTCAAACGCCGCCAGCCAGAGATCGCCGCTCCGTCCCGGCGCGGCATAGATTTTGTCTTGACCGCCGCGCGTGTCGCCCCGTGAAGGCTTCTGGGGCGTTGCCGGATCGCCGGAAAGCGTGAAGGTCTCAGATGTAAATGTCGCGCCTCCATCGCTGCTGCGATAAAGCAGGCCGGCACTGAGTGCGACGGCATAGAATGCGCGCGGAGAGAGTGGATCGGCAAGGACGCGAAGACCAGGAGGAAGCCCCTGTACGGGGGTCCAGGTTGCTCCGCGATCGCGGGTCACGGAGGCAGCTTCATGCTCCGGAGTCCAGATCCATGTGTCGCCATCTGCGCCGACGGCAATCGATCCGGCATGACTACTGGGTGTCGGCGCGGTGGCGCTCGGCTGCCAGGTGCGGCCGCCATCGAGCGAGTATCCAAGGTCGTCGGTCGATTTGCGCGCTGCACTCACGCCAACCCTCACTAGAATTTCGGGCCGCTCCGTCGCCGCGGCCACTCCTGTTGTATTGCTCATCCGAGGAGGCGCAGAGGATCCCGCCGGCGGCGCCCGATCGAGATTCCAGTGAACAAAGCCGCCGTAATCGCCAATGGCGCTGACGAGATGCGCGCCATCCGTAGGGCTCACCAGATCCAGCGCCACGCTCTCTTCGATGCCTCGCGCAAGAATCCTCCAGTGAGTAGGAAGTCCCTTGTCGGCGGCGGTCAAATCGAAGGTCTCCCATCCGCCATAGCCCGTGGTGAAGACGGCGTGATTCGAATTGGCGGGATCGATCTCGATATCGAAGAGCCAGTGAATCGGAGTCATTTTTGTATACGGGGCCGATTGGTAATCGAAGACTCCGTCGCCGCCTGTGAAGATGGCTTTCCAGCTCGCGCCGCCATCGATGGAGCGAAAAATGTCGTCGCCGCCCGGGCGGCCAAAAGTGCTCGCGATCAGCCAGCGCGGATGGAGTGAATCGACAGCGACAGCGGCGTATCCGAATTCCCTTCCCCCCGGACTGGGGTGTTCCGGGGTGATATCCGTCCATGCGCCGCCCCGAAGATCAAGCTTCCAAAGTCCGCCATTTGTCATGCGGGATGGGCCAGGGGCCGAACCGTAAGCCACATAAAGAAAACCGTCGCGCGACAACGCCGCGCGGGTCGGCCGGTATGCTGTCGGTTCCCCGGGAATCGCGCGCCAGCTTGCTCCCCCATCGGTCGAGACGAAGAGGTTGGGTCGGCCCATCAGTGAGACCCCCACATAGATCGTCAGCGATTGCGATCCGGCCTGCTCGGCAGGCGCGCCGAACTTGACGAACACAATGCCGTCACCGCGCGCCTGCTTCCGGCGCCAATACTTCGCAGGCGTTTCGCTCTCTGGAGGCTCCGTTGCCGCCACTTCCGCTTCCGAAATATCGGGAAAGCTATCCACGCGCGACCAGGTTACGCCGCGGTCTCCAGATCGCCATAGTCCATCGTGACGCGTCCCAAGGTAAAGAACACGTCCGTCGCGAGGATCGACAGCAAGGCGCTCTCCGTTGCCACGCCCATCTTCATTGCCCCCGAGTTTGAAGGGCAAGTCTGTCCGGGCGAAGGACCGGCCGCGGTCGTCGGACCGGAGGATGGCGCCATTGGGGGCGTCACCCTGCGTATACGTCCCGCACGCAAGGTAGACGCGATTGGCATCCGAAGGGTCAAGGGCAATCGATTCAACTCCCATCAGGTTCACATCCTTATGTGAAACCCAATCCAGAATCGGCCGCCAACGATCCGCAACAGCATCCCATCGGTAAGCGCCTCCCATGTCAGTGCGCGCATAGCGAACGTTCGGGACGCTCGGATGAAAAACCACGCCGTCGACAAAACCGGCGCCGGAAATCTCCACGTTCTTCCACGAATAAGGCTCTTGCCTCTGAGACTGCGCCGGGACCGCCGCCGAGCAGATCAGAATCAGCAGAGCGAAGATTTGGAATCGCTCGGCCGCAGGCTTTTTTTGCTGGCGTGAAACTTTAGACAAGCTCATCGGGGATTCTATTCGAGCTCGATCCGAACCGCCGCCCCTTTGTATTCCACGCTTCTGGCTGCGGTCGCTGTGAACGGAAAACCTGCGGGATGGGTCCCCGATACCAGAACCACACGGAAGGTGCGCTGCGGCAACATACCCGGAAACGCGCCGCTGCGCTCGCCGATGGTGAGAGTGTGCGAGTGTTCATCCCACTGTATTGGAATCTCCGAAAAAGCTCCCTTCTCGTAATCGAACGTCGTGCCTTGATCCTCATACAGCGTGAACTGTCCGTCGGCTCCCGCGTAGACGCAGAGCGTAATCGGATCGGCAGGTTTCTCGCCGATGTACTGCATGTCCGGCTGGTAGGGAATGATCGACCCCGCGCGCACATAAACCGGAATCGCATCGTAAGGCGCAGCGGCAACGATGCTGCCTGAACCGGCAGGCCGTCCGCTCCAGTAGTCGTACCATTGCGCGCCGCTCGGAAGATACACGGGACGGCTGCGCTCTTGGTACTTTGTAATCGGTGCGACCAGAAGCGCCGGCCCAAACATATATTCGTCGTTCAGTTCGCGTGCGGTACGATCTTCCGGAAAGTCCATCACCAGCGCGCGCAGCATCGTGTAATCCCGCTGCGTGGTCCAGCCGGCCATCGAGTAAATGTAAGGGAACAACGCGTAGCGCAGGCGGTCGAATTTCAGTTCCGCGTCGAAGGCCGGCGAACCCTCGCCAAGCGTCCACATCTCGCGCGGGCGCATCTCGCCGTGCACGCGCAGCAGCGGCGTGAACGTCGAAAACTCGAACCAACGCGCATTCAGCTCCCGCCACTCCTCCCGGTTAGCATCGGTCATCGGCTCCCGCTCAAACTTCCGCTCCATCGTGTAGCCGCCGGTGTCCATGGTCCAGTAGGGAAGTCCTGAAATGCTCGCGCCCAAACCTGCCGCAATCTGCTTGGCCATCGCAGTCCAGGTAGAGGTGGTGTCTCCCGACCAGATCGCAGTCGAGTACCGCTGAATACCCGCGAACCCCGACCGCGTCAGGATGAAGACACGCTGATCGGGCGCGGCTTCGCGCTGCCCCCTGTAAACTCCTTCGCTGTTTTCAAGAGCGTAGCCGTTCAGCATCCGTGAACCCGTGCCGAGGTACGTCGGGTTCATGTGCGTGCGTTGACCGTCGAGTGAAGGCGGCGAGGCCCGTAGATCGGGCTCGGTCGCATCCATCCACCACGCATCGATGCCCTTCGAGAATAGGTGCGAGTCGATCTGGGACCAGAACAGCTTCCGCGCTCCGGGATTGAACGCGTCGTAAAACGTATAGGGCTGGCCGATCCAGTCTTTGTCGTGTTCCTCGAGGTTAGGCGTGTAGAGATAACCGTGGGCCAGCATCTCTTTCGCGTTTTCGGTATTGGGGTTGAATTTTCCCCAAACCGAGATCATCACGTGCGCGTGCTCGGCGTGGATCGCCTTGATCCAGCCATCCGGGTCCGGAAAACGCGTCGGATCGAACTCATGCGAGCCCCACGCGTCCGGCCGCCAATACTGCCAGTCCTGCACGATGTTGTCGAAGGGAATATGGCGCTGGCGGAACTGCTCCACCACATCGAGCGACTCCTGCGCGGTCTCGTAGCGCTGCCGCGATTGCCATAGCCCGAAAACCCAGTTCGGCAGCATGGTCGCCTTGCCCGTCAGCATTCGATAGCCGGCAATGACCTGGTCGATGGATGGCCCGTAAACAAAGTCGTAGTCGATGCCGTCGCCAACCTCCGACCACAGCGAGGTTTTGTCGTCGGGCGGCGGCGTCTTCCATTCGAATTCAAGCGTGCTCTGCTGTTCCGGATCGTTTTCAATCCGGATTGGATAGCGATGCCCGGCCTCGAGGTGCACGCGAATCTGATCGGTCGCGGTGAGCCAATTCTGCCTCCAGTGGTCCATCACCAGCTTGCCGTCGAGCCAGACCTTGATGCCGCCATTCGAGTACGCACGGAATTGGTAGTCGCCCGTCGCCGGTGCAAGCACCGAGCCGGTCCATGACTCCCTTTGCAGGTGCGGGCAGCGTGCGCCGCCGCAGCCATCGGTCCCGGCAGGCAGATGCAGCGAAATATCCGCGGTCTGGCTTGGCGGCGCTTCCCCGTCGATCGCAGACAGTGTCACCCCGCCAGGCTTACCCTCCGCATCGAAAAGATCGTCCGCCGGAATCGCGGTGAACGGCCGCAGATCGCCGAAACGCGTGAACGACGTGTTGTCCCAGAAGACGCCGTAGCCCTTTGAAGACACCAGAAACGGAACCACGACGTTGGTATTGTGCTGCCACAGATCCAGGTCGTAGCCCTTGATATCGACGGTGCCTAATTGCATCTGGCCTAGGCCGTAGAGCGATTCGCTGCCTCCTGCCTCCCACTTCTGTTGAATATGGAAGGTCTTTTCGCCCTGCACCGTGGCCGGATCCAGTCTTCGTCCCTCCGGCGATTCCGCAAGCAGCAAACGGCCCGCGCCATCCGCAAACGAAACCGCGCCGCTTTCTCGATCGACACTGACCCGCAATTGATCGGTCACCAGCGTATAGCTGGCCTTCGACTCCACAATCTGGAAAGGCGCGTGCTCCTGCGGCAAAGGTACGCGGGCGATCGAATCGCGGCTGAAGAAATCCGGAGACGCCGAAAAGACTACGCGAACTACGCTTTCGCTCAAGGACTTCAATCCGCAGCTCGCCAGAGGGCATGTGCAAGTTCATTCCGTCCAGCTCACGCTCCATCGTGATCCCGGTTGGGTTGACCGCTTGCCCTGAAACGCTTAAACAAAACACGAAAAGAGCCAGGTAAGTATTTCGCATGTCAAAAGAAAAGTCTTGCAGCGCCTTTCGTTGATCTGACTGTCCTCTCCGCCCGCTGAAAACAAGTGGCCATCGAGGTCCAGGGGCGCCCTTCGCCCTTTTCTGGCCCGTGGCTGATCGATCGAAGCGCCGATTCTATCGCTCAGTTTGGTCGTACGGCTGAAGACTTCGCCACCCTACGCGCCGCCTGAATGGCACGCAAGGTTAATCTTGTACGAGCTTGTTACGGCGCAGTGCGGCAGAAGTACGTAATTGATTCGATGGGAGATTGCTCTAATTAATCCGTATATCTTCGGGCGTTTTGGAGCGTTCGCACTGCCGCGTAACATCCCGTACTGAATTGGAAAACCCCGATCATTGAGATCGCGATCTTTGTCCAAATACGCACCGGGTGCAAATTTGACCAAGTCGACAGTTGGAATCTGTGAGCAATATGCCTGTAGCGAGTCGTGAGAGCACTCGAGTGTCAAATGAAGAGCTCTGGAGAATGACTTCAAACCCCATGAGTTGCTAAATTATGGCAGGTCAATGGATTGCGCGAGTTCCAGCCCGTGAGCTGCAGAGCGATTCCCGGCCAAAAGCAAAGCCCGCTGAATGAGCGGGCTTTAGCGTCAAATCTCT